>CP070743.1:0-21003 GCA_020348185.1 Nitrospirota bacterium
ACGCTGTTGGTTCATGAGAAAATTGCCCGAAATTTTCTCACCAGCCTAGGCCCTCAATTACTCGAAGCCGGCGTCGAAATTCGAGGGTGTCCCAAAACCTGTACATTCATTCCACAAGCCAAGCCCGTAGAGGATGAGGATTTTGGCAAAGAGTACCTCTCCCTAATCCTGGCTATTAAAGTTGTCAAAGACATGGAACAGGCTATGGACCATATTGAGACCCATGGGTCTCAACATACAGAAACCATTATTACCAAAGACTATAATCGCGCCCTACGATTTCTTCGTGAAGTCGATTCCAGTGCGGTGATGGTGAATGCCTCCACGAGACTGAGCGACGGCTATGAATTTGGTTTGGGCGCTGAAATTGGCATTAGCACAACTCGGATTCATGCAAGGGGGCCCATGGGCTTAGAAGATTTGACATGCTCGAAATTCGTGGTGTTTGGTTCGGGTCAAATACGAGAATAATTCTTAATCTTCGGGGGGCCTTTCCTCTCCTGCCAACTGTTTTTCCTCTCGGTAATCCAGAGTAGGATTTCCATCACTCCCATCGACGATTGCAATAGTGGAACAACTGTCTCCCTTCATCAAATCCGTTTTAGAACAACCTGGGATTGTTGTCCTTCCAGGGAATTTCCGCTTTGTAAAAGACTTTACCGGTGCTGGGGGACGAGTCCATCGCCAACCAGGTGGTCATCTTGTTTTCTACGGCCCTGAGAACCGCCGGTTTTTAATGACCGATCCCAATGGACATCCCTTGCATGAGTGCGAATGGCGCCACACGGCTGCTGGACAGACCATTCTTGGGGAAGCCCGATTACATTTGGAATGGGGAGAATGGGTCGGAATACGCCCGGAAGGCCTCGTGAATAGCACATTACTGGATCTCTCGACCCGCCCAGGTTGGGAACGGCTGACCCGAGACGATCTTCGCATGATGGCAGCACGGGCGATGAATGTTTCCTACGAACACATACGCTTTTTTTACAGTGACGAAGACCTGTTAATTGACCAGTCAGGACGCGCAACCATTCGCCAACGAAAAGATGCATTTTTTGTCCTCCACGAAGGTCGGTTCGATGGAGCCAAATTCATGTCCTGCATGAGCCGGATGCATTGGGAGCGAATCGATTATCTTCCAGTGGTGGAGCTGTTTTTGTCTTTGCTGCCAGGTACCGGTAGCGCAACCTTTGAACTGATTCGTGGGCTGTATGACGATCAAAATCCCAGCGATCCGCTTCCATTGCACTATCGTGGGATTCCCGTTTACCCTTCCGAAGGGGCGTTTCGCCTGTTCAGCCAATTTTTTACGGGTTCGGTTCCGGCATCATCAAAAGAGCCCCTTTCCGTTTTTCTTGATCCGACCCATTCAGAGGAAGTGTCCTGGCTGCCATGTGTTGATCCACCTTTACGCTATTTTGATCCTACAAAAAAGTTGTGCCTGACGATAAAGCAGGGGGTAGTTCAAAAAGCCACGCTTGCTGATGATCCGTCAGGACTGTCTTATTTTCGCTCACTTCCTCAGGGGATTGCCCCTTACGGTCAAAGTGTGACCGTAAAGGATGCCAACCTTGTGTTGTCGGATGGCGTGAAAACCCGGGAATTTCCTATCAATTCCTCTTGGGGAATTGGATCTCAACCCCAACCGAATCCATCACCACAGACGTTTCCAACCTGGCATCAACTATTCCCTGAGGGTTCTCCAAAAGTCCAGCCAGGCGAGGCTTTTTCCACAACTCTTTTATATCCAGATGACGAGACTGTCATCGGTGAAAAAGAGAGTCAACCGTTCGCGATGGATTATTTCGATGACCTCCTGGACGGCAATCCCAGCCTCAAAGCGCAAATGATGTCCGCAAACCACATCCTCATCTCTCAATGCGATGCGGCGATTGGTTCCTGCCTGCGCTTTGAGCGTCAAAGAAACATCACCGTCTTGTATACGTCTCCTCAATGGGCTCAAAAACAAGCCCAAAACCTATGGAATATCCTCGCCCGCCACCAAAAATTGGATTGGATTGATACCATAGTCTTTTTACCATCTTCGCAACATTGGCAGACTTGTCTTAATCAATCCTACGATATGGTATTCCTTTGGGTACCTTTTGCCCACTTTCAGGATCACCAAACACTTGGTGAAACCGCGAACAATATCAATAGCCTGTTAGACCCAGGAGGAATAGCCTTTGTTGTTGGCCCCTCTTATTTCGCGGAATGGGCAAATCGCAACCATATGGAGCTCATTTTTGGTGAGAACGTTAGCGCCCTTCCGACGTTTCATCTCCATCAGGCCATTCTTCCCAAGGCCCGGATTAACCCCGATTTAACGGTTTTTGTTTTTAGAAAAAATCGGTAAGTGTCATCAGCAGCGGGAAGTTTGGTTTTCTGGTTTCGTTGGGTAAGGTTCCAGTTTTCTTACCCGAAACTTAAAACCCGAGCCCCGAAACCGCCCTTAAAGCATTTCCCATGAGGAATACCTTGACACATTCACCGTCTGACGCCTAGGATGAAATAACCTTTAACCCCCATCCTGTGAGGTGGGTAAGGAGAAAGCAAAATGTGGCCGAGCCGTTGGCCAAATGTGAAAATTAAACCTTCTCGTTAATGGCCGAGAAGGTTTTTTTTTGGCGTGATTACCCAATGAACGTAAACATCAACCTTCCTCCCAAGCAAGAAAAAATCATCATGGATAGCCAAGACATGGCTCGTGCCTTGACCCGGGTGAGCCATGAGATACTAGAGCGCAACAAAGGAACTCAAAATGTGGCCTTAGTGGGGATTCGAACTGGAGGTGTCTATTTGGCTCAACGGTTGGTGTCCCGAATCCGTGACATTGAACACGTGGATGTTCCCTTGGGGGAATTAGATATCACGCTATATCGGGATGACCTCTCCCTCCGTCAGGAACAACCGGAAGTTAAAAAAACACTCATACCGTTCGATATTTCTGAGATGGCAATTGTATTAATCGATGATGTGTTATTTACGGGCAGAACGATTCGATCAGCCATGGACGCCCTCATCGACTTAGGCCGGCCAGCTGAAATCCAACTTGCCGTGTTAATTGACCGAGGGCACCGTCAACTCCCGATCAGAGCCAACTATATTGGCAAAAATGTTCCAACCGCCCGGGACGAGGTGGTACGAGTTTTTCTGGAGGAGTTAGGACAAGAAGATCGCGTTGCCGTTATTCCTGACTAATTACGTATGGGCCTCAAGCACAAAGACCTTCTCAACCTGTCCTCACTTTCCGCCGATGAGATTCGGCTTATTTTAGATACCTCTGAGTCGTTCAAGGAAGTCAGTGGCCGGGAAATCAAAAAGGTGCCCGCGTTACGGGGGAAAACCGTCGTCAATTTGTTTTTCGAGCCCAGTACCCGTACCCGAACGTCGTTCGAACTTGCGGCAAAGCGACTGAGCGCCGATGTTATTAATTTTTCTCCAACCACCAGCAGTATTACCAAGGGAGAGACGCTGCTTGATACGGCCAGAAACATTGAATCGATGCAGGCCGATATTATTGTTTTACGACATTCTTCACCAGGCGCCGCCGACACATTATCCCGTGGCGTCAGATCGTCGGTGATCAACGCTGGAGACGGCTGGCATGAACACCCAACACAAGGATTGCTAGATTTATTTACCATCAAAGAAAGAAAACCAGACCTTCAGCGATTGAAAGTGGCCATCATCGGCGACATCGCCCACAGTCGGGTCGCCCGATCAAATATCTATGCTTTGACCAAGATTGGAGCGGAAGTTCGTGTCGTGGCTCCGCCAACCATGATTCCCCGCTTTCTTGAAAGACTTGGCGTTCAGATTTTTTTTAATTGTGATGAGGGGCTCATTGATGTTGATGTGATCATCATGCTGCGACTCCAGCTGGAAAGGGCTGGACGCGCGCTTTTTCCAAGCATTCGAGAATACGCCCGTCTTTACAGTCTCACGCAGGAACGAATGAAGCAGGCCAAATCAGACGTCATGGTCATGCACCCTGGCCCGTTAAATCGAGGAGTTGAAATAGCCCCAGAAGTTGCCGATAGTCCTGCTGCGGTGATCTTGGATCAAGTGGCCAATGGTGTCGCCGTGCGAATGGGTCTGATGTATTTGCTTTCTGGTTCCGGGTAAGAAAGAACGCCAAATACTAAGAATTTCACTTTAACCTGAGGATATTTCATCTATGACTCTTCTCATTCGAGGTGGGCAAATTCTGGATCCGGGACGATACCAGGGTCAGGGAGATATCTTAATTGAAAACGGCATTATTCAATCCGTTGGCCAAGATATTTTCAAGAGCGAAAAGGACACTCAATCACTTACCGTTCTTGACGCCAAGGGGCTCTTAGTTGTCCCCGGATTCGTCGACTTGCACGTGCATTTACGGGAACCCGGCTTTGAGTACAAAGAAACCATTGCCACGGGGACGGCATCCGCTGTCGCTGGAGGATTCACCTCCATCTGTTGTATGCCCAACACCAATCCCGTCAACGATAATCAGGCGGTCACCGAATTTATTCTGTCAAAAGCCGCCTTGGCCAAGAAAGCCAATGTATTTCCCATTGGTGCCATTACCAAAGGATCTGAGGGCCAAGAGCTCGCTGAAATCGGGGAGTTGTCGGAAGCAGGCTGTGTCGCTATTTCAGATGACGGACGACCGGTTATGAATAGCCTGGTCATGCGCCGCGCCATGGAATATGCCCAAGCTTTTGGTATGCCGGTGATTGATCATTGCGAGGACCTTCATCTCGCAGCAGGGGGCTGTATGAACGAAGGTATAGTCTCGACAGAATTAGGGGTTCCCGGAATTCCTGGTGCCTCGGAAGAGGTGATGGTTGCCCGAAACCTTTCTCTCGCGGAGTTGACCGGTGCACAGGTGCATTTAGCTCATCTCAGTACAGCGGGGTCGGTGCGTCTGACTCGAGATGCAAAAGATCGGGGCATACAGGTGACGGCAGAGGTCTGTCCCCATCATTTTTCGCTTACGGAAGAAGCCACGCGTACGTTCGATTCTAATACCAAAATGAATCCTCCTTTAAGAACAATGGAGGATATCGAAGCCTTGAAGCAGGGCTTGGCCGATGGAACCATTGATGCCATTGCTACGGATCACGCGCCCCATGCTGTTCAAGAAAAACAATTGGAATTTGATACGGCTCCCTTTGGAATTGTCGGGTTCGAAACGGCTTTACCTCTCACCCTCGTATTGGTTCAGGAAGGCGTGTTGACTTTAGAAACGGCCATATCAAAACTGACTGTGGAGCCAGCCCGAGCCTTTGGACTGAACAAAGGAACCCTTGCTCCTGGCGCGGATGCGGATGTTGCCCTCATTAATCCGGATGCTGCTTGGGTGGTCGATCCGAATAAGTTTCATTCTAAAAGCCGGAATACTCCCTTCGCCGGATGGAATGTCCGGGGAAGGGTGATTGCAACCGTCGTCGGTGGGACAGTGGTCTATGAATCGCGCTGAAACCTCACGAATCGTGCCTAAGCAGAAATTTCAATGGCAATGGATGATCTTCTATTGTGAACTCTTGGGACTCGCCATTGTCATTGGTGGACTCTTGATGATTATTGCCGCCGTGATCCCTGCAGTGTTTAATTCTTTTGGCATGGAGCCGGCCGGACGATTTTTGCGTCGCGTGTTTGACGGATACACCCAAATTAGTATGGGGGTAGTGATCTTCTTATTTGGGATGGCCGCTGTACGAGTTTGGCGGAATCAAGTCTCCACAGGAATAGGGTTTCCTCTGACAACGACGGAAGCCATTCTCCTCGGCTCCATGGGCTGCATCACGGTCCTTATTATGTGGGTATTGGGCCCTCAAACTGTGGCCTTGCAAGAACTCGCGTTTGAGGCTACAACGGAGTTAGATAAAAAAGCTGCCTACGACGAATTTTTTCGACTCCATATGGTGGTGCGCGCATTACACCTGATGAACGTCGGTGTCGCGATTGGATTGTTTGTCTTTAAACTTCGGCAGGGGCTGACGGGACGAATTTCCTTTTGTTAATGTTATCATGACCCTCGCACTCGGACGTTGTCCACTTCGTTCCCAATTCGGGCTAGCCACCAGCCACGTTTAGGATATGTTTCCAAAATCGTCATCCACGAACGGCACAAAAAAGTCAGTGTGATTAAATCTATAAGGAATGATTTGTGAAAAAAGCCTTGCTTGTACTTGAGGATGGAATGGTTTTTGAGGGGCAGCCTTTGGGCTACGAAGGCGAAGCGATTGGAGAAGTGGTCTTTAACACCGCCATGACCGGATACCAGGAAATTCTGACCGATCCGTCATATAAAGGCCAAATGGTCCTTATGACCTGTCCGCAAATCGGAAACTATGGCATCAATCCCGAAGATGCGGAGTCACACCGACTATGGGCTGATGGGTTTATTGTCAAGGAATCGGCTCCCATTTCAAGCAATTGGCGGTCAAGACAACCCCTACAGGAATATTTAAGCCAACACCAGGTAGTAGGAATCCAAGCTATTGATACCAGGGCGTTGACTAGACATCTCCGAGATTTCGGATCTCAACAAGGAATTATCTCTCATACGAATTTTGACCCTGAAAGATTGGTCCAACAAGTTCGACGGGCACCTTCCATTGTTGGTCGGGATTTAGTATCTCAGGTTACCTGCCAAATACCCTATGAATGGAAGGAGGGAAGCGGGAATTGGAAACCGACCCTCTCCGTTCATCAACCAGAAAATAAACAGAATTTTGACCGGGAGGCCTATCGAACAGTGGTAGTGGATTTTGGAGTCAAACAGAACATATTAAGGCGGTTGATCGATATTGGTTATCAAGTTCAAGTTGTTCCAGCCTCTACGTCTATGGAAGAAGTGCAAGCGCTGGATCCACATGGTATTATACTATCTAATGGTCCCGGCGACCCGGAGGGCGTACCCTATGCCATTGAAACCGTTCGGCGCCTCATTGGATGGCGGCCGATATTCGGGATCTGTTTAGGGCACCAGATTCTTGGATTGGCTTTGGGCATGAAGGCTCATAAACTGAAATTTGGCCATCATGGTGCCAACCATCCCGTTCTTGACCTGAGAACTCGAAAGGTCGAAATTACCTCACAAAATCACAATTTTGCGGTGGGTATAGCTGATAAAACAGATCAAGAGAGCCTCGAACCTCGAATATTCCCCACCAAGTGGGGGCGGGTGCAGATTACCCATCGAAGTTTAAACGATGGATGTTGCGAAGGAATGATTGGTCTCGATACCCCGATCCTTTCGGTTCAGTATCATCCTGAAGCTTCTCCTGGCCCGCATGATTCTGCCTCTCTATTTTATGAATTTTTTAAAATGGTGAAGACCTATCATGAATAAATTATTTTTCTCGATCATGCTCTTTGTTTTCCTCCCCGGTTGTCTGAGCCAACCATCTTTGTTCCCTGCGGTAGGCCCTTTGGAGGAAACCAAGCTGGACGGATCAGGTGATGATAAGATCCTGATCATTGAAGTCTCAGGCCTTTTGAGTTCAGCGAAACCCTCAGGATTTTTCGATCGATTGGTCGATCGACCGAGTTTAACCACTCGCATTAAAGAGGAACTGACCAAAGCCGAAGAAGACGAAGACCTCAAAGCCATTGTCCTTCGGATTAACAGTCCGGGTGGAACCGTGACCGCCTCGGATATTGTGTACCATGAAATCCGTCGGTTTAAAAAGAAACGGGATATTCCCATTGTGGCTTCGATTATGGACCTTGGGACCTCCGGGGGTTACTATGTGGCAGTTGCCGCGGACAAAATCGTGGCTCATCCATCTACCGTAACCGGCAGCGTCGGAGTGATCATGGTATCCTTGAACGGCGAGGGCCTTTTAGAAAAAATTGGGGTCGAAGCCAATACCATTGCCTCAGGACCAAAGAAGTCCATGGGATCGCCGTTTCGAACCATGACGGACGAGGAACGAGCCATTTTTCAAAACATCATCGATGGGATGTATGACCAATTTGTCACCGTTGTTGATGATGGACGTCCAAATTTGGATAAGGGAGAAATCCGTCGCCTGGCAGACGGTCGGATCTATTCGGCCCTTCAGGCTGAACAGGTCGGGTTAATAGATGAGGTGGGGTATTTGGAGGATGCCATCGAATTAGCCAAAAAAGAGGCTGAAATCGAAAAAGCCACGGTAGTGACCTATCATCGGGCTGGAGGATACAAGCCCAACATTTATTCGAGCTTTGCCTCAGATTCCGTATACCTCAAAGGGCTACCATCATTTGATCCGCCATCGTTAATGACCTTGTTAAACGGCGGAACACCTCAGTTCATGTTTTTGTGGATGCCATAATATAGGGCCTTTTTGTTTATGAGACGTTGGTTTCCGACATGTAGTATGGAGAGAACAAGAGGAAGAGTTGTGAGTGGCCTCCTTACGATTCTCTTGCTGTCTATGATTGGGGGGTGCGTCAAAGCTCCTGGGACGGCCAGGGATCAACTTGTTTTTATTTCAGAAGAGAAAGAAATCACACTGGGATTAACCGCATTTAGAGAGGTTCTCAAATACTCACGATTAAGTTCTGACCCGGAACTGACGATGATGGTGAATCGGGTAGGTAGGCGAATTGCGGTGGCAGCTAAAAAACCCGAATACAATTGGGAATTTGCCCTTATCCAAGCTGATGACCAAATTAACGCCTTCGCGTTACCCGGCGGAAAAGTGGCGGTCTATACGGGAATCTTAAAAGTGACGAAAACCGAAGCAGGATTGGCCACGGTGATGGCACATGAGGTTGCTCATGCCCTCCAACGCCACGGGGCCGAGCGATACAGTCGTGGCATTCTTGAACAAATTGGCCAAATAGGCGCTATGGCAGGGGCAGCGGCTGGTGGGATCGATCCGGGGGTCGCTGTGGGAGCCATGAGTGCCTATGGTGTCGGGGTATCACTTCCGAACTCCCGAGCTCAGGAGTCGGAAGCCGATTATATCGGCCTCCAGTTAATGGCGAAAGCCGGCTATGATCCACGAGAGGCCGTGGATTTTTGGGAACGAATGAGCGGATGCCCGAGAAAAATGATCGGGAAATTCTGTTTTCGAACCAAAAATTCTATTCCGGAGTTCCTATCCACTCACCCGTCAGATATTACCCGTATTAAAAATATTGAAGCGTGGATCCCTGGAGCTATGAAATATTACGATCCGGATTCTCTGCCTTCCGAACCAACCGTATTCCCCTCTGCTCAACACCGGCCTACATCCTAACCCGCTGACATGCCTCGACGAACCGATATCGAAAAAATTTTTCTGATCGGATCGGGCCCGATTGTCATAGGACAGGCTTGTGAGTTCGATTATTCGGGAACGCAAGCCTGTAAAGCCCTTAAGGAAGAAGGGTTTCAGGTCGTATTGTTGAATAGCAATCCGGCCACGATCATGACCGATCCCGATTTGGCCGATCGGACCTATGTCGAACCCATTACGACCGAGGTCGTAGAGCGAATCTTCGAACGTGATCGCCCAGATTCCCTCTTGCCAACCATGGGAGGGCAAACAGCTCTGAATTTAACGGTGGAATTGTCTCAAAAAGGGATTCTGGACAAATATGGGGTTCAGACGATTGGCGCATCCTATGAGGCTATCCACAAAGCTGAAGATCGGGGAGCCTTTAAAGAGGCTATGCAACAGATTGGGCTGAAAGTCCCTGCCAGTGGGTCTGTCCGCACCCGCGAGGAAGCCTTTCAACTCTTGGAACCAATCGGCTTTCCAGCCATTGTCCGGCCTTCATTTACCTTGGGTGGTGCTGGTGGGAATATTGCCTACAACCGGGAAGAATTCGAGAATTTTATAGATTGGGCATTGGCCACCAGCCCGGTCGGACAAGCGTTAGTCGAACAATCGCTTATCGGATGGAAAGAATACGAACTGGAGGTGATGCGAGACCTTAAGGACAATGTGGTCATTGTGTGTCCTATTGAGAATGTAGACGCAATGGGGGTTCATACCGGGGATAGTATCACGGTCGCACCGGCCATGACCTTGAGTGATAAAGAATACCAACGAATGCGGGATGCGGCGGTGATGATCATCCGTGAGATCGGCGTTGACACGGGTGGATCGAACATCCAATTTGCCGTTCACCCCGAGACCGGTGAGATGATGGTGATTGAGATGAATCCACGGGTCTCCCGAAGTTCCGCTTTAGCTTCGAAAGCGACAGGATTTCCTATTGCCAAAATCGCGGCCAAACTTGCCGTTGGGTATACGCTTGATGAGATTACCAATGACATTACGAAAGTCACCAAGGCCTCTTTTGAACCAACGATTGATTATGTCGTTGTTAAGATTCCTCGGTTTACCTTTGAGAAATTTGTGGGTAGCGACCCGACCTTAACCACCCACATGAAATCGGTGGGCGAGGCCATGGCTTTGGGCGCGACATTCAAAGAAGCTCTGCAAAAAGCCATTCGATCATTGGAGATCGATCGTTTTGGGTTGCATTCTCTCCATGGATTAGATGGGCAATATTCATCTGTCCCAAACGATCAGAACCTTGTGGCCCACATAACCTCCTGCCTCCAAACTCCAACCGCAGATAGACTCTGGCATCTTGCCGATGGATTTCGATCTGGACTTTCTTTAGATGAACTGTACGCCATCACTTCAATTGATCCGTGGTTTCTTGAGCAAATTCGGCAGCTTGTGGAGTTTGAACATACACTTGCGGCAATGGGAACCATTCCGGACTCCCATCCATCTTCCCGGTCTCAGGAAGCAGTTGACACCCACCAACCTTCACAGGATCTCCTAGATCATGCCAAAAAACTGGGATTTGCTGATGAACGTATTGTCCAATTGCTTTCCCGGAATCTGCCACACAGCCAAACCCGGGAACCCGCGCCCCCTTCACATCACCAAGTCACCTATAAACGCGTTGACACCTGTGCCGCAGAATTTGAGGCTCAGACTCCCTATTTGTATTCAACGTATGGCCTGCAGTGTGAAGCTCGTCCGACCAACCGTCAAAAAGTCGTCATCCTGGGCGGTGGGCCCAATCGAATCGGACAAGGCATTGAGTTTGACTATTGTTGCGTTCACGCCGCCATGGCCCTCCGTGAAGAGGGAATTGAAAGTATTATGGTCAACTGCAATCCCGAAACCGTCAGCACCGATTATGATATCTCCGACCGGTTATATTTTGAACCCTTAACTAAAGAAGATGTGTATCACATCGTGGAGACAGAGCGACCGCTCGGAGTGGTCGTTCAGTTTGGAGGACAAACCCCTTTAAAATTGACGTTGCCTCTGGAGAAAGAAGGTGTCCCAATCTTGGGGACGAGCCCCGATTCGATAGACCGGGCAGAAGACCGAAAGCGTTTTAGCGAATTACTCAATGAGTTAGGGCTTCGGCAAACCAGGAACGGCAGTGCACAATCCCCTGATGAAGCCCATCGCATTGCTGCACATGTCGGTTATCCCATCATGGCCCGACCCTCTTATGTCCTTGGAGGACGGGCTATGCAGATCGTCTACGACTCTGACTCTTTAGATCGATATCTGCAAACAACCCTCCTCGATACCTCACAGTTTCCACTTTTAATTGACCATTATCTTGAAGACGCCATTGAAGTGGACGTGGATGCGATTGCTGATCGACAGGACGCGGTTGTCGCAGGAATAATGGAACATGTGGAGATGGCCGGGATCCATTCAGGGGACTCTGCATGTTCATTACCCCCCCATTCATTAAGTCAAAACCTTATCGATGAGATCACCACCCAAACGGTGGCCCTGGCAAAAGCCCTAGGGGTTGTCGGCCTCATGAATATTCAATTTGCCGTTCAACATGACCGCGTATACGTGCTCGAGGTGAATCCTCGCGCGTCACGGACTGTACCATTTGTGAGTAAGAGCATTGGAGTTCCCTTAGCCAAATTGGCCATGAAAGTCATGGTCGGAAAGACTTTGCGGGAATTGAATTTCACTCAATCTCCCTCGTTCAAGCACATGTCGGTCAAAGAGGCCGTCTTCCCATTTACCAAACTTGGAGCTGTGGATATTTTATTGGGTCCGGAAATGCGATCAACCGGTGAGGTGATGGGCATTGACAAAGATTTTGGCTGGGCTTTTGCCAAATCCCAGGCCGCCGCCGGGTTAGCGCTTCCGGCACAAGGGACTGTGCTTCTCACTGTCAAAGATGCTGACAAAAAGGCGACGATTTCCTTGGCTCAACGTTTAGTCAATTTAGGTTTTGCGCTCCATGCCACCAGGGGGACCGCAACCTTCCTTGAAGAACAGGGCCTGACAGTCGAACCGGTCAATAAGGTCAAAGAAGGCCGCCCTCACATCGTGGATTTCATCAAAAATCGAGAATTCTGCATGGTGGTGAATACCGTTGGGAGCACCTCCTCCCAAGAAGATTCTGCGCCCATTCGAAAAGAAGCGCTGTACCAGAACATTCCCTACTTTACAACCATTCAGGGGGCCGTGGCTGGGGTGATGGGGATCGAGGCCATGCTTAGGGAAAACCTCACGGTTCGGTCCCTCCAGGAATACCAGGGAACCCCCAGGGGTAACTGAGTAAATTGTTTCGAGTTTCAGAATTTAGAAAAGGATCGGTCCGCTATGCCCACTTCATATGTTTGTAGTTTCAGCATCTCATGCTGCCCCCGATACACGTAATGGTTTTAAAAGGACGTCATACGGATAACCACAAAATACCGACGACCCCATTGGGCCAAAATACGGCTATTGGTGCCCTGAAGAGGCGCCATGAGATGGCGCAGCTACACTTATTCGAGAGCAGACTATGAAAATTCCAATGACCAAAAAAGGATATGAGGCGTTACGGGCTGAATTGGATCGACTCCATAAACAGGACCGCCCGCAAGTGATTCAAGCGATTGCCGAGGCTCGAGAACATGGGGATTTGCGGGAAAATGCTGAATACTCCGCTGCCAAAGAGCGACAGGGATTTATCGAGGCTCGAATCGCCGAAATCAAACACAAGCTTCGGGAAGCTCAGATTATTGAGACCCCTGAAGGCTCCAGCGAAACCGTCATCTTTGGTTCAACCGTACGAATCGTGGATCTTCAATCGGGTGAAGAAAAACAATATACTCTGGTTGGTCAGGAGGAAGCGGATATCAAAAAGGGATTGATCTCCGTCCAATCACCAATTGGACGAGGGTTAATCGGGCACAAAGTAGGGGAAACCGTCGAGGTTCACCGTCCAGCCGGTCAGGTCGAATACGAAATTTTACAAATCTTTTTTGAAGGGCCCTAATATGCCAACGGCTATTTCCTTAGTCACGTTACTCACAGATTTTGGCGACCGCGATTATTTTGTGCCCAGTATGAAAGGGGTGATGCTCGGCATCAACCCACAACTTCGAATTCTTGATCTCTCACATCAGATTCCTGCTCAAAATATCGAACAGGCAGCCTTTTTTCTCAAATCCTGCTACAGATATTTTCCTGATGGAACTGTCCATGTTGTCGTCGTGGATCCGGGAGTCGGAAGTCCGCGTCGACCGTTGCTGGTCTCCACCTCTAGATATTTTTTTATTGCTCCGGATAATGGCGTTCTCAATGAAATTTTTGATGAGGAAGTCTCGGTCGAGGTTCGGGTCATTGAAAACAAGCAATACCGACTGGATGCGGAAGGCGCCACCTTTGATGGCCGAGATTTGTTTGCTCCAGCGGCGGCCTGGCTCACCAAAGGCCAGACTCCAGGTTCCTATGGGCGTTTAATCCGGGATGCCGTCAGATTGCCAAAAGACGAGCCCCAAATGGACGGAGAAAAATTGGTGGGGAAAATTGTGTACATTGATCACTTTGGGAATCTGATCTCCAACATTACCCCAACGGATCTCCAGACCTTTCGTTCAGTGGCCAAGCGGGATATCCAAGCCGTTCAGCTCGGAGGGATAATCATTAATGGAATAAAGTCCCACTATGCCGAAGGGGCACTCGGATTACCCGAAGCCTTGATCAATAGTAATGGGCAACTGGAGATTTTTATTAAGCAAGGGTCTGCCGTTGATCGATGTGAAGCGACCATAGGGCAACGAATTGAGCTCCGGTAACCAATAATGGGCAATGGAAAAAGCACAAACTTCCAGGGGCCAAGTACCCCTAAAGGGGTAATGGTATATTTCAAATTTCAAATTAAATTCCGACAAGCAGGAATGAAAATTCCAAAAGGAGAAAACACCCAACTTCAATCACCATATTAACAAAAATGTTCAAAATCCTAGCGTTTGGGATTGATAATTTTTGTCATTGGTTTTGATCTGGAAATTGTTTTTTTGGAATTTGGAGTTTTAGCCAGGCGCTTTCTTTCAACGCATCGAATGGCGTCTCTCAATATTTTGATCATTCGGGTAAGATGGGTGACCTCAACGCATAGGGGAGGCATAAGGACCAGGACATTCCCAATGGGTCTGATTAATAACCCTCGACGCCGCGCTTCCATTGAGACGTGGTGCCCCATTCGTTGGGTGAGAGGGAAAGGGGTTTTGAGTTTTCGATCTTTGACCAGTTCGATGCCTACCATAAATCCACATTGTCTGACGTCGCCCACGATGGACTCTTGAGCGACATCTCTGAGTAATCGACCCAGGACAGCAGCGTTTTTTCTCACTTTTCCGAGCGTTCGATCTTTCTTGAAAAGTGATAAATTAGCAAGAGCGGCGGAACACCCCAAGGGATTTCCGGTATAACTATGCCCATGAAAAAACGTTTTGCGTTCTGCATAGTCGCCCAAAAAGGCTTGAAAAATTTCCTCTGTCGCAAGCGTGGCGGCCAGGGGTACATACCCCCCGGTTAATCCTTTGGCGACGGCCATGAGATCAGGAGTCACGTCTTCATGCTCACAAGCAAACATCTTTCCGGTTCGTCCAAAACCAGTAGCGACTTCATCCGCAATCAGTAATACATCATATGTGGTACATAATTCCCTAATTCGTCGCAAATATCCTGGCGGGGAGGGAATCATACCGGCTACAGCCTGGACGAGGGGCTCGATGACCACTGCAGCGATGTGATGATGGTCTTTTCTGAGTAACTGTTCCAATGGGTCAATGCAGGCCATCTGACAGCTTGGGAAGGTGAAATGGAGGGGACAACGATAGCAATAGGGAGGATCGATCTGGTGGGTTGAAAATAGGATAGGCCGGAAAGGCTTGTGAAATAATTCCATTCCACTAAGGCTCATCCCTCCTACCGTATCTCCGTGGTAGGCTAAAGACAAATGGACAAATTTTTTCTTCTTCGGGCGGGGAGTTCGACGTTGGCGCCAATATTGGAGTGCCATTTTAAGGGCGACTTCCATTGCGGTAGATCCATCATCAGAATAGAAGACGCGAGAGAGCCCGGTTGGAGCAAGGCGAATTAATTCCCGTGCGAGGAGAATCGCAGGAGGATTCGAAAGCCCAAGAAAGGTAGTATGGGCAACCTGATTGAGCTGTTGTCGAATAGCCCGATTGATCTCGCCATTCCGATGCCCATGAATATTTACCCAAATGGAGGAAGTGCCATCTAAATAGCGACGCCCGTCGATATCGTAAAGATAGGGCCCTTGCCCTCGGGTAATAATAAGGGGGGAGGCTTGGCCCCATTCCTTCATCTGAGTGAAGGGATGCCAAACATATTGATGGTCGAAACGGGCCAGGTGTTTTGCAGAATTAGAGTATTTCATCAATAACCGTGATTAAGCCAGGCGAGTATAGAGATCGTAAGTTTTTTTGACAACCTGATGAAGGCTTACTACAATCAACCTTTTGAGAATGATGCACCAATCAGAGTCCTCTCGAATCCGTAACTTCTCCATAATCGCTCATATCGATCACGGGAAATCCACCCTCGCTGACAGGGTTCTGGAACTCACCGGAGCTATTTCTCAGCGTGAGGCCCGCGAACAAATTCTCGATGCTATGGATCTGGAGCGGGAGCGTGGCATTACGATTAAGGCCCATGCGGTCAGTACGTCTTACCGGGCCAAGGATGGAAAGAAGTATTTGTTTAACCTGATCGATACTCCCGGACACGTCGATTTCACCTATGAAGTCTCGCGAAGTCTCGCAGCCTGTGAAGGAGCCCTCCTATTGGTCGATGCCACACAAGGGGTAGAAGCCCAAACGATTGCGAATGCGTATCTTGCTATCGCCAACGATCTCCACATCATTCCGGTTATCAATAAAATTGACCTTCCCAGTGCCGATGTTGAGAGGGTCAAGCATCAGATCAAGGACGTTCTAGGACTTCCGGTTCAAGACTCATTTTTAGTTAGCGCCAAAGGGGGCCAGGGGGTCTCAGAGGTGCTTGAAGCTATTGTTCATTCCATTCCTCCCCCAAAGGGTGAGGCCAAACAACCCCTAAAAGCCCTCATTTTTGATTCCTGGTTCGATAGTTATCAGGGTGCTGTGGTATTGCTTCGAGTTTTTGACGGAACAATCGTTCCCGGCATGAAAATCCAAATGATGTCGAATAAGCGAACTTTTGAAGTAGCGGAAGTTGGGGTCTTTACCCCTAAGAAAATGAAGGTCCCTCAATTGGGACCAGGTGATGTCGGGTATCTTTGTGCGGGAATGAAAGACTTGGCTGATACAAAAATAGGGGACACGATTACCGAAGCCGGTCAACCGGCGGAAGCCCCACTTCCGGGGTATCGCGAGGTTAAGCCTGTTGTCTTTTGTGGGTTGTATACTACGGATAACGCCAAATTCGAGGATCTCCGCGACTCATTGGAAAAGCTGCGTTTAAATGATTCCTCATTTGGGTATGAGCCTGAAACCTCATTGGCCTTGGGATTTGGGTTTCGGTGTGGATTTCTCGGCCTTCTTCATATGGAAATCATCCGGGAACGTTTGGAGCGGGAGTATGGTCTTGATCTCATCAGTACAGCACCGACGGTGATTTATCGGGTCACCACGAATAAGGGAGAGGTCCTGGACATTGAGAACCCATCGAAATTTCCTGATCCCTCCATCATTGATCGAACCGAAGAACCCTTTATTCAGGCGACGATTATTACCCCGGAAAAATTTGTCGGGAATATTCTCCAACTCTGTCAAGAGCGGCGGGGTGTCCAGCAATCCCTCCAGTTTTTGGATCCCACTCGCGCGATGTTGACCTATGAATTACCCTTGAATGAAATGGTGTTGGACTTTTATGACCGATTAAAATCCCGTACGCAAGGCTACGCCTCGTTGGATTATGAATTAGTGGGATACCGAGAGTCGGATCTTGTAAAGTTGGATCTCCTGTTAAACGGAGAAACGGTCGATGCGTTGTCTTTCATCACCCATCGGGAGAAGGCCCAGCAACGGGGACGCCAGCTTGCGGAAAAGATGAAGGAATTAATTCCCAAACAGATGTTTGAAGTGGCGATCCAGGCGGCAATTGGCAAACGAGTGATTGCACGGGAAACCGTCGGTGCCATCAAGAAGAATGTGACGGCGAAATGTTATGGTGGGGATATTACCCGAAAACGCAAGTTATGGGAAAAGCAGAAAGAAGGAAAAAAACGAATGAAACGGTTGGGGCGGGTCGAAGTTCCTCAGGAGGCCTTCCTGGCCATCTTAAAGACAGAGAATGATTAATATGGGTCCTGAAGATCAGCAAAATCAACAACCCGAGGACGTCACGATTGAATCGTCAACCTCCTCGCCTACTTCCGAGGAACAACAGAATACGAGCTCGAAAAAGTCCCTCATACGAGAATATTCAGAAGCCATTATCATTGCCATTATCCTTGCGTTCACGATTCGTGTGTTTGTCGTCCAAGCATTTAAAATTCCCTCAGGCTCAATGATTCCCACCTTATTAATTGGGGATCATATTCTGGTCAGTAAACTGGCCTATGGTCTCCAATGGCCTACTGATTGTGAATTCAAGCTGAATTTCCCTCCTATGACCTGCTATTCCTCGAAGATGGTCATTGATTTTGGATCTCCTCAGCGGGAGGATATCATCGTATTCCGATATCCGGAAGATGAAGAAAAGGATTTTATTAAACGGATCATTGGGCTCCCCGGAGACAAGATTACCATTCGGAATAAAAAAGTTTTCATCAATGACGTTCCCCTACATGATCAAAACTTTACTCAACGTATCGATCCAGGGATGATCGATGGACAGATTTCTCACCGGGATAACTTTGGTCCCATCACGGTTCCCCAGGATTCATACTTTGTTATGGGGGACAACCGGGATCAAAGTTTGGATAGCCGGTTCTGGGGTTTTGTAAAAATCGATAAAATTAAAGGGAAAGCCTTCCTCAGTTATTGGTCGTGGAATGGAAAAGGTTCGTGGGCCGATTGGGTGCGATGGGAACGCATTGGAAAAGTGATTAAATGAAAAGAGAATATCGAAGTTCGAACACCGAATATCGAATGTCGAAGGAAAAGATGACCTATCAACCAATTTATTAAAAACCCTTCGTCATTCGACATGACATCCAATGACTCCACAAAAGCTGGAACGATATCTTAAGCGTTTTTCCAGGGCCAACGTCCTGGTCGTCGGGGATTTGATCCTCGACCATTATATTTGGGGGCAAGTCCATCGCGTATCGCCGGAAGCGCCTGTCCCGGTGGTCCATGTACAATCAGAGACTCTCAGTTTAGGTGGAGCGGCCAATGTCTTTAAAAATCTCAAATCCTTGGGAGGACAAGCCGACCTGTGCGGAGTGATTGGTGCCGACGAGAGTGGTCGGTCCTTCCTCAAAGAGCTTTCCAACTATCGGCGGAATCGGAGTGGGATTGTTATGGATGCAGAACGTCCAACCACCCGAAAGACCCGTATCATCGCCCACAACCAACAAATCGTTCGATATGATGTTGAAGAACCTGAGCTCTTATCTCCATCAATTGAACGAAAAATTCTGCGATATGTCGGGTCTCGCCTTTCTGAAGTGACATGTCTGGTCATTTCGGATTATGATAAAGGGGTTGTCACCCCCTCACTGATGACTCACCTTCGGGCGTTAGCAAGCAGACACGAGGTCCCTATTGTGGTTGATCCAAAAGTGAAACATTTTGAATATTATTCGGATGTGACGGTGATCACCCCAAACCATGTCGAAGCCTATCAAGCTGCTGGCTTGAGGGCCAACAGCAACCATCCCATAAATGAGGTCGGCCCCTTACTGAGAAAAAGGCTGAACTGTAAGGCCGTTCTGGTCACTCGAGGGGAACACGGGATGAGCCTCTTTGAAGAAAATCAGGCACATTGGCATATTCCAGCTATGGCAAGACAAGTGTATGATGTGACTGGAGCAGGGGATACCGTTGTCAGCACTCTTGCGCTCGCCCTCAGTGTCGGCGCCAGCATCAAGGAGGCGGCTGTGCTGGCCAATCGAGCCGCCGGTGTGGTCGTGGGAATGTTGGGAACCGCAAGCGTGACCCCACCTCAACTGAAGGAAGCGCTCACTCATGACTAGCTCGCGCCCGGCTGTTGCGGTGTTGATTCCTGCGCGATATGGTTCCGTTCGATTTCCTGGGAAACCGCTTGCAGAGCTGGCAGGAAAACCCTTAATTCAGCATGTCTATGAAGCGGCCAAGGGAATTCCTCATGTCAATGACATTCAAGTTGTTACGGATGATACTCGTATTCTGCAGGCCGTCGAAGGGTTTGGGGGGCACGCCTGTCTCATTGAGAGTCCTTGCCGTACCGGGACTGATCGCATTGCTAAGGCGGCGTCTCAAATGGATTGCGATGTGGTCGTCAATCTCCAAGGCGATGAAATTCCTTTGCATCCCGGGCTCTTAAGCGACTTAATTGAACCGTTTTTAAACAGTAAGGCTCAAATGGGAACACTGAAACGTCCCTTAAAGAGTATGGAGCGAGTCAATCAGCCTTCGGTAGTCAAAGTGGTGACGAATCAAGCGGGAGAAGCTCTCTATTTTTCCAGGTCTCCAATCCCATGCTTGCGGGACGGCAATCACCTGACGTCGATTCCTACTTTCTATATGCACCTTGGCATTTACATCTTTCGTCGAGAAACTCTCTTACGGTTTGCTGAGCTGCCCACCGGCATATTGGAAGAAGCCGAAAAACTTGAGCAATTACGAGCGTTAGAACATGGCGTACCCATTCAGGTTTGGGAAACCACACACCCATCCCTTCGAATCGATCAGGTTGAAGATTTAATGGAGGCGAATGAACTTCTGTCGAATGCGGAAAGTGTCAAGTTTTAGGCTTCAAGTTTCAGGTCTTAAGATAAAGCGAGTTAATGATTTTACCTTTGAACCTTTCTCTAAAGAGTATGTCGAATGAGTAAATTCATTTTCATCACGGGCGGAGTCGTATCTTCCCTTGGAAAAGGCCTTTCGTCCGCATCAATTGGCCAACTTCTGGAGAGTCGGGGGTTGAAGATTACATTCTTGAAGCTGGACCCCTATATCAATGTTGATCCAGGGACCATGAATCCTTACCAACATGGTGAGGTGTATGTGACCGATGATGGGGCGGAAACCGACCTTGATCTGGGCCATTATGAACGGTTTACCTCTGTTCACTTGAACAGAGAAAATAATTGTACAACGGGACGAATTTACGATTCAGTCATCAGAAAAGAACGGCGTGGTGAATACTTGGGCGCAACGGTTCAAGTGGTTCCACACATTACCGATGAAATTAAGCAGACGATCTTGAGGGTTGCGCATGAAGTCGATGTCGTCATCGTCGAAATTGGGGGAACGGTCGGTGACATCGAAAGTCTTCCCTTTCTAGAATCCATCCGGCAAATGCCCTATGACGTCGGAAGAGAAAATGTGCTGTACATTCATCTCACGTTAGTACCCTTTATCGGAACGGCTGGCGAGCTGAAAACCAAACCCACCCAACATTCGGTCAATAAGTTACGGGAAATTGGTATTCAACCCAACATTCTCCTCTGTCGAACCGATCGGTATCTTCCTCCCACGGTCAAAGAAAAAATTGCGTTATTTTGCAATGTGGACAAAGAATCCGTCATCACAGCCAAAGACGTTGAAACGGTATACGAGGTGCCCGTTGTCCTGCGTAAGGAAGGGTT
>CP070743.1:21103-37035 GCA_020348185.1 Nitrospirota bacterium
GCCCCAACACCAACAAACATTTCCACAAAGTCCGAGCCGCTGATACTGAAAAACGGGACCCCAGCTTCTCCAGCGATCGCTTTGGCCAGAAGTGTTTTCCCGGTTCCCGGCGGCCCCACAATGAGAACCCCTTTTGGAATTCGCCCGCCTAATTTTTGGAACTTTTGAGGGTCTTTTAAGAAATCTATGATTTCAACCACTTCTTCCTTGGCCTCGTCGACACCCGCGACATCAGTAAAGGTGACTTTCTTTTTATCTTCCGTAAGAAGGCGAGCTCGACTTTTTCCAAACGAAAGAGCTCGATTGCCCCCGATTTGCATTTGGCGCATAAAGAAAAGCCAGATAGCGAAAAACAAGATGAACGGACCCCACGTGCCCAGAAAGGTGACATACCAGGGATATTCATCGGGGGGCTTTGCCTCGATTTGCACGGATCGTTCTCGTAACACCTTTACTAAGTCGGGATATTCAACGGAATACGTTTGAATCCGGGTGCCATCCTTGAGAACCGCACTAATATTATTTTGCTTAATGATGACTTTCTCGATTTCGCCTCGTTCGAGGTGCGCCATAAAGTCACTAAAAATCACTTCTTCTTCCGGTGGATGTGAAGGGACGGTAAAGAGATTAAACAGCAAAATCATAAACAGTCCTACCACAACCCAAAACAACAAATTCTTCACGCGCGAATTCATATTGAGGCCTCCTCAACCTCCTAAAACCAATTTCTAAGTAAAAGGGTAAATTCCGGTGAATGGATTGTACCATGGCGTTTTTGACACTGACAACCAACTAGCTGATTTTAGGAGGGTTCTCTCAGCTCGGAGTCAAGAACTCCTACGTAGGGAAGATTGCGGTATTTTTGTTGATAGTCCATGCCATACCCCACCACATAGTGATCGGAAATCTCGAAACCCACATATTGCACCTTTACTGGGATCTGCCGGCGAACCGTCTTGCTCAACAAGGCACAGACCTCAAGACTCGAGGGTTTTCGCTTCTTCAACCGCTTCATGAGTTGTTCAACCGTCCGTCCGGAATCCACGATATCCTCGACAATCAAAACGTGACGGCCCTTAATGTCTTCTGTTAAATCCGACAAGACTTTGACCTTTGCAGATTGACCCCGTTTGGCCTTTTGACTTTTCACCATCAAAAAGTCGATTTGGAGGGGGAGGCGAATCGCGCGTGTCAAGTCAGCGAAGAACGTGAACGCACCCTTTAAAATTCCAATGACCATGAGATCCTTGTCGCGGTAATCTCGGGTGATCTCGTTTCCTAATTCCCTTACTCTCGCCCTCATGGCCTCTTGGGTCATGAGGGGTTTTCCATATAGCCGGCTCATGGGCTTAGGTGGACTCCGGGCAAAGCGTCACCGTTAACACCTCTCGCGTTGACTCTCTAACCCGAAACCGATGGTCCGCCCGATATCCCCCAACCCAAAGTATTCCCTCGGGAGCCACCAAGAGCGGGATCCTCTCTCGTTGAGAGCGTTCTAGCTTCATATCAGAAAAAAAGTTTTTGAGTTTTTTACGTTTTCCACCGAGGCCAAGAGGACAAAACTGATCACCAGGTTGCCAAGTTCTTAATACGAGGGTATGAGAAAACGTGGCTGCATCAAAATTCATATGAACACGATTACCTTTCCAACTCTCTTGTGATACGGGATTCACGGCGATCTCAATCGTTTGACCGGTCAAGGGCCAGGTTATCTGTGAGGGGATATGAACGGTCTGTCGGGTTGCAGGCCACGTTTGAACGAGGGGAGGCGCTGATCCAACAAATTCAAATAGGATCTGGTCATATTCACGAGTAACCCGAACACCATGGGAGAGAACCGATGAACCTGATTGCCCTTCGAAAATCCGGTCCAAGATCATTTCCACTGAACCAAAGCGAGGCCCATAGGTCATGCGAGCGATTGTTTGCAGCGCCAACCGAATAACCCTTCGTTGAATAGCTAACGGTAGGGCCAGGAGGGAAGCTCGATGGAGTGCCAGGGGATCCGCTGAATCATTTCGTTTAAGATCCTCAAAGGCTTTGGCAGCCAATTGCTCAAGGTAGAGATGATCCTCCCGGACAATGTCGGCTTGACGAGAGAGAACGTTAACCAAATTAGGATTATAGCGTTTCAACACAGGAATGAGTTCATGTCGAAGACGGTTTCGAAAATAGAGGGAACTGAGGTTACTCGAATCGGTTCGATACCCCAATTCTCGAATCCTCAAATAATCTAAAATTTCCGCTCGACTAAATTTAAGCAACGGACGGATCACAGAAGAATTCCGAACCGGCGACATCCCGGCCAGCCCTCCGGTCCCCGAACCGCGAATCATCCACATCAGGACCGTTTCCGCCTGGTCATCGGCCGTGTGCCCGAGCGCTATTTTCCGCGAGCCTTGTGTATTGGCAATGCGGAAAAGAGCTTCATATCGAACTTTACTGGCAAACTGTTGCAGTGATTCTCCCCGTTCCCGGGCCATAGATCTCTGCAAATCCAAATTCTCTATCGTCAGATCAACTCCAATCCGATCACAGAAATCGTTTACAAACTTGGCATCATTCTGTGCTTCGATTCCCCGAAGTCCATGATCAAAATGAACGGCCCGGAGACCCAGGCCCCAGGAGGGACGCAAGGCAAGCAACACAGACAATAACGCAACCGAATCCGGCCCTCCCGATATCGCCACCAGGACCTGATCACCAGGAATCAGCATGCGATGAGACTGCAGCATCTCTTCCACTTCTCTTTCAAAAGTAGATAGAACCGTCATAGATTGTAAAAAGGGAGGGTTAGGACCCAACGCGCAACTGGTTCTTGGCCGGATCTTCAATGAGCGACTGTAACCGCTCACGGGCACTATTCGCATCGAACTCCATCTGTCGCACCAATTCAGCTATCGTTGAGAATTTTTTATCTCCACGTAACCGTTCAATGAAGTTGACCTTGAGTTCTTCGTCATACAAGGAACGATTCATGTCAAGGAGGTGAACTTCCAACATCCGTACTCCCTCAGCAAATGTCGGTCTACGCCCAATATATGAGACGGATTTCAGGACTTCACCCTTGATGACGGTGGTCGTCACATAGACACCATCAGGAGGAACTACCCGATCAGCCGGGATAGAAAGATTGGCTGTAGGCCACCCTAACTCGGATCCCCTGCCCTCGCCACGGATCACTCGCCCACCCAGACTATAGTAACGTCCTAGATATCGAGCTGCATCGACCACCTTGCCATCTTGAATACATCGACGGATTCTGGTTGAACTGACAATCTGATCATCAACTCGAATCGGAAGAATGGGATGCACGTCAAAATTGGCCCCCGACCCTAATTGAATGAGGTCCTGAACCTGTCCACTTCGTCCTTTGCCGAAGGCAAAGCTTTTCCCAACCATCACATCCCGTACACCTATCCCATCCCTTAAAATCAAGTCTACGAACTGGGTGGGGGTTAGGCTTGCTAATTGATGGGTAAATTCCAGGAATATGAGGATTTCTATCCCTAGACCTTGAAAAAACTCCCGTTTTTGCTCAGGGGAACTGAGAAACTGAAGCGGCAAACCCGGATTGAGTACTGTGGCGGGATGCGGGTCAAATGTGAGAACCATGGGGGTTCCCTTGCGGCGTCGAGCCAATTCAACAACTGACGTCACAAGGGCACGATGACCAACATGTTGCCCATCGAAATTTCCAATGGTCAATACGGGATGAGGGGGAAAGGGAGAGAGCGGGAGCTTTTGGAGAACCTTCATCGCAGCCCATCATTCAACAGACGAGCGGCCTCTTTGGCAAAATAGGTTAAAATGATGTCCGCTCCAGCGCGCTTGATAGAAAGGAGGGATTCCATCATCACCTTGTCATGATCAATCCAGCCAGCTTGTGCTGCCGCCTTGATCATACTGTATTCCCCGCTCACCTGATACGCCGCAAGAGGGGCCGAGATGGAATCGTGAATCAGGCGGATGATATCCAGAAAGAAGAGAGCCGGTTTGACCATCACGACATCGGCTCCTTCTTCAATATCGAGATTCACTTCGCGGAGAGCCTCACGGGCATTAGCGGGGTCCATTTGATAAGATCGACGATCTCCAAAAGCCGGCGAGGAATCAGCCGCTTCCCGAAACGGGGCGTAAAGACTGGAAGCATATTTGGCGGAATAGGCCATAATCGGAATATCCTGAAATCCCATTTGATCCAATTCATCTCGAATTGCCCCCACTCGCCCATCCATCATGTCAGACGGAGCCACCATATCCACACCCGCTTCAGCATGTGTCTTTGCCATTAATCGTAAACAATCGAGAGTTTCGTCATTGACAATCCGTCCTTCCCGGACCAGGCCACAATGTCCGTGGGAGGTATATTCATCTATACAGACATCCGTAATGACGAACAGTTCTGGGAGCTGATCTTTGAGAGCTCGAACTGCTCGTTGAACGACCCCTTCCTTATCATAGGCAGCAGACCCCCGCTCATCTTTCAGTTCGGGTATTCCGAAAAGGATGACCGCGGGAACGCCAGCAGCTTGGGCTTCGGTCGCTTCCTTCACGAGAAGATCAACCGACCATCGAAAATGTCCGGGCATTGAGGAAATTGGCTCTTGCCGTCCTTCCCCCCATGTGACAAATAATGGGTAAATCATACTGTCGGGGGTCAGGGTGGTCTCCCGAACCATCCGTCGGAGAGATTCATTTTGACGCAATCGCCGCAAACGCTGTCGTGGGAAGCCCATATTTAATCCGTTTCGAGTTCCTGGTTTCGGGTTTACAAAATTAGAAATCCAAAGGTCGAAGGGGTCAAAGAGTTCATAAGATTGAGCCTTTCCCTTATCCTAGGGGCATTTGACCTTTTAGACTTTTCGACCTCTTCGACCGTTTCAATTTTTAGACCTCTTCGACTTTTTGACCCCTTCGACCTTGGTCTTTTCACTTTCGGGGCAGATTGGTGAGAAAGACCACCAAGTCTCGCACCGAAATCATCCCAACTAATTTTCCTCCCCGAGTCACTCCTAAGTGCCGGACATGCTCTCGTGCCATTAAATCATTCGCATCAAGCAATGTCTTCTCACCATCTATCGTGAGGATGGGAGCAGACATCACTTTTTCAATTGCTGTGTTTTCTGGATTTGCCCCAGCTGCGACAACCCTTCTCACTAAATCGGTATCTGTCAAAATACCGATAATCTCTTCGCCGGTCGTGACAAAGACACTTCCGATACCACACTCACGCATCATTTCTGCGGCTCTGCGAACGGTGGTATCTCGATCAACTTTGACAAACTTTTCAGTCGGAACCATAAATGATTTAACTGGAACCATAAAAGGACTCCTCTTTAAAAACGTACACCGTACGATAAAAAATCAAAGTGACGACCAATTTCACCCAGCTCCATTGTCTTTATGCTGACTTATGCGAATACAGTGTCTGATCGGATTTCGTCTGTTCCTCGTATCGCACAATGGACTCAACCAACGCAGGAATCGTATTTTGAGAAGCGACCAATCCCACACGGATTCCGTGCTCCTGAACCGTTTGAGCGGTAATAGGCCCAATACACGCTACAGTTGATCCTTCAATCATGGTGTGGAGTTCTTCCCGACTTTCAAATAATTGACAAAAATTACGAACGGTTGAAGAACTGGCAAACGTCAGGTAGTGAATTTGACGCTGGCGAAGACGGTCTTTTAACTCCTGTATCTGAACTTTGGGGGAAACGGCTCGATACGCCGTCACAACACGGACCTCAGCGCCCAGGACTCTCAGCTGGTCAGGGAGAAGGTCTCGAGCCACTTCCGCACGTGGGATGAGAACGCGTTGTCCCTTGACTCCTTGTTCTTTCATCATTTCAATGAGGCCTTCGGCCTGAAATATGGCCGGAATATAATCGGCTTGGATGCCGTAATCTTCCATCTCTTTAGCCGTCCCAGGTCCAATACAACAGACACGCAATCCAGCCAACCACCTTGAATCATATTGGTTTGAGCGAAGCCGTTCCATAAAAGCCCGCACGCCGTTCACACTCGTCACGACCAGCCACTGATACGTTGGTAACTCTTGCACCGCCTTGTTCAATTCCTCCCAACTGTCAGGAGGGACAATTTCTAATGTCGGGCATTCAAAAGGCTCCGCCCCATAGGCGGTGAGCAGGTTCGAAAGGGTGGGGGCTTGCTCACGCGGTCGGGTTACCAGGACACATTTCCCGAACAGTGGACGAGTTTCAAACCAATTGAGCCGATCCCGAAGTGTCACCACCGCTCCAACCACGATCACGGTAGGTGGGTCCATAGCCTCGGTTCGTGCTCGCTCAACAATATCCACCAGGGTTCCAATGAGGGTACGTTGCCGAGGGTAGGTTCCCCAACGAATGATGGCCACAGGTGTGTGGGGATCTTTCCCCTCCTGAAGAAGCCTTTCAACAATATGCGGCAAATTTTTCATTCCCATCAAAAAGACCAGGGTTCCCTCTGAAGATGCGAGTCGAGGCCACTCCAGGGCACTCTCGACTTTGGTCGGATCTTCGTGACCCGTCACAAAGGCTACCGTCGAGGCCAACGTTCGATGGGTGACCGGAATGCCCGCATAGGCCGGAACAGCCACGGCCGATGTCACACCTGGAACGACTTCATAGGCCAATCCGGCCTCGGCTATCACTTCAGCTTCCTCTCCACCACGGCCAAATACGAACGGATCGCCCCCTTTTAAACGAACAACACATTTTCCCTCACCAGCTTTGGTAATAAGGATTTGGTTGATTTCTTCCTGGCCAGAATAAAAGCCACGTCCTTTTCGACCCACATAGATTCTCTCGGCATGTGGAGGGGCATAGTCTAATAACACAGGGTTCGCAAGATGATCATATAACACCACATCAGCCTGTTCGAGGCAATCCTTTCCTCTCAGTGTGAGAAGGCGTGGATCACCTGGCCCTGCCCCCACTAAAAACACTTTCCCTGAACGTTTCTGCCCCATACGCGCCAAACTAAGTAATCAATTCATTCCTTTGTCGGAACCACATTCAGTCCCAGAGTCTAAGGGGTCAAAAAGTCTAAAAGTCAAAGGCTCATAGGATAAGGGAAAGCCTCAATCTTTTGACCTCTTCGACCCTTTCGACTTCTAACTTCTTCCAACCCGAAACTCGAAACATTCTTCATGTCACGCTGCTCCGTATATTTCCTCTAAAATTGGCTTTCCGCCAGCAGCTAACAAACGATCCGCTAATTCAACGCCCATTCGTTCGGAATCGTCCTTGGACCCTGAAATTTTCTCACGTACATACCGTTGGCCATCAACACTGGCAATGAGCCCTTCCAAGGTGACTTGATCGTCCTCCATCACCGCGTGGCCAGCTATGGGAACTTGGCAACCACCCTCAAGACGAGCTAAAAACGCACGTTCAGCATTGACTCCGATCCGGGTCGGACCATGTTCCAGACTGGCCACTAATTCCTTGACCATTCCATCTTCTCGACGTCCCTCAAGTCCCAATGCCCCTTGTCCTATGGCGGGCAGACTGATATGAGCGGGAAGATATTCGGTGACCTCTTCCGTCCATCCCATTCGCCTCAGTCCGGCCGCAGCCAACACCACAGCATCATAGGCACCTTCACGAACCTTTCTGAGCCGCGTATCCAGATTCCCTCGAAGCATGTGAATTTGGAAGTCACGTCGATGATACAACAGTTGAGCCTGTCGACGTAAACTACTGGTACCAATTCGCGCCCCCTTCTTCAATTCTTCCAACGGAAGACCTTCCCAGCTCACGAGAGCATCGCGGGGATCTTCTCGTTTTGGAACGCAGACAATTTCGAGATCATCCGGAAGAACAGACGGGACATCCTTCATACTATGAACGGCTAAGTCAATTTCGCCTCTTATTAAGGCCTCTTCAATTTCTTTGACAAATAATCCCTTCCCTCCAATTTTAGCCAAGGGGACATCTAAAATTTTATCCCCACTGGTTTGAATCCGTCGAAGGGTAATTTCTATTTCCGGGTCAAGGGCTTTTAGTTGGTTTTGAACCCATTCTGCTTGCCAGATCGCTAATCGGCTCCCTCTCGTCCCAATCACTAGTGTTTTCCGTTCTTCCGTCCATTTATTCACTCACCGTTCTCCTGACCAAATAATTTTCAAAGGCTCGAGTTTAAGAGTACAAAAGGTCTAAGTGTCAAAAAGGTCTAAAAAAAGCCGAAGAGTTTTACCGACAGAAAGTCTAATCTGAATTCTGTGACCCCTTCTACCTTTTCGACCCCTTTAACCCCTTAGACCACTTTGCCACCTTTGACCCTTTTAACCTCTGCGACCTTTTTGACCTTTTCGACTTCCCAGTTGTTCAAACCAGAAACTTCTTTCTGTACCCGAAACTCGAAACATCTTTAAGATTCTTTCGGACTTTCTCCCTCGTCTTTCATCGGATCTGACTCGACAACCTCTGAAAGATCACAGCCAATGCCGTCTTGTTCACTGTTCGAACCTTGTTCTTGATAAAGAAGATCCAAGTCACTGATCAAGCTGGTTTCAGGAAGGTCAAAAAAGCGTCGAGCGACCTCAATAAAGGCAAATCCGTTGTTGGATTGAGCCTCTGACTTGAGAGTCACAAGAGGACCATGCAAAAGTTTATTGACAATTGCCGAAGCGAGTCCCTCAATCGCTTGTCGTTCTTTAGTGCTAAGATTTCCTAGGCGACTCAATGCCTTCTCAACTTCTGAGCGTTTTATTTCATCCGCTCGTTTTCGAAGAGCCACAATGGTTGGCTTGGCTTCAAGACCTCGTACCCATGATTGCATGATGGTGACTTCTTCCGTCACCATTTCTTCAGCCTTATCAGCTTCTTTTCGACGCTCCTCCTGATTTTGACCAACATGACTTTTCAAGTCATCGATATCAAACAAAAAGGCGTTATCCACATCCTTCACCGCTGGATCAATATTCCGCGGAACCGAGATATCGATTAAAAACATGGGGCGATTCATCCGTTCTTGAATCGATCGCTGGACCTCCTCGCTCAGAATCACATAATGAGATGCCCCAGTCGCACACAGGACAATATCGGCCTTCGGCAAAATGCGCGGAAATTCTTCAAATGAAATCGCGGATCCCCCAAATCGTTCGGCCAGGTTTTCAGCACGCTGGCTGTTTCTCGTCGTCAGAAACACCTGCTTGACCCCATGATTGACCAGGTGGTGGGCGGCTAACTTTCCCATTTCTCCTGCTCCGACCAGCAAAACCGTTTTCTCGGCCAAATTGGAAAATACCTTCTTGGCCAATTCAACAGCTGCGTAACTGATTGATACCGCATATTCGGCAATTCGGGTTTTTGTCCGAACCCCTTTTCCAACCGAAATAGCTTTTTTCACTAATTTATTAAGAATCACCCCGCTCGTTCGATGCGCAAGCGCTAATTCAAACGCATCTTTGACCTGACCGAGAATTTGAGGTTCCCCAATCACCATGGAATCAAGACTGGTCGCCACACGAAACAAGTGCCGAATCGCGTGATCATCCGCATAGCGATACAAATGAGGAAACAGATGCTCCGCGGATACCGCTAGATGAGTCGAGACTAAAAAGTCTTGGACATCAGAAAAACCCGCATCAGGGTCTTCAACAACCGCATAGACCTCAACACGATTACAGGTCGCTAGGAACATCCCTTCTTTGACGTTTGGGTAGCTCAAAAGCCGGGTTAAGGCTTCTCCCATGCGACTTTCTGGAATCGCCAGCAGCTCCCGTAATTCCACCGGAGCTGTTTTGTGGCTAAGCCCGACCACAATAATATTCATAAGATCCCCAATGGACCGTGATTCTTTAAGAGTACACCGACAAACGTGAGTATCACGCCAGCAAAACCCACGATGGTCAGGTAGGCGGCCTTTTTTGCCCGCCAGCCCACCGTCACTCGTCCTAGGAGAACCGCGAAATAAAAGATCCACGTGACCAACGCCAATATTTGCTCCGGATTCCAACTGAGATACGTGCCTAAGGTCAATTGTGCAGATAACGCACCTGTCAGAATACCTAACGTGAGAAAGGGAAATCCGAGCAGGATGGAGCGTTGGTTAAGGGAGTCTAAAGAGTCGAGTGGGGGTAACTTGAAATATAAGACATTGAATTGTTTAGATTTCAACAGGCGATCCTGCATGACATACATCAGGCCTGCTACGAATGCCACGGCAAATCCTACAGCCCCGAGCATGCTCAAAATGACATGAACCCAGATGGTCCGAAAGAAGGGGTGAAGGTATTGGGTTTCTGCCGGCGCGATGCTCGCTGAGATAAGGGACAAAAATGCCAACGGGAGAATAAAGGCTCCCAGGACATGCAATCCTCGCTTCAAAGCCACACCAAGAAAGACTAACACCAATGCCCATGCAAAAAATGACATCGCTCCCTTAAAGGTCATGATAGGCACTTCGTCAACCATCACCACCGCGATGAGAAGCGCAAGGGTATGGAACGCAAATCCTATTCCCGCGATGATGAGGGACCATTTGGACAAGACCTCGGACCGCCGCAATAGGTAAATGAGAAACAACACCGTGCCCCCAAAGTAGAGGGCCATGGTCACCTGAAATAAGATTCCCGTCATTGAATCTTTCTCTATAAAATTAAAAGCTTATGTTGCGGCCAACCAGGGGCATACACACCCATAATGGAGTATAGACGCGGCCAAAATGGAGGTCAAGGAATTCTAGGGGCTAGCACAGGGCGCAATGACAAGGTCTCAGGCCAGGAATGATTGAACTTAGAGCCTGAAACTTGTTAGGGAGGATATGATCGAAAGTGCTGGTTTAAACTTGTTGGGGAAAGACTGCAACCATGGTTGGCACATTATTTATTGTCAGTACACCTATTGGGAATTTAGAAGACATCACCTTTCGAGCCATTCGAACGCTCAAAGACGCCTCAACCATTGCCGCCGAAGATACCAGACGAACCAAAAAACTGTGTACGCATTATGGTATCGGAACCCCCTTGACGAGCTATCATGATTTTAATAAAGAAGAAAAAACGCCGGTTTTTCTTCAACGCCTGCAAGAAGGCGAACACATCGCTCTCGTCTCTGACGCCGGCACGCCATTAATTTCCGACCCAGGCTTTTTTTTAGTGAGAGAGGCTCTCGCGGCTAAGATTCCAGTTGTGCCAATACCCGGACCCTCTGCTGTACTGGCCGCGTTGGTCGCCTCCGGGTTTCCTCCGGATGCGTTTACATTTGAGGGATTTGTTCCTCGAAAATCAGGGGCGAGGCTTCAATTGTTTAAGCGATTGGACAATGAGGGACGAACGACTATCCTTTTTGAGACCCCCCATCGGCTCAGATCAACCCTTGAAGTCCTTCAGGAAACCATGGGCGATCGAACGCTTGTGGTCGCAAGGGAATTGACCAAACTCCATGAAGAGATATTGCGGGGAACTGCTCAGGAACTTCTTGAATCTAAATTGACCAAAGGCGTGAAAGGTGAAGTGACTATCGTCATTGAAGGAAAGCCCGGTAAAAAACGGAAGGCTTCACAATCTCAACCAAGTGAATGTTGATCCTCTTGCTTTTGAATAAGGATTCGAAAAGCTCCTTCAAAGGGCTCCTGCCGGAGAACCGCATGCCCTTCGTTGCGAATACTCTGGGGAACATTTCGAATGGGATCTCCTTCATCTAAAATTACTGCCAAGACATCGCCAGAAACCATCGCTTCCAGCTTCAGTTTGGTCTTCACAAAATTATATGGACAAATGATTCCTCGGAGATCTAATTCGTCCAGAGGTTGAACACCTTCAGAGGAAATTTCCATGTTCTCGAATCCATCCATTTTCAGAAAGATCTCCGATCTCAGACTTTCAAATTTCAAATTCCAGATCTTAATTTTGAGATTTGAAATATGAGATTTCAGGTAACCTTGAACCATTGTAATTGATACCTGAACTCAAAGAAAAAGAGCGTGCTGGAATTAACATCACCAGCACGCTCTTAATTAAAACTTAATCCCTCCAACAGGAATTGCTTTATTACTGAGTCGTTCCCTTGTTGAAGTTGTCTCGCTTGGCTCCGTAATCAGTAGCAATGGTCTTGTCAGTCCGGGCATTCACGGTATCTGGCTGAGGAGCGCATTGCCAACAAGGAGCTGCCCCGGTAATTGTACCAACGCTGCTCGAAATGCCGGTATTAATGCTCCCCTCTTGAATTCCACCTTCAGGAACACCAGTATAGCCAGCAGTCGGAGTCGCGATACCCCGATAGTTGGTCATATCTGGCCGTTGGCCCAATCCGCCACCAAAATCCGGATTGTCTTCACCACCCAACAATTGGCTTCCTTCAAGCACATACACCTCTCTGACCATTTTTCGGCCAGTGCCATAAGGTTGGGCCTCGGTGGTTTCTTCCCTGGCTTGAATGGTGACATAATCCCCAGAATTCACCGCCTTCAAGTTCTCCATATTGGTCTTATTATCAATATAGAGAGTCATGATGTTTAGCCCACCTCTGAGGGTTTGCCGCCCATCATGGGAACTTCCACCCATGTCAATGAGAAGCTTGCCAGCAGGATAATTGATGGCTACCACCTCTCCCATGACTGTCTCGGGAGCTGAAAGGTATCGCAACATGTCACCTTCGTCCATAACGCGAGACCTGTCACCCACTCCTTGGGACTCTCCAACACCTGTACCAAAACCTACATGCTGCGGCGCCCGCTCTTGCGCCACTGCCACGCTTACTGAGCTTGCAAGAATGATTGCTGCTCCGAAATACCCTAACTTCCGCATGTGGCTCCTCCTTAGGAAGTGTGAGTTAATAATCAGAAAAATGATAATGGACCAATTTCGATTACTTTTCCGGTTAAGGGGACTCAAATATAGTCAACTAGGTCGTTCGTGTCAAGTAAAATTCTTCTTTATCATTCAAGATTATAAATAATTGTACATTCTGCCCCAAGAGTTTGACAAGGTTGTATGTCCTTTGGTGCCCGGAGGGAGGGTCGAACTCCCACTCTCCCAAGGAGAAACGGATTTTGAGTCCGTCGCGTCTGCCAGTTCCGCCATCCGGGCAGGATGATAAGGTTGGATTACTAACATGATCCCAGGGTTAGGTCAATGAGCAGTAAGATGTTGATATCGTGCTTTATTTCACCATACCTTCGACTATCGACTATTTTAACATTGACCGAATTTCATCCGACAGAGCCCAATTCAAATTTTCCTCCCCACCTCCTTAGCACAGAGGTTTTCAGAACCTTATGCTGGGGAAAGTTCAGCTCCGGATCCTTATTCATCATTGAGAGAGATTCATTCCGTGCTCGTATAAGCAAGGCGTGATCCCTGACCAGATCGGCCACTCGAAAGTCAATGCCTCCCCATTGGCGAACTCCCAAGAAATCTCCTGGTCCGCGAATTTTTAAATCTTCTTCGGCTAATCGAAATCCGTCTGAACATCGGACTAATACTTCAAGCCGTTTTCGTGACGATGATGCAGAGACTCCGGATGCCAATAATGGGGGAACTGTCACAGAATTTCCTTCCCCTATAGGAATCTGTCCATTCCTAGGACCAGATTCCTGATACGTTGTTGTTTTTCCAGACCTTGCAATTAATAGGCAATAGGCTTGGTCCGATCCACGACCCACGCGTCCGCGTAATTGGTGCAATTGAGCCAATCCAAACCGGTCGGCGTCTTCGATGAGCATCACGCTGGCATTTGGTACGTCAACCCCCACCTCGATGACTGTCGTGGCGACCAAAATCTGAATGGTCCCGTCTTTAAAGCCGTTCATCACAGCTTGTTTTTCTTTGGATTTCATTCGCCCATGCAACAGACCAATACGTTTTGTCGGAAATTCGTCTTGTTGCAATCTCTCGGCAGCCTGAATGGCTGCTTGTAAATCAAGTTTTTCCGACTGTTCTACCAGCGGATAGACTATATAGCCCTGCCGGCCAGCTTCCACCTCTCGACGCAATATCGCATAGGCGCGCTTAGTTTCACTCGCCCGAAATAAACGGGTGTGAACGGGCTTCCGCCCTGGAGGGAGTTGGTCAATGACAGAAACATCCAGATCTCCATACACGGTCAGGGAAAGGGTCCGGGGAATTGGCGTAGCCGTCATCACCAATACATCGGGGCGCTCACCCCCCTTGCCTCTCAATCGAGCCCGCTGCAGCACCCCAAATTTATGTTGTTCATCAATAACGACGAGACCAAGCTTTGCAAAATGGACATCAGGTTGAAGGAGGGCGTGAGTCCCAATCGCAATCTGGGCATCGCCAGAATGAAGTTTCCCTAAAGTTTGATTGCGCTCCTGCTTAGACTGTCCACCTTTTAACAGAACGGTTTTTATTCCAAGCGCTCGAAAATACGGTAAAAGCGTAAAATAGTGTTGCTCACTTAACACTTCCGTGGGTGCCATCAGTGCAGCCTGATATCCCGAACCACAGGCCATAAGGATCGCATGAAGCGCAACAACGGTTTTCCCTGATCCCACATCACCTTGAATTAACCGATTCATACATTTCGCTTGAGCCATATCTGACCGAATTTCCTCAATCACCCGTTCCTGGGATGGAGTCAGTGGAAACGGCAGTTTTGCCTGAAGCCTTCCCACCAACTCGTTGTCTACAGCAAACGAAATTCCCTGAGATTCCGTTTTCACCATCCTGCGGCGAATCGCTAACGCTAATTGCAACGAAAAGAATTCCTCAAAAATTAAACGCCGATGCGCCGCCGTGGTTCCCTGGTTCAGTTGATCAATGTCTTCCTCGCCATTTGGAAAATGTAATTGCTCTAACGCATCGGCGAGGGAGGGAAGCTGAAGGCGAGAAGTGAGGTCGCTGGGGAAAATTTCCTCAACGGCATGCCCAAATTGATGGTGAAGTCCGCGAAAGATCCGACGAATCTGCCGGGAGGTTAACCCCTTCGTTTCATGATAGATCGGCACAATTCCGCTTCCATTCTGATCGAGCCCATCACCCTCTAAGACTTCATATTGTGGCCCCCGCATTTGAAAGGATTTCGTGCCATATCGATTGACGGACACCGTCCCGTTCATCAACACCTGGGTCCCATCTGAAAATATCTTTTCTAAATACGGCTGGTTAAAGAACACACATTCCAAGAGTCCGGATCCATCATCCACCCTGACATTGAGGACCATTAACCCCCGGCGAGCCGTTCGATGCAAAGAGTGTCCCTTGATCGTTCCGCATATGGTCGCCTTCATCCCTGGTTGAAGTGAGCGAATAAATGAAATCACCGATCGGTCTTCATATCGCCAAGGAAGAAACCATAAGGCGTCCTCAATGGTGATCACTCCTAGTTTATTCAGCAAAGCCGCTCGATTCGGTCCGACCCCTTTGGCATACTGAACTGAAGTGTCCGATAGCGTTTCTCTCCGCCTTTTGCCTGTAAGCTCTTCAGACCTCGATTCTTCAATAGAGAGTTGAGCAGCTATTCCGACGAGAGTTTCACCCGAGTCTCTATACTCAGTCGCCTTCTGAAAACCGGAAGGCGAAGAGGATCCCAAGTCCCTTAGTTGCAATTGGCGGTAATTCTGAAGTCGAGCCAGAATCCTCTGTCCTTCAGCAATGCGAAGCTCACGTGCTTCCTGGGCCAGGATTTCATCGTAACCCGAAAATACCTGCTTCAAATGCAACAAAATGGTTTCCACTGAAGGAGGCAGAAAGGAACTGCTCAAAATCTGCATGATATGATCTGCCACGTCGGTTCCAAGATTTTCACCACTGGACCGCTGGGAGGATGAAGATTGACTGGCGATTTGGATAAGCCGTTCCAGGTGGGAAAGGGATTGGCGCAAAGAATGAAGGGCCTCAGCCCCATCAGGTTCAGGTTGAGAGATCATGCGGATAGCCAAATTTGACCGGAGCCCTTATCCCCAGGTGGGGTTGAGTTAAGAGGAACTCCTATGGTAACAAGCTTCTTTAGGCACTC
>CP070743.1:37135-52561 GCA_020348185.1 Nitrospirota bacterium
AATCGCACAGGTTGAGGCCGAGACCATTGAAGAATTAAATGATATTGTGCTGTCTCGGATTCGAAGCGTCGATGGGATTACGAAAACCAGCACAGCCCTGGTTCTGAAAATGTAACCGGCTTAAGAAAAGTAGAGTCTTTTTACAGCCCTAACATCTATAAGAAAGAGTTCAGGGTTTAAAAGTTTCCAGTTCGCTTGATTCTAACCAGAAACTTGAAACTCGTATTCCAACGGTCTCACCCCCCGAAGGTGGGGACGGGTGCGGTCGGCTTTTCCCAGCCGAAGACACCAGCCTGCTGCCTGTTTTTCAGATACGCAGAAGTGAAGTGAGGACTCGGTTACGGGTTAGGATGGTAAGGGTTTGAGTTGCTTGAATACTTTCCATGTTTTGAGTAATTCCATCGCCTTTTGCAATTGGACATCGTTTTCGGGAACACCATTTTCCTTCTCAGGTTCACCATTTGGCGTCCCTTCTTCCGGGCTCCTGGATGTAGAAGGTTGTGGTGAAATGGAAGCGGAAGGAGTTCCCGGGGTTTCCCCTTTTGAGTCTCCAACTTTAGCAACCGCTAGGACTTTCGGTTCTACAACAATATCAGGTTTCACACCAACTGAATGAATGGACTTCCCTTTCGGAGTATAATATTTGGCAGTCGTCAGTCGAAGCCCTGACCCATCAGAGAGGGGGAGAATGGTCTGAACGGATCCTTTCCCAAAGGTCGTTTTACCAATAATCACCGCTTTGCCCCAATCCTGCAAGGCCGCAGCCACAATTTCTGATGCACTCGCTGAGCCTTGGTTGACCAGAATAATCATGGGGTATTCATACATTTCGCCATTGGGTCGTGCGCGGTACTCGTCTTCTCGACCATTTCGACCCTTGATCGAAACCACCATTTTCCCAGATTCCAAAAACTGCTCGGAGACCCCTACTGCGGCTGTTAATAGGCCTCCAGGGTTATTTCGAAGATCTAGAATTAACCCTTGGATCTCTTTTTCTTTTAAGCTTTGGAGGGCGTTGGACAAATCGTCGGGAGTCGATTCTTGGAATTGGGTGATTCGAATATACCCGGTTGTTCCTTCAAAAACCTTATCCCGGACACTTTGAATTTTGATGGTATCTCGAGTCAAGGTGAAGATAAGAGGCGAATCGATACCTTCCCGTATAATCGTCAGGGTGCATGTCGTCCCCTTTTGTCCCCGCATTTTTTGGACGGCTTCCATCAACGTCAAATCTTTGGTGGGATCATCATTCACTTTCGTAATGAAATCTCCGGCTTGAATGCCTGCCGAAAATGCTGGAGTATCTTCAATAGGAGCAATGACTGTGAGACGATTCTCTTTAATCCCAATCTGAATTCCCAGGCCTCCGAATTCTCCTTTGGTTTCAACTTGCATTTCCTTGTACATTTCGGGGGTCATGTAGGAGGAATGAGGGTCCAAGCTGGTCAGCATCCCACGAACGGCTCCCTGAACTAAATCCTTGGTTTCCGTTTCTTCAACATAATGTTTTTTGACTTGAGCCATCACCTCTGCAAAGATCTGGAGATCCTCGTAGGTTTCACTGGCATATCCTGTTTGTTCCCAGCCTTTTCCGATCAACACTCCGGCCAGCAAAATGGCAATAACGGTCAGACTGGAAACCCACATTGTTGAATTGCGTTCCTGTTTCATAATGGTATTCCCTTTTCTAGCAGGATGTTGAAAAAGTCCGCCAGCGGCGTGCTCGGCCCTTTGTCGTGCTCACGTACTCCCGTGTACGCTCCACGCGCCAAAGGGCCTGCGGCCTTGCTGGAAGCGCCTTTTTGAACATCCTGCCAGGCTTTTGGTATTGAAGTGATTTTAATCAAGTCATTCAAAATTATTGGCATGGTGATTTTGTCATCAGCCTATTAACGGCAGTTACGGTCGTTTGACCAGCCATCTGAGGGGATCGACTGGTTTTGTTCCTTTGCGCAATTCAAAATACAGAGTGTTTCCCTCCGTTAACCCTGTTTCCCCTGTCTCGCCGATAGTTTGACCCATCTCGACAGTTTGGCCTTCCTTGACTAAGAGTTTAGAGGAATGGGCGTAGAGTGAGAAAAATCCATTGCGATGGTCGATGATGACCACCAGTCCATACCCTTTTAACCAATCTGCGTAGACCACGGTGCCAGAGGAGACGGTGCGAATAGGGCTTCCTCCAGTGGTTTTAATTTCGATGCCCTTTTTGGTGACATAAGTATCGAACGTGGGATGTTTTTGGCGCCCAAAAAAGGTGACCACGGTTCCATCGGTGGGCCAGAGCAAAGAGCCCCGCGAATGAGGACGAGTCGAAGGCGCCCGTTTCTTTGATTTTGATAGCTTAAACCGTTGGTCAAGTTCTTTGAGTAATCCATCGACCTGTTGGGCCGATCTCTGTAATCCTTCTACAGAGCGGTCATACAATTCTTTTTCTTTAGATAGACTGGTCAGCACGACCTTCTTTTCCTTTTTGACCCCCTTCATCTCCCGGATGGTATTTTCTGTTTGGCCTTTGTATTTTAGCAGCTCATCACGAGCGCTGGCTTGTTGTTCTTTGAGTTGTTCTAACTCATTCAGGTCGACATGGAATTTCTGAAGGAGATGATATTCCTTTTTCGAAATAGTGGAGAGATATGCCAGCCGACGCTCAAAATTCGAAAAAGAGTTCGACGAGAGTAAGGCCTTGAGATACCCGTCTCGCCCCTCCATATAGAGCAAGCGGAGTCGAGCAGAGATTGAGTGACGTCGGGCCTTGATCGTCATTCGAATGTCAGCAAGGTGAGCGTTCAATTCGGCAAGTTCTCTATCCTTTTTCTTAAGCTTTTGACTGGTTTGTTGATAGGCGTCCTGTTTGCGTTTGAGCTTCTGGTCAAGGTTTTCAATGGTTTTCAATACGGAATCTTGTTCACTTTCGACTTTCTTGGCTTTTTGTTGAGCCTCACGAATTTCTTGATTCAATTCCTGAAGCCGACTTCGTTCTTGTTCGATCTCCTGCTGTATGGCCTTTTTGTCGTTGGATTTGGCCAAGGCTGGAGCACACCACAATAGTGTTCCTATCACGAGGATACCGATGAATGGTGACAGCCAACGCGTCATGGTCTAACCCGAACCCAACTATAAACCGAGAGAATACTCGCGGTACAACCCAACACCATTCCCCCGATGATGAGGGTCAATGATGTTTGGAAGGGGAAGAATTCCAGGGCGGAGGGGAACCCTCCGATTAACCCCAATGCATTAATTTTCTGCAGAAACACTTCAAACATGCCTCGTAACAAACCAACGGATAACCCTCCCCCCACAATACCAAGTATAGCACCTTCAATGACATAGGGAATAGCTATAAAAGTTCCTGTGGCCCCAATCAAACGAAGAATTTCAATTTCCTCACGTCGTACAAAAAACGCCAGGCGAATGGTATTGGAGATAATGGTGATCGAGGCTAAACACAATATCAGTCCAATGATGACCGCGCCGAGCTCGAGGTAACTCACAAATAACGTCAGGCGCTCAACCCACTCTTGACTGTAGCGCACACGCTCAACCCCGGGAAGTTCTTGCACTTGAGTGGCTACGTTCGACACGAAAGTGGCCGAATTTGAGTTTGGGGAGATGGTCGCGACAAAGGACGCAGGTAAAGGATTTCCTCCAATCCCGTCCAGCAAGAAGGATTCATCGGGGAATTGATGGTGAAAATCTTCCAAGGCCTCCTTTTTGGAAACAAACGATACCTCTTCAACCGACGGCTCCTGCTTGAGCCATCGCTCAAGTTGAGATTTTTCCTCAGAGGAAAAGTCCTCTTTGAGATAGACAATCAGTTCGACGTGATCTTGTAGTGTTCCAACCACCTTCTGCACATTGAGATACAGAAGCAAGAAGATGCCAAAGCTGGTAATGGTAAACCCGGTGGTCAGGACCCCCACAAGCGTACTGGTTCGGTTCGCCCGAAGGCTGGTGAGCGCTTCACGAAGGAGGTAGGCAAACTGTTTCACTGATAGGCACGCTGGTCCGAAAGGAGTCGACCACAGTCAAGCCGAATAACGCGGCCTTTCATGTGGTCAACCACCTGTTTGTTATGAGTGGCTAACATCAAAGTTGTTCCCCGGGCGTTAATGGATTTAAAGAGTTCACTAATTTCATAAGTCAGTTGAGGATCCAAATTCCCTGTTGGTTCATCGGCAAGCAGGATAATTGGAGAATTCACGACAGCTCGGGCAATACAGACTCGTTGCTGTTCTCCGGCAGAAAGGACTTGGGTTTCCGTGGTTCGTTTATGTTCCATTCCCACGGCCTGTAGGGCTTCGTTAACTTTCTTTTTGGTGCCTGACGAGGATAACCCCCGAATGATGAGGGGAAGGGCGACATTTTCAAAAACGGTTTTTCGGGGAAGGAGCTTGAAGTCTTGTAAGACAAATCCCATGGTTCGACGGAGAAAGGGAACATCAGATGGGCGGATTCGTGCGATGTTCCTGTTTTGAACCAAGATTTGGCCATCATCAGGGATTTCCGCCCCAAATATCAACTTGAGTAAGGTCGTTTTCCCAGCGCCACTCGGTCCCGTCAATAGGACACATTCGCCCTTTTCAATGCGCAGGGATACGTCCGAGAGGGCGCGGCATCCCTTATAATGTTTTGTGACGTGAAATAACTGAATCATCCGAATACCACTTCACCACCGCAAATCCTCCCCTGAAACTTCAAACGCATTCTCAATATGCTGAATTTCGATAGGGCCATTCAATTTTTGTTGGCATAGAATAACATCAAACCGACATGGTCCGGCATGAAACGTCTCAGGGGAAAGCTGAGCCATATACTGGGCGGCTAATTTAATCATACGCTGCTCTTTACTTCTATGGATCGCATAGGGCGCTCCTCCATACTTGTCCGTGCGTCTGGCTTTCACCTCTACAAAAACCAACATATCGCCATGCCGGACGATCATATCCAGCTCGCCTCCAGGCAACCGAATATTTCGCTCCAGGATTCGATACCCCTTTTTCCGCAACCATTGCTGGGCAAGGATTTCGGCGGCTTCGCCAAACCGCTGACCGTCTGATTTCATGATCAGGCCATACTCGACCCTTTGCAGGCTCGCACGGGTCGAAAGCTCTGACGATGACCTTCACAGGGGCCAAAATGGGCTAAGAGTTTGAGGTGTTCCGGAGTTGGATACCCTTTGTGAATGTGAAATTGGTATTGGGGATACCGGTCATGGTATTTCAGCATCAGGCGGTCGCGACTCACCTTGGCAATGACCGAGGCTGCTGCGATTGAAACCGACAAACGATCCCCTTTGATGATAGCCTGCTGTGAAATGGGAACCCGAGACAGGCGCATCGCGTCGAGCAAGAGAAAATCGGGTTGTGGTGAAAGGCCCTCGATGGCTCTGGAAAAGGCCACTCGAGTGGCTCCAAGAATGTTCAATCTGTCAATTTCTTTTTCCGTCGCTAATCCGACTGACCATCCAAGAGCACGAGAGCCGATATCATCATACAGTTTTTCGCGTTGGGATTCTGTAAGCAGTTTGGAATCACGAAGTCCTTTAAACGAACATCGTCGTGGCAGGATGACCGCCGCCGCAACAACTGGGCCGGCAAGGGGGCCTCGACCGGCCTCATCTAACCCGGCGATCAGCCGAAATCCGCAAATCCGAGTGGATTCTTCAAAAAAGTGGGTGGGTCCCACGAACCTCCGTCATTGGCAGGATGTTCAAAAAGGCCCGTCCAGCAAGGCCGCGCATTGCCTGCTACATCCCGCAGGGCGTCTCCCTTGATTGGCGCGCGGAGCGTACACGGGAGTACGTGAGCACGACAAAGGGCCGAGAACGCAGCTGGCGGACTTTTTCAACATCCTGCTGGGAAGATGATGACAGAAAGCTAAAAAGTGGGCGGTCTTATTAATGTTTATGCGGTTTCTACCGGTTCAGGAGTTTCTGATTCTGTCACTTTCGTTGTGGAAGAACCGGCTACCGACGGGGGTGCTGCCGATTGAGTTCCCCTCGTATACTCACGTTCGGCCACTTTGGCGGCTTTCCCTTTTTTGGTGCGGAGATAATAGAGCTTAGCCCGACGAACTTTCCCTTTCCGGACGACTTCGATTCCTGCAATGCTAGGAGAATGGACGGGGAAAATCCGTTCCACGCCTACACCGAAAGAAATCTTTCGAACGGTGAACATTTCGTTGGTCTTTTTCCCTTTTCGACCGATCACCACGCCTTCAAATACTTGAATGCGTTCTTTTTCCTCTTCGGTTTTTTTTCCGTAGGTTCGTTCCTCAATAACTTTGACTTTGACTCGGACCGTGTCTCCGATCTCAAAAAATGGAACCTGCCCCGGGGTTAATGATTGTTCCAACCGTTCTAATTGATTCATGATAAGCTCCTTCCTGCCTTCGGCTGGCACAATGCCGAAGGGCTTTCCTCCAATATTTCGTGTATCAGTTGTTGATCTTCATCGGGCAAGTTTCGATCTTCAAGCAGATCGGGGCGCTTGAGCAAGGTATTCCGCAAGGCTTCCTTCCGCCGCCAACGTTTGATGGCTTGATGGTTTCCAGAAAGCAGAATGTCCGGAACGCCCAACCCTCGGACAGCCGAGGGCCTGGTAAAATGAGGATAATCGAGCAGAGAGTCCGCAAAGGAGTCCTGCTGGGCTGATTGAGGATCCCCCAACACGCCGGGAATGAACCGCACGGCTGCATCAATGATGACCAACGTCGCCAGTTCTCCACCGGTGAGAACATAATCACCAATCGAAATCTCTTCGGCAGCCAGGCCGGATTGCACTCGTTCATCAATCCCTTCATAATGCCCACAGATAAAGACCAAAGATTGATGTTCTTGACTGAGTTCCTCTGCCAGTGATTGAGTTAAAGGAATCCCTTGAGGCGAGGGGATCACGAATCGAAATTTCCCCCCGGGTTGCCGGAGGGCATCGATGGCTTGAAAGATCGGCTCCGCCTTCATCACCATGCCTCCACCACCACCATACGGAACATCATCGGCGACCCGATGCGGATCGGGCGTATAATCGCGGATGTTATGAATTCGAAGGCGAAGGTGGCCCATTTCCTGAGCCCGTTTCAGGATACTCTGCGAAGCCACTCCGGAGATGATCTCCGGAAAAAGAGTTAAAATTTCACATTGCATGAGGGATACCCCATTGCTCAAAAGGGGCAACAGTTATGGTGCCAGCTTGAACATCAACATGCCTGATTATCGGGTGAACGACCGGAATCAGCAGCTCGTGTACCTCGTTTCTTACGACAAAGAGATGTTGGTGAGGACGGCTGATGACCTCCTCGATTTTTCCCAATACTCGTCCCGTTTCATCGTGAACTTCTAAGCCAATCAATTCAAATTGGTAATACTGGGTATCCGGTAAAGGCGGAACAGATTTTTGCTGTATTTGTATTAACGCGCCTCGAAACTTTGTCGCCTCTTCGGGCGAAGAAAAAGCTGAAAATCTCACCACGTAAAACCGGTTCACTTTCCGGGCTCGAAGCACCTCTGTTTCTAGAGATTCTCCGGTCGGCATGAGCAACGTCACAGACGTCAGGCATTCAAATCGATCCGGGACATCGGAAAGCGATTCAACATGCACATCTCCATGAACCCCAAATGGTCGTAATACTCTCCCAATGGTCACGACATCGGTACTGGTAGACATTCCTGAGCTAAGCCCAAACCCTCTCGCGTCCTTTTTGGGAGAAAACTTTGCTCCAGTCGTGAAGCTGAGAGAGAAGCAAAAAGAAAAGGCGACAATCGCTCGTCGATCTTACGAAGACGGGGAACGGCTTTGTTTCGAGGCAGCTAACGTCTTCAAGATTCCCGCTCGGCGAAGCAAGGCTCGAACCGGATTAGTCGGTTGAGCGCCTTTTTGGAGCCAATCCAGCACCCGCTCTTGTTTAAACTCGGCCTTATCAGTGGCTTTCAGCGGATCATATGTCCCCACCACTTCTAAAAACCGTCCATCTCGCCGCATTCTCGAATCAGCTGCTACGACTCGATAAAAGGGTCGTTTATGCCGACCACATCGTGTTAATCGCAAATGAACTGCCACGGTAGATGCTCCTTTGTTGCAAGTTTATCAGTTATGCCTCTGAATTTCGAATTTTCTGTTAATCTGGCCAAACCGGTTTCAGGGTGCTTGCAACACCCGAACTAATTTTTTTCGTTTTTTGGCTTTCCCGAATTGACCTGCGACCAATGATTTCATCATCCGTCGGGCTTCCAAAAACTGTTTGATCAACCGGTTCACCTCTTGAACCGTCGTTCCGCTTCCACGAGCGATGCGTTTCTTCCTGCTGCCGTTAAGAATCGTGTGGTCTCGGCGTTCCTTCCGATTCATCGAATCAATGATGGCCACGACTCGCTTAATTTCCTTATCGGGAACTCCGGCTTCAGGCCCGGCCTGCGCAACCATGGATTTAATTTTTTGCCCACCTGGAAGCATATCGATGATCTGATCGAATGATCCAAGGCGATTGACCTGTTGAATCTGGTCCCGGAAATCCTCAAGGGTGAGCGTATTACTGGAGACCTTCCGTTGAAGGGTTTCAACCTGCTCTTTGGAAATGCTTTCTTGGGCCTTCTCGATGAGCGTGAGGACATCCCCCATTCCCAAAATTCGTGAGGCCATGCGGTCAGGATAGAAGGGTTCGAGGGCATCTAATTTTTCACCGATTCCCAAAAATTTAATGGGTTTGCCGGTCGCCGCCCGAATGGACAACACAGCGCCCCCTCTGGCATCGCCTTCAACTTTGGTCAAAATGACTCCGGTCAGGCCGACGGCTTGATCGAATCGTTGGGCGACGGATACGGCTTCTTGCCCAGTCATCGAATCGGCCACCAGCAGGATTTCCTGGGGAGCGACGCCCTGTTTAATGTCAACAAGTTCCTGCATTAACTCATCGTCGATATGTAGTCGACCGCCTGTATCTAGAACGACGACATCGTATCCATGGTCTCGACCTCGTGCCACTCCATCCCGGCAGGTGTGAACCGCGTTGCCCCCCTGCTGGCCCTCCTGGTCACCCCTGTGGACGATGACGTCCAATTCTTGGCCCAGTGAAGCAAGCTGGTCTCCGGCAGCCGGTCGCCGTGGATCAGCCGCGACAAGTAAGACGCGTTTGCCTTGGGACTTGAAATGAAGGGCAATTTTCCCAGTGGAGGTGGTTTTTCCTGACCCTTGAAGGCCAACCATCATAATGACGGTTGGAGGAGAAGAAGAAAGATGAAGGCCTGACTGTTCCTGTCCCAGGAGATCGCGGAGTTCATCCCAAACAATCTTCACCACCTGGTGAGCCGGGTTGAGACCTTTGAGAACTTCCTGCCCGACAGCCTTTTCCCTAATTTTTTCAATAAATTCTTTGACGATCTTGAAATTTACATCCGCTTCTAACAAAGCAAGCCGGACTTCTTTCAACGCGTCAGTAATATTCTGTTCAGTCAGGACAGCCTGTCCGCGTAACTTCTTGAAAACCTTCTCGATTTTTTCAGTTAAGGAGCCAAACATGCCAGAACAATCCTATCCTTTCGGTTTTGCTTCAAACAAACTGCATACTTTAGTAAAGCCCCGAAGGGAGAGTCAAGGTGGACACCATCAATTCGTTACTAATCGAATTCCCTCCCTAAGGATTCAAAAGGGTTCAGGCTGTAAAATCCCTAACCTGTCATGCTACCGATAATTCGTATGGTGCTCGAATCATGGTCTGCGCGTCCACCCAGGCTCCCAGTATAATCAAGAGGTTGTGTGGCGATTCTATACAGTATTTTGTGCTTGTATCCCGGGTCATGATAATTGATATGAATCCGATTCTTCCTTGTTATCCCCATGCGATTTGAACTCATTTTCATGAGCTGGCTCCTTCTGGTTCCAGTGATGCTTGCACTGTGGGTTGTGCAACGGACTCATCAGAATGCGGTGCTTGCTGACCTGGGATTTTGTCTGGGTTTTGGAGTCATGGTCCTCTGGTATGCGGTGGTGGCGGATGGAAATCCTTTCAGACGATGGCTTGTAGGGAGTATGGGGGCAGTATACGCGTTTCGCCTGGGACTTCATTTATTTCTTAACCGGGTTTACAAAAAAACAGAAGATTCCCGATATCAACAGCTACGCAGTCAATGGGGGAATCGGGGCCAATTCTATTTCTTCCTGTATTTTCAGGGGCAAGCCATTGCGATCGCGGTGTTTTCCCTACCGTTGCTGGTCCTCATGTACAATCCTGAACCTACCTTCAGTTTCTGGGAAGCCGTGGGGACCCTCGTGTGGGGGATCGCAGTAGGGGGGGAAGCCTTGGCTGACTACCAATTGACCCATTTTCGAGCTCAGTCAAGGAATCGCGGCAAAACCTATCGTGAAGGCTTATGGCGTTATTCCCGACATCCCAACTATTTTTTCGAAAGCCTTCACTGGTGCTCCTATGTAATCATGGGGATGGGTATTCCGTATGGATGGATCACCCTCATTGGTCCTGTTTTAATGATCTGGGGACTGCTCAAGATCACGGGAATTCCATTTTCAGAAGCCCAGGCTCTTGCCAGCCGGGGAGAAGACTATCGGAACTACCAACGCACGACGAGTGCATTTTTCCCATGGTTTCCCAAAAAGGAATAGCCCGCGTTATGGCTGCAAGTGTTGAGTCCAAAGGCCGTTTGAGGATGCACGTGCCAAATTCTTACCGCACTTATTCACCTTTGAACTTTTCACTTTGACCCTCCTTCCCGGCGTTGGCTTCCATCTTTCCAATTCTTGAAATAAGGAGCAACCCTGGAATGGCGATAGCGGTACATAGCAAATAAAAAACTTCCCACCCGAACCATTCCGCTAAGAACCCGGTTGTTGACCCCGCAATCACTCTCGGTACTCCCATCAAACTCGTCAGTAGGGCGTATTGGGTGGCTGTAAACCGTTTGTTGGTCATACTAGCCATAAATGCTACATACGCCGTTTGACCTAATCCGCTGGATATGGTTTCAAACGCAATGACGGCGGTTAGGACGACAGTGTTGGCACCCACCAGGGCGAGTACGCTGAAGCCCGCGGTGGAAATCATTTGGAGAATACCGAATATCCATAGAGATCGAGATATCCCGAGCCGATAAACGAACAAACCGCCGATCAGTCCTCCACCAATCAAAGCCACCATGCCAAAGAGTTTCACAATCGTGGCGTATTCAGTCTTTGAAACTCCGAGATCGACCATCAAGGGAGAAATCATTTCTGACCCCATGCTGTCCCCGATTTTATAAAGCAGAATAAAGACAAGGACCAGCAGTGCTTGAGGGCGACTGAAAAACTCTACGAAAGGTCCCACCACCGCTTCCTGGAATGAGGAGGGTGGAGGCGTTTCAATCGAAGGTTCGGGTGCAAACCAGGTGGTGAATATGCCGATGAGCATGAAAGACCCCATGATGACATAGACCATTTGCCAGGAGATGGAGTCCTGATCAGCCAGAAAAAAAGCCAGAGCCCCGGCAACAAGCATGCCCATACGATAGCCGTAAATGAATAGAGATGATCCAATGCCTAATTCCTCATCCTGTAAAGATTCCCGGCGATAGGCGTCGAGGACGATATCCTGACTGGCACTAAAAAACGTAATGAGGAGGCACAAGATCACTAATACCGATAAGTCCGTGACAGGATTGGTGAACGCCACCGACGCAATGGCCACCATGAGTGTGATCTGGGTCATCATCATCCAGCCTCGTCGCCGTCCCAAAAACGGTGGGATGAGGTGGTCCATCAAGGGAGCCCAAACAAATTTCAGGGTATAGGGCAGACCGACTAACCCGAATACCCCAATGGTGCTCAGATCAAGCCCCTCTTCGCGCATCCAGAATTTTAATGTGGACCCTGTTAACAGGAGTGGCAGGCCGGACGAAAAGCCAGTCAATACCATGACCAGCATTTTTGGACTAAACAGAAGTTTGGTGAAGTCCAGCGCCCAATGTCGGGAATGGTTTGGGGCGGTCATTGGTGAGAGGGTAAATGTACAAGGTTCAAGGATCAAGGTCCAACGTTTTCCGATTTGGAGCTTCTTTACCTATTAAACTATTGTGCCTTGGGAAAATTCGAAGCAGAAACAGAATCAGCCAGATAATTGAGTCAAGAAGGGAGGGCGAAAGAGAAAGTCAGAAGGAATTAATTCAGATTAGGATCAATAGGCATATCGGCATAGATTGTATAATTGCTATCTAAGGTTTGGAGGACTTCTGCCCAGATGAGGGTGGGATCTTTTTCAAACACCAAGGTCGGGTCGGCCGGCATGGTCAGCCACGATCCGGTATTGAGTTCGTTTTCTAATTGGCCTGGAGCCCATCCTGAGTAACCCAGAAATGCTCTGAACGATTCATCGGAGCTCGGCTTCTCTAAAATGCGTTCAAGGGTTTGAACGTTTCCTCCCAAATACATGCCGTTCACGACTTGGTGAGTCTCAGACGGTTCTTCTTCCACCCGGTATAATATGAGTAAACTGTTTCGTTGTACCGGACCACCGGCAAATACTCGGTGACGCTGCCCTTCGAGAACAGGAACCTGAGGTAGGACTTCCGTAATATTAATTTCGGTCGGGCGATTGACAACGACGCCGAGAGCGCCCTCTTCTCCATGTTCACACAATAACACCACCGTCTGTCGGAAATTCGGGTCTCGCAAGGCCGGGGTCGCAATGAGGAAAATTCCCTTTTCTAAGGTTGCTTCCATCTTTTCATCCTACCGCGGCTCCTCAAACCTATTCAAGTCAGCCAGACCAAAGGAACGAAAGAGAATGTGGAAAGTCAAAGAGGCAAAATTCAGAGTGGAAGGTTTCGAAGATGAGAAATGCTTAATCTTAGAATTTGCCCCCACCAGCATTCTCCCGAGGTACCGAGGAATAGCCAGATGGGAATGGGTGGGGGATGTTCCCGGATTAGGATGGATGGCGAGAGCGATGGGATGAATGGGTCGTGTAATGCAAAAGATATGACTTACGTACGGTAGTCTTTAAATTCTACGGTCGCACCAGGCAATTTAAAAAAGGAGCGCAGGTGGTTCTTCAGGGTTTCCCGGGCTTGTTCATCACCAAGATTCAATTGAAACTCATTAATCACCATGGTTTTGACTCCCCCTGGGCGATTCCATTCGTTCCAACAATCCTGGCAAACATTTTTCTTGACGTCTTTTTCCAGTTTACCCAAAAACAGGTTTTCAGTCATCATTTCGGCAGTTTTATCGCATCGTAAGCAATGGATCTCTGACATGGTGATTTCTCCTTATGAAACAAAACCATAACGCGAATTTAAAGCGTTGAAAAGCGAAAGAGTTATTGATCCTACCATACACTGCTCAGGAAGAAAAAGTCAGAACTTAGATCTCAGCACGTGAATCTCAGATCTCAAATTTCAAATCTCAGATCTCAGGTATTTTTTTTGAAATTTGAAATAGGAGATTTGAGATTTACAGCAGGGAGTGCGAATATTACGATCGTCTAGAAGTAATGGAATTTAGTTGAAAGGAGGAAAAGGCTTGCTACTAGCTGGGATTGATATCGGAACGTTGACCTGTCGTCTGTTAATTGCGGATGTCAGCACCGATTTGGCAATGAAGGAGATCGAATCGGATCGTCAGATTCTTCGACTGGGCGAAGGAGTCGACGAAAAGCGATGTTTAAGTCCGGCCGCCATGTCAAGAGTTGTGAAAACGTTGTGTGAGTGGCGGGATCGAATGGAAGTATATCCCCTCGCTGGAGTGGCTGTGGTTGCGACCAGTGCGGTCCGTGAGGCTACCAATAGAGAAGAATTTGTGGCCAATGTCAAGAGCGAGGCCGGCTTTGAGGTTGAGATTTTAAATGGTGACGAAGAGGCTCGACGCACCTTATTGGGAATTCAATCCGGTCTTCCTGCTGAGGTTGACGAATTCTTGGGAATTGATATCGGGGGAGGAAGCACAGAATTCATGCGAGCCCATAACACCAAATTAATCGAACAGCCACACGTCTATTCTCTTGATTTGGGTGTCGTGCGTTTGACCGAACGTGAATTCCACACTGATGATCCACCAAGTGATCCAGCCCTTTTCGCCGCGGAAGAGGTGATTCAGGGAGAACTTGAAAAAATCAGGGGCGGGTTGGGGGATTTAAGTGGTATGACCTGTGTCGGCACGGCCGGGACCATTACAACATTAGCGGCAATGGCTCAGAAATTATCCCATTATGAATCAGCCCGAATTCATAATTACCGGCTCAGTCTTGAAAAAATCCAACAGTTGGAGAAAGAACTGCGGAGGCGTACTCGATTGGAGCGCCGAGATATACCGGGGCTTGAACAAGGGCGTGAAGACGTCATTGTTGCGGGAACGGTTATCCTTCGTGTGGTGATACAAACGCTGGGATTCCAGGAGTGTCTGGTCAGCGATTACGGGTTACGGGAAGGTATTTTGGTGCACGAAGCGAACCGGCTCAGAAGTTCCAAGTCCAAGGTGTAAAGTTTAAAGTAAAAAACCAAAATCCTCTTTCTTTAACCCGAAACCCGAAACTTGAAACCTGAAACTTTTATCTCTGACTATACCACCGGAATCCTTTGGATTCTTGGTAGGCCGATCGGTGTATCATGCCACCGGGTTTTTCGACCAGCAGGACTTTGAAATCCCAAAGGCCAAACCAGGCTGGGTCAAGTACATGATGATAGTGTAAGCCGGTAAGCTTGGGAAGCATGTCACCAAGTGATTTCTCCAATTCCGGTTGTGTGTAGGCTCTTACCGAAAAAGGTTTTTCAAGGGTTTCGCAGAACCTGCGTATGGCATACGCTGCTCCGGTACAGAGCACTTGGGTGTCACGACGGATAGCTAACAGCTGAGGAAGCGCACAATACTGTTCTCGGAACCCCAACCAACGGGCTGCATGTCGTAAATGGGAGTACTGGACTTCATATTCCGTATGTCCCGGAAGTTTGACCGGTGCGGGCCAACCTGTCTCGATTCCGAATTCGACAAGAATCGCTCGGCCGCCTGGCCGCAAAACCCGCCATACTTCCATGAGAAAGGCGATGGCTCCATAATTAAAGATCACCTCTGGCGGCAGGGGCTTATCGAGAGTCAATCGAAGCCGTCGAATCAGATCCAACGCTTCTTGATGCGGAGGGGTTGTTCCTTGCCCTGATTCCAATTCTTCTGCCGTTAATTGGATGGGGGTCATATCCGCCAAATTTTCGTTATCAATGACTAAATCTACACTGCTGTCGGCCAACGGTAGTTGTTCGGCATTAGCTTGAATTGCCGAACAAGTCCAGCCTGCCTCCCGCGCCAGACTCGTCTGGGAGCTTAAAAACGGTCGGGTAATATCGACAAACGTGTACCTCATTCCGTTTCGCTCTAGAGCATTGAACTCTTTGGCTAAATCCCTTGAAACATAACCCAAGCCCGCTCCGACTTCGACAATTCGCTTGGG
>CP070743.1:52661-67146 GCA_020348185.1 Nitrospirota bacterium
ACTATCGTTCCCATGTCAAGCTTGACCTTTTCCCTTCTGTCGAAAAACTGAACAGTTATAGTTCTGGGTTTAATGTTTCATGTTCGTAGAACGACGGAGTCGAAAAGTGAAAAGGGGCTAAAAGGTCAAAGGGGTCATAGGGTTCTTTGTTCTCGGGGCTTACAGACTTCCAACCATTTTGGCTCTGGGTCTCTTTAACCTTTTAGACTTTTCGCCCCCTCGACTCTTAGCCCCTGCGACCCTTTGACTTTTCGATCGCTTTGACCCCCGCAACCTTATTCCACCGTCACACTCTTGGCCAAATTTCGAGGCCGATCAACGTCAAGCCCTCTCAGCACGGCAATATGGTAGGCAAAAAGCTGTAACGCCACGGTAAACAAAATAGGGGTGAGAAGTGGATGAACATCAGGAATCGGAAACACCACTTCGGCAACTCGGTGAATGTCATGGTCGCCCTCCGACGCCAGGGCCACAATTGGGGCATTTCGGGCTCGCACTTCCATCAAATTGTTGATGGTCTTGTCGTACAGCCGGTCCCGAGGGGCTAGAACCACAACTGGCATTTCTTCATCCACAAGGGCGATGGGGCCATGCTTCATTTCACCTGCCGCATACCCTTCTGCATGAATATAAGAGATTTCTTTAAGCTTCAGAGCGCCTTCTAGGGCAATGGGATAATTGATGCCTCGTCCCAAATACAAAAAATTCTTTTTGGTACAATATTGTTTGGCTGAAGCCAAAATATTGGGTTCTTGTTTGAGAACATGCTCAACTCGACCGGGGAGCATCATGTACTGATCCAACCACCATCGTCCTTCCTCAATATTCAGGATCTTTCGTACTCGGCCCATGTGAAGGGCTAACAAATACATCGCGATAATTTGCCCGGTAAAGGCTTTGGTTGATGCCACACTAATTTCTGGTCCGCATCGGGTATAAATCACACCATCGGCTTCACGGGCCAGAGAGCTTCCGACAACATTCACAATGGCTAACACACCAGCGCCTCGGCGTTTCGCCTCTCGAGCCGCCGCTAAGGTGTCAGCCGTTTCTCCCGATTGAGATATAGCAATAAATAAATCGTCTTCTTGAATCATCGGCTCTCGATAGCGGAATTCTGAAGCAATATCCACTTGAACCGGGTTGCCGATCATTTCTTCAAAAAGATATTTACCCACTAACCCGGCATGCCAAGATGTTCCGCACGCCACAATCCAAATACGGCGAGCGCGAATAAGATCCTCCGGGGAAATGGCCAGATCGGGGAGATCAGCTTCGCCCGTATCAAAATCATATCGACCGCCAAGGGTATCCATAATGACCTGCGGCTGTTCATGAATTTCTTTCAGCATATAGTGCGGGTAGCCTTCCTTTTCCGCCGCATCCGCATCCCAATCAATTTGGACCGGAACACGATTGATGGTGCGCCCATCCATGCCGGTGACGGAGATCGAGCTTGGCGTCAGAACACCGATTTCCCCATCTTCCAAAAAAACGACCTCTCGGGTGTGCACCAATAAGGGAGTGACGTCGGAAGCCAAATACGTACCTTCTCCATTCTTTCCGATCACAAGCGGACATCCCGACCTTGCCGTCACAATCACCTTGGGTTCTGACATGCACAAAACGGCGACCGCATAACTGCCTTGCAGGTCACCAACTGCCGATCGAACTGCATCATAAACCGATTGCCCCCCCTTCATATAAGAAGCCAACAAATGAGCCATAACTTCGGTATCCGTTTCAGAATCAAACCGATAGCCTTCTGTTTCTAACCGATGCTTTAGAAGCAGGTAATTTTCAATGATCCCATTATGGACGAGAACCAAATCTCCGGAACGGTGCGGATGAGCATTCTGTTCAGATGGCCTTCCATGTGTGGCCCACCGGGTATGACCAATTCCGACAGTTCCACCTAGAGGCTCTTTTCTAACCAGATTCTCAAGATTTTCGAGCTTCCCGACGCTGCGCCTGACCGCTAATTCCTCACCGTGAAGTATGGCGATCCCAGCGGAGTCATACCCTCGGTATTCAAGGCGTTTCAATCCCTCAATAAGAATGGAGGTTGCATTTTGGACCCCACTGTAACCGATTATTCCACACATGGGTTGAATTTCGTGTTGCTTCCAGATCTTGTGCCGGTAGCGGATTACCCTTAGTCCGTTTATCGGTAGGTTTTCGTTAAATTAAAAGCAGGAAGAGGAAAAAGCAGAGGCCTGTAGCTCGCCTTTCCCGACCTCACTTGTGCCAAAACGTTGCCCCTGGGTTTCAATAGCCCGAAGAACTTCAACCCATCGATTTCGTTTAACCGTGAAGTTCAGAAATCCCGGGGCCGCAACCTCAACCCGTTCAAATATTTCTGCAGAACCAGCCTGGAGTTCTTTGGCAAGAGCATCGGCAATCTCTATCGGTGGGCGATGGACCTTGGGGGCCAACGCCATGGCGACATTCGAAGAAAAATCTCCCCATTCCGCCCGCTTGGGTAATTCAATTGTTGGATGAAGGACTGTTGGTAGTGTATGGTCCCCACTTTCACAGACTCGATCGACGGCCTTAGACAAAGCCTCGACTATCAGATCTTGAACCGGACTGGTCGACACAAAATTTCCTATGTCCTTAAAAAATAAGGAAAAATAATGCAAGCCGCGCCGAATGTACCATAGCTTTTTCGAGTAGGCAAGCTATACAGGCCAGGTACCCCTGAAGGGGTAATCTCATATTTCAAATCTCACATTTCAAACATGAATGAGGATAAAGATTGCCAGAATCCAAAGTTTGGAATTTTGGACTTCGGTTATTTGAATGTATTTGAGATTTGAGATCTGAAATATGAGATTTCCCGTTCACGGGAATAAGCGCTTCAGCTTTTTGAAGAATCAGATCGACGGAAACTTCCAGGCAGGGTTTCTGGTGACATTGCTGCACCTGTTCCCAATCATCACATTGACAGGGAGGGCCATGAATCACTGTCACATGATCTCCTCTCGGAGCCCAATACGCCGAATTCGTTGGTCCAAACAACACTATGGAGGGAGTTCCCACACCCGCGGCCAGATGGCTGATTCCAGAATCGTGTCCCATATACAGAGCGGCATTTCTTAGAACACTCGCGACGGTTGACAAAGATTGATTGCTGACAAGATGCGTCATTCCAGAAGGAATTTCAGCAAGGAGGTTATCCACATGACATTGATCCGCAGGGCCGCTCAGGATGACCAAGTTTATCCCTGAACGTTTACGTAATCCTCGCGCAACCGCTGCCATAAAAGAAGGAGTCACACATTTATGTCGGCTGCCACTTCCCGGGTGAAGAACGATGTAAGGCGTATCAATGAAACTGAATCTGTTCCTCAATTGTTCGGTTTCAGAATTGGAAGAAATATTTTGGAAAAGAAGCCGTCTTTTCTTGTGCGAGTCAGCCATTATTCCCCATGGTCGAAGGGTTCTCATAAACCTCTCTTCAAGATGAAAACCCATAAGCTCAGAGGATTGTGGGGATTGAATAATAAAGCCGATGCCCAAGGATTGGAGATGATTGGAAATCATTTCATCATGATTGGCCATCCAGCACACACAGTGGGTACATCGTTGGAGCAGGCCTTTTAATCGATCATCAACATGTCCGGGGCCAGAAAAGAGTTGTGAAAGAAACGGTCCCTCGATTCCGATGGCTTCATGCACTTCCTCGCATTCCAACAGATATTTTCCAACTTCGGACTGGCCGACCCACACCACATGATGTGCTGGAAAGGCTTTCCTGATTTCCCGAATAGCTTCGACAGCCAGAAGGACATCTCCCAGGGTGCCCGGATGCACAATCAGCACTATGGGATAACCGTTGTTCATTGAAGGATCAATCTTTCAGCGACTTTTACATCAGCTGGAGTATTCACGTTCAAAAAAGACTTGAATTGGGGATCAATATCTTGAACCACCTCTGGTCCAAGTATTTTCGTTTCTAACTCTTTTTGTAAAAGAAGATCTTGGAGGCGTAGCTGGTCGGCCTCTATCATTCTGCGTAAAACAGGAAGGCATCCCTTAGAATACACACTATGCATCGGATGAAGGCCATTGGAAAGTTTCACCATGGTCACGTCCGTCGAGTCGGACATATCGCAAATTTTCTTTATTACTGCGGGATTCAAAAATGGCATATCACAGGCCACAGCAAATACTTGAGGGTTAGGGGAATAGGTAAGGCCAGTAAACAGCCCACCAGCTGATCCTTTGTCAGGAATCAGATCCGTCACAACTCGATGATTTATTTCTGATACCACTGAGGATATTGTGTCCACCACGATGATGATTTCTGAGAACACCGACTCCAAAACGTGAAGGGCATGATTGAAAAGAGATTTTCCTGAAATCATGAGGTGTCGTTTATCCTGCCCCATTCTCCGACTTTTTCCCCCAGCCAGCAGCACCCCCGAGATATGATCTATCTTGCGTCCCATCGTAACCCAAAAAAAAGGGGGTGGGTTGAGTCCCCACCCCCCTGAGTTGGTATTTAACCGTGAGGCCAGCCCGTTGGGGCAGCCCGGTCGGATTCGGTTACGACTTGCTTGCGCGTTTATTCTTCCGGCGGGTGAGAACCCACCCTTCAATGCCAACCATACCAATGGCTACCAGGACCGGATAAATGTAGGCCTCCTTAGGAATCGGGGGCTCCATCACCAGGTAGTAGAATGCGGAGACCGCCATCTTCCGCCCGGCATCCCCATTGTGTCCATCCCAGGCAAAGAAGACCATGGGAATATATTGCCCGGCCTGGAGGTAGGCATCTTCTTCGTAATCGCCCTTGATCGGCCTGTGAATGAGCACCGTCCACCGCCCATCCTTCCACTCCGCTTTGGCGATCTTCATTTGTTCGGTAAAATCATCCCGCTCGCTGAAATCTTGATCCCATCCAGTCCCCTCATAGGCGTATAATACGCCATCGGCCGTCCATTTGGTGATATCCATGGCGAACTTCTCATCTCCCCACAAATACCTGGGCTTTCTGGGGGCTGGCAATTCTTGCCATTTCACAGGGAATTCGAAGGCGATCCCATCGTTAAATACTTGATATTGGTTTTGGGCCGCGGCAATGGACTCCGGATGCTCGGGATCGTCGTCAAACCTGGAGCCGCCGGGAGGCGATTCCACGACCCCATAATCTTCCAGGTTGACTTCCGTCGGATCAAATTCCAACTCATCCTCTGCCACACTCTTGGTGCGATCATCCCACTGAAACAGGAAACTGATCGTCGTGTCGTTATAAATGGACTGCACCCAGGCATCATCAATCCGATTGACGAAATTCCTTGGCTTGTGCGTGATTTGTCCGCCCAGGGCGATCCAGCGCCGTGGGGCTGTTTTCCAGCGCTCATCCATTTCATCCGTGGGGACTTCCCCTTCCGTGTATTTGGAGGGAACAACAAAGTTCGCTTTGGGTTTATCCGTCAGGATATCGACTGGCAACGCCTGACTTGTGGACAGCGTTGTGGCAATTTCATCAGTCACCTGCCCACCGGCGATATTAATTTCGTTCACCCGTTCACAGAGCGAATTGACGTAGTTGGCAATGTCCCAACGCTCATCCACCGAGGTATTGTCAGCAAATGATGGCATCGGGGTGCCATTAATGCCCGTCGAGAAGGTGCGGAAAATGTTCTTGACGTTGTACGGATCTTGACGGCTCCCCCGGAAATTCCAGCATTTGTGCCAGTCCGCCGGTTGGATCGGGAAGCCCCAGTCATCTTTCAGGTTGAAGGCATTGCCATCCCCTCGGCCTTCCATTCCATGGCATTCGACACATTTCTTTTCCTGCACCAGCTCCGCCCCTCGTTTGATGGATTCCGGAGTTGCTGGTTTGGGGGCAAGTTTATCCAACTCAAGCACCGTCAAAGTTTCAAATTCATCATCCTGCCAGTCCCGGTCTTTCACCAGTTCTTCTGTTACAAAGGCCAAAACGTCCTTCCGTTGTTGGTCTGTGAGGATGCCTTCCCAGGAGGGCATAGCCGAACCCGGCAGCCCGTGCGTGACCGTTTGCATCAAGTCCACATCGATCAGTGGCAATTCGCCACTAGCCGTATGCCTTATTTTGAAAGTGCCCGCGTTAAAATTTCGCGGGCGTGGCCAGAGTCGGTCAGCCCCGGGACCATCCCCAGCGCCATCAACCCCGTGACACCACACACACTTGGTGAAGTAGACCCGTTTACCCGCCTCAATTTGTTCCGCCGGATGTTGCGCGGGGAGCCCTTGGCTTTTAAACCCCTCCGGAACATCTTCTTGGGCGCTCACCAGACTGGGCAACCCCACGAGCATAAGGCTCAAAGTAAGGACCCCAAGAGCGGCTAGGGTGAGTGGAGACCTGCTTGTCGTTTCCATCGTGTCCCTCTTCTTGCTTAAATCAATCATTTGAGTGGTTTTCATATCCGCGTCCCTCCCTTATTCCCAGGTACGCGGGTAGTAGCCCGTGTGCCAATATTCAAACATCACCACTTTCCAAATTTCATCCGTCGTCAAATGCTCTTTCCACGGCGGCATCACGGACGCCCAGGGAAAACCTTCGGGGGGTAATCCGATACCACCCTGCGACACGCGCCAGAACACAAATGTCTCTTGCAGCTGCGCAATCGTGCCCGCATCCGTGAAGTTAGCCGGAATGGGGTTAAAGGCATAGGCCCACAACCCTCGGCCGTTCAAATTATCTCCATGGCAGAAGTGGCAGTTCTGGAAGAAAATCTCTCCCCCTTCTCGCACATATTTAATATAGCCTTCTGCGTTGGGATCCCAGGGATTATCTTCATTGCTGGCAAAGTCCTTCATAAGCCGACCCATATCTTGGGATACGATATGCGCGTCCGTATATTTCTGATCGTATTCGCCTTCCGGATTGACGCGATAGGGGTTTTCGGCCGTTTGCAACACAAAGGTTTTGCCATGCACTTTGGTCGTGGCCGGCGGGGCCGGATGCACCGTCCGCAGCTCAATGGGCTCTTCGAAGCTGGGAAGGAAGGATTGATAAGCATACCCTCCCAACGCAAGGGGGATGAGTACCAGGGCTACCACTCGAATGGCTTTATGAAACCCAGTCTTCCCATCCATTACGTTGAGGATCGGACGTTTAAAATCTTCCCATTCAGGTTGGGACCCGGACACCCACATGAAGATTCCGCAGGCCGAGACGGTCCCATAGATGGCGCGCACGCTGAACGGGATAGGCGGATAGATTCGATACTTCAGGTACATAAGGATGAAGATCCAAACCCCCACCCCTGCCCAAAATTTCGGAATACCTATGCCTGCTTTTTTGAGCGAGAAGTTGATGGCCGCAAAAAACAAGATACAGATGGCCAACTCCGAGATCATCTGCATCGGCATGTACCCTTCGACAAGTTTTAACCAGGTCATGACCCGATACTCCTTACTTGAGGGTTAAACCTAAAAATTTATTTTCTAAAATGCTATTCAATTGGAGGAGGCTCTTCGCCTTCCTTCAACTGAGAAAGATAGTCAACGATTTTATTAACCGCGCCTGCGCTTAATTTCTTACCGAAATCTTTGGGCATTTGATTGTCCGGAAAGTCCTTCACCACATAGGCACTGGGACTCAAGATTGATTCCGTAATATATTCCCGGACAGACTTCGCTTTTCCTTTATAATTGCCATCTTTCAGGCGTTGCGGAGCATTGGAGCCCTCAGTGAGCACCGGACCGACTTTGCCGGTAGCCCCCTCAATCCCTGGAATAGTATGACAGGCTATGCAGGCGCCTTTTGTAAAGATCTCATTGACTGGTTCTTCACCAGTAGCCAATACCCCACCCGCCGCCGCACCGTCATCTTCAGCGGTTTCGGTAATGCGATCAGCTTCAGGGATAAATTTTTCATACGAAGCCACAATTTCCTCATATCCAGGGGCTTCCAGACCTTCCCTGACATACATCCAGGTATCGACAGCCGCTAATTCCCCCATCGACAAAGAGATCGGTGGCTTGTGAATTCTCGGCATAGGGCTTTCAGTATCGTTCGTACCCTTAACGCCAAATCCTGGAACCACATAGCAATTGGGACAAGCATGCGACTCAGCAATATATTCCTGTGCGTTCTCTGCGGTACCTGAACCTTCAAAAGCCTCTTTTTGTACGCTTGGCCTGGAAGCTGGATCACCCTTATGGTAGTTGGGCTCATCTAACCTTTTCGTCGCCCTGCCGGGAATATCGAATAGGTTCGGGGCCCGCTCACTCAGGAATCCTTTTTGGAATCCATGACACAATGGGCATTGGCCCTTTCCAATAGCTCCCTGGACTTTACTCTGACCCAATCCACCAAAAATGATCTTTTCCCCTTCATCACCTAGCTGTTGGGGAGACATACTTTGAAAGTCAAGCTTGACGACGGGTGGAGGGAAACCTCCCTCAACTTGCGGTAGCCAGTTTCCATATCCTGACAATGCCGCAGCAACAAAAAACATGAACCCACCGATCTTCATCAGTGCACTGATGTTTGTAAAGTACAAACTCGCGATGAAGGTCGCAATGGTGATCATGACTAGTGACACCGGAAGGAGTCGACTTTCACCATAAAAATTGGTTTTGTAGTTCGCGATGGCCATTAATGCCATAAATGCGACTAGCAACCCAATCATGAGTTTAAAGGATACCTGCTTTTTTTGTACGGGATCAGGAATTGTGGCCTGATAGTAAAAGAGCAGGCCAATCAACAAGGCGAAAATTGGCCACCCAATGGAAATTGCTTCCCCAATAATTCCTACCACCTTAATGACCCTCCATTAGAAGAAAACCGCCCCCTGGCTCTTAAGAGGGCGGTTAGGTTCTTCCATTCACGGTTCATTTCTAATTAATGTCCAGTCGCTGGTTGAGGTGCAGGCGTTCCCGGAACGGGTTCCGCCGCCGGTATAGGAGCTTTTTTCATACCCAGCGCCCCAAGCCAAAAGACGAACATGATGGTTATCCAGAAAAACAAGACATTAAACGAAATCACATTCGCGGCGAACCCAATCGTGTGCGTGTAAGCCCACGGTGAATTATCTCGCATGACTTCATTTACATGCCAGAATAACCGGACTGAAGATCTAATATAGCCCATCAACCCCATCATCCAGGTGAAAGCGGTAGCCAACATGATGAGGGCATATTGGGATCGTGGTTGAATCTGGCCCCACCGAATGGGACCCAACTGTTTTGCCCCCTTTAACATCGCCAAATTCAATGGAGTCATGAGGAATAGACACGACAGAGTTCCTGCTACCTGAGGAACAGACAATCCGATCCTGACGTTTGCCGGGATAAAATATCCATAACAGGCCAGCCATACATTATTGAGCTGTGCTATCACAAAGAAACATCCCATAAATATATTGCCAAATTTGGCCCATTTTACCGCGGGGATTTTATTCCCACGCTGATACCATATAAAACTAAGAATTGTGGTCATAATGATCGCATTAATCCCACCATTCTTGGCAGACATCACACCATAGTTCCCCAACACCGGATGTTGCTGACCACCCATGGCTTTCAATTCTGCTGGGGTCATCACAATGGTATGGGGCGTAATAAACACCAGCAATCCAACCACAAGGATAAACACTAAGTATTTGATGTACCTTTGGAATCGCTCAGCTCCTGTCATCCTTCCAAGAGCTTGCCAGAGGTAATAATTTGTGGTGAGGAAGAGAATTCCAATCATCGTTGCCTGAATAATGAATAACCAAGCCAGCAACCCACCCATAAGGGTGATACCCATTTGCTGCCGGTAAGCATACACTTCCCGCATCAACCAGTACCCGGCAAAGGGGAGGGGAATGAGAAATGCGACCCCCAAACTCATCGCGATATATCCCATCCAGTCATAATGGGCACGTTCTTCATCGTTCTTGGCAGACAAGAAACGATAGGCCGCATAGGCCGCCACCACACCGCCCCCAAAAGCCATGTTACCTAAAATTCGGTGAACGTTGAGTGGATTCCACAAAGCCGTGTGAACGACATGCCAAATATTACCCAGGTATCGACCCTGCTCATCGACCCCAGCTGGAGACATCATGAACCCAATCCAGGAATTGGCCAGGAACATTAACACGGTCCCAATCACGTTTAAAATTACGCACATGCTGAGATGGATCCATTTCATTAACCCTTCCTTCATCTTGTCCCAGCCATAATAGTAGATGTAAAGGGTTCCGCTCTCAGCCACAAACAGCAATGCATATATGTGCATCACTGGGCGGAAAATACTGGACAGATAACCAAAAAAGGCTGGATACAAAGTCAGGAAGGTGAAGATCAGAATTCCACCGAGAATGGCAGTCAAGGAATAGGCAGTCAAGCTGATCTTAATAAAATCATAGGCCAATTGATCATATTTCTTGGCCATCGCCCTATCTTTGGACACCATGCCGGCGAATTCGATGCACATGCAAAAAATCGGCACCGCCAACACAAAGCTTCCGTAATAGAGATGCTGCTGATTCGCGACCCATAAAAGAACACGGCTCTCAAAGTTATATCTGGGATAATATGTTTCATTATCCTCAGTCTTTGGAGCCGGCATTCCAACAGCGGGACCTTCAATCTTGTAATATACATCCCGCCCCATTTCCACTTTTTCTTCCTCACCCTCGCCTTTTGCAGCTTCCTGTTCGGCAGCCACATCCGGAGGCGGGCCTCCTGCAGCAGGAGCTCCTCCCCCCGCCAAAGCTGGAAGGGCCAGAAAAATTGGGAGAAGGAGAAGACCGCACATAGCGAACAAGGCCGCCATCGCGGTGAATTTCTTGTGCCTCCGGGTCAGTCGAGTTAACAGGTGACCCATGACCTACCTCCTTTTGAAATTGACCAAGACCGTTAAAAGCTTATTTGTAATCTCTGTTACCAATTGACACTCTCCAGGTTTGCGAGCGGCTTCATCTGAACATATAGAAATAGTCTAAGCCCTGAGCATCCATGAGAAACCAGTCCAAAGCCTGGAAATAAATAAAACAAATCAACAAGGAGACAATCACATACACAAATTGCATTTCGGCCCTCCTTTAGAAAACTTTTACCCCTGGTAATAGGGTTTAGGAGAAATCAGCGAACTAGCAGGGGCACTGAATTCCAGCAAACCAATAAAAGAACCAAAAGCTCACGGCACAGGTTAAATAGAAAATTGCCTTACCGAGCTTAGTTTCAACCGAATCACTTGCGGCCATTTTTCCACCTCTAGCTAAATAATTCTACCTAATTATATTTTCCTTGACACTTTTGGCAAGCCCATGCTATTGAACTGTCATTATTTTCTTCCAACAAGGTAGGTTTCATGCGCACCAACGCAAAAGTGTTCGACATTATAGTTTTGGCTGGGATGGTTGTCAATATCCTTCTCGCCGTCTTCCTCATCCTCTATTACTTTGATTTTCTTTGAATATCGGTCCCCTTAGAATTGGCGACAACAGCTTCGTCATGACTTTCCCCTGAAGATTTCGCACACCGAAACCCAATTGTTTCATCCCGGAAATCCGGAACCATAAACATTCTATTCGTTATCCTCAAATCGATACCCCTGCTTGTGTACCCTCCCCCTCTCAAGGTTTTATACGTCTTGGAAGCCCCATCTTGTTGAGTCCCAACCTTCGAAGGGCGATAAAGATTTTCAACATACCAGTTGTCAGCCCATTCCATCAGATTTCCGGCCCCATCATACACACCAAACATGCTACGGTCTAAAGGAAAAGATCCGACTGGGGCCGTATATTCATATCCATCGCCCGCCTCACCAAAATTTGCAGGATGCCCCTCCAGCTTCTCTCCCCAGGGCCACGTTCTCCCATCTTCGCCCCGAACGGCTTTTTCCCACTCGGCTTCCGTCGGCAATCGCTTTCCCCTCCATTGACAATAGGCAAAGGCATCATGCCATGACACATAGGTCACCGGTTGATTGGGCCCTCTTAAATGGAGCATTTTTCGCGCGTAACGGGAGGGAAGTCCGGGCTTTCTGTGTCCTGTCGCCTCCACAAATTCCAAATAATGATGATTGGTCACTTCATATTTATCAATCCAAAAGCCCTCGACATGCATCACCCCCTGGGGCCTTTCGTTATATCCACCATCATTGGTTCCTCTTACAAACTCCCCTGCCGGGATGAACACCATTTCTTCCTTCACAATCTCTTCGCGTGCGCTTCCCGATTTCGTAATATCCCTTTGGGACTCGAGGGAAACGCCCTTTTCTTCTTCTGGTGCAGAAGGAGGGGGGTCCGTTCCCCTTAAAATTCCCATAACGGGCAGGCCCGCCATGAACAGTACCGCAATGAGAAAAATAACTTTGAATCGAGTGTCCATTTCCTAGAATAAAGAAGCTTTAGGTTTTTAGAATCGCGCATCCGTATGGTCAAAGAGTCGAAATGTCGAATAGTCTAAAAGGGCGAGGACCTTCAGGAAATTGAAAATTCTCTATCTTAAGGCTACCTTACCCTCTGCAACTCTATGACTCTGTGAGTCTGTGATTATTTGACCCTTTCGACTTTTTGACCCCTTCGACTCTTTGACTCTAGAAATCAAGACTGGCTGTTAACCTTTTCCTCGTCCTTTGCACATCGAAAACCGACGGTGGCATCGGTTCGCCACATCTTGGCAGAAAACCGTTTGGTTAAACGAGCTCCAATTCGAGATTCGCGCCATGAGCCGCCCCGAATGACTTTATAGACATCCTCCTCTTCGGGCCCGGGAGGATCACGAAAGGGGGTGACCTGATAATAGTCAGCGGAATAGTTATCCAGCACCCATTCGGCCACATTTCCCGTCGCATCATAAAGGCCGTATGGACTTCGACCGTTTTCGAAGGAGCCAACGGGAGCCAAATATTGAAACCCGTCATCCTCGCCATCAACGTTAGCGTAATTCTGGTCGAACTTATCCCCCCATGGATACTGCCGTTTCCCTTCTCCCCGACCGGCCTTTTCCCACTCGGCTTCAGTTGGCAACCTCTTTCCTGCCCAACGACAATAGGCAACGGCATCATTCCACGTCACCCCCACAACAGGGTAATCAGGATTTTTCAGCTTGGTAATCTCATCTTCAAAAACAGGGACCCGAGGCTTTTCTCGTTTAGTCATTCGCTCAAATCGTTCATATTCAGCCTGCGTCACTTCCTTCAAATCAATAAAAAAGGTTTTCAAATATACCGGGTGGGCCGGACCTTCATCGGGATCGCTGTTGTTCTTACCCATGGTAAACGGTCCCTCGGGAATTTCCACCATCTCCCGGCCTTCATCACCTACAATGGTCCGGTACATAGAAAAGTCTTGAAGGGGCATTGGCTGAAGAACTCTTGCCTTGGCCGGCTGGCCCGCCGAGAAGGCTTCCAATTCCTTCTTCCCCTTATAGGTCTCATAGAGCAACATCACAATCATCATGATAAACGAGCCAAAGACAAAAATGATGGCTCCGATCAGGACTTTATTACTTTCCATAGTACTATAGTATCCTAAAAACTAGTCTAATTCAGTCTGAACAAAAATATCTGTTCTCCGGAAATTCCTATGGTTTACTTCCCGGTGACTGCTCAAGATTAATATTGGGATTGGTGACCTGCGATCGACGCTGGGTCACCAAATCGATAATCATAGAAATCCAAACCCCTAAGAAACCACCCATGGCGGCTCCTGACGCAGCACCAACGGTCACCGCGTCCATACCTCCCAGACTCCAGCCCAGCACCCCACCCAAGATCGCTCCAATAAAAATGCTTAAAAAAAACCTCCGCCCTCCGAACATTCCGACACCCGCCCCTAGCAATATTCCGAGGCCTACCGCGACAGGGAAGAATCCGCCTCCCATCAGAAACCCAATTAAGGTGCCCACTGTTCCCATAACTACGGCACCAAGCGTGACATCGAAAATTCGAGAGGCGTTCATGACGATATCCATATTCCTGAATAAGAAAGGGCCGTCATCTGTGCGGATGCTTAGTGTTGGTGCACTTCAAGTGCGCCAAAATCTATTTCCACACCGGGACCACCCAACAGCGAGATTCCCCAGGCTTTTTCCGCAGGTTCATGTTGGTGAATTTGCTTGAAATCTTCATAGACATTGATTTTTTCTTCAATCCACTCCCCGACCGGTTCGGCACCACTGCGTATGACCATTTCTGTTGAGCTAAATATTCCTCCCTCCTTGACACTTCCCACCTTTTTCTTCAGGCTCCAAATGTATTTGGTGGCCACGGGAATCACCATTAAGTCCACATCCAGCGAGGGATACACTGCGGCGATAAATTCGGCATCCTCCGGAACGGATCGGACCCGCCATCGCCAGGTTAAGACCGGGTGCGTTTTGGGATTCCAAGAGATCTGTTTGGTGTAAACACGCTGACTCGCATCGTTCGCCTCCAGAAAGGCCACCTCATTTTCTTTTCGAATTCTATAGGTCTCTTTTGCGGAGACCTTACTCCGTTGAGCTTCCCACCCCTCTGGAAATCCATCAGCGTCAGGTTGACGAAAAT
>CP070743.1:67246-80434 GCA_020348185.1 Nitrospirota bacterium
GTGGATCCAAGGCAAGCCGAGCGGTATCGACAGCGGACGGGAGAATAATCAGAATGGGGAGACAAGGAGATTTCGTTCAGCTTTTGTTGGATCAAGGGTATTCCTTTGATGCCCCCCACTTCGACGGCAGGGGGAGTCAGCCTGTTGGACAAGAGCCTCTGGTCAAAGCCACAACGGTGTTAGCCTTAAAATATCAAGACGGTGTGATGGTCGGGGGAGACCGACGTGCGACGGCCGGCACGACTGTCATGTATGACCGAACCGATAAGGTTTTGGAACTTGATCGATTTTCTGTGATGGCGATTGCGGGAGTTCCGGCCACTGCCTTCGAAATGGCCCGAATATTGGAACATTCCTTTAAATACTACCGGCGTAGTCAACTTCAAGATCTGAGCTTTGAAGGGAAATTACGGGCTCTCTCTAAGCTCCTTAAAGAGAATGCCCCAGCGGCGTTAGCCGGAACAGGACCTGTGGCTCCGATTTTTGCCGGGTTTGATGAACAACACTCTTCTGGGAAAATCTTTTTTTACGACATTCTCGGGGCAGAGTTTGAAGGGGTGGACTATGCCGTGTCAGGATCGGGTTCGCCGACCATACGTGGAATTTTGCATTACTTGCATCGGTGGGGAAACCAACCTCTGTATCAGCTGAGCGAGGAAGAAGCCGTGGTCCTCGTTCTTCGTTTGCTGATGAGTGCTGCTGAGTTTGATTCCGCCACCGGGGGAGTGAACCACCAAGCCAATCTCTATCCGGCTATTAAACGAGTTACGGAAAAGGGCGTTGAAGGTGTTCCAGTAGATCGACTCAAAGCCCTGTTCGAGTCAAAGGTTACCTCTCATGTATGAAGAACCCTACCGATGGATCGAGGCGGTTGGGAATCGACGTCAGTATCTTGACGACCAATTTCAACAGGGTGCGCCGATCGTTGCGTTGTCATACCTCGAAGGAATCCTTCTGGTCACGTTTAGCCGTGGGACGCCAAAACTGTATGAGATCTATGATCGGATTGCCTTGGGTGGAATGGGTCATCCGGCCGATTTGGAAAAGCTACGATTTAATTTGCTTGATATGGCCCATGTCGAGGGGTTTAACAGATCCCCTTCAGACGTGACGGGAAACCGGCTCATGAAGTACAGTCTGGCCCCGATGATTAAACAAGCCTTTGAGGAGATTTTTAAGGCGCCGTTTATTGCCAAAATTCTCCTGGCCGAGGTAGGCCCCCAACCAGACCGGGACCAATTCCTCACGATTGACTATGATGGATCGTTTGAGGAAAATCGCGGCTGTGCTGTCATCGCCGCCACCTCTTCCATACGAAAGAAGATGTTGGCGTTTCTTAAGACTCAGAATAATGGGCCCATCGATTCGTTACAGACAGCGTTGGATCTCGCGGTCAAAACCTGGGCCCTTGGGTCGCTTCTACATCATTCTGCTGAATCACTGGACCATCAGGATGACGAAGATCAACAACCTGCCGGGGCTGCCCGTTCCCATGAACCGGATGAGAAAGCCCTGGTTGACCATATTCGACTTGCCTTATCAGAAAAATCGTTAGAATGTGCGTTGCTGGACCGTACCCTTCCCGGATCATCAAAATATCGAAATCTGCCGCCTGACCAGACTCGTCAGCTTCTTCCTGCCCTTCTTCAGCCGGCTGTCTGACCTCATTGGGTTTTCCAGAACACGTGCCCTCATGATTAACCGGATATTTGGGATCGAAACGGAATATGGTCTTCTCATCAATCAAGACCATCCGGAACATTCGCCTTCTTGGGTGGCGTACCAGATCATTGATCATTTGTTTCGGACCAAGCGATGCGGACTCCTGGATTTGCATCACCGGGGATATGATGAGCCCCCCGGTAATGGGGGCTTTCTCCTCAATGCAGGACGAATGTATGTGGATATGGGGCATCTGGAATTTGCGTCACCGGAATGTCATTCCTTGACGGATCTGGTGGCATTCGATCGGGCCGGGGACTTACTGGTGCTGAATGCGTTAGAAGAACTTGGATTAGCATCCCAGGTCTCGCTCATCAAAAACAATGTGGATCATGAAACCGATGCGACCTTCGGGTGCCATGAAAATTATTTAGTCAGCCGAGATTTTCCTTTTAGTTACAGAGGGTTGGGGCAACTGGTTCCATTTTTGGTGACGCGTCAGGTCTATACGGGAGCGGGAAGGATCGGTGTGGCAGAAGTTTTTGATGACTGGATCGCGGTGGAACACATCACGGGAAGAACCCAAGGACCGAGCCGGGATTCAGCCGGGCGTCTAGCCGTTCCTTTTCAAATTTCTCAACGTGCTGATTACATCGTCAATGATTTTTTTGAATGGGTGCAGCACAATCGCGCCATTGTGAATACTAGAGATGAACCACTGGCCGACCCGACCCAATTTCGACGAATTCATTTGTTGATGGGAGACACGAATCTTTCAGAGGTGGCCACAGCCCTCAAAATGGGAACGACCGGATTGGTGCTGCAGCTTATCGAGGAGGGCCATGCCCCCAAAGGATTGGATTTGGATGATCCTGTATTTACGTTGCGACAGATCTCCCGCGATCCAGAACGACAATGGATGGTGACCCTGGCGACTGGCGAAACTCGGTCGGCCCTTGATATTCAAGAACAATTTTTAGAGGCCGCACAAAAATATTGTTCTGGCCAGGATGAGGAAACCGATTGGGTTCTGGAGCAGTGGGAATCCGTGTTGTGTGACTTGCGAAAAGACTATACCACTCTTGTCGGTCGGGTAGATTGGGCGTCCAAACTCTGGTTGTTAGAAACGTTTCGAGAAGCGGAAAACCTCACATGGGAAGATCCGTGGCTCAAAAGCCTGGATTTGGAGTATCACAATGTCGATACCCAAAAGGGTTTATATTATGGACTCATGGAAGAAGGGCGAACCCCTAGAGTGACGACGGATGTGGCGATCGAATTGGCCCAGCATCAACCCCCCCGGAATACCCGGGCGTTTGGTCGTGGGGAGGTCATTCGGTATCTGGCCGGCCAGTCGTTACCCGGTATGGCGGATCTTGAAGGCCAGTCTGGTCGTTATCCTCCCTATGTCATCAACTGGTCCGTATTTCAAATCCGTGGTGGGTCTGCCTTCCTCATGCCGGATCCCTTCCGTACGTATGTTCATGCCGTTCGTGAACATATTCGGCAGTAAGAAATTGAAAGGTCGAAAAGGTCTAAGTGGTCGAAAGAGTCCAAGTAGGACGAAATCGAAAGAATTTATCTAGAACGAGAATGGAATGGAGAATTGGATGGATAAAGGACTTAGAGAATTTCTTGAAAATACTTGATAGTTTTGGTGAGCCCTTCCTCTAGGGTTATATGTGGTTCCCATTTGAGCCATGTCTTCGCTCTTTGGATGTTTGGGTGTCTGACTTTAGGGTCATCGACGGGTAAGGGACAATGTTTGATAGGATTTGTTGTCCCGGTGTGAGCCAACACCATGTTGGCGATTTCGAGCACAGTGACTTCCCGGGGGTTTCCGATATTGAACGGGGAGTGAATGTTTAAGTCGGATGAAGGCTGATCCTGTTGGTTGGGGGCCTTATCCTCCAAGGCTGAGGGATTTTCATTCGGAGCCATGAGTAATGACACGATTCCCCGTACGAGGTCATCAACATAACAAAAGCTGCGAGTTTGGGAGCCATCACCATAGACGGTTAAAGGCTCTTTCCTTAACGCCTGGACGATAAAATTCGAGATGACCCGTCCGTCCTTCGTTCTCATTTTTGGGCCATAGGTATTAAAAATTCTGACTATGCGTGTGTCGAGTCCATGATACCGATGGTACGCCATGGTGATGGCCTCACCGAAGCGTTTTGCCTCATCGTAAACGCCTCTGGGGCTAATCGGGTTCACATTCCCCCAATACGATTCTGGTTGCGGGTTGACCAAAGGATCACCGTACACTTCTGAGGTACTGGCGAGAAGAAATCTGGCGCCCTTGGCCATCGCCAGTCCGAGGGCCTTGTGTGTGCCTAAGGCTCCGACCTTGAGAGTGGCAATAGGTAATTCCAAATAGTCCTGTGGGCTGGCGGGCGACGCAAAATGCATGACAGCGTCCAATGGTCCATCAACATGTAAATAATTACACACATCGTATTTGTTGAAGGAAAAGCGATCATGGCCCATCAGAGAAGCAATATTCTCAGTTCGTCCTGTAATCAAATTGTCCATGCATAGGATGTCATGTCCCTGACCAATGAGGGTCTCGCATAAGTGGCTACCCAGAAACCCTGCGCCTCCGGTAATTAGTATTCGCATAGAATAATCCCTTGTAACGGAATGTCGAAGAGTTCCGTATTAAAACCGTTTCGTAACGCAACTTTCAAGTGAAAAGACCGATAAACATGTTATTTTATATCTGAGATTTGAAATCTGAGATCTTCTTGTTGAATCCTGTTTGAATCTTGCGGAAGGCCAAACAGTGCGAGATAATAAATAATTACATGATGTCTCACGATTCCAAGTCTGAATTTCTCCCGCTCACCCGTCGTGCCTTGTTTCAAATAGGTGGGTTAACAGCCCTTAGTGGGCTTATCCCTGGGTGCGACATCGGAAGTATGTTTGCAGTCCCCCCCAGAGAGACAGTGTATTTTACTCCGAATGACAAATTTTATGTCGTAAATTTTATGGATTCTCCCTACAATTTTTCCCGGGATTTAGATATAGAACAGTGGAAAATGTCAGTCAAGGGGGAAGTCAAACATCCCGTATCCTTAGGATGGCGTGACATTTTGAATAAGAAGTCTTTTGATCAAGCTGTCACCCTGATGTGTATCGATACCCTACCAGGGGGCAGTAGTTTGGGGAATGCCATGTGGCGGGGGATTTCCCTCAAGGAGCTGTTGAAAGAAGTCGGGGTTAATGAAGAAACGGCCCGGGATGTCATATTTAGGGCGGCAGATGGTTACCATGATAGCATTCCCCTTCAACGTGCCATGCAAGACGATGTCATGCTCGCCTATTTAATGAATGGCGAAAAACTTCCCAAGGAACATGGCTTTCCGCTTCGCTTGGTGGTTCCTGGTCTGTATGGGATTAAAAATGTCAAATGGATTACGGAGATTGAGGTCTTTGATGTGGATTATAAAGGCTACTGGCAACGCAAAGGGTGGACGGACGACGGAACCATAAAGATTTTCTCTCGTATTGATAGCCCCGGTCATTACCAAGATTTGCGAGGTCCAAAACAACGAATCCGTGGAATCGCTTTTGGCGGACCCCATAGCATTCAAAAAGTCCAATTAAGTTTTGATCAGGAGAAAACGTGGATCGATGCGGATATCGAACCTCCCCTGTCACCTCATTCTTGGGTCGTTTGGAACTTCGATTGGCTTCCCCCTCAAACCGGTAAACATATGGTGGCCGTTCGTGCCATTGATACCACCCACCAAATTCAAACCTCAGACATTACACGTCCCCAACCATCCGGAGCGACTGGCCTTCACGCCATAGTTGTGAATGTGAAGCAAGTCTAACCGAAAAAAGGTTTCGGGTTTCGCGTTTCTGGTTTCGGGTAAAAGAAGTGTAATTTTTTTTCCTTTAAACTCGAAACATGAAACTCGAAACAATGCTTTTCCGATGAGTTGGTTAAGGTGGGAAATTTTGGTTGTTTAAAGTTCATCTTTAGGTTTATTCTCGGTAGGGGTCCAGGTGGACCGGATATGGAGTTCCTTGAGTTGATCGTGACTCACATTGGAGGGGGCTTCAGTCATGAGACATTGAGCCTTTTGGGTTTTGGGAAAGGGGATCACATCCCGAATGGATTCGGTTTTTCCAATGAGCATAATGAGACGATCTAAGCCCAAGGCGATCCCGCCGTGGGGTGGGGCTCCCAACTCCAGCGCTTCAAGCAAAAACCCAAATTTCTTACTCGCTTCCTCTTTTTGAATTCCCAGTAAGTCAAAGACTTGTTGTTGCAGTGCAGCAGAATGAATACGAATGCTTCCTCCGCCTAGCTCAAAACCATTTAACACAAGATCATAGGCTTGCGCCTGTACCTTCAAGGGCTCAGAATCGAGGAAGGGGATATCTTGTGGGGCTGGTGAGGTGAAAGGATGGTGTAACGCGACATATCGTTTGCTTTCGTGGTCATATTCGAACATCGGAAAATCGACGACCCACAGGGGTTCCCAGCGGTCAAAGTTGATGAGATTGAGTTCAGTGCCTAAGTGCAGTCGAAGGCGGCCGAGGACGTTATGAACGACCGACGGCTTGTCGGCGACACATAAGAGTAAGTCTCCGGGCTGGGCCTGAGGTAATGCTCGTTGAAGTTCAATGGGGTTCAAGAATTTTGCAATAACCGAATCTAATTTCCAGTCATCGATAATTTTGACCCACGCTAAGCCCTTCGCTCCATAACTTTTTGCTTCTTCCACAAGGTTGTCAATACGGTTTCTGGCGAATTCCGCTCCTCCCTTGACGACGAGGCCTTTAACCAAACCGTCCGACTCCATGGCATGGCGAAACACTTTGAAGTCAGAGGACCTGGCAAAAGTCGATAAATCTTCAAGGGGCAAATCAAATCGAAGGTCTGGCTTGTCGGTTCCGTATCGACTGACGATCTCGTGATAGGTATATCGAGGGAAGGGGTCCGGAAGATCGATTCCCTTGGTTTCTTGAAAAACCTCGCGGATCATCTGTTCGGTGAGGTCTAACACCTCCTCACGGTCAATGAACGACATTTCCAAGTCAATTTGGGTGAATTCCGGTTGACGATCAAGCCTCAAATCCTCATCCCGAAAACAGCGGGCCATCTGAAAATAGCGGTCGGTCCCTCCTACCATAAGAATCTGTTTAAATAACTGTGGGGATTGAGGAAGGGCAAAAAATTCACCAGGATTGACACGGCTCGGCACCAGGTAATCTCTTGCCCCTTCCGGGGTGCTTTTCGTGAGAATCGGAGTTTCAATTTCTAAGAAATCGCGGTGATGGAGAAATGTGCGAACCTGAAAGGAGATTTGATGCCTGAGTTCTAATAGTTTATTCATCCGCGGGCGGCGAAAATCCAAGTAGCGATATTTGAGCCGTAGCGGTTCAGAAGTATGAACATCGTCTTCGATAGAAAAAGGCAACGGTTTGGATTCGTTGAGAATCCGTAGAGTGGTCGCCCGTACTTCTATTTCGCCTGTGGCGAGGTGAGGGTTTTCTGATCCCTCCGGTCTGAGAGTGACACGGCCGGCTATTTCAATCACGTACTCATGGCGAAGTTGGTCGGCTTGTTGGTGACAAGAACCGTCTTCTTCAGAATCAAAAACAATTTGGGTGATCCCTTGCCGATCTCGTAAGTCAATGAAAATAATTCCACCGTGATCCCGTCGACCATGTACCCATCCAGTCAGGTTGACGGTCTGATCGATGTGGTCTCGGCCTAATTCTCCGCAACGATGTGTTCTAGGCACAGTTCCTCCGAATCTTGATACGTGGGTTATCAATCATCCGCCGCAGTTCCCCGTCTTGTCATCCCTGCGGAGGCAGGGACCCAGACCACGTGTGATGCCCACAGATGCGTTTCTTCTCGTGATGCCCTTGGCTCTGGATTCCTGCTTTCGCACTTGCGCGTCGAAGTGCCTCCGCGCGATAGCAGGGGAATGACGGAAGACTTAATCGTGGTGGGCCGAGAGAAGTAGGGGAATCCTTCATTATTAGTTGGTGTTTACAGCCTCAACTTTCAAGTGCGCTGCTTCCGGGGTCTATGGGGATTTCTTTTCGAGGGCCTAGGGCCAATCTGGTTTCTTGATCGAGATGAGGGGTGACGATGCAGTAAAGTTCTCAGGGCATTGGCCTCTTCATCTGATAGATACCGACTTGCTCCAATTGGGAGATCGCCAAGTGCCAACGGACCGAATTTTACTCGTTTTAATTTGATGACCGGATGTCCGACACAATCTAACATTCTTTTAACTTGATGGTTCCTCCCCTCTGATATCGTCATCTCTATCCAGGAGTTTGCCTCAGTTTGACGGATTCTTCGAACGTGTGCGGGAGCTGTCGGACCGTCCTCTAAGAGGAGTCCATTTTTTAATTTTGTCATATCTTCATTGTCCAAGGAACCCTTGATTTTGACTAAGTAGGTCTTGTTGACATGATTGCGGGGGTGAAGACACGCCTGGGCAATATCGCCATTATTCGTGAGCAGTAACAAGCCTTCGCTATCGGAGTCAAGGCGACCGACGGGAAACGTCCGAATGGACCCCGTCTCCAGTAGATCCGCAATCGTCGGCCGGTCTAATGGATCATTCATCGTTGACACATAACCACCGGGCTTGTGGAGCATAAGAAATATGTCAGGCGGCTGAGTTTTCAGATGACGCCCATTCACCTTCACATGGTCGCGATTTGGATCAATGCATGTTCCTAATACCGTGACCGTCTTGCCATTCACGGTCACTCGCCCTTCCTGTATGAGCGTTTCAGCGGCCCGCCGGGACGCCAATCCCGATCGGGCGATGACCTTTTGCAATCTAACCTGTGCGGAAGTTATTGGCATCGCTATTCCCATTCAATCGTACTGGGAGGTTTGGAACTGATGTCGTACACGACCCGATTGACCCCTTTCACTTCGTTGATAATACGAGACGACAAACGTCCTAGAATTTCATGAGGGATATCGGCCCAATCGGCAGTCATCCCATCAGTGCTCGTCACGGCCCGAATCGCAATGACGGATTCATAGGTTCGTTGATCTCCCATGACGCCTACGGTTTGAACGGGTATGAGGACGGCAAAGGCTTGCCAGATTTCACGATAGAGTCCGGCCTTTCGTATTTCTTCCGTGACGATGGCATCAGCCTCTCGTAAAATTGTCAGCCGTTCAGGTGTCACGCCACCGATAATCCTGATAGCGAGGCCCGGTCCTGGAAAGGGATGTCGCCATATGAGATCGTCCGGTAGCCCCAATTCAAGGCCGAGGGCCCGAACTTCATCTTTAAAAAGGTCCCGAAGCGGTTCGATGAGCCGTAATTTCATCCGTGCCGGAAGCCCTCCAACATTGTGATGGGTTTTGATTGTTGCGGATGGCCCCTTGGTGCTCACACTTTCAATCACGTCCGGATACAGGGTTCCTTGAACGAGGTATTTGACCTGACCGATGGTTTGAGCTTCTGATTCAAACGACTTGATGAATTGACGCCCGATAATTTTTCGTTTCTTTTCTGGATGAATCGTTCGTCCTAGGGCTTGAAGAAAGGCTGCTCGACTGTCCACGACCCGCACATCCATATGATAGTGCGCATCAAAAATACTTTCCAGCAGGGTGACTTCATCTTTTCTCATGAACCCATTATCAATGAATAGGCAATTCAATTGATTGCCGATGGCCCGATGAGTGAGGGCAGCGGCAACGGTCGAATCGACTCCCCCGCTCAGCGCGCAGATGACTTTGTCGTCCCCAACCTGTTCACGGATTTCTTGAACGGCCTCAGTGATAAAAGACCCCATGGTCCAGTTAGGCTGACATCCACATACCCTGGAAACGAAATTGTTGAGAATGGTTTCCCCGTGAGTGGTATGCGCCACTTCGGGATGAAATTGTAAACAAAAAATAGGCGCTGTCTGGTGGGGCCGCTTCATAACGGCGATCGGGGAGTTGTCCGTATGCGCGATGACTTGAAAGTCCGGGGGAAGCTGATCAATTCGATCCCCATGAGACATCCATACGGGAAATCCTCGATGAGTGGGGAGACCCTGAAACAAATCGGAGTTGTCATCGATCATTAATTCCGCCCGCCCATACTCTCTTCTTTGGGCGCCGGCAACCTGACCACCCAAGGCCTGGGTGATGACCTGCATGCCATAACAAATACCGAGGATAGGAAGATCTAACGATAACAGTCCCTCTGGAGGGTGGGGAGCTTCCCGGTCAGTCACACTGGCAGGCCCGCCGGAAAGAATAAGGCCCTTAGGGTGATACGCGAGGATTCTTTCTAGGGAAGTCGATGAAGAAAGAATGACGGAGTAGACATGCTGTTCCCGAATACGACGGGCGATCAGTTGGGTGTACTGGGATCCAAAATCCAGTATAACGATGGTATCGTGGGAAGACAGCATATTGAGAAAATGCTAGCAGTGTGTGCGTGAGCCTCGGTCATAGGAGGACGGCCTCATTCCACATCAGCCCGGTAATTCGGAGCCTCCTTCGTGATAATCACATCATGGACATGGGCTTCCCGAAGACCCGATTGTGTGAGACGGATGAATGTGGCCTCTTTCTGTAGTTGAGGTATAGAACGGCATCCGCAATATCCCATGCCAGCCTTGAGGCCACCGACGAGTTGATACACAAGGGCCGATAAGGTTCCCTTATAGGGTACGCGAGCTTCAATACCTTCTGGGACAAGTTTGGAGGCTGGCTGCTGCTCCTCTTGGAAATACCGGTCTCTCCCTCCACGTTCTAACGCGCCGAGGGATCCCATTCCTCGGTATTCTTTGTACGTTCGCCCTTGATACAGCACCAGGTCCCCCGGGGATTCTTCGGTTCCAGCGAATAAGGATCCGATCATCACAGATGAGGCCCCTGCCGCGAGGGCCTTACTAATATCACCCGAATATTTGACTCCTCCGTCCGCAATAATGGGAATTCCGCTACCGGCAAGCTCCTTCGCACAGTCTGCAATGGCTGTGAGTTGAGGTACGCCAGCCCCGGAAACCACTCGTGTCGTACAGATGGAACCTGGGCCAACGCCGACTTTGACAGCATCAACGCCACACTTGACGAGATCTTTCACGCCTTCTGCAGTGGCAATGTTGCCGGCCACCACATCCAGCTCTGGATACTGTTTTTTGATAAGCTTTACGGTTTCTTCCACTCTGTGAGAATGTCCATGGGCGGTGTCCACACAGACAACATCCACCCCAGCTTTGGTGAGTAAATCGAGTCGCTCTTCAACGTCCGGCCCCACACCGACCGCCGCTCCGACCCGTAATCGGCCATGCTGGTCTTTGCAGGCGTTCGGGTATTTGATTCGCTTCTGAATGTCCTTAATGGTAATCAGGCCTTTTAGTTCATATTGGTCATTGACGACCGGTAATTTTTCAATTCGATGTTCATGCAAGATTTCCCTGGCTTTTTCGAGACTTGTGCCTTCAGGCGCTGTAATGAGCTGACCGGTCGTCATAACCTGGGAAACCTTCAGGTCCATTCTCGTCTCAAAACGAAGATCCCGGTTTGTCAGAATTCCCACGAGTTTCCCATTTTTGGTCACGGGAATGCCTGAGATCCGATAGGTGGCCATGAGGTGGTGAACATCCCGTATCGTTTGATCCGGAGAAATCGTGATGGGGGCGAGAATCATGCCACTTTCAGATTTCTTGACCTTATCAATTTCTCCCGCCTGGGCCTGAGGAGGCAAGGCGCGATGAACGAATCCCAGTCCGCCCTCACGAGCGATGGCGATAGCCAAACGTCCCTCAGTGACGGTATCCATGGCTGCGCTAATGAGGGGAATATTGATCTGAATGTTGGAGGTCAGAGAGGTCGCGGTGTTGACGTCAGCGGGAACCACATCTGACTTAGCTGGTACTAAGACCACATCGTCAAAGGTCAATCCAATTCGGATATCTTGTTCCCGCATCAACCCCCCCTAGGCAGTCAACGAATGCATGGTATCGATTAAGGAATACACGATAAAAACGATCCCTCTTTCCTCAATCGTATCGGGTAAACCACCACAACAAAACTCTGTACATGATGACGTGCTGAGGAAGAAAATGCAACTCCTTCTTTTTGATCCAGCTTGTCAAAAACAAGGATCTGGATCTCTCAGGTGAGGGAAACAGAGAAGCCTACTTTCTGGGGCAGGATGTGTCAGCCAATAAGGACAGGACGACAAACTGTTATTGATCTGCGGTTTCTGGCAGGAACGCCACGACGTCCTCTTCTTTGAATTGGTGGTCTGCGTCTTCGGCCGGCATAAATTGCTGGACTCGCATATTTCCGCTATCGACGACAAAAACGTTTCCCCGACTATCCACGGTTAGGCCATAAGGGAAATTGAAATGGCCGTCTGCGTTTCCGAATCCACCCCATTGGGTAATGAAATTCCCATCGCGATCGAACTTTTGAATCCGTTGGTTCCCCGTATCGCTGACATACACGTCACCCGCATCATCGACGGTAATGCCCCAGGGTGAACGGAATTGACCTGGCTCTTGGGCTTGGGAACTGCTGGCATGACCCGCACCAATCCCACCTCCCCATTTTGTGAGAAATTGAGGCAGGACATTGGTGCTGGTATCGAATTTTTGAATCCGATGGTTACCCATGTCCACGACATAGACGGATCCATCAGATTGGTCCACAGCGATCCCTCTCGCAAAATAAAACTGCCCATCATTATTTCCGAAGCTTCCCCATTGCATAATGAATTCACCTGTTTCATCAAATTTTTGCACCCGGAAGTTGGCACTGTCCACGACATAGATATATCCACGGACCCGATCGACGGCCACGCCCCAGGGGGAATTAAATTGTCCCTCTCCGTTCCCGCGTGAGCCGATTTTCAGGAGGTAATGTCCAAGTTTCCCATCGAATTTTTGGATGCGGTGATTGTTGGTGTCAGCGACATACACATCCCCTTTGCCATCGCAGGCAATCCCGGTAGGATTATTGAAATTACCATTTGCTGAACCAAAATTGCCCCATAGGAGAATGAAATTTCCATTATGTTCGAATTTTTGGATTCGGTTATTTCCATTATCCACCACAAACAGGCTGCTTTGTCGATCAATGGCCATCCCATAGATGGGGCTGATGAATTCTCCTCCGTGAAGGAGTGAGGCTCCACGACCAGCCTTGCCCCATTTGGCGACACACACATATCCGGAGGTGTTCAGGAGAATCGTGGCACTAGCCGGCACGGAGACGTTATTTCCAACATCCTTAAACCAAACATAAACCGTTTTGGTTCCGTCTTCCGGGGAGGTGGTAAAGGGAATGGTTGCGCCAAATCGGTGTTCTGGCTCGACTTCGACCCAGCCTGGCATGGTCGCGCTGGGGGTCATGGGATTTTCTGAAATAAAATAGGCCGCAACTCCCGTATCCAAATCCTTGGCGGAAATCGTGGCCACCAAGTCGGGGGAGTTGGTCATATGGGCTCCATGGTTCAAGACCATATCGGGATTCTGTGGCGCCGTGATATCAATGAGGACCGGTGTTGCGGATTGTTC
>CP070743.1:80534-91557 GCA_020348185.1 Nitrospirota bacterium
GGAGCTTCTTGGTAAGCCCCGGAATAGTTGGGAAACCCGGCGGCGCCGAGTAAGAGAGCCAGCGTAATCCAGTATTGGAGAGAAACATTCATAAGGGTTCCTTGGTGGTTGCCAGTGAGTAAATGTACAGGGCTAAATCCCATCCTTTCTCAGGATCCAGGGAGTACCCGTAGGACGGCATAGGTGTCCCATCGAGGCCAGTCATAATCGTCCGATAAATGGCCTTGGGGCCATCACCACTTTTCAATCTTTGCCGGGTAAGGTCGGCCGGCTGAATAGGTTTTCCGGCGGTATCGGTCAGGTCCTTTGCCAACTCTCCATCTCCGCGCCCCTTCGCTCCGTGACAGGCGGAACATTGCATTTCCTCATACAACTGAAGGCCGTGAGTCACCGATTCCGGGGCCTGGGGACGGGCTACGGGAAAGATGATAGGCGTTCCTTGTGGACTTTTCAAGAAACGGGGTGACAAGGATTTGAGGTATGCGACCAACGCCATGCGGTCCGATTGGGGGAACTCCTGATAACTTTCCATGGCAGTGCCGGGAATTCCGACGGTAATCGTGCGAAACAGGTCCGCATCGGTGGGTAATTCACCGCTCATGGTGGATCGGAACTTATACTCGCCTTTTGTGAAATTCTGAGGCTTAGTGCTCAGATCCGCGGCTAAGGGTCCCTTCCCATCTCCCCCGATGCCATGGCAATTCGCACAATGTTCTTGATACAGCGATTTTCCTTTTGCCAACGATTCGTCCGTTTCCGGCGCTTTTGATGAAGGAGCAATAGCGGGTGGGGTTTCCTTGATTGGTGGGGTTTCAACGGTGACGTCGGAACGAGGGGGCGCTTCCTTTTCTTGTGAACGAATGGATTCAGTATCGTTCGTTTGTTCTTGAGGAGCCGCCTTTGGAGAAGGGGGCGTCTTAATAGCGGTGCAGGATCCAAGAAACAATATTAGGCCTATGGTCAGAGCGATGCAGGAATGGGTGAATTGATACACTTTGGTTTCATATGTTTGGGCAGAAACCTTAAACATCACATGCATTGTAATGGACTGCCTTCTTGAGGTCCATAATTCATTTCAGTCCGTCTCCCGGTCGAATAAACATCCAGCACAGGCCTCCCAGGAAGGCAATAAGTGCTGCCGTCCCTAACGATCCAGTCCAGCCGATTTCATGGGCGAGCCAGGGGGTGAGGGTCGGGGAAAGTGTGCCCCCGAGATTGGCGCCGGTGTTCATGATGCCGGAAAGCGTCCCCGCATGAGCTTTGGAAAGATCAGTGGTAGAAGACCAAAAAGCCCCAACCGTAAAATACAGCCATCCGGCTCCTAATGACAGCATGCCAATCGCTAAGGCTGGAAATTCCACATTGGCTCCAATGACTATGAAAAGGGCGGCTAAGATCATTCCTGACGCCCCAACACTGGCCCGTCCCCAATTCACCCCACCACGCTGAGCCAACTTGTCAGTGACCCAACCTCCCAATGGACAAAAGATAGCCATAGCAATAAAAGGTGCGGAGGCAAATACGGCGCCCCGAAGCACATCGAAGCCTCTGACGTTGACAAGGTAGAGGTAAAACCAAGACATATAAATGTAAGCGACATAGCCCAGGCAGGTGTAACTCACAATAATCCACCAGACGGTGGGAGTGTGAAGGATTGATTTCCAGGGGATGTGGAGTGATGGGCTTGTCGATAGCCCTCCTCCAATCAGTTGCGCTTCCTCGGTGTTGACATGGGGATGGTCCTGGGGGTGGTCCGTCGAATACCAAAACCAAAGGAGAGCAATGACGATTCCGAGTGCTCCTGCAGCGTAGAACGCTGTTTGCCATCCATAGTTCACCATGATCCACGCAGTGATGGGGGGCGTGATGGCCGAGCCAATCCCTATTCCGCCGATGGTAATGCCAATTCCTAACCCACGTTCCTGCGGTGGGTGCCAATTGGCTACCGCCCGGTTGAAATTGGGAAGGGCCGCTGATTCACCGACACCAATGAGAAAACGGACCAGCATAAGTGATCCCATAATACCGATCATATTGATGACAGGAAGGGTAGGGGCGACAGCGGTGAGGGCGGTGAATATTGACCACCAGATGACTGCGAGAGTTAAGATTCGACGAGGTCCCCAACGATCGCCCAACCACCCTCCGGGAATTTGAAAAAGTGCATAGCCGAATACGAACGCGGAAAAAATTTGGCCCATTTCGATCTCAGTGAGCCCCAGTGCCGGCATCATCTGGCGGGCGGTGACGGAAATATTCACCCGATCGATGTATGTGATAATACTGATTAACAACAATAGGGAAAGAATGACCCAACGTGTGCGGGTGGGGACCTGCTCAGGGGGAAAACGATTCATGAAATAATGGGGGTTGGTCAGATTACCGTTTTGAGGTTTTTTTCGATGATCGCTGGGCTTTTTTTACAAGGTTTTTTGCGAGGCTCAATTCTTCTTGCCTGGTTTGAATGGTGCCATCCAATCGGGCCATCAGCAATTGGTGTAACACCTGACGATAGGCAGGACCTTTCTGAAGACCGAATGTCTGAAGATCATGGCCAGTAACGGAAGTTTTGATATGACGGAATGTGGTGATGAATTCTTTTATGCGCTGCAGAGAATGTTTTTTTGAGTCCGGTCGTTGGACCTTGGCCATGAGAAACAAAAGGGGCTCCAACGTCCACGTGTGAAGCAGTGAATAAACTTCAGATGGAGAGACCTGCTTTCGGAAGAGGACTCGGAGTAATTGATGTTGTTCTTTGAAAAAGTTGTCGATCATTCGAATATGGCGGCCCGGAAACCCGAGTTTTTTCCAGGTTTTGACGGTTTCGTGCCTTCCAAGGGCCTCAAAAAGGGCCATGGCATAGAGGAGCCATTTTTCAATGGGTTCATGGGGAACTTCTAATCGATGCCACGTTAAGATCTCTTGAATCGACTGACAAAGATCTTGGCTTTTCGTCGTCCAGGGGATGTTGGGGTGAACGAATTTTAGGAGATCACACTCGCGGAGGCGCCGAATGGCATTCGCCGGTTGGGATTCTGAAAATAAATGAATGAGTTCATCACCTAATCGGTGACCGGACAGACGGTGAAATAATTGCATATCCACCGCGTGGCGAATAAAAGTTCGGGTTTCCTTACTGATGGCAAATCCGAATCGTTGCTCGAACCGGACGGCACGAAAGGCCCGAGTCGGATCTTCCACAAAACTCAAACTATGCAATACCCGAATGACTTTTTCCTTGAGGTCGCGTTGGCCTCCGAAAAAGTCTAATAACTCACCAGGGTTTTTGTTGAGGCGGATGGCTAAGGCGTTGATCGTAAAATCCCGGCGATAGAGGTCCTTTTTGACGGAACTTTGCTCCACCGTCGGCAAGGCCGTTGGAAATTCATAGTACTCGGTCCGCGCGGTGGCCACATCAAAGGCCATATCTGGTGCGAATTCTGATTTTTTCGAGAGTTTCAAGGAAGCTGTGCCAAATCGCTCATGCACTTTGATCTTTGCTGAGAGGTGGTGTCCAAGAGCTTTGGAAAACCGGATTCCATCTCCCTCAACCACAATATCGACATCCAAATTGGGATTTCCCAACAACAGGTCTCTGACAAACCCTCCAACCACATAGGCAGAGATGCCCAACTGATCCGCCACTTGTCCTGCCTCTTTTAACAAGTGTCGAATCCCATGCGGTAACCGATCGGCCATAAGGCCTTTAAGATTTCGAACGTGAGGCAATATGGCGGGGAGAGGACCAGAGGAGGCTGAATCAATACTTTTCCGGATAAGCTGATGTTGATGGGAGGCCCTGAGTAGGTCAGTTCGACTGAAGATTCCGACGATTTTCCGGTTTTTAATAATAGGAACGCTACGTTGGTTTCGTTCAACCATATGTTCCTGGATGACGTCAAAAGGGGTGTGAGGATTTGCTGTAAAGACTTCCTGGAGCATCACCTGGTCGACCGGGACGGCATAGAGTTGATGATACAACGCTTTCTGAATGGCTTCCCGAGTGGCGAGCCCGAGAAACCTGCCTTTGGGATCTATGACGGGGAGCGAATTGACTTCGTATTGAGTCATAAAACGTTCAGTATCCCTCACACTCGTGCCTGATGAAATAGTTCGGACTGGCGTGGTCATCAAATCACGAATCGGCAACCACGTTCTCGCTTGTTCTTCTATAAGGGCGCGGAGACGATCTTCTACTTCAGGCAGCGTTAACCCCTTGATGCTAGCGGCGGCAGCCATAATATGCCCGCCACCCCCCAAGGCTTGAGCAATTCGCTGCATATCAATGTCTTCCTGGCGGCTCCTCCCGATGAATTGGACTTTTCCTTCCATGGACACGGCGGCCAAAATAGCATCGGCGCCTTCGAGCTGGGCGACTTGCTGAATGACCGGCGCCATATCTTCGACATAGGTGGGCCATGACAAGACAGCGAGTACGACTCGTCGTCGACCTAAATGGATGGGGTATGCGGCATGAAGGAGGGCATTGAGGAGCTGGATTTGAGGGATAGTCAGGTGTCGCGTGATAAAATCTGCGACGACCTTTAACTCAGCACCACATTTGAGGAGGTGCGCGGCAACCTGGAGGTCTCGGGGGGTGGTATTGGGGTATACCAGGGACCCTGTTTCTTCATAGACGCCAATAGCATACAACGTGGCCTCTGAGGGCGTAATTGCTATTTCTTTTTTTTGGAGGATTTCTACTAACAGTGTGGTGGTGGCCCCGACTGTCTCAATGATCTGAAAGTCGGCTGCATGAAGTGAGGTCTCTTTTGATTCAGAGGGGTGATGATCAAAGATATGAACAGATATCTCTGGATTTTGAAAAGCTTTCTCAAGTAAGCCGATTCTCTTGGAATCTTGAGTGTCGACTAAGATCAATCGGGTTATGTGCCTTGGGTCAATTTGATTGGCTGGCGTAAGAGGCAGAGGGTACCGCTCGAGATAGGACCGTACACCAGGTTGGCACCCGCCGGGAATGATTAAGTGGGCATTGGGATAGAGTTTTTTCGTCGCGATCATTGAGGCCAAGCCATCAAAATCCGACTCCATGTGAGTGGTGATTACGTCCATGAATGGTTATTGTAGCAAGGGAATGTTGAAAAAGCCCGCCAGTCGACGCGCTCGCCGCTGAAGCCTGCTTTGGCGCGCAAGCGTCTACAGCTTTGGTCAATAGGCCAGGGGCCTTGCCCGTGGGAAGGTGCGTTTTGGCGCTCTGGCGCTGGGAGGGTGAGAAAGGGGACGTTTGGACCTTCCCCGCGACCACTTTGTGCTTATTCGAACAGGTTGAGTGTAATTGGAGGGATTAGAGTTTTCTAGTTTTCAGCGATTCTAGCAAGGCTGGCTCCATCTCGTAAGTTGACAAAGCCATGAGAAAAGCTTAAGGAATTCTTTTGTTGAAACCAGTGCCCAGTCCATGTTAGAGGGAACCATCTAAGAGAGTCACCGTCGATCGACGGGGGAGGGGACGCTCACATAATTAGGAGGGTAACGGATGGCGATCAAGGCCAAGAACAAAATTAAGGCCAAACCGAAGTCGAAGATCAAAGTCAAAACAACGACGAAAAAGAAAGCCAAAGGCCCAAAGAAAAAACCGGTAAAGGCTGCCCCTAAAGCCAAATCGAAGGGTGCGGCGAAAACCACTTCTAAAGGAAAGACTTCTGGAGGAAAAAAGAGGGCCACGGCCAAAAGAAAAATTGCGTCAACTCCCAAGAGAAAAGCAAAAAACCCCCAAGCTAAAAAAACTGTCAAAAAAGTAAAGGCCTCTACAAAGGGCAAGACGAAGGCCGCTGCCAAAGGAAAAGTTTCCGCGAAAAAGAAAGTTGTGAAATCTAAGGCTCCAGCAAAAAGTGTAACCAAAAAATCAAAAGCTCCCAAGGAACCCTCAACGGTCAAAGTTGCCCGGAAGCCGAGGATCCAACAAAAGAAATCCGCGGTCAGCCATGAGGGTAGTGAGGTCAAAGTCGCAGAAACTGCAGGAGTTCAACAACCTTTGTTTGGCGTTACTGAAATGCCGGCCCGCGAAGGTTTTGAAACAGCCGGTTTGCGCGTTTCCTCAAAATCGGATGTCGAAATTGATGATATCAATACTGATTTGAGTGACGAGCAAGGGGAAGATATGGATGATCTGACTGAGGAGTTGTCGGATGAGTTTGCGGATAAGACCTTTGGGGGGGAACTTGCCGATGACGCTGATGACGTTGATTTAACAGAAGATCTTTCTGAAGAGTTAGGAGCAGAAAAGTTTTTTAGGGAAACTGAGAAAGGTCTTGATGAAGATGATGAAGACCTCCAATCATGGTAAGAGATACCAAACTTCCTGCGCTGAAGGGAAAAGTGAGGTGCTGACGGGACACTCCTCAATTCCATCCCATATACGTGTTCCTTGAAAAGAGTTTCCCTCAAAGGCACCGATTCCCAATATCAGTTAATGCCATAGTCCGTTCTACCCCTAGGGGAGTAGGAGTACGTTATGCTTGTCTTTTTGTTGAAAATGGAGGAGGAGTAATGGCTGAAACAAGAGGTCTGCCCAGAATTGGCGATTCTGCACCAGATTTTGAGGCGGTGACGACCCAGGCTTCCGACTTTAACTTTAGTGCCTGGCAAGAACAAGATTGGGTTGTCCTGTTCTCCCATCCTGCTGATTTCACGCCAGTCTGTACTACAGAAATAATGGAATTCGCACGGCAGTTTGAGCGATTCAGACAGAAATCGATAAAGTTAATTGGTGTCAGCATCGATAGTATTCATTCGCATCTGGCGTGGCTCCAAAACATGAAGGAGAAAATGGGGGTGAGCATTCCCTTTCCCATGATTGCTGATATTGATATGAACGTTTCCCATCTTTATGGAATGATTCATCCCGGTGCGAGTTCAACGGCGACAGTACGAGCCGTGTTTGTGATAGACCCCACACGGACTATTCGGGCGCTTATCTATTATCCGATGAATGCTGGCCGTAACGTAGAGGAAATTTTACGACTTGTCACGGCCTTACAAACGGCCGATCGCTATTCCTGCGCAACTCCTGTAAATTGGAAGGAAGGAGAGAAAGTTCTTGCCCCTCCTCCTAAAACGGTGAAGGATGTCGATGAACGCCTCGGCCAGTCTGACCAAGAACAACTTGACTTTTATCTCACCAAGAAGGAACTAAAATAGATTGGGCCCCTGCCAATCGATCCCCATGCAATCCATCCCTCTGTTCTATGAGCATCAATATCGAATATCCAATATGAAATGTCGAGTCATGAAGTATGAAGAGTATTGTTTCTGGCTCTCTTGGCCGTCGATATTCATGATTCCTTGTGGGATATTCGATATTCTGATAAATCCTGACTGTCCTGAATATTAAGTTGGTGAATAGAGAGCGCTACCCCACTGAAATTAAGATTACCTGCCCCATTGAATTCCAGCTCCGATTACTCGCATGCATATCATTCTTCTTGTGCATGTTTAAAAAGCCCTCCGGAGGTTTCACGTTCAGCCAATGAGTTAAGGTGTATCGTCTTCATGTTGGAGTCTGGCTTGGAACCGTTGGACCGTCTGCATTGAACGTTGGCTTTTCACACAGTGGGCTTCCTGCGTTTATTGGAATTTCCCTTACTCTCCTACTCGTCGGCTGGTTTTCGCTTGCTGAAGCCTGTCGAGTAGAAGAGCCGGCGAAGCCATCTCCAAGGGTTTTGCACAAGCATATCGTCGATTCCTGCACATTCGAGGAACGGTCCGCTTTGGCTCTTTCAGCGGAGGAAGTGCTGACGGCTCTTGGAAAGGGACACAGTGTGGATCTTTTGGGTGTTGTGGTGAAAGGTGATCTATCATTTGATCGGTTGCCGCTTCTTCCAATTCAGCAACAACCGATTTCCTCTTCACGGATCAAAGAAAAATTCAAGGAACGGGGCCTTGAGGAAGTTCGAGTGATACCTGGCGCCATGATTATTCGTGAATCGTGGTTTCAGGGACTCATTGCCACAAACTTGAGGGATGGGGCCCTCGTCATATTCGGACCGGTGGATATGGACAAGACGAAGTTCGAAAAGTCCCTCGACTTTTCAAAAACGGTCTTTCTCGATCCTGTCAATTTTTCAGGCACGACGATTGCGTATGAGGGATTTTTTATTGGTGCCCATTTTGATAACACCGCAAACTTTCGTAACACGGTCTTCGGCACTCACACGCGTTTTCATAAAGCGTTATTTGGAGAGACGGCAATATTCAATCACGCCGGCTTTCACGGGCTGGCTGAATTCTTGGAAGTGGAGTTTGCCGGCAAAGCAGATTTTTCTCAGACGTTTTTCAAGCATGGAACGGGATTTTCGGGAACTCAGTTTCGAGGGGCCTCGGATTTTTCTCAGGCATTGTTTGAACGGGAAGCGTATTTCCGTTTTGCCACGTTTGAACAGAATGCTTCCTTTAGAGGAACCAGGTTCAAAGCCGTGGCTGATTTTACTAATGCTCAATTCAATGAAAATTTTGACTTTGCCAATGCCGTCTTCGAGGGAACACCAAAGGTGGAAGGTTCTGAAAAAATATTTAAAAAACAACAAGTTGAAAATATTGCTCGTCCTACTAGTCAAATAGCGATTTTTGTGGGATTATTTTTATTGGTACTCGTTTTTGTTTGGAGGCTTCGAAGGAAGTAGGAATAGAATATAACCAATTTTATACTACATATAGATTTTATGTTGCAGGGAACCACAAAGAATGGTATACCAAAGACTATATTCACTTAACTCCCTCAAAAGAGGGGTGTGAGAGAAGGTAAAGATGGACAGCAGGGAATTTGAAATCAAAAGTGAGGTGGAAGAAATCTATCAGGTCCAGCTTGATTCCTTTACTGGTCCCCTTGATCTTCTTCTGCATCTCATTCGAAAACAGCAAATTAACATTTACGACATTCCCATTGCCCTCATAACCCAGCAGTATGTGGAATATCTCAATTTAATGAAGACCCTTAACCTGTCATTTGCCGGGGAGTTCTTGGTCATGGCGGCCTCTTTACTCCAAATCAAGTCCCGAATGTTGCTGCCCAAAGAGGAAATTGCGGACCAAGGTGAGGAAAATGTCGAAGATCCCCGGGAGGAACTGGTTAGACAGTTGATGGAATACGAACAGTTTAAGGATGCAGCCGGTCGTCTGGCCAGTCATGAACGAATCTGGCGGGATGCATTCTGTCGAGATCCTATGCTCCCTGAGGAACCAGAGCCGAGTGAGAATGTGCCGGTTGATGAGTTGAGTTTATTTGATCTGTTGGGTGCCTTACAGGAAGTGTTGGATCGAACCGCCGCTCAACCCTTTATTGATGTAAGTCTTGATACCCAAACTGTTCAAGAAAGGATTCATACCATTTTAGACCAATTGGAGACGGAGCCAACCCTGACATTTGAGGCCTTATTCGAGGGAAGTTTTTCCAGGAGTTACGTTATTCTGACTTTCCTGGCCCTACTCGAATTAGTGCGAATGAAGTTAGTTGGCCTTTTTCAAGGTGATTTGTTTGGTCCGATTCGGATTACCCGCCGATTTTCTCCGGATCAGGAAATTGAGTCCGTTGATCCCACGTGAATTTGCTGAAAGAAAAGTTGGAACTGTTTCAGGTTCCAATCATCCAATGACATGAAGGCCAAGTTCGCAATGTTTCAATTTTGGATGTTGGATCTGAAAACGAAGGAGGTATGGCATGATTGCAAAAGGAATGAGTAACGGCCAAATGGAGATTGCGGATGTGGAGGTTATTCCTGAGCCCCCAGCGGTGGCGGATGCAAATGGCCATCATGATGAGCCAAAGATGGAGACCAACGGGTTGGAATGCACCTTGGACGAGCAAGAAATAAAAAGCATACTTGAAGCTGTTCTGTTTGTTGCGCATGACCCCCTTACCTTGGATCGGTTGACCGCAGTGGTCGAGGGTCCCCCAAAGTCAGTGGTGTCTGAGACATTGAAAATCTTACAGAAAGAATATGAACAAGAAGGACGGGGCTTGCGTCTCGCCGAAGTGGCCGGGGGCTTTCTTCTTGTGACTCGACCTGAATACGCGCCGTATATCAAACGCCTCAACAAGTCTAAGTCAATCACCAAACTATCTCGATCGGCTCTCGAGACCTTGGCGATTATCAGTTATAAACAGCCGATCATTCGTGCTGATATCGAAAAGATTCGAGGTGTCGAAACGTCCGGAGTTCTGAGGACCCTGCTGGACCAAAAGCTCGTTCGTATAGTTGGACGTCAAGACGTTCCTGGAAGACCCATCCTTTATGGAACAAGTAAACTGTTTCTGCAACGATTTGGGTTGCGGGACCTTCGAGACCTTCCTCCTCTGAAAGAATTTCAAGCGTTAGGAAATCCTGAAACTCTTGATCTGCCATTCGAAGCTACTCCTGTTGAGGAGGGCGCGAACGGCAGTATGGCTGATCTTAGTGTCTAGGATTTCCCTTCTTCTCTTTCAATCGAATTTCCCTCTCTCTTTCTTCCCTTTCTCTTCCCCAGTGTCTTGTCTGGCAGGATGAAATAAAAGTTAAAGCTCAATCCGTTTCTAGCTTCAGGTTTCACGTTCAGGCCTGAAAGGAGGCAGAATGTTTTTCTTAAAATATTCTGCGTTGGAATCTAAGCTTTAGCCCACATGTCCCATTTGTGGTACCAGAGGTTGAAGCTGTTAACTGTTGGACCAAGAGAGGAATTCATGAAGATTCTTTTGCCTTCGCCATTTAAAAATATTGCATATGCAAATTGTGGCATTTCTCATGCTTACCCGTTTCCAGGGGAATATTCTTTTTGGAACTAGGGGATTCCCCAGTTAAAATTTTAGAATTAATTTATTAGGGTAGATACTTAAGCCAAAGCCAACGAGGGATTAATGGCTTGTTCTCGGTTCTTCAATGTCAATCTTGTTTTATTCTTTTTCTTCAATTCAATTTAACTGATTTATATGATTGATTAGAACCATAAGGTGAGTTAAAGAGGTAATGAGATGAATAGGAAATTAGTCATTGTCATCGTGGTAATGGTGGTTCTGTTTGTAGCTGGCTCTACC
>CP070743.1:91657-101674 GCA_020348185.1 Nitrospirota bacterium
GTCGTCACAGGTGGGGCAGGATTTATTGGGACCAATTTTGTTCGATGGGTGATGACCCACAGCGATGAGCATCTTGTCATTGTTGATAAACTCACCTATGCCGGACATTTAGAGAACATTCAAGATGTCCTTCAGAGTCCTCGCGCAAGGTTTATCCAGGAAGATATTGCCAATCGGGAGGTTATGGAGGGTGTTCTTCATGATTATCGGCCTAAGGCGATTTTGAATTTTGCAGCCGAATCCCATGTCGACCGTTCGATTGACAGTCCTTACCCATTTATCAATACCAACATTGTTGGAACTTTTGTCCTGCTAGAAACCGCTCGAAAGTTTGTGAGCCTCTTGCCGGATGGGGCACAGCGGGATTTTCGATTTCTTCATGTGTCGACCGATGAAGTCTATGGAAGCCTGGGAGAGATCGGTCAATTCTCTGAAGAAACTCCCTATGCTCCAAATTCTCCCTATGCGGCATCCAAAGCGTCTGCTGATCATCTTGTGCGGGCGTATTATCACACATATGGCCTGCCTATATTGATTACCAATTGTTCGAATAATTATGGTCCCTTTCAGTTCCCCGAAAAATTGATTCCTCTCATACTCCTGAATGCCCTTGATGGGAAGGCGTTGCCTATTTATGGAAATGGTCAACAAATTCGCGATTGGCTTTATGTCGAGGATCATTGTGAAGGACTGTGGCGAGTCCTTCATCAAGGACGGCCCGGCGAGAAATACAATCTTGGCGGGAATACCGAACGTACGAATATCGAAACGGTCGATACGGTTTGTCGTCTGTTGGAGACGTTTCGCCCTGCAGCGGAAAATCAGAATTTGGTCGAACAGGGGATGACTCAGTATAGTCAACTGAAACACTTTGTGTCGGATCGCCCCGGGCATGATCGTCGTTATGCGATTAATACCGAAAAAATTCAAAAGGAACTAGGATGGGTTCCCCAATGTCATTTCGAAGAGGGATTACGCAAGACCATTGGGTGGTATCTGGATCATCGGGATTGGTGTGAGGCGGTTATGGCGGATAATTATGGCCGGGAACGTCTGGGATTAGGGGCCCCATGACCTCTAATCATATCTGTCGGTGAAAAGGATCCGATGAGAATATCGAACAGGGAGAACATCACTTATGATTGTAGGTGAGGAACGGGGCGATTCATGAAGGGAATCATTCTGGCGGGAGGATCGGGCACGAGGCTGTATCCGCTTAGTTATGCGGTCAGTAAGCAGTTGATGCCAGTTTATGATAAGCCTATGGTGTATTATCCGTTGTCGACCCTCATGTTGGCCGGGATTCGAAGCATTCTGGTTATCACGACTCCGGAAGATCAGCAAGGCTTTATGCGGTTACTCGGTGATGGAAGTCACCTTGGACTGGACATTCACTATGGGGTTCAGCCTCATCCGGGGGGCATTGCTCAGGCCTTTCTCATCGGTCGAGACTTTATTGGACAAGATTCCGTGGCACTGGTACTTGGGGATAATATTTTCTATGGTCACGGGCTCACCAGGGACCTGAAGGAGGCTGTTGGCCGGGCAGCTGGTGCAACGATTTTTGCCTATCAGGTGCGTGACCCTGAGCGGTATGGAGTCGTCACCTTTGATGAGTATGGAACAGCCACAAATTTAGAAGAAAAGCCTTCGGTCCCCAAATCATCTTATGCAGTCACAGGGTTATATTTCTACGACAACCAAGTCATGGATATTGTCACATCGATGAAACCTTCTTCGCGAGGCGAATTAGAAATCACGGATGTCAATCTTGCGTATTTAAAGGCTGGCGGGCTCCAAGTGCTTCAATTGGGGCGAGGAATTGCTTGGTTGGATACCGGGACTCATGAATCACTGTTACAGGCTGCCCACTTTATTCAAGTCTTGCAAGAGCGTCAGGGGTTGATGGTGTGCTGTCCCGAAGAAATTGCCTATAATTTGGGGTACATCAGTGCGGATTCGGTCAGACGTTTAGCGGAAACCATGAAGGGAAATGCCTATGGGCAATACCTCCTTGGTGTGAGTCAGCATCCAAAGGTGGAGATCCGGTGAAATTTATTGGGACGCAACTACCTGGAGTCATCATCGTGCAGCCCGAGGTGCACCGAGATGCGCGTGGCTGTTTTTTGGAAACGTACCATACCCAAAAATATGCGGAGGGTGGAATCACAGCCACATTTGTGCAAGATAATTCATCCCATTCCTTTCGAGGGATTTTGCGAGGACTGCACGCTCAGCTCTTGAGGCCCCAGGGCAAATTGATCCGCGTGAGTCATGGAGAAATATATGATGTGGCCGTCGATATTCGACTGGGGTCCCCGACCTTCGGCCGTTGGATCGGTGTCAATCTTTCCGGGGAAAATTTTCAACAAATATATATTCCGCCCGGTTTTGCTCATGGTTTTTGTGTGCTGAGTGACGTGGCAAAGTTGGAATATAAGTGTACGGATTTTTATGAACCAAAGGGTGAAGTGTCAGTTCGATGGGATGATCCATCTGTGAACATTCCCTGGCCAATCGAAACCCCGATTCTTTCCGAAAAAGACATGGCAGGAAAGTCCTTGCAGGATCTCATGGATCGATTGCCACGGTATAAAGGTACAGAATCATGAGAGTCTTTATTGCCGGGGCCAAAGGGCAATTAGGTCATGCTCTGCAGGAAACATTAGGCCATCATGAGGTGATAGCCTATGACCAGGATGAGCTTGACATTACCCAATTGGAAGCCACTCGAAAGGTCCTTGAACAAGTTCGTCCTCAGGTGGTCCTTAATGCTGCCGCTTATACGAAGGTTGATCAAGCCGAGTCTGAACCAGAGATGGCCTTTCGGATTAATGCGCTGGGAGCCAGGAATCTTGCACTGACAACCGCTTCTCAAAAGATCCCCCTGCTTCAAATATCGACAGATTATGTTTTTGATGGGAAGGCGTTACGACCCTATCATGAATTTGACAGACCACATCCCCTCTCGGTGTATGGTATGAGTAAATTGGCCGGAGAAGACACGGTGCGGGCTCTTAATCCTCGTCACTTTATCGTTCGCACAGCCTGGTTGTACCATACAGTCGGAAATAATTTTCCTAAGACAATTTGTGCTCTGGCCGACCAACCAGAGATACGGGTGGTCAATGACCAATATGGCTCTCCAACCTATGCGCCCCATTTAGCCCAGGCCCTTAGCCGCTTGATGGAAACGGACGCCTTCGGTACCTACCATATTGCCGGTTCTGGTGGAACGAGTTGGTTTGAATTTACACGGACATTGTTTACGCTTTGTGGATTCGCGACCAAGATTAAAGCGGTATCAAAGGCTGAATTCCCTCGCCCTGCTCCCCGCCCTGCCCATGCGGTACTGACAACTTTGCAAGACCCTCACATGGTGTTGCCCCCCTGGGAACAAGGCCTCCAAGAGTTTGTCCGGCAACGTTTTAAATTCGATGGCTAAACTCCAGCCCCCAACCGTCAAAGTTTCAATTTAAAGATTCATTAACTTGAAATCTGAAACCTGAAAATTGAAACGCTTGGAGATACTATGAGTTACATTGAGGCGGTGGTGCTAGCCATCATTCAAGGCCTCACAGAATTCCTGCCGGTATCATCTTCTGGCCATCTCGTATTGGCGCAACATTGGTTTGGAAAATTCAATGAGACCAACCTCTTGTATGACATCATGCTACATCTGGCTACCGTGATGGCCATCATGGTGTATTTTCGGCAGGATTTAACGACATTAGTCTTGGGATTTTTCGGATATCCGACCAATGGACAAAGCATTTTTGCCGGCGAAGAACGGAAGACTCTGGGATTTGTGATACTTGCTTCTATTCCGACGGCGGTGCTCGGACTCATCATAGAACAAATAGGAATTCAGGTGCTCGGACGTCCTGACCTTGTCGGAGGGCTCTTTATTCTCACGGGGATGGTGCTGTGGATGGGCCGGGGTGGACAGGCGGGGCGGGGCATGAAAGACATGACCCCAATTGATGCCATAACTGTTGGAGTGGTTCAAGGGATAGCGGTATTCCCCGGTATATCCCGATCCGGTGCAACCATAGCTGGTGGCTTGTGGCTGGGCCTCGACCGGGAATTAGCTGCTAGATTTTCTCTCCTCATATCTATACCAGCGATCTTAGGAGCCACGCTCCTGGAGGTCGTGAAAGCCTTTGGTCAGGCCCAACCGCCCATGGCCCCCTTTATCGTGGGCATGTTCGTGGCGGCCGTGGTTGGGTATCTATCCATTTCCCTCATTCTTCGGTTAGTCCGGCAAGACCATTTCTATCGTTTTTCCTATTACCTCTGGCCGCTGGGAACTACCGTCCTTCTTTTGACGTATTGGTAGGAGAGGCTAGAAGAAGTTTCAGGTTTCATGTTTCAATTTGAAATAAGGACCGCTTCCGGTTGGAACTCGAAATTCCCTGGGTCCGTGGGTTAGGGAGAGGGTTCCAGAACCTCTTTTTTCCGACGACGGGCCACTCCACTCTCGATGGCAGCATGAGCCACGGCTTTGGCGACTTGAGGAACCACACGTTTATCAAAGACACTGGGCAGGATATATTCTTCATTCAGGGCTGACTCCGGGATGACGTTGGCTAAAGCCCGGGCAGCAGCCAGGAGCATCGGTTCGTTGATCGTCTTGGCCTGAATATCCAATGATCCCCGGAATATGCCGGGAAAGGAGAGGAGGTTGTTGCATTGATTCGGATAATCCGAGCGTCCGCTGGCATACACCCGACAATATGGAGTAGCCGCTTGTGGTGTAATTTCAGGATCCGGATTTGCCAGGGCAAACACGATCGGTTCCTTGGCCATCAGGGCTAAGTCTTCCGGTTGAAGCACATTGCCGGTTGAAAGGCCAATAACCACATGAGCCTCTTTCAAGGCATCTTGGAGGGTGCCGGTGGGACGATGATAGTGAATGAGTGATTGTAGAGATTGGCGATGCTCGATCAGAGTCTTAATGGGCTGATCCAAGACTAGTCCATTTTTATCGCAGCCCTTCAACTTTGTGACCCCGGCGGCCAGGAGAAGTTTACAGCAGGCGGTCCCGGCTGCCCCAAGTCCAACAACCACAATAGTGATTTTATCCAGCCTCCCTTTCATGACCTTCAAGGCGTTGGTCAAAGCGGCCAAAATGACAACTGCCGTTCCTTGCTGATCATCGTGCATCACGGGAATTTCAAGAGCTTCTTGGAGGCGACGTTCAATTTCGTAACAACGAGGGGCACTAATATCTTCCAAATTGATGCCACCAAAACCGGGTGCGATCGCACACACCGTTCGAATAATATGATCAGGGTCTTGGTCCTTGAGACAAATAGGCCACGCATCAATTCCCGCAAACTGGTTAAACAGCATGACCTTGCCTTCCATGACGGGAAGCGCGGCTTCTGGACCAAGGTTCCCCAGACCCAGTATGGCTGATCCGTCTGTCACGACCGCGATACTATTGTTTTTACTCGTCAAGCTGTATGCTTTGCTTGGATCTTTTGCGATGGTTTTGACAATTCGACTAACTCCGGGCGTGTACACCATGGATAAGGCATTCCGGGTCTTAATGGGAAATTTACTATCGACCCGAATTTTTCCGCCTAAGTGCATTAAAAAAATCTGATCGGACGCCGCAATCACTCGAACGTCGGGTAACGCATTTAGTCGATGAAGAACTTGTTCCCCATGGGCTTCACTTTTGACATCAAAGGTAATGTCACGAATAACTTTCGTTCTGCTGGCCGACACAATATCGACGGCTCCCAGACTCGCTCCTTCCTCAGCCAGGGCTGTTGCCAATTCGGCAAACACTCCTGTTCGTTGGGTTAATTCCAACCGTATCGCCATTCGGAAGTTCGAATAGGGTCCAAGATCTTCCGGGAAAATTCTTTTTCTGCGCCCTCGGGTGGTCATGTCGATCTGGCTATAAAGGAAATTCCAAGCCTTACGGTGTCAAGTTTACTCTTATGATTGTTGGTTGTTCGTGGTTAACATTGAACTTTGAATCTTGAACATTCCTTCCCTCATTGATTTGGGAATTGTTCGAGCCCTCTTCATTATTATACCTCCTGTCATCCACACAGCAATTCGTGAGATGAAGGATTTCATCGAAATCGGAAGGAGAAAGAAAATCAGAATATGAGGAGGGGAAACTCTGCTCTACGGTGAAGAGGGGTGGTTGAGGGGAAAGGTGATCCGACAGGTGGTTCCAACTCCTTCTTCACTTTCGATTTCGATCTGTCCGCCATGTTTCTGAATGATTCGACGGGCGATCGTGAGTCCAAGCCCCGACCCCTCTCCCTGTCGCTTGGTGGTGAAAAACGGATCGAAGATTTTCGATAAATGAGATCGCGACATTCCCGGACCGCTGTCTCGTATGGTGAGAAGAATGTTCTCCCCCTCAGCCACCGTGGAAATCTCTAATTTTCCCTTGGCATTCAACGCCTGGACGGCATTGGTAATGATATTGGTCAGAGCTTGACTCAGCTCCTCCGAGTTACCTCTCAACAACGGAAGAGATTGGTAATGAGTTTGGATGTCCAGTGTGCTCCCTTCGTGCGCATTCTTCACGATATTGAGAACGTGATCCACTTGCTCGTTGAGGTTGACCTGGGTGGACTTACCCTTTAGCTGGCGGGTTGCTTGTCCGGTGAAATCCCTGATGATGGAGGCCATGCGCCGTCCATGTTGCACAATGGCCCTGGCATACTCCTTGACCTGATCGGGGCTCTGTTCTTCTTGTATGGCTTCCCCGAGTCCGATGACGCCAACCAGAGGGTTATTCAGCTCGTGACCAATTCCTTGTGTAAGGACTTCCAATCCGGCCAGTTTTTCTTCTTTGATGAGTTGATCTTGTTGCTGGCTCTCTTTTGTCAAATCCCGCAAGACAATTCCTATTCCTGTGTCGTGGCCGGGTTGTGTACCCACTGTAAACCATTCATAGCGAAAGGTCCCATTGTCGCAATGGATCTCCTGACGATCTGCAGAAGAGTCGGATTTGGCATGATGGTGCAGGGGGTCTTTTATGGTTGGAGTGGAACTGGTTGGAGTGGAATCAAGATTGACCTGATCCGGGGTAATATAACTCGCCCGGATGGATTGAAATTCACGACCCAGCTTTTTTTGAGTCGTCTCATCAATATGAAGAATTTGAAAGAGAGATTGGCCTTCGACCTCCCCATTCGTCACGAGATTGAACGCTTCTTTGGAAGCATGATTCAGATATTGGATTTCTTGACTCTCGTTGAGGATAATGACTGGATCCGGAATGCTATTTAAAACTTGAGTTTTTAATTCCACTTGGCTTTCAAGTCCAGAGAACGTTGAGGCCAGTTGTCGACTCATTTTATTGACCTCATCAGCCAATTCTTCCAGTTCGTCCCCAGTTTTAATTTTCACCGGCTCTTGCCATTTTCCACCCACGATCCGTTTCGCCGCCTCTTCTTGCCATTCACCACTTCCGATGAGTATCGCGGCTTTTTGAAGCTGGCGAATGGGTGTCACAATACGACCTGAGGCAATGGCCCCCAAGGTCACCAGCAATCCCACTGCGAGGACCCCGAAAACTGAAATCCAGGTAAAGAGTTGGTCAATAGGGGCAAACAGTTCACTTGAGCTTTGCCAAACGAAGAGGTGCCATCCTTTGCCGGTTGAAGCTTGGGTAATTCGACTTGTATTAGGGAGAGGGGCAAAACCTATAATGTTTCGGAACAGGTCAAAACCTAGAAAGTCAGATCGTTGGCCGCCATGCCCGTCAGTAGGTGCCTCGGTCCAACCATTGTGCATCGGAGTGACCAAGGGAATCAGCTCGGTGTCGGTGAGGCGAAATCCAGTAGGGAGAATTGGGCATCTCAGGACGACTCCATCGCCATCGATGATCATCGCATGGCCGGTATCACCAAACTGGATGGTATCGATGGAGGGTGAAAAGAATTCCTTGGCATCGTAGATGCGATGAAGGACCCCAATCGCTTGATAACGAATGCTGTCCATGATGGGCAAAGAAAGTGCGAAGGTGTAGGCCCCCGCTTTTCCATCATTCTTTCCCTCTCCTTCAATAAAGGTAAGGTCACCTAGATATGGTTGTCCCACTCCTTTATTAAAGGCTCCCTGCCACCAGGGTTCCTCCTTATGCAGGTAGGGGAGGGTACTCCCCAAACTTGCGACCAGACGTCCCTCGATATCTGTAATGAACAGGCCGCGGGTGGCCGATCGTGTCACGATGGGAACAGGGTGTCCTGGATCAACGACGGTACCACCATAGTATCGTCGGAGAAGCTGTACGAGTTTCCCCTGAGTGATGGATTCGGTAAGCTTCGGGTCGTTTTCTGTCCACTTTTGATTTTCCTCATCAAGCAAGGCTTGCAATCCCTGTTCGTTGTACTCAGCAAGACGATCACGGCGATTCTCTAATTCCGAGATGACTTCGACATCGGTGGTCATCTGTGAAGTCATGGCAATTTCGTCATTGATCACGAGATCCAGTGTTTTGGCCGTTTCAATGGCAAGAGCTTCAAAACTCTCCCCATTGACTTCGCGAATTTCTTTGGTCCCTTGAATGAAGGCCATGACTAGGCCGATGATAAGGGGGAGGGTGCCAACAAGCAGCATGGAGAGGATAAGTTTACGCCTCAGGCCTCTTTTCCCTTTGGGAGGAGTGCCTTTGCGGTTGGTGTCATCCATCAGTTGGGTATCCCTCTCTATATTATAGCGCTATTGGGGAATTCGATAGTAAATGTAGTTCCGCTACCCACTTGGCTTTCAACATTCAGATCGCCTTGGTACTTTTTGATGATTTCTTTCACGTTATGTAACCCTAAGCCGGTTCCTTTTCCGGGCGGTTTTGTTGTGAAAAATGGTTCAAATATTTTTTCAAGGTTTTCCTTTGGGATGCCCCGGCCAGTGTCAGAGATGGAAATTTTTGCAATCCCGTCTTGACACCAGGTGGAAAGGGTCAACGTTCCCCTGCCATCCATAGCCTGAATCGCATTGGTCATGAGATTGACAAACACTTGAAGGAGTTCATCAGGATTGGCTAACACCTCGAATTTCTCGTCAAAATTTCTGACGATGGAGAGGTCTTGCAGTACCGTTGCATACCGGGCAATGTTCAGGGCCTCTTTCAATTTGTCATCAACGTTGACCGGAACAGGGTTGAGGTATTTTTTGTCTCTGGCATAGTGGGTAATATTTTGACAAATCCCTTGGATTCGTTTGCCGGCGTCGATGATACTTCTGGCTTGTTCATGAATAGTCGGAATATCCGTTTCCTCCAATATATTTTCGGCAAAGGCCAGGAGAATATAGAGTGGATTATTGATATCGTGGGCAATTCCTGATGCAAAGGTGCCCATGCCCGCCAGCTTTTCAGCTTGGAACAATTGGGACTGGGTTTGAGACTGATGCCGAATGAGGTCCCACAATACCTTTGACGCTGCGCCACCAAGAACTTCCGTCTCAGGGTGTTTGTGGGTCGTAATGAGTTGGTCTATCGTGAGATCTCCGGTCACATTCATGATGAGATTGATACCTGGCCGGCGAATCAGGCTTAAGGGGTCGTGGGTTGCCGGGATTTTTAATTGACGGGCATATACCATCCCGGGGGATGATTCTACTTGGTCGGCAATACCCAGGATCTCGATTTCGGGAAGGTGGGTAAAAAGCTCCAGAAGGGCTGTTCCTCCCTTTCCGGCTCCTAAAATCGCAATAGTCGTTCGTCCCAAGGCAGTCATCACAATACCCCTAAGGGTCTATTTACTAAAATCAGGTTGGTGGAATGAAGCTGAACGGGAAGTCCTTTAACGGGCCCGTCGTCGTGAAGTAATTGAATGCGAGAGGAAGAGAAGGGGGCATGATACCCCTCTTTGCAGCAGCCCTCTCCTTGAGTAAGGAGAGAGCTGTGAGCTATTCAAGAAAATTTAGTAATTCAGTTAGAAGGATTTATAGCACCTATCTATTCTCCCTTTAGTATATATAGGAGAACAGGTAAATGCCACAATCCTGATAACTAAAAAACTAATGAATCACCGA
>CP070743.1:101774-111545 GCA_020348185.1 Nitrospirota bacterium
TGTCCCGAACAGTAAACCGAAGGGTGATGACCTCATCATCATTTGAAGCCCCAGCGGATGTGCGGTCTTCAACGTTGACACGCAATACGACTTCGCCCTGATCGGTGAACTTGAATGCGTTACCGACAAGATTGATGAGAACCTGACGGAGGCGTAGCGTATCGCCAATCACCTGCTCAGGAACGTCAAGCGCCACATGCACAATGAACTCAACATGTTTTTCGAGCACACGCCCGCGAAAAGAATAGGTCAATTCCTCAAGAAGGTGGCGCAAGCTGAAGGGAGCGGCTTCCAAATCCAGCTTGCCGGCTTCAATCTTGGAGAAATCCAGGATGTCGTTAATGAGTGCGAGCAACCCTTTGGCTGAAGATTCCACTACAGTCAGATATTGCTGCTGCTTCCGTGTCAAGTGAGTTTCCAGTGCCAGCCCCGTCATGTTGATGATGGCGTTCATCGGAGTTCGAATCTCGTGACTCATGGTCGCGAGAAATGCACTTTTGGCCTCATTCGCTGATTCGGCCCGTTGGGTGGCCACGCGTAATTCCTCCGTGCGTTCCGCAATCGTTTTTTCCAGGTCGGCTTGGTGGGCTTCCAAGGCGGCATTTTTCTCCTGAAGCTCGGCCATGAGCTCTTCCCGTGATCGGGTTCTTAGCCGTTCGCGCTCATGGTCGACAAAGGCCGGGTTGTTCACCAGCTCGACGTTCGGAAGGTGTTTAGTCAGTCGAACGCAGGGGATTTCAGTATCTTCTATCCTGACAGGGGTGACGTTCACTCCATCGAAAAAGGCCCGGAGTCTGGTGAGGTTCGGCACCTCACCCTGAAACCGGAATTCTAATTCAATCAGGGGGGGGATAGAACCGGGCCATAGCCGGACAGTCAAGCTGGCCTCTCGATCCACACGGGTGCCATGACGTCCAATTTCTGAAACCGCTACGGCGAGTTGGGTGGATGTGACCCGGTCGAATTGAAGGGCCTGCGCCAGGCCAAGAATTTTCGTTCTCGCTTCAATGGTCGCAAGTTCAGTTGGGAGTCCAATGCAACCGAGTTCAATCATGGTCCGTATTTTAGAACAATACATGCAGCATCGTCGTAATCCTTCCCGAAGCGGCGAAGGAGAGTTCTGGCAAGGAAAGCCGGGGTACTGCCACGGTGAGCAGGCAGATCATCAAGAGAAAATCGCTCTCTGATACCATCGGTAGTCAGGACGAGGAGATCCCCGGGCTCAAGACGTGTGGTTTCGGTGCGAAGTGACCGCATATTAGAACCGACGATTCCATCCTTGGAACTCAGTGTGACCTCACTGGACCCCAACTTCTTGGTACGGGTATTGCCGGTGCCAACGAAAGAAACGAGACCGGATGCGGCTTCGACAAAGCAAAGTCCCACGGCTGCGCCGCGAGAACCCTTGAGGGTTTCATGAAGGCCGTGCATCAGCGTTCCAATATCAGAGGTGCAATACTTCTCCAGAAAGTCTTCGATGACGACGGCCACCTCATGAGCTTCTGGACCGTGTCCCAACACATCGGCGATACCAAGAAACACACCCTCTTCAAGCTCGCCGATCACGGCGGTGTCTCCACTCACCCGTTCTCCCAACATGGGGCGGACGACTTTTTCATGCTGAATGTGGAGCTTGTACTTCACACCCACTTCCGGATCGTCACAGTGGTGCCCCTCTTTGGAGTGGTATCAAGGGTAAATTCATCCATCATACGTTTGACACCCGGAAGGCCCAAGCCCAGAGTCCCTCCAGAGCTAAACGCGTCTTGCATGGCCAGGTCCACATTTTCGATTCCGGGACCATGATCCATGGCAATGAGCTCTATGCCTTTTTTATGATCCTTAACAAGGGGAGCCACATGAATGTTCCCGGAACCCGCATATTTGAGAATGTTGCGGCCAAGTTCAGAGGCTGCCGTCATGATCATAGATTTCGCCCCGTTTTTGAAGCCGACCTTCTCTGCCAGCTTACCGACCTGAACGATCGCGAGGGTCAATTCGGTCTCGGTACGGACGGGTGTGGAATATCGGTCAAAGGGCATCCTTTCGCTGGACCTCACGATTTTGGGTTCACCGGTCCTTTTGAGGACGCGAACTCCTTCACGCGGTCAAAGGCATCTTCTAAAGTGAGGGCGGCATGAATGCCATCGAGGTCCACGTCCAGCTCCACAAGAGAGGATACGATGCCGGCACTCAAGCCCACGAAAACGGTTGTCGTCCCCATAAGAGCGGCCATCTCTGTCATGCGCTTGAGTCCTTCGAAGTCCTCGCTGTCCATAAGGGTAAGCGCCGAACAATCCAACAGGAGACCCCTGGCCCCGGTTTCTTGTAATTTCTGAAGAATCTCTTCCCTGAAGCTATCCAAGATGTGCCGGTTCAGATCAAATTGAAGGGTCGCGACCAGACAGCCGTTAACCAGGTTCATCGCCACTTTACTGGGTTCGATATTCATTTTGTCCGGCTTCACTCTCGCCTGAGCACAACACCCGTTTTGGAAAAAGCCATCTCTAGGGCATCTCGAAGTGTCGCCGTCGTTTGAACTTCACCCACATTGATCCCAAGTCCAACAATCGTTTGGGCGATAGCTGGAGACACACCCGAAATGGTGCACTCGCACCCCATCAATTTCGTCGCTTTGGTAATCTTGATTAAATGATTGGCCACAGCTGTATCCACTACGGCCACGCCGCTGATGTCCATAATGATCACTTTCGAGCGAGTTTCTCCGATTTTCGACAGCATGGCATTCATGATGTCCTGGGCCCGTTTCGAGTCAATAATTCCGACAATGGGGAGCATCAGAATGCCCTTCCAGATGGCGGTGACGGGGGTGGACATTTCCATGAGGGCCTGGCTTTGCTCACTGATCTTCTGATTCGTCAAGCGAGAATAGGTTTCCACCACGATGGCCGTGTCGAGGTGGATCAACCGGGTGATGGCTTGAATACAGGCCAGGTAATCCTGGGGGGAGAGGCTCTTATCGTACAGCCTTTCCGAAAAGATAATGAGGGATTTGTTGACAGACGCAAAATAGACCGGAAGGGACAATCCAATGCGGGCATGGACCTCACCCACGGTACGCCGATGCTCGATAAATTCGTCATCAATATTCGCTTCGAAAAAGGCCTTCCAATAACTGAGTTGGAGGCTCTGTGCCCGGGCGAGAGCTTTGGGATCACTAAAGTGTTCAACAAATTCCGGCTGGGTTTCCAGCCATTCGTAAAAATGTTTGACGTAGTCTGGTAGTTTTGGGATCAGGATTTTCCCATACATTCGGACCTTTTCTATGTCCGAATTTGAAATTTCATAATCGGCGAGCAATTGTTGAACTTCAGTTGATGTGACATTCGTCATGTGTATTCGCTGCCCCCTTTCGCGTCTCTATTGGAGTCCGTTAAATTTGTCACAGGATAGGCGCCGGCACTGAATTGTATCAAAGAGTCTTTCATTATTAAAAGTTTGAGGGAAAGTCCGCAGAAGTTAAAGCCCGGATTCTTAAGAATCGAACGCCCACATAAGCCCGAGTATGAGGAGTTGTTGGTTGGGTGTGAGTTGAGGTATTCCCGTGGACAGTGGCTGACCGGTGAAGAATCCTCCACCTGATCCGGTTGACCGATCGAATCGGTATTCGAGTTTGGCGGTCAGGGTATTTTTAGAGAGAACCCGTATCCGGTATGCGATGGTCCCGGTGACAGCCCAAATGAGCTGTTCTGCGCCGGTGATAACCCCATCCGGGTCCCAATAAAATTCCGGCCGGAACCCGACCCACCAGGGTCCGGGAAGGTTTCGGGAGGCCCAGATGGCCCCCGACATCCACATATACCGTGGATTTTCGGGGTTGACCGCCTGCTCTTCAGTACCGATGTCGTAGGCGGCGGCGACGGCCCAAGTATCGGTTTTCCACTCCACGATCGAATCGGAAAAGAAACGCCAGTGTCGCAAGTCGGTGTTCCTCTGGTCGGGGCCGTAATACAGGTTCTGGACCACCGTCAGGGTCGGTGTGGTCTCCCAGACCGTCTGCAACCCAAAACTGGGCACCTCATTCGGCTCGGTCAGATACGTAAATCCGCTGACAACATAGCCTCCTATGGTCAAGGTGTCGGTGACCGGATAAAGGGCCTCGGCCCCGAAGAGAAAGTACGGCACGTTGTCCAAGATATAGCCGCGCGTATAATTGACATTATCTTTGGAATGAAAGGATGAGTAGCCGATGTAGCTGTTCATCAAGCCACCGGTGATTTTTAGCCCATTGCCGGCGGGAAAAAGATATGAGAGATTGGCCCGAGAGAAATGACGGAGGGTATCAGCGCTACCAATGGTATCGGGACTGGTTTTCGATACCAGGCCCTCGCTATCCACCCCTGTCTGTACCGCGAATTCACCACCCCAACGGGAGCCCTCTGGATTCACCTCCTTCCGGAAATATCCCATTGCAAGATTGACTTTTGGACTGTTCAATTTGAAGCTAGTGGTTTTGCTTCGCCACTCGTCAGCATCCGGACTGCTGAGATTGGGAAGATAACCCACGTCCAGGTACCCTCCGTACTGCCAGTCCTTCTTTGCGGCTTCCCGCATCCTCTCGACTTTTTTTCGACGGCGTTCCAGTTTTCCCTTGACCGTTCCAGCAGGTTTGAACACATCATCAATCTCCAAAGCCTCGCTTCCTTGAGAGGCACCCATCAAGGACAGGACCACAATGGTGGCGAGTAGACTCATGAGGAGCCGGTGGAATCGCTCCTTATCTTTTCCCATAGAGCGGCGCTTGGTTCCTGGAAAGACCTCCTTTTGTGACGTGGGTTCCCCAGACATTCCAAAAACTGAAGATTGGTTTGCGATAAGCTAGGGAACCCAATGCCTTAGATCAAAAAATCCGGTTGAATTCCCTTAACTCCCCCAATCCGGGTCCCCCTTGCTTCCTGGGATTTCGAACTCAAGGTAGTCTCTGGGATCGAATGGCATATTCTCGATATTCCGCATGAGCTGATTTGCGATCGCCTTGGTCTCCGGACGTGCGTTAGAAATCCCGGTGTAGGGAATGCCGTAGGCCTTTGTTTTATCCGGATACTTCTTTTTCATCAACTCATGCCGGGCCCGCATGCGGTTGAACTGTCCCTGTGTATGAATGAGGGGGACCAACATTGGGTTATCTTCCCGGGTATCCGTGTAGAGATCGTAGTAGGCCTCCGGCATACCGGATGCGGCAACCTCGCCCCCTCCGAGCCAATGCCGCTTATAACGTCCCTTGACGGTCGCCCCAAGTGAGTGGCCCGTATAGATAAACACATAATCACGACGGCTGTGGGTGTCCCCATTCATGATCAGAGCTGTCTGGTCAATGCCGTCAATCACGCGATCGCCGGGAATATATTCCTTTGCGTCTCCGATTCGGGCAAAGGTGGTGTAGAGGTCCGTGACGTGAATAATGTCACCGGCAACCTGCCCTTCTTCGATGACTCCGGGCCACCAGGCAAAGGCCGGGACCCTGACTCCGCCTTCCGTGAAGTCGCCCTTGCCCCCGCGATATATGAGACTCAACATTCCAAAGCTAGGTGGTGGACTGTGCACCATTGGGCCGTTGTCGGCCATGGCCACAAACAGGGTATTCTCGGCGATGCCGAGCGATTTCAGTTCCTTCATCATGCGCCCGATGAAGGCATCCAGAACCTGCATTTCTTCCGAGACCATGCTTCCGGCTTGGGTCTTTTTCTGTGGATAAGGTTGAGCGAGATTGAGCAAGTTGGGCCAGTATTGGACATAGAAGGGTTTTCCGGCTTTGGCATTCTTTCGGATAAAGTCCATGGTGCGCTTTTCCGACTCCTTGTCCATTTTGTCGTACCATTCGCTGGTCGGCAGCCCCCATTCCTTGCCTTGCTCGCCCTTTTTCCCCTCAATGGCCAGGACTAGGCCTGATGGCACGAGACCAGGGGTGTCTAGACGATACGGGTCAGGCGGATAATTCTCAGGCGCAAATCCCCGAGCGGCACCGACGGCGTCACCACGACGGTTCCATATCGAGATTATTTGGTTCATAGGTGTGAACAAAGCTTCATCGAAACCCTGGTTGTGGGGATAGCTTTCTTCGATGTCCCCCAAATGGCCCTTTCCAAAATGAGCGGTTGCATACCCCGCCTCTGAAAGGACCTCGGCGATCGTCACCTCGTCACCGCGCAAGCCGGCCATTTCGTGAGGCATCCCGACCACTCCCATTCCATGTCGGACCGGATGCCGACCGGTGAGGAAGGCGACGCGAGTTGGTGTACAAGACGGCTCGGCGTACATGCGGGTAAAGTTCATTCCCTCGGCCGCCATTTGGTTAATGTTGGGGGTGTCAAAGCCAAAGTTTTTCTGAAGGCCCGGAAACCCTACCGCGCCGAACGTCATATCATCCCATAAGATGTAAACGATGTTCGGCGGCCTGCCATGTTTCTTTTTTAATTCGGCAAGCTTGGCATCCAGGGCTTTGTCTTCGGCGGCCCATTTTTCCCCGTTCTGTCCTTTTAAAATGTAAAACTCTGCATCATGAATAATGTCGGCGGCGAAGCCGATGGATGCTCCGCCCCCGAGTCCAAGAGCGACCATGAGTGTGAAGAAACCCGTTACCTTACCTAGCTTCATCTTCTTTACCTCCCTGGCGGTTATAGGAAAGGGTATTGTTCTTAGGAAAACTTATGGTTTGCAGCTTATTATAGGAGAGGTATCTTGGGAAAAGATATCAGAGAAAACCTGACGCGAATAAATTCATAGCGAGGGAATTTCATGGAATCACTCGAATTTGAATCGAGTCGACGCGTTGTTGCGCCAGAACGTCTGAGATAATGACCACTTTTTCCCCGGTTTGGAAATGTTCCCGTTCTTTGAGGATCCGAAAGGCCGTTTGCAACGTCTTTTCAGGGTCTGAACTAAAGTCGATCCGGAACGGGAACACCCCTCGATTGAGGGTCATGGTCCGACGAGATTGGCTGACATTGGTAAAGGCATAAATATTGGTGGAAAAGGGACGGCAATTGGCGACGAAATCGGCCATGATGCCTCTGCGCGTAATGACGACAATCCCTTTGGCTTGTAGGCCTTCTGCAAGCTGGACGGCCGCGATCGCCAATTGCTGTTTGTCTGTTTGTTTTTGTAAGTGCTTCGCAAATTGTAAGCCCGGGATCGCTTCTGTTTTTGTGGCAATTTTTCGCAGATGTTCAATGCACTTCAGCGGATACTTCCCGACGGTTGTTTCCCCGGATAACATAATCGCATCAACTTCTTCATAGATGGCATTGGCCACGTCGGTGACCTCGGCGCGGGTCGGGATGGGATTCTGAATCATGGATTCCAGCAGATGGGTGGCGACAATCACCCGTTTCCCATATTCGGCGCACAGACGCACAATTTTGCGCTGCACATTTGGCAGATCCTCCAGGTTAATTTCTACTCCCAAATCTCCGCGTGCCACCATAATGCCATCCGATTCTTGAATAATCTCCTCCAGGTTCCGAACCCCTTCCTGATCTTCGATTTTCGCAATTATTTTCACTTTTCCAACTTTGTTGCCCATAAGTTGTTTTAATTGCCGAATATCCTCAACCTCCCGAACAAAGGAAAGGGCAATAAAATCCACGTCGTGAGATAATCCAAATACAATATCTTTTTCGTCTTTTTGAGTAATCGCCGGGAGATTGACCCGTATCCCTGGTAAATTGACATGACGTTTGCTTTTCAGCAGGCCTCCATCCAGCACGCGGCATTGCATATGCCGCTCTTCTTTTCCCAGGACCTCCAGATTAATCAATCCATTATCCACGGTGATCTTATCCCCGACTTTCACCGTCTCAATTAAATCGTCATAGTGGATGTGAAAAGAACTTTCTTCAACATCCATCGGCCCTCGCGCTGTGACGGAAACAACTGTGCCTTGCTTCAAATCCAGATCCGTCGACAGATCGCCGGTCCGGATTTCCGGACCTTGTGTGTCCAAGAGGATAGGAATCGGGAATTCGACCTTTTTATTAAGCGTCTTGATGGCCTTGATCACTTTGGCGTGAGATTCGTGGTTCCCATGAGACATGTTCAACCGAACGATGTCCATGCCGGTGTCATACATTTTTCGCAGCATCTCGTAGGATTCGGTCGCCGGTCCGATGGTACAGATAATTCTGGTTTTTTGCATAAGCTCTTACCTCAAATGTCAATGATTCCCAATTGTGCAACAACGTATCATATTCAGCAACGCGGTTGGTTGTTGTGGTGAAAGCCTTGATAGAAAATCTTGAGGAGAATGCGATGTCGAAGTTCACAGGGGCCTCAAGCATGAGCCCAAAGGCCAGCCGGCTGGGAAATCAGTAGGCTGTCAGCCTCATCAGGGACGTATTCCCAGGCCTCCTGTTTACGTCATCGTGCAAAAGCATTAAGATGAATCATGATTGACTATAAGCCAACAGAGAGTCGAAACCGCATACGAGGTACATGAATGAACGGAGAAGCGGAAAATCTTGAGTTTGTGACAGTAGAAGGCCTTTTGACTTATGGAGAGGCTCTTGCCCGACGCCCGCCTGTGGAAGGGGTCAAGCTCCCTCCCCCCATAGCTGATTCGGTGGATCGTCCTCAGCGCGCCCAGGAGGCCTTGTCAGCCGTCAGAACTTTTGTGCAAAGCGCTCAAAAGGGGTTTCCCGATGCAGCGGCGTTTAGGATTGCGCGACAGGCTCTGCTTGAAAACGATTGTGGGGGAGATGAACTCGTTTTTTACGCAGCCTGGAATTACCTCCTTGCCAAAGGGGAACTCTCTCCCTTATTCCGAGCTCCGATCGGGTCCACCCAAAAACCCACACGTCGTCGCCCCGTCGCCATTGTCCCACGCGAGCACATGACACCCAATTTGGCGGAGGGGCGTATCGTGCTGGATATGGGGGACGATCGGTTTTGGTTAATGCCACGGGATTTAAGCGGCCGTACGCTTTTTTTCACCATGCGGCATGGGGTTTCACAGATAGAAAGCAAAAAGGCCCGGGTGGGGCGCCGGCTGGCCAATGTGCTGGACCCTGAACGAGGAATCCCCAAGGCGGATGCTATCGGCACCGGATTAGCACGGACGGTTGGCTTGGTCGGGAAACAATTGGACTTCCTTCAATTACATAATTATCTGGATCCTCAATCCTTTGGACATATGGTGAGCAGAAGTCCAAATACCCGACAACTCTTTGACCGAGTGGTTTCCATCCTGTCCCCCGAAACGGCACAGGAGACACAGCCCCTCATTCATAGCGCACTGGAGTCACAGGATTTTGGGTGGGCCACCGGGATCGATAAGACCGTGGAGGTCGAAGAGGCGGCCAAGGCCTTTGGCGTCGATACCAAGACAGCGAAGCGGTTGATTAAGCATCCCCTCTATTCCTATCCGGGAGGGCACTCCTTCTTTGAGCTCTATGTGGAAGTGGTCGATGGGTTCCATCAGTTGGGTGAATCCCGCCAGGGGAAAGTTCTTTGCCTGTACACTCACAGTTCAACGCTGCGGGCACTGATCATTTTCTTGGATCCTCGTCCATTCAGCGAAGCCTTTACCGAATTTGGAGAATATAAGGAAGGACAGGACAACGTAGTGCACCTTACGTATGAGCATGGGCAACTCTCGGGGTACTCCACGGCCGTCGGTCTTTCCGAACGAGACCGGACCGCACGCGAAGCGTGGATGACGGTGGAACACCATCGCCGGGAGAAAGTAACCCTGAAACCCAATAACATTCGGCGGGTCGTTGCCTTAGTGTCTGGTGGAGACTTTGCCGGAGCGGG
>CP070743.1:111645-120536 GCA_020348185.1 Nitrospirota bacterium
CGAATTCTTTTTCGGTCCAAAAGTTACTACCATTAAGCAGACCCCCCCTCCCTCTTGGTCTTCTGCTGAACAGACTCTAGTCAAAATCTCGCCTTGGCTTTCGAGGTCCGTCCTTATATTGGGGCTGGCCATCTTCTTCCTGGCAGTCGTCATAGCGAGATCTTAATCCCCATAGGAGCATGGAAAAAAGTTTAACCGGATTTTGATGGGGCTTGACCTCTTAGTTTCCAGCCTTATACTATACCCATACCCAGTGGGTGGGGGTATGGAGGATTCCCAATGAAGCCAAAAACTCGAACCGAGGCCTTAAAACGTCTTGCCTACATCGATGGACATCTGAATGGTGTCCGGAAGATGATTGAGGAGGATCGCTACTGCATCGACGTGCTCAAGCAAATGCACGCGATCCGAAAATCCATCGAGAAATTAGAAACGATGCTGCTCGAAGACCATCTTCACACGTGTGTCGTCGATGGCATTAAAGGAGGTCGCGAAGAGCAAATCGTGGCTGAACTTCGAGCTTTGTATACGGTTGGGCGATAATGTCCCTCATCCATAAAGGAGAGAGAAAAATGGTAACAACTGGAACATTTACTGTGAAAGGCATGACCTGTGACAATTGTGTGCGGCACGTGCAGCAAGCGTTGCAGACGGTGGCAGGCGTCTCCTCTGCGAGCGTCAGTTTGGACAATCAGCAAGCGACCCTGGAATATGACCCTGCCATCGCCACAGTGGAATCGATGACTGCGGCGGTCAGCGAGGCGGGATACACGATGGAAGAAAAGACAGGATAACCATACAGATGTTTCAAGGTTTCAGGTTTCAAGTTCTTTAAAATCAAGGACTAGCGGCCATCCCATCAAGAACCCTAAAAGCATTATAGGTCATGAATACTTTAAAAAAGTCCACTCAATCGTCGTTTCCCGTTCAGGGAATGACCTGTGCCTCGTGCGTTTCGCATGTTGAAAAAGCGTTAGGCAAGGTCCCCGGCGTCGGATCTGCCAAAGTCAATTTAGCGACGGAAACAGCAACGGTCCAGTATGATCCCGAGCATGCCAGTCTCGATTCTTTTGCCAAAGCCGTTGAAGAAGCTGGCTATCAGGTTCCACTTCAAACCGAAATATTCAATGTCAAAGGCATGACCTGTGCCTCATGCGTAGGCCGCGTGGAAAAGGCATTACGCAAAGTGCCTGGAGTAACAGAAGTGACCGTCAATCTCGCCAGCGAAAAGGCCACAGTGGAACATTACCCGGGTGCCGTCGCCTTCGAAGACCTTTACCAGGTGGTCCAAGATGCCGGATACACCCTAGCACGTCCAGAAATCACCGGCGAGGATACGACAACCAAGGAGAAACAGGATGAGCGAAAAGAACTATTGCAACGAATAGTGGTGAGCGGTCTTGCAGGGGTGTTTGTCATGCTGGCCTCCATGAATCTGATCCCAGGGCTTAATTCAGTAAGCAGTCAAACTCGGTTTCTCCTCTTGCTGATTGTCACGACTCCAGTCCTTTTTTGGGCTGGAGCTCCTATCTACCGAGCCGCATGGAGCGCGGCAGTACATAAAACCGTTAATATGAACACATTAATTGCGATCGGAACCCTGGCGGCATACGTGTACAGCGTGGTCGCGACTCTCGCTCCAGGTTTCTTTGAGCGCGGTGGGCTGCAAGCTGACGTCTATTACGATACCGCGATTATGATCATCGCACTCATTCTGTTTGGACGGTATCTTGAAGCCGGTGCGAAAAGCAGAACCTCTGCGGCTATTAAAAAGTTAATGGGACTGCGGCCATCCACAGCCCGAGTCCGTCGGAACAACCAGGAAGAAGACATTCCTGTCGACCTGGTGAACTCAGGGGATGTGATCGTGATTAGACCGGGCGATCGGATTCCCGTCGATGGCGTGGTCCTTGAAGGCTATTCCAGCATTGACGAAGCTATGCTGACAGGGGAAAGTTTGCCCGTTGAAAAAGAGCCGGAAGCCAAAGTCTATGCTGGAACCATCAATAAAACCGGCAGTTTCACGTTTACCGCCTCAGCAGTAGGAAAGGACACCGCCCTTGCCCGAATCGTCCAACTGGTGCAAGAAGCCCAAGGTTCTCGCGCTCCCATCCAACGATTTGCCGATCAGGTCGCCAGCATTTTCGTCCCCACGGTGATCGGGGTGGCCTTTCTGGCCTTCCTCGTGTGGTTATTCATCGGTCCTTCACCGGCCTTCACGTTTGCCCTCCTCGCATTCATCGCGGTCCTCATCATTGCCTGCCCCTGTGCCTTGGGTCTGGCTACCCCCACGGCGGTCATGGTGGGAACTGGTCGAGGGGCTGATCAGGGAATCCTGATCCGAAATGCCGAGGCCTTAGAAACGGCTCACCGCATTGATACGGTCGTTTTGGACAAGACCGGCACATTGACGCTTGGTGTCCCGAGAGTGACCGATGTGGTCAGTCAAGGTCTAAGCGAAGATGAACTGGTACGGATTGCCGCCTCGCTGGAGCGACGGTCGGAACATCCGCTTGCCCAAGCGGTGGTTGATTACGCGCAAGAGAACGCGTTGTCGCTAGAGGAACCAATGAACTTTTCCGCGACCCCCGGCCAGGGGGTGCAGGGGAAAATCGCTGCCGCGTCAGTATTCATAGGAAACCGAAAATTGATGACTGAACGGTCATTTGATCTGGATGGCCTCAACGAAAGTATTGATGCCTTTGCCGATTCCGGCAAAACCCCTACCCTCATCGCCATCGATGGACGTGTGACCGGAGTATTGGCCATTGCTGATACGATTCGACCCGAGGCCAGGGAAGCCATCAAAGCCATGCACGAGGCCAACCTTGAGGTCGTGATGATCACGGGGGATAACCAACGGGCTGCCCAAGCGATTGCGAACGAGTTGGGCATCGATCGAGTGCTGGCTGAAGTCCTCCCTGATCAAAAAGCCGCGGAGGTAAAAAAACTCCAAACGGAAGGCAAACGCGTCGCGATGGTTGGTGATGGGATCAATGACGCACCCGCCTTGGCTCAGGCCGACATCGGCATTGCTATCGGGACAGGAACAGACGTGGCTATGGAGACCGCACACATTACCCTCATGAGCGGCGATGTTCGTGGGGTGGTCAAAGCCATCAAGTTGAGTAAAGCCACGATGCGAACCATTTACCAAAATCTGTTTTGGGCTTTTGGCTATAACGTGGCCTTGATTCCCGTCGCCGCTGGAGTCCTTTACCCTGTGTTCAGCGCCCTGGGGGGAGTGCCGGATTCGTTAACTTTTGTCTTTGGAGAAAAAGGATTCCTCAATCCGATGCTGGCGGCTGCCGCCATGGCGATGAGTTCGGTGAGTGTGGTGACAAACTCTCTTCGCTTAAAGCACGTCTCATTAGGTTAAGTCGGAGAACTGACTTGTTCGCCTTTTTGTTCTTTTAACAGTGCCTGCAATTCAGTGCCCGTCATCACCTCTTGATCTAAAAGTCGTTTCGCGCCACCTAACAGTGCGGGTTTGAGTGTTGTCAACAACTCTTTCACACGGACTTCCTGGTTTTGGATAAGCTGTTTCACTTCCTGATCGATTTCCCTGGCCGTTTGTTCGGAATAATTCCCATCACCAGCTATTTCATTTGGCTTTAAAAATGCCGGTTGAGGTGTCATTTCCAAGGCCACCCTCCCTAACTTCTCGCTCATGCCATAATCCTTGACCATCCGCTTGGCAATATTGGTGGCCTTTTGAAGATCATCAGCCGCCCCTGTTGAGGCTTCTCCAAAGATCAATACTTCGGCCATTCGCCCGCCCAACAACACGGCAATTTTGTTCTCCAGCTCCGAACGGGTGAGTAAGAAGCGATCCTCCGTCGGCAGTTGCATGGTATACCCTAAGGCGGCAATCCCCCGTGGAATAATGGAAATTTTTTGAACCGGATCGGAACCTGGGATAGACATCGCCACCAGGGCATGTCCTACTTCGTGATGAGCCACCCGCTCTCGCTCGGCTTGGCTCAGGACACGGCTCTTTTTCTCCAAACCGGCCACGACCCGTTCCACGGCCTCTTCAAGATCAGCCTGACGAACGGTGTCGCGATCATGACGGACTGCTAACAACGCGGCCTCGTTAATCACGTTGGCAAGATCCGCGCCGACCATACCCGGTGTCATGGCCGCAATCTTATCCAACTTGACATCGGGGTCTAACTTAATATTTTTGGCATGGAGCACGAGAATGGCTTCTCGACCTGGACGATCCGGGCGATCCACAAGAACATGCCGGTCAAATCGACCTGCTCGGAGAAGCGCCGGATCCAAGATTTCCGGCCGGTTAGTGGCAGCCAAAATAATGACCCCAACGCGTGGATCAAATCCATCCATTTCCACCAGCAACTGATTCAGTGTTTGCTCTCGTTCCTCATGAGCCATCGGACCCATTCCTCGAGCTTTTCCAAGGGCATCCAGTTCATCAATAAAGATAATACAGGGGGCTTTCCCCTTGGCATTTTCAAAGAGATCTCTGACTCGGGCAGCCCCGACACCAACAAACATTTCCACGAACTCCGAACCACTAATCGAGAAAAAGGGGACCCCAGCTTCACCCGCAATGGCCCTTGCCAGCAAGGTCTTTCCCGTACCAGGCGGTCCAACAAGAAGCACGCCTTTCGGAATTCGGCCTCCAATACTGGTGAATTTTTCGGGTCGCTGAAGAAACTCGACAACCTCCCATATTTCTTCTTTCGCCTCCTCCACACCTGCGACGTCTGTCATCCTAACGGGAATGTCTTTTTCCATATATATCTTGGCCTTGGACTGACCCACCCGCATGAATCCCCCACCAGCCCCCTGACTCACCCGCCTGAGTATCCAAAACCAAAGCGCAGCAAATATTAGGATCGGGATCACCCAGGAGGCGACATCTTTCCAGAGTGTGCTCACGATCACGCCCGCGAATTCAACATCATTCTCCTCCAGCAACCGGACCAAATCTGGGTCTTCCACCCTGACTGTTTGAAACCAATGGGGCTCAGCCCCTTCCGTTTCCGTCTTGAGCTTTCCATTGATCTTGGTATCGCTAATGGCGACTTCGGCTACTTTTCCTTCAAGCACCCAAGATTTGAATTGGCTATAGGGCACTTCATCTAAATGTTTGGACGCAAAATACAACTCCTGCAACATAATGAGGAGCCAAAACGCGAGAAGGAAGTACCAAATTGAAAAGCGATATTTCTTATCCATCGTGATAAACTGGAATGAGAAGGTCAGTCCTTGGAGACATCTTGATGAACGATATCAGCGACCCACACAACATAGGCAGGACACCATTGCCACATCCCTAGGGTAATCAGGCGGGTCAGTCCCGCTGGGATACAGGCATTTCTGGACACGATCACCTCCCGATTCACCAACTGGGATGACGGTGCGCACTGTTGCAAATATACTTCGGGCTTAATGACATACATATCCGTATGAGGAAACAGTAAAGCGACAATCGGGACTGGCACCATGGAAACAGAAGAATCATCGCTCCACTGAGTGCCCTCACAATAAGCCGAATTCATGGGAACCGGCTTGACTGGATCCTGGACCATGACGGTCGAGCATCCACTCAAGAGAAGGGCACCACATACAAAAGAGAAATAGAAGGCTTGAGAAAACCGACCCCAGCTGACAGAAAAATTTTTCAAATTCATCCCCTACCATCGTGAAATTACCAGGCCATTCGTGAACCTGGCCGGGAATACAAGTGTCAAATTTGGCTACACGAATTTAATTCATCATTGTAGCAGATTTCAGCATAAATGATGATACTCAGAAAATAATGAACAAATATGCCTAGCGGTCCCCTTTTCTCTTTAAATCGTGGCTTCCCTTGCCCGGGGTCATTGATGGCGGTCTTTACAAAGGGCTGGGTGTGGCAGTTGGTAATACAATTGGCCGGATTCCCTTGATTTTCGGTCTCGGGTTTGCGATTAAATGGGTTAGGGGCAAGGATTCATTATCAAAATGGCGGTGATTTTTGCATTCCTCTATAAAAAAACCGGCTAGTGAAGACCTTCAGGACCTCCGAATCGCGACTTATAACGTTCATCGGTGCCGGGGCATGGATCGTCGCGTGATGCCTCGCCGTATTGCCGAGGTGTTGTCCCCCTTCCATGCTGATATCATTGCCCTGCAAGAAGTTCTTGGCGGAGGACCTAAAGGCCGGGGCCAGGATGAAGAGCTGGGGGCAGCTTTAGGAATGGGATGGGTCATGGCGCCAACACGATTGCACCGGGGCTCTCCATTTGGAAATGTCATTCTGAGTCGGTTTCCGATCGTTTCCGATACGCAATACGACCTGACGTGGAAACATCGTCGTCCCCGATGCTGCCAACGGGCAGATATCCACGTTGGACGTCACACTCTTCACCTTTACAACGTGCACCTTGGAACAGGGTTGCGGGAACGTCATCACCAAACCGAACGACTCTCTACCATTCTGGAGGATGGGCGCATCCGTGCACCCAAGATTGTGTTGGGAGACTTCAATGAATGGGGACGTGGTTTGGCCGCTGCCACTCTCACTCCTAAACTGAACAGCCTGAATTTACGATCCTTTCTCAAACGCCGTCGAACCTACCCAGGATTCTTTCCCCTTCTCCATCTCGATCATATCTTTTACGATGGGAAGGTGGAGATGATTCACGTACAGGTTCCACGGTCACGATTGTCCTTGATAGCCTCCGACCACCTTCCCATCGTGGCAGATATACGGATACGCTTTTGAAATCACTTTAGGACTCATGAAGGCCGACACCTCTTTCCCAACCCTCGACCTTGCGCAAGTAGATGCCGCGTTTTTCAACCTTGATGAGGTTCTCCTCAGATCGGATCGTACACTAGATCCTGTCTTTCAAGAACTCCGGCAAAGGACATTAGCTTCCGCCGCCACCTTAGCAAGAGAGTTACAACGATGCCACATAAAGACGGCCATCGTCACAGCAAGCACAGATGGCTCCGAAATGTTGAGCGCCCCCAGTCTTTCGGTAGCCTTTGACAAACAGGTCACGGGGGTGCGCAAGGGGTTTGTGCAAGCCGCTCAATTGTTAAAGGCCTCACCCGAACGAACCGCGATATTCGATAGTACTCAAGCCGGTGTCAAGGCAGCACGGGCAGGTCAATTCAAGGTCATTGTCGTTTTTAATCACTCAAAATCGCCTGAAGCCCTTCAGGCCGATGGGGCTGATGTCGTACTGGCGGATCTCTGTGAACTTCGCATCAAAATGCAAAATGGGCTTATAAAAAGAAACACCATAACTTTACCCTCAGGATTAGAACCGCGCCGGGACGTCTTCCGTCAGATTCATGATAAATCGGTGGTCGTGTTTTTGGATTATGACGGAACCCTGACTCCCATTGTGGCCCGCCCCGATCTCGCCATTCTCTCCGAACACACGAGAGAGACATTGAGACAACTCGCCAAGCACTGCACAGTCGGCGTGATCAGCGGACGTGACCGAGTAACGGTGCAACAGATGGTCAATGTCGATTCCCTCATTTACGCAGGAAGCCATGGTTTTGACATCAGCGGCCCAAAGAATATGCACATGCAACATGAAATAGGAACGCAGTTTCTCCCTCTCCTCGATCAAGTCGAGGCATCGCTCCATGAGGAATTAGACTCCATCCTCGGGACCCTCATTGAACGAAAAAGGTTTTCAGTCGCGGTTCACTATCGGCTCGTCGGAGCACAGGATCTTGAAACGATTCGATCTTCCGTGGAGGCCGTGCTTTCCCAATATCCCGACATCCGACCAATCCACGGCAAGAAGTTATACGACCTTCAACCCGGGATTGATTGGGACAAAGGGAAAGCGCTGACCTGGCTGTTGGAGGCCTTGAACATTCCCCGTGATCGAGTAATGACCTTTTTCTTCGGGGATGATGTCACCGATGAAGACGCCTTTCGAGTACTCCAAAACGAAGGCATTGGTATGATCGTCGAAGATAGCTCACGGTATACCTATGCCACCTATCGCCTCAATAACCCGGAGGAGGTCGATCAATTTCTCCGGCATTTGACGACTTCCATAAGGAGCCCTTCGTTATGAGTGATTGGTCGCTGGTGTATGAAGGATTCGACCCTGAAAAAGAGCGGCTTCGGGAGGCGCTCTGCACATTAGGAAACGGGTACTTTGCCACCAGAGGAGCAGCCCCGGAATCAGAAGCCGATCCTATCCATTATCCCGGAACCTACCTTGCTGGCGGATACAACCGGCTGAAGACCGACATTGCCGGTCGCACCGTCGAAAATGAGGATCTCGTCAATTTACCGAACTGGCTTCTTTTGTCCTTTCGAATGGAAGGAGCCAACTGGCTCAGCATTCGTGCAGTCGATATCCTTTCCTATCAACAAGAATTAGATTTTCGAAAAGGTCTTCTCCTTCGAAAATTTGTCTTTCGGGATAACCAGGGACGCCAAACCATGGTCACCAGCCGCCGGTTTGTCCATATGGGCAACCACCATTTTGGGGGCCTTGAAATGACCATCACCCCTCAAAATTGGTCAGGTCGGATATCTGTTCGCTCGGGATTGGATGGTCGTATCGTCAACGCCGGCGTCGAACGTTATAAGGCGTTGAATAACAAACACCTTCAGCCATTGGAATCAGCCGAAGTTGAGAACGATGGAATTTTTCTGCTGATGGAAACCACACAATCAAAACTCCGGGTTGCCGAAGCCGTACGGACCCAATTTTTCTTAGAAGACTCGTTAATTCACGTCAACCGCCAACTGGTAAGTGAGCCGGGATTTTTGGCGCATGAATGCTCGCTTAACCTAAAAAAAGGGCAAGAATTGACTGTAGAAAAAATCGTCGCGCTCTACACCTCCCGAGACCGTGCCATTTCCGAATGCGGGCAGCAAGCTCAAGCTGCCA
>CP070743.1:120636-129256 GCA_020348185.1 Nitrospirota bacterium
CATTCCGGCCAGGCTGATGACATTGAGATTCCGCCCCAGAAGCCAAAGGGTGATAAAGGTTCCCATGATGCTGATCGGGATAGCCAAACCAATGACCATAGTCGTACTTCCCGTGCGAAGGAAGAGATAGAGCACGGAAATCGCCAAGATACTCCCGACAATGAGGTTTTGCTGCACTAAGGAAAGAGAACTATAGATGTAATCTGTCTCATCATAGACTTGAAACAAGGTAAACCCACGAGGGTGCAACAGCTCGACATTGAGTTCCTCCGTAGCCTCCCTGAGTCCCGCCATAATTTCCAATACATTGGCGCCGGTTTCTCTCACCGCGTTGACCGCAATACAGGGGGCCCCTCGTTGCCGCACAACATGGAGGGGGTCTTTGTAAGTCAATCGAACTGAGGCGAGATCTCGAACATAAATCGGGGCGCCGTTTCTTCGCGCCACAATGACATTTTCAATTTGTTCAGGACTCTGATATTCCCCCACCGTTCGAACCACATAGGTCCGTTTCCCTTCATCGAAATCACCTGCGCTAAAATCCCGGTTTTCTTCATCCAAAGCCTGAGCCAAATCCATGATCGTCAAAGAGCGGGCCGCCAGCTTAGCCGGATCCACGAGCACTTGCACCTCGCGCTCGCGACCACCATAGACGTTCGACGCGGCAACCCCCGGAACCCGTTCAAACCGGGATTTAATGACATCTTCCGCAAAATCCCGCATCGTATCGATATCGACGGGGTTATCATCCTTGGCTTGGAAAATGAACCATCCGATGGCTGATCCTGCCGTATCCGCGCTACTGATGACCGGCTCATCAACCTCACTGGGGTATTGTCTGACTTGATTCAATCGGTTTGACACTCGTAGCAAGGATGAATCGACGTTCGTGCCTGCCGGGAACCGAAGAATGATCTTGGCCGATCCATAGGAACTGGACGAAAACATTTTTTCCAGTCCTTCCACGCCCTTCAACTGTTCCTCTTGTTCTTCAACAATCTCCCGCTCCACTTCATGCGGGCTGGCGCCTTCCCACCGTGTGTCAACGGTGATTTCCTGTTTTGTGACATCAGGAGTCAATTGAACGGGCAACCTGAGCAGGGAGACCACCCCAAAAAGCACCACTAATAAAACCCCGACGGTCGTGGTGATGGGATAGCGAATGGCGTATTGAACTAAGGGCATGGGTTATCCTGTTGAATCCAGTATCCGCACCGGTTGACCAGGAAGGAGCCGTTCATTGCCCTCGACGACCACCGTCATTCCTGGTTGAAGGTCCCCAGCCACCTCTACCACTTCATTAAGATGGAGGACAGGCGTCACGGGAATTTGATTTACTTTTCCCTCCTGTACTAAAAACACAAATTCCCGCCCACCCCGCAACACGAGGGCATCTTTGGGTACGACTAGGGCCTGATAGGGTGCGCCCACCGACAAGGTCACCCGGGAGACCATCCCGCTCTTAACTGACGATTTCGGATTGGGAATTTCCAACTTGATGGGAAACGTTCGAGCCGTGAGATCCGCTTGAGCGACCACCGAAAACACTCGCCCTTCTGTCTTGAACCCCGGCAACCCATCAAAGACGACGCTCACTGGATCATTGACCTGCACATCTCTGACAAAGCGTTCGGGTAGGGGTACTTCCACCTGGAGTCGAGTTAGATCCACAAGCTCGACGACCGGACCACCGGCTTCGACCCATTGCCCGACTTCGGTAAACTCTTCAATAATCCAGCCACCAAAAGGCGCCATGATCCGGGATTTGGCCAGCTCATCCCGGACCTGATTAATCATGGTTTGGAGTTGGTTTAAGCGCTGACGTAAAGCTGATTCCTCGGCAATGGCATCATCGTACTCTTTCTGGGTGACTAACTCTTTTTCAAATAGGGCTTTCACGCGTACAAGGTCCTTCCCGGCTTGGTCGAAACGGGTCTGCGCTTCACGATGAGACGCTAACGCGGAGTTCAGTCGGATATTCAATCTGGTAGTCCGTAACCTAGCCAACACCTGACCGCGTTTGACAGCCATACCTTCTTCAACGAGAAATTCGACAACCAGCCCTTCGATCTCGGTGGCGACCACACTTCGCTTCCAGGGCTCAACGGTGCCAACGAGCGTGACCGACCGCTGAATCTCCTGATGGGCAACCGTGGCAACCCGAACCGGGGAAGGAGGCCGGCCTTTGGGAGATTGAGCCGCTTGCTGTTCTCCACAACCAGCGCTCAAGGCAAGGACTTGGACCAAGCAAAGGAAATAGAAAATCCGGCGATTCATCACATTAGGAAATTTCACGGTTTGTTCTTTTATCTCGCAATTCCATTCAAGAAAAGAGAGCCAAGCAGCTCCCCTTTGGCAACCAGGGATTTGGTGGGACTGGCTTGTAGAATCCAGGCGTAAATCGTTGAGTTGAGCATCCCATGGAACGCTAAAGACGTATCTTCAGGATCGATCTCCCGGAATTCCCCTTTCCGAATACCTTCTCGTACCAGATCCGCAACCAGTTGGATTTGAGCCAAATACCGTTTCCAGACCCGATCACCAAATGCACTCTTGACCGTCCACTCAAACCCGCTCCACTCGGACACATAAATCCTAAAGAAATCACGATTTTTATCCGCAAAGGCAAGCTTCACTTTAATAACGGCCTGAATTTTTTCCGTGGCGGTATTGGCCTCTGAAACTCGCTTTTCCAGAAGGGACATCAATTCTTCGACTTTGGCTTCGACCAACGAAATATAAATGTCTTCTTTGCTCTTAAAGAAACGATAAACGGTCCCCATGGCAAATTGAGCCGCCCCGGCTATTTCAGCCATGCTGGTCTTAAAAAATCCATGTTTGGAAAATAGACATTCCGCGGCTGAGAGAATCTCACCTCGCCGGGCTTCTAATTCACGCTGTTTACGTAAGGATCGAGGGTCCATAATTAAAAGAAATTTCAGTTATCTGAATATGAATTCTACTCTATGACCTTACCATTCTACAAGATAGAATGGGTATTCACATTCCTAGGAGCCCCATGGGATCGGGATCCACAAAAATCAAAACTGTAATTTAAGTGTTTCTAATTAGTCTGCTAGGCAGAGGATATCCCAAGATCGGTTGGAGGGCAGGAACTGTCAGTCGTAGGCCATGTAAGAGTGGACCCATAGCCGGTGATAGTGGAGGTTGGTCTTGAGACTCACCCCTTTACGAGTTGAATTGTTCATCAATCGGGGTTTCCGCAATATGATTAATATAGGTGGAAATGGTCTTAAGGCCAATATAGGCAATGATCTCGTAGAGTTTCGCCCTGCTGATTCCTTGCTGCTCCAAACGGGTTAATTCCTCAGGGTCAAGCCAACCACGATTTTCCAGAATGAGTTTCGTGGCACGTACGAGATTGGCCACTTGCATGTCGGTCTGCTGGGAGAGCCTGGAACGTATTTCCTGAATCTCATCTTGAGACAGCCCCATCTTTTGTCCCAACCATTGATGAGCGGCCTTGCAATACCGGCAATCGTTATATACCGCCACCGTCAGTTGAACGACTTGTTGTTCCTTGGCCGTGAGCGCCCCCTGGCTCAAAGATTCCTGCCCCTTATGATAGACACTGAGAACTGATGGGGCCTTGCTCATTTCTTTGTATAAGTTCGGGACAAAACCGAGTAGGCCCTGAACCTGAGCAAAAATGTCTTCGACCGGCGAATTACTCTTCATACAATACTCCTGCAATGAGATTTCGGCATACTGGCGAAGTACATAAACATCCTATTTAGCATAGCTTCTCACAATCGACTAACTCAAGGAGGCCATTCAATCATTGGTATTGAGCGAGAGCTCAATAAGGCAACGAAAGATGTGTATCATCCCACATTTCACGAGAATGACCTCACCTCATGCTGATGTGGTCGTCGCAAACGTTTCCGCACCCGGTCCACCTGCTACGCCACCCGAGACCAAAAAGGCCATGATTTCTGAGCTTTCCGCTTCCAGGGGACGAACCTGGTCTTTTGGGAACACCAGAAGATTTCCGGCAAAATTATAGGATTGCGGGAAATAGACGGCGACATGATCGAGCAAGCCGATGAAGTCCATACTGCTCCTCGTGACAAAGCCAATCGCTTCAGCATGTCCTCCTGCTGTTAGCGTCACAATGACCGGTTGGTCAAACCGTTTCTTTTCACCCATGAATGCGGCGATAAGGTCTTTGATGGACGTATAGACCAGCTTGACGAGTGGCGCTTTGGTTAAAAGGCGCTCGGTTGCATCGATGACCTTTTGCACAAAGACGTTGGAAGCAAATCGGCCCGTCAATGTAATAAGGCCGACGGTCACGAGAAAGCCTACTCCTGGGATAGGAATGTTCAGCCACCCATCAATAAATTCAAAGACAAAAACAGCGACCGCCACTGTCAGGACGGCTGGCACAAGAATAAGGAGCCCTTCGAAGAAATTTCGGGCAAGGTCAGTCATGTTAAATCCTGTAAAAAACCTTCGAATAAACGGTTTCATCGGCATATACCCCCAACTGAGTGAATTATAGAACTATCAAGTTTCCCATTCCCCTTCTGTAAAAAGGCTTCTAACAAACTCTATCCTAGCGTTTTTCATGACTCAAGGACATACAAGACTCAATAACCCATTAAACCTGTTTGAGGAGACAGGAAAAAATCAATGGGGTTGTAGCAAGCCCAGAAGGGATTGAGATTACAGGATAAAAACAGATACGGTAAAATTAGAAGCCTACATTAAATCATAAGGAGAGAAAAAATTATGGCAACCGGATCCGCATCAGGAGGACAGTCCCCAGAAAACAAGCCGCTCCCCGAAACCGAAATTCTCAATGTCGTCGTCCAACGCGAAGGACAAAAGGTCAGCACCAAATGGGGGCTTCACCCCAACCTCAAAGAAGAATTGAAACCAGAGGAATGGAAAGAACTGACTGAAATCATGGGCAAAGTCACGACGATTATTGGCAATCGGTTTACCCAGGTTTTGGATCAAATCGACCAAGAAACCTCAGGGTCGGCCTGACGGGCTATTGACGTCACATCCAATTAAACTTTTTGATTATTTTGAACATTGAGAATTGCATGGATCTGAGCCGGTGAGTAGGTCGGGGGCTTGACCCATTTGCCGTCATCTCTCTTATGCCCACCGATTTTGCTCATGTTGGATCGGTGCACCTCTTGGAATACCGGCTCCATATCAATGCCACACGAGACCGCAGTTCCATACACGACATACAGCAAATCCGCCAGTTCTTTGGCCACCGAAGAGAGATCTTGGGTCGTGAGGGCCTCTTGTAACTCATTGAACTCTTCCCGAATGAGACGAATCCGAAGTTTCTGTGTCGATTCATTCGGCAGGGTGGGTTGATGAGCCACATGAATGTCAAATTGTTCGTGAAATTCCTGAACCATCTGTTGTGCTTCGTTCACAGTTACCTCCGTCTTGCGCATCTTAGACTATTGAACTTTTAGACCTTTTCGACCCCTTCCACCCTTCCCTCTACTACAACGCTAACACCAGATAAATGTCATTCACATTCGTTCCGGTTGGACCGGTAACGATATGTCCCCCGACCTTTTTAAAAAAAGAATAACTGTCGTTCTGAAGGAGTATTTTCGCTGGATCCCTTCGGTATGGCCTCGCTCGTGCGACGGTGCGTCCATCCACCACCGCCCCTGCCGCTTCCGTCGGTCCATCGGTGCCGTCCGTTCCGAAACCTGCCACAAATACATTCGGGAGTCCAGCAATTTCTTGTGCTGCCGATAAGGCAAATTCTTGGGCCCGTCCGCCTTTGCCCGCTCCTCGAACAGTTACCGTTAACTCTCCCCCCCAAATCAGACAGGCGGGGCGTGGGATCGGACGCCCGTAACCATGGATTTCTCGGCAAGTTGCTCCAACCATTTTTCCAGCATCGCGAGCCTCCCCCCTTAAGCTGGTGGTAAGAATGAGAGACGGAATGCCTATGTCCTTGGCCTTTCGGACAAGACCTTCGACAGCAAGGCGATTATCGCCTAGGATACGGTGATACGTTTGACGAAAAACCCGGCTCCCCCGTTTTGGAGTCTCTGGCACGTTTCCTCGCGACCCTTGTTGAAGATGAATCTGTACGGCATGAGGAATTTGATTCCAAAGGTCATAAGATTCAAGAATTCTACGGGCGTCCTGATAGGTAGAAGGATCGGCTACCGTAGGACCCGACCCAATCGTGCTCACTTCATTGCCAATTACATCGGACAACAACAGGCCGATAATGGTGGCGGAGGAGGCTTCCGCAAGCCGACCACCTTTGATGGCCGACAGATGTTTTCGGACCGCATTGATTTCATCAATGCTGGCGCCACTCTTCAAGAGAAGTCGGGTCGTCTGTTGTTTGTCTGCTAATTTAATAGGTTGCACGGGAGCAACAAGGAGGCTTGATGCTCCACCAGAGAGAATGACAAGAAGAAGATCATCCCGTGTGAGGGAATGAACGAGGCTCAGGATTTCCTTTCCGGCTCGCTCGCTACTCTTATCTGGAGTGGGATGCCCAGCTTGCCGGATTTGAATTGTCCGTGTCCGGCATCCGTACCCTTCTTTGACCACAACGACCCCACCCTCAAGCCATTCCCCCAATTGTTGTTCGACCGCTTGGGCCATACTCCCTGAAGCTTTTCCCGCTCCGACGCACATCACCCGGTTAAATTTTGAAAGGTCGTACCGTCGGGTCCCAACCTGGAGCATCCGTCCTTTGCGTTGGAGAGCTTTTCGAATAGCTTCCTTTGGATCAGCCGCCTGTAGCCCCGCCTCAAGAAGTTGTTTGAGGATCGACTTCATCCGTCTGTTAGGAATGTCGATGGTCATCAGGTGAGCCGTGTTGGTTGTCAAGGAGGTATGCTACTATCCGGGTTGATGCGGCCACTTTCCCTTTTACAGCAGGAGATCGAAAAATGCACCCTCTGTCCGAGACTGACTCAATATCGGAGGGAGATTGCCCGACAGAAAGTGAAACGTTTTCAGGATTGGACCTATTGGGGTCGGCCCGTTCCAGGATTTGGGGACCCCAAGGCTCGATTATTTGTCCTGGGACTCGCACCTGCCGCGCATGGCGGCAACCGGACAGGGCGCGTGTTTACCGGAGATCGAAGTGGTGATTGGCTTTATGAAGCCTTGCATCGCTTCGGCTTTGCGAACCAGCCAGACTCCACACATAAAAACGATGGAATGCGCTTGAAGGATTGTTATATCGCCGCCGCTGTTCGATGCGCACCCCCAGCGAATAAGCCTCTCCCAAAAGAATTTGATACGTGCCGTCGATACCTTTTAGCGGAACTTCAAGACCTCCGTCGGATTAAGATAGTCGTGGCATTGGGGAAGATTGCGTTCGATGCGTATCTCAAATCCTGTCGGGAGCTTGGCCATGTTGCAGTGAGCCCAAAACCGATCTTTTCTCATGGGAAAATCGTTCGGTTACCTTGGAATGTCACTCTTGTGGGATCGTACCATCCAAGCCAACAGAATACCTTTACAGGAAAGCTCACCCGACCGATGTTTCATCAGGTATTCAGAGTGGCTCAGAAGATGCTGGACGCCAGCTCATCCCCGGTTGACTGACAGGACTTACGGATTCTTCGGTAAATTCTGGGCTTCCCAATCAGCTAAAAACTTTTTGAGACCATTATCCGTTAGAGGATGTTTGAACAATTGTTGGAACACTTTGAAAGGTACCGTAGAGATATGGCCCCCGGCCAAAGCCGCTTCAACAACATGCTGCGGATGCCGCACGCTGGCGACCAGCACCAAAGTCGGAAAATCATAGTTTTCAAAGATCGTCAGAATCTGCCGAATCAACTCCATACCGTCACTGCTTATGTCATCCAATCGACCGATAAAGGGCGAGACACACCAAGCCCCGGCTTTTGCAGCTAACAGAGCTTGAGACGGGGAAAAGCAGAGAGTCACATTGACCCGAATTCCCTCACTGGCCAATCGTTTGGTGGCTTTTAACCCTTCGGGAATTAGGGGACATTTGACCACAATATTTTTGTGAATTTTGGCCAATTCCCGGCCTTCCTTCACCATCGTATCGGCTTCAACGCTCACCACCTCGGCGCTGATGGGACCATCCACCACACTGCAGATTTCCACCAGCAGGTCCTTGAAATCCCGGCCCTCTTTTGACACGAGTGAAGGGTTGGTGGTAACTCCATCCAGTAAACCATAACTCGCAGCTTCTCGAATCTCCTTGATATTCCCGGTGTCGAGAAAAATTTTCATTTCATCCCTCCCTCTGGATTAAGATATATTTGAAAGCAATCTCATGGGCTTCATCATATACCTGTATTGTAATAATTGTAATAGAGGAAGCGATACTCCTCAATCACATTCTTTTCTATAATTGAATATCCATCCATTTGACGGATTTTTCTGTGAAGAATAGAATTTTTCTAAATGTTGGCCCGTCCAATTCTCGTGTTAGCCCAAATGCAATCCGGTCCTTTCTGGGGTCCATTCCTGGGCAAGTTAGGCTCCTGATAGGCTGACGGGTAATGGAGGAACCGATGTCTGGACTTCGTACGATTATTATCCTGATCCTTTTCTTAACCTCGGTCGGTTGTGGCGGAAATCCCTATTTGGATGCGTCATTGGA
>CP070743.1:129356-137854 GCA_020348185.1 Nitrospirota bacterium
GATGACAAATTCATGGGCGCGGGCGGCATGGGCCACCGCCTCAACATCTCCCTGGCTCGCTCCCACATCGCCATACAGGATATTGTCTCGCACCGTGCCATTAAATAGAAAGGGCTCTTGTTGCACAAACCCGATTTGATTTCGAAGATACGCGAGAGACAGATCCCGGATGTCATACCCATCAATGGTAATAGCCCCACCTCCGACATCATAGAATCGCATCATGAGTTTCATGAGTGTGCTTTTCCCGGCCCCGCTTGGGCCAATGAGCGCAATCTGCTCTCCCTTCGCGGTTTGCAGGGAAATCTCCCGAAGAACAGGGACGTCGGACCGGTAAGAAAAGGAGACATTGTTGAATTCGACGACTCCGTCAAGACAGCGGGAGGACGGACGGATCTTGGGGTGATCGACCACGAGGGGTTTCCAGTCAAGCACCTCGAATATCCGTTCGCTGGCAGCCAAGGCATGTTGTAAGAGATGGTTGACCGAATGAATTTGATTGACGGGGGTATAAAACAACGCAAGATAAAACAGGAACATCACCAATTCCCCGATTTTGAGGTCTCCCTGCAAAACCTGGCCGGCGCCATACCACAACACCAAAACCGTTCCAAGACTTCCGACAAAAATCATTCCGGGCGAATAGACAGACCACAGATACATCGCTTTGAGATTGGAGTCGCTGAACTTTCGGCTGACTCCAGTGAATCGCATTTTCTCAAATGCCTGACGATTGAAGCCCATTGTTTCCCGGACGCCCGAAAGCGCATCTTGGAGATAGGCACTCAGATCTGCAGCACTTTTTCGGATATCATGATAATACCCATGAACCCGACGGGTGAACCAGACGCCCGTCAGAATAAGAATGGGGACCGGAAGCAGGACCAACAGGGCAAGTTTCCAATTCACCACAAACAGAATGATGGTGATTCCCACCAGAGTGAGGGAGGCGGTCAACATTCCCTCAAACCCATCGATAAAGATCCGTTCAACATGCTCAGTATCATTAACGACGCGCGACATGATTTCCCCTGTCGATCGGTCTTCAAAGTAATCGATCGACAAGTGCTGAAGGGCCCCATAGACCTGCCCTCGAAGGTCAAACACGACTCGCTGTTCCAGTTTATTATTGAATCGGATCCGGAGAGAGTTACAAAGATTTTTTAATCCATACGCGAGGAGAAGTCCAACCAGAACCCACGGTAGGAAATTGAGGTCTTGGTTAGGAATGACGTCATCAATGATCACCTTGATCAAGTAAGGTGGAAGGAGGTCAAAGGCAGTGGTGAGAGTAGCGGCGAGAAATGTCAGGATAACCAGGGGCCGGTAAGGTGCGAGATAGGAAAGGATACGAATTAAGGACTTCACAACCTGGTAATGAAAGAAGAGTACTTTCCAGTTTCGGGTTTCGGGTTTCGGGATCAAAGTTTCGGGTTTTGAGATTTAGTCTGAAAAAGAAGATTTCTTCACTCCAAACCTGAAACCCGAAACTCAAATTCAGTTTTGCGTGGATGTCGTAAGGCAAAGACCGCAAAATTGTTGTAACTCAATTTCTAGGAGGCCTTGCCTATATCACTGTCGCTGGCTCTTGTTTCCAATACTCGTCAAACTCTGCCAATTGGGTCAGGGTGGACATATCGGTCATTCGATCGACAAACAATTTCCCAACCAAATGGTCCATTTCATGTTGAATGCATACTGCATAGAGTCCGCTGGCCTCCAAATCCTGGGGGACCCCATCGCGGTCTACATATTGGACGCGGATGGTTGAAGGCCGAGTCACTTTTCCTCGAAGATTGTCAACACTGAGGCAGCCTTCCCACATCTCACCCACTTGAGGGCTGTAATACACAATCTTTGGATTAATCAACACGGTTTCGGGAAATCCTCCTTCACCTTCACAGGCCATAACCACCACCTGTTCTGAACGGGAAACCTGGGGAGCGGCCAACCCAATGCCTTCGTTCTGAACCATGGTCTCAAACATATCATCGATAAAGTTCTGAAAACTACGACTTCCAATTCGTCCCGGTTCAACCGGATCCGCAATTTTTCTCAACACGGGGTTTCCGACCTTCGCAATATTTAACGCGCCCATTATTTTCTCCTTAGATGGATGCCCTTTGTTTAATGAACCTCTGGACTTTCTGGGGCCTTTGGAGAAGACTTCGCAGGCGGCGGACTGTCAAACTTACTTTTGTGTTCCTCCCACCATGCCCACCATTCCTTGGCCCATTCTTTACGATCTTGTTCAGTTGAAATTTCCCAATCATGGGGACTGCTAATGAACCCTGTCAACACCCAAAATGAATCACGGGCGGTGATGGACACATATTTTTCGGGATCAGGGATGACCCCGATGATGATCGGTAAGATTTCTTTTTGCCTAACCCGACGCGCCTCATAGACGGCCGTATTTCGTATCGTCGAATTGGGATCTTTGACCATTTCTTGAATCGCTGGCCGAACCTGACTTGGATCGATGCGTGCCGCCGTCCGAATGGCATGACTTCGAATTCGGGACATTTCGTTTGTGTCCACAGCCACTTCAAGCAGTCCAGGCACCGAAGATGGCTCCTTGATCATGCCGAGCGTTTCAATGGCATTGTAACGCACCCGAGGCCCCGGCATCTTGAGCGCCTTCACCAAATAGGGAACCGAATGCTTGCCATAATGCACAAACTCGCCCATCGCCCAGTATTCTTGCCGACCTTCCAATAAGGGAATCAAGGATTCCAGACGTTCTTTATCCTTTTCGGAAAGTTCAGTCGGTGCAGGAGTGGCCTCCGGAATATCCGGTATCTCGGCTTTTGGAGGGGGTTCGTAGGGAATCTGAACCAGAACGGAAAACTCGGAACCCTCAAAGGAGGAACCGGCGCTTGGGAAGATTCCGAGTTGGAGGGCCAACAAAAAGCCCGCTAATCCCACTAAAAGGTTTTGTCGCATAATTTTTTCCTGAGTTGTGTGAATAATGACATGATCATATTTCAGTCTAGTGGGTGGAACCTAAAGGGGTCAAGGATCCTCGGGTCAATGAGGTCTGTAAAGGCATGAATTTAATGATTCTTTAATGTAGCCGCAGGCCGGCTAATATTCGATCATAATAGAAGATCGCTACCCGCAATGGGGAATGTTCAAAAAGGTCGGCTCGCCTGCTCGAAGGCTCCCCAGAGCCAGGTCCAGCAAGGCCGCAGGCCTGGTGGCGCGTGGAGCGTACACACCAGTACGTGAGCACGATAACAGGCCGAATACGCCGCTGGCGGCCTTTTTCAACATTCCCCTAATGAACTTTCAGCTCCGTCCACGCTCGATCATAATAGCGGATCGCCTCACCCACATCCGTCATCCATTCCATCCGGGAAATAATGGCCAGAGGTGGATAGACCGCAGGATTTTCCCGAACCTCCTTCTCTACGCGATCCTTGACCAACCGGTTTGCCGAAGCAAACAGTAATTGGTTTGAGGTTTTCACCGCCACATCCACCTCCAGTAAGTAGTTGATAAATTCCATCGCCAATTTTTTCTTTTTTGATGTTTTAGACACGGCCAAACAATCTGTCCAAATCGTCCCACCTTCTCGAGGGACAACATATTTGACGGAAGGCCGCTCCCGCGTGGCGCGGGCGATGGGACCACCCCATGCATGAGCAAGGACAACTTCGCCGGAGACCAATAATTGATCAAAATGTTCACTGGTATAAGTTTTCACCAGGGGCTTCTGGCGAATCAATTTTTCCTTCACCTCTTGGATGACCAATGGATCCCTGCTGTTTAATGAATGGCCCATTGAACGCAGGGCCATGCCAATCACCTCACGTTGATCATTCAACATACTAATGCGTCCGCGATATTGTGTATCCCACAAGATTTCCCAGCTATCAGGGGGATTGGGAAACACCTCGGAATCATATCCGATCCCCACCGTCCCCCATAAATAGGGTATGGCAAACTTCTGATGTGGATCAAAAGGCAACTCTTGTAAATGTTCTTCTAATAACTTCACATTGGGGATCCGTTGGAGATCTAACTCTGCCAGAAGCCCGAGCTTGGCCATCACCCCTGCCATAAAATCCGAGGGAACCACGACATCATAGCCGGATGCTCCGCTTTGAACCTTTGCTAACAGCTCCTCATTACTACTGAAGGTGTCAACGACAACCCTCGTCCCTGTCCTTTTTTCAAATTCCGTCAGTAAAGCCGGATCTGCATAGTCCGACCATGTGAAATAATACAGCGTCTGCGGGGAGGGTGCGGAGCTTTGTGGGTCGTTCCGTTCCTCCTCAGACTGACCACATCCCACGAATAAAAAATGGGTCGCGAGGATGAACCAGAAAACCCGGGAATCACGACCCCACAGTGCCATCACCCCTGATACGATCCTTCTATTTTTTGCCGGATCGGCTTTCCCTGTAGGATCAAGGCAAGGCCGATCAAGGCCATCGAAACCATAACCAGGACCGCAGACAGTGCATTAATTTCTGGGGTGATGCCAGTTTTAATCATTGAGAATACCTTTAAAGGAAGAGTCGTAGCTCCAGGGCCGGCCGTAAAAAAGGTGACCACAAAATCATCCAGCGAAATCGTAAAGGCCATGAGAGCCGATCCGATGATAGCGGGTCGCAACAAAGGGAGAGTCACCCATCGAAACGTTTGCCAGGCCGACGCTCCTAAATCTCGTGCGGCCTCTTCTAAGAGAGGATCGAGTTTGCGCAGCCGCATTCGAATCACCAATATCACTAAGGGGAGGTTAAACGCGATATGGCCAATCATCACCGTAATCAATCCAAGTGGCACCTGTATCATGACAAAAAACAAGAGTAACGATACGCCCATTAATATTTCGGGGATAACCAAAGGGAGAACCAAAGCGGCATTCAGGAATCTGACTCCCCTCACGGCTCGCCGTTCAAGAACCATTGCGGCCCCCGTCCCCATGATCACGGCACACACCGTAGAGGTCAGGGCGATGAGCAAACTATTTTGTGTCGCTTCAAACAAAGCGTGATCCCCTAAGAGCTGGAGGTACCATTGGAATGATAGTCCCTCCCACCGGACTGACATCGGAGAGGCATTGAAAGAAAATATTATGAGCAGGAATACCGGGGCATAGAGAAAGAGCATGGCTCCGACACTCGCCATCAACAGTACCCACCGTGGCTTGATCATGACGGGCCAACCATTTCCGCATGTTTTCTCGTCACCAACAGGGCCAGTAATACCATTCCCATCAAGACAAACGAAATCGCGGCCCCAAAGGGCCAGTCCCGGATGACGAGAAATTCCTGTTGAATTAAGGTCCCCAGCAACATACTTCGCCCTCCTCCCAATAAATAGGGCGTTATGAACGCCCCAAGTGTGGGGATGAAGACCAAGACACATCCTCCAATGATGCCCGGTTTCGACAGGGGAAGAATGACACGCCAGACCGTAGACCAGGCCGTGGCATACAAGTCCTTGGCCGCTTCCTCCAATGTGCGGGGGATCCGCTCAATCACAATCACCAACGGCACAACCATAAATGGGAGATATCCATAGACCAAACCGATGAAAACGGCCAGGTCCGTGTAAAGGATTTCCAAGGGTTCAGAAATAACGCCCATTCCCATGAACATTGAATTGATCAACCCGTCAGCCCTCAGGATAAAAAACCACGCATAGGTTCGGACAAGAAAATTCGTCCAGAAGGGAATCAGGACCAGAATGAACAACAGGGGTTGCCAGCGCTGAGGGGCCCTGGCGATGGCATACGCTAAGGGAAATCCCAGGACCAAACACATAAGGGTGGTCAATCCGGCAAAAAGAAAGGATCGAAGATAAATATTGCCATATAAGGGATCCGCAAGACGGATATAGTTATTCCAAGAAAAAATCCATTCCACTCCCCCATAAATGCCTCGGGTAGCAAAACTGATCCCGAACATGACCATTAAGGGAAGACAAAAAAAGATACCGAGGAAAACCAGGGTTGGAAATAATGGAGACCGAAAGGAAATCCAGGCTGAAAAATAGGTTGGTTCTTTTTCCACAATGGGCCAATCAGTGAGTCAAAACCAAACCGTGATCAGCATGCCATTGCACATAGACATGCTGGCCAACTTGAAAACGGTGAGAGGGTCGAAGCGCCATTGGAACTCTCGCCGTCCAGACAAGCCCATCTTGCAAATCAAGCTTATAGAACATCTCTCCTCCATTAAAGCTCACCTTGTTGATGAGAGCTGGCAAACTATTGTCATACCCGTCATGCTTCGGTCCAGGAGAAAGGTGCACTCGTTCGGGACGAACGATCACCGTGACTTCCTCAGCTGAAGAATGATCTTTAGGCGTCGTCGCTTGAATGGAGAAGCGGTACGGGGTCATCACTGTACACATTGTTCCATCATAGTTTGAAATCCGACCAACGACGGAATTAGACAGACCAATGAAGTGTGCAACAAACGTTGACACTGGGGATTCATAAATTTCCTGCGGCGTGCCCACCTGAAGGATTTGGCCCCGATCCATCACCGCCACTCGATCCGATAACATCAGGGCCTCTTCCTGGTGATGGGTCACGCAGACAAAGGTGCTTTGGACCCGCGCCTGAATTTCCTTCAGTTCAACTTGCATCTCTTGACGCAATTGTTGATCCAGGGCTCCCAAGGGTTCATCTAACAGGAGAATAGCCGGGCGGTTGACCAAGGCACGGGCTAAAGCGACACGCTGTTGCTCGCCTCCAGACAATTGTGTCGGGTATCGATGGGGTTTTTCGTGAAGCTTGACGAGTTCCAGGGTTTCCCCAACCTGGGACTTGATTTCGGTCACCGAATGACCCCGCATCTGAAGACCAAACGCCACATTATGATAAACCGTCATATGAGGAAAGAGCGCATAATTTTGAAACACCATATTCACCGGTCGCTGATGGGGTGGGACATGATTCATGGAGCGTCCCTGAATAAAAATCTCCCCTTGATCCGGTCGATCCAATCCAGCAATCAATCGAAGAGTCGTCGTTTTGCCGGAGCCGCTGGGTCCCAAAATGGAGAAAAATTCTCCCTTCGTCATGTCCAGCGATACGTCATCAACAGCGATGGTATCACCATGGAATTTCACAACTTTTCGAAGACCGACAGCGAATTCTTCCATTGAAATTACGTTCCAACCAAATACACGTTTCTCACTTAGAGATTTTAAAAATCGGGGTTCGATGCACGACAATGGAATTCTAGGTAGTGGTTCGGAGAGAAGTCAATTTGAATTGAGCCACCATGCCCTCACTCGCTATAATCCACCCCCAGCGTTTCTGGAAAAATTTGGGAGGTGGAACGAATTATGCGAACCTTGGCTTGTTTTCTTATTTCACTTGTGATGTTTCTGTCTGTCGGTGCTGGGCAAACGAAGGCGGAGTCAACGGAGATGCTCCTTTACGATTGTTATATCGCACTCGAAGAATTTCTCGATGATCCACATTGGGTTGGATTGAGAAACGCTGTCGGCGGGACCCGTGGTATCTTCATCATTCCAAGCCTTAAAAAGGCGGGCTTAGTCATTGGGGTACAGCGCGGCACCGGTATCCTGATGGCTCGTGATGGAGAGGCCTGGAGTGATCCGATATTTATTAAATTGACGGCCCAGAGCCTCGGCCTTCAAGGTGGGGTGTATGATGCCAATATGATGCTGTTGGTCATGTCCGACAAAATGATGGACAACATGCTCTCTCAATATTTTGGTCTCGGGGGAGATGCCGGGATCTCGCTTGGTTCGTTGGGCATTGGCGGGGGAGGCAGTGGGAGCCTCACCGAAGGCATGACCACCTTGATGGCCGTAGAGGGCAGTGGCCTTTTTCTCGGCACTGCCTTCATGAATTCCATGCTTTCCACGGAGGACAATCTGAACAAAAAAATGTATGGCTTGCCCGTAAAAGAAGTCCCTACCGTGTTACAACAACATGGAACTGATGCTCGCACGCAGCTTCTGCGAGAAAGGCTGGCTCAGATCGTGAAGGAGTCATGGTATGGGAAGAAATGAATACGTTTTCAAATCCCTCCCGGACCATCCTTCTCACCTATCGTGCGGACCCGGCTCACCGCTTCCTGCCAGCCTTCGTACAACACATTTCCCTCCGATGTTTTGAGACGCGGACGAAACCGACGGTCTACTTTTCTTAGGCGTTCGACTTCTTCGGTCGACGCCCAAATCCCAACTCCCAAACCAGCCAAATACGTGGCTCCTAACGCCGTGGTTTCGATAATTTTCGGCCGCTCAACTTCGACCCCAAGAATATCAGCCTGAAACTGCATGAGAAAATCGTTGGAGGCTGCACCGCCGTCGACCCGTAACTTCTGCAGCGGTTCCCCGGTTGCCTTAGTCATGGCCTCCACCACATCCCGCGTCTGATAGGCAATCCCTTCCAGAACAGCGCGTGCGACATGGGCACGAGTGGAACCCAGAGTCAGCCCAAGAATAGCCCCGCGGGCATTGGGATCCCAAAACGGCGCGCCAAGACCCACAAATGCGGG
>CP070743.1:137954-146236 GCA_020348185.1 Nitrospirota bacterium
GATGATCCTCTTGTTGGCCGTCGCAATTGGTTCAGGTTTGCTTGGAGCCGGTCTCCCAAGCGGCTTCATCCCGGATGAAGACCAGGGATTCTTTTATATTGATGTGCAGTTACCGGAAGCCGCATCGCTCCAGAGGACGGACATGGTCGCGCGAAAAATTGAATCGATCCTCAAAGACACGCCCGGGGTTGCCTCCCACACCGTGACCCTGGGATACAGTTTTTTGAGTCAGGTGAGCACCACCTACAATGCCTATTTTTCAGTGAATCTCAAACCCTGGCCCGAACGTACCGATCCCTCGGAAAGCTACGACGCCATTCTCAGACATGTGAACAGACGATTGGCCCAATTGCCGGAAGCCCGTGCCTTAGCCTTTTCGCCTCCCCCCATCCCCGGTATCGGAACGGCGGGGGGTGTCACCTTTATGCTTGAAGACCGTGCCGGGAAAGGACTCGATTTTCTCCATGACAATACCCAACAGTTCCTCCGGGAAGCCGCGCGGCGCCCCGAAATGTCCAGCGTGACGACGACATTACTCGGCCGGGTTCCCCAGGTCTTCGCGCGAGTCGACCAGGAAAAGGTGATGAAACAGGGTGTGGCTCTCTCAGAAGTGTATAAAACCCTCCAGGTGTTCATGGGCGGGCCGTTCATTAACTATTTCAACCGGTTCGGACGACAATGGCAGGTCTACCTACTGGCTGAAGGGGAGTATCGAGGCCGGGTCGAAAATGTCGGGCAATTCTACGTGCGAAATCAAGAGCGGGAAATGGTTCCCCTGTCGACATTAGTGAGCCTGGAGAGGACTTCCGGGCCTGAATTTACCATACGATTTAATGAACATCGTGCCGCACAGATTAATGCGATGCCGGCTCCGGGGTATACGAATGCCGAGGTCATGCAGGCGTTGGAGGAAGTCTTCGAGGACACCATGCCGCGAGAGATGGGGTTTGATTATATGGGCATGGCTTATCAGGAGAGAGTCGCCACCCAAGGCGTTCCCCCCGTCGCGATCTTCGGTCTCTCCCTGCTCTTTGTTTTTCTGATCCTCGCCGCCCAATATGAGAGCTGGGCCCTACCCTTCAGCGTGTTGCTGGCCACACCCATTGCGGTGTTCGGAGCCTTTGCCGCCCTCCTGGTTCGCGGCCTGGAAAACGATGTATATGCACAAATCGGCCTCGTCATGCTGATTGGGATTGGGGCAAAGAACGCGATTCTGATTGTCGAGTTCGCAAAGATGAAATACGAACAAGGCCAATCGCTGAAGGATTCCGCCCTGACCGCGGCTCGTCTCCGGCTTCGTCCCATCCTCATGACGGCCTTCGCTTTTATCTTTGGTGTCGTTCCTTTGGCCATTGCATCCGGTGCAGGCGCCCATGCGCGCGTCATCCTCGGAACCACCGTCATCGGCGGGATGTTAGCAGCCAGTCTTCTGGCCATTTATTTGATTCCGGTTTCTTTTTACGCTGTCGAACGAGTCACCCAATCAGAAAGAAAGGTTGATGGCTAGATTTTTCATATCCCGCCCCATTGTGGCCATGGTGATAGCCATGATCACCGTGATTCTTGGAATTGTCTCAATTCTCCAATTACCCATTACGCAATTCCCCAACATCACCCCACCCGAGGTCATGATTCAAGCCAATTATGTCGGGGCTGACGCCCTCACCGTTGAGCAAAGCGTCGCCACCCCCCTAGAGCAGCAGATGAGTGGCGTCGACAATATGCTGTATATGTATTCCGTCAATGGGAGTAACGGCCAAACCACTCTCCGAGTCGCCTTCGATGTGGAGACGGATCCCAATATCGATCAACTGCTCGCCCAAATGCGGTACGCTCAAGCCAGTCCCCACTTGCCCCCGGAAGTGCGAAATCTCGGCGTCACCATTCGAAAGTCTACCGGTTCTCCCCTCATTCTCTTCACATTGTTTTCTCCCCAGGGCACACACGATGCCCGGTTCCTTGCGAATTATGCTTATATCAACTTAGCCGACCGCCTCGCGCGGGATTCCGGTGTCGGACAAGTCATCATCTTTGGAGCCGGGGAATATGCCATGCGGATGTGGGTCAAACCGGATCTGCTGGCTAAACTTGGTCTCACCGTGAACGACCTCACCAAGGCCATTCAAGCACAAAACACCGTGAATCCAGTGGGTCAAATTGGCGCTGAGCCCTCACCGGACGGGCAGGAATTTACGTACAGCGTCCGAACTCATGGACGCCGAGTCAGCGCGGAGGAGTTCGGCAACATTATCGTTCGGACGACCTCCGATGGATCAATGGTCCGGTTGCGCGATGTCGGAAGGGTCGAATTGGGGGCCAAAAGTTACAACATTTCCACCCGATTTAACGGGAAAGCCGCCGCCGTTATTGCCGTGTATCAACTCCCGGGCTCCAACGCGCTCGCGACGGTCAACCGGCTACGGGCTCTCATGGACCAAACGATGGAACGGTTTCCGGAGGACCTTGAATATACCGTCTCCCTCGATACCACCCTTGCCGTCACAGAGGGCATCAAGGAAATTCTGGAGACCCTGCTCGAAGCCGTTCTTCTGGTCATTCTTGTTGTGTTTGTGTTCCTCCAAAGCTGGCGAGCGACTCTGATTCCACTGTTAGCAGTTCCGGTCTCGTTCATTGGCACATTTGCGATTTTTCCTTTATTCGGTTTTTCGATTAACACGATTTCCCTGTTTGGACTCGTGTTAGCGATTGGATTAGTCGTCGACGACGCGATCATCGTGGTGGAAGCGGTCACGCACCACATCCAACAAGGGCTGTCGCCGAAGGCGGCCACTCTCAAAGCCATGGAAGAGGTCTCGGGACCGGTCGTAGCCATGGCCCTGATTCTTGCAGCCGTTTTTATTCCAACCGCGTTTCTGCCAGGGATTACAGGGCGGTTATATCAACAGTTTGCCGTGACGATATCGGTGTCAGTGCTGTTGTCAGCCCTGAACGCGCTTACGTTAAGTCCGGCCCTCGCAGCGTTGCTGTTACGTCCCACTCAGCCATCCAGAGGACCGTTGGGATTGTTTTTCGGGTGGTTCAATCGGATCTTTGGTAGGGCCACGGAAAGCTATGCCCGGCTCTGTGGAGTCTTAATCGGCAAGGCTGGCCGGGTCATGATGTTATTAGTCGTCGTCGCCATTGGGGCCGTGGGGCTGGGAGCGAACCTCCCAAGCGGGTTCATTCCGCTGGAAGACAGCGGGTATTTTCTGATGAATATACAATTGCCAGCTTCCGCGTCCCTTCAACGGACAGAAGAAGTGTTGCAAAAAATCGGAGCTATTCTTGAGCAAACCCCTGGGATTCAATATGTCACCGCTATCGGTGGGTACAACATTATCAGTCAGACGTTCACCACCTATAACGCGGTGGTGTTCGTCTCTCTCAAACCATGGGGGGAACGGACAACTCCCGAAGAGCGGTACAGATCCATTGTCGTCGGATTAAACAAACAACTCAAGGACTTGCCTGAGGCCAGCGTGCTCGCGGTTCCGCCCCCAGCCATCCCAGGAGTAGGGATAACGGCCGGGGTCTCCTTTTTACTGGAGGACCGGACAGGTCAATCCTTCGAATACCTTGCTAAGCACACTCAAACGTTCCTTGAAGCCTTGAAGAATCGTCCCGAAGTCGCTCGCGTGCTGACAACCTTAATCCCCAGCGCCCCCCAATTTTTCGCCTCCGTCGACCGGGATAAGACCCTCAAACACGGCGTAGAAATCGAGAATGTCTACCAGACTCTTCAGGCATTTATGGGGGGAACGTTCGTCAACTACTTCAATCGCTTCGGAAGAATCTGGCAAGTGTACGTCCAGGCCGATAGTGAATATCGGTCCAAAGCGGAACAAGTCGGTCAGTTTTTCGTACGTAACCAGGAGGGGCAAATGGTTCCACTGTCCGCCCTGGTCAATATGCGGGCCCAACCTGGTCCTGAATTTACCATGCGTTTCAATGAATATCGTGCCGCGCAGATCATCGCGATTCCGAAGCCGGGATACACGACCGGACAAGTCATGCAAGCGCTGGAAGACGTCTTCGCTTCCACCATGCCCCCTGAGATGGGCTTTGATTACCTCGGGATGAGTTACCAGGAAAAAGTGACGGCGGAAGGCATACCGCCCAGTGTCATCTTTGGATTTTCCCTGCTCGTGGTATTCCTCATTTTGGCCGCCCAATATGAAAGTTGGTCGCTCCCCTTCAGTGTCCTGCTCGCTACGCCCATTGCCGTATTCGGCGCCTTTGCATTCTTGTCGTTAATTGGGCTGGAGAATGACGTCTACACACAAATCGGGTTAATCATGTTAATAGGGTTAGGGGCGAAAAATGCCATTCTTATTGTTGAGTTCGCCAAGACGGAATACGAAAAAGGGTTGTCCTTAAAGGACGCAGCCTTGGCCGGCGCACGCCTGCGACTGCGTCCGGTACTCATGACCGCCTTCGCCTTTATCCTCGGACTCTCCCCGCTGATGATTCCGTCGGGAGCCGGAGCTCATGCCAGGATTATTCTCGGAACGACCGTCATTGGGGGCATGTTAGCTGCGAGCCTCCTGGCCATTTACATTATTCCTGTTTCCTTTTATGTTATTGAACGCTTGGCCGGAACCGGACGACACTCTCGCCGTTCCCCGATGTCACCGCATTATTCAACCAGTTCCCAAAAAGGAGGGACGTAACATGTACGTTTGGCACGTGCTCCTTTCCTGTGCCCTTGTATTGACTGCTTGCAAAATGGGGCCTGATTACGAGCGTCCGGTCGAACCCACCAAAGAGGGATGGCGACTGGCCCCAACGACCTCTGAGTCGATTGCCAACCTTCCCTGGTGGGAATTACTCGAGGACCCGGAGCTGCAAAAGTTAGTCAATGTAGCCCTCAAAGAGAACCTTGACCTTCGCATGGCGGCCGCCAATATCGAACAGTTTCAGGCCCAATTGGTCATATCCAAATGGGATTTGGCCCCTTCAGTCGGCTATAAAGCCGGCGCCTTTTGGTATCGAAATACCAACAATGCCATAAACATAGGAGACTCAGGTATTATTCCCGGCTTGGAGGGTGATTCATCAACGGGGGTGAATTTTGCCAACGAGCGGGCAAAAGTGGGACTCAAATGGGAGATCGATCTTTGGGGAAAAATTCGCCGATCGATCGAAGCCACACGCGCGAATCTGCTTTCTAAGGTGGAAAACCAGCGGGCAGTAATAATTGGACTGGTCAGCGACGTGGCCCAGGCCTACTTCGATTTAAGGTCATTAGATCTCCAAATTGAAATCACCAAATCAACCCTCAAAGCTTGGGAAGATTCGGTTCGGCTCTCTGAACTCCGTTTCAACCACGGGGATGTTTCCAAACTGGATGTCGATCGATTTAGAGCAGAACGGGCTGGAACCGCCGCCCAACTTGCGGTTTTAGAACGAGATGTCGTCAAAAAAGAAAACCAGATCAGTCTGCTACTGGGAAATCGTCCAACAAAGATAAGTCGGGGACGTGCGCTAACCAATCAACCCATTCCTCCGGAAATTCCCCCTGGCCTTCCTTCTGATTTATTGGAACGCAGGCCGGACATCCTTGAAGCGGAGCAGGTCTTAGCCAATGCAACCGCCAACGTTGGAGTCGCTCAGGCCCGTCGATTCCCGGAACTCAATCTTACCAGCGCCATTGGGGGAGCCAGCATCCAACTCTCATCGCTCTCGCTGGGGCCCTTCGCGACGATGTCAGCCACCGGTTTCTTATCAGGACCCCTTTTGAATGCAACGGCCTTGGGTTATCAAGTCGACGTATTTGAGGCCCGGACAAAAGCCGCCTTAGCTCAATACGACAAAACCGTTCTCACCGCCTTCAAAGAAGTTGAAGATGCGCTGATCACAGTCCAAAAAACCAAGTCACAACGAAAAGCCCAGGAAGATCAAGTGGCTGCCTTAAAAGACGCCTTACGTCTGGCCGATTTACGTTACCAGGGTGGTCGGGCCAGTTACCTTGATGTGCTAACGGCCCAACGAGCCTTGTTCGACGCCGAACTCGCCCTGGTGGACACGCGGCGGACGCAAATGAATTCGGTGGTCCAGCTTTACAAAGCCTTGGGAGGGGGATGGGAGTCGGTCGAAGAGCAGATGCTCGCCGCTCCCGACGCCAGTGATGTTGAGGCCTCAGAGACCCCGTCGGAGCCAAGTTAATGATTCACGCCTCTATCACCAAGCATGGTTGGGTGCAATGGCTCTAACATGTTAATAAACAGATAGCGACCATTTCCGCGGCAAGAAACGTTTCCCTCAAGGGCGTATGGAACACGAACATGAAAAATCCAAAACCCTCACGAAAATCTAAAACACTTGATCTTCATCGTCCTAACGCTCATCCCAAGAGCACACGGGCCGAACACCGGGCTCAGGGCAAAGCGTTACGAAAGAACGTGCCGCGTCGAATCCATAGAAAGTGGAGTCCATCTCCCAACCGTCCGGATCCCATGGATTTACTTCAGGGACAGGACCAGGGCCGTGTCGAACAACTCGTCCCGATCAAGTATGGCCGGATGCTTGCCTCGCCTTTCGCTTTTCTACGTGGGTCGGCAACGATCATGGCCTCTGATTTAACGGGGACCCCGACAACCGGCCAACACGTTCAGTTATGCGGAGATGCCCATCTTTCCAATTTCGGAGCCTTTGCGTCCCCCGAACGCCGACTGGTATTCGATATCAATGATTTTGATGAAACACTTCGAGGGCCTTGGGAATGGGATCTGAAACGCCTGGCCACCAGTGCGGTCGTCGCCGGATTGGAAAACGGGTTCAAAAAAGATGTGTGTCGCGGATTGGCCCAAACGGTTATTAGAAGCTACCGTTCGGGCATGAAACAATTTTCCGGCATGCACACCCTGGACGTCTGGTACTTCAATCTCCCTTGGGAGAAAGTGGAACAGATGTTCACCGGTCGGTCCTCAAAGACCAGTAAAAAGGTCGCGACCAAATTAGTTGCCAAGGCCCGGCGCCATTCAAGAGATAAAACGGTGGAAGAAATGACGAAGGTCCAAACAGGCAACCGTCGATTCGTGGACGATTCGCCGCGGATCGTTCGATTGGACGATAAGGCCAAATGGAATGAGATCGACCCTCAGGGCCATTTAATGATGTCCAGGAAATTCATTCAAGAGACCTGGGTTCGGTACCTCAATTCCTTATCGCCGGAGCGCCAACACTTTCTGGAACGGTTTCGAATCAGGGATATCGCGCATCGCATTGGCGGGATCGGGAGTGTCGGAACGCGCTGCATGGTTATTCTGCTCGAAGGCGAGATCGCAGAAGACTGGTTGATCTTACAGCTCAAGGAAGCGGGACCCTCCTGTCTGGAGAATGCGCTTGGGAAAAGCGAATTTGCCAACCATGCACAGAGAGTCGTCATGGGGCAGCGGTTCATGACAGCCGTCAACGACATGTTCCTGGGCTGGCATTGCTCACCCCTGTCGGGCCGGGACTTCTACTGGCGGCAATTAAAGGATATGAAGGGAGCCGTGAATGTCAGCGAAATGGATGAAAAGGCTTTGGAGAATTATCTTTTACTCTGCGGCTGGTGTCTTGCCCGCGCGCATGCGCGAACTGGGCATGAGTCTGTCATTTTTGGATACGTCGGCCGCAATGAATCCCTCGACGAAGCCATGGCTGACTTCGCAATCTCATACGCCGAACAGAACGAAAAAGATTACGAGGCCCTAACGAAAGCCGTCAAATCCGGAAGGATAGCAGCCGAGACGGGGGTGTAGGGGACATTCTAAGGCGAGATTCGAACAGGTGACTCCCACTTAACGCACGAATAAATACCGTAGTTCCTCAAGGCTATGATCAATAACCTCCAAGTCCATTTCCATTTGCTGGCCCAGCGAAGCCAGGTAAATGACGGCGTTGGTGTTGGCATCGCGATATCGTTCCGACGCACATTGTAATCGCTCCCGCATTTTTTTATTCACCTGAAACACATTTTGGTAGGTTTTCGCAAACTCCTCTAATTCCCAGTCAGGGGTGCCACCCTCCTTCATACGAAAATATTGCTCAACGAGATACATCGACACCGCTCGGTAAACCGTCTCATGCCCTGACGCAAAAGGGAGGTGAAATCTCACCATCGGTCGCAGGTGATCTAATACCGGACAATTGCTGGTGACCATGACCACTCCCATAAGGGATCCTAAGCCTTTTTGTATATCCAGGCGGTTTTGATACTTCCTTTCCTTTATTTCAACCGTCACGAGAGCTTTTTCAATAGAGTCCCTCCCCTTAAATCCTTCGACAATGTTCGCCAG
>CP070743.1:146336-154605 GCA_020348185.1 Nitrospirota bacterium
CGACACCAACTTTTTTACATTGTTGAGCAAGGACAGGGGTTGCCAGAATGTGATCAATCCGCCAGCCACGATTATTCTCCAGCGCACTGGGTTGCCGGTAATCCCAAAAAGTAAATTGTTGCTTTTTGGGGTATCGAAACCGATAGACATCAACAAATCCCCAAGAGACCGTTTTTCTATAGGCTTTTCGAGCATCTTCATGAAAGCAGACATGCTTCAGGTGTTTGTCCGGACTATGGACATCAATAGGTTCTGGGGCCACATTCATGTCCCCACACCACACCACCGGTTTGTTTGAAGAGAAATGTCTTTGGAAGTACGCATTGAGTCGTTGATACCACTCCAATTTATAGGCATATTTGGGTGAGTCAATTGAAAAGCCCTGTGGGATATAGGTATTAATGATAGGAACACCCTGAACCACGACTCGCAGAAGGCGAGCATGGTCTTCCCCATTCGAACTTTGGCCCAAACCTGAAGAAACCAGGTCAGGTGTGGTTCGGCTCAACACGGCCACACCATTGTACGACTTCATCCCGCGATAGGTCACATGAAAACCAGAACCGGTAAAGGCGTCGATTGGAAAATCCGAATCCTGGACTTTAGTTTCTTGAAGACACAGCACATCGGGTTTGTATCGTGCTAGCCAATCCAACACAATGCCTAGCCGTTTCCGAATCGAGTTGACGTTGAAGGTGGCGATTTTCATGGGGGAAAATGGACTATCTGGATTTTCGGGTTTGGGGTTTCACGTTTGAAAAAGAAAAATTTTTCACATTGAAGTTGGAACAAATAAACTTATAACGTAACTTTTTGATGGACCAGCGAATTACATTTACGCCTGATGAAGTGGCCAGGCTTGCGGACACGGAATTTTTTCGCGCAAAGAATCAGATCTCTGCGAAAGTTCGTCAATCGTTAGAACAGCTTCATCGCGCATTCCAATTAGAACTCGTTGGACGGAATCTGTTGAAACCCAATGGATTCAATCCCGAATCTGCGCAATTTGTGAAAGGGGAAAACCTAGAAGATTTTCCTTATCAATATCTGGATTTTCCACGCCATTACACCCGAGAAGAAAAATTTTCCTTTCGTTCATTGTTTTGGTGGGGCCATCATGTGGTGTTTGCCCTCATCCTGGAAGGATCGTATATTCGCCAGTATAAACAAAACGTGATAAATCGGTATCCCATGCTGGTTGACCAAGGGATCTGTCTCTGTCTCAGCCCCTCGTTGTGGGAGTGGAAAGTGGGCCCAGGGTTTACCCTAGAGTTAACTCAGGATCGAAAATCAGAAGTTGCAGCGGTTCTTGCCAACCGATCATCCTTGAAAATCGCACACTTTCTTCCTATGACCCATCCCCTTGTCCAATCAGGCGAGTTCGTACCTGTGGGTCAGGAAAAATTCCGAGCCATGCTTTCGATTATCACCCCGCCCTAAAAGAGTGGCGTATCATTAATACGTCACCGATTCTTCTCTTGACAGGTGAAACCTGAAACTTGAAAACAGAAACCGTCATTACCCCTGTTCCCCCATTCAAAGCATTTCCAACCGCCCAGGCCGCGGGAGAGTCAACACCACCCCATTTCATAGTTTATTCTTGGGCCTTCAGGGAGTGAGATTTCCTAGAATGACCGGATGGCGAGCACCGGTCACGGCCGGAACATTGTTGGTTTTTCCGTGCAACGTTTGATAGGCCAACACCGCAAAGGCTTTGGCTTCAAAGGCTTTGCTGTGAGACCCGCAATCTTCCATCTGTTTGACAGAGACGGGATGAAATGCGTGTTCCAACTCGGCCATCAACACAGCATTATAGGCTCCTCCACCACCCACGATGACTTCATCAATGCGATGCCTGATCCATTGTTGAGCCATGCTAATCGACAAGGCAATAAATCGGCAGGATGTCGCTAAGATATCGGCGGCCGGCCAATGGTTTCGTTTGGATTTCAATAGGACCCGGTGAATGAAGGCATGTCCAAACTCTTCCCTTCCGGTCGATTTTGGAGGTGTTTTGTCCATGAAAGGATGTGCGAAGAGCTGCTCAAGTAATCCGGGACGGATTTGACCACCTTTAGCACGGGACCCGCCTCGATCCATGGCATATTTGCCGTGAGACAGGGCCTGAATGACTCCGTCCAACAGCATATTACCAGGACCCACATCAAACGCCTGAATGGCATCGATACCCCCGGCGGCAGGAACCAGGGTGATATTGACGATACCGCCTAAGTTCACCACTAAACGGGAACGTGATCGCCGGTGAAACAGGAGGTGATGCACATACGGAGTGAGTGGGGCGCCTTCTCCCCCCGCAGCTAAATCTCTTGCCCGGAAATTGGACACCGTGGGGATCCCCGTTCGTTCGGCAATGACGGAAGGTTCTCCGATCTGCAATGTTGACCGAATGCCTCCCACACCCGGCTCATGAATGGAATGCGGTCGATGGTGGATGGTTTGGCCATGCGATCCAATCAGTCGGATTTTCTTTGTCGCGAGTCCGGAACGTTTAATCGCTTTCAGTGCGGCCTTAGCAAACACCTCACCTACTACCACATTCAAGTGACATATCTCCGAAACATCTCCTTGTTCGGAAACCCTTAATATCCGATCCCTCAAGGCAGGGGAGTACGCCAGTGAATCATGAGTCAGGAGTTGCACCTGGAGGCTCCGTCCCCTTCGTCGAATATCTGTGATCGCGGCATCCACCCCATCGACTGAGGTTCCGGACATTAATCCCAGCACGATCATGGGCTTCCCATCCTCACTCAAATTCTCTTCCGGCTCCACACCATACCGGTTTGCTCTTTGTCGCTAAATCCTAGGGTTTTGTAAAAGGCTTGTCTATTTCTGGTGCACAACCAAAATAACTCTACTTGGTGAAGGGATGGATGGCTCAAAATCCGGTTCATCAGCTGGGTCCCAATATCCTGACCTTGATAATCTCGATCAACAATCACATCCCAAATCGAGGCACGAAAGACATAGTCGGTCAGCACCCGGCCAAATCCGATTAACCGGGACTGGTCCCAGGCTGAAATGGCTAGATCAGTATGCAGAAGCATGTCCCTTGTCTGCTCAACCGTTCGTCCACGAGACCAATCGGCTTGCTCAAACAACGGAACCAGGCAGGAGGGGTTAAATTCTTTTGAGTCAGAAAACGTAATCATGATCTGGCAAAGGTTGACAGCATTGTATTACACTAAATTACTATTGAAAAACTAGTAAGATAAAGTTTAAAAAATTTTTCAACTCGTTTCGGGTTTCAAATTTCAAGTTTCAGGTTCCCAGTTAAACCCTTTCCTTTTAAAACTCAAAACCCGAAACGCGGAACTTGACGTTCTTTCCACTCGGGCTTTATGAGGATGTTAAAGAAGTCTAAAGTGTCCATAACCCTGGAGAATAGATTATGCCCATGCTTGTGAAGAAATGTCCGAAATGTGGAATGCTCTTTTGGATCAAGGAGCAAGAAATCCAATACCCCGATGAAAATACAATGAAAATTACCTGCAATCATTGCCAGCAAACCCTTCGAATCCCGCTGATTACTAAAGGCGCAAATGCCGGGGCCCCGAAAATGGGACATTAGGACCGGAATGTCGAAAAGGTTGAAAAGGTCGAAGGGGTCGAAAGGGTCCAAGATGCTCAAAGGTCAAAAAGTCGAAATGGTCCAATGCCCTTGCAAACAACAAGAACACAGTTTCTTATGACCCCCTTGACCCCTTCGACCTTTTTGACTTCTTCAACCCCTAACGCTGAGGCATTGAACTTCAAACATAATCTGCCCCGCTCGATTACTTCATGACACCAAATTCGAAAATATATGCGCCTTGAAACTTGGGCAGGACTGGAGGTCTGCATCACCGGCGGTCCAGACGGTGAGGGAGGCGGAACGGGGCCCGTGGTCATGCTTCTGCATGGGTTTGGGGCCCCTGGTGATGACCTCGTCGCTCTTTGGCGTATGCTCGATGTGCCAAGCGAGATACGATTCCTGTTTCCAGCGGCTCCTCTCTCATTGAACCTCGGGTTCGGGGAATCGCGTGCCTGGTGGATGCTCGATATGGAGCGTCTGACTCTGGCACGAGCACAAGGTCAATGGGATACATTGACAAGGGAAGTCCCTGCTGGATTGCAACCGGCCCATGATCAACTAATGAAATTCCTTGAAGAAGCGAAACATCATATAAACATCACTCCTCAGCATTTCATCATTGGAGGGTTCTCGCAAGGTGCGATGCTGGCCTGTAATTTAGTTCTTCGGACCAACCTTCCCATCGCCGGTCTCGTCTTTATGTCCGGTTCCATCATTTCTCGAGATTCGTGGTTTCCTTCCATTCCCCACCGGAAAGGCCTTCCTGTCTTTCAAAGCCATGGGACCGATGACCCCCTCCTTTCTTGTGGCGTGGCACAGCAACTTCGGGATGCCTTCATCGCGGGAGGCCTTGAAGTCGACTGGAATGAATTTCGGGGCGGTCATGAAATTCCCATCCAAGTCCTTGAACAACTGGGCCGGTTCTTGAGAAAAGTCTTCTCCTAAGTTGTGGCTGTAGCATCTGCCGGATGATTCAAGTTTCGAGATTCAGGTTTCGGGTTCCAAGAGGGGAGACTCTGCATCATGAAACTTAAAACATTGATTCTGGGGTGTATTGAAGAGGCGCCATGAGATGGCGCAGCTACCTAAATATCTTTTCAGCAGAATTGCGCAGCAGGGAGGAGGTTGGCTATATTTCTTTTTGATTGACTAACACTATTGGGGAGAAATGGATGATTACAAAGGAAGATTTGACCGCTTATGTCCAGCAGTCTATAGCCGATGCCAAGGTTTCAGTTACTGATCGAACGGGGACGATGGACCATTTTAACATTCAGGTCGTATCAGATAATTTTAGAGGGAGAAACCTGCTGGATCGGCATAGAATGATATACCAGGCCCTGGATGAGCCGATGAAGGATGGGCGCATACATGCTCTGGAAATTCAGGCCAAAACCACAGAGGAAATATAAAAAAGGAAAAGTTTCAAGTTTCAGGTTCAATGTTTCAAGTTTTGACCAAGATAGGAATATTATTTTGGGCTTCAAAGGAGGAATATAATGGCAGATCTCATCGAGCAGGAAATAAAAAGCGAAATAGAGAATAATAAAATCTTAATTTATGGCAAAGGGACCAAATCGGCTCCCCAATGTGGCTTCACCGTCGAGACCATAGAGTTCTTTGACAAATTCGGGTATCCCTATGAACTGATTAACGTCCTCCCCCACCCGGAAAAACGCGAAGCCCTCAATAAAATGACAAATTGGCCGACCTTGCCAAAGGTATTCATCAACGGAACATTTTACGGCGATACCGACATTCTTGGGCCTATGGAGCAAAAAGGTGAACTGCAGACTTTGCTGAAAGAGGCCTTCAAAACCGAATAACCCTCATTCTTCTTTTAGAAGAAGAATCGCTTTCGATCTTCAAAAGCCCACCTCTTCCCGGTGGGCTTTTTCTTTTCCTGCCCCCAGGTTCTCATTCTCTCTTCACCAGGCAGCTATGATTCACCTTCCCCATTAAGTTTCAATGTGTCCCATCCGAAATGTCCTAAATGGGGCCCAGGCCACCACAAATATGAAAAAAACCAATGATGAGTGTCCATCTATCAAAAGTATTCTTATTGTCCTTGGCAATCCTCCATGCTTTTTCCATTCTCGGTTGTTCTTCCCTCGAGCAGCTTCAGCCGTCCATTGAGCCGCCCACCAGGATTTCACCACCTCCCTCATCTCTCCCTGATTCGAAACCTTCGACCCCTTCGATTGCCTCCAACCAGCCCCCCAAGCCACTAACACCTTCACCGTTTTCAATTGAAGATCGCATGGTCTTTTCAACCTCAGGTAAATCAGGATCCCAGACGAAATCAATGAGGCCCCTCTACAGTTTCCGTGCACAGGAGATGCCGCTCGTGGATGCGTTAGCCTTATTTGCTCGCACCAACAAACTCAATATTGTGGCGGGTCCCGATATCAAAGGTCAGATCACCGTAGACTTCCACGATCTGCCCCTTGATCGAGCCATGGCCGCCTTACTCGAAGTCCATGGGTATTACTGGGAACATGATGAGCAACTCATCCAAATCCGTCGGCTGGGAACCCGGGTCTTTCATCTTGATTATATTCGTCTCGTCAGAGGCGGGAGTGGTCGAAATAAGGCTCAAATCACCTCCGGGTCGGGTGGGAGCGGCCCGCAGGGAGGAACATCCTCACATGATGCCGGCGAAATCATCGTCAACCAAAAGGTCCAAATCAAGTTCTGGGAAGAATTGGAAGCCCAAGTGGAATCCCTCATGTCCGAGGAAGGTCGTCTTGTCATCAACCGACTATCAGGCACCATCCAAGTGACGGATCGACGTCAGCGGATGGAAGAGATTTCACAATTTCTCTTGAGGGTTCGCCGCTCTCTGTACCGCCAAGTAGAAATTCAGGCACGCATCTATGAAGTGAACCTCAAAGATGAATACAGCTTGGGCATTGACTGGACCAAGATCAACTTTCTTGGGACTGCCGGCGATATTGCCATTGCCAATATTATTACCGCTCCATTCGGCGGCTTTGTGGCCACAGCCGCCACGACCGCCATTTCCTTTCAAGACGGGAGTTTCGATGTGGTATTGGAGGCCCTGAGGGAGCAGGGAGAGATCCAGGTAGTGTCTCAACCCCGGATCGTGACCTTGAATAACCAACCGGCCTTGATCAAGGTGGCCACAGACCAAGCTTTTTTTACTCAAACCATTGCTCAAGGAGCCGCCGGCACTGGAAATATCATCACTGAACAGGTTCGTTCCGTAACAGTCGGGCTGGTTTTGTCCGTCACTCCTCAAGTTTCGGAGGATGGATGGATCATGCTGGATGTCACCCCAATTATCTCGCGTCTTCGGGGCATTATTGAGTCACCGCAAAAAACCGCGACGGCCCCGGTGCTTGACGTCAAACAATCTTCGGGCTTGGTACGGCTTCGAAATGGAGAAATGGTGCTTATTGGAGGGCTGATTCAGGATGAGTATTCGGAAACCGAACGAAAAGTTCCTCTTTTAGGAGATATTCCCTGGCTTGGGCGCTTATTCAAGGGAACTTACACGGCCAAACAAAAGAGCGAACTGGTGATTTTCTTATCGCCTCGTATCTTTGATATCAAACAATGAGAGGCGCCCATTCCACCACAGCCACCTGCCCCATGAACACTCTGGCATTATTATCTCTTAAAAAAATTAACCGCCGTTTCAAACAGTTGGCCCTCTCATTTTGTGCCATCGCAATCCTGATTGCCTTGGGTTTTGGTATGTTTTGGGAGAGAGACGCGTTAGGACCTGAACAATCTCCGGAATACCCGGTGGCAATCGCTTCTCAATCTGAAACGGCTTTCCCCACCCCACCCGAAGGCAACATATCAAGTTCCTCAAATGTCCCTTCGATCCCCAAAGCGGTTCCCTCTCAAGAGGATACCCACGACAAAGTGGAACACCCAAAGCCGCGACTACAGGATCCATCTGTGGCCGACGACAAACGGGCTGTCGTACCTCGTCCTTTAATTCCTCACACAAAACCTTCTAGAAAAAAGAAAATATTGGAAGCCAAAACCTCAATTTCTCGTATAGCGGCCAAAGGAGTGAATTCCCACAGGAGTCAATCACCTCAAAGATCACATTCTCTTGATGATTCGGAAAGGCTCAACCAAGGAAGGTATTTTGTAAAGAACCGATCATATCTCAAAGCCATTAAAGTCCTCGAGCCACTTTTTGCCACACCACCTGAAGAATGGGAAACCTGGTTTTGGATGGGCACCGCCCAAATGGGTTTAGGTCACTACGAAAAAGCTCGAGACTACTTTCGAGAAGGGTTGGGGCGAGATGAAACCATTCCCGAGTTGTGGGTGCAATGCGCTTTGGCGGCGCATCAACGTGGGAAATACTCGAAAGCGCTGAGCCTTCTTCGCCAGGCCGAGTTACTCGCACCCACTCTCCCCCAGGTTCACCTCAATCTCGCTTTTACCCTTGAAAGTCAGGGCAACACCAGCTCAGCTCTTCGGCACTACCGACAATACCTCCGACTCACCAATCGCAACCCCTCTTACCTTTCGACTCGTCAGAAAGTGTTGAATAGAATCCTGAACCTGGAACCGTCATAGAAGGAAAAAAATGGTTTCGGGTTTCAGGTTTCGGGTTCGAAGACTTGGCAGGGGCAAAGAGTCGAAAAAGTCGAAGGGTCCCACTGTCAAAGGGGTCTAGAAGGCAAACAG
>CP070743.1:154705-162949 GCA_020348185.1 Nitrospirota bacterium
CCGGTATACCCGATCGCATCTGCCAGGTAAATGGCAAAGACCGCCGTCCCAATCACACTGGTGTGCGCAATTAAACGATCAAATAACACCGACCCGAACGGAACATAGGCGAGGTAGGACCCTAACCCTACCAACATCATCCACCAGAACCCCGGAAGCCTGTCTGCCTGAAAAAGCACCGTACTGGCTCCCATCACGAGCAGGCCGATGGTCATTAAGGAAAATACCCCAATAAGACCAAACAGGTTGTTTCGAATGAGGTTGAGTAACATTAAACACCCCATAACCCCGAATGCGACAAGAGTTTCGGTTCTGGTGAAAATCGACAGGTCACCGGCATAACCGAGAGAGGTGAATATCTCGATTCCGAAATTGTCCCTGTAATCTCTGTACGCTGTGAGAAAGAAATATGTAGTGACAAGAAGAATAAGGCCGGGAAAAAAATGTAAAACAAAAGTCCGGCGTTCTGTACTGTTCATCGGTTTTCTCTCAACCCTTTCCGCTATGTCTTCTGGGGAAGTTGCAGGAATTTGATCTAATAACCATGCCGCAATCAGGAAAAAAGGAAAAAAACAGAACCCCGTCGCCGCTGGCATCCACCATTCGGAAATCTGGAAGTTCATCATGAGCGTGCGCCCAACATCCTTCACGACACCGCTGGCCACGATGAAAGAGCAGCTCAGGCCTGCCAGAAGAAGCTCTGAGGTTCGCCGTCCCTCAAGGTATAACACGACAAGGCCCCACACCATGCCCAATGGCAACCCGTTAAAAAAAATAGCAAAAATTTTCATATTGACCGGTAGAATGGCAAAAAGGATGAGAGAGGCCTCGGCTAAAACAATCAACCAGACCAGGGTAAAAAGACGGTTTTTTCGGTGTACCTCAGAACAGACTTTAATCCCGATATATTTCGACAATGCATAGCCAAGGATTTGACTAATCACCAAGGCCGCTTTCAACGTGACCCCCCCGAACTCATGCCCACTATAAGCGGAAGCGGCAAATGGCTTTCGGAAGGCGTACATCGTAAAATAGGTGGTAAAGGCAAAAAATATAGCGTAAAAAACGAAAATGATACTAGGAGCCGACTCCAACCATTTCGTTAATATAGATCCATTACTTTCTTTTGCCATCGGGGACGCCTTTATGGGTAATAGGATTTGTGGTGAACCTAGTTTGACCAACTCTCCCAACTTTGTCCAGTCTCCAAATCATGGATGCAGACGCCCCTCATACCCTTTCCTCCTTTGCCCCTGAAGGAATTTAATGGTTTATAAAAATACTCCCGACCCCTTTAAAAAAGTCAAAAGCGCATTTACAGCCCCACATGACCTCGGAGGACATTATAATCATAGGCACGAAGGCCCGTGCGACGGAGTCCAAGATCGTTCTTTTCCATTTGATCAATCAGGGAGGAAACTTTGGTCCGATCGTCAGTCTTGCCGCAATAATGTCTGGGGGTTTCTCCGTTGAGGAAGGGTGACGGTTTTTCTGCCCAATCTAAATAGATTGACTCAAGATACTCAGCAAGCAGTTTCTGCTCTTCCTCCTTTGACACAACCACAGGTGGAGCCCCATACGTATCGGACAGCAAATCAACCTGCGGTGGGAGATGAACCGGCGGGGCGAGCGTTTCGCCCTTAAAATGCAAAGAAAACCCAAAGATTGATGCCAATTCGTGTTTGAGGGAATCCAGGGCCTCAGCCGAATTGGCTTCTACCATTAACTGAATCCCCGTCAGAGTCAAACGAGCGACGGGACCCTGAGGGGTCGTGGGGGAAATCTTCTGTGATGGTTTTGTCACCATCCATGTTAACCCATCTGTCAACGATCTGCTTGAGGCTTCCTTGTTCCCAGCCGTCTGAAGCTCGCAATCCTTTACTTGCTTCATTCCTTCAGACAAGAGGGTGAACTCATTGTGCTCATACAACGCAATGGCATAAAAGAACGGCTGTCCCCCTTCGTTACGGTATTCAACACGGGCGTCGGCCACAGCCAGCGCTCCCCTCCTCACCTTGGCCAGGTTCCAATTCATTAAATACCCATAGCGTTTCGCAAACTCCGGCCATTCCGCCAATGCAAATTCTCCGGAACCCACTTCAATCTCCCTCCGAAGATCATCGGTGAATTTGAATACCGCCTGTCCTATTGTTTCTGACAGCACCACGGCTGCTCCAGGCAAGGAAACGTCATCAGCATGACGAATCAGACGGGTCAGGAGAACCTGGCCTGTTCGGAGTGCTAACGGTTTTGCCGGGGTTCGTACATCAAATTCCGCCCCATTGCCTAAGGATCGGAGGTGAAGGCTTCCACCATCCTTGGCGGAATCCAAGCCAGCAATGGTCAACAAATCCGCATATGAATGACGAAATGGATCCAGCCAAAGCCGTTCTTCTTCAGGCACATGTTCCGTTACCAGATCTCGAACCTGTTCAACCAGAGAAGGATGGCCATCATTGGGCAGGTAGTCGGCATACAAATACAGTTGAGCGAGAGCGACTTCTTCCGGCAAGGGGGATAGCGGTATCGCACCCTGGACATCCAAATAGGGTTCAAGGACAAAACTCAACGCGAGTTCCCGTTGTAAACGAAAATCGGACTGGAGTGATTGATACTCCAATCGACTAAGGAGAGCCTCTAAACCGGGATTATTGGGGGCACACCAATGGGTGGTGGGGGTGGCAGGCATCACCGTATTGATGAACCGCTATGCGTGGTGAGAACCCTCATGGTGGAATTTTGGGCTCTTGACTGTAAGAATCGGAGCGGAGCTTCGGCGGAGCACTCCAGCGGTAATGCTCCCCATGACGAGGCGAGAGAACCCACGGCGACCGTGAGTCCCCATCACAACAAGGTTCGCTTCTGTCGTATGGATTCCCTCTAAGATTGCATCCACCGCCGGTTTGTCAGCCAGTCGATAATCCGCACGAAGGTCTTCCTTCTTTAAAACCCCCGTCAGTTCGGAAAGCCGGGCTTCAACTTTGTGCCGTAATTGTTTATCTTCGATCGGGTGGGCAAGATTAAAATCGAGACTATAGGATAATGGTTCAACAACGTGGAAAAGAGAAACTGACATATCACAAGACTTTGCCAGCCGTGTTCCATATTCAAACGCAGCCAAAGAACAATCGGAAAAGTCTATGGGAAGCAGGAGGTGACCGGCCGTGACACTTGGCATCTCAATCTTCATGGTTTCCGGTAGATCAACCCAATCGAAGGATCTATCTTCTCTGGCCGGAATAATTAAAACGGGACATGGCGCCTGACAAATGACTCTTTCTGCGACACTCCCCATTAATACGCGATCAAGACCACTCCATCCGTGGGCACCCATAATAATGAGATCGCCTTGATTGTCTTGCGCAAACTGACAAACTTGGTCAGCGGGAATTCCCAATAACAGCTCGGAATGTATATTGGGAGCATAGGCCTTCCCCCAGGAGACAGTTTTTTCCAGTCTTTCACGAGATCCTTGGATCTGCTCTTCAATATTGACGTAAACAATGGCTTCCTCAATATCCAGACTCGCATAGTTTCTCACGACATGGACAATCGTCAACTGAGCCTCAAAGAAGTTGGCCCAGGCTAACGCATATTCAAAAGCCTTAAATGAGCAAGCAGAAAAATCGGTGGCAAAAATAATACGGTGGACGAGATTCTCCATCGGACTCGTCAAAGGGAATGGGTAATGTTCAACGTCAAAGTCGACAAACCATATTTCCTATTTCAACGATGGACCTTGAACGTAAAACTCCTTTAGCCAGTGTTTCCAATCAAACCGCGCCGACACTCAAGAGAAGGATTTCCCCCTTCATATCTGAATGAATCGAACATTGGAATTGGTATCGCCCTGGCCGTTCGATCACAAATCGAAACGTCACCTCTCGACCGGGATCGATAAATGCGCCCCCAATATTATCTCCATAGGTAATCACTCCCCCATTTTCAACTCGCGTCGCGCTGTTCTGAAATATGGTGGATCCAAAATCATGACGTACATTATCTTCGTTTTTCACGTGAATGACTGTTGCCGCATTCAGCTGAAGGGGCATTTGGGTCGTTCGAAAGGTGTAGTCCTTAATAGACACCTCTACATGTTGCTCTGGTTGTGCACTAACCTGGGCAACCCCCATCATCAATACACAGCCTATCAGCATTCCTATTTTCCCCTCTCCAACCCTTCGAATGTGTTGCAACATGATTGTTGACCTCCTTCTTGTTCTTCCATTAAACGATCAGGACTTCTATCCCTCTTTCAACTTGCATTTTATCTCCTAACTCTCCTGTCGCCTCACAGGAAAACCGGATGTCCCACTCAAGAGGGATAGAACATACCCTACCACTCAATCATAGTAAGGGGTGCGATTTCAAGGTAGCTACCATTGTTCAAAAGAATAGGGGCAAGTCTCACGATTCAGGTTTCAAGAGAAGGCAAATTGTCTCTGTCCACCGTTTACCATTTTCAAATCAAGAACCCCGGCCCTTCTCAATTTTTATTTCAGGAGACCTTGACTTCAACGGTCTTTGGCTTCACTTTTTCCGATTTCGGCAGATGTACTTGGAGAAGTCCGTCCTTAAATTCCGCGGAAACCCGATCGGCATCGGCATCTTCGGGAACTGTGAAGCTTCTCGAAAAACTCCCGTACGCCCGTTCCACCCGATGATACTTTTTTCCCTTTTCCTCTTTCTCGTATTTCCGCTCACCTGTAATGGACAGAACATCGTTTTGAACAGAAATCTTGACATCATCCTTTTTCACATCGGGCAACTCTGCCTTGATGGTGTATTCTTTTTCATCTTCGGTGATATCGACCAAAGGCGCCCACTCTGCTACGCGCAACGCTTCTTGCTTATCCCCCTCCTTCCGGACGGGAGCCCGGCCGAATAACGTTGAAATCCGATTTTGCAGCTCATCAAGTTCCCGGAAGGGATCCCAGCGAGTGATTGAGCTCATGAATGATCCTCCTTTGTGGCTTTGTGGTTAATACCGTATTGAACACTTCCCCTCTCATCCCTCAATAAAGCAGAAAAGCAATGGATATGCCAAGCAGCATCTAACCAAACCACGGCAGATGATTTGTCTGAACAATTAGTTTCTTAAGACTATTATGCATTAGGACAGATAGCTGGGTAAGAGTGCCTCACCAATTTTTTTGAGTGATGTAGCAAATTACCACACCCTAGCTCAAAAAAATCGATCCTTACAGCCGCCCCACCCCCTACTGCTGAAAAGACTGACTCATTCCGACATACGCTGTTCATGATTGGCCCAAATAATGTTCCAAGCCTCTTGAGCCGTCTCTGCATAATGAAACAGATTAAGGTCTTCCTGACTGATCAAACCGGATTCAACGAGCAGCGACCAATTAATGAGTCGCTCCCAGAAGGCCCGGCCCATTAACACGACCGTAATACCCGTGACTTTTCCCGTTTGTAATAGCGTGAGCGTTTCAAACACTTCATCTAGTGTCCCAAAACCTCCTGGGAAGGCGACGAGGGCTTTGGCCCGAAGCAGAAAATGCATTTTGCGTAGGGCAAAATACCGGAATTGAAAACACAAATTGGGAGAAATGTAAGGATTGGGTTGTTGCTCATGAGGCAAAGAGATATTTAAGCCAATGGATTTCCCGCCAATCTCAGTCGCTCCTCGGTTGGCGGCTTCCATAATTCCGGATCCCCCTCCTGTGACGACAACATATTCGCAGCGTCCATCTGCCTGGCAGATTGAAGAAACCAACCGACCAAAGGCCCGGGCTTCAGTATAATAGGGAGCCAACTCTAGCTGCGCTCTCGCAATGCTCACCGCCCGCCGCTTGTGTGTATTTAAGGAATCCTGGGTAAGTTCTCGCTCGGCTTGGTCGAGCTGTATCCGAGCCTGAGTAGGCTCGACCAGACGAGCGCTGCCAAAGACAACAATGGTCGAACCGATGCCTTCATCTTGCTGAAGGAGTTCCGGCTTAAACCATTCGAGCTGTAATCGGACCGCACGCAATTCATCGCGTGATAAAAATTCAGTGTCGAGGTCAGCCCGCCGATATGCGGAGAAGGATTGAAGAAATTCTGATTGTGCTTCGTGATCCATAAAAAAGATAGTTTCGGGTTTTAGGTGTAGCTGCGCCATCTAATGGCGCCTCTTCGTGACCCCAAAACCCAAATCAGAACCGAATTGTTTGTCGGAGTCCGATTGTTAATCCTATGACGCGCTTTTTGAACCATGATGTTGGTTTGGGGCAGCATTAGATGCTGCGGCTACAAACATGAAACCCGAAACTTTTTTATAAATGCCCCCCTTACCGAACGATGAGTACCGGACAGGGTGCTCGATGAAGGACGGCATGGGAGATGCTCCCGATCAAAAATCGGGAGAGACCTTTTCGTCCATGTGAACTCATCACAATGATGTCCGGTTGGATGTCCTGAGCTTGTTCAAGTAGCGCATAGGCAGGATTCCCCAACCCCACTGAGGTGCTATATTGATAGTTCATGGCATCCAATTGCTTGGTAATCCGATCCAACCGTTCCTGAGCATGGTCCAATGCCCGCTCTTCAAGTAGTTTACTCTGTCCCAAGGTCATTGGCCACGGAACTTGTGGTTGGGGCCAGACGGTCATAACCTCAATATGCGTTGCGGCACGGAATGGATGCATGGCCAGAAATTTTAATGCAACCTGTGCGTCCTTCTCTCCCTCCACAGGCAGAAGTATCTTCTCAATCTTCGATACACCCGATTTCATAACCAATACGGAACAGGGTGCATGAAGAACCACTCGATGCGACACACTACCGAGAACAAGCTCTTTTACCGGCCCGAGACCCCTGGCGCCAATAATGATAAGGTCCGAATGTGCAGACTGCGCCGTTTCAAGAATGACTTGCGCCGGAATGCCGATTTGGTGAACCTGGTGAACAGATGGAAAATCGGCTGGCACTTCCGAGCGGGCTCGCTTGAGTAATTCTTCTCCTTCCGATCGAAGTTTCCCCTCAATCTCCTCTATGACCTTGTCTCGGATTTCTGGGGTCACCATCGGATGGTCTAAGTCTGGAAGAGTGATCGCATGTGCCAGGGTCAACTCTTCAGGCGGCGTGAAATATGCAAGACTACGAACCGCATCGTTGGAATGGGGAGAACCATCGACGGCCAAAACAATTTTCATGTCGTGACTCCTCTAGGGTAAATGAACTCAAACACCCAGGCTATGGACAAATCGGAAATCAGCAAAAGCAGTGCCATAATAGTATTAAGGATAGCGAGTAAATCGAATTGCGGTCCACTCCCTTCAATAAAACAAAGCCGGGTCCTCATTAGCACTGGGAAAGAAGACAGCTGATTAGACATGGCGCATTTTGCTACACTATCTAATTAATAGCCTTATTTGGCAATGCAACAGAAGCCATTCCTGGGTTTCAAAAGACCCCTTGCACACTTTCTCCATGAGATCCAGTTCCTTTAAAAACTTCATTCTAGGTGAATCATGATACCAAATGCCAACAAAATTCTGGTAGTCGATGACGATCCTGATATGCGTAATCTTCTCCGGGACATTTTGGAAGACCAACAGTACAGCGTGGCTTTGGCCCAGAACGGGCAAGAAGCCCTCAATAAATTAGGTACTGGGGAATTCAATGTCTTACTAACCGACCTCCGGATGAAGGGCATGGATGGATTGGAACTGCTCCATCAAATAACCGGAAAACATTCTCATTGTAACCTGATCATGATGACGGCTTTTGGCACAGTAGAAACCGCCGTTGAGGCAATGAAACAAGGCGCATTTGACTACCTGACCAAACCGATTAAATCCGATGAACTGCTCATCACGGTAGACAAGGCCATGCGAGAAGCGATGTTACGACGGGAAGTTGAGCAGTTACGGCAGCAGGTCCACAGAGAATTTGCGTTTGATCAGATTTTGGGGAAAAGCAAGCCCATGCGGGAAGTCTTCGATCTCATCCGGCGGGTTGCCGATTCACAGACCAATCTCCTCATTACCGGAGAAAGCGGAACCGGAAAAGAACTGGTCGCCAAGGCCATTCATTTCAACAGCCTGAGAAAATCTTCTCCCTTTGTCCCGGTGAATTGTGCGGCCATTCCGGAACTTCTCTTAGAGAGTGAGCTCTTTGGTCATGTCCGAGGGGCGTTTACTGACGCAAAGTCAGACAAACGTGGATTATTTGAGGAGGCCCAGGGAGGGACACTGTTCCTGGATGAAATCAGCGAATTGCCGATGATGCTCCAAGCCAACC
>CP070743.1:163049-171113 GCA_020348185.1 Nitrospirota bacterium
CATGGCCTTGTGGACAGGATCGAGATGGACGCTGATTGTTGCTTCGCACGGCAGAATAAGGTGTGGTTTTCCGACCCGGATGGAAACCGGTGGGAAGTGTTTACCGTGTTGGAACAACTTCCCGTAACAAAGCCACTAAAGGAAACGGGTTGCTGTGTACCGGCAAATAAATCAACCGGCACAGCGGCTTGCGGTTGCTCCTGACCGATGAAACAGTGATAATGTCTCTGAGGAAACATCACCCATGCCGCTCGAAGTGAATCAAATCTGGATGCAGGTCCAGTCTCGCCTACGGGATTTCATTGCCCGGCGGGTCCCCAAAGACACTGACGTCGATGACATTTTGCAAGAGGTGGGTCTTCGAATGCATCGAAGTCTGAATGGGCTGAAGGATCCAGGACGGATTATCTCGTGGGTCTTTCAAATCACTCGAAATGTGATTTCGGATTTTTATCGTTCGCCGAAGCACCGTCGTGAAATTGCGGCTGGGTCAGCTGCAGACCTGGAAGCCTCCTATTCCATCCCACATTCTTCCCTCATTTCTGAATCTCCTGAGTCTCAAAGCATAAGGAAAGAATTAGCGGCCTGCCTTCTTCCGATGATCAAACAATTACCTGATCGCTACGGGGAGGCCTTGATGCTTGTTGAAATAGATGGTTTGACACAGAAGGCAGCCGCACACCAACTGAGAATCTCGCTCTCGGGAATGAAATCGCGAGTTCAACGAGGCCGTAAAGAACTCAAACACCTCATCGAGGAATGTTGTGTGGTTCAACTCGATCGGCGGGGAACCATTACCGATTATTCGATTCGAGATGCAGACTGTAACCCTTGCGAACCCTCTCAAAATTAATTAGCCTTTTCGGGGAATCACGGTTCGGGGATTCAAATACCTATTGATCTAACCAGGAGTGGTCAATGCCTTACCAACCAATTGAGAACTATGGATTAATTGGCAACATGCGAACAACCGCCTTGGTGGGCATGAATGGTTCGATTGATTGGTTTTGTTTTCCCCATTTCGATTCGCCCAGTGTATTTGCTTCAATTCTTGATGAGCATAAAGGGGGCCATTTCAAGATCGCCCCTCATTGTGACGGTTTGACCCATAAACAATATTATTGGCCCGATACCAATGTGCTCGTTACACGTTTTTTGTCGCCCGATGGCGTTGGGCGCGTATTGGATTTCATGCCAGTGGGCTTAGGAAATCCTGGGGCTCCCTGCAACGGGTTGATTCGGCGGGTTCAGGCTATTCGAGGCACGATGGCCTTCCGACTCGAATGCCAACCCGCATTTAACTACGCTCGTGAAGGACATACGACCAAATTGCTGCCCGACGGGGCGATTTTCGAATCGGCCGCTTTCTCGCTTCGTCTTGGCACATCAGTGCCCCTCAAACTAGAGCGGAATGGGGTTCTGGCTGAGTTTGTACTCAAGGAAGGCGAGGAAGCCAATTTCTCCCTGCAATCAGTTGCTCAAAGCTGCATGGACCATTTGCTGTTTTCGGAAAATCAAGCAGAAGAACTGTTTCGGCAAACTGTTGATTTCTGGCGCAAGTGGCTTTCGAAGTGTACCTATACCGGACGTTGGAGAGAAATGGTCCATCGGTCAGCACTCGCGCTTAAATTACTGACCTTCGAACCGACCGGTGCGATTGTCGCCGCTCCCACCTGCAGCCTTCCGGAGGAAATTGGCGGCACGCGTAATTGGGATTATCGGTATACATGGATTCGTGATGCGGCATTCACCCTCTATGGACTTCTTCGCATCGGCTTTACCGATGAAGCCGCAAAATTTATGCAATGGCTGGAAAGGCGGTGCCATGAACTGAAGCCGGACGGATCGCTTCAGATCATGTATGGCATTGACGGGCGGCACAACCTGACCGAAGAATCCTTGGACCATTTGCAGGGATATAAGGGCTCGCAACCGGTCCGAGTTGGAAACGGGGCTTACGACCAATTGCAGTTAGATATCTATGGCGAGTTAATGGATTCCGTCTACCTCTACAATAAATATGGAACACCTATTTCGTATGATCTCTGGAAACATTTACGGACCCTGATCAATTGGGTGTGCGACAACTGGCAACGCACGGATGAAGGCCTCTGGGAAGTACGAGGGGGTCAACAACATTTTGTGTACTCGAAACTGATGTGTTGGGTCGCAGTCGACCGGGGTCTTCGGCTTGCCGACAAACGCTCCTTTCCTGCGGATCGGGATCGATGGCTGACCGTGCGGGACACCATTTATGAAGAGATCATGACAAAAGGCTGGAATTCGAAGCGGGAGGCGTTTATCCAACGCTATGGAAATGATTCCCTGGACGCAGCCAATCTCATGATGTCGTTGGTCTTCTTTGTGAGCCCAACTGATCCTCGAATGCTCAAGACCCTCGATGCCACCAATCGGTCACCTGAGGAAGGGGGATTGGTATCCAATGGACTGGTCTACCGGTATAACATCGCAGAAACCAACGATGGTCTCGATGGGGAAGAAGGCACCTTTAATATTTGCACATTTTGGCTGGTGGAAGCCCTCACGCGGGCTGGAAGGGTCGATCGGGCGCGATTAGAAGAAGCCCGGCTGTTATTTGAACAAATGCTGGGATATGCCAATCACGTGGGGTTGTTTGCTGAGGAAACCGGCCATCACGGCGAAGCCCTCGGGAATTTCCCCCAAGCCTTCACCCATCTGGCCCTCATCAGTTCGGCATTTAACCTCGATCGGGCTTTGGGCCGATAAGAAATGTGTTCCATTTGATTTCGACTTATTCTTCCGTTTTCAAGACGATTTTTCGTGCTGGACCTAAGGGTTTGGTAATTATCAATAAGGCCGGCAACAAGGTCAAATTACTCAGGAGGGCCAACACCATGGCCAGGCCAGTCAACAATCCAAAGTAAATTGTGGGAATAAATTTTGAGAGGGCCAAAATGGAAAAGCCCACGGTAATGGTCATCGCCGTATAGTAGATGGCCCGGCCGATGCTCCCATGGCAGGCATACACCGTCTCCATATAATGGCCATAGTTTTGGAACTCGACTTGAAACCGGTGTATGTAATGAATAGCGTGGTCAACGGCAATTCCGATGGTAATGGCCGCAATGGTAATGGTCATGACATCCAATGGAATGCCGAACCACCCCATAAATCCAAGGACCAAACAGGCTGCGAGCATGTTGGGGATTATCGCCAATATGGCGAGATATACACTGCGAAATAGCACGAGGAACATTCCAAAAATACTGACAAAAACAAAACCCAAGGTCAGAATCTGTGAGGAGTACAGGCTTTGCAACAGATTATTATATAAGACGGCCATCCCCGTTAAATGAACGTTTTTGTCATTAAGACTAAAATTATGTACAAGACTTCGGTGGATTTCTTGCAGAAGTTCCTGGCGTTTGAGATGGGGTGCCGATTCAATCAGTCGCATGGTCAATCGGGTTTGATTGGCATCTTCTGACAAGTATGGACGTATTAAAACTTTCTTTACAGCATCCGGCACATTTTTCCTGATAACCGCCAACTCATAATCTTCCGGTAAGCGCCCGTCGTTCAATTGCTTGAGCACCTTCATGCTGGTGGCGATCGACAACACTTTTCCCACTTCCGGAAGACCCTCAAGATAATCATGAATCTCCTCTACCTGTGAGAGCATCTCGTTATTAAACCAATAATTGTATTCATGTCCATCTTCTTCCTCCGCAAAGGGGTCATCAAAAGGATCCTCTTCGTTTTCTAACTCCTTGAGCGACGCAAAAAATTCGGGCGCCGGATCAATCACGATATCCAACGGAATGGTCCCTCCCAATTGGCTATCAATCAGTTCCATCCCCTGATAGATTTCCGTTGAACTTTTGAAGTGATCTATAAATCGATTGTCGACTGTTAATTGGGGAATGCCCATGATGCCCACCATTGCCAACATTGCGGAGACAAAGAAAATTTTTTTGGCATGATTTTGTGCTAGCGATGCAATCCGCAACGTAAATGATTGGGTTGGGTCGATTCCATATTTGACATCTTCCCTTGACATGAGGGCTAAGACTGCAGGGAAAAAAATGAAATTGAGTACAAAAGCCAGCGTGATCCCGATCGTCATGATCCAACCAAAATCTATCACCGGCCGAATATCGCTTACGACAAGCGAACAAAAAGCCACAATGGTCGTAATGGCCGTATAGAAACAAGGCTCGGCCATGACTCGTATTGTGTCGGATACCAACGTGTGTTGAGCGGCCTCAGGTCGTTCAACAGCTAAAATCCGATATCGCACAATAAGATGGATGGTGATGGACATGGTGATGATAAGTAACAAAGAAATAAAATTGGAGGAAATGACCGTCACCCGCCAATCCACATACCCGAGAAACCCGACCATGACAGTCACGGTTATGATACAGCACCCCAAAGGGAGAAGGATCCAGCGCAGTTTTTGGAAAAAATACGCCAAAGAAAGAATAAGAAAGGCAATGACCCCGAACCCAAAAACCGTGATATCTTGCTCAATAAAACTGATCATATCTGAGACAATCATGGAGACGCCGCCCAGGTACATTTGGGCCTGATCACGATGGCCATCCATAATTTCGCGAACTCTGGCAATCGTCTCACGGCTTCGGTCGAGTCTCTTGGAATGATAATCATCAAATTCTTCGGTAATCTGGGAAAACCGTTGGTCTTCTTCTCGAGTCAATCCGGTTAATTTCTTCTTTTCCTTAAGCTGGTTTCGCGTTTGAAGCAGTGACTGATACTTTTCATCCCGCTTGAACGTCACCATCAACGCGGTGGTTTTCCCGTCGGTGCTAACCAGATTATTCTGATAAATTGGGCTTTCCTGAAGTTCCCGCCTGGCCAGCTCTTTATCAATTCCTGGCGTTTCAAGGGTACGGACACTTTCCTCATCTGCCAGTTCCGAGAGCGTGACTTTCGGACTGTTCACCAGCGGCACATCTAAAATAGTGGTCACCGACTCAACCCGGTCTACTTGTGACAATTCGTCACGCAAGGATTTCAAGCCGGACAGGGAGGCTGGCGAAAGGAGGTCGGAAAAGGGGGTATAGGTAATGATCAGAAAATCATCAGAGCCATAGAGCTTTTTGATGATCCGGTAATATCGAAAATCCTCATCATTCTCTAAAATTAAGGATTCCGAGGATGCATCAAGCTTAAACTCGTCCACATGGAAAGAAAAAAATCCCACGAGGAGGAAAAGGATCAAAATTGGGAAAAAGGGTCTTTTAATGACAATCTCGTTGTAATATTTCAAAAACGAGTTTTTCATGACAACTTACGGTAAGTGGACACAAAATATTTCGCCAAACAAGAAGAGGAAGCCATTCTCATTTTTCGAGTGAACCCTGTCTGGAAAGGAGGAAATTCCTAATGGGTGAAAGGGAATGTATAGAAAAATTTAAAGCAATTAAGGAATGAAAAAAACTGAAAGGAGTTCTGAATCAGATTACGTCTGATCATCATTTGATTTCACATTACCCAACAACTTGAAATAACACATTTCCGTGGTTAGCACCAGACCTTTATGCCTGAATGATATCGGATAATCAGCCAAGATTTAGCAGAATCCAGTTTTCCCTTGCGAAACTTACCGGGTAGCTCCGGATTGAATCAAAGCCGCGAACAAGTCAGCGAAATATCCGCATCTGCCCCCGCTTCATTCTGGAGCGGAACCGCATCTTTATGGGCATGAGCTTTTTCTGAGAGGTCCATTCCCTCAATAAAAAATAGGTATAAACCGAACAACAACAAAAGACAGAATTGCCTGTACCTTTGCTCATGGGAGGCCATAAGCTAATTGAGGTGCGTCTCCCTCACCCTTCCCTCTCCCTTCAAGGGAGAGGGAATAGAGAGTGGGCTTCAAAGGTAAGCTGGATAAAACCTTCTGTTTGTGCTAATTGATGAACATTCCCCTACTGAGGAAGAGGTGAATCCTGACTCGATATGTCGTAATTAAATACCGAGACTTGTCTATTTCTCTTCGGATGCCCCACAACAGGATTGAACAGAGTCGTCATGCCTGAATGGTCTCTCATCATTCTAGGTTTAGTCATTGTTGCGGTGATTGGCTGGCTTGTAGGCCATGTCAGAGGAAAAACTACCACGGCCGCAGCAGAATCCCGTTCTCAAGAGCTTCGCCTTCAACTTGAATCCGTTCAATCACAATTCGACCAGTTTCGGGAACAGTTCCGGGAAATGGAAGTCAAAAAAATTGCCGCAGAGACGAAAATCATGGAAGCCGAAAAAAATCTTGCGGCTCAGCAGACTCTCCTTGAAGAGGCGAAAACGACGCTTTCTGACACCTTTAAATCTCTCGCCGCTGAAGCCTTGGCTGGAAACAATGCAGGGTTCCTGACGTTAGCGGAACAAAAATTTAAAGCCTTAAAAGAAGAAGCCTCCAGCGATTTGGATCAGAGAAAGACCTCTATTGAGGCGTTAATCCAACCGTTGAGTCAAACGCTCACCAGCTATCAAAAAGAATCGAAAGAACTCGAAGATAAGCGTATTCGGGAATTGAGTTCGGTTGGCGAACAACTGCGTCAGTTGTCTTCTGACCAATCCACCCTCCGAACTGAAACCGCTAAGTTGGTGAATGCCCTTCAAAAGCCCCAAGTCCGGGGACGTTGGGGCGAAATTACTCTGCGGAAAACGGCTGAATTAGCTGGCATGTCCCCTCATTGTGATTTTATCGAGCAAGAAAGCGTCGAGACGGAGACTGGCCGTCTACGACCTGACATGGTCGTGAAACTTCCTGCTGCAAGAGAAGTAATAGTCGACTCAAAGGTTCCGCTCGAGGCGTTTCTTGAGTCTCTGGGAGCCAAGACCGATGAAGAACGAGAAGCGGCCCTCGTTCGCCACGCAGCCCAAGTGAAACAACATGTGAACAAGCTCGCTTCCAAGGATTATTGGGAGCAGTTCAAGTCTGCTCCGGAGTTTGTGGTGTTATTTATTCCCAACGACTCCTTTCTCTCTGCCGCCGCTGAGAAAGATTCTTCGCTGATCGAATCTGCCATTGGGAAAAATGTCGTGATCGCCACTCCCACGACATTCATTGCCTTACTGAGAGCCATTGCTTATGGATGGAGACAAGAACAAGTCGCGGAGAGCGCCCAGCGAATTAGCGCCCTGGGACAAGAACTTTCTGACCGCATGGCTACATTGGCCGACCATCTCATTAAAGTTGGGGGATCGTTAGCGAAAGCTGTCGAGTCCTATAACGCAGCAGTAGCCTCACTTGAAAGTCGGATCCTTCCCTCGGCTAGAAAATTCAAGCAACTGGGGGCAGGAAGCAAGAAAGAGATCGAGGAATTGCAGGTGATTGAGCAACAGCCACGTGAACCAACTCACCCGGAAAAACCCTAAAATTTTCCTGATTCGCTATAAACTTGGCCATCTCATTTTTGAGAGGAAGTCAACATCATGAAAGCCATGATATTAGAACACGATGCCGAGGTGGGGATGAATCCCCTGGCCCTCAAAGAACTGCCAGATCCCATTCCGGGTCCCGGCCAAGTGCGAGTCGAAGTCTTAGTCTGCGGGGTATGTCGCACAGACCTTCATGTTGTAGAGGGCGAACTGCCCCCCGTGACCCGTCCAATCATTCCAGGACATGAAACCGTGGGGATCGTGGATCGGGTTGGCCAAGGTGTTCGCTCTCTTAAAGAAGGGGACCGAGTGGGGATTGCCTGGCTTCAGAAGACTTGCGGGCAGTGCGAATTTTGCACGACCGGTCGGGAAAATTTATGTGCCCAAGCCACCTTTACCGGTTACCATGTGCACGGCGGATATGCGGAATATGCGCTGGTTCATGAAATGTGGGCCTATCCGATCCCTTCCGCGTTCACCAATGAAGAAGCCGCCCCGTTACTCTGCGCTGGCATTATCGGTTATCGGGCTCTCCGCCGAAGCCAGATTCGACCGGGGCAACGACTTGGCCTGTACGGGTTTGGAGGGTCGGCTCACATCACCATTCAAGTTGCCCGTCATTGGGGCTGCTCAGTCTACGTCTGCTCTCTCCGAGAAGAACATCGTCAGCTCGCAAAA
>CP070743.1:171213-179244 GCA_020348185.1 Nitrospirota bacterium
GGATCCCGCCAAGAGTTGTTGCAAATTATATACAGGCTGTTATCGAATCCGATCGTAAGGTCTACACCACACGAATCGTCGAACGCATGCAGAATCAAGGGATTGTCCTGGCCGCAGAAGATTGGGAAGCCCGGCATGCGCTGCCCCTCCCCGCCCAGTTTCTCATGGAATCCGCGCGGCTAGTGGCCAAGCGACAAGAAGGCATTCGGTACCGGTTAACCAGCCTCTGGCCCATTTATAGAAAAAATGCTCCGGCGACGAGTTTTGAAAAGAAGGGGCTGGAAGCTGTACTGAAAAATCCCGACAAACCCTACACGGGTGTCATCAAATCCGGAAAAAAACGATTCTTTCAGGCCATCTATGCTGATCGTGCGGTCTCAGAAGCCTGCGTGGTGTGTCACAATACACATCCCATGAGTCCCAAGCGGGATTTTCACAAAAAGGATGTCATGGGAGGGTTGGTTATTACGATCCCGCTCAACTGATGATCCCCTGGAAGATAAAACTCAGTATGAGCAAGTGATTGATTGCTGGGCGGGGTCAGAGCTTATGCCATAACCACGAGCGAGGTACTTAATTTTTACTGTCCAGCCCCTGCTCAACGACTTTGGTCTGGTAGAACCCGGCGCCCTCGCAGCCGAAAAGGACCTGACGCTACCACACCTTCTCCAGCATGGAGTTTTAGCCAGTCAGGAGAGACCCCCACCGCTTCGGGTGTGGGGCTCGTCTTGCTTGAGACACCCACCTACTACTTTTTTCAAATGTCCGGGGTGGATACTTTTTCACCTCAGATTTGGAGGGATGGCTTAAGGTGTTTTTATGCAGGAATTTGATCTGTCAAAAACAAGGATAGCCAAGGACCAGCAAAATAAGGAACTGAAAGATTTGCAGGCAGAGTACGATCAGCTGCAGCAACTCCTTGATTACTCTCCAGCCATTCTCTACCGATGCCAGGTCTCCAGTCCGTATGCATGCACCTACATTAGTGGAAAAGTTACGGAAATGCTGGGGTATCAGCCTTCGGAATTTGTCACAAACCCACATTTCTGGATTGACCATATCCATCCAGATGATCGGGCGGCCGTCATTGAAGGGTTGACCAACCGCCAGGACCCTGAGCGCCACGTTCACGAGTATCGCTTTCGACATAAGGACGGAACCTATTGTTGGGTGCATGATGAACTCAGCCTCTTGCAAGACCAGGCTGGGAAAACTTTGGAAATCGTTGGGTACTGGGTGGACATTTCTGCGCGCAAGCAGATGGAGGAGGCACTCCAACGGGCCCATGATGCCTTAGAAAGAAGGGTCCAAGAGCGCACGACTAATCTGGAAGCTGCTAACGATCAGTTAAAGAGAGAGATAGCGGTACGTCAACAAGCCGAGTTTGCGCTCCTAAAATCAGAGAAACAGTTTCACCAAATCTTTTCGCATTCTAACGATGCCATATTTGTCCTTGATCCGAGGAAGGATAAAATTCTACAAGCGAACCCCAGGGCTTGTGAACTCCTGGAATATTCACTTCGGGAATTATTATCAACTCCCATGTCCACCATTCATGCCCAAGAAAAACCTCGGTTTCAGAATTTTTGTCAGTTAGTCCAGCAGAAGGGACATGGCTGGACCGATGAATTAACCTGTCAAACCAAAACCGGACGAATCCTCGACGCAGAAATTTCTGCATCGACCGTGGAACGTGAGGGCTCACCAAGTCTCATTGCCATGGTCCGGGATATTACAAGGCGGAAGGAAGTGGAAGAGAAACTTCGTGATAGGAATCGGATACTGGCGTTGGAGGCTGATATTGGAAAGATCCTTAACCAGAACTCAGATTTCCCATCCCTTCTACAGAACTGCACGAAAGCCCTGGTCCATTATCTTGATGCCGCCTTTGCCCGCATCTGGACGTTGAATTCCACTGACCAGGTCCTGGAACTCCGAGGAAGTGCCGGGCTTTATACCCATCTCAATGGTCCCCACAGTCGCATACCTGTCGGCAAGCTTAAGATCGGTCAAATTGCCAGTGAGAAGAAACCGCATTTGACCAATTCGGTCATCGGGGATCCACGGGTGAATGATCAAGAGTGGGCCAAAAAAGAGGGAATGGTGGCCTTTGCGGGGTACCCCTTGATTATCGATCAAAAAGTACTGGGAGTGATGGCTCTATTTGCGAAGAAGCCATTGACACCCTTTACGATGGAAAGCCTGCAAATAGTGGCCAACTATATCAGCGTGGCCATTGAACGTCAGTCTCATCTCGAGGCCCGCCAAAAACATGAAGAACGAAACGCACAAATTTTGGCTGAGACCAGACAGATTCTCAACGCTATTGCCGACATGGTGTTGGTCAAGGGACCAGAGTCCAGAATCGTTTGGGCCAACCAAGCCTTTCAAAGGTACTATGGGATGACAAATGAGCAGCTGCAGGACCTCATTGATGCCCCATTTAATGAACCTCGCTTCACGCAACAATACCTGAAGGATGATGCGTACGTGTTTACGAAGGGGAAGATCTTAAATATTCCAGAAGAACCGGTCACCCGCCACGATGGAACCATCCGGTACTTTCATACGGTCAAGTCGCCCATTGTTAATGCTGACGAGAAGGTGTTTCGGATTGTCGCAGTCTGCCGAGACATTACCGATGAAAAGAAGGCAAAAGAAGCTTTACGCCAGAGCGAGGCACAGTTAAGGGAGAGTGAGCAACGCTTAAGCCTGGCTCTCGATTCAACCATCTCAGGCCTCTGGGATTGGAATATTGAAACGGGGGAAGTGTTTTTTAGTCCTCATTGGATCAAGTCTCTAGGTTATACCCCGGATGAGGTTTCCTATACGGTGGATTTTTGGAAATCCATTATTCATCCTGATGATTTCTCCCATACCATGGCGACCCTGGCAAGACACTTGGAAGGTCACACGACCGTGTATGAATGTGAAAATCGGCTACGGATGGCATCAGGGGAGTGGCAGTGGAACCGCGATCGAGGCAAAGTGGTGGAATGGAATGCCGAAGGAAAACCAGTTCGGATGGTGGGAACTGATATGGCGATAACTGAGCTGAAAAGTGCACGAGAGGAAGTTAAAGTTCTTCAGCGCCATGAGGACATGGTGTTGAAGTCAGTGGGTGAGGGCATCTACGGCCTTGACCGTAATGGAAATGCGACCTTTGTGAATCCAGCAGCCGCGCATATGATTGGATGGAATCCGCAAGAGCTAATTGGCCAACCCCAACATAACATCCTCCACCATTCTAAACCTGATGGGTCCCCCTATCCCAGAGAAAACTGCCCCATTTATGAGGCGCTCAAGGATGGGAAGATCCATTCGGCGGACTCAGAAGTATTTTGGAGAAAGGATGGAACGAGTTTCCCGGTGGAATACACGAGCACACCTCTAAAAGGGGAGGATGGCAAGTTGGTCGGTGCAGTGGTGACGTTCCGTGACATTAGCGAGCGGAAGCGAAATGAGAAAATTATTCGAAAAGCCGAGCAACGGTTTCGAGCTATTTACAGTCAGGCACCTATTGGGATAGGTATCCTAGACTCAATCAGTGGACAATTCAAACAAAACAACCAGCGTTATTGCGACATTATTGGGTACTCGCAGGAGGAATTGCTTAAGCGCACCTTTCTTGACGTTACCTATCCAGATGATATTCAACAGGATTTGGACAATATGACCCAACTTTTGAATGGGACCATACCGAGCTTTCAGATGGAAAAACGGTTGATTCGGAAAAGTGGGGAGATCATTTGGGTCAATCTGACGTGCGTACCCTTGTGGTTACAAACCACTGATCCCAGACAGCATATTGCCATTGTGGAGGACATCACCGAGCGAAAGCAGTCACAAATCATTCATTCCCATCTCTTGAAACGTGCCATCCATGCCGAAGAGGAGGAGCGGCGCAGAATCGCACGGGAATTACATGATGAAACTGGACAAGCACTCACCTCTTTACTTGTAGGCCTTCGCACTCTTCAAGAATCAAAAAATCTTGGGCAAATGAAAGAACAGGCGCTTAAATTGCGTAAAATCACGAAAAAAACAATTCAAGAAGTGCAAAGGATGGCTCTTGGGCTTTCTCCGAGTATTCTTGAAGACCTCGGTCTTGAAGCTGCGGTGGAACGCTTGGCCGGGGATTTTAAAGAAACCCACGCGGTGGCCCCTACGCTCACTTTAAAAGGATTAGAATCACAAAAGCTACCATTTGAAGTGGAAACGTCCCTGTATCGCATAATTCAAGAGGCCCTTACCAATATCGCCAAATATGCAGATGCCAAAAACATCGACATATTCATTGATTGCCAATCAAGCTCCATCCAAATGACTGTGAAGGATAATGGGTGTGGGTTCGAACCAACTCCCCTTTCTTACGCAACTAACGAGCCGAAGCAACTTGGCTTGCACGGGATGCGACAACGAGCCATTGGCCTAGGCGGGAAGTTCCTCATCGAGTCCACCCCCGGGCGAGGCACCACTGTCTATGTAGAAATTCCGCTTCAAGGGTGAAGGGGTATGAAAGCCAGCAAGAATACCATGGGGCAACGACAGAACAGGAAGACTATCACTCTGTTCGTTGCAGACGACCATGCCATATTGAGAAGTGGTCTGCGCATGCTTCTCGAATCACAGCCGGACATGACAGTGGTGGGAGAGGCAGCCAATGGAATTGACACTATCCAGAAAGCTAGGGAACTCAATCCGAAAATCGTCCTTTTGGATATTACGATGCCCAAAGTGAGTATTTCGCAAACCATCAAGACAATCTGTCGCGAGTGTCTATCAACGAAGGTGCTTATCCTCACCATGCATGAGGATTCTGCTTACCTGAAAACAGTTCTCGACGCGGGTGCCTCAGGGTATGTGTGCAAAAGGGTGGCAGATACCGAACTGTTGACAGCCATACGGGCAGTTCAGGAAGGGCGTATGTTTGTCAATCTCCATGTTGGGAAAGGAGGCGGGGATTCAACGTCGACTCAATTCAGCTCTCACCAACCGGCAAGAAGCGTTCATGAGGAATTACCGTTGAGTCCGAGGGAAGAGGAAGTGCTCCTCCTGGTAGCCAAAGGCTATACCAATCAAGAAATAGCCAATCAACTCGGTTTAAGTATCAAAAGTGTTGAAACCTACCGCTTCCGTTTTATGGAAAAACTCCACCTAAAAAGTCGTGCCGAATTGGTTCAATATGTCATGGACAGAGAATTGCTACCCCACAATGAATTCAATAAATAAGAAGGAATAGTATTCCACAGTTCTACCTCCCCTCTCCCTCTCTTATCTTCTTCCTTAAATATCCTCTCAGAATCTTCCTTTCCCATGTATTTCTTGTCAGGTTTTTCCCGACACCGGCCTTTGTCGCGTAGGGATTTCCCTTCTTTCAAATACTTTTCTTTTACTCTATCCTCCTCCTTTACACTATTCTTCAAAAAGAATTAAGGCATCACTCAATTTCTATTTTAACTGTTGCCTGAAAAATGTCTTTAATAGTCAAACAATTGTGGAAATATGACTACCCAGTCTGACATAGCTGTAAGGCCTCTCATTTTATTTATCGCGTGTGGGGATTCGGTGGATCAGGCGACTATCGATTTGCTTGAGGAGGAAGGATATCAAGTAGACGTGTCCCTGCCATCAGAGGCCGGCCTCATTCAACTCGAACAGAAAAGTTATCGCACCGTTCTGCTAAAAATAGCCCAATTAGTTAAGGACAATTTGTCGGTGCTCCACATTCTTAATCAACTCGATCCTCAAGTTCCCATTGTGTTATTGAACGCCTGGGACTCCCAAGGGAATAACAATTCCGAACTCCACCAATATGGCGCCTTCGAGATTCTCACCTACCCTTACGAAAAGAAGCGACTCAAGGCGGTCGTCAAGCGAGCGGTCGGGGTGAAACACGCCCTACAACGAGTCGCGGAATATATGGCGGACGGAGTGATTCGGAGTGAAGAGCGGTTCCGAACGCTCTTGCAGGCTGCGAAAGATGCGATCATTTTAGCAGATGAGGGAGGCAACATCCTGTCGTGGAACGAAGCCGCTCAAAAAATGTTTGGCTACACCCCAGAAGAAATCGTTGGGCAACCACTCACGTGTCTCATGCCTCCCCACTATCGACCCGCGCATGAACGAGGGATAGAGCGGGTCAAGCAAACAGGAGAATTTCGTGTGGTGGGGAGGACGGTGGAGGTTCATGGTTTGCGCAAAGGCGGGGAAGAATTTCCCATAGAACTCTCGCTTTCCCAGTCGGTGCTGGCAACAGAAACTTTTTATTGCGGCATTATCCGAGACATCACGGCCCGCAAAAAGGCCGAACAGAGCCTCCAGGAAAGTGAACAACGCTTTCAATTGACCATCGATAACATTAACGATGCAGTCTTGTAAGGCGATTTGTCGGGGATGGTACTGTGGGCAAATCAGCAGTGTACGACCCTTTTTGACCGCCCGCTCAACAAGATCGTTGGGCATTCCTTAATGAATTGTTTATCCCCGCAAGCGGCTTCCTTGGCAGAATCACGGTTGGCCCTCGTGCGGCAGGGATTGACCGTCCCCTCCAGGGTAGAATTCGAATTGATACGTGCCGATGGGTCCTCACGGTGGATGGAAGCGACGGCGAGCAGTGTCACTCGAAACGAAACGGTAGTAGGCCGTCTTCTCGTGGGACGAGATATTACGGAGCACCGACGCGCTCTGGATGCCCACAAAAAGATGTGCCAGCAAATGGAGATGACGCTGGGATCCTTACCTGGAGAGATTTTTATTGTTGAAGGCGGGCAAAAGGTGATCTACGCCAACCCACGGGCCTGCCAGCGCTTTGGCGCGAAAGAGTTCGGCCTGATCGGAAAGACCATTTCTGAGGTCCTGCCCATTACCCCACCTGAATGGAATCATCTGGTGGAGCATTGCCGGTCGGAACCTGTTGATACACAGGAGATCGCACCATTTCACGAGCTCCAGGCTCAGAATCGCCTCTTCAATTATCGGCTGTTCCCCATTTCCCTTGACGGTCAGGAAACAGGACAAATAGGTCTGATTCTTTGGGACGTCACGGAACAAATGAAACTTCAGGACCAGCTCATCCAAAGCGAAAAGCTCGCCAGTCTAGGGACATTCGTCTCAGGTATGGTGCATGAGGTCCGAAGCCCCATGCAATCCATTCTGGGGGCGGCGGATCTTCTTCTGGAAGAAGAGAATCCGGATACTATTAAGGAACTGGCGGGGGATCTCAAACGGGTCACCGGGCATATTATCTCGGTCCTGGGCGATTTCATGACCTACGCTCGGCCGAGTTCATCCGAACCAATCATGGGTGTTGATATTGGCGAACGATTGAAGAATGCTTTGAAAATGGTCCAGCGTGGTCCTCATTTTGGAACAGTGGAAGTCCAGTTGGAAATTAGCCCTGTCCCCCCTATATCGGGACGATCTGGAGAGGTGGATCAGGTGTTAATTAATCTCATTGCGAATGCCGTGCAGGCTATGGGAGGAAGAGGACATCTGCGGTTATCAACCCAGCACATTGACAACGTTGTGACCACTCAAATCTCGGACACCGGATGTGGAATTCCCGAGGAGGCCCTTACCAAAATTTTTGAACCTTTTTATTCAACGAAGGGAAAGGGAAAAGGGACCGGCTTAGGACTGAGCATCGTCCAAAAAATTGTCCACCGCAATGGTGGCCAAATCATGGTGGAAAGTACCAAAGGCAAAGGGACGACGTTTACGATCCGGTTTCCGGTCCGGACAGAATCCTGCGGTGAGGTTTCTGGGTGACCTTTGAAAAAGGGTTCCTGGGCAACCATTTAAAACCTAACCATTAGGTAAGGAGGTTTGATGCCCCGCGAATGGTTAAGAAACAATTTCTTTCGGGCTTTTTTTCTTTTGTTCGCCGTCATTGTGCTCAACGTGAGTTTCCTCACCTTTTCAAATACAGCCGATAGCTCCCTGAAAGGGATTCCGCCAAGAGTTGTTGCAAATTATATACAGGCTGTTATCGAATCCGATCGTAAGGTCTACACCACACGAATCGTCCAA
>CP070743.1:179344-187286 GCA_020348185.1 Nitrospirota bacterium
AATCGACTCGCGGATAAGAGAGAAACGCCGAGAAAAATAAAGACATAGGGGCGAAGGAGGATGGTTTGAATGAAGAGAGTCACATATTCCATGAGAAAGGAGATTGATGATTATCGGCAGAATTGGGATTTTACGCTTACGCGTAGCCGTGTTCGCGGAACCATTTCACGGCTTTTCCCAATGAGACTTCCACTGGAGTCTGAGGGAGATCTAATTCGTTCAGAGCCTTTGAACAATCATAATGCATTTTATATTTCGCCATACGAACCCCCTCTAAGGGAATCCGGGGCGGCTGATGTGTGAGGTAATCAGCAATCCATTTATTACAATAGGCTAATGGCAAGACGGCCCTCCAGGGTAACTTCACCCGGGGGGCTTTCACGCCGGTAATTTGGCTCAGCATTTCACAAATATCATGGAAGGTCAGATTTCGATTTCCAAGTATGTAGCGTTCTCCAATCCGGCCTCGTTCCATCGCTCGGAGATGCCCAATGGCAACATCCTCAACATCGATGAGGTTCATCCCGGTTTCAATGTAGGCCCACATTCGACCTAACATAAAATCGACAATGATTTGACCCGTTGGTGTCGGCTTGACATCACGTTCGCCAACGGGAGCCGTGGGATTGACAATTGTCACTGGAATGCCGGCTTTAGCCAATTTCAAGACCTCTTGCTCAGCCAAATATTTGGACCGTTTATAATCTCCGGCCAACTGCGTAGGAGCCAGTGGGGTCTCCTCCGTGCCAAGTCCTCCCCCTTCCGGAAGTCCAATGGCCCCGATCGTACTGGTATACACCATCCGTTCGATGCCAACCTCGGCAGCCGTTTGCAACAGGCGTCTCGTCCCCTCGACGTTGACACGGTAAAACACCGAAGAATCCTGATCCCACAGCGCGTAATGGGCCGCAACATGATACAGTTGGCGGCATCCACTCAGCGCCTGACGAAGCGAAGATGGATCTTGGAGATCGCCTAAGACCGATTCCACCTTCAAGCCCTTCAAGTTCTTGAGATTGCTAGCAGGACGTACCAGCACCCGAACGTCAATGCCGGAATCTAACAGCACACGCGTCACGCCTGCCCCGATAAAACCTGTAGCGCCTGTGACTAATGCTTTCATGTGATGGACAATATTGTCAGTGTTAAGGCGGACTGATGGGGAGACTCTGGACTGGCGCAGTTTCGGGGTTCAGGGTTCAAGTTTCAGGAAAAAAAAGACTCTTTGTCGTTACACGTGAAACCTGGAACGTGAAACTCGAAACTTTTTTAGATTTGTTCAGTTCCGTCGGCTAATAATATATTCGGCTATCGCGCGTAAGGGGTCGGCTTTCTGATCAAATTCCTCTAACCGCGTAATGGCTCGTCTGATACATTGCTCCGCTAAGTCCCGGGCTCCTTCTATGCCATAAAACGTTGGATAGGTTTTTTTTCCCCGCTTGGCATCGGTCCCTGCGTCTTTCCCCAGCTCTTCCCGTGTCCCCGTCATATTCAGCACATCATCAGCAATTTGAAAAGCCAACCCAATATCCTCCGAATAGCCGGTCAAAGAGTCTAACTGCGAGGATGTTGCGCCACCAAATATTCCTCCGATGCGCACAGATGCCCGAATGAGCCTGCCAGTTTTAAAGGTGTGAATGGTTTGAAGGCTCCCGAGATCAATATCCTGATTCTCGGCTTGGATATCTAACACCTGCCCGCCAACCATGCCTCCATGGCCTGACCCCACGGCCAATTCCTGGATAATCTGAACCTGGCGATCTTGCGGAACGCAATCTTCTAGTGTGGGATTACTGCACAATTCAAAGGCCATCGTCAGGAGTGCATCTCCCGCCAATATAGCCATCCCTTCCCCAAAGGTTTTATGGTTGGTGGGCCTTCCCCGACGAAAATCATCATTGTCCATGGCAGGCAAATCATCGTGAACCAGTGAATAGGTGTGAATGAATTCCAGAGCCGCAGCAAATGGAAGAATGCTGTCGTCTTGAGACCCAATCGCTTCAGCCGCCGCCAACGCCAAAATGGGCCGAATCCTTTTCCCTCCCCCAAGGAGGCTATATCTCATCGACTCATAGAGGATCTTGGGTGCTGCCTGATCATTAGGGACCGCTTGGTCGAGGAACCGATCGATTTTTTTTCGTTGCCGTTCTAAATACTTTTGGATGTCCACCATTTGGTCAATTCAGATAATTAGGGTTGTTGAGCAGTAAAAAACAACAAGGATTGTTGAGAATAGGTGCTAAGACCTTTGCACTACCCTTGCACTACCCTACAAAAAAGGAGGGCCGTAAGCAGAGCTGGAGCCTACAGATTAAATTATTTCCTGTCAAACTCAAATTGGCATTCCAACTCCACCTCAAAATGTTAGAAAATGCAGGATCGGCGGTCGAGGGAGATTCCATCCCTGCAATGATTGTAATCGACTCTTGGTGTCAGTATACTTGAATGCCATGAGCATCAGGAACCGTGGAGGGGAGTGGGAGTCGCTTGTTCTGGGTATTGAACCCGAGTTGTGCGGGGTGTGCGGAGAGGGGTTGTATCGAAATTTGACTCTTCTCAGAGGCGGATGGTCTCGGTGTTCCGTTTGCCAGCATTTCGTTCACTATAGTTGCCTCGCAAGTGGGAAAATTTCATTCCTGAAGATGCGTCCTCGAGTATGCAAATCCTGCCAGGCACACTCATCCTCGTCTGAACAACATTCACCTGAAAAGCCTCTGACTTCCGCCGTCCCTTCATGAGTACGGAAGCCCACCTGCGCCCTAAGTCTTTGCTCACCCCTGTGTTTCATCAGGTCATTCGGTATGCCATTGCACCTCTCGCTCTCAGTTTTAGCGGTTTTCACATCACTGATTTTCTGCTGAGCGGGGTATATTCCTGGCCCAGGACAAGTCGAATCCTCGCCCTGAGCCTGGCGATCATTATTCTCAGCTATGAATTTGTGTATAAAGAAACCATTGCCCAAATGCCACCAGGGGCCAAGAAGGTGGGCCTCAAAGTCGTCCTCTCCTCCTGTGTGATTCCTTTTATGGTGGGAAGCTTCGCACTCATTTTTCTGTTGGCCCTGTCACAATGAATTCCTTTTCATGCCATTGGCTTGTTTCAACGCAAGGAGGATCAGATGAAAAATGTTGAGTTGAAGGTGGATGGGACGACCCTGACCATTTCGGTCGACCTTTCGAAAGAATTCGGACCCTCCTCTTCAGGTAAAACCACAATTATCGCCACCACGGAGGGAAACGTCTCCATTCCCGGAAGAGACGAAAAGATAGGGCTCAATATCTACAAGAAGAAAACTTCATGATTGGTCGATTACAATTGGCTTTCTTTCAGGACTTGGCCGGTCCAGGACTCGGAAGCGAACATGATGTCCTCTGGAGTCCCTTCTGCCACAATCTGTCCTCCCTTATTTCCTCCCTCTGGCCCTAAATCCAGAATCCAATCCGCATTCCGAATCACATCAAGTTGATGTTCAATAATCAAGACGGTATTGCCAGCCTCCGCCAGTCGATTGAGCACATCAAGGAGTCGTTGAATATCCGCAAAGTGGAGGCCGGTGGTCGGTTCATCCAATATGTACAGGGTTCTCCCTGTGGCACGTTTGGAGAGTTCTCTTGACAGTTTGACTCGTTGAGCCTCCCCTCCTGAGAGGGTGGTCGCAGACTGTCCAAGTTTAATGTAATGCAGCCCGACATCGGCCAACGTTTGCAATTTTGCTTTAATGGGTGGAATGTGAGCGAAAAACTCCAGCGCTTCCACCACCGTCATGTCCAGGACATCAGCAATCGTTTTCCCTTTATGGTGGACATCAAGGGTTTCTCGGTTGTACCGCTTACCCTTGCAGGCCTCACACATCACGTATATATCCGGCAAGAAATGCATTTCGATTTTGATGAGCCCATCGCCCTGGCACGATTCACACCGTCCTCCCTTAACATTGAAACTATAGCGGCCCGGTTTGTAACCCCGAACCCGGGATTCCGGAAGATTCGCGTACAGATCTCTTATAAAACTGAAAAGCCCCGTGTACGTAGCAGGATTCGACCGAGGAGTTCGCCCAATCGGTGATTGATCAATATCAATGACTTTATCTAACCCCTCGATTCCCTTGATGGCTTCACATCCTTCGAGTTTAGGCTTCTTGTGATATAACAATTGGGAAAGTGAATGGAACAGGATCTCGACAACCAGCGTGCTCTTTCCGGACCCGGATACACCGGTGATACAGGTCAGGAGGCCTAAAGGAATTCTTGCGGTGATCCCGTTGAGATTGTGTTTTCGGGCACCCACAATCGTGAGATGGCCCTTGGCCCTCCGTTGGCGAGCGGGAAGGGAAACTTGCCGAACCCCTCTAAGATATTGCCCCGTCAAGGATTGCGGGCTGTTCATGATCGCTTGAGGGGATCCTTGGGCAACCAGATGACCACCTCCGACACCTGCTCCCGGACCGAGATCGAGGATATGATCCGCAGCCAACATGGTTTCAGCATCATGCTCCACGACAATGACGGAATTCCCCATGTCGCGAAGCCGAAGCAGGGTTTGCAGTAATCTTCGGTTATCACGGTGGTGCAATCCGATGCTCGGCTCATCAAGAATATACAGTACCCCGACCAACCCAGAACCTATTTGGGTGGCCAGACGAATTCGCTGGCCCTCTCCTCCTGATAAAGTCGCTGACGGACGATCCAGGGTGAGGTAATCCAGTCCGACGTTGATCAAGAACTGCAGTCGCTCACGTATTTCCTTCAAAATTCGTTGGCCAATGAATCGCTCACGTTCACTCAAATCCAGTGAACTCACAAATTCACAAGCATCCTGAACTGAAAGTCTGGTGATATCGGCAATGGAGTGGTGAGCAATCTTGATCGCAAGACTTTCCGGTCTGAGCCGAGCCCCACCGCATTTCGAACAGAGATCGGCGAAGGTTACGTTCTCAAACTCCGGGCAAGCAGCACCCACCGAGAATCCGATTCCATCACAAGCCGGACAGGCCCCGTGGGGACTATTAAAGGAAAAAATCCGTGGGGTGATTTCCGGATAACTCACTCCACATCGAATACAGGCTAAATGTTCGCTGTAGAGCGAGACCTGATGATCTTCGGTAAGAATTCCGACGAGACCATTCGCTAATTTCAACGCCATTTCAACGGAATCGGCCAATCTGCGGGAAAAAGCCTCATCGGATTTCATGATCAACCGGTCAATGATGATTTCGACCGTATGCTTTTGTTGTTTATTCAGACGAATGGTATCAGCTAAATCGAACACTTCTCCATCAATCCGCACTCGCACATATCCGGCACGTCGGGCATCCAGTAATTCCTTCTTGTACTCACCCTTTCGTCCTCTCACAATCGGAGCCAGCACTTGAATTTTTTTACCAGTGGGGAGATCTCTAATGCTGTCAACCATCTGTTGGACAGTTTGAGCCGTTATCGGCTCACCACAGTTATGACAAAACGGATGGCCGATTCGAGCAAAAAGAAGCCGAAAATAATCGTAAATCTCGGTGACCGTCCCGACAGTGGACCGGGGATTCCGGCTTGTATTTTTTTGTTCAATGGAAATCGCTGGGGAAAGTCCTTCAATAGAATCGACGTCGGGTTTTCCCATCTGCTCTAGGAACTGCCGAGCGTAAGCCGATAAAGATTCGACATACCGACGTTGCCCTTCGGCATACATCGTGTCAAATGCCAATGAGGATTTCCCTGACCCGCTCAATCCCGTGATGACCACGAATTGATCCCGTGGAATCTCCAGGTCAAGATTTTTGAGATTGTGTTCTCGGGCGCCCTTAATAATGATGTGTTTGCTCATCGAGACCAGGGGGGACTTAAGAAAGTTTCGGCGTTCGGGTTTCAGGTTTTGTCTTTCAAGTTCAGGACTCTAAAATTTTCTACTCTTCCATTTCGGGGGGCGAACTTTAGATTTGCATCCTTGGACATTTCTTATGAAGATGAGAATTTTTTAATTTTTCGCCCCCATTATAGCATAGGGGGAATGTGACGAATTTCCATTTGCTTCTGAAAGCCTCCTCTGAGTATTTGACCTAGGAAGAGCCGTTGTATACAATTCCTCAGGTCCACGAGCTATTTCGCTTGCTCAGATTTTTAAGCACTGTCCATTCATCGTGGTCTCATCTCTCACCTCTATTTTAGGGGGAATCCATGCGTCATCATTTCAGAAAATTTGTCATCGGCTTGATGGTCATAGGCGTCATCATCCCGCTGAACCAGGCGTTGGCAAAGAAATACGAACTCACGCGAAACAGCGTTGAAGACCCCACCGCCATTCATGCCGAAGAAATTTCTCTTTATCGGGTTAAATTAGGCGATCCTGAAGCCAAGGCCGTAGAAATGTTAGTCGAAGAAAGAATTTCTGGAGTCCGCGCTGAGCAAGAAGGAACGTTCATTCTTCTTTGGGATAAACAAAAACCGACAGGAGCCATGGCCGGGGTGCGAATCATGGATGGGAAAGTTGACCTGATTTTTGTCAATAATCGATTTGCCCATAAAGTCCGTGGAATTTTCCGCCGGGTCCTGACTTCCAAAACGGCCCAACAAATCCGGGAACTCCTCGGGAAGGAAGATTTTCCAAACGAAACGCTAATGGGGGCTAAGCTTCTATACGAGGAAAAAGGGTTTATCGTGAATTTCCTCGATCGAAGTGTCAACATCGAATTTTGTTTGGGCTGCTCCGATCTCTATAACCCCTTTTAATCTGAATCTAGCATTTCTGGATTCTTCTCCACTGCCACCAAGCGGTGAACGGAGTCTGTTCCCATTCACCATTCGTCAGCTCACCGTACCTCTTCTATGAATGACCGATTCCTTTCCAGCCAGATGCTTGAAGAGGAACAGAATCTTGAAGGTTCCCTTCGACCGCAGCGATTAGCGGAGTACATTGGCCAAGAGCGAATGAAGGAGTCGCTTCGCGTGTGTATTGAAGCGGCGACTCGACGGAGTGAGTCGCTAGACCACGCCATTTTCTATGGACCGCCAGGATTGGGTAAAACAACGATTGCCCATGTCATCGCGAGGGAGATGGGAGGGAACATTCGTTCGACATCCGGGCTCGTCCTCGCTCATGCTGGTGATTTAGCTGCAATTCTTGCCAATCTCCAAGAACGGGACGTCCTTTTTATCGATGAAATTCACCGCCTCCCCCCAGCCGTGGAAGAAGCGCTATACCCAGCGATGGAAGATTTCCAAATCGACCTTGTCATTGGGCAGGGTCCCTCCGTCCGCACCATGAAGCTTGACCTTCCGCCCTTTACGTTGATTGGAGCCACCACGAAGGCCGGCTCCCTGACCTCTCCTCTCCGGGAACGATTTGGCCTCGTTTATCGGCTGGACTTCTACTCACCTGAGGATTTGCAGACCATTATCATACGATCGGCTGGATTGCTTGGGGTGCCGATCGATACTGAAGCCGCCACGGAAATCGCCAAGCGTTCAAGAGGAACACCTCGAATCGCCAATCGATTAATCAAGCGGGCCAGAGATTTTGCGGAGGTGAAAGCCCAAGGACTCATCACCCAGCAGGTTGCACAAGACGCGTTAGCGTGGCTGGGAGTCGATCAGGCCGGCTTCGATGAAATGGATCGAAAAATCCTGCTAACGATCATTGAGAAGTTTAAAGGCGGCCCTGTGGGAATCGAAGCCGTGGCGGCTGCGGTCCAGGAAGAAAAAGCCACGTTGGAAGATGTGTATGAACCCTTTCTCATTCAATCAGGCTTTTTGGATCGAACCGCTCGCGGACGTCAAGCCACGACACGGGCTTTAGAATATTTTGGGAAGCTCAACAATTTATTCAGCACCGGCCATCAGGATCAATAAAACTAACAGGTTTGTTTCATGATGAAGGAAGCGTTTCGGGTTTCGGGTAAAAATAATGCACTTTCTATTTTTTAACTCGACACCTTAAACCTGAAACTCGAAAC
>CP070743.1:187386-195259 GCA_020348185.1 Nitrospirota bacterium
CTGCTTCACAATAGCTTTAATCCTTCGGCCATCGATGGACTCATGTGCCGAACGCTGATAAGTGTTGGATGGGATGGACGTTTATATGATTGTGACTTCAATCAAATGATGGATATCCCCGTTGCGCCCCCCTACCCTCAAACCATCGATACCTTCGATTACCAGACACTCGCCCAGCGCCACATCGTGACAGACCAACATTGTTACGGCTGTACCGCCGGCTGCGGTTCCTCCTGCGGGGGAACGCTCACCTAAAAGAATTTTCGGGTTTCAGATCAAATAAAGAAGTTTCGGGTTTCGAGTTCCGGGTTGGTTAGGAAGGAAGTTTTGGGTTGCTAGGCCATTATCCGGAATTTTTCTTTTGAAATTTGTTTGCACAATCTTTGCTGCAAAAAAAATAGGTTTGGCCACCGACACGTTCAGTCACCGCTGACCCTGCGGAAATGTACACCTTGCAGACGGGATCTTGAACCATGACATCTTTACCTGGAAGGGCTTTTTCCTCGTCTGTTTTTCCCCAATCTTGAATCGCCCGCCGAAACATGTAAAACAGGATAACCAGCAACACAAGTATGATGATAATTTTATACATAAGCTACAATCTCTATCTTTGTGGTTTTCTACTACAATTGAAATATTCTGCTTCCATGTTACCTAAAAGCCCAGCAAGAGGAGACTACCCTTGAAAAAGAAGAAGTTTTCTTTCGTGAAACTTAAAACCTCAAACTAGACACTCTCCTCTCTTCATGACTAAGTCACTCAAACTATTCGCTACCTCCAAGGCACCCGAGAAGATTGTCGATTCTGAAGTTCAGTATAGCGAGCCGAAAGGATCCACGCCAATGCCCCTTTATTCATTGCCGGTGAAGTGTTTTTCCTGTTAGGATTTGCAGTCCGATCACCTTCAATAAAGAGGGGGATTATATAATGATACCCCGTTTTCTCTCCGAAAACCTTCTTTAGGAAAATTCTTTTTCTTTTCAACCTGAAACTTTTCCCAACGCTTGATTAAGTCAATGCGACCATCATCCCTCTCAAACATCCAGCACCTGAAAATATTTGTTTGGAGCCTCCTCTTGTGTTTATTGGCATCCTGTATCGCGCACACTCCAACCACCGTCATCGACCTCACCTATCCATTTGACGACCAGACTGTTTATTGGCCTAACAACAAACCATTTCAATGGGAGAAGTTAAAGTGGGGGAAAAACGCAAGCGGCCATTGGTATGCCTCGGGAGCCTTTTCAGCTTCCGAACACGGGGGCACCCATCTCGATGCTCCCGTTCATTTCGCAGAACAAGGTCGGAGTGTCGATCAAATTCCCGTTGAAGAATTGATTGGCCCCGCGATTGTGATTGATGTTCGAACTCAAGCTGAAGGCAATCCTGATTACGAACTTCAAGTTGAAGATGTGCAGGCCTGGGAAACCGAGCATGGACACATTCCGAAGGATAGTTTGGTTTTGCTCTTCACCGGATGGGGGAAATATTGGCCGGAACGTATTCGCTACCTGGGCAGTCCAACGCCTGAGGATCCCACAACTTTACATTTTCCAGGGTATTCAGCTCAGTCCATACAATTCCTTGTCTCACAGCGAGGTATTCGGGGAGTGGGAATTGATACCGCGAGCATTGATCCTGGTCGATCAAATGATTTTCTTGCTCATCGGGTCTTAAGCGAAGCCAACCTGTATGCACTTGAAAATGTCGCCGCCCTTGAGAAACTTCCTCCGACAGGAGCCATTGTGACGGCGCTTCCAATCAAGATCCGTGGGGGCTCAGGGGGACCGGTTCGAATTTTTGCTACGATTCCATAACTACGGTTTGGGTTTCGGGTTTCGAATTCCGGGGCAAGAATTATTGAAACCACAGGGTCGAAAAGTCGAAATGGTCAAAGAGTCTAAAAGGTCACGGAGACAGAGAATCAAAACCCTTTCCTCTCGAATTAAAAAAATTCGTAGTATCTTAGGACCATTTTGACACTGCGACCCTTTCGACTTTTAAACGTTTTTCAGGAAGGTAGGAGCCAGTATGGTCACAATCAGCTTAATGGGAGAATTGCAAACAGCTGACGGGGAGCGAACACTGGGGTGTGAAATTTCTGAACCGACTCCCGTTAAACAACTGATCAAGAACCAGGGGAAGGCACTAAGGGAGGTCTTTCAACTTCTCAAAGAAAAAAAACTAATGGTCACCGTGAATAAGCGCATTGCCAGTGAAGACACGCGCGTTCAGGACGGAGACTTAGTCAATTTAGTTGCACATGACGGGATGGGGCAAAGTGGGCTGACGCCTTCTCTGTATTGATACATGCAAAGTTTATGATTAACGGGGGACCTGTCGAGGTCTAGGCCTCGGACTCAGTAGTGTTCAATGAGTCGGAGGGTAAAAAGGTCTAAAGGGTCCAAGTGTCAAACCAAACGCGGGAAAGAAAAAAAAGGCAGTGCCGTTCTGGCACTGCCTTTTTTGGTAAAGAAGAAGAAATGTGTTGCGGGCGAGGCTTAACGACTTCAAAGGGAAAGAAGAATAAGAAAGATCTCGTAATGTTATTGAGATCGCTCTTTACTTCTTCGCTCCCAAGATTGCATCTTTTGCCGCCTTGGCCACCCGGAATTTAAGAACTTTCTTTGCAGGAATCTTTATGGTTTCGCCCGTTTGAGGATTACGTCCCATCCGGGCTTTGCGGTGTGCCAATACCAACTTTCCAACACCAGGAACCACAAAGGCATTCTTGGCTTCCTTGTATGCCAATGCAGCCAAATCGTCCAGAATCTGGGTGGCGGTTTTTTTTGTAACACTCGCTTTTTTGGCTAAATGATCAGCAATTTGAGACTTGGTCATTGACTTTCCCATACGATCCTCCTCCGCAAGTTGAGTGATTGAGCAGTGAAAAAGGTGTTGCCCATATAATGTTTGCTATTAGCAACACAATAAGGGTTTGTGAGAATCAAAGGTGCAAATATTTTTGCATTCCTCTGTACAAGTGGCGACCGTCGCCAACTCTTTCTTATGTGAATATCCTAGGGGGGAACGCCCCTTTCCCCTACCCAAAAGAGGCGGAGACACCAATTCGTGTCTCAAGATATGCAATGGGCGGAAAGTGTACCCGAAGTGCTAGAACCTGTCAATAAAAAAATGCAAGCCAGTCAGGTGAATTATGAGATTCGGGACCCTCAGCATACAGCCTGGCAACTTGAAGGATTAACACCTAACCGGGTACAGTGTATTCTTACACGGGCAGTTCTCAATAACAATTTTTTGGAAAGAGTTTTGTATGGGAAAAGAGATACCGGTTTTCTCCAGTACGCAACCCCTTGAAGAGCAAACACCTGAAACGCTGACGTATTCACGGGTATTTTGCCAACGCGAAGAGAGCCCACAATTACGATTGTTGTTAGATTTCCTGAAGTCAAAAAATCAAATTCCCCTGATCCCCACGATGGATCCGGAAGCCTTAGATGATTGGGATTGGGCGCAGATTACCCTTGGCTACAATAGAGAACGGAAACCGATCCAATTGTTTTGTGTGCGTGATCGGGGCAGTTATCAGGACGTCTTCGAATCAGAAAAGATGACATTTTTAAAGCGCCTTTCAGTCTTTGACGATGAAGAATCTCAGATAGCTCGGGAATTCGTGGATCGTGCTCGTTTTATCGCCACAACCCAAATGGTGAAAAACGACATCACTGAAGAAGGGTACGACTTCAACGGTTGGATTCTTGAATTTTTCCAAGAAAACTGTAATGGCATTGTCCAAATTGATGGGCAGGGATTCTTTTCACCTCGTGGGGAATTGGTCGTAGATTTGGAAGAAGGCCAAGAAAGCGGAAAAGACGGATCTCCCGAACTACAGAACGACGGCCCTTCTTCCTGAACAGGTATTTCGAACGGATTTTACTCTTTCGCTCCCAAGGCATCCAGCATAGAGTTTTCCAGGGTTCGGGACGGAAATCCTTCCAGTCCTCCACGATAGGCCACTCCATCTTTGACCACATCAAGTAGGGCTCCTTGTTCAAACAGGGCAGGCTGCTCTATGACATTCCCGCGACAGACAAGGAAATCAGCCCCGTATCCCGACCCTAAGACTCCCACCTCGTCCTGACCAATTTGCTTCGCAGCTAAACCGGTTGCTCCATACCAAGCCGTCAGGGGGGGAATGCCATCATTCATTAACGCGACCAGTTCCATATAATTCCGCCCATGCATATTGGGGAGGACGGGATCCGTCCCCGCAAGCATCTTCAAGCCACTGCCATGAGCAATACGGACGGCTTGAGAGTGGGACTCAGCCACTTGCTGAACTTTTTGTTGGACAAGGTCGCTCCACCCCTTGGCTTCCAATAAAGCCTGGGTGATCCACGAGGTTGGCGTGACCGTACAGCCCTTCACATAGGCTTGTTCCGCAAGGGTTTCATCAAGAAAGGAAATATGTTGAATATCTTTGATCCCATGCTCAATCGACAACGCAATGCCATTTCGACTATGGGCATGTCCGGCCACATACAGCCCTCTCCCGGCGGCTTCATCACAAATCGCATCAATTTCCTGAGCCGTAAAATCCCGATGTTCGAGCTTATCACCTGGGGAAACCACACCAGGACTTGCACAGATTTTCACGAGATCGGCCCCACACGCTGCAATTTCTCTGACTCGCTTGCGGCAGGCCCAGGGGCCGTCAACAATGCTTGAAGGACGACCCGGACCAGGGGGCCACAGGCGAGATACCTCCCCACAGCATCGATCCGGGCCTCGAAAATCGGCGTGGCCTCCCGTGGTCGACAACATACAGATCGCAATCTTCAGTCGAGGCCCGATAAGGAAGCCTTCCTGAACCAGCCGCTTGAGGAGATGGGTTGCTCCACCCACATCCCGGAGTGTCGTCACCCCGCCATTGACCAAGGTGGTATACAGGATGCGTTCGGCATACAACAGCCCTTCTAGCGAATTCATTCGTTCCAAAGGATCCCGGCCTATACCAAACAAGGTGACATGACCATGACAATCAATGAGTCCTGGGGTGATGGTAAATGCAGAACAATCGATTCGCTGAACTGATGCTCCCACGGGACGCGTAGGCGCATGTGGATGAAGCGATTGGATCTTCCCATTCTCGATCCACAGGTCCACATGTTCATGAATGGCATCCGAGGTCGCCGAAGTTCCGTCGTAGAGTTTTTGAATATTGGAGAGAACAATCATATCGGTAGATCCTTACATTGTTGGGAACTTGTCCATTGGCTTTTGCTGTAACCCAACCACCAGGTGTTTGGCAACTCCCCAAAAGACAAAAGTCGAAAAGGTCAAAAAGTCAAAGGGGTCAAAAATTCCTTAGAATAAGCAGATTCTTATGACCTCTTCGACCCTGCGACCCCTTCGACTCTTCGACCCCTTCGACCCTGCCTTCCTTTGCTCGCATTCCTTTGCAGAAATCCAGGTCATCATGATAACCTTCCCCCATAGCTCATTCACCAATCGGGTCATTACGCGATTTAAATCACAAGAGAGCCACGACAGCAGAATTACTAAGGCTTTCCATTACTCTCAGTTGCTCTCACGCTCAAGACATTCTTGTTGTTCATTTTTGGAGGATCCCCCAAACGAATGTGGTCCTCTAGACATTGTCCTTGATTGTGTAAAAGGTGTCAGAAACCATGAACCCTCCAAACACTGACCAGTGGCTTCATTCTCTTGATGCCTTTCCTCCTCGGCATCTCGGTCCAACTCAGGCAAACATCAAAGAAATGTTGGGCACCTTAGGCCTGGCCTCTCTCGACGCGCTCATCAATGCTACGGTTCCGGAACCCATACGACTACGACGATCACTGGATCTCCCTTCCCATCAGGGTGAACAGGCCACCTTGGAAGAACTCAGAAAACTGGCAATCCAAAACAAGGTGTTCCGTTCATTTATTGGGATGGGTTATTACGATTGCATCACTCCAGCAGTGATTTTGCGAAATGTATTAGAAAATCCCGCATGGTATACCCAATACACACCCTACCAGGCTGAAATCGCACAAGGACGGTTGGAAGCGCTTTTGAATTTCCAGACCGTGGTTTCGGATTTAACCGGCTTACCTCTGGCCAACGCGTCATTGTTGGACGAGGCCACCGCCGCAGGCGAGGCCATGTCAATGTGTCAGCATATTGTCGGGCAGGGTCGGAATGTGTTTCTGGTAGCTGATGATTGCCATCCCCAGACGATTGCGGTCCTTCAAACGCGCGCCACCCCCTTAGGAATCACCGTCCATGTGGGAAATCCCATAACCGATATTCAAACGAAGGACAAGGTCTTTGGCGTGTTGGTTCAATACCCGAACACCGATGGAGCCCTCTTTGACTATCAAGATCTCGCTCAGCAGGTTCATAATGCCGGCGCGCTGATGGTCGTCGCCACAGATCTTTTGGCTCTGACCCTTTTCCGTCCCCCTGGAGAATTTGGGGCAGACATAGCCTTGGGGTCCAGCCAACGCTTTGGCGTGCCAATGGGATTTGGTGGACCGCACGCAGCCTTTTTCTCGACGAAGGAAGACTATAAACGGCAAGTTCCAGGCCGAATGGTTGGAGTCTCCCGGGACACCGAGGGACATATTGCCTATCGGTTGGCTCTGCAAACGCGGGAACAGCATATTCGCCGCGATCGTGCAACCAGTAATATCTGTACCGCGCAGGTGTTGTTGGCCAATGTCGCCAGTATGTATGCCGTCTACCATGGTCCTGAAGGGCTGAAGCAAATTGCTAATCGGGTTCATACGTTAACCGCCATACTGGCTCAGGGATTACAGGAATTGGGATGCCAAATCACCCAAGAGCCCTTCTTCGACACAATCCGGGTGACGGAGCATACGCAGTCTCCAGACCAGATTCTCGCCAAAGCCGTTAAACAGAGGATGAATCTTCGACCCTTTCCGGATGGGACCTTCGGCATTTCTCTTGACGAGACGACCACGACATCAGACATTCAACATCTCCTGACCATCTTTTCCCAGGCCAATCAGCCTCCCGTTTCAGTTGAGGAACTGTCAAAAACCGTTCCCCCCGCTATCTCCTCTCCCTTGGCCCGGACGACGCCCTATCTCACTCATGAGGTGTTCAATCGTTATCACTCTGAACACGAACTGCTCCGGTATCTCCATCAACTTCAAACGCGGGATCTCTCATTAGTCCATTCCATGATCCCATTGGGCTCATGCACGATGAAATTGAACGCCACGGCTGAGATGGCTCCGATTACCTGGCCGGAATTTACCCGAATCCATCCATTTGCCCCGAATGAACAAACAAGGGGGTACGAAGCCCTCCAGCATCAACTAAAACATTGGCTTGCTGAGATTACCGGATTTGCCGCTGTCTCGCTACAACCCAACGCCGGATCACAAGGCGAGTATGCAGGGTTGATGACCATCCGTGCCTATCATGAACACCGTGGACAGACTCAACGCCATGTGTGCCTCATTCCTGTCTCCGCGCATGGAACTAATCCCGCCAGCGCGGTAATCGCCGGGATGAAAGTCGTGCCGGTCGCATGCGACCAGGATGGGAATATTGATATAGCCGATTTAGAGGCAAAAGCTTCAGAGCATCATGAGACGTTGGCCGCCCTGATGATTACCTACCCCTCGACTCATGGAGTGTTCGAAGAGACGATCGTGGAGGTGTGTCGTCTTGTTCACGAACACGGCGGACAAGTGTACATGGACGGGGCGAACATGAATGCCATGGTTGGCATCTGCCGGCCAGGAGATATGGGCGCGGATGTGTGTCATCTCAACTTGCATAAGACGTTTTGCATCCCCCATGGAGGAGGAGGGCCGGGGATGGGTCCCATTGGTGTGGCCGCGCATTTGGCGCCTTTTCTGCCAGGACATCCAAT
>CP070743.1:195359-202958 GCA_020348185.1 Nitrospirota bacterium
GAATTTCTCTTTTTTCCCTGCAGCTACAAACTTTGGCCAGGGATGATACAAAAGAACCCCGTCATACCTTTGGAGGAATTCGGAAAAAATGTTTGAGGCAGCTTGGCCAGATAGGGAGGGACTATGAAATCTCAGCCAGGAAGTCGAATTTTGAACATAGCACGATTACCTATGGTGAATTCGAGCACCCTTTTTCTTATCTCTCCGCAAGTGAGACGGTTGGGATCACCAGCCAACCAAAATCACTACACGCCCGAATAATAACGAATAATATCTGACACCGACACCACACCAACGACCCGATCGTTCTCGACCACCGCTAAATGCCTGGTCGCTTTGTTTTTCATCAGACGTACCGCTTCAACGATATGATCACTACTATCAATATTAATAATCGGCTCCCGCATGCATGTTCTCACAGTTGTCGTTGCTGGATCGAGGTTCCCACCTACCACTTCTCTCGCCAGTTCGGTTTCCGTCACACTTCCCACATATTCATCACCACTTTGCACTAACACCGATCCGATCTTCCATTCTTGAAGTAACCTTCCAACCTCTTTCAAGGTGGCATCCATTGTCACGGCTCTGATGGTTTTGGACATATAATCAGACACGCGAGGGCCGGACACCTTGGCCTTTTTGGCGCCTATGGCAGATGCGGCAGCTCTTCGGGTTTCCAAGTCGGACACGCAACTTTCCAGAACTCGCTGTCGTTGACGGAGCGTTTCGCGCTGCGAATCATGGGTAATGCCTTCCAGACCCTCTTCCGGCACGTTCATTAACCCGGAAGCCTCGCCGACAGTGGCATATTCATATGCTTCGATCATTGGAGAGGAACTTCCCAAAATGTCACTGATCTGATCCACTATCTTGGCATCAAATTCGACCAAGACCTCCGCTGAAGGTTCGTTCATGAGATATCCTCTCAGCGTTACTAATTCCTTCCGAAGCCGCTCAATATCTCGATCGACCGTGGATGCCTTATCAGCCTGGGCCGTCTGCATTTTGTCCATAATTCCTCCTTTAATTTATAAAAAATGAGAGGCTTGGATGGTACCGTAGAATTTGGGATTAGGCAACTGGAAAATACAGTTTCGGGGTTTAGGTTTCAAGTTTAGGGGAGTTTGAAAAACGACTACAATTCCATAAAACTGGATAACAATGTGGCCAATCCCAAGAAGCTGAGAAAACCGACAACATCCGTTATTGTCGTCAACACGATGGAGGAGGATTGAGCCGGATCTTGTTTTGAGGCTTTTAAGGCCATGGGAATAATTGCCCCTGATAAACCTGCGATCACCATAGAGATGATCATTGATACCCCAATGACCAACGTCAATCCCAATGAACGACTCCACAATGCCACGGCGAGACAGGCAACCCCCGCAACGGCCAAGCTGTTTAAGAATGCCACAAACACTTCTTTTCCGCTGACCCGCAACCATTCGGAGGGCCGAATATCACGCAGCGCTAATCCGCGAATCACCACGGCCAGGGACTGGGCCCCCGTGTTGCCTGATTGACCCGCCACAATTGGCAACAAGACCGCTAACGCCGTAAATTGAGCGATCGTGCTTTCAAAAATCCCCACCACAAACGCAGCCAAAAAGGCCGTGAAGAGGTTTAACTGCAGCCACGGCAGCCGCTTTCGAACCGAAAATGACACAGAAGACAGCGGGCGTTCGTCTTTATTGGCTCCGACCATGGTCAGAATGTCTGCCGTGGCATCTTCCTGACTGGCCTTGACGATATCTTGGTTCCGGATCACCCCCAACAAATGCCCATCAAGATCCACAACGGGAATGGTAAACAACAATCGCTGACTGAAGAGTTCCACAATTTGCTGTCGTGATTCTAACGGATGAATGGCCGACAAATCGCGATGCATCACCGATTGAAGGCGTTCATCGGGTTCGATCAATAAGAGGTCCCGAACTGAGAGTTTCCCGACTAACGTCTGATTGCGATCCACAATGTAGAGATCATGGATATCCTTCGGCGCCCGACTGCGAACTTGAGCCATGGCCTCCTCGACCGTCAAATCTTCGGGAAGGGTAAACACCCCGGGATCCATGAGGCTGCCAACGGAATCCGGCGGATACTCCATATAGGATCGAATTTCATTGGCATGACGTGAGGGAATGCGGGTCAGGATGGCATTCCACAGAGGTTCGTCCAGCCGTTGCAGCAGCGAGGCCGCAATCGCCGGGGACATTTCCGGCAAGGTCTGAGCCAGAAGATCGGTGGACATGGCTGTAATGACCTCAGCGGCAACAACCGGACTCATGCAGGCCAGCAGGTTCGCGATATTTTTGCCCGTGGTGGGTTGCATGAGGCGAAGAATATCCGGAATCTGGAATGTTTCCAGAATTTGCGCGGCTTCTTCATGATAGTTGGTGAAAAATTCCTCATGCAGAAGTTGGTGGGCCATTATGCACTCTCCTTCTCCTGCCCGCCGGACGTTCCTGACGACTTTTTAGACCGCGATTCAATGGAGGTGGCCACATCCGTCATGATTCCGATACCCGCCAGTGAATAGGCTTCCCAGAGTTGGATAAAGGCTTGACTGAGAGACCCTGCGTCCGGATTTCTGACATGTTCTTGTTCAATACCACGAAGAGTCCGATACCGAAGGGCTCCCAAAAATGTCCCCCATCGATCGACCACAGGTAAGGTGGGAAAACGTTCCCATTGAGGATGCTGTAAAATTTCCTCAATATTCGCTTCGGCTGACAGGGTGATGACATTATCGGTCATGATCGTGGCAATCAAATGATCCGTATCAGAGGAGATGAGTTGTTTCAGCGTGACGAGCCCTTCTAATTTTGTATCCCGGTCAATGACATACACATAATAGGTGGTGTGGCCGGGATCCATTTTCACCCACGTCAAGGCCTCTTCCACGGTAATATCCGGAGGGAGCGTCAACACCCTGGGATCGGCTAAGCTCCCAGCCGTATGGGGAAGATACCTCATGGCTCGCCGGAGACTGGCGCCAATGGCTTTCTCCAATCCCTCAAGAACTTCATGTTGTAGGGGTTCCTCAAATTGTCTGAGGACTCCGATGGCCGAGGAGGCAGACAGATGGGTAATGACATCCCCTGCCGCGTCCTTATTAAAGCGTGCCACAATTCTGGCAGCCGGTGCTGGAAGACAACATTCGAGGACTTCTGCGATATTGCTTGAAGGCAGAGGAGCTAAAATATTTGCCGCTTCTTGTGGGGTCACAGACTCCAGTCGCCGAGCCACCTCTAACGGATGGGCTTGGAGATACCCCAATGTCAACCGATCTTCTGCCTTCATGTTATCCCTCGGGATTGGAAATAATGGCCGTCGTTTCGTTGAATTGGGCGGCCGGAATGACGACACGTCCCTCATCGGTTTCTACGACAATGGACACGGGAGTGAGGGCGACAATCTTACCGTGAATATTCCCCATTCGAATGTTCACCCCAACCCGCAATACCCCTCGCAAGTAATGCGCCGCAATGAGATTCGCCACTGCCGAACGCGCGCCAAGGCCAAAGGAAAGAGCTGATCCTCCAATTAACCCGGCTATAATTAAAATAATCGTATTATCTAACAGGGCCGTGTTAATCCCCAATTGGTTGATTGAGGTCACCACGACCAACAGAATCGCGGCCACATAAAATGCCTGAGCCACAATCGTTCCTTGGGTGATGCCTGCGGAACTACAAGCCATAATAATCAGCTCCCGAACGAAATTCGCTGCGATCAAGCCCAACACAAGAATTAAAATCGCAATACCAACCCTGGGAAGGTAATGGAACAAACTCGTTAAGGCTTCGGAGATTAGCGGCAGTCTCAAACTTTCTGACGCAACAAGGAGAAATAAGGATAGGATGAGCCAAAAACCAATCGTCCCGAGGATCGCTGAGATCGGTTTCTTCGTCCCGGAGCGTTCCATTAATACTTGAAATGCGGTACGGCTCACGAGTCGGTCAAAACCAATGAGTTGCAGCAGGCGTGTGATACCCGAAGCCACAAGACGGGCCAGGATAAATCCCAAAAGGAGGACTAACAGCGCGATGAGGATCCGGGGCACGAATTCGCTTATCAACACCCCACTTTTGTTAAACGCTTCGGTAAAGACGTCTGACCAGTCAGTGACACTCATCGTTTCATCCTTTTGATACTAAGATTTTCTACTTAAAAAGTAGGCAATAAAAAAACTTTCATACAAAGTTTGATATCATGGCATGGCTTGCAATGGCCCTGCAAGCCAAAACAAGCCTTTTCACAATTCCACCCCCCAATTTCTCTTGTACTCTCTTTCACCGTCTCATCGTGATGTTTGACGAATGTGTTGAAACGCCCAACACACTTCTGCACCGATGACGAACACCGTTGAGCTATAAAACAGCCACAAAAAGAAAAAGATGAAGCCTCCCAACGCCCCATACAACACCGTGATAGATTGAGCGAGGGTCACATATGCCGAAAACGCGATTTTTGATAATGCAAAGAGCGTCGCTCCCGTCAGACTCCCAACCAGCAGCGCCGGAACTCCCAACGATCGGCTTGGAGAAAATCTGTAGAGGAGAAAAAAAAGGGCCACGGTGAAGAAAAAACTCAGCAAATCGGTGACCAGAGTCATTCCCTGATGAAGCACTCCCCCCAAAGAGGGAATTTGTTGGCTCAGCGCATTGATAATGGTGCCCAATAATTCAACGCTAATCGTCAGAAGCAGCAATAAGGAAACGCCCAACATTACCAGGAAGTCCTTGAATTTTCCCCTCAAGAACGATTTCGGGGGAGGTGCGTGAAAGACGGTATTGAGAATAATACGAACGGAACCAAACAAGGCACTCGTTAGGATAAAAAACGCCAAAAAACCGACCAACCCTAATGGACCCCGATTGGTGATGATCCTATCAAGCGCATCAAAAAAAGGTTGCTGGGAGCCCGGCAGGAAATTCTGTAAGGTCTCGTGCACCCAAGCGACCGCTTGGTCTGACCCCACGAGGGTATAGCCCAGTCCGGAGACCAACAGGAGTGATAAGGGCATACAATACAGCAACAGGTCAAAAGACAACCCGGATGCTAAAAATAATCCGTTGTCCGCAAAAAACTTGCGAACCGTTTCCTTTACAATGGCCCAACAGAAATACACCCTCTTTCCTTTACCCATTACCCGTTCTCAATCCTCATGTTCCTTGGCATATGTCGCATAACGGCCCGGAACAACAAATCTTTCAGACTGCCCTGACTCAACGTGATCGCGAATGGGCCAATCGCTCTCTGTTTATGACCTTGGAAAACTGAGGGACATGACCGTCTCTCGTCAATCCTTCAATGTCTCGATGTATTTTTCGTCGCCAGGATGGGTAGGCACTCCCCGGTATTCCAGGGAAATTCGGGGTCTCGACTTCACCCAGCAGATCTTCTAATGGAATGATCAATATACGGGATGGCGTTCGAGCCAAGTAGGCATAGACCGCCTGGCAGAATTCTTTGGAGAAAGGTACCGGAAGGTGTTGGGAGCCCTGCAAGGGTAGAAGTGTTTCTTTGTTGAGTGCCTTCATAAGGGCAACCCGGTCCCTTGCACGCTGTTTCCATTCTGATTCAGCGTCTTTTGAGGACGGATAGAACCCTATCTGTGTTTTCACTTCAATGTCACGCCCTAACCAAAAACCGTGTAATGTCGGTAAATCGTGGGTGGTAGCTGACACCAAGGCATTCTCCGGATATTGACCGGGGGAGCGGAATGCACCCTTGGCTTTTTTTTCAAACAGTAATACTCGATACGATAATATTCCCGCCTTCGCTAACCGTTTTTTGATGATTGGCGTAACCGTACCTAAATCTTCTCCAACCACAACCACTCGATTCCTCACACTTTCGAGGGCCACCATGGCCAGCAATTCGTCAACCGGAAATCGTAGATAGGCCCCATCTTTTCCTGATCCTCCCTCGGGAATGACAAATAGCCGGAACAATCCGAGGGCATGATCGATTCGCAGCACTCCTCCATGACGCATATTATGCCTGATGGTTTCAATAAAAAATTGGTAATGGTTCGCTCTCATCTTTGTCGGGAGAGGTGCCACGAGTCCCCAATTTTGCCCATGCCGATTAAACCAGTCAGGCGGAGCACCAATGCTAAACCCAACTGCGAGCTCTTGGTGAAACATCCAGGCATCTGCACCATACGGGTGAATACCCACGGGTAAGTCCAGGTTCAGTCCCAACGGCATTTGGAATCGACGGGCCGTTCGCTTGATACCTTGCAACTGTTCTTCGCATTGCCATTGGAGATATTGGAAGAACCGAATCCGATTTTTATGGCCAATCCTGAAGCGTTCGACTTGGACAGAATGTGGATTTTGAAATTCCTCTGGCCATCCTTCCCAGGCTGAGGTCCCAAAATATTCCGTGAGAGCTTGAAATACGGAAAACCGTTCCAGGAACATCCCTTCTTTTTGAATATACCGGCCAAATGCCCGAGCTCTCTGGGTTTTGGATGTTCCATGGTGTTGTTGAAACTTTTTAAATAGCGCTTCAAAAATTGGCCATTTCATCGCCGTGACTTTTTCATAATCAATCAATGAGGATTGTCTCAGCCTGCCCAGTTCGGCTTGAAAGGCCTTGCTCCCAACACGTTTCTGCAGTGCCGGCGCATTTTGAAATTCGGGGATGCGTTCAATGTTCAAGTATAGGGGATTCAGAAACAATCGACTCGATGGTGAATAGGGACTGATGACTCCTGGAGTTGGCGCATGAATCGGACTGACGCCGACGGTTCCCGCTTGCAAGGTTTCGCCTGCCCATTTCACCACGGTTTGCAGATCGTTTAGATCACCCATTCCCCAGTTTCTTTGTGATCGTAGCCCATACAGTTGCACAGTCAGTCCCCACGACCGTCGTGGTCGAGATGATCGATAGCATTGGCGGGGTGAAACGATCACGAACGCTTTGCCGGCAATTACCCCAGATCCGAGGTGTACTTTTATGGTGAGGCGGTAATAGCCCAGGACCATGGCTCGGGGATAATGAAGGGACATCCGGACGTGCCGGACGCCATCAATAGATTTTGTCCCAACCACCTTACCCTTATCTCCCCCACAGCGGAACGTTCTTTTCTTGAAACGTTCGTTTTCGAACACCCATTCTAACTGCACCTGTTCCAAAGAATGTTCCCCAATAGGGAGGACGACGGAAAAAGCTTGTTGCGTTTTTGAAGGATGGACGACCAACACATCCTCCACAATTCTTCGCCATCGGTCCAGCTTGGCCTCTTTCAAGGCTTTTTTCACGTCTGAGAGATCGGACACATGGACGCCCATACAGGACAACAGACTCTGAAGAGTTGAGGCGGGAACGGTATGAGGGCTATCGGTACCATCTTGATAGAATGGTTCGATTCCATAACAGCGGGCCAACTGACGTAACCACACTGCCATTTCTGAAGTTTTCCTTGTTACACCCGGCATCATGTCCCAACTCAATTTCAATACTTCTGTCAGCTCAGATATCACATTCAGATTCTTGCCGCAAGAAAAATTACGTATTCGGTTTTTTTAAAAATTTTTTTCGTTAACGAAATTTCCCTGCGATTCTCAACTGTTAAAACAATAC
>CP070743.1:203058-210572 GCA_020348185.1 Nitrospirota bacterium
GGGAAGCCACAAGGTTTTGTGCCCTTGCATCCTTCTCCAACGAATCAGAATATCTTGCAGAGTATTGTTTAGTGCATGGCCAATGTGCAGGGAGCCGGTGACATTAGGGGGTGGGATGACGATGGTAAAGGAAGAGCCAGGCCCCTCAGCCTCGACGTGGAACAAGTTCTCCTCGATCCAAAACTTTCCCCATCGGGCCTCAACGGCAGGAGAGTCATAATTTTTGTCTAGTTGTTGCTGGGACATACAAAAAGGTGAGCAATAATGGGGAAAGGCATCTTATCATGCACTATGAATCGCTGCAATACACTTGTCCCTCTTTCCTAGCGTATGTTATAGGTGATGGCATCAACCGGCCTTCGAAGCCACTGGAGGCAAGAAGTTTTTGAAGATCAGGAATTCATCTCAATCTTTGGAGGGACGACATGCCAAGAGGTCGTGAAAAAGATCGAAACCTTCGCAGAAAGCATCGAAAAAATAAGCAGCGTTTAAAGGCTTTAGATGTTGCCAGGCGAGAAAAAAAGGGGAAATAGGTTCAATTAGACCAATTGTCCTGTCTCTAGGACCCCTTCTTTTTTCGAACGCCTTTGTGTCTACTTACCTGGTTAAGTCTCCCAAATGTCTGGATTTTCCCTCCATATTTTTTAATGTGATTCCCAAGAACGTCTAAAACACGTCCTTGGATTCTATCTGACTTTGACTAGGTTGGATTTAGAATGTTTCCATTCGAACATTCAGGCAATGAGTAATTCTTCCATTAAGGTTGTATATTTCGATGCAGCCGGAACTCTTTTTCATATTAAGGGTTCGGTCGCAGATGTCTATCTTCACTATGCAGAACAATATGGAATCAAGCCCTCACCAGGCCTCAAACAAGCCGTGAACGCGGCTTTTCGTCAAGCGTTTCGAGACGCGCCACCTCCTGCCTTTGCCGTATCCAAAATAGAAGAATTGAAACAATGTGAACGACTGTGGTGGTTTGATATTGTGCACGCGGTATTTTACCGGGTGGGGATGTTTGAGGGATTCGATGACTATTTCGAGGAAGTGTTTGAGGCCTTTTCGGGAGGAAGGCACTGGGCCTTGTATCCTGAAACCCTTTCCGTGCTTCGCGAGATCAAATCCAAGGGCTATGAATTAGGAATTATTTCAAACTTTGATACGCGACTATTTTCGATATTGGGAGAACTGAACCTGCGGGAGTATTTTGATTCCATAACGATTTCCAGCCTTGCTCGATCGGCCAAGCCAGCCAGACAAATTTTTGAATATGCCCTCAGTCAACATGTGATTGATCCCGAAGAAGGGCTTCATGTTGGAGATAGCGTTCGTGAAGATTGGGAAGGGGCCAGGCAAGCTAATTTAAAAGCGTTGCTTATTGATCGAGACAATGATGATTCTCCGAGAGCGGATTGCATTCGAGATCTGACGGAACTGCCTTCATTTCTTTCCCACCTTTAAGTGCCACTCTCTCAGGGTCATTCCGGCGATTGCAAAAAATATTGGATTGCTTCCATTTGAACAACGGGCATAATCATCCCTTGGTTTGGATCATCATGCGAGAAGGCATAGATGATTGACTCATCAGGAATGAGGCGACCAGTAAAAAGGATTTTAATTTCCACCTTGTTTCCTTGAGCGAGTTGCTGTTGGAGAAAGTTGTGCAAGTCGGGTGAAGGAATAGCGATCATTTCTTGAGGTAACCCAGCGGGTTTAAAACGAACCACCCCCCAATCCGTTTTTGTGAAATCAGGCCCCATGGCGATGGTAAAGCCCTGGTGCTCCGGCACATACTGACGCAATAGGCCTGACCAGAGAAAAGCAATTTGTTGGTTAAGTAGGACATGCCCTTGCCGGGCTTGGTCTCGTTTACGATTAAAAGCAAAAAGCCTCTCTCCAAGCTCTTCATTTGGTTGATCATGAAGCCTGGACCAGTCAGGAGCTTCACCTTCCAATTCATGTAAAAAGGATTCCTGGTCATGAGGGCTGAGAAGTGGCCGGACATGAGCAGGTATGAGGGTATGAGCTTGTGGAGGGGATAAAGAATGTAAATTTCCGATTCCTATAGGAGAATGGCTTGTCACCTGAGCCTGAATAGGTGAGGTGGCGAGAAGGAAAAGCCAAAAAACCAAATAAGTCCATTGATGAATAACCCACCTCCTATGCAATGTCGATCAACCTTCGTTCATGCCCGATTTCCATTTGAGGCGGTGTTCATTGACGAACACATGGAGGCAACTTTCGGGAATATGCATGGCCACAGCTTCCCCCGGAGTTTTCGAAATAGTCGGCGGCATCCTCACAATTACGCGTTGATCGACGACGGTGACATACAGGAGCACATCGGCGCCTAGATTTTCAACCACCTCTATGGTTCCCGAAAGCGTAATGGCTGGAGCCGGGGATGGTTTCAATAGAATATCTTCAGGTCTGACACCCAAATAGGCATTAGCATCGGAAGCCATTGTCACACATGGTAAGGGGATCACCATGTCGCCACTATAAAATTGAGTGAGGCCATTGCTGACGCCCAGACTTCCTTGGAAAAGGTTCATCGGGGGATTTCCCATAAAACCGGCGACGAAGGGATTTTCCGGTAGATCATAAATCTGCCTAGCGGTTCCAATTTGTTGGACTTTTCCTTCGTGCAATATCATGATTTTTTCTCCCAATGTCATGGCTTCCACCTGATCATGGGTGACGTAAATCATGGTCGTTTTGAGTCGCTGATGAAGTTTTTTCAACTCAACCCGGAGAGAAGTTCGCAAACGGGCGTCGAGGTTCGAGAGGGGTTCATCAAATAAAAAGAGTTTCGGTTTTCGCACGATCGCTCGTCCCATCGCGACCCGTTGACGTTGTCCTCCAGATAATTCTTTGGGACGTCGATCCAAGAGATCATGGATTTCCAAAAGATCGGCTGCTTCCTGAATGCGTTTTTTAATGACAGATGGGGCTTCCTTCCGCATTGTTAAACCAAACGCTAAATTTTCTCGCACGGTTAAATGCGGATAGAGGGCGTACTGTTGAAAGACCATGGCAATATCACGGTCTCGCGGTGAGAGATGATCAACGACTCGGCCTCCTATGGAAACCGTCCCCTGTGTTTGCGGTTCAAGCCCTGCGATAATGCGAAGGAGAGTTGATTTCCCGCATCCTGAGGGGCCGAGCAAGACAACAAATTCTCCTTCCGATGCCTGAAGGGAGATGTCCTTAAGTACAGCTATGTCCTTAAAGGATTTTTCAATGCCAGTAAGTTCAAGCCAACTCACGATTCAACTCTTTACGGCTCCCGCTGACAAACCGCTGACAATCCCTTTTTGAAAGACCAGCACTATGACGACCAAAGGCAATGTGGCCAATACTGAAGCTGCGGCAATTTCTCCCCAGGGCATGGTGAATTCCCCTTGGAAGAGAGCTATCCCCACGGGTAACGTTTGTTTGACTGGATCTGTCAAAAGCAACAATGCTAAGAAAAATTCATTCCAAGCATAAATGAAGGTTAAAATAGCGGCGGTGAATATCCCTGGGGCCGCGAGAGGAGCCATAACCTTGAGCATCGTTTGAACGGTCGTACATCCGTCCACCCGAGCCGCTTCCTCCAATTCCGTTGGTAACTCTTTAAAGAAAGTGGCTAGGATCCAAATGGCCAGGGGGAGAGTGAGACCCACGTATGGCAAAACCAATCCCCAATGAGTATTCAGTCCACCCATGGTCGATAGCATTTGCCAAACCGGCCCAACAATCACAATTTGAGGAAACATGGAAACGGTCAACAATCCACCAAGAATCCAAACTTTTCCGGCCATCCGCACTCGTACGAGGGCATAGGCGGCAGGAACCCCCAGAATAAGCGCCACGACTGTCGTCGATCCGGCAACCATTAGGCTGTTCCCGATATACCGTAAAAAATGATGATCAGTGAAAACTGTTTGATAGAAGCTAAAATTCCAGTCCGGAAACCATGTCGGAGGGATAGCTTCAACTCTTACTTGAGATTTGATTGAAGTGATGACAAACCAGAAAAAGGGAAATAAACTCCCCATTACTGATAACAGAATGCCACCTAAGAGCCATGCCTGTTTGCTTGTGTATCTCATCAAATGGTTTCCCGTTTCAGAAGTGAAGAGCCCACCGTTCGAATGTAGAAGAGGGAAAGAATAAAAATTGTGGCAAATACGGCCATTGAAATACTGGTGCCGTAGCCAACTTGCCCCTCGGTGAATAATGTCTTGTAGCCATAAAACTGAATCACCTGGGTCGCGTCACCTGGCCCTCCTTGAGTCATCACAAAGACCAAATCAAAAACGCGAAACGCATCAATCGTACGAAACAGAAGAGCTGTGAGTAGGGCCGGCTTGAGGAGTGGTAATGTGACATGCCAGAACCGCTGCCAAGCATTGGCTCCATCAATTCTTGCGGCGTCATAGCAATCTTCAGGTATTACTTGAAGTCCAGCCAAAATAAGCAGGCCGGCAAAAGAGGCAGTTTTCCAGACATCAGCAAAGACAATAGCGAGGAAGGCATATCCCGGATAGGCCAGCCAGGGAACGTACAGAGATACCTGGTCACCAAATAACACCAAATTTGCCAATCCATATTGGTCATTAAAAATAAAACGCCACATTTGGGAGGCAACAACCGTCGGTATGGCCCAAGGGACGAGGACAGCCGCTCTCACCCATCCACGGCCCTTGAAATGTTCGTGAATCACAAGGGCAATTCCTAATCCTAAAATGATTTCCAAGATCGTGGAGAGTATGACAAACCCAAAGGTGACGCCAAAGGCTTGGCGGGCCACGGGGTCTTGGAGCAGGTGTAGATAATTGTCGATTCCGACAAATGGCTCACCTAAGGCAGGAAGACCCATGTAAATTCGATGAAGGCTCAAAGTAAAAGAATTCACGGCAGGGTAAAGAATCAGGGTCCCAACAAACGCCAGGGCGGGGAAAATCATGAACCAACCGGTGGGCTCGTCTGATTTGATTCTGGTCATGAAGGGTTGGGGTGAACAAGCGCAAGATATCGGTTGATTTGCTGGTCGGCGATCTGGGCTTCTTTTAGAATGTCTGTATCAGGAAACGCCAGGACACGGCTGAAGTAGCGCTGCAGGATATTTGAAATGATCGGGTAGGCAGGTGTTCGGGGTCGGGGCGTTGCGGTCTGGAATACGGGAAGAAATGATTCGTACTGGGGATTGGTTTCCAGCACCTCCCGGTCACGGTAAAGGGCAATACGGGATGGAGCCAATGAGCCTTTAACAGCGAAGTATTTTTGAATATCGGCGCTCGTCATAAACTGAATAAATTTCCAGGCTTCTTCCGGATGAGGTGAAAAGGTACTGATACCATATAACCAACCCCCGAGGGCGGACACTTTACGGCCTTTTGAGAAATGCGGGAGAGGTCCCACGCCAACGTTTCCCACAACCTTGGAATACCGTGGATCGTCGACAATCCCCCAGGCATATGGCCAGTTGCGATGAAACACAGCCTTTCCTTGTACAAAAACAGCAAGGGATTCCGGTTCCTGGTAAGTAAGGACTGCGGGGGTAGCTAATTGGTTGATCATTTGCTCTCTGACGAAGGTGACGGCTTGAATGGACTGCGGGGATGCCAGAGTCGACCGGTTGCCATCTTCAGAAGTCAGGGTTCCATTGTGACTTCCTACAAATTCCAACATGTTGCAAACTAAACCTTCATATTGTTTAAACTGGCCGCTGTACCCGCGCAATCCCGGCTGAGAGTCTTTTTCTCCTTCAACAATCGTTTTAGCTTGAACCACAAGCTCCCCCCACGTCTGAGGGGGAGTGAATCCATATTTTTCGAGAAGATCAATTCGATAATAGAGCATTCCACTGTCTATTCGAGACGGCATCCCGTAGATGTGGCCTTGGTAGATTCCCGCTTGAATTGGGCCGGGTAAAAACTTGGCTTGTTCTGAAGGCGGAAATTGTTTGTCGATGGGAAGCGCCCAACCTGCCGCTGCAAACTCCGCAGGCCAAATGACATCCATCAAAAATAAGTCCATAGAGGGATCACGATTTTTGAGCTTTTGTGTTAGCAAATCATGATAGGCAGTCGATGAAGCTGGAGCAATTTCCCTCTCAATTTGAATAGAAGGATATGCCCGTTCAAAGCGACCTATCGCTTCCTCCCACGCCTTGGCTTGATCGGGTTTCATTGTCACAAATTTTAGAATGGTCGGTCGGTCTTCGGACCGATCCGTTCCAAATGTGAAAGGGGTCGGTCCCAGTAGTCCAATAACAACAAGAATGATCAAAAACTTCATGGTGTGGAAAAATATCGCTTCAATTCCGGAATAGCAAGGAAACATGAGAAGTCGACGTATTTAAGCTTTATGGAATACAATAAGTCTTTTGTTTTCCCTGATTAATCAAGTGGGTATCCCAGGGAGAGTGCTTTCCACTCTCTTTAAAGAATTTGCCTTTTCTATTCCCTCGCCCTAGTGGGGAGAGGGGTAGGGTGAGGGGGGACACCCACGAGGGCCAAATACGGTTCATAATCTCTCACTACGGCAAGGTTGGGTGTCAGTTCCCTCAATTTCCATTCATTGCCCATTCACGAGGGTGGAGTGCGGAGGATATGGAAAATAACACCCGTTACGTCCAAAAAAGTAAGGAACTACATGAGGGAGCCAAAGCGCTAATCAGTCGAGCCGTGGATATGGCCAAGCTCATGGTTGCCGGCCAAGTACCTGAACAGGCTTTAATCCGGGGCGGACGCAAAGGTCACGAATTAGACGTGAGAGCCCAGCTTTAATGCCATTCTCCCGAGAGATTGACCTATAGGCGGAATATAAGTCCTAGAGTGATTTTTTTGATCGAGCAGGTTTTCAGGGTAAGTTTAAAGAATAGGTCATGACCGCATCCGTCAAGCAAGAAAAACACGATTGGGCCCAATTGGAAAAGGTCATTGTTTTTGACGGAGTCTGCAATTTCTGTAATGCTTTTGTTGACTTTGTCATAGGACACGATCCCCAGGGTAAATTCAAATTCGGTACGCTTCAATCAGGTCCGGGTCAGGAAGTTCTTATCCGATTGGGATTGCACACTGAAGATTTTGAAACATTTTTACTTCTGGAACAGGGTAAGGTGTTTACCAAATCCACCGCGGCTCTGAAAATCGCGAAATGTCTCACTGGTCCTTGGCCTCTCCTAGCAATGTTTCTTCTCGTTCCTCGGTCGATTCGAGATGGGCTGTACGATTTTATCGCCAGACGCCGCTATCGATGGATGGGGAAGCGGGACACGTGTCGGATGCCGAGTTCGGGAGAACGGGAACGATTTATTTAGAGTGAGAACAATAACGACAATGAACGGTCATTCACGGATCAATGGAATCAGGGGTGGTTTTGGCGGCGAAGGGCTTGTTCGTACTCTTCCCTAAAACGACTAGCCTTATCCACCTGGCCTGAGATGTTCAGCATTCTTAAATAGTTATTCACAACGGTTACGGTCCTCACATGCCCTAACCCGTAATTGTGCCGCATAATTT
>CP070743.1:210672-218158 GCA_020348185.1 Nitrospirota bacterium
AACTGTGGCCTTGACTTCCCGAGCTAACCAACCCGTGACATTAAACTCAGGAATAATGATATGCTTGGCGTGTTTCGTGGCTTCCTTGATTTCTTCTCCTGGCCAGGGACGTAAGGTCTTTACCTTCACGAGTCCTACTCGAATCCCTTCTTCCTCCAACATGGCAATCGCTTCACGACCCTGAGATACCGCGGTTCCGGAGGCAAGCAGAATTATATCGGCATCGGTATTTTCGGTATCAATTAAGCCATCAAGCCAGGCAATGGAATGTTTCCTCGACCGCTCAATGGCAGCCCAGACTTCCTGTTGCCAACTGGCATGAGTGGCATAGCTGATATAATTACTTTTCATGACAAATGGATCCCGCATCATCCGAACAGGTGGACATTCCATGTCCATACAGGGAACGGGCGACCGATAGGGATCGTAAGGAGGCAAGCACATATCAGCGGGGGTTAAGTTCACGACATCCTTTGTGTGGGTGACAAAGAATCCATCACAACACAGGGCCAACGGAAGGTGAACATCCGGTTCTTCGGAGACCATATACCCTTTTAAGATCCAATCATAAAAGTCTTGGGCGGTTTCAGCATGCCAAACCAGCATGCCGGTTTGTAACAAATAGGAAATCTCCAGGGTGTCGGGCTGAATCGACAAGGGAGAATTGACCCCTCGGCATGTCACGATCATTTGAATCGGTAACCGGGCCCCAGCCCACATCGGAAAGTTTTCCATTGCTCGCATAGTTCCAGGTCCCGCCGTGGTGGTGAACACCCTGGCTCCACCAAATGCCGCTCCTGCACATTGTGACATGACGGCAAATTCGCTTTCCCCCCTAAAATAATCCCCGATATACCCTTCAGCGAACAACTCCCCTATCAGGGCCGCCGCTTCGCTTTGGGGGGTAATAGGATAGGCAATCATGACGTCACAACTTGCCCGGCGGACAGCCTCTTTGATGACTTCGCTACCAGTAAAGAATGAAGGGGTTCTTGGCGCGTCATTCATCATATGCCAGGTATCCGTATACATCTGACCTTTTTTATTTGTTTGTCCAATGACTGATTGAGTGGCCATGTGAGCGACCTCCTTTTAGGTCAATTTAGGCGCGCAACCGAGTGTCCGGCCTATTTCGATGGGTTACGCGACTAATATTGATAGATATGTGAACCATCACCATGGTTAGAGTCTTATTTAGTATTTATTGTGGGGGAGGAACGGTTCCTTTTAGCTTTTTTACCCAATCCGCCAACCTCAAAATTTTATCGGCTGTCGCATCCCGAAAGGAGAGCATGGCGTCTTCGTGACCGGCTTGGGCGCACATGGCAATGGTATAACAATTGGTTCCTCCACGAATAATTTTCAGGGAAAGGTTGGCCTGATGGCAATGCACTCCGACAAACATACACGCATCAATTTTGTTATGCCATATTGTTAAATTGGGATGGTTGGGATTGATTTCAACTTCCGGGTTAATTTTGGGGTATTTAGGACGATAATCCGGCATCGGAATCAGCATGGCCTGCTGTGAAGAGGAAACACTTTCTTTAATCGTTTCGTACAGATGGCGGATGGCCTTGGCTTTCTTCGCGGCTTTTTCATTCCAGGCCCATAAGACGAGGGGACCTGGGAAAATCGTCGGTACTTTTGCCCCAAGTAATTGTTTTGCCGCCGCTTCCATAGCCTGTTCTTCCTGAACAATTGTGCCATGGATGTGTGCTTGGCCCGGATCTGGTAGACGAATCCCCATGCTGGCCGCCGCAGGGGGAAGAAAATGCTCGGGCCCAGGCATGACTTTGTATGGAGTATTAATCAACGTTGGATCTCCAGGGTTTTACATTTAATAAAATGATACAAGGGGTTACCCTAAGTTTAGGTAGCTCCTCCACTTTTCGCAACCCCAAAAAAGGCCCACACCCCCGATTTCTTAGCCTCAGAGCCCGTCCACCCATGAGCCTTTGGCCCTATTCGCGGGGATAGCATCCCTCTATTAATCAACTGGTCAGTATAGGGACGCTTTTGATTCCTTGTCAAATGAGAATCTGGTCGATGGGGAGATGAATTCATCTATCCCGATGCCTATGATTTTTTTCAAGAGAAGGCTTTAAAAACCTGGTGGGACACTAGCCGTCATTCTTGGGTTTCCACTTCCTTTACCCCAAATTGCCACTCCGGGGTCCCTCGCAAATCCACTACTGAGGAAAATGGAACGGTAACCTCAAAATCTCTGGATTGGGCAGGAGGAACCTGAAGAAGGATACGTCGGTCCTCCTGACCAATTACCTGGCAACTTTCACCCACACAATCTTTCAGAGTCACCTGAAGTAAGATCATGTTTATGGTAAGGTCTTCTGATTGATTCCGCAGCCGTCCATTGACGACATAACTACGCGCATTCAATCCGGGGTTCGCCTGCATGTGGTGTAATTCAACTTGATTGAGCGAAAGGCGAGATTGGTGCAGTTCCCTTTGTCGGTTATCAAACCAAATGATCCCGGCAAGGACACAGAGCACGACAACCAAGGTTGTCCATAAAGAACGACGAAACTGGGGAAATAAAAAGGCGGTCAGAATAAGCACCGCGATCAATAGAATGATGATGATGCGAAGCATGAGGGATTTCAGACCTCAGATTTCAGATCTCAGATAAATTCTCTTATTGGCTCTCTCTTCAAAAAGATCATGCAGGATTTTTCCTTTCAATTACAAATCGCCGTCGAGTTAGCCCGGCAAGCCGGTCGTCTCATTTTGGATATCTATGACACAGATTTTTCGGTTTCCTATAAGGGCAAGTCGGATCCGGTAACGGAAGCGGATCAGCGGGCCAATGACCTTATCGTCGAAGGGCTTCAGCGGCAATTTCCTCAAGATCTCATCGTCGCTGAAGAAAGTTCTCCTCCCAAAGAATCCATGAACCTTGAATTCGTCTGGTATGTTGACCCACTGGATGGAACCAAGGAATTTATTGCCAAAAATGGGGAATTTTCGGTCATGATCGGACTAGCCCTCAATGGGCAAGCCTGCCTTGGGGTGGTCTATCGGCCGGACAAAGATATCCTTTATTCGGGCATCTCCGAGCAACAGTCATGGATCGAGATCGCTGATGAACAAAAACCTCTTCGAACAAATAGTCACACCAATCCTCGTGACCTTTCCCTTACGGTATCCCGCTCTCACCGGAATCCTTCAATGGAAGAAATAAAGACAGCCATCGGGTTACACCATGAAATCACAAGTGGAAGCGTTGGGCTGAAAATTGGGTTGATCGCCAGTGGCCAAGCCGACGTCTATCTTGAACCTGGTCCGTATACGAGCGCATGGGATGCCTGTGCTCCCGAGGCAATTCTTCGAGGAGCTGGAGGACGCTTTTCGGATATTTTCGGTCGACCGATTCGCTACCACCCCACAACCTTGAAAAATACCCATGGGCTCGTAGGAACCAATGGAAGTTGTCACGATGAGGTCATTGAAGCCATCTCACCAATCGTCAATCGATTGGAAAGTTGAAAGAATTTTCCTAGGGTTCTTAGGATCGGCTTTTTTCCATTCTTCAATCATCGAGTACAAATGGGTTTACACTCGACAAACCCATGGTTCCCCGAATTTTGTTTACACACACTACTCCGGAAGTTGATGATAATGGGCCTTTCTGGCTTTCCTTCCTTGGGCGGGTGAAAGAGAGCTTAGGGAGTGTGGATCTATTCCGATGTGAGTCCATCACACTCCGAAGCCATTGGGTCCACATCGTGATGGATCAGAGAGATCAAGTGGATCCTGACCGCACCGCTCTCACATCCCTTCGTTGAGCGATTGATCGGTACTATTCGCCGGGAATGGCCTGATCACCTACTGTTCTGAAATAAAAGTGATCTGGAGAAAAAGGTGGAAGACTTTCAGCACTACGACAATCACCCCCGAGTGCATGCCTCATTGGGAAGTCAAACACCGGACGAGATCAATTGGAGCGGCACCAGTACAGAGAGTGGAATTGGACAATTTCCGCTGGGGAAAGCATTGTTACCGTCTCGTTCAGCTTCCATTCGCCGCATAATTTGGAATTCGAGACCCACAGGTAATTTTACCTTCACTAACCATATCTACATTTTTAATTAAAACCGTATTCATTAAATATCGTATTTAGTAAATAGACTATTAAACTTCATTGAGAGTACTCCAAAAATTGCTTCGAAAATAATTCCCCCACTCATTTTAGATTCCCCTCTGGTTCTATCGGTAAATATAACTGGAACCTCTACAATCTTAAATTTGTTAAGGTGTGTTTTAAACTTCATTTCTATTTGAAAAGCATATCCCACAAATTGAATATTATTGAGGTTTATTTTTTCTAAGATCGCCCTTTTATAACAAACAAACCCTGCCGTCGTATCACAAATACCCAATCCGGTAATAAATCGCACATACTTTGAGGCCAGCCAAGACAGTAAAACCCTACTCATAGGCCAATCTACCACATTTACACCTGTTTTATATCGCGACCCTATAGACATATCAAAGTCTTGGGTAGCACACGCATCATAAAGTCGAATAAGATCGTTAGGATGGTGGGAGAAATCGGCATCCATTTCAAAAATGTATTCATAATCTCTTTCTAATGCCCATTTAAAACCATGAATATATGCCGTTCCCAGTCCCAATTTACCTTCACGTATCTCTAAAAAAAGACGCTTAGGGAATTTTTTTATGAGTAATTGTACAACTTGCGCTGTTTCATCCGGAGAATTGTCATCCACCACCAAAACATCAAACTCTCGAGGTAATGAAAAAATATTGAGTAATAAACGCTCAATATTTTCAATTTCGTTGTAGGTTGGTATAACCACTAAGGCATTTGACATGTTCTTGATTTTGCACAAATTTAGCATTTTTCGGCTAAATAAATGTGAATTATATTGTAAATGAGCTTGTCTTGATAGTTAAAAATCCTGCACCTTTATCACTCTAAAAATTTATGGTGCAATTCGTAGAAAGCTCATTAGAAAATCTGGATTCGATTTCTAACTTATTGGTAATGAGTTTTATTCTTCTTGCTAGTACAAAGTCGATATGCCCCAAACATTTTGAAGACTGAATCCGTCAACCGTTCACTACCAAATACTTATTAGTACTTGGGAAAAGCGTTGAAATGATATATCCTTTTAATGTTTTACTTTTTTTAATACAGATCATATCGGTTTCGTTATTTATTTTCTTGTTTTTTTCTGAAAAAGCTAGAACGAACTCTTGGCAATATAGACATTTTTCCTGCTACTTTGCCTTCGTCGAATCTCCTTATCCCACCATTCCAGTGCGGGTTCTGTGGCGCCACTCCCCCTTGACCCATTTCCCCACTCCCCACGCCACCATGGATCGCCATCCTTGGCATCCTCAATCCAACAAGAGCCGCGAAGGCCATTCTCGCAGGGTGAACTCCCCCGTGGCACACCGCAGAGACAGCTGATTGCCCCCTCAGCGGTCCCTTTGGTACTTTTATGTTTTACAAATAATGCCCTTTAAAATTTCTGTACTCGAATGAAAAAAATTGCCTTTATTATTTTGATTGCTGCCAACTTTGGTCTTCCCCTCAATTCATGGGGCAGCTTCATTGTCCTTTTACTTGGCATGAGCATTGTCTTGGTAGGTAGAGTGTCTGCGGATCGGCAATTGTGGCAATGGAGTGGGCTTATTACTTTTTTGGCCATTACCATGCGCCTTGTCTTACCCTCTCATGAGATTAATGAAGGCCACGCCGTCTTTGATCCTGACGCAAACAGCGCTTTGTCTCGTGCTTTGCCCAAGGATGTGTACGAAGCCATGCGTCAAGATTATGTGGCATTGGATAATTGGTTTGAAATTAGATCCTCGCCAAAGGCCTGGGGTGTTTCAATGGATGCGATATGGGAGCGTTCTTCCCTGAGCCGATGGCGGGAAGAACTCACTTTTAAGGATCGTTGGGATCTCAGAGTTGGTGCACTGAATGACAGGCGTCATGACTATTATCGATTCGGACTTCCTTCTACTGAGGCGTATATACCGCTCGTGTTCCGCTTTGATTTGCCTGCTAGCACAGCGGGTGGGAGGGTATGTTGGCAAGGAAGTGTCTACTGGCCGGTTGTTGATGATGCGTATGAAAAGATCATGCATGATCGTGTCGATTGTCGTGACTTGCCGGATATATTTAGCACGATACCCTTAACACTTTACGCGGCCGACTTTGATCCTACGCACCCGCTTGCTATGCGGATGGAGAGAACAGGAGTTTACGATTACGCTCCATTCCTCAAGCAGTTGTTTGGATTAGTCGGAGCATCGGTAACCCTCCTTCTACTAGGACGGATCCGGTTTTCGGCGTTGATTGCTGTGGCTGGAACCGTTTGGACACTGTTCGTCGTTTTTACCAAACGTGGTCCTCCTTTTGGTTTCACCAGCATGTCCTATATGCCGCGGGGTACTGACGGACTCACACATTATGGCTGGGGCAGAGAGGTTCTCACTGGCATCCTGTACGGGCAGTGGGAGTATGCCTTAAGGGGATCGGAGGATATCTTCTTTTTTATGCCTGGGATGCGTTACGTGTGGCCCCCATTGATGGTGTTGTTTGGAGAAACCTTCTTTGGGTATTGGCTCTTGGTGAGTCTCATGCCTTTTTTAACGATCCTGTTGGCCCGGCATCTTTTTCGTCAAGAATGGCTAGTCATTTTTCTTGCCTTGTTCATCTTCATTCCCGTTTTTAAAGGTTCGGGGTTTTTTCAGTACAATTATTCATTCCTGGCCGTATATGGAATTGGTGGAGCGATGGCATGGACTGCGTTTCTTGCTGCCTTAGTGATAATCTATCCTGTTTTTGACAATTCAAAACAACCCTCAACTGGTGCTCTGTTTATAGCGGGAGTGTTCTTTGCTATTTCCCTTGCATGCAGACCGAATTTGGTGCCTGGCGTCATGATTATCGTCGTCGCGGCCATGATGGTGTTGGCCTTAAACTCGAATTGGCGCTGGACGGGAATATTCAAGGCGGGCGCCTTGGGCTGCGGAGCTGCGATGGTGTTTCTCCTTACGTACCACAATTGGTACTTTGGGGATCGTTTCGTTCTTTTAACGAGTTCCGCTGATCACCACACAAATCTGGTGGTTCCTCCCGGTTATTATGTTGATGTGCTGAAGGCTGTATATAGCGGCGATGCGGATGGGAAGCTCGAGAAAATCATTACTAATTTCTTGCTCTGGATCGATTATGGTTGGCCATGGCGACAATTCGCCTATATAAATTTGTGGGTTGCTTTGTTTTGGAGGCAAACGCCCTTGGCCATTCGTACTATCGCCTTATCACTCATCGCAAACCATAGCGTATTCCTTTTTTACGAAGGGTTCGATCGTTATACTGATGGGCTTTTCATGTTGAGCCTGATCGTGTTTTTCTGGGCTTTCCGTGAAATGTATTGGCCTCTTTTGATTCGTCGTTGGCCTAGATTTGAACGATATCCCACTT
>CP070743.1:218258-225625 GCA_020348185.1 Nitrospirota bacterium
ATAGTTTTCAATTTCATTACCAGGAAGGATCCCCACATCGGGAGCGGAGGCATCCAGATAGGCCGGGGTTTTCACTTCCTCACTCGAAGTCAATATCAATATGACGAATTCCACCTTTTCATCTTTTGAAAGAGCTCTTAGTTGTTCCCAGATTTTTTCCTGGTGGAAACTTTCAAGACGAACCACTTCTTGAATATCCAGTGGGATGGTGTTCTCCAACTTGGACTTGGTTCTGTCAGTGAATCGAGCCAGGGAGTTGTCGGAAAGGGTCGTGGGGGGATCGGTTTTGACAACATCAGGGACAACGACTAGTCCAACCGGTAACTTCTCCCCGGGGGTTTCCGAGATTTTCGCTTGCACAACGCTGTTCGGGTTAGTTTCTTGCTCAAGCAAGGCGGGCATGTGAGAAGAAGGCGAGGCCCCGACGCACCCACCGATGACGAAGGACAGAACAAGTAAAGTCCTTGTTACCCTCATAAACCAGTTTTGGACCTGGTTTTGTTTGTGTGACAAATTTGGCATCATCATGGAATTCATGGTCCTGACTCCTATTGGGCGTTTCGGCTCAATGTTATTATTATAGTCTACACCATCCAACAGATGATATTGGACGCAATAAGGCACGGAGGTCCTCATGTTACTGAGCACATCGGCTGCTGACTTTCTCGCTCGCATCTCCGCCAAAGTGGTAGATGGCACGGTTATTTTAATGGCCGTCCTCGGGTCACTCAGCTACTCTTTTCCTAACAATATAGCCATCATGGCAACCATATTTGTGACCTTACTGGCGGTGGCTCTAGCCCACGCCTACGCTGAGACGATCAATTGCGTCATGAAAGAGTGTCGTATGGTGCCATGGCCTGAAATGCTCCCGGTCTGGCTCAAACAAACCTGGGTCATGGTCGGTGCCATACTCCCCATAACGTTCTTTGGTTTGGCGGCGGTTGGTTTCATCACGCAAGATAAAGCCTTCCGCCTAACAGAGATTGCCCTTATCCTCGTATTGTTCTTTTTCGGATTTCTCTCCAGGCGTCTGGTTGGCGGGGGGATTCTTCGCTCCATTTTATACGGAGGGGGCGCTGTCCTGCTGGGCCTGATACTGGTAGAAATTAAGTTATTGGCCAAATACCTGCCCGATATTGGTCAGTAAGTCTACTTAAAATTTGAGCTCTGTCGAAAAATACACATAATCAGTATCGTCAGCCGGAGGGTTCCCGGGAACTTGAGCCAGTGCTTCGATATAGGAACCTTTAAAAAAATGGTCATAGCCAGCGTCAAAAGAGATAAAAGAAGTAAGGAACCATTCCCACTGAATTTCAAAATCCGAACCCAGTTCATTCCCGGCCCGGCCGGTCGGATCCTGGAGCCCTGATCCCACCCAGGCATCCCTGCTTTGGGCCAACCACCACCACCGATATTTCACATTCATTTTCACGTCGCCTTTTGGCCATAACACCAGTCGGACCCCTGGGGAACTGATGTTGGATCGAAAAAAGGGACCGAATATCCCTGTGGGGGTGTATTCGAATCGTCGGGCTCCGAACAGGGTGTCAAAGGTCTGACTGGTATTGCCAAAGGGATCACGGGTGCCGCTCGCATAGTCGTATTGAAAGAGCAGACGAGGTTGCCACATCGCGTCGAACGTATACCCCACCGTGGCATGGCCAAACCAGGCCTGTTGATCTTTCTCCGCTCTTCGTCCAAACTGATACGCTCCCTCCAGTTCGTAATCAAATAAACCCTTCCTCGAAGTCCTGTACAGACGAAGCCCAAAAGTTGAATAGACTCGTTGTTTACTAATATCGGGGTCGTCATCATTTAAGCCGTAATAATACAGATTGGTTCTTGCCGTGGGGATATGATTGCTTTCAAAATGGGTACCCCAAAAAAGGGTATCGTCCTCTTCAAATAGTTGATTGAAAACCCCAAACGTTCTCGGAGTGGGTCTGACCAGAAACGTTCGCAGGCGCCAGACCTGACCTTGCCCAAGGTTCCAATGCAACCCGTCAAACGCATTGGTGGTATTGCGAAACCGGTTCCGAGCAATCAGGCGACGATGCCCAAAGTCCATATTAATTCGACCAAAATGCAGAACATTACGAAGCCCCCTGCCAAAAAGATTGTCAAAGGTTGCGGAAAGAAAAATCTGTTGCAGTTCCGTTTCATTAAAAATGGCATCACTGATCAACTCCCCCTCGTTCGCCCCAATTGCCCGCGAATCTTGAAATTCCAAGAGGAATCGAAAAATTTCCCCATTCATGCCAAAGCGAAACCGGGTCCGGAGGGGGAGCTGGTCGGTGGTCCCAAACTCGCCTTTCCGAAAGGGGTTGGTCATGACATTGAATCTCGCACGGAAGTCCACACCCACATCTATCCAATCAGGTAATCGCGAATAGTAATGAAGATACCGGGTCCACCGGACCTGGCTTTCAGGAAAGAGGATTTGATCGGCCGTTCCCCTCCACGGTTGATTCGGGGCCTCCTTGATTGTTTCTAGAAGGTATTCGGTGAATCCCGAATGAGTTACGTTGGTCTTGTTCGTGTTATTCTGGGGGTCGGCTCCTTCAGCTAAGGCTGTCCGCGCAAGGAACCCAAAGATGAGGCTAAACAGAAGAAGGGCTATTAACGTTTTGCCGGCCCTTGATAGGAAACCAGTATTATTTGATTTTTTGAGCCTTCTTAATCTCGTCAAAGATCTCGGTTGTTCGAAAGGATAGTATTCCAAATTCCTTAGAGTGGCGGTAACCGCAAAGGCAGTAAATGTTATCAAACTAAAAATCTGAAATTCAGCAGGTCCGAAGTCAAGATCTATAATTAAGCATGCTCAGCGACAGGCCTCGCCGCGGGCTGAAGTTTCTTGAACTCTCCTAAGGCCTCGGCATTGGAGAACAACTCATCGCCTATATGAAACCCGAGAGATCGATAAGCTTCAAATCGCGCTTCGGAAAAAAATTGGCCCGCAGTGGATTCGTGGGGAAAATCTGGATTTTCGGATTGATATTTTCGAATGTACTCATATTCGTCACCCGTCAGCGAGGATTTGATATACAACAGGTACCCGGTCTCCCCATCGGCATATCGGATAATCCCAAGGCTCGAATGGGCAGTGCTCAATCCCTCCGCATTCTTACGGATGGGATCAAGATCGATTTCGATCTCAATTCCCAAGTCGATGCGGGCATAAAGCATGAGTTTCACTAGGCTGCCGAATTTCATTTCCGGGTCCCGGCCGCCGTCGACGGCAATGATGAATTTGCAACGCCGCCGCAATAATTCATAGACACCAAGATTCTCAATATGACCTCCGTCAGAAACATTTATGAATCGTCCGGCCATGTCCAAATGCCCAAGCGACTCCTTGAGCAGATATTTGGGGCCGGGTCCCCGACGTAGTCCTATTCGCGTCAGGAAGGAGGCATCGTTAGCAACCATGGGATTTGGAATCCAATATCCGAGCCGAATATTGAGCAACGTCATGATGAACACAAGAGATTTCTGTGTCGCCACACCCGCATTCGGCGACGCGGCGGCTCCCGAAATGGCCATGGCCGTCCCCAGATCAAGATTACCATCGTAACTCTCCATCTGCTCAGTTCCTAAGTAGCCAGTCCTTTCACAACCCGTGAAGCATTTACTAAAGATAAAAAAGTCTGAAACCCTCCCCCTCAGGCTCGGATCCCTGCTTCCTTGAAGATTCAGCGCCACGTTGATGAGGTGGTAGGGGGCCGCACTCCCCTCGGCGTTGAGTTCTGAGAGCTTTTGCGAGTCATGATGCTCAATTCCTCCCGATTGGGAAAGCTGAAACAGGTAAGCTTTACTGAGCCTGTCCCTATAAAAACTGTGGGCGGCCGTCTGGTTAATATCCACCGTTAACCAGTAGAGAAACAAGATTCCCAACACACCGAACGTAATCCAATCCGCTCGATCATCCCACAGATCGTGGGCAATGCTACCTTGGAGGATCCCCCCGAAAAATCCCTTTCTCTGTTCTGAGGTCCCGACGATCTTAAGCCTTTCTCCCTTTCTGCTGATGATGTAGTGATAAGGATCTTGTATTTCCCAACGATGGTCACTTTGCTGCCTGACCAAGGCCTTATCACTGAGGGCGATGCCAAGGTCGCTAAAGGCCTGACGCCATTGATCGGTTAAATCGAGAAGCCCTTGGGTTGTCAGGGTGGAATCACGGCGCGTCGAACGAATTCGCACGCCCTCCTTCGCTCGGCTCAACTCGTATTTTCTCCCATTCCTCCTGTCAGTGATCCGGACCTTGTCAAAGGGAGATACCAGGTCACTTCCGGCAGCCTTTTCCACGTTTTGCATGGCACCCACAAGGTCTTCAAAGGTGACACCGGTCTTCGATTCGAAGATCGGATAAAAAGTGCCGCCGGTAGCTCCGGCCAGGGTCCGAAAAAGATTAAAATGCGCTCGCTTGGAAAAGGTGATTCCGTAGAAACGAATATTGTGGTGTCGGGCATAATCGGTAAACTCATCTTCTATCCAATTTTGAAGACTCTGATCGTGGCGATTGGGTTCCAGTTCAATGCGCCCGTCGCTTAAAAGAATGATTGACTGCCGTACACCGGGCCGGCCATTCTCCGAAAGCTCCCGAACCGCACGCTCCAGAGCAGCAGGAAGATTTGAGCGCTTGCCACGAAAATCCAGCCTGGGCGATTCGTTCTCACGGCCCTTGAACAGATTGTTTAACAGGGCCTCCTTATTCTCTCTTGTCAGAAGTTCGAGCGAAAGGGCTTTATAGACATGTTCATCGTACCAAAACACCGCCATCTTCACGGTGGAGCGCAGATTCATCACTGTTCTCTCCAGTGAGGCTTTAAAGGTCTCCTCAAAGGCTTTCCTGTCAGCAAAGGGCGGCACGGAATTATCCAGGAGCACGACGACATCATGGGGGTTAGCTTCCTCCACAAACCTCACCGCCTGTCCTAAATCGTCATCGGAAAGTGATATCCCGGCATGAATCATCAGGCCAGTTGGGGCATCGGAAATTTGGAGGGTATAGGACACCGTCTGGAGAATTTCGGAAAGATCCGGGCCCGGGACAATCTGTTCGAATCCCCACTCTCCTGTGGTAGGTTCATGGTTGACCCAATAGAGATGAGAACCAAGGATCTTAAAACGGTTATCTTCACCATCTGGTAACGCTTGTGCATTGGGGCTCAGGCGATAGCCTTTTTTCGCCATGGCCTCTCTGAGCTCATGTTTAATCCGTCCCCGGTTGAGCTGATACTGGTAATCGGGATAGACACTGACGTGGTGGGGCTCTCGCACAAGAGCATAGGCCCCCGAACCATCATGAATGAGCCAACGCAAGTCCTCTCGGAGCGTAATGACTTGAGCACTTTGAGAAAGGCGGACGCCATGCTCTTTAAACTGATTTCTGAGTTCCGGGGTCACCCGGTCCATATCTCCCAGTTGATGGGCATAAGAAACATCCAGACTGAGCAGCTCATTGGGAGTAATGAAGGGGGAATCGATTTGTATCGTTAAAAACACCAGGTAGAGTAACAAGAGGAACCCGGGGCCAAGAAGCCCCAGAAGAAACAACAACAATTTCCCCCCCCACCGGCTCAGATGCTTGGAGGCACGACCGGCAAACATGAACAGGACAAGCACCAGAAGAATCACCAACCACTGAAGATAGTCACGGGGTTCAAATGGCCGTAAGAGATCTGTGGTGACGCTTCTCTTCACCTCGACCCACGACTGATCGAGCGATTGGTCAATAAACAGGAACATGGGGACGAGAAATAGGAGACTGAGTAACAGGACGAGAATGACAGCAAAGGTCAGTTCTTGAATATTGCGCTGCGCCCAATTTGAACGCCCGCGCAGCACACGACTGATCAGGGGTAACACAATGACCAACAGAACAAAAACCCCGACCCCCCCCAACACCAAGTAATCGAATGGAAGATGTATATTGCTACCAATTTCATAGACGAACTCTGTCACTAACACCATTAACAAGATGAGAAAAACAAAGATCAGGAGATTGCTGAGGATTCCCCGCAGAAGGAGCGCCGGGATCCGGAGCTTATCCAATATCCCGCCTGGAGCCAGGTACTGGGCTCCTTCCCGCAGTTGGCCGACGGCTAGGGGTTCACGCGTGCCGACTTGGTAACGGAGAGGGAAACGATCTTGCTCAGGACCCACGTTTGGATCTTTGAGCAAAGAGCTGAGGCAAGAGCCGATAAAGCCACCCCCAGACACCGTGGAAAGGTAGTCGACCGACTTGAGCAGACCATGCTTGGCCAGGGCCTGAATCACTCCCAGGCTAAACGTTGAGGACCGGATTCCACCACCCGATAAGGCCAGACCCACGAGTCCGAGTTTGGCGGATGGGGACTGATCCGAAGGAACCTCGGAAATATCGAGGTTTTGACGCCGCTTGCTGATTTCTTCAAGTTCAGCAGGAAATACGTCTTGAAGAAACTGTTTTTTCCCGTCAGGGTTGTTCAAGAGATCCTCTTTTGGCCATTTTCACATGCATAATGAATGAATTCAACAGGACGGGTCAAACTGAAATTTTTTTTGCAAAAAACAATAGCAAACTATATTTTCAGAAATTTTCCGATCTCCTGTCCTGGTTTGTCTTACGTGTTAAGTTGAAAAGCTATAGTTCCGGTTAGACAACAAGAGACACAAACCCAGAAAATTCTTGATTACACAATCCATCATCTATACCATTTTCGATACTAACAAATAAAAATGAGGAGGTCTTTCATGGGGTTTTATCCAAAAGGTTTACTAACAATAACGGCCGGTTTTATTTTTTGTTTTTCCCAAATCCTTTTTCTTGTGACAGGGAGCGCTCTCGCGCAAACAACGCCTAACATTCTCGTCATCTGGGGGGACGATATCGGGCAGAGCAACATTAGCGCGTACACGAGGGGTCTGGTCGGGTACAGAACACCAAATATCGACCGCGTGGCCGACGAAGGCATGATGTTCACCGACTATTACGGCGAGCAAAGTTGTACGGCGGGCCGATCATCGTTTATTACAGGCCAGAGTGTGTTTCGCACCGGGCTCAGCAAGGTGGGGCTTCCTGGAGCCGAACTCGGCCTGAAAAAAGAAGATCCCACCATCGCCACCCTGCTCAAGGAAAGGGGATATGTCACAGGTCAGTTTGGGAAGAACCACCTAGGTGATCGTGATGAGCATCTCCCCACCGTCCATGGCTTCGATGAGTTTTTGGGAAATTTGTACCACCTCAATGCCGAGGAGGAGCCCGAAAATGAGGACTATCCCACGAACCCGGAATTTCGAAAGCGATTCGGTCCGCGCGGCGTGATTCACTCTTGTGCAACCCCCGTTGGCGGTCAGCGGGTCGAAGATACCGGTCCCCT
>CP070743.1:225725-232920 GCA_020348185.1 Nitrospirota bacterium
CCCAATTGGAATCCTCCCAACTTTACAAGAGGAGGACTTACAGGCCTCTGCCATTTCCGACGTCCCTCGTTATCGGGCACTTTCAGCGAGTATTCGCCGGTTACGCCATTGTCCATTCTTGATTCAAATTGACGGTCTCGAGCCTCTGACGCTGACCTGTGACGATGTCACCTTGGAAGGCGCCAACACGTCCTTTCAAGTTCACCTTCGAGTTCCACCTTGTAGTTTTGCCAGAGTCTACAACGCTGCGCAAATGGTCACCCCTATTGCATTGGCGCTAGGAGCCAACTCCCCTATTTTTTTGGAGCGCCAACTGTGGGATGAAACACGTGTGGCCCTATTTAAGCAGTCGATAGATTGTCGGCCTCCACAAGAAACGATTTCGCACCAACCCGCAAGGGTGTCGTTTGGAAACGAGTGGGTGAGAGAAGGAGCGTTTGAGCTATTTGCCGAGGCCGTGAATAATCATCCACCGCTGTTGCCCATCGTTGGCAAGGAGTCTCCACTTGAATGTCTCTGCCAGGGAATACTCCCCCGATTGGACGAGCTACGCCTGCACCAAGGCACCGTGTGGCGTTGGAATCGAGCCATTTATGACCCGGCAGTAGGAGGCCATCTCCGCATCGAACTTCGTGCACTTCCGGCAGGACCAACCCCCCAGGATATGGTGGCGAATGCGGCTTTCCTGGTGGGAATGGCGCTTGGATTACAATCTGAAGTGGATGGACTGCTTCCTTATTTTCCATTTGAAGCTGCCCACCGAAATTTTTATCGAGCCGCGCAACAGGGTCTTGATGCGGTGCTTCTCTGGCCCAACGAAGACCTCTCTTCTCCCAGAGAAATATCCGCTTATGAACTGGCTTGGGACCTGTTGCCGGTTGCGGAACGCGGACTCACTGACATTGGGGTGCGGGAAACCGAAATTCGTCGAATGCTTGATACTATTCGAGCCCGCATCATAAGTCGGATTACTCCGGCACGATGGCAACGTCAGGTCTTAGAGTACGCAGGGCGGCGAATGTCACGATCCGAAGCCTTGGCAAGGATGCTGAAGGTGTATCTAGAGGAAATACACCGGGGCAAGCCTATCACCGAATGGAGTCTGGAAGCGTGACATTCCAATCCGAAGGTATCCGCACATGGGACGCACCCTCACGTAAGGACATCGGGGAAACCGTCGAAGAGTTTCTTCAAAAGCTTGGGGGACCCACCTGGTTACGTTTGCCCGGGCGCGACCGCTATCGAACCAGGGCTGTATCAACACTTTTGCATGGGAACGAACCTTCAGGCACCAGAGCGCTCTTTCAATATATTCAATCGGGGGAGCAACCGGCCGTGGACCTGGTCTGCTTTGTGGGAGCCGTAGAAGCGGCGCTTTCCCCACCCGGGTTTGCCCACCGACATCTGCCTGACCGCAAAGATCTCAATCGATGCTTTCGAGAGCCCTTTGATCTCTTCGAAGGGCACATCGCACTTGAAGTGATCAAACGATTCCGTGAGGCGAAACCGGAAGCGTTGATTGATCTGCACAATACGTCCGGAAGAAGCCCGGCTTACGGGGTGACTTCTCAGCTCGGGGTCGTTCATAAAACGCTCACGTCTCTCTTCTCTCATCATCTTATTCTGACGGATCTTCGCCTCGGAACACTGATGGAGGCGACCGAATTCGACTTCCCCACGATTACGGTTGAATGCGGGGGAGCGTGTGATTCGGCTTCGGATCAGGTCGCGTTGGAAGGCCTGACCCGGTATGCCCGAACGGAGTCCGTATTGGATCTTGAACCCGCATTTGACTCAGTCATCGTTTTTCAACATCCGGTTCGGGTGGAACTTCGTGAGGGGATGAATGTGACCTACGGAAGTGATCGGCTTGATAATGCTGATTTGACCCTGCACCACGACGCGGACCGGCACAACTTCGGGATCGTCAACGCCGGGGAAGTCTTAGGCTGGCTTGGGCCAAAGGGCCTTGAGGCCCTCTGCGCACGTAATTCGGGTGGGAAGGACCAAACTCTGGAGATCTTCCATGAACAATCCGGATGTCTGGTGGTTTCCCAACCCGGTCATATTCTGATGATGACTACTGATCCGGAAATTGCCAAGGATGACTGTTTGTTTTATTGGATACCTGTCAATGAACAGGAAGTTCCGGTTTCCCAGAAATAGTCATTTCTTTTTGCCTATATCGGTGCGGAAGTTTCATGACCCAACAAAAAAGCCAATAACGAATGTGAAGGTTTCCCTTCTGTCATGAGCGCGAAAAAACCCTCGGAGAAAAACGCGTTAGGCCTCCAGATTCATCCAACCGTCTTCTGGGGGGCGGCAGGGCTAATTTTCCTGTTCGTGACCATCTGTCTTCTGAACATCTCACGAATGAACGCGGTTTTCCTTCTTCTCCAATCTTTGATTGCTGAGAAGGCCGGATGGTTTTATATCCTTTCCGTCAACGTGTTTCTTATCCTTTGTGTGTACCTCATGTTCAGTCGATTTGGGAGCATCCGACTGGGTGGATCCAATGCTCAACCGGAATTCACGTATTGGGGATGGTTTGCGATGTTGTTTAGTGCTGGAATGGGGATCGGTCTGGTGTTTTACAGCGTGGCCGAACCGATTTCCCATTATCACCAGCCTCCCTTTGGCCAAAGCGATACTATTGAGTCAGCCCAACTGTCAATGAGTTTTACCCTACTCCATTGGGGATTTCACTGTTGGAGCATCTACGCCCTTGTCGGGTTAGCGCTGGCTTTTTTTTCATTCAATCGAGGGTTACCCTTGACGCTTCGGTCGGCCTTTTACCCTTTGCTGGGAGAAAAAATCCATGGGCCCATCGGAAACCTGGTAGACATCCTGGCTGCGATGGCTACGCTGTTCGGGCTCGCCACATCTCTGGGACTCGGAGTCAAACAAATCAATGCGGGCCTCACCTATTTGTTTGGAATCCAGCAAAGCACCACCATTCAAGTTGTCTTGATTGCGGTCATTACCTCATTTGCCACTATTTCCGTCGTATTAGGATTGGATCGCGGCATCCGTCGTCTGAGTCTTCTGAATATGTGGCTGGCGTTGAGCCTGTTGCTGTTCGTCTTGTTTTCGGGTCCAACACTTTTTCTTTTTGATGCCCTGATTCAAAACATTGGGCAATATCTCCGAAATCTCCCAGAGTTGGGCACGTGGACTGAAACCTATCACCAAACCAACTGGCAAGATGAATGGACGTTATTTTATTGGGGATGGTGGATTGCATGGTCTCCCTTCGTGGGAATGTTTATTGCACGCATATCCAGAGGACGAACCGTCCGGGAATTTTTGCTTGGGGTCCTCCTCGTTCCCACCCTCATGACCGCTGTCTGGGTTACGGTTTTCGGAAATACGGCACTATACATCGAGCTGTTTGGAAACGGTGGACTCGTTGAAGCCGTGAGCACAAATCTCGCCGTCGCGCTGTTTGTCCTTTTAGAACAATTCCCACTGGCCCAATTGAGTTCACTGTTGGGGATTGTCGTGGTGGTGATCTTTTTTGTAAGTTCTTCTGATTCGGCTTCTCTCGTAGTCGACATCATCACCGCCGGCGGAAACACGAATCCACCGGTCAAGCAACGAATCTTTTGGGCTTCGATGGAAGGCGTGGTGGCTGCCGTCTTATTACTCGGAGGTGGACTCCAAGCCTTGAGGACTGCATCCCTCAGCAGTGGACTCCCCTTCGCCATTGTGTTATGCGCAATGGGTGTCAGCCTTATTCTCGGATTGCGAGAGGAAATGAAAGGGAAATCAGATGTTCCGAACAAGGAATAAAGAGGGCAGACGGTTTCGAGTTTCGGGTTAAAATTCTTGGACCCTTAGCTGTTGATCAAGAGGAATAAGGACTCTTTTACAAAACGGAGATACACCGGAGGAAAACTTATGAAAGTGCTATGCGCTGTGGATGGATCAGATTTTTCAAACAGGGCCATTGAGGCTGTCGGAACGCTCTTTCATCAATCGGTTAAAGAATTGCGACTCATTCATGTCATGGATGACCTTCATCTGAAACAAGGTCTCAAAAAAGAGGGCGTGAAAGCCAGAAACATGAAGAAAATCCTCGGAGCCCTCGAAAAGGATGCCAAAAAAATCCTGGAAACCTCTAAACAGAAAGCCGCCCTCGCGATCAGCCAATCTACAACCAAGCCATTCGTTTCAATCAAAACGGTCCTCAGCCGTGGCCATGTAGCAGAAGCCATTATTAACGAAGCCCAAAAACGCAAAGCGGATATCATTGTCATGGGCTCTCGTGGACTGAGTGATATTAAGGGCTATCTCATGGGCAGCGTCTCGCGCAAGGTCTTGGTTCATGCTCCCTGTTCAGTCCTGACGGTGAAAGACCCTCTACCCAAAACGTGCCGCAGCCTCCTCGCCGTGGATGGATCAAATGCATCCAAGCGAGCCGCAACCTTTCTCAAGAATTACATCCGCCCCTCGTCCCTGTCCCTTCATGTCCTCTCGGTTGTGCCAAATTTTCTGACAGATATCGCACCCAAAGTACTCTCGAAAAATCACCTCAAAGCCTTGACCCAACCCTTTCAAATACGGGCCAAAGAGCTCACCATTCAATATCGGGAATACTTTTTAAAAGAGGGGTATGAAATAACCACCGAAGTGCAAAGTGGCGATCCGAAAAAAGTCATCCTTAACAGTTTAGAGAAAAAAAAGCGGCACCTTGCCATCCTGGGAACAAAAGGTCTCACCGGCCCAGAACGGTTTCAAATGGGAAGCGTCTCTGAATGGGTAGCCGCCTATACCCCCAGTTCGGTGTTGGTGGTACGTCCACGGTTGGCATAAAGGTCGTTGCTGGGTTCGGGTTCAACGTGTAGCTGCGCCATCTCATGGCGCCTCTTTAGGACACCCAAAGGAAGGTCCCATGGATCAAGCCTTTTTTAACGATCCCCACCCCTTAAGGAGAAAGGTGGTCATTCGCCCTCCTCCCTTCACCGAAATCTCCCCACGCGGTTCTATCTCAATCCCCTCCTCCTGGCATATGAGTTCGTAGGTCGTTGGTGAGATTTGAATTTCACCGGGGATGCCATGAGATTCCATTCGACTAGCGATGTTGACGGTATCTCCCCATAGATCGTAGATAAATTTTTTCTTTCCAATCACCCCCGCTACTACGGGACCAGAATTGATTCCAATCCGTAAACTGAGGTTGACATGATGACCTTGGTTGAAGATTCGAATAACCTCCAACATCTCAAGGGCCACCTTGGCTATGGTGCTGGCATGGTCCGCCCGTTTGTTGGGAAGACCGGCCACGACCATATAGGCATCCCCGATGGTCTTGATCTTCTCCACATCATGCCGTTCCACGAGCTCATCGAAATCGGAGAAGATCCGGTTCAGCATATCGACAAGTTCCTTCGCCGAACACCGTTTGGCCAGCTCGGTGAATCCACACAGGTCACTGAACAACACTGACACATTCGCGAATGAATCGGCGATAGTCGCCTCCCCTTGTTTCAGGCGCTCAGCAATAGGTGCCGGCAACACGTTCAGAAGGAGCCTCTCATTTTCTTCATTTTGGGATTTGATGGTTCGGGTTTGATTGGTAATGGTTCCCACCATGGCATTGAAGGCGTGGGCAAGCGTTCCCAGCTCATCCTTAGATGAGACGGATACTCTGTGGTCAAAGTGTCCCTTAGAAATCGTTTCCGCACCTGCCGTTAACGAGAGTAGCGGTTTCAGAATGCTTCGAGAGATGACCACCGCGGCCATTCCTCCCACAATCAACATCGCCAGAAGAAGTCCCTGAGTAATGCGAATCGAGCGCTCCCGAATTTCTTGCGATCGACGCAGAAACTCTTTGGCCTTCCCTTCAGCAAACGATCGTAGGGCGCCAATTTTTAACTCCATCAGAGCTACGTGGTCTGCTCCCTTACCCCGAGTAATGGATGCAGCTTCATCGTGGGCCCCAAGGAGTTTGAGTCGAATCACTTCGGCTCGAATGGGGGTCCAACCCAGGAATGCCTGGAAGGCCTGATCCACGATTATAGGATCGCCCAGGAACCGTTGGCGAATGACCCCAAAATTGTGGTGGATCTTCTCTTCAGACTCCTGAATGCGCCGGAGGTATTCCGAAATCTTCTTTCCGTCGGAGGAAAGGACGACGTCCTTCATGGCCCGATGTAATTTGATGAATTCAAGCTCGGCTTTAAGAATGGCTCCCTCAACGGTAAATGGGTGGGCATGAAGGTCGGCGGTTTGGTCCGCCAATGTGGTCATGCCTTTAATGACATACAGACCGTAAATGAGAAAGATGACAAGGAGAAGGCCAAAGCCGACCACCAGACGATGAGTGATCCGCAGGCGGTTGAGGAAATTAAACGTGGGGAATCTCCTGAGGGTGTGTTATCGAATAGATAGCTAATTCCATGAAAAAAAATTCTCCGTCAACGAAAGAGGGACCCAAACTCCCGAGCTGATTGATTCCCAATCAACTACAGGTTATTGAAATCTTTGTCAATTGTCAGATGCTCCATGAGGAGTTTGGAATGAGCTTTCCCCGTTGGAATTTTTGATCCGAGGGCACACTATACAGCAAGGGAGCGGTATGACCATTTTCTGCCCGCGCGAATTCCCCCCATTCCCCCTTTGACAAAGGGGGGGAGGGGGATTTAAAGCCTTCCATGCTTGCTATCAGGCTCCAAAAGGCAGTCTAATATAATAGGTTGGGTTTCGGGTTTTGGACGTGGCTAACCTATATGAAAAAAATAAATGCCTGAAACCATTTTAAGAAAAAGGGGGCGGGTTATCATGAACAAAACAATAATTTTTCGAGGGCGATTAGGAGGCTTTTGGCTTGTGGTAGGGTTGGCAGTGGGACTGGCCGCCTGTGCCGGGCCTCCGACCTGGGTGGAGGAAGGCTCTGGAGCGTACAACAAAGATGGGGACAGGGCCATTTATGGGGTTGGGTCGATTGTGGGAGTCAAGAATGAACCCCTCGCCTGGGACGCGGCCGAAAACCGCGCTCGTGCCGAAATTGCGAAAAATGTCGAAACCTACACGGCCTATCTCATGAGGGATTATGCCGCTTCGACGAATGCTGGGGACTTTTCGAAATCCACGGAAGAACAACTTGTGGAGCGTGCCGTTAAGACCTTTAGTGCCACGACCCTGAGGGGGGTGCGGCCGATTGATCGCTACAAGGACGAAGATACATACACGT
>CP070743.1:233020-240095 GCA_020348185.1 Nitrospirota bacterium
CGGACAGAAATTGTCGCTGAAACTGCTCAAAAGGCTGTTCTGATATGGATTGCGCTCCCAAGGCAATACCCAGAGCTGCTGTGACACCAATCGCTGGTGCACCACGAACGCGGAGATCTCGAATAGCCTGGGCAACGGTTTGGTAATCCCGACATTCCAAAATTTCAACCTTTCCTGGCAAGACACTCTGGTCAATTAATCTCACCACTCCATTTTTCCATTCAACAGTTGGAATCATCGTTTTCTCCTGGAGAAAAAGTTCAAAGTTCCATTTTTAACGTTCAAAATTCCCCTTAAAATTGTGCAATCTAAATTTCCAACTTGAAACCTGAAACCCGAAACGAGAAACGGTATCACGGAGGTATGACCTGTTCGGATTCAACAGAAATGGTACCTTGTGATTCTCCGGACTCGTTTGGTGAAGAGGAGTTTTCAGAGTCACCGCCTAGGAGCTCTACTGGTAACGCGAAAGTATTCTTGAGAATATCAAGAGCAAGTTGGGCAAACCCACCTAAGCCCGTGGTCAGCGACGACACCGGCATGTACAACACATGAGGCCCTTGGATGGATCCGGTTACACTGAATAATGCAGTCGCTAGGCCTTTCCGCTCTCCAGCAATAATTTTTCCAAACAGAGGAATTTGTTTCATCGCGTCTGAATAACGGCCGAAAGGACTTACCGCCGTCACCGCATCCAAATGATCACGTTTCAAATTGTATGTTCCCGCCCCGGTCAATTTCATGATTGGGCTATCCACGACCACATCTTCAGAGTTCGCAATGCCGTCATTGATGATCAGGGTACTCGTCACTTTGTCAAAGGGAAAACCGTCCCGATCAAAATCAACCTCGTCTTGCAACAAGGCCGGAAGATTGAGAATCTTCAAAATTTTTGGAAGAACGGTGCCTCGCCGCACACGTCCATTTTCGATCATGACATCGAGTTCCCCATTTAAGGTGGGCACAACGCCTTGCACATTCCGACCATGACCTTGAATCTTTCCACGCAAGGACAGACTTCCCGTCACCAACCGGTCTTCACTCCCCACTGATTGATGAACCTGCTCAAAGGGGAGTCCTTTGATATGAAAGGAGCCCCGTACCGCCGCCGGTTTACTCGGGGGAAGATGAACAAGAACCCGACCCGCAAGGGGGCCGCCATCGGACTCTGCTCGAATTTTATCCAGAATCACTAAATTATCATGGATGCGCAACAGGGCGGTAAGGTTTTTAAGCGGCACATCCTTGTACCTTGGCCCATCAATAGTCACGGTCCCCTTCAGTGTCCCTTGGTCCGCTAAATATTCGAGAAAATCTCTCAGTGGGGTTCTGCCCTCCTTTGGAATAACTAAATCAATATCAAATTTCGTGGACTCGAGGATGACATTGATGTCCGGTTTGGTCTTCCAGTTGTTGACTGATCCACGCAACCGGGCATCACTATCCAACATGCGAAATTCCACTCGTTGAAGGGCTGCCTCATTTGAATCAAATTTGAGTCGTAGGAAAATATTGGTCATGGGGGTTTCCAGCCCTTTGACCTCCATGACACCCTCAGTCAGGGCAACCCATCCATTGGTACGCCATCGCTGCCAATCGGTATCCTTTCCTTGGACATCGAACGCGATTTCTAAAATTCCTGACCGCAAGACTCCATTTCCTACCGTGACGCCTTCCGGCAGCAGTCCAAGGTATACAGGATCCGTATTAAACTTGCCCTGAATCGTAAGAACGGGCTTCAACCCTATGGTCCCTTTACCGGCTAACCGGAAATTTTCAACCTGAAATTCTAAACGATCAAATTCTATTTCCCTGTTGGATCGGACGGTCCCTTCAAATTCCAGGGAACCGGGGACACCATCAGCTTTCTTCACGACATAGGGAATTTGCAAACGCGAATCCACCATATTGATATTTCCCTTGACGCGAGGGGTTTCTACCGGACCGGAAAGCACCACATTCAAGGGTAATAACCCCTCCATGACCAGTCCTCGGGTTTGTGTGTTGGACAACCATGAGTCAAGAAATCGCCTTCCCTCCATCGTCACTTGGAGAGTAAACCGCTCAAACCTGGCCTTCTTGTGAGTTTGAACATTTCCGTTCATGGTAAAGGGGTAATCGCCAATCCATCCCTGAACATTTTTCAAGGCGATTTCGGTAGGGGAAAACTTAAACCGTCCGCGTCCCCTGGAAACAGGATTCTCAAATTCTGGAATAGCAATCTGAAGGTTTTTGGCAACATACTCACCCTGTTCGAAGGAAAGCCCATGCACATCCTGAATTAGCCCGGCGAAGCGCAAGGTCAACAGACCCGTTCCACCCTCAACCCTCCAAGTCGACAGGCGATGAAACGTTTGATCCACCGACGAAATTTCATGGAGGACTTTTAGGACTCGTTGGCCAGGAACCACGCCTTGCACCTCAACTTCCATCCAAGGGCCCGTTTCCTTAAATAAGAGACGACCATTAGCGGCCCGAACGGGAAGAGAATCATACACACCGGTAAAATCGGAAAACTTAATCCGATCCGGCTGTACAACAATCGTCCCCCTGATGTTCTCAATATCGGGCCATTTCTGTTTCCTCTTTAGAAATCCATTTTCTAAACGAAAGGTGCCGACGGCTGACAGTCCCACATCCAATCGGGTGGAACCTGTCACCGTGGCCTGAATCACCTCAACCATCCCCCCAAACCTTGACTCGTCCAAAACCTGGGAGAATTCGGAAAGAAGCCACTGGCGGGGAATGGTCTTATACACCGTTTCAAGAGAAATCGGAGAGGCACTAAATGTTACGGAAATTGTCGGATCATCCGCAGTCAATCCGGCAATATTGGCATTCCCCACAAATAGAGCCAGCGAGTTTTGTGCTGAAAAGTCTGACAAAATGAGGTCATATCCGGTCTGACCGGCAATAATTCTCAGATTGCTCCGAAGGCTGGTCGTAGCCAATAATTGAGAGGGCTTGAAGTCAAGGTGGAATAGGTTGGCGATTTCACCCACATCTAAATTCGAAACGTCGATGTTCCCGGCAAACTGCCATCGATGAGGCCTGGGTTGGGAGGCAAGCGAAGGAGATCCCACCTCCAGGGACTTTGGCTCTAATCGACCTCCAATATTGAAAGTCGAACCTCTTTCAGGACGGTTAATACGTCCTGAAATTTGAAGGTCAGCTAATGGCTCCCCCCCTTGTTGAGACAGAACAGTGAGGAAGACGTTGTCCAACATGAGACCACGAACCCCTTCGGTCGGCGACTCATCAATAATGGTGACTTCACCATTGGTAATCGATACTTTTTCTATCATTAAAAGGCTGCCCAGCAACTCCGTTTCTGACTGCGCCCAAGGGGTATTAAATAAGTGCCACCGCCCTGTCTGATCCCGGTTGACTTCAATTTCCGGTTGATCAATTCGTAACTCTTTCACCACCAGTTCTTGCTTAAGCAGAGGTCCGATTTTGAGTACGAGTTTGACAAACTTAGTACGGAAAAACGCATGGGCATCTGGTCGTTCCTTCACAACCAATTCCGTGACTTCGATGCGTGGATGAGGAAACAACGCAAGGCTTGTCCGTCCAATACTAATATGAGGACCGAAAGTCTGCTGAATCTGATCGAGTGCCAACTGTTTCAGGTAGTCGGGCTTAATCAGAAACGGAATGATAATGAGCGTGATGCTGATCACCAATAAGGCAAAAAACAGACCCCAGATCAGCTTTTTTTGTATGCCTTTCACTTGATGCTCAATACTTAATTGTCTGGGAATTCCCTAATAAGAAAACCTGTCACCATTCAGGTATCATGGTGATGAACCATGGTCCCCTCTTCCTTTGGAATGAAACCTGAAACCCTTTTGGGTCCTTCCAAACGAGGTGTGGATCAACACGTATGGGTGGAAATAGGAAAGTCCCCTCCTTTGTAAGGCGGGGCTAGGAGGTCATTGAATACTCAATATTTTAAAAAAACTTTTTTTACTTGGAAACCACCTATCTTGCCACTAGGAGCCAGGCAGGTATAGACACCGTCTCCCCAGATGGTGAAATATTCCTGGGAGTGGCACTTCAGGCAAGCAATTTTACCCTCCGATATATTCCTTCTGTAAAGTGGAGACTCGAGACACAAAATCTTGGGAAGATCCAGGGAACTGATTTCTCACCATACAAAACCTTTAGAATCAGCATCTTAATGATGCATGATTCTTATTCAGGGTATCACTCGACAAACTCTCAGCATAGGTTATCATACACAAGCCCCATAATTCTTGAGAAGCAAAAATGGACAAGAATCAATTGGCGCCCGCATACAACCTTGCCTTTAGAGTATTGTTTGACTTGACACCTCAGGAATAGCGCCGATATTCTCAATTCTGTAAGCATTTTCCGAAAGTCCACCACATTCCCAAGCGATCGCTATTGGAAACAAAAGCCGTACGCCGACAATCCCGCCAACCTCGAATCTCCTCCTCTCTTTGTATCACACGATCCCTCGCCACATCACTCCTTCAATTATATGACTACCCTCACCCACTCAAACCCGGCTTGATCATTAAGGGTTACGATAAACCCCATGCCTTCCGGACAGCCCAAATGTGTGCCACAGTGGCCGCCGAACTCGGTCATCCCCCATCACGAATCAGAGAATATCAAATCGCCTGCCTACTCCACGATCTCGGACGAGCCGGACTCGACCAGGGGCTGTTTGGGAAAATCTGGTCATGGGCGAAACAGCAACACATTCCCACCCGTCCCCGTGAATGGCGGACCCTTCACCCTCAGACACCCTATGGACGTGAAACAGCAGCCTTTCTTCGGCTCTACAAGAAAGACTTGCTTCGCCAGGGAATCCCTATTGATCATTGGACGCGAGAACAAATTGAAATGCGACTTGGTTTTGCCAGGCGTCTCCGAAGACAATTGAAAAGAGTGAAACCACAATTAAAAAGGCTAGGGATCCGTTGGGCGTCCTGGATGGAACTAGTCATGCTCTATTATTATTATCCAGAAAAGCTCGTGCAGGCCCCTTCTTGGGTGAAACAACTGAGTGAAATTCTGGTTGCTTGTGAACAGTTGGAAGCGTATAGCAACAATCGGCGGGGACGTGACTACTACGCCCGTTCGAGGGAAAATTTTGCGGAAGCCTTTCAGTATCTTGCCGGGTTACACGCACAAGGCGTGATCGGGCAGGATGTCTTGCAGACCATCCGACGATTAACAGCCCAAGGAAACTTTAACATTATTCTGAGCGCAGCTCGTGGCCAAACCCTCACCCCCCATGAGCGTCGGTATTTACAAACCCTGAATTCGGAGTGACCCTCATGCCAGTCATCAGCCGCCAAGTCAGTCTGCCCATGAAGGGGGACACCGAAATGGAAAATATGACCAGCACCGTTCAAGAGGCGGTGTCCAGTTCAGGCATTCAAGCCGGAACCATCACCATTTTCGTCAAACATACCACGGCCTCGGTCATGATCATTGAGGATGAGCCGGGCATCCGTGCCGATACCAAACACATTTGGGAACAATTAATCCCCGCGGATAGCTCATGGCAGCACAATGCACAAAATCCTGGCGAAGACAACGGACATAGTCATCTCCGCGGCCAGATGCAGGGGGCATCTCTCACTATCCCCTTTATGAACGGAGCGCTCGCGCTGGGAACCTGGCAACAAATCGTCCTCATCGACTTCGATACTAGAGCCCGGACACGGGAGATCATTTTTCAACTGATCGGGGAATAACCACGGGAAATTCCCGTTAAGCACCACTCATTCACCTTGGGATTTTCAATAATAAAAGCGATGGCTCGTTTCCTTGTTTTCATCGGCATACTTCTGTCCTTTCATGGCTTTCCTTGCTCGGCATCGACTAATGCCCATGCCGAGCGTCAACCGTCCTTTCTTATAAGTAATACAACGGGTTTAACACCGGGTGAACAGGCCACGATATCGGTTTTTAAAAAGGCTACCCGCTCGGTCGTTTACATCACCAACAATGCGATTCGTCAAGATTTATGGTCACTCAATACGTTTGAGGTACCCCAAGGTTCGGGGTCAGGCTTCATATGGGATACCCGGGGGCATATCGTCACCAACTTCCATGTCGTTTACGGTGCTGATGCCATTCAAATCGTTTTAGATGATCAAACGTCTTATGACGCCAAAATCGTGGGGGTGGATCCTGACCATGACCTCGCCGTGCTACAAGTTCAGGCCCCAAAACACAAACTGGTGCCCCTAGCGTTAGGAAACTCTCAGAATTTACAGGTCGGGCAGCAAGTGTTAGCCATTGGCAATCCCTTTGGCCTGGATCACACACTCACAACCGGTGTCGTCAGTGCCCTGGGTCGATCCATCAAGTCAGTCACGAATCGGACCATCGAGGGGGTCATTCAAACCGATGCCGCCATAAATCCAGGGAACTCCGGGGGGCCTTTGCTGGATAGTGCCGGTCGACTCATTGGAGTCAATACGCAAATCATCAGTCCCAGCGGAGCATTCGCTGGAATCGGATTCGCCGTTCCGGTTCAAATGGTGAATCGAATAGTCCCGCAAATTGTCAAATACGGAAAAGTGATTCGACCGGGATTCGGAATCAGTTTAATCCCAGAGCGAATCTCAGCACGGTGGGGCATTAAGGGTCTGGCCATCGCCAAAGTACAAAAAGGAAGTTCTGCCGACCGGGCTGGACTGAAACCCGCCAGAAAAACCTCCCGGGGACGAATTCACCTGGGGGACATTATTCAAACGGTTGATGGGGAACCGGTTCGCTCCTTTGATGATCTGGCCAGAATTCTTGATCGGCACCAGGTCGGAGACACAGTGCCCATTGGAATTCGTCGGAACAAACGCACACATACTCTCTCCATTAAGCTCCAAGCCATTAATTGACCGGCGCCCGGACAACCATTCAAAGATCAAAGAGATGCCGATTCGAAGAGTAAGATGGAATTGTCATCTTTATCCTTTTGGGACCACAACCACCTGCCCGTCTTGGAAATCTACGGTAACCGTGTCGCCGTCCTTCGCCTCTCCCTTGACCAACAAACGGGAGAGAGGGTTTTCAATATGATGTTGAATAA
>CP070743.1:240195-247005 GCA_020348185.1 Nitrospirota bacterium
GTCAAAAGGGTCTAAAAGGTCGAAGAGGTCTAAGGGGAAAGGGGGGACGAAGAAGGCAAAGGGGTAGAAAGGGGCAAAGAGGTCATAAGAAGGTGAGTTTTGGGTGGTCTCAAGAAAGCTGCCTCCTTTTGATTTCTTTATTCTGCGACTCTTAGACTTTTTCGACTCCTTCGACTCTTTAGACTTCTTTGGCTTCTTCGACCCCTGTGACTTGGTGACTTACTGGCTATAAGCTAAAATAATCAGTTAAGATCTCTGAAATATGGCGGTGTATGGGCTATGAAGCTGGTGAAAGCTTTTTGTAAGCTCCGATCTTTAAGAACGAAAAAAGGAGAATACGATGTTGTGTGGGATTCGAAATTTGAAGTACATGATTCTGTTGGTGTTTTGTACGGCGGCGGTATCCTGTGCTGAGGTTCCCCCTGCCGAACGACCGAACTGGCAAGAAGAAAAAATATTAACCTTCCATATTGTAGCGGGGAATTGGGAAGGGATGACCTGGATGGAACCCAAAATGGTCCGGGAACAGAATTGGGCCAAGGTCACCATAAGAAAGGACGGGACATTCAAATTCTCCGCCATTCGCACGATTGGCGCATGGACAGGCGAGGGGAAGCTTCACATCGAAGATGGAAAGCTGGTCTCACCTCGGTCTGATCAGGAAGGGACGATTACAATGACCCTTTTTAAAGCTGACGGGAAGCGAATGTTAAGAGTTGATGCGACGGATGCAAAGGGGCGTATTCAAAGGGCGGAATTGAACCCTGTCCAGAAAAAGGACAAACCAGACCAGTCATAAACTCCAAGTCTTTGAAAAACGTAGCTTGGCAAATATTTTCCCTCTGCGTTAGGCGGTAAAAGGTGATGCCCCATGAATTGGGCAGGATAATTGCCAATGCCAAATCCCAACAAAATGTCAACGGCTACAATTCGGAATTCCAAAGGTGATGCCTAAGGCAAGTCCGATGAAAATTTTGGCGGAGAGGCTCATGGGTTGTTAGCCAGGAGGCTTTCTTATTCTTTGATGAGATCATCCACATTTAACGCGGCATGTACCGCTCTCGTTTAGTGATTTTTAATAGCTGGCCATCCTTAAGAGTCGCATTGGTTGAGATCCCGTTCGCCGCGGCAACCTCCGCATCTGTCCAGACGCAGTCAGTTCGCGAGATGAAACTTTGAAGGGATTCTCCCTGCCGGGCGCGAGCGAGCCGGAGTCGGGTAATCGTAAAGTTCGAACGCTCGGTTCGGGTGAGGGGGCGAAAACTATTCACCGTTTGCCGAAAGATGGGTTCGAATGTTTGGAATTTCTTTTCCGGGCTTAGTCCCACAATCTGATAAATCACCCCTTGATAGGCGATCCAATTCAAGTCAACCCCCATGACGCCGTGCTTGGTTTTTGCCTGGAATACCAGTCGGGCCCCAGGTAACCCCCCTACTTGAAATCGTTCAACTTTATCCAAAACCTTTCCGCCGCTTTTCTTGTCGAGCTCCCTTGGGATGGCCATGGGATCGTTTCCTTCCCCAGCAACCTGAAGAAACGCCAGAGTCAATTGCTCTTTGTCACCAGCCAATACCATTTGCCGGCTGATTTGTGTTTCCCAGCCAGCCGGAAACCTCAGGGCAAAGTCAAGGTGTGGATGAAGGAAGAGATTATCATTAAATACTCCTTCGGCTGGGTGGGTGCCAACTACCACACCGTCGAGCTTTTTTAGAAAGGCTTCATGATCAGGGGCGATGGGTCTCGCAGGACCTCGTGTCGCGCTCTTAGCATAGTTAGCCGTATCCTTCACTCGTTCGGGCGTGGAAGGGTGGGAGTCGAAGAAGCTGGGAGACTGTGGTTTTTCTTTCCGGAGTGACTCCTGAACTTCTAACGCATGCAGGAATCTCGACAGTCCCACAGGATCATACCCACCTGCTGCTGCCAGATCCACGCCGACCGTATCGGCCTCTCGCTCCTGGCTCCGGCTATACGGGGCGAGAAAGATGCTGCCCGTAAATCCCGTGATTCCCATCACGGCATCACTGAGATTGTCACTGACAATCCCCGTGACGGCACCGGTCACCCCTCCGACGATCGCAAAAGGAGCGGCTGCCGACAGACGTTGAACGGAGTGCCGGGCCGCGACATGACCGATTTCATGACCGACCACCCCAGCCAGTTCATCTTCTGAATTGACAATTGGGAGGAGGCCACGAGAGACGTAAACGAACCCTCCCGGAAGGGCAAAGGCGTTCGGCTCAACCATTTCCACAACATGAAATTGGTAGGGGACATCTTGACGAGGAGAGTGCGTGGCCAGCCGTTGGCCCAGCGACTCAACATAAGCCGCAAGCCGGGGATCATCGGTGAGACCAACTTGTTGTTCAACTTTTTTTGCTTCCTTGGCTCCGATCTCCCGCTCACCTTCTGTGGTGGTCAGGACGAGATCCGGTCGCCCTGTCACCGGATTGACGGCACATCCGACGGTAACGCCGACCGACAAGAGACACACAAGGAATCCAAGGTCAATAAAAGATTTTTTGAAATTCATAAGTCACCACCTGCAATAAGGTTAAGAAATGAAAAACTCCAAAATATGCAAGGGTTTATTGTCGCGTGATACCAAAACCCCGTAACGTGAGACCCTTGAGTGCATGTTAGATCCAAAAGGCGAATGCCAAAACAAATAGGAAGGCAATAGGAAATACAACCCGGGCCCATCGATCAATGTTCTTTGCGAGCCCCGGGTTACCACTCCCCGCAAGAGCGCCTCCCGTGACAGTCTCCACCAACGCCAGAAAAACAAGAACCAAGGCCCCCAACACAAAACGATCCATGCGAGTCAGATAGGATATTTTTGGCAGAAAGTTGCCAACGTTAAGTTGAAAGATAGTGAGGATTACGATGACGGAAGCGGATAAGCCGACTTGGGTGGCCAGATGCCTCGGGTCTAGCCAAAACACGGTCCAAGACATGAAAATGATCATGGTTAACGGAATGATCACCTTGGATAAGTAAAACCCTTGATAGCGTTGGACGCTCAGTTCATAGTTAAAGAGGGGGAAACTCCTATCCTGAGGGGCAAAATAAATTGAAGTCACCTTCCCCTTGCCTGGTTCGATAGACCAGTCAGCGAGGGAAAGGTCTTCCATTTGCCCGATAACCTTTTCGTCAATGATAAATTGGACCTGGCCTGTGTCATATCCACCCGACACAACCGAGATGGCCAAGGTGTGTTGGTCAAACGGAAACTCTGAGAGGTGAAAAGGGATCGAGAAATCTCCTGCGAACCTCTGTACATACCTCACCCGTCCCTCAGAATTAATGCTGACCGACTCCTCGAGATGTTTGGAAAAATTTTCACCATTCAGGAGCAAGACTCTTGGGTGCCACACCGCATCGAGAGGAACCTTGCACCCCGCAAGGGAGCCTCCTAGTGATTGGTCCACCAATCGAGGGTCTTTCCATTGCATCCTTAAAAAGATGTCTGCTTTAAAGTTTTGATTAATATCGTTAATGCCAAAGATCTTAATCACATAAGTCCCTATTTGAACTTTGGTTGGAATACCTTCTGGATCAGGGCGCTCAGTCGCCATTCCGCTTGGAACCACACATTTGGTCGCCTCCTTGCCTGCTGCCGGGACAGTCTCCAGCGCCCCCTGCATGAGAAAAAATGATAGAATTACTCGAAGAAGCCAAGGCATCACGTCATCCTTATTTTCACAAGGGTCCCGACTTAGACAGCCCTTTCAGGATTAAATATACTCAAAATGACACCTGACTTCCTACCCCAAAAATCATTGCTCCCACTGGAATTTGACTTGAAACTCTGTTTTTTCTGCTGATGTGAGAACCCGCGGTGGGCTGAACGATAATGGTTTGAATAAAGCTGCCTTGCTCTCCTTCATTTTCGTGATTCAAGTGATGGCTTTTTGTCGGCGGTTCCGCCCGTGATCGTCAATGAACAATGGGCGGTCAACGCCTTCTTCTCTATGGCAACCACAAGAAGATGGAGCCCGTCTTTTGCGTCGGGGGGGGTTGGAATTTGAACGGTCACATTTCCCTTCTGGTTTAATACGGTGCTACCGATCCGTTTGTGGTCGATAAAGACATTCACCGTTCGGTTGGGAATAAACCCTGTGACCTTTAATTTGAGTGGGTCCCCGGCATTAATCGTGTGGGGGGTCACTCGGCACAAGGGGTATTGTGGCTTAGTCAACCGGATGAGCCTGCCCTGCTCACCCTTTTCCGGTAAGCGATCCAATTCTCCACCCATACGCTCTGTCATGGCCTGGAATCGAACCTTGACAGGGCGCGGAACGACAAGTCCATGAGGAATTTGGAGGGTGACGACATCATAGGCCACCTTTCCTGAATGCCCCAAGACAGCGGGCATGACTTCCGCCTTGATTCTCGAGGCGACCGGAGACTTGACAAACCTGCCCGAGCGATAGAACCAGACGGAGGTTGTGACACGTCGTTGGGGTTCACCCACGTATCTCTTCACCAAAACTTCGGTCACAATTTCGGCGCCTTGAAAAGGTGTCTGGTACCCAATGGTGGAAGGGGAACCGCCGGTGTTCGGATTCGCATCCAGGTCGGCAAACACAAGGAACCGGTGGAAGGGGTACTCGGGGAGTCGACCAACAAGTCTATAACTGAGGATGGTCACTCCCTTAATGGTGTTATAGTGGATGCCCAGTGAGCGTAAATCGACCGAGGGGTCTTTCACGTCGCCCACTTGGTCGACCTCATCGTCACTGATGATAAAACCCCTCTGTGAATCGTCTGTTTGTAGGCTTACTCCCCCCACGGTTACCCTTGCGGCCGCCCTCGCATTCGTTCTTTGGAGATCCGTCAGAAGGTTGGGAACCGGGTTTTGGGGTTTCATGAGAGTGAAGGGAGCCGCGTTCACATTTTCATGACGATCACAATAGCCATCGAATCTCTTGTTTTTACGGGGAGGATTTCCGGCTGGATCATCCAATCCGTTCCCATGCCCCAGGAATAAGACATGACCCAGTTCATGGGCAAGCACACTGTCATAGGGATCGGTTTGTTGAGTGAAGCGGTTATCGACAACGACCACCCATCCGTCATTGCTCATCAGAGGTTGAAAAACTTGAGGTTGAGGTGGAATTTCACATTTATCTGTTCCGTATGGGACGGTATGTAAGCTGGTTCCAACCCCCAAGAGGCCGGCAGGGCTCCCATCTGGCTTAACAAAGCGCCGAATATTAATTCCAATGATTCCCTCAAAATTTGTTTCCAGTTGATCTTCCAATTGCTCCCACGCTTTTTCGCAACTGCCAACGACCATATTGAGCTCTTTTCGTTTCCGATGATCAAAAGCCGGGGAGAGAATATCTCCTTCTAAACCGGCACCGCCGGATCCGTCAGGGTTTGGGGGGTGCGGATCCTTAATGATTGGAAATCCGATTCGGGAACCGGTTTTGGGCGTCAGAGCTGATCGAAAACTAATACCGGAATGCGGCATCCATACAAAAGACGTAGCTCGGATGTGGCGTGAGCGGAGAATTTCATCTGTGGTCCCACCCGAGGCCCTCGACCGAGTTCCCACAGCAGGGCTCCCCTGGAGGGCACACCACCGGATAGGAATGGAGAGATGGGCATTGGGTTCAGGTGCTGCTGCTGGGGCCTCGGACAAAGACGTCACAACCTGTGCGACTAACAGAAATAGTAAGGAGCGGGTAATTTGACGAATCATAATTAGAAGATCGATGCGAAAAAGAGATTAAAGTGGCAAAAGAGAAGGTTCTTTCCGGTTGAATGATTTGTTAGTTGCGTTGTTGTTCTCGGAGTTCCTTCACTAACTGTTGAAAGTATTCTTGATCCGGCCTCAGGCCGGCTAAATTTTCGGCATAGGTCACTGCGCTTTTGACATCACCCTGATCGCGATGAATCGTGACAAGCGCATAGAGGATATCAAGATTTTCTGGAAATTTGTCCAGAGCCCGATGTAAGACCTGTAACGCTTCCGATGTTTGGCCCGTTGAATTCAGAGCGATGCCATATACGTACCAATAGCGGGCCGTTTCAGGAGCCAGTTCAGCGGAGCGTTTCAGACTCTCGAGAGCTTCTTGAGTCCGCCCTTGCCGGGTAAGCCATAGACCATATGCCTGATGGATTGCGGGATTGTTCGGATCAGAATCCAAGGCACGTTTCAGTAGTGGTTCACCTTCGGCATCGCGGCCTTGCGCTCGATAAAGATCAGCCAGATTAACAAGCGCCGGGACCCACTGAGGGTCGAGCGAAAGAGCCTGTAAATAGGCCTGTTCCGCTTTGGTGAAATTTCTGGTTTGTGAATAGGTCACGCCAACATTCGTATGGGCTTCGGGACGGTCCCCATTAACCATTTGGGCGCTGATGTATTCAGTAATGGCACGATCCAGAGTATCCCTTTGGCCAGAATTGAGCGTTGCAGGATCCACGGGTGCCAGCAATCGACCGGCTTCAATTCGTACCGCACGCAGGGGATGGGAAAGCAAGTGATGGGCGGCCTGCCAACGTGTCTCAGGGCGCAGTCGTTCTGCCCCACGCACAGCTCCAAGGCGAATGAGGGGATTTTTATCGCGAAGCGCGGTTTCAATGGACTCTCTGGAGAATTCTCTATTGTAATTTTGCAATAGCGATAGAGCCGTGGCCCGTGCCATAACGGGTTGATTGTGATTCAGACTTAATTCAGAGAGGAGTTTTTCTGCGAGGAGGTCGCCGCGCCGCCCGCCATCAAGGGCTTTAGCAAAATGATCTCTTGGTTGGTTCGGATACCATTCTGCTACCCGATCGGCAGCCCACTGTGCGGGTTGTTT
>CP070743.1:247105-253892 GCA_020348185.1 Nitrospirota bacterium
GGAGGGTATTTGGTGATTACGACGTCCATGAAGCCTGGAGCATTTTTTTCCTTTTTGACAGCGATGTTTATGGCGTACACGCCGATCAAGCGTTTGAGCAATGCCAATCAGTCAATCCAAAACGCGCTGGCAGCGGCCCAACGTGTGTTCGACGTTCTGGATATTGAAAATGAGCAAGATAAGGATATCGGGAAACAGTCCCTCCCGCCTATTTCCCGTTCACTAGAGTTTCGCAATGTGAGTTTTACCTATGAAGGTTCAGAGGAACAGGCATTGCGCAATATTTCCTTAACGATTCGAGTCGGGGAAGTGGTGGCCTTAGTGGGCAGTAGCGGTAGTGGTAAATCGACCTTGGTCAGTTTGGTTCCAAGGTTTTATCGGCCCACCGAGGGACAGATATTTATTGATGGGCACGATATTCGCCAGGTGGCACGTGCCTCGTTGCGCCGTCAGATTGGAATTGTTTCTCAGGAAACTGTTCTTTTTGATGATACGGTCAAAAACAATATTGCCTACGGCCGGCCGGAGGCCAGTGATGAGGAAGTGGTTCAGGCCGCAAAGGCCGCCTTTGCCATGGAATTTATCGAGCGGCTGCCTCTGGGCCTTGAGACGCTGGTCGGTGAAAATGGAGTCAAACTTTCCGGGGGACAACGACAGCGCCTGGCGATTGCCCGGGCTATTCTCCGAGATCCTCCGATTCTTATTTTGGATGAAGCCACATCCTCTCTTGACTCTGAATCTGAAAGACTCGTCCAGGGGGCGTTGTCGAATCTGATGAAGGACCGGACGACCTTGGTCATCGCCCATCGCCTGTCGACTATTCAACACGCTGATCGAATCGTGGTCCTCGACAAAGGTAAAATTGTGGAAATGGGAACCCATGAAGAATTGCTGCAGAAAAGTGGGCAGTACACCCGACTCCACCAGACGCAATTTGCGATCTCGACAGCTGAAGCCTTTTAACCGGGAAGGGTTTAATGGTGAAGAATTTTCAGAAATGGATTAAACTGAATCTGCTTCCTCCTCTTGGGGCCGGACTCATTACATTCCTGGGAAAGTGTATTCGGATTTCTTCTCAGGGCGAGAAGAAAATAGACGAATTGTACAAAAATGGTCACCAGCTGATTATTGTATTTTGGCATGGGCAGCAGTTAATGATGCCGTTAGGGTATAGGGGGAAACTCGCCTATATTTTGATTAGCCAACATCGGGATGGGGAATTGATTTATCGAATTGTGCGTCGATTTGGATTTCGATCGGTGAGAGGTTCGACGACCAGAGGTGGGACGCTGGCGCTTCGGCAACTCATCCGGCATGGTCGTCAGGGAGCTGACTTAGTCGTCACGCCTGATGGTCCCCAAGGACCTCGGCACCAGGTTCAGGGTGAAGTTTTGTCATTAGCCAAACTGACTGGATTTCCCATTGTGCCGGTCAGTTTTATGTGCTCAAAAAAAAAATCTTTCCGAGTTGGGACCGGTTTATGGTCCCGTATCCGTGGGGGAAGGGCATATTTATGTGGGGAAATCCTATGTGGATTGATGCGAATGCGACCCCCACTGAACTGGAATCCAAGCGCGTTGAGTTAGAAAAGGCCTTGAATCGGGTAACCAGTGATGCCGAAGCGGCGGTTCAGGGTTAGGGCTCACCGAAGAAATCTTGGTTCGATACATTCCGAAATAGTTCGCTTGGGCACTGACGCGACACCGTGCTTTCCGACTCCTAGATATCTACCACCCTGAGACATTTTGACTCTAAAGCCATGGGTTATCTCATATACAATATCCTCTTACTCCTCGCGTCTCCTGTTATTTTGGGCGTTCTCCTGGCAAAAAAACGGTGCCGACGAGGACTGCCCCAACGCTTCGGGTGGATCTCTCGTGAGAACGATCCCTCTGAATCTCCTGTGGTTTGGATTCATGCGGTCTCTTTGGGGGAGGTGATCACCATCGTCCCCTTTGTGAAATCCCTGAAAGCTCGGTATCCCGATTGGACCTTTCTCGTTTCGACCATTACTGAAACCGGTCGAGAAGCTGTTGAACAGCGGTTGGCTGACGTCGCGCTTCATTGTTATTTACCACTTGACTTCCCTTGGGTGGTCGAGGCGTACGTTCGGAAATTTCGTCCGGCGGCTTTTGTGTTTGTTGAAACTGAACTGTGGCCGAATCTGTTGAAATGTTTCGCTCGCCATGGGGTTCCCACATTTCTCGTCAATGGTCGTTTATCATCTCGGTCGTATAACCGTTACCGTCTGATTAAGGGGTTCATGGAAAAAGTTCTTTCTTTTGTTGACCTCTTTCTTATGCAATCGGACAGAGATGTTCAGCGTATTCGAGACCTGGGGGCCTCTTCAGAGCGCGTATTCCGGACCGGAAATATGAAATTTGATCAGGAAAGTCAATCGTCGTCTATCTCCTCGCCTCGGATCACAAGATCCGCCCTTGGATTAGCGGAACATGAAGAGTTGATAGTGGCAGGGAGTACGCATTCAGAGGAGGAAGATGACCTTCTTGGTTGTTATACTCATCTTATTCGTGAACATTCGGCCAGTATTCTTTTGATTGCGCCTCGTCATGTGGAGCGGGTGGAAAATGTGGAAACCAAGGTTCGTGCGGCCGGGTTGGTCTCTGTCCGACGCAGCGCAATGAACCATGCCAAAGGAGAAGAACCCAAAGGAAAAGGCCCACGGGTCATCATTCTTGACACCAGGGGGGAATTGGCAGATGTGTATGCCCTGGGGCGGGTCGCCTTTGTGGGGGGAACCTTGGTGCCTGTTGGCGGACACAATCTTTTAGAGCCAGCCAGGTGGGGAAAGCCTGTTTATTTTGGGCCGTACACCGATCATTGTTCCGAAATCGCCCACCTTTTGGTTCAGGCAGGCGGTGGAATTCAAGTCAAGGATGTCGAGGAATTATCCGAACAGTTCCTTCAAGCCTTTAACAACCCTTCTTTAATGCAACGCATGGGTTCTGCTGCACGCAGTGTGGTACAAGCCAATCAAGGTGTCATGAGACAAAACCTTGATTTGATCGTGTCCCATCTGGAAGACCCTCAACACCACTCTCGACTCCTGTCATCTTCCAATTTTGAGGTCCAAGGCTTAAAGTCCAAAGTTCAAGGTTCAAAAGTCTAAGAGCCCTGACGTGAAACCTGAAACCTGAAACGTGAAACTTTGAACGCTGCTCCCCGACCTCACTCTCAAGAATCCTGGGTTCACAAACATATTCCCATTCTCCTCGATCTCATGACCATTCCTTATGGAATGGCGGTTCGAGCTCGTGTCCGGTTATACGAGCAAGGGTGGTTATCGCAACGTCGGTTATCGTGTCCCGTTATTAGCATTGGGAATTTAACTGTTGGCGGAACAGGGAAAACTCCATTTGTGATGTGGGTCGCCCAATGGCTGCAATCGCAGGGAAAACGAATTGGAATCCTCAGCCGAGGGTATCGAAGAACAAAGGAATCCACCTTTCTTTTGGTGTCTGACGGACGGGAGGTGCTGGTAGACGCAAAGGAAGCTGGAGACGAACCCTTTCTTATGGCCAAAAATTGTCCTGGTGTGGTGGTAGCGGTGGGAAGTGACCGGTTTAAACTCGGTCAGTGGGTGTTAACTCAATCAGAGATTGATTGCTTCATTTTGGATGATGGGTTTCAACACTTAGGTCTCTATCGAGATCTGAATTTTTTACTTGTTGATGGCTCCGATTCCTTTGGACTTGAAAAATTGTTGCCCTCAGGGCGGCTGCGCGAGCCGATCTCAGCTGCTGGAAGGGCTACGGCTGTCGTGGTCACTCGTGCTGATCTCATGACCGACCCAGAAAAAATTTGTGGTCCTTTACAGGCGGCCATGGGGCGATCCGTTGATCCCATTCGGATTGAGTTTCAGCCCAAATCTCTCTCTTGCTTGTCAGCTAATGAGGAGCAACCCATCAGTTGGGCTTCCGGAAAAAATGCGCTGATCTTTAGTGGAATTGGAAATGCCATGGCCTTTCGAACCACCGTGGCCAATATGGGGGTCAACATTCTGGATGAGATCGTCTTTCCTGATCATTGGGCCTATGGCGCGTCAGATCTTGAAGCCGTTCGCCGACGAATGCGTCAGGTGAAGGCCTCCTGCGCGTTGACCACTGAGAAAGATGCCGTGAAACTTAATCCCTTCATACAGGATGGTGATGGAATATGGGCGGTTCATCTCAGCGTTGAAGTCAAGGATGGGGAAGGCCGGTTAATTCGATGGTTGAACGATCTGAATAATGGGGCCGTATCGGTGTCAGGTTAATTATTGTTGAATCGAGGTTGAGGGAAACGAGGGTTCTCGTGGGTTCTATATCACATATTCTTGTTCGGGCCCCCAATTGGATTGGCGATGCCGTTATGGGGACCCCGGCATTAATGGATTTACGTGCGGCTTACCCTGAGTCTACGATCACATTATGGGCTCGTCCGACCATAGCCGAACTGTTAAGGGGGCATCCTGGTATTGATGAGGTATTCATTTATGATCACAAGGCAAGACACAAAGGGCTGTTCGGAAAGATGGCGTTAATTCGTGAAATGCGCGCACGACACTTTGGTATGGCTCTTCTCCTACAAAATGCCTTTGAAGCGGCCTTGTTGACCTTCCTTTCGGGCGTTCGGGAACGTTGGGGGTATATGACGGATGGGCGTCGCCTATTCCTTTCCCGAGCGATTCCCGTTCCAAAGCAGGCGGGGCGTGTTCATCAGGTGGAGTATTTCCAACGATTGATTGGTGAACTGACAGGCGTACAGACCAAACGTGCTCCGAACCTGGTGGTACAAGAAGAAGAGGAACAGCTTGTCGATAAAGAATTTCCCAGTCTGGCTCGAGGCAATGCTGATGAGGTGATCGGGGTCAATCCCGGTTCGGTTTATGGGACGGCAAAGAGATGGTTGCCGGAGCGATTTGCAGAGGCTGCCGATCAAATAATAGAAAATCGCCAAAGAGCGCTGTCTCCGGAGCAGGTGGTTAAATGTGTCATTGTGGGAGGACCCGGAGAAGAAGATTTGGGACGGACCGTCGGCCGGTATATGAAACATCCGTCAATCGTCCTGTCCGGAAAAACCACGATTCGCCAGCTTTTAGTCATCATCAAGCGGTGTTCGTTATTTCTGACCAATGATACTGGTCCTATGCATATCGCCTGTGCCTTTGGGGTACCCGTCGTCGCCATTTTTGGATCCACCGATCCGGCTCATACTGCTCCGCCTTCCAATTTGAGCAGGACTGTGAGATCCACAGTCAGATGTTCTCCATGTCTCTTACGGCATTGTCCCATTGATCATCGCTGTATGACCGGCATATCCGTAGAAGACGTATGCCAAGCGGCGTTAAAAGTCGGAGTTTCAGGTTCCAAGTTTCAGGTTTCAAGTGAGTAACAACCTTAAATTATCTCGCGAGCAGACCATACTGAATCGTTAACTGAAGTAACGGTAAAATCAGAGAGAAAGAACATATTTTTTTTATTAACCTGAAACCTGTAACTTGAAACCTGAAATTACCCCTACCGTTTTTCTCGATCGTGACGGGACGCTAAACCGCGATACTGGATATATTACGTCGCCAGCTGAGCTAAATCTGTTTCCCGGTGTGGTTGAGGCCATTGTCCGATTGAAGCAGGGGGGAAGCCGGGTGGTCATTATCACCAATCAATCGGGGATCGCCCGTGGATTAATGACGGAGGATGATCTTCATATGATTCATAGAAAACTCGAGCGTGAATTAGTAAAGGAGGGTGGGTGCCTTGATGGGATATTTTTCTGCTCCCATCATCCGGATGATGCCTGTCAGTGCAGAAAGCCGAAACCTGGACTTATCCTGCGAGCGGCCAAAGAATTAGATCTAAACCTGTCACGCAGTTATTATGTTGGTGATAAAGTCATTGATATGCAGTTAGCCAATGCGGTGGGGTCGAAGGCGGTGTTGGTGATGACCAGCGAGTACAGTCAGGAGGCTGTTCAGGCCATGGAAAATAATGAAATTCGAGTTGCGTTTGTAGCCGAAAATTTTTCTGAAGCGGCGAATTGGATTTTACAGGATACGGCGGCCGTCGAATTGAATTAACCTTCCCAAGCCCATTGCTTGAAGGGGATACAGTTTCTGGATTCAACAACAACCCTTCCTCTCTGAATTGCATTGAATTTTGGACTTTACGCTTCTTGAATTGTCATAGGTTACTATGAGTGAAAGTACCCCAAAAGTCTCAGCCGTTGTTATTGCCTATAACGATGAACCTAACATGCATGCATGCTTAAAAAGTCTTAAATGGGCAGATGAACTGATTGTCGTGGACTCCTTTAGTACTGATGCGACAACCCGAATTAGTCAGGAATATACCGACAAGGTCTATCAGCATGAATTTCATGGTTTTGGAAGGTTACGAAACGAAGCGATGGCCCGGGCGACCCATGATTGGGTGTTTAGTTTAGATACCGATGAACGGGCGAATGAGGCCATACATGATGAGATTCGACGGAAGTTAGCTGAGGGGCCTGAGGCGGATGCGTACTTTGTTCCGCGACGTAACTTTTTTCTCGGACGAAGAATCAAACATTGCGGATGGTATCCGGATTATCGACAACCCCAATTTTTCCACAAAAATCGTATGCGATACAGAGAAAAAGATCTCGTTCATGAAAGCTTTGATTTGGATGGAAAAATTGGATATTTCCAGGCTCATGTTGATCAGTATCCATTTCGCAATATTGATCAATATTTGGGGAAAATGGATAGATATTCCTCATTGCGGGCAAAGGTCATTCAAAAGGATGG
>CP070743.1:253992-260653 GCA_020348185.1 Nitrospirota bacterium
GTAACAACGCATCATAGGGATTGATCCGGCTCTCACTAAAGTTGGTGGCTCCATACTCCATGGCAAGCTCGTTTCGGCTCTGGCCCTTCAGACTGATTTGCTCTTCCAATTCGTCTCGCTCTTGACGAAGTTGTACAATTCGATGATCGCTGCCATAAAATTCCTCTTCTTTCGCTTTCTCTAGGTATGTCTCTGAGACGGCATTCACAACGTCTGCTAGCCCTTCTGGTTTCGGCCCTTCCAGCCGAATGGTGATCAGATACGAATCGGGGACGGGGCGAATCTTTAAAGCCGCCTGCAATCGCTCCGTCGCCCGGCGAGAGCTCTCACCGGGTTTCTGCCACAACTGACGTTTTTCACCCAATCTCTCGAGGGCTGCCGAGACAATGTCGTAGCGGTTGATGGTGTAGACCTGATGCTGCACGAATTGACGATACTGACTGTTCGATTGAAACTCCAACTCTTTATCTTCCTCAAGGTTTTTCAGAAATCGTGGAGATACATGAACGACAGCTGTCGCCTGATAGGAAGGGCTTCCCTTCAACCAGGCAACTGGAATCCCTACTCCCAGAAGAAGGAGGGCAATAACGAGTGCCAACATTCGGTGGTTGGACCAACTGGCCAGGGGGTTAATGCTCCGGCCCGGCACACCTATTGAGGAGGGTTCAGTCTGTGGTGTAGGCATGGTTTCTGACTTATTCATCATTTTATGACGCCCTTACGTGTGGGCTGATTATAAATCGTGTCTTGTCTGTTATGTCGTCCCATTGAAACCACCCACAGTTCTTTTTGGAATCGTAGAGAATGAACTCCCTGAAGGTGGCTTGCTGACGAGTTCCCGTTCATTAAAAGGCGAGCCCCGCCGCTAAGGCTCCAAATACCATAATTTGTGTTAGGGGGGCGAAGGCCTTCAACACATAGCCAGCCTTAGCCACCCCGCTCTCTGGAATATAGAGGATATCTCCCTCTTCCAGGGCAATGTTGAGTTGGGGTTCTGGCGCTAAAATACTCTCCATAGAAAATTCTTTGCTAAAGCCAATGCTGGGACGGACGATTTGGATCTGATCCAAATTGGCATCCACGTTCGGCCCACCTGCTGTGGCGAGAGCATCAAGCAGAGACATTCCGGGAGTCAGACGATAGGCACCAGGCGTATGAACACTTCCCATAACATACACAAGCTGATCATCAGCGTCCGGGATATAGACCAGATCGTTGCGCTGCAACCGAATGTTCAAGCTGATATCTCTTCCGGTGAGAATCGCTCTTAAGTCAATCCACACAACGCGATCTTTCCCTCTGAATACGGCACAACGTGTCAGAGCCGCTTTGTCCGAGCCGATCCCCCCCACGGGCAATCCACCTGCCAGGGAGATGGCCTCGAGAAGGGTCGGAGGGGTATCGAATGATATGATGCCGGGTTTTGAAACCCGACCCAGAATCTGAACTCTATTAGAGGTGTACCGGTCTACCCGTATCGTCGTCGGAACCCCTGGATAATATTGAGAAACGGACTTAGCGACTAATTTTCCTCCATCGTGACGAGTCAACTCGGCCATCTTTAATTGCCCCACAATGGGAAGGCTTATAAAGCCATCAGGACCGATAACATGTTTCCCGGATAACTCGGGATGATCCCATACCTCGATCGTGATTTCATCGCCTCTTCCGTAGTGATACACCTCCTCCTCGGGTGCTTGAAATTTCTTCAAGACCTCGGCGTCGGTTAGGCGGGACTGCTGTTCGGTTAGTTGAAAGGTGCCCTCGGGTAAGTCTTCATAAACCCCTTCGAAGCGCTTGGCAGGATCGGTCGACGAACAGGCTGAGAGAACCACCAACATAACCCCCATTAGTGCTATGAGGTTTTCCGGCATTGCGATCTGTATTTTGCGGTCCCAATATTTAGTCATCGTATTCCCCGTCCACTTAGAATTTATTTTTTCCCTTTGCTCGTTAATAAGCATTGGACATGCCAGTCCAGCGCTACGAGGCTATTTTTTTGTAACCCATTGAAAAAAATAACTTTTTATTCGAGGGAAAGACTTGCAGGGCCCTGCAATTCAATTTTGACTTGTAAGTATTACCTGAATTGAAGAGAGACACAGGTAAAAATTACACCGGATTTGGAGGGCTGGAATGAGGCTCATGTTGTTAAGAAATGCGATTGCTGAGAGGAAACAACAAGGAAGTGTTTTAATGGGAGGAGGGTTCTTGGTTAGCAGGTGATGGTTTTGGTAGATGCGTTTTTAGGCTTAGTTTATCGACTCCGAAATGGAGCTCACACTCTTGATACTTTGAAGTCATGTTTCGGTCGTGTTTACCTTCCCACCCTTTGTTTTAGGGCTTGGGGATGTTCCATATCCATATTTTCTATGTGGAGATCGGCGTCTTTAATGACATGACGAAGCCCCTCTTCGCTCAATCCAAGCGCGTCCGCCGCTTTTGACTGATTCCATTCGTAGGCTCGCAATACAGCCAGGATAGCCCGCCTCTTCATGGGCAAGACCATTTCATTTTGAAAACTTTCATTGCAATCTTGAAACTCGAGATGATGCAAAGGTTTCCCTATCACGAGGCCCCTCTCTCTTCGGTTTGGGTTGCTGCTCGTTCCAGCAATTTAGTCAGAATTAACAGACCAATAAATGCAACAGCTTTCTTTCTCCTTGAATATTCATTTGCTTGATCATCCAAATTTCACTCCTCCTGTTTGGGAGGCTTTGGATAAGGTTTCTCCTCCACCCATTCATGGGAGTGACCATGGTGGTTGAAGTCCTCAGGATCCATGACAACTGTTCAATTTACAGCCTTTTGGGGCAATTAAAAGCAATATCCGCGCCATTAGAAAGGGAATATCGAAAATCTCTGGAAACTCTTTGAAAAGAGAGGGGTTAGGAGTCAGGCGTGGCTATCCTCGAGGTTTCCGTAGGGAAGGAAGTTGTAGAACTTTCGGGGAAAGCTAATAACTGGCTGGTAAATTTTACGGGTTAATCAGAAAGCCCAAACCGTTTCATCTTGTTATAGATACTCTTTTCGCTGATGCCGAGCTGGCGTGCCGCTTCGGCCTTTTTGCCCTTGCAGATTTCCAGCGCTTGAATGAGGGTTCTGCGTTCGACTTCAGCCAGCGTCAATTGTTCAATCCCGCCAGGTTCATGGGCGACCACTTTTTCAGCCACCGATGAAACACCTGAGGACCCCTCAAATTTGAGTAAATCTTCCGTAATGATGGAATTGTTTGAAATGGCGGAGGCTCGTTCGAGTACGTTCTCTAGCTCCCGGACATTTCCAGGCCAGTGGTGTTGGATCAGGGAGATACGAGCCGTCTCGTTTAAGGTGATAGGCTGACAGCCTCGCTTCTGGGCTATTTTGGTTAACACAGACTCAATGAGGACCGGCAAGTCCTCGGGGCGTTCCCTGAGGGGTGGAATAGTCAGAGAAAGGACATTCAAGCGGTAATAGAGATCTTCACGGAAAGACTTTTCCTCACACATTTGAATTAAATTCTGATGGGTAGCCGCAATGAACCGAATGTCTACCCGATGCGCTTTGGATCCTCCAATCCGTTGCACAAGGCGGTCCTCTAAGAATGTGAGAAGCTTTGGTTGTAATTCGAGAGGAAGATCGCCGACTTCGTCCAGAAAAAGCGTCCCCCGGTCCGCCATTTCTGCTCGCCCCGGCCGGCTCGTCACGGCACCCGTAAATGCACCTCTCTCATGGCCAAATAACTCCGCCTCCACCAAATCCCGCGGCAATGCTGCGCAACTCACGGGAATAAACGGCTCTTTTGCTCGCGGCCCTCCCTGGTGAATCATTCGAGCCAAGGTGGTTTTTCCTGTTCCGCTCTCTCCTGTAATCAGCACATTGGTATCAAGTCTGGCAAACCTTTCAACTTGCTGTAACAGGTCCCGGATGGCATTGGATTTACCGACAAATGAAGCGGTGGGCAAAGGCGAACCCATGGCCTGTCGCAATCCCCGATTGTCTCGAATGAGTTTTGCCGATTTCACGGCTTGTTTGATTTGAACCAGAAGGTCATCACGCTGAAATGGTTTCGTGAGATAGTGAAAGGCACCTTGTTTCATGGCCTCTACGGCGTCCTTAATTTCCCCATAGGCGGACATGACAATGACAGGGATATCCGGATATTTATCAAGTGAATATCGCAAGCATTCGAGGCCAGACGCCTTGGGCATCATTAAATCAACGAGGAACACCGTGACATCTTCCGAGAGTTTTCCCATGGCTTCATAGCCATCAGATGTAAGGGCCACTTTGAAATTTGCCTGTTCAAGATAGCGACCAATAACCGTTCGCGTATCGGCATCGTCTTCGGCTACTAAGATGAAGTCTTGGTCGATTTCCTTGGATGACTTGCTCGGTGTCAACTTATCCCCTCCGACTCAAATTGGGAAAATTGCAGCATTTACTCATTATTAGGACATCAAAGTATAGGCTGCGACCAATAGGAGTCAACCTTCAATGGCAGATCTGGCAGCAAATTTCTCCCTTGGGAAACTGCAGATGCCATGGGTAAGCAGGAGTTCTCCCAATTTTCTGATTCCTGCTCCCAGTCTTGAATTATGCAAGAAGAATCTGATAGGAAGGTCTCAGCCTTGCTGGACGGGTCTTTTTGAACAGCCTGCTAAAGCTCGAACGGAGAACAAAATTGAAACTTGAACGTCACTCAGCTAACGGAATAGAAGTGATCACGCTCACAGGAAGCTTGGATGCCGCAGCAGCTCCTGAAGCCAGGAAAGAGATAAAGCAGATTATTGGGGAAGGGAAAAACAAACTTGTTTTTGATCTGTCACATCTAACGTTCCTCGACTCCAGTGGTCTTTCGGTATTTGTTTCCGCTCTTAAGGCCGCCAGAGCCGATGGAGGGGACGTCGTCCTTTTGAATCTCACTCCAAACATTCGGGCCCTCATCGAACTCATGCGCTTACACTACGTTTTTGACATCTTCGATGATGAAGGCGCTGCTGTTGCTAAACTTAGAGGGTAAAAGTGTTATTCGTTGTTAAATTCGAAGCATCCGTGACGCCTCATGAAATTAGCTAAAGGTTTAGCCGTATACCGTATCCCGTTTTAGCTGGTGACCGTACCCCTCAATGGCTTCGATTAAAGCAGTCTTCCTGACAGGCTTGCTTAAATATCCACTGAAGCCAGCTTGAAGACACTGAAGCGAGTCCTCTTTCATAGCATTAGCCGTTAGCGCGAGAATGGGCGATGTCCTGTGTCCGGCCATTTTCTCCCATTGTCTTATCTGCTTGACCGCTGCCAAACCATCCCTCACAGGCATTTGGATATCCATGATCACAAGGTCATAATCGCCACCTTTGAATTGCTCCAGGACCAGTTGGCCATTTTCCACCCAATCGATCTGGTACGGCTTTTCTTTCAAAAAATGTCGGATGATAGTCGCGTTATCGTGATCATCTTCGGCCAGGAGGATGCGTAGCTGCGCAGGATTTTGCCTGCGAACGCTCATGTTCTTTTTGGCAGCACTTAACTTCTGTATTTTTAAAGAAGAGGACTTCTTATAGGGAAGGCAAAATGAAAAGGTGCTTCCCACGCCAAGCCGGCTGTTTACCCGGACTTCTCCTCCCATTAATTCGACCAAACGTTTGACAATAGTTAGTCCCAATCCCGCCCCCCCATATTTACGGGTGAAAGATTTCTCAACCTGCGTAAAACGCTCAAAGATCCGGGGTAAATTTTCCTGATCGATACCGATCCCTGTATCTTGCACGCTGAATAGAAGGTGGCAGGTTTTTTCATATTGCCGGATCGGCTTGACGGAGAGGCGGATATGGCCTCTTTCGGTGAACTTAATCGCATTGGTAATAAGATTGAGGAGAATTTGGCGAAGACGCCCGGCATCACCTCTCAACAGGGGTGGAACGGATGCAGCGATATTCCATGTGAAGGGCAAATTTTTATTCTGAAGTTGGTGGTCGACAATATTGCTGACTCGTTTCAATTCTTCCCGGAGATCAAAATCAACCTCCTCCACCTCTAATTGCCCTTCCTCGATTCGGGAAAGGTCAAGAATATCATTGATGAGATCTAGAAGATTGCTGCTTGATCGCTGACAGACTCTCAGGAATTCCCTCTGTTGGTCATCGAGAGGAGTTTCAGAAAGAAGTTCCGCGGTTCCAAGAATGGCGTTCAAGGGAGTCCGAATCTCGTGACTCATGGTGGCCAGAAACATGCTTTTCGCTTCGTTTGCCACTTCTGCCTTCTGTTTGGCTTTCTGCAATGCCTCTTCGGCTATTTTGCGATCGGAAATATCAAATATGGACCCTACGACCCCTTTTCCTTCATTCATGCGGATCGTGATTTCGCCCCAAACCACTTTCTGATCACGACCTGTGAGTTTCAGTTCTTGTGTCTGCTCCTTTGCTTCCCCACTTCTGACTTTGCCCATCAAATCTTCCCAGAGAGCCAAATCTTCCTTGCAGATGTAGTCGTTCAATGAACTTTTCAAGGAATTCTCTACAGAGTGGCCAATGAATTTTTCCCAGGCTTTATTGATGAAAGTGAGGTGGCTGTTTTCGTCTAACTCAAACACCACTTCGTGCAGATGCTGCACCAAATAACGATATCGCTTTTCGGAAGCCGAGAGTTCCTCAACTAGCCGGTAATGAATTTGTGCTTGGAT
>CP070743.1:260753-267277 GCA_020348185.1 Nitrospirota bacterium
TGGGGAATGCGCTGGGCTCGTGGCCAGATGACCGACAAGGACCTGGACGTGCAGTTACTAATGTCTGATATCCAGCGCCGCCTCAACACAGAAAAACTTCCCAGTGGTCAAACCGTCATTCGGTTTTTGTTTACCGACCTGGAGCACTACAACGAGTGGTGGATTAAGATACAGAACAATGAAGTGGACCTTTGCACGGAAAATCCTGGGAATGAAGTCGATGTCTATTTTACCAGCGACCTGCGAACGATGACTGAGGTGTGGATGGGAGACCTTTCCATTCAACAAGCACGGTCTGATAATCGCCTGAAGGTTGTTGGCTCCTCCGTGTACTTGAAAGATATACGTTCCTGGTTGGGACTGTATCTTCTTGCAGATATCCGGCCTTCTTCCTTGCCTCAACAGCGTGGTTCTTGATGAGGGAAAAAGTCGATGGGGTTCAGTAGGTGATGCAATGACGATCGCTATCAATACCCCCAACGGAAACATAGGCCACCCGCTGGCCCTTCAACTGCTCGATGCGGGACAAAAGCTCATTCTCTTGACACGTAGCCCGGACAAAACCAAATCCCTCGCGGATCGGGCCGCGACTGTGCACGAAGGTGACCTCCTAGACGAGGCGTTTGTCGTTCATGCAACGAAAGGGGCCGATGTGTTGTTCTGGCTCTCCCCGGCTGATCCCAGGGTTACGGACTTTCGCGGCTATCAGGACAACATCGCGCAAATCTGCATCAAGGCCGTGACCACCAACAAGATTTCGCATGTCATGACACTTTCGAGTGTCGGCGCTCAACTCACCGAGGGCACCGGCCCGATACTGGGCCTCGGCATTCTCGAGCGCATGCTCGACAAGACCGACTCAAAGTTGACACATGTGCGCCCGAACTACTTTATGGAAAACCTGCTACAGTCGCTGGACACGATCGCAGCGAATGGCATGATCTATCTACCGTTTCCGGGTTCGATCCCGTTCGACATGATTGCGACACCGGATATCGCGAAGGCGTGCGGGGAACGTCTTCTAGAGGAAAACTGGGACAAGCGCACCATCATCGAACTTGCCGGTCCGAAGTCGGTGAGTCACGATTCAGCCGCTGCCACAATCGGCAAGGCCATTGGCAAAGAGGTTCAATACATTGAGATTGACGATGCTGATTTCAAGGCTGCGATGGCGAAGTATGGTGTGAGTGATAGTGCCTCAGATGTTTTTCTGGAGATGTACGACGGATTCAAGAAGGGAACTATCCGGCACGAAACGACACCACAGCGGACCTCGACCACCTTCGAGTGGTTTGCCACGAATGTGATTAAGCCCGCTATTGCGTCGATGAGATAGTGAAATCCGTTTTCACTGGGGCAGAACGAATCAGGTCACAGGGGCATCGGCGGGTTTGACTTCCTTGAACTTTTTGAAGTTCCCCAAGTGCACTAAATCCCCCATGAGATAGAGCAAGGTCGAATACATGGCTTGGGGGTCCTCATCTACTTTTCTTGCCCCGTTGGATCAAGGTATTGGAAGGTCGTTGAAATGGATTTAGAATTTTTTCAGCGCTGTCAGCACCAACGACCGGAAGTTTGTTTGGATCAAGCAATTCCAATTGGACGAGCACGGACGCCTGGTCCCAGTAAATGTGTTCACTGGCAACCTTTCCATTTTGAAAATCAATAATCGCCACGACCCCATTCACTACAGGCTTTCCAGTTGGTTCCAAACCCGGCAACATCCAGGGCATATCAACCGTGTGGGTGAATTTGTGGATAATTTGATCCACAATTCGATTATAGCCCACAGTGCGCGAGACAGGGATGATTTCTGTATCTGGCGGTTGGCACGGAATAAAATAATTGCCATAAAAATGCCGGACGGCTTCCTGCCCCACACCCCCGGTCATGACGGGGACATGATTGACGCAGGGCTCCTCCGTCATCGTGGCCATGGTTGCTTCTAGATCCTTGAGCTGAAATTCAGCGGCCATATGTTGCTCCCAGGCCTTAACCATCAGTTGTTGAGTGGCGGTCAAATGTGTATCCACTTTTTGGCTCATAATAGAATTCTTTCTTCCTTTAGGATTGGACCAATTTGACAATACGATACATCAAGGTAAGAAAGTCGAGCAACTTGAACACCTTTTTCCTGCCCCTTCATATTGGGACCAATGCGCCATTAATTGACTTCCCCCGGCCCCTTCGATACGTTTACGATTGACCACAACTCACGATTGAATTTTCTTTACCCAAGGAGTGGCTTGGCATGCTGAAACCGGTATCCCTTCTTTTCCTCACCCTGGCATTCATTGTTCCTCTCAACGTTACTTCGGCTGATGACGCCAAGGAACTGAGAAAGCAGCGTCAAGCAGCGCAAAAAAAGCGCCAGGCCGCCAAGAACGAACGTGCCAGGGAAATCAGCGAAGCGACCAAAATCTTTAGGGAATTTACCAGAGACCTCAAAAATGAATATCAGCTCATATTAAAAGATTTGGATACCGAATTCGAATTAAGGAGTGTTGAACTTCAAGCAGAAAAAGATGCCAACATCGCCACAGCCGAAGCCGAATTCCAAAAAAAATGGTCGACCCTCTTTCTCCGTCCAGAAGGGAACATGTCGGAAGAAATTCTCAAGGATATTGAAAAAGAAGGCAAAGCCTATGCTGATGAACTGTTTCGGATCAAAAAAGAGGCGGCCGAGGGTCTTCACAAGGAACGTATGGCCAATGAAAAAAAGAAGCATGACTTACTGGACGAGAGAGATAAGAAAGCTTTGGATGAAGCCGCTTCACTTGGACTGACAAAGGATTTCCAACCTATTTTGGCCACGCCAATCGGAGGGGAATTGACCAGGCAAGAAGAACAGTGGAATCAACGGGAGAATAAAGAAGTCGTGAAGCTGAAAGAACGGAATCTTCGTACGTTGAAAGAATTCAGAAATGGAGAGAAACTGCGCGCGTGGGAACGAAAAAATCTGGAGGAAGACTTTAAGCTGAAATGGGACGAGAAGGAAGAAGTTCATAAGCTCAATATTGAACAAACCTTTTACAACACCCTTCTTCTCCAAAGCAGTCAAGGGACCGAGACCAATCAACAGGATATCATGGCCAAGTTTGCCGAAATTAACAAACAAAATCAGTTGATCAAGATCAAATATAGAAAAATCCGGCAGCAGAATAGCATCAAACGGCGTGAGGAAAAGAAGAAAATCCTTGGGCAATAATTAAATCAGAGGGTCAATCAGCCAAATTTGGGTTAAGTTGTCAAAACTATCAAAGGCTTAACTCGATAAGACTGAAGGGCCTTCCTTTTGGAACTTCATAATGACCTATAGATATTGGCAAGATTTCCGGTATAATAAAAATAATCAAGGTCGCGTTACACTGTTACAATTTTGTTGATATTCAGGTCTGGAATTTTTGCCAAACACCGTTCCATAGTCCCCCACCCACTCACCCCAATTTCTCCCAATCGTCGAATTCCTGCCTCAGGAAGTGCAGACGGACTTCTGAGTCCTGATGAGTGGTGGTCTGAAAGGGAATGAGGAAATAGGCAAATTGGACCTGATGTTGTGGTAGCGTAACAATTATCATTCGAAAATACACATTAGAAGGAGGGTTAGGTGAAAGACAAAACACGTAAGTTTGCGGTATTGGCGACAACTCTGGCGTTTTCCATGGCCATATCCCAGGGTTCATTCAGTACCATCCCTGCTGCGGTCGCTTCTGATCAAAAGGAACTGACTGAGGGGGAAAAGCTGATTGTCAAAGTGAATGAAAAGGGGTTTTTTGACAAAAAGGGCAGGTTACTGGGACCCAAGAATCCTCTTAAGGTCGCCAAAGGCCAAAAGGTCGAGATCACGTTCGTATTTGACGAAGCCGTCAACAGTCTCGCCATTGGTGACGTGCATCAGATGGCGATCACCGCCAATGACGGAGAGACCATCGAAAGTGAGAAGATTTGGATCTTTAACCAGACCTCCACTTTAACCTTGGTGGCCGGAGAAAGTGGAAGAAAAGAGTACCGCGCGTACTGTATCATCGATTGCATCGGAATGGACAATCTTAATAATCTGGTGATCACGGTAGTGGGGTCATAGGGGAAAAATCTTTTCAAGGGGTTTCTACACGTTGCCAATACTGTGTCCGTCCTAATAATGAAAATCCAACATACCCCCGTACTTCCAACTTATTGCCGTCGTCCACAACATGAATTAGGCAGCTGTAGGTTTTCCCGTCATTGGGATCCAGAATATATCCCCCTTCCCATCCATCTTCGTTTTGGGTTAAATCCCAAAGAATCTTCATGCCCGTAATTGGGAGATCTTTCCGTTCTCCAGTACACTTATGGCATAAGGGATTAGGATCTTTCCCTTCCTGAGGGATCACCACTTCGACTTTTCCAAATAGCTTGTCCTTTTCTTTCCAAATCCGCACAATCGACGTAGCTTTTCCCGTTTTGTCACTTATCGTTTTCCATTTTCCTTCAGGAGTGAGAGTGCCGGCACGTACATCGTTTCCAATAAAGAGCATGCAATGGAGGAAAACGATTAAGAGAATGGGTAGAATGCGGAACCCTGTTGTATTGCAGCTTGGCTGGCCTGATGGTGTTTTTTTCATGTTTATGACTTCCTCCAGGTCAATCATAACATTCTCAGTAAGGTTTCTCTATTTTAAGGCATGGTCTTAGAAGACCTGAGTCTCACCAGTTTGGCCCTCCCTCTTTTGCCTAAATTCTTTCCCTTTATAATTCTCAAAATCGAAGTTAAGATTACAGAGAGGGCCGAGGACTCGGGGTATGGGCATGAGACCCAAGAGGCAAACACATACACACCCATACAGATGATACCATCCGGTTTCAGGAAAACATCCAAAGGGAGTGTTACCGCACGATGAAATATTTGTACATTCTTGTAATAACGATTTTGATACAAGGTTCCTCAGCACTGGCTGATCCCGGCTTTGATCGATGGGTGAACGAGCTGAAGGTCGAAGCACAAAGTCGAGGGATTTCCCCTGCCCTTCTTGATCAAGCTTTCGAAGATGTAAAGCCTTTGCCGCGCGTGTTGGAGCTTGACCGCAAACAACCGGAGTCCACCATGACCTTTGTGCAATATAAAAAGCATGTGATTTCTCCGAAGCGGATACAACAGGGGCGTGAAATGCTGATCCGGCATCGTGGCATATTGAAGGAAGTTGGGGACTATTACGGTGTCCCTCCACGTTTTATTGTGGCGCTCTGGGGTATCGAAACGAGCTATGGCAGGAATACAGGAGGGTTCAATGTGATTGAAGCCCTGGCTACCTTGGCTTATGACGGGCGACGGAGCCAATATTTTCGTGGTGAACTATTGAATGCCCTTCAAATTTTGCAGGAGGGCCATGCCTCCATCCCAACGATGAAAGGTTCCTGGGCGGGGGCCATGGGGCAAAGCCAATTTATGCCTTCCAGTTTCCTGAAGCTGGCGGTTGACTTTGACGGAGACGGCCGAAAAGATATCTGGACCACGCATGCCGACGTCTTTGCTTCCGCCGCCAATTACCTTTCCCAATCCGGCTGGCGAACCGGAGAAACCTGGGGCAGAGCCGTCAGATTACCCAACGGATTTGACCAGCGGGAGACCGGCCTAAAAATAAGCAAGCCTTTACCGACATGGCATAACATGGGTGTCCGCCGTGGTGACGGGGGAAGTTTACCGATGGTGTCCATGAAAGGGTCAATCATTTTGCCTGACGAGACATTGTCCCCCGCCTTTTTGGTGTATCATAACTACCGAGTGCTCATGAGGTGGAATCGTTCCTTTTATTTTGCTACAAGCGTTGGATTATTGGCGGACGCCATCGTCCGACGACCATGATGGGAGGAGGCATCCACACATGCAACTCATTATTCAGGTCATTTCATCACAAAAGGGATCACTCAGAAATCGCATTGTCAACGACCACAACCTCCAGAAATTCGGGTTCACGGTGGTCGAGAAGAAAAAAGTCGGCCGCCCCCATGGATGGGCCAAACTTCATAGCTCGGAACCCGATCGTGATGGGGCCATCAATATTGAATGGAGTGGGCGGGCCAAGATGTTAATTTGCCGGGTGGTGACAAGGGGCTCCGGACGGCCAAGCCGAATTTCGGGTGATTTCGTGGATTACCTATTGGCACGATTTCGCACCGCAATTGTGGCCATCAATATTGTTCCTGGATAAGCCTCCTCTGCTCAAAAGAGCTGGCAGACCTGGTGTCAATATCAGAACGGTGGTTACTCAACGGGAACCCAATCTTCTTTCAAAAAATCAACAATGTGCAAGCCCTAATATCATGAAACCTCTTACAGTCAGCTTTCTTTCCGGATGCCTTCTCGTTCTCATGCAGGGATGCCTACTCCCCCCCTTTCAGGCCGAACTTGATAAGTCTCTTGGTGAGGAATCATTGAAGGCCGTTCAAGCGGAGAAGAAGTGTGAGTATCGTCTTGCGCTTGACCAGCCCTCATCCCAATACACCGTGACCAAATACAAAGATAATTATGTTGGCAACGAACAAGC
>CP070743.1:267377-273849 GCA_020348185.1 Nitrospirota bacterium
TATGCAAAAATTATGCCTTTAATTTTTTTTCAAATTAATTTTTCCCAATATCTATAACTCTCCAATATTTCTAACCATATTGTAAACGTGAAATCTCAGTTTCACGTCTGGCTCCAAAACGCAAGTAAAGTGGAGGTACAACAAACAGGTTGAGCAACGTTGAAGTGACCAGGCCACCCAGAATGACCACTGCCATGGGGTGCTCGATTTCGTTGCCGGGAATAGATCCGGCAACTACCAGAGGCACCAGGGCCAGTGCCGTAGTGGTGGCGGTCATCAAAATGGGCGCAAGCCGTTCGCGTGCCCCGCGCATAACAAGGCCAAGGCCAAAAGTTTCGCCTTCATGCTCCTCGAGATGCTGGAAATGATTGATCATCAAAATTCCGTTGCGGGCAGAAATCCCCAACACCGTGAGGAATCCCACCAGCGATCCGAGGGAGATAACGCCTCCACCAAAGTAGGCCGCCAAAACGCCACCCACCAGGGCCGAAGGCAAAAGCACAAAGGATAACGCAGCCAAGCGCGTACTCTTGAAGGAGGTTTGTAAGAGGATGAAAATCGCAATCACAGCGACAATCCCCCACATCAACATACGCATCTGTACAGCCTGTCGCTCCGCGTACTCTCCCAACAGCTCAGGATAGTACCCGTGTGGAAAATCGATTACCGCAAGGCGATCTTCTACTTCGTCTACGACCGAGCCGAGATCCCGTCCTCTAACATTGGCCCCAACATCAAGGCGACGCTTGAGGTTTTCATGTTCTATGACATTGGGAGTTGGCCTGATGCGCACGTCGGCCACCTCGGCCAAACGTACGTGACCGCCGCCGGGCGTGTCGATGAGAAGTTCACGAATATCGCTCAGACTATTGCGAGTTTCCGGTGTACTCCATACCTGCACATCGTATGTCCGAAGGGCAGCGTGAATGTCGCCGGCTTCTTCGCCTGCCACCAATGTGGTTGCCGCCCTGCGCACATCACCTGGCTTGAGGCCATAGCGCTGGGCCTTTTCGAGGTCGACCTTGACTTCGATCTGTGGTATATCCTCATGGAGCTCCACATGTAAGTCTATGATGCCCTCTATTCCATCAAGGGCATCCCTCACCTCACTCGCTTTTTTGTGGAGAATTTTCAGGTCGTGGCCGTAAATGCGTATGACAATGGCTTCGGAAGTTCCGGTGAGCACCTCCCGGATTCTCTCTTTCAGATAGGTCAACACGTCGCGAAAGAGGCCGGGATAGCCGTCAACTGTCGCCTGAATAGTATTTACCGTTTCGTCATAATCTACCTTGGGATCAACGCTGATCCAATTCTCGCCGAAATACATACCCACCACTTCGTCCATGATCAGGGCTTGGCCGATGTGGGCCCCGAAGTTTCGGACACCTGGAATTTCACGCAGTTCTTTGCTGCCCTGAATAGTGATCCGGTTCATCTCCGGCCATGACGTTCCGGGCTTGGTTAGCCAGTGCATCAAAAAGTCCCTTTCCTTGAACGAAGGAAGCAGGGACTGCCCGAGCTGTGGCACCACCAGAAAACCGGCCAACACAATGACGCCAACGGTGCCGTAGGCTGGAAGCGGTGTTTTGACGATACGCGAAAGAACCCCATCGTAGCTGCGATGGAGCAAGCGTACAAGCGGCGACTCGCGTTTTTCCAGCGAAACATTGCGCAAAAGAATAAAGCTCATTGCCGGCGTTACAGTCAATGCAACTATCGTGGACGCTGCCACTGCCAACGCATAGGAAAGGGCCAGCGGCTTGAAAAATGCGCCGGACAGACCTTCCATAACAAAAACCGGTAACAATGCCACGATTTCGATCAGGGTCGAAAAAATGATAGCGTGGCGAACCTCGAACGAGGCCTCAAGAATGATACTCGCGACTGACACGCGTTTTCCTTCCTTACGATGTTGGCGCAGACGCCTCACGATGTTTTCCACGTCGACGATGGCGTCATCCACAACAGCGCCTAATGCGATCACAAACCCTGCCAACACCATGGTGTTGATCGTTGCCCCACGAAGGTAGAGCACCAGTGCGCCAGCCATCAGAGACAACGGGATTGCGGTGCAACTGATCAAGGCAACCCGCCACTCGTATAGAAAGGTAAAGAGAATCAGAACTACGAGGACACTGGCAACGATGAGCGCCATGGTAAGATTGTCAATGGACATCTCGATGAAGGTGGCCGGCCGGAAGATTTCACTGTCGATTTCAACATCTGGAAGACCCGGCCGCAACGCATCGAGGGCCTCTTCCACGGCCCGAGATACTTGCAGTGTGTTGCCCCAGGGGAATTTCTCAACGATGAGCAGAAGACCAATATCGTCGTTTATGATGCCGTCTCCAACCATGGGCTGATGATCCACCACCACCTCGGCCACGTCACTGATAAGTAACGGCTTACCGTCTTTTTCCTTGATGACCACATTGGCCAGGGCATCCGGCGTTACTTCGTCTTTATCATGAACGATGGGCAAAACATGACGGATGGGAAGTCGTTGATTGGGGGTGTCTATCCACCCACCGGTACCGACATGGTGTCCCTCAGAAAACTGAAACAGCCCCACATCCAGGGCATCTGCCGTGGCCTTCTTGACCTCCTCTAAAGTAACACCATGCTTTTTCAACAGTTCTGGTACAACTTGTACCTGCAGCATTTCAAGCCGTTCGCCCCAGATGGCAATATTGGCCACACCAGGCACGCGTAACAAGCGTTGCTGGATGGTCCAATAGGTGATCATCGACAGGTCAATCACGGACAAGGTGTCCGAAGAAATTCCGATCTTCATGCATCGACTGGTCGCCGACAGGGGGGGCAGCATAACAGGCGGGCTTGCCCAGCTCGGCAAGGAGCCTGATACCAGTGAAATGCGCTCTTGTACCATTTGCCGGGCCAGTAGCAGGTCAGTTCCAGATTTGAATATCATTTTAACCGATGACAACTGGGGAACCGACTTGGAGCGCATGACGTCAATCCCCGGCACCCCGGCAAGCGCTTCCTCCAAAGGGATGGTGACCAGGCCTTCCACTTCGGCTGGAGAAAGACCAAGACATGGTGTCTGAATCTCTACAATCGGTGGCGCGAACTCGGGAAAGACGTCCACCGGCATATTTTTAAGTCGACCGATACCAAAGTAGATCATTCCCACAGCAAGGGCCATCACCAGGAAACGAAACTTCAGACTCGATCCAACAATCCAGCGTAGCATTGCGAACCTCCCATATATTTAGTGTCCAACTCCAGTCTCGGTACCGTATATCTCGGCCACTCCGAGCGATGCAACTATTGTATCAGTGGGTGGGCCGTCATTCAGAACCGCCATTTTACCTTCAATGTAGTCGACCTCTACTTTATGTCGGACAAAAGTTAACGGTTTGGGGCTTTTGTATATCCAGGTTTGACCGTTGCGATCGTATATCAACGATGAATAGGGTACGACCTTACGCTCTGACTCCGATCGTTTCACCTTCATCTCACGAACCTTATCTGTCTTGAGATCGATCCGTTGTGCCGCCTTCTCGGTCAAAATCACGAGACTGAGGTCCGACCCTTCGATATGCTTGACTTCGGCAGGATTCATGGCATGATGCGTGCTTGAACGTTGGCAGCCTGAAAGCAGCAAACCGGCAACAATCAGTAAAATAACCATCCATCTGTAACTGTGATACATCGTTTCCTCCTAATTAATCACTTATATCTGTTGGTTGCTTTTTTTTGTCCACATCGTCCGTCTTCGACATGACAGTATGGACATCTTTTTCGTAGATACCTGTGACCGGAGCAAATTCAAGCTCAGGCTCACGGGCAGCGCCAAAAAGCAGGTACATGGCGGGAATACCGACCAGAGAGAGCAACGTGGCAGTGACCATGCCGCCCAGAATGACGACGGCCATGGGTTGCACGATCTCCAGGCCGGCCTTGTTGCCAAATACCGCTAATGGCAAGAATACCAGAGCTGTTGTCACCGCTGTCATCAAAATCGGTGCTGACCGTTCCCGCGTCCCGCGATGGACCAACTCGGCTCCAAAGGGTTCGCCTTCATCTCGCTCGAGAGATCGATAGCGGTTAATCAGCGTTATGCCATTACGCACAGCTATCCCAAACACGGTGATGAATCCAATGATCGAACCGAGAGATAAAAGAATTCCACCGTTAGTGCCGAAAGAGAAAAAATCTCCGCCGTTACTCAAAAATACCGCCAGAACACCGCCCACAAGGGCCATGGGCAAGGTCAAAAAGACGGCTGTGGCCAGACGCCAGCTTCTAAAGAATGCCTGCAGGATCAGGAAAATCACGATGGCAGCGGCAATGGAAAGAGACAGCACGTGTTTTTCAGCAGCCTGCTGCTCCGCATACTCGCCCAGCAGCTCAGCGCGGTATTCAAGCGGAAAGTTGATTTGCTGAATGGAGCGTTCGATATCGGCGGTGATAGCGGTGGGATTGCGTCCATTTAGACTGGCAGCCACATCGATGTAACGCGCTACCGCATCTCGTTTGATCATGGTGGGAGATGATACAATACGCACATCAGCCACTTGCTTCAAATTCACGTGACCGCCGCTTGGCGTGTCAATCAGAAGCTCTTTAACACTGGTCACGCTGTGGCGGGTGTTGGATGATCCCCATACCACCACATCAAATACTTTCTGTTCCTCAAAAAGGTTTCCGACCTCAATGCCGGACACCAATGTAGTGGTTGCCCGACGCACATCGCCAGGTTTGAGTCCATACTGTTTGGCTCTGTCAATGTCAACCTCGATTTCTACAATTGGCCTCTCTTGTGGATAAAGCACTTTTGGAGCAACAATACCGTTGATCTTTGCCATAAGCTGCTTTACTTCTTCAGCCTTCTGACGAATGACATCCATCTCCTCGCCATAAACACGCACAATCAGAGATTCGCCGGTACCTGTCAGTTCCTCTCTGACTTTTGCCTCATGATAGGTTAGCACTTCGCGAGAGAGTCCAGGATAGTCGGCAACCATTTCCTTTACTGCGGTCACTGTCTTATCATAGTCAGCTTCAGGGTGGATGCTGACCCAAAGCTCGCCAGAATTGACATCCGTTAGTTTATCCGACATCACAGCGCGTCCCACATGGGCACTGACGTTGCGAACGCCGGCAATAGATCTGAGATCCCGGGTAGCCAGACGGGTGATCCGGCTCATGGCCGGATGGGAGGCACTGGTACTCCCGTCCCAGCGAACGACCAGATATGTTTCCTTGAATTTCGGCAGCAAAGATTCCTGACGGATGAATGACAAGGAGACTATACCGATCAAAGCGATAACACCCACAGCGACAAAAGCTGATCGCGGTTTGTGGATAATCGGCGCAAAGACAACATCGTAGACATTCCGTAGAAACCGAAGCAGAGGAGATTCACTGCCTTCCAAATTCGCCTTGGACAAGAGCATCAGGCTCAAAACCGGTGTCACAGTGAGTGCCACAAGCATGGATGAAACCAAGGCCAGTATATATGATATAGCCAGCGGCTGAAACAATGCCCCGGGCAATCCCTTTATGAAAAAGACCGGCACCACAGCCAACACAATGATCAGCGTCGCGTAGAAGATAGCACTGCGCATTTCGAAGATTGTTGTGATAATAATCCTTGCAGCCGACTTTTCGCTACCCTTTTGACGAGTCTGGCGTAAACGTTGTATGATATTTTGGGTGTCGATGATGGCGTCGTCAATAACGGCGCTAAGGGCCAGCATGAGCCCAGCAAAAACCATTATATTAACTTCAGCCCCACGCACGTAGAAGACGGTCCCTGCTGCTATAATAGACACCATGATTGCTGAAGCGCTGATAAACACACCGCGCCAGTTGAAGAAAAAGGCAAAAAGTGCCACAACCAAAAGAGCAGCGCCGATAAGGAGCGCCATGGAGAGATTCTTGATCGCCTGCTCGAGGTAGGTTGCCGGCCGAAACAGGGATGAGTCCATGTTGAGACCGGATAAACCAGGCCGCAGTCCATCGAGGGCATCTTCAACTTCTTCGGTAACTTCCACGGTATTTGCCCACGGAAATTTTTCGACAATTAACATGAGTGATGGGGAATCGGCAATGATGGCATCCCCAATGAGCGGCTGATGGTTTTCTACAACATCGGCCACATCACCCAGGCGTGTTGATGTGGTGCCATCAATGGTCACCTGGGCCAATTCTTCCGGCTTTGAAATCGGCAGAAGATGTCGTATCCCGAGCCGTTGATTGGGGGTATCAATCCACCCACCGGTGCCTGGCGTTGAGGCCTCCAAAAAGGTTAACGGTGATGCCCACAGCGAGTTCCCAGCGGTCTTGATGATTTGCATCAGCCTCACATCCGCATCTCGCAGCCGTTCTGGATCTACCTGCACCTGCAACTGTCGCTTACGCTGGCCCCATATGGATACATTTGCCACGCCGGGTAAGCCCATCAAGCGCGGCACAATGGTCCATCGAGCAAGCACCGACATTT
>CP070743.1:273949-280397 GCA_020348185.1 Nitrospirota bacterium
CGATTAAAGAAGAGGGAGTAGACGGCGGTACCCTCGGGCTTCTTGACATTCCTGCCAGATACCCCGGCCGACAACGATTGTCTCCTCCATCCTGCCTCAAGGGTGACGGCGGTGGATTTGTCAGTTTCCTGGGTGTACACAATCCAGACGGCAGTAACTTTCGCTTTTCCGATGTTTGTAAACAACTCCCCGCTGCGGGTCGCCGTGAGTTGATTGTCTTTCCGCTCGAATTGAAAGCGGGTCTCATCGACCAACTTGAGAAGTTTTTCGGAAGCCTGCATCACTTGTTCCGATGAAACCCCCGTATAGGTACGGGTCATGGCCGCCTTCATTTCCGCTTCGGAGATTTTTGGTTTGGTGGCACAACCCCCAAGACCGATGACCATAATCAACGCTCCAACGAAAAAAGTTTTCATAGTGAACACTCCCAGTAGAGATTTAGCAACATTGCCATACGTGTTGAAAAATTTGGACATGGACCAGGGAATTATATACGTCTTCACCAAAATGATCCATAGGTTATGTACGCCACAAAAGATTCGATGAAAGTTTTCCTGGAAGGGAATTCTATTTCACCCTGCGGGGGTCTTGCACTCTAAAGATCGCCCTCAAATTTTGGGGAATCCAAAATTTGCCAGATAGATCAGCGATGGGTCTTTTTGGGGGAATGATGTGAGTTGGTTTTTGAGGCCGATCTCTCTTTGGCCGATTTTGACTCTTTCTGGATAGGGTCTTCTTTTTTGGCTACATCTATGGAAATAACCGGTGCGGGCTGCGTCATCTCCCCTGCCTTTGGGTAAGACTTAATCCAATCCCAGGCCTCTTGAAGATGGTCACGATCAAAGGTCCGAAGTTCCCCCTCCATGAGAAGACTTCCGGCTTTTGCTCCCAGTTCCATCCAAAGGCTTCCCCCAACGAGAGCCACTTTTTCAAAATTGTTCCTGCTGCCCCATCCAAATTTCGCGTCCTGCCATAGGGCCTCAAGGGTCCAGCCCTGGAAGTCCTGCCCCAGATCTAATAATAATCGTACCTTGCCTTTCTCTTCGATTACCTTTTCCAATTGAGGAATGAAGACTTCTTGATAGTCCTGATCGGTCAGGGTTCCACTTGCCCTCGCCCCTACAATATTTCCTTTACTCTCGGGTAATATTTTAATCATCACTTTTCTCCTTCTCGGTTTGAGAGAAGAAACGTCGAACCTTTGGTTTCCTTTTTTGACAAATGGACAAGAAACGAGGGATCAATAAAAAAGGAGGCCGGCACTCCTTGCGAGAAAACCGGCCTCTCCCGTTTTAGGAAACGGGTACTCCTAAAAGAGTACCGCCAAAACAACCAACACGACGAGGACACTTCCAATGAGCCCAAAACCAATAGGCATGGCATTGACCTCCTTTTAGGATTAGTAAGAACTTTGACGGTGTTGGCGTGATTCTGTCACTCCAGCTCGGAGAAATTCAAGTTCTTTTTGACGCGAACCTTCCCCCAGAGTTCCCTAAATCTTGAAGGACTAATGGTTTCCAGGTAAGGTAGAGGTATTATGGAGAAGGATCTCAAATCTCAAATTTCAGAATTATAGGATTGCGTTTTCTACTATTTTCGCTATAGGCAGCCCCACTTGCCGGGTAGATATCAGCTAGAAAGACAGGTGAAGTTGGCCACATGACTGCCACGAAGCAAGTAAGTCCAACAGAAGACCAGTTGAATCTGAGACGCCTGGCCGACAATTCGTTGGTCATTCGATTCTCCGGAAATTGGAGAATGCAAGACGGCCTTCCTTCTTTTCATGAGGCTAAAAAACAAATCGAGTCAGAATCCGGGCTCAAGGGCATCACCTTTGACACCCAAGGTCTTTCATCCTGGGACAGTGGATTCATTACCTTTCTCCTGAAAATCAACGAACTCAGTTCCCGCCTTGAAATCGAGGCTGATGAAACGGGCTTACCTGATGGGGTCCGGCGACTCCTGCATTTGGCCACGGCGGTTCCTGAACAAAAAGATGCAAGACGAAAAGTGGTACGTGAGTGGCTCGTTTCCCAAATTGGGAAAAAGGCCATGGCGGGGGCTGCTGGCGCGAAGGACATGGTGACCTTCGTTGGTGAAGCGGTTCAGGCCTTTTTGGACCTTGCGCGAGGGAAAGCTCGTTTTCGGAAAACGGACCTTTGGTTGACGATTCAACAATGTGGCGCCCAAGCGTTACCCATTGTCACGCTCATCAGCTTTTTGGTGGGGTTGATTCTCGCCTTTGTCGGGGCGGTGCAATTAAAACAATTTGGTGCTCAGATTTATGTGGCGAACCTTGTAGGGATCGGGATGGCGCGAGAAATGGGTGCCTTGATGACCGCTATCATTATGGCAGGACGCACAGGAGCGGCTTTTGCTGCTCAACTTGGAACGATGCGTGTGAATCAGGAAATTGATGCCCTCACGACACTCGGTATTGCCCCCATGCAGTTCCTTGTGCTGCCACGGATGCTGGCCCTGATGCTCATGATGCCGTTGTTGTGCCTCTATGCGGACCTGATGGGTATTCTGGGGGGAGCGTTTGTAGGAGTCACCATGCTTGATCTCGGAATAGTCGAATACTTCAATCAGACCAAAGAAGCGCTGGATGTCACAGATTTTGTGATTGGCTTGATCAATAGTGCGATTTTTGGTGTCCTTGTGGCCATTGCCGGTTGTATGCGGGGTATTCAATGCGGGAATAACGCTGCAGCTGTCGGCAATGCTGCCACCTCAGCCGTGGTGACCAGCATTGTATTCATCGTGGTCTCGGATTCTCTCTTAACTCTTATTTATAATGCGTTAGAGGTGTGAACGTTACGGAAACGCCATGGCTGAGCCCCATATTACCGTTCAGAATCTCACGATGGCCTATGGGAGTTTTCTTATCCAACGCGATCTTGATTTTGTCATCAAACGGGGGGATATTTTTATTATTATGGGAGGAAGTGGATGCGGAAAGAGTACCTTGCTACGTCATATGATTGGGCTGAAATCGCCCGCCAAAGGGGACGTCCTCTATGAAGGCCAAAGCTTTTGGCAAGCTGATACTGCCCATCGAAACCGGATGATGCGTCGATTCGGCGTGTTGTTTCAAAGTGGGGCGTTGTGGAGTTCGATGACATTGGCCGAAAACGTCGCGCTCCCTTTGGAAGAATATACTGATTTACGGCCAAAGCAAATCAAGGAAATCGTTTCGTTGAAGTTGGCCCTTGTTGGACTGGCGGGATTTGAAGAATTTTACCCAAGTGAGGTAAGCGGAGGAATGCAAAAACGAGCCGGTTTGGCCAGGGCCATGGCCATGGACCCCGATATTTTGTTTTTTGATGAGCCCTCGGCCGGCCTCGATCCCATTAGCTCCAAGCGTTTGGATGACCTGATCCTTGAACTTCGGGATAGTCTTGGCGCTACGGTAGTTGTCGTGACCCACGAATTAGCGAGCATTTTTGCTATTGCCACCAATTCTGTCTTTCTTGATGCGGAAACGAAAACCATGTTAGCTGTTGGAAATCCGAAAATCTTATTAAAGGAATCCCCGAATCCCAAAATAAGGGAATTTCTGACTCGGGGAGACGGGCAAGCCTAAGAAAAGATGTTGTCAGTGAAATTAGGAAGAAAACAAACCTTTGAACGAACAGGGCCGGTGGTATGAGTAAAAAAGCCAATCCTACTGTCATTGGTGTGTTTGTCGTGGGGGCGGTCGCGTTGGTGATTGTCGGAGTTTTGCTCTTTGGCGGTGGACAGTTTTTGGGACAGAAATTGAACTATGTCTTGTATTTTGAGGACAGCTTAAAGGGACTCAATGTTGGCGCTCCGGTCATGTTTCGTGGGACGAAGGTGGGGTCTGTTTGGGACATCAAGGTGGTCATCGATGCGCAAGATGAATCGATTCGGGTTCCGGTGTATATCGAGTTGGATGAACAAGCCGTTGATGTGGTGAATCCTACTGACGACACGATCGGTCCAGGCCTGGATGACGAGGCACGCGAAAGGGAGTTCCTTAATAAGATGGTTGTGGAAAAAGGGTTGCGGGCACAACTGGAAATGCAAAGTCTTGTGACAGGCCAACTTGTGGTCCAGCTTGATTTTTTCCCAAAGTCCGACATGAAGTTACACAGGAAGGTTAAGGATGATTATCCTGAATTTCCAACGGTCCCGTCGAGTTTAAAAGAGTTTACCCGCAAGCTCGAAGATCTTCCCCTGAAAGACGTCTTAAATGCTGCCCTACACACCATTGAGAGTCTTGGACGAATACTCAATTCGCCGGAATTCCTGGGATTCATTGCAGAGGGGAAAGATTTGATAATTGACTTTCGAGATCTCACGCAAGACCTGGATCGGGCCCTGCCGCCCATTGCCGAAGGTTTAGAAGATGTCATTGGTTCGACCGAGCATTTGGTCAAGAATGTCGATAGACAAGTCAAACCCATTTCATCGAGTTTTCAAGAGGTCGCGAGTACGGCTAAGACAAGCTTGGAGCAGGCGCAGCAGACCCTCTCCACTATTGATGAAGTTGCGGGAAAGGATTCTCAGGTTCGGTACCGACTTTCAATGGCCTTGAAAGAACTCGCCACCGCTGCTCGCTCAGTCCGGGATTTGGCAGATTATCTGGAGCGGCATCCTGAGGCTCTGCTACAAGGAAAGAACTAAATATGAAATTTTTGAACCGGCTAAGAAATTCATTGCCTCGAACACTAATGAGGTCAAGCTTTGGGTTTTGGGTTCCGGGTTTCGTGAAAAAAGTCTGTGACGCTTCTCAGGGGAAACCAGAAACTCGGAACTTAAAGCTTTCTGCGGCGCCCCTCGTCCTCCTGACCCGATTGATGATCCTGGCACTGGTGGTGTTGCTTTTTCAAGGTTGCGGGGTCTCGGAGCCCATTCGATATTATCAATTGAGCTCACTCCCGGGTTCAAACAAACAAGAAGGTGTTGAGGGAGATAAGCGGGGAACGATTATCGGCATCGGTCCGGTGGATATTCCCCGTTACGTTGATCGACTACAAATTGTGATGCGCTCGGGACCCAATGTGGTTGATTTAGCTGAATTTGATCGATGGGCTGAGCCGGTTCAAACCGATGTGAAGAGGGTTCTGGTCGAGAATGTCTCTCATTTACTCGCAGGGGAACAGGCAGCGGTTATTTTTTGGGATGAGGGTCTTCCCCTGGATTATCAAGTTCGAATAGAAGTGACGCGATTCGATTTTGAGAGCAGCGGGGAAGCCGTTTTAAGTGCTCGTTGGAACATTATTGGAAAAGATGAACGAAAACCTCTTATTCTCAAGACCTCCCGGTATGCCCAAAAGGCGCCGCCAGATGATTTAGCCTTGATGGTAGGGGCGATGAGTCGAAATCTCGAATCGCTCAGTCAGGAAATATCAACCGCCCTACTAGCCTTGTTGTAACCCTCCCTGCGCCAATTTCTTCATGAACCAAATGGCACCTGGTTTCAAAAAGCTAGTAAAATTTTATTAATTTTCCCCGATACCTTAGAAGATTTCAGGATACTCGTATGATCTTCGTTAAATCCGAATGATTTGACTGCGGTCTCCTGTGCCTCCGGTTTCAATTGACTGATCAAGGAGACGGTCCCATCGTCGTTTCCGTTGGTGAACGGATTCCGCCCTCCCTTAAAACTAAACAATAAATAATATTTCATCCTATTGGGCCATGGTGTTTGAAAGAGTGTTTGTTGGAAAGGACTGTTTGGGACCATGTCTACCCAAGAAGGAATGACCGCGGGAGCGTGGGCAACACCGATTTGGGCGGCTTGATGGCCTCCCCAAGGAGTGGAAATCGTGATGAATAAAATTTTGTCTTTGTGATGGACATCTCTTTCAACGATGTGGTTTAGCAGAGACCTGGAAATCAATCCCCCCATGCTATGGGCAATGACAATAAGTTTTTCAAATTTATTTTTGACTGATATTTCATCGAGTATTTTCCCTAATCCCTCGGCAATCCAATTAAGGCGAAGGCCAGAGGGATAAAACACAAGCCAGGGTTGAAACCGGGACCGGTCAAGTTTTTGAACGATAGGGGCCCAGTCCTGGGGCTGTCCCCCAGCCCCATGGACAAACAACACCGGTGTTTTATCTTTAGAGAAAGGTTCAAGAAAAAATATTCCTCCGCCTACCGTTTCCCAGAATCGAAGGGGTTCCCAAAGTCCCATCCGGCCATTTTCGTGAGTGAACCGCGAATCTTCTAAATTGACAACTTCTCCAATTCCAACCCGGGCAAATGGGAAACCTTGTTTGGCTTTGCTGGCAGGGTGTGATAAATCGGGTGACTCCCGCAGGGTGAGGGTGCGAGGAGCCTGGAGGGGGATGTTGAGGTCATGGAGATCCTTAGAGGATTCGAGCGTAATGACTGTAGGAGATCCATAATATCCGGCATATTCCTCCTTTTGATACACTAAATCTTCGTTGGTATCTTTAAAGGCCGCAAGCAC
>CP070743.1:280497-286914 GCA_020348185.1 Nitrospirota bacterium
CCCGACAGGTTGAGCATGAAGCATTGCCTCCACAGTCATGGTCCAACGGAAATCCGAGAGCTTCCGCCGCTTCCAACAACGTCACCTCTCCGGCGACTTCACCACTTTTTCCTTCGGGATGAATAAACGTCACGCGGGCCATAACCAACCAATTGAATTACGTCGTTGCGGCGGGAACGGGCTTAAACGGGCACCGTTGAAGTTTGATATGTTCTTCGAATTCATGCTGAAACAACCGCAGGCTATGTTGTACCAGGATGGACGCGCCCGTCACCAGTGTGCAGAATCCCGTTCCCTTGACAAACCCGCAAACCTGCAACATCTGATCCAGATCTTTCTGGGTTCCCTCACCGTGCTCGATTTTGGCCACCAGCGTGGCGAGCTCACCGGTACCAATTCGACAGGGGGGGCATTGTCCGCAACTTTCCGCCTCGAAGAATTGGGACATGTGAAGGGTTTGCTCAACCATACAGGTGGCATCATCCACCACAATGACACCCGCTGACCCCAGACCGGTTCCCGCTTTTTTCAAAGAGTCAAAATCCATATGAAGATCAAGCTGATCTGGGCCAACCATGGAAAAGGATGGTCCACCCGGAAACACGGCTTTGACCCCTCTTCCATGGTGAATGCCCTCCCCGCATTCTTCAATCAAATATCGAAGAGGAGTGCCGAGCGGGAGTTCATAGACTCCGGGACGATTCACGGCTCCGCTCAGCGAAAATAACATCGTACCAGGGCACTTTTCGGTACCAACCTGAGTAAACCATTCCGCCCCATTTCGCAAAATCTGAGGAATGTTCGACAGGGTTTCCACATTGTTCACCAAGGTCGGTTTCCCGTGTAGCCCAAATTCTGTCGGATAAAATGGGGGCTTTTGCTTGGGCATGGCCGGGCGGCCTTGCATAGATTCCAACATCGCAGTTTCCTCACCCGCCACATAACTGCCAAACCCTTCAAATACTTCTATTTCAAGATCATAGCCAGTCCCCAAAATATTCTTCCCGAGGAGACCCTGGCTCCGAGCTTGTTCTATCGCCAATTTAAAATTGATCCGCTCCTCTTCAAATTCGTGGTTGATGTAGATGTAGGAATTCTTCGCCTGGACGGTCCGGGCGGCGATCAGGCACCCTTCCAATAACTGATGAGGGTAATGTTTCAACAGATATCGATCTTTAAAGGTCCCGGGTTCATGTTCTCCGGCATTGCACACAAAGTAGCGTTCCTGGACCCGATGGTGAAAGACTTTCTCCCATTTGAGTCCGGTTGGGAACCCAGCTCCTCCCCGACCTCGTAAATGTGCCTGTTTGAGTTGAGCAATGACCCCATCCGGGGCATTGTTGGCGAGACACTGCTTCCAAGCCTCATATCCGCCGTGACGAAGATACGGCTCGATTTCCCAGGGTTTCCCCTCGAGTGGAAACAAGAGCCTTGGTTTCATTGTATTCATGAGAATGTTATCGAGTTTGAAATCTTTAAGGGTTCAACTGAAGGGAAGACCACGATCTTTCGTCCAATATACGAAGCCTTCCACAAATCCGTCAAGGAATTGAAAAATAAAGAACAATCATTTTCCCAAAATCCGCCCCTCATTTATTCATGAGGATGCGGTCGACCTGTTGACAGAGTTCCTGTACCGCTTTCCCTGACGATTCCAGAGCAGCTCGCTCCTCGAACGTCAGGTCGTATTCAAGAATTTCTTTCACTCCTCCCTCCCCGAGTTTGACTGGCACACCCATAAAGAGGCCCTCAAAACCGTATTCTCCTTCGCACAAGGCTGCGCACGGCAAAATTTTCTTTTGATCCCTGACAATCGCTTCAACCATTTCAACAGCCGAAGCTGCCGGCGCATAAAAAGCACTGCCCGTCTTCAATAAATTGACGATCTCAGCGCCTCCCTCCCGGGTACGTTTCACCAACGCTTCCAATTTTTCCTTCGGCATCCATTCTTCTATCGGACGCCCTGCTACCGTGGTATAGCGAATTAACGGAACCATGGAATCCCCATGGCCTCCCAGAACCATCGCCTGAATATTGTCGACGGACACCTTCAAGGCCTCAGCGATAAAACTCCGGAATCTCGCCGAATCGAGAACGCCAGCCATCCCCATCACTCGCTGTTTCGGAAATCCACTGGCCCGATAGGCAACATAGGTCATCGCATCTAACGGATTCGCCACCACGATGATGATCGCCTCAGGTGAACGCTTGACGATTTCGCGCACGACCGATGAAACAATTTTCGTATTGGTTTCCAGCAATTCATCCCGGCTCATTCCGGGTTTTCGTGCAATCCCGGAGGTAATGACGACAACCGACGACCCGGCGGTGAAATCATAATGGTTCCCTCCCGAAACAATTGAATCGTACCCACAGACCGGCCCGGCTTCCAACAGGTCTAAGGCTTTCCCCTGGGGCATCCCGTCAATCACATCAAGGAGGGCCACGTCATACCAATTTTTCTCGGCCAACCGCTGTGCAATACTCCCTCCAACATTCCCTGCCCCCACCACGCTAATCTTTACCCTTGGCATGTCGCGACCTTTCGGCAATCAGGTTTCAATAGAATTTACTCTTCATCATGGCCAGTCCAGCCGTCAACTTTAAAATTTATGGTACACACAAAATTATCGCCATCGTAGAAATTCACCTTGATTTTCTTTTTTCCGTATTCCCGTGCCAGGAACTCTTCGGGTTGCTCGATCAATTCCTGATAGGCGCCAGGGTTATAATTCCCCAACTCGACAAAACTCACGATCATTCCGCTTTTGACTTCTTCAAGGATTTTAACTGTACATTTGGGAAAAATTTCCCAAAATTTTTCGTCAATTTCCTCCCGAGTGGGTTCGGCAAGGGTCTCTCCCGGCTGTCGGTCCTTTTTCCCGAATTTGGCCTGCCGCCGAACATAGGGATACTGATGCCCCGTAAACAATTTGTAGAGCCAGGGCGGAACCTGGCGATCGGATGCTTGTTCTCCGGTTCCCACAGCCTTCGTGTATCAGGACGTTAAACGTTGATAAATCCCAGGCAGTCTCGTGGGCAGGGCGTCGACATTATCAATGACCACAAATCCCACTTCGCCATACATTCGCTTGAGATAGTCGTTTGCGGCGTGATCCACCGTGATACAAAACGGGTGAACCTCTTGTTGCCTAGCTTCCCGGAGCGCCATCTTCGTATCCTCGAGAGAATATTCGTCACCATACCCGTCATCTAATGGTCTCCCATCGCTCAACAGCACCAGCAGGCGGGTTCGCGCTGTCTGCTGCCGAAGTCTGTAGACAACATGACGGATAGCGGCGCCGTCACGATTTTGTTGCAGAGGGGTCACCGCCCCAATGCGTAAGGCTGCACGGTTAAGAGACGATTCCTGGAAATCTTTTAATTTCACGATATCAATGTGACCACGGCCCTGCCCGGAATATCCATATAAGGCGTATTGATCGCCAACGGCTGCCAGAGCTTCCGATAACAAAATCAGTCCTTCTTTTTCTATATCAATCACTCGACGCTGGCCAGATCCGATTTGCCGTCCTGTGGATCCGCTCATATCCAGAAGAAACGCCACAGCGACCTGTCGTTCTCGCTTCTCTCGCCGAATATAGATTCGATCAGACGGCTCATGCCTGGATCGTCGGTCGATCACGCGTTGAACGATCGCATCCAAATCAAAATCCTCGCCGTCATCCTGACGTCCCACCCGACGCAATGCCGTCGGTCGAATGGTTTCAAAATATCGCCGGAGTAATCGCACAGAAGGTCCATAGGCTACCAAGGTTTGGTCTACAAAATCGGGGCTTCCTTCCACACCCTCCCGTTCGAGGACCCGGCACCACCTGGGACGGTAATCTTGTATCTCCCCATCCCACTCATCGTAGTAGACCTCCTGCGGACCTTTATGACTGAATTGTTGGTGATTCCGATGAGTATACTCGAGTTGAAGCCATTGCTCCATTGGCGATTGACCGAACTCTTCCTGTCGCTCAGCGGTCTCCTCCCGTCCAGTCAGGTCCTGAGGTCCTCCCTCTCGCGCAGGCTCCTGGCCTGCATGAGGTGGCTTTTCCGGGTCGTTGTGCCAATCACGGGGATATTCCCCTGAGGAAGTGTCATCGGGATTCATGGAACCTTGTACGTACTCGGGATTCATGGTCCCTCGGTAAGACCAATTGGTGATCGGTCGGTACTGGCTCGCCACCTCTTCTGCCGCTGCAGGACCTGGACCTAAATCCGATGACTCATTGGTCTCGGCCTCGTTTCCCCCGTTCTGATCAGAACCACCAAGGCTGCCGATCATGGCATCCAAAACTTGATACAAGCGATCGGCCAATTGAATAGCGTCCTCGGCCGTTGAGAGGGGATCCAGAATGGTTTTGGATAATTCCCACATCCGGGAAACGATATCTTCGAGAGGGGTCCCGGGAGCTTTCCTCGTGAACTCTCCAGCAAAATTGAGCAGGAGCGAATCCATGACCATTTCTCGAGCCGTCATTCCATGAAGAAACGAACGAGTCTTGACCGATTCTTTGGTCAGTTGCACTAATTCCACACGAAGTCCCGGATATTCCTGCTGAAGTTTGAAATCAACACGGGCATCTTCAAGTATTTCCCAAAGATCTCGAATCACTCCGGGTTGAGGATAGAGCCTAAATAGTTCTCCTAAATTCTGAATCTCTATACGAATTGTTATTGGGTCATCGGTCGAGTAGCGAGCGTGAACCTCTCGAACTAAGGGTTGGAGCCGGTCGAAGGCGACTTGATAGGTCCCAAACTCTAAATGACCAGCTTCATGAGCGGTCATGACCGTATACCATCGGATATTCTCTTCCCGGGAACCTCCGTGCCGCATGATGACCGGCAGGAAAATCCTTTTTCCATCCGGGCTGACGGACGCTTTCTTGAGGCTTTGTTGTCCAAGATCAGGTATTGATCCTGATCCAGGATCTTCCGCGGCTTCTGGAAGTGATTCGATGGACACGTCCGTTCCGCACATCCCCTGCGCGAATAATTTCAGCGATCGTGCAACCTGTCGAAGAGGAACTCCGCACATCGCTTGTTCCAGCGAGGCCAAGGCATTCTTGGTTTGTAAGGAAAAATAAGCCTGTCCCCCTTCGGAGCTGTACTCTAAAACTTCCATGCCGCCTTGGAACCAATTATCAAAGATCCGCAACGTTTCGTCCGCCTCCCCGCCTATTTGTAGGACTTCCGGAGCACGACGCAAATAAGCTAAGGCAACTTCAGCATCACGATCCGCAACGAGCAGACCATATTTCAAAACCTTCAGCCTCCACTCACCTGACGGCAACATTCCTAGCAGAGAGGGAGCCTGGGCTAAAAAGGTTATGGCTTGTTGTGGGGAGTGGCCGGCGAGTACCGAGCCGAGGCTCACGACCCAGGGTCTGACCTCTGGTTCTGGGATTTCGTTAAGAAGAGCGGGACTGGTTCGAAAGAATTCTAGGGTCCCGACATAATCAGGTTTGCCTAAATTATTTTGGGTCACGAGCTTCATACCAAAGCTGATCCAATCGCGAACCTGGTCTTTCCCGAGAACTTTTGCAATGGATGGGCTTTCCAGAAAGAACTCTTTGCCCAGCACATAATCCCATCGCGAGAGTTCCATTCCTATTTCCGCCCAGAATCCTATTTCATTGATCGGGACTTCCAATAACAACTCTGGAGCTTTTTTGAAAAACTCGAACGCGCAATTTGGAGCAACTTGGAATTGCCCATCTGTCAATTCCAAAGCCAGAGCCAGCAGCTGAGCCCGATGATCTTGATGGTCCATGACTCCCAAAATCAGCGGACTTTCTTTAAAGTACCGAAGGCCGAGCGCTCCAGACGACTGGGTCAGGCCAATGCCCAGATCCAGCCAGGCCACAACGGTTTCGAATCCGCATCGGTGCACGAAATCAGGAAGCGCCCACACGGCTTCACTGGCAATTTTGGAGGAGAGATCTTGTAGCTCTAAAAGAAGATCATACAGTTGATCGGCCAAGCCTTTGTCGGTGAGACTCGCCACCAGGTTTTCTGTTGTAGCCTGGTCTAGTCGATCAGCCAACACAGCCTGAAGGGGATGCGGTTGCTGGAGGGAGGAATCCATTATTCAGTAAGACCCATCATGCTCGGAATTATAAGAGTGGGTTGATATCCTGTAAACCCGACCCTAAGGAGTTCAAAGTCTAAGGTTAAAGAGTCGAAAAGGTATAAAAGTCAAAAAGGTCACATGACCATGCGTTTTCAATGTTTTCCAGAAACTAGGACTCTTTGACCTCTTTGACCTCTTCGACTTCTTTGAACTCTTAGACCTCTATGCCACTCCTCTGAGTAGCCTTATTTCATGAGTGTTTCTTTGAATTGTTCGGGTGAAACACCTTTGAGCAGAACTCGTTTCTGACGTGCCCCATGTCCCGAACAAATCAC
>CP070743.1:287014-293314 GCA_020348185.1 Nitrospirota bacterium
ATTGATCATGTCGATGGACTGTATGATCCAGGCGCCTACCTTCGTCAATGGCAACAGTGGGCTGAAAAACACTTGAGCCAAACACCGGATCCCAGAGGGCGTTCCCTTTTCATCCTGGTTGAAAAAATTCTCGGAAAAAATGAGCGGCTGAACGAGGACTGGCCAACTCATGGGACCACGGGCTACGACTTCTTGGCTTTGGTGAATAATCTATTTGTTCAACCGGAAAATAGACGGGCCTTTGATCAAATTTATACTCGATTCACAAAACATTCATCCGATTGGGATGACTTGGAGTACCGTTGTAAGAAGCTCATCATGAATAGCTCCCTACCCAGCGAAATCAACGCGCTGGGCCATCAATTGAATTTGCTCTCGGAGCGTAATCGTCGCTCACGAGATTTTACGTTGAACAGTCTGATTAGCGCGGTCCGTGAAATTATTGCATGTTTTCCCGTTTACCGCACCTATGTCACCCCCGCTCCTTCTGACGAGGTCACCGATCGTGACCGTGCCTACATCCGACTGGCTGTGGCTCGGGCGAAACGACGAACCCCCGCCGTCAATAATCTCGTATTCGATTTTATTCGAATGCTCTTATTGAAATTACCTGGAGAAGAATCGGGATGGAGTTGGGAAGACGCCTGTCCCTTTGTGATGAAATTCCAACAAACCACAAGCCCGGTGATGGCCAAAGCGGTAGAGGATACAGCGTTTTACAGATACAACCGGTTAATCTCACTGAATGAGGTTGGTGGAGAGCCGGCACACTTCGGCCTGTCACTTCCCACTTTTCATGAACGAATGTCTGAACGGCAGCTCAAATGGCCACAGGGCCTTTCGGCCACCTCCACGCACGACACCAAACGAGGGGAAGATGTCCGGGCTCGACTTAATGTCCTTTCGGAAATACCGAAAGTATGGCGCAAGCATCTGGCGCTGTGGTACCGACTAAACAAAAAAGCCAAAACCTCCATTGAAGACCAGATCGTCCCGGACCGAAATGATGAATACCTGTTGTACCAAACCTTATTGGGAAGTTGGCCCTGTATAGATCTTGAGGATCCGGGCTATCAAGAATTTACTGAACGAATACAGAGTTATATGACCAAAGCCTTACGGGAAGCCAAGGTTCATACGAGTTGGCTCAACCCCGACGAATCCTATGAATCTGGCGTTCAGAATTTTATCGCTGCCATTCTGAACAGAACTCGGCAGAATGCATTCCTCAAGGACTTTCTGCCGTTTCAAAAGGAGCTGGCCCATTATGGTCTTTACAATTCCTTATCCCAAGTGCTTCTTAAGATTACCGCCCCCGGAACGCCGGATTTTTATCAGGGCACGGAACTCTGGGATCTCAGCTTGGTTGATCCTGACAACCGTCGGCCAGTGAACTATGAGCATCGGATCCAGTTACTTGAAGAGATGAAACCCACCTTGACCCCGGAAGAGAAGGCAGCTCGCCTACGGAGCGCTCTCGAAAACCCCCATGATGGCAAAATCAAGTTTTTGGTCATGATGAGCGCGCTGCAGTTCCGAAAGGACCTGGCCCCACTGTTCCTTCATGGGAGCTATCATCCGTTGGAGACCTATGGACAAAAGTCCCAACATCTGTGCGCCTTTGCCAGAATGAAAGAGGGTGAAATGGCCCTTAGCCTCACTTCCCGGTTCTTCACGGGACTCGTATCTGATCCGACTACTCTCCCTACCGGGAAAGGGGTGTGGGAGGATACCAGCGTAAGACTTCCTCCTGAATGGTCGGGATCACAATTTCAGGACGTCCTCACCGGAGAGATCGTGAGGGCTGAAGTACAAGAGGGGAAACTCCTATTACCGGCGGCGACGGTGTTCGAACATTTCCCCGGCGCCATCCTGAAAAGAATTTAGGATACCGGCCCTTTATCTTTAGCGTGCCTCGAATCGAGGAGTTTCCGGGTTGGGGACCTGAAACAGTTCCGGTTTGCCAAAAGGAAGGGTCTCAACATAGAGAGAGGTCGAGGGGAACGCAAAACTTGCTCCGTGACGCTCCACAATTTCTTTTACCTTGTAGGCCAACTTTTCCTTTACGGCCAGCCATTCACCCCAATTCGTGGTTTTTGTAAAACAATACAACATGACATCAATGCTGGACGCTCCAAAGGAATCGACAAACACAAAAGTTTTGGTTTTTGAGGGATCCGTTTCAAAATCTGGACTTTCATGAAGAAATTCAAGTGAGTCACTGATTATACCCCTCAATTGGTCATGGGTGGTTCGGTACTCCAACCCGATGGTCCAATAAATACGGCGGTTGGTCATCCTGGAAAAATTTATCAACGCTTCGCTCGCCAGTTTGCTGTTTGGAATGTTCACAAGGGCCTTATCGAATTGCCTGACCTTCGTGGCTCGAAATCCGATTTCTTCAACAATACCATCGACGTCATTAGTTCTAATCCAATTTCCCTTCTCAAATATACGATCCAAGAAGATCGTCAATCCTGCAAACATATTCTTGATGAGATCCTGAGCGCCTAACGCCACCGCCATTCCCACCAATCCCAAGCTGCCCAAGACGGCGGCGACATTAAACCCCCACTCTTGAAAGACCGCTGCGAGCCCGAGAAGAATCACCACGACTTTTGCAAGTTTGACGAAAAACGTTTTCATGGTCTCTTGCATCATTTCACTTCCAAAAAGACCGATGCCTCGATCAAACAAAGAAGACAAGGGGGTGAGGGCACGGAATAGCGCCCAAAATATGGTGAAAGCAATAAGGGAACGGACTATTTTGTCAAAAAAATCAGATACGGTGGTGGGAAGAGAAATTATTTGTCCTGCGAAATACAGACCAATGACCACAAAAGCAAATTCCAGTGGTTTTTCAATAGCATCAAGGATCAAATCGTCTAGATCCGTCTTAGTTTTTCGTGTAATAGCTCTAAGAGAAGAGGTGACGAACCGATAAAAGAGGCGCCGGGCGAAAAGAAACACAAAAATAACAACCAAAGCTGTTATGATCTCCCCCAGATTCACTCCCAATACCCCCGTTTGCCACACTTTGGCGACTTCTTTGCCCAATCCTTCTAACGATTCCATTTCAACCTCATTGACAGAATGGATATATTCGGTCCGAACAGGATCCTTTCAACCATGATCCAATATAGGCCAATTGGTTAACACCTGACCCCCAGCCTTTTCTTACATTTGATGTTTTCCCACTTTGGTTACTGGAAATCCTAGACATTATGGCCCAGTCTATATAAAGAGGATACAGGGAACAATCTATCTTTTCTCGCTTTGAATGGTCATGGTATGGTTATTTGTCTAATTTTCAGAAAGGATCCTTATGCCTATTAAGAAGAAGGTAGCAAAAACAGCCAAGAAAATCTCACGGTCTGCTGCAAAATCGAAGGGCACCGGCCCAAAAAAGACCAAGGTAGCTCCCCAACGAGCCAAGAAGAAGGTTGGTGCGAAGGCAAAAAAAGCCCCTTCGGCAATGTCTGAATCAAAAAAGAAGCTGTCTCAACTGAAGAGTAAAGGCAAAAGGAAGGCAAAAGCTGCATTAAAAACGGCTGAAAAGAAAACAAGGAAGGTTAAGGGTAAAGCAGAGAAAATTGCAAGAAAAACCGGAAGAGCGGTTGGGAGAGCTGTAGGTAAGGCCCTGGTGACCATGGAACGAGTTGTTAAGCAAGCTGAGAAGATGAAGAAATCAATTCTGCCATGAAATAAGACTTTCTCAGCAAAATTAGTCAGGACATCTTTCCACTGCTACCCGTTGCCCCGCCTCAGTTTCTACCAACCCACACAATGCTCAGCCGTTTTTGTTGGGAAAGCATCTACCTCAGCGCTATTTATCCCTTTATCTTCCACCTGATTTCATTCAATTCTTATCCATTCTCCGTTTAAACCTAATTTCACTTTCTGCCCAAAAAAGTCAATAAACTCATTACAGTTCATATTCCTGCTATCAATTCAGGCAATAAGGTCCTTCCGCCAATTTCCTATACCACTTGGATACATTTTTATCCGTTTGGATACATGTCTTACGTGAAGGAGGGAAAGTATTACCTCCCTGATGTCTTCATCCGATCTTCTTTCAAAACAACACATTCAGTGATTTTTGGGGTCGAAGTTTTACGTGCAAATTTTTCTGGCATAGCTGTTGCTACATACAGAAGTATGAGAATTGACCTGGAATATCTTTAAGGAGAAAAAGTTAATGTTCTTGGACATTATCACAGTAGGAACCTTGACCCTGGTAGCGGTACTCCTGGTGCTCCGACTCGTATGGAAAGACCCTCGCTCATCGGAGCACTGACCTCGAACTGATCCGTGGTCTAAGCAAATGATGACATGGAGGGAGATGTCATTGCCTTTGATTATCGGAATAGATGGTAACACGTTAGGTGCGACAACTTTCTGCTTCTCACTAATGCATAAAACCATAAGGAGGACACCATGAAAAGGAAATTTGAGCTCGTCGACATCATCGTCTCGATAGGCATGGTCGCCACCTTGCTCGGGGCCTACGCCTTTTTTCAGGTAAGCGTTGGCGGTGCGGTAACTGTCAACACAGCCCCCAATCACATGACCAATCCTCCGATGAACGCGCTGGTGCAAGCAAAGCTGCAACCGGCGATGGGGCAAGCCATCGTGGAACAGGCGGTGCTTGAACGGCAGTTTGCTGCAGATATGAACCGTGGGGCCAGCAATCTCGCGTCTGCGATTCGAGCAGCGGAGCGCCAGCCTCGTGGAGGTTTGGATCAAATCGATGCACGGGCGGCGCAAATTGAAGCCGAACATACCGCTCGCGTTCAGTATGTGATGGGCAGGAGCATTATCATGCTCACCAAGCAGGGAATGCGCTCAGGTGCGCTTTCGACTGACAACCTTTCAAATAGTGTGAATGACCGCATCATTGAGAGCGCTCAGGAGAGGGGAAGGAAAATGGACAGAGCCTTCGCGAAGAATTGGCAACCCCGTCTCGGGCAATGGATTGTGGCAGGGGCCACACAGGAGCGTCGCTATGCCGGTCACGTCCAGGAACGCATAGGACAAGCCACGGTGGATTTAGCCAGTATCCAGCATGCCTATCAAAGAAAACGGGCAGGGATCCAGACCCAGTTTAAGGCTTTGACGGCCGCGGCCGCGCGGACGGCAGAACAACCCGATCTCTTTGCTCGCTTGCCCAAGGCTGACCCCAATTGGCAGTGGGCCTTGGGCATTCCGAACATGCCCCAAGTGGAGGTTGTGGAAGCTCGAACCGCATCAGAGATCCCCTTCACTTACCTGATGGCGGCCTCTGCGGGACTGGTGGCTATGTTCTTTTTTGGATTGACCTTACCTCGCGGGAATCGAAACCCGGAGCCGGTGGTCCATCGTATGGAAGAGCGGAAGCAGGAGAGATACCGGAAAGCTGTCTAAAGGAAGGACGCTCACAAAATGCTGGCTCATAAGTCCTTGCAAGAGAGGTAAAACATTTCTTAACAGTAGGCCGGTTTCCTCAAATGATAATATTGGGAGCGCAGCAGGGACCATCAGTGAGCATTCGCAACATTCATGGGACCCTGCTGCCCGCTTACCAACCCCTCTCAGTTCTCCCCACAACACCCAGACTCAAATTGCTGCCGCTGACGGAAGGCGGCTGCACAAGTAACGCAGAGTCGTACCAGGGAATGGGTTCCTTCGTCGAAAAAAGGCGTTCGCCAATTGGCCATTCGGCCACAGTCTGAACAGGCTCCCCCTCTTTGCTCAATCTGACTACTATTTTGAGTGGTAATCATTGCATTCTCTCCTTCCCTTTACCGACCTTACTGGACGTGGCGAATCAGTCCGATCACAATCCCTTCAATCCGAAAATCATCTGTTGATTTCACAAGAATCGGCTTTAACGCCGAATTTTCGGGATGGAGCTCAACCCGATTCTGTTTGCGGTAAAACTTCTTGAGGGTCGCTTCCTGATTCAGGAGGGCGACCACAGTCTGTCCATTCCGCGCTGTTCCTTGCTTCTGCACAATCACGAGATCGCCAGGAAGGATGCCTTCATCCCGCATCGACTCCCCCTTCACTTTCAACGCAAACGTCTTTCCATCCCGCCGCATCGACGGGGGAACTTCGACAAACTCAGTTTGGGGAATCGGTTCAATAGGATCGCCAGCAGCGACCAGACCGGCCATAATGATACGAGGGGAAGACGTGAGTTGCGTGACCGCCATTTGCACGGACCCCGGGATTTTATGTGTCCCGCACTCGTAGCGCGTGATGGTCATGCGGGTGGTGTGCAACTGTTCGGCGAGTTGTTCCTGGGTCAATCCTAGGACT
>CP070743.1:293414-299686 GCA_020348185.1 Nitrospirota bacterium
TTCCATCTTTAAATATTGGGCTGAAGGAGCACAACACGCAAACCTCCAGAGGGAATGTATGTTGCCGCCGTGTTTACACTGGAAGGAATAAGAACATGGCGAACATTCTCATCTTAGGGTTTGTTGCTCTGTTCGTATGGGGTTGTGGACTGTTCCCACAAGAAGATCTAAAGGGATGGGTAGGATTTCACCGCGAAGAGCTTATTCGAGTGATGGGGCCGCCGACCAAGGAGACTCCTTTGCCTGATGGAGGCACGAAGTTGGAATTTGTGCAACGAATTACCAAGCACCCCTCCGCCGCCCAGCAGTATGGAGTTTCCTATATCTGCCATAAAACCTTTATTTTAGATTCTAAAGGTTTTATTACGGATGCATCGAAAGAGGGGTGCTGAGGTTTCAGCTCTCCTTTTCCTGGCTTTTTCCATGGTGTTTATAACCGCCGGGATGTCCTTTGGACATTGAGCCTGATCCATACTGTTTGATGCGGTCATGGACGGCCTGCATTCGCTGGCGTTGTTCATCGGTTAACACATTCTTGGCCTCTCGCTTGGCTTTTACGGAAGCCATGATTAAATCCGCCTTGAGCGCATGCACGTTTTTTAACTTACTCTCGATATCCGAAAGGGCAGCCTGATCGTTTCGTAACAATTCGTGCAGATCAAGATTCGCCAGCTCCACTTCCGCCTTCATTTTGATTTTGGTTTTCTTAAAGTTTGTATTGATGCTTTGGAGTTGGCTTTCTTGCTCATCGGTAATGGCCATCGCCTTCTTGAACTTGAGGATGTGTTGAATAAATTGACTGGCGGATTGGTGAGGACCCATGTGACGTCCATACCCGTGTCGACTAGAGGGATGTCCGGAATGACCATAGCCATGTCCTTTTGAGTATTTGCCATAATGAGAAGAACCATGTCCTTTGGATCCCATATCTTTATGACTATACTCTCCATGCCCGCTGCCAGAGCCATGCCCGTACTCGACGGCCAACACGGGCATACTCAATAAGAAAAGGCCAAGAAGGACCGAAAAAAGGATTGAGGGTTGTTGGGGCAAGTGCCTAAAGTATTTCATGATGAGCCGTACCTCCTTTGACTTGTGGGTTCATGACTGATGTTCAAATAATACCGTATGAGTGGCAATAATGGTGAGTCCAACCGGAGCATCCACATCATAGATCTCGGTAGAGGACGCACTGCAATGTACCAGGCGCCCCGAAGCTAATCGAATCGCATACAGATTTTCTGATCCTCGAAATTGACGACTTTCAATGCGGGCATTTCCGGCTCCGACTTTTGTGATCTGAAGATCGTCAGGCCGGACCATCACCAAAACATTCGCACCACCCTCGTAACCTCCCTGATTCGTAAATGCGCCAAGTTCGGTTTCAACCTTGCCGTTTTGGATATTCCCCGGAATAAAATCCGCTTGCCCGACGAACTCAGCCACAAAGGGACATGAAGGCACGTGGTAAATGGTTTCGGGCGTATCACATTGTACCAAATTTCCCTCATGGAGAACCGCGACTTGATCGGCCATGGCAAAGGCCTCATCATGGTCATGCGTGACCAAAATCGAAGTGGTCTTGGTTTGCCGCAACAAGTGATATAACTCTTTCCGCATCTTGATGGTCATATCGGGGTCTAAATTACTAAAGGGTTCGTCCATGAGAAGCATGACAGGATTAGGCGCGAGCGCTCTCGCCAGCGCGACACGTTGTTGTTGGCCTCCTGACAGTTCATGAGGGTACCGACGTTCGAGATCTGCTAACCCGACCAATTCGATCATCTTGTGGATTTGCGATTTCCGCTGACTATCTTCCCATTGATTCAACCCGAATCCGATATTGTCCGCCACACATAAATGAGGAAAGAGCGCATAGTCTTGAAAGACCATCCCGACTCGTCGCTTGTCAGGTGGCCAATGAACAGTGGGTGAAGAAACTAAGCGGCCATTGATGTAGATCTCGCCGATCATCACTTTTTCAAAGCCCGCGATAGCCCGAAGCGTGGTAGTTTTTCCACAACCCGATGGACCGAGAAGACAGAGAATTTCTCCTTGGTTGACGGATAATGATATATCCCTGACCGCCGGGTGTTGTGAATGATAGGCACAGGTGACGTGCCTTAAATGGAGGAGGGGAGATGATTCACCCTGGAATTGGGAATGAGGGAATTTCTTAGTGCCAGGACTCTGCATAACGGTTTGAGAATTCATTGAAAGCAAAAGGTCAAATAGGATCAATTCTCATTATTCTACCCGCCAGTTAGCCCACCTGCCAATTCTTCCTTGTCAGGAGCATGACAACGGGAATGGTCATAAGGACAATGAGCAGCGCGGGCGGGGCAGCCAATTGATACAATTCCTCACTGGCTTCCAGCCAAATACGAACGGCTAAGGTATCGAATCCGACGGGACGCAGCAACAGGGTGGCCGGGAGTTCCTTCATGCATTGGAGAAACATGAGAATCCAGGCTACAAGAAACCCCCCACGAACCAATGGTAACGTGACTCGTTGGAACGCTTGATAGGATCGTGCCCCCAGACTCTTTGCCGCTTCCTCGAGATTGGGGTTGACTTGTTGAATCGCCGACTCCATGGATTGCAATCCTGCAGGAAGAAAATGGATGAGATAGGCCAAGACTAACACCAATGCGGTCCCGTAAAGGAAAGGAATGCTGGAAAATAGAATGAGCAGCGCTAAGGCGGCCACAGGACCGGGCAGGACATAACCGGTGTAGGCGCCCTGGATGCAAAGCGTGTTGAGGCGAGTAGGATGACGGCAGGCAAGGTAGGCGAGCGGGGTGCCGAGGACCAATGCCAATGTCGCGGCTCCTCCCGAGAGCACCATGCTATTCCAGATATAGGTCAGAAATTCCGTCCCAATTTCGTTTTCGGCCCAAGCCTCACTCGTCCACTGAACCAGCCAGTAGGTCGGAAGCGCGAAGGCCATTCCAAACACCACGACACAATATCCCGTCATCAAGGCTGATCGGGAAACGCTGCATGGCATAAGGGTCGGTGGTCGGACCTTTCCGGTCATTTGGTAATAGCGGCTTTGTCGGCGAAACCATCGTTCCCCGAGGAGAAAGATGAGAGCGAAGCTGACTAATAGCAAGCTCAGAATTGATGCCGCCGCGTAATCATAGCGGCCCGTGATTTGTTGATAGACTGCGTAGGTAAAGGTTTGAAATCGCAACAGGGACACAGCTCCAAAGTCTGAGACCACATACAACGTCACCAAAAACAATCCCGCCACTAATGCCGGCCGAATGAGGGGGAGAAAGACCCGGAAAATGGTGGCCCATTGGGAGGCGCCTGTGGCTTGCGCGGCTTCTTCGAACGTGACGTTGAAATTTTGTAAGGCTGTTTTGGCAAGGAGGTACACGTATGGAAAGGTATTGAGAGTCATGACCATGAGTGCCCCAATAAAGCTATAAGGCGAAAAGAAGGGCGCCTCAGGTCCCATGACGACCTGCCAGGCCTGTTCGAGAGGACCTCCTGTGTCCAGGAGAAAGGTGTAGACATAGGCGAGTACATAAGACGGAATGGCCAAGGGAAGCACAAAAGCCCACTCCCAGAATCCGCGTCCCCAAAACTCATACCTGGTGATGAACCAGGCCAGCGAGACTCCCAAGGTCAGGGTGGCGATTCCGACTCCGAAAGCCAGGGAGACGGTATTCAAGAACAGTTCCGGGATTCGGGTCGACCACAGCCTTTGCCAAATCGCAAAGTCGGCCTTCATGGCGGAATAGACGACGTACAGCAGGGGAAGCACAATGAGACCGGAGATCCCGAATGAAAAAATCGCCAGAGGCGAAAGAACCGCCTGTCGGGCTAAAACAGTCATTTTTTAATAATTAGCGAAGGCCAACACGCTCGATGAGCGTCATCGTGGGTTCACGAAGTTCGGACAACCGAGCCAAAGGGACTTCGGCGACCCGAAAGCTTTTGCGAGGGGGGAGAGATGGATCCGTCTGAACAGCCGAATGAAGAGGATATTCTTTGTTCAATTCCGCAAACATTTTTTGACCGGCTTGAGAGACCAAAAATTGAATGAGCCGCTTGGCTTCGGCAAGATGTGTGGTATGAGCCGTGACTCCGATTCCGGCGGCGTTCATGATGGTCCCCATCCCATCCGGTCCTTGATCGGTTAACAATAGGGCAATGGGAGCCTGAGGATGCTTCTCTAAATGACGGAAGATGTAGTAATGATTCACGATGCCTAGCGCCACTTTTCCCTTGGCCACGGCATCAACGATTTGCCGGTTTTTCCCAAAAACAAAATTGCCGGAATTCTCTTTGATGCCCCTGAGAAAGGTTTCTGCCGCCTCTTCTCCTTTGGCAGCGCGAATGACGGAGACACCCGCTTGCAAATATTCATTCCCCGCTGTTGGAATGGCAAGTTTCCCTTTCCAACTTGGGTTGGCTACATCCAAAAGTGAATTCAGATTGTCGGGGTTTACAAGAGAGGTGTTGTAGACAACGACCCAAATCCTTCCTGATAGACCCACCCAACTGTTATCGGGCGCACGGAAGGGTGAAGGAATCGCCCGTTCTACCTCTTTCATGTTGACTGGGCGGAGCAGATGGAGTTCTCGGGCGCGTTCAAGCGTGCCGGCTTCGTTGGTAATAAACACGTCGGCAGGAGTCCGTTCTCCTTCGGCTTGTAACCGATTCAACAATTCAGTGCTGCCAGACGTCAACATTCGAATTGAAATGCCGGTCTTTTGTTGAAAGCTGTCCAAAACGGGTTTGATCAAACGCTCCGCTCGTCCAGAATATACGGTCAGGGAGTCAGCGGCGTTGGCAGGAGACCCACCGCAAACAACCAGCAAGGAAACCAAAACCAGACTTACCCCAAAGGGGTTGCGGTCAAAGATATGTTTTTTCATCAATAACACCATCTCAGGGAATTGGAGTTTGAATAAAGATGAAGGTGATTCCGGGAGAACAATTGTCTGATGTTTGTGTATGTGTTAAATGGTTTGGGCGTTTTGATATTGATATTGAATCAAAATATCAATCAAAAAATCAAAAAAAACAAAAACTTTTAAACTCGACAATTGCCGCAAAGACCATAGAGCTCAAGTTTATGGGTCTGAATCGAAAATCCATTTTTGGTGGCGACTTCCTCTTGAAGCTTTTCAATTTGGCAATTCTGAAACTCCACAATTTTCCCGCAGGAGGTGCAGATCATATGATCGTGATGGCCTTTTTGCGCCACGTTGTCGAATTGAGTTTGTGTACCAAAATGCCGTTCCTGGGCCAAGCCAGTCTCACAAAACAACTTCAGGGTCCGGTAAATGGTGGCAAGTCCAATATGCGGATCTTTCTTGGCCAGAAGGTGATACATCTGTTCAGCGGTGACATGCTCCATTTTTAAAAAAGCATTCAGGATATGCTCGCGCTGCCGCGTGAGTTTGAGGTTGTGTTTGCTAAGATGCTGCTTTAAAAGATCCAGTTCTTTTGCTGATCGGGCCATGAGGAAAAACTCTGCAAAATTAGTAAGGCACGTATTAAACCCAAAAGTTTCTTGCGGGTCAAGCTAGAATCTCTTGCATGCAGGAGGAGAAAGGGGCCGGGCAGGTCTGAATGTGAGGTGCCCATTGATGAATTCATTGACGGTCCCTTGTGGTCCAAACTAGACTTTTACCCTTGGGAACACAAGATGGGAAAACATTATCCTTCAAGAGAACGTGAGGGAGCTGGTTATGAGAAAGCCTCAGGATATTACGATTGATCGCGCACTACTCATTTATTTGCTGCAATTGGCGGAACCCTATGGGTTCATGAGCGATGTCAAGTTTCAACAATTGATCTTTTTGAGTGAATTGCAAATGTTAGGAAAAGGTTTACGGGGCTTGCATTTTGAATTTATGCGATTTGCCTATGGGGCGTTCAGTAAAGATGTCGATAATGATCTCTTGTTTCTTCGTCGCAAGGAACGTCTTGAAAATTTTAGTGTGACCGACCAGTCTCAATCTGTTCTACAGTTGCTGGACCAAGTGAGTAAGGAATCGGAGCCCAACCAGCAAATCATGGAAATTCTTCAGGCCGTTATCAATTTGTACGGACCTCAAGACAATACCGATATCATGAGATCGGTCGAGGCCATTGAAATTAGTCCTGCCCATGATCTGCAACAGAAAATCGCCATTCGAGATGTCTCCTTCCATACGATTATATTGGTTCCTGCTCGAGTCGAAGTCACGGGAGAATTTACCCTGTCACCTTCGCAAATAACCCAATTTAATGCCGCGTTGGGGTATTGA
>CP070743.1:299786-305906 GCA_020348185.1 Nitrospirota bacterium
CGTGAACCTCCTGGCACTCGGTTGGCAGGAGATGTGTACGTTGGTTTCGGAATTGAACTGGCCGGCTTATCGCGCCTCTCAGATCCTTAGGTGGTTGTACCGGTCTCGCGTCACAGAGATTGATCAGATGACGGATCTTTCCATTGCGGATCGATGCCAATTGAAAAGCATGGCGACAATTTTACGATCGCCCCAAGCCGCCTGTATCCCTGCCAGGGATGGGACACAGAAGTATGTCTTTGCGCTTCCTGACGGTCTGCAAGTGGAAAGTGTCTTGATTCCTGAAGGGAGACGACTGACGCTCTGTCTCTCCACTCAGGTGGGATGCACATTAGATTGCTCCTTTTGTTTGACTGGAAAGATGGGATTGAAGCGAAATCTCCAGGCCCATGAAATCGTCCAGCAAGTGCTGACTGTGCAGGATCATCTCCAGGACCATCAATCGATAACCTCTCTCGTCTTCATGGGAATGGGGGAGCCTCTGGCGAACATCGACCAGGTTTCGGGCGCCGTCGGGCGTTTAACCAATACACAATGGGGGATGGGGTTTTCGCCGCGCCGCATTACTCTCTCGACGGCCGGATTGATCACCCGGTTTAAGGAGGTAGCAAAGTTGGGTATTAATCTCGCGGTTTCATTAAATGCCACAACGGACGAGCAGCGGAATCAGCTGATGCCCGCTGCCAATGCGTTATATCCTCTTGATCAGTTGCTGCAAACGTGCCGAGATTATCCACTAGGATCGAGACGCCGGCTGACCTTTGAATATGTGTTGTTGGCGGGGGTGAATGATACAATAGGGGATGCCCACCGGCTTCGGAAGCTGCTGAAGGGAATTCATTGTAAAGTGAATCTCATTCCATTTAACGCCTTTCCGGACAGCCCTTATGGGCGACCGGATGAAGATGTTATCCTTCGGTTTCAAGCTGTTCTTCGTCAGGCAGGCTCTGACGTGTTTATTCGGAAAAGCCGAGGTCGTGAAGTCCTCGGCGCGTGTGGCCAGCTCGGACATCTGGAATCCTGAAAGGTCTTCCTCGTATGACAGAAGGAAATAATGAAGGAACCCGATGTATGATGGAAGCCACCCCTGCATTGCAAGAAAAATATCTTGACCTACAAAACATTTTTGATGAAATGGGTTCAACCCTTGTGGCCTTTTCAGGAGGAATCGATAGTACACTGGTCCTTAAGGCGGCCTACACAGTATTAGGCGATCGGGCCCTTGCGGTGACTGCCGTCTCTCCGACCTTCCCCGACATAGAATTGAAAATTGTTCGTCAAGTGATTGAAGAAATTGGTGCACCGCTCAGAATAGTTCAGACGGATCAATTAATGATTGACGATTTTGTGCGCAATGACGCGAACCGCTGCTTTCATTGCAAAACCGATTTGTACCAACTTCTCCAAGGTATTCAGCAAGAAATGGGTTTCCATAGCATTGTTGATGGGACTAATGTCGACGATCTCCAGGATGATCGTCCTGGCATTCAAGCGGCCCGAGCCTTGGGCGTTCGTAGTCCGTTAGTTGAAGCAGGATTCGGAAAGGGAGAGATTCGCGCACTGGCGAATTTCCTAGATTTGTCGAATTGGAATAAGCCGGCCGCCGCCTGCCTTTCTTCGCGAGTTCCCCGCGGGGTTCCCATTACGCGGGCCGCGTTGTCGCGGGTGGAACAAGCCGAAGCCTTACTTTTTGATGAAGGTTTTTCACAGGTTCGAGTCCGGGATCATGAGGGAATCGCCCGAATCGAGGTTGAAGGAACGGAGATCATGTTATTTTCTGACGAACAGCGGCGTGACCGCATAGCGGACAGATTAAAGAAATTGGGTTTTCGTTTCGTGACCGTGGATCTGGAGGGTTACCGTTCCGGAAGTGCCAATTTCAGCCGTGCAACCCGAACTCCTGGTAGTTCATCTGAAAAGTAATGGAAGATTCGGCAGTCTAAGTGTCGAAATGTCAAAACGGTCGAAGTGGTCATAAAGTCAACGAGGTCGAAAAGGTCATAAAGTCTAAAAGGTCCGAGGCGCTTAGAACATAGGAAACGCGACATCTAAATGACCTCTTTGACACTTTGACCCCTTAGACCATTTCGACTCTTTCATACTTGAAACTCGAAACCCGAAACTGTCGTTACTCCTTCCCCCCCACCTTTGGTTGCTGCGCTGAAACCGCGTCTAACGCCTCTTTAGCCAGTCGGGTATGATCCTCATCCGCTAAACTCCGGCTCAGGACTTTTTCTGCTATGAGGAGGGCAAGGTCTGCTGTCTGGCCTCGAACCTCTTGCAAGGCTCTCCGCCGTTCACGGTCAATGTCCTGTGTGGTCTCTTCCTTGATGCGTTCAGTTTCTGAACGGATACGCTGTTCATTTTCTTCAAACAAGCGCTGGGCCTTTTGTCGTGCTTCGTTCAGGATGCCTTCAGCCTCTTGGGCGGCCCCTTGTAATTTCTTCTCATACTCTTGAAGACGTTGTTCCGCTGAGGTTCTGTTTTGCTCGGCTTGTTCAATGCTTTCCCGGATTTTTCGCTCTCGTGTCTCTAGCCCTTCCAGGATTGGTGGCAAGGCAAATTTGTACAGGATCCATAAAAGAATCCCAAAAGACAAAACCTCCCAGAAGATTAGAGATGAGAAAAAGTGAGTGTCGAATTGTGGCATGATCTGACGACCCTTTTTAGCCCTTGCCCATAATAATGAACGCAATGACCAATCCGTACAGTGCAATGGCTTCGACCAAGGCGAAACCGATCCACATGTACTTTCCAACCCGACCTTCGGCCTCAGGTTGCCGGGCAACGGCTTCAATCATTTTGCCAAAAATGTAGCCGATTCCAACACCGGCTCCGGCAAAACCGGCGGCTGCGAGACCCATTCCTAATAATGCGGCGGCTGCAGATTCCATCGTATTCTGTTCCTCCCTTCTCGAAGGGTGTGAGTAGTTAAAGGAAACGCGTTCTATCCTAAAGGTTTAATGGGGATGAATAGCATCTCCCATATAGACGCAGGTCAACACCGTAAAAATGTAAGCTTGAATAAATGCGATACCGAGCTCCAATGCATAGAGAGCGACCGTAAAGGCAAACGGAAGCCATCCGATTAGGACGCCACCGGCGATGGTGAGTCCGAATAGGACTCCTAAAATGACATGCCCGGCGGTCATATTGGCAAACAGACGAACGGCTAATGAAATCGGCCGGGCTAATTGACTAATCAATTCGATGGGGATCATCAGGGGTATCAGCCATCCGGGAGTGCCGGGAGGGACAAGGACACCGAGAAATTTAGCTCCGTGAACAGAGAATCCGATTATCACGCTCAAAGCATACACTGATACCGCAAATACTCCCGTTACGACCAGTTGACTGGTGACCGTGTAGGATCCAGGAATAAGACCGACCAAATTACAAAACAGGATGAATAAGAATAAAGCGCTAATCAGCGGGAAATACCGCATGCCGTCTTTCCCCATCGTGTCTTCAATGATCCCACGTATAAAGTCCACCAGCATTTCTGCAAGGCTTTGGAGCTTTGTCGGAATCAAAGAACCCGACGAACGTGCGCGTATAAAAAGAATCAACACGAGCGCCACGACAATCCACATGACTAACACGGCCTTGTTAATGGAAATGTCTAGACCGAATAGGGAAAGAGGTACAAGCGGATGTAGCTCAAAGGGATGTAACGGATTGTCCAAGAATGCTCCTTATGAGTTTACGTCTTCCAACGCTGTGCCGTCCGATAGGCGTTTCGTATTCCCGCTCCCAACCCTAAGAACAGTCCGATAACCATGGCCCAAGGGGCAGAATCAAACACATACGTGTCAATTAGCCAGCCAAGGAACCCACCGACAATGAGAGCTGCCAGCAGGTCAGTACCCACTCTGATCGCCTGCCCCAGCCCCGCAAAAAGTGGATCTTGAGAAGGTGCCATCAGCGCCTGCGAGCAGAGGGAATGGAAGGGGCTTCATTCAAACAAAATCGTCCGATTCTTGTCAAGCAAAGGAGCTAATCCTTCCAAAGGTGCCAATGTGTGAATAAAAGGGAATTCCTGGCCTTCATGCGAACCGCTATGATAGGAATAACTCAGATCTCATATTTCAATTCTCTTATTTCAAATCTCAATATATTAGATTCTAAGATTTTAATCATATTGAGATATCGCCTTTAAAATTTGGACATTATACGTTGAACGTTCGCTCTGACCTTAGTTCATCCGAACAGTTTCTGAGATCTCCCAACCCAGGCCCTCTTATCCGATCTCTCCCTCTGCCTGTTGACGATCCATTTGAGTTATATGCCCGGTTGACCGGCTTCTCGAAGCATTCGTTTTTATTAGAAAGCGGTAAGGGAAGTGCGGAGGTTTCTCGGTATTCGTTTATAGGGAGTGACCCCTTTCTCGTATTTTCTTCTAAAGGGGCAAACTATACCATCCGCACCTCTGAGCAAACGATTCACCTTTCGGGTGATCCATTTAAGGCTTTGAGAGATTTGCTTCCTCAAAAAGGAATCACCCGTGATCCCGCCCTTCCGCCATTTCTTGGAGGAGCGGTGGGATTCTTGAGTTATGACTTTGTACGGCAGTTGGAGTCCCTCCCTCAACTGGCGGCTGATGATTTGCAAATGCCGGATTTGTTTTTTTTATTCGTTGAGATACTTGCGGCCATTGATCATGAAACCAAGATACTCCACCTCATGTTCGCTCCACACCCTCAGCGGATGGAAATCCAATCTCGCGACCATCTGTATCGCGAAGGAGAGGACCGACTGGCTGAAATGCGGGCGAGATTGGTTGTGCCGAGTCGGTGGGGGAACGATCAATTTCCACAATTCCGTAGGGCGTCTATCCACGGCCAACAATCCCGATCTGCCTATGTGAGACGAGTCCGAGAGTGCCAGGATTTCATTGCTGCAGGGGATATCTATCAAGCCAATCTTTCCCATCGATTTACGGTAGAGTGGCCAAAGGAAACATCTGAGGGTTCGGGAATTCAGGGGGCCTATTGCTATCAGCAAATTCGCCGGATCAACCCTTCTCCCTTCTCCGCTTTTTTACTCCTTGATGATTGGACGGTGGTGTGTAACTCTCCCGAGCGGTTGGTTCGCCTTCAAGGTAAACTGGCTGATAGTCGGCCGATCGCAGGCACACGACCGAGGGGGAAAAACCTGGCTGAAGATCGACGCTTCGTGGAAAGTCTCCTTACGAGTAACAAGGAGAAAGCCGAACATCTGATGTTGGTTGATCTGGTTCGCAATGATCTTGGGCGGGTCTCTCGCTATGGCTCAGTCAATGTTGAGGAATTTATGACTGTGGAGCGATACTCTCATGTCGCTCATCTGGTATCCGAGGTCTCAGGATTCTTAAGGGATGGCCTTTCGGGTTGTGATTTGATTCCTGCGATGTTTCCCGGTGGCACAATCACCGGTGTCCCGAAATATCATTGTATGGAAATTATCGAGAGGCTTGAGCCAGTTCGGAGAGGTTTATATACGGGATCGATTGGATATTTCAGTTGGACTGGAGAGATGGATATGAACATCGTCATTCGGACTCTCCTCCTCACGAAGGGGCAAGGATATCTCCAGGTAGGCGCTGGTATTGTGGCGGATTCCGACCCTCATCTTGAATATGAAGAAACCGTGCACAAGGCCAAAGCCTTTTTTCAAGCCGTTTAGTCACTTCCGGGTCTCGGCCAAACGACATGTGGATATTTCTTAACGACACATTTGTTCCTGAAGATCAAGCGAGAATATCCGTCTTTGACCATGGGTTCCTTTACGGGGACGGGGTTTATGAAACGCTGCGCGCCTATCATGGACAATTTTTTCTTTTGGAACGCCACCTCGTTCGCCTTCGTCAGTCCTGTCAGTTGATTGGACTAGATTTACCCATACGGGAAAAACAATGGCCCATTTTGTTGCAGGAAACCTTACGTCGAAACGAACTGACCGATGCAGCGGTTCGCATCACCATTTCCCGGGGCAAGGGGGACTTCGGATTGGATCCCTCACTTTGTCCGCGACCAACCATGGTGATTATGGCTAAACCCTTTCGACCCTATCCGCCTACTTTGAAAAAAGAAGGGGTTCGACTTGAGATCGTTGAAGTCCGTCGTAATCCCATTTCCGCTC
>CP070743.1:306006-312061 GCA_020348185.1 Nitrospirota bacterium
GATCCGGGCGATTATCCTGATCTGGTTCAAGCCATCCGGTTGGCCGCAGAAGGAGCGAAGATTTGTCTTTCGGAAGAATTGAAGACCGTTGCGAGCGTAGAATTACCTGGTCAAAAAGGCATCTACCGCCGGGAATGTACACGGGATGAACTGGAATCGTTGACACGGGATTTAATCGAGAAAACCCTGCCTCCCTGCCGTTCAGCGCTAAAAGATGCCGGGCTCCAGGCTTCCCAAATTGACGAAGTGGTCCTGGTCGGCGGCAGTACCCGAATGCCATTGGTTCGCCGTCTGGTGGAGGAATTATTCGGTAGGACTCCCCATTGCGAATTAAATCCCGACGAAGTCGTGGCTCTGGGAGCGGCGGTCCAAGCAGATATTCTCAGCGGGCACAATAAAGAATTATTGTTATTGGATGTGACGCCCCTCTCCCTCGGCATTGAGACCATGGGCGGGGTGATGAGTACCCTGATCCGGAGAAACACGACCATCCCGACAAGTGCCAAAGAAATGTTTACCACGTATGTTGATGGGCAGACCTCGGTTGATATTCACATATTACAAGGGGAACGTGAGTTGGTGCAGGACAATCGAAGTCTCGCCCGCTTCCAATTGAAGGTCCCACCCCTTCCGGCGGCGGTTCCACGCGTTGAAGTGAACTTTCTGATTGATGCGAACGGGATTCTGAATGTCACCGCCAAGGACATCAGAACCGGGGAAGCCCAATCTGTCCAGGTCAAACCCTCACACGGGTTAAGCGATCAGGAAGTGGAAACGATGATCCGGGAGTCGTTCCAGTTTGCGGCGGAGGATGTTAAGGCTCGCCAGGTCATTGAAGCCCGGACAGAAGCTGATGCCATCATTATGGCCACGGAAAAAGCCCTGGGTCGCGCAAAAGAGTTGATTTCACATGAAGAGAGCACGGCCATTCACAAATCCATCGAACTCCTTCAGGAAGTGAAGGGAACTGATGACCACCGGCTCATTCGAGAACGCATTGCAGAGGTCGAAAAGGCCACCCATCATTTGGCCGAAGTCCTCATGGATGCGACCCTCAAAGAGGCGTTAGAAAACAAAAAACTCTCCGAGGTAACCTAATTTAGTTATCGAATTATTGTTATTCTACCCTCTCCCTCTAAAGGAGAGGGCAGGGTGAGGGTAAAGACTTAATTTGCATGAGGAAATTACCTAGAAAGAACAAATCATGTCCCATGACCTAACCTGGCAAGATTCAGAAGATATCGGGATCCGGTTACACGAAGAACATCCGGATGTCGATCCTTTGACGGTCCGATTCACGGACATGCATGCCTGGATTGTGGCCCTTCCAGAGTTCACTGGCGATCCCAAGGCCTCGGACGAAAAAAAGCTGGAAGCCATCCAAATGGCTTGGCATGAAGAGTACCAGGACGCTCAGTCCTGACCCAATACAATGTCGCCGTCAGAGCTTAATACCGCGAGCTGGGTTTAGACATCGAGAAGGGACTGATGTTGTCCAATTCGTAGAAATTGAGGGGATTGGCTTTGGGACGCCTGGGCTTCGTGGGTTCTGTCCCGGCGGCGAATACCTCGGTCGTGGTTTTTTTCTTGTCTCCAGAAGCGAGTAAGCCGGTTTGGGATTCGACCTCGGCAAACCGGATACCTTCCGGGATCTCAAAGGCCATGACCGGGATCTGTTTTAAAGAGTGAGTCATAAAATCGGTCCAAATCGGTAACGCGGCATGAGCTCCAGACTCTAGTTTTCCTAACGTGCGGACCGCGTCAAATCCTACCCAGACTCCCGTGGCTAAATTCGGTGCGTACCCGACAAACCATGCATCATTATAGCTATTGGTAGTGCCAGTCTTCCCGGCCAAGGGGCGACCGATGGTTTTTGCCTTCCTTCCGGTTCCCCGTTGAATCACATCCATCAACATATTCGTGATGAGGTAGGCCGTTTCTTTCTCTATCGCGAGATGGGGTTCATACTGATGCTGCGTCAACACCTGCCCATCGAGGTTTTTTACCACAGCGACGCTGTACGGGGGGAGTCCGAGCCCCTGGTTGGCAAACGCCCCATAGGCGGAGGTGAGTTCCTGAAGGGTCACACTGGAGGACCCCAGGGCCAGAGAAAGATCGTCGTCTAAATAGCTCCTGATTCCCAAAGATCGGGCCACATGAATCACATCATTCACCCCGATCTTCTCCAGCAAGCGAACGGTCGCCGCATTTCGGGAGTGACGCAAAGCTTCTCGCAAGGTAATAGTGCCATAAAATCGTTTCTCATAATTTTCGGGTTTCCAGATTTTTTCTGAATCTTCCTCAACATACACGACCGGTGCATCGAGAACCAGCGTGGCCGGCGTCATACCCTTTTTCAATGCTGTGGCATAAATAATAGGTTTGAACGCAGATCCTGATTGGCGGTGAGCAATCACGGCTCGATTGAATTGACTTCGTTCAAAGTCGTACCCGCCGACCATAGCCTTGATCGCTCCTGTTCGAGGATCCAGGGCTAATAAGGCCCCCTCCACTAATGGAGTCTGTTCCAGACGAAATTCCCCTGATTCTAAATCCCCTTTTTTCGGTACGACTTCAATGATGTCGCCTGGAGTGAGAATTTGGTCGGCTGTGGGATTGGCAAGAACGACAGCATCAATCACCTCGTCCCCTTCCTTCAATTGGCGACGTGCCCACCGCATATCTGCCAGGGTGATCCGTCCTTTATAGGTGTCAGCCACAAGTATTTCAGCATCATTTTCGCTAACCTTCAGAACCACTGCATGAAACAGGCCCTTAGAAGGTGCGTGTTGAATGAGGTCCGTGAGGCTTGGCTCATCACTTTCAGAATCTTTGGTCTCTTTAAGATTGATGTGTCCAATGGGGCCTCGCCAACCTTGGCGTTTATCTAATTGTCGCAATCCGAGTCGGACTGCCTTTTCCGCGGCCTTTTGCATAGCCGGGTTTAAGGTTGTGTAGACTTGCAATCCCCCTTTGTACACCATGGTCTCGCCGTAATGCTCAACAAGGGTCTGACGGACATGTTCCAGGTAGTAAGAAGCAATCGTCTTAAAGGATCGTCTCTTAAAAGAAACATGGCTGCTCGCCACTTCGTCTGCGAGGGCTTGGGGAATAAACTCAGCTTGAACCATCCGATTGAGCACGTGTTCCTGGCGCTTTTTGGCCAGCAGCGGATTACGATAGGGAGAATAGGTGTTTGGCGCTTTAGGAAGTCCTGCCAGAAAAGCGGCTTCGGGTAAGGATATATCCGTGAGCTCTTTGTCAAAATAAGTCAGGGAAGCCGATCCGACTCCATAGGCCCCATGCCCAAAATAAATTTGATTGAGGTACATTTCAAGGATTTGTTCTTTGGTTAGGACGAACTCCATTTTGATAGCTAAAATGAGCTCTCGAATTTTTCGTGTATAGGTGCGTTCCGGAGAAAGAAACAGAGATCGAGCAAGTTGTTGGGTGATGGTGCTCGCACCTTCAATTTTCCCCCCTTGTTTCAAGTTCGTCCAGGCTGCACGGACAATACCCACAATATCGAGGCCGGGGTGATCGAAAAACCTGGCATCTTCAACGGCAATAACCGCATTCACCAAATGCTGGGGGATTTCTAAGACAGGAATATAAATTCGCCGTTCGACATAATATTGACCGATGACACTTCCATCATCGGCATATACTCTTGTCACGACGCTGGGATGGTAATCTTGAAGTGACTCAAAAGACGGCAGGTCTTGAGTTCCGATCCATAAAATCCCGGCTAATCCTCCTATGCCGAGCCCGACACTCACTATGGCAGTCACGATCAATACCCGCTTCCATGACCAGGATCCTGACCGGTTCTTCTTGGGGTATCGAGTGTATCGTGAGGGCATTCAGTTAAACCTTATAACGCTCAGAATTGAAAACGAATAGGAGGGAGTCAACGGTGGTGAACCCTTTAAATTACGATACCTCGGGTTTAAGCCAAACACAAGCGAAGTACGTGAAACTGGTTCTGGAGATACGATAAAAACCACACCGACGGGTCTAGAACAAAAGGGAATAAGGGTGCTCTCGCTAGGTCTTTTGACAGATTGACAAACTTTCAAACACCATGGTACCAGGGAAAGCTATCCACAAGTAGGTCTGATAACACCATTTCATCCAAGGAGGATTCCTATATGTCTACCGATGTTGCTCCAGAGGTTAAAGTTGGAGATGTAGCCCCTGATTTTACCATGAAAGATCAGGACCAGAATGATGTGAAACTTAGTGATTTTAAAGGAAAGAAAAATGTCGTCTTGGCATTTTATCCTTTAGATTGGAGCCCGGTATGTACGGGCGAGAATAAATGTCTGACCGATGATTTCCCGAGTTTTGAGTCAGCCAACGCCGAAGTGTTTGGTGTAAGCACTGATAGTTTCTTTTCTCACAAAGCCTGGGCCGAGGCCTTGGACCTCAAGCATCGGTTGTTGGCTGATATGGATCGAAAGGTGAGCAAGGCCTACGGGTTATATTTTGAGCCTTTGAATTGCTCCAAACGGGCAACGGTCATTGTTGATAAGAACGGAAAAGTTGCGTACGCGAAAGTTCAGGAGATTAAAACGGCTCGGGATGACAAAGACATCTTAGAAGCCTTAAAAAAGTTAGGGTAGGGTCAGGGTGGCAAGAAAAAGGGGATCTCACCAGGAGATCCCCTTTTTTTCGTCTTCTTTAGGAATATCGAAATCTGAGTTTTGACATCTGAGATCTGAAATTTGAGATCTCCCCAAGGGGGAATCATGGCGGGAATTGTTGAAGACGTCAGTGATGAAAATTATGAATCCTTTACTAATGCGCAAGCCGCATTGGTAGCTTATGGGATTGCGTCCTGTGATCCTTGCCGGGAGTATGATCCGATTTTAGAAGAAGCCGCTACTCGCTATACTCAAGTTCGAATCGGAAAAGCTAAAATGCATGTCCCGGGGCGTTGCCGGGCAATCAAGAAACGCCATAACTTTGAAACCTATCCCACGACACACCTGTTTTCCAAAGGATCGTTGATATTGTCTCGGGAAGGGAAAATCGAGGCAAACGATCTAGCCAGCCTCATCGACCAGCACTTGCTCAACAAAAAGTAGCTGAGCCTTCTCATGGCGCTTCTTCGGAAGGGAAGCAGGCGAATTTCGGGGAGTACTGAAAAATCAGAATTCGGAGGGGTCGGTGCGTTACCTTCTGACTCTATTTATGGGAAATAATATTTTTGAAGGGCAGCATGAGATGCTGCAACTACAATTTGTCATTACGAACCGCGATAAATGGCCTGAGTGTCCGGTCCTTCACTGACTGTGACTTGAGTCAGCGTTCCTGTTGAAAACTCTCCAGCAATCGAACCCCAAATAAAGCAAGCCAGGTTTCCTTCGGTGACGGCGGTGTTCTTGAAGGCAGGGTCAAGACTGACATTTTTCTGATGAAACCGCTCAATCACTCCTTTCCGAACAATCTGATCTAACGAATCGATATTCACGACTTGACCGGTATCCGGGTCGATAGTCCCACTGATAGTGACCTCGGTTGTATAATTGTGACCGGTCGAATGTCCTGACAAATCCTGTATGGCTGAAGAAAAATTGTAGCGGCGCGTGATGCTGGCACGAGGCGAGTCGGGTGATGATTCCGAACCATGGAGAAGTTCGGTCGTCACATCAGCGAATAAGTTGGGATCTTCAAAAAGTCGAATTCTATCAAGGGCGGGCATCTGAGGGTGTTGTTCTAAAACCTTCCACAGGGTCAGCGCCAGATTTTCGGTTGTGGGGATGAGAGTAGTGAAATAGGGGGTATCCAGGTTTAAATTCTTATGATCAAATTGTTCAAGGACTTCCCAGAGATATTGCTTGAGATCATACAAGTTGATGATCATGCCCGTCACAGGGTCAATCTCCCCTTGAAGCGTGACTTCAATGATATAATTGTGACCATGCGTATGTTCATTGTTGCAGGGACCAAAAACCTGCTTATTTTTGGCGTCATCCCATTTGGGATTGTGGTATCGATGAGAAGCGCAGAATTCGAGGCGTTTGGTCAGGGTGGCTTTGGGCATGGCTAG
>CP070743.1:312161-318173 GCA_020348185.1 Nitrospirota bacterium
TATTGCAAGAACATCAGAAGCGAAAAGCGGCCAAAGATTTCTTTGACGAAGTGGAAAAACATCGTGCAGAAAATCTGGGACTTGGAGAATTTTTCCGCCGGTCTCCTCAACATCACCTTGGAACACCGGTCTTTTTAGCCCCCACAACCGTCCACTACTCCGTAGATAAGGCCATGAAACTGGTTGGGCTTGGTGAAAACAATCTCGTCACGATAGACGTGGACGAAAATCTTCATCTGGACATGGAAGATCTCAAAAAGCAATTCCATACACTGAACTCGAACAAAAGGCCGGTGATTGGCGTCATTGGTGTACTGGGCACCACAGAATTTGGTGTCGTCGACCCCATTGACCAGATTGTCGAATTTCGAAAGGAATTACGGAAAGAGAATCAGGATTTCTATCTACACGTTGATGCAGCCTGGGGAGGCTACCTCGCCGCCATTTTCCGAAAAAAAGACGGAACCTGGTCTCGTGATTCCTCTCAGATCAGGCAGGGAGGAATGTTTGGTGATTTTCCCTCGGAAAAACAATTCCAAGCTTATTATGCCGTTCGCGAAGCGGATTCCGTGACCGTGGATCCACATAAACTTGGGTATTTGCCTTATGGCTCGGGGGCTTTCGTTGCTCGAAATCGGGAAACAGCTCGGTTCATGCGACAAGACGCTCCATACGTGTGGGGATCAGATTCGGGAAAAAGGTCTCAAGGTACCAAGGAAAAGTTGACAGATGCGGTCCTCAAGAGCACCCACGGTCAATATGTCATTGAAGGGTCCCGCCCCGGAGCGAATTCCGCGGGGGTGTATGTCACCCACAAGCTCTTGCCACTTCATCGCGAAGGCTTTGGGACGATCGTAGGCCGAACCCTCAAAGTGACGAAAGTCTTCTCAGAAAAAATTCAGGCATTAAAGGAATATCTTGAAAAAGAGAAGATCGCGAGAGTGTGTGTTCCGGTCAAGCCCGAAACCAATATTCTTTGCTATGTCGCGAACCCCTACACCAACAAAGACATTGACATGCTCAACAAGTTTACCGAGTTGGTTTTTGAGGATCTCACGAACGACCCCACTCGCCCGCTCCAGACTTTCAATTTCATGGTTTCCAGTACGACGTTGCCACTTAAGATTCTACCTTTACAATCACAGAATCGAGTGCTAACCGAACTCGGCCTTGCCAGAAAAAGAGGAACGGCCCATTCCGACTTATCGCTCACTGTCTTACGACATACGTTGATGAACCCCTGGCTTGGAGAAGTCATCGATGAGCAGTATTTCTACCTGGAGGAATATCTCAAATATATGAAATCACTCTTCAAACAAACTATTAGAAAATCAAAACTGAAACAAAAGAAAACCCGGGAACAAGAAGAAAACAGGGAATGAGTGCCGGGAGGAACTCTCGGCCTTAGACACCTTCATCTCATTCATCAGGGTCGGATATCAGCGTGCATACCACTCGCCTGTCTGAACGCGGACCGTCAAATTCACAGAAAAAGATATTCTGCCAACGCGACAAACCCAACTGCCCGTTAATGACCGGAATCGTTTCGGAGGGGCCGACCAGGCCGGCCTTCAGATGGGCATCACCATTGCCGTCTTGCGCATCATGAAGCCAGACGCCAGGTGGAATGACTTTCCGAAGAAGGTTGACTACATCTAGTTGGACGCTGTCGTCCCAATTTTCTTGGACCATCATGGCAGCGGTCGCACCCTGCGCATACACATTCACCAGTCCGCTTCGCATGCGACTTTGCTCAAGGATCCCCCGTACCGCTTCAGTAATATCGATCAGTTCTTCGCGCTGGTTGGTTTGCAAGGTGATGGTTTCATGCATGATTTATTCAGGAGGTTTCAATCTTTGTCCCATTTTTTTACTTAAGTTTTTATACCACTCACCATACCAATAGTGAAAGACCACGAGATTACTCTACTACTCTTTCCATTTAAACCGGGAAGCTTTCTCTAGGGAGCGAACGGTCTGCAATCCCGTATAGCGACGGCCGTCGATTATCCAGGTCGGATAGTTATTGACGTCCTTTGCCACACATGCTGAGTTTTGAGGTCCCGTTCTGCCACTGGGCGTACACTCTACATAGGGCAGGCGCTTTTCAGAAGCCCCGAACAGGGCCTTTTGTTCCTGACACTTAGGACACCAGAAAGCCCCGTAAAACTTGGCTTCAGTGTCCGCAAGATGCACAGCTAGCGCTTTCAGCCTCGGGTTCTCAGGACCAGCCGCTGCATCGAACAGCCCGCTATAGTGCATGTGCAGCACACCTACGATCAGCACGCCAATCACGGCAGCCTCCTTCAACGAGGTTATCCACTCAGGAGGTCGCCGCACGATTGTCAGGACCATGAGGGTAGTCATAATGGCAAACGACGCCAGACAATACGGACAGGTCGCCTCGATTTCCACCACAGAGATAACGGTCAAATAGGCACTGATGGCAAAACCACCGACGGCCACGAATAACAACAGACGTAAGCTTCCCGGCTTGGATCTTCCGCGCAAGATCAGATGCGCCATCAACGCGTAGGTGAGCAAGCCCCAAAAGGCAATCGGCAATCCGAGCAGGGTTGCCCAGCGGCTACTCTGAACGATGTCGCAGTCGGACCCTTCAGTGCAAAAGGCAGGGTGCGCCTCAAACCATGCGACGTACGTAAGATAGGTCGTCAATAGAATACCGGCTGCAGCGAGGACAAGCAGGATTATATCAAGGGGTGACATGAATTTGCCCTCACCACCTGGAACCGTACTCGAAGTCGTACCGGACGATTTTGAACTTAAGGATTTCTGACTCTTGTTGCGCTTTGCCATTGCTCCTCCCTTTTGGAATCGACAAAGGAATGTATTAACTGCAGAATTCCACGTTCTGCCAGACTTAATATCGCTATGGTCGGAGAAAAACCTTTAGCCTGATTCCCCTTTGAAAAACCGTCTTAATTTACTATAGGGAAATTCTTTGATTATATCCAGTACTGATGCTCGTGGTAAAAGTAATTCGTAAAAAACGGTACCCACGAATATTTATTCAATTCCGAGTTTGCCAGCAAAATCTTGTGGCACAATGGATCAACATCTGGTATGGAAAAGAAGTGAATTTAAGAACGTGAATAAAGGACTTGTACAAACAGGGTGACGGGGATGCAGCCCTCTCTAGGAAGTCATATGACCTATTTCCCTCGAAAAGAACACTCAACCGGGAGCCGACCTCACCGAAAATTGGTTTTTATCTGTATGGTGGGATTATTGCTATTTTCCCTATTCCCCAATGAAGCCGCCCACGCCGACAAGGAAGATTTTCAAATTTGGACGCCGGTCTATCTCACCGTTTCACATACGCCCAAAATTCAGGGATGGTACGAGGTCCAACCCCGTTTTGGGGAAAACGCCTCCGAAGTGAATCAACTGCTCCTTCGTTTAGCGCTTGGGTACAAACTCGATACACGCTGGTCATTGTGGCAGGGCTACGCATGGACTCCTGCCTTCGTACCCGAATACACTAACGAAAATCGGATTTACCAACAGCTTCTGTACCTTCGAAAATGGCCAACATCAGAAATATTGGTCAGCCGGAGCCGCCTCGAGTGGCGATGGATAGAGAACGTACCGGGGACAGCGGTTCGTTTTAGAACGCTGCTTCGTGGCCAATATCCTTTTGATGAAAAGAAAGTCTGGAGTCTCGTCGCTCAGGATGAAATTTTTGTGAATTTTAATTCTCCACCCAATGGACCGGCCGCCGGTTTTGATCAGAATCGTTTGTTTTTTGGTTTAAACCGAAAGGTCAATGACCATCTATACTTTGACGGCGGCTATCAATGGCAATCCCTTAATACGAAGGAGCCGGGTTTCATCGACGACAACAATCACATTCTGCTCCTCCAGTGTTTTTTGATTTTCTAATTCCTGGCCCTCATTCTTCTTACGTTGTTATTCTTGAGCTTTCAAACGCCTACACAAACTTGACGATCTAAAAAGTGCCTTGTATGTTCACCATCTTCAAAAAATTCTTGATTCCCGCTAAAACATCAATCTGGATATACCATTCCCTAGGGAGTCGATTTGGTAGCGCCATTTTTTTAAGATGATGCCTATTCACACTCCTACCAGAGGGTTCCTCTACCGGTTCTTAGACCGGGTTAACCGCTTGGCCTGCCGGATCCTGTATCACCTGCACCCGCCATCCCAATCGCCTCTTCCTGAAACTGGACCAGTGCTATTGGTATCCGACCACTCCTCCTATAACGATCCCATGGTATTGGCCGCCACGGCGGGTCGCCCACCTATTTTTTTGACCGCCCGGGAGGTTTACGAAAGCCTGGTCCTCAATTGGCTTTGTCAGACTGCATTTTATATTCCGGTAAACCGGGGCACCCAAGATGTGGGAGCCGTGCGAGCCATGCTCCGGGCCTTGGGCCGTGGGGAGGTCATCGCCCTTTTCCCTGAAGGGGGGATCGACGAGCATCGGCAAGAGGAGGGACATCTCGGCATTGGGTATTTAGCGCTTAAGAGCGGCGCACCAATTGTTCCCGCTTCGATTGCCTGGGATTCGCCTCGCCCACCAACTCTTGGGCGTAGTCTCCTAACCCCGGGCAAAGTTTCTGTTCGATATGGTGAGCCCATTGTTTTGCCACCCGGCACACCGACAGATCGCCACAATATCTCCCTCGTCACAGATCGCATCATGCAAGCCATTCGGGATCTTCAAAACCAAGAATCCGGCACCTCTCCATAAAGAATTTTCCTCCATTATCGAGAGGTACGTACTCTCGGTCTATCGACCTGTTGACTCTTCCGGTCCTCTCCCAACTTTACCCAGAAACATAAGATTTTCTTAATCTTTTTCTCTCTTTTCCACGAAATATCGAAGACCCGCGTCGTATATTTCGAGAATACCTCCGCTGCATTAAAGGGAACATTAAAAAGGTTCCCCCAAGTAGATGAAATTATGAGGGTTTTTTATTAGAAGCCGACTTCGGAAATTGGCACAAGGGTTGCTCTATCTATTGGTAGGACATGAAAAGAAGAGAAAACAACATGCATTCACAACCATCAAAACGTATCGAAAGGGCTTTTAAATGTTTTTGGAAATCATAATAGGAATGCTGATTCTTCTGACCGGATTTGTATGGACTATTTTTATGTGGGTGAGGACGCCAGAAATAGAAATTCCTTTACAGTGGAATTTAGGAATGAACGCAAAAATGAACAAGAGGATGCCTTATCAACACCGTCAAAAGAGGAGGGTTTAACAATGCTAATGGAAGCGACAATTGCAATGTTGGTATTAATGGGAATCACCTGGGCAGGAGCAATTTGGGCAAGTTATCAAGCGCCAAGAAAAACGCAACATCCTTCGTTGATGCTCAGATTTCCTGCACGAAAGGCTGCCTGATTGATCAACCGTCAGTCAGTCGATATACGGGGGGCGAGCCAATGCTAAAAGATCAGGGATGTGCTGAGGGGCAGATCCATTAGCAAACCGCTCAGCCCCCCCTTTTTTGCCAAAACCATAGTTGGATTTCTGAATCTTCTTAAAATTCCCATCCAACCAGCATCAAAGGCCTCTAACAGTCAACGTCGACATATCCTTCACTCAATTCTTTATCCTTCCGAAACATACAGACATCATGAGAAATGGTGTGCTGGCCCGCGGTTACGAGGCAACATTATATCCCTGAAGAAATGAAATACATACCCATTTCATGACCAAGGCGGCGGGGGGGAGGGAGAGGCGACGTCGGCCGTCTGAAGCTTGGTTCCTGACCGATTAGGCCCTAAGAGTTTTGATCGACACCGGCTTGTCTATAGGTCTCCAGATGAGCAGGAGGGTCCATGATACGGAACCGTACTTCGTCGGCGAGGGTATAGGCGGACACTTCATCTCCGACAAACAATCCGCATCGATACAGGCCTGGGGTCCACTCGCCTTCAGGCGTGGGAAGAATGAAGTAGCCGGATTGCTCATTCATGCCCATCACGACTTGGTCATGAGCAACGGCACTTTCCTCC
>CP070743.1:318273-324282 GCA_020348185.1 Nitrospirota bacterium
CAAGTTTCAGGGTCGAAGAGTTAAAGAGGTCCAAGAGTCAAAGGGGTCGAAGAAATTAGAACGGAGAAGGATTTAAGTGTTTTTCAGAGGGTCTGACCTTTTCGACACTTGGACTTTTTCACTTTTGACACCCTGCTCATTAATTTGGTGACCAATGGCTAAACAAGCTAAATCAGATGCAAGCCTTCGCTGTTCGTTTTGTGGAAAGAGCCGGGATCAGGTCCGAAAGCTTATTGCAGGTCCGACGGTCTATATTTGTGACGAGTGTGTGGGGTTGTGCAACGACATCATTTCTGAGGAATGGCAAGAGGCGAAAGAAGAAATTTCGGCTAAGCTGCGAAAGCCATCTGAAATCAAGCAGCATCTGAATAATTATTTGATTGGCCAAGAGGGCGCCAAAAAGACTCTTTCGGTTGCCGTCTATAATCATTACAAACGTATTGCGGCAAACGAACTCGATGACGTCGAGCTCCAAAAGGGAAACATTCTCCTGATTGGCCCAACAGGCACGGGTAAAACGTTATTCGCGCAGACGTTGGCTCAATACTTAGATGTTCCCTTTACCATTGCCGATGCGACGACTCTGACCGAGGCTGGCTATGTTGGGGAAGACGTGGAAAACATCATTTTAAAACTCCTCCAGTCGGCGGACTATGAAGTTGATCGGGCTGAGCGCGGGATCGTCTACATTGACGAAATTGACAAAATTACGAGGAAGTCGGATAGCCCTTCCATCACTCGGGATGTCTCTGGAGAAGGTGTTCAGCAAGCCTTGCTGAAACTCATTGAAGGAACGACAGCCAATGTTCCCCCTCAGGGAGGTCGAAAGCATCCTCATCAAGAATTTATTCAAGTCAACACGACCAATATTTTGTTTATCTGTGGGGGGGCTTTTGTTGGGTTGGAATCTATTATTGAGCAGCGGCTCAACCAAAAGCGGTTGGGATTTCGAGCAGAAACTCGAGCACGACGGGAACGGAATACCAATGCGTTATTTGCCCAGGTTCAACCAGAAGATCTTCTTCACTATGGACTGATTCCAGAATTTATTGGCCGACTTCCTGTCATTGCCACCTTGGATGAATTGGACGAACGCGCCTTGGTTCGGATTCTTAATGAACCCAAGAACGCTCTGACCAAGCAATATCAAAAACTGCTGTCGTTTGATAAAGTCAAGCTCAAATTCACCGATGGGGCCTTAAAGGCCATTGCGCAAAAGGCTTACCATCAAAAAACCGGAGCCCGAGGGCTCCGTGCCATTCTTGAATCAGTCATGCTGGATGTAATGTATGATATCCCTTCGCAAAAAGATATCAAGGAAGTGTTGATTACCGAAGAAGTCATTCAAGGGAAGGGCGAACCGATTAAAGTTCTGGGACAACAAAAGGGGATCAAACCGGCAGTCGGATCATAGGGCTTGAGAGGAAAGTTTCAGGGTCGAAAGGGGACAAGGGGTCAAAAAGTCAAAGAGTCCAAAAGTTCAAGAGGTCAAAGAAACCGATGATCATAAAGTCAGAAAGCCCAATTGCTTCCGGTAACAGAGGGTCCGCCCTAGATTATGACCCCTTCGACTTTTAGACCTTTTCGACTCTTTAACCCCAAAAATGACTATCCCGCTTCCTGATAGCCGCAGCCTTCCTTTTGACAGTAAATGCTTACCCCACTTTGCTTTTTAACTTTCTCAACCAGAAACGGAGATTGACAATTGGGGCAAGGGCGATTCACCGGGCGGTCCCACAGGGCATAATTGCATTCTGGATATCGACTGCAGGAATAAAAGGTTCGTCCCTTCTTGGTTCGTTTCTGGACTAGTTCTCCCACGCAATTTTCGACTGGACAATGAACCCCTACCTTTAAGGGCTTCGTGGTTTTACATTCTGGGTACTGAGAACATGCCAAAAATCCACCAAACCGGCCGCGTTTGACCACCATGGGACTGCCACACTTTTCACAGACCTCATCGGCAATCTCGACTGGTTTTTCCTCAATGTGAATGACTCCCTCTTCATCCTTTTTGAACTGTTTAGTGTTCTTGCAATCAGGGTAGCCTGGACAGGCCAGAAAATGCCCATGACGCCCCCATTTGATCACCATATTCCGCCCGCATTTATCGCAGATAATGTCGGTCGGTTCCTCTTTTCCCTTTAGACCTTCCATCTGCTCTTCTGCGACAGATAAATCTTTGGCAAATGGGGAGTAGAATTCCTTCACGGTGGTCACCCAATCTTTATCGCCTTCCTCGATATTGTCGAGTTCGCTCTCCATTCTGGCCGTAAATTCTACATCAAAGACATCCGGGAAATGGCGAACGAGTTGATTATTTACAATACGCCCCAATTCGGTGGGACGGAATCGTAATTCTTCTTTTTCAACGTATTGTCGATCTTGGATCGTTGAGATGATGGTCGCATAGGTCGAGGGTCTCCCGATTCCCTTTTCTTCCATCTCGCGGATTAAAAGCGCCTCATTATAACGAGGCGGAGGTTGGGTGAAATGCTGCTTGGGTGTCACCCCCTGATCAGGGCCCTCTAAGAGTCTCAACGACTCACCCACCGAAAGTTCCGGCAGACGGTTCTCCTCATCCTCACGGTTCTCAGATTCCGACGTGGTGGTGCTTCCGGATTGGTCTATCCCTTCAATATAGATTCGGCGATAGCCGTCAAATTTTTCTACGGTGCCGGAAGCTCGCAGCAGATACTCATTAGCCTGAATATCAACTCCCGTGACTACATCGAGGCCGCGGGTCATTTGAGAAGCCACAAAACGGTTCCAGATCAGTCGGTACAGTTTGTACAGATCTGGCTCCAAGTATGAGCGGAGGCTTTCCGGATCTCGACGAACCGATGTCGGACGGATGGCCTCGTGAGCTTCCTGCGCCGCTTTTTGAGTTTTATAAACATTGGGTTTCGATGGCAGGTATGGTTGACCAAAATTCTCCTGAATATAATCCCTCACTTCGGCTTGAGCCTCCGGGGCAATACGAGTGGAATCGGTTCGCATATAGGTGATCAAGCCCACCTGACCTTCCTGACCGACCACAACCCCTTCATACAGTTGTTGAGCCAGAACCATGGTCTTTTTGGCAGAGAAGCGAAGTTTCCGGGCACTTTCTTGCTGAAGACGACTGGTGATAAACGGTGGGGAAGGATTCCGTCGCTTATCTTTTTGTTCGATTCCTGAAACGGTGAAAGGAGCGGATTGCAAAGCTTCAACGATCTGGTTGGCCTCGTCCGCGGTCTGGATCTCGATACGCGTTCCTCGGTATTCTTGAACCTTTGCCTGGAAAGCAGGAGGGTGGTTCCCCTGCAGGGCTGCGCTAATCGTCCAATATTCCTGCGATTGAAAAGCCTCCCGTTCAGCTTCACGTTCACAGATGACACGGACAGCGACTGACTGGACCCTCCCTGCGCTCAGCCCTCGACGAATTTTTTTCCAAAGGAGCGGGCTAAGCATATACCCGACAATTCGGTCTAAAACCCGTCGGGCCTGCTGCGCGTTGACTTTTTTCATGTCAATGCTGCCTGGTGATTGAATGGCACGCTTGATGGCTGATTCGGTTATCTCGTTAAAAAGGACTCGATACACATTGTGCCCGTTCCCATTGAGTTCTTCCGCAATATGCCAAGCAATCGCTTCACCTTCCCGGTCGGGGTCGGGGGCTAAAAACACATTTTTTGCCTTTTTGGCTTGCGTCTTGATCTCGGTCAAAAACTTGCTTTTCCCACGAATCACCACATATTGGGGTTGGAAATCATGATCGACGTCAATTCCCAGTTTGCTTTTGGGCAGATCCTTGACGTGACCGACGGATGCGACGACCTGATACCCTCGTCCTAAATATTTGGTGAGGGTTCTGGCTTTTGTCGGAGACTCGACGATCACCAGCGATTTTCCTGCTGAAGTTTTTTTCGTATCCTTTTTCTTTACGGATTTAACCACCGAATAGCACTCCTATTGAATAAAGTCCTCGCCAAAAAGAATGTCCAAAGCTTAATAGACCCAAAGTCTAATAGTCGGAAAAGGTCCAAAAGTCAAAAAGGTGTATCAATCTCATAGTCGCACGGTCAAACAGTCTGAAAGGACCAACGCTCAAAAGACGTCAAGAACTCCCTGCCTTATGACCCCTTCGACCTTGCCCCTATCCGACTCTGCGCCTTGCCCCAATAGCGCCAGGCTTTTTTCACCTTTCCCCTTGTTTGACTGACACTTTCACATACCGAGCCCCCGGTAATTGCCGAATAACCCCCTTGATTTCTAAGGTTAAGAGAATACTCATCACTTCGGCAGGGGCAAATGAACTCTGAGAGAGTACGTCTTCCAGGGAGGTAGGTTCAAGTGAGACACAATTATAGAGGGCCTCTTCCTCCTGTCCCAGTTGAGAGGGGTGTGGAGAAGGTGGGCTAGGGTGACGAATGATTCGATCGCGAAACGGTGCTTCCAATTGGGGTAGCAATTCCTCAAGAATATCTTCCGGACCTTCTACCAGCTTGGCTCCTTGTTTGATAAGAAGATGAGGGCCCCGACTCATCGGATTGCTCACGGCTCCTGGAACCGCAAACACATCACGATTTTGTTCGGAGGCAAGCCGTGCGGTAACCAGTGATCCACTTTGAGCCGCGGCTTCTGTGACCACCACACCCATCGATATCCCACTGATGACTCGATTCCGCTCAGGAAAGTGGTGCCCCCGCGGTGCAGTGCCTGGAGGAAATTCAGAAATCACCCCCCCATGAGCTTCAATCTGTTGACGCAGGTTTTTGTGCTCTGAGGGGTACGTTCGATCGATTCCACATCCTAAGACGGCAATGGTTCGCCCGCCTACTTCGATGGCCCCTTGATGGGCAGCTGAATCGATTCCGCGGGCCAAACCGCTCACGATCGTAAACCCCAATGCAGCCAGATTCCCGCTGAGTTGGCGAGTGACGGCCCCTCCACTGTGGGTGCTTTTGCGGGATCCCACAATAGCCACTGCCTGGTGATCGGCTTCTTGAAGGGTTCCAGTCATATAGAGCAAGGGAGGAGGATCCGGAATCATTTTAAGTCGATGGGGATATATCGGATCCAAAATGGTCACAATTGAAAAATTACCTTGCTCCAGAGACTGTCTTTCCTTGTGCACGTCTATGAGTAATTCAGAGTCCGGCTTTCCTTGAATACGTTTCGCAACGGAATGACTGACTCCTCCATCGACCGTTAATTCGTGGATAGAGGCTTCCAGGACTCCCTCAGGCGAACCGAACCGAAGCACCAGACGGGATAAAACCCCATTGCCTAACCCTTTGACAGCTTGTAACGTCTTCCACGCCAGCAAGGACTCCATCAACAATTTCCAGATTAATAAATTTCAGGTCCTACGTGAATAGTCGTCTTTTTTTTTTGAAACCTGAAACTCAAAACCTGAAACGAGAAACTTCTTCATGCTGATCGACTCAATGACCGTGCATCGGAACGTTCGGTTCCTTCTCCAAGTACCACGATATCATATTGTTCGAGATGAAGCATTGGATCGGATTCAATGAGAATTTGGTGATTATACTCTTCCTCTAATTGCTCAACCCCCCGATGTTCGGTATCAAATAACAATTCGACCACTCGAGGATTGGCCCCAACCACCACACGCTGTCGCTCTCGACTACTTCCAATCCGTCGAATGTCTCGAAATATATCATACACGACGGTCATGGCCGACCTGGTGTATCCCCGACCTTCGCAATCGCTGCATATTTCCGATAAAGTTCGCAGGATATCCTCTCGGACCCGTTCTCTGGATATTTCAATTAACCCGAGCTCAGAGATTCGTGAAATTCTGGTTTGAGCCTTATCCGAAGCCATCGCATCGACTAACGCTTGATACACCTTTTCTCTGTTGCGCTCCCTCTCCATGTCAATGAAATCAATAATGATGATCCCTCCGATGCCCCGAAGCTTAATTTGATAGGCGATTTCTTTTGCGGCTTCCAGATTATTTTTGAGAATGGTCTCTTCTTGGTCTCGTTTTCCTACAAATCG
>CP070743.1:324382-330389 GCA_020348185.1 Nitrospirota bacterium
GGGGGGATGACGGTGGAAGTTGGACCACTCCTATCCAGAAGGGGATTTGAGGTGACGCTTATCCCAGCTTGACTCCCAGGCATCTTTCAGCGCACCATGGTTCCGTAGTACCCGAGAGGATATAAACAGGTATGAATAAGGATAGGGAATTATGTTGGAAATAAAATCTGAGGTATTTGAAATTAACCCGAATAGTGTGGTCGAAGTGGACTTCGTGGGACAGGGCCGCCATAAAGTCGTCACCGCTGACCATTTCTATAAATTTCCCGACAAGGTCCTCAAGCTTGCCCTGGATCTTCCCTATACGAATCGGTTTGAAATTGTTGGAAATTTTCCAGGTGTTCGAGCGTCATTCACCACAGACACCAGCCAGATGATTGAGACTATCAGTCGCCTCTGGGGCAAATCACTTCAGCCTTTCTTTACCCCGCAACCGATTGTGTTTTCGGGTATTACGACAAAGAACTACCCTTTGAATATTGGGCAGCGGCAACCCCACATTGACCAGGACATTACCGCCATGGTGTGGTTGAATCCAGCACAATCCTGCGTAGGAGGAACAGGGATTTTTCGTCATCGCTTAACGGACCTCGAACGGCTTCCCCACACTCCCAATCAAGAAATCCGTGACCTCGCTGATCGCCTCGAACTCAGCGATGAATTCCTTAAAAGCCAAGAAGGTTATGAAAACTTTCAAAACAGCATGATCTTTAATCCCCTCTTTGCTTGTAAAGAGAATCGGTATATCAACGATGGCAACGAATTTTGGGAATTGCTAAAAATAATCGAAATGAAGCCAAACCGATTAATTATCTTTGACGGGCGATGCTTTCACTCGCAATACATCAAACCGGAACATTACAAAGAAGCGTTCCGCGTCAATCAAATTCTCTACTTAAGTCAAAAATCGACAAATTGAACCCTTCGGGTGCAAATTTTTCGGGTAATTCTTTAGCTTTTATCCACCGATAATCCACAGATAAAAGAATAGCCCCAGTTGATAAAACTACACCCTTCCTCCAAACTGACTTTCCTATCAAGAGTTTTTTTCATGAAACTTCATAATTTCCTTAATTGACAGGGTCTTTAGAAGATGGATCTTCCCAAACCCTATCAATAAAAGGCCACCATCCCTATTGATAGGCCATAAGCCAATCCAGATAAGGATTTTCAAAAAATGAACAAGTTATTCACACCCGAAGCCCTTATCCCAATTGGGACCGGGGTGGGAGCCAAAATCCCAATCTCTAACCAGACCTTTCAATTTCAAAGATTAACGTTCAAGAATCAGCCTTTGATACGTGGTGATTACCTTAATCTGTAATCTCTGGACTTTAACCAGGGCGGATCCGAGGTGAATGGGCAATGCAGGTTCTGAATTGTTTAAACTTTCTAGAGGGGTCAGGCTTCTCGTGCTCTCCCCTGAAGATGGGTTTCTTCTCGGTAGGCTCTGGCAACAAAAATAAAAAAAATGGAGACCACAAACATAATGGAAGCAAAAAACCAATAATAGCTTGGTCCGACTAATAAGATCGTTCCATCGTCACGTTGGATAAAAGTATTCACCAGGGACGTGAACCCATTTCCAAGTGAGACCGAAAGCAGAAAAAGAGCCATGATAAAGGATTTAAATTTGAGCGGGGCTTGGGTATACGAAAATTCTAAACAGGTAATCGACACCATCACTTCCGCCGCCGTGATCACCATAAATGCCAACAGTTGCCAAACAATATTCGGGCGAGCTCCTGCAACAATATCCTGCTCAATCTGGGCAGAAATCAGAAAGGCCAGGACGGTCACAAAAAACCCGATAGAAATCTTTCTCAGTGGGGTTAATGGAAAAACGCGATTCAGGGCCGGATAGATGACATAGGAAAAAAGGGGAATATAGATCATGATCAGGATTGGATTCACCGCTTGAATTTGTGATGGCAACCATTCAATCCCTAACCATTCACGATTCATCTGTTTGGCCTGGAGAACCCACGCCGAAGATGTCTGGTCATACAAAGACCAAAAGAAGGCCACAAAGACATAAATCGGAGCAAGCTTCACAAGGACTCGCCAAAACTCCCGACCCTGTAATTCCTGCAAAACGTCTTTGCCACCTGCAGGAACGTGGGTGTAATTGTTTCTCCCTTGCCAAAAAATGACAGTCGCCACCAGCATGAGAAGACCAGGGACTCCAAATGCCAAGTGAGGCCCGAACCGGTCAAGCAACCAGGGCGTCATCAGTGTTGAGATAAAGGCTCCAAAATTAATCGCAAAGTAAAACCACAGGAATGCCATACTGAGTAATTTTTGATTCGCCCAACTGAATTGATCCCCCAGATTGGCCGACACACAGGGTTTAATTCCTCCAGATCCAATGGCAATTAAACTGAGACCGATTGCCAGGCCCAATCGTGTATGATCCAGGGCTAAGGCGAGATGACCAAAACAATAGACAATGGAAAGGACAATAATGGTTTTATACTTTCCCCAAAAAGCATCGGCCACAATCGCGCCCAGAAATGGGAAAAAATATACGGCCGCCGCGAATCGGTGGAAATAGGCTCGAGCTTCTGCATCGCTCATGACATCCAACGCGCCATCCTGGTTCACCAGCATCCCCGTCATAAAGACAACCAGAATGGCCCGCATCCCATAGTAACTAAACCGCTCGGCTCCCTCATTGGCCACAAGGTGAAAAATCCCTGTCGGCATCCTATCCGTTACAAGCGGTTCAGTCCTGTAAGTAGGCATGGCCATCGTGTCTACGGTTTATTGTAAGGAAGAAGGCAAGGGGTGCGTTGAAATACATTTTTCTTCATGCCCGATTTGCTATGATATTGATTCTCTGTTGTCACGAAATTTTAATGGTTTCATGAATCGAACCATCCATTGACGACCTTTGACGCTCACAACCCGTCCATGTCTTCATTGTCAAATTTTCCAAGGACCATTACGAGTTCACACAACGTACAGCTCAAACGATGGACGTCCTTGCTCGATTCCAGAGGATTAACACATCATCAGCAGTGCCTGGTTTCAGGAAAAAAACTGGTTCGGCAGATTCTGGTTCAGTTCCCCAAACTATGTTTAGAAATCCTTTACCCCACCCTTCGCTCCCCTATACTCCTCACACCCCAACAGGTGACGCATTTTCGGCTGACTCCGGAACTTTTTCGAAAGCTGGATCTTATAGGAACCCGATTTCCATTATTAGTGTGCCAGATTCCCCCCATCACCCTTGCCAGTCTCGCCACCCCACCTCGAGGTCTTGAAGTGCTTTGCCCATTTGGCGACCCAACGAATGTGGGCGCAATTATCCGCAGTTCCTGCGCATTTAATGTGACCTCCCTCATCCTCTTACGGGAAGCCGCTCATCCCTTCCACCCGAAATCCATCCGAGCCTCGAGTGGAGCTGTGTTTCATCAAGGAATATTGCAGGGCCCCGGAGTGGCAGAGCTGCATAAAAAGGAAGTCTTACAGTGGATTACCGCCCTCGATGTGAAAGGGGGAAACCTGTCTTCTTGGAAATGGCCGAAGAATATACGTCTATTAATTGGAGAAGAAGGAGTCGGCCTGTCAAAGCAGGCCTTTCCGAGAATACTGGCAATTCCGCAGACCAAAAAGGCAAATTCCCTCAACGCCGCCATTGCCGCCAGCATTGCGCTCTATTCTTATCGACAGCAACATCCTCTAGCAGGATGTTGAAAAAGTCCGCCAGCGGCGTTCTCGGCGCTTTGTCGTGCTCACGTACTCCCGTGTACGCTCCGCCCGCCAAAGGGCCTCCGGCCTTGCTGGACGGGCCTTTTTGAACAGCCTGCGTGCCTTTTGGTGTATAGGAACTTTGTTCCAAGTCGTTCAATTGGTTGACAACAAAGTATTCCAATACCCTGCTTGCTTCGGCCGATGGCCCAAGATGACCTCGTTTCGGTATCAACTCCCAATTGATTTACCCTGTTCCCCCTGGCAGGACATTGAACAATGCGGCGGGCCATGGGGATCAAATTTCAGATTTCAAATCTCAGATTCAGGGTTGGTCGTCTAACACTTTTTGGGTTTGTTCCTCACGGAATTTCTTGAGACGTTGTTGGATCCCTTGATCGGTGAGGGCAAGAATCGATCCGGCCAGTAAGCCGGCATTGGCGGCGCCGGCCTGTCCGATGGCCAAGGTCCCCACCGGAATCCCTTTCGGCATTTGCACAATGGATAAAAGAGAATCTAACCCTTGTAAGGCTTTGGACTGCATGGGAACACCCAATACCGGCAGAGTTGTTTTGGCTGCGATCACGCCAGCCAGGTGCGCCGCGCCTCCTGCCCCAGCAATGATGACTTGAATGCCCCGCTCCTCTGTTTTACCCACATAGTCCGCCAATGCGTCAGGTGCGCGGTGAGCCGAGAGGATACGAATTTCATAAGGAATGTCTAATTTGGCGAGCATGTCGCATGCATGATTCATGGTGTCGAGGTCACTCCGGCTCCCCATAAGAATGGCGACCCGAGGTTTTGATGGTTTTGGTTCATTCGACATGATTGGCTATTCTCCGTTTATGGTGGTGGTTTCTAACAGAATTTTTAAGAGTTCCTCAACGACGTGCAGCGGCTCTTCTCTCGTTATCCGTGAGATAGCGTTTTCGTAAACGAATATGTTTGGGGGTCACCTCTACTAATTCATCATCCTCAATAAACTCAAGGGCAAATTCTAAGGTCATTTCGCGGGGAGTGATGAGGTTAATGGCCTCATCAGAGCCGGCTGCCCGGATATTCGTCAGTTTTTTTTCTCGGATGGCATTGACGACCAGATCCTGACCTTTATTGTTCACCCCGATGATCATTCCCTCATACAACGGGTCGCCAGGATGAATAAACACCTCCCCTCGTTCCTGAAGACCCCAAAGGGCGTAGGGTACGGCATTCCCTCCACCCTGTGAAATCTGAACTCCGGTGGAGCGTTTGGGAATCTCTCCTTTAAAGGGTTGATATTCATAGAAGGTCTGGGACATCACGCCGGTCCCTCTCGTCATCATGAGCATCTCACTGCGAAATCCCATCAACGCCCGTGAGGCCACGAGAAACTCCAATCGTACGGTGCCGACGCTACTCATCTGCATATTTCTCATCTCGGACCTCCGATTCCCCAGTGATTCAATCACCGTTCCTTGATATCCCGGGTCGACCTCAATAACCACTTCTTCAATCGGTTCAAGCGATTCACCCTCAACTTCTTTGAATATGACCTTCGGAGGAGATACTTCCAATTCATACCCTTCCCGTCGCATCGTTTCAATCAAAATGGCCAAATGGAGTTCACCACGTCCGGAGACCTTAAACCGTTCCCCTCCCTCCACCTCCTCAACCTTGATCCCGACATTCACCATGGCTTCATGGCTCAATCGTTCGCGAATATGTCGGGAGGTGAGAAATCGTCCCCCATCCTTTCCAGCCAGTGGGCTGGTGTTATGGCAAAAGTTCATCGAAATGGTCGGTTCATCAATATTGACTGTGGGCAACGCCACCGGATTGGCCGGATCCGCGATGGTCTCCCCTACCCGCACATTTTCAATTCCGGCGATTGAAATGATATCTCCAGCTCTGGCATGATCCGTTTCCACTCGTTTTAAGCCTTGATAGGCAAGCAGTCTTGTCACTTTTGCACGCTCAACAGTTCCATCCCGTTTCACCAATACCACCGGATCCCCGACACGAATGGCTCCACGAACAATCCGTCCGACAGCAATTCGGCCAATATACGAGTCATAGTCCAAACTGGTCACTAACATTTGAAAAGATTGATCAGGATCGGCCACTGGTGGTAGCACGCGATGAACAATGGTATCAAGAAGCGGCTTCATATCAGACCCGTTTTCATCCAGCTCCAGAGTGGTTCGGCCTTCCTTACCTGACGCATAGACGATTGGGAAATCAAGCTGTTCCTCGGTGGCATTCAATTCGCAAAATAAATCAAAGGTCTGATCAACCACCACATTGGGTTGGGCATTGGGACGATCGATTTTATTAA
>CP070743.1:330489-336478 GCA_020348185.1 Nitrospirota bacterium
AAACATCGGTGTGATCAAAATTTGGCTTCCACTCAGGGTCGTTTCCAAGATTATAAGCAATTATACAAAGACCGCTTTGCTTCAACGCTTGTCGTGCCTTTTTTTGTGAGAGGACGAGTCGCTGGGACCGTCACGTTAGCTTCAAAAACTCCCACGCAGTATGACATCAATGAATTTGACCTCGCCAAAGTCGAGCCGGTGACCACCAAGTTGGTTGAGCTCTTTGAGGATCCTTCGGCCAGGCTTTCGGTACTCTCAGACCCCGAATCCCCATCGGAACGACAAGCGGATAAAGTGAAGAGTGACACCACGGAAACCGCCATCCGTCGCGAAGAACGGCGAGTGGCCCTTCAAGAAGTGAGCTCATTTTTGGCCACCGAAATCCGAGAACCCATGGGATTTATTCGGGCGCAAATGGAAGAGATTACGAGTGAGGCCCATTTGGATTTTGATTCCCAAACCCGTGTGGAAACGGCGATGCGGGATCTTATGCGAATCGAGGCCCTCCTCAATGAAGTTTTGGATTTTGCCAAGCCATTAACCCTGGATCGACGTTCGTGCCGTATCCAGGCTCTCCTTGACCATGCCTTGTCTCTCATTTCTACGGACTTGAGAGTGAACCGGATTGAAGTCAAAAAGGACTATCCCGCCCGTCTGGCGCCGGTGCGCTGGGATGAGGCAAAAATGCAACATGCTTTCTTGTCTATTTTTAAGAATTCACTGGAAGCCATGTCTCCAGGTGGCCACCTCCGCGTGTCCGTGAAGCTTCATCGGGGCCGTCGGAACGAAGTGGTCATTAAAATTGAGAATGACGGGGTACCTATTCCCCCTGAAGTGGTGGATAAGGTCTTTGAGCCCTATTTCACTACTAAGCGATCCGGAACCGGTCTCGGGCTAGCCAGCGTAAAAAAGATTGTGGAGGAACACCATGGGCACATTAGCATAGGCAGTCGACCGGAACAGGGAACAACCGTCACTTTGCGGATGCCTATTCCACGGCAACGCGTACCCTATAGAGGGAAACCGGTGACGAGAAGAGCCCGTCGAACTACCTGAGGACTCCAATTCTTTTCATTTAAACTTGACACTCTGGTAAGAATAAGAATAATATTGCACCCTTTACAAGAACTTGTCATCTTGAATAAAGAGTTTCTTCCATTGTTAACCAGTTATAACAAAGGAGTGGACTTATGAAGGCTTTTGGAATTCTTCTCGGCACGATGGGTGCCAGTGTATTTGCGATCTCTTTGGCTTTTGCCAATCCTGCTTTGCTTCCTAAGCACCCTGGGTATCCAGCAAAGGGGACATCACCAGCAACTGGCCAAGCAACCGCTAATGATCAAGGACAAGGCAATGTCGTTGATTCACAAGGAGCAGCCATGTCACTTGATTCTGCGTCCATGAATAAAGTGACCGATCCGAACAGAGAGCGGGTTAAGAAGTCCATGGGTGCAGGCCGGCTCCCACAGGTGGAGGGTCCTCTAAATAACGTCAATATTAATCCCGCTGGGGCTACCTCGACAGTCATTAGATAGTTCCCCAAAAAGCGGTTATGATTTTTAGGGAGGTTGCTACTATGGCAACCTCCCTTTTTTTTTCTCTCTCTCTTCGCCCGGGAGGTCTAAACCCTTTCCCCTTTTAGAGCAAGATTCTTTTTCCTGCAATTTGAAACCCGAAACTCGAAAACACTCCATTTAAGCTTTCATTGGTCCTCGATTGGAAACCGTGCTTGCCAAGAAGATAAAGGACAGGATCCGCAAGCACGGTCCCATAACTTTTCGTGATTTTATGGCATTGGCGCTCTATGATTCCGAGTACGGTTTTTATATCAAAGGTCCAGGAATAGGAACTCGAAGAGGGACATTTAATACCAATGCGATGTTTCCAGCCTTCGCCTTTGCTCTAACACGGGCTATTCAACATGCTGAAGGTCTTGTGGGGGAGCCTCTCAGAATTATGGAGTTTGGTGGGGGGACAGGAGAACTGGCTTCAAACCTGCGATCTTTTCTTTCAACACCTCACGAATATGTCATCGTGGACATCAGTCCTGGCTTCCGAACTCAGCAAACTGGACGGGGTTTTCAAGCTATTGATTCTGTGGACAGTCTCCCTCCCGCACCGACGTTCGCCTTCGGGAACGAAGTCCTTGACGCCCTCCCTGTGCATCGGGTGATGGGGGATGGTTTTGGTGAACTACTTGAGTTTTTTGTCGCGATTGATGGAAAAGGAGAGTTTTTCGAACAGCCAGACATTCCTTCGACCCCATTATTGGCTGAAAGACTTCGGTCTGAGGGGATTATCTTAGGACGTGGCCACATTGCTGAGATTTGCTTGGATCTTGATGAGTTCATGGAAAAGATGGCGCGGCCGATAGCCAGGGGCTACCTCGCGTTAATTGATTATGGCGAGGAGGCCTCATCCTTATATTCTTATTCCCGCCGAAATGGGACCCTCCGATCGTTTCGGTCACAACAGGAAGTATTCAATCCCTTTGAGTGGGTTGGTGATCAAGATTTAACGGCAGATGTAGATTTCACGGCCCTTAAAAGGGCAGCAACGAAAGCCGGGCTACAATCAACTGGGTGTCTCCAGCAAGGAACCTGGCTCACCAACTTGGGGATCCAGGACTATAGAAAGGTGGTTGAGGATATTCGATCGGCTGAGGAGGAAATCTTCTTCCTGACTAATCCAGCCAGGTTAGGGAGCACTTTCGATGTGGCCCTGTTCAAAACCGAAGGGATACCTGATGGCTGTAGCCTACACTTACGCTGACAAACCAGTCAGTCAAAATCCCTTACCTCCTTCAAAAAGACCCTATGCGGTGAATTAATGGTGTAGGATGTTTCATTATTTTTTGACTGGGTGGTGGCTTCTTTGGCTTTGGAAAAACACACAGTGTCATCTTCTTTAGCAACGCTGTATCAATTTGTCCACACTATTTCCCTATATTTTCTGAGTACTTATTCCATTATATCTATTAAACCAGTTAAAAATTAGTTTTCTTTTTCTCTTCCAAACCCGCTAAATAATTTAACTTTTACCTTTAAATAAAAAAATTTTTTTCACAACTGAATAATTGGCACGTTACGTGCATTTCAAGAAATCCTACGGTAACAGCATTACATTGTTAGCTAGGGAGGTGGGCTTATGAAATGCAGTCGCTGTAACGGATTTATGGTGGTGGAAGATTGCTTAGATACCAAAGGGGAGCCCGGCCAATTATGGATTAGAGCTCTTCGATGTGTCATGTGTGGAAACCTTATTGATCCGATCATTAACCGTCACCGGGACGGTATTAGGGCCCAAGTTCTTCCGTATCGTAATCGAGTCAGAAGGGCACCTAGAACTCCCGTGGCCCGTTTGACAGCCTGACGATTTTTCTAAATATGAGGTAAGCTCAGAACCCAACGGTACCCAGAACCCACAAGGGTTATTCCCACAAGTTTCAGGTGTTTTAGGGAGGTTTATATAAATCCCAAACGCTCTGCCTATTTCCACTTCTCCCTAACCTAGATAATTCCTTCTTTTGAATTTCACGCAACTTTTCCTTCAAACAGAATCTTACCTCCTGAATGAAGCCTCCCGGGCTTCCTCGATCCACACATCACCAATACCGTAACTCAATTAAACCTTAAATCTCAGGCCTCAAAAGAAGTAAGGTGGGCATCCCCCACTGTTCTGATTCGCCACCACATTTTCCTCTGACCTTCATGATTTCCTAGTCGGTCTTTGATATTATTCATTCCACTTCAATACATTCCTACTTTCAATCGCTTATCCCCATTGATGATAGCAGCTTCCCCGTACCTTCGAACCGAACACCTGAAAAAGGCATGTTGATCTGATGGCGAACGACCAGATCCTCCTTCTCAGTCTGCTCGCGCTGATCTTTTCGCTCTTTATCTGGGGGCGGTGGCGGTATGATGTCGTGGCAGTGGGGGCTTTATTGCTGGCCACGATCAGCGGTGTAATTGTTCCCCAAGCGGCATTTTCCGGGTTGGGGCACCCTGCGACGGTCACGGTCGCGGCGGTCCTTATCATCAGTCGGGCCCTGACGAACACGGGGGTCGTGGAAATCGCAACCGGCCTCGTCAAAGTTGCCCTTCCCAAACCTGCCTTCCATATCGCGGCTCTCGCCGGGTTAGGCGCCCTGTTATCGACGATTATGAATAATGTAGGAGCTCTGGCCTTGTTAATGCCCGTGGCCTTGCAATCGTCGATAGAGGCAAAACGGTCGCCAGCCGTTATACTCATGCCGTTGGCCTTCGGAACGATTTTGGGGGGAATGGTGACCCTGATCGGAACCCCCCCGAATATCATTGTGGCGGCCTATCGAGGAGAAATCACCGGAGAACCTTTCAACATGTTTGATTTTTCTCCTGTTGGCGCAACCGTAGCGGTGGTCGGCCTGGTATTTGTCACAGTGCTCGGATGGCGCTTCATTCCCTCTGCGCGTCGACAACAGATGACGTCTCAGGAACTGTTCAAGATTGAGGACTATGTGGCCGAAGTGAGGGTGCCCGAAGGATCCAAGGCGGTAGGCAAGTCGCTGGATGAACTTGAGGCAGCGACTGAAGATTCAGATGCCCTGGTCGTCGGACTCATCCGGGGAGAGCGATCTATCTTAGGAGCGGCGTGGCGCGAACGGATTCAAGCCGGGGATATAGTCATTCTTGAATCAGATCAGAAAGGCATCGACAAGTTTGTCGGAACATTGGAGTTGGAGTTGCCGAGTGCGAAGAAAAAAGAAAATGAAGAAAGCGAAAAGCCAAAGACCGACCCACTCCATTCCGGAGATGGAGCCTTGATGGAGGCCGTCATCCCGCCCGAACGATCATGGTTGATTGGTCGGACTCCAAAGTCCCTCAAACTCCGAACTCGATTCGGCGTGAATTTACTGGCCGCCTCTCGTCAGGGGCTACCTCATCGGGGACGATTGAAATCGTTTCGTTTTCGAGCAGGGGACGTGCTCTTACTTCAAGGAGAAGAGGATCGTCTGAGAGAAGTCATATCACGGTTGGGGTGTTTGCCACTGGCTGAACGCCAACTTCAATTTGTGAAGCGGAACCTGGCTTTGCTTTCAGCCCTGGTGTTTGGCTTTGCGATTGCGAGTGCCACGCTGGGATTCCTGTCATTGCCCATCGCATTGGCTTCGGCGGCGACTATTATGGTTCTGTTGAACATTGTGCCAGCACGAGAGATGTACGATTCCATTGATTGGCCGGTTGTGGTGCTGATAGGCGCCATGATCCCCATTGGTCAAGCCTTAGAAGAAACCGGTGCCACCGAAGTGGTGGTGGAAAGTTTTTTAGGAATTGCATCGGGTTTTTCTCCGGTGGTCATACTGACCTTGCTGCTTATTTTGACCATGATGCTCTCTGATGTGCTCAACAATGCCGCAACGGCCGTGGTAATGGCCCCGTTTGGGTGGACCCTGGCCCAGCATTTGGGGATCAATCCGGATCCATTTCTCATGGCAGTGGCGATTGGCGCATCTTGTGCGTTCCTCACTCCAATTGGTCATCAAAACAACCTTTTGGTGATGGGGCCAGGGGGATATCAATTCGGGGATTATTGGCGGATGGGATTGCCGTTGGAAATTCTGATTGTGGCGGTTTCGATTCCGACCCTTCTCTGGGTGTGGCCCCTCTGATCGAAACCTAAGAGGTCGCAGGGGTCAAAAAGTCAAAGGGTCTAAAAAGTCGAAGAATTGAACATTATGGGAAATATGGATGAACCCATATCTTATGACCTCTTTGACCCTGCCCTTGTTCGACCATTCCGACTCTTAGACCTATTCGACCCCTTTGACCTTTAAACGTGGTCTAACCCATGATGCGGATTCCATTATCAACGAGGAGAAACAGCCCGGTACCACCTGCAAGAAACGCAAAGACTTTTTGAATGAATCGCGCTTCGGTGGTTTTCCCAAATCGAGTCCCGACTATCATGCCGACAAGACTTCCTCCAATAATCAGAGCCGCCAACA
>CP070743.1:336578-342518 GCA_020348185.1 Nitrospirota bacterium
GTTAGTGAATACATGACTCAGGGTCCGCAGTGTTGAATGTGTTCTGGCTCCAATGATTTCCACCACAATCGGGATTTGCATCTTGGAGGTCAAATATTTCATTCTCTTTTCCAGTGTTTTCAATAACGGTATTGTTTTCCGCGAATAATTGAAGTGCAATCCCGACCTGTTCATTATTTTGAGCCACATTTCCACGCAGGACGTTACGTTCACTTCGGCTAAATAATCCTACAATTTCAAAACCGATCCCTATATTCTTTTCGGATAGGTTCCAGGCAAGGAAGTTTTCGTTCGCATCAATGATTCGGAATCCCACATCGATCATGCTCCGTCCATTACCAATTGCGCGGTTCTTCACCAGCTTATTCCGATTCCCTTCCACTTCAAACCCTGCAAAAGCATTCCCATCAGCAAGATTTTTGATAACATGATTTTCTTCTGCTCCCAAATGAATAAAAAACCCGATGTCATTGTTTGCGGCCACATTCAACGTAAAGGTATTCTTTTTTTGGCTCACGACGAACCCTCGTCCTGAATCCACAGTGGTATTGTTAAATAAAAAATTCTCGTTCCCGTTGATATTGAATCCATCCGTGACGTTTTCGGCGTAATTGCTGATGAAAAAATTCTGATGGCTCCCCAAGGATATCCCCAACCCCCTTGTCGAAAAACCAGCGCTGGCATGATCCCGGGAAATGATTTCTTTAATGCGATGTTGGCCTTTGTCAGCCGCCACTACGCCCAACTGACAATTAGCCACGGTGCCATGTGTGAGCGTTGCTTTTTCCCCAACCAACAAAATTCCAATGGTATTTTCAATCCCGACGCAACTGACAGTATGCCCACCCAGATTGAGCTGACCACCAGGACCTTCCACGATTAACGCCGTGGCCGTGTCACAGGTTACGTTTTCCGTCAGGGTCACTTCTTCAGAAATGGTCTTGCCGCAGGTCACTGCAGCTTGGAGTGGCGACCCTTGAAATAACAGAATCAAAACTCCCCCAACCCAGACCGAAAAAGAGGATATCCGACCCATGAGATACCTTCCTAAGACCTTATGTAGGGTAGAATACGTGATTCTGGTAGTAGTGTAGAAAATAATGAAGGAGATGACAAGCTTGAGGCCTAGAGCAGGATCGGATCGCCTCGATTTCAAAAGAAAAACCGCTTCGATATTGGGGATGTGGGAAATCTTGTTTCATCAATCGACCAGGGAACTTGCCATGTTTATTCAACTGACCGCCCCGAAATGGGCTCCCCATCCCTTCGCCAATCGCTTCCCAATAGAGGCGAGTTGAGCCCTTTCTTGATCCTGGAGAGGGGTGAACCCCTGAACCCGTGCCAGGTTTTCTTTCAGTTCTTGTAAGGTAGCCATACCAATAACCGCACAGGCCACCTGGGGTTGGCTGAGGGCATATCGGAAGGCGAGGTCCAGGTACGATTGGGGTATGACACTATTGCTGATTCCGCTAAACAAGGAACGGGATTCACCACCGTAGACCTTCATGGCGATCAGCCCGATTTGTTGTTTTGTAACCAGGGACCAGACTCGTTGCTCAAAATTGTACGTGTAACGATCCACGAAGTTGCTGACATTCAGGAGAACATCGACTTCATACTTTTGAATTGCCTCGGCAAACCGTTGCGGACGATTATGTCCGGAGAGTCCCACAAAACGAGCGAGACCGAGTTGTTTGGCCTTTATTAATGCGGGGTAGGTGCCCCGGGGGCTAAAGACGATCTGGGGATCCATCTTATCGGCTCCCAAACTGTGGACAAAGACAAGATCCGCAAAGTCCGTCTGCAACTCCCGTAGACTTCGCTCCAAAAGCTTTAGGGCTGCATCTCCGGTGGGTTCATAACATTTGGTCACAAGGAACACTTCATTCCGCCGCTCTTTTAAGAGGTGTCCGAGTTGGACTTGGGCTTTGCCATAGCCTGCGAACTCTGGGGCAGTATCAAAATAGGTGATGCCCTGGTTCAGCGCGGATTCATACAATTGAACGGCATCCTTGAGGTTGAGGCGTTTACCCGCCGGTGCGGTGCCAAAGCCCAGGATTGGCAGTCGCACATTTGTCCGACCTAAAACTCTTGTGGGTAGGGGCGTTGCCATGAACAATCAATCGGCAGATCCTCAGTGAATTCTTGAAAATATAGTTGAGGATCGAATGTTTTGGATATGCTAAACACCCAGGATACAGAAATTTTCACAATGGTCAAATTTTCTTTGTATTTTTGATCGCGGACTTGAGGAAAATAATGAACGACGGAGGTTCAGGGAATGGCACCCTTTGGCATTGTCAGATGAGCATTTCAGGGTATAAGACAAATTCCCTCATAAAGAGGTACAATAGTTTTCCAACAATACCCTCATGATAGTTGAATTAATGGATGCGCCCGTAGCTCAGGTGGATAGAGCATCGGCCTTCTAAGCCGAGGGTCGCAGGTTCGAATCCTGCCGGGCGCGCCAGGTGTCTTCCTGAAAATCCTTCCACTATCCCCCATCAGACCTCCCGTACCCATTCCGAATTGCGGTTTCTTGTCATCACCTCCTGAAATTTGCCATTCTGTGCGCTATGCCCAATATGCTCGCACACATTGGCGCTCAGGGGTTTTTGACTCGGACCCTTTTGCCAAAAGCTGATCTCAAACTCATCCTGCTTGGTTGTTTTCTTCCCGATGTACCCTGGGTTCTTGCCCGGGTTTTCCAAGGTCTCCCTTTCGGGATAGACCCTTATGCCATACGACTCTACGCGATCACACAAGCCTCGTTATTTGTCACATTGTTTGTCTGTGGAGCCATCGCCGCTGTTTCCGTGCATCCACGAAGAGTCTTTGCGATCCTGGCACTCAATGTTGTCCTTCACCTTTTACTTGATGCGCTACAGACGAAATGGGCCAATGGGGTTCATCTTTTCGCTCCCTTTTCGTGGGAGATCCTCAATTTTGAATTGTTTTGGCCGGAAAGTATGCCGACGTATGTTCTCACGCTCCTGGGTTTGACTTTTACCGTCTGGTTATGGAGGCAGGGCATTGAGGAACCGCCAGCTTTGTCTCCTATATCTTTAAAAAAACTGATTGTATCCATTGGACTGTTCGTGATGTATTGGATTCTGCCAATAATATTTTTGAATGAACCATTGCGAGAAAATAACCATTATGTCAAAACTCTTCAGGCAAAAAATGAACGCGTAGGACAATATGTGGAGTTTGATCGGGTCGAGTACAAAAAGGGAGTGAATGAAGATTTACTTGTGTCATTTGCAGATGAAGAAATTCGGATTCGCAACAGTCAACTTGGCGATTCAGCCCAGGTTTCTGTTCGAGGAAGATTCGTGGATTCCCAAACCATAGAAGCACTTGCCATTCATAAACACTTGTGTTGGTTCAGAGATGGCAGCTCCTATATCGGAATTGTGTTGCTTATTTCCATGTGGGGTGTGGCATGGGGTCGAAATAAAAAACCAAGAGGGGTCCATGAAACATAATCCAGGCTTCTTACAGCTCGTGGAACGGGCGAAAAAAGCGATTACCGAATGTTCAATTGAAGAAGTGAAAACACGTCTGGAAAAGGGGAACCCATTTTATTTATTGGATATTCGAGAGGATCACGAGTTTGCCAAAGGTCACGCCAAAGGGGCCATCCACCTTGGTCGCGGGATATTGGAGCGCGACATTGAAAGGAAAATTCCCGACAAACATGTTGAAATTATTTTATATTGTGGAGGGGGATATCGATCTGCTCTCGCCGCGTTGAGTCTTGGAGACATGGGTTATACGGACGTCAAGTCCATGGCGGGAGGAATGAAGGCCTGGCAGAATGCGGCGTATCCCCTTGAAGGGGTAACCATAGCGCCATAAATGATGATAGGAATGATTAGGTGACAGCCTAAGTCTTGTTAAGCTGCGTGGAGAGGTTCCCCCTATTTATATCGGCGATCAAATTCTTTTATCACCTCACCAGTAATATTTAACCCTTTACGGTTGTAGAGGATAATTTTTATGGTTTTTTCGCTACCCTTATCAACCACTAATGAGAAACCGTGCCGTTTAGCCACTACGCTGATCACCGCTTCTATTTTTTTCTGAAATTCCTGGCCTATTTCCCTCTGTTTTTCGACCATTTCAGTTTGAAACTCTTGCCCACGCTTTTGAAAATCCTGATATTTTCGTGCGAAAAATTCCTGTTTTTTCTTGAGTTCTTTTTCCGGGAGTTTTCCATCCGCTGCCTTCAATTCCTCTTGCAGTCGTTCCAACTCTTTTTGGTCACTTTTTAAAACGTTTTCTCGAGCTTTAAAATGTTCGTTTAATGTGGCTAACTCGCGACTTCCGGCTTTGGATTTTTCCATGACCTGCTGGGGGTCAACGACGGCCACTCTAAATGAATCTTTGGCGGCTTTGGCTGCCTCCGAGGTCAAAGGACTACCCATCAGGCCCCCCAATAGACCGAATAGCATCACGATCCCTAACAAGGTCCAATGCCATTGAGGCATTGATTGTTTCATTCTCCTCATGTTTGAGTACTCCCTATTGCGTTGGATTTTGGAAAAGCCAATATTTTCGTGAGTGATGTGAGCCCGTTGGAAGCGAATGAATTACAGGCTTTATTCGTTTCAATGTGAGGGTAGCGACAGGACTAAGCAGTGTCAAGGGCTAAACGGGATGAGCCAAAACATTGAGGTTTCCCCTTGATATACATAATAAATATGGAATAAGGAATATCGAATCATGAGGTGCGAAGTGTCTTTGACTTTCAACATTCCGAATTCCTTTTTCGATATTCGACATTGTCCTCACTTTGGTGGGTTCTGACCATCGTTATTATGAGATAGGCCTTTATGGAGTTTAGGTCTAAACCTAAAAAGCCGGATATCATTTGCTTTGGGGATAGTTTGACCGTTGGGTATCAATCTCCCACGGCCGATAACCCAGAGTATCGAGAAACACCCTATGGGGATTATTTACAATACCAATTGGGACAAAACCATTGGGTTGTTATCAGTGGATTGAATGGCGAGCTGACCACCGGGATGGTGAATCGCTTCAGACGGGATGTGCTGGAACACCTACCGCGTTACGTCATCATCCTGGGGGGATCGAATGATTTGGGCTGGAACCGAACCCCCTCAGATATTTTTACGAACCTGGCCATGATGTATGACCAAGCCCAAGCAGGTGGCATTACCCCGATTGCCGTGACGGTTCCCTCATTCCGCCCCCTTCAACTTCCAGACTTTTCAGAGGCTAGTGAGCTGCCACGATCCAACCGTGCCGAATGGCAGATGATCCATTCACATATTGAACGACGATTGGAACTCAATGGACGAATCCAGGAGTATTGTGTTTCCAAAAAAATCCCCTGCGTTGATTTATTCTCCGAAACCGCTGAGGCAGATTCCAAACTTCTGGCCCTTTCATATTCCAATGATGGGCTCCACCTTTCAACCGCGGGGTATAAACTGTTGGCCGACCTTCTGTGGAACAACGTATTTCAGGGATAGGAAATGGGTAACGTTCAAAGGTTGACGTTCAAAATGAAAAGATGACAAAAAGATGCGGGGGAAGATAACCGAGGTAAAGGAACGGCTAGCTCCCTTAAGGTGAGTTAGGAATTGGGGCTTGATGAAGATCCCGATGAGGATTTGGAGGATGAGGACTCAGAGGATGAACTCGAGGCCGTCGGTTCAGACTTACTCGAGCTCCCATTTCCTGCTTTCTTATCATTCGCAGAACTAGCACTAGCTGCGGTCTTATCGGCACTGGGTTTTCCCTCAGAATCAGCCTTTTTGGGCTCCTTGAGCTTGTCGGAATAATCAGTTACATACCAGCCTGTGCCCTTAAACATAATGGCGGGCGAAGAAATTATTTTCTCTACTGGCTCCCCCTTCGCACAGGAAAACGCAGCACAGGTGGTAATGGGCGGATCTGAAACTTTTTGTT
>CP070743.1:342618-348517 GCA_020348185.1 Nitrospirota bacterium
GTTCGTTCAGCGAGTGTCGGTATTAGGATTCAATTTGCGATCATCTTCAAGAGTTTGCTGATGCAAAGTCTAGCAATGACCCTTTTAAATGACCCTTTTAATCTGGGCTCTGTTAATTCGCGTGAAGAGCTTGCACGGGATCGATGGAGGCGGCTCTATGGGCTGGGAGAAGACCGGAGCTGATTCCTGTAAAGGCGCTGATGAATAGGGCGGCAAGGATATAGCCGGTGTGAAGATGGGTTGGCAGTCTTGGCACGAAATACGGCAGAATCGTGGAGAGGGTCACCCCGATCGCGAACCCGACTCCTCCTCCGATCACCGCGAGCATGAGTGCTTCAAGGAGAACCAGTTGGTAGATCTGTCCGGATGTGGCTCCGGTGGCTTTCAATAACCCTATTTCGGCTGTTCGTTCTTTGACTGCCATCCACATCACCGTCAAGATTCCGATGGCTCCCACGATCAAGGAAATCCCGGCAATGATGCCCACCGCTGTGGTCACCACATTCATCACGCTATCGAGCGTATCCAGCATGGCCGCTTGTGTGGTAATTGTGAAGTCTTCTTCGCCTCGATGCCGCTCCATGAGCAACTGCCGAATATCTTCTTCGACTTTGTCCACGGTACGCCTATAGCTGAACGCAATTTGAATTTCCATTAATTCATCAAGATTAAACATGCTCATCCCGGACGCGACGGGCACGTACACCGCGTCGTCAATATCAAAGCCGAGAAGGTGCCCTTTTGGAGCCATCACACCCAGGACACGAAATCGATACCCCGCAATGCGAACAAACTGTCCTAACGGGTTGGCATCGGCAAATAATTCATGTTTCAATTTTGGTCCGAGGACGGCCACGGCTTGCCGCCGCCGGACATCTCCCTCCGGCAGAAACGTCCCTTGCCTGACCGACACTTTCCAATGCTCGGGTGTTTCGGAGGTTACCCCGAATACCGATACGCTTCGTCCGCGGCCATCCGCTTCCACTCTGGCACTTCCAGCGATCGTTGGAACCACCCGTTCAATACCGTCGATCTGCCGGATCGCCTCGGCATCGTCCAAGGTCAATTTATGGGTGGTGCCTCCCAAAACGCCCGGAATGCCTAGGGTTTTCACATTTCCCGGGGTGACGGACAGTAGATTGGTGCCGAACTGGCTGAATTCATTCAGTATAAATTGACGTATACCTTCCCCGATGGAGGTCAGCACAATCACGGCTGCCACGCCAATGGCAATACCCAACAAGGACAGTCCAGACCGTCCTCGTCGAGACATGACCGATCCCAAGGCTAACGAGAAAGTGTCGGGGAAACTCATCATGTCCTGGGTTCCATGGCTTCCACGGGATCAAGTCGAGCGGCCCGTCGTGCGGGAAGTACTCCAAAAATCATCCCTACCATAATGGAGGCCACGAGAACCGAACCTGTCGCCCATAAAGGCGTAGAGGCTGGAATTGCCGGGTACAGGGTCGTCGTGACCGCGACGGTCCCATATCCCAAAGCGAGACCAATCACCCCCCCCGCAAGTGTCAAGAGTGTGGCTTCCGTCAAAAATACCGTGAGGATTTGCCGATTCCTCGCTCCTAGCGATTTGAGTAAACCGACTTCTTCCGTCCGATCCGAAACAGCCATGAGCATGACGTTCATGACGCCGACCCCGGCAACCGAAAGAGAGATGGCGCCAATGGCGGCTAACCCAAGGGTCAAAGCCGTCAATATGGTGGAAAACGTCGACACCACGGCAGCTTGGGTGACACAGGTGATGTCTTCCTCCCCATGACGCTCGATTATAATGGTAACCACTTTCTGGCATGCCGTTTTCAATTCTACGAAAGAATGGACCTTGATCAAGATTCGAAACAATGAGTGGCGGTTGAATATTTTCATCCCGGTCGCAACCGGAACGAATACCACGTCATCCATATTCATCGCCAATTGGGTTCCACGTTCGGCGAGGACTCCAATTACCCGCATTCGCCAATCACTTATTCGAACTAGCTCCCCTAACGGATTTTTATTCGGAAAGAGTTCATCGGCGACTCGCTTACCCAAAACTACGATAGGCGCCCCGCGATCCAGATCGGAAGGGGGCAGAAACTGCCCAAGCCCCATTCGAAGTTTGCGGGCATGAATAAAATCGGTGGTGGTTCCCACGACAGGTACCTGCCGTCTTCGCTCTTGCCTTCGGACGGTTTCGGTTCCCACGGTAATCGGTGCGACAAATTCAAGGCTTGGGATCTCGCGGCGCAGAACCTTGACATCATTGAGCGTTAAATCGTGTGGTACACCTCCGAATCCAGGCAACGCACCGGTGGTCTCGGTCTTTCCGGGCAAAATAATGAGCAGGTTACTGCCAATGGCCGAAAATTCGCTGATCACATATCGACGGGCCCCTTCACCCAAAGCCGTAAGCATGGCAACGGCGGCGATACCAATGGACACCCCGCTCACGCACATCAAGGTTCGCACAGGATGACCGCGCAAAGCCTTAATCGCGAATGCAAGGTAATCGCGGAAGGTCATGAGATTTATTTGACGGCTGGATGTAAGACGGGATCCCTGATCAGCGCATCCGACTTGATTCGTTGAACAATCTGTCCATCGTCGATCACCAGCACCCGTTCGGCCCGGCGAGCCACATCCACTTCGTGGGTCACCATGATCAAGGTTTGGCCTTGGGCGTGGAGCTGATCCAGAAGCTTCAGGATTTGTTCACTTGAGGCGCGATCCAGGTTTCCCGTTGGCTCATCAGCGAGAATGAGCTGAGGCCTCATGATGGTCGCCCGAGCAATGACCACACGCTGGCGTTGCCCAACGGATAACTGGGCAGGGAGATGTTTGGCTCGCTCAGTCAGTCCCACGGCTTCTAAGGCCTCCCGGGCCCTTCGTTGTCGTTCGGATGTGGAAATACCGGCAAACATCATGGGGAGTTCAACGTTGCCGGCCGCGGTCAATCGAGGGACCAAATGAAAGGATTGAAAAATAAATCCAATAAACTTTTGACGTAAACGGGAAAGTTCCACATCGCTGAGGGTTCCGATGTCTTGACCGTTGAGAGTATACGATCCAGCAGATGGGCGAAGGAGGCACCCGAGTAAATTCAGCAATGTCGATTTGCCGGACCCAGAAGATCCCATGATCGCGACAAACTCTCCGGTTTGAATCCGTTCCGTGACATCAACTAATGCATGAACCGGCTGATCTCCAACTTCATAGGTCTTTGAGACATTTGTGAGTTGAATCATGTGTCGGTCATTTCCTCGATAATGACTGGGTGGCCGACTTCAACGTCTGCCCGATCCAGTGAAGAGACAACCGCCTCGCCCTCCTGTATCCCACTGATCACCTCTACATAATCCCAATTCTTGAGGCCCACCTGAATAGTTTGTTCAACCAGCCGATCTTGTTTCACAATCCACACCTTACTTCCCTCCAGCAAGGCAGGCCGTGGAATGCGAAGAACATTCTCCCGAACCGACAAAATCACCTCCACATCCGCAGATGTGCCAGGGAGCAAGGTTTTTGCAAATTCACGGTCTTCAAGTTCAACTTCGATATCGACGGTCCGATTTTGCTCTTCAACATCGCTGACAAAAGCCGAGACTTCACTCACGTGACCCTTGAATGCTTGTCCCGGGAAAGGATCAATCGTGACCCTCGCTTCCTGCTGAGTGTGAATTTTCGCGGAATCCACTTCATCCATTGGGGCGCTGATATAAATAGATGTGGGATCAATCAGGTCGAGCACCGCTGGAATGGGAACACCGGGGGGAGCGGGGGTGATCCATTCACCCACATCCACCTGGACCTCTCCAAGGATTCCGGAAAAGGGAGCGCGGAGGACTGTCTTGTCGAGTTGCGCTTGGGCTTCCTGAATGGCCGCCTGGGCTCGATCAACTCCGGCTTTCATAGCTTGGCAAGCTGCGGCAGTGGCATGGGCCTTACTGGCCACTCGATCAAGCTCGTCTATTGAGACGAGTTCTTTTTTTGACAAATCAAGAAACCGGGCATGTTCTCGATTGGCTCGATCCGCTTCCAGACAGGCTCGATTACCTTGAGCCTTCACCACCACAAGATCACCACGGGTTCGCTCGAGTGTGGCTTTTTCGGAGGCGTCATTTAATCGAAGCAAGATATCCCCCTTTTTCACCATGTCGCCCTTTTCAAAAGGCACAGAGATAACTCTCCCGCCAATTTCTGCGGAGAGGTGAGCACGTTGGCGGGCCGTGACGGTTCCCGCTCTGGAGTTAGTGACGGTCTCTTCCACCCGGCCGATTTCGGCCCAGACCACTTTCACCGCGACAGGTTCAGGCTCAAACAGCCAGGCCCTCACACCAAAAACGAGTGCGACGGCTCCGACAAGAAAAAGTATTCTGTACGACCAGGTTTCCATCACTTCGAGTTTACCATAAAGAGGTTCCAATCTTCGTTAAGACCGTTGTCCCCGCATTCATCCTTTGAAAACTTCAATTCCCTCTCCCTGGCAGGGAGAGGGTCAGGGAGAGGGGTGAGAGGAAAGAAAAACAAGACGTCGCAATCTAGGAAATGGGCTGTGAAACTATCTTGAATGCTAGCCAAAGAAGGATGGCGCGTTACGAACAGTTCACTGTGTACAAAACGGTGATGGCGTTCACGGTGTGTATCGAGACGGCCATGCCCACCGTACGTCTGCGGAAGGTTTCGAGGGTCGGAGAATATCCTGCTAGACCTTGAGAAGGGTCGTTTCGATCTCGGCAATAATACGCTGGGCGGCTTCTCTTCGGTGTTCGGCATCCCGAATCGGACGTCCAACGACAAGATAGTTAGCCCCACTTTGAATCGCTTCACTCGGGGTCAAGGAGCGTTTGTGCTCGTCGGTGGAAGAACCGGAAGGACGGATGGCTGGAGAAACGATAACCGCCTGTTCAGGAAAGCGGCCCCGGAGCTTTTGGACGTATTCTCCAGAAGCAATAAGACCATCGCACCCTTGGGCCATGGCTTGATCCGCCCGCCAAAATACATATTCATCCAGGTTATTGAATCGCGGAGAAAATCCCTGGATAGGACCGACAAGGAACAACTCCTGTAAATCTTGTTCATTCCAACTCGATAACAGGGGAACGGCCAAGATTTTCAAGCTCTGATTTCCTTTGCCGGAACAGGCGGCTTTCACAGTGGCACTGTTCCCATGGATCGTCAGAAAGTCCACTCCCAATTTGGCGGCATTGGCCACCGCCCGTCGAATGGTTTCATCCACGTCATGCATCTTGAGATCAAGGAATATTCGACAGTGGCGCTGCCGCAGTTCATCTAAAAAATCCCTCGTGCTTGCCAGAAATAATTCGAGACCAATTTTATAAAAACTGACCACTCCCTCAAGCTCATCCACACAGCGATGAGCTTGCTCGAGATCAGAAAAATCAAGTGCGACAATCAGACGTTGTGCTGGATCGGGACTGTTCACGTGAGTCATCGTGATTGGTGCGAGATAGACTTATTTATAAAGAAAAACGGTAATCAAAGATAGGGGGTGAATGAAGAATCTTGACGTGTAGGGCCAGCCCCTCATCCGACTTTACACCTCTGAGAATTCCCCACTAATTTCCCTCATCCAGATCGCAATTTCGGCAGTCTGATCGAAGTTGGTGTAAGCGGGCTGATCCTGTAGCCATCTTCCATCGGGGCTTTGGGTTTGTACTAAAAAATCAGCAATGCTTTTTGCCAACTCCATGTAATGAGCATCTTTGGTAATTCTCCCCAATATCGCGGCTCCCCAGGCCACTTTATGACTATAATGAAAGGCGCGAAGGTTGCCCTGACACCCTAACAAAAATTCCAGATATTCTTTTGCGGTGTCGACATACTGGGAATCATTCGTTGCCGCAAAGAGTTTTCCTAAAAAGGCGATGGGATACCCTAGCAT
>CP070743.1:348617-354488 GCA_020348185.1 Nitrospirota bacterium
TACCGGAGGATTTCCTAAAAGAGGACAAAGACTTCTCGGGTGACTTGAAAAAATTCTGCGAATTGACAGAACAATTAACCAAACACTATTTGCCCCCTCCGACTCAACACCTTGAGCCAAAGGGATACGTCATTACTGTTCCTTTGAGATCCCCGTATCAGGGAATTGAAGCCTTGCTTTGGACCACGAACAGCCTCGATGATGCCATTGCGTTTGTCAGTCTTCTCCAAGGGGGAAACCTGAAAGCCATGAAAGTCTATGCCACGATTCCATGGGGCCCAGAACCCACCGCCACCTGTACCGAATGCCCAATTAAGGAATTGGTGTTTTCTGCCAAGGGCATGAAAGAACAGCTTCAGGAGTTAAAGAGGAAAGAGGGTCAAAAGGAGTCAACGACAGGTCCTTAGCAAACCTTGTCGTGGGGAAGAACTAGGCAAGAACAAGAGCCGTTCATGAAGATCTATTTTCAATCGCCTTCAGGTTCCGAACTGCCATGCTGATGAGTGACCTGGTCCTCCTCGAAGAGCTCGGCCATCTCTTCAGCCATCATATCTTCGTCACTGGGAACCGATACCACGTTTAATTCCTTTGGAGATTTCGGCTTCTTCGGAGGTGTGGCCGAAGATTCAGGTTGTTCGTTTTCTGTTTGTTCGTCCGGGGTATTCAAATGGATTCTCCAAAATAACGAATCAAGAGTTTAGAGTATATATATTCCCCTTATTCAAAGGACTCAAGTGAAGACCTTTCCGGAAATCGGTGATGACAACTTTTGCAGGTCAAGAAATAGATTGATTCTCGAACTGACATGACGATACGAAACTCTAAATCGAATTCGCGCTTTTGGCATTTAGGACAGGAGATTTCTCGAAGACGATAGGGCACATCGGGCTGAGTCCTTAAATAAAACTCCATATCCGTATAGACAGGAAATGTATAGTAACAGCTCTTGCAGATCGCCTTCCATTCCCCATCATCCTTGATGCTCCGACTGTCAATTCCAAATTGGTTTGACTTGCAGATTGCACACTTCACCTGTCCTAACCGTTCTTCTACCTGTTTAACTCCAAGCGTTGTCATGAAAGAAGTCGCCACACGATATTATTCAGTTTGGTCTACCCGTTGCTAACGAAAGTTCACTTACGTAGTATAAGTCCCCAGATCACCGTGCGCAACTAAACATATCCAAGGCCCTCTTCCTTATTATGTGTCTCACCATCTTCTTGGGATCCTCTTTTGCCAATTTCCACCATTGATCAAGGCACGCAAAGTTTCAACAGGGATGACGGAAACCCCTTTCGCCTATTCCTGCTCTCAGTTCTCGACCCATCACCGTTGCACGAATGTTGCTCCTTATTCCCTTGTCGCGCTGCAACATTAACACCCGTTGAACATTGAACCATCAGCATGCCTGAACTACCGGAAACTGAAGTCATTCTAGATCACCTAAGGAAGAAAATTCTTGGGAGTACGATCTCCGGCCTTCGAATCGAACGGAAGGATATCATTCGAACAGGCCTATCCTCCTGGCCTTGGTATATTGGATCCCAGATTCGCGACATCTCACGAAATGGCAAGAGTATCGTGCTCTCCTGTGCGAAAGGGTCAAAAACTCGCTACCTTTTGGCCGAGTTGGGGATGACCGGCTTGTTCCTCTTTCCCGGTTCAACGCTTGGGAGGACCAAACACATCCATATTGCCATTACCTTAGAACACGCACCTGTTTCTCACCTTTATTATTGGAACCCTCGACGCTTTGGACGAGTGTATTTGTTTGATCGCCAACACCTCGACCAATTTCTCCAACGCCGTTTTGGGGTGGACCCCTTCGCTATGACCCATGAAGCTTTTTGCTTGACAATCGGTCAATCTCGAGGTCGAGTAAAGGCCCTACTCTTAAATCAACACAAAATCGCCGGCATCGGCAATATCTATGCGAATGAAATTTTGTATCGAGCTGGAATTCATCCTCATGCAAAAGGGTGCCGATTGTCGAAAGCTTCCCTCATGCGACTCTATCATTCCACCCAAACGGTATTGCGAGAGGCGATTGCGCATGGAGGATCGACTATTCGGGATTTTTGCGCACCAGACGGGACCTCGGGGCGCTTTCAAGAACACCACGCGGTGTACCAGAAGACGGCGACCCCCTGCCCACGGGGATGCGCAACGACGATCCAACGTTTGATAAGGGAACGGAGTTCTTTCTTTTGTCCCCGGTGCCAAAAGCGGAATTAAAGCCTAACACTTGTTAGTCAAAATGGTCTCAAAGTCAAAGTGTCAAAGGGAAAAATACCAAGAAGTCAAAGAAACGCATGATCAAAATTCAAAAAGCCTCCTTGCTTCTGGAAACAGAGCATACGCCCTAAATGATGACCCCTTCGACTTTTAGACTTTTCGACCCTTTCGACCATGGGCTTATTCGACCTTTTCGACTCTTCGACCCTGAAACTTGTAACCTGAAACCTTTTTCTCTATTCCCTCACCACTGGCCTCTTCCTTGTCAGCCTCTACCCCCTCTGCTAAAATAATCTATCTTGGTGGATAACTAACTTTTGCCAACAGTTTCTTAATATTTCTCAATAAGGAGGCTGCTTTAACCAAACCCGTGCGCAAACTTAAACTTCGCGAAGACGTCAATCTCGCCAATCTTTTCGGCCCGCATGATCTGCATCTCAGAATGATCGAAGGGGAACTCCGAGTACGTATGACGGCTCGGGGCGATGAAATCACCCTTGACGGTCAACCTGATGCCGTTTTGCGGGCCGAGCGTATTTTGAATGAATTGGCCGATTGGACTCGAGATTACTACGAATTGAAGCCCGATGACATTACCCGGGCCCTTCGAGCCACGGAACAGGATAGCAGCCTTCCCCTGAAGAAAGGAGCCTTCAGGGCCGGTTCCTTTATGTCCAAAAAGGGTAGTGTGGTTCCGAAAAGCCCTTCCCAGCAAACCTATCTCGAAGCGATTCAACACTATGACCTGGTGATTGCCATCGGCCCGGCCGGCACAGGGAAAACCTACCTGGCGATGGCCATGGCCCTATCAGCTCTCAGCAAAAAGGAAGTGAGCCGCATCGTTCTGGCCCGGCCGGCCGTGGAAGCGGGAGAACGGCTTGGATTTTTGCCTGGAGATATGTTCGCAAAAGTTCATCCTTACCTTCGTCCCCTTTATGACGCCTTGTACAGCATGATGGATGTTGAACGGGCCAATCGCTTAATTGAACGAGGGGAAATCGAAATCGCACCGTTAGCCTTTATGCGAGGTCGAACGCTCAACGATTCTTTTGTAATTTTGGATGAAGCCCAAAATGCCACTGCCGAACAAATGAAAATGTTTTTAACGCGACTCGGCTTGAATTCTAAGGCCGTGGTCACCGGTGATATCACCCAAATCGATCTTCCCTCATCCCAGATGTCCGGCCTGGTGCAAATTTCCGAAATTCTTCAGGGGATCGAGGTTATCAAATTTGTTCACTTTTCTGAACGTGATGTCGTACGCCATCGTTTGGTTCAAGAAATTATCAAAGCCTATGATCAATATGGTCAAAAAACCGAACAATTGATTTCTGAAGCGAACGGTGAAAAAGATGAACCCGTGCCACCTACTCGTTTTGACAATCGAAAGGTAATTCGAAGAGGGCAGCGCTTTAAGGATGTATCGGGCTGATGCCCGTTCTTTGCCGGTGTCGGCTCCGTCGAAGGATTGTCCATGAACCTCGTCTAATCAAATTAGCTCTAAAGATAGTGGAAGCTACCGGGGAGCCCGAAGCTGAACTCAGTTTGGAAATTGTTGGTAATACACGAATTCGTCGCCTAAACCGCCAATATCGCCAACAAGATCGCCCCACCGATGTTCTAGCCTTCTCCATACGGGAAGCCGCCGGTCCTCGAACTCCCCTTCTGGGTGACGTCGTCATATCCTTTCCCAAAGCTGCCGGACAGGCTTCGCGATATGGTCATTCTATTGAAGAAGAGCTGATGAAATTACTGGTCCATGGCATTCTCCATTTGAAAGGATTTGACCATGAAAAGGGAGAATTGGAAGCCCGTCGCATGCATCGCAAGGAACGAGAAATTCTTGAAACCCTTCGGCCCCTGCCCAAGTTTTTGATGGAGCATCAATAAAATGACTTTGCCATACCAACGGAGATTACACTTTCGGGGTTCGGGGTTCTGGTTTCGGGCTAAGAAATCTTCGAACTTTAAACGTGATTGTTTTTTGTTTCAGGGCGGATTATTCGATGAAATGGGTTAAACGACTACATGAAGGTTTAGCCAAGACCCGGAAAGAAGTTCGGGGATCGCTAAAACGATTATTTCGCGCCCGAACGGACCCTGCAGTCTTAGAAGATCTAGAAGGCGCGCTTCTCGGAGCTGATATTGGGGTTCGGGTCACCGACCGTCTCATGGATCAATTACACAAGCGAAGCACTCCCGATGGCTCGACTGACCCCCTCGACATCATCAGGCACACGCTGTTGGAAATCTTTGAGCCTGTTCAATCCGATACGCTTGAGATGCTGGTTCAAAAGGGAACGCATCCGTTTGTCCTGCTGACGGTAGGGATTAATGGGGTTGGTAAAACCACCACGTTGGCAAAACTTGGCAGTCGGTTCCAGCAGGCGGGCATCAAATCCTTGATGGTGGCCGGCGACACCTTTCGTGCCGCTGCGATTGAACAGCTAGAAATCTGGGGAAGCAAAATCGGCGTGGAGGTCATTCGCCATCAACAGGGCTCTGACCCTGCAGCGGTGGTCTTCGATGGTATTGCTGCAGCCAAATCGAGAAATGTTGATGTCGTGCTGATTGACACCGCCGGCCGGCTTCATACTAAAGTCAATTTAATGGAAGAGCTTCGGAAAATAAAGCGAGTGATTAGCCGGGAGCTCCCTGGCGCTCCACATGAAATTTTACTTATCCTTGATGCCACTTTAGGACAAAATACGATTGCGCAAGCCAGGGAATTTCATGAAGCCCTCGGTGTCACAGGGTTGGCGTTGACGAAATTGGATGGGACCGCTCGTGGGGGAGTCGTCGTAGCCATTGCAGAGGAGCTGAAGATTCCCATCCGGTTGATTGGTGTCGGAGAGGCAGAGGAAGATCTACAGGACTTCAACTCACAAGAATTTGTTAATGCCTTATTTGAGATAAACGATTAATGCCATTTCTGTTCCCTGGATCATCCCTCCCCTCCTCCTTGATGCCCTTGCGGCCAACAGGGCTCAGGCCTCTCTTTTTCTGGTTCATTCTGGTCACTGTCCTTTTTCCTATAAGCGAGATTGAAGTCTCCACTTCATTAGCCTTTGCTTCGGACAGGCCTATTCTCCATCATTACCTGGCTATACAGATCCACCCTGACACGCATGAAATCCTTGCTCAAGATACCATCGTCGTGAAAGCATCTGATCGGTCTAAGCTTAAAAGCCCATTACGTCTTTCTCTCAATCGACATCTCACCGTTGAAGATGTTCATGTGGGAACCAAAGCTATTCACTTTGGGATTGTCGAGCCTCCAGAGGACACGAATGAAGGACCAAACCCTATTCAGAACATTGAGATATCGGATTGGGAACATTTGAGTCCTTCAGCACCACTCAGTCTGGTAATCCGTTACAAAGGGAAAATCTATGACCCCCCTCGTCCCTCCAAAGACCTTCGCTTTGTCAGACCTGACAAAACCCTGGGGCATATTGGTCCAGATGGCATTTACCTGACCTCGGAAACCGCCTGGTACCCGGACCTCCCTGGGACGCTTGCTACCTTCACCATTGACGTGACGCTTCCTCAAGGATGGATGGCCGTCACCCAAGGGCACCAGGTTTCACAAGTGTCCGATACCCATACCTCGACGGCGACATGGAAGGTTGATAT
>CP070743.1:354588-360452 GCA_020348185.1 Nitrospirota bacterium
AAGGATATTGAAGGATTTCTGGGAGCCTTCCAAGAGGTGCTGGAACAGGAGAGAGGGCCGCTGTGAAAGCCATTATACTGGCCGCAGGAGTTGGAAAACGGCTGAGGACGTTGTCCAATGGTGTCCCAAAATGTCTGATTTCTATTGGCGGCCGGACGCTCTTATCTCGTCATTTGGATAATTTGGCTCGTGTCGGCATCCACCAAGTTGTCGTGGTTGTCGGATACGAACACCACTTAATTCGGGAAGCGTCACAAGCTGAGCCCTATGATGGGACGATTCGCTACCTCATGAACGATCAGTATGAACGTGGAAGTATTACCTCCTTTTGGAAAGCTCGGGTGGAATTTGACGATGATGTGATCATCATGGATGCGGATGTGTTGTATCACCCGACGATCCTCCGTCGGTTGGTTGAATCACCCCTAGAGAACGCGTTACTCATGGATGAAACGGTTCAGCAACAAACGGAAGAATGTATGGTGGCTGTTCGGAACGAGCGAGTCATTTCTCTTAGCAAGTCGCTACCCGCGAATTATGATTGTGCGGGGGAGGGGGTTGGTTTTTTGAAAGTCCGTCGCGACGATCTGCTCCACTTGGTTGATTCGGTACGTCCTCACATCGAGAATGGTCAGGTGGATAGGGAATACGAAGATGCCCTCCAAGACTTTTTTCGAACGGTTTTTGTGGGATGCGAACGAATTGGAGGACTCCCCTGGATCGAAATAGACTTTCCTGAAGATATCCAGCGAGCCGAAACAGAAATCTTACCTTTACTTTCAGAGGGCGCGAACACGGAATTTGCGCTAGGACACCATGTTTGATGCAGGTTGTTATTAAAGAACTCAACATGACAGAGATTTTGTTTGATTTTAACCAAACCTCAGCTAAGAGCCTCTTGCTCAGTAGCATTAAACCTGAAACTTGAAACCCGAAACAGTTTTTAAATTGGCCTTTTTCAACATCCTGAAAAATTGATGACTGAACGATGGATGGAACCCTCAAAAAACCGGTAACCAGTGTCGTTGATACGGCCATTCTTTTGGCTTCGTCGGGTGTATTCACTTTAGGGGCGAAAGAGAAGGAGCCTGGCCCCGGAGCCCTCACGCGTGTCGGAGGTCTGACGCTGTTTCAAAGGGCCGTGTTGACCCTCCAACGGGCTGGAATTTCTCAGATCTGGATTCTGGCTGGGGAGGAAGAAAAACGCCTACGGGCGATGGTTCATGCTGATAATCGTGTACAAGCGGCTTTGCGGTGGTTGCCGACTCGTGAATTTCCCCCGACCGATCCTCAGACTTGGGAAGTATTGGCGGCAGAGGTGAAAGGATCATGCTTAATCATTGGATGTCATACGGTCTTTTCTTCACCGTTGATTCAATCTCTTCGAATGGAAGGGGCGGACGGCCGGGTATTGGTGGTCGTCGGCAAAATGGGAGAAGAAAATAATGCAGGCAATCCCACCGTTGCCTATAGGGAGGACCCTCAGCCTGGTGCCTTGGGGTCTATCGTCGTCTTTCATGATCAAAATGACTCTGATTTGATACCGTCTCGTAGTCCCACCAACCAGTTACCCGTCGCTGGGGATCTTGTCGTGTTGCCGTCGCGCTTGCTCGGGGTTTCAGGAATTCTCAAGTCTCATGAAGCCAATCCCATTCGGCTGGCCTTGGAGCAAGCCGCTATTGAAGGCATTATTCAACCGATATCAAGTTCCCCAACTGAGTTCCGCGATGTTCGTGGACCAAACGGTCCTCAACTTGCCGAACGCAGCTTGTTCCAATCCCTGCAAAACCTTAAGGGTGGCTGGGACGGGTGGTTTGATCGCTATGTGAATCGAAAACTGTCAGGAGTGTTGACCCGCCTGTTTTTAAAGATGGGCGTCTCCCCCAATACCATTACGCTGATCTCCATGCTCATTGGATTGGCAGCCGCTGGATGTATTGCGACTGGCTTGTACGAATGGGGCGTCATGGGGGCTTTACTGTTCCAGTTGTCGGTGATTATGGATTGCTGTGACGGGGAGGTAGCGCGTCTCACCTTTTCGGAATCCCGGTTTGGTAAAGAGTTTGATATCCTAGCAGATAACGTTGTGCACATAGCCATATTTGTCGGGATTGCTTCAGGAACCTACTTGCACGGACCTTGGGCAGGGACCAGTCTCCCTTTGATTTTGGGAATGATGACGGTGGTGGCCAATGGATGCTCCTTCTGGCTGGTCCATCGAGCCCTTCATCTTCGCTCTCTTCCCCAAGGGTGGCGCCAGCTGACAAAAGCCGAACAAAGTAAAATAGAATTCATTTTAGGCAATATCGCCAATCGAGATTTCTCCGTCATTGTTCTGCTTGCTGCATGTTTTGATGTGTTAGGGTGGTTTCTCTGGGTGGTGGCCATCGGAATCTGGCTCTTTGTCGTGACCATGGGATGGGGCCTTCGTCGCGTGATTCTCTCCCGTGCTTAAACTCCTCTTATTGTTTTTTGGCCTGCTCGGCCTTGCCGGGATCGTTTGGCACATCGGCCTCGCATCAATCCTGACAACTGCGTCTCAATTAGGCCCGGTTGCCCTTGGAGTCATCTTCCTGCCGATGGTCCTGGTCTACGCTTTGGAAGCGTTGGGGTGGAAACTGACATTGGGAAAGTACGCCCAGCAAGTCGGATTTGGACGGTTGTTTGCTATTCGAATGGCGGGAGAAGCGGTTAATGTCACGACTCCGGCAGCTTATATAGGAGGGGAACCGCTTAAAGCCTACCTCTTGAGGCGGTATGGAGTCCCGATTGTGGAGGGGTTAGCTTCTGTCGTCACCGCTAAAACGGCGATGACAATTGCTCAAGTGATGTTCATTTTGGTTGGAGTGCTCCTCGCATTTTGGCTGATAGGGACATCCGAAGATTACCTCCTGGCTGCCATTTTCAGTATAGGACTATTGGGTTTTGGCCTGGTGTTGTTTGTGAGCGTCCAGCGGTATGGCCTCGCGATGGGATTTCTTCGGTTGCTGGAATTGTGTCGCATTCGGTTGAAGTTTCTCGAGAAACGCCGTCCGCAGTTAATGGAGCTCGATCAAACCATTAGGCAATTTTATACCTCTCATCGCCGGACTTTTTATTTCTCTCTTGGCACGTTTTTTATTGCTTGGCTTACCGAAACGTTGGAAGTCTATGCCATATTATATTATTTAGGAGCCGACGTGGACGTGCTTTCGTCAATTTCCATTGCGGCCTTAACGATCCTGATCAAGGGAGGCACGTTTTTTATTCCAGGAAGTTTGGGAGCACAAGAAGGTGGCTACGTACTCCTCTTGTTGAGTTATGGCTATACCGATGTGACTGGTATCACCTTCGCCCTGGTGCGGCGCCTTCGAGAAATATTGTGGATTCTTGTGGGATTGCTTTGTCTCCTCTTTCTCAAAGGGCGGGATACGGTTGTCAATGAAAGTCTTTCCGCGGGCTCTAAAGGCATACCCTAAATAGTGGTGGTGGATCGGAATACCTAGATGAGAAAAATTAAAATCTGATTGAGGTGAACTGTGGATATCAATATCGGATTGAATACGCTACGTAACACCAATGGAGTTTTTACCGCCCATGGGCAAGAACTGATACGCCTTGAAGTGGGCGAATCCGATGGGCAACTTCTTCTGACGATGGCTATGTATATGCCGACGGGGAGTGAAGTGGCCAAATTAGAACGAAATGCCTGGGTGTCGAACGAAGGCGATCGTTTTGAAATCACGGTTGAACCACACTCGGTGAAGGTGATGGATAAAACCCTGAAAAACGTCGTCATTCAATTGGCGACTGACGGTACCAAGAGGATTGAGGTTCCCCTCGCCAAGTTTTATACGTCCAAAGGGATGTTGTCGGAGGTGAGTGCGGAATGGTGGAGGGTCGGTAATAAAATGGAATTAACAGGTATCGATATGGACCTTGAGGGCGGGAATATCGAATTGCCGGATTGATGCTCCATGAGGAGCCTTAAAAAAAGGGGTCGGGAATATTTTGTCAAGACTCCTTGGGTCGGCCACGCGGCCGTAGGGTGCTTTCCAGGTTCAATCGCTTGGCTGTCCGAATGACCCATGCGGGACTTCCAAAGGGCCGGCCGCGCTGCACACTGCATCGAAGCGTTTCAAGTTCTTCCAATGTTTCCGGATCATTGACTTGCTTGATCCAGTTCCGAGGGCGATCCACAGGCCAGCTGCTAAGCCAAGCGGTCAGCTGGGGTTTGCCTTGGCACCGGCGCCAAAGACTTGACCATTTCCAGGACTCGGCACGTCTGACCAGCTTCGCTCGGCGTGCATTGCGTTCCACATAACGAGCCACGGTTAAGAAGTGATCATCGTTTTGAATGGGAAAGGACTTAAACCGCCCTTGATAGACAGGACCCGTGCCTGCCGTGTTCCGATTCGAATGCCACCGTTGGGTGTGGGTCACCGTAATCCAACGCAAGACTTCGGATAACTCGCCGTCGTGACGGGGCAAGAGAAGCAGATGCCAATGATTGGGCATCAGGCAATACGCTGCGATCCGAATTCTGGTCTCGGCAACCGCTTGTTGGAGAACCGTCTCAAACCCCGCATAGTCGGCCGGTGTTTCAAACAGCGGCATGAGGCCAACACGCCGGTTCAAGACATGATAGGCAAGCCCCCCGGTAGCGATACGTAAACGGCGCGGCATGATCCCTCATCTAGCAGACCGGTTGGGGCAGTGTCAAGAAAACCCTTCCGACCCCTTTATCTAACTTGGTTTAAAATAATATTGCCTATCGTAAACTGCGAACGTCAGCCTGGCAGGAGGGGAGGGGGGGTTACTGATCCCGGGTGATCATGTAATTAGCGACGATGGCCAACGAACGCTTGGCAGAATTATCCCCAAACGGCATAAGATCCAAGTTGGCGGCGTCGACATAATCACGGGCGCGATTCATTGCATAGGTGAGTGAGTCGTTTTCTTCCATAAGGCCGATGATATCAGTGAGGTCCCGGTCCGTAATGGAATGCGCTTTGATTTTGGCCTGGATCCGTTCCTTTTCTGCTTGGGGGCAGGTTTGGAGAAGATGGAGGAGGGGGAGGGTCACCATCCCTTGTTTCAGATCCTGGCCCAACGATTTCCCCAAGCGGTTACCATCTGCCATATAGTCCAATCGATCGTCGGCAAGTTGAAAGGCCATTCCGAGATTGAGTCCAAACCGATAGAGGGCTTCCTGTTCCGTCAGGGAGGCGCCACCGATAATAGCCCCAACTTTACAGGACGCAGCCACGAGGGTCGCGGTCTTAAATTCGACGATCTTCAGATAGTTGGTTTCGGTGATTTCGGTTTGGAAGTTGGCGCAGAGTTGGAGAATTTCCCCTTCGGCCATCTTCCGGCACGCATCGGCTAAGACTTCGTTAAATCCATGATTACGGAAAGCGGCTATTTGAGCCATCGCCTCGGAATAGAGAAAATCCCCAACCAATATACTGGTTTGATTCCCCCATATCCGTCTCGCGGTTTTTTGACCCCGTCGAAGGTCCGCTTCATCAAGCACATCGTCATGAAGCAGGGTCGCCGTATGAATAAATTCGATTAAACTGCCTAGGACGAGATATTCTTTCGGGGTATGCCCATAGAGACGAGCACATAAAATGAGAAGAAGAGGACGTATCCGTTTGCCGCCGCTGGATAATATTTGATTGGCGACGGTATTGATCAGCGGGGCTTCGGAATTAATATTTTTATGAATTTGGGATTCAACTTCTTGAAGGTCTACTTGATAGGCATCCCACACTTCCCCCATCGTCAGAAGATTTTGAAGGACGGGCCCGTTACCCATGGCGGGCGATACTAGGTGGTATACAATTGATTGTCAAGCCAGAGTCGATGAAGATCTTCAAAAA
>CP070743.1:360552-366344 GCA_020348185.1 Nitrospirota bacterium
CAACCTCTCAACCATTCAAAATTGATACCCTCCGCCTGGGATTCGACCTTAACTCATAAAGTTTCGGGTTTCGAGAGCAGACTATCTGTTCGTTAATCCTGAAACCCGAAACTTTAAATTGAAAACCTAGGGAACAACAGGAAGTTCAAGGCGTGAGGTCTGATGGGGAGAATGAAAAATGGTTAGTGTTCTACTTTGATCAGATATGGACGCAAAATGATCCTTATCCGTTCCAGCCAGGGCCAAACGAATCCTGTGTCCTTTTTTGAATTGATAGGAGGTCGGAAGAAAATCAAACACCAACTTGGCTGTTTCACCTGGGTTAAGAGGAAGAGCATCACTCCGTTTGAATGTCCTATGGGGGAGTCCATTGAGGTGTTCCACCTGCGTGGCACTCAATTTTCGATGCAGAGCTCGCAACTCACCCTCCGTGACGTACGCAACCTGTCCCTGGGTGTCAACGTCCTCGAGATAGGCAAAAACGGTTGCATCGGAGGTCGTAGAACTGAGAAATAAGGTTAAGATGGGATGCCCTGTCACCTCCACATCTTGCTTCAGCGGCCGGGAGGTGTAAGACAGCAATTTCAGATCCTGTGTCATTCGATCCGGATAAGGATCAGTTAAAGATTTCCCCACTAAGGTATCCCAACGAGATTGATTCCCCGTGCCGGCACTGGGGTCGACCTGATATCGATCTGAGCCGGCCATGGTTACGGGACCTTTTTTATGGAGACGGTTGTCGGGCCCGAGGAAATAAGAAGTGAGGGTTGCCTGAGGAGGCCAGGTGGGAGCGGTTTTCCAGCGCTCCTCACCCATGGTGAAGTAATGAATGGGTGGTTCCTTGGCGATACCCGAATCAAGGCCCTTTAGATAAAAATCAAAAAACTTTAACAGCTCTCCTTGATGATCAAAGGCCGAAGGGCCTTGGTTAAAGGGGCTGATGTTCCGTTTTCCACCATGGTCCCAAGGGCCAAGAATGAGCTTATTCGATTGGTGGTTGTAAGCGAGATGGCGTCTGATTGCTGCAAGGGGATAGCCTCCGTCAAACCATCCGCTGTAACTATAGATTGCCGCGCCGGATTCCATAATTTCCTTGGCGTAGTGACGGGCGCTGAGCCTGTCAATACTGGATGTCATGTGTGAAGGAGGCGCATCATCTCGAAAGATAATCCCCAATGCTTCCTTATGGGGATTCCAGTTAGCCTGGTGATCTTGAAGTGCCTCCATCAGTAATGAGACTCCCGTCTTCTCATCTACCGGTTTGACGCCGCGGACAAGGAGTTTCGCAACCCAACCACTGAAGGGAAGAAGATTTTGGTCCAGTTGATTGTTGATATAGGTCCAGGTTCTGGTAAACCAGGTTAAGTGAATACCTCCCGGGAATGCGAGTTCGGGGTAAAGATCAAAACCTGAAAACATTGGAGCTACGGCTTTAACAGCGGGATGTTGATTCACGAGTAACATTTCTGCTGCCGCTCCGCCGTATGAAATTCCAATGGCACCGACCTTCCCGTTTGACCATGATTGGCGGATGATCCAGTCGACAACTTCTGCTCCATCTTTGATCTCTCGCGGGGTGTAGGCATAGGGTCGATTCCCGAATGAGGCTCCTGACCCCCGCACATCAACATCGACCCAGGCATACCCATTGGCGATAAATCGTTTTGCGTATGTTCCGATGTGACCCCGCGGGAGAGGTTCTTTAATCGCAGAAAGCGGCCATCGATACTCAACCGACCGCCAATACCGAGTCTGATGAAGCATGGTCGGTAACCGTTCATTCTCCTTAATTGGCGTAGGCAGGTAGATGGATATCGCAATTTTGACCCCATCAGACATGGTGAGATAGCGTGAAACCATATGGAATTCGATAGAATCGGTGGCTGACGTTCCTTTGTAGGGGACTGGCACGCTTTGGGCTTTGTCGGAGGTCGCCAGTGCGGGTATTGTTGAGAGAGAAACTGCAAGGACAAAAAAAGTCAGACGGAAATACACAGCCCCTTTTGAAGACCGGCCTTGCAACCCTAATAAGCGATTAGAAGAAAACATTCGTGGAGCCATGAAACTATAGCGAAATAGGTAAAGGGATCTATGCTACCACCTGAGATGCGAATTCACATATGGGTTAAAGAAGAGATAGTGGTAATGGCAACTCAGATAGAGTTTAACCTTCAACGCGCAAGGTTTAAAGTGTAGATTCGAAGCTTGAATTATTAGCATGCAAATTAACAGAAGTCATGAACCTTATGGCGTCCGCATTTTCACATATTCTCGTGGCCTTTGCCCTAGGCCAGGCTCAACCCTGGAAACGCTGGCCAAGCCGGTTCTGGGGGCTGTCATTATTCTGTACGCTTTTGCCAGATGTTGATGTTGTGGGCTTTGCGATGGGAATTCCTTATGAACACGTACTTGGACATCGGGGGGTAACCCATTCACTGGTTTTTGCGGTGGGAATGGGCCTTCTGGTTGTCCGAATAGGTTTTCCTTCAGTTGACCACGGATCTTGGGAATGGTGGTCATTGGTGACGCACTTCTGTTTGGTCACGGCTTCACATGGGATTCTGGATGCTCTGACTGATGGAGGACTAGGAATTGCATTTTTTGCTCCTTTTGACAGCAGTCGCTACTTTTTCCCATGGACACCAATCAAAGTATCACCTATTGGAATTTCGGAATTTTTTACCGCTTATGGGATGAAAGTGTTAGTGAGCGAATTGGTGTGGGTGGGAATACCGGTTGGGGCGGGGCTGATTGGGATAATGTTTATTCGATGGCGGTTGAAAAGTAAACCTTCCTGAAATAGGGAAGAAAAGGGACTAATACGAACGGATCAAAGTTGACCACGGGAGAGTATTAAGGGAGGTACTAAATTTTACTGTCTTGCCCTGTTATGTTTTGCAGACTGAACTAAGCCTTGGGCCTCCAGAAAGCGTCGGTAACTGAAAATCTAAAAGTTTACGAAGCTCGAATTCAGCTCCCTCACGGAACCGTTGAGCTTCCGACTGGGCAAGAAATGGGCCGTAGACCCGAGGCTCAAGGAAGTTGCAGGTGACCCTGACAAACCACTGTTGTTCTCTCTTGTTACTGCCTTTCTTGAAAATGACTACTTCCTGATCTAGGCTCATTTGAGCAGTCATGTGGTGCCTCCTTTGAAAGAATTTTGAAAGAAGCCGCATTCAAAAATGTTCAATGTTCTCCTTTCAGTTTTCACGTCAAAAGATGGATGGATTTCAACTTTGAAGGCTCGTCCCCAAAACCCTGATTACGAGGTAATGGACCAATTTCGAATGGCCTATCACAATTTGTATGGTCTAAATAGGCGGTATGCTACAATATTTTGTGGTATTAGTAAAGGGGAAAATCAAGAGGGGCCCCAGGGAGGTAATACGGGTAAAGGCTTTGCGCGGATGGTTTAGGGGAAAAATAAGAAAATACGTAAGTAAATGCCAGAGGCCTGAAACTCGAATCCCGAAACTCGAACCCCGAAACTTTTTTCGATACTAATCCTCATCCCGGTTGCGGATTTCAAAGATCACGGGACAATGATCGGACAATCGACGATAAGCTAATGGGTAATCTCCTTTTATGCGTTTGCAGCCGGCCACGGCGCAATAACCGCTAACCTTTGCGGATACCTCAATCACTTCCTGCATGTCTTTCGCCACGATCACATGATCCAACCAACCACCCCGTCCCCGAAAATAATGGGTGCATTGAGGAGTTGGGGGCAAATCGTGAAAGCCCGGCTTTTCCTTGGCAACCTGCCGACGGACTGATTTTAATTCATACCCTTGTGATTTCCAGTCTCCGGCGCCCATCGTGTTGAGATCGCCCAGGATCACCACATCTTGATCCTGTTCTAGTAAGGGCCGAATAACATTGTCGATCTGGTTCAAAGCCCGGTGTCGTTTCTCTACACCGTCCACTGTTGGTCCGGATTTCAAGTGCAAAGCAATCAAATGAAAATCTACGCCCCCTTCTTCACCTGACTGTACCCGCGCATAATGCCCGGGGCGAAGGCCGCCCTCGCAGGGATGTTGGGAGGACTCGGCTTTCACATTAAACTGCCAAAGACTGTCAAACTGAGAAAGGGTTACGCGGCCTGCATTCCATAAGTAGCCGATATGATGATCGTTCGGCCTCCCGCAGCTTTGAGGTGACCAGCGCCAGGTACCCCCTGATTTTTCCTGCAACAATTTAATCACCTTCTTCCAGGCGTTTTGAGCTTCTGAAGTGTCGAGGCTCTCTTGAATGGCCCAAATATCAACCTGCATCCAGAGCATGGTGCAGGCCAGCCATTCGAGATCGGTCCGTTGGGAGTCATCCCCGGGTTTGGCTTCCGGCATCCCGATTGGAAACCAGCGTACATTCCATGTCCCAAGGCGGAGGGTGGTGGCTTTGACTGGAGCCATATGACCACCCTTTGTTACAACTTCCTCGCATTGGTCCCGCGAAGCCCATACCTTGGCTTCCTGACTGTCTAGAGATTCGGATGATTCAGCGGACAGGGCTTGGGAAGGTCCGGTAATGTAAAAAGTAGGCAGGGGATAAAAAAGGGCTGAAGCCAGAAAGATGACTGAAATCACAATGAAAGTGTGAGTAAAAATTTTCATATGGGTTCGTGTCCGTTGTAGGGGTAAATTGGTTACAATACGTGTTCGATTTGGCCCTTTGGATTTTCTTTTAGTTGAGGGTATATAAAACTAAGAAGAAGGAATTGACGAATTAACCAACCATCAGGGTGATTATGAGTAACGTTAAAAGCAATATCGAGATTGCCAATCAGGCGAAGCTGAAACCCATTACGGAAATAGCCGAAGGAAAGCTGGGTATCCAACCGGAGTATTTGGAACCATATGGACGGTATAAAGCCAAGGTACCGTTGCACTATATCAATTCGCTTCAGGATCGGCCAAACGGAAAACTGATATTGGTGACGGCCATGACTCCGACGACAGCAGGAGAGGGGAAGACGACGACCTTAATTGGATTAACAGATGCGCTCAATCGTATAGGTCATAAAACCATCGCGGCAGTCCGGGAGCCGAGTTTAGGTCCCTGCTTTGGTATGAAAGGTGGCGCATGCGGAGGGGGCTATGCCCAAATTGTTCCCATGACAGATATTAATCTTCATTTCACCGGGGACTTTCATGCCATTACCTCTGCAAATAATTTGTTGGCCTCGATGATTGATAACCACGTGTACTGGGGCCATGAGCCTCAATTAGACGTTCGTCGCATTACCTGGCGGCGTGTATTGGATATGAACGATCGCTCATTGCGTTATATCGTGACCGGCCTGGGTGGGTTGCCACATGGGGTTGTCAGGGATGCCAAATTTGATATCACCGCGGCTTCCGAAGTCATGGCGATTCTGTGTTTGGCAAGGAATCTCAAGGACCTTCAACGGCGCCTGGGCAACATAAAAATCGGACGAAATATGGAGAAAAGTCTGGTGTTCGCCAAGGACCTCAAGGCGGACGGGGCCATGACCGCGTTGTTAAAAGAGGCCATCAACCCCAATCTGGTCCAGACATTGGAACATAGTCCGGCTTTTGTCCACGGTGGACCATTTGCCAATATCGCCCACGGGTGCAATTCTGTTGCAGCGACACAGCTTGCATTGAAATTGGCGGATTATGTCGTCACGGAGGCAGGATTTGGGGCCGACCTAGGGGCCGAGAAATTTTTCAATATCAAATGTCGCAAAGCGGGTTTGACTCCCGCCTGTACGCTTGTTGTGGGAACCATCAGAGCGCTTAAACTTCATGGAGGGGCTGACCCGAAATTAC
>CP070743.1:366444-372055 GCA_020348185.1 Nitrospirota bacterium
GTTTCTCGGAAAAAACTTGGTGAGTTTGAAGAAATCTTTCTCTTGTGTGAAGAACGCGGCATTCGTGCCAGGGTGGCGATCAATTTCTTTCCACATATGATCGCGAAGGTCTGTCTTGAAGAAATTGACGGAATTCCTCTCCTCACATTTAATGTTGTCCCGCATGATGAATTTGTGCTTGCACTCAAAAGAGGATTTGATATTCTTGTTTCAAGCGCTGCCATTGTCTTTTTTGCTCCTTTCTTTCTTCCGATATCCCTCGCCATAAAAGCGACTTCTCCAGGACCCGTATTTTTTAAACAGACTCGAGTGTCTCTCAATGGAAGGCATTTTACTCTTTATAAATTCCGATCAATGGTGGCAAATGCTGAGGAGAAAAAGAAGGAGTTACTCCATTTAAATCAAATGGAGGGTCCGGTATTTAAAATTGAAGATGATCCACGAGTGACCTGGGTAGGACGGTTTCTTCGAAAAACCAGTTTGGATGAATTTCCCCAATTCTGGAATGTGTTAAAGGGAGATATGAGCATTATTGGGCCCCGCCCTCCGTTACCAGAAGAAGTAGAAAAATATCTGCCATGGCAACGAAGGCGGTTGAGTATGAGGCCTGGACTCACCTGTCTGTGGCAGATCAGGGGTCGTAATACCATTAGGGATTTTGAGCAATGGATCAACCTAGACTTACAATATATTGATACCTGGTCGCTAGGATTGGATCTTAAAATCTTTTTGAAAACCATTCCCACAATATTACTGGCTCGAGGGGCCAAGTGATGATGATCCCTCTCGACCACTCAACTTCATGAATTTGGCCAGAGGTCGAGAGTGCTTGCCGGAGCGAAAAGGAAAAAATTCTTTGGCTGTGAGCCCTTATGGGCTAGGATCTGTATTTTTCTGAACCGGTCAGGAAGATCAAGTTGCGGTGTCCCAGATTCATAACTTAGTGCCTTTCTGCATTTCGGGCAGATTTCTCCTCACAGAGAAAAATGATCCTCCGACTTTGATTGTTTCTTAAAATCTGCTTATAGGCATAAAGCCGATGATCTTTAGGCTTCGTTTTACTCTTACCCATTGTGATTTCCTTTCTCCCAGACCCAAAGGCAATGACATAGCGAGTTAATTGTGAGGGTATCCGAAAAAGCAGGGAACCTTTTGATCGGTTGGTGATGGCCTTCCCCCAATCTTTACTGACTGTTCCCCATTGATGTAGTCCAATTCTTGGGCTAGTTGCCGGGCCAGAAAGGAGCTCATCGATGGCACGGAAACGATTCAACCCTGAACAGATTGTCGCGATTCTGAGAGAAGCCGAACGCGGGGCCGATCGGCAGGCCCTCTTCCGCAAGCACGGCCTCTGCGAACAAACGTTTTATCGATGGAAACGGATGTATGGCGGGATGGGCGTGTCGGACGTGCAACGCATCAAAGCCCTGGAAGAGGAGAATCGGAAATTAAAGCAGCTGGCTGGCGAGCAAGCCCTGGTGATTGAGACGCTCAAGGAGCAGCATAACCAGCGGGGGTGGCTTTAAATGGGGCGAGGTGGTCACGGTACTCCAGACGAAGGGGCTGTGACAATGGCTCCAGGAGAAGGGCGTCGAGCCGGTGTACATCGAGGCCGGCAGTCCGTTGGAGAATGGCTTCGTCGAAAGTTTTCACGGAAAACTTCGGGACGAGTGTTTGAACGAAGAGATCTTTTGGGGTCGGGCGGAAGCCCAGGTGATCGTGGATTGGTGGCGGAGGGTGTATAATACCGACCGGCCACACCGCTCATTGAAGTTCAAGGCTCCCGCTGAGGTCGCAGCGGCTACATCAGGAGGTTCGAGAAACTAGCTCCAGAATTGGAGTAACCATTGGGGGAAGGCCAATAATCCTCATATCCCTGGACTATTTTCAGATTAGACTTTCTGGAATATATTTTAGTTTGACTAGTTCAGTGAGAATTTTCTGCAAACTTTCCTCAGGCTTCTCTTCATCGGTTCGGACAATAATTTCTGGTTTTTCGGGAGGCTCGTAGGGATCTGATATGCCCGTAAAGTTGGAAATTTCTCCCCTGTTCGCCTTGGCGTACAACCCCTTGGGGTCTCGTTGTATGCACATTTGTAGGGGGCATTGTACAAAAACTTCAACAAAGTCTTTGATTTCCGCTCTGGCTTCTTCACGAGAGTTGAGATAGGGGGATATCGCTGCGACGATCGTAATTCCTCCGATATTGGTGAGCAGTTTTGCCACATAGGCAATGCGCCGGATATTTTCTTCCCGATCCTCGTGCGAGTATCCCAGCCCTTTTGTCAATCGCTTTCGAACCTCGTCTCCATCTAAAATTTGCACGGGTAGGTGAAATTGTTTGAGTCTCTCAGCCAACATTTTCGATAAGGTGCTTTTCCCGGCTCCTGGGAGGCCGGTAAACCATACAGTGAAACCGGAATTTGGATAGTTCTTCATTGTTTTTCCTTCAATGATGACAGCTGGTAGGTTGGTGATGTTGTTGAGTTCAAGGCTCTGTTCTACTTCACCTTTTCTCCTACCGCGACTTCTTCCGAAAGCGTCACAAGCCCTTGGACTTCTTTGTCTCCGGCGGCCAGGACCATTCCTTGAGATTCTACTCCCATGAGCTTGGTTGGCTTTAAGTTTGCCACGACCACGATGAGTTGTCCGATTAAAGATTCTGGATCGAATTTTTTGCCAATGCCAGCCACAATTTGACGTTGGTCTTGACCTAGATCCACTTGAAGCTTCAGGAGTTTTTTGGATTTTGGAACTCGCTCCGCAGCCAATACCTTGCCTACTCTGAACTGAATTTTTTGAAAGTCTTCAATGGTTATCTGGGAATCTTGTGCCAGGGTCGATGAAATAATACCCGATGCAGGCTCTGGTGGTATCGACGCTTGGGTTTTTTCCACTTCCTTCCCCACTCCTCTTAATTGAACTTTACTCTCCTCCCTACCGTCCATAGTTTCCTTGGCATAGTCCTTTATGTCAATACGAGGAAACAGGGGGTCCCCTTTTCTTATTTGAGTGCCCGGGGAAATCATTCCCCACTTCAAATTTTCAAAAAATCGGAATGTCGAAAAAGACATTTGGAGCCCTATTTGATTTTTCATTTCTTCTGCTTTAACGGGAAGGAACGGATAGAGGGTGCCGCAAAGAAAGCCGGGAATCTGTGACATGTTAAATAATACGGTGTGGAGGCGCGCCGTTCCCTCAGGTTTTTTGGCAAGAGTCCATGGGGCGGTTTTATCGATATATTGGTTGGATAACTGTACCAAAGCCAGAATCGTTTCAAGGGCTTTATTGAATTCCAAATTCGTGAGGTGTTTGTTGACCAATGCCGGCAAGGCTTCCGCGGTGTTTTTGAGCTGACGGTCAATTTCTTGATCGGTTGTCGTTTGCGGAGTTGGGACAAGACTATCCGTATATCGTTCTAACATTGCCAGGGATCGATTCAAAAGATTTCCCAGATCATTTGCCAGTTCTGCATTGTATCGATTGACGAACCCTTCCTCACTAAAGTCACCATCCTGTCCGAAGGGTACTTCTCGAAGCAAAAAAAATCGAAATCCGTCAGATCCGTGAAATTTATCCACCATGGCGTATGGGTCAACGACATTCCCCCGGCTTTTGGACATTTTTTCGCCATTGACGGTCCACCATCCATGGGCAAAAATTGTCTGAGGAAGGGGAAGGTTCATGGCCATGAGCATGGTGGACCAATATACGGCGTGGGTGGTGAGAATGTCTTTGCCGACGAGGTGAAGTGAAGCCGGCCAATATCGATCAAATGCCGGTTGGGCCGGAAGAAATTCGATGCCCGAGATGTAGTTCACCAATGCGTCGAACCATACGTAGGTGACATAGTCCCGATCAAACGGAAGTTCGATTCCCCAGGACAAACGAGATTTGGGACGCGAGATGGACAGGTCTTCTAAAGGTTTTTGAAGAAACCCCAGGACTTCATTCCGCCGGGATTCTGGTTTAATGAAATTTGGGTGACCTTGAATATGAGCCTTAAGGCGATCCTGAAACTGGCTCATTCTGAAGAAATAGTTGCTTTCGCTCAGTTTCTCCACCGGACGCTTGCAGTCTGGGCACAGTCCCGCTTCGACATCTTTTTCCGTCCAGAAACGTTCATCGTAGGTGCAATACCAGCCAGTGTACTCGGCTCGGTATATCAGGTCCTTGTCCAAAAGACCTTGAAGGCATCGTTGGACAACCGATTTGTGAGGAGGATCAGTTGTTCGTATGAACCCGTCATTGGAAATGTTCAATTTTTCCCATAGGTTTTTAAATTGCGGTGTGAGCCGATCACAGTGGGTTTGTGGATCAATACCAGCTCTGGCTGCGGCCTGTTGGACCTTTTGCCCGTGTTCGTCTAATCCCGTCAGGAAAAAGACATCCTGCCCTGTGAGACGATGAAAACGAGCAAGAACATCAGCAGCAATAGTGGTATAGGCGTGACCAATGTGTGGAACATCATTGACATAGTAAATAGGAGTGGTGACATAAAAGGTTTCAGGCATTTTTTTTCGAATCCGGGTTGAAACTTGAAAACTGAATCTTGAAACTCGAAACTTTCACGTGATTTTATCCAACAGGTGCAGGAACATCCCTGGACGATATGGCATCACGCAGGTGTAGCAAAAACCTTTCCAATCCCAATTGCATGTTGAGGTTTCGGTGAAGGCCAAATTCCAAGGATTGGAGTTCATCAAGAACGTTCAACAACGCGGCAGGTGACGTTCGTTTGGCGATGGTGTGTAAAGTTGGAATATCTTCCCGATACATGACCTCATTCGAGTTACACTTAAGGGTTACCAGAAGGAGATCCCTCAGGATATACCAGAACTCGTTCAGGCCTTTTTGGACTTCCCCTGGTTTTGATACGGCTTCTGCGGTATCGAGTAAAGGAGGAATGGAATCAAGAGAGCCTTCAGAGAGTAACGAAAGGTAGTGGCCCTTTCGAGCTATGACGTCCGTGATGTCGATTTGTAAAGCTTCTCCCACTCGCCCTCCACTGATACAGCTGATCAATCGTGCTTCAGATTCCGATATATTTCTCACTTCAATCAAATAGTTTTTCACATTGGCTGGAGAAGATGGTGAGAAACGGACTACGAGACAACGAGAGGTGATGGTTGCCAGTAAGGATGAAGGCCGGTTCGTCATTAACAGAAACAGACAATGATCTGGGGGTTCCTCGAGGGTTTTCAGTAAGGCGTTGGCAGCCCCCACAGTCAATCGATCCACTTCATCGATCAGACATATTTTTCTCACTCCGATGAGCGGTCGATAGATAACATGGTGTTCAATTTCCCTTACGCGATCAATCTTGATTTGAGGGTTTTGCCCTTCAGAGTCTGGCTGAATAAAAAGGAAGTCAGGGTGTGTTTGAGCTTCAATTTGATAGCATGACTTGCAAACGCCGCAAGGATCGGGAGTCATTGATTCACGATATCTATCACAACTGATGGCTTGAGCCATGCGGATAGCCGTTAATTTTTTCCCAATCGCGTTGTCTCCAACAAAGAGATAGGCATGAGCCAAGTGGTTTGATTGAATGGCGCGCTGAAGCCAGCCAATGGGGGCGGAGTGACCAATGATATCGGAAAAGGGCATA
>CP070743.1:372155-377722 GCA_020348185.1 Nitrospirota bacterium
TAGAGGACCAGAGTATTCGAGAGCATCTTCTTCACAGCGTTCTTCAGGTACAACTTCGCGATAACGTCAAAGCTCGACAATTGTGTCCGGATGGAAGTTATCAGAAGTGTTCAGCTGACACTGACGACCAACAGTTTAACTCACAGGAGTGGTTGTTGAATCATTGGAAAGACCGATCGAAAAATGACCAGGTTGAGAAGCTTGTGAGAACGGCTTTCCCGAACAAGTGACCGCGAGAAATACGCCATCTTCTTCCCCAGTGATGGCGATTGATCCTATTCACCATTCGGTACTTAAACCTTTCCCGCCTACGCCATATTTTTCCACTCACCGACTAGAACTTACAGAAACCAAATAAAAAAGAAATTTCAGGAAGGGGCTTGAAGGGTATGGCGAATGATTTTGCCTTCTACTAAATAAACGACTAATTCGGCGACATTAGTGGCATGATCGGCGATCCGCTCAAGGTATTTCGACACAAACGATAACCTAATGGCCCTAGTTATCGTCTGCGGATTTTCCATCATAAACGAGAGAAGTTCCCGAAATAATTGCTCTGTCAATTCATCGACCACATCGTCCTCTTCCAAGACCTGTCTGGCTAAAACCGAATCCCCACGGACAAAGGCATCCAAGGCCTGACCGACCATTCTGGTTGCACGATCGGCCATGATGGGAATATCAATATACGGCTTTAGCTGCGGTTCTTCATTGAGTTCAATAGCGCGCTCACAGATATTCTCAGCTAAATCACTCATTCGTTCCAGTTCAGTCGAAATTTTCATCGCCGTGGTAATAAACCGCAGATCCCGGGCTGCCGGTTGATACAGCGCTAACAATCGAAGACAGTATTCATCAACCTCCACATCCAAGGTATTGACTCGCTTGTCATCTTCAATCACTTGTTTGGCGAGAATCTCATCCCGTTCGATTAAGGCTTTTTTGGCTCGTTCAACCTGATCCTCGACTAAGGCGCCCATATGCAAGATCTTTTGTTTGAGATCGCCCAGTTCTTCATCAAAATGACGCTGCACAATTACCTCTCATTAAACCGTATATTGAATAACCCCACATATCAAATATGGTGATTGACCGTGAATCAACCATCTTCAGGAATCACCGCTCTAAGGCTTCTAAATCAAAATCCGAAACTAGAAACCCGAAACTTACGGAATCACCCAAACCGACCCGTCACATAATCTTCGGTTCGTCGATCCCCAGGATTCGTAAAAATACGCCTGGTATCATCATATTCAATTAATTCGCCCAACAAAAAGAATCCCGTATAGTCTGACACACGAGCTGCCTGCTGCATATTATGGGTAACAATGACCACAGTCAGTTGTTGTTTTAACGAATGGAGCAATTCTTCAATTTTTGAGGTCGAAATTGGGTCCAAAGCAGAACAGGGCTCATCCATTAACAACACATCGGGATTGACGGCAAGGGCCCTCGCGATACACAGACGCTGTTGTTGGCCTCCAGACAAACCCAATGCGCTAGAATGCAATCGATCCTTGACCTCTTCCCACAAACCGGCTCCCTTCAAGCCACGCTCTACGATTTCATCAAGAATCGCCCGTCCTCGAACTTTTTGGAGCTGTGGACCATACGCGACATTTTGATAAATCGTTTTGGGAAAGGGGTTCACTTTTTGAAACACCATTCCGACTCTCGTCCGCAGGTCGGTGACATCAACATCCGGCGCGTAAATGTCTTGACCCTCCAGAAGGATTTTTCCCTCAACACGGGAGCCAATGACCAGGTCGTTGAGGCGATTCAGACACCGAAGTAAGGTGGACTTTCCACAACCAGAAGGGCCAATGAACGCCGTAACCTTATGTTCGCGAATATTGAGATTTACCTTAAATAACGCTTGGTTTGATCCGTAAAAGAAATTCATTTGACGAATTTCAATTTTCGGTCTATCCGAGTTGGGGCTTTGAATTGCGTCGGATTCACCTGTCTGCTTCATGGGGTCAGGCTCATCTTTGGAAACATTAACTTTTAATACAGACGAGGGTAACGGTTTGGAAGATTGAGAGGTTTTCACGATTTCCATAATCGTCACCCAATGATTAGACCGCTGAACCTACGTATTTTTTGCGCATTCGATTACGGATGGCAATGGCCATCAAATTGAGCATGACCACCACAAAGACTAGAACGAGCGTTGTCACATACACCATGGGTTTGGCTGCTTCAACATTTGGCGACTGAAAGCCAACATCGTAAATATGAAATCCAAGATGCATAAACTTTCGGTCAAGATGAACAAATGGAAAGTAGCTGTCGAGAGGTAAGGAGGGAGCCAGTTTAACCACCCCGGTCAACATCAGCGGTGCCACTTCTCCCGTTGCTCGAGAAATCGCCAGAATGAGTCCCGTCAATATTCCCGGCATGGCACACGGGATGACCACTCGAAGCAACGTTTCAACTTTTGTAGCCCCCAATCCCAATGAACCCTCTCGATACTCCATGGGTACAGCCGACAACCCTTCTTCAGTCGCGACAATCACAACAGGGACTGTCATCAGGGCGAGCGTCAAAGAGGCCCAGAGGATCCCCCCAGTACCAAATGTTGGGGTAGGAAGGGCCGCAGAATAGAACAAAGTATCAATCGAGCCCCCGACCGCATACACGAAAAACCCCAAACCAAAAACCCCAAAGACAATTGAAGGGACTCCGGCTAAATTATTCACCGCAATTCGGACTAATCGGACGAGGAGACCTTGTCGGGCATATTCTTTGAGGTATATAGCTGCCAATACGCCAAAGGGTACCACAGCCACACTCATTATTAATACCATCATCACGGTTCCAAAAATAGCAGGAAAAATTCCCCCTTCCGTATTGGCTTCACGAGGCTCATCACTTAAGACGGTCCAAACATTGGAAAAATAAATCAGTACTTTCCCAAACACGGTCAACTGATTTGGCTGTAATATTCGGACAATCTGTCCAAGTGGTAAATCTTTCTCTCGGCCGTTGGCATCAATCAGAATGACCGAATACTCGTTTAACTGGTCATACAGGGCTCGAAGCATCTTTGTATGTTCTTCATAATTAGCTTGAAGACCAACCAGCCGCTTTTGAAGATCAACCCATTCATTTGTTTCTTGCTCATCCTTTAATTCCAAATCGCGAAGCGCTAGGCGAATGGCCTCAATTTCATAATTCACCGCCCCGATAATGTCGTGTTGAAGATGGTGGATTCGATCTTGAATGTCATTCATTTGCTCAACCAGGGGTTTGACCGCTTTCAGCCCTTCCATGTTTCCAGTCGCTAATACCACCTCTCTTTTCTTAACGGCTTGAATGCGGCCAAAAAACTTTCCCCATTCACGACGCTCGATGGAAAGGACTTCCCCTGGTTGTTCTCTGGTTTGAATCTGATCTTCATCCAGCCATTGAAAATCCAAGCCATACAAATCCCGATTTCCGACTTTGACTTGAATTCGAAATTTACCATCCGGCAACTCAGGTGTGGCGGATTCCGGGATAACTTCCCGACCAGTCAGTTGTCCCAAAACCATTGTGCCATCATTCAGTGTGAATTCAACGAGACCCTTTGGCCAGAAATACCCCAACCCGTTCATCATAATGAGGAGCAGGAGTCCGCCAATCATCAAGATCGAAACCATCAATCCGGAACCACACAGCCACACAAAGAGGGTGCCAGAGTCCAAAAATTTTCTCATACCGGAAGGCATCATGGGCTTTAAAATTGGCTGTACTTCTGGCGAAGCCTTTGTCGAATGATTTCGGCAATCGTGTTAATAAAAAATGTGAACGCGAAAAGAATCAATCCGGACAAAAACAAAATACGATAGAGAGTTCCGCCATGCGGGGCCTCGGGCATTTCTACGGCAATGTTGGCCGACAGGGTTCGGAATCCGTTAAAGACACTCCAATCAAGTATGGGAGTATTGCCTGTAGCCATCAAGACGATCATCGTTTCTCCCACCGCCCGCCCAAAACCTATCATCAGGGCGGAAAATATACCGGGGCTGGCCGAGACAAGGACAAGTTTTGTGAGAGTCTGCCACTGAGTGGCACCCATGGCTAATGAACCGGCAATAAGATGTTTGGGAACATTCGAGATTGAATCTTCAGAAATACTAAAAATGATGGGGATAACGGCAAAACCCATGGCAAAACTGATAACCAGAGCATTCCGTTGATCATATTGCAAACCAAAGTGGGATTGGAGCCATCCCTTGTAATCTGAATTGAACAGCCACAATTCAATCTGGTTATTGACCCCTAGACATCCGATCACCGTGAGCAAGATCACAATTCCCAAAATGTTTAAATCGACTCCGGAACGATTTCGCAGCTTGGAAGAAACCGGCATGAAATTCCAGGAGATACAGGCAAGAATCACCATTAACGGTATCACCACCAGCATACTCATCACAGCCGGGAAAATTTTTTCCAGAAGGGGTGCCAACCAAAGACCTGCCAAAAAGCCCAGCACGACAGACGGAAGAGCAGCCATCACCTCAATAACCGGTTTAATAATTCCCCGTAGGCCTGGAGACATAAACATGCCGGTATAGATGGCGCCCATCACCGCCAATGGAACAGCAAGAATCATGGCGTAAATAGTGCCTTTTAATGTCCCAAAAATTAAAGGAATGAGGCCGAATTTCGGTTCAAAATCATCCGATCCACTCGAGGATTGCCAACTATGCTCAGGCTTATCATAGCCTTCGTACAGTACCGGACCAAACAGCGTCTGAACGGTAACCTCGGGATGCGCATTATCGATTTCCACAGTATGAATGAATCCTGTGGCATCGAGACCAATAACGCCGTTAGCTTTTGGGGCAAACATCAGGGAACGAATAGGAGAGTCGGCAAGATCCATCTCCAATAGGGTCTGTCCGGAAGTCGAATGGTGAAGGAAAACCTCCCCTGTTTCATCTGCAGTTAAGAATCCTTTATCTCGGCGTGAAGGGGAGATGGCCGTGACCCGGCCTGGATGCTGTGCAAAGGATCGCGCTTTCGCATAACGAACCTCAGGTGATTTGTCCCCTACCCGCATAGGCATCCAAGCTGAAACCTTGCCGGATTTGGTCCCGATGATGAGAGTGCGATCACCAATCAAATATTGTATAGCCGTAATACCATCTCCGGCTTCTGTTATTTGATACATGTGGATCAATCGTGGGGCATCGACATCTTCTACATTCCAATGGAACAGTTTGCCATTTATGGTTGCCACCAATAATGTTTCTCCCAAGTCATCGATGAGCAGCGCTGCGACAGGCTCCTCCAGCTTTGGAATCAACTGGTTCTGAGTCCTTATTGGTTCATCATCCAACATGAGCCCTTCGCTTTCTTCAGCTTTGGTCACCCAAAGATCTCCGGCCTGATTCACCGATGCCGCTATTATCCCGTCTTCAGTGACTTGATAGGCTAGATGCAGGATACGGGAATGCGTCGGATCAACTTCAAATTCCTCGCCAATTTGTAAACTTGGAATAATGGTTCGTTGCCCATTCTCAAAGCTTGGTGTAAATTCGATTTCAATAGGAATGGCCCGACCATCTTCAGATCCC
>CP070743.1:377822-383288 GCA_020348185.1 Nitrospirota bacterium
CCGAACCAGCAATGAGGCCTCCGGCTCCTCCCACCGTCACAGAAACCGGTATTCGGCTAAGCGCGTATTCGGCCCAAATGATGGCACCGCCTACTCCCACTCCAATGGCTGCTCCGAGAAGGAGGTTCTGGAAGTTGGCGGTGCCCATCCTTGATCCAACACTTGCACCCGCCACAACTCCTACCAACAGCAAGATGACTCGTAAGGTCATAGACAACACTCCTTTTTTTTAAAGGTTCGTGTCTCGAGCCTTAGCATCTGATCTTCCTGGAATTTCCTTATCTTCGTTCCATTTAAATAAGAACGGGGCCAGGGGCTTATTCTACCACTGAGCTGACAGAAGAAAAAACTCTCCCGAGCAACGTCGGGGAATCAAGTTGTCAGATGAACAATAGGGAAATGCGAACAAATGGTCAATAAGGCTGGAACGGGGATGGGCCGAAAAACGGATTGCCTATATCCCTAATTCCTGACGACAAGCCGCTAATTGGGATTCAAGGAAGTTTCGAAGAACAGTCAGACGTTCGGGGGTGGAAGCCTCAAAACGCAGCACCAGGGCGGGTTGGGTGTTTGAAGCGCGAATTAACCCCCATCCATCTTGAAACCGAACGCGAATACCATCAATAGTGCTAACATCAAGAATGTTCAGTTGTGAATTGTTCGGATGAGGTTCTTTAGCCAAAAGGGAAATATGATCGATGACCCTATGCATTAAGACAAACTTTTGATGGTCCGGACAATCGACCCTGATTTCCGGTGTCACGGACGTGGAGGGAACATCCAGCAAAAGACTAGAAAGGGGCTTTTTGGTTTTCGCCAGTATTTCAATTAATCGACAGGAGGCATATATCGCATCATCGAATCCGAAATATCTATCTGCAAAAAACATGTGTCCTGACATCTCCCCCGCCAGTACGGCGTTTTCCTCTTTCATCTTGGCCTTAATGACGGAATGGCCTGTTTTCCACATGATTCCCCGCCCACCCCTTTTTTCAATATCATCGTACAGGTGCTGAGAGGCCTTCACTTCAGAAATAAAGGTACTCCCAGGTCGATCAACGAGGACATCCCGGGCAAACAGTAAAAGGAGACGATCCCCCCACAAAATATTTCCTTGCTCATCAATCGCTCCGATACGGTCGGCATCACCATCATAGCCAATACCGACATCGGCCCCGACTTGCTTGACCATGTTCCTCAAATCCTCGAGATTCTCGACGACCGTCGGATCAGGATGGTGATTGGGGAAACCTCCATCGAGTTCACAGTAAAGACCGGTGACTTGACAGCCAAGCTGCTCTAAAGCCTGTTTGGCCACCAAGGAAGCGGCCCCGTTGCCGCAATCGATCACCACATGAAGGGAATTCGCCTTGAGAGAAGAAAAATCGTTCTTGAGATAGTCCAGATACTCAGGAATGATTGGGGAATCGATCACCTTGCCGGCCCCAACAGTAAACGATTCACCCTCGACAAGGCTGCGTAATCGTTGAATGCCTGCTCCATAAAGCGCCTCTTTCCCTATACACAACTTAAATCCATTGTACTCCGAGGCATTATGACTGCCCGTAATCATAATACCCCCGTCGACATCCCGATGATATAATGAAAAATAGAGCAGCGGGGTGGCACACAGCCCTATATCCAGGACATCGAGGCCGCCTTCTGTCAGCCCCTTGACCAGATGTTCTCTCATCAAGGGCGAAGTGAGGCGTCCATCTCTGCCTACCGCGATGGTCTGAAGATGGTTTTCCTTCCCCAGTGTTGCGTATGCCCGTCCGATCCGCTCGGCCAGCTCAGGGGTCAGATCTGTTCCCACTATGCCTCGAATGTCGTATTCCCGAAAGATACTCATATCTGGCCTTTCATTCTTTCACGCCTTTCGTTTTTTAACTCGTCCAAAGTCATCCTGAAATCGGACAATATCATCCTCTCCGAGATATGGCCCATTTTGAGTTTCGATGATTTCCAATGGGGTTGTCCCAGGATTGGCTAACCGGTGGGGCGTTTCCGGAGGGATTCCCGTACTTTCACCAGCGTGGAGTTCAAATTCCTGTTCCCCGCGAGTGACGCGGGCTTGACCTCTAATCACCACCCAATGTTCACTTCGTTGGTGGTGCAATTGAAGGGAAAGCCGTTTCCCAGGCGTGACGGTAATCCGCTTCACTTTATACCCTCTCGCCTCTTCTAACACGGTGTAGGACCCCCAATGCCTGTGGACGGTCCGATGTTCAAGATGCTCAGGAGCTTGACGTTGCTTTAACTCCTTCACAATCGCTTTGACATTTTGGGCCTGTGACTTCGGACACACTAAGGTGGCATCTGCGGTATCGACAACAACCATATCAGACAGTCCTATGGTCGCCACGATTCGTTGATCGGCATAAAGGACCGAATTGGTGCTGCCGAGATCGACAATGTTCCCATACCTCACATTCCCATCGTCATCACAATCCCCGACCTCTGGCAAACTACTCCAACTTCCAACATCGGACCATTCAAAATGAACGGGGATCACCGCGGCGCGGGAAGAACGCTCCATCACCCCATGGTCGATGGACACCGACTCAAGCTGCTTGTACAGTTTAGGCACTCTTCCCTTGGAATCCCCGGATTGCCACAGGGCATGAATCCGTTTGAGTGATCGGAAAAGACCGGCATTGTGTTTGGACAGTTCTTCCAAAACGGCCGAGGCTTTCCACATGAAGATCCCGCTATTCCAATAAAAGTTTCCCGATCTCACATATCGTTTGGCCTTCTGGAGGCTCGGTTTCTCCACGAATTGTGCCACGCGATATCCACTGAGTGTCCCCTTCGAGCACAAGTGAGTTCGGCGATCTGGTTGGATATACCCATATCCCGTCTCGGGTCTGGTTGGTTGGATGCCAAACGTGACAAGATGCCCTTCAGTAGCCAGCTGGGCCCCTACCTTCACCGCTTGCTGAAATTTGACCGGTTGTTTAATGACCTGGTCGGCTGGCAACACCACCATCACGGCTTCCGGATCTTTTTCCATTAAGTGAAAGGCGGCTAACCCGATAGCTGGCGCGGTATTTCGTCCTTCGGGCTCCAAAATCAAATTCTCTTTGAGCTCATCTTTCCAGTCAATCAATTGCAGTTCAATGGAATCGGCCTGTTGCTCATTTGTCACAATAAACACCCGATTGGCCGGCATGGCTCCCAGAAGCCGACGAACCGTTTGCTGAATGAGGGTTTCCTCTCCGATTATTCGAAGAAATTGTTTGGGGAACTTTTCCCGGCTCAGGGGCCAAAATCGAGTCCCACTTCCCCCGGCTAAAATGACCCCGTAAAGATGAGGATTCTTCATGGACTATTTCCCTACCCTGTCTGTATCAATTGACTGGACATGAAGGGTATAGACGACCAGCTTAATCAGCGGACCTCTCCCTTATTGTCTATTTCGTTCGATTACGTTGTTATCACAACCGGGATTTGCAATCAATCAAGACCAACTCGTGTCGGGCCACTTGGATGTTCTCCCCACGTCTCAATGACTGACCAATTCGTACCCCCTTGATCGCATACAGCGGCCCATCTCCAGCCCTACCGAAACGGAGGAATCGGACCATCCATCGCTGGGTTTTCGAATTTCATCTCGACAGGCCATGGAGGCCGAGGTCGAATCCCCCTGAGCGAGAGCCGTCGGTGCCCACTTACCTTGCGAACAGGAGCCATACGGATGGCAAATCTGATCGGCACGTGAGGGACTGTAGTTGGGGGTTTCATATTGTTGCCAAATTGTGCCAATACAACCGGGGAGAAGCACCCACAAGAGAAAGAGAGATGTTCGGTTCATTCAGGTACCCCAACATAGCGGAAGGCATTCAATTTTGATCCCCTTACTCCACAATCTCTTCGGTACTTTCCTTTAGATTATTAAGGCTGACCTCCCTATCCCGGTCCTTCCTTGTTAAATTTGCCCTCTCATCCAGGCCCAACCCAATCCTAAATATTCATGAAATGCCAATTCGGCTAATCGAGTCCCCTGGGATCGAGGGAAGTAATACTCCGGCCACACATACGTTTTGGGTTTCCAATGCCCCACAGGAGCCGGTATCGGATTCATCCCCTGTTTAGCAAACACCCTGAAGGCCCTTGGCATATGAACAGCTGAGGTAACCAGAATAAACGGATCATCCTTGACAATGAGAGCCACATTCAAAGGATGATCTTTGGTATCGCGAGACCGGGTTTCGAGTACCATATCATCTTTATTGACACCCAAGGTCTGAGCAAGGCGACTCAACACGGTGGCTTCAGATTCCAATGGATATCCTATCCCCCCAGTCAGAACCAATTTGCTCCCGGGAATCATATGATAGAGACGAATACCTTCCAACAATCGCACGCGAGAGTCATGTGATACTTGAAGCTGGATCGGAAGTGAGGGGTTAGGGGTTACCCCGCCTGCTAATACGACGATCCACGGAATCGTCACTTCTCCCCCACCGGTCAATTTTGACTGAAGGGAAGACATGGTCAGTGGAGGATATGGTTCTTCTAAGGTGTGAATCAACCGCCCTGAAATTCCCTCTGAACTGACGAGTACCAACAGTAAACCCGCCATCGTCACCAACGTTTTTCCTAATCGTTGCCGACGTGTCAACCACAATAACAATACGCCGATAATGAGCACCTCAAGGCAAACCGGAAGAGGAGACAATAGTGGACCGACGATTTTTTTAAATTCGAACATACCCTTAACTTCCTCCTACCCGATTATGAGTATCGAATTTCATAAAGTTGCGCATCAGCGACCCCGCTGCTCCTCCACTCCCCTATCTGCCTTTTAATGTATCACAATCACAATTTCGAGATGAGCTGTGGGTAAAAAGAACGTGATATCTCACACTCAAGAAAATAACCGCTGTCACGTCGGTCGATCGACGACGGAGGAATCTATGGCAAGGGAATAGGGGTAAGGGAACCGTTGTGGGGTTGACTCAGGGAGCGATTGAGATAAGGGAGATAAGGATATCTTGAAACCCGGTCAACATCACCGGATTGAACAGGATAGAACGAATTGGGAAGCCATCCCGGCAATCACCCTGCTCCCTTGGCCTTGGCTTTGGCCAGGAACCCTTGAATATAAAACGGTTCTACGCGTAATGAGAGCTCATCACGCTTTCCATAAAGAATGAATTCCATACCGGTCTCTAGAGACTGCTGCAGCTTGGCTTTCGGAATCATAATGCGAACTTTTTCATCGGAATCCGAAAACGTGTCAACGTATCGAGACAACACCATCTTATTTCCATCGGGATCAAAGGCTTGATAATAGAAGGCCGGGCCCCTTTGCCTAATTCTTTGTTGATAGATCACGAGTTGACAGGAAACCAATTGATTATTGGTGTATTGTGCCGTCAACAAGTACATAGCGTCCCTATCAGACGTCTCAGCATATGGACCTTTAACGGTGGTAACCTTCGTAACCGCATTACGACTAAC
>CP070743.1:383388-388836 GCA_020348185.1 Nitrospirota bacterium
CATTCGAACTTGAGGGAACCTATCTCGCCAACATCGCCGCGGCTGGCTTTGCGATACACTTCGATCTCTTCCCTGAGAGTGGCTTATAGGAAAAGGCTGTAAGAACCCGCGTAACGTCGAGGGTCAATCCTGGAAGTTTTTCTCAAAGAAGATCAAATCAGCCGAAGCGGCGGGATGGCCAACGAATTTAAGAAATCCCTGCACTCAACTTCTTGTCCGTCTTTAAGCCTTCCTTCTGAAATCAGGCATCATCTTCCCGGAAAAGAGGCGGGGGGCGACTGCTTCGAGGGCTGCCGACAGCCGCATTGATGTGAGATCGTCAAAGGTATTACCAATGACCTGAACGCCCAGGGGAACCCGCTTCTTCGTCAAACCGACTGGGACAGTCATCACCGGGTAGCGGCCGAGCATGTTCCAGACCCAAGTGGCGACAAAGGCCCAGGTTCGGGATTGCTTCTTTCCATTGTTGATCACGAAGTACTTTTCGTCATCCATATACCAGTCTGCGGGAACATATGGGGTGAGCATCGTCGGCATCACCAGCGCGTGATATCCGGCGCCGAACACTTCCTTCTGGACGTTTCCGTGATACCTTGCGAGTAACGCATCGGCTTCGGCGGCCTGCTTGGGGCCAAGGTTTCCTTGGTACTTATCCACAAACTCCCTCACATATGGCGTGAGTGCCTCCTTGTTCTGAGATGCAAATTCGATCAGCATGCCCATACCCGTGGAAAGCAGGCCCTTTGCCCACAGCGGGAAGTCCCCCTCGTATTTGAAGCCAAGGTCCTTGACCGTCACAAGGCATCCCAGGCCCTTTAGCATGGCAATGGTGCTGTCGATCGACTTCTCGATTTCACCATCAAGCGGTCCGATGCTGCGTGCATAGTCCACGACGACCTTCATCCCCTTGACGGACTCGTACTGAAGGGGGTACTCCAACTTGGGCCGTAGCGAGGCATGGACCTTCAGATGGGGGCCGCAGATAACGTTCTGCATGAGCAGGAGGTCTGTCAGGTTACGAGCCATGGGACCGAGGCTCTCGTAGCCGATTTCCGACGTCGCGACGCGCTGAAATGGCGGTTTGAAACCGAACACACCCGACTGCGCCGCGGGAATACGAATCGATCCACCCATGTCGGAGCCCGTGGCCAGGGTGGCGAATCCCGCCGCGAGGGCAGCGCCAGATCCGCCCGAGGACCCTCCACAGGTGTATTGCAGGTTCCAGGGTGTGCCTGTCACTCCCCAAAGGCGGGTTGCCGCGTGGGGGCCCAAATAGAACTCCGGCACCGTGGTCTGGATATGGAGAACGGCCCCGGCCCTTTTCAGGAAATCGATAATGGCACTGTCTTCTTCACTGGGCGCGGCATCTTTGAGCAGCAGGCTTCCCATGGTCACCTTCCATCCCTTGACCTGGTTTTCATCCTTGATGGCCACCGTCACGCCCTCGAGGGCACGTGGGGTGCCCTTCACGTATCGGGCTTCAGACGCCTTGGCCGATTTCATGGCCTCATCGAAGTGCTTATAGGTGATGCAGTTGACCTTGTTGTTGAGCGCTTCGATTCGGCTGATCTGCTCCTTGAGGACCTCCACCGGAGACAGTTTCTTGGCCTTGAACCGTTTTAAAGCTTCTTCCGCAGGCATATACGCCAATTCGAGGTCGGATGGCGCACTGCCACGTTTGCCAGCAGCGGCGGCAGGTGTAGGTACTCTTATGTTTTCCTTTTTCATTTTTCTCATTTTTTCCTCCTTATATTTCCCGAAGGGGCTTCATCGTATCCCCCTTCTGGATTCTTAGGACTAACCTCTTCAGCAAGCAATCAGTTAGACTCAATTATAAAGTGCGGAATCATTCAGCGCATAAGAAAACGATGGGATTCTGTCTCCCGGAACTTTTGGGGTATAGGTCGTATGTTTAGGAATTTCCCAGGCACATCCGCACGAGGCATTCGAGAAAAACAGGATCGCGGGGAGAATTAGTCATCGGAGCTTTTTTCGTAGACGATCACATCAGCCGAAACCGTGTGATTGTCAACGAAAAAAAAGTAGAAGACGTTAGTACCCAAATAGGCGTCGTGGGTCACATTCACTAATTGAGCTGATAACCCTTCTATTTTGGCCTCCTGATACATCTTCTTGAAGGCAACGGAGGCAAGGTCCTGATGTTTGCACAAGGGAATCGAAAACAAGATATATGGGCAACTGGCCTTACCGATGATGTGAACCGGGCCAGACGTAAACTTGGTATTCGAATTCACTGTATATGAGGTTTCCGATTTTTGAGAGGAAAGGTGGAAAACCCGCGGAGCACACCCACCAAATAAAAGCAGCAAAAATGAGAGCAATCCGATTGCTGCCAAATGTAGCAGCCATCCATGAGTTGGAAAACTGGCTGTGAATCCTGCACCTCTATTATCCTCCACTACGATTGGCCCCCCGTAAACTCAATAACCTCCGCTGAGACTGTCACCTCAAGAATGGCAAATAACCCCAAATAATTCGCAATGGTCGTCTCTTCCATAATATTGTGAAGAACACGACGTGTCCCCTGAATCTCGACCTTCGAGTGAAGATCGGCCATGGCTCGTGTTCGCAAATCAGTGTCCCCGAGAGCGAATGAAATCAGCGGGACGGTAAAACCATAGCGAAATTGCAGCCAAGTATCAGGCATGTCAACCCAAAAGAGAAAAGGACACGACGCATGGCCCTCCAGTCGCCCAACTACCTCATACGTTCCCGGGGCAAGCACAAACTCCGTCGTAGGGGTGCTAGTAAATGAGGGGGACGGGTGGCCGACTGCGCAGCCACTCAAACCTAGCAGAAGGAATAGGAGTAGGATAAGCCAGAGGATCGAAGGAAATTTGTCCGGTCGTGAGTTAACCATCATTTTTGGTGAGCTCCCCCACTTTTGTAATGTGAGAATTTTTGACGCATCTCCTTTTCCCCCCAAGGGTGGAAGCTATTGCAGTTTAGCTAATCCGCGTGCATAGAATAAAGATTTCAAGGATATGGTGTCAGGCCTTGTAGAATCGCATCACGGCTTCAATGAGTCATCTAAAAAAGCATCTTTAAGAGAATACTCATGAAAGCGATTGTCTACACACAATACGGGCCACCGGAGGTTCTTCAGCTCAAAGAGGTTCCAAAACCGGGCCCCAGGGACGATGAAGTCCTGATAAGAACCTATGCGTCCACCGTATTGGCTGGGGACTGTGAACTTCGAAGTTTCACATTCCCGATCTGGTTCTGGCTCCCACTGCGCATATATATGGGGCTAAGAAGACCAACAAGAGTCAATATTTTAGGCCAAGAACTAGCCGGCGAAATTGAATTCGTAGGCAAAAATGTCAGACGATTTCGCAAGGGGGACCAGGTATTCGCAGCGACCGAAGCTGGCTTTGGTGCATATGCGGAGTACCGGTGTTTGCATGAAGATAAGACGCTTGCCCTAAAACCGGCTAATATGACGTATGAAGAGGCCACAGCCGTCCCTACCGGGGGACTGAATGCATTACATTATCTGAGAGCAGCAAATATCCAGCGCGGAGAAAAAGTTCTGGTTAATGGCGCTTGTGGAAATATCGGGACCTTTGCGGTGCAGCTTGCCAAATACTTTGGGGCTGAAGTGACTGGCGTGGATAGCACAGAGAAACTGAACATGCTGCGCACGATTGGAGCAGACCACGTCATTGATTACACTCAGGAGGATTTTACGAGAAGCGGTCCTACCTATGACGTCATTTTTGATGTCATAGCGAAAACTTCGTTTTCAGGCATCATCAGTTCACTCAAAGAAAATGGACGCTACCTAATGGTCAACCCACTTTTTTTCAAGATGGTGAGAGGGCTTTGGACTTCACTGATCAGCAGCAAAAAAGTCATATTTGCCTTTGCAAGATATAAATCGGAAGACTTAATGTTCCTCAAAGAGCTGATTGAGGCGGGAAAGATACAATCGGTCATTGATCGACGCTACCCGTTGGAAAAAATTGCCGAGGCTCACAGATATGCCGAGACAGGACACAAACAGGGCAATATCGTCATCACTGTGAGACACAGTTAAACGAATTCAATCCGAGGATAATCGAAATTGGGATACAAGACCTAACCAAGGGCATTAAAACTCTTGAACCGCCCTTTATTTCCCGGTTGGCCTCAAAAAGAGACTTCAACGGTTTGCGCAAAATCCGAACACGACGGGTTGATTCGGATAGACCAGATTATTCCAGTCCAATCCCTCAGCCGTGACTGTTTGACCCGTCACGGTGTACAGGGCGTTCCAGAGTTCTCTTATCGTTCCCTCGATCTGAAAATCTACCACCCAGTCAACAGGAGCCGTGCCTGTATTCCGAACATGTACGTCGGCACAATATCCCGATGTCCATTCGGATTGTGTTACCAATTCTACGCTGAGCGAGCCATCCGGGGAGGGGTCTGGATTAGGCTCGTCCGGAGGATCTGTAGGTTGAGGGTCCGGGGAGGGAGGGTCGTTCGGGGGAGCGGCGCTTCCCCGCTCCGCACAGAATCCGAATTCCACACTGCTGTTTGGTTGGACTATATTGTTCCAGGACACGCCCTCAGCCGTGAGCTCGCCGTCCGATACGACCCCCACGGCATTCCAAATATCTCGGAGGGTTCCGTCGATGGGGATGATGACCACCCAATCCACCGGGCCCGAACCGCCATTCGTCACTGTCACGTTGGCACAATACCCTGTGCCCCAATCTGATTGCGTCGTGACCGCGTTGGTTAACGGATCACCAGGAACAGGCCCTGGCGCAGGGGGATCATCCCCAGGAGGTTCATTGGTCGGTGGCTCCGGCGGAGGCACAAAGTCGCTCCCCGCCAGCTCTACGATTTCCGCCAGGGCACCCGTGAATCCCGCATTGTAATCCGTGGCCACTTCGTTCCTAATGAAATCGGTCCGATCGTCAACCCAGTCAAAATCATCAGGGCTGGCCGGGCCTCCAACGAGAGCTCCCGTCAACTCGTGGCTGTTTTGGGGAGGATCGGCAATATTGTTGGTGGGTGAATCATGCGCCGCCCTGTGATGGGGGTTTTTCGGAGGATTGACGCCGAACCCCACGACGTAACTGGCTCCCCGGGGATTATCTCCGAGGATATAATTGATCTGGGTCAGGGCAAAAGTCTGATACGATTCTGCCAGGGCGGGGTCTTCCACCTGCCCGGCGTAGATCACCGCGAGAAAGGCGGTCGTCGACGCGTAGCGTAGAGATCCCCACTGATCCAGAAATACCAAGCCGCCGGGTGTGCGCTCGAGCTCCTCCGTCCAGACCCTCAAGTGCCCTTCGATCTTGTCTTTGTAGGCCTGGTCGCCGGTGATCCGGGCGAGGAGCAGGTTCGTCCCATTTGATACGTTATCCCAGCTATGAGCCCAGTAAATTGCTGACTGAACAGCGGAAATGGCCGCCTCCGCCTGGTTGAGATAGG
>CP070743.1:388936-394247 GCA_020348185.1 Nitrospirota bacterium
TTGCCTTTAAGGTCAATCTTACTGGCAATTTGGAATTCGATAAGACCCTGGACCAATGCGTGAAAGGGCGAGGAACCCGTGAATTGATCATTGTGTGTAGCCATACCCAACCCTACCCTCAAGATCCCGACTATTACGAGTCTCAAAACTAAAGGATCGATATGTCACAAACCGTCCAAGATTGGTTGGAATCATTAGAAGATGTCGATGACGCGACTCGGGAAGAAGCCGCCAGGGCGCTGGCCGAGTTAGGCGATCCGACAACCCTCGAGGGGCTGTTAAATGCCATTGAAGACGATTATTGGGCGGTTCGAGCCCAGGTAGCGTGGGCACTGGCCAAAATTGGTGGGAACAAAGCCATTGAGGGACTGATCAGGTTGTTTAACGATACGATGATGGAGGTCCAAAGCGAGACGGTGAACGCCGTGTCTTCGATGGGAACTTCGGTCGTTCCCAGCTTAATCCCATGTTTAAAAGACGAGCGATGGAGAGTTCGAGAACAGGCCGCGAAAGCATTAGGAAACCTGAAAGACCCTCAAGCCGTCCAGGGATTAATCATTGCCTGTCGTGATCGAGATGGGGCGGTCAAAAGCTCGGCCGCGGAAGCCTTGGGAAAAATTGGAGATGCCAAGGCCGTCCCCGCGCTCGTCAAGTTGTTCAAAGACACCTCAAAAATTGTTCGGGAAACGGCTGGTACCGCTCTTGTGCATATCGGAGAATCTTCGGTCGATGCACTTTTGCAATCCTTAAAAGACCCCCATTTCGTGGTGCGATGCCATGCAGTCCGAGCCTTGGGAGGGATGACGACAGACTATCAAATTGGCCGAGCCTGGGTGAAAGAACCCCGCGTTGTTGAGGCCTTAGTTGAATGTTTAAAAGACCCAGATCGAGCTGTCAGAGAAGATGCCACCATTGCTCTGGGTATTATTGGTGATTCTCAAGCGGTCGATGGTCTTATTGAAGCCATGAAAGATGGTGCCGTCAAGCGACATGCCATTGCCTCCCTAGGCATGATTGGTGATCCTCGTGCGCTTCCGGCTGTCTTGGACGCTCTCAAAGGCAAGGGATTTCAGCAAAAAGGCACTCCAACGCCCGGTTGCATTATTAGCGAGGAACAGCTCATCAAGGAGGCAGCGGCCACAGCATTGGGCCACCTTCGGAATCCGAAAGTCATCCCAGACCTCATCTTGCTGTTGAAGGATATAGTATTACGTGATTACGCGGCATCATCGCTAGTCCTTATTGGCGATGCAGCCATCGAACCCCTCGTCTCATTTCTTCACGATCCAGACCTCTCCAAAGTTGGGAAAGAGAGTGAACGCGTGATGGCGTTTGCTTCTACACGAATGACCGCTTCGGGGGCGTTAAGGAAAATTATTATAGAGACGCTTGATAAACTGGGGTGGGAACCCTCCACTCGAGAGAGTGAAGCTTCGAAAGAGGCGGAATATACGGACACCTCAACGGTCTTAGGGCTAGAGGGACGCTTCGGCGCCTCTGGAGACTTCGCTCAACCCGCCAAAGCTCCCAAAATCGAGCGGTAGCATACGCAAAAACAAATTCCTGACCTTCGCTGAACCTTCCTCCGGGCCATTAATCCTTGATCAATCCGCATCGGTATTCCCTGTAGTGGCAGCATCTCATGCTGCTCCTCTCAATTGCTATCCGAGGGGGGTGTGGGCCAGAGGCGCCATCAGATGGCGCAACGACAAAAAGCGGAGATGGTTCAGCCTTTCTTAAAATGCAAAATGCCCCACGTTAAGTGGCCGGATTGACCTCCGTCTATCCAGTGCTGGAGACCGACTTTCATCTTTTGAATGTAGTCTTCACTGCATACCCGGATCAGGTTGTTGTAATTCGCATCAATTTCCTTCAGCACTTTGGCATAGTGAGAGGCTAAGTGCTTGGAAAGATTCAGAATCTGTATCTCCTTGAAGCCAAGTTCGGAGGCCATTTGCCTGTATACGCTCACCGATCCCAGTGAATCCAAATGAATCCTATCTAAAATAGGTTGAAGGGTTTCAGACGGGCAATCCTCACTCTGCATCGGATCGGTAAAAATGAACTGCCCTCCCTTTACCAGCACACGGTGCACTTCTTCAAAAACTTTTTTTCGATTTCCACTATGGAGAATGGCATCCTGCGACCAGACGACATCCATCCCCCCATCTGGAAGGGGAATATCTTCGAAGCTCCCATCAACCACATTGATAGCCAGACTCAGCCCCTGCATCGCATTCAGGTGACGGTTTCGTTTATTTTGAGTCTCACTCAAATTGAGGCAGCCAACATGAGAACCAAATGTCCTCGCCAAATACCTTGCCGATCCTCCATATCCTGACCCAATATCAAGAACCCGGCTATTAGAACCCAATCCACTAACTAAAGAGGCCATTTTTTCAACCGTCCGCCGACTCGCGTCAAATATAGAATCCGTGTCTTTTTCGTACAAACCAACGTGAATATCCTCTCCACCCCAAATCGTCGCGTAAAATCTATCCGCATCGGAACTGTTGTAATAGTCTCTTGCCGCGTCCACCGTCTGCGAATACGTCGAAGGGGTCATGGCCGTATAAGGACGTTCTTCATTCTTATACAGCTTCTCCGCCACATGGACAAAAAAGTCCGGGTCTTCGATCTTGTGGGTTTCTTGAAAATCGCCATAGGTTTTCACCTGTTGGAAGCCTACTTCATGCATGAGTTTTCGGACATATTCCTTCCGAAGTGGAAACATGTTGAGATGGTACTCTGACCCATCTGGGAAACGATATTGGAAGCGGGCGAGTCCTTCATCCACATATTCCGGCTGCGCACTGACATTATCTCCGCAATAATAGTAAATATGTTTGGAAGTAAAACCATTATCCAAAATGCCATCATAGTTTCGTTGGTCAAGGATCAGAACGCCATCATGAGTGAGGGCTGAGTAAAATTCGGCGAGTGCCTTTCGCCGATCCTGCTCTGAAAACAAATGGGTCAGGGAGTTCCCCAGACAAATTACGGCATCGAACTTGTTGTGAATATCCCGGCTGAGCCATCGCCAATCGGCATGGACGGTCCGCATAATGAACCCTGCCCTTCGAGCATTTTCAAAGGCTTGCGCAAGCATTTCCGGGCTTCCATCTGCGCTGGTCACGTCAAACCCAGCCTTCAGAAGGCGGATGGAATGAAACCCTGTCCCCGTAGCCACATCCAGGACTCGTCTGACTCCTCGCTCCTGGAGAATCCGAATGAAAAAATCTCCCTCACTGTTGGCCCGGGCTTCCCAATCAATAAGATCATCCCACTTCCGGACAAAGCTTTGAACATATTCTTGCTTGTACTGATCGGTTTTTCGTTGGGCAATTGGATTATCACCATACTGTTGACCCTTACCCATCACATGCCTCCCGTTAGAATGGCCCAGGAACTCTGTGGGGCCAGAAAAAAACAGAGGGGCTCCCTACGCTCGTTTGAGGTGGAAGAGAGCCCCTCGGAATAGAGATAGTCAGTCTACCCGTTCTACTTCCTGATGGCAACCTTTTTTTGATTTCTTGAATAGAATTTTCTATAAATTGCTATTTAAAGTTTTTTAAAATCAACAAGATACAATTAAAATCCAAATACAACTCCATAATATAACACAATGGCGATGGCCACTGAGACCGATGAAATAAAATTTTTAAAAAAGGTTATTTCTTGTCCGAAGGTATCAAATATGCTAAGGCCTATCTCGCTCGATTTCCTTCAAAGTTTGCAAACATGAATTCCACCACTCCAGTTTTTAAAATCTCCTCTTTACTGGCCTTTGCGTTTTTGGCCTGGGGAGCCTTTTTCCCCAAACACCTGAGTCAGGTCACCGGAAGCATTCAAGGGTTTTTGCTGGATGCCTTCGGCTGGTTTTATCTTTTAGCAGCCTCCGGGTTCCTCCTCTGTGCCCTGGGCCTAATTTTCTCCCGGTATGGGGACATCCCGTTGGGCCCGGATGGCGCTGAACCGGAATTCCCCCTCCTGACCTGGTTCGCTATGCTCTTTTGCGCAGGCATGGGAATCGGTTTGGTGTTTTGGGGAGTCGCCGAACCGAATTCACATTATTACTCCCCTCCGATGGGTCCGGGTGAAACCCCCCAAGCCGCCCGGCTGGCATTGCGATTTACATTTTTCCACTGGGGGCTCCACCCCTGGGCAATCTATACCATGGTGGCCCTCTGCTTGGCGTATTTTCAGTTTCGAAAAGGAACTCCCGGACTTATCAGCCTGGCCTGTCGACCGGTATTGGGTAAGCGTGCCGAGGGTGCGTTTGGAGCTGGCTTTGACATCATTGCCGTGTTTGCAACCGTATTCGGAGTGGCCACCTCTTTGGGATTCGGAGCGGTTCAAATCAGTGGTGGCTTATCCTACCTGTTTGGAGTTCCCAATACCCTCACCACTCAGTTCCTCCTTATCGCGATTGTCACAGTCCTCTACATGCTCTCAGCGCAAACGGGAATCCAACGGGGCATTAAATATTTAAGCAATTTGAATATGGTCCTGGCCCTGTCGCTGCTCGTGTTTCTGTTGACCCTTGGACCGACCCATTTCATCATCAATGTCTTCGTCACCACATTAGGCCGATATATACAAAACCTTCCGACCATGAGCCTGAACTTGGTTCCCTTTGCCGATTCTACCTGGGTCCACGATTGGACCCTTTTTTACTGGGCTTGGTGGATTGCCTGGGCGCCGTTTGTTGGAACCTTTATCGCTCGGATTTCAAGAGGACGCACCGTTCGGCAATTTGTCCTCGGTGTCCTTTTTGTCCCTACGCTATTTTGTGCCTTATGGTTTTCAGTGTTTGGGGGAACCACGATTTCATTAGAAATGGTCAACCATGCGGGAATCAACAACATCATTAATACCCAAGGTAAGGAAGTCGCGTTATTTACTGTTCTTGAGCAGTTCCCACTTGGAACGGTCATGTCCGTCATTGCCATGTTCCTCATTGCCACTTTTTTCATCACCTCGGCTGACTCCGCCACTTTCGTTCTGGGAACGCTTACCACCCATGGAAACTTAAACCCTCCCAATCCCGTGAAGTTCACCTGGGGGATTATCCAATCGGTCGCGGCGGCCATTCTTCTCTGGTCAGGTGGGCTCAAGGCGCTTCAAACCGGCTCAATTATTGCGGCCTTCCCCTTTGCTATTGTCATGATCATCATGATTATCTCCTTGATAAAGTCCTTCAAACAGGAAATAAAGCCTTCTGAACAAAATTCTGAATCCTAACATACATGGCGATAAGTCACTTGCTTCGTGCAAGTTCTCCTTCTGTAGCGGCAGCATCTCATGCTGC
>CP070743.1:394347-399650 GCA_020348185.1 Nitrospirota bacterium
AAGAAAAGAGCCATTAAAGCTCAGCATAAATGAGACATTTGTCTCATTGACGCAACAATTGGCCAGTTTAAAAAAACTAACAAATTAAAATTCTATTATATTTCAGCAACTTAGATCATTTATCTCTTGGCACGACAATTGCTATCTATATAAGGATTTATGTTTTATCAGACTACAGGAGGACGGATGCGAAACCAAAAAACTCTTGCTCATCCCACGTCTCTTTCGGGTATAGGCCTTCATTCCGGACAGGCAGCTACCATAACCATTCATCCCGCTCCCGCAGATACGGGAGTCGTATTTTACCAAAAAACTACAAATACGGTTCACTCCTGTCCTGCCTTCATAAAACATTTACGACCAATGGACCTCTGCACCACCATTGGCCTTAATGGTTTTCAAATTCAGACCGTTGAGCATGTTCTTTCAGCCTTAGCCGGCCTCGAAATAGATAACGCCTACTTGGAACTTGATGGCAACGAAGTACCGGCCGTTGATGGAAGCGCGGCCCCTTTTGTCAATCTCATTCAGACTGTTGGAGCGGTTGAGCAAGATCAACCTCGGACATATTTAAAGATCGTTCAGCCTCTGTCGGTGGGAAATGATTCTCGTTCTCTGGCGGTCTATCCTTCAGCTCTTCCAAAAATCTCTTATTCGATCGATTATCCTCATCCCCTCATCCAGAATCAAACCTATATTCATGATTGCTCAATTAAAGAATTTGAACAAAACATTGCTGGAGCCAGAACATTTGCGTTTAGGCACGAAGTTGAACTTCTTTGGTCCCGTGGCTTGGGCATGGGGGGCTCCTTGGAAAATACTCTCGTCCTTTCAGAGACAGGTCTTATGAATGAAAATGGTTTCCGATTCCATGACGAATGCGTCCGCCACAAGGTACTTGATTTGATTGGAGACCTTTCTCTTCTCGGTATACCAGTCATTGGTCACTTTGTCGCACATCGAGCCGGACACAGTGTCCATGCCCAAATGGTAAAAGCCATCCTCGAAAATCCTGAAGCCTGGATTCTTCTCAATTCCAGTGATGAGGACAGATCCATGATGGTCCATGCGGGCTCTCCGTTCCCAAAGCCCATGTCCGAAGTCCCTCAACCGGCCTACCTTTATTGAGCTCCAAAGATCACGTTCGCCTCTTCAGGTTCACATCGTAGGGCTTCAGTCAATTTCCGAGACCTGTGAGCCTTGAACCTGTGCTCCGAATTCATTTGCAACCGTGTTCCCTTTCAGTTGCGTTAGGTTTATCTGCGTGGTAGGGTCCAATAATTCGCGAGACCCTCGCCACAGAGCATTGGAATAGGCCGTGCTTGCATAGTTTCAAGTTCCAGGTTTCAAGTTTCACGAAGGGCAGCTTCTAGCCTGCTTTTCTCCTTGAAACGTGAAACCGGAAACCTGGCCTTCCTCGGTGATCGGGGGAATGATAAATCGGATTTGGTCAAGCATCCCGCCAATGAAGTTTCCATCGTCCTTGACGTATACCCTTTCAATCCTTTCAGTCATTTCCGTGTTCTTCTTGTTATTGCCAATATCCAGCCTTGCGCGAGAAATGGAAAAAGATCCGCTTGGCTTCTTCGGAATCCCATGGGGGCAGTCATTGGGAAATCGTGCTGAATTCATCCAAATCGAAACAGAGGAACATGTTGATACCTATGCCTTGAAAATTCCCAACCCTCAAATCGGAGGAATTCAAGTAGAATCTATCAAATTTCTTACACACGACAATCGATTAGCCCAGGTGACGATTCACTATCGCGGCGAAACGACTCATCGTTCTCTTCTCAAATATTTAGAATCTGAATATGGTGAAATTCATCTCAACCCCGGGTCGATGATGCGTGGGTTGAATCAACAATACACCTGGCGCGGCCCGGAAACGGAAATTACGGTGACATACCGAGGGTTTGTCGAACGGGGATTCATGGTAGCCGCAAGCCGGGTCCTGGCTCCAAGATTTTTGGATTCCGTTTCGGATCATTCTTTTTAAAGGCTCGGCCGACACCATCAAAGTCACACGCTCATTTTATTCACCACCAGGGACACACACTATGCATGCTGCCACTCACTTAAAAGCCTTACTCAAACAACCCGGAATTATTCAAGTCGCTGGGGCCTATGATGCCCTGAGCGCCAAACTCGCCCAGGAAGCGGGATTTGACGGCGTGTGGGCGGGCGGATTTAGTATCTCCGCATCATTAAAATGTATTCCAGACGCCAGCTTCGTTACCTTGACCGAGCAAATTGCTGTCGAACGAAATATGGCGGAAGCCATCTCAATCCCCATCATTGCTGATTGCGATACCGGATATGGCAATGCCCTCAATGTCATGCGCACCGTGAACGATCACGAACGAGCCGGAATCGCCGCCATCTGTATTGAAGACAATGTTTTTCCCAAACGATGTAGTTTTTATGCCGGAGTTCGGCGTGAATTAGTCTCGATTGAAGAACATTGTGGAAAAATCCAAGCCGCAAAATCCGCCCAAATGGTACCCGATTTCATGGTGATTGCCAGGACAGAAGCCTTAATTGCCGGGTGGGGAAAGGACGAGGCGCTCAGCCGGATTCAGGCGTATGCCGATGCAGGAGCCGATGCGATTCTAATTCATTCAAAGGAAAAGACATTTGATGAATTACGAGATGTCGCTCAAGCTTGTTCCAAAAAGATTCCCCTTGTCGCCGTGCCCACCACCTATGCCAGTGTCAGTCTTGAAGAATTAGAGGCCGCTGGCTTTAAGATGGTGATCTATGCCAATCAGTCGATCCGGGCAGCGATTTGGGCGATGCGGGAGGCCCTAGAAAAACTGAAACAATATGGCAAAGCCGACACCGTGGATCAGCAGATCGTCCCACTTCAAGAAGTGTACGATCTTGTGGGGGTGACGAAAATGAAAGAGGACGAGCAACGTTTTCTCCCTCCTGGAGGAGAACCCATCACCGCCATCATTGCCGCCGCTGGATTTGAAAAACATTTACTCCCCCTCACCCAGAAGCGTCCCAAATGCCTTTTGGACATTAAGGGGAAAACCATTCTGGAACGGCAAATCGCCGCCTTAAATGAATGCGGCATTAAGGACATCAGCCTCATTCGAGGTTATCAAAAAACTGCGATTGATATGCCCCATATTCGTTTTTATGACAATGATCAATTTGAAAAAACGGGTGATTTATTTTCATTTTTCTGTGCAGAGCAAGAAATGAAGGGACGTTCCTTGTTTTTGTATGGGGACATTATCTTCGACACCACCGTTTTACAAAAATTATTGAAAAGCCCTGCTGATGTGGCCATCATCGTCGACCTGGCTTGGTTGGATCGTCCGCTTGGGGAATTTCCAAACGCCAAGGTCAGATCAGATTTAGTGCTTTTGGAATCTCCCCCTGGGAAAAGCTATCGCTATGTGACGCCAGAAGAAGCAACCCGGGTCGTCAGAATCGGACGGGATCTTCCACATGATCAAGCCCACGGGGAATTTATTGGGTTAATGATGGCATCGTCCCAAGGAGTCAAAGCCCTCAAACACGTCTACCATGAGCTTCAGAAACGCGGGCCACACCAAGGGGTTCACGAATCGCCCAGCTTAGAGCAGGCCTCACTCACGGATATGCTTCAAGAGTTGATTGAAGCCGGGCAAGAGGTTCAGGCCATCTGTACCTACAAGGGCTGGATGGATGTCGATTCTTTTGAAGACTATCAAAAGGCCTGGGCAGAAATCTCATAAGCAATCCCTTCCCTCCTCTCATCATGCTTTTCAACGGGCTGCTTCCCTTCGCCTCTCTTCTCTTTCAACCTCAAGATCATGAATAGAAATCGAAAATCCCAACAGACGCCCATTGATGGGGAAGGGGGACTTCCGTCGCCTCACGTGTTCAACTTTCAGCTTCCCTTTGACATCACACCTTGGTATCCCCTCTTGTTAATTGTGATAACCTTGGGGGTCTTTTCACAAAATCTATTCCACGAATTCACGTACGACGACCAAAAAGCCGTATTAGACGATCCCAGGATTTGGCAATGGAACATTGAAGCGTTTGTGTTTCCATATGGGCAAATCTACTGGGGCTTGGTGGTCCGTCCCCTGACCTATATGGTCGACTATTCGTTATTTGGATTGTCCCCGGGAGGTTATCATCTTCACAATCTTTTTTGGCATTCGTTGTGTGTGGTGTGTGTGTTTTTTTTGCTAAAAAAATTGACTCAAGAGGCCCCGGGTTCTTTCTTTGGTGCCCTTATTTTTGCGATCCATCCGATACATGTCGAAGCGGTATCAAATATCACTAATCGAAAAGAGCTGCTCGCGCTCGCTTTCTTACTCATAGCGTTTTTATGTTATATCCGATTTCTGGAAGGAAACACCTCAGGGAAATGGGGATGGTTTTTTGTCGGGGTGTTATGCTGGGGAATAGGATTACTTTCTAAGCAGATCGCGATCGTCCTCCCCCCTCTCCTTGTCGTGTATGAGTTTCTCTTGGTTCCCAAAGATCAACGGTTTCTAACAAAAAATATTCCCCTCTTGTTGGTCATCCTCGGAGTCGGTAGTCTGCCACTGCTCTTGTATGCCCATTATGTTTTGGATATTACAGACTTCCAGACAAGCACCTCTCTTTCCTACACCCTAAAGGGCTATCTTGGGGAATTAACGTATCTCGCGTTGGTGGCCACATCGGCTCGTGCCTTCTGGACTTACCTTCAGTTACTGGTATGGCCGTCCGGATTATGCCCCAATCATCTGGTCGAGTTGTCCCCATCGTTTCTTGACTTTAGAGCCTTACTCGCATGGTCGGGCCTGATCGCATTCATTATTATCATGCTTCGTCTATCCACCAGATGGCCCGTACTCGCCTTTGGCATGTTTTGGTTTTTTATCAGTTATATTCCAATTTCGAACTGGGTTCCGAGCTCGTACATCCTTGCGGATCGGTATATGTATATGCCGTCGGTGGCCTATTGCATCATACTCGTGACCCTCGGTCAGGCGTTTTACAGATGGTTATCTACCACACGCCCCCGGAAAGCCGCTGGCATAGCCAGCCTTCTCGCGATCGCGCTGACAGTCGGCTATGCCAGCACCACGCTCGCCTACAATCAAAACTGGCGTAATCAAAAGACTATCATGGATTATATGCTGCAATGTAATCCTCTGTCCCCGCAGGCCTACAATGGACTCGGGGTCTATTACCTTAAACAGCGGGAGTATGCTAAAGCGGCGGAACACTTTTCCCGATCCATCCAGCTCGGTCATTATACTGCCTATAGTAATCGCGGCAATGCGTACTATCAATTGGGGCAGTAC
>CP070743.1:399750-405004 GCA_020348185.1 Nitrospirota bacterium
CTCCCACTCTGGGGACGGGAGGCCCAAGACCGACAAGGTTGAAGAGGAGAAATCTCATATTCCGGAAAGGCTTTCTCCATGAAACGATTAGGTATTTCTATCCTCATTCCGCTGATTCTCATCGGGTGCAAGGTCGGTCCGGATTACGAGCGGCCCCCTGTCGACACCCCAGCCGTCCACCGTTCTGAGCCTTTGAACGCTTTATCTCCCGGATCACTGGCGAATCTTCCTTGGTGGGAACTATTCCGGGACGAACAACTTCAAAATCTTATCGAGGCAGCTCTCGACGAAAATAAAGACCTTCGCCTCGCCGCGGCACGCGTCGATGAAGCTCGTGCACAACTTGGGGTCAGTCGATCAGCCCTTGGCCCCCAGGTCGGAGGGACAGCCAGTGCCCGCCAGGAAAGAATCTCTGGGGTTCAATTCCCTGGAGCAGAGGGTAGCGACCTTGAGGTCACCGCGTATACGACCAATATTGATGTGTCATATGAAGTGGACGTTTGGGGTCGGCTCCGTCGGGGAACAGAAGCGGCTCAGGCAGAATTGCTAGCAACTGAGGAAGCTCGTCGCGCTGTGGTCATGGGATTAGTCAGCAAAGTTGCCCAGGCCTATTTCGAACTTCGGGCTTTGGATCTGGAGCTGGAAATTGCTAAACGGACGCTGCAATCCCGAGAAGAGTCGTTTAAGCTTGTCAGCCTCAGGCATGAAGCCGGAATCGCTTCAGATTTGGATCTACGAAGAGCCGAAGGCGAAATGTCCACGACAGCGGCGGTCATTCCCAACCTGGAGCGACAGATTGGTCTCAAGGAAAATGCCTTACGGATACTTCTGGGACGAAATCCTGGGTCGATTAAGCGAGGGAATTCTCTTTCTGATCAAACCTTTCCCATGGATGTCCCTGATGGTCTTCCTTCTGACCTCTTAGAGCAACGCCCGGATATTCGACAAGCGGAACAGGCCCTCGTCGCTGCGAATGCCAATATTGGGGTAGCCAAGGCAGCCTATTTCCCTCGCATTATCCTAACGGGAAGTAGGGGTCAACAAAGTTCAGACCTTAATAACCTTTTCGTCGGACCAAACCGCACTTGGGGATTCGGACCCGCGGTATCGGTACCCATTTTCGACGCTGGGAAACGACGATCCAATCTGGAGGCGACCGAGGCGCGGCAACAGCAGGCCTTGATCCAGTATGAACAAGCCATCCAGCAAGCCTTTCGTGAGGTTGACGATGCCCTCATTGGGCAGACCAAGACCAAGGAAATTCGTATTCACCAAGAGAACCGCATCACTGCGACAAAAGAATCTTTGCGTCTGGCTCAACTACGTTACGACAAGGGATTTTCCGAGTATCTCGATGTGCTCGATGCCCAACGCCAACTTTTCCGTGCAGAGATCGAGTTGGTCACAACTCAACAAGATCAGCTTGTGGCCCTCGTGCAACTCTATAAAGCTCTTGGGGGAGGATGGGATGAACAACAAGGACCTGAATCGAGTCCAATTCAAGGAAGATTTTTTTCTCCGGCTGAAGGAGAGAGAACGAAATTTTCCCAAAGGTGGGATCGAAATATCCCAGTCTCTTTCCTCCACACAATACAATAGCCCCGTCCTTACGCCAATTCGCTGAATCAAGACAACAGGAACGCCCTGCTTACCACCTAATTGGGACAAAAATCATTTTCAGTTTAGGGATTGCTTATGAGTTTTAAGTAGAATCCTGTCAGTCGACTCAAAAACCAACCAACAATTTTCTCCATGCCCAACCCCGATTCACGACATTCATACTTGGCGTTCTTGCACAATTGGCCAGTGAGGCTTGGTGCAGTTACAATGGCACATGACAATAGATGCCGATCCAGTATGGAAGATGGTGGATGGGTCAATTACTCCACTAAATTTTCCTTTTGGCGATTTGAAATAATGCTTACAAGGAGACTGATCATGTCCCCGAGGTTATCCTTATTCCGAAGGGCCAATTCGGGAGTTTTATCAGCTCTTTTCATTCTTAACCTCCTACTTGTGGGTTGTGGGACGGTCCCACCTCGTACCCCCTTGACCGAAGAGCTGAGCCAGAAAGCTGCCATTCCTGGTATTCCAAAGGCCAGAATATGGGGCGATGAGGCACCAGATTGGGCGATTAATATGGAGCCTTCCTCCCCAGAAGAGCTAAACAAGAAAGTGCCGGCCCTCTATGGAACCCGCCACGACTATCTGGCGCTTTCAGGAGGCGGAGCGAAGGGCGCATTTGCCGTGGGATTACTTTTAGGTTGGTCCGAGTCCGGAACGCGTCCCGAGTTTGAGATGGTGACCGGCGTGAGTACAGGGGCTCTCATTGCTCCCTTTGCCTTTCTCGGCCCCGAGTACGACGCGACCCTTAAGGAAATCTATACGGGCATTTCCACCAAGGATATTTTCACCGAGCGAAATATCCTGATCGGCCTCACCAGTGACGCGATGACCGACTCTACGCCATTGCTAAAATTGATTCAAAACTATGTGACCCCCCAGGTCATGAACAACCTGGCCACCGAGTTCCGAAAAGGACGCCAGCTAAACGTGGCGACGACTAATCTGGATGCGGGAAGACCCGTCATTTGGAATCTCGGCGAGATCGCCGCAAGTGGCGAACCAAGGGCCTTGGAGCTGATTCACAAGATCCTGCTGGCCTCCGCTTCCATACCGGTGGCCTTTCCTCCCGTCTTGATTGAGGTGGAAGCCGAAGGGCGCCAATTTGACGAACTTCATATTGATGGAGGAGGAGCGTCTCAGGTTTATCTCTACCCCCTGGGGATTGACTGGCGCCGCGTGACCCAAGCGCTCAATGTTCAGGGGACCCCAAATGTGTATCTTATTCGCAATGACCACTTGGATCCCGAGTTTGAACCAGTTGAACCGAAAGTCGTGTCCATCGCGAGCCGAAGCTTAGGGTCGTTAATACGAAGCCAAGGGATCGGAGACATGTACCGGGTGTACCTCGGCACACAGCGCGACGGAATAAATTACCACCTTGCCTATATTCCTAATGATTTTAGAGAGATTCCTAAAGAGCCCTTTGATCGCGAATACATGATCAAACTATTTAATCTTGGATACAATCTGGCAAAAAAGGGATATGAATGGAAGACGGCCCCACCTGGAGTACAGGTAAAATGAACGGCCTCTCCGACCTAAATTTCCCTTTAACACCACCACCCCTTTGCCAAGTTCATAGGAAATCCTGAGACCCCCCGGCCCTCTCTCAATTTTTGAGAAGACAATTATTTTCCGCGGAGACCAGACTGGTGAAGGGACCGTTCCGAAGAGAAAAGCATGAGAAGTACTGATAAAATTGGATAAGAGAATCTCACTGTCAAAGGTATAATTGATCATGTTAACCTAAATAAGGTTAAATTTTTAAATAATGGCCTGCTATTTCATATTTCAAAGCCCATCCAATTGAAAGTTTTTCCAAGAATAAGGAAGCCTTCAGAATTAATGTTTCAATATCGTCTAGTTAATTGTTTGCGAGGAAAGGTCTTGTGGAATGTGCTTTTGATTGGAGCATATGGCCTGATCTCGCTTATGGGTTGCTCAGAACAAGAGGAACCTCCGATCTTAAGTGTCCCGTCGGTCACCGTCACGCCGGTACGCCAAGAGACCGTGCCTATCTATGAGGAATATGTGGGAGAGACGGGTGCGTTTACGAATGTTGAAGTGCGGGCCCGGGTGGAAGGTATTCTGCTTCGAGCGGAATTTAAGGAAGGGATGGAGGTTGAAAAGGGAGAACTCTTATTTGTCATTGACCCAGAGCCACACAAGATTGCCCTGGAAAATGCCCAAGCTAAGCTTGAGCGGGATGCAGCAAACTTTCGTAAGGCGAGTAATGATGTTAAACGTTTGCGTCCTCTTGCTGAGGCGAAAGCCGTGAGCCAGCAAAAGCTTGATGACGCCATCGCCAAAGCAAAGGAAACGCGTGCAATATGGAAAGGGAGCCAAACAGCGGTTAAGGATGCCAAATTGAAATTGGGCTACACAACTGTCCGAGCTCCCATTTCGGGCTTAATTGGGCGTCGAAAGGTGAGCGTTGGCAGTTTGGTTGGGAAGGGGGAGCCTACACTCTTGGCTGTTGTGTCTCGTTTAGATCCCATTTATGTGAACTTCACCATGAGTGAACAAGATGCATTCATGATGCGCGACCTTCATGAGAGGAAACAGTTAGGGCGAGCCATTGATGGAAGTCTTCCCATTCACATGTTTCTTCAAGATGGTCGGGAGTTCCCTCATACTGGCGCTATTGACTTTGTCGACCGTCAGTTTGAGTCGACAATGGGAACTCTTGCATTTCGAGCGAAGTTTCCTAACCCAAACCATTTCCTGCGGCCGGGAATGTATGCCAGAGTTCTGGTCCTGTTAACAGAGAACACTGAAGCCCTTCTTGTCCCTCAGCGTGCGGTTCAAGAAGAACAAGGTCGCCAGTTTGTCCTTGTTGTTCAAGACAACAAAACGGTTCAACGCCGCTCCATTACAGCGGGACACAGACACGGAGATGAGTGGATCATTGATACTGGTGTCAACGTTGATGAACACGTTGTCGTTATGGGTCAGCAAAGGGTGAGACCTGGTATGACCGTGAATCCTATGATGGCCGACCCTGAACAGGCAAAGGTCGAGGATCCTCATTCCTCACCTACCCAAACCAATCACTAACATGTTTGTCAATTTCTTTATTGATCGACCGGTGTTCGCTTCGGTCATCTCTATCGTCATCGTACTCGCAGGAGTGATCACGCTGGCTGTTCTTCCAGTGGCCTTATTCCCGGAGATTACTCCTCCCCAGGTGCAGGTGGAGGCGGTGTTCCCCGGAGCCAGTGCAGAGGTGCTGGAACAAACGGTCGCCGTGCCTATCGAGCAGGAGGTCAACGGCGTAGAAAACATGCTCTATATGTCTTCCAACAGCTCCAATGATGGGCGTATGGTCCTCACCGTAACATTTGAGGTCGGCACAGATATGAACACCGCAGCGGTGGACGTTCAGAACCGGGTATCCCTTGCAGAGAGTCGGCTGCCCGAGGAAGTGGTTCGACAGGGAGTCACGGTCAAGAAACAATCTTCGTCCATGACCCTCATTGTTGCCCTCTCCTCTCCAAACCAATCCTACGACGCGGTGTACCTCAGTAATTATGCATCTCTCAATATCACTGAAACCTTGGCTCGGGTCCCCGGTGTGGGGAACGTGGACATATTAGGGGCATTAGACTATGGAATGCGAATCTGGCTG
>CP070743.1:405104-410327 GCA_020348185.1 Nitrospirota bacterium
ATCTTGCCCTTTTTGGGCCTGGGAAAGATAGGCGGAGAGTGTTCTCCCGATTGGGAAAACCCAATCCAAACTGAGCCCAGGGTAACAACAATTCTCCGGTCGTGTTTTCACTTCAAATTCAGTGGATTTGTCATCAAGAGCCAGCCGATACCATTTCGGACAAGGTTGGTGAGCCGATATTTCATTGACGGCCTCGGTTCCCAGGTTTGGGTTGAGTTTGACCTGAAAAGGCTTAGGTGCGCAGGCCTGAAATAAAATGAAGACGAGGATTCCTATGAATCCTAAGACGATCGACTGCCAAGCGGTATTCTCACCTGTCCTCTTCCCTTGGCTTTCGCTCAAGCCAGATCGTGACGTGAGGTTGGAAATAGAAAGTGACGATTTGGTCTGAAGAACGTCTCTGATGGAATCCATGGGCATCCGGTATCCCGTTGGGTGATAGTCTTTCCCTTTTGTGTATTCGTGTTCTGGCAGATAGGCACCGTACCTTGGTTATTTACTTAGGTCACTATACCTTCATATTCTTATCTATTAAAGAACAGACTAACCTAAATAAGCACATTTGGAAAGAGGGGAAGGCCCCGGCCCAACTAGAAATTCAGCCGGCCCATACCCTTTCAATGAATATTGGAGGTCATGAAAAATGAAGGCCCCACCCAACGGCTATAAAAAAGGGCGGTGGGGTGGGGAGTTTTTCTATGGGTTAAGGAAACTCACTCAGAGCCCAAGGGGGAAGAGGGGAGAATGGGTCAGGGGATTACTACTCGAAATCATGATTTTCGCCTCTTTAATTGTCCCGGAAAATTGAAAAGGAGTAATGCCCTTCACGGGGAGAAGGGTGTCGGTGAAGCAGTAGTGAAGAGATTCCCGCTCCACTAGCGTAAGGAAGGGTGAGGAAAGTAGTTAGGGCCAGGGGAAAAGAGATGGTGCCGAAGGCGGGATTTGAACCCGCACACCCCCAAGGGGCGCTAGACCCTGAATCTAGTGCGTCTGCCAGTTTCGCCACTTCGGCACTGAGAAAAGATTATGGTCTTTTGATTGTTGAGCGTCAAGGGAAGAGGTTGAGGTAATGATGGTGTCATCTGAAATTGTCAGGCTTGGCCGACGATTGAGGGTTGGGGTTCTGAACCAAGTTGAGTTGGGAGGCAATGTTGTCGCCATTGTCCCAGTCCTGCTCTCGAGTCACCGGACGGTAATGGCAGTAAGTCTTGAGTGTCACCGCTGAGAATTATGCGTTCTCGAGTGATCCCAGCTGCTGCTAAAATCAGCGGAGCTGGAATTTTGGGGGCGTCGTCGATCAAGAGCACATCAAATCGCACACGTTTAAACACGGGATCGTGAATAATGCGTTCGGGGGTGGTGGCCAAAATCCTTTTGTTTTGAATGAAAGCCTGCCGATTCGTGCCTTCTCCGGCGGACAACATTTCCCGAATTTTTTTTGTCCCGCCCAATCGAGAAATTTCTTCCTTGAGTTCGTCATATTCCGGCCGCAGATCTTTGGGGATGGTCGCTTCCGGTGTTAATTCCCTGATGCGGTTTTGCGCAATTTCGACTTCCTTCATGAGAGCTTGTAGTTTTTGCTCATAAAGTAGCCGGTATTCTCCTAAGGTTTTGACGTTTTTTCCTGCCGTCTGCATGGCGAGGCGCTTCCAGATAGGTGTGGCTTCATATTCAGCGACAATTGTATCAATGTGTTTAATCTTGCCTTGGAATTCACTGACTTCGGTGAGTAAACGCCATTCCAAAAGTTTGACTTCGTTAAGGTCTTTTTGCCTGTCTCGTTTGTAAGCCAATATTGGAGTCAATTCGCGAAATCGATCGTATTTTTTTCGAAGGGCCGTTTTATTGGCATTGGCCTTTGCATAAAATTGATGCATGTGGTTCTCAAAGCTCAACTCACTTAACAGCACCCCGCCAGCTTCCTCACAAAGGGGTAATTCATAACGACTGAGCAGGCTTTTGATGGGAAGAGCCGCGTTTCGTAAGGTCCGAGCCATGAGACTTGTTAATTTGTCGGTTGCCTCATGGTCTGGAGCCAACATAAGAATGCGTTTGTTCTTTCGAATTTGTTCGACAAGAAGTGGTCCCAATTTCGTCCATCGGGCGGCCTGCTCTTCACCCCAAACAGTGGTCAAAACCGTAGCTGAAATCGTATCACGTGCGTGAGGGTCGGCCGTACTCGGATCCGGGTCCAACCATGGAACCAGCCGCTCTGCAGGTCCTAAGGTAAATGATTCGGGCTTTGACGCCATTTCCGATAAACGATTGCTGGCGGTTTCAAGATAGCCCAAGGTGTCAGGGATCACTGTACAATTTTCAACGATTTGGCCAAATGCATCGACCGTTAAAATCAAGGTCTCTTGATCTTGCCGCCCGAACACATAACCCTCCGTGGGATCCAGGTCACTTGCAGGAAGAATTGTGACCGGAGCGTCCGGAACCAGACTTTTTCCTTCCGGCAGCTCCACCGCGTAGAGGTGAAGCGACCCGACGGTGCGAATATGTCGTGCCCGGGGAATTTCAAAAGGCGCATCCACCCTATGAACCATCGCAGTTTCGCGTTCTTCATTCAGTTGATTGCCGTAATAGGCTAGGAGGTCGAGGAGCTTCATGGTCTTGTTAGGGTTGGATAATTTTGTCCAGGACATTCTTTACACAAATCGCGATACAGCCAAGGCCGCCGGTCAGGGCCATGCGGTCTTCCCCACAGTGATGTTCCTGCGCGCAAAGGGCTATTTCTGACAGATGAGGCTTTAGATCGAGATCTTCTAATACATAGGCCATAATGAGACCCGTTTCTTCAATGGAAAGAATGACGATCCGTCGTCGCTGGTCGTCCTCTATGATAGCTGCTTGAGGTGGAGGACCAACTCGCGGCCTGGCCGCTCGAATTCCCTTTAAAGAAATCACCTCTTTAATAAGCTCTTTGGGCGGATGAATTGTACGGCTGCTAAGCCTAACATTTAAAGAGAAGGAAGTGTTTTCAGGCAAGTTGGGAGTTTCATCGCCATTGTGGGCAAATCCTACCGATTTATACGTCATTCCTCCTAGTAGTATCCCGATTCCACAAAGCAAAACAAAAAAGGAAGGAAAGGGTTTCATATCTCTTCATTATACTGATATGGAGTCATTGATCTTCAATAGGTAGTTGCTCATAGCCTTCAACGTTCCATACTGACGATTCCGGAAGGAAGGGTCTGGTTTTTCTCCCCTGAGGCTTGATGCCAGAGACGATTGTAAAGCCTATATTCAACGCTCTCATTGTAGTGAAGCGATGAGTATGTGTCGAGCCAAGACCGTAAAAGCAACTCCTTGTTCTCAAATTGACTTTTCGGGACCCCGCCCGTAAGATCAAAGCCTCGTGTGAACAATAAAGGAGTGTCAACTATGAAAGTCATTTTAAAGGAAAATGTCGACGGATTGGGGTATTTGGGGGATCTTCTGACCGTGGCAGATGGATATGCCCGAAATTACCTCTTACCAAGAGGAAAAGCCGTTGTAGCGGATCCGCGAAGCCTCAAATCCTTTGAACATCTGAAGCGCGTAGCTGCTCAACATACCAAGAAAGAGTTGCAGGGGTTGGAAGAGCTTGGCAATAAAATTGGCCAAGTTTCTCTGACTTTTCCTGTGCAAACAGGGAAAGACGATAAACTGTTCGGTTCTGTGACGTCGAAAGATATCGCCGAGGGCCTTGAAGGCCAGGGTTTTGCTATTGATCGACGGAAAATTCAATTAGCGCAACCACTCAAAGAACTGGGAACCTTTTCTGTACCGATTAAGCTTCATCGGGAGGTGGTGAAAGAGATTTCCGTGGCTCTCGTCAAAAAAGGGGAAAAAGAGGGTAAAGAGGAAACGACTGTTGAGGCACTTCAAGAATCCCCCGAGGTCGAAAGCGAAGAAGGAGTGGAAGTAACCGAAGAAAGAGGAGGAGACGAGTAGCCTCATGTCCGACGCTGTAGGTACCCTTCAAGCCATTCAGGACACCGACCCGGAAGTGTATGCCGCAATTTGTGCCGAGGAAGAGCGGCAGAGGGAAAAGCTTGTCTTGATTGCGTCTGAAAATTACGCAAGCCCGGCTGTTCTCGCCGCTCAAGGGTGTTTGATGACGAACAAATATGCGGAAGGCTATCCGGGACGACGGTACTACGGTGGATGTCAAAATGTTGATATCGTTGAAAATCTTGCGATTGCCCGGGCCAAGGAACTGTTTGGCTGTGACCATGTGAATGTTCAACCCCATTCAGGTTCAACGGCGAACATGGCTGCCTATTTGGCGGTTCTCAAACCTGGCGATGTCATTTTAGGGATGTCCCTGGCACATGGGGGACATCTGACCCATGGACACAAGGTGAATTTTTCCGGAATGATTTTTCAATCGTATTCCTATGGCCTTGATCGTGACACGGAAGTTCTTGACTATGAGGCGATTCACCGTCAGGCTGAAGAATGTCGCCCCCGGATGATCGTCGTGGGTGCCAGCGCCTATTCACGGACCATTGATTTTCCGCGTTTTCAACAAATTGCTCAAGCCGTTGGCGCCTATCTCATGGTCGACATTGCCCATATTTCCGGGCTGGTCGCGACCGGTCTTCATCCCACACCCATTCCTAATGCCGATTTTGTCACCACTACAACTCATAAGACCCTTCGCGGACCGCGATCCGGCCTTATCATGTGTCGAGCTGAACATGCGAAAGCTGTTGATAAAATTCTTTTCCCGGGTCTTCAAGGTGGTCCTTTGATGCACATCATCGCGGCCAAAGCGGTAGCCTTCAAGGAGGCGCTCGCCCCTGAGTTCAAAATGTACCAGCAGCAAATTTTGGCCAATGCCCGGGTTCTGGCTCAAGAGTTTCTGCGATTAGGGTATCGCGTCGTTTCCGGAGGAACGGATACCCATCTCTTTCTCTTGAACTTGACGAATAAAGGCCTGACCGGAAAAGAGGCGGAGGAAGCCTTAGACGCCGCCGGCATCGTGGTCAATAAGAATGGCGTGCCTTTCGATGAAAAACCTCCCATGGTCACCAGCGGGATTCGAATTGGAACTCCCATCGTATCGACTCGCGGAATGGGAGAATCAGAGATGAGACAGATTGTGTCCTTCATCGATCGTGTGCTTCAACGACCACAAGACACCCAACTTCACCAAACGGTTCGGCAAGAAGTGAAAGCGCTGTGTGAGCAATTCCCGATATTTTATTCTTATCAACCTGCCTCTGCCTAAAA
>CP070743.1:410427-415643 GCA_020348185.1 Nitrospirota bacterium
GTTGCCGCTGAATACTTAAATGAGTCCATTCTGTTCGCCGAGGCCAATCAAGCAGATTTGTTAGTCTTTCAACTTGATACGCCCGGGGGCCTGGATACCTCTATGCGAATCATGGTGAAAGATATCACCGGTTCGCAAGTCCCGGTTGCGGTGTACGTGGCTCCAACGGGAGCCCGAGCTGCCTCTGCCGGAGTGTTTTTGACGTTGGCCGCCCACATCGCGGCCATGGCCCCAGGAACCAATATTGGTGCGGCCCACCCCGTCGCGATGGGCGGTGAAAAAATGGATAAGGTCATGATGGAAAAAGTAGAAAACGATGCGGCCGCCTATATTCACTCCATTGCCGAACGACGAGGACGCAACACCGAGTGGGCGGAAGATGCCGTGCGAAAAAGTGTCTCTGCCACCGCAAAACAGGCCTTGGAATTACAACTCATTGATGTCTTTGCCGCGGATCTGCCCCAGTTATTAAAAAAAATTGATGGAAGCGAAATTCACTTAGGCGCCCAACCCTTGACCCTCCATACCTCTGATGCACAGGTGAAGGCATTTCCGATGACTTGGAGGCTTCAAGCCCTCAAGGCCCTCAGCGACCCCAACATTGCCTATGTGTTGATGACCATTGGGACCATTGGCATTATTGCTGAACTGTACAATCCCGGTGCGATTCTCCCTGGAGTGGTTGGAGGAATCAGCCTCATTTTGGCTTTCTATTCGTTGCAGTCTCTTCCGGTCAATTATGCAGGCGTCCTGCTTTTGATTCTCGGCCTCGTCATGCTTATTCTTGAGGCCACGGTCACGAGTTATGGAATTTTGGCTATTGGCGGAATCACCTCCTTGCTGTTGGGATCCCTCATGCTGATGAAAGAGGAATTCCCGTTTTACCAGTTGTCCTGGTCCGTGATTCTCCCAGTGGTGGTGTTGGGCGGAGGCTTAACGTTCTTGATTGTCACCTTTGGCGTGAAATCCCTGCGAAGACGAACCACCACAGGGAGTGAAGGGTTGATCGGCATGACGGGGGTCGCCAAAACCGATTTAATTCCCAATGGCCAAATTCTTGTTCATGGTGAAATCTGGGACGCTATCAGTGAAGAACAATTGAAAGCGGGAGCCCATATTCAAGTGACAAGCATTGATGGGCTCACCCTTCATGTCAAACCTCTGCTTTCTGGCAAGAAGGAAACCTAAAGATGGAGGCCATTGTGAATCCAACTATTGTCATTATTATTTTAGGTCTTATCGCGTTAGTCTCGAAAGGGTTCTATGTCCTCCGTGAGTACGAACGGGCTGTCATTTTTCGATTTGGCCGACTCGCCCGGGGATTGGTTGGCGCCAATGGACCTGGGGTGCTCATCATCCTGCCCTTCATTGATAAACTCGTCCGCGTCAGCTTGCGAACAGTCACCATGGACGTTCCTCCCCAGGATGTCATTACCAAAGACAATGTCTCGGTCAAAGTCAATGCGGTCATTTATTTCCGCGTTGTTGAAGCCGAGAAAGCGATTGTGGATGTCGAAGATTACTTTTATGCGACGTCGATGATGGCTCAAACCACTCTCCGAAGTGTCTTAGGGCAGAGTCATCTCGATGACCTGCTGTCAAAGCGAGACGAAATCAACGCGGATTTGCAACGAATTATTGACCAGGCCACCGAACCCTGGGGAATCAAAGTCACGGCAGTCGAAGTCAAGAATGTTGACCTGCCACAGGAAATGCAACGTGCCATTGCCCGCCAGGCCGAGGCAGAACGAGAACGCCGATCAAAAGTCATACATGCCGAGGGAGAATACCAGGCTTCCCAACGACTGGCCGATGCCGCGAACGTCCTCAGTCAGAACCCTACGGCAATCCAACTTCGCTATTTAGAAACGGTGCTCAGCATCGCGGGAGACAAAAATTCCACAATCCTTTTCCCAATACCGATTGATCTTATTCAGGCTTTTGTGCGTTCGCAGGAACCCAAAGACTCAAAAGAGCCTTAAGGGTTCAACAATCGAAAAGCCTAAAATCTCATCAGACCGCGACCAAGTAATCAGGAAGGATTTCAAAGAATGAAACGACTCTTTGCTGTGATTGGACTGGGGCGTTTTGGCTACAGTGTTGCAGAAACCCTCCTAAAAAAGGGCTGTGAAGTCTTGGCCATTGATCGAGATGAGGAAAAAATCCAAGCGATTAGTGAAATCGCAACATTTGCTGTTCAATGTGATGCGACAGATGAACGAGCGTTAAAAGACGTCAGCACGCAAAATGTGGATGTGGCTGTTGTCAGCATTGGCGAAAATGTGGAGGCGAGTGTCCTGATCGTTCAAACCTTGAAGGATATGGGCGTGAAATCCATTGTGGCCAAGGCTGTCGCTCCCATTCAAGGCAAAATCTTGAAAAATTTGGGCGTGAACGAAGTCATCTATCCCGAACGAGATACGGCCATTCGGTTAGCGCACCGACTTATTTCACCTAACGTGCTCGAATACTTGGAACTGGCCCCCGGATATAGCATTGAAGAAGTTTCCGTCCCAGAGCAATTCTCGGGACTCAGCCTCAAGGAAGCCAAAATTCAGGACAAACACAATTTAAACATCATTGGAATCAAAAAACAGGTCTCCCGAATGGTCCAAGGTCGCATGATGAAAGGGGAAACATTTAATTTTACACCCCTGCCTGATGACGTCATTGAAAAGGGCGATGTTTTGGTTATGATAGGAAAGGAAGAAGACCTTGACAGGTTTAGTGGCGCTGAATGAACGACCATCCCACCCTCACATCTTGATTTACATCTCTTGAACAATTGAACAACACAATCGCTGCCCATCAGGGTAAAGCGTCAAGTTCACCATTCAATATTTAGATTGGGAACAGAAGTACTGACGTCGAACTGTTACCCCTCGCGTCGGATTTTGACCTTCTACGCATTTTTGCCCCATTTCGATTCCATCCCAGGCACCACTTCACAGATTGGCTTGATTTTTGCTTATACAAAGTATCGGAGAAGGGAAGGCCAGGTCTGCCCATATCGTCAAGGCCTACTCCTGACAAATGATGTGGGTGCGGCCCCAACAGAAGAAACCACAAAAGAGGATGTTTAATGGAAGGAACAGCCGAAAAGAATCAGAAAGAATCATCGATAACAAATACCCTGCCCGCTCGAGCGCTTGAAACAGTCTATTTTCGCTCTTTCGGCACCCGCCCCCTTCTCGATCGAGATGCAGAAATTGAACTCGGAAAAGCCATTTTTAACGCGACCCGTTCCATTCGCGCTATCCTGAAACACGCTCTCCGACTGTCGGCAGGTCTGAAGAAATCACCATCGCAACAAAACCTCATCGCGACACTGAGGGAGACCTATGAATTAAGTGGGCTGTCGTCTCCAGCTATTGAAAAAGCCAAGACCGCGTTGGTGACCTTAACGCCCACCCAGGGAAAAACCCAACGAATCGTCCGAGAGCTCTGCCATCAACTCGATAATGCCACCATGCATCTTGAACGAGCCAAGGGAGAGTTAGTGCAGAGAAACCTTCGATTGGTGGTGGACATTGCCAAACGGTATAACGGTCACGGACTGGCCTTTTTAGATCTTGTTCAAGAAGGCAACATTGGACTCATGAAGGCCGCTGAACGGTTTCAGCATCGAAAAGGATTTAAATTTAGTACGTATGCCACCTGGTGGATCAGGCAGGGGATCACTCGGGCCCTAGCGGACCAATCCCGAACGATTCGGGTGCCGGTTCATATGAATGAGGTCTCCCAGAAGATTGCTCGCATCTCGAAACGGCTGACCCAACAACATGCCAGTCCGGCCCGATTTGAAGATATCGGAGATGCTCTGGACATGAGCCCTGATAAAGTTCATGAAACCGTCCAAGCGTTTCAAGACCCCCTTTCGCTGGAAACTCCTATTGGGGAGGGGGAGACGGTGTTAACAGATTTTATTCCCGATTCTCGAACCGTTTCACCAGAGGGACCCATCACCCGACAAGAAACCAATAAACTCATGGATCAAATTCTCGGAAATCTGACACCAAGAGAACAAACGGTGATCCGGTTACGATTTGGCATTGGCCAAGATGAACCTTGGACCTTAGAAGAAGTCGGACAAACGATGTCGGTAACCAGGGAACGTGTAAGGCAAATTGAAGCCCAGGCTCTTGCAAAATTAAAAGAACCCAACCTAAAAGAACTCCTTTTAGCCATTAAATAGTTCTACGAATTTCAAATTTTCCATTGATCGGGCTTTTCACTTCCGATTTCTGAGCCATACTCCCCTTTTCCCTTTTACCTAAGATTATTTTTCTAATTTTCTCTTGAAATTGATCTTCAATCACTTTACTATGCACCGGAAAAGTTTCAAGTTTCAGATCCCTGGTTTCAAGTTCACCGAGAACCATATCCTTTTTACCCCAACCCTGCATCTAGAGACCCAATACGTGTAGGGGGAGGGTTTCTTTTCTAATCCGAGACCAGGGGAAAGAACACCTAGCAAACCAGAGTCTTGTTTTTACATGCCCACAAATACATGCAATCCTTCCCTAGATCAGCTTCGCGGGGAATTTCGACATCATCTTGAAAAATTTTACGCATCGCTCAATCTGGCTCCTCCCTATCATAGCCTGGAAAAAGCCATTCGGCTTCTCTCAATCGTGGGCGAACGAAAAACCGTTGAAGAATTGGAACGTCTGATTGAAGACTCAAATCTTAAATGGAATTTCTTTGATGAGATTTTTCTTGAGTCGGGCCTCTCTCAAAAGCACCGTGGCATCATTCAAGGACTCATTGAATCAGATCAAACTCGGGCCATACCAGCACCATATAGAAACCTCCTCAATGCCTTCCATTCTAAGGACAAAGGAAGCTCCGAGGGATCTTAAGGCACCGGAATTGCCAAGATTTCAAATCTAATTCTTCAACTTTGACCTTTTAGACTTTGAACGAAGTCCTTATTTCTTACATGATAAAACTGGCTTACATTCTAATTGTTCACGTACCTTCTTAAAGGAAGAAAAGAGCCATTAAAGCTCAGCATAAATGAGACATTTGTCTCATTGACGCAACAATTGGCCAGTTTTAAAAATCAAAAAAATTAAATTTCTATTATATTTCAGCAATTTAGATTATTTCTCCCTTGGCACGACAATTGCTATTCATATAAAGATTTATGTTTTATCAGACTACAGGAGGACGGATGCGAAACCAAAAAACTCTTGCTCATCCCACGTCTCTTT
>CP070743.1:415743-420947 GCA_020348185.1 Nitrospirota bacterium
AAGACCCGCTCACGCTGGTGGAAGCTTAACCGTTCAGTATCCTGTTCCCCAGGCCCTTGAGCCTCCTCAGGTAAATTGATCAACCCCCCCGCTTCGCCAAGTTGGGCATAGGAATAGACTTCCATCATTTCTGAAGGACTACCAAAAATCTCCCCTATGACCTGTTCAGTGGTCGCATCAAACTCTGTCAGGCTTGACTCTGTTTCCTGTTTCGAGAGGATCCCCCGAAACAATTCCAATTGGAGTTTCAATCGTGCCAGGTCCCCCTCCAAAGACATGCCACGACTTTGTTGTCCTTCCTCTGGCTTTTGCATAGCGTCCCCCCTTTCTTCCTCCCTAACCAGGGATTTTCTTCGTTACATGTTTGTCTAATCCAGACTGCCTGACTAAGCCCAATCTTCATTTTTTCGATCGAAAGTTTGCCTCATCGTAAGACCATCATAGAACAAGAGGCTCGATGAACGACAGCATGTGCGACACTGCCCAGCACAAACCGAGAAAGGCCTTTTCGACCATGGGATCCCACAATCATCAAATCAGGTTGCCTCTCCCGAACGGCCTTCACGATCAGTTCTACCGGAGGGCCATCAAGCAAGAGTGAGACGGCCTCATATCCCAGTGAGGCGAGTCCAGCCACTATCTGACTGTTCAACGCTTCTCCGGCAACCATCAATTCGTTCCGATAGCCCTCTGGGATCAGAGCTCCCTCTAACCAATGCGGCTGAGCAAAAGGCACTGCGTGCAATACTGTGATGTGCGGGAACTCCCGAAACGGTTTCTTGGCTAAAAAATCCATAGCCCTATGAGCATCTTCTGCCCCTTCAATCGGGACCAAGACCGACGACATTCGCTGGATAGGGGATTTCACAATCAGCGTCGGACAGATGGCATGGGACATCACCCGATGGGAAACACTTCCGAACACCATCTCGGAGAGCCGGTTCAGTCCACGGGCTCCCAAAACTATGAGAGTGACTTTAGCGGCCCCGGCTACATTCAATATCACTTCACCAGGATCACCATTCTCGATTTGTGGGGTGATGCTCTTTGCATACGAAGACAGTTCTGCGGCGATCCCCTCCAGAACCGCTTCTCCTTCTTTTCGCATCTCTTCTTCAACAATGATGGAAAGATCTTTGATTCTGAGCCACGCAGATTGATAGGCCAGATTTGGGACCTTTACCACATTGAGAAGGATGACTTCCTCAGGAGGGGAAAGATGAACAATCGCTTTCGCTGCCTCCTGTGATCCCTTTGACCCATCCACTCCTAGCAAAACTCGCAAGGACTTTCTCCCAAGGTTGAGGTACGTTCCAAATACGGATTGACCTATAAGTCTTTCCCCGTCTATTTAGATCAAAAAATGTGCCATAAGCTCTTTTTCTCAATATAAATCAGCTCTAGTGCCGTTTGTTTTCTTAAAAAGATCATTTTCAGAAAAACCTGAACCAAAAGGTGAAGTATTGAGGAAAACGATGTGTAGCCGCTTGCCACACTCTATCGTTTCACAACCGTCCCAGTTTGCCTCATTCTCCACCTCATGATGTCCCCAAAGAGGCAGCATGAGATGCTACAGCTACAGAAATAGTAGGTTAGTGAGGGTTGTCTGCTACAAATAGCGATACGAATTTAGAATCAAGAACATTGAATAGCCCGCGGTCCGTGAGCTTTAATTCAGGGATCACTGGCAATGCTAAAAAAGACAGCATCATAAACGGGTTGGTCAGGGAGCTTCCAAGCCGCCGTGCCGCTGAGGTTACCCCTTCCATTAAATGTGCGACTTCATTCAAAGACAGGTCTGACAGAAGCCCGGCAATGGGTAGTGGTAGAGAAGCGAGAATCACTCCATCGTCGACGACCACAAGCCCTCCCTGGAGATGGTCGACAAACTTAATCGCGGCCAGCATATCATGGTCATTGGTTCCCGCGACGACAATATTGTGTGAGTCATGAGCAACCGATGAAGCCAGCGCCCCTCGGCGAAGTCCTAGTCCGTGAACCATCCCTAAACCAACATTCCCCGTAGCCTTGTGCCGTTCCACGACAGCAAGCTTGGCCAAATCATGCTCTGGATCGGCGCAAACCACACCATTTCTAAGAGTCAGTTTCCTCACAATCTCCTGCGTCACCAGTTGATCAGGCACAATGTCGATCACTCGTCCCATACGGATCTCTGGTTCCCCGGCTGAAATGTCTAAACCTTGGAATTGGTTCCACCCTATCTTCATTGAGGAAGCCGGTATCCGAGGGGCCTGTGGTAATTCCACCGTTAACTGTCCCTTTTCGGCTACTAACTGACCCTCCTTCCACACAGACAAAACCTCAAAGTCCTTGAGGTCCTCTAACAGGACCATATTGGCGCGATACCCGGGGGCAATGGCCCCCAGACCATTGAGGGAATAAAAGGTGGCGGGATTGATTGTGACCATCTGAATGGCGACCGTCGGAGAGACTCCTCCAGCCACCGCCTTTTTCAGTAGGCCATTCACATGCCCCTGGTTCAGAAGGTCGGCTGGATGCCGGTCGTCAGTGATCAATCCCAGTCTGGAAGCATGTGAGGGAGTGATCAGGGACAAAAGCGCATCCAAATTTTTTGCGACACTTCCTTCTCGTATCAGGACATACATGCCTAGCCTGAGTTTCTCCTTAGCTTCTTCAAAAGAGGTGCATTCGTGATCGGATCGAACTCCAGTACCGATATAAGCGCATAAGTCCCGTCCGGTCAGACCAGGAGCATGACCATCAATGAACTCATCAGGTTCTAATGCCATTTTTTGAAGCACGGAAGGATCCCTGTTCAATACGGCCGGATAATTCATCATTTCAGCGAGTCCAAGAACTTGAGGATGATTGAAAAGTGGGCGTAAATCTTGAGCCTCCAATCGAGCGCCTGATGTTTCCCATTTCGTTGCTGGCACACAGGACGGAAGCATCACGAACACATCCAACGGTAGACCCTTTGAAGAATCCAGCATGTAGGTAATCCCAGCCAATCCCAATACATTGGCGATCTCATGCGGATCCGTGATAACAGCAGTCGTCCCCATTGGCACCACCGCCCGCGCGAACTCTCTAACCGTTAAGCAACTTGACTCCACATGAAGGTGAGCATCAATGAAACCAGGTGTCGCATAGGCTCCGTTGGCATTGAAAATTTGCCGTCCTTCATAGGGACCCAGTCCCACAATCCGTCCGTCCGCTATCGCAATATCCGTAGGATAAATTTCACCGGTCAAGACATTGACCAACTGACATCCGCAGATGACCAGATCAGCGGGTTGTTCCCCACGAGCAATGCGGATTACCCGGTCCATATCCCTGTCTTGACTCACCTTCATAGTTCACACAGCTTCAAGTTGCAGGGTTCGAGTTCCACCAAAAAAACTCACGCTATTGTTCAACCTTTCCTATATAAGGCAACCCCCGACCTTCCCCCGCAAGGTCCATGCCATAGCCAATCAACCAAACATCCTCCACTTCGAATCCGACGTAATCAGCTTTCAGCGGTACTAACCGCAGGCTCGGCTTGTCCAAGAAGACACAGCTACGAAGCCAGGCAGGTTGCTGAAGGCGGAGATGTTCCATAACTTTCGCTAATGACCTTCCCGAATCAACAATATCGTCCACGACAAGCACCGCTTGTTCACACACCTTCATGCTGGTGTCCTTGTCAATCCGAACCGGTCGTGTCGGATCCTTGGTTTGTCCGTAATGCGAAACGGCTAAGAAATCGACCTTTGGCTCTATGTCGAAACGGAAAAGCGCGCGGGCCAAATCGGCCATAAAAACAAAGCTGCCCGTCAGCAAGCCTAGGAGAATCACCTGCTTCCCCTCGAGGTCCGATGCAATTGATTCGGCCATTTCGTCTACACGAACGCGAATGGTCTTTTCGTCAAACAGGATTTGATGGGGGAGCATAAGCCTTTTTATACCAATATTGAGCTCACTGAGGAACCAGCAATTCCCCTAAGGCTTTCAAGCAAAATACAAATTCTCCCTCAAGAGACTTGTAACCCTACGGTCTATTTGCCCCATGAAACTTTAACAAGGATGAGGGCATCCCCGGAAGTAGGGATTTCACCAGCGGAAGGTGAAGATATACCTAGGTTTTCCTTGTTTACATTGCTACACAAGTCAGAGGCACAGAAAATGACCATTGAATCAATATCTATTCTTGGGTTCGTCATACTATCCTATTTGGAAATACAGGGTTGTCTTTTCCGAAAATGGAAACCCGCTGACCAAATGCGATCAGGACGGAGGAATGATTGTACGCGAATGTGAGAAAGGGATATGATTGGTGTTTGTCAGTATTTTTTCTTTCCTAGCCCTGAATACTTACCATCATGCCCCGCAACCCCAAAAAATCAACCAACATTTCCCGCCCCCAAATTCCCAAGGTATTGAAAAGTAGCAGGAAACGGCCACCTGCCCTTGTCCAGATGAATGCCGCGATATTGGATGCGTTACCGGCGCACATCGCCTTGGTCGATTCCCAGGGTGTCATCCGGTACGTCAATGAGGCGTGGAAGCGGTTTGGCACGGCAAAGGTGTTAACTGGAACTCATTGTGGAATTGGGACAAACTACCTTCTCGTATGCGAGCAGGCCCATGGGATCTATTTAAAAGAGGCTCAAGCCGTCTCACAGGGATTACGGGCCGTCCTCATGGAAAAGCAAAAGAGTTTCACGTTGGAATACCCCTGCCATGGCCCTTCTGAACCACGCTGGTTTCGCGTGATTATTATGCCAATTTCTGAAATCGAGGCTGCAGCCGCCGTCGTGATGCATCTGAATGTCACCGAACGGAGAAAGGCCGAAGAAGCCGTTCAGGAAGGTCAGGAAAGAATTGAAGGTATCATTAGATCCGCGATGGACGCCATTATCACGCTCGACCACAATCAGCGCATCGTGATGTTTAACCCTGCGGCTGAGCTCATGTTTGGGCGAAAATCCAAAGAAGCGGTCGGTAAATCTCTTGACCAGTTCATCCCGGGCAAGTTTCGGGAAGCCCATCCGAGATACATCCGGGAATTTGGACAAAGCGGGTCTACCTCCCGCGCAATGGGGAAACTTGGCCGAGTCTATGGCCTTCGTGCCAATGGAGAAGAATTTCCCATCGAAGCCTCCATATCAAAGGTGGGGGTTGGAAAACGCAAATTATTAACGGTCATCATGCGGGATATTACAACCAGCCTGAAAGCC
>CP070743.1:421047-426241 GCA_020348185.1 Nitrospirota bacterium
CCACCCCAGAACCGGCTTTCACTAACAGATGATCAGCATGGCCGTGGTAGCATCCTTCAAACTTAAGAATGCCATCCCTCTTGGTGAAGCCCCGCGCCACCCGAATCGCACTCATGACCGCTTCCGTCCCGGAATTCACTAATCGAATCTGGTCGACGGAGGGAAGAGCGTTGGTGATCAAGGAAGCCAATTGAATTTCCTGCTCGCAGGGGGTGCCAAAACTTGTCCCTCTCTTCGCCGCCTGAATCACGGATTGAATGACGCGCGGATTGGCGTGTCCGAGAATCATCGGTCCCCAGGACAAGACATAGTCAATCAACTGATTCCCGTCCGCATCGTATAAATAAGGCCCTTTGGCTCGTTTCATGAAAAGTGGCTGTCCTCCCACTGATCGAAAGGCCCGGACGGGACTATTCACTCCTCCGGGAATCAGTGTTTGCGCGACAGAAAAGAGTTGCGTGGAACGAACGGTCTTCATAGGTATTCCTTTTTGATGCCCTCCTTATTTTTTACCCTCTTTTTCCTCTCCCCTGTGGGGAGAGGGTTAGGGTGAGGGGAGAAATGTATGAAAGCTCAACTAAGCTTTTGATTTTTGGCCCAAAAGAAATGGGAATTGGGTAATCCCTTGGTGGGATCAGTTTTGGGAGTTGGAAGGCCTTTAGGTGCACTCGAGTCCGTCACCCTCACCCCAGCCTTCTCCCTTTGAGGGAGAGGGGGCCTTATTCCTTAAGAGCTCTTTTTGAAACCGGGCGAACCTAGCACGCAAAATTTTCCAATGTCAAACAGGATTTCCTTTCTGGAGTGCGGACGTGCATACTCTAGGAGGGTTCAATCCTGTCACCATCCCGCTTTATCCGTAGGCAGGGTTTCAGGTTTCGAGTTTCCGGTTTCCAGGAAGGGAAAAATTCTCATTGTGCAAGGGAAACATGGAATAAAGGAGACTCCGGCTCGATGGCAGATGGAATCAAGTGCCAACTTGAGTTCTTATCTGTTAAAATGGGCCTCGAAACATGTGGGTAATTTTCTGAAATGGTTTGGGGGAATCTTTCAATGTGGCAAAACAAATCATGGACTGATACCGGGCTTCTGATTTGTGCATGTCTCCTTGGTCTATCGGGAGCCTGTTCGAGCCAACCGGAATTCGAACGGGTGGAGGAGTACCCGGAAGGCATGCAAATCGACACCGCGAAAAGCGCATTTTCCAACAAATTGCAAACGACCACGGTCTCAGATCGGTACCCGGCTGGCTTTGACGCAGTGTGGGCGGCCACCAAGCGAGTCGCTCACCATTTTGAGAAGCTTCACGGGAAACCCGTTATCCGAATCGATGAAAAAAATGGAAGCATTGAACTCCGTGACACGCATAAGGTGGATAGATCGAAGGGATATAATCCGGATGCTGAACGGATCGAAGGGTGGAAGGATGAGTTTCTCATCAAAGTGGTCGCGCTTGACAGTAACCGAACCAAGGTGACCGTCTCGAGGAAAGTTGTGGGGATTCCCTCTTTTCGTCTTTGTGGGGACGACCTCGTTCAATGCGGGTCGTTATACGAACCTGAAGTCTCCAACGCCAAAATAGAAGATTGGATCCTGACTAAGATAGAAGATGATCTGGCCTCAACCGCCAGCGGGTCTACCAAATAAAAAAAGTTACTGCCATGGGGACCGTTGATCCATTGAGAAATTGATTTCCCCCCCGGATCTCCCAAAAATTGAAGTTTCAAGTTCCCAGTTTCAGGTTTCAAGTAAATGCCTCAGACTTGCAACTCTAGACGCCCAAAAAATGAACATTCCCCCGTATTTAACCTGAAACCTGCAGCCTGAAACTTGAAACCTTTTCCAGAATTGTAAGCATTAAGGAGAAGCCTTTGAGTTTGGTGGTTCCTCCACTGGAGGCTGAGGGGGGGGAGGTGTTTGCATCTCCTCAATCCGTTCTTCCAGGCTTTTCACCTTTTCTTCCAACCGCTCGATTTCATCTTTGCTGCGGGAAGGCTGGGTTTTGGTGTAGACTGTGATGGGCGGTGAGCCTTCATAGTTCTTTCCAACCAATTCGAGCAACGGTCTGATGGTGTCCCCTGGTTGCGCGTTGAATTTCTTTATCTTTACTTTAAGGTACCCTTCCCAAATCGGTCCTGGATCTTTGACATCATGGATGCTGAAGAGTTCTAGATGAATTTCTTGCCATTGAGCAGGAAGACGAGAAAGACCGGGATTCCCAGGGATGCGATAAATGGTGCTTGACTCATCATTGATTCTGTAAAAGAGCACAAGGGTCTCCTGAGTCATTTGGTCGCTCACGGTCAAGCCGACATTCCTCATCTCGGACACGAGGACTTTGCGGAATCCTTGTTCTTTTTCCGTTTGAGGTTCCAGTAGTGCCACGTAAATTGGCTGAGCTGGATGAAAGGTAAAACTCTGATCGGCTCTTACTGAAAGGTAATCGCCGGGGCTCATAGTGGAACAGGCGCAAAAGAAAGTGGTCAGAAAAAGGGTGAAGACAACTTCTCTTTTCATGATACGTAGGGCATAAGTATAATAGGAACGAATAATAATTTGAACTGAGGGAAACAATCCCCTATAGTTTTCCATGGAGGCAAACAATGAGGAGGACACTCATTCTAGTGGTTTTGGTCGGGTGGCTTGGGTGGCTAGGGTGCTCTAACGTCCAAACAGAACATGTCATACTCGAAGGAGCGACCTATAGTGGATATTCATCTGATCACAAGGTGGTTATCCTTTCCGAACCACCCACAAAACCCTTCACCAAGATAGCCAAACTTCAAGCAACGGCAGAGGAACCGACGAGTGAAGAGGAACTCAGGGCCGGGCTCATTGAAGAAGCTCGAAGGGTTGGCGCAGATGCCATTATCGATGTGGAGCTTGAAGAGCAAGAATGGAATTACTCGATGCCGATAGTTGGGCCGGGAGGTGGAGTCACGGGTGGAGTCCAGAACAAAGGGACGATCGCGGTAATGACAGGCATTGCGATAAAGTACAAGTAAGCCATCCTCCAGGCTGTGCCCCCAACATGGACAAGACCACCCTTGCCCCTGAAGGATGGAGGTCTCAATACCGGGGATCTCAAATTATTTCTCAGCCATTCAACTGCCGTCATCATGTTCACGCGAATCGGAAAACCCCCACCGTCCCTTTGCAAACTCCGCTGCCAGAATGGATGTTGGAGATGTCGGGAGAGGGGGAGACCAAGAGAATCTTCGATTCTCGTCTGACAGGCGATGGTGACGGGAAAAGTCCAAAAATATTATCCTGATTGTTCCTCCAGGCCTTTGGTGGCATACTCTATCCATGGCTCAGCCAAGGGTCCAAGCTCGGGAGCGATTTCTAGCGCCCTATATATATCCTCCAAGCCCGCTTCATAATCTTTTTTCGCTATTTTGACTGAACCCCGATTGAGATAGGCTGTGGGGAGGTTAGGATCCAATTCTATAGCCTTATCAAAGTCTTGTAAGGCTTTGTCTAAGGCCATGACTTCCTGGAGAATTCGTCCGCGAAGCACATAGGTTGGAGCGAGTTGCGGATTCAACACGATGGCTTTCGTGGCGTCCCGGGCAGCTTCCTCTAATTGCGTCTGGCTAGCTTCTTTTTCCCCCTCGCGTTTAAGAGCGATAGCCTTTGCGAGACGGGCAGAAGCTCGGTTCGTGTAAGCGCTTGGCTCAAAAGGGTTCAATTCTAATGCTTTATCGAAGTCCGCCATAGCCCCATCGACATCTCCAATATGAAGCTTGACAAATCCCCGGTTGTTTAGAGCTTGAACGTACTCAGGAAAAAGTTCCAAGGCTTTGGTATGGTCGGCAATAGCGCCGTCAAAGTCCCCTTTGACGAATTTTGCACCTCCTCGATTGGTATAGGCCGCCGCGAAATTCGGATTCATTTTTATGGCCGAGGTATGATCATCTAAGGCTCCGTCAATATCTCCTAACCGATATTTCGCTAGCCCTCTATTCGTATAGGCCTGAACATTGTCAGGCTGGATGTTGATGGCCTGTGTGAACGCATCAATGGCTTCCTGATAATTGCCTTGGACATAGGCCTTCATCCCCTCAGCGATGTATTCATCAGCACTCGATTGCGCTAAGGAAGCCGAAGGGAATTGCCCAAGGACAAAAAACAGGAAGATAGCGGAAAGAAAGAAAAATCTTTCTGCTCCGAGCATTCCATGCCCTCTTGGCATCCATATCTTTCCAAATACTCTCAATGAAGCCATTGAAAAAACTCCTCCCGTTCCTTTTCCCCTATCAGGGAAACAAGGGTTGAAATTTCAGGTTAAAAATTTCGCCTTTCAAGAGAAGGCCCTTGGCTTCCTGCCGTTAGGGTCTGCCCGGAAAGTTTTCCGGCTTGTGAATTTTACCACAGTCAAAAACTTGATTCACCATTTTCCAGGGCATCCTCTTTGGAAGGGGAAAGTCCGCATTCTTGCATTTTATATAACAGTGCCTTATAGCTAATCCCCAGAAGTTTCGCCGCCTGTGTACGATTCCATTGAGTCTGGCGTAACGTCTCCTGGATGGCCTGCCGCTCCGCCTTACGCGCCGCTCTGCGTGCCAATTCCTTTAACCCGCCGGTAGTTGGTTCTGGCCACTCGGTTAGGACCTCCTCAACCGGCGGCTTTATTTCTTGAGCGACAAATTCCTCGTCCCGTAAAATTACGATCCGTTTGACAAAATTTTCCAACTCGCGCACATTGCCAGGCCAATGATGCTTCTGAAACAAGGTTAGGGATTTCGATGAGAGTTTGGCATTGGGCCGATTGTATTGGCGGCTATATTTTTTAAGAAAAAAATCAACTAAAATGGGAATCTCGTCCTGGCGGTCGCGAAGGGGAGGAACTTGGAGACTGACCACATTGAGCCGGTAATACAGATCATTTCGAAATGTTCCGGCTTCAACGGCGTCCTCAAGATTCCGGTTGGTCGAGGACAACACACGCACATCCACATGAATATCCTTCTCCCCCCCTAATCGAGAAAACTCTCCATCTTGGAGCACGTGGAGGATCTTGGCCTGAAGCGGAGGACTCAATTCTCCTATCTCATCCAAGAAGATCGTGCCCTCGTGAGCGAATTCAAATTTTCCCGGTTTTCGCCGGTGGGCACCGGTAAAAGCTCCTTTCTCATATCCGAACAGTTCGGCCTCTAAGAGCTCGCTGGGGAGAGCGGCACAATTGATTTTCACA
>CP070743.1:426341-431521 GCA_020348185.1 Nitrospirota bacterium
GTTCCCTCTGGTAAAGCCTCGGCCTTGCCGTAGTGAAGAATCCGATTAAATGAGGGAGCGATTTGATGTTGTTCCTGACTTGTGAGGCCTATGAACCAAGAGGTATCCGTGTCATTGAGCACACGTTTGTAAAGAGCATCTAAGCCTTCCACGTACTGGGAGGGAAGATCGGATCCCAGGGAATGCTTCAGAAGGAATTGAACCTGCTCGTAATCGTGTTTAATGCGGGCCTTGGTGATCGATCGAATCGATACAGGTTTTTGATGGTTATAGGTGAGACCGGCAGATCGGCGGAAGCAGTCCATAGCTTCTTCCATGTGTTGCTGCCATAAGGAGGTCAGTCCTAGGTGATAATGCGCGTTGGCATAGTAAGGTTTATGCACCACGGCCTGCTGAAATGACGATTTGGCTTCTTCCAGCCGACCCTGTTCCTTATAGGCGACACCTAAATTGTTCAAGGCTTCGGCATGAACCGGGTTAAGCTGCAACGAAGCTCGATATTCATCAATAGCTCCGTCGATATCCCCTTGCTCCTTCAGGACGACGCCAAGATTATTATGTGTCTCAGCGGAACGCGGGTTGATTTTCAGGACGGCGTGAAACGCTTGAGCGGCTGAATCCAGCTTCCCTTGCGCTCGAAAGACATTGCCGAGATTGCTTTGGGCTTCCGTATAAGAAGGGTTCAGCGTCAGGGCTTTTTCATAAGCAGAAGTGGCCTCATCGAGTCGACCTGCCTTCTCCAGGACAAGTCCTAGATTAAAATGGTAATGGGGTTTGGTCGAATTAATGGAGATGGCTTTTGAGATAAGCTGGATGGCCTTGGAATTATCTCCTTGTTGGTGTGCGACGAGGCCCAGGAGATGGAGCGCATCAACATGAGAAGAGTCGTGCGTCAGGATACGCGCATACAACTCTTCTGCTTGCTGGAATCGACGAGCCTGATGATGGGAAACCGCTTCCGAAAATAGCGTTCGGATTTGGAGTGGCTGGACCTCACTCCCGGGTTGCTTACCTGATTTTTCCTGCCCTCGACGCTCTGCCCGGTTCATGGAAGCGTTTCAACTCCTGAATGCTCGACCGAAGGAAGTATTGCTGATAGAAGCGTATGCTCTTTTGATCGTTTTTGTAAAGGTCTTCATTGTCCGAAATACTTTGAGATTTGAGATCTGAAATTACCCCCATAGGGGGTATTATCCAGTATGAGCGTCCGGGTTGAGTTGCCAGAGACTCCAAGTCAAAGCCTCCCGAAGTTCCTGCATTTCTTGGGAACTGGATGGGTCAGTCCAAGCTTCATGATTCAACTTTTCCAGAACCGGCACGGCTTCTTGGTCGCCGAGCTTTCCTAAGGCTCTGACAATTTCGGTTTTCACGGGAATTTCGGTGTCTGGTTTCTGAAGCGAATGAACGAGCGGGGTGTAAACCCTGGTTTGGGCGCTGTGCGTGGCGATCTCTCCCAACCCCTTGACCGCCGCAATTTTCAGTTCCGGTGTTTCGGCTGTCTGGAGAAGACCTACCAGGGTCGCTTCCGCTTGTTCCCCTTGCTGGCCCAGGGCAATGGCAGCCTGTGGGGCCAAAACCGGATCATTCAAAGCCTGCGTCAGGGTAGGAAGAACCGAGGGGTCAGAGTTACTCCCTAATAAGGGAATAATCTTGAGCTTGAGGCTCTGGTCAATTTCCGTCCGTTGCATTAGATTGATCAGTCGATCGGCTTGTTCCCATTCCGCGGTCAGGAGTAGTGGGAAATCATCATGCTTCAATTTTATTGAAAGTTCGGTGAGGGCGTATTCACCGGAATTTTTTTTCTCCTTCTTCTTAGCGGCTTCCATGGCGTCTTTGAAGTCAGTCCGAACTTCGATTCGCCAGTCAAATTGTTCCCCATTCAAGCCGTAAGTGATTTGGCAGGCCGGCCCTGTCCATCCCGGTAAAGGAGAATGCAACGAATCGGCATCGCCTCCGTAGGTCGAGGGCCCCGTTCGCGTCTTTCGCTCCTCACATTTCACTTTCACCACCACGTCATGGGATATTTCCTCGTCCTTTATAATGGTATATCCAATTTCTTGAAACCGATTGGTGACCACATGCTGGATTTCTTGTGGATCCACTAGTCCCTTCTCGGTTAAAGCCACGGTTTCGAGCGAAATATTTTGGGCGTTCTTCAGGTGGGTTTTTTCTGCAGGGGTGAGGGCTCGCTGACGAGAAAACGCCTGGTCCGTTGTCAGACTGACCAAAAGGAAACAAATAATGACAGTGAAGACTTGCATGAGTAGAATCCTTTTCTTTATTTCTCCATATTAAGAATACGAAGCCAAGGGTTAATTTAATATCATATCGTGTACTCTGTCTTTGGGTGAACCCTTTTGGGAATGAATTTTTTAAAGGTGCCATCAGAATCAGTTTGGCCTTTTTAAATTCCAACTTTCAAGGATCTGGTTCGTTACATTGAGACAAATGATGGTGTAGGGTTCGAATATACAAAAGATGGGTAGCCGATGAAAAAAACAGTATTTGTTATAGGGTTGGTGGCCTTATTGCCGATATTCGCCGTAGCTGTTCAGATTAATCGGACACAGCCTGATTATTTTGTTTTGACCCGGCAGGCCTTGGCATTGGAGGGTCTATGGTTGGTCTTGGCCTACCTGGGCTGGTTAGGAACCCGTTGGCAGCGCGGACACTGGGATGCCAATGCTCTGAGTGCTTCCTCGGATCGACGACGTTTTCTGCTGGTGGGAATGCTGATTGGTGCCCTGTTATCGATTTGGGGGGGATATCTCGGAATTATTGAACGAGTAATTTGGTAGAGAAGGTTTCAAGGTTTAGACTGCCGAATCGTGTGAGATTTGACTCTGCCGGATCCTGGAATGGAATGATGGCGGGGGGAGGTCCGTTTGACCTGAAACTTGGTATTTTTGGATGTTCGGGTTTTTGGCAATTTGGTTTTTGTGGGTGTAATCGAAAGACTGCATTCCATTCTCGGGCAGTTGGCATCAATCGCTTTGTAGAGGTGAATTTCAACAATCCGGTTATCATTGATGTCCAATGCATCACATATCGCATCTTGGGCAATTTTTAACCCACCGTCGATGTCACGCCTGAGAGCCGAGGTAAAGAAAAATCTGATTGATAATTTTAAAGCGTCTGTGCGCAGATTTTTGAGCAAATCCATCCTCTCGGATGAACGCATTAAGGCTGCCAGGATCTGTTGGGCAACATTGGCTTTATACCGGCGTCCCTTTGATGATAAGACTCGACGCCCATTTACCGTCGCGTATTGGTGGTTAATACTTGGTGGGACGGGAAGAGCCAGGACAAGTTTTTTGGTTGTGATCGAAAGGAGCGTTTCTTGAGGGAATCCCCCTACTGCTGTTCTGGAGGAAACAATCGATTGGGGATGAATGCGCCGAAAAGCCATGAGTAATGAAGGAGGTTTCTGTGATCCTCGAAATGTCTTCCCCAGGGGTAGCTTTCGTTTGAGAAGGGAAAGCGATGTGACTTGAGTTGAGGAAAGAAGGGTTGAGTGATAGGACCCGGTCGAGGGCAAGGGATTTATAGAAGGTTTAAAAATTTTCCAATATTTTGTTCGAAATTTTCTTCATTACGCATGATGTAGCGCCGCCACTCTGAAGGGTTCCAGATTTCAAGGCGGTGATACATACCAACTATGACAATCTCCTGATCCTCGTCAATCGGAATAACTTTTCTCAGGCGTCCAGGGATGAGGATGCGTCCGGCCTTATCCATTTCAGAGGAGGCAGCTTCGGCCACAACAAAGTGCATAAACATACGACTTTGGTCTTCATCAAAGGTTTCTTGGGCCCGATCCAGAATTTTTTGCCATTCTGCGAGGGGATAGGTTGAAAGAGGGAGATCCTGCCCTTTCAAAAAAACCACACTCTGCCCCTGAGCTTCTAATTGTTCTCGCAGGGGGCTAGGGACCAAAAAACGCCCTTTTTCATCTAACTTGCATGGATACTGGCCGGCGAACATGGCATTCAAGTTCCAAGAAAATGTCGAAAAAAACCTTGGTAGTAGGATACAACAGGAAAATCAAATGTCAAGTATTTCTCCTAGGAGATTGTCTCGTCCGCATCAGGAATAGAGGGGGCCATATGATCTCCCTCCATCCCTTCGAGAGCTTCGTCCAAGTCCCCACCTAAGTCTTCACCCATTTCACTGCTCATTTTTTTCATAATTCGGGCCATGCTCTTAGGGTCATTTTCATCAAGATCCCCGAAGTTGCTTGGATCGGCTAAGGCCTCCATTCTGGCCTCTTCAGATTTCGGAGCTGCAAACCTGGACATCAGTCGTTCGAGGTTGTCACTTTGACAAAATTTACAGGCCACTGACGTTTGGGCTGGTTTTAATATGAGAAGAACGTTTCGCTTTTGACAGTCAAGGCACCGATATTCGTAGATCGGCATAGGTGGACCCGGTATTCTTTTTTACTTGAAACCTGAAACCCGAAACTTGAAACCGCTTCTTAGCCTACACCATTCTCGCCAACGTGACAACATAGACATGGCTGACGCCGGCTTTTCGAAGCGCTTTGGCGCATTCATTGACGGTGGTACCCGTCGTGAACACATCGTCGACGAGGAGGATACTTTTATCACGCAGGATTGTGGGTTGAGTCACAACAAAAGAACGTCGGAGATTTTTGATCCGATCTTTTCGTCTTAAGGAAGTTTGGGGTGTGGTCGGGCGGATCCGCACTAAAGTGGAATACGAAATTGGAAGACCAAGTTGTGTGCTTAAAGGAAAGGCCAACAAGAGTGACTGATTATATTCTCTTTCTCGTAGTCGGGTAGGATGCAATGGTACCGGAAGAATGACATCAATTGTAGGCAAAGGCGTCAAAGCCTTCAGGAGTAAGGTAGCTAGTGGACCAGCCAATGAAATTTTTCCTTGATACTTAAATAATCCGATAGCTTCCTTTAGGGGAGATTTGTAAGGATAGAATGTCCAGGCTCGAGTAAATGCCGGTGGGTGGAGTCGACAATTTGCACACTGATGGATGGGATTGTAGAGGAGGGAATTTTGAGAGGGAAATGGCAGACTGCACCGTTGGCATGTTGGACCCATAATCGGGCAAAGGGGAGACCAGCAGTGATCACAGAAAAAGGGAGTCGAATCCCCCCAAAGCGCTTCACCACAGTTTCTACAGTTCTCTGGAAGAATGGCAT
>CP070743.1:431621-436792 GCA_020348185.1 Nitrospirota bacterium
TTAAATGCGTTTAACCGACTCATTGAAGTTGAAGAAAAAACTGAAGGTTCGGGAGAAATTTCTCAGGACAGTGAATTGATCTCCGATCAGACGAGTCTCCCAGAAGGTGAAGCAGAGAGGTACGCTGAAGATGGGGGTTGATGAGCAGGTCCCATCCCATCACACACGCTCTTCGCGCTGGGGTTCAGGAAGGCGTCTTCCCCGGGGCCGTTCTTCTTGTGCGTCTCCACAATACCATCCTTTACCATGAGGCCGTTGGCCTCGCCTCGTCTCTTCCCGCTGCTACAGCAGCCCGCCTCAATACCTTATATGACCTTGCTTCTTTAACCAAACCGCTAGCCACGGCCACGGCGATACTGTGTCTAGTGCAGGACGGCCTGGCACATCTCGATCAACCAGTTGGCTCGATCTTGCCCACACTGATGACTAGCTCGGTGAGCGAGGCCACAATTCGAGATTTACTGGGCCACCGTTCTGGCTTGCCAGCTTGGCGTCCCTACTTCAAACAATTCGGGTTTCAGGAAGGCAAATGGCGCGAACAAGATTCGTTAGAAAAAAGGCGTGAATTCGTTCTCCACAAAATTTGTCACGAACCTCTTGAAGATCAGCCAAGGGACCAAACTCTTTACAGTGATTTAGGTTTTATGCTGCTGGGATTTGTGATTGAGAGCAAAACCAATCAATCGTTAGGTAGATATTGCAAGGAAAGAATTTTTGATCCACTTAGTGCAAAATCATTGTCTTTTCTCCAAAGCGAAGGAGAAGTTTCCCCCGGACATGGGGCTTCTTGTGACATTGCTCCGACGGAACAAGACCCGTGGCGCGGGAGACTGGCGCAAGGTGAAGTCCATGACGAAAATGCTTATTTACTGGGTGGAATAGCCGGGCACGCAGGCTTATTTGGGACAGCAGGGGCTGTGGCTGCCATCACGGGGGCCTGGCTAGGAGGCTATTGGGGCCGTAATGCTTTTTTCGATCAGAATTTAGTCAACGAGTTTGTTGCTAAGCAACCAGGATCGAGTTGGGCTCTGGGATGGGATACCCCTTCCCTTCCGTCCTCTTCAGGAACTCGCCTCTCGCAGTCCGCCTTTGGTCATTTGGGTTTTACCGGGACCTCAGTTTGGATTGACCCCATTCCGGAACTGGAGGTCATTCTCTTATCGAACCGGGTGCATCCTACCCGTGACAATAATAAAATCAAGGACTTCCGTCCCATGATTCATGATTTGGTGTACCAGGAATTCGTGGGAAATGGCTAGGCTTCACCGTTACTAAAATATCGGTAATTGAGTAACAACAATACCTAATTCCCGACTTTATGAGAGGATGATTATATGGAAACGGATCTCGCCAGTTTGAAGCGAATACAAACCTTTATGCTGCTTATCCAAAGAGCCAGGAAAGCAGGTATTACACCTACCTTTGTGAGCACCCCAACTGAACATGGCGATAATATTAATGCTGTCGCCATGATCGATGGAAAGCGGGACAACGCGGGTTTATTGTTTTGGGATGTCACGTTACTTCAAGATCATGGGTTGGTGGATCGGTTGGATGAAGAGGAACTGGCTCTCGGAATAAATCTCACCGATGGCATGGTCGACGACGCGGAGAAAATACTCGCCTTTGTCGAGATTGAACTGGAAAAAGTCAGTGGTCGTTAAATTGAACTAGAGTCGACCGGTTGAGGGAGGAGGGATAAATTTCTTGGAACTGTTTTTAATAGATATTTCGACTCCAAGAATTGAGGAGGTCGGCCAAGGCAAAATAAATTAGGCCATCGGAGAGGAGGGGTTATGTCGTAAGGCAGGTTTAATCAATCCTGATAGTCGATCCAACTTTCTTTTTCTGCCAAATAGCGTTGTCCTTTAAAGTTAACTCGAGTGCGCATTTTAGAGAATCCCAGATCGCGGAGCTTAGTGACGATGTCATTGACGGCGGCCGGGATTGTCCGGTGGGTATCACTCTCAATAGTGAGGGCTTCATACATCACGCTGGCGGTGTATCCTCTGTCCACTCGTTTGACGGGCACCAACCTGTTGAAATACCGATCGCTGGGATCCGTCCCTTCTAATTGATGTTTTTCCATCACGGCATTTCTGACACGGAATGAAAGGGGTAAAGAACTCATCCAAAAGGACTCCTCTGGTCGGTTGTCAAATCAATTGAAATCGTGCATATTTTCAGATTATAGAGTGCAGGCCAATGAGCTGCAACCCCAATTGACTTGATGAATACGTGCTCCTTAATCTTTTGACGAGACTAGCCGAAATTCCTATCAAGGAGTTGAGCAAAGCCATCAAATTGGTTCCCACGAAACATATTGGGTGAGGCATCATTCGATTCTCATCAGAGAAGCAAATATATCTTGTGGGCGAGACGAAATATCCTTCCCAACTAATTCTTCGCAAATTGGGACAACTGCCATTTTTGCATTTACCATCCACCTCAAAAGCTTGTAATTGGGTTCTGAAGATCTTAGGGTGGGTAGCGAAATTCAGTAATTTAAAAGCCCGGAGACTTTTTTTCTTGCGGTTTAATCTTACAGGGTGAAACGAGTTTACTGATATGCCAATAGTACCCCTCAATATTCCGAACACCCTCACGGTATTACGAATCCTTTTAGTTCCTGTTTTTGTGGGGTTCTTAATTTATAAACAAGATCAGTATGCCCTCATCACCCTTTTGATCGCCGCTTTAACGGATGGGCTTGACGGAGCGATTGCCCGGTTAGCCAATCAACGGACTCTTATCGGTTCCTACCTTGATCCTCTTGCCGACAAAATCATGTTGATGTCGGCCTTTGTGACCCTTTCCGTATTGCATCTGATTCCTGTTTGGACAGTGATTCTTGTCGTGAGCCGAGATGTCATATTGTTGACGGGAACTCTCCTTGCTCGACTCACAGAGTCTAATGTGGATCTTGCTCCCACCATACTGGGAAAGGGGGCCACCTTGGTCCAATTTCTTTATGTGACGGGAGTGGTGGCGGTGCAATCAGGGCTGATTGAAAAAAGCCTTCTTCCCCCATTGCTGGTTCTTATGGCGGTGCTGACAGTTTTCTCCGGACTCCATTATGTGTACCGAGGGATCATGAATGTGAATGCAGGAAACGTGTAGGTTGTCGCGTTGGCCATCACGATGATGATTCGAGAACGCATGGGACAGCTCCTGATGGAAGCGCAGTTGGCCTCTGAGGATCAAATTCAGGAAGCGATACAGGTTCAACGCTCAAATGGCAGCCGGCTAGGAAGCATTCTGGTTCAAATGGGGGTGATCTCGGAGGTCACCTTGCTCGAATTTTTAAGTCAGCAGTATGGCGTTCCGCCCATCGATCTCTCCAGTTGCAAGATTGAACCAGAAGTACTGAATCTTGTTCCTCTGGAACTCGCTCAACAATTCAGGATTGTACCGGTTCGTCAATTTCGTTCCAGACTGTCCCTTGCGATGGTTGATCCCTCCAATATCGCTTTGATTGATGAGATGAAATTTCGGACAGGGTTGAACGTGACACCTCTGGTAGCAAGTGAATCCGATATTCTTTCGGCCATTCGGAGGTCCTATCAGTTTTCAACGAGTGACAGGAATTCTTTTACTGGAGAAGACCCCCTACACGGTCCTGCTGGGACCACGGCTCCTCTTCAAGCTGCTTCCTTTGAAGAAATAGAACGTACCGGAACTTTTTATGACCTTCAGAATTGCTTGCGAGAGGCGTTGTCTGAACTGCCGGAAGGTGAGGACCATGTCAATGGGCATGATCTTCTTGAAGATAAAGCTCCGATTGTCAATCTTGTCAATCGCCTGTTTCGGGGTGCGGAAGAAATTGGGGCCAGCGATGTGCATTTTGAACCTACGGAGTTGTTTGTTCGGGTGCGGTTTCGTTTGGATGGAGTGTTAGGGACCTTGACTCATTTACCCAAAAGAGTCCAACAGGCGGTGGTGGCGCGAATCAAAATCATGGCAAATTTAGACATTGCGGAACGGCGTCTCCCCCAGGATGGACGGATGAAATTACAGATTGATCCGAGTCATAGCATTGATGTGCGGGTGTCTATTCTTCCCTGTCTCCATGGTGAAAAAGCCGTACTTCGTTTGCTTGATCGGTCCAAACTCAATTTGGATTTGACTACCCTGGGGTTAGAGAAGCCTGATTTGGAGAGCATCCTATCCGCATTAGAGAATCCCTATGGCATGATTTTGGTAACGGGGCCTACGGGTAGTGGAAAGACCACCACCCTGTATTCGGCCCTTCAATATCTCAATACTCCCCTCGTGAATATCGTCACGGTTGAAGATCCTGTAGAATACCATCTGAACGGCATCAATCAAATGCAAATTAAAGAAGATATTGGTCTCACCTTTGCGGCGGGCCTTCGTTCCTTCCTTCGACAAGATCCTGATATCATTATGATCGGGGAAATCCGTGATCAGGAAACGGCCAATATTGCTGTTCAGGCTGCCTTGACAGGCCATAGAGTTTTTTCCACATTGCATACGAATGATGGCCCACGCACCATTACGAGATTGCTTGATATGGGCGTTGAACCGTTTTTGGTTTCCTCCTCATTGTCTCTGATCATTGCCCAGCGGTTGGTGAGAAAGATCTGTGACTTTTGCAAAGAGTGCGACGTGAATACACCAGAACAATTAGTGGCCTTGGGATTCGATCAGGAGGAATTACAAGGTGTTGAGCCGATGAAAGGTCGGGGATGCGTTCGATGTCATCAAACCGGATTTAGTGGGAGAATCGCCCTCTTTGAGATTTTTCCACTTTCTGATGGATTTCATCAGAAAATTCTTAGCCGTGCCCCGGCCCATGAGTTGAAAGCGGCCGCAGTGCAGGCTGGGATACACACTCTTCGTCAAAGTGGACTGACCAAGATTCAAGGTGGTGTCACCACGGTTAACGAGGTCGCGTCGGCGACGACCAGTGACCATTCAATCTGAAAATCCTGGAAACCCCTTGCAGACTCTCAATCAGATCTGTCAGATCCTTATCGATCGGAAAGGCTCCGACCTCCATCTGATAACCGGGAGTTCGCCTCGGATGAGAATCGATGGCTCCTTACAGACTCTCGACGGCCCGTCCCTAAGTGAGACAGACATTCAACGGTTGGTGTCCGAAATGTTGACGGAAGGTCGACGTCAAGTCGTCGAGGGAATGAATGATA
>CP070743.1:436892-442040 GCA_020348185.1 Nitrospirota bacterium
GTGAGAAACAGGGGGGACCCCAAGAGAGCCTGGATTAACACCTCTCGCACTGAGTTGGAATGGAGAAATGAAAAAATCGCCTCCAGCGGAAAGCTATGTTTTTCACCGAGGGAAATCACGAGTCCTTCATCCGTCGCGGCCGCTTGCAGTTCAAAATCAAAGTTGAGACAAAATCGTTTTCTCAGCGCCAACCCCCAAGCCCGATTTAATTGACCACCAAACGGCGAATGAATGACGAGTTGCATGCCCCCCGCTTCATCAAAAAATCGTTCCGCGATAATGCGGTCTTGAGTCGGTACCGCTCCTAACACCTGCTTTCCGGCAACCAGGTACGCCACCACTTGATCGGCCCCGGCTGCAGTCACCCCACAATGGGATTGAAGCCAAGCTTGAGCGCACTGACCATTTCCCTTTGGCCCATCATTTAACAGTTGGCTGAGATGTTCCCGGAGAAGAGCCACTTCGCGAGACAATTCGGGCGTCCGGGAGGGAGCCTCTCCCCGCCAGAACGGAATGGTGGGTGGAGCTCCATGGGCGTCTTCCACACGTATCTTGCCGATCTCCACTCCTCGAATTCGCCAGGATGAGGTGCCCAGGAGAATAATGTCACCCGCCATACTTTCCACTGCAAAATCCTCATCAACCGTTCCAACAACGGTTCCATCCGGCTCGGCGATTACTGAATAGGTGGCGGCATCGGGAATGGCTCCGCCTGATGTGAGAGCTGCGAGCCGCGCCCCCCGTCTTGGGCGGATTTGATGATGGACTCGATCGTGAAAAAGAAAAGCCTGCTGACGACGGCGTTGGGGGACATACCCCTCAGCCAGCATATGAATGATCTGGTCAAATCGTCCACGCTTGAGATCACGGTAGGGATAGGCCCTGGTGCACAACGCAAATAACTCCCCTTCATTCCACTCCTGACCGGCAACTTCGGCAACAAGGTGTTGAGCCAAAATGTCGATGGGCTCCGAGGGAACGGTCACCGGGTCAAGAAGTCCCTGCCGCATCGCATGGACCACGGCGGCACATTCCACTAATTCGTCCCTCGTCGTGCAGAATAATCGTCCTTTCGGAATGGCGCCAACCCAATGTCCGGCCCGACCCACCCGTTGAATACAAGTGGAAATCGCCCGTGGTGACCCGATCTGGCACACAAGATCCACGTGTCCAATATCAATCCCCAACTCGAGCGAGGCCGTAGCCACCATGACCCGCAATTGCCCGGCCTTTAATCGGTGTTCCGCCGAAAGTCGAATTTTTCGAGACAGGCTGCCATGATGGGAGGCCACTTGATCCTCGCCGAGGCGCTCAGTCAAATGATGGGCCACTCGTTCTGCCAGACGACGCGTATTGACAAAGACCAGCGTTGATCGATGGTCGCGGGCATACTCCGCGACCCGGTCATACAGGTCCGACCAAATCGCATTGGTGGCTACGGCTCCTAATTCATCGTTTGGGACTTCAATTTCCAAATCCAACTGCCTTCGATGCCCAACATCGATCAGCTGGCAATCCCCATTTCTCATCCCAACGAGAAACTGAGCCATCTCCTCCAATGGCCGCTGCGTCGCCGACAAGCCGATTCGAACGGGTGGCTTCTGACACAACGCCTCCAGCCGTTCCAGAGACAACGCTAAATGGGAACCCCGCTTATTTGGGGCCAACGCATGGATTTCATCCACAATCACTGTTCGAACATTGTGCAGAATAGCGCGACTTTTTCGAGCCGTCAGCAACAAAAATAAGGATTCCGGGGTCGTAATGAGAATGTGCGGGGGCCGGCGAAGCAACTGTTGTCGAAGATGCTGTGGCGTATCCCCCGTTCTCACTTCTACGCGAAGGGGGGGAGTCAGCAGGCCCGCGTTAAGGGCCCTTTCGGTAATCTCCGCAAGAGGGTCCTGCAAGTTTTTTTTAATGTCATTACTTAAGGCCTTGAGCGGCGAAATATAGACCACCTGAATATGGTTCTCTAATTCGCATTGCAGGCCTTGTTGTAATAAGGAATCAATGCAGGTCAGAAACGCAGCTAAGGTCTTTCCGGATCCGGTCGGTGCGGCAATCAGGGCATGCTTCCCGGATCGAATGGCCGGCCAACTGGCTACCTGGACATCGGTGGGGTTTCCTAACCGGGTCTTGAACCATTCTTCAACTACGGGGTGAAAAGAGGAAAGTGGCATAAGGTCTTCCCGTGGCTATCCTATCGCTTCTGTTCCCATGCGTAAAGCCGTTATGAAATTGCTTACCCTCCGGATGATCCTTTTGATTAATGTTCCTGTATCGTCCGAGCCCGCTCCTCCAGAAGAGAGGCTTCGGCATCTCTATTCATTTGCCTGAGAAGCCTTGCGTAACGGTGCAGAATGGTGGTCGTTTGGTGGTGACGGGAGCCCAATTCTGCATCCGCAATGTTGAGGGCTCTCGCATAATATTGCTCGGCCTCCTCAAAACGTCCTTGGAACTGAGTGACCTGAGCCAGAATCAATAGACTGGGGATCAGGTGCGCATGGATTTCTCCCAAATGAGATTCGAGAATGTGTAAGCTGCGCCGGAGTAACGGCTCGGCTTGTTGATACTTCCCATCCCGAATATATAACAAGGCGAGGTTATTGAGGCCAGGCACCAAATCCGGATGATCGGGACCCTGAATCGCCCCAATGACAAAGAGGGATTGCTGGTATCGCAGTTCAGCATCTTCACTTTCTCCTAAGGCTTCATGAACCGCTGCGAGATTATTCAACGTCATGGCTTGGGAAGGATTCGGCTCACCGGATCGTTCCGCTTGGGTTAAGGCCTGCAAAAACCATTGCTTCGCCTCCGAATACCGTCCTTGCCGATAGGCTTCCATTCCTGCGGTGTTGGCCGATTCCCAAGCCGAAGGTTGAGTCTCCGCAAACAGGGGGGGGTCAATGATGCCCCCAACCATAAAAAAAAGAGGAATCCATAAACCTGTAAAAATAGCGAACTGCATTCTCCCCACTTGATCTCTTTTCTGGAATCCGAATACGCAAGGAGAACATCGAAGGGCAAGGCGCGACATGGAAGGTTCGGACGGAAATCGTGTTATGGTGTTTGAAATAAGCGAAGACGTGGGGAAATTATTTGCCAACCTGTGACCCCCATCAAAGAGCCGGCCCCATTCGCCACCAGATCCCAAGGATCGGATTCCCGCAGCGGAACGAAATATTGATGGAGCTCGTCGCTCACCCCAAAAAGAATCGCCCCGACAATCGCAAGAACCGCAGCGTAGTCCGCTAACCCTGGCCCCGAAGCATGCCGTAAGGCGCGGTAACAGAGAATGGCTAAAATCGCATATTCCAGCGCATGCAAGACCTTATCATTGATTTCCCCTGCCCAAAGGGGAAAATACGTGTGAGGGGTGGACATGCCGGAAACCATCGTAATCGTTCCTGCATATAGGATCACCGGCACCCAATACGTGAAAAAAAGTCGGATGGGCATAGAGTCAAAAATCCAGGGAGTGTAGGGTCAATGCCTTTTATTAAACGTCCAAATGACCTGGCTCATCGTTCGTCTTTGAACCTTTAAGGTTGAACATTGGAATTTTTTCATGGCGTTAGAAAGGATGAAAAGGTCATTATCGATTGTATCATATGAAGATTTCGCGGCAGGATCAAACCCTTAGTATTTACATCCTACATCTCGGACGCACCAGATTGCATAAAAAATGAATCAAACCCCAAAAGGGAATGGTGCATAGGTTGACAGTATTCAAAAGAATTTGAAAGGATCATCCTAGTACTTGGCTTGACTCGTGAGATGCCCTCAGTTAAAAGAAGTTCGGGCATTTCACTCATATTGAAAATATCAAGCTCTAAGAAAGACTTTGCACGTAAAAAGTGCAAAACTCTTTGCACTCCTCTGTATGTCTTCAAGAGTCGTCATCACTGGCTTGGGAATTGTCTCACCCATTGGAATTGGGGTGGAGCCATTCTGGAAAACCGCGCTTGAGGGGAGGTCAGGCGTTTCCGCCATCCCTTCCTTCGGCGACTTTCCCATGGAATCTTATCGATCACGAGTCGCAGGGCGCGTGGTCAATTTTCATCCCGAGGAATTCTTGGATGATAAATATGCCACACGGGTGGATCGCTATGCTCAATTCGGTTTGGTTTCAACGAAAGAAGCCTTACAAGATAGTGGAATCCAGATGGACAAAATTCAGACTCAGCGTGTGGGGGTATCCGTCGGCGCAGGAATGGGTGGCATGGTGATGGGTGAGCGAGAAATCACCCAATTGTATGAGAACTCCAAACCTCACCGAGTCCATCCCAATTTTATCCCAACCATCACGCTCAACTCGGCTTCCGGAATTCTTGCTTTAGCCTATGGAGCCAAGGGCCCGAATATCACAATTTCAACCGCCTGCTCATCCAGCGTTCATGCACTCGGTCAGGCCTTCACCTGGATCCGAAATGGAAAGGCCGACGTGGTCATTACGGTTTGTGCCGATTCGAGTATTACTCCTCTGGTCTTTGCTGGATTTTGTTCTTTACGGGCCCTGTCCACCAGCTACAACGATTCTCCCGCTCAAGCTTCACGCCCATTCGACAGTGGTCGAGATGGGTTCGTCATGGGGGAAGGCGCTGGCACCCTCATCCTCGAATCACTTCGTCATGCCAAACGTCGCCGAGCGAAAATCTATGGAGAGGTCGTCGGTTATGCCGCAACCAGTGAAGCGTATCATATGGTTGTTCCTCGAGAGGATGGATCCGACATCGCTCGAACCATTAGCCTAGCCCTCGAGGACGCAAAACTACGACCGGCCCAAGTTGATTACGTCAATGCCCATGCGACCTCCACGCTGGTTGGAGACGAAGTCGAAGTGAAAGGTCTTCGCCAGGTCTTTAAAACCCGGGCCAACAAGCTCCTGATCAATGCCACGAAATCGTTGATTGGCCACACGCTTGGAGCCGCGGGAGCTATCGGAGCCATTGCCTCGACACTTTCCCTCAAAACTGGCCTCATCCACCCCACTATTAACTACGAAAACCCTGATCCCGAGTGTGCCTTACCTGGCATTTCTACCAAAGTTCAAGAGTCTCGAGTAAAGGTGGCTTTACTCAATGCTTTTGGTTTTGGAAGTAACAATGCCGTGCTGGTTCTCAAACGGTTCCGATGACCTCTCATTCA
>CP070743.1:442140-447287 GCA_020348185.1 Nitrospirota bacterium
ACCGTCCCCTTCAAGGTTCGTCGGTGACGCTCAGTCATACGGTGAAATCTCAAAAGCCCATCTCCAACAAGAGATTTGAAGGAACCAAACAGACCATCCCAAGCACCATCGGTTCGAAGGAAAACAGATTAAAGGCCAAGTCTGCCACACCGCCGGCTGCCGTGGAGTCGCCCAACAGGGAAATTCAACCAGAATCACCCAAAACAGGCGATCTCGACTGGGAATCGGTCATGAATCGACTCATTGAGCGTCATCCGAACATTGGAAGTTTCGTGGAAATGGGCACGCTGGTGAACGTGGAGTCAGATCACGTCGTGATTGGCTACCCGAAGAGTGCATCGGTTGCGAGGTGGCGAACCGACAAACCGGAGAATCGCATGTTGATTGGTAAGATCTGTGAGGAAGTAGCTGGCCGCCCTTTACACGTGCGGGTCATTGAACTCAATGATGCGCAGACCGCCGGACCAACCATTGGCCAATTGCGGGTCAAGCGTAAAGAGAAACAAGACCAAGATCTCCTCGATGAAGTCAGAGCCCACCCCTTAGTGAAACAAGCACTGGAGCTGTTTGGCGGAAACGTGGTATCGGCCCGCCGGGTTCCCCCAAAGGAGGAAACATCGTAATGTCAAAGAATCCACTAGGAAATATGGGTAACCTTTTTAAGCAAGCCCAGGCGATGCAAGAACGCTTGGGGAAAATTCAAGAAGAAGCCGCCAACAAAGTGGTAGAAGCGTCGGCGGGTGGAGGAATGGTCACCGTCAGCGTGAGTGGGGCCATGCAAGTCACGAAAGTGGTCATTGACCCTGAAGTGATGAAATCTGAAGATCGAGAGATGCTGCAAGACCTGTTAGTCGCTGCCACCAATGAAGCTCTGCGAAAATCGAAGGAGATGATGGCGGAAGAAATGAAATCGGTAACCGGAGGAATGGGGATTCCCGGCCTGTTTGGGTAACGGGAAAGGAAGACGGTGTCAACGTCGACCCCCAAAAACAGACCGGAATGAGTGCACAACAACCAGGACTCTTAGCCCGCCTCACACGGGAGTTAGTCCGCCTCCCAGGCATTGGACAAAAGACCGCCCAGCGGTTGGCTTTTCACCTGATGAAAACTGAAAAAGATGAGGCCCTTCGGTTGGCTGATTCAATTCGAGAAGTCAAAGAACGGCTCTCCTTTTGCACCCAATGTCGAAATATTTCTGAAGAATCCCTTTGCGAAATCTGCCTTGATCCGAAACGCGACAAGGGAAGAATTCTTGTGGTTGAGGAGCCTAGCACCCTCCATGCTATTGAGCAGAGTGGTGGGTTTAAAGGACTTTACCACGTCTTATTTGGTTCTCTGTCCCCACTCGATGGAGTCGGTCCATCAGACATCCGGGCCCATGAATTAGAGAGTCGGGTTAACGCTGGGGGGGTGGAGGAAGTGATAATTGCGACGAATCCGACCATCGAAGGGGAAGCGACGGCCATTTATATCACCAAGATGTTGAAACCGTATGGGGTGCGTGTCTCTCGAATTGCCTATGGCATCCCGGTGGGGATGGATATCGAATATGCCGACGAAGTCACCTTGATTAAGTCGATTGAAGGCCGCCGTGAGCTCTCGTGACAGAATGGTGAGTTAACGCACGACGAAATGCCCCCGCCGATTCTCTTGCCAACATTCCAAACTATGGTCCGTGCAAAACGGTCTTTCTTTCCCGTAGCTGACCACCTCTAAGTTTTCTTCGGGGACTCCCAGGTCAACCAAGAACTTCTTGACCGTTTCAGCCCGTCGCTTGCCTAGAATCATATTGTAACTTTCGGTCCCTCGCTCGTCACAATGACCTTCTATGACCACTTTCTGGCCCGAAAATTGGTCGACAAGTATTTGGGCATTATCGTTCAATTTGTTTTTGTCATCGTCACGAAGACTATAGCGGTCATAATCAAAATACACATCGGCTAAGGTTTTAATCGGCATCCTCGGGGCCCCCGGTTGTACTTTGACCACCTCAAGTCGTTTCTCTTTTACCGGCGTTTCAATTTCCTCCGGCTGACCCTCTCGAAGGGTTGGGTCAGGAGGTAAATCCGGGTCAACCATGAATGGAGCGAGGCCTGGCTCCCTCTGAGTTGGCTCCCCCTGGACAGGAGGGACCACTCTTTCCTTCTCGGGAACTTTAATGGGCTCGGGTTCGAGCATCGCCACTTCTTCTGGACCACCTCTTCGCATGGTTGGTTGAGGAGGCATCTCCGGATCAAACACCATTGGAGGAATTCCTCCAATTACCGGGCCAATAGCTGGAGAGGGCTCAATAGCCTTTGCCTCTCCCGCTTTCGCAGGAGGGATGGCAGCAGCCATTTCCGGTGAACTTGGGGGAATAATCGGTTTGGAGGGTTCCTCGACTTGGATCTCACTTGGAGGGGTGCCTAAACCTTGTGGAGCCTCCCTAGGTGGTATGCCTAGATCCTGTTCACCAACGGTTGTTTCACTGACCACGGGTTCCGCGGGAGAGGCAGGTTCCTCTTCAACCTTGGCCACTTCGGGCTCAGGGGGAGCTTTCTCGCTGAGAATCGTCGTCTCCATTTGAGAACTACACCCAGCCATTCCCCACAGGAGGGCTATACCCAATATTATTAACCCAACACTACTTTTTTTTTGGCTCACATTTCACCTCACAAAACAAATTTGGCATAAAAGAGACCCTGGAAGTTAGGGGATAGAAATCGTTTTCGCCAGGGCGCCTTCTTTGGTTTTTTTGTAAGTCAGTGTAACCCTCTCCCCTTCACTAAGCTGATCTAAGGGCACCGACTTTCCTTTTTTTTCAATCCTCGTCTTGTTATCGACGAGAGCCCCAACCACCATTTCCGCTCCGGTTTTGGTCATCACCCGCAGAACCAGAATCTGGGGGACCTCCTTGGTATTTAAAGCAATGATCTCACCCTGAAGCTTTGCAGATGTGTCGCGAGCTTCCACACTTGACAGGGACCATCCCGTCACTTGCCCAAACAAAAGAACCCCGATGATTAAGAGTAGCCTCATCAACATTTTACCTCTTCCTTAGAATTCACCCATTATAGAGCAGCCAACACGTTGTGGTACTGAATGGTCTTAATTATCAGAAAAAAACAAGGAATTGTGAGAATCGAAGGCGGAGATGATTTTGGACTGCTCTGTAGTATAGTCTTGCTTTAGCAAATTTGAAGCAAAAACACAATCCCTTTTTTCTGGAAAGCATTTTCGATCGCTCGAAAAATCTCATTTTTCAAAAAGAGCTCAGATGACACCTAGAGAGTTGCTAAGCGATTCACTCACCCGGTGAATGAGCCATTCAACTTGGGATGGCCTTGGTGTTTGATGTGGTGGAGTGAATTCCTCATTTGACAGGACCTGACTGGGGATGGGGAAGGTGTATCCCTGTTTGATTTGATTTTTCTTAGAATTTGACATAATAACTTATGGGCATTTTGGCCTGCATTCCTTACAGGCCACGAGTTATTTATTGAGGGATTACGACCCTTGGATTCACTGAATAAACCACCGCTATAATTTGTTTCTTAGGTATATGAAAACCGCAAGAGAATTTATTGCCAAATTGAAACACATCTTTAGAGACGGAGTCCTCCACAAAATCATGCCATTGGGAAAAATAAATCTTCTCGCCTGGCGACAGATTGCACACCTGAATCTGAGGCCGGAGCACATGCATGAGGATTTCTCTTGGGCAAAAGGCACTCCCCAGAAGACAATCTGGAACCGGCTCCGACCTTCTCACGCATCCATTTCATTGGTAGTATCAACTTAGGCCAACAGTGAAGGATACTTCGATCATTGAGACAATCATGACCGAATTCGCCGACCGGACGGGTCTGACTGCATCAGCTCGACCGCTCCGGCGCTATTTGTGGACCGATGCTTTTGCGGTTTGCAACTTTCTGGAGCTTTTTCGCAGAACCGGCAGGGAACGGTACCTGCAGGATGCCTTAACCCTCATGAAGCAGGTTCACACCGTTCTGGGCCGATACCGTGAAGACGATATGCGCAGCGGATGGATCAGCGGTCTCGAGGAGCAGGAGGGGGTGCAGCATCCGATGCAAGGTGGCTTGAGAATTGGAAAAGAAATGAACGAGCGGGGGCCGGAAGAGCCTTTTGATGAACATATGGAATGGGAACGGGATGGTCAGTATTTTCATTATCTGACCAAGTGGATGCACTCCCTGAATTGTCTCGCGCGGGTGACGGGAGATTCATCGTATAACCGGTGGGCTTTGGAATGCGCCAAGACGGCTTTTGCCCGCTTCACGTATATGCCATGGACCGGTGGACCCAAACGCCTTCACTGGAAAATGAGCATCGACCTTTCCCGCCCCCTGGTTCCCTCCACGGGCCAGCACGATCCGCTCGATGGACTTATCACATATACTCAAATTCAAATGACGGCCGCGAGATTTGCCGGGACATCGGCAGAAACCCCACTGGCTGGAGAGATTGCAGACCTGACCGCCATGTGCGAAGGCATGGACCTGGCTACCGATGATCCCCTGGGAATCGGTGGTCTCCTCACCGACGCCTACAGGTTGTCACAATTAATGATCAGCGGCAATTTGCATGAATCGGAGAGATTAGTATCCCTACTTCGAGATGCTGAGCTCAGCCTGGATGCCTTCGCCCCAACCAGTCACCTGAATGCACCTGCCGATTACCGCTTGGCTTTTCGCGAGTTAGGGCTGTCCATTGGTCTCCAGGCCATTGGGAAGATGCAAAAAACAATTGATCAGCATCCTGGGAGCTTTTCGCACCAAGAACAGTTGAATTCGGGCCTGGCCGGACTTGCGCGATTTCTTCCATTGAGCCAACTTATTGAGAGCTTCTGGCTGGAACCGGACAATCAGCAGAGCAGTACCTGGACCGCACACCGTGATATTAATAACGTGATGCTGGCCACGAGCTTAGGGCCAGATGGCTATCTCGTACTACCGTAACGAGCACCGTATCCGGCTGGCCTTTCGGCAACCACTTCTACCCCGGTCAAACCATACGAACGGCTGAACAAGGACTTGCCGTCCCTTGGAATCACCCATCGGTCAGATTCAGGGGGCCTTTGGGAACGTTATCGCTAGCGTGTGTACAAAGAAATCTATCTTCGTGGCCCCATGTTGGTTCACTCATTA
>CP070743.1:447387-452508 GCA_020348185.1 Nitrospirota bacterium
CCCTTTTGAGCAAGGGCCGCGCCAGCCACGCCCAAGGTGAGAAGGCCAACGGCACAGAGAGCGATTACTCCAGCACGTAAAGATGACTTCTTCATCTCCTCCCTCCTTACAATGTTAGAATGACATAAATGATAGGATACCATCTGACTGTTCTTGTCTTCTTTATTCTATAACCTGAAAGTCCCAATTTACCAATCTCGTAAACCCTTTGGCAAACCGTCAGGTCATTAACTCCTTCTGCCCGTCTTGGATTTAAGGCCTACAATTTTAGAGGGCCCATGCTACTCATCTAGGTCGAGCTTGTCAAGTGATTAATTGAGAGAATTCTCATTTTTGGCGTTTATTCCCAATTTGGGAAAGCTTTTTTGGGGATTGGGCCTAACGCCGTCATCACCAAGCCACGAAAATCAAACAGTTGTTTGCTCAGGCTCCAAACATGATCAATAGTAATTTTATCAATTTCTTTTAACATTTCTTGAAGCGTCACACGTCTGCCCTGAAAAAGCTCATCCTTGGCCAGCTTATTCATGCGGCCATATGTTCCTTCTAACCCCATCATCAGGTTCCCCTTCAGTTGAGTCTTGGTACGTTCAAGTTCTTTAGCATTCAAGCCCTGTTTGCACAATTTGTTAATTTCTTTGCAGACCTGGAAAACGACGGATTCTGCTTCAGCCGGCCGTGTGGCCGCATAGACGGTTAAATTCCCACCATCAGAGAAGCTGGATAAATGCGAATAGATCGTATAGGCCAACCCACGGTTTTCCCTGATCTCTTGAAATAAGCGAGAACTCACACCTCCTCCGAGAATGGTATTCAGAATGTTGGCCGTATAGCGATCCGGATGGCCAACCGGCAATCCTTTAAATCCCAGACACAAATGGACTTGTTCCAACTTTTTGGTATGGATATGTTTCTTTCTATATGGGTTTTCAGGCCAGGGAGAAACTTGAGTAAGACCTTTCTCCTTCTTTTCTCCTGTCCATGCCCCGAAGTTTTTGTTTAACAATTGGATAAGCCTTGGTTGGTCTACATTCCCCGCAACAGAAATAACTGTTTTGTGAGGATGGTAATGCGCGTACCTATAACGCAGCAGGTCTGGCCGTCGAAGACTCTCCATCGTACGGCGTTCCCCCAGAATCGATCGACCCAGCGGATGGCTGCCAAGAACATCTTTGGCGTGCAGCTCATGGACAAAATCTTCTGGATCATCTTTGACGGTCCGGATCTCCTCCAGGACTACTTGTTTTTCCTTTTCAATTTCCTTTGGGGGGAATCGTGAATGGCTAAACAGATCAGACAAAAGCTCCGCAGCCTGAGAAATTTGCTGATCCAACACTTTGACATAAAAGACCGTCACCTCATGGGTGGTGAAGGCATTCATTTCCCCACCTAATGTGTCAATTTCATGGGAAATTTGGCTGGCGGTGCGTTTTCTCGTCCCTTTAAACATCATGTGCTCGACAAAATGGGAGAAGCCTTCTTCTCCCACATCCTCGTCCCGGCTTCCCACCTTGGCCCATACCCCGATGGCTACGGACTTGAGTGAAGTCATTTTTTCCATGACCACTCGAACACCATTGTCCAGGACAATTTTTTTATACATGGAGAATAAAAATTTTTAAGGATAAAAATTCAAAGGTGAAAAATAATACGGTCGAAAGGGTCTAAAAGTCGAAAAGGTCAAAGAGTTTAAGAGTCTCGCTGCTTATTAACCTTTTTAGGACTCTTCGACCCCTTAGACTTTTTGACCTTTTTGACCCTTCAATCCCTTCGACCATTTCGACGCTTAGACTTATTTCTTTAGCCTGGAGTAGCCTCCGCATCCGCACCGGTTTGGGCCATGGCATCTTTTCGACTCAGTCGGATTTTCCCCTGCCGATCGATTTCCAATACCTTGACCAATACTTGCTCCCCTTCCGAGATTTCATCGGCGACGGACTTAACCCGATGAGGCGCCAATTGAGATATGTGTACAAGGCCGTCCACATTGGGAAGAATTTCCACAAATGCCCCAAAATCTACAATCTTTCGAACGGTCCCTAAATAGATTTTCCCCGGCTCCACTTCTTCCACAAGCCGGTCAATCATTTCCCTGGCTTTCTCAGCAGAGGACTCATCGCTTGAAGCAATTGTCACCATCCCAGAATCATCAACGTTAATCTTCACTCCACATTCGGCAATAATACCCCGGATGATTTTGCCTCCTGGCCCAATAATATCGCGAATCTTGTCGGGTTTAATTTGAAAATTAAAGATCCTTGGGGCATATGGTGCCAGATGGGGTCTCGGTGATGACAGGGAATCCGCCATCCTTTCCAAAATGTGCAGTCTTCCTGCACGAGCTTGCTCCAAGGCCTGCCGCATCAAGTCGGGAGTGATTCCCTGGATCTTAATGTCCATTTGGAGGGCCGTGATGCCATCTCTCGTACCGGTGACCTTAAAGTCCATATCACCCAAATGGTCTTCCAGCCCCAAAATATCCGACAGGATGACCACCCGATCTCCTTCCATGATTAACCCCATCGCTATTCCAGCGACAGGCTGTTTGATGGGAACGCCAGCATCCATTAAAGCTAAGGTCCCTCCGCAGACGGTGGCCATGGAGGAAGAGCCATTGGATTCCAAAATATCGGAGACAATTCGAATTGTATACGGGAACTCTTCCTTCGAGGGGATGACTGGGGCCAAGGCCCGCTCAGCCAGTTTGCCATGACCCACTTCTCGACGCCCCGGGGACCTCAGCGGGCGAGCTTCTCCAACACTAAACGGAGGAAAATTGTAATGGAGCATAAAAGTCCGGAAATACTCTCCTTCCAGGGCATCAATTCGCTGTTCATCGTCGGTCGTTCCCAGGGTCGCAACCGCTAAACTCTGCGTTTCTCCCCTCGTGAAGAGGGCAGAGCCATGAGTACGTGGCAACACACCGGCTTCACAAGTAATAGCGCGAATATCCGCTGGGCCACGACCATCTGCTCGACTTTGGCTATCTAGAATCATTTTGCGCACTTCAGAATATTCCAACTCATGAAAAATCATTTTCACATGTCGCTCTCGATCCTGATTTTCTGATGCGAGCTCTTGAATCGCCCCTTGTAAAATTTCACCAAGTTTTTCCTGACGTGCGGTTTTATTCGGTATCAGAATGGCCTCACAAATAGGAGTGGCCACTATACCTTTCACACTCGCTTCCAACTCAGGCTCAATGGATTCGACTTGCACTTGTCGCTTGGTTGGTCCAACCAAGTCTTTCAATTCGTTCACTTTGGCGACAATCTTTTTGATTTCAGCATGAGCCAACTCGATGGCGTCAATCATGGTGGACTCAGAAAGGTTATTCGCCCCGGATTCAACCATCATGACCGCATCATCCGTACCGGCCACCACAAGATTCAACTCACTCTCTTCCAAGGTTTTCAAATCCGGATTGACAATAAATTCTCCCTTGACTCGACCGATTTTGATGCCCGCTAACGGTCCCGCAAAGGGAATGTTGGAAACCGCAAGCGCTGCGGAAGCGGCGGTAATGCCCACCACATCAGATGAAAGGGTTTGATCGACGGACAAGACTGACACAATGACTTGGGTTTCGTGATAATACCCTTTTGGGAACAAGGGTCGAATGGGGCGGTCAATCAAACGACTGGTCAAGACTTCTTTTTCACTCGGGGCTCCTTCCCTGCGAAAAAATCCACCAGGAATTTTCCCTGCCGCATAGGCTTTTTCCTGATAATTGACGGTTAACGGTAAAAAATCTGTTTCCGGTTTCACGGTTTGAGAGGCCACAGCCGTGGCCAATACTACCGTATCGGCATAGGATGCCAGAACCGCGCCATCCGCTTGTTTAGCCATTCGACCGAACTCTAAGCGAAGTGGGCGCCCCCCTACTTCCAACTCAACCACATGTATCATGGGACTCTCCTCTGTTATTCATTGACGTCGTGGAAAGAAAACCCGCAAAAGGCGCCTTCTCCCAAGGGGGGGAGCCGGTGTCAGATTCCTTCCCGTTATGGGACAGGACATTTGGGCTTACACGCACAGTTAGTTTATTTTCGTAATCCCAGCGAAGCAATGACGGTTTGATATCGCTCCGCATCCACCCGACGTAAATACCCCAGTAAACGGCGGCGGCGACTAACCATTTGGAGTAATCCGCGACGGGAGTGGTGATCCTTTTTATGAAGCTTAAAATGTTCGGTTAAATGGCTAATACGGTTGGTGAGTAAGGCAATTTGGACTTCAGCCGAGCCGGTATCTTGTTCATGCCGTCGATGTTCCTGAATCACGCTGGCCGCACTTTCTGATGTTAATGCCATGTTCCCTCCTCCTCTCTCATTTCAGCATAGTCCGAGTATAATGGTCACTTCCTTTGTTGATACGCGGGTGCATCAATTTTTTATTCTATTATGAGATTTCTACCAACACCTTTATCATGGAAACCGACCACCCCATGGGCGTCGTTCCTTCATCCAACAGACGAACCTGCCCAAGAGCCAATAAACGTCCCTCCTCGTCTTTCACACGAAGGATTTCATGAGGACGAGCGCTTCTATCCTCCTGATTGGACGTAAAGTTCACCACAGACCAGGGAATCGCGTTTCCATGTATCACCTTTGTGGCATCCTGCGGACCCACCCAAATGGATCGAAAACTTTCCAGCACTTCATCTAAACTTAACCATGCGTGGTCGCCATAAGAGCTGCATGTCATTTTTGTGACGTCCTTGACCTCAAGAGCCTGATCAATATGCAAGGTTCCCACACGTCTACGTTCCAGCCATTGCAAATGGCCTCCGACATGCAATTGTTCACCAATATCTGCACATAAGGTTCGCACATACGTGCCTTTCGAGCATACGACTCGTAAATCAACTTCGACTCCCCGGATGCCTAAGACTTCCAGACGCTCAATCTCAACCGTACGAGCTTTACGCTCGACCACTTTTCCTTTCGAGGCGAGTTTATACAGTGGCTGCCCCGCGACTTTGACAGCTGAAAACATTGGAGGAACTTGCTGAATGGTCCCTTGAAATTTTGCAATAGTCGAACGGATCTGGGTTTCCGATAATCCCTTGACCGGAGTCTCTTGCAAGATAGTCCCCGTCGCATCCTCGGTGTCCGTCCG
>CP070743.1:452608-457727 GCA_020348185.1 Nitrospirota bacterium
GGAAGCTCGACAGTTTTGATTTTACCCATGCATTGGAAGTTCTTCAGGGAACTGTCATTCGGATAGTAGCCGATCCCCGTCTTCATCTCGACGAGGTTTCGCCAATTCTCTCGGACATCTTTCCCTAGGGGTGTAATCAACCCCACTCCCGTGATGGCAATTTTCATTTCCGACATATTACAATTCAGACTCTCTAGTCAAGATACGAAAAAAATACCTTCGATCCTCAATGGCTTCGATTTCCGAAAGACGTATCACTCTGGCGCCAAATTCTGCTCTGATCTTTTTTTTCCCTGCCACCATACCGATCCCTCGGTATGTCTTTGTTTCGCCTTCCGTCTCATCCAGCGCTTGGACCTCAAGTACGACCTGATCTCCTGGGAAGACAAAACCATAAAAATAACACTTCTTCACCTCATCCATTAAGACCCAGTTCTCAAATCCGGAAGATTCGGCCTCAAGCCATCCGGCAAGCTGGGCCAATCCTTCCACAAGCAAAATCCCCGGCATGATCGGGTTCTTGGGGAAATGAAACTCAAGGAAATCCTCGCTCATTGCCACGTTCTTGATGCCCATTATTCTTCTTCCAGATCCCCACTCCGTGATTTGATCGACCAACAAGAAACGCATGGGAAACAAACACCTCCGAAATCTAAGGATACATCATTGCAGTCCAACCAGGATGACCGTTGCCACACAAAATCCCGCTGAATGGGAGATCGAGACGGTGGACTGTCCAATTCGGCGCAATCTACTGATTTTGTCCATCCAGCCACTCATTGAAAGCAGAGGTTTGCCCGCAGTCAGAGATAGCACTTCAATCTCTTGAAAGGCATGGGCAATGCCGGGCTGGGACATTCCGATACCGAGCGCTTTCATACAGGCCTCTTTTGAAGCAAAACGGCCGGCAAAATGGATATGAGGCTCTCGATAGGACAAACAATGCGCACGCTCTCGTTCGGTAAAAATATCCCCAACAAAGTCAGGGTTTCTAGAAAAGACATCGTTGAATTTTGCCACATCAACGATATCCACTCCCTGGTATATTTTCATCATGATATGCTAAGCCCTCCGTCCACTGAAATGGCCTGGCCGCTAATGTAATCGGACTGGTCTGACGCCAGGAATGCCACGATGTTGGCCACGTCAATGGGCATTCCGAAGCGGCCGGCCGGGATCTGCTTGAGGATGAGTTCCCCACCCCTTTTTCGTACCCTCCTACTCATATCCGTCAGGATGAAGCCGGGCAAGACGGCGTTCACCTGGATACCCTTTCCGGACAGCTCAACAGCGCACGCTCGCGTAAAAGAGACCAATCCTCCTTTGGCCGAGGCGTAGTTGGCCTGTCCCGTGCCACACCTTAGGGCCGCGACGGAAGCAATATTGATGATCTTCCCACGGTGATTCAACATCATCATTTCTGCAGCCGATTTGGTGCAGAGAAAAGCGCCTCGTAGACTGACATCGTGCACTCTATCCCAGTCAGATAACTTCATGCTCAGAAGCAAATTATCCTTGATGATGCCGGCGTTATTGACGAGGATGTCCAGATTCTCGAATCTCTCCCTGACAAAGGAGAAAAGCATTTCAACTGCATCGGGTTGAGATATATCGGCTTGAAAGAGATCACCCTCCGATCCATGGTGGGCGATTTTCGCCAGCAATTCCTCTGCTTTCTCGCGTGACTTATTGTAATTGATGATCACACGCGCACCGGACCTTGAGAGGCGCAAAACGCATTCTCGACCTATTCCTCTCGATCCGCCCGTAACGAGAGCGATTTTATCCGTCAAATCCAAGTGCATGATCCGCCTTCCCTCTGGCTGTCGGTTTTGCCATCATGTTGCGTTGTATTTCTTGGCAATGATCGACGCATTCTGGCCGCCAAAGCCGAACGAGTTAGACAGGGCAGCTCTGACGGGACGCGAACGTTTCACCTCAGAGACGTAGTCCAGATCGCATTTCGGATCCGGATGTCTTAGGTTTATGGTGGGATGAATCTCATCGCGCTGGACGCTCAATACGGTGTACACGAATTCCGGAGCTCCCGAAGCCGCCAGAAGGTGTCCGATCATGGATTTGCTTGAGCTGATGGGAATACGATAAGCATACTCTTTGAAGACTGTCTTGATGGCCACCGTCTCTACTAAATCGTTCGGCTTGGTGCTGGTGCCGTGCGCGTTGATGTAATCGATTTCCTTATAGTGCATTTGGGCGTCTTTCAGAGCCATGCCCATCGATTGTGCCGCTCCTCGCCCTTGGGGATGCGGTGCCGTGACCCGATAGGCGTCCATTGACGACCCGTAACCGACAACTTCGGCATAAATCCTCGCGCCTCTGTTGAGCGCATGAGAAAGCTCCTCGAGTACCACACAGCCGGCTCCTTCCCCCATTACGAGACCGCTTCTTTTCCTGTCAAAAGGACGACATAGTGATTTGGGATTTTCGGAAGTCGTGGAGGCGGCCTTAAGCAGTACAAAGAAGACTAACCCGATCGGGTTGATCATCGAATCTGCGCCACCAGAAACGACCAGGTCCGCATCACCCCTGCGGATGTTCCTATAAGCCAAGCCGATGGCTTGGGTGGCCGCCGCACAGGCCGAAGTCACGGTGGTTTGCGTTCCACGGAGTCCGAATTTCTTCGCTATGAGACCGGCTGGTCTATGAGAAAGGTTCCTCACCAGGGATTCCCTGTGGACGTTTTCGTATTCCCGGCCAAATCGAAAAAAATCGAATTTACCTGTTTGATCCGTCCATCTATTGATATCCTCTATGCGGTTGATCCCCAGTCCCGCGGCAAGGATCACGCCGTGGCGGTATCGGTTGCTGTCGCCATCCAGGGCTTGTGCATCCTGGAGAGCAGATCTGGCCGCCCACAAGGCGAAGAGTGTTCTTCTCTCGCCTTCCGCCAGGGAATCTTCCCTGAATGTTTCTTGGATCCTCTGCCAGTCGTATGCGTTCACTTCACCAACGGCTTGGATGGTGGCAGCTTTCGAGTCAACAAGGGTCGGTCGGCCGATACCGGAGACGCCCTCGACTAGCTTCTTCCAGTTCTCCTCTAGCTCTAGTCCAAGGCAGGTGACCAAACCAAGACCTGTAACGACGACTCTTCTGTCACTGACCATTGATTTTTCCAGTCCACTATTGAAGCAACTCTGCCAATCCGCTGTAGTACTGGAATCGTTCCATGAGTTCCTGCGGATCGACTTGATCAAAATGGGCAAATATGATGCGATTCATCGAAGCGATTAATTGATTATCGGCATACATCCAAGCCTTGCCGAGAGAATCGGTTCCTGAGGTGGAAATGATCTCACCGTAGATATCCGCTTTGAAACCGGGCCTCAAGTGGGGATGAACGGTGACGTCCTCGATCAAGGACATGACGGCCGAGACCTTGAAGTCATGGGAATAGATAATCAACCAGCCAAGAAGCTGTGCCATGGCTTCGATGTATATGACTCCCGGCACAACCGCTGTTTTGTCAAAGTGTCCTCTAAAAAACTCCTCCGAGAGGGAAAATGTCTTGACCCCTTTGATCGATTGGCCCTTTTGAATTTCCACAACCCTGTCATAAAACAAAAACCGCATCACTATCGCTCTAATTGCTGCAGGATTCAAGAACCAGGGAGGCACATCGCCCCTGGTAACTCTGGCTGTTGATCAAAATGCGCTTCGGATAAGCCTGCAATGGCCGCTTCTGGACGATGTTGAAGCGGATATGGCTTTCTTTAGGTGCGCAGTGGATAGTGGGGGGGATGATGCCGCTCTGGAGCATACGAACGGCCAGAACCGCATCCACAGCCGGTGAACCGGAAAGCAGATTCCCCAGGGCGCCCTTGGAGGAATAAACGTTGATTCGATCGACAACGGTAGCAAACACCCCATGAATCGCCTCAATCTCGTTCTTGTCACCCGAATAGGTCCCATCGCCATGGGCAATGATGACATCAATGTCCGCCGGTGCGAGTTCTGCATTCCTAACGGCCTCTTTCATCGCATAGGCGATCGACCCCGGGGTGGGTCCCGGCCCAGATTCATCGACCTCACACGCCGACCCGTAGCCGCTAATCAACGCCATGGGTGAAATCCCTCGTTCGATGGCGGAAGAGTAGGGTTCGAGCACCATAATACCGCAACCCTCCCCTAAAATGGTGCCCTTTCTATGTTTGGAAAAAGGACGGCACCTCTTTTCCTTCGCCTGATCTGTTGTGTTTAAGATGTGATTCAGATGGGCACGGGCCAGACTCATGGGTGAGACCTTCTCGCTGACCCCGCCGACGATGACGGCTCGAGCCTTTTCAGCCAATAGCGTCTTGCCACCTTCAGCAATGGCTTCTGCTCCCGCGTCGGCGTCTGGAGAAAAGACAGCGTTCTCGCCTCTGATGTCGAGATGGATGGCGGCCAGGCAGCAGGTGATATTGTTTAACATAGACAGTGGCCACAGCGGATATATCTCCTGGTACCCCGCCGAATAGAAAGCATCATAGTCGATCCGATCCTCTGCATCTATTGATTTGAGCACAGCCGGCAGGAGGTCCTTCACTTCATAGTCCACCATGCCGATCCCCACGAACATGCCGATCTCTTCCCGGGGAAGCGAGGTCTCATGAAGTCCTGATTCCCTTATGGCGTCAAGCCCACATTTTATAAGCATGTGGGCGAGCTTATCCATTATCCGTGCATCTTTAGAGTGAATTCCCAGTTCCTGCGGATTTAGATCTGGTGCTTGTGCCGCCTGCTGGCAATCAAAACCGCCTGGATCAAAGCCAACGATCCGATCGATACCGTGCGCACCGGCCAGCAGGGCATCCCACACCGCCGGTACGCTCTGGCCCAGGGCGCTCACGATCCCGGCTCCCGTAACAGCGATCCTTTCGCCCTGAAAAGGTGCGTTTTGACGCTGGCCAATTTGTTTTCTCATGATTGGTCCAGCTTTCCCACACACAGACATGCATTCTGTCCCCCAAAACCGAAGGAATTGGAGATCGCGATCCGGTGGCTTTTTTGCCTAGACTCATTTGGGACAAAATCCAACCTGCATTTCGGGTCTGGGAACTGGTAGTTGATAGTCGGCAGCATAATCGAATGGTTGATACCCATCAGGGTCAGTACGATC
>CP070743.1:457827-462907 GCA_020348185.1 Nitrospirota bacterium
CGGTTCGCAGGCGGGCTGCGCCTTCATCGATCAGATCAATCGCCTTATCCGGCAGAAACCGATCACCGATGTACCGATGCGACAATCTGGCAGCGGCAACCAAGGCCGCATCTTTGATGCGAATTCCATGGTGCACTTCATAGCGTTCTTTTAATCCGCGAAGGATCGAAATGGTATCTTCCACAGAGGGCTGATCGACCATGACGGGCTGAAATCGACGCTCAAGGGCGGCATCTTTTTCAACATGTTTTCGGTACTCATCAAGAGTGGTCGCGCCAATGAGGTGCAGCTCCCCTCTGGCCAGCATCGGCTTGAGGAGATTGGCCGCATCCATGGCCCCTTCGGCGGCACCGGCCCCGACAACGGTATGAAGTTCATCAATAAACATGAGTACTTGCCCCTGTGAGGCTTGCACTTCCTTTAAGACGGCCTTGAGTCGTTCCTCGAATTCGCCGCGAAATTTGGCTCCCGCGACCAATGCGCCCATATCCAACACGACAACCCGCTTCTTTTTCAGACCTTCCGGCACATCCCCTTTCACAATTCTCTGAGCCAACCCTTCCACGATGGCCGTTTTTCCAACGCCCGGCTCACCGATTAACACCGGGTTGTTCTTCGTTCGTCGGGATAGAATTTGAATGACTCGCCGAATTTCCTCATCACGGCCGACAACAGGATCGAGCTTACCCTGACCAGCAAGTTGTGTGAGATCACGCCCATATTTATCCAGCGCTTGGTACGTGCCTTCCGGGTCCTGACTGGTCACGCGTTGATTGCCCCGAACCTGTTGTAATCCTGCGAGCAACTTATCCCGCTTTAAGCCCAACGGCCGGAAGACCCCACCCTCTTCCACCATCGCAATAAGGACATGCTCCACGCTCAGGTATTCGTCATGGAGTCCCTTCATTTCCTCTTCCGCTTTAGACAACACCGTCGCCAATCGCGGAGTCAAATGAATCTGGCCCGGTCCGCCAGCGGTTGTTTGGACTTGAGGAATTTTTTGCAACACTTGTTCAGCGGCTTTTTGGACCGCAGCGGGGGACACACCGGCTTGTTCAAGAATCGGTTTGGTGAGACCATCGGGTTGCTCCAATAAGGCCACAAGCAAGTGCTCAACATCGATGCCTTGATGGCTTCGGCGCATGGCTATACCCGAAGCCGCTTGAAGGGCTTCCTGGAGCTTAATCGTCATCCGGTTCATGTCCATATCATTCTTCCTCCCCCACACTGATCATTTTTGATAATTCTCCTTAAAATTTCTCTTTTAGATAACCATATCTAAGGGGATATCAACCCTTTTGGTTGAAAAGCAAACAACAAGCCCATGGATTTCCGCACTCATCCAATGATTTGATTGTAAAAACGTTGAACCTTGGAGGAGTGACGCCGATAATCCTCAAGAAAGTGGGTGGCCGTCTCTTGAGTTGAAGATTTCCTGGAATACCCTAATCGAATGGCACATTTGGCTACTTCGGTAATATCCTGAGGAATGAGGTGGGTTTGGAGCTCATTTTCCATTTGAAGCTTATGCTCGACATCGCGCAGAAAGATATAGGACTGCGCCAATTGATCAGCGGTCCTTTTGGATAAAGCCTTGACCTCAGTTAAATAGGAAAGAGCCTCCAGCGTGTTCCGTTTCATCACCCCGGGGAATTGCCGAACGTGGAGAAGCTGAAGGGCTTGTACAATAAATTCGATCTCCCGAATCCCGCCTGCGCCCAATTTCACATGACGTTCATTTTCTCCACGGCGAATCATTTTATCCTGAATTTGGCCTTTGAGCGATCGAATGGTTTGAAGAACCCGCTGTGGGGGATCGGCTTCCGCCCCCTGGACGAACATTTTAAGCCGCCGCAGAAATTTCTGCCCTACGCGCTTTTCCCCAGCAATCGGCCGAGCTTTTATAAAAGCCAATCGCTCCCAATCACGGCCACGAGATTCATAATAGCGAAGAGCCTCATCCAAAGAACGAGTCAAGGGTCCTAACGAGCCCTCCGGGCGAAGCCGCAAATCTACCCGAAAGACCGTTCCTTCCTGCGTGACATCCGCCAAGGCCCCCGTGAGTTTTCGGGCAAGGGTTTCAAAATATGTCTCATTTGATAAGCTTCGTTGGCCCTTCTTCGCACGTGTTTCTCCTTCGCTGGACTCATACAGGTAGATCAAGTCAACATCTGAACTGTAATTGAGTTCCCCGCCACCCAGTTTCCCCATCCCCAATACGACAAACCCCGTCTCATATTCATTACCCCGTTGATCTCGATGGAACGGTGCACCATGTTTTTTTCGCAGGTCAGATTCAACTATTTGATAGGCAGATTGGATCACCACGCTCGCCAAATCTGAGAGAGAAACGACGGTGTCAACCACGCTCGCGTGACGAAGCAAATCACGGATTCCAATTCGCAACATTTCCCTCCGCATAAACCTGCGAAGGGCATCAAGCTTCAAATCGGATGTTTTAAAGGTATGCAAGGAATCATCCAACATGTGACCTAAATGAGAGGCCCTTGGAGCTCGGGGAATGGTCGATTCCTCTCCTAACCAATAGACCAGCAAAGGATCCCGAATAAGGGTTTGAGCCATCGCAGGGCTATTGCCAAAAATGTTACACAAAAGGTGTAACAATCTGGGACCCTGGGACAAAAATTGAAACAGCTGGGCTCGATTGATGCCGGATTGGAGGTACCGCTCCCATTCATTTAAGGCCTGGTCCGGATCAGCTGATTGACTCACAGCTTCCAGTAAATCCCTTAAAATCTTTGAGAGCGCGTGTCGCTCTTGCGGATCTCCTGCCATCGCTTGCAAATTGGCATCAGCCTTGGACGGGTGTTGAAACCCATACGGTTCCAAAATCTTTGATACCTTTTCAGGCTGCAAATGAGCCGCCAGTAAAAGAGGAGTGGGATCAACCCGTTTGGATGGTTTTGGTATGATAGGACGACACAAACCTTTTGAAGGTCGACGGGTCATGGTACATCTGATTATACGTTGAGGGTACGGACCTTACAATCTTGCCATGATCCAGTATACTGAGATGCAAATGGATCGTTTGTCTCACATCAATAAGCTCCATGGTAGGTGTCCCGACATAAGACCGGAGATCATTCAAGACTTTGTCTTGCGCATGGATTCGGATTACTTTGAACAATTTGGCGACCAGGAGGTGACCGAGCATCTCCAATTGGCAAATAAGTTATCACCCGACCATCCCTGCGCCATTCACATACAGCAGAGAAAGGCGGGGTCCTATCAACTCACCCTTGTGGCCTATGATTATTTTTCAGAATTCGCCACAATTTGTGGTGTCCTCTCGGCATTTGGATTGGATATTCGAGAAGCCTTTATTTTTACATATACCGATACGCCTTCTCCTTCCCAAAGATCCACAAGGCATACCGTACATTTTCCCGGAGCTCAAACCCGACAATTTAAAAAACCCATAGGCCCATCGTCCCTTCCCGGCCTTTCGCGCAAGAAGGTCGTTGATGTATTTCTACTTCAAGTTTTGCCAGGCTTTGAGCTCGACAAAGCGCACCAAGACCATTTGCAGGTTGAGCTCTTGGCCATGATCCAACTCCTCGATGCCAACCATGTTCGACAAGCCCGCAGCCAGGTCAACCGGCATCTGGTGGAAACCTTAGGAAAGTTGCAAACAAAGGAAACGGATTTCATCCATCCTGTTCAAATCAGATTCAATAACGCGATAGCCGCCAACGAAACCGTCATGGACATTCGATCCACCGACACCCCGGCGTTTCTTTTCACATTTGCGAATGCCCTGACCATGCGAGGAATCTATATAGCAAAAGCATACATCGAAGTGGAGGGGAACAAGGTCCGAAACCGGTTCTTTGTTCGTGGGCGTCATGGACAAAAGATCGAAGGGCAAACGGAACAACAAGAACTGACAGCGGCGGCAGCCTTCATTAAGGAATTCACCCATTTTCTCACCTGGGCCCCTGATCCGGCCAAGGCCTTGGAACACTTTGATCAGTTACTGGATGAACTCTTCCATGAAGATCAGACTGGCGTAGAACTTTCCATATTGACTCAAAAACCCTTACTGGCCCATCTGGCACAATTATTTGGCACCAGCGACTACCTTTGGGAAGACTTTCTGAGACGCCAACATGCCAATCTGCTGCCGGTTATGGAAAATCTTTTGGAAGGCTCACTTATTCGTAGCAAAGCCGACTTGGCCAAAAGCCTTCGGTCAGCAATAGGAAAAGTGAAAGAAATCGAAACTCGAAAAACACGACTTAACCAGTTCAAAGATCAAGAATTATTTCGAATAGATATGAAACACCTAGTAGAAAACACTCCCATACCTGAATTTTCCAACGCCCTGACCCATTTAGCAGAGGTGATCCTTCAACAGGCCTACATTGAAGCTCAAACTGTCGTTGATCGCGAGCTCAAAACACCAAGGTTGGCCAATGGGCAACCAGTCCCATTCACCATTTGCGGATTGGGGAAACTGGGTGGACAGGAGTTGGGCTATGCGTCCGACATCGAAATTCTGTTCGTTTACGGAACTGACATGAAATCTTCCACTAAACCCGACGTCGATACCGGAGAGTATTTTGAACGACTTGTCCAAGAATTCTTGCGATGGATTGAAGCAAAACAAGAAGGGATCTTTCATATCGATACCCGACTGCGCCCACATGGGGATCAGGGACTTCTCGCCACCTCATTAAAAGAATTACAGGTTTATTACGCACCTTCGGGCGCCGCTGCTCCGTTTGAACGCCAAGCCATGATCAAACTACGATATGTGGCGGGAGATCCAACCCTCGGAAAAAAAGTCGAAGAACACCGGAACCGGTTTGTTTTTGATGAGAGGTCTTGGCCATTGGATACGGCTTTGCATATGCGAGACCGACAGACCAAGGAACTCGTCACGCAAGGCTCTACTCACGTCAAATACAGTCCGGGTGGCCTCATTGATGTCGAATATACCGTCCAATATCTTCAACTCATGCACGGGCATAAAATACCATCCCTGCAAACATCTAATACTCTCCAAGCTCTTGACGCGCTTCTGAATGCCGGATTATTGGACAAACATGAGGCCGAA
>CP070743.1:463007-468054 GCA_020348185.1 Nitrospirota bacterium
AGGGGACCATGAGGGAGAAAGGTCGGCACTCCGATGAGAAGTTAAGCGCTCGATGGCCTTGCTGTGAATATCTAATTTATAGATGTCGGAGTTGCCATTCCGTGCGGACGAATAGACAAGTGATTTGCCGTCGTGGGAGAACGAAGGGGTGATATTCAGACTGGCTGCGGGTACCAAAACCTTTTCTTTGCCGGTCGACAGTTCACGTTGAATGATTTGTTGTTTTCGCTGACGATATGCCGTAAAAACCAACGATCTCCGGTCTGAGGCCCAGGTCGGCATCAGATTGAGGTACCCATCGGCCGTCACCTGTTGAGGCCCGTATCCGTCGTAGTCCATGACGAAGAGTTCTTTCCCCAGGCCTTCTTCTGACACATAGGCAATCTTTGTTCGCGCAATGCCCTGTTCCCCCGTGTAGCGGTAGACCAGTTCGTCCGCCCACCGGTGGGTCATCAGTCGAAGCAATGGTTCGGTCGTTTTCATCGAGAAATATCGTTTTCCAAATAAATAGTCTTGGTGCCCGGTGTCATCCGCACAGGCATCAAAGATTAGACCCTTGCCATTTGAGCTGGTCCCTCCAAGCCCCAGTCGGCCCCAGGTTGAAAGGGTGGTTCCCTTCCGACCATCTCCTTGGCTCGGAGAGAGCCCCACACATTTGTTTTCTGAAAATTCACCCTTTGTGGGGGGAAGGTCTACGACCAAAAAGACCTGTGATCGATTCAGATCGGCCTTGAGGATCCTGGCAACGTCATCATGGCGATTCAAGGCAAATTTCTTTGCAGAATCGACATTCCCGAAGTCCATGACGTGAATGGGGATTTTTTGGGTATCAGGACGAGTTGATTCAAGAAGGGCTTCTTCGGCAGAAGACTGAAGAAGAAAGCCACCCCCAAAAGTGAGCGTGGTCAATAGGATGAGGGCGGTGATCATACCCCTGATCATGATGAGGGTTCTCCTAAGATGAAATTATATCGCACATCAAGGGAAAATTTGTGAATGTCTGAGGGAAATGGGGGCAAGGGGTTTGCCCTTTGGACTGCACGTAATGCTGCGGAATCATAGTAGCTATTGCCTGACCCCTGTGCGATATCAAGATCAATCACTTTCCCTGATCGAAGAATTCGGAATTTGAGTACAACTTGTAATTTTTTTTCATGAGCTTTCACCGGAGGGGCCACCCATTGTTGATCGATGTGCGCTTGAACGAGAGCTAAATACCGATTTTGTCCCGCTGTATTCCTTGATGACTGTGAACTCGGACCCGATTGATTCGATTCGGCGCTTTGTGAAGGGACTTCTTGGATCTGTAACCGAGTACGAATGGACTCAATCGGCGCGACTTCCGGAACCGTTAATTTGGCGAGCTGTTGGTCAATCTCGGTGCGGAATTTCTTGGAGGCGGCCGTATCCCGGGGGGGTATGACCAGTTTTGACGAAGGGAGTTCAGATGCTGGCCGTCGACTCGGGTCGGCTTTGCTGACGTCGCGGAGTTGTGGCACTTTGACAGATTCTAACACTTGTTTTAAAGAATCAGCCAAACGCTCGCGCGGCTTTACGGGTGGTAACGCTTTTTCTTGTTGTGGTGCCGCTTTTGCCAATTTAGGTGTTCGTGGGGCCACCGGCGTTGGGGGTGGCGCGATGGGAATTTTCTTTTTGGCACGTTTTTTTGTTTTCCGGATTGTTTTTTTGGGTTGGCTGGGGACCTGGATCGATTGCATTTTCTCTTTTAATGATTGTGAAAGTGGTTCATGCGTTGAAGGAGTCATCTCTGATTCTTGAGTTTTGGTAAAGGGTTGTACGGAAGCCAAATTCGGTGCTTTAGGTGGGGCTTTAATCTCTTTTAAGGCGCCCTTCACGTTGGGTTTTGATGATGGTGTGGTCTTTTGTCTGGGAGCGATGGGGGGAGCCTGTGTAGGTCTTTTCGGTTCTTTCACGATCGCATCGGGAACCTTTAGGGGTTTCACGGGGTCGAGTTTCGGAGCTTCAGAAGGTAGCTGGAGGTTCTCTAAAGTTGAAGGATGCCTGGGAGAAGTCTTGACGACAGGGGCGGGATCAGCCGGAGCCTGGGGGACCAGTTTATCCGGCACGACAACCGATTTAGCCGCGCCTGGCAAAGACTCTGAAAGTCGTTCAGAGGCCATTTTTGTGGTTAGCGGTGGCAAGGGCTTTTCCTGAGGCTTGGAGGGCGCCTTCTTAGAACGGGATTTCTTGGAAGCTGTCTGGGCCTTTGATTGTGAAGGAGTCGTCGCCTTCGAGGCTGGCAAGGAAACCAAGGAGACCTCATAAGACGATAACGGTTGTTGAATATCCGGGGAAAACCGCAAGTTCAGGGCTAAGAGAGCAACCACAATATGTAAGATGAAGGATCCTGCCAACCACCTTCGCAGCGAGGAATTTTCAGTGTGAAGGTGATAGGACAGGTCCTGGAAAAGGAGGCTCGGAAATCCCGCATGAGTCATTGCACAACTTGAGACGTTACAGCGCTTTACGATGATTTGCCGATTGGGTCTTCTTTGATCTGCTCGGCTTGTGGGCTTGTCACCATTCCCATTTTATCAATGTGTGCCCCTTTGATTTCGTCCATCACCTGGACCACCGTCCCATAGGGAACGGTCCGATCGGCTCGAAGATAGACTGATACCTCAGGGTTGGCTTCTTTGGCCTCACGAAGTTTCGATCGAAGATCAACAAGACCGATAGCATCATTCCCTAGAAATAATTTTTGATCGCGTTGAACGGTAATGATGAGACGTTCCTCAGCTTTGATGGTGTTGGATTTCGACGAAGGAAGCGAGATGTCCATCCCCCTGTGGAGCATAGGGGCCGTAACCATGAAAATGACCAACAGCACGAGCACGACATCAACGAGAGGAATGACATTGATCTCGGAAAGAAATCGGCCATGTCTGGAATCTGCTGTCATCGACTCACCTCGAACTCTTTGGTTTCCCTGGCCAACTCATCAATGGAATTGAGAAATTCAATAGAGAAGGCCTCGACTCGAAATACCAACTTTCTGATCCGAGTCAAAAAGAAATTATAGGCGATGACCGCCGGGATTGCCGCGAACAGACCAGCTGCCGTGGCCACCAGGGCTTCTGCGACTCCAGGAGCAACTGCGGCGATGCTTGCTGAACCTTGAACGCCAATTTCCCTGAAGGCTCCTATTATTCCCAGAACCGTTCCCAGTAACCCAATGAACGGCGTGAGATTCCCGGTCGTCGCCAGAAAAGGGAGATAGGTTTCTTGCTGGGTTAATTGATTTTGGACAATATGGTTGGCCACTTTTTCCAAGTATGTTCGATCTGGATATCGATCGGACGTTGATCGGTTTATGCCAGCGGGAGACTCGTAAAGATCGGGAGGAGGCGGTATCCGATCCATCACTCCCAGAAAGACTGTGGCGCTCGGACTAAATTCAGTATCCTGAGCTTGAATTCGTAAATCATCAAAATCATGAGGGTGAAGTTCATAGGCCCGCAGGAAACGTTGTTCATCTGCTTCGATAGCTTTGAAACGGCGCCATTTGTAAATGATGATCCCCCAAGACACAATGGAAAAAAAGGCCAGCACTAACAAAATGAAAATGGAAAGGGAACCGAGTGATCCAATAAGTTCAATAGGATTCGAGAAAAGCATAATCTCTTCCTACCTCCTTGCCGCGAGTGTTAAAACTTGAACGTGATTGGATAAACAACTGTTCAAAATGGAAAGGACTATATCACTTGGTGAAGAGGATGGCGGGGCCGACGGGATTTGAACCCGCGACCTCCAGATTGACAATCTGGCGTCCTAAACCTAGCTGAACGACGGCCCCGTATACTCCTGAGCAGGGCATTTAAGCCCTTGTTAACATTTTAAAGAGGAAGAAAGCCTAGCAGCCTTTATACCGTTAGGGGTGACCCTTAGAGTTGACTCAGATTATACCGTATTCCGAATGGTAGGCGGAACAGGGATCGAACCTGCGACCTCTGCCGTGTAAAGGCAGCGCTCTCCCAACTGAGCTATCCGCCCAAATTGCCGCGAGAATTTGCATCAGTTTCCTCATTATATCAACCGTTAGGGACTTGTCAACATAGCGAGCTCAGGAGCGAATCGCGATTCTGGAGAGGGTGTCACATTTAAGGTTCAACGTCCAGGGGGCACAGGTGCATGTTCAAAGTTTCAAGTCCAATGTTAAATCCAATGTTAAAGCAAAAAACCTAAGTCAAAAATTTTAACGTTGAACCTTGAATGTTGAACCGTAAACCTCTTCAGTGCGGCCTATTTCACCGTTCTTGGTGGTGATTGGCATTTGACAACACCTTTCCGGGTGGGTATAAGGCTCGGTATGTCAATAAAGGATGGTTGTTTGGAAATTGAACTTACTATCAGGCTTTTTCACCCTTCCTCGCATTAAAAACAGCATTCATGGCGTATAAGATTAAAGAAGCCTCCCCGAAGTCGGGGATGATTGATGAAGCTGAACTTCTCTCCAGGAAAGATCGGGTTCTTCTCTTTGTTGAACAAAATAGAATAGCGATTATAGTAGGAATAATACTCACAGTCGTGGTTGCCGTAGCTTTGGGAGGGTTGGTCTGGCTTGAAAGGCTGGATAGTGAGAAGGCCCTATTGCTTGAGGGCAAAGCGCAATTGCTTTACTACGATCGTCCCCCGGACAAGCCTGAACAAACTCAAGAAAATCTGGGCAAGGCGGCTGATTTGTACCGACAAATACTCGATGAATATCCTCGAACGTCCAGTGCACGTCGGTCATTGTTTTTTCTCGGAAATACCCTGATGGAACAAAATGATCTTAACGGGGCGACCGAGACCTATCAACAATTCATCGAACAATATCCGGACGATGAGATACTCTTAGGGATTGTGTATCAGCGATTGGGGTATGCTCATTTATTAAATGGAAATCAGGATCGTGCCTATGCCGCGTTTTCCACGGTGCTCGGCATTCCTCGTGCCATTAATAAGGACCAAGTTCTTTATGAGGTGGCCAAGTTGAAAGAAGCCGAGGAGAAAACCCAAGAAGCCCTGGCCTATTATAAACAGT
>CP070743.1:468154-473168 GCA_020348185.1 Nitrospirota bacterium
ACGAGCACCGTATCCGGCTGGCCTTTCGGCAACCACTTCTACCCCGGTCAAACCATACAAACGTCTGAACCAGGATGTGCCGGCCGTTGGAATCACCCATCGGTCAGATCCAGGGGGCCTTCGGGAACGTTATCGCTAGCGTGTTTACAAAGAAATCTATCCTCGTGGCCCCATGTTGGTTCACTCATTAGCTTAGCTTGATATTGATGGCACGTCATCCAATTCTTGGAAGCGCCAAGCATATAATCCAGCCTTGCAAAGAATAGGTGATAGGCTCCTACACCCCGCGGGTAAATTTTGGATCCCTCCTTATCAAACTCAGCGTAAACCGTCACAAATGTTGATCCATCCTCTTCCCTTGTTTGAACCTTCCACCGTTCCCATGACGACTTATAAACTAAGGAATCGTGAGATCGTTTAACTTCCAGCACAGAGGAACCCCTCTTGATTTTCATATCGCTTCCATCGGCCAATTGAAAAATCTTCTCAGAGGCTTTCAAAACCTGTTGAGAGGTAATACCCGGGTAGTCCCGAGTGTGCGATTTCACTCTAGCGGGTTCATAGGGAGTGGGACCCTGATTGGGGAAACAACCGGTAAGGCATGCTATGAAAATGACGGAGATGAAAATGCTCCTGCTCACTTCACGCACCCTTATCCTTGACTTCCATTCGGCCATAACCGAGAACCCCTCAACCCACTTTCCCAATTCCAATATCCCGCCTGAAGCCCGTCAGCTCGTGCTTCCTATGAAAATCAAACCTGGTCTCTGAAAGGTTAAAGTGAAAAGGCTTTGTCCAACAGAGGTCCCTGAACTGATCCCAAACAAGTAGCTTGCCCCAATTTTTTCGTTACTGCAACTCCTGAGGCTCAAACCGAAAGAACGTGGTTTTGGGTTGGTTTATGCTCACCCCGTGGGTCATACCCACGAGGGAGGATTAGAGAAAGGATCCTGACAAAGTCTTCTTAGAAGGGTCAAGGAAGGGGATGTAATGTTTTATCTTCCTAAGTTATTGAATTCATTGGCTGGGGGACTAGGATTCGAACCTAGATTCTCAGATCCAAAATCTGATGTCCTGCCCTTGGACGATCCCCCAACCGCTTTACACGATAAGGCCTGACGTCTTTTCAGTCAAGTACGCAATACTATTGATTAAAAAACCCTTCCAGCCACGATCCAATGCCGATCATCCGGAACATCAATGAGAAGACGGCTGAGATTTAACTCTGCCAGTTGTGCCGCGACCTCATCTTCTGTAAAGGCTGCCAACAGGGAATTAAAAAAATCCTGCCTTAATTGTTCAGGTTCCTCTGCGGCATACTGGTTCACAATATCCTGAGCTTCCTCCCGGGAGTCAGGACGAATGAGGTCCATGACTAAGACCGGGGCTCCAGGCTTTGCCAGAGTTTTGATGGCATACCAGAACTGAAAAGGGTTGGGCACATGATGGAGAAGACTATTCGAGATGATGGCATCCACCGGGTCGGCAAGGCTCACATCCTGAAACCGTTGACAGAGCAGCCTAATGCGCTCCGTGAAGCCAGCCCTTTTCACGGCTTGCTCCGCAAGAGTAATCATGGGTTGTGAGGCATCGATGCCTAAAATATGAAGGGTGGCATGTCCTCGGGCCAACCGGATCGGAATGTCACCCGGGCCGCATCCCAAATCAAGGACCGTTGCATGATTGAGATCATCGTAAGAACTCAAAAATCGATCGACGAATCCTTGATTCTCCTCTTCAAAGTCGGCTTCGCTATAAATGCGGACCTGTTCGGGGTCCACCATGAGTTCCGGTTCTAATACACGATCCATCATGAAGCTCTTGCCGCCGTTTCGTCAGAAATTTCAATCAAGTCCCCGCGTCGAATACCCCCTTCGGAAACCACCCTGGCGTAAAGACGGCTCCATCCTGGATAAATCTTTTGTGAAATCCGTTTGTAATCGGAATTGACAAACCATTGGGCGTTGCGACGGCAGGGATCGGCATAACTGATTATCTCGATGTGCACATCCGGTCCTATCCGAAGTCGGTGGCCGGGCTGAAGGCGCTCCCAGTCCAATGTCGCGAGTGTCAAATTTTCCCCTGTAGAGCCTGCCTCAAGATTGTGGCCTTCCTGTTGCAAGGCCTGGATGAGATCCCAAGAGAAAAGGCAGAGCGCTCGATCCCTTCCTCCATGGTAAACCCGATTTTGTTGGCGGTCCCCTTCGACGCCATCATAGGAGACCCAGGCCTTTTCCACGGGGTATTTCGGAACGCCTCCTTGGGAGGTGTTGATTTGATAGAGAAAGGAGGGCCCGGGGGGGATTTCAGATTTCAAATTTCAGATCTCAAATGAATTTATAGAATTCAGAACCCAGATCTCAAACCAAATTACAAAATTCGGATATCAGAATTCAAATCCCAGACGTGTGCGCTTCACCGAACGACTTTTTGGATAAAACTGAAAATCTGACGATAATAGGGCCGGCCGCCCACATAGGGAACATCATTATGACCGGCACGGGGAACCATGTACCAGGTTTTCGGATGACGAGCGGACTCGTAGACTTGCTTCCCCAAGGCCATCGGTACAATTTGGTCGTTTTCGCCATGAATGACGAATGTGGGAACCGTGACATTTGCCAGTTTTTGGCTGAGAGGATATTTCGCGTCCACAAACCAACTCGCCGGAAGACCGAGATAATGTTGATCAGCCATGGCTTGCATTGACGGGAATGCACTTTCCAGAATAAGACCGGCGGCGGCGCGTTGGGTTGCAACTTCTCCGGCAACCGCCGCGCCCAATGATCGACCGAAGATCACCAATCGCTCGGGCTTCACCCTTCGCTCGCTGATCAGATACTCATAGGACGCCAGCGCGTCCGCATAGAGCCCGGACTCACTGGGCGATCCCGTACTTTTCCCATACCCCCGGTAATCAAAGAGAAACACCGACAATCCTCCACGATACAAATCCGAAAGGTTCCCTAAACGATGCGCGATGTTTCCCGCATTTCCATGGCACCAGAGGAGCACCGGCTTCTTCGGTCCCGCGTCCACAAACCATCCGAACACTCGAACGTCATTCGTGACCTGAATCCAAACCTCTTCAAGAGGTAACCCGCTATATTGCCTCCAATTGCGTTCGGTCCAATCAGCCGGGAAATAGACGAAATGCTGGTCTAACATGTCCGAGCACCCTTATGAAAAACGAAGATCAACTTAGCGTTACGCCTTGCCCACTCATTGACTCTCGGATGACTCTTGGATTTTTTACCTGAAACCTGAAACTTGGAACTTGAAACCTGGAACGAATATAGTTCCTCTTGTTTCCACGATTCCCCCACGCTACCTTAAGGGGAATCCTGATTCATTTTCTTCTGTGAGGCTTAAGGTGGCCACGTATGCGATTGGCGATGTGCAAGGGTGCATGAATTCCTTGCGACAATTAATTGAAAAAATTCAATTCGCCCCGGATCGAGACAGGCTTTGGTTCGTTGGCGATTTGGTGAACCGGGGTCCGGACTCCCTCACGGTCCTTCGATACGTGAAAGGACTTGGCAGCGCTGCGGTGACAGTGTTGGGAAATCACGACTTGCACCTGTTGGCAGTAGCTGCCGGTGTCACTGATTTACAGAAAAAGGACTCCTTTCATGATGTGCTGTCGGCACCGGACGGTCCTGACCTGCTTAATTGGTTGCGACGTCAGCCTCTGATCCATCAAGAACAGGGATTCCTTCTCGTCCATGCAGGATTACTCCCACAATGGACAATAAGCCAGGCCGTGAATCTGGCTCGTGAAGTTGAAGCCCTCCTTCGGTCTGATGATTTTTCAAAGAACCTGCCTTTCATTTACTTTCGAAACGGCAAGAAAGACTGGAACGATGATCTCTCAGCCCAAGACCGTTGTGGATTAGCCACCAACGTCATGACCCGTATTCGAGTGTGTTCCCCAGAAGGGGTCCCCGATTTTTCTTTCAAGGGTCCAGTGGATCAAATTCCCCACGGCCTGAAGCCTTGGTTTCAAATTCCCCTGCGAGCCAATCAGAACGAAACAATTATATTTGGCCACTGGTCAGCCTTGGGTGTCGTGTCTCAGGATAATGTGCTTTGTCTCGATGCCGGTTGTGTTTGGGGAAAAGAACTCGTGGCGCTTCGTCTGGAGGACCGCCGTCTATTTCAAGTTCCCTGCGGCAATTAAGACGTGTTGTGAACCTCTCGACTGTGAAATGGCCGTATTTTTTTATCACCAATAGGCTCAAAGTGCTTCCTTCCATGCCCCCCTTTCTATTAGCCTTCAATTAGCTGCTACTCTCCCTTCTGGTCATCGTGGTATCCGTTTAGATACATCATGTATCTGAACAGATTCAAAGCTTTTCACCATTTTCAAGCGGCTTCCCTTTGAAATCGTTGGTTTTATCCGGCCTATTTCAATTAGTCGGCCGTGGGCACCGGCTTTGCTTTTAATACCTATGGCAAATATCGTGGCATCTTTTTTCAAGATTGGAAATAGGTCGAGGCTGGAAACCCAAGAGGGAGAATTTATGAAAAAACATTCCCCTAATCGTTCGAATCAATCACCACGCAGACGAAAACAGCAGGGAAGGGCGATACCCTCTTCCCCGCCCAAACGCCAGTCTTCGCCCCTTCCTAACGGTAAGAACGGTTCCACACCGAGGTGTCCAAAGTGTAAGGGATTTTTGGTGGTCCACCATACTGACCTTTCTCCATTATTGGAAATTCGATGTATTAATTGTGGATGGCAACCCCAATTGGGAAACCGAACCGTTGGAGTCAGTAATGAAATGCGCTCCATTCGAAACCTTACGACCAACATGTTTTCCCATCCATCCTTGCGTTTGAGTCTCGCATCGGAAAATGGGGGTCTTGAGCAATCATAATCATTAGGAATTGAGTGGAACATACTTTCAAGTAGTCTTTACCCCCTATTCATCTTGTATCTGATTAGATACTGAAAAGAGGCATGTTTCTCAGTCCGGATCGATCACTCGATCAAGTTAGAAGGATCCTCTCT
>CP070743.1:473268-478275 GCA_020348185.1 Nitrospirota bacterium
GCCTATTCTTTGGCGGCAATAACAAGATTGGCGATGCGGCCGTGGCGGTCGACACGAAGATTACTAAGGCTGCCAGTGCCTCTGCGGATGTGATCGTGAGGGCTAAAACAACTGGAGACACTGGGGGTGATGCCACGGTGGCCGTCAATAATGCTGGAAAGTATGAGCTGGCTTTTGACCATACTGAGGCTCAAAAGGACCTCGCCACACTCTTCTTTGCCAATGTGGTTGGCCGTGCCCAGATGGCTCTCAATTTGAACCTCGCGTCAGGGGCAGTGGGGTTGGTTCCGGGATCAAGCGATACCTTTGCGCAACCCATCGCAGGCGAAACAGGCCTTATTATCCAAAAGAATACAGGCATTCAGTTCCGGGGGACCCCATTAGTGGGATCAACCGGCACATCAGGAGGATTAACCGCAACGGTGACGAATTAGTTAGAAAAGGATAGGAAGTACCGGAGATGAAAGTTTTACTTTCGATATTGTCAATTTCCATGCTGTCGACAATTTGGCTGGGCCCCAGCATCGCTGGAGGGGCCCAGCTTCTCTCGGATGACGAACTCGACCAAGTGACCGCGGCTGGGCCAGAGTGGTCTGTCGAATTATTCCAACCTTCAAATATCCCTTCAAATATCGCGGTGGGAACCAACCCCACCAATTCGGCCGTGCCGTCATCACCCCTCGGCTCGGCTTTGACATCCGTTTCCGCGGCGGAGGCCTCTGCCCTGGCTGGTCAGGCCATCGGCGGCCACGCCGGATTGTCCGCTGCCTCGACTGCCGTCGCAACGGCGGCGATTGCCCTGACGGATGCCTCGGCTTTTTCTGGCTTGGCATCCCTTAATGCCGGGAGAGCCTCGCTCACGGCGGCTGGTGAAATGTTGAATAGTGTTCCTTTCGAGGAACACACCCCCGCAATTACCGACGCGATCCAAAGGGTCAACCAAGCTGCAACTTCCCTGAACCAAGCCGCTTTAAATACGAAGGCGATTGAGCTGAACTCAGCCGTCAAAGCGATCGAGGCGGCGAAGATTGCCATTAACGCCTTACCTGGGATTGCAGGGGAGAGTGATCATGGTCAAGCTATTGATGCGGCAGTCAATTCGATTCAAATCGCTAAAGGCGCGATCAACGCAGCCTTCGAGGCACAGGCAGCTTCAGCTGGGGGATCTCAAACCCTTGTTTTGACAGAGAATCTTCAGCCACTTTTGAGAATTCATTTCAAAAGCGGGGCGGCACGCGGGGCAATCGATGTGTCGCCTCTGGTGACGAGAGGGGGGGCGAGTCAACCCGGATTGGACGCATTGAATCTTGATGGGGCGGCTATCTCGGGTCCGAATGGATTACTCCCACTTTCCGTCATCGCAGAAACGTTGATGTTGAACATAAATCTTTGCTACCTCTGCCAAGCGGATAAGATTATCCAAAACAATAACGGATATGTCATTCCGATTTATGCCCGGTAAATCCATTTCACCTTTCCTTGGTCGACTGGGATTAACAGTCGTCTTGTTGGTTGGTCTCATCGGCACGGAGGCCTATGGAGCGGGTGTGAGCCTGCTCCTAGACTCCGGCCCTATTGGAGGTCGGGTGAATAAGCGGGTCAAAAGTTTGCTTGAATTACGCCAGGAACGGGTCATATTACAGAATCTTGATTATTCGTGTGGGGCGGCTGCGCTCGCGACGGTGTTGCGACATGGCTTCGGAGCCGACGTGACAGAGCGGGAGTTAATTTCGCTTATTTTCGTGTTTGGGCAAACGCCCAAAGCCGGTATTAAAAAGTATTTCAAGCGGCAGGGGTTCACCCTCCTAGACTTAAAACGTGCGGCCCGATCAAAGGGGTATCCGAGTATTGGGTACAAAGGAATGGAACTTCAGGATCTGACCGATATTTTGTCGGTCGATCGGCTACCGATCCTCGTTCCTATTCGGCCTTTAGGTTATAACCATTTTGTCGTTTTAAAAGGAATTTATGGAAGCCGAGTGTATATGGCTGACCCCGCTTTTGGGAACAAAAGTATGAAGATCCATCAATTCCTGGATGTGTGGATCGATGGCATTGGGTTTATCATCAAACCCAAACCGACCTTGGCGAAAGTTAATAGTGGAAACGGGTTAGCCAGAAACGATTATGGTATAGAGATTGTGAGTGAACAGGAATTAGCGAGTATTTCTGCGGCTGGGTTGGCTAAGGGAATGATGGTAGGCAAAGCCACCCGAAATTCCGATTTGTTAAGGGCCAGTGATCGTGAACTAGAGGAGATCGCCGCCGGCCAGGATAAAGTCACTGATCAAGAAAAGGCACGAGTCGCGGAAATAGAAGCCGATGTTGCCAAGGGTGCATTGGTTCCTGGAGTCGATACTTCCCTGGAGGATACACCTTCCGAAACCCTTCTTAATTTCGACCCGGAAGGAGAGTCGGTTGAATACTGGCGTATTCAACGATTTCTTCTTAATACGGGGACGATCCCGGGTGTTAATAAGAACATTCAGCCTACCATCCCTGGTGATCTGCCTGGCCGAAATATTGTCACATTCTTTGAATTAGGTAACTTCACTGGCAGAATCCAATTCGGAGAGCCTGCAGGCAATTTCTTCCCCGACCTTGGCGGGCCAGTCCGGTGAGCGGGCAGCCTGTAAACAGTGGGAATTAGAACTCCCCCAACTTCCATTGCCACAAGATGGAGTTGGGTTTTCTGTATCCTTCTAATCTTTCAATTTTTCTTCCCACCCTCAGCATTAGCCTTTGATCCTTGGGTTCCTTCACGGGACCAGGACCCCCTTATTCTTGCCCAGGCCCAACCTCCCCCTCCTACTTCTGAACCCACGTCCCCGCCAGTTGATGACCAACCGGCAACAGGGGATGAGGAAGAGGAAGAAGAAGAAGAAGAGGGACCAGCCAGAATTCCTCTAGCGGGGGTCCAACAAGGAGGCGTGTTACTCCAACGAGACCAGCTCGTGTTGGAACCGACACTGGCGTATAGTTTTTCATCGAATTCCCGGCTTATATTGACCGGCTTCAGTATTCTTCCGCTTCTCATCTTAGGCACTATTGAAGCCGAAAAAATTGATCGGACGACATTTTCGCCGGCTCTGGGATTTCGTTATGGAGTCAGAAGGGGGATTCAAGCAGACGTTCGAATCCCTTTTGCTCTTATAAATACTACCCGTACTCGAGTTTTCAGCGATTCGACCGGACAGGGTGCGAGTAGTGGTGAAAGTTCTGGCCTTGGTGACGTGTCCTTTGGTCTCAGCTATCAATTTCTTTACGAGCGCGCTTGGTTTCCTGATATGGTCTTCCGACTGGGAGCCTCGGCTCCGACTGGCAGAAGTCAATTCGACATCTTTGAAGACATCATCGCGACGGGAAACTTTGAATCCATTGATGTATTTGAGGAGCAGCTGACTGCTCAAGGAACGGCGCTGGGAGCTGGCAATTGGGGCATCGATGGCACAATCACCGGTGTGAAGGCGCTTGATCCGGCTATCCTTTTTGGCACGTTGGGATACAATTATTCTCCCCCACAAACTAAGACGGTGCTGCAACTTTCGGCCGACCCGAACGATCCCAGGCGAATTAAGGTCATAAAAACGGAGCGAGACATCGAGGGGACCAGCGGCTTCAGTGTGAGTCTTGGCATGGCAATATCCTTAAACAACCAACTGTCCATGAACTGGTCCTTTGCCCAAAATTATAGATTTGCCGTGGAGTCGGGTGGTCAAAAAGTTCCAGATTCGCAGGTTAATGCCGCAAGTTTTAATATGGGCTTTAATATCGCGGTCACTCCGCGTATCACGACGAATATTTCGGGATCAATTGGTATTACCCCTGATGCTCCCGATTTCGGATTTAGTTTGACCACGCCGGTATCTTTCACGAATGCGCTAGGCTCGACGCTCACCTGGATCAAGGAGCACAGACCGTTCAAATCGAAACCCGCCCCAGCGATACCTGAGGAAGAGCCAGAGGCCCCTGGGGAGCCAGAGGCTCCAGCGCCGCCGACACAAAAGGAACCTTCGACTGAGACATCGGCTCCGCCCAAAGCTGGAAATGGAAATAATGGGCCTCCTTCGACCAAGGAACCACAAAAATAAGTTTTGTGTAGGTGCACTATCTTATGGTGCCTCTTCCAGCTCTTTTCCATAGGTGTAGGTGCGCCATCTCATGGCGCATCTGCCAGACACCAACATCATAAAGTCGATCGCGGGGAGCAGCATGAGATGCTGCAGCTACAAATGGGAGAAGGGAACAAAAAGAAAACCCCCAAGGCGTATGATCAGCCTGGGGGTTTTCTTTGTTAATATCTCGGCAACGACCTACTTTCCCACAGCCTCACAGCTGCAGTATCATCGGCCCTGGAGGGCTTAACTTCCGTGTTCGGGATGGGAACGGGTGTGACCCCTCCGGAATGGTCACCGAGAATCCTGTTCGTAAGGCCTCGGAACGACTCTTTTCAATTACTCGGCCTTACCAAATTGTTGACCATGTCTATCAAGAGCAAAATGATGTTAAGTCTCACGGTCGATTAGTACTGGTTAGCTTCGAGCCTTTCAACTCTTCCACACCCAGCCTATCAAACTCATCGTCTATGAGTGACCTTTAGGGAGGTTACCCTCCGGGTGATCTTATCTTGAGGCTAGCTTCCCACTTAGATGCTTTCAGCGGTTATCTAAACCGGACATAGCTACCCGGCACTGCCGCTGGCGCGACAACCGGCACACTAGCGGTCCGTCCATCTCAATCCTCTCGTACTAGAGACAGGCCCTCTCAAATCACCTCCGCCCACAACAGATAGGGACCGAACTGTCTCACGACGTTCTGAACCCAACTCTCGTACCGCTTTAACGGGCGAACAGCCCGACCCTTGGGACCAGCTTCAGCCCCAGGATGCGATGAGTCGACATCGAGGTGCCAAACCTCCCCGTCGATGTGAACTCTTGGGGGAGATCAGCCTGTTATCCCCGGCGTACCTTTTATCCGTTGAGCGATGGCCCTTCCACCCAGGACCAC
>CP070743.1:478375-483299 GCA_020348185.1 Nitrospirota bacterium
CTGATCCATATCGGACCTGATATATAACTTCAGGGACAGGATTCAACAACAAAAACACAAGCAGAAATATCGCTGTAGTCAACACCGCTTGATAGGGATTGCTTTGCAATGCCATTTGCAAAATGAGAAGGGGAACCCACACTAAAAACCCCACGGAGATCACCTCCCAAAAATACTGACCGGCACTTTGTGGTATGTCTGACCACCGAATGGAACGCCCCCCCAATACGGCTTGCTTAGTCAGGTTGAGGGTCGTGCCAATGACAAGCGCATTGGCCGCACCAAGCAAAAGACCTCCTACCATACCGAGGGGAGCAACCAGACTCGCAACAATAATCATGAGGACAGCGAACATCATGACAACCACCGTCAGGATCCAGCTGCGAGCAAACGAGATAAGCGTCGCTTGAGCCGCCTGGCGATAGAGTTGAATTGTGGCCCAAATGAAGTCTGCCACTGAGCTTCACTCAAAAGGACAATAACAGTTTGTTGAAGTACTCAACATATCAAGAAATTTTTACGATTGGTAACAAACAGTCACCGCACCAAAAGCTGGGAAGGATGGTCAAAAAGGCCAGTTTCTGACCCTCCCAGCCCCGGCGCGCCGAGACGCACCTTTCCACGGGCAAAGCCCCGCATTGCCTGCTACGTCCCGCAGGGCGTCACTCTTGTTTGGCATGCGGAGCGTACACGGCCGTACGTGAGTACGACAAAAGGCCGAGAACCCCGCTGGGGGACTTTTTCAACATCCTGACAATGAAGGTTAGGGGTGAGGTGGATGTTTTAGGGCAAGGATTTCTTGTTGACGCCGATCGCGTTCCTGCTCGATCTTTTTTAGGCGGCTTGGACGATTTAGGGTCCACCATTTCAATTTTTCCCGAAAAGTCACAGGAGGTGGGGGGGCACTGCCAGAAGGTGAATCTTGGAAATTATACCCTTTATAGGCATCACGTTTTTCGAGAAATTTCTGGTAGATGTCTTGATAGAGGTTTTTCAGCGCCATAATAAGTCCTACCTTACCCAAGCTCGGTCCGTCTGGCAAGATGACTTGGTCTAGGGAGTCTTTGCCGAATGTGCGCAAAGGTGTCCTTTAAAAAGTTCGTATAATCCTTTTGCAGCTTGCGCATGCCCTTTTTCATTCCAATGCGGGTCCGTTTTCCAGTCATATTTGTGAGACTCCTCGACAAAAAACCCTCCAATGTCTAGGTAGGTAATTCCCAGCTCATTGGAAAGCTTTCGAAATTCCACACTTCGCAGGTCCCTTCCCTTAGTAAATGAGGTAAAGAACAATGCGCCAGGTACGCTCTTCATTTTGTGCAGGATCAATTTAAGAACAGAAAGATCTATGTCCTCCCTGACTTTTTCTAATCGTTGAGGTTTTTTTAATTGTTCAGGTTTGTCTGATCGTTTTGGTTTTTCCAATCGAGTCTGTCTTTCTAATTGTTCTCGGGTCCAGGAGTACATATCGTAAGCAGTTTGTAAAGGATGGTACAAGGCAAGGTTATTTCTAATAACCTCTTTTAGGGATTCGAACCCCAGAACCTTCTCAATGGCATATCCGTCTATGATGGAATGTTTGCCATTTTTATCATACTTGATGTAGGCGAAATAGGCCTCTTCAAATCTTTTTGCGGGCCGATTGAACACCTGAAGCTTTTTCCCCTGCAGGAGAAAAACGGGCTTCCCAAATACCCGACGAGGCTTTTTAATAGTTCTGTTATTGACAAAATCATTACCTGAGAACATATACAAAACATGGTCAGGCTTTATGCGATCGTACAAGGTTTGCATCCTCCAATATGACTGGTCAGTTCCATATCCACGCACTCCCGCATTGTAAACCCGAACTTTACAATTACTTTCAAATAACAGCCTTTCTAAAACGGCAACATACGTTTTGTCATTATCAACCTCCAAGCCAACCGTTGTAGAATCACCGAGTACCAGAATAGACGCGGTGCTTCCGGAGTAATCCAGATTACCGTTCTCTCGTATTCCGTTTTCATCAAATTTGACGTAGGCCTCAATCCCGTTTGCGGGATTGAAGAAGTAGCCGTCTGAGTTAGGTCTTGGCGACCATCCTAGTCGTTCATCGTATTTCCAAAACTTGCCTGAGGGTGATGTTGTCTGAATTGAAATCCTCCCAAAGTAGTAATACCTGCAAATGATTTCCACTATAATAAAAGACGAAAGAATTGAAACCATGAGGACTAAGAAATTAACAAACATTTCTTTTTTCTTGGTAACAATTGGCATGTAACTTCGGTTCTCCCTCAACGCGTCCTATCTCCCGCAAGCCATTCAGCTCCTAAGGCTGAAAGCGGCTTCGCGCCTGCGCGGGGAGCTTTGGGACCTCCTGCCTGGCTCTTGGTGGTGAGGCGGGAGTGTTCATGCCAGTGTTGAAATAATTGTTGCGTATGTGCCTCAAATGGGCCCGTTCTCATTGAATATTGTTCCCGAAGTCCTTCAAAGGGATGGCTGTTGAGAAAGGCAAAATTCCAGTTCCCTAACCATGCAAGGCAAGGGCAGTTTTTCAAGTTTCACCCCTAAGGTCCAATATCCCTCATTCACATTTATGTACCATACTCCTGAGTTAAACATTGAACAGAGATCTTTTTCAATATTCGCGATAGAAACTTTCCAATATCCTGGTAATCCGCCATACATGAGTGGTCAATGCTCCCCTTACTTACAATTCCCTGATGTGGTGCTCGGGGGTCCGATAGATATTGAGTCTCCTGAACCTTTTTAGGTCGTGGACTTGGCGGTCAGTTGAGGAACACACCAAACACTACTCAGTCGTCATATTAATGAAATTGTCGTCGTTGACAGTCCACTAGGATGAATTGTAAAAAGGTAGGAGGATAAAAGCCCTGAATATCCAAAGGGGCTTTCTTCATCTTTAACACTGGAAATCTGTTTCAGAATCACACAACAGAACGATTATCTACCACCGACAGTCAAACGACGCGAGAGTGGCGGAACTGGCAGACGCGCGAGACTTAGGATCTCGTGGGCAACCGTGGGGGTTCAAGTCCCCCCTCTCGCACCAAAACTATGAGAAGCGGTGACGATGCCTAGCCATTTCCTATCCTCCGAAAAGGATCCATTCAAATATGAAACTTGAATTGACCGAGTTAGGACCGGTAAAACGCGCGTTGAAGATTGAAGTTCCTGAAGATGCGGTGAATAACGCATTTCAACAGGTTTACGCCCAACTCAAGCGTCAAGTCCGCGTGCCCGGCTTCCGGCCAGGCAAAGCCCCTATCGCAATTTTGGAAAAACGATATGCCCGTGAGGTTGAGCAGGATGTTGTTCAACGATTAGTTCCCGACTACTATCAACGAGCGGTCAAGGAAGCCGGTGTGACTCCTGTGGTCGTTGAAATTCCACCACTGGAACGGATGAAAATCAAACGAAATGAGGCATTTACCTTTACTGCGACAGTGGAAATCAAACCCAACATCGAACTGGGCGACTATCGTCCTCCAAATCCGATATCGTTAAAACCCGATACGAGGACGGTGACGGACGAACAAATTGATCAAGCCCTGCAAACTCTTCGTGAGCAACATGCCCAAGTTGAGGCAGCCCCGGATGATGCCGTCCTGTCAGAAGGTATGCACGCCATTGTGAATTTGGAAGGTCTGTTAGAGGGTGAACCTCTTGAAGGGGCCCAAAAAATCGGACATCTTCACCAGGTTGGGTCCAATGCCTCCATTCTCGGGGTAGAAGTTGACAAGTATCTCATTGGCAAACGGGCGGGGGAACAGGTCGAGATCCCTCAAACCTATCCCGAACAACATCCCGATGAGCGATTAGCCGGGAAGGTGGTGATTTTTCGATTAACGATTGACTCCCTGAAGCAAAAAAATCTGCCTGCCCTTGACGATGAATTTGCGAAAGACTGCGGAGACTATGAAACGCTTGACCAACTTCGAACCTCGATTCAAACCCAACTCGAAACAATCATCAAACAAGACATTGAAGAGGGCTATAAAGAGCAAATTCTGGAACGCCTGAGTCAAATGCACCACTTCGATATTCCTGAACAACTTATCGAACGCGAGCTTCAAACACTGGTTCGTCAAAAGTTGCTCAAAGAGCATCGTCACCGTCACGGTAAAGGGGGGTTGGACGAACCTCTCCGGATGCAGGAGGAGGCCAAACGCTTGCAGCAAGAATTACAGCCAGAGGCTAAGCGGCGGGTGAAAATTGGTCTTGTCTTAGAGGCGATTGCTGACAAGGAAGGTCTCACCGTCGAATCCGACGAGATCGAAGAGGAAATCAAAAAACTGGCAAAGACCGCGAATCTGCCTGAGGAAGAAGTAAGGAAAATGGTGGAGGCTGGTGGTCGAAACTCCCGTGAAGAGTTTGAAGAGCGAATGCGGGCGGAAAAGGCTCTGCAATTGGTCTATCAATTTTCTGTCATTCAAGGATAAGGCGGAACGTTCAATGGTCAATGTCCAACCTTTCAAATTGGAAGACAACCGCCGTCTTCTTTTTAACGTTGGCCGTTGAACGGTAACCCCTTGCTGGCAGCCTTTTTCTTCCATAGGTATGTGCAAAAAATGGCAGGGCTGTAAAGAACCGATACAAGATCGAGAGGAGGAACGCGGGGAATGCTAATACCAATGGTTATTGAACAAACGACGCGCGGGGAGCGAGCCTATGACATTTATTCACGACTCCTGAAAGACCGAATTATTTTCTTGGGCGCTCCGATTGATGATGTGTTTTCCAATTTGATCATTGCACAATTGTTATTTCTGGAGGCCGAAGATCCGGAAAAGGATATCAATCTGTACATCAACTCCCCTGGAGGAAGCGTGACGGCTGGATTGGGGATCTATGACACCATGCAATATGTGAAATCCCCGATCACGACCATCTGCTTGGGGCAAGCCGCCAGTATGGGGGCTCT
>CP070743.1:483399-488242 GCA_020348185.1 Nitrospirota bacterium
CACGGAAATCCGCATTACTCCTACATCTTCTGTTCCTTTTGTTCCCAGGGTATTTTGAAGAAACCTCGATTGAACCAAATTGTTGTGACTTTTGTTTGCTGATGCACGGCACTGTGGCAAGCTTGCTTCCGTGGCTGGGGAGATGGGATTCGAAGTCGGAACGCAAAGGACCCCCGCTCTCACTAGGGGGGGGCAGGTGCCTCCGCGTTGCTGCGGTCACCCCCTGAAGGGGGAATACCCCCTTCAGGACCCCCGTTCGAATCCCATCCATTTTGGATTGGGCATCATGCTATTGTTTTGTTTTAAGTGATGAATGACGTAAGGCAAATGGCGGAGGGGGTGGGATTCGAACCCACGGTCGCTTGCACGACTCCGGTTTTCAAGACCGGCGCCTTCGACCACTCGACCACCCCTCCACTCACTGATTGCTTAGCGGGAAGATAGTTGTTCAGTTAGAAAAATCATTTGGGCTTGAGTAATCATTAAGATGTGAAGTCAGAAATTCCCTCTTCAGTTTTATCTTTCGAATTTGCGAACTAGCGAATATACCGGTCTCGCATTTCAATTTCACCCCATAAACGAAAAAAAATCATCGTTTGCGTTTTCCATCCTGCCATTAGAGCACCGTTCCGTGTATAACCATAGCGTAGCTTTTAAAGAAAATAAAGATTTTCTGTGCTCGGATGTATATTTAAGCTTCTGAATTCTAAGCTTTTTCTCTTCTTAAGGGGAAAGCCACTAATCAACTCCATTCTTATGAAATCTAAAAGGTCGAAAATGTAGGCATCGATACGGAGTGAAATATATAGCATATCGCTTTCATTGAGTTGGCTTGATGTGCTTATCAGAATAAACAATGCATTGCATCTCATTCTTTGGTACAAAGTCACTTTTTACTCAAAAAAGGGATTTCTCGTAGCCATTAATGGCAAAGACCGATATATAGCATAGGAAGGCGCTAATTTCTAAAAAATGTCGGAAGGTGAATGACAATATAGGATGATGAGAAAAAATAGAACCTCGTGGGTGAAAACAACGGTTGTCAGCGCAGGCCACAGTAGCCTCCTTTGCCTCGGTATTGGGTTTTTTCTTCTTGTAGCATTAGTATGTTCTGCTGAAGCCGGAGAGGAGGGGCCCACTGAAAGTCTTTGGGAGTTTGGAGGGTATGTGGACCTAGGCTACACGTTGGATTTTAATTTTCCGGATAACCACCAATGGCGAAGTAAGCCCACCACCCCACGGGTGAACGAACTCAGTCTCAATATTGCTCAGGCGTATTTGAGGAAACCTATAAAGAAGGTTAACCGCTGGGGCTTTGAATTCGGGGTACAGACAGGACAAAATAGTAAAGGACTTGTCGGTCAAGCGCTTTTGGGATCGTTTGAATCCGATATTCCTCTCGTAGGAGGAGCGGACGTTCTCCGGCATTTCTCCCATCTTAACGCTTCGTATCTTTTCCCTGTTAACAGAGGTCTTCGTTTCAGGTTTGGGCTCTCAAACAGTTATATTGGCTACGAGAACTTCTATGCGAAAGAGAACTTTAATTATACCCGGACCTACATAGCCGACTTCTCTCCGTATTTTATGTTTGACGCAGATGTCCAGTATCCCGTCTCTGACAATCTAACTACAAGCTTTTATCTGCTTAATGGCTTTTTCCATCTTTCCAATCCAAGCGGGCTGCCAAGTTATGGAGCGAGATTGGATTGGAAAATTACTCGCAAGTTAAGGTTTAGGGAGAATTTTTTTTGGGGGCCGGTTCAGGACAATATTGATCCCGAGTTTTGGCGTCTTTTCTTCGACCAGTTCTTGGAATGGAACAAAGACCAACTTACACTGGCATTGGCCTACGACATCGGTACCCAAATTGACTCTTCAGCCGAGGGACATCCCCGAGTGTTCTGGATGGGGGGGGCCTTTTATTCTAATTGGAAGTTTCTGCGATTATGGAGTGTCGCAGCCCGCCCTGAGTTTTACTGGGACCCCCAGGGCACCATTTCAGGTAACAGACAACTATTATGGGCCATAACCACGACGGCGAAGTATGTCTTGCCGGTTGAGCGTAATAACATCTTCCTCTGGTGGGAGTATCGGTACGGTCGGTCGACTGGATCAGGGGGGGGATTTTTCAAGGGAGGGGATGTTGAGCCAGGGGTCCCAGGACTCGCCCCGGACCATCACCTTCTTATTTGGGCGGTGAATTGGGCATTTGATTCCTGAGGAGTAAAACTTCTTGCTCTCATTTACGTTCTCGTTCTTGGCCATCTCTGTCGAAGCTCTTTTTTTAAAAGGCGAGACCTTTTATGATTTCTTGGCCTCCCAAATAAGGGCGTAATACATTGGGAATTTCGACTGAACCATCCGCTCGTTGATAATTCTCCAGTATAGCCACGAGGGTTCGTCCTATAGCCAATGCCGATCCATTGAGGGTATGGACGTAGCCAGGTTTCCCATTTTGCGGACGGTACCGGATATTGGCACGTCTGGCTTGAAAGGCTTCAAAATTACTACATGAGGAAACTTCGCGATACGTTTCTTGGGAGGGGAGCCAGACTTCCAGGTCATACGTCTTGGCAGCCGCAAAGCCTAAATCCCCCGTACAGAGCGCCATGACCCGGTAGGGGAGCTCAAGCCGTTGTAAAACCGTCTCCGCCGCTGAAGTCAGACGCTCGAGTTCATCAAAAGATTTTTCAGGAGTGGAAAAGGTGACGAGTTCCACCTTATTAAATTGATGAACGCGAATGAGTCCGCGGGTATCTTGTCCATAGGAACCTGCTTCCCGACGGAAGCACGGCGTATGGCTGGTATAACGAAGGGGGAGCTGGGTCTCTTTCAGAATTTCTTCACGATGGAGGTTGGTTAACGGAACCTCAGCGGTTGGAATGAGTAAGTAATCGTCATCCTTAAGATGAAACAGGTCCTCCTCAAGATTCGGGATTTGGCCGGTTCCGGTCATGCTGGCTCGATTCACCATAAAAGGGGGCAAGACCTCGATATAGCCATGGTCCTGGGTATGTATATCCAACATAAAATTGGCGAGCGCTCGTTCTAACCGGGCCCCAGGCCCCATGGACACTGAAAACCGGGACCCGGCAATTTTGGCAGCACGCTCGAAATCCAGGATGCCCAGTGCCTCCCCCAATTCATCATGAGAACGGGGTTTAAAAGAAAAAGTCGGAAGCTCTCCCCACCGTCGTATCTCAACATTGTCTTTCGCGTCTGTGCCTTGAGGAACGGAGGAGTGAGGAATATTGGGAATCCGAAGAGCGTGGTTCTCCAGCTGGTCTTCGGTGGTTCGGAGTTGGGTTTCAAGATCCGAGATCTGATCTCCAAGGCTTCGAAGCGAGGTAATCGCCTCATCGGCCGGTTGCTTGTTTCGTTTTAGGGTCGCCACTTCCTCGGACCCTTTTTTTAACTGGTGGCGAAGATCTTCCACTTGCCCAATTAAGACTCGACGGTCCTCGGACAACTTCCTGATGGAATCCCAAGCAATACCAGAGGCGCGGACCCCCAGTTGATGTTGGAGGTCTTCCATCTCGTCTCTTAAGATCCGAAAATCATACATAGTTTCAACCTTTAGGACTTGACTACCTTGAACAAAATCTATCAGTAGAATGCAGGGGAGTCAACGAAAAGACTATATCACGAATGCCAACTTGTCAGAAGGAGGAAATTCCGTTAGGTTTCTGAGGTGTCCTATCTCTTCCCATATGAAACCCTTTTTATCTGGGTCATGAGTCTTTTGATTGTGGGGTTGCTGGCCCTTCGAGTCGTTGTGACCCTAAGGCGGCGGCAACGAGAAAAGGGACAAGAACAGTCGATTCAGGAATCGTCAAAGAATTGAAAAAAACCGCGCCTATTGACCATCTCTTTGTCCTTTTCCCCGTACATCCGGAGATTTGTTTTTTCCACAACCCCTCTTTATAATCAGATACCGATTTAGCGAGTATTGACGTCTTCTTCCATGGCCTTGAATACACCTGTCATACGTTCCGATGGGCGTCGGATTGATGAAATCCGAGCCGTCAAAATCACTCGTCCCTTCACCAAATATGCTGAAGGATCCGTGTTAATGGAAATGGGAGAAACCAAGGTGATTTGTACGGCTTCCGTGGAGGAAAAAGTACCTCCCTTCTTAAGGGACAAAGGGCAGGGGTGGGTGACGGCGGAATACAGCATGTTACCGCGTTCCACTCATGATCGAATGCAACGGGAAGCCAGCCGAGGGAAACAAGGAGGACGGACTTTAGAAATCCAGCGTTTGGTCGGCCGAGCCCTGCGGGCCGTGACGGATATGAGCAAATTAGGCGAACGGACGATCTGGATCGACTGTGATGTCATTCAAGCCGATGGTGGGACCCGGACTGCCTCTATCACCGGATCCTTTATCGCCTTAGCCGACGCCGTGACCCATTTACAAAAGAAAAGCCTGCTTCAACAGCAGCCGCTGAAAGACTACCTCGCCGCGATTAGTGTTGGGAAGGTGAAGGGAGACATCCTCGTGGATTTGACCTATGACGAAGACTCCACCGCTGAGGTAGATATGAACCTGGTCATGACCGGGAATGGCCGCATGGTGGAAGTGCAGGGGACAGCCGAGAGTGAACCCTTTGAGAAACAGGATTTAGATGCCTTTATGACGTATGGGTGGAGCGGGATTCAATCGCTCATTAAACTTCAAAGGGAAATCGTGGGGACCTTGTCTTAATTCAACGGTGTTGTGATTCGAGAACTGGTTTTAGCCACAGGAAATCCTCATAAGCAACAAGAGTTGAAAGATCTACTAGAAGATCTGGACCTAAAAATTCTCACCCTGGGAGATTTTCCCGGAGTACCTGAAATT
>CP070743.1:488342-493175 GCA_020348185.1 Nitrospirota bacterium
CGACTTTCGGATCAGTGGTGTCTTTCATTTCCCGCGAAATGGCATTAAAAATATCTTCGTCGGAAATTGAATCACCCATAGAGGACTCGGATAAGTCTTTTGGTGGAGGGAATTCCATATTGGACAAGCTGTCCCAATTGAATCCTTCCCCTTGGCGACCGGATTCCCCATGGCAGTGCATACAATAATGATGATAGAGCTTTCTCCCTTTTTTGGTTTGTTCGTCCTCAAACAGAGCACAACCATTCACAAGGAAGATCAGACCCATCACCACGACAACCGGCCCGATAACCCTACGCGACGCTTGCATCCAGACACTCATGCGGATTGTCCCTTTCGAATCTTCCTCACCAGGAAAAATTCAAAGGCTGCCGCGATCAACAGCCCCATGACGACATACCCAAATATTGAATTGTCGGGAGGAGGCTCCGCCCGAATATACCACCATGAAGAAACCGCTTTTTGACTGCCTTTTTCTTTCACAACGCCATCAACAAGCTGCCCATCCCAAAAGGCAAAGGCTACGCTCGTCCAATTTCCTGGCTCAATTTGAGCATCCTGTTCTTCTCCAGTCTGAAGGGCCCGAGAAAATACCACCTTCCAGGTGCCATCACTCCATACTCCCGTGGCTTTCACATTCTGAAACTTTTCTTCTTGAGGGCGGAGCTTTTTGGGACCTTCCAGATCTAATCCCTGGGCGCTCATATCAATGGCTTTCCCATTTTCCTTTTTCCAGTACCAAATATTGACCGGTCCACCCTCCACTCGAAGCATTTCCTGCCCATGAGCAAAGTGCGCTTTTTTATCGCCAACCATGAATTCTAGCGCAGCGGCATCGGCGGCATCTTCGCTAGGATCCTGGTATTCGACCAAAATTGCTATATCTTGTTCATTATGGAGTCCTCGAACCTTCACAGATTTCACCGTGGCTTCTTGAAGCCGATTCGGCCAATGTACTTGTGGGGCGAGGTTAAATTCAGAGGCTGCCACAGAATCCCAAGCAGAAGAATTTGGGTCATCAACAGGTAAAGCCCCTTCAGTTAAATAGACTCGAACAGACACACTGGCTGGCGCACCGTCCGGCGGGGGTTCACTGGCATAGGCCGCCCCACCCAATACAACGAGTCCGCCAAGGAGAGCGGCAATCATCTTCTTTATTTCCATCAGGTCACCTATGCTGGATAGATTCCTACTCTTCTTCTTCCCACGTACGTGGAGATTGCCCCGCTCCATCATACTCGCCGATAATGACTTTCCAAATCTTTTCATCACTCAGCTCATGTTCCCATCGAGGCATAGCCGATTTCCAGGGCATTCCTTCGATTGGCAATCCAACCCCGCCTTTTTTTATTCTCCAGAACAGATATGATTCCTGCAGTTGGGCAATCGTACCCGGGTCAGCGAAATTCGCTGGAGGAGGGTTGAATCCTGGCGCAGCGGTTCCTTTCCCATCAAAGTTCGGCCCATGACAGGGCGAACAATTCGCCGCATAAATACCTTTTCCCTCTTGAATGTTTTGTTCATTCGTTGGATAAGGATTTGAGAGGCCCACAAATTCCCCTGGGGGGGCAGGATGAATGGTCCTGTTTTCTGCCGGAGGTAAGTCACTGGGTGCAAGCCGAGTATAGGTCTGCCAACCTACCAAAAGAGGAAAGACAATCAAGACCAAAAGCCTTGCTGTTTTGGCCGTGCCCCCTACATCCGTACCAGCTAAAAAACGACCGATGGGTCCCATAAACGAATCGAGAGAAGACCCACTCATCGTAAAAAAGATCATGGTCGCACTCAGAGTCAGCACCAGGTACAAATAGATCAGACTTGCGGGAAGAGGCGCGGTAAACAAGGGGAGAATGAACTTGAGAAACACATACATTCCCGCCAATAAAATTGCCGTAGTTGAAAGGGGGCCTTTCATCGTTCACCTTCCTGTGGTTCTTCATGAAACACTGAGATTTCCCTCAGGTCTGCGAAATTACTCATGACCATGAACGCTAACGGACGCGACTTCCGTTTCTTCCGATTCCGGCTCCAAAATATCTTCAACTTTGATACTGATCGGTTCCCCACTCATCTTTTGCAGGAACGCGATCACTGAATAAATTTCCTGTTTCGACAAGGCAATAGGATTTTTATTGATATAGGGCATCCGTGCTGGGTATTCCTTGGGAACCCCCTCATGTCTGAAATCCAGGTAGATGTAAGACTGGGGCGACGTCAAGCTTTCATAAAGAAACTCTGGAGCCAGCTTGGCCCCAATGCCTGCTAAGTCCGGACAACGCGCGGACTCGCTGGGCCCAATGGAATGACAGAGGGCACATTGCCCCTTACTGAAGAAAATCTTTTGTCCAATAGAAGCCAAATCGTCGGGAGTCTTCACACTGGCGATATCAAAGGTCTCAATAGCCGGAGGGAGGGAAGCCATTTGCGGAACACCCAACGCAATCAGACTGAAGGAGCCCAGCACAATCACGACAAATCCCACGACCCGAACAAACATGGATTTGATAAAGAGCAGGATAAGGATTCCCACCCCCACCACACACAACCCAATAATTTGAAGTAACGCAACTTCGCTCATGACACCTCGCCTTGTATTTCTTCCTGACTGTTACAGGCTACTCGTCCCATTTTTTCGATTTCCTAAAGCGCTTCAGCCCTTTTGGGAGTATGAGGAACTTGGAGACCCGCCCGCCATTGCCGGTGTCATGTCTCCTACTGGAACTTTAGCTTCGGCCTCCGGCTTTGGCTGGCCCTTGCCTTTGTCCCCCATCGAGGCGACCCAAAAGATAAAGGCGACCAATAGACAAAACACAAAGGTATTCAGAGACATAAATGCGGCCGCATATCCCAAAGCCGGTGAATAGGCATACTCAGACGTATCGCGCATGACCCCATAGATATGCCAATGAACCCTAGAGGAAGATCGGGCATATCCCATTAACGACATCAGCAAAATCACCATGACGGCATTCAACACCAAACTGTAACCTGCCCGAATAGGCATTTGTCCCCATACCATTTCAGTGGTGGTTTTGGCGCTCTTCATCAAGAGTCCTGTCAGGGGAGTAAAGGTCACCATAATAAATAACACGATGAGCACCTGGGCCACCGAGAAGTAATTAATTCGAACAATAGCTGGAACGAAGTACCCCCAGACACCCAGGACAATGACGGCAACACCCGCTATGACCAACATGGCCCCCATAATGGCCTTGGCCACTTTTGCCCAACCGGCTGTTTCCTGCTTCCCAGCCCGCCAATACATGATAAAACTCATGAATGTCACTAAAATCATGAGATTGGAGACGGTCATCTTGGCAGACATCACCCCAAAGACGCCGAGCAGCGGATGGTGAGTCCCACCCATTTTTCTTGCCTCTTCCAGACTGGCCACCAGCGAGTGCGGGGTCATCCAAACCCCAAGGCATACCATTAGCACGACCAACATTGCCAAAATTGGCTTTTTGTAACTTTGCTCGGATCCGGGGATGCGATGAGAGATTCCTAACCAAAAGTAATAGTTGGCTCCCAAAAAGAGAACCCCAATGAGCATGGCCTGCAGAATAAAGAGCCAGGCTAAAAACCCACCCATGAGGGTGATCCCCATTTGTTGGTTGTATTGATAGATCTCTCGCATGAGCCAATAGCCGGCAAACGGGAGCGGCAACATACCGAATACACCGATAAAGTTCCCGACATACCCCATCCAATCGTAATGTTCACGTTCCTCCCGTGAGACCGCCAAGAGATAGCGGACCCCCGCATAGGCACCACAAATGAATCCTCCAAGTACGATATTGGCAATGAAGCGGTGTATATTGACCGGCCACCATGTCGGATTCCACGTGGCAGCCCATGCCCGTTCAAGAGCGGTCCCTTCGGCAATGACGACCGGACTGGCCTGAAAGGTCGCCCAGGCATTGGGAATCACCATGATGAAGAATGCAAACACATTCAACATCAGCCCTAAAAATATGTGAAATCCTTTTTTATTCCCTTGCATGGCATCCCACCCGTACCAATAGAGGTAGAGGGTGGCCGTTTCAAGAAGAAACAACATGCTATAGACGAGAAAGGAGGGGAAGAACACATCCGTAAGATAGGCCATCAATTTTGGATAGAAGGCAATGAGCAGGAAAAGCAAAATCCCACCAAATAAGGCGGTGGTGGCATAAGCGGAAGTCAGGAGCTTGGTGAATTCTTTGGCAAGCTTGTCATACCGAGCCTCCTTGGTCCTCCAGCCAACGATCTCACACACCCACGCGAAGAGGGGAACCCCCAATACAAAACCTGCAAGCAACAAATGCTGTTGCGCTATGACCCAAATAATATTTCGACTACCCAGTCCAGGAATATCTCGGTATCCAACTGCCTGAGCGGCCGTTGCTCCATCTTGGGCGAGAGCAAAGGCAGGGAAAAGGAACAAGGCAAGAAACGCCCCCCACTTCAATAGAGAGGGCAGGCAAAGCAGGCGTCCTGCAGGAATGGTGGTCATAGGATTTTTCGAAATCTGGTATGTCATAGCCTTCTCCTCACCGGCCATGTATTACAACACTCTACCGACCCATTTCTCAAGACTTTTGAATTCAGCATCGTAGACGTGTTGAAAAAAACTATTTCTTTTCAGGCTGAGCCGGAACTGACTTCTTTTTGTTGGGTTCCTTAGCCTTATCCTTCGATTTCCCTGAGGTCGGCCCCTCTTCTTTTTTCTTTTCGAGTTCCTTGATCGTCAGATCGGCTCGCGCCAAAACATTTTCAGTTTCTTTCAGGACCTTCAGCGGTTTCACCGGAGGTTCGACCTTTATCACATTCGAATATTCATACTCATCGTGG
>CP070743.1:493275-497994 GCA_020348185.1 Nitrospirota bacterium
TAGCCACTCCCCGATCCCAGGTCGGCAATATGATCTCCAGGTTGAATTGCGAGGGCTTGGATAACTTCTTCCGGCTTTTGCCATTCATCGCGGTTAAAGCCTTCGTAGGCCAACTTTTTGAGATCTGTGCAGCCTGTGGGTAGGAGCAGCAAAAGGATTATGAAAGGCCGAAGAATGTTTCGTGATACATCAGACCAACCGGCCTGATGGAGGGAAAAATGTTTTGCACACCCAAACAATCGATGGATATTCATGTCCGACTCCTCAACTTCCCAATTATTTGTTGAGACTGCTTAGACCATTCAAGAAATGGCAGGATTAATCCACCCTTCAGGCTCGTCACCTTTTCTCCACTGGCTAGTCCTGTTTTGGGCCATTCACCAGGCAATGGCCGATGATAGGTCCCAAAGAGAATATCCCAAATTGGGAAAAATGCGGCCAAGTTCTTATCTTGGTGGATTAACTCCCTACTATGGTGAATTCTATGGAGCTGTGGACCAGACATGATGGGGGAAAAGGGACCAAAGGGCAGTCGCACATTGGAGTGGATGAAAATGGTCCAATACCTTAAGACTGAAGCAAGTAAAGCTCCCTGCACCGGAGTCAGGGAGAGCAATAGTCCCATTGGAATCGTGATCGTAAATACGCGGATAGAATCTTCCAACCAATGATGTCTTTGATCGGTGAAACAGCAGAGACTTTCTTCGGCATGATGCAATTTATGTTGAGCCCATAATACTTTCCATTTATGCTGAATTCGATGATGCCAATAATAGAAGAAATCGAAAATAAAAAGAACGAGCAGAGGAAAAACAAAATTCCTTAATGGCCAATTGATAGCCTGAGATCCACTATTGAATTGATCAAGATTGAAGATAATAAAACTCCCGCCAAGCCTCTGCTGTACAAACTGGTAGACGTAATAATGAAGTCCCGCTAATAAAAACGGATTCACGATTAAAAAGAAAAATGAGAACTGTGCGCTTAAAAGTTTATTGGCTATAGGCTGCTTGGGTTCAACTGGAAATAACCATTCCACGACCGTAAAACACGCGCACGCGGTAAAAAAAGTCAAAATCACTGGGAAGGCATTTGCTAATGTTTGAAGGACGACTGTCATGGGAATTCAGTTTCGGGGATTGGGTGCGAATAATTGTTGGGGAGAGGTTATCTTTATCCAATTTCCTTTTTTATTGCACATTTTCCCTGTTCACCGCCTTCACCCTCACCCTACCCTCTTTCCTCCAAAAACTATAATTTCAAGTATTACTTTATTTTAATTTTTATCGGTGCCAATCACTTCCCCTCACCCCAACCCTCTCTCCAAGGGGGCGAGGGAATTTCTGAGTAGTCAAACTTTTCAATTTTCAATATGGCCTGCCTCTCCTTCCCCCCACAGGGGGCAAGGGAGTTTAGTGTTTAGATCCTGAATTTCTAGTTGCCACCGCTTTGACTCGTTCGCCTTCGAAGAAAAATGGGTCTTCGATGACGCCGGGAGGGCCAAGAGGATTGGATTCAAAGGGGAAGAATCTCAATTTAGCGGAGCCTGTGATTTTTCCCGTGGTTCGGTTGACGGTGACATCGAAGAAATCGAGTCGAGCAATTTGTTGTTTCGCATCCACGGTCCCCGGAAGGGTGAAGTCGAGGGTCACCATCGTGGCAACCTTTTCTCTTTTGTCATACCGTGAACAGGTCCACGATCCCGCTGCTTCCGTAAAGGGGTTGAATACTCCCGAAACCCCACCCTGGTTCGAATCGATAAAGGTAAAATTGCCGTCTTTCCAAAACGTGATCAGGCTGCGGGAATCAATCGATCTATCTTCTTCGAAATTTGTGATGAGATAGGTCCCCACAAATTCCCTACAGGTCCGTACTCTACCATCGGCATCGGCCCAGGCATTCGAAAAGGTAAGGGCGTAGACGATGAGCGTCAGAACGGCTACCCCGATCAGGGTGCCTGGTTTCTGTTTCAAACGTTTAATGAAATTATTTCCCAAAACATACCTCCTTATGAATGTTGGGGGTAGAAAGGAATATGTTTAATCCATCTGTTCCTTGAGTTTTTTACCTGCCTCCTCCATGGCATCGGCTGAATCTTTGACGGCTTTGTCGATTTTTTCGCCAGCCCTTTCGGCGGGGCCTTTTTCCTCACAGCCGATCATGGCCGGAAGGGTCAGACAGGCACACAATCCAATGCTCACCAGTTTGTCACGTATAGCCATCTCATCACTCCTTTCTCGTTACCTCTACAATGAACCTTAGAAGGGTTCTCTGCGGTCTGTCATTTCCTGATAAAGAGTAAACGCACCGTAATCTTTTTCCAAGTAAAAAATGACCGTTTTTGCCAGCGCCACCGTCTTCTCATCAATTCGCGGATCTTGTGCCAGGAAATGATCGTTCCCTAGGGCAATAAGGGTCATACTATTGGGGGCCATGGCATCGGTGAGCCAGGTTAACCCGTCATTTGGTCCTTCGGGGGCAAAGAGCGGGTATTTGTCTTGGGAGTATTGGCTCACTTGTCCCGAGAGGGGGAAACCAATGTAATTGATAATGAGGACATCTTCGCTAATCGAGAGCCGTTCGAATCGTTTGCGACTCGGCTCAATCGCCATGCTCGTCAGTTCGTCAGAGTCCCAGCCCCTCCACCACATATACATATTCAATCCCCAGCTCCGCGGCCATTGTTGAAGATAATCCACTACAGGCGTGCCTTGGAGTATGCCCCCCAAGTTGATCCACGCCTTCACGGATTGAAGGTGTTCCTGATTGAGTCGTTCTCCCAGACTTAAGTGAATGGCCGGGCCGGCTGAGCTGGGTCCACTTATAATGATGTTTTTCCCGGTCTGACTATATTCAATAAGCTCCTGTGAAATGTAGTCCGCGTTCTCTTCCACGGAGCCATGGGGGGAGATCTCAACTAAGTGGTTTTCGATTCCTAAGTCCGTCACCAATTTTCTTGGTGCGGAAAGGTCTGCGCCAGTGACGTGACCATGTTCCACATAATCCCACCCCGGCACGAACAACACGATATAGGATGAATAGTGGGCAGGAGGACTATACGGTTCGGCTTTTTTCTCTTGGAGGAATTGATTAAACCTTTTGTGTAATTTTTGATTTTCTTCAATGGCCAAGAGCCGATCAGCAAGAAACAGCGTGGCAAAGTCCACAGAAAACGTCCGGGAAATTTCTTTCAATTCCTCCCGGGTTGGGTGAGCGGACCCTTGTTTCTGGTAAAGCCGGTCAATCTTTTTATCAAAGCTTGGATTATTCCTTTTTCCTTGCAGGTAGTTTTCGAGGTAGTAGCGGGCGATCTCCGCATCAACGGTGGTCCTGACAGTTTCATCCAGAAACTCACCTTGAGCCTGATACCTGGGGATTGTGGCACAACCCTGCAAAACCAACAGCAGGAATATCAGACAACCTGCATAGTGGAGGTGACGCATGAGCAATGAAGGGAGATTAGGGAACTCTCGCTCGGCCGATGGTGTTGGCGTCGGTGCCGAACCAGAGGGTTTGGGTTGGCCGGTGGTAGACCATATGGCGGACATTTTCACCGCCACTTGCGATGGGGGTGATACTGATGACCCGTTTGACTCGTGTGTGGAAGCCGACGAGCCGATTGGGAACTGAGCCGGTTTCAACGACCCATACCCGATCGTGATCATCCGCGGCCATTCCGTAGGGGCGGGAATCTGGTCCGCCGGGCATCCGCCATTCTTCAATCTTTCCATTTTCAGTGTTGATTTGGCCGAGATACCCTTCGGCAGAGTCCACGTACCAGATGATGTCATTTCCGGTGGACACCAGCCTGCGCGGCCGGGCTTCGCGGCGGGTAAGCATCATTTCTCGAACGGTCATGGATTGTGGGGCGATCATCCCCAGCTTGTGCGATCCAAACTCGGCGAACCATGGAATGTCGTTCTCATCCACCACGATGCCGTACGGGCGGGCAAGCAGGGTGGGAACCGGAATAAGGGTTATCCGGCCCGTGTCCATATTCAAATGCCCGACGAAATTTCCTCGTTGCACGGTAAACCAGATTTCCCGGCCTTTGCCAAATACCAGGGTGTGAGGATCGGAGGCTTCGGGATCGGGCATTTCATATTTTTTGAACTTTCCCGTTTCCGGATTGAGTTTTCCAATATAGGCCGCCCGATTCCCCGCAAACCAGACCTGTCCCTCTGTATCGACAATAAGATTATGCGGACCCGTGCCTTCAGGTAATTCGTACTTTTTAAAATCTCCATTTTCAGGATTCAGCACCGCAAGGTAATCTCCATTTTGACCAGCAAACCAGACTTGATTGTTTTGATCGACGTACGGGTCACGTGGTCGGGTTTCCTCCCAGGGTACCTGCCATTCGGTAATCACGACAGGGTTCAGTGGGGCTGATTCCTCACGCTTGGAGGGGGAGCTGCACCCAAAAAAGAAAACCACGCTGAGAAAGGCAACCGGGTAGAGCACTCTTTTGGATTGGCCGTTTTTCATTTCGTTTCCTCTGATAAGCATTGTGACATGTTCTCTGAAAATCCTACTGGAGGTTCGGAAGAAATACAATTGTTAGGATGAAATTCTGCAGCCTTGCCCATGTAGCTGCACCATCTAATGGTGCCTCTTCGAGTTCAATAGGCCGTATACACATGAGAAAAACAGGCGGTCTGAAGACTATTGCTGCCATTCTCCAAATATGTTGTTATGATCCAATCTTGTGTTTTGAGG
>CP070743.1:498094-502707 GCA_020348185.1 Nitrospirota bacterium
GGGTGCTTAGTGGGTTGGTTGCCCATACTAGAATAGTACCGTCTTCCCTATTTTAGTTCCATAGCCAAAATTGAGAGATCATCCTGGACCTGGTCAGTGGTGGTCCAGTTGTGAACCGCTTTGCCAATTACATTTACGCTTTCCTGAAGCTCCTTCCCATGCGTGTCTTCAATCGTGGAGCGCAACCTGGACTCTCCAAATATCTCGCGTTGCCGGTTCATCGCTTCAATCACACCATCGGAGTACAGGTAGAGTCGAGATCCGGGGGTCAATTGAATGGTCGATTCATCATACTGCACATCCTCGAAGAGTCCAATGGGAAGATTCCGGGCTTCGCAGATTATCGATTGACCACCCGGTGCAAAAAAAATTGGGGCTGGATGCCCCGCGCACACGTATCGAAAGAGTCGTTCCCGTATGTCAAGAATTCCATATATGAGAGTAAAATACTGGTGCGTTTCTTCACTCATCGGAAACATATGATTGAGCCTGGTGGCCACTTCTGCAGGTGATGAAAGAGCTCCGACACCCTCAAACAAATCCGCCCGCGTTAAAAGACCTGAAGGATCACGTTGGGGGATGAGGACATGCGTCAACGTGACGGACAGAAGTGAGGCAGAGACGCCATGTCCCGTGACATCCAGGACATACAGGCCTACCTGGTGGTCATTGAGTTGAAACACATTGAGGGAATCTCCTCCCACTTCCGCACAAGGCTGATAAATCCAGGCAAACGACACACCGGGAATGACGGGCGGAGATGCTGGAAGTAAGGCATGCTGGACTCGCGCGGCAGCGGCCAGGTCCTTACGCATTTGTTCGTTCGCTTTGTCGGAGAGAACCATGGCCTCACGGGCTGCTTTTTCGGCGCGTTGGCGTTCTCCCACTTCCTGCCGAAGGTTTGAAATCGTTTCCTCCAACTGGATCTGGAGAGCCCGAATCTTCAAATGGATGTTCACTCGGGCCACGACTTCTTCAAGTTGCAGCGGCTTGGTCACATAATCGACCGCCCCGACCGAAAATCCCTTTACCCGACTGTCGGTATCTGAGAGAGCCGTCATAAATATTACCGGAATGTCTTTTGTCTTCTCATGCTCTTTTAATCGCGCACACGTCTCGAACCCATCCATGCCAGGCATCATGATATCCAATAGGATCAGATCTGGTGGATACAGGACGCTTTGTTGCAAAGCGGTCTCACCATCAGAAGCCACAGATAAGTCAAACCCGTAAGGTGAAAGACTATCAACCAGCATGTTCAAATTGTTGGGATTGTCCTCCACCAACAGGATCATGCCAAGATGTGGGGCACGTTGGGTCATGAGGGCCGCAAATTGGAGAAAAAATGTGAATTTATTATTCCAGAACCGTCCGGTCTTTTGCCATAGCCATGGCATATTGTATATGAAATGTTAGTAGTTCGGGAAATTCAATAGAACTAGGTGTCTTTTGGGGTGTCATTGGTTGACAATCCGTTTTCGTGAAGGGTAGAAACTTTACGTATGGGAAAATCTTTTTATTCGAAATGCAAGAACAGGTATCCCCATGGTTCAGTCAGCGGCTGCCCAGATTTCCTAAATATTCATGAAAGCCAGCCATCTATTCTAATTTGGTAAGGAAGGAAACCAAATGCCGGTCAATGTTCTTCGAAAAAAAGGAGCACGGATGAGCCTCCAGGAGGCACGCGACAGGGTCGAAAAGTTAAAACGACTATCCCAAAGCAGTAACCCCCATGAAGCCGCTCTTGCGGCCTTACGATTGAAAAACTTTGATGTCCATGCGGCCCGCGCCCCAAAAGAACAACACATGTCAAGTGATGGGGCCAAGCCCCTTGATGACTCCCTTTCTGATAATCTCGTCGAGATCCTTGAAGAATTTCCGGATGAGCAATATCAAGAAATTGGAGAGATCGAGGTTGAGCAGTCACCAGACCAAGGGAAAGTGAATTGGGATACCCTTCATTTCGAGTTGATCGAACATGCGCAAAAAAAAGGAGCTGATGCCATTGTCAAAATTCAACTGAAGGGAACCCCGGATCAAAAGGTTCTCAGCGGAATGGCCGTTCGATATCTGAGTCCCCAGGAGATCCACGAGTTAGAGAAGGGGAAGAAGGTGGAAGAGGATGAGAAAGCCATTTCCGAGGCCCAAAAAGAGCGCCGGGATGAAGACTCGGCCCCTCCTATCGATTGAACCTAATCACCACCCTCATCCCCGCAGTTGTAAGCGGGGATCCATCTTGGAGATGGAAGGACCTAGATTCCCGCCAAAAGCCAGCGGGAATGACTCGACGAGGAAGAGCACAGAACCCAGTCGATCGATTTATTCAACCGACTCGTTTGCGAATTTCCCTCGGGTATTCCTGGAAATATCGCTCGATAACTGGAAGCTCAAATGACCGGAGGATGGACTCCTTCGGCTCACGTTCCAACAGAAATTCAAAAGACAATGTCAGTAACCGTTCCGCCGCTACCTCACCACCGTAACGTTTGATATCGGCCGGACTTGCGGTCACTTCGTGGACTGTGGTGCTCCCTTTTTCTTTCACTTCCACACAGAACAGGGTCTGATTGATGGGGGTGACAGTTATTTCCGCCATTTCGACTTTTAGACCTATTCGATTCCTAGACCCCTTCGACTTTAGACCCCTTTGACTCTTTGACCTTTTCTACTTTTTGACCTCGTGACTCCTCTTGTGTTCCCGTTATCGTCTAAATGGGGCTGGAAGGCGCTGCCGAACTCTGGCCCAAAGGGTCTGATAGGTTTCGAAACCCTGGAGCACCTGACAATATCGATGGAGAACTCGTTGGTACCCATCGGGAAAGGTTCTTCCCATCCAATGATGGAATACACGGGGAAGTCCGTAAATGATTCCAGCCAGTCGCGAGGCAATTCGAAATTCTTGGCCAAACTCCTGATAGGCGGCTTTTTCGTACTGGTCCAATCTTTGGTTGGGGTTTCCTAGGACTGAAAGAATACTGTTCGCGGCCAATTGTCCGGACCGGATCGCATAATAGATCCCTTCTCCCAGGAGCGGGTCAACGAGATGGCCGGCATCACCGACTAACATGGCCCTGTGCTTGACCAAGCTCCCTGTCCACTGGTCTCCATTTGTTTTGGGATTCTGGTTGAAAATCGGGAGGGGATGACCTAAGGGGGTGGGGATCTGTAATGTGGCTAAGGTTGGGTCTTGTGTTGAAAACGTATGGAAACTTTGTTTGGGCCTTTTCGCTCCACTCACGAATTCTCCTACGCCAACGGACAAGCCGTTTCGTTTTGGGAAAATCCAGCCATATCCTTTTTTGGCGGCACTTAAACTGATGAGGGTCATGTGTGTTTGGCCGTAGAGGTGCGATGATCCATTCCTAATTTCACTTTCCAGTGCAGGAATTTTTCTCAGTCGGCGATCCGGGAAAAAATGTTGGGCGACGAGACTCATGGCGCCATCGGCGCCTATCACGTACTGACCGTGGTACCGTCCTTGAGCTGTGGTGACCTCAACCCCTTCCGGAAGGGCTTTTATATTTTCAGCCGGTTCGTCCTCCCGCACTTCGGTCCCGGCAAGCCGGGCTTTGTGCATGAGCCACTGATCAAAATGGTCCCGCATGGTCATATACGCAATGGGTTGCGAGGATTCAATGACAAAGGAATCTTTCCCGCCATAGGTAAATTGCACTCGATAGATGGTTTCTTCCACGACACTTTGAAAATCAGAAGGAAGAATACGTTCGATTCGTGCGGATAATCCTCCACCGCACACTTTGTATCTTGGGTGGGTGGATTTCTCTAAACCTAAGACTGAAAGCCCGGCTTGACTGAGTTCATAGGCAGCCGCGGCTCCTGCAGGACCCATCCCGACGACGATGACGTCATAATTTTTGGAATCGGGAGTTGGTTTCATTGTCAAAAACCATCCATGTTGCGATTGTTTTCAAAGATGGGAGAAACGCAAATGGTACATGCTGATCGGGTTTGACGACACCGATATGGATCTTTTCTGTAGATAGTCACTTTACTGTATTTTGTGCGGCTGTGGCTACTCCAAGATACTGGAATTTCTTTACAATACCAAGCACCTTTGTTGATTTTTTTTTCAAGACTCAATAAGGTGTGACATTTGGTGCATCCCTTAGGCATTGTAATCCCGTAGGGAGATTCTCCGATGGTTCATTCTGTTCAGTTCATATTCATAAGTCTTTGTGCCATAATTCACTCTTTCACCATTACTGGGTGGAATTACCGAGGATCAATTTGACTCCATGAAGCTGTGGGTACTTCTCATAATGTTCTTGCTAGGGCTGGGCCTAGGCCTGAGTGTCCCTTCTTTGGCTCCCCAATATCTTGACTCGTATTTCCCCAAGATGATGAAGCCGTCCTCGCAGGAAGTGAAGGGAACGGTTGTTAAAAAGCAGACCAAACCGAATCGGTTACTGCTCACGATCTCATCGAAAGAAGGTGCGATACTAGCGACCTTTAAAAAAAAGATTGCTGAAATTACTCTTTTAGTGGATGAGGGGGATAGCATCACATTAGCTGTGAACGATTATGCTCCCTTTGTGACAGATCCACGAATTCTTCGGGTGAATAAACCTGAACCGGCCTTACCAACACCAACA
>CP070743.1:502807-507401 GCA_020348185.1 Nitrospirota bacterium
CTGATAGAGGTTAGACCGTGGTGTGGCAACGTAATCTTTGAATCTTCCGGGAACAGGTGGCCATAACGAATGAATTAACCCCAGAATGGCATAACAACTCATTTTTGAATCCGTCACGATACGTATGGCCGTCAGATCATAGACTTCCTCGAAGGTGATAGACTGACGTTCCATCTTTTGATAGATACTGTAGAGATTTTTCGGACGTCCCTGCACATCACCAGGCAGTCCGGCGTTGGCCAACGCCTCACCAGCCATTCGAATGAGGGACTGGATATAATCCTGCCGTTCTTCATCCCGCTTGGACACGCGCAATTTAAGCATGGCATAGACATCCGGCTTCAGATATTGCAGACATAAATCTTCTAACTTCTGTTTCATCCAACTGATTCCCAGACGATTCGCCAGGGGAGCATAGATTTCTAGAGTTTCCTGGGCTATCTGCTTTTGTTTGCTTTCCTTGAGATGCTCCAACGTCTCCATGTTGTGGAGCCGATCCGCGAGTTTAATGAAGACCACACGGATGTCGTTCGCCATGGACAAGACCATTTTTCGAAAATTCTCAGCTTGTTTTTCTTCATTGGATTTAAAGGGAATCTGGCCAATTTTTGTGACCCCATCCACAAGTTGGGCCACTTCATTGCCAAAATATTTTCCCAATTCGGAATGCGTGGCCACGGTATCTTCAAGGGTATCATGCAGTAGCCCGGCAACGATGGCCGGGACATCTAATTTCAAGAAAGTGAGAATACCCGCCACGGCCAATGGATGCAGAAGGTAGGGTTCTCCAGACTGCCGTATTTGCCCTTCATGGGCTTTGGCAGAAAAGGTATAGGCCCGGCGAATAAGTTCAGAATCCGCCTCGGGGTGATACAACTCAACCTGATCTATGAGTTGCTCAATTTCCGTAATGGGTGACGTTAGCATTCGAGTCCCCTTGACCCTTCACTGACTCGGAGGTCCCGAATTCGGAGTTGAATCCGATCTAATCCCTTCCATCGATTTCGTTCCGGGACAAAGGCCAAATCAATCGAATGGTCCTGCAATTTCTTGACTCCATCCAATGATCCCATTCGAAAACCAATTGTGTCGAAAGGCACTGAATGGTTTTGACGAACGACCAATTTAAGGTGATCGTCACCGACAATGCGTTGCTCCAATACCTTGAGGCCCACAGCCATGAAAGTCGGCTCAGGGTTCCCAACCCCAAATGGTTGTAAATGCGCGAGTTCCCCAAGAAGCCTGTGATTCAATTGGCCAAGGGACACTTGCGCATCCACATCTAAAACGGTTGAAGGAGCCTTATCCCGTCTTTCGGCAACCACGAGGGACGAAAACCGTTGCTGAAAGCTCGGAAATTTCTCTTCCCAAATCTTTAGGCCGGCTGCAGCTGGATGCCCTCCATACCCATCCAACAAATCGGAGCATTTTTCCAGCACCCGACAAATATCTAAGCCTGGCACGCTACGGACAGACCCACGACCAAACCCACATTCATCAAACGCGATCACCACAGCCGGCTTCTGAAATCGTTCGACAAGTCGAGATGCCACAATCCCCACAACCCCAACATGCCATTGTCTTTTTCCCACCACTACCGCATCCTGGGCTTCTGGACAGTCAACCATTTTAAGAGATTCCTTAAAAATGGCTCCTTCAATCTGCCGGCGCTGCCGATTCAAATCCCTCAAATGCTCGGCTAACCGATTAGCCTGTTCCATAGAGTTACTGGTAAGGAGATCTACACCTAATTTCCCATGATCCATCCGTCCTGCTGCATTGATCATCGGTGCCAATTGAAAGGCAACCTCACTTTCTGTACATTCCTTGTCTACCCCCGTCCATTGGCGCAAGGCTCGAATACCACAACGGCTGCCCTTTGATATTTGATCGAGCCCCTGCCGAACCAGCAATCGATTTTCATCCTGCAAAGGCACCATATCTGCCAGTGTGGCTAAAGCCACGAGATCCGTAAAAGACGCCACATCCAGATTCGACGGCCCAAACAAAGAAACATAGGCGGTCACCACCTTGAAGGCTAAACCTGCTGAACAGAGGTCTTTAAAAGGATACTGACAATCCGATCGATGCGGATTTAAAAAAGCCAGAAACGGCGGAGTTGGACCTTGTAATTGATGATGATCGGTAACAATAACATCAATTCCAAGACTTTTCGCTAGTTGGACTTCCTGATAGGAGGTCGTCCCACAATCTATGGTGACAAGGACTTTGACCCCCTTCTGAGCCAATGTCCGTACAGCTGATTCATTCAGACCATACCCTTCGTTCTGCCGCTCTGGAATGTAGAACCCGACATGGGCCCCAACTCCCCGAAGAAACAACAGGTAGAGACTCGTAGCCGTAATCCCATCAACATCATAATCCCCATAACAGCAGATTCGTTCTCCCAACTGAACAGCCTGCTGAAGTCGTTGTACCGCCACCTCCATATCCGGCATAAGAAAAGGGTCGAATCCAACCTCTCGAGAGTCAAAAAGCCATTGACGGGCCTGCTTAATTTCCCGCACACCTCTCCCTAACAAGACCGCAATCGTGAGTGGTGAAAGGTCTAAGGCCTCAGCCATCACCTTAATATCGTGAGGATCGTATTGTGCAACATGCCATTGTCTAGAAATCACAAGTCTTTACCAAAACAGAGACAAAAATTTTCGTGGTCGAAAAGTCTCAAAGTCAACGAGTGGAAAGGGTCATAAGATATTTGCACAAAAAGTATTTTACGTTAATTCACAGAAACCTGGAGAAGGATAAGCTCACAATACGTGCCGGTTGGGAAGGCTTTGAGGAAACGGAGTGATAGATCTCGGGTAGATGCCACTGACAAATACGTAAAACTTATTGCCCTCCCTTCTGGACATAGTTCTTGACGAACTCTGACGCATTTTGTTCTAAGACTTCGTCGATCTCATCGACTAAGTTATCAATTTCATCTTGGAGTTTTTTCCCCGTTTCCACAACTTCAGGGTCGGCTTGTATTTCTTCCGCCTCTTTTCGAGACGAACCCTTTCGTGAATCGTGCTTGCGTTCCTGCCTGTCCATTGAAGCACCTCCAACACTTTGTAATGGGTCACATGAATAAGACAACTTCACAATTTGGAGGACGAATGATGTCAGCCTACTCCACTGTTTCTTAGGCAGTCAAGACCAGCTCCTTTAAAGGCCAATTCATTGATCGCCCCTAGACGGTGTGGTAGACTCGGCGGCGTGGGCGATTAGCTCAGTGGGAGAGCGCTTCCTTCACACGGAAGAGGCCACTGGTTCGATACCAGTATCGCCCACCATCTCATGAATCTCTTTTAGGTTTCTTTCCCTACTGCTCCGACTCCTAAGGAACCATGGTGTACAGAGATTTTAACCGGACTATCCCCTTATGTTTCAAACTTTTTCCACTTTGGCTCTTCCTAGCCGCTTGTGGAAGTTCGGGGCCGCCCCCGTCCTCTGCCTATCTTCCTCCATCGGCCACCGATTTGGATATCCTTGGCCCCATCCAAGTTTGCGAGACGAAAGGCACGTCCGAACGAAGATTAAGGGGGGTATCGATTGAAAAAACTCCCTGGGGGAGTGGAGAAGAATTGCATTTTCAGGTCACCAACCCCAGGAATCAGAGACAATGGTTATTCTTTAACGACGATGACATCTTAGTGGGAGCCGTGTTCCGATTCCCCGAGGGAATTGATCTTAAACCCTATTCCGTTCTTCGAGATACGCTTTCTCAACTTCCCCCAACCATGGAATTTTACGGGGATGCCACCAATCTCCTACGAGGCTCCGAACCCGCCACGATGACACTCTATCGAACAGGCGATCAAAACTCGACGACTCAATATATTGTCCGAGAAAAGCCTGGGGAAGACTATGCGGATCTTTTATTGACCGTGGTGGTGCTTGATCCCTACGAACGCCTTCTTGATGGTAAACAGGACAAATTTCTGTCCCTATTCCCTGCCAGAAGCCCTGCAGGGTCAAAAAAGCCGGACTCTCAAAGGCCATCGAAAAATAATTCCTTCCTCGCCCAACAACAATTTGCCAGAGGCGAGTCCGCTCATTTCGGATCATGTCCCGGGCAAGCGAATCAAACGGACATTGCTATTGATGCGTATCGCCGTGCCATTCAAATTGGTATTAAAGATCCCACGCGATTGGCTGAAGCTCATCATCGTTTGGGATTGGGTCTTCGAAATAACGGGGAACTTCCTGAAGCCAGGAAAGAAATCGAAAAGTCTCTTCAAATCCGGCCTCTTGCTCCTCATGTTTTGAACAGTCTGGGGACTGTCCTCATCCAGATGGATAAACCCTCTGAAGCCATTGTTCCTCTGGAGAAGGCTGTTATCCTAAAACCTAACTATGCTCTCGCCCGATATAACTTGGCGGGGGCCTATGAAGCCGTTGACCCCCAACGGGCCATAGAACAATATGAAACGTATCTCGCCTTGGTCGAAGATGTCCCAGAAGAATCCACACGAGCCGCCTTGGCCAATGATCGCCTTAATAAGCTGAAGCAAGCATACTAAAGTTTCGGGATTCGAGTTCCGAGCTTCGGGTTTCAATTTGAAATTTGAGATCTGAGATTTGAAAT
>CP070743.1:507501-512037 GCA_020348185.1 Nitrospirota bacterium
AGCATGTCTTGAGGCAAACGAGACGGCAGATTGAGCGGCGCGGAAGCCAAAGACAAGTCCCTCGAGCAGAGAATTACTCGCCAGGCGATTGGCCCCGTGAACTCCACTGCAGGCCACTTCACCTGCGGCAACCAATCCGGGCACCGTCGTTCGGCCCCCGAGATCCGTTTTGACTCCGCCCATAAAATAATGAGCGCTGGGTGAGGTCGGGATCCATTCCTCCGTAATGTCAATATCATACCGGAGACAGGTAGCATAAATATTTGGAAAGCGTTTTTTGATAAATGAGGCCCCTAAATGAGTGACATCCAAATAGACGTGACGAGATTTGGTGCTGAGCATCTCTGACCAGATTGCGCGGGCAACCACATCGCGGGAAGCCAGTTCTCCAGCTTCATGATACCGCTTCATGAACAGATCCCCTTCGATATTGCGAAGAAGGCCGCCTTCCCCCCGCATGGTTTCCGAAAGAAGAAACGGGGGAGTTGAAGGCAAATACAAGGCTGTGGGGTGGAATTGAACGAATTCCATATCTTCCAGCGTTGCTCCTGCTCGCAGGGCCATCGCCATTCCATCACCCGTCGCGCTCGCAGGGTTCGTCGTTCGCGCATATATCTGCCCGGCTCCGCCTGTGGCTAAGAGGACGGCTGAGGCCACGATGAGTCTTAATTCTCCGGTTGCCTCGTTTAAGACAATGGCCCCACAACACCGGTTGTCTCTCATGAAAAGATCGAGACTAAAGTGCCCCCCCATCCATCGAATGTTGGGTTGTTGCCGGGCACAAGCGGTCAGGACGCGAACCATCTCGATGCCAGTCGCATCCCCGCCAGCACGCAACACCCGATGGCGGCTGTGAGCCCCCTCTTTGGCAAAGGCCAGTTTTCCATTGACTTTGTCGAATTGCGCTCCCCAATCGATCAGTTCTTCAATTCGGTCCGGCCCTTCTTCCACCAACGTTTTGGATGCAGCCTTTCGACAAAGCTGATCTCCGGCTTTGACGGTGTCCGCAAAATGCAAGTCCGCGTGATCTTCTTCGCTGAGAGCCACGGCCACCCCACCTTGCGCATAAAGCGAGCTACTCTCTTGTGGCCCCCCTTTGGCCACGACCAAGACACGGCCGTGGTGGCAAAGTTCTAAAGCAGCTCGTAGTCCTGCAACCCCACTTCCCAGCACGATGTAATCAGTCTCCAGGACAGAGGAAAAATTTGTGAAGTGAGGCCGAGACATGGCGGTTCCTATTCTGTCGACGATTGAGCGATGAAGGGGTGAGGTTCTGATTGAAGTTCTGGCATTGGGAGGAACGTGGCTAAACCTAAGATATGGCCTGACGATCAGCCATCCCAAATGGTAAATCGCCTTCGACGGCGCTGAGGAGAATCACATGAGTCCCGCTCCAATGCAGGATCCCATGTCCTCTCGCCCTCATCCCCTTTTCCTCCGGGGTTCGTTTCCATTCGCCCTGCCATGAGATAAAGACGGAGATCAGGTCTCCTTTAATGAGAATGCGTTCAATTAAAAGGTCTAAGGAGATGTCGGAATAGGTTTGGAAGTCTCTCTGGATTCCTTGCTCCCAGGCTTCAAGTGTTTCGAGGGGAAGCAGAAGTTCTCGGGTGGTTTCGATATCATGGGAAATATACGCTTGGTGTAAGGTGTCTACCGCTTCAGCGACCCGTTCAAAGCGAGCGTGATCTTCTGGATAGCGGGGACCTTTCTTTTTACAACCGGGAAGGATCATCGCCGCGCAAACGCAAATCCAGATACAAGCCCAGAGATAGCGATGGTGGCGTGGATCCATAGGTCATTATAACGAGGCGTGAAGCGAAAAGGTCAAGCAACTCAACAGGTTTTTATAAAAGGTTAGGTAAGATGGTGCGCCATGGCCATGCGAGGTTTCTTGACACTTTTGATTACCCTATGCTAGGTAACCTCACTTATGGCCTGACTTTGAAAGTCACATTTGGATGTAAAACCGTGAAGTGAGCGTCACTGAACCACCATCTCCCTACAGGGAAAGTCCCTTTTCCTGGCATTGGTAGGTGAGCTGAGAACCTAAAGGAATCTTCATGTCGAGTGTTGTAAAAAAACGGAGAAAGAAAATGCGAAAGCATAAGCATAAAAAGCTCCGTCGCCGTATGAAATTCGCCCGTCGCCGAAACTAAGGCTGAGCCTGATTGAAGCAGGTGTTCCGATGACTGAGGGGAAAATACGATTTCGGGTTCGTTCTTCCTTCGATACTCCTTATTGGGAACCATCATGGTTCCCCAATGATCGAGTCTGTGATCAATTATACGAACCACCTCATTGATGCCTTCTCCAAGGGGGTCCTCCCTTTTCCCTTTTGAACCCTACTCGGTGTAAAAAAGTCGTCATAATTGAGCTTCTGGTTTCAAGTTACGAGAGACAACCCAATCTCTTTTAGGCCCTGAAACCCGAAACCTAAAACTCGAAACCCTCTTCACTTTCCCATTCCCCCTATGATCAGTTTTTCTCGATTTTTCCCTTTCCTGCGTCCCCATCTTCTGCAAATGATGGGTTCCGCCTTGCTTATCATGAGCGTCGCCGCTTTGAATTTGGTCTTGATCCGATTCGCCGGCACCCTGTGGGATCTTATTACCGTCAAACAGGATCTTGCTCAACTCACCCAGGCGATGTGGGTATTTTTGGGACTCATGGTGACTCAAAGTCTACTCTCTATGGGGCACAGTTATGTCTCTGCACGAGTATCTCAGCGGATTATTGCCGACTTTCGAGTCAGCCTCTTTAGCCACCTTCAACAACTCTCGTTGAATTTTTTTGCTAAGCGGCGAACGGGGGAACTTGTCTCGCGGTTGATGAACGATGTTGGGGTGATCCAACACACCTTCACGGAAATGCCGATTGACTCTGCCAAACATCTGGTGACGATCGTAGGCGGGATTGGATTTTTGTTAGTCATGAACTGGAAACTGTGTCTGTTGATTCTTCTCCTGTTGCCGCTGTTAGCCATTGTGGCTCGTCTCTTTGGGAAACGCCTCAAGTCACTTTCCACATTAATACAGGACAGGACGGCCGGGCTCACGACTCTGATTGAAGAGGTCATTTCGGGCATTCGGGTGGTCAAGTCCTTTGTTCAAACGGGGCGTGAAGAGGGCCGTTTCAAAGCTTCTGTCGAAGGGTTGATGTCTGCAGGGATTCACCGGGCCGCGATCTTGGCGATATTTATTCCCACCATCACGTTGCTCACCTTTTCAATGGCGATTGCGGTCCTGTGGTACGGTGGGAAGCAAGTGATTGAAGGGGCCATGTCCCCTGGGGACCTTTTTGCGTTTGTTCTGTTTGCGGGGATTCTCATTGGTCCCTTTGGTTCGGCGGCTCGTCTTTTTGCACAAATTAAAGAAACCCAGGGGGCCATGACCCGGGTGTTTGAATTGTTAGATACACAACCGGAGATTCGCAATGTGCCCAATGCCTCAATCTTGAGCCATATTGAGGGGGCCATTCAGTTTGATCGGATAGAGTTTGCGTATGATCCACGGCATCCCGTGCTCTCATCCGTATCCTTTACCGTTCAACCTGGGGAAAGAATAGCGCTGGTCGGTCCAACTGGATCCGGCAAGACGACGATTATCAATCTGCTGCACAGATTTTACGATCCGACTGTCGGAACGGTGTATATTGACGGACAGGATTTGCGGAGGCTGCATCTTGACAGCTACTACTCACAAATTGGCTTGGTTCCACAAGAAACGATTTTGTTTGGTGATACCATCATGGAGAACATCCGGTATGGCCTTCCGGGAGCCAGTGAAAAGGAAGTGTTAATAGCGAGTGAAGGCGCCAACGCGCATGAGTTTATTCAGACCCTGCCGGATGGCTATCACACGCTGGTGGGCGAAAAAGGCGTCAATCTTTCAGGCGGGCAGCGTCAACGCATTGCCATTGCACGGGCGTTTTTGAAAAACCCAAGAATTTTGATCATGGACGAAGCCACATCGGCACTTGATAGCCAATCAGAACGGTTAGTGCAGTCAGCATTGGATCGATTGATGGAGGGACGAACGACGTTGATCATTGCCCATCGGTTAAGCACGGTTCAAAGTGCCGATCGTATTCTGGTGTTACAAAAGGGAAGAATCATCGAGGAAGGTCCGCATCAGCAGTTGCTTGAGAAGAAAGGCCTCTACCATCACCTTTACACGCTTAGAATGGCGGAAAGAGAAAGCGCCGATTGGGAAACGATAGAAAAGCAATGAAGAAAAGCAATGAAGAAAAGGTCGAAAGGGTCAAAGAGGTCTAAGTGGGGCAAGGAGTCGAAAAGTTTAAAAGGGGTTTAAGAGGGCCATGAGGTCTAAGAGTCGAAGAATTCATTAGATAAGACATTATTCCTCTTTTATGGACCCGCGACCCCTTTAACTTTTTGACCCCTTCGACCTTTTTCACCCTTCAATCTTCTATCTGATCTTTGCAAAATCAGCCTCAATATTAATCAGTTTGCCATCTGGGAAGAACACGGCCAAAGTGCTTTTGGCTTGGGAATCAAAATCGGCATAGGCAAAG
>CP070743.1:512137-516663 GCA_020348185.1 Nitrospirota bacterium
CCGAAACCTGAAACTCGAAACTTAATTAACGCCTTGCCTCTTTCATCGCTCTATCTATTTCGCGCTTGGCTTCGCGTTTTTTCACAGTCTCCCGGCGATCATATTGCTTTTTCCCACGAGCGAGTGCCAACTCCACCTTTGCCCGACCTCGTGAATTAAAATAAACTTTTAACGGGATCAGGGTGAGACCCGACTGTTGGACCTTTCCCATCATTTTTTGGATCTCTTTGCGATGAAGCAAAAGTTTTCGAGGTCTCAGCGGGTCGTGATTCATGATATTCCCATGGCTATAGGCCCCAATATGACAATGATGAAGGACCACGACCTCTCGCTCCACCGTCGCATAACTATCCCGTAAATTCAGCCGCCCCTCACGAAGGGCTTTGACCTCTGTTCCCAAAAGAACGATGCCCGCTTCGAATTTCTCTTCGATGGCATAGTCATGAAAGGCCTTTCGATTCGTGGCAACGACTTTATCTGTTTTCTCCTGCGCCATAAATGGATCTCAAACCTCAGATTTCAAATCTCGGATGGACAAAATGTTGAACCCCCATTAACTCGAAACCAGAAACCCAAAACTTGAAATGGCCCGGCACCGGCCTGGTACAATAAATATATGGCATTGAGCGCCTTCTCTCCTCTTAAATCATTGATTTCAGACTTCTCGCATTCATATGGGCTAGAAGTCAGAATGCTGGAGTACCATTTAATACGACATTGGGCTGAGATAGTGGGACGGCCTGTAGCCGCTCATACTCGGCCGGACTCTATTAAATTTCGGAAGTTATGGGTCGCAGCCGAAAATTCTGTGTGGCTTCAACAGTTGGTGTTTCTCAAACCTGTCTTGTTTGAGAAAATCAAGGCTCTGCCCCAAGGGTCACTAATTTCTGACATGGGGTTTCGTGTCGGCGACATCCCCGGTCGCTCCAAACCCGCCTCCTCCCCTCCTGAAAAAAAAGAGGTTCCTCCAGAAATCCTGAGCTTTGCAAAAGATGTGACCACCTCTATTCAAAATCCAGCACTTCGAGCCTGTCTGACTAAAACCATCGCCAAATCCCTCTCCTCGACCTAAATTGTAGCTGCAGCATCTCATGCTGCCTCTCTGGCCCATGCCAGAAGGGATTCAATATTCAAAAAAAGAAGGGGCACTTGAGACCGCCCCGCAACGGACTCCCTGACTATGCCGTTCACTCCTCCTCATATCCGGCAAAGGCAGCATGAGATGCTGCAGCTACAATAAGGAGAGGAGGGCGCAGAATCCGGGTTCAAGCAAAAATTAAAGAGATTCCTTTCCCGAAACTCGTAACGCGAAACCCGAAACCGTCTTTTTAAGGGACCGGCTCCTGTTTCCCTCGTATCGGCCCAATCCATCCCTTCTGTCCCTCTTCACCAAACTGATACCCTCCACGAGCCGCTGACTCAAATTCTCTTTTAAAATCTTCCTCTCCCCGCTTCTCCTTGGATGCGGTTAAATAATGGTGAAGAACCTCTTGGTCCGTCCAGGAATGATCCGAGAAAAAATATATCGTCATCCGTTGATAACGCCCAGTTGGGTCATTGGGCGTTGTTGGTCGAATTTTCATCAGGCCGAAGTCCCCCGATTCCTTCTTCACTTTTTGGAATCGTTGAATAAGCGTTCGGATTTCAGGATCGCTGGTCCAGGGGGGGAGATGAATGGCAACCACGGCCCCTTCTTGGGACCCGATGCTATAGGGCGGAATGGATCTGTCGGGCCGCGAAAGAAACATCCCGATTCCAATAAGAAGAAATGACCCGATGAACACCGTTAATCCGACTTTCACAACTGGATCCAACGGTTTCTTTGAGGATTTCATGCGGAAGCAAATTAAGGATTAAATAGAACATGTGGACTCACTCGACATCCAGAGACTAGGAGGCCTCATTCGGATGGTAGAGAATTCCCGTTGGTTTCATCATCTGGTGATGCTTGGGTGTCTGTATCGGCCAACTTTGCCACTCCCACCACCCGGTCGGTTCCCGCCATATCCATGAGCCGAACCCCTTGGGCATTCCGACCAATATCTCGCAAATCTCCGACTCTAATCCTAAGAACCATGCCTTCAGCCGTCATGATCATGATTTCGTCTGTGTCTCGAACCTGATGAAACGAAATGGCTGGCCCGTTTTTGTCCGTCATTTTGACGCTAATAATCCCCTTCCCGGCCCGGGCTTGCACCCGATACGCTGTGCCTTGAGTGCGTTTGCCATAACCTAGTTCGGTGACCGTCAATATTGAGGTGGTAGAATCTGGCGTAATAGTCGCCATCCCGATGACCTCATTGCCATCTTCCAACTTAATCCCTCTGACCCCTCGGGCCGTCCGCCCCATTGACCGCACATCCTCTTCGGTAAAGCGAATCACAATTCCCATTCGCGTTCCCAACAGGATTTCCCGATGGCCATCGGTGATTTCCACACCAATAAGTTTGTCGTCTTCATCAAGAGTCAGCGCGATTATGCCCCCCTGGCGAGGATTGGAATAGGCAGACAATTCAGTTTTCTTGATGATCCCTTTTCTCGTGGCCATCACCACATATTGATCATCCCCGAACGTCTTCACCGGTAAGGTTGCCGTGACTTTTTCCCCTTGCCCCAATGAGAGCAGATTGACGATGGCCTTTCCCTTGCTCGCTCGGCCCACATCTGGAATTTCATGGACTTTGAGCCAATAGACTCTCCCCGCATCAGTGAAAAAGAGAAGAAAATCGTGCGTGGAAGCTGTAAAGATCGTTTCAACAAAATCCTCTTCTTTCACTCCCATGCCGATCTTTCCCTTGCCGCCTCGACGCTGAGCTCGATAGAGCGACACCGGGTTCCGTTTGATATAGCCGGCATGCGTGATGGTGACCGCGACTTCTTCATCCGGAATGAGATCTTCAATTTGGATGTCAGCCTCAGCCTGGATAATTTTGGTTCTTCTCTCATCGGTATAGGTATCTTTGATCTCACCCAATTCGTCCTTGATGATTTGTCGAACCTTGGTATCAGATTCCAATATCGACTTGAGTTGGATGATGCGAGCTTTCACTTCTTCATATTCCTGAGCAAGTTTGTCCTGCTCCAATTGCGTCAGCCGCTGTAACCGCATATCCAGGATGGCATTCGCTTGAATCTCGCTTAAGGAGAATTGGCTCATAAGCCCTTGTCGAGCCACATCCGGAGCCGCTGCGCCCCGAATGAGGGCAATGACGTCATCCAGGTTTGTCAAGGCAATCGTTAATCCTTCCAGGATGTGCGCACGTTCTTCAGCTTTCCGCAGTTCGTAGGCGGTCCGACGAAGGATCACTTCCCGTCGATGCTCGATAAAGTGGTGGAGAATCTCTTTGAGATTCAATACCTCAGGCTGATTATGAACCAAGGCCAGCATGATGACCCCAAAGGTCGTCTGCATTTGCGTATGTTTGTACAATTGGTTCAAAACGATAGCCGGTATGTCATTCTTCTTGAGCTCGACGACGATACGCATGCCGTCACGATCTGACTCGTCCCGGAGATCGGAAATCCCCTCAATTCGTTTGTCGTGTATCAGTTCCGCAATCTTCTCCAGAAGCTTGGCCTTGTTCACTTGATAGGGCAACTCGGTCACGATAATTTGAGATCGGTCGGTTCGTTCATCAGTTTCAATTTCGGCCTTGGCCCGAACAGTCAACAGTCCCCGCCCGGTATGATAGGCTTCCTTAATCCCCTGCGTGCCATGAATAAACCCGGCGGTGGGAAAATCAGGACCCGGAATAATCTCCATCAGATCATCGATCGTCATATCCGGCCGGTCAAGAAGCGCGAGTAAGGCTTCGACGACTTCCCCGAGGTTGTGCGTGGGAATGTTCGTGGCATATCCCACCGCAATTCCCCCGGCCCCATTGATCAACAGATTGGGAACTTTTGAGGGCAAGACGAGCGGTTCGGTGCTGGATTCATCATAGGTGGGGCCAAAGTCCACCGTTTCTTTGTCGATGTCAATCAGCATTTCTTCCGCGAGCTTCGTCAACCTGGCCTCGGTATACCGCATGGCCGCCGGAGGATCACCATCAACCGAACCATAGTTTCCCTGACCATCCACCAGGGTGTAGCGCATGTTAAAATCCTGGGCCATGCGCACGAGGGTATCGTAAATGGCCGTATCTCCATGGGGATGATAATTCCCCATAATTTCTCCGACGATTTTGGCTGACTTCCGGTACGCGCGATTGGAAGCCAGACCCATTTCGTTCATGCCATACAAAATCCGTCGATGGACTGGTTTGAGCCCATCACGCACATCCGGCAGCGCACGTCCCACGATTACGCTCATGGCGTAATCCAAATAGGACAAGCGCATTTCATCTTCGATGGCAACTTGTGTTAAACGCTCATCAACCGGCATCGGTGTCTCCTGCCCCAAGGGGCCATCTCAAATTTTAGATCTCAAATCTCAAATAATACTCAACACGGTAAATTCCAAATTCACCGCTGGAGTTTTCATTCCTGCTTGTCCAAAAATATTTTGAAATCTGAGATTTGAGATT
>CP070743.1:516763-521251 GCA_020348185.1 Nitrospirota bacterium
CAATATCCGAACTCCCCATTTTTCAATGAAGCGTCCCTTCGTGTGAAAATTTTAGAACCTGAGGAAGTATCGCCGGCTCAGGGGGCCGAATCTGAAAAGCCGGGGGAATCAGAAAAAGCCGGGGAACCCAAGGAAGCACCTTCCGAGGGAACTCAAGATGAGAGTCCTTCCAAAAAGAACGAGGCAGGACCGTAATGACGAACGGAAATTCGGAATAGAAGGTTACTGACTGATGACCAGCAAGCGTCCCACATGAATCACGCTTGATGTGAGTTTATTGAGCATTTTAAGGTCGGTCACACTCACCCTAAACTGTTGAGCAATACTCCACAGGCTATCTCCTTCTCGAACCCGGTACCATTTGGGTTCACTTCTAGAGGGCGTTTCCTTCACTTGCAAGCGGTCTCCCACGTGAATCAGATTTCCGGAGAGATCGTTTAACTGTCGAAGCGTCCCGAGGCTGATCCTAAATCGGGAAGCAATGACCGACAGACTGTCCCCGTAGCGCACGGTATACCAGGTCGCATCGAGATCAAGGGGGGGCTCGGGCGGCCGTACCCGTAACCGCTCACCCACTCGAATCAAATTACTCGAGCGGTCATTCAATTCTTTCAATTTCCGCACACTCATTCCAAAACGCTTGGCGACCACGGACAGACTATCTCCCTCTTGTACTTGATACCATTGGGTGTGGGTCGGCGGTTCCGGTTTCCACAGTTTCAAGTGATCGTGATGTTTTTCCACCAAGCTTCGGGTCCCCATCGGGACCTTCAGGTGATACCCGCCTTTTTGAGATGGAACGATATTTCTTCTCAGTTCGGGATTGAGTTTCCGTAAGTCCTGGTAGGAAATTCCCGTGGTCTTTGAAATTGTTTGAAGATGCACCCGTTTCTTGATCAGCGCTTCGTCATAGAGATAGAAGTCTGTCGGATTGTTCAGGAAGCCATAATCGGTCGGATTCATCGCAATCATGGTCGCCGCAATGAACCGAGGGACATAATCTCTGGTTTCTCGTCGAATATATCGCCAACTCTGCCTGATCTTCCAATAATCCTGGGTTCCGCTCTTCCTGATAGCCCGGGAGATCTTTCCGGCTCCCGCATTGTAGGCGGCTAAAGCTAAGGGCCACGATCCGAATTGATCATACAGGTCTCTGAGGTGATGGGCTGCGGCGACAGTGGATTTAACCGGGTCTCGGCGTTCGTCCACATGCCAGTTCACTTTCAGCCCATATCGACGTCCTGTCGCCTTCATAAATTGCCAGGGTCCCGCTGCCCGTGCGCGGGATAAGGCCTTGGGATTAAAGCCGCTTTCCACAATCGACAGGTAGCTTAATTCCACCGGCAACCCGAATTCCGCAAAAACCTGTTGAACCACCGCCTTGTATTGTTCGAATCGAGTCAAATATCCCTGAAAGCGATCGTGGATACCGTTTTGAAAATAATGAAGACTCCGTTCAACTGGTGGATTGAGAACTAGGGGGACGTCTGCATATGGTGAGCGCCGGCTGGTGGGGTTCGGTTTCCAGGCGGACCGGAACAGGGAAGCATAGCGATTTCTGAACACCTCCTCGGGAGACAACTTGGGAAAAGGGCCCCTGGTGATTGGTAAGTCAGATCCTGGAAGGTTTTGCCATTCAATGGGTTTGGTAAGTATGGGAGCTGCCCCGATCTTTATATCGGCCGGATCGGTGGTATTCGATTTTGCCGCGGATACGGAGGGTTGGCTTTGAGAAGATTCAGATGTAGTGGCCGGGGGAGTTTCCGATGATGAGGATTGAGAAACCCCAGAGGATTGGAGATTGACCTGGGGATCTTCGGGGGATGCCACCCCTGACCAAGCGGGCCTTGAAATCTTCTTGGAAGTGGAATAGTTGCTGCTGACATTGGTCGGGCTTGTGCTCGTCTGGTCTTGAGCAAAAGCCAGCTGGCCTGGGCCGGTGACCAGGAAAGCGCCAACTAAGAGGGGTATACACCCGTGGAATGAGTTCCACTTCCTACGTCCGTTGCTCATAGAATCGGATACCGTGTTCTCCATTATTATTAAAATTATAGGTTACTAATCATTTTAAAAATTGTCAATAAAATCAGTGATTTTCATAGAAAAACCATAAGTTCAGGCAGTGTGATGATCCGCAAACCTGTTGTTATTTCGAAAGGAAGACCTCAAGGCCTTATAAATGAAAGAAGAAATTATGGGGAAGGGATGATTTACAAATTTGGATTCACGGGAAGGGCAAGGGTAAAGTACCGTTCCTTTTCTTCATAAAGAAGACGCTTTCTCACAAGGGAAGTCACGATATCTTTTAGAGGGGTGAGGCCTTCACTCATGGTCTGCGCTTGTTCTACTTGCACGGCTTTTCGTATTTGATCAAATGTTCGAGGCAATTCATTGCAGAATTCGATGATAAAGGCTTCCGGCTGGTTGAATCGCTCGCTGACCGGAGTTCCAAAACGCCCTTCATAGACCGTGACATAACTGAGGGCTTTGGCATAATACAGAAACGGCCTGTTTTCTGAGAAATAACGGGCTTTCCATTCATTCACCTGCCTGACCAACTCTTCGTACAGCTCATTATTCACTTTCCATTCCGTTTCATATTCGAAGTCATAGGCAATTTTACTCAGGTCGACTTTTCGCGCGTCGTACACGTAACCATAAGCGGGGTCCGGGCCGGTGATGCGAATCCCGTAGTGCTCAGGTCGCATAAAATAGGGGCTGAATCGTTCAAGCCATAATTTTCCGGTCGACTCGGGTGGTTGAAGATGCAGGAGGGACGGAATCATCTCGATTTGGCGTTGATAATCTTCATCGGTTTCTCGAGGAAATCCAAGAAGAATATTCCAGGAAATATCAATATTATAGTATCGGCTCCATTTCAGACATTGAATGTTCTGCAGGGGACTGACACCTTTATCCATTTCCTTAAGCTGAGCTGAGCTCAGACTCTCAATGCCAGGTTGCATACACTTGACGCCTCCTTGGGCCAAGGTTTGGATCTGTCGCTTGGTGAGGTTGCTTTTGGTTTCCATGAACACGTCGAGGTCGAAATGGGCCTGCGCAAATTTACCAAATAGCCCGTCGATATATTTCATATCGATGATGTTATCGACCATCCGGAATCGCGTGGTCTCATAACGACTGGAGAGGTAATCCAATTCCTGTGAGACTTGCTCCGGGGACTTGGCTCGAAACTGCATTGCTTGCGCATTCAATCCACAGAATGTGCAGTGGTGTTTCTCCCCCCACCAACAGCCTCGTGATCCTTCGTAAAGGAGGATGCGGTTCAACCCCGTGGAGCCTTGCGATTCCAGTTCTTTCAGTTGCGCAAAGTAGTCGTCGTAGTCGGGAGGTCCCATCCGTTGAAATTCAGTAAACAGTTTTGCATGAGGCTCAAAGTGAATCTGACCATCCCGGCGATGCGTCACCCCGGGGGGAATCGCCTCTTCCTGCCCAATGAGAATCTGCTTGACAAGTGATGGAAAGACCTCCTCCCCTTCCCCGACCACCACATAATCAATCCATGGGAAGGCACGGAAATGTTCCAGACCCATTTCACCGTCGAAATTGGCGCCTCCAAAGACAATCCGAACGTCGGGATACAGGTCCTTGATGAGCTTGGCCATCGTCAGACTGGCAACATTTTGGTCAAACGTGGAGGTGAAGCCCACCACGGCATACTCACTCCAGTCGTAGGCGGTCATCGCCGAGGTGAGGAATTGTGGGGCGATGGAATGAGCGATTTCTTCCAGGTAGCCGACGGAACAGGCGGCTTCCCGAGCCGTGGCCTCAAAGACGGGCTTAAACATCTGGGGATATTGGGCATGTTTGGGGTTGTCCCGAAACAAGATGGAAGAAAAAAGCCATTCACCGATCAGTCCTCGTTTCTCGCAGAGTATTTCATATAATGGGACCCCGATTTTGTGGGCAAAGAGCAGATTTAAATGATACGTCCTTACGCCGATTCCCTGGGATTTCAACAGGGCCGACAGCGTGCCTAATTGAATCGAGGGAAATTTGGAATAGGTAAATGGCATGGTGACGAGCGCGACCTTCGTGCCAAGGGCCCGAAAATCAATTCCGCCATCAGAGGATGGCCGGGAAGCTTGGGGCAGGCCAGGTGGGTGAATGTGATGGAGGGACTCCCCCTTTTTAAAGGTAGAGTTAGCCATGGCTTTGGTACGCACGATCAGCCTTAGCTGCCATATAAAAATCGCTTTCCGTCAGTCCTTGAATCTTATGCGTCCAGATCTCAACTTTGCATTTCCCCCAAGCAAGGTACAGGTCGGGATGATGCCCTTCTTCTTCGGCAACCGCTCCAACTTTATTGACAAAAGCCAAGGCTTCGCCAAAATTTTTGAACGAATACATCCGCTCGATGTGACCGTCTTTATTCAGTTCCCACCCCTGTTCGAGTTGTCCCAAGAGTTCTTGAATCTTCGCGGACTCCAGTGGCGGTACACCCCCCCGACATGGAACACATTTATT
>CP070743.1:521351-525763 GCA_020348185.1 Nitrospirota bacterium
ATTGATCCGATTCGCGAGCAATTGGTTATGTCGTTGGTCACCAATATTGGGCCTAAGCCCAACCTCATAGCGGAGACACCTGAAGCCTGCCGTCGTATTAAATTACAACAGCCGATTCTGACCAATGCCGATCTTCAAAAAATTCGTACTATTGGGGACTCCAATTTTAAAAATAAAACCCTTCCCCTGTTGTTCCGCGTCGCAGAAGGACCGGATGGGCTTGGGGTTGCCGTGGAAAAACTTTGCCAGCAAGCCTCCCAAGCCATTCAGGATGGAGAGAAATTTCTCATTTTGAGTGATCGGGGAGTGAATGAGGAATGGGCGCCGATCCCGAGTTTATTAGGCATCGCCGCCGTTCACCACCATCTGGTCCGGCAAGAAACTCGGACAGAAGTCGGTTTGATTCTCGAAACCGGGGAACCCCGAGACGTGCATCAATTTGCCTGTCTGATCGGATATGGAGCGGGTGCGGTCAATCCGTATTTGGTTTTTGAAACGCTCGTGGACATGGAGCGTGATGGTTATCTTCCTGAGGGCCTGGATGCATCGACTGCCGAAGGTAAGTTCATCAAAGCGGTGAACAAGGGGCTCTTGAAGATCTTTTCGAAAATGGGAATTTCAACGGTTCAATCTTACTGTGGCGCCCAAATTTTTGAAGCCCTGGGCTTGAACCACGAGCTGATTGATCGGTATTTCACCGGCACCTCCTCGCGGATAGAAGGAATTGGCATTCGAGAAATTGGGGAAGAAACGCTCCGTCGCCATAACCAAGCGTATAAACCGGTTCCCCTTCGGCAACTCGATTTCGGAGGAGAAGTTCATTACCGCATTCAGAGCGAGCATCATAATTGGAATCCTGAGGTCATCTATAAACTCCAGCACTCCACTCGGAATAATGACGTCAAGACCTATGACGAGTATTCGACTCTTGTCAACGAGGAGAGCAAGCGTCGATCGACCTTGCGCGGCATGTTCGATTTTAAATTCGCATCGCAACCTCTTCCGTTAGATGAAGTGGAACCGGCCAAAGAAATTGTCAAACGGTTTACCACCGGCGCCATGTCGTTTGGCGCCATTAGCAAAGAAGCTCATGAAACCTTGGCTCTGGCTATGAATCGGTTAGGGGCAAAGAGTAATACGGGTGAAGGAGGCGAAGATCCTGAACGCTTCGGCCAATTGCCGAACGGGGATTCGAAAAATTCCTATATTAAACAGGTCGCCTCCGGGCGATTTGGCGTCACTGCTCACTATTTGGTGAATGCCCGGGAGTTACAAATCAAAATGGCCCAGGGAGCCAAGCCGGGAGAAGGTGGCCAGCTGCCCGGTCATAAAGTGGATGAAATCATTGCCAAGCTGCGTTATTCCACTCCTGGGGTGGGGCTGATCTCTCCCCCGCCGCACCATGATATTTATTCGATCGAGGATTTGGCACAGTTGATCTTTGATCTGAAAAACTCCAACACACAAGCTGCTGTCTCCGTGAAGCTGGTGGCCGAGATCGGAGTGGGAACGGTGGCTGCCGGGGTCTCCAAGGCCCATGCGGATAAGGTTCTCATTAGCGGAGATTCAGGTGGGACCGGGGCTTCACCGCTTTCTTCAATTAAGTATGCCGGAATTCCCTGGGAAATCGGGTTGGCTGAAACGCATCAGACATTGGTGTTGAATGATCTTCGTGGCCGGATTCGAGTCGAAACGGACGGTCAAATGAAAACCGGGCGCGATGTCGTGATTGCCACCTTACTTGGAGCCGAAGAATTTGGCTTTTCCACGGCCCCCCTCATCGTCGAGGGGTGCATTATGATGAGAAAATGTCACTTGAATACCTGTCCGGTTGGGGTGGCGACCCAAGATCCCGAGCTACGAAAACGGTTTAACGGTCAACCCGACCATGTGGTGAACTATTTCTTTTTCGTCGCGGAAGAGGCTCGACGGCTCATGGCCCAACTTGGCTTCCGTACGGTCAATGAAATGATTGGTCGGGTCGATAAGCTCAAAGTTCAAAAGGCTGTCGATCATTGGAAAGCCAAGGGAGTGGATTTATCCCCTTTACTCGTTAAGCCTGACGTCAGTTCGGACATTGCGACCTATTGTGTTCAGGAGCAGGACCATGGCCTCGCCACTATTTTAGATAATCAATTAGTGAAACTCTGCCAACCCGCTATAGAAAAAGGGGAATCCGTCTCTCTAGACCTCCCGATTCGTAATGTGAATCGAACCACGGGAACAGTGTTGTCGAGTCATATTGCCCGGAAATATGGGTTGGAAGGACTTCCTGCGGATACGGTTCGTATCAATTTTAAGGGATCGGCCGGCCAATCGTTTGGGGCCTTCCTGTCACCGGGAATCACGTTGAGACTTGAAGGAGAATCCAACGACTATTTAGGCAAAGGATTGTCCGGCGGAAAGATTATCGTGGTTCCACCTGAAGGAGTCACCTTTAACCCAGAGGAAACGATTCTCATTGGGAATACCTCGCTCTACGGAGCAACAGGGGGCGAAGGCTATTTTTATGGGACGGCTGGAGAGCGCTTCGCTGTGAGAAATAGCGGCGCCCATGCTGTCATAGAGGGAACCGGAGATCATGGTTGCGAATATATGACGGGCGGAGTCATTGTCGTATTGGGAAAAACCGGTCGAAATTTTGCTGCGGGGATGTCCGGTGGAGATGCGTACGTCTTGAATGAAGATGGAAAATTCGAGTTGCGATGTAATTTGGGAATGGTTGAACTGGAATCCGTGGTTCTTCCTGAAGATAAAGCCACCTTACGCACCCTGCTGGAATCTCATGTGAAGTATACAGGAAGCCGAAAGGCCAAAGAGGTCTTGGAGAACTGGGAGGCCAAGCTATCCAAATTCGTCAAGGTGATGCCGATCGATTACAAACGGGTGTTGCAGGAACGTCGGGCGGCCACAGCCAAGAAGCATGCTCGGAGGGAAAAGGAGATGGCAGGTCGTGGCTGATCCCAGGGGATTCATGAAATACGATCGTGAGGGACCCAAGCGGCGGCCCGTCGAGTTACGTGTGCACGATTGGAAGGAATTATACGAACCCTTTCCCGAGGAGAAACTCAAAGCGCAAGGGGCCCGGTGTATGGACTGTGGGGTTCCCTTTTGCCAGAGCCCAACCGGGTGTCCGGTGGTGAATTTAATTCCGGAATGGAATGATTTGGTCCATCGGGGCCGGTGGAAAGAAGCCTTGAAGGCCCTACACAACACGAATAACTTCCCTGAGTTCACCGGGCGGCTCTGTCCGGCTCCGTGTGAATCTGCGTGTGTGTTGGGTATCAATAGTGATCCGGTTTCCATTCGGGTCCTTGAATGGAACATCATCGATAGAGGGTTCGATGAAGGATGGGTCGAGCCGATCCTGCCTGTAGTGGCAACGGGGAAAAAGGTAGCGATTATCGGATCCGGACCCGCGGGCCTGGCCGCAGCTCAACAATTAGTGCGAGAAGGTCACACGGTGACGGTATATGAAAAAGCCGATCGAATTGGCGGACTGCTCCGGTACGGGATACCAGACTTTAAAATGGAAAAATGGGTTCTTGATCGCCGACTGGATCAAATGTCAAAAGAAGGGGTGAGGTTCGAGACCAATGTCAATGTCGGGGTTGATCTTGATGTCCAAACCCTTCAACGGGAGTTTGACGCGGTCCTTCTTTCGCTGGGCGCCGAACAACCAAGAGAGTTGCCGGTTCCAGGCCGGGAACTCAAGGGCGTTCATTTAGCGATGGAGTATTTAACGCAGCAAAACAAGCGGGTGGCCGGTGATACGATTCGTGATGAGCCTATTAGCGCCAAAGGCAAGCGTGTGGTGATCATTGGTGGTGGAGATACCGGCTCTGATTGTCTCGGAACGGCCCATCGCCAGGATTGCCTTGAAGCGCATCAGTTTGAATTATTGCCTGAGCCACCACCCAATCGGGATAGCTCGACACCCTGGCCCTTCTGGCCCATGCAACTTCGGACTTCCCACGCGCATGAGGAAGGCTGTGATCGTCAGTGGAGTGTGTCGACAACAAAATTTTCCGGACATGACGGTCAGGTGACGAAGCTTCATGCCCACCAAGTGGCGTTTGAAGGTGGGAAATTTACACCGATCGAAGGGACTCAATTCAATATGGACGTTGACCTGGTCCTTTTGGCGATGGGGTTCACTGGGCCGGTGAAAAACGGGTTGTTAGACAGTTTAGGCGTCCAGTACGACGCCAGAGGCAACGTCCAGGTGGGTGAAAATTTTATGACCAGCGTCGACGGCGTTTTCGCGGCAGGGGATACCAAGCGGGGGGCGTCGTTAATAGTCTGGGCCATTGCCGAAGGACGTAAATCCGCTGACGGTATTCATCGATATCTCCAAGCGAATAAACCTGTGAGTGTCTCCAGGGCCTAAAACCATTTTCCTTTCCCTTTTT
>CP070743.1:525863-530275 GCA_020348185.1 Nitrospirota bacterium
GTTCTCCCCAGAAGGCCAAAGGACCATAGCAGGGAGGTTGTGTGAGTTTGTCCCCTGGCCGAGATTGCTCCGAGGGGAAGGTGGTAAAAAGCCTTACAATACGTGCAATGTCAAGCAACGACCCCTTTCCCCTTATGAAGGGGTTACCCCATCCTCAGCATCTTCGGTGACCCCATAGTCGGGAAACGCCATTTCCCCTTCGAAATCACCTAATCTACGGTTCGTCTGGTACGGTGAAGTCTTGTTTGACAACAATGACATTCATATTGCTTTCGTTAATTTCTACCGTGTTACCTGTGTCAGCCTGACATGCGAAAGTATAGGTCACTTCCGCAATTGTCCCCGGCCAAGCTCCCATGAGGGAAATCGAATAGGTGTCGAAATGCGCTTCGGCAGTTCGTTTGTGTATTCTCAAAACATTGCCCTCTCCTTCTCGACCCAATGGGCCAGCTCCGTCACTCCGAGAAATCAGGCAAAAGAAGCCCTCAACAGCGTCGAGGGTACCTTGACCCATTCCAAACACAAAATGGAACCCGTCATAATGAGGGGAATGCACCGTCACGGTATTCATAGTGGTTAACGTGTCGCCGACGGGACCCCCACTCTGAATTGGGGCGGCCGCGCCACCGACCCCCTTGGCTGAGCTGAAAAGTTTTGGAAAAACAAACTTCACCTTGTTCCCCGGCACATTGACCTGATCCTGCCAATTGTGAAGGAATCCCTTTTCATGAACAGATGTCACCGCAAAGGCTCCCTCGTCCCCCACAACCATTGCACTCAGTATCAGGAGGCAGTACCAGGCCCAACACGCCTTCTGACTAATTAGAGATCTCATGATACCCTCCTCTTGGGATGGAAGAATGGTAATTTTACAGGCAATTTTTGTTACCACGGAAAAGTACCGAAGGGGCCGTGGGATGTCAATCAGGTAGTCAGGGCGCGCAAAATAAATGGGAGGCAGAGGGCGAATCGAGCTTTCGAGGCCCTGTGCCACTGACCGTTCCCAATTGATGGAGTCCAATTCTCGAGTTCGTTTCCGAGTCGGAAAGGAATTTAACGATGGCACGGTAACGATTCAGCCCGGAATAGATTGTAGCAATTCTGAGAGAAGCCGAACACGGGGCGGGGTTGATCTCCCAAAAAGTTCGATCATCGTCCATCCACTCACCCCAATATTCCTCCTTCCTTTCAATCTCTTTCATGTTCTCCCCCTCCAGAGTGCAATTTTCCGCTGCAGGGGGCATCATCAACCGATCCACTATCTGTTCTTATCCTTGCAAAGGTTGTCCAGGGGATAATGCGTCCTACCTGTGGGGTTCCGGGGATGGACAAGAGTCCCGCGGTTATAATATGTTGAGGTCAATCATACAATATCTGACATCAATCCAACAGAAGGAGAAGAGACAATGCCTAAATTTAAGGGCATCATAGGGTGGGGGATCATCGTTTCGGTTTGCGCATTGATGGTCTCGGTAAGCATCGTGCAGGCTCAGGCGGACAAGCAGCAATTTGAGTTAAAAGCGAAAAACATCAAGGCGGAAACTTGCGATCGGGGTGAAGACCACACGCGATGTTTTGAACTGACAGATAGGGATTTTCACACGATTTCGACTTTGGACGTCTGGATGTTGCGCAAGGGCGACATTCGAATTGATTTCTGTGCCGAGATAGACGATCCCGGCTCAAAACGGTTTCGATGTAAGGCTGTTGTCGATGGAGAAGATGCCGAACCCGGACAGGTTGAAATGTCTTCGACTCCGCGTCGAAGTAGTCCCTGCTATACCTGGTATGCGTCTGTGAACGGGATCGGAGAAAAGCACACTGTGGATATGCAATGCAGGAAAATCAGTGGAGGGAATAAAATAGAGGTCGACGAATACACGCACTCCGCGACCTACAGCAAGTATTAGAAAAGCAAAATACTGTCAGTCGGAGTCCATTGAACCCAAAGAATAAGAATTTTAAAGACCCTTTTTGCGCCAACAGAAAAATATCATCAGGGCCAATCGAGGGGTCCATCACCCCAGTCAGCGGACTCCCCATGAGGGGCGCAGGCTCCGAGAAGGGCTGTCCCGACTCTTAGGGGAGATAATAAGGGTCGCTTCTTGACTTTATACTATTCAGTTCCTCAATTTCTTCTTCCTTCCTTATACCAGGGCAACATAAGGACAGAGATCTCTGTTGCGGGAGAGCAGGAGTATACGCAATCGCTCTCCACAGAAGACTCAAGGACCATGAAAAAGAGGTTGATTGGGTCTGTATCCTGACAGAGATTGTTCTGAGGAGATGGTTATAGAGATCCTTAAAGAAGATATGTAATGTCAAGCAACGATCCCCTCTTTTTACGACCCCCTCTACTATCGTTAATTGACAAAACTATACCAAAGGGGAGTTAATATGAGAGGATACTCACCTGGAGCAAGTGAACGATGGGAGGTCCATACAAGGGACGGCACAAACTGCGGCGGATGCAGAAACCACAAAGCAGTCGACCTGTGGAAGAAGTCGTCAAGGAGCTACAGAAAAAACGATTACCGTCTTACCCCCACAGAGAACAATCCCTGAAGATTCACGGGCTGATTTGTGCCAAGTGTGGGCGAGAGTTCGACGAGGCCAATAAACGTCTGCTCACCGTCCATCATAAAGACGGGAATCACCACAACAATCCCTCCAATGGCTCTAATTGGGAAAACCTGTGCATCTACTGCCACGACGATGAGCACAGCCGAGGAGTACTCGGGGACTATTTGACCTCTTAGGGTAGCCCCCTAAAAAACCCGTCCTTTAGGAAGCAATAGGTCAATACTCATGCCTCACCCTCATCTCCTTAGAATATAATCTGGAGCTCTTCCCATGCGATACTATATTCTGCGTAATAAGGTTGCCATTTTGGCATCTAGTGCGAAGGAATTTGGTGAATGGGTGGAAACAGCGGATCGGGTTGTCAGTCGCACACAGGTCGCTGATATTGAGGTGTCTACGGTTTTCCTTGGCATTGATCATCAGTTCTTCGCCGGCCCCCCACTCCTTTTTGAAACGATGGTGTTTGGTGGGGATCTTGATCAGACGTGCCGCCGCTGTTCTACGTGGGATGAAGCGGTGGAGCAACATGAAGCCATCTTGTCAGAGGTATTAAACCGAGTGTATGGCTATTATAAGCCAGGTTGAACCTGTGGCATGTAGTAGGGGTCAGTTCTATACATTATACAACCGTCAGAGAAAATGGGGTCAGGCATGAGTATGGACTTATTGCAACAGTGAAGATCATTCTGCTCTGAGAAAATTTCTTGTCCCCACAATGCGTTTATAAATGCGCTGCCCGATGAAAGACCATGATCAATGGGGGACCGTGGGCTTCTGGGAGGTATGGTGCGAATTGTCAGTCTAATCAATAGTCCTGCCTGGCCCCATTTCCCATTCGATTAAAACTATTATACCTATGTAAAGACATTTCCCGGACTCTAGGTTTACCCATGGCGGAACTCTCCACAGCCTCAGCCAACAACAAATCGGAGAGCATGCCCGAATAGAATGGCCTGGCAACCGCCCACAGGCCTCCCACTGTATAAATGATTTTACCCCTATCACATGCCCCAAAATTTTTGAGATAATAAAGCCGTCAGGCTTCCCATTCGGTCTTTTTTTTGCGTGACTTAATTGGATTAACCATAGGAAGGCGAATAGATTCGTGATGTTCCCTTTTTTGGTTTGTCGTTTACATTTGAACAAACTCAAATGATGGCTTCTTATTCCTAGCCCTTCCCCCGATGAAGCACGATATGCCTGTTATTCTATCTTTCATTCTTATCATTCCTCTCGTTGGGTGCGCCTCCCAGTATCATGACGAGCTTCAGGAAGAATTAGATTTTCATAACACCAAGATCCTGCAACAGCTTGAAATAGGGGAAATCACCCAGATGATGGCCGAGGAAAAAATTGGGGAGGAGCTCATGGCAAAAAGAAAGTCCCTTAAAGAATATCATGCCGATGTCAAAAAAGGCCTGAATGTTTTCTGGACCGGGCTTTTCACAACTTTAAAGTTCGGAATGGCAATGGCCAACAGCTTAATAGGGGGAATCCCATTCGTCTACCAATTGGGGGAATTTGCTTTGACTTCCCTTCATCTTCAAATGACCGCTGAGGAAAAGACTGGCCTTCCTCCAAAAACCTTCAAGCTTCCACCGGATTTTCATCACATTTATGATTCCATCAAGACCAACAAAGAAAAGTGCAATCCCGACTCTATCCTCTGTGTGCCGGCCCAGTGACGCTCATCGCCACAATCGAAACACATAATAAAGAAAGAAGGGGCCACCTCAGTCATGAGTACTGACCTTCAAAAGGTCTCAATACTCCAACCTCGACCCCCATTTTCCTTAGAGCTCTTAACGGATTGTTTTGTCTCCTGGTGA
>CP070743.1:530375-534747 GCA_020348185.1 Nitrospirota bacterium
CTACAAGACCAACCTGCAACCCACGGAGCGCACCCTCCCAAGCAATAAACAAACCATACAATCCGCCACCGACAATTAAAAGATCATAGGGTGTTTGGGTCAAGCGAACCAGATCACGTTTCATTTTTTAGGAAGGAGAGTACCAAACGATACTCACGATGGAGGTTCCTAATATGTGCAGAAGAATTGGCTTCCCGAGAATTGATGCCGAAATGGAAAACCAGAGATGACAAGTCCTTGAGTCCGAGCCCCTTTTCCTGAGAGTCTACAATCCTCAAAACGAGAGGGGGTAACATTCCTCGGTGCCCCAGGACAGCCTCTCTTCAGGCTTGGGTGAAAGACAGCCGGTTGGCATTCAATCCCCGCTTCATAAGTATGGAGAGGTCACCCCATTCGGTCAACCCCCTTTTTTCATATCAACGGGTTAAGCCATAAAAAACCTGATAATGGCCCTTTTCGTCATCAGCAAAAAACAATGAATTGTGAGAATAAAAGGTGCAAATATTCTAACAACCACCTATAATCGGCAGTGCCTGCACTTCCCAGTGGCCGGTGGCTCGGTGGGGGTCATCATTCGGCCATCCGACTACTGAATCCCTCAATGACGGCAGTAGTTTCATCATACCAAGCTTATGGAATGGGAGCGATGGTAACGATACCAGAGCCTGCAGATATTGAGACTTCTTCAGAAGAATATGCGAAGCGATTTGCTGGAGATGTTGGAAAATGGTTTTTACAAATCCAAGAAGAGGCTACCTTAAAGTTATTGAGCCCCTATCGAAATGCGACAATTCTCGATGTTGGTGGAGGCCATGGACAACTCACCAAGCCCCTTCTTGATTCCGGCTTCAAGGTCACAATCTTCGGCAGCACCTCAGCATGTGCAACCCGAATTCTGCATTTGCGTGATGGTAAATCTTGTCAGTTTACCACGGGCAATCTCCTCACGCTTCCCTTTATCGACCGCGCATTTGATGTAGTGATCAGCTATCGACTCTTGCCTCACGTCACCAATTGGGAACAGCTTCTTTCAGAAATGTGTAGAGTAGCAAAAACATCCGTTATTGTTGATTACCCAGAAACCCATAGCATCAACTATTTGATTCCATGGCTGTTTAATCTGAAAAAGCAAATCGAGAAAAATACGAGACAATTTCGTTGTTTCAAGAACTACGAGTTGCTTGAAAAGTTTGAATCACATGGATTTGCTTTGAGTGAACGCATTCCGGAGTTTTTTCTTCCAATGGTGTTGCACCGAACCATGAAGGCCGCAACTCTTTCTAACGTGTTGGAACGAGCATTCTGCCGAATGGGACTGACGGCACGATGGGGATCTCCTGTGATATTAAAATTGGTCCGCAAGGGCTTTTGAACTCATGCGGATACTCCTGCTGGCTTCGCATCCCTTTTATCAAGATCGAGGAACTTCGATAGCGGTAGATCACGTCTTAAACGTGTTGAGTCAACGTGGAGATTGCGTGGATGTTCTGACTTATCACGAAGGGGGTGAAAAACAATATCCCAATGTATCAATTTATCGTATCCCGGCCCTCCCTTTCGTGAAAAACATTCCTATAGGTTTCTCATGGAAAAAAGTCTTGTGCGACGTCCTTTTGTTTTTTATGACTGTTAAATTTATGATTCGACATCGATATCGCCTCCTCCACGCCACTGAGGAGGCGGTGTTTATCGCTCTGATCATGAAATGGGTGTTCGGAGTACCCTACCTCTACGATATGGACTCCTCCCTCCCCCAACAGTTGGTGGAAAAGTACTCATGGCTGAAGTACTTGGCCTTCATATTAAATGTTCTGGAGCGGATTGCTATCAAAAATGCCATTGCAGTACTCCCGGTTTGTGATGCCCTTGCTGATCTTGCGCTGAAATACAGAAAAAATAATGTAGTGGTTGTGCATGATTTCCCCATATCAAATCGATCAAACGGCTCCATTAAAATAGATTTGAAAACGGAGCTTGGGATAGGTGGAAGGATGATGATGTATGTGGGAAATCTTGAAGCATATCAAGGAATTGATCTTTTATTGGAAAGTTTTTCAAAAGTTTTGAAAGTTATCGAAGGCATCGATTTGGTCATCATTGGCGGAGAAGAAAGGGATATTAAAACCTACAAAGGAAAATCCAATAACCTCGGCATCGACTCGCGAATACATTTTCTAGGGAAAAGGCCACTCCCAGACCTCGCTGGATATCTTGAAGCCGCAGATATTCTCGTATCGCCCCGAATCAAAGGGAAAAATACCCCAATGAAGCTCTATTCATACCTGTGGAGTGAAAAGCCAGTCCTTGTGACGAATGTTGAAAGCCATACACAGCTCGTAAACAATGAGGTAACTTTCATTGCTGATCCCAACACAGAGGCATTTGCTAAGGGAATGATTACGTTGTTAAGGGATGAATCGTTAAGATTGAAGCTGGGAACTGAGGGGAAAAAATGGGTGGAAGCCAGATTTAGTTTTGAGGAATTTCGGAAGATACTCAATTCGCTGCTTGATGAATTATCGAGCTCCAGTCCCTAAAAGCACTACCTGGAGAGTCCGAATCAATATGCGAAAATCTAACCAAAAGGAAAGATTCCTCACGTAGTGGAGATCATACTGGAATTTAATGTGGGAATCTTCAACGGACGCCGCATAATGAAAACACGTTTGAGCCCACCCAGTGATTCCTGGACGCACCGTATGTCGAAGGTCATAAAATGGAATGTAGGCACGAAGTTCCTTCATAAAATAAGGGCGTTCCGGACGTGGCCCGATGAGACTCATATCCCCTTGAAGGACATTAAATAGTTGAGGTAATTCATCAAGCCGCGACTTTCGAAGCCACCACCCCACCCTGGTTATGCGACAATCGGAAACACCTGCCCACTGGGCCCCCTCCCATTCGGCATTCTGATACATAGAGCGAAATTTAAAAAGGACGAAGGGCACTCCCAGACGTCCGATTCGCTTTTGTCGATAAAGAACCGGGCCTGGTGAATCACATTTAATGACAACGGCAATGAGAAAAAGCAATGGGGCGAGAAATATGAGACTCAACAGTGATCCACAAATATCAATACATCGCTTCAGGGTCATAAGGATCGGACTTATCTGCAAAATTTTCGAAACATTCATAGCCCCTCCGTCGCCTTCCTCAATCAAGAGAGGATCACACGGTTCCCCATATAAACCATGACTACCTACCACATCGTGCCCCATAGACTTAGTCTCCAACATTGTTCCCTTGACCTCGCTCCCCATTCAACCTATCAGGGGACCCGAAACTCAAGAATTTTGTATGGTACTTCTCGTTCAATTTTTCCCGCTGTTGTTCCACTAATACTTCACTAAGAAATTATACGTCAAATGATGGCCCGATCAAGGCCAAAATGACAATAACCTCCTAACGACGAACATTCTGATGTCCAAGTCTTCGCCCTAACTTATTCCCTGTCGGAAAGATAAATTTTTTGCTGGCTAGTGATGCCCCAGACAGGAATTGAACGTGCAACACGCGGTTTAGGAAATCTAGACTACCAGAAATCGACCAACGCCGAAAGCGATCAGAAATCAAGGGATTTCCTTGATCCATGGCTCGATTAGGCGACTTTGCAAAGTTGCATCTGGTGCCGTAGGGTGTGACGGATGTGAGGCCTGGTGATTACAAAAATGGTCCCCCCCCACCCGGCGTTTTTTTTCGCCCAGGGGTGGTACCCTCCCAAATCGCCTTCGAATAGTGAGCGTTAATTCCCAAACGCTTTTCTCAAGGCCATGCCACTTATCGTGATAACATGGTCGATTATTTTGGGACTGCTAGTAGGGGTCGGTTCTTGACTTCCTACAAATCCTTACTTTGAAATTCTGCCTTTTCCCACATAAAAAAGCTTTTTGTTTCCCCTAGCGTTGGTCATTTGATTTCTTCTGAGATACAAGTACAGGACTTTTCAACGAGTTGGGGGTATCCAAGTACGTGGGTTTATGATACTCTGGCCGGGTGAATCGGGGGTGTGGAAACAACAGAATGCAGATGGTTCTTCAAAGGCTCGAATATAGTCTTTTTAAAAGGAGGTTTCCCATGAACTATGCAGCCATATTGATCCTTTCTGTTGTTGTATGCCTTTGGTCAACTTCTGAGGGAAGGGCAGAAGGATTTTTTGATACTCTGGATAAGGCGATCGACAATTTGGCTGACAAGTTTGAAGATAAAGCAGAACAACGGATGAACCAAAAGACCGATGAGGCCATGGATTCTGCGTTGGATTCTGCTGAGGAAAAAGTTGATTGTACATTGGGCGATAAGGGTTGCCCTCCAGAAGCACAAAAAGGTCAGGCCATAGAGGTGAGCACCAGTCCATCACGGGATGGATCGGATT
>CP070743.1:534847-539216 GCA_020348185.1 Nitrospirota bacterium
GACTGGATCATGTCATCGTCAGAAAAGACCTGAATAAGGATTCGAGATGGCCGGTCAATTTCATATCCTTGCTCGGCGATAATTTCGGTTGTCGGTGCAATCTCTACCACTCCATTCTTGACCAAATAGGCACCTAAGGCCCCGCTTGCACTACCCGTGGCTGGATCTTCACCAACCCCAATCGGCGCGGCGAACATTCGAGTATGCACGGTTGACCAGTCTTCAACCGTCATTGTGGTATACACCATGAGGCCATTGGCTCCAAACCGTTCACATATGTCAGTTATGGCGGCATGATTGACGGACATGGACTTGACTGCCGTCAGAGTCCGAACCGGGACAATAATGACCGGTAACCCCGTGGAAACGATTTCAATAGGAAACTTGGTGTCCGCAATCACGGACTTGTGAATACCTAACGCCTTCGCGACCTCATACCATTCCTCCATTTCGTCAATCGATCCGAGAAATTGTGGCATGGGTTGTGACATGACCACGCGATCGATTTCCCCCTTCAGGACATATAATTCTAAGGGAAACACCCCAATATTACATTCATACTTGATGTGCGTGATAGGCTCTTGAAGAGGAAAATGATTTAACCGGCCAAGGATATAAAATGTTCCCAAAATGGGATGTCCGGCGAAGGGAATTTCCTGAGTTGGAGTGAATATGCGTAATTTTGCGATGGCCTCCGGTTCAGTCGCCTCCATGACAAAAACCGTTTCAGACAAGTTCATTTCCCGGGCAATTTGCTGGAACTCCTCGTTGGTCAAATCTTCGCAGTTTGGAAAAACTGCCACGGGGTTTCCACCAAACGGACGATCGGTAAAGACATCAGCTTTGTAAAAATGAAGCCATCTTGGGGAGAGATCCATAGAGAAGGAGGAGTTTTTGGAATTGCCCATTCAAGCCGAAAGAGACAACGCTTCGTAGGAACGAGTTAGTGGATTACGGACGTAATCTTCAACATAATTTTCAAGGGATCCATTTCGGTAGAGGCGAGTATTGGCAAAACGGGTGTCTATCTTATGGAGAATGCGAACCTTCACGTTTGATTTCTTCGAAAACTCCTCTAACGAAACACCGGTGATATCCATATTGTGACCTCGTCCCGATTCCATGACGCATTTCGGAATGTATACATATTTTTCGGTGGTCAATCGTTTGGCGATATCTCCAAAGGTCAGCAAGACGGTACAATCAGAATCACCGCCGAGCATGGCATTGGGGACATACAGGAATCGCGCCCGATTCTTTCGGTACATGTTTAATATTTTATAAACACTTCCCGCCATCACGACAGAATCTTTTTTTTCTACTTCCAAGGCATCAAATTGACTGACGATTCTTTTTCGATTCAAGAATGCCGTCACATAGGCTTCGGTATGAATGGACTTTAAGTTGGGATAGCCCTTATCATAAATTCGCTCTGCTTCTTCCGGTAAGGACTTCCGGCCCTGCCTCATCAACGATACCGTGGCGTCCTTGATCCCTCGCACGGGGGTCAGGCATCCCATCCACAGCACGCATTTCTGATTAATCCGAGATATGGTTTCGGCATCTTGGGACATCGTGTTTTCATCAAATGAATAAAAATTAGCCGAGGAGACAGCCGGACCATCAAGGACTTTCATTAAATGTTTAATGGAGGGCGCGTGAGGCATGAGCTTTTGCCGGTAGGACCCCGTTGTGATCACAGAAAGCTCAAAATTAATTCGACCGGGGAATTGGTCAACCAAACGATGTATTTTCGGAACGTGCACAAAACCCACGGTAAAAAACTGAATGTTTTTATCGGTATACTTCAGGAAATCCTCAACCCACTCCATCGCATTGGGGTGAAGGAATAAATCGGTCCACTCCATGTATTCATTCCCCCCAAGACACCAAAATTGCATAGGATCAGTGGGCTTCTTTTGAATATACTCGAGAATATATTTCCAATCCTCTTTACTCGTTTTAGGAGGATCAAGCGTTTCTCGATAGGAATGATCAATTTCGTAGCAAAACTCACACTTCACAGGACAATTTTTCCCCAAACTCAACGGAATCTTGCCTGCATCCATTTCCCGTCGGAGGACTTCCCGATAGTCCTTTCCTTCAAGAACTTTGGTTTGTTCTAATACCGGCAGAATGCGTCCCATAATGTGTCTTCAACCCGGTAACGGAATTGCCTCTTGCTTGCGTAGCCGCGCCATCTCATGGCGCCTCTTCCGGTCATCTGGGGGGGCAGCATGAGATGCTGCAGCTACAACCTCCGATCTTGATTTTAAATCTCCATTTTTATTGACAGGTTAAACAATTGTTTGTCAGACTTTTTCATTGAAAGTTAATCAAATGGATCAAGAAACCCTGAGTCACGCCTTGAAGATTTTCGAGGTTCCGGAACCCCTGCCCATGGATCAACTAAAGGAGCGATACCAGAAATTACTATGGATGTGGCATCCCCACCGGAATGCCAGTCTCACGAATAATCCTCAAAAGTATATGGAAATGTACAAAAAGGGTGAAGCGAAAACGAAGGAAATCCATACAGCCTTTAGAATTTTAAAGGCCTGGTCAGAAAATTCCAGGGATCAACTGCCTCAGACGGAGAAAGGCTCATCAGACCCTGAGTCATAATTCTGAAGGTCGGTGAAGGGTGCAATTCCCCTCTCCTCAACCAATTAAAGGCAGACCTCATTTTTCCATTAAGGAGCTGCATGGCTTACCACTCGTGCCATTCCTGACTCACCTTCTTTATCTTTTCCAGCTTCTGCATTCGCAACCGGCCATGTGATGAGCCCTTGAACCCCATCGGTTCGTCTCGTCTCCTGTCCTGCCTTCGTCGCATATATCTGTGGAAGGTAGTTAGTGCCAAATTTTGAGATATAGAGAAAGACATGCTCACGGGCGTTGACCCTTACGGCCCAAGGTTCAAAATCATTCTGATAAAACTCCTCGCATAACTGCATGGCATCAAGGCAACTCACACCACCCTGATCCTCAAGGGTATAGTAATAGTCAAGCGGCATATCATATTCTTCTTGTTTGTGGATCGTGATCCCAAACTTCTCAGGGTTTCGCACCATTGGGGTATGCCGGTACGCCACGAAATAAAACAATTCTACCGAATGAATAGACTCTTTGTTATCGATAAGAAATTGACGAGTTTCTTCGGCTTCTTCACGTGTTTCACCGGGAAACCCATAAAAGGCCATGACGTGATTCCAGATCCCGGCTTTTGCGGCCTCCAGGAGATTATTCTGGATAACACTCTTACGGGCATGTTTATCCATTAATTCCAGTACCCGTTCATTGGCCGACTCCATACCGTAATACAAGGTACAACATCCCGATTGAGCGGCAAGTTTCCATATCTCGGGATCCTGAAGAGATTCCTCAAATCGAATTAAGGTGGTCCAGTGAATGTTCACCTCTTGATCAACCAACAGTTGAATCACTTTCTTAAATAAGGCCGGCGGGTAAGACTCATCGGCAAAAAGAAAATGATCCGCGTGATATTTGTTTTTAAGTGCTTTGACTTCCCGAATGACATCGGATGCGGGTTTCCCCCTGTACTGGTCAAAGTATCCTTGCCCATGATCACAAAAGGTGCACTTTCCCCAATAACAGCCGCGTGTAGCCAAATAGGGAAGGATTCGAACCGGAACAAAGTAGGAGTCCAAGGGCAATCCATCAAAATCAGGTAGAGGTAGAGCGGTGGTTTTTTCGGTGTAAATTTCTTTGTTGACTTTGACCTCTTCTTGATCCCGATACATCAGATTCGGAACGGCAGTCCAATCCCGATCTCCGGCTAACGCTTCTAATAGCCAGAGGAGGGCATGTTCGCCTTCATACAAAATGGCCGTATCAAAAATATCCGTGAAAAATTCTTTCTTTTTAGGGAGTTCCTCCTGCAAACGCGTAATGACGTTACCCCCCACCGTGACATGAATGTCGGGAAATGCACTTTTGATCATCTTGCAAAAGGTCAATCCAGCCATTAATTGCATCTGAGTCCCAATGGAGACACCAACAACTTCCGGTTGTTCCTTACTGATTGAAGGTAAAACCAGCTGTTGGCAGACATCACGATACACATTGACCTGCTCATCTTCTAAACAGGCAAAGACCTCTCGGGAAATTCCAGGCCGATACCCGAGGTTACTTTCCATGGGATAGAACACGAGGGAAGCCGGATAATAGGCTGCGGAAATAAAATCCATGACTTCCCGGAAAATGTTAAGGGCGGTTTCCAACTTCGCAGCATCATAAAATTCTTCGCTGCGGCTGACCGTTTTTCCCCATTGGGCGCGTTCCGCCAGTTCTAAGACATCGACCGCCGCTTTGTTCCGGAGAACCTCCAATTGCTCAGCCTCTCGAT
>CP070743.1:539316-543657 GCA_020348185.1 Nitrospirota bacterium
AATTCGAGAATCACGCGAAGAACCCCGTGAGTACTGGGATGTTGGGGACCCATGTTCAACAACATTTCCGTGGTCCGTTTTGAATCAGCCGGACGGTCGCCCGCCATAAATTGATGTCGCTGATCGGATGGAATTTCTTCTTCTGACCACTCGCTCACCGGCTCATCAATGTCCGGAAGAAAATCAAAACGGCTCCGCCATCCCCTTCCTTCAGCTGGAAAATCTTTGCGTAAGGGATGACCTTCATCATAATCTTCCGGCATCAATATCCGACGAAGATCCGGGTGCCCGGCAAAACGGATCCCCATCAGGTCATACACTTCCCGCTCTAAAAAGTCAGCCCCTTTCCAAATATCCGTAATGGAGGAAATAGTCGGGTCGTCTTCCGTGACCCGGGCTTTGATCCGTATTCTGGTTCCATGGGGCAACGAGAGAAAATGATAAATCACTTCGAACCGTTCAAGATCATCGGGATAATCGGCAGAACAAATGTCGGTCATGTGATCGAAGGCCATGGAGGGATCCTCATGGAGGAACCGTGCGATCTCGTGCCAGCCCTCCGGGTTGACCTGAACGGAAAGGTCGGATCGACTTGGATCTTCAGAGACCGAGAGGACCGTCGACGGGAATTTTTTCCTGAGGTTTTCTAAAACAACATGCATTCAGGTATACACCTTCGATAGATGGCCCGGTGGTGAGATGACCGACCAGACCAGCCGCTACTTCACAAAAATTTTCTCTTTTTGGATTTTCTCCTGAAGTTTGATGAGTCCATCCATCAACGCTTCAGGACGCGGCGGACAACCTGCAACGTAGACATCGACCGGCACAATTTGGTCAACTCCTTGAACCACACTATAACTGTTGTAATGGTTGCCCGATGTCGCACAGGAGCCCATAGACATGACGTAGCGGGGCTCAGCCATCTGATCGTAAATTCGCCGAATGACCGGAGCCATTTTCCGGCACACCGTCCCGGCCACGATCATGAGATCAGACTGTCGGGGGGAAGCCCGAAATACACCGGCGCCAAAGCGATCGATATCGTATCGAGAGGATACCGACGCAATCATTTCAATGGCGCAGCACGCCAAGCCGAACGTCATCGGCCACAATGCGGATTTCCTCGCCCAATTGACGAGGAAATCGAGTTGGGTGGTCACGATGTTTGGTTCGAGTTGTCGTTCTAAAATGCTCATCGTTATTATTGAGGACTTGCTATAAGCTTTGAAAATTCTTGCAGCAATCTGGAAGTCCTAGGTCCTTGTTCCTATTCAGACCGCATTGAGATTGCGCGAGGGTTAAAAACTCTTATTTTATCTGGATTCCCATTCATTCCGCTAGGGCTAAAGACCTATTTTTCAGTCCCACTCCAATGCGCCTTTTTTCCACACATACCAATAGCCTACAACAAGAATGGCGATAAATACCCCCATTTCTATGAGTCCCAAAAGTCCCAATTTCTTGAACACCACAGCCCAGGGAAACATAAAGACAATTTCAATATCAAAAATCACAAACAGCATGGCAATAATGTAGTAACGCATGGGGAATTGCACCCGAGCGTCCATGAACAAGGGACTTCCACTTTCATAGGGCAACAATTTAGCCCGGTAGGGTCGGTGAGGACGTAGGAGAATCCCGAGTACCAGTGGGGCCAATCCCGCGATCGCGCCCAATATGGCAAATATGATTATGGGAACATAATTTAAAGGAACGGGATCACCACCCATATCGTAAATCCTTTGACCCTTCAGTTATGACTCTTTCCCATTTCAAGAGAAGCAAACCGGTTCTCTCATCCATTATCTGCTCTTTTTCATTAGGCACTTACAACCCACCGCCTAATAAAGCTCCTTCAAAAAAAGGACGGTACCGGAGTCCCATTAGGGATGGAGCTTTTATTCCTTTATGTTGAATTAATACTTTAAACGTCTCTCCCATGCCATTGGGTCGCAATAAGTGAATGGCTGATTGAAGCTCCTTGGATTCCTGCTCAAGACCGGCTAGCATCTCCTCGGCGCCAAGGCCCAAAAGAAAACTCATCAAATTGGTAAACCCTGCCACCGACAAACCTGCTCGCTCCCCCGCCAACGCCAGCCCGGAAAAATTCACATGAGCGGTGATGTCTTGCTCTCCAACGTGGGCATAGGGTTGATCCGAAACCGTATGACGGTAATAACATAGGAGGGTTCCGTTTTTTCTGGAAGATCCATAATAGTCCTGCACGGTGTGTCCGTAATCAATGGTTAAGACAATTCCCTTATCCAGAACACGGTCAACTTCTCCTATCCAACGAAGGGCTTCCAAATGGATCTCGGTGGTATACCCTTCAGGGAGGTTAACATGACCATCCTTCAAGTACGTTGAAATCTCATCAGAAGATAGCGGCCCCATACGCTCACCAAACCCCTCCCCCTCACAATCGACAAAGACCTCCTTGAGTGAACCATCCTTCACGGTCACTCGGTGAACGGGAAGCGCATCCACAAATTCATTGGAAAAGATGACACCGGTAACTTGGCCAGTCTCCAATTCCGACAGGGACGATGCCCACTGAATCGACAAGCCTTTTTGCAAAAATTCACCAAGATGGTGCTCTTGGGAAGCCCGCATGGCGGGACTACATTCAACCAGGAGATAGCTGAGTCTTGAGAGGACTTCAGGTGCCACCATTTCACATTCTCGAAGAATATCCCTGGCCAGGAGCCCTTTTCCTCCACCCATTTCAAGAATCGTCAACTCCGATGGATGATGAAGAAGGTCATCGACTTCTTGTATCTGCTTGAAGATCGCCTTGGCGAGCAAAGGGTGAACGTCGGGAGCCGTGTAGAAATCCCCGGACCAGCCAATTCGTTCCCTCCCGGTTTCCATCGCAGGGGTTACTTGAGAGTGTGGAGTCATGTAGTACCCGTCCCGAGGGTCATATAAGGCCAATTCCATAAATCGAGCAAAAGTCAGGCACCCTTTTCGTCTGATTTCAGACTGGATAGTTTGAATGAGTTGAGAATTGCCTTTTTGGACTGAAATTTCTGACTGCACGTGTCACAACTACCCGCAAAATATTATCTTTTTCTTGGGTGGGGTACCATAAGCCCCATAGGAAGAACAAGTCAAGCTTCATAAAGGTATGTTCAAAGGAAGGAGGTTAGTGAAAAAAAGGGTCGGAATTATTGAGGAGGGCGGCGTTCCTTGATGGAATTCACGATACCTTTCTCATCGAAACCGATCTCAACTTCAGTCGTTTTGCGACGGGCACGACTTATTGGGGCGCCGACCACTCCGATTGGGGGGACGCCCGTATTCGGATCACTCGCATATTTGGAGAGAGGATACACCCAACTCTCCGGCGAATTCTCAGAATCCGTAGATTTCGACACGGACATGGGTTCTCCCAGCACTTTTCGTACATCCTCTTGTGTGGAGGTTCCTATTTTTATTTGAGCTAGCTGGTCTTCGGTGATGAGATAGCCTCCCGTACAAGAGACTATGAGGAATGGAACCAAGAGTTGAAAAAGTGCAAAGAGGGATCGGTGGGTGGGTTTGAAGGGAGAGGGGAACACGTGGGAAATTGAAATCAGTGGGACTTCTTCTTGGAGAACTTGAAATTCATTTCAATGTTTCCGTTGGGTTCGACAGTGATCTCTTGTTTTTTCTCTCCCAGAACCGGATGCCAGACGACTAGTTCGTAATGTCCCGGGGGAATACGATCGATGGTGAAATGTCCGTTTTGATCTGAGATCGAGAAATAGGGATTGTCCACCACATAGAATCTATTTTCCATAAAATCGTGTCGGTCACAGGTAATCGCGACCACACTACTGTGCTTGAGATGCTTGTCGGTGAACTCGACTTCAATTACCGACCCAGGGAAGATGTCCCGATTATGGACGCTTCTCAGGATTGAAGCCTTACGGCCCCTCACGGCATAGGAATGCAAGACATGTTTAACAGAATCGTTGTTTTCCAAACGCATGAGTTCCTGTGAGGTCAGAACCCCTGTATAAGGCCCGAAATTACAAGATTTGGTTTGGACGGTCAGGGAAAGGGTGTGGCCGCCCCCATGACGGAATTGACCTTCATTCGGTGGGTCTCCTCCAAAACTCTTTGATTCAAAGGGTTTTCCCTCCTGAACACCCCGCAGAAGAACCACAGCACCTTTCAGGTGATTATCGTGAACCTCGACTTTGTGGAGCCATCTCTCGGCTCCGCAGACATTGGAATTTTTCTTTACTTCAAACCGTAAGGGTGCTGGGGGGACACCCAGGAAATCAACGCTTCCCGTGATGGTGGCACCTTTGGTCACTTCGGCAACTTCATAGGCGAATGTGGGACTCAAGC
>CP070743.1:543757-548034 GCA_020348185.1 Nitrospirota bacterium
TCAGCTCAGTGAGCGGAACAAGGCTTATTTGGACCGCATGGCACAAACGTATTATGTCTGTAATGGTTGCGGGTATATCGGCAAGGGCGATCCTGCGCCGGTGAAATGTCCCGTCTGCGCCGCTGACGGAGCCCAATTTAAAGAAGTCGATAAAGCAATCTTCGATGCGGCCGCCAAAGCCGAGGGTGGAGTGGAAACGCATTTGGCCTACGATGATATTCCCATGAACTGGACCAAGGATGCCAAGGAAGCGATCAGAGCCGTCCCTGCTGGCTTTCAGCGGAGGCGGGCCAAAGCGAAAATTGAAAAGTCCGCAAGAAAACTCGGGATGACGACGGTGACTCTCGAATTTGCGGGGCCCATGATTCAAGAAGCCGCCGCAGAAGAATATGACCCCATTTTCGCCAACAAAACTCCCACTCCCCCACCGGCGGATCCAGACCCGGTTCAAAATGCTGATGAAGGCGGACTTCAAAAAAATGGCACACAAGCCGAGGCGGCTTCTTTGTACACTTGGGAAGCTGAAGCCCTGAAACGGTTAGAACGAGCTCCAGAAGGGTTCATGCGGGACTGTACGCGAGCGCTTATCGTGAAACATGCCGAAAAGCTTGGCACGACCGTCATTACGCTTGAAGTGGCGAATGAGGGCATCCAGCAAGCCAAGCAGACGATGGAGGAAGCGATGAAATCGGGTAACGTCAAGGACACCATCGCACGCTTGACTGGTACAGAAGCCCAATCTGAAGCTGGTCAACATGGGTAAGTCTCTCCCGATTTTTCAGCCGCTCAAATCTCTCACCAATAAACTGGGGTTTCAACAAAATGTCACTCGGTTTGATGCTCCCTCCCAAGGACAAGAAGGTCCAGGAGATGGGCGTACGGTTGATGATTTCAAGCCCTACCTGATCGCGCTCAATTTAACCAAGCGGTGCAATCTCCGATGTGCGCATTGTTACCTCGACGCCACCACCAAAATGGGGGGGGGCGCGGATGAGTTAACCACGGCAGAATGCCTCCGCCTTATCGATCAAATTGCTGAGGTCAATCGTGGTTCCTTATTAGTCATCACCGGAGGTGAGCCATTAGTTCGTCCCGATATTTTGGATATTGCCCAACATGCGGTCAGTCAGGGATTTATGGTCGTCTTTGGGACCAATGGCATGATGATCGATGACCGGATGGCCCAAAACCTTGTGGAGATCGGGGTGATGGGAGTAGGGATCAGCATCGACTCTCTTGACCCCCAAAAACACAATGACTTTCGAGGCCTTCCACGAGCGTGGGAAGGAGCGGTCGCTGGGATTGAAGCCTGCAAACGGAACGGTCTCCAGTTCCAGGTCCATTTCAGTGCCCAACCCATGAACTACCAGGAACTACCGGAAGTCGTAAAGTGGGCTCATCAGCTGGGGGCAAAAGTGCTGAATGTCTTTTTCATGGTCTGTACGGGACGCGGTGAAGAGTTGACGGATATCACGCCAACCCAATACGAGGAGGTGTTGGGCTTCCTGGTCGATTGTCAGGATCAATATACCGATATGTTGGTTCGGGCCCGTTGTGCTCCACATTTCAAGCGATTGGCTTATGAAAAAGATCCCAACTCGCCAATTACGAAGGCCCAAGGCTACATGGGAGGGGGATGTTTAGCAGGGACCAATTACGCCAGGATCACACCGAATGGAGATCTTACTCCTTGTCCCTATATGCCTTTGTCTGCGGGGAATGTGCGGGAAAAGAGTTTTGTAGATTTATGGGAGCGATCGGATATTTTCGATTCGTTCCGGTACCCCCACCTCAAAGGAAAATGTGGAGACTGCGAATATAGTGACATTTGTGGGGGCTGCCGCGCGCGCCCGTATGTTGACCACGGGGATTGGTTAGACGAAGACCAATGGTGTCTCTATACCCCCAAAGGTGGGGAAAAAATCAAAGTCGCCTTTAATGTCCCGGAAGCCACATTGGTCGAGTGGGATGAAGCGGCGCAAACTCGGCTCAGTCGGATTCCTTATTTCTTGAGGGCCATGGTGAAAAAGGGTGTCGAACGGCATGCCACCGAACAAGGCATTTCTCTCATTACCATCGAATTGATGGAAGAGTTGCGGAAAAAGCGGTTCGGTAACGAAAAGCCCGTGTTCAAGTTTTAACCACGCTTCCCTAGATCATCCCATCAGGTACATGGATTTCAATCAAGTTATTTCCATTTTCGTTCATTGGCTGCACCTTCTTTCCGCTATTATTTGGATCGGGGGTCTGGCCTTTCTGGTTATGGCCGTTACCCCAGGACTTCGGACCTCCGTGCCTCGAGAATATATTAAACCCATTACCGAGACATTTTATCAGCAGTACAAACGGATGGTGGGGGTGATTCTTGTCATTATCTTGTTCACGGGGGGCATCAATCTTCACTACGTGAGTCTTGGAATGGAGGCCCAAACCGGGGAAGGCGTTTCCCACAATGCCAAGTACCTCACGGTCTTTTTCATTAAATTAGCCCTCGTGTTGGGCGTCCTGACCGTGTATCTCTATACCATTCTTTTCAAGAACGAACCCACCGGCGAAGAGACGGAGGAGGAACGCGAAGAAATGGTCTACGAGCCCATCCCTTTCCAACGTGGGGCCCTTTGGATGGGGGTCTTCATCATTCTCTGCGCGGCCGCGATGAAACATTTGCATTCCTAGCAATTTTCTTTTCCAATTTTTTCTCTCCTGCAGTTGAATTATCCCCGTTTAAAGGATCTTTGGTTTTAAGCAACCAAAAATTATACAACCACTCTCACGGCTTACGACCGGTAAACTCCAAGCCTCAAAAAAGTATTCGCATCTCGATAATCAGGAAGATAGAGAGGTTGTACGCTTGGTTTAGGATCAAATTTTTGGTAAATTCCACCTAATTTCTTTTAATTTGTTATGTTTCATTTCTTGCCCATGATAAAACTTCTTTGATCCTGACTGTGATTCCAGATCCCATTTTCATTACCGCTAAAGGAGGCCTTCTTGAAATATGCGCTTGCGCTCACCCCAAGGAAACCAATTCTCTGGCTCCTGGTGGCCGGGTTCTTTCTTTTAGGAATCGAAGGTTGTGCGAGCAAAACACCCCAACCCGACGATTCTGCTATCGGGTCACCGGTCCAAGTATCCAAGGAATTTTCCAGCAATTCTGAAGAACCGGATTCCCAACTGAATGATGAGGCCGCTTCGGAGGATCTAACCTATGATCCATTCGAGGAGACCGACGCGGAAGAAATTGAGGAGTATGATCCATGGGAACCCTTTAACCTCTGGATGTTTAGTTTTAATTACAACTTTGACAAGTACCTCTTAAAACACATTGCGAAAGGCTATAATTTCATCGTCCCTGACGACCTTCAACAAAGCATTTACAATGCCTTTCAAAACCTTGGGTACACACCCCGGTTCCTGAATAATGTTTTCCAAGGGAAATGGAAGGGCGCCGGCATTGAGACGGGCCGATTCCTTATCAATACTACCCTTGGGGTCGGGGGACTCTTTGACCCTGCCACGGTCATGTTCGATCTGGAAACACCCATAGAAGACTTCGGACAAACGTTGGGGCACTACGGTACCAACCCGGGACCATATTTAGTTATTCCCTTTCTTGGCCCTTATAACCTCCGCGATGCATTTGGGTATACTGTCGATATTTTCCTTAATCCGATCAATTGGTTTGTTTTCCCGATCATTAAGACTGATGTCATTCCACAGTTGGTGACCGATGATCTTGCCATTGCGATGGCCCAATTTGGGCTGAGGTCATGGAACATTATTAACTTACGGTCCATCAACCTCGAACGATTCGAGACTGTCGAGGAAGGGACGCTCGATCTTTATGGTGCGGTGCGCAATGCCTACCTGCAAAACCGAGCCCAGGCCGTCAAGGAATGAAATGCCCAACGGTTTCAGGTTACAAGTTTCAGGTTTCACGTGAAAAATATGGTGTAAAAACCAATTAGGCCCCTATGGTGCACGCTCCAGCCTCCTGACCTCCTCCATTTTATCTTTTTTATCTTCCAACTATGAATTCCCTGACCCCAGGGGAAGACTCTTTGAAACCCGAAACTTGCAACTTGAAACCTTAAACGACGGTCATGAGTGAACGGAATCCATATTCTCCAGTTACCCAATTTCTTCTTATCGCGGCAGCACTCGTGATTATAGTTGCGGGTATGCGAGCGGCCCAACAAATTTTAGTTCCCTTGTTGGTTTCAGCATGTCTTGCCCTGATCAGTGCCTCGCCGGTGTTCTGGCTTCAACGCAAGCGC
>CP070743.1:548134-552368 GCA_020348185.1 Nitrospirota bacterium
GGGAGCGGAGGCATTATCCTCCCGATCTGTTTTGTGGGGACGACCGCAGGAGCCCTCTTCGGCACACTATTCAATTTACCAACCGATCTCTTTGCCGCGTTGGGATTGGTTGGATTACTGGCGGGAGCGATTAATACTCCCATTACCGCTGTTCTCCTCGCTATAGAACTGTTTGGATTGCCGGTTGGAGCCTATGCCATCGTTATTTGTGCGATAAGTTTTTTAATTTCCGGACATCGTAGTGCTATCCCAACCCAACTATTGGCCATCAACAAAGCCCCAGCGATCCAAACAGCTCTGAAAGAAGAAATCAGTAAAGCAAAATCCGAAATAGAGCCATGGAACGTACAATTGAAGTCCTACCAAGCGATGTTGAAACGATATTCATTCAGATCTAAAAAGTCTGGCCAGAATGAATCAAAAAAGAAAATTTCTGAGCCTTAGACAGGAATTGCCCTCTTGAGGTTTTGAAGGAAAAAAACTTTTGGATTAACCCGAAACCTGAAACTTTTGAACTGGGGTTCAAAGAAACCCAAGCCTTTTTCTTTCTCTTTCGCCCGTAAGTTGGTACAATTTTCTCTTAATTCATGGCTCCCGCTATTCATCCAGTCGAATTAGTTGAAATTCTTCGTCACAAAAACCTGACGCCGGCAATCATTTTTCTGACATCTCGTCGTGCCTGTGATGAGGCCCTCGATGCATTTCAAAGAAGTTCGGTCCGCCTTCCCCAAAACCGATGTGAGACGATTGCCACGTTTCTGAAAGACCTGGCGGATGACTATCCCAGCATTGTGGATCACCCCCTGATTCCTGTGGTGCAACGTTTCGGCGTGGCCGCTCATCATGCCGGCCATCTCCCATCCTGGAAAATTGCTGTGGAAGAGCTAATGCGAAAGGGCCACCTGGATGCGGTGTTTGCGACCACAACCCTGGCTGCAGGGGTGGATTTTCCCGCGAGAACCGTCGTCATTACCCAATCGAGTGTGAGAAAAGCCAAGGACTTTTCAGATTTAACTATTGGCGAGATTCAACAATTAGCCGGTCGCGGTGGTCGACGGGGAAAGGATTTGGTGGGATTTGTTATCGTCACGCCATCCCCTTATATTGACTTGCACGTACTGGCAAAAGGACTCACTGGCTTTCCCGAAGCGATTGAGAGCCAGTTTGTCATATCCTATCCCATGGTTCTTAATTTATTGAAAGCGCATCCTGTCGACCACATCGAAGGCATCTTGGCGAAAAGTTTTGCTCAATTTCAATTAAATCAACGGGCTGAGGTTCACCAATCACATCTCGACTCGGTCCACGAACACTTGAAGCCCTTTGGGCCCCGCGAGTGCACTGATTGGATCACCCAATGGCAAGTGTACGATTTAGCCAGGCGACGAAAATCTCAGCGTCGCCCCTTACCGTATCGGGACACTCCAGCCCTCGCAGCTCAACTTCCCTTTCTCACCTCTGGACGAGTTGTTGGTATCTCCAAGGGGCGGGGCATTGTCTTGAGACAATATCGGAGTCGAGGTCAGCGATATCCGATGGTTTCGGTTCTTCGTTCAAATGGCACGGTTGCAGAATGTCCAGCCATGTTGGTGACCCACATTTACGATCGTCTTCTGGAATTTACGAGTACTCGATCCTATCCATGGTGTACTCCAGGGACCTTGGAATGGCTGAATCAGGAAATGACGCAACTCCCCCCTCGTCTGCCATCATTGCCGATTCTTGTTGATAAAGAAATCCAGGAAGATACTCAACTGACCGACGTCTTAACGGATGAATTCCCCTGCCCGACCTGTCCTTCCCGTAATGCGTGCCGAAAAGATCATTCAACAGCGCTAAAGCTCCGACAAAAATCTCAGCAATTGACCAAGACGGTGCAAGCGCTTCGTACAGGGCTGTGGCATCGGTTCCAAGAAAAGGCTGACATTCTGCAACACTTTGGCTATTTAACCCCTTCCAGCCATCTTACCGCGGAAGGAGAATGGGGTCGCCTTATCCGAATTGATCATTCCTTACTCATTACGGAGCTCATCCGAATGGAAGCCTTTGCTGGAAGTGAACCCTCCCTGTTAGCCGGGGTGTTGGCGAGTATTGCCCACGATGATGATCGCCCCGGCTCCTTCCTACGCATGAGCCCGGGATTAAGCTCGATGTTGAATCAAGTCAGGGCGGTTGCCGATTCACTTGCCTCCTATGAAGACCCACCGTTGCTTCGTTCGGACGTGGCGGCCCTGGCGGAACGGTGGATTGGGAATCCCGAATTAAAGTGGGAAAATCTCGTTCGAATGACGAATATGGCGGAAGGTGATGTTTATCGTTTATTGGCACGCACTCTGGAGTTTCTTTCGCAGATTCAATCTTTGAGGGAAACTCACCCGGAATTGGCCGATAGTGCAAAAATGGGCATCACGCTCATCCGTCGGGAGGTATTGGAAGAATTACCTTAGCGAGAAATAGTCGAAAAGTCTGAAAGGGTCAAAAAGTCCAAAAGGTCCAAGAATCCTAGAAGATGAAAATGCGGTATCCTATGACCCCTTCGACTCTTAGACCTTTTCGACTCTAAGGTTCAATTAATGAGAAACAGGAAAAGTGAAACCCCTTCCGCTTAATAGGCCAAAGGATATCAAAGAGAGACTTGACGGATGACTGATGAAGAACTCATAAGTTTTCTTGAAGATCTTCCCCTTCGACGTCTTCATGTTTTAGCTCGGGGAAGAGTGCACCGACATTTCCGCATGGGTAAACAGCGGCTTATTGACGTATTTCTCAAACTTCCTCCCCAAATTCGTTCAGCCTTAGAGGAGGACTTGCGGTCTACCACCATACCGATTAAGGCTTCTCCACCTGAAGCTCAACAACCTCGGTCCCAGAAAAAATCCTCTCGGCAACTTCAAACCCCCTCACGTCATCCTGGAAAATCATCCGGGGAGCCATCTACCACGGTGGCTGACCTCCTAGAAGGCCTTGGGGTTCCTCCTTCGACCACTTTTGTTCCTGATCCTTGGCAGGTTGATGCCGTTTCCCAATTGGCGACGACAGATGTCATTGTCAGTGCCCCCACAGGAAGTGGCAAAACGTATGTGGCGGTAGAAGCCATGAAACAAGCGATGGCCAAGGATTCGACTGTGATCTATACCTCTCCACTCAAAGCGTTATCCAACACCAAATATATGGAATTTTCCCATTTATTCGGACACGAACAAGTCGGCATTTTAACAGGCGATCGACGGGATAATGCTCAAGCCCCCCTGCTCATTATGACCACCGAAATTCTTCGGAACCTGCTCTATGATGCGGCAAGTGGTGAAATTGATTTGCGCCTGAATACCTTAGGCCTGGTCATTCTCGACGAATCGCAATTTCTGGCCGATCCCGAGCGAGGGGTTGTCTGGGAAGAGACGATCATCTTTTGCCCAACCCAAGCCCGCCTGTTACTCCTCTCGGCCTCCATTGGAAATCCCCAGGAGCTCGCTGACTGGTTAACCTCTATTCGACCAATACCTTGTCATCTTATCCACCACCGACGGCGCTCCGTCCCACTTCGAGGAGCCTACCTCCATCCTGCCGGCAAACTCTCCCCTTTATTTAAATCACGGGATATTACCCAGGGGGCCGGTTATGCTTTTCACCCGGAAACCAAACGGCTGTTCTCGAAGTATGAATTGGAAACCTTTGGACCAAGAGGTGGGAGATAAAAACCTGCATAAATTTCAAAACTTGTCAATACATTCAAGAGTCAGCCCCTCAATTCCCTCTTGAGCCCGGTATCCTCCCAAGCTTATGCCCAGTATACTTTCCATTTTATGGTGAAGTGTGACTACCATTTCACAAAGGAGATCGATAATGTCTGAAGTAAACCGCACCTGGCGGCTTCGCAAACGACCCGTCGGCGACCTTACCGACGATGTTTTGAGTTTCGAACAGGAATCTCTCCCTGAGCCCAGGGATGGTGAGTTCCTGTTTCGCCTGAATTACCTGTCACTCGACCCGACCAATCGGATCTGGATGAGTGACATGGATCAATACATGCCCCCGGTCGATCTCGACGCTCCGATGCGCGGCGTTGTTTGCGGAACTGTGATCAAATCCCATCATCCCGACTATACCGAAGGCACCATAGTGAGTGGTCTCGGGGTATGGGCGGACTATCAGATTGGTACCCCCCGAACGGTCAGCCCTATGGGAGATACCGGGCCAGTCTCGGTTGTCGATGCGTTCAGCACGTTTGCCGTTG
>CP070743.1:552468-556675 GCA_020348185.1 Nitrospirota bacterium
CCTCTCTGACTGCCGCGTTCTCTTCGTCGATGATCCGAAGGCCGGCGTTCACGGTCTTCCTCCCGTCAAGTATTGTGGGAGGAGGGCAGTGACTCCATCATCAATGGCCTCTTTGCGAATGGAGAAAGAGTCCACTCGACCTGCTTGGACATTGTCTAACATCAACATGACTTCCTTACCACTCGGCCGTTGTGGTAGAACTTGAGCAAGCCCAATTCGTCCCTTCCCCCAGGAGATGGCCCAACCGATGATTTCCTTATTGTCGGAAAAAGGAGCTTGTCATATTTTTCAGGCAAGAAAATGAAATGCATGTTCCACATACTCAAGATCAAATATTTGCCCTAGGATGAAGCCTATGAACTGGATGATTCGTTTATGCATTCGCGGTATTGTTCTTGTTCTTTTCATTTCCCTCACCACCCCCCTCCCGGCAAAAGAAACAAAAGGAAAAGGCGAGATTGTGTTAGGAATGTCCACGGCGTTGAGTGGACCAGCCGCCGATTTGGGGAAAAACATGAAACAGGGTGTGCTGGTTGGTCTGGAGCGAGCGAACCGAGCCGGGGGAATACATGGTCGATCATTGAAATTGATCGCATTGGATGATGGGTATGAGCCCACGCGTACAGCTCCCAACATGCGGAAGTTAATCGAACAAGATGGCGTACTCGCCGTGATCGGGAACGTGGGGACTCCCACCGCCATCGCCGCGGTACCTATCGCGAATGAACAAAAGACCTTGCTGTTTGCACCCTTTACCGGTGCCGGCGTGTTGCGGAAGAACCCTCCTGATCGGTACGTCATCAATTACCGGGCCAGTTATGCGGAAGAAACCGCCGCAATGATTGACGCGCTCATCAAAACCGGGAAGCTGAGAACGGATGAAATCGCCTTTTTCACCCAGCGTGACGGATATGGGGATGCTGGATTCATTGGGGGAATCACGGCCCTGAAGCAACATGGCCTACGAGATGAAAATACCGTGGTGCATGCCCGTTACGAACGGAATACGCTTGCGGTGGAAAATGCATTGGCCAATATCTTGATTGCTTCGCCCTCTCCGCAAGCCGTTATTATGGTGGGAGCCTATGCGCCTTGTGCCAAATTTATTAAACTCGCTGTTGAGTCGGGTTTGGAAGCGATGTTCCTTAACGTCTCTTTCGTTGGAAGCGCTCCCCTTGCCCGAGAATTAGGGAATATGTCCCCTCAGGTCATTGTCACACAGGTCGTTCCGCACCCACAGGAAAAAACCCTGTCCATTGTCGAAGAATATCGTGCCGACCTTGTTAAACAATTTCCTTCCGCAACACCGACGTTTGGCAGTCTGGAAGGCTATATTGCGTCTCGAATATTCATTAAAGCTTTGGGAAAAATTCAGGGACAGCCCAATCGGGAGAATGTGATTAATGCCCTTGAAAGTTTGGGTAATTTTAAAGTCGGACTGGGCCATTCTTTGCACCTCACCAAAGAAAAGCACCAGGCCAGCCACCGCGTGTGGCCGACGATTCTCCGGAAAGGCGACTTCGTCCCCTTTCAGTGGAACGACATTCCCGCGATTCTAAAAGGAAAGAAGTAAAGACCCAAAGATGAATACTGAAGGAAGACGTGTCCAACGAATGGTATGGATCCTTGTGGCCATTGCCTTTTCGGTGGTCGCGATCACCATTGGAATAATTGGCTGGACGCTGTCCAATGTCCGTACCGAACGGGCGGAAATGGTGGAAGAACAACAGCGACTACAAGAAGCTTCCAGTGAGATCAGTCGACTGGCTTCGAAGAGCCGGGAAGAAATCCTTGCACTTCTCGGGGAAGGAGCAACCCAGAACACCAATGGAGAATCGATTTCCAATTTACGAGACCGGGTCAAACAGCAATTGAGTGTAACGACGGAAGCCACCTTGGTGGAGATGCTACAAAAAGCTGAGCTCTCCGTGGGTGAATTGGAATTGCTCTGGCAGCGAGCAGATGTCTGGAAGAGCCACTATGTGGCGGTTCGTCAGGATTTAAATCAGCAACGAACCCTTCAAGGAGTTCGTGACGTGCTCCATTCGTTGGGTGCCGTCGTGGAAACGCTTGAAGGAAAAAGGCGCTTAATGGAAGCGATTCAGCTCAGGCGCTGGCGAGCGGCCCAAGGAGGAGAATCTTCCAAAATAGCCGAAGAAATCCTCAAGAATCAGGTGAATCAAAAGACGCAGGCGTTACGAGAGGTCCGCAACGAACTTGCGGATGTCGCGAGATTTGTCGAAATGCTGGCAACTGAGCAGCAGGCCGATAACCTCACCAATATCAAAGATAATAAATTGAAGCCCGGGTTGGAACGGCTCGCCAGGAGCTTTAATGCGTTGAGCATTACTGATTCATCCTCAGACCTGTCGACTGCAGAGAGCGTGGAAGAATTGTATGTCTCCCTCTTCGGGAAGGGATTCTCGATTGAAGAGTCCCACCAAACCATTCGCGTAGGAGAAGACGGTCTGTATGCACTTCGACGTAATTTCCTTAGCCTTCGGGATGAGAGGGAATCCCTCCGGGCAGAATTGCGTGGGGTGTTTCAACAGATCGATAAGGTCGATGGGGAATTCTCCAGGCTCACCCATGCCAAAGCGACAAAACTGGCAAAAGGGGTGGAGGAACGGCTGACTGGGGTGCGTGACAGCACCCTCCTGGTAGGCGGCCTCGCTTTCATAGGATTCCTGGGTTTAGCTTGGACCATCTCCAGGGGAATACGGGGACAAATCAACGCGATGGAGGAGGCTCGGCGAGTCGCCGATGAGAGCAACAAGACTGCCAACCGCTTGCTCGTGGAACAACAGGCGGCGGCTGAGGCCTTACGTCAAGCCGAGGAAAAATACCATAGCATTTTTGAAAACGCGGTCGAGGGCATATTCCAGAGTACACCAGACGGACGATATATGAGTGTAAACCCGGCAATGGCCCGGATGTATGGATACGACACTCCTGAGGAAGTCACGGAGAGCATTACCAACATCGGGCAACAGGTCTATGTGCATGAGGCCGACCAGAAAAATATTGGGCAGATGCTTGCGGAGCAGGATAGTGTGCATGGGTTTGAGTATTTAGTGTCCCGGCGGGATGGAAGCACCTTCTGGGCATCTGAGAATTCTCGGGCTGTCAGGGATAGTCAGGGTGCCCTGCTCTATCTTGAAGGAACCATTCAAGACATCACTGACCGAAAGAAAGCTCAGCAAGAAATGCAACGGGCAAAAGAAGCGGCCGATGCGGCAAACAATGCCAAGAGCGGGTTTCTCGCGATGATGAGTCATGAAATCCGGACGCCAATGAATGCCATCATCAACATGAATCACTTGGCCCTAGAAACCCAACTGACGAGAAAGCAACATCAGTATTTAACGGTCGTGGACTCCTCCGCCCGAGGGCTACTCGCGCTCATTAACGATATTCTGGATTTCTCCAAGATCGAGGCAGGCAAGCTCGATCTCGAAACGGCGCCGTTCAGCCTTCGTGGGCTTTTGGAGGAAGTGACTCACTCGTTCCGAGGGCGAGTCCTGGAAAAGCATGTGGAATTCATTGTCCACGTCGCGCTAGATGTCCCGGACCAACTGGTGGGTGATTCGTTGCGACTACGGCAGGTCTTGATTAATCTCGTCGGCAATGCGTTCAAGTTTACAGACAAGGGCGCGGTTGTCTTGCGCGTTCAACTCCAACCGCAGCAGAGTTCGGGAGAAACAGCCGCTCCTGACGATGAGGTCATCACCCTTCATATCGCTGTTCGGGACAGCGGGATCGGGATTCCCAAAGATAAACAGGGACAATTGTTTAATGCGTTTACCCAAGCGGACAGCTCCACCTCGAGAAAGTATGGTGGGACAGGTCTAGGGCTGGCGATTTGCAAAAAACTCGTTGATCTCATGGGAGGAAACCTGACGATTGAAAGTGAGCCTGAAAAGGGAAGTACCTTTTCGTTTTCCGCAAACTTTCGCTACTCGACGGAAGAGGCGCGCCGGCAATTGGCAGCACCCTCTGGTATTCGCGACCTCCGCACGTTGATTGTCGAAGATAATCCTGACAGTCAGGAGTTGCTTCGGATGATTTTTGAAACGTATGGACTGCCCTGCGAGGTGGTCGAATCCGGGGAAAAGGGGCTTGCGCTCCTTGAGGGCACTCCAGCGAAATCACCAACATCACAAGGCTTCAACCTCATGGTGTTGGACTGGTTGTTGCCGGGGATCAA
>CP070743.1:556775-560922 GCA_020348185.1 Nitrospirota bacterium
CCATTCTCTCACCCTGAAACTCGAAACCTGATACCCCTGTACCGACCTTTTAGGGATTGAATTGGAAAGCGGTTCAGGCATATGGTACAGTCACCCCTTCGAAGGCAATGGGCTGGAGGCTGTCCCAACACAGCAAGCGCACCTGACATCTAGAGGCATAAAGCATAGAGACCAGCTGGTCCCATCGTCTAGCTTGGCCTAGGACGGTACCCTCTCAAGGTACAGACACGGGTTCAAATCCCGTTGGGACCACCAATCTCCCCCTCAAGCGTCTTTCAGCCTTTTTACCTGGAATTCGCTCCTGTCTTGGGGCTGACAACGCCCTTCTTGATTAATTAGACCCCTAACCCTCATTACTTGGAGAATACAATGCAATCCCGGCATTTTCATGATGGAGCCGAAGACGGCTTAGAGGCATTGCAGTCTCTTGATCCGGAAACGATTCATTCATTTTCTGATTTGTTGAGAGCGATGAAAAAGACGGCTTTCGGCGGGCGACGATTGGGTGAGGCCTTCGAAATCCTGACCACGATGGTGGAAGATCCTGATTGCACGGTCGTATTGACCGTTTCCGGAGCTATGACCATTGCCAAAATGGGGAAAATCATCACCACCATGATCGACCGAGGGATGATTCAAGTCGTTGTGTCAACTGGTGCGCTTATGGCTCATGGGATGAGCGAAGCCGTTGGGCAGACCCATTATAAGTATCACCCCTCTATGGGAGACGTGGAGCTTTTTGAGAAGGGGTACAATCGGGTCTATGACACCTTGGAAATGGAAATGAATTTAAACCATGTTGAACAAGTTGTGGGAGGCACATTAAAACGCCTCGATCCAACCCAACCCATCTCCTCTGAACTGTTAACCAGAGAACTGGGGCTGACCCTTCATGAGCATTTTGAAGGACCGGCCATTCTCAAAAGTGCCTATCTTAAAGATGTTCCTGTTTTTATCCCGGCATTTACAGACTCTGAATTAGGTCTGGATGTTTCAATCTGGGCTATGCATGAAAGGTTTAAACAAGGAGGAGAAACTCAACATCCCCCGTCTAGCGATTCAGATCTTTGGAAACGCTTACAACAACATCTCCCGACTTTTAATCCTTTTTTAGACCTGAATAGCTATACCGAACGCCTTCTTTCAGCCAAACGACTGGGAATCTTTACCATTGGGGGAGGGGTTCCCAGGAATTGGGCTCAACAAACGCCTCCCTACATTGATATTTTAAATCTGCGCCTGGACGTTCAAATGACCCCACCCCGGTTTCAGTATGGTGTAAGAATATGCCCTGAGCCGGATTACTGGGGCGGGTTAAGCGGCTGCACGTATCAAGAGGGTGTGTCATGGGGGAAATTTGTTCCGCCAAGTGAAGGGGGAAAATTTGCAGAGGTCTTAAGTGATGCCACGGTCGTATGGCCTCTGCTCATGGTGGCCCTTCTTGAGCAGAAAAGGGTGAAGTAACCCATTCTCGACAAGAGTCATAAATGAGTGACAAAATAGGGTATGATGATAAAGAGAGTCCCAAATGGATTTCATGACTGCCATAGATTCTGGCGCCGATCGTCTAGCCGTTGAAGGATGAACATGCGAATACATATAAAAAATAAGAGGTGCGGTTTGCTCTCTCTTTTAGTCCTGGCTGCCTCCCTTTTGATGGGATCGTTTTCTTTCGGACAAACAACTGATCTTTTGCTACGTTCGAATGATGAGGTGAGAGGAGACGCGAATGCCCCTGTCACGTTGCTGGAATATTCGGATTTCACCTGTGGGTATTGCGAGAAATTCTTTCATGAAACCTTCCCTCGTCTGCTGACGCGCTATATCGATACCGGAAAAGTGCGTTTTGTCTACCGCGATTTTCCCCGTTCACCGAGTGGACCGGCTCTTCATTCAGCCCTCGCTGCACGATGCGCGGGCGATCAACAAGCGTATTGGCCAATGCATGATCGACTGTTCAATAGCGGTAGGAAATTTGACATGTTTACGCTGCAGGAAATTGCCAAAGACCTGGACCTGGACCTGGATGACTTTTCTGAATGTCTAGAAAGCCAACGTCATTTGGAAGATATTTATCAAGATCGCCTTGAAGGTGGACAGCTCGGAATTCGAGGAACCCCAGGATTTATTCTGTTTCTGACTGACTTGTCACAAGGGAGCGAGGCTCTTTTCATTCCTGGAGCATTTCCTTTTGAAGTTTTCGAAGAAGAGATTGAGAAATTATTAGAAAAGGCTCAACAGAATGGATCTCAACCCCCTTCACATGCTTCCCCTCAGGTCGAAGGGTTGTAAACAAACCATCTTGCAATATTGCGCCAGCTTGCCTATTCTTAGTTGAAAGTTCATCCTCCATGAGGAACTCCCAAGCCGGAGTTTTTATCATCACCATTAGAGATGAGGAGTGAGTACCCCGCTGTGTTTGAATCTCAAACATTTTGGCCAGTAGAAAGTGAGCAAGGCGCCCCGGATCTATTTGTGTGCATGGAATGTCTTGACGAAGTATTTCGATCCAAAGTACCCATACAAGGGTGTCCTGGGTGTGGTGCCGTCTCGGCATTTGAGCCCTTTACTTTAGAGTCCATTCAAGAATGGGGGACCGAGGATCTTATTGCCAAGGCTCGATCTGAAGCCAATGTGGCGACAGTCCCCTCTTCCGACTCTGAGCCCATAGTATCCCGCGAAGAGCCTCTTCCAACCTGATTCACGGAGGTCTCATCATGACCGCGCCCCGTCCTTTTCTTATCGGTGCAAAATGGGAACGCACCGATGTCGTCGAGCCCGTCACCAATCCTTATAATGGCCGTTTGATCGCCGAGGTCTGTCAAGCAGGACCCGGGGAGGTCGCTGAGGCCGTGGAGAGCGCCTATAGCGCCTTCTCGGCGTTAAAAACTTTTCCTGGGCATATGAGGGCAAAGGGGCTGGCGCGGATTGCCACGGCCATCGAGCAACGTGGAGAGGAAATTGCCCGTTGCATTTGTTCCGAGGCTGGAAAACCCATTAATGATGCTCGTCGGGAAGTTGGTCGAGCGGTTCAGACCTTTCAAATCGCGAGTGAAGAAACGACCAGGATTCCAGGGGAAGTCATTTCTATGGATCGCAGCCCTGGAATGGAGAACTACCATGGGATCGTGCGAAGGTTTCCCATAGGCCCCGTGCTTGGGATTACCCCATTTAATTTTCCCTTAAATCTGATCGCACATAAGGTTGCCCCTTGTCTGGCCGCAGGCAATTCCATCGTGATCAAACCCCCTCCACAGACTCCTCTCACTTCCTTACTGTTGGGAGAAGCGGTTCTGGAAAGTGGGTTCCCGGCCGGTTCCTTCAGTGTGATTCCCTGTTCGAATTCCCTTGCGGAGTCTTTAGTGCAAGATACAAGGTTTCAAGCCCTGAGTTTTACCGGGAGTGTCGCTGTGGGATGGATGTTGAAATCCAAGGCGGGAAAAAAACGAGTTCATCTGGAACTTGGTGGAAATGCAGGCGTGGTGATTGAACCTGATGCATCAATCGATACTGCGGTTCATCGATGCATTGCAGGTGGCTTTGGGTATTCAGGTCAAGTCTGTGTCTCGGTCCAAAGAATATTCGTTCAGGAATCTGTCTATGAACCATTTCTTGAAAAGTTGATCGACAACGTTCGTGCTCTTCCTGCTGGCGATCCGGAAAAGGAAGAAACCGTCGTCGGTCCCCTGATCAATCAAGCGGCTGTCGACCGGCTGAAAAAATGGTTGAACGAAGCCGTGAGTGAAGGAGCCACAATAAGGACCGGTGGGACGTTTCAGGAATCAGTTATGGCGCCAACCGTCTTGACCGATATCAAGCCTCAGATGAAAGTGTCCTGCGAGGAAGTGTTCGGTCCTCTCGTGACCGTGTCTCCCTATGGAAAATTCGAGGAGGCTCTGCATCAGCTCAACGACTCAGCCTTTGGTCTTCAGGCAGGAATTTTCACACAAGACATTAATAAAATTTTTCGTGCATACCAGGAGCTTGAAGTTGGAGCCGTGCTAGCCAATGAAATTCCCAGCTTTCGGGCTGATCATATGCCTTATGGTGGTGTAAAGGATTCTGGACTTGGAAGAGAAGGAGTTCGGTATGCCATTCAAGAAATGACGGAACTCAAATTGTTAGTCATCAATTCTTCTCTATGAAG
>CP070743.1:561022-565166 GCA_020348185.1 Nitrospirota bacterium
GACCCTCAAGCTGGCCGGTGAGGTTGGTGACAGTCTGCCAGCTTTAAAGGGGGTGATCGCCGTATGTCCCAATATCAACCCGGCCCAATGTGTTGAGGCCCTTCAGCAACCAGAGAACTGGATCTATTACAAATATTTCTTAAAGAATCTCAAAGATCGTCTTCAACGGAAAGCGCAAATATTCCCGGATAAATGGGATCTCTCTCAACTTAAAAACATCCGAACGCTTCGCGAATTCGATGATGCCTTCACATCAAAGGACGACGGGTACCGCGACGCGGTTGATTATTATGAACGAAGCGGAGCCCGGCATGTTCTGGAAAACATCCATTTGCCCACACTCATCATCACCGCGCAAGACGATCCGTTTATCCCTTATCACATTTTCGAAGAATCGGCGATCCGGACCAACCCAGCCATTCATTTTGTCGCTCCACGGTATGGCGGACATTGTGGTTTTCTCCAGAGACCCCATCCGGATGAAGATCTCTTCTGGGCTGAAAACCGGATCATTGATTTTGTTCAGCATCCCGAATCGGTTATCGCATGACCATAAGCGATAGAAAAGACAAGAGAATTTTCAACCAAAACTTGAAACCTGAGACTTAGCTCTTTACACTTTGGGATTAGACACGCAGATCATTCCATGAGTCTAAAACCTCAGCCCTCAAAAGGCGGATACCTCCGCCAGCTCCATGAACCCACAAAAAAATATTTGGCCGACTGGCTTGATGCCCCTGCGCATATCCACCATATCGCCCATCGCATGGCTAACCCGCCTCTGGAGCGCCCCCAGAGCCGCCGGGAATTCAAAGAACTCCTAGCTTGCTTTCACATTCCTGAAGAACAGATAGTGCTCTACGAAAAGTTCGGGTTCGGGGTCTTAATGGCTGAGAATGGCGATCGTCTGGTGATTGCCTGGGAAGCCCATACAGAGTATTACAGTTACCAGATCTGGCACATTCCACACGATACCACCAAACCTTTGGAGTTTGGGCCTATCACATTTCCCCAATATCAATTCCCCCTTTCTCCCCTGGGCATCCAGGTCAATGCCTTGGATATTCTCATATTGCCCAACATACAATTTACCCAGGAGGAATTGAAAGCAAAAATGGCGGGCCCTCAATTGTATGGAAGCCGGGTTTTTGGGAAGGACCTATCCGTTGTAGCAAATTTCACCCCCGATGAGTATTCGCGAGAACGGTATTGTCTGTATTCCTCCTCACGGGAAGTCCTCCTTCCGCAACTCGCTCGGTTGGTCGATACTCTGGTGGCAATAGAAAACTACACTCATCTCATTTTACTTCCTTACCAGGCCTTTAGCGCATCGGTGGATCAAGTCCATCAATTCGAACAACGTCATCTGTATCAGCGTAATGTGATCACGACACAACTTGAATCAGCTACATCTTCCACGCTTCAACACTGGCTGACTGTACTGACCCAGGATTTTATGAAGGTGAGCAGAATGGCTGAATCCATGCGCTACAAATTGTCAGCCTCCATTCCCTACGAAACCATCGTACAAAGCAACCTCAAGGCGTTACAGGAAGAGCCACTGTCCAGTGGGAGAGTGATTTCAGATTATATTCAACACAAAATTACCGGTGTAGCCGATGGGTACCAGCAACTCCTTCGAAGAATTGACGCGCTTGAAAAAGATTTTGAAGGAACGATTTCGGTGATTCGGACGAAAGTGGAATTGCTGCTGCAAGATCATAATATCGCGTTACAAGATCAAAATCTGAAAATGTTGGCGAGCGTGGATAAGACAACCAAAAGCCAGGCCATTCTCCAACACACCGTCGAAGGGCTCTCCATCATCGTGATTGCCTACTATTTGAGTGGCCTTGGAAACTATGTGTTCAAAGCCTTGCATGAAGCGGGGTGGCTGGAAAATGCCACCTTCGCTTCAGGAGTGTTTGTCCCCATATCGTTGTTGATTTCTTTCAGCTTAATTTTCTTCGGACGGAAAATCATCAACAAACGATCGTTCTTAGAGGATTCGGACGGTTCGAAAAACTTGTGATGGTTTTGTAATTTTTTTCTAGATCCCTTCTTCCTTTCGAACCTTGAACCATGGCTATAGGAATCTCTCAAGGGAAATTTTCTCCTTGTCCCGATTCCCCCAATTGTGTCTCATCCCAGAGCCCGGACCCTTCTCATTTCGTCGAGCCTCTATCTTATACCGATTCACAAACCGACGCTAAAGCCAGGCTTCTCAAGCTCATTGAATCCATGCCACGCACTCAAATCATTTCAAACACCGACAACTACATTCATGCGGAATTTACTTCACTCATTTTTCGATTTGTTGATGATGTCGAGTTCCTGTTTGACCCAGACCAAAATCTGATTCAGGTGCGATCGGGTTCCCGCGTTGGTTATTCTGACCTCGGAATGAATCGAAAACGAATTGAAGCCATTCGCCAACAGTTTAGGCAATAAACCGAATGCTGGCCCAAAGGGGGTATGGTCTCGAGAGGGGAGCCCCTAATTCGATACTAAGTAAAGTCAAGATATACAATTCGACCCAGCCTTATCCCTTTGACAACATTTGACTTCTCTGGGTACGGTATCTGCGGGAATAGCAGCAGTGACAATAAGGCGATGGCTACACTATTAAAAAATTGGGGTACAATGGTAGGCGTATGGATAAACAAATAGATGAATTGAGAATGCCTAGATGATAATTCAACTCCTTTGGCGGAAGGGATCCCCGATGCAAAAACCTTACGGCAAGATCGTTATTTTTTCGCAAATACTATGTCTGCTCCTCCTGTTCAGTTTTTTTACCTCCGTTTTTGGAGTACCCGCATGGGCTCAAATGGAGGAGGATATGGAGCAGAAGGAGGAGGAACAGGAACTTGCGAACGAAGCTGAAAACCTTATTCTGGATTTATCAGCAAAGAATGATTGGTTTAAAGAGCATGTGACGAAAGCGATGGCCATTTTTATTGGCCCGAACCTCTATCGGGGGAGATTGTTGACAGGAGGCAGCGGACTCCTGATTGTACGGCAGAAAGACGGATGGTCCCAAAAAGCCTTTTATAGGGTGGAAGTTCCTGATTTAGGCTTTAACCTTGGAAGTGATAAATTAGAAATCGTGCTTCTGATCAGAAGTCACATGGGATTGAGTTCTTTTTATACAGGCGAGTTTCAACTTGGGAGGGGTCTCAAACTAGCGGACGGAACGACGTTACAGCAATCACCCATTGATGACTTAACCGTCGATGTTGTTTCTTTTTCAAGATTGGAATCTACGGGAACCTACACAAATATTCCCCTTAGCGGAATCCGTATTATCGTTTCGGAAGACTTTAACCAATCCTTTTATGGCACGACCGTGGAACCTGTCGAGATAATGCGCTCCATTTCTGTCACCGACCTCGGATTTTCCGGACTCCTTTCAGCATTGCGTAGTCCGGCCATGTGCCCCAAGGAAGATAAAAGCGCCTGTAAAACTGGAAAGTAAATAACCCCTTAGACCATCAGCTATATCCGATCCTCCCATCTTCGCGCTCGCGGGCACCCCAAATAAATTCGGATTATTGCCACATTATGAAAAACACCTTGCCTAGGCCGTCACAAGGACGCATCATCTTAGCCGGACTGGTCGGCAACGTCATGGAGTGGTATGACTTCGCCGTGTACGGATTTTTTGCGAGCGTCATCGGCCATCAATTCTTCCCCTCTGACAATCCCACCGTCTCACTCATCGCGGCCTTCGGAGCCTTTGCGGCAGGATTTTTAGTCCGCCCTTTAGGTGGCTTGATATTCGGCCGTATCGGTGATTTAGTGGGGCGCTCACGAGCGTTAACCTTATCTGTTCTCACCATGGCCATCCCGACCGTTTTAATTGGCCTGTTACCGACCCACCAGGCCATTGGAATGGCCGCGCCCATTCTGCTGGTGACCCTCCGGATTATTCAGGGTTTATCGGTTGGAGGAGAATATACGAGTTCTCTGGTTTTCTTAGTCGAGAATGCTCCTCAAGATCGAAGAGCTTTTAACGCCATTTGGGGAGTATGGGGGGCCACCGCCGGAATTCTTCTCGGTTCAGGAGTGGGTGCACTCCTTACTAATATTCTGACGGCCTCACAAGTGGGGACCTGGGGGTGGCGTCTGCCGTTCCTCGTGG
>CP070743.1:565266-569383 GCA_020348185.1 Nitrospirota bacterium
CAACATTCAGGTGGGCAGTTTGGAGTTGACTCATTCTCGATTGGCGACGGGCCGAGTCTTGTCGGTACCCTGAAAAGCTGGGCAGGGAACGGTGTTGCTCGCGCAACGCCAGGCCGATTGCTTCACTGCGTAACCCGATCTTTACGCGGTCCTGGGCAAGCTGAAATTCTTGTTCAAGCTCTTTGACCTGGCCCTCTTTTTTTTCAAGGTCCTTTGCCGCAATTGCTTCTTCTCGGGTCACCTTGTCCAGTGCTTCGGCGAGCAGAACATTTTCGTCGAACTCTCTCTGGATCGGTTCAGGAAGCCTGTAGGCCTCAAATTTGGCAGCCTCAGCACCTACTACAGCTTTCTCCGCTTCACGTTGGCGACGTTTTTGAGCTACCTCTTTCCACGCCTTGATGAGGCTCGCACGGATCCCCACTTGATGCTCCGCTAAATCTCGCTCCGCTCTCAAAAGAGGCATGTAGACACTTTGTCCAGCAAGGCGCTGTTCAGAGGCCGAAATTTCAGTCTGATACTTGGTTTGTTCTGTATACAAGGAAATCCGACGTGATTCGATCACAGGGGCCGGCTCATTGGGGGGAGGCTCAGCTTCTAGTTTTTTCTGAACGTCTTTCAGTCCTTCTTTTGCTTTGTTGATGACTTTCCTGAGTTGCTCAGGGGCGTTTTCCTCCTTCACAATGTGATCATTCGATTTGGCAAGACTGGCTTTAGCTTCTATCAACGCCGCCTCTTCCTGGCGTATCTTGTTTTCGAGGCTTTCCAAATTCAGGTCCTGATCTTCTTTAATGACTTTTTCTGACTCAAGAGGGGGCGTTGGGAGTGCTAATTCGGTCTCTATTTCTTTGATTCTTTTAGGGGCGCTCTGTATGGTTTGGGCAAAACTTTCAGAATTTCTCTTGATTTGATCGGTCTGTTCCTGAAAAAGAATGGCCTGATCCAGAAAAGTCAGCGTGTTCTTTTTGACCGAATCGGGAAGGGCGGTCGAACCTTCTGTTTCAGCTCTTTTAGCTTTGAGTTTCTTCAGGCTAATCTCAACTGCTGACGGTGTTTGGACGACTTCACCGGCGGGCTTTTCCTGGGCCCTCAAAGCGGGTCCAAACGTATTAATGAAAAGGAGTGCCATGAGGGCAGCCATAAAGGCCATTCTTCTAAAAGGTTTGATCATTGTTTTCCTCGCTCACAAATAGATATATGTTTGAGATCACGCCTGACCTTCGGATTGGGAAACAATGCGCACGTCTCTCTGGGGAAAGGGGATTTCTACCCCTCCTTTTATCAACTGTTTGTATACATCCAGGTTTACTTTGTATAGGGTCTGAAAATATTTTATGGTGGGCACCCAATACCGGTAACCGATGTTGATGGAAGAATCGCCGAACGCCTGAATTCCAACTTGGGCTGGAGGGTCTTTAGAAATCTCCTCGAATCGGTCCAGGGATTTTTTTACGATGTCGATGGCGTCTTCAGGGTTGCTGCTGTAACTAATCCCCACCACTTCTTCCACAATCTTCCACTCTTCTGAATTGTGGAGAATTTCTCCCGTGATATGCTTGTTGGGTATGGTAATCTTCACGCCGTCTTCATCAGTCAGAATGGTCGCGCCAAGTTTGACCTCTTCGACGACCCCGTTGACCCCGGCGACAGTAATCGTGTTACCGACAACAAAAGGCCTGGTTAAGATAATAATAAGACCTGCCCCGTAGTTTGCAACAGGACCTTGGATCGCAAAACTCACACCAAAAGCCATGGCGGCAAGAGCGGCGACAAAAGGGGCAATCGTGATCCCGAACTTACCGATGGCGACGATTATTGCAAACCCAATAATAATCAACTTGATGGTGCTTACAACAAACTTTGAAAGCGTAATATCGAGGTTTTTCTTTTCAAAAAGTTTTAAAAGGAAAGAGGCCGTCCACCTTGCGACGATGACACCAATGATGAGAATGATGACGGCACCGAGCACCTGAAAACTGTATTTAACAAAAAAATCGATGACTAAATCGATGATTTTCTGCACCGCCCTTATTTCCTCTTCCATTTCTTTCCTCCTCCTTTTCTAAATTGCTTAGACAATAAGGGGATCAACGATCAATTTCCAGAAATGAGACCAAGGTAATGATGTCGAGTTGTCTTAGAATATATTGATTCGTGCAACAAGTCGTGCTGTTGATAGGGAGAAGCTTTTAATTCAGGGTAGGAGTATAGGAAAATTGGGATTGTGTGTCAATGGGGAACCTATTGATATAAATGCCTTACTCAGTCACCCATCCATAAAAAAGAAAGCTACTGAAGTGAAGACCTCAACAGCCTTCTTTTTCTTCCGGTTCAAGCGTCGTTCAAATATTTAGAGCTGAGCATCGGGTTAGAGGTCGAGTCGGCAATAGGATCTTACCCCAATTTCAACATTAACTAACTATTGACCCTGGGTTGTTCCCTCCTTCTTTAGGGTCTTCTCGATCATGGTCTGGAAACCGGTCTGACTTCGATTCCTCAAAAGCCGGCCGTTGATAAAGACCGTTGGGGTTCCCCGAACCCCAATCCGACTCCCTTCCGACAGATCCCGGTTGATTATCTTCCCCAGTTCGGGGTCTTTCTGATCCCTTTCGAATTGTTCCATGTCCAGGTTAAGTTGCTTCGCAATCTCCTTGACTTTCTGTGTATTCAAACGTTTGTAATCTTTGAAGAGCAGATCATGGAACTCCCAAAACTTACCCTGTCTTCCTGCTGCAATGGATGCAATGGACGCCCGCCGGGCGAACTTGTGGTTTCTCAAAGGGAAGTGTTTGAAAACGAGTTTTACGCTGTCAGGATTTTTCTCGAGCACCCGCTCGAGTACAGGCACGAGCCTTGCGCAGTAGGGTCACTCGAAATCATTGAAAGTGGCTATGACCACGGGAGCATCAACTTTACCTTTAAAGGGGGAGCCCGAAATGTTGATCTCCTGGATGAAATCCAGGGTGATGATCTGAACCGTCTTTTCCTTTCCACTGGTCAGGAGGAGGATATCCTCCCTCGGGCCTACTTTGATACTCTCGACATGCATCCCGACAGAAATCCTATCTTTGAGTTTGCCGTTGGAGGTGTAGATAAGGATTTCACCCTTTTCGGTCAGGATATAGATCCATTTTCCGTTGAGGGACATGGCCGTGTCTCGGGGCGTCTCCTTAAGGTTTAAGGTGTTGGCCACATTCAATTCAACAGTGGCGGTGCTTGGGACAAACCAGATAAGCAAGATTGCCAAGGTGAGAAACGGAATGACGTTTTTGCGTTTCATATATTTTTCTCCTCTTTTGGTGATGAGATCACCAGCACTAGACTTTCTTCGCAATCAATTATAGCAGCTAATCTCTGCCTTGCCAAATCCTTCCTGCTTTGAATACCGGCCCCACATCGATTATTTCGTTTCCAATTTCCCTATAAAGGGAAATGTTTTCAGGGATTTTAAATCCTGTTGGATTTGACCGGATTTGGTCCCTATGTTATCGTAAACATCTAAACCATTAAGCCGCAGCTTTTGTGGGCGGTCAGGAGCCAAAACTGTTGCATGAAAAATTTCACCTGTAAGAGACTGATAAAAAGCACTCTATTTCTGCTTTCTCTCACTCTTTTTCTCACCTCCTTAACACTAGAAAGGGCAAGGGGGGCAACACGGCGAAGCCCTGTTGTTATTGCAGTGGAAAAGGTGGGGCCGGCCGTGGTCAATATCAGTACGTTGATACGGGAACAAGTCCGACCCTTTTTCCCTTTCTCAAGGGATGATTTTTTTAGGGATTTCTTTCCGGACTTTTTCGAGAGGGAATACACACGAAGCAGTTTGGGTTCCGGTGTGATCATTGACGGGAGCAGGGGACACATCATTACCAACCACCATGTTGTCGCCAAGGCAACGGAGATAAAGATCATTGCCTCAGACAAAAAGGAATACAAGGCCAGAATTTTGGGCTCAGACCCCCGGTCGGATCTTGCCGTGCTCAAGATCGAAACGGAAAGCCGTTTACCCGAGATCCAAATGGGCGACTCCAATGATCTTATGATTGGCGAAACCGTCATCGCCATAGGAAACCCATTCGGCCTATCCCATACCGTCACAACCGGTGTGGTGAGTGCCTTGGAA
>CP070743.1:569483-573593 GCA_020348185.1 Nitrospirota bacterium
GACGGATTCTCTCCACTCTGGGGATCGATCTCGTCATTACACGGGACATTGACCGAATCAGAATTTGAGACCCACATATTGCCTTGACTATCGCCCGAAATTCCCATTGGCCATGAAATAAGCCCATCCGATCGAAGCTTGACGACCTTTCCATGGGAAGATATTCGGTACACCTCTTGGCTCTTGTTCCCGGTCACCCATGCATGTCCATTGGGATCGATGGCGATCCCAAAGGGTTTTATCTGGGGAGGATCGGAGGGATCTTGAAGTGGGGGCAAGGGATCTCCCCCTAAAGAAATATTTTTAGCCCGCCACGGATGGCCCTTTGGATAAATGGTCACCGAATCGTTGCCACAATTGGCCATCCAAATATTTCCCTTTCGGTCCGAGACGGTGGCCTGGGGCCAGGAAATATGGCCTTTTGTGAATCCTTGGGACCCAGAGAGGGGGACTCCATTTGAGCGGAATAGAGAAACACTGTTATGGGTCGCTGGTATTTTGTTGGGTTTATCTGGAGGGACGATTCCGTTACCACAGGCAGGGGCTTGAAACCCGAAATTTCCGACCCACACTCTTCCACGCGGATCGAGAGTAATGCCGAATCCGACACCGCTGAGGCCTCCACCGAAATAGGGGGATCGGGGGAATGGTTGACCCGAAGGCGTGAATTTCAGCAATCGAAGGCCGGCACAGGCATAGGTGGTTTCCGGTTGAGGGACATAATTGTTCGTGACCCATGAAAAGCCACGCTCGTCGATAGCAATGTTACCTGGGCCGTTCATAAGATTTTTTTCGTCCTGCTCAGAATAAAATCCCCCAGTGAATTTGATAAACAACAGCCAGGAGGTCGGTCGATTAGGCAGGGCCGGATGATTGATGGGATTCAGCTCAGATAATACGAAGAGCGGATCGAGATCGTTGGCTGGATACCCCGGATACCAGGGATACTTTGGAATGTTTGCAACGGCGTGAAGCACCGTGTGTGGTGCAGGTCCGCCGGCCGGTGTCGTGGCCGTAAAGAGGCTCAGGCAGTTGGCCTCATCCGCGATGCAGCTGGCCACGACATTGGTCAGCGAGTTGAACGTTCGGTAGGTGGATGTCTCATTTCTATTTGGTGGGTTGAGAAGGACAGCACTGACGGCTCCCGTTTTGGGATCAGCCATGTTGGCAGCCATATTCACCGCATTAACCATTCCGTACTTATTGCCAAGAATCTTTCTTTCCTGCACAAATTGAGCAAAAGCCGTCCCTATGGCTACCGTCGTTCGCTCGTTAACGACAATGTTGTCGGGAATGTTTCGGCCGGCCCCGATTGCGCTAGACAGCATGACGAGCCCATTTTCCGCAAGGACGTAATAAACCGCATGACGTCTATAAGGCAAACTCTTGGGTAATCGATAGTGGATTTCAAACATTCCGTCGTCTTGGGTCGTGGCCGTCCCGAGAATGCGACTCCCTGACTGGGAATCTGGCTCGCTCACGTAGAGTGAAACATCATATCCAGCTTGTACCCCGCCGTTCCCTTCCACAATGCCCCGCAGCGTTCGCAGGCCCCAATCCTTTTGTGCCATAGTTGGCTGGGCTCCGAGGATGCAGGCAAGGATTAAGAGGATTAGGGTTGAAATGACAACTCGAGCTTTTTGAATGAAGACGGTCTGGGAAAGAGTTTTAGAGATTTTCAAGCCCATGCTACCCCAAGTATAACCTATGAGACGACCATTTTCTGTTTATTGATACCAGCCGATCCGCCCCGTGTTCGGCTTCCGCCAGGATTGCCACAATCTCTTCGGATTTGAGCCGGTTCCACACCATCTTGAACTCCTTTCTGGCCCGGAAACTCGCTCGAGAATTTGAATAAAAAGAGGGAGCCGGCCATGGGAATGGATGCCAGGCTTGAGGTAAGGTCACCTTTCATAATGCCAGATGCCACGCAAAATACCTAGCCGGTAACGCGGATGAATCACTCTGGAAATTCTGAAATCATATCCAATCAGGCATGATGAGAACAATTTTGACCAAACCAGTCAAAAATTCATGATCCCATTATCAGTGGTCCTGGTCTGCTGGCCACCGCGCACGCACCATGCGTGGCCGTCCAGGCCCTTACTGATGTTGACGACGCGGCCCTCTTGGAAGAGCACGTCCCAGGCGGGGAGGGTAGCGTCGGCCACCTCCGTCGCCGACCAATAGAAGGCCGACTGCACATCCGAAAATGGCCCATCGTTTAAGGCGGCAGCTTGGTTTTTCACACTGTAGTCGATCAGGCTATTCCAGGCCATTTCTTCCACCTCTGGCAGCCGCCAGGGTTTCTTTTGCCGTCCCCAGGGCTTCTTTTCGTGTTCCCCGTTGTCGTTCAAGTCTGCACAATAGGCCTTGGCCTCAAACCAATCGCAATCTTCTGTATTTGTACAAGGGTTGTCCGTTACCTCTGCGTCTCCGGGTTTTTACTGCCAGTACAGCCCCGTGTTGTTATCGCACACTTCCCCGGGGTGCTTCGGCGAGACCACAAACCGTTTCCCCCGCGTCCCCGGGCCGCAGGGGGGGAAAAGCTTCTCAATGATCGGCTTGATGCCCCCAATCGATGTCCTCTCCTTTATTGAGATGGAGAAGACAGGGGTGACCCCGACCGTTCCCACCAGCGTGAAACTAATAAGCCCAATGAATAGAGGTTTGAATGATTTTTGCATAACACTTTCATTGAAAAAGATGAATACCCTCGCAAGGCCTAAGCCTGGGAATCCTCTACTGAGAGATCGGCACCTGACAGCCAAAACTTGAGGGCTAATTAATGGTCGGGCTTATCTCCTCGGCCTGGTAGCCAACCCCATCATCTGGAAACCGTTGTTGAAGGCGGCAGGGTTGTCCTATCGGTGGGTCCATGCCACGCGACACACTTTTGCCACGCGAATGATCATGAAAGGAGCCAATTTGGTGTACGTCCAAAAGCAGTTGGGCCATTCCAGTATCCAAATCACCGTGGACCTGTATACTCACTGGATCGAACGGTCTAAGCAGAATGCGGTCCTGGAAGTGGACCGGTTGATGATGGCCCCTGCGGTGAATGGTTGAACCCTGGACGGAGGGGACGTGAAAGCGATTGAAAATAAAGAGGATATTTGGGGTGAGTGGATGGACGATTATCGAACTTTTGGCAGCGAGGATCTGGCCCTCGTCATTGCAGATTTCCTGTAATCCAACATCCAAGTGCCATCCTACATAAAATTTTTGTATTGCAAATTTTATCCGGCTTCATCTCTGAGCTCACACTCCGCTTTGGCCTTTATCGTCCCATGGTGTTGTCATTCTTGGGAATATTCTGTGCACAAGAGGTGCACAAAGACCGGCAAGGCCCATCCCGCAGCCTCTCCCCCTCGTTATTGAGCCCGCTGACGGGCCTGATTGACATCCCAAGGCCCCTTCGATACTTTTCCGATTGCCCGAAAATACCCTTTAAAAATCCTATACCCCCTGGCACGGCCCCACGCGTGCTGCCGAATGGATAACTCGAGACACTTCGACACAGTGAAAGGGCAACTTCAGGTCTTCGCCTTCGCGGTAGCTGTATTCGCCGTTACGCTGGCGGCCTACCAGCCGGCGTGGCACGGTGGACCGCTCTGGGACGACGGCGCGCACATCACCCGAACGGAATTACGCTCGGCAGAAGGGCTGGGGCGGATCTGGTTCGAGCTGGGAGCTACTCAGCAATACTATCCCTTGACCCACAGCGCGTTCTGGCTTCAACACCGGCTCTGGGGCGATGAAACTTCTGGTTATCACCTGATCAACATCTTGCTGCACGCGCTTTCGGCAGTCTTGTTTGTCTTGATTCTCAAGGAATTGAAAATCCCAGGAGCCTTTCTGGCAGGCACAATCTTCGCTTTGCATCCGGTTCATACCGAGTCGGTTGCATGGATAACGGAATTGAAAAACACACTTTCCGGAACATTGTCCCTGGCAACTGCACTGGTCTATCTCCGTTTCGACGCGAATCGTCGCATGGGCATCTATTTGGTCGCACTGGGATTGTTCGCTCTGGCACTCTTGAGCAAGACGGTTATCGCAACTTTACCGGCCGCGTTACTGGTGGTGTTGTGGTGGCAACGCGGACGG
>CP070743.1:573693-577803 GCA_020348185.1 Nitrospirota bacterium
ATGAGATCGGCGCTTCCAAGGAATAATTCATCCTCGCCGCCATTGTGAAAATAATACATCCGGGAATGTTCAAGAAATCGTCCGACAATCGAGGTGACGGTGATGGTATCGCTGACTTGGGGGATGCCTGGTCTCAGACAGCAAATCCCGCGGATGAGCAAATCAATTTTTACGCCGGCTTGAGAAGCCCGATACAACGCACTAATGCAGGAGTGATCTGATAAGGCATTGAGCTTGAACGCCAGATACCCGTCTCCATGTGAATGCTGCCGACTGATTTCGCGTTCAATTCGACTGATGATTTGTTCCCGTAAGCCATGAGGGGCCACGAGCAATTTTTTATACGATACCTTTCGAGAATATCCTGTGAGGGCGTTGAACAGATCGGAGACATCTCGACCCATCGCACGATCGGCTGTCAGGAATCCGAAATCCGTGTAAATTCGGCTCGTAATCGGATTGTAATTTCCAGTACCTAAATGGAGGTAACGGTGAATCCCGTCCTCATTCCGGCGGACGACCAGGCACAGTTTAGCATGGGTTTTGAGTCCCAGGACTCCATAGACCACATGGACTCCTTCATCTTCAAGCTTTCTGGCCCACTCGATGTTGTTCTCCTCGTCGAACCGAGCTTTGAGTTCAAGCAAGACCGCCACTTGCTTCCCGTTTTGACGTGCCTCCATTAAGGCCTCGACGATTGGAGAGTTTGTTCCCACCCGATAGAGGGTTTGCTTGATGGCCAGGACATTAGGGTCCGTGGCCGCCTCACGGATGAAATCCACGACTGGTTGAAAGGTGTCATAGGGGTGATGGAGTAAAAAATCGTCTTGACGTATGGCGGAGATCAGACTTTCCTTTTTCGCGAGACGGGGAGGCGTGGACGGAAGAAAAGGCGCATATTTTAATTCGGGTTTATCAAGGCTACAAAGCTCCATGATGCTTGATAATCCCATTGGGAGAACATAGGTGTAGACCTGATAGGAGGCGAGATTGAGATTACGAATGAGGATGTCCCGAATGTTATCAGGGGTCTTTTGATCTAATTCAAGCCGAATGACAGACCTAAAATGCCGTAGATCAATTTGTTCTTCGATGGTAGAGAGAAGGTCGGCTGCCTCGTCTTCTTCAATTTCCAGGTCGGCGTCACGAGTAATACGAAAAAGGTAGGCGGCCTTAATGGTCAATCCGGGAAAAAGGAGGTCTAAGTTATCAGCAATGATATCTTCCAGCCAAACGAAATGATTATCTTTAGCCGAGGCAAGGGGATCAGATTCGCTTTCATCTGAAGCCTCTTCTTTTGGAATCCTGATGAGACGCGGAAATATGTTTGGAACTTTCACCCTGGCAAAGCATTCGCCTCGTTCAGGATCGTGAGCCACCACCGCTAGGTTTAAGGTCAGGTTGGAAATGTGGGGAAATGGGTGCGCCGGGTCAAAGGCCAGGGGAGTCAAGGCTGGAAAAACTTCTCGAAGGAAATAGCGGCGCAGAGCTTCACGGTGCTTCGGTATAAGCTGATCGTAAGAAAACAGATGAATGTCCGCTGCTTCCAGACCCGGCAACAATTCGTGATCCCAGCAATCAGTGGCACGACTCAGTTGACTATGTAATTCTTGACGAATAGAAGTAAGCTGATCTGATGGGGTCATTCCGTCTGGGGACGTTTCCACAACCCCGCTAGCGAGTTGTTCACGAAGGCCGGAAATCCGGATCATAAAAAATTCGTCGAGGTTACTAAAGAAAATTGAAAGAAATTTAACCCGTTCCAGTAGCGGTTGTGTTGTATCCTCGGCTTCTTCCAAAACCCGACTGTTAAATTGAAGCCAACTCAATTCCCGGTTGATGTAGAGACTAGGATCGTGAAGGTCGATGTCTGTCATAGGGTCAATTCTATCACATCAATAATATGAAAATTTAACGCCCCCAGGCGTCTTTGCCCCGTTTCCTTAACTTTTTCCAACAGGCGCTGAACTGATTCCTGACTTGCTCTCGTCTTTTCCGCAATCGCTCAACAATCTGCCCGACTGAAAATCCGGCTTCCACACTCTTAGAGGAACGGAGAAGTTCCCTCAAGCGCTGTTCTGTTATGACCGCGTCCTGATGACTGCCTAAAAGATCCTGAAATTTCTTGATCTGTCGAATAAATTGGGATGCCGGTTTTCCCATGGAATGTTCAGCCAGTTCAGCTGCATACCGCGCGCGTTTCGCCCTAATTCGAATTTGGTGTAGGTCTTCATTCGAACAGTTCTTATCCCATTTTTGAACACAACGACGCAATTTCCTGTATTGATTTGCTGAAATCTCTTGAAGCGTGACCTCCGTGGAAACGCTTTCAGGGAAGTACGCGGCATGTTCTAATTGATTGAGGACCATGAGAAATCGAGGGCTTTGAAGCTCTTCTAGCATGGTGGCGCGGGCGGCTTCACGTTGTGAATCCAATATCCTCAATAAATCCTTAAAGGTCGTTTGATCATCTTGGCTGAGAGTTTCGATTTCATGTTGAAGGTCCTCAAGGAGGACATCGTAGTCCCGGACTGTTCCAAGGATTCCTCCCAGCCAACCGACTTCTTGACGAAGCAGAGTCATCCATTCCGTGTCGAGGAAAACGTGACCCGTACGAAGGAGAGCGCGAAAACGGCGTGTCGCGACTCGCATTTGATGAAGTTCTTCCGGGTCTCTCCCTAACCGGGTTCCGGGGTCATGAACAAGAATTTCTCTGACTTGTCGTTTGAGAATGGCTTTCAAATGATCGATGGGAGGAGCCGAAGGGTCGATCCTCGGAGGGGATTCGGGTAAGTCCAAAGCTAACGCTTGAAAGACTTTCGGGCGGGGATCTCCATCGAAGGCCCCGGCCTTTGTCATGGTATCCTTTATTTGAAGGAGATCTTTTTCATTTCCATCAATTAATTCAATCTCGGTCTCGGAAAAGCGGCGTTTGATTTGACGGCCATCCAGAAGTGCAACAGAGTCTTGAGTGATTTCGGCAAGAGTTTTGCCATTATGGTGAACTTGAAAGCCGTACCGAACCGTTCGAAGTTTCGCAATAGGCATAGCCTCTTCTTGTTGAAGAAGACCGAAGAGGAGATCCCGAAATTCAGGTGGAAGGTATCCCGGTTTCCCGGCGATTTCCAGTTCCAATCGAGAAGAAGCCGTTGGTAATTTTAATTGCCATTTTGTTTTATTCTGTTCAATTCGACGGCGGAGGGTTATCCCTAAGCGGCCTAAGGCGTATCTCTTTGTATCAAAATACGTAGAAGTGAAAACCCGTCGGGGAATAAAGCGTCCGGGATAGTCGGGTAACCGAAACCCCGGAGGCGTCCGGAGTTTTACCTCTCTTTCTAAGTGTTCCTTGAGAATCATGAGCGGTTAGAGTTGTGCATGATCAATAAGAGGTCCCAAAACAGACATCTTATTAGGGAAAATCATAAATTGCTAGTAGGAAGTCTTAGCAAGTGCCCGGTTATGACCTTTGGTTTCCAAATATGAGTCCAATGTAATGGAAGAAGTTGTTCAATTGTGTTGTAAGAATAGGGTTTATTGCAGCGGAAATGACCTTTTTGGATACAAAATTGCTCAGCCAGCCCATCGGATTGTGAAAAATTGTGATTTTTTTCAGGGAAAAATTAAGACGATAACTCATGTTTAAACAAGAAGATTCTTGTATTTGATCGGTTGAGTAGGTGGGACAGGAATGATTGAAGAGTGGTCCAACGGAGATTGAGAATCACCAGGCCATGGGAGCTAATGACCTTTAATTCCCAGCGGAAGCAGGGCAATGCTTAAACTATTACTTTAAAAATAGATTTTTTAAAACGCGGAGATCAGAGAATGGCGGATACCCATAACGGGTCACAGGTTCCCTGCACGTCCCATAAACGTTCGGGAACGATAAACCCTTCACAGCGTGGGCAGGAGGTGGGAAAGGAAGTTAACTGTTGCTTTTTATTTGGATTCATATTTGCTGAAATCCTTTCAAGCTCTTTCACTTGCTTAAAATGATCTAACGTGTTCTTGATGGCCGGTATGCTGTTAGATCAGAAAGATTAGGCCTTTTGTTGGCAAGAGTCTTAACGCATCTTTTAATCGGTGTCATTAACTACGAATGACATGCCA
>CP070743.1:577903-581940 GCA_020348185.1 Nitrospirota bacterium
ATATGCTAGGTCTTGCAAGAGTTTTCATAATTCCTCCTTCTTCCGGAATAGGAGAAGAAAGGGCTCGTTCGTACCCATAGACAAGTGGATAGATTTTCGGCAATTAGGCCTTGAGCTGTTCAACCACTGCCGCAGCCAACAAGGGGACCATGATTTCATGGTGCCCTATTAACGAATACCCACGACCCCCCTTTTGGGTGGGGCGCTTTACAACGTTGGTGAGAGGGCGATAATGGGGGAGAAAATCCATATTCACCGTGGTGATGTTTTTTAATGCGCGGCCCAAATTCCGGCCGAGAGACACCGCCTTGAGATAGACTTCCGGCAAGAGTACGGCTGAACCCAGGTTGAGATATACCCCTCCCTCCATCCCTGCCACCACCGCGGCCAGCTTCCGGAAATCGATGAACGATCCACCACCTATGGCTGAACCATTGGCAGACGGATGCATATGGATAATGTCGGTCCCGATGGCGACATGGACCGTGATGGGGATTCCCAATTTTGCGCCGGTGGCCAACAGACTCAGCCTCCGATTGGGAAACAAACGAGGGTGGCGCAACATATATCGGCCCATGGATTCTCCGATGCCCATCCCCTTATCCCATCCCTCGGCAATGGCCGAATTCAATATGCGCCCGGTTTCTTCCGCCATTCCAAATCGTCCTGAATCGATTTCAGCGTCGACTTCTTCTGACGTATGTCCCAAATAGGCTAATTCAAAATCATGGATAATCACCGCTCCGTTCATGGCGACAGCGGTGACGATCCCTCGTTTGATGAGATCGACCAGGATGGGATTCAGACCCACTTTGATCGGATGCGCACCCATTCCGAGAATAACCGGTTTCCCGCGTTGACGCGCTTTGACAATAGCCTGAACAACCTCTTTGAGGGATTTAACCGCTAAAATATCTGGAAGGGAGTCCAGAAAACGATGAAAGGGTTTCCCGCGACGCCATGGAACACTAAAGTCCGTCACCTTGACTTTGCTGTGACGCGAACGAAGTGGGTAAGTCTGAAGCCGGGAGAGGTTCAGTGATGGAGGAGTAGCCGTGCTGTGTCTAGGGCGTTTGTGCAAAAAGTTGCTCTTCAATAAGTTCACACAGGACATGGCCCATGGTGATATGGCATTCCTGGATCCGGGCGGTCTCCGTCGATGGAACGCAGAAACAATGATCAACCAGATCGATCAGCCTTCCCCCCGTCGCACCGGTCCATCCGATGGTGATCAATCCCCGAGCTTGGGCAGCCTCGGCTCCCTGAAGGACATTCAGGGAATTTCCACTGGTGCTAATGGCAATGGCCACATCGCCATTTCGACCATGAGCCTCGATTTGGCGGGCAAAGATTTCGTGGTAATCATAATCATTCGCAATGCAGGTTATTGCCGCCATATCCGTGGCCAAGGCGATGGCAGGTAATGGGGTGCGATCCCGTCGGTACCGACCCACAAATTCTGCCGCAAGATGCGAGGCATCGGTCGCGCTCCCTCCATTGCCAAACAGGAGAACCTTACGGCCGTCATGAAAGGCCCGAATCAAGAGTTGTGCGATGTCCAGAATTTTTTGAGCATACGTCTGAACAAACTGCTGCTTCACATCTGCACTGGTGGCAAAGGCCTCAATGACAAATTGCCTATCCATTGGGAGCAATTTTACCAGGATACTACCTGAAATTCACACTACCGTGTGAATTTCGGATCTCAGATCTCAAATTTCAGATCTCAGAAAAGGAATTGGACTGAGGGTGTATTGGGTTTATTTGAAACCCAAAACTCGAAACGGGCTTTATCTCCCTTTCTTGCTGGAGTGCAATCATGATGGTATAGTCATTCCACCGTGAGTGCAGAAAGCCGCGTCAAAGCACTCCTTCTCACTGTTGGGCAAGACCCTGCGCCGGCGATCGCTTCTCTTCAGCGATTTTCGCCGGAAATGGTGTGTTTTTTTCTTCCAGAAGACAGCAAATCTATCGTTGAATCCGAAATCCCCGCCCAACTACCAAAAATGCCCCAACGATGGGACTGGATCATTTCACCAGATCCCCAGAGCTTTGCCGACTGTCATAAAATTTTAGCCCAACAACTCCCGCCTTTGCTCAAAACCTGGGGCGTGTCAGGAGGAGAGCTGACGATAGATCTGGCGAGCACAACCCCACCAATGGCAGCCGCAATGACCTTAGTGGGGTTCACTTATGCAGCAAAAGTGATCGCCCTGAGTGAAGCTGCCCCCGAACAACTCGCCGACCCGAAGGTCCTCGCCATAGGGGAAAAATTATGGCAACCCACGCAAAGCAACCCCTGGGATGATGAAACCCCTCGAATCCGGCAGGAGGCCAGCGATTATTTTAACCACGGAATCTTCGGCGTCGCTGCCCGAATCTTTCGACTCCTTGAATCTCGGGTCAGTGGTGGGCTCAAACCTCTGTATCGGGCCTTAGCCGACATTGCCGATGGGTACCGACTGTGGGACCAATTTCTCTATCGACAGGCGTGGGAAAAGTTGAAAGCCGGGATAAAGGCCTTGGACTTGGCTTCCGCTTGGGGAGGACCTGTTGGAATTGACTCCTTTCTGCGTACGGTTAAAGACAACGTCCGTTTTTTAGAACAAATCGTCTTGGATCCTCAAGAAATCAAACCCAAAGTGGCACTGGACCTTTTAGCTCACGCCAAGCGGAAAGCCGATCGCCACCGTGAGCTGGAAGTGGCCACACGGGTTCTCCTCCGCGCATTGGAAGGGTTCGCACAATCACAGCTTTTTTCTAGGCATAGGATAAAAAGCTGGGACGTCGATCCAGAACAACTCCCTCAAGCGCTCAAGGAAACTTGTCAAACCTGTTTTCTCAATGATGTCGACGGAAAGTTTCGGCTGCCTCTTCAGGCACAATTCCGGACGCTGGCAGGATTGGGGGACCCCATGGGAGAAACCTTCCTGGCCCAATGGCCAAAAATAAAAACATTGTTTGATGCCGCCGATCATGCAGTGCTGGGTGCGGGCTTTGAACCCATTAAAACAGAGCGATACCAGCAATTGTATGATGCGGTGCTCAAACTCACCGGCACCAACGAGGCCAACCTGCCCAAGTTTCCTGTCATGAACCTGTAAGCCCTCCTCTTTCTCATGAACATCCGAGTGTATTATGAAGACACCGACTGCGGTGGAGTGGTGTATTATGCCAATTATCTCAAATACTTTGAGCGGGCTCGGACACATTACCTCGAGGAACGGGGCCTCTCCGTCACGGATTTACTAAAGGAAGGCCTAGAATTTCGAGTGACCCATGCCGAAGTCCGATATCGATCAGCCGCCACGTATGGAGAATCCCTCAACATCGACACCACCCTCTCCGCTCATCGCCGGGTTTCTATCACGTTTTCGCATAAAATCCGTGAACTCACGAGCCATCGCCTCATCGTGGAAGGATCAGCCACCCTCGTCACGGTTGACCCTCACGGAAAAGTCAAACGCTTGACGCCCTCATTTCTTGAAGCCTTGGCGATTTCAGATCTCAGATCTCAAATTTCAAATGAAGAGAGTTGACTCTCGTCTCCTTTTAACGTGAAACAATCCCAACTTTCTCGCCGTTGCCGCCAAGGCATCATTCATTCCCCCCCCTCCCAAGACTACGGCGCGGTCCTGAAGCTTCAACGTGAACTCTGTCGGGAACGGATTGAGGAGCATCGTCCTGATACCCTTATCCTCGTCGAACACCCGCCTGTGTTTACATTAGGGCGTCGGTCCAATCCCGAACATTGTGGCAGGAATGGTTTATTGCTTAGGCGAATGGGTTATGACGTGTATGAAGCCGAACGTGGAGGTTCCGTGACCTATCATGGGCCCGGTCAAATTGTGGGCTACCCGATTTTTCGACTACGGGATTTCTGCCCCGGCCCAAAAGTTTATGTTCACATGCTGGAGGAGGTGGTGATTCGGGTTTTATTGGAATGGGGAATTCAGGCAACGCGGGTCGAAAAGCTACCTGGCGTTTGGGTTAATAAAGGTGTGGGAGAGGGCTTAAAAGGGGGGAGAGGTGAAGGT
>CP070743.1:582040-586053 GCA_020348185.1 Nitrospirota bacterium
AAAAAAAATAAAATGGCGGGAGGAACATGAAAAAACACATTGCCGTGCTGGCGGGTGATGGAATCGGACCGGAAATTGTCCCACAGGCTCTCAATGTGCTTCAAACCATTGGCCAACGGTTTGGTCATGAGTTTGACTTGGCGTATGGGGATGTTGGTGGGCAGGCCATTGATTCGAGAGGGGTTCCTTTACCGCCGGATACGTTGGCCCTGGCCAAAAAAAGCGATGCGGTGTTGCTGGGGGCGGTCGGCGGACCCAAATGGGAAGGTCTGGAGTATGAACGACGACCTGAGCGGGCCTTGCTGGGGCTGAGGGAACAACTCGGACTGTTTGCCAATCTTCGGCCGGCTAAAATGTACTCCGCGTTGGTGGATGCCTCCACCCTCAAAAAAGAGGTGGTCGATGGCATTGACGTTCTCGTCGTGCGCGAACTCACTGGTGGCATCTATTTCGGTAAACCAAAGGGCATTGAGCAGACCCAGACCGGGCATAAAGGGATCAATACGGAAGTCTACACGACTGAAGAGATTCAACGAATTGCGGAAGTGGCGTTCAAGGCCGCGCGCAAGCGGAACCGGGTTGTCACATCGGTTGATAAAGCGAATGTGTTGGAATCTTCGGAATTGTGGCGGCGTATTGTGACGGATGAACACAAGAAATATCCGGATGTCGAGCTTCGACATATGTATGTCGATAACGCGGCCATGCAATTAATCAGAAACCCCAAGCAATTTGACGTCTTGGTCACCACGAACCTCTTTGGAGATATCCTCAGTGACGAAGCCGCCATGTTGACCGGATCGATTGGCATGTTGCCCTCGGCTAGTGTCGGCTCGAAGGTGGGGATGTATGAGCCGATTCACGGGAGTGCACCGGACATTGCGGGAAAGAACATGGCCAACCCCATTGGAATGATTGCATCGGTGGCCATGATGTTATCGTACTCTTTTGATTTGACCAAGGAAGCTGAAAGCATCGAACAGGCCATTCAAAAAACTCTCGATCAGGGATTTCGAACAAAGGATATTGAGGGGCCTGGCACCACGCTTATAGGGACGAAAGAGATGGGGGAGAAGATCCTGGAGAATTTGTAGCGGAATGGGATTAATTCTGTTTCAGGGTACACGTCAAATACTCATAGTCCGAGCGGAATCTATTAATTGTAGTGGCAGCATCTCATGCTGCTCTCTTCGGACGTCATGGTTCCGAACAACGAAGAGGCGCCATGAGATGGCGCCGCTACACCGAGAACGTAGGTTATGCTGAAAACTCTCCAATCGGGATACGTGACCACGGTGGCTGGCAATGGCGAACCAGGTTTGGCTGGAGACGGTGCCCCGGCGACCTTGGCGTCACTCAATGAGCCAAAGGATGTGGTGTTTGACCAGGAAGGTAATCTGTATGTGGCTGATTCGGAAAATCACGTCATTCGCCGAATCGACCGGCAAAGTGGAATGATCCAGACCGTTGTCGGTTCTCCTGACGAGCCGGATGTTGAGTCCAGTGGGTCTTTGACGCCTGACCCGCAGAATGTTCAGGAGGAGAATGTTGATCCCTTGGCGGATTTTGACGATTCCCCGACCAAAGCCTACACACAAACTCCGGATCTCAGTGGGACGGTGCGGTATGTGGTTGGCAAAAGGGTAGGGGCAACTCGATTCGGGGGTGATGGAGAAGCGGCGAATCAAGCCCGTCTCAATTTTCCTTCTGGCATCGCTATAGATAACCAGGGAGCCCTGTATATCGCGGATACCTGGAATCATCGTATCAGACGGGTGGACCCCCTCACCGGAATGATTCAGACAATCGCCGGTACCGGTCAGCCAAAATGGATAGGTGACGGAGGCCCGGCCCATTCTGCGGCTTTGAATGAGCCCGTGGCATTGGTAATGGATATGAAGGGGAAACTGTATGTCGCGGACCAGACCAATAACCGGGTGAGAATGATTGATACGTTGACCGGGGTTATCACCACCGTTGCCGGGACCGGAGAGGCAGAATATAACGGTGATCAGATGCTGGCCACAGAGGCGGCGCTGTCCGGACCGAGCGGCCTGGCGCTGGATGCTGAGGGCAATCTCTATATTGCCGACACGTTTAATGGACGCATCCGAAAAATTGACGCGGAAACAGGAAAAATTGAAACCGTACTAGGAGACGGGGAAAGCTTCCGTTATCAGCCAGGCTACAATAGTGAATCCCTTTCTGTCGCCCGCCCCTATGGAATTGCGTTTGATCGGCAGGGGTGTCTCTTGATCACCGATTCGGATAACCATTTGCTGAGGAAATGGGACCCAGAAGCGAAGAAAATGAGCGTAATCGCGGGATCCGGATTAGCCCAATATGCCGGGGATGAAGCGCTAGCGCAGGAGAGCAGTTTGAATTTTCCTTTTGGGGTGGCCGTTGATGGGAAAGGCAATATCGCGATTGCTGATACCTTTAACCATCGAATTCGTTTCATTGCCGTATGATAGTTTCTACATTTATCGTGGAGCTTGTAGTTGCAGCATGAGATGGCGCAACTACAAAATCAAAATGTTATGAAAAAGAAAAATGCATACAACGTAGCGGTCGTGGGAGCAACCGGGGCTGTTGGCACGGAGATGCTTCAAATTCTTGAGGAGCGGAAGTTTCCGGTTAACAACCTGGTGCCGCTGGCATCTTATCGATCGGCGGGAGGTGAAGTCTCTTTTCAAGACAAGGACTATGCCGTCAACCTTCTTCAAAAAGACTCCTTTGCCGATGTTGACCTGGCCTTGTTTTCTGCGGGGTCGGAGATTAGTAAAGAATATGCGCCCATTGCGGTGGAGGCTGGGGCCGTCGTGGTGGACAATAGTGCTGCCTGGCGGATGGACCCCAAGGTGCCCCTGGTCGTCCCGGAAGTCAATGCGTCGGCCCTCCATGGTCACAAAGGAATCATTGCGAATCCGAATTGTTCAACCATTCAGATGGTGGTGGCCCTGTACCCCTTGCATGAGGCCGTACGGATTAAACGGATTGTCGTGACGACCTTTCAATCTGTCTCAGGAACGGGCAAAGACGCCATGGATGAATTGGCAAAGCAGTGCCAACAACTTCTCAGTTTTGGAGACCCGAAACCGGAAGTCTATCCCCATCACATTGCCTTTAATTGTTTGCCGCACATTGATGATTTTCTGCCGACCGGATATACCAAAGAAGAGATGAAAATGGTACACGAAACCAGAAAAATCATGGGTGATGCTTCCATACAGGTGACGGCCACCACGGTTCGGGTTCCCGTGTTTGTCAGCCATTCTGAGGCGGTCAATATCGAAACAGAAAAGAAAATGAGCATGAATGAGGCTCGGGCGATTCTTTCCATGGCACCGGGTGTCCAGGTGTATGATGATCCCGGTCGGGGTCTCTATCCGTTGCCAAAAGATGTCGCCGGCACTGATGCGGTGTATGTGGGACGGATTCGGGAAGATGAGTCGATTCCCAATGGTCTGAATCTATGGGTGGTCGCGGATAATCTTCGGAAGGGCGCCGCCCTCAATGCCGTGCAGATTGCGGAAGAGTTAAGCCGGTGAGTGATCATAGTGGATTTTGGTGGCTTCGGAAAGATGATTCTGATCATGGGCCTGATGTTGGTCGTGGTCGGGGCGGTTTTGATGCTGCTCGGCAAATGGCCGAGTACCCAGAGTGGATGGGGATGGCTTGGGCGATTGCCCGGAGATATCTTCATCAAGCGCGATAATTTTTCATTTTACTTTCCCATCACCACCAGCATCATTCTCAGTATTCTGGCCAGTCTCATTTTGTATCTCTTTATGAAGCGATAGGACGACATGCTGTTGGTACTTCGAAGCTTCCTCTGTCTCCTTGCGCCCTTCGTCCTGATAGGGTGCATCTCTCCCAGTTACGCATCTGAAAGAATTCGGGTCTCATTGTCCGACGAGGCGGACTCGGTCAGAATCACCGCCAATCATGCGGTTCGTGTGCGTCTCCCTTCCAATGAAATAGAGGTGAAGGACCCTCCCATAGAGATTCAA
>CP070743.1:586153-590151 GCA_020348185.1 Nitrospirota bacterium
ACATCCGCGTTGGAGTATCGTGCGATCAATCCCTGGAGGACGGTCTTCCCAGCTCCAAAGGGACCCGGAATGCAGGCGGTCCCCCCGCGGGCAACAGGGAAAAAGCTGTCAATCAGGCGAATCGTCGTGGTTAGGGGCTCGTTAGGGTAGAGCCGCTCGGCCTTCCGCTCTCTAAGCATATGATCTGGAATCGGTCGCCGTACAGGCCAGTGTTGAATCATGGTGACATCACGCTCCTGGCCTTCGGAATCGACGATTCGGGCGACCGGCGTGTTCAGGGCAAAGGTGCCTTCCTGAATCCATCTGACAGTCGCCGTTCCTGGCTCATTGAAGGGCACCATGATTTTATGAAGAAAGCGTCCCTCCTGGACTGTACCGATCACTCCTCCAGCCTCAAGGGTGGTGCCTATTTTTACAGCCGGGACAAAGGACCATTTTTTGTTTTGATCGAGAGGGTCGGCATAGATTCCCCGTGCAAGGAAAAAACCTTGATCCCGGGCAAGGATTTGCAAGGGATTCTGCAGGCCATCATATACCTGACCGAGCAATCCCGGCCCGAGGGTGGCGGAAAGCATTTGCCCCGTCAGTTCAACCCGATCGCCGACTGTCACACCGGCCGTATCTTCGTAGACCTGCATGTCAGCGGTTCGTCCATGAACCCTCAGGACTTCGGACTTCAGACGCCGGTCACCCACGCAGATATAGGCGACCTCATTTTTCATGATGTGGCCTTGTGTGACCTCGACAGCGACAAGGCTCTCCCGCACGCCAATGACGGACGCCAGACCAACTGGTTCTTCTTTGGAATGTTTCACGTTCTGGGCTTCAGTTTCCATATTACACACTCACGGCCGTTTGAAAGATCTGGTTGTGACCGACGAGCAGATCAGCGGTTAAGATTTCAAAGCGTGCGGCAGCCTTGGATTCATCATGCAATAACCACTGATTCAGGAGGCTCCATTTCGCAATGTAGACCAGTAGCGCATCAAAGCTGAAGTGTGGGCCCATGGCCAGATAATCCAGATAACTCCACGAAAGGTCTTTCAGGTGCCGTTCCAAGGATAGGCTTTCGTTTGATTCGAGGAATCGACGGATCTCCGGTACCCAGGGAAACACGGTGGTGAGGTTGAAGTCGGCATCACTCCAATGACGTTCGATATGTCCCGCCCATTGGCCCCCTCCCCAGACTAAGCCGGGCCTTGGCGCGGAGAGGCCGCGATGCCGGCGGCGTAAGCCTGCCACAATGGTTCGTTGATTCATTCCAAATTCAATAATAGCCCGCAGGGTCGGCTGAGTGACTTCCCTCATCATGGTGTTATAAAACCTGACCACCTCCTCGTCTGTCCGGTCGAGGGGTTGCCGTTCATACGAAAAATAATTCCACAATTGATTCACCACCTCTGCGTCTTCCTCCGTCAGCATGCTGATCCTTCCCATTATCCGTTCCCGGCTAATGGGGAGTACTTTTGCCTGATGAAGGCGTGGTAATGCAGGGAAACTCGAGAGTAAGGTGTAATATCGCTTTGGCCACAGTCTCATTGGATTTCTACCGGATGACCCCTTCCAGGACCGCTCGGTACCGGGGCAGCAGGTGCTTCAAGAGGAGATCAGCCACGGCTTGTTCCGTTAAATCAATTTCGACGTCTTGCCCCACCAACCGTATCCGAATCCCTGGGGTATTCTCCCCCATCGGCTTAAGCTCTATGCCTTCCCGGAGCATTTGGCCGGACATTTCCATGACAAAGTGGGTGAGGGTCCCTTCTCTGACCTCCTCTGGTTTCGCCCTCAAGGCCTCCACCCCGACCAGCTCGGTTGGCAAGAGGATTTCAGCCGGTTGAGCACCCAAGTCCCGAGGAGTCGCCTGACCGGCCACTTCAAGGATAAGTTTTCTGATGACTTCTTTCTCCTGCAATTCTCGGGAGACCAACCTTCTCACTTGGTCTTCGAAATGACTCGTGAGGGCCGAAACCAGGCGTAGCACGGTGTCGCGATAGGCAGATTGAAGCGCCGCTTCGGCCGCCTTCCGCTCGGCTTCCATATCAGCACGAGATTTTTTCATGTGCTGTTCCGCCTCAGCCTTGGCCTTGGCGACAATTTGCCCCGCTCGCCGGTGGGCATCTTCCACAATTGCCTCGGCTTCTTTCTTGCCGGCGTCGACACCTTGATCTTTCAGTTGCTGGATCAAATCTTCTACGCCCGATGACTGTTGATTAGGATCTGCCATAGATCACCTGTTTGGAAGATTGTAAGTTTCAGGGTGGAAAAGTCTAAGGGGTCGAAGAGGTCTATCCGCTTCAAAGATTTTGAGATTTCTCATCATATCAAGCCCTGGAGCTTTCCGACCTTTTTGACTTTTCGACCCCTTGGACTCTTAGACCTTGAAATTTTTAAGCAGGTAGCCCTGCACTGAGCAACAAGGCAAAGACAAAGGCAAAGACAGCGAACCCTTCGACCACTGCCGCTGGGGCCAGGGAAATACCAAAGATTTCCACTTTGCTTTTCGTTACGTGAATGGAGGATGCCACGCAGTTGCCTTGGGCGATTGCACTGATCATGAGCGCTAACCCCGCCAACAGTCCGATGCCAAAGAGACCTGGGCTATTCTCCGGAGTCACCGTTCGGTTCAAAGTCAACATGACGACGATGCCATAGATGGTTTGGGACGATGGCATGGCCGACACCCCAATAAATCGTCCGTGGCCGCTTTCCGTTTCAAGGAGAGCTCCGATCGCAGCCTGCCCCGCTCGCGCGCACCCAACCATGCTGCCAATGGCCCCTAAGGCCATTGGGCTATAAATACCGACCCAACCGAAAACGAGCATGAAGGTTTCCACGTTGCACCCTCCTTTTTGAAAAGTCTAAGAGTCAAAAGGGTCGAAAGGGTCAAAGAGGATTATCCAAACCATTGATCCTTAGCCACTCCCTGGCTCCAAGACCTGTACTACTTCAATTTCAAGATTTTTTTCCGTTTGGACTTTCTATTCTTCACCCTCTTTTACTTTTCGACCCCTTAGACCTTTTCGACCTGAGAATTATATCTGCTTCTTCGCAAACGCCCGAAAGACTGTTCCCTCTTCGGGCAGCCCCCAATTAAAGAACTCAATGTAATTTAAACGCAGCCCATGTACGAATCCACTCATGATGGCCAGGATGAAATTAATCCCATGTCCCAGAATCAGGATCAACAGGGCCAGGAGCATTCCGAAGCCGGAGATGCTCCCCACCTGATGTGCCAGGTCATTGAAGGCAATGGCCAAAGACGCGCTGGCGAGGCCCAGGGCGAACAGCCTGAGATAGCTGAGCACATCCCCGAAGGCTTTCGTCAAGCCAGTGAGTGCAACCAGACCATCAAGCAGACGCTTCAATGGATTGGTCTTGTCGCTGGAAAAGAAAAGGACCAGGAGTAGACCGGCTCCCATCACCCACGGGCCTCCAGTCACAAACATCTCCGAGACCATCCCCTGCGTTCCCATCCACAAGGCACACCCACCGATGATGAGGATTGCCCACCCAATAGGCGCAAGGGCTCGAAGGCTTTTGCGATGAATCCAAGCTGCGCCAAGGTTGGCCACGATAATATGGACCGCCCCTATCAAAATCGAAAGTGGCATCATGATGTCGGCGTCTCGGATGTCAAGGATCTGCAGGGTAGCAAGAATGCTTCCTTCGGGAGGCGAAATCCCGAAATACCCTCCTGTGAGAATGCCCCATAGGAGAGACACACTAACCAGTACGGCAAAGAGTGTTCGCAACCGGCGGCCCGTATCGGATTGTCCCATTCGTCTCCAGACGCCGGCGAGAATGATCCCAAGAAGCGCTGAATATCCGGCGTCCGACATAATCATGGCGAAGAACAACGCAAAGGAAAAAAAGACGACGGACGAGGGGTCCCACATTCTGTAGGATGGGGTCATGTAAAAGGATACTAAATCCTGCCCCCCGGCAACCGGTTCGGGATTTTCAAATAACGTGGGAGGTTCGTCCTCCGGTCCAGGATC
>CP070743.1:590251-594247 GCA_020348185.1 Nitrospirota bacterium
GTATCTTCTGGAACCGGCGGCTGATCTTCTTTCAGCAATACCATATTTTCTAACACCAAGACATCCATATCCGTCCGCATAAAACACCGGTAGGCATCCTGGGGGGTACAGACAATGGGCTCTCCTCGCACATTAAACGACGTGTTGATCAAGACCGCACAACCCGTTTCTCGTTCAAACCGTTGAAGCAATCGATAATATCGAGGATTGGTGGCTTCCGTCACTGTTTGGACTCTTGCGGAATAATCCACATGTGTCACGGCCGGGATATCTGATTTGGGAACATTTAAGAGATCGATGCCCCAGAGTCCCTCTTGTTTTGGGGTTAGCTGAACACGTCGTTTTTCCAGAACGGGTGCCACCAGTAACATATAGGGGCTATCCGTATCCATTTCAAAATAGTCGGACACTCGCTCGCGAAGCACAGAAGGCGCAAATGGACGAAAAGACTCCCGAAACTTAATCTTCAAATTCATCACTGACTGCATTTTCTCGCTGCGAGGATCGCCCAAAATGCTTCGCCCGCCTAACGCCCTGGGACCAAACTCCATGCGGCCTTGAAACCAACCCACCACTTTTTCGGACGCCAGGTATTGAGCCAATTGCTCAAGAAGTTTATCCTCTTCCAATCGACGGTACACGGCACCCAGATTGTGAAGAGTCTGTTCAATTTGATCATTGGTGTAACGGGGACCGAGGTAACTCCCTTTCATGGAATCACCGTTCGTCGCTATCGACCGAGGCTTTCCCATATACTGATGATAGGCCGAAAGGGCGGCTCCTACGGCGCTGCCCGCATCCCCCGCTGCAGGTTGGATCCAAATTCCTTTGAAGGGCCCCTCTCGGAGCAACCGACCATTTCCGACACAATTCAAGGCCACCCCACCGGACAAACACAAGTATTCCAGCCCTGTCTCGTTTCGAAGCGTCCGCCCTAAACGAAGCATCACTTCCTCTGTCACCTCCTGGACCGACCGAGCCAGATCCATCTCCCGCTGAGTCAAGTTGGCTTCAGGCGTACGAGGCGGACCGTCAAAGAGTTCATCAAATTTGGCATTCGTCATTTTGAGACCGGTGCAGTAATCGAAGTAATCCATATTCAATCGGAACGTCCCATCGGCCTTGACATCGAGAAGATGATCGTAAATGGCCTGCACATATTTGGGCCGCCCATAGGGTGCGAGCCCCATCACTTTATATTCTCCTGAATTCACCTTGAATCCTGTGTAATAGGTAAAGGCTGAATACAACAGGCCCAAGGAATGGGGAAAGGGAATTTCCCATAAGGGGGTCAAGCTGGAATCATTTCCCACCCAGGCTGACGTCGTAGCCCATTCTCCCACTCCATCCATACACAGGACTGCAGCCTCTCGAAAAGGAGAGGGGTAAAATGCCGCGGCGGCATGGGATTCATGATGTTCCCCAAACAAAATCTGGGGCAGATCGTCTAAATTGTCGATATTTGCAATCCTCCCGCATTCCTTCCGAAGTAAGCTCTTGAGAAACAATTTTTCTTTCAACCACACCGGCATGGCGGTGACGAATGATTTAATTCCTCGAGGGGCAAACGTCAGGTAGGTTTCAAGCAGGCGTTCAAATTTGATCAAGGGCTTGTCATAAAACACAATGAATCGAAGGTCTTTCCAATCCACTCCCGCATCATTCAGGCAATATTGAATGGCTTCCGAAGGAAATTTGGCGGTGTGTTTTTTTCTCGTGAAGCGTTCTTCTTGCGCCGCTGAGACGATTCCGCCATCACGAATCAAGCAAGCCGCACTATCATGATAATAGGCCGAGATACCAAGGATGTAGTCAGATTTCATAAATAGACTGGCAAGCTGTAAAAGAGTCGGCTCAAAGAAAATAATACCATCGACTCAATAGACAAGGACTAAGAGAAACAGTTCAAAACTTTAGCACCACTCTGCAAGAACTATGGGGAAGGTTTTGTGCAGCAAACTCTGGGGGACCACATCACCTGGGCAAATCTGAATTAAATTAAGATAACATTAATGATAAAATCAATACACCCAGTCAACATCCAGACCTTGCGCACTTAGAATTTGACCGTTTGGCTACTTTTATTCACCATTTTAGGTGTTTTCAATGAAAAACGAAAGTCGGCTCTTATCCATGTTGAAATCCGCGAGCACGTTCGCCAAAGCTCTGATACTTCTTTCATTGGTTTGCTCTCACCTGGGACCGATGTTCTCTCCTTTCCCTGCAGAGGGATCTCCGCGGGATAAAGATAGGTGGAACCAGAAATATCAGACACAAGAATATATCTCCGGGAAAGAGCCCATCCCGTTTTTGAAACAAAATATAGACATGCTCCCCAAGGGAACTGCCCTCGATGTGGCTATGGGAGAGGGACGAAACGGGGTCTACTTGGCAAGAAAGGGTTTCGAGGTGACAGGAATTGATATTTCGGAGACGGGCCTGAGAAAAGCCGAGGCATTGGCTGCGGAGCACGGCGTCGCGATCACCACAAAAGTCGCCGACCTTGAAGAGTACAAGCTAGCGCCTAACACCTATGACGTGATTATCTGCACCTACTACCTTCAACGGGATTTGTTCCCCCAGATTATTTCGGCTCTCAAACCGGGTGGGATGGCCGTGGTCGAAACCTTCACTATGGACCATAAGAAATACCAGCCAGGGTTCCGTCAAGAATATTTATTGAAACCCAACGAACTGCTCACCCTGTTCAAGGGTCTCACAGTGATTCGATATCAAGCCGTCGATAATGGCGAAGCTGCCTACGCGAGTATTCTTGTACAAAACCCCTCATAACCCCTTCTTTGAATCGTAGCGTCCTCCCCCCCACTTCCGTGGTTGCGAGTATTAAAGGTCTTTATGTAGGCTTACGGTTTTCCGAAACGTATTAGACACTTCACTATCCGAAAGATTGTTTCGATGAATCCCGTACAAATTCTGACCGTTGAATCTCTTCTCGATGAGCTGAGAGCTCATCCGGTGAATACCAACCAATTTTTTGTTGAGTTTCGGGATCAATTTCTGACCACTGATCAACTCCGGCGTTTCATCAAGCAGTATCATTTCTTTTGTTTTCGATTTGTCAAAATCCTGGAAGGCCTCCTTTATCACACGCCACTTGAAGCGTTGGATATGCGGATTGAGCTGACGAAAACCTTGTACTCGGAACTTGGAAGCGGGATCACCGACCAGGCGCATGTACGCTATCTCGAACGATTCGCCCAATCACTTGGAATTCAGGAGTCGGACTTGATGCAAACGCGACCCATTCCCGAAGTCGACCAGTATCTCAAGGTCCTTGATCGCCTATTCCTACAATCGGATTTTCTTAGAGCGTTAGGAGCTGAGCTGGCTGTGGAGACCACCGCCATCTCTGAATTTCGGTTTTTTCTACCGGGATTACAAAAATACTCACAATTTACAGAACAAGATTTGCTATTCTTTTCCATGCATCTCCAGGAAGAAGCTCACCACAGCGACTGGTTGACGGATGCCGTCCGAAAAACCGCAACCTCTTTGGAAGACTTGGAACATGTGGCCATAGGTGCCAGAGAAACCGCAGACGCCTGGCACCAGTTCTGGCTAGGAATGTATGAAAAGGTTTTCACCCCCGCTAACCAGGAGTCATGATTGAAGGGGGAAGACAAAAGGTCAAGGTAAAAAGTGTAGCTGCGCCATCTCATGGCGCCTCTTTGGGACACCAAAAGCATGGGTGGGGAGCGATTTCATCCTGGGTGTTCGATAGTTAATCTCTCACCCCCCCCTTTAGGACCATCTTATTGGTCTGGAGCAGCATGAGATGATGCAGCTACAAACCCGAAACTCGAAACCTTTATTGTTATTCGATAAGGATCCTCGTGCCAGATACCCAGACTAATACCCACTCCACTGAACCCTCTCCTTCTTTACAACCCATGTCGTTGGAAGGAGACCTTCTCCACCAGCGTGCCTGGCGAATGCCTGACCTGATTATTTATCAGCATGGTCCAGAAGAGTGGT
>CP070743.1:594347-598288 GCA_020348185.1 Nitrospirota bacterium
GTCCTAATACCCCACATCCGAGAGGGTGGGAATCGGCAATCAACCCTTTCCCTTTAAAGGTCGTGAGAACAGGAGCATGAAGTAACTCGGCCAACTCCAATATGGGCGTCATCTGGAAGCGGGCCCCATGGCCCACGATGATCACTGGACGCTTGGATTTCTTAAGTAACCGAACGGCTGCATCAACAGATTCTTGTGGTGGGGATATGGTAAGGGGGGTGATTCGCCCGGTCGGCTTTCCTGCGTGGGCATTTTCTGCTGCGGGGAGCGTTTGAACCTCATCGGGAAAAATGAGATGAGAGACTCCGCGATTCAGCAACGCACTTTTACATGCTAAATTCATGAGCTCGGCATGTTTACTGGAATGAAGAACTGGTTGGCTCCATTGAGCGACTTTGCCAAAGGCCGCCTGCAGATCAACTTCCTGGAAAGCCCCGGGCCCTAATACCTGTGTATCCACCTGACCGGTTAAGGCCAAGATGGGGGAGCGGTCAACATTGGCGTCCCATAATCCGGTGAGTAAATTGGTGGCCCCGGGACCGGCAATAGAAAAGCAGGCTGCCGGCCGTCCTGTCAGTTTTCCATACGCCGATGCGGCGAAGGACGCTGCACCTTCATGTCGGATCCCAAAAAATTGAATGGCTCCTGATTGCTCCTGACGGCGCAAGGCCGCCGCTAACCCAAGATTCGAATGCCCGACCATTCCCCAAACCCATTTGATTCCCCAATTCACCATGGTTTCCGCCATCACATCGGAAACGGTTCGAATCTCCGGTTTTTCATCTTCAATTCCGACATAGACGCCGTCTTCCCTCACTTCGACCGGGTAGGTTTGAACTCCATCATCGTACCCGCCTGGCGGTTTTCCGGTGAGTGGATCGAAGTCCCATCCATGCCACGGACAGCGCAGATAACAGTTTTCAATCGAACCTTCTCCTAATGGCCCGCCCTGGTGAGGGCATTTATTATTCAATGCCCCATACTGGCCCTGGAAATGAGTTATCGCAATGGTTGTCACCCCGGCCGTGACGGGTTTCACTCGACCCTCAGGCAGTTCTTCCAAATCGAGCACCTTGTGCCAGTTCAGGGATTTCGGTGATGCATGAGGAGCCGCGTTTGTCTGATTTGTCTCTTCAGATGCCATCGTGATGATTCCTTTCAGAACTTACACATCAAATATCGTTTTCATATGAAGGCTTCGATTGCTCGAATTTGGTATGGGAACGGAGACCAACATGGATTTAGCTGGGGTGGGCCCCTAACAGGGAAAAACATATCTGGGTGGCATCATTGAAAAACTGCGAGACTTTTTGTGCCTGCGTCTCGGCAGAACCACTGCCGATCAATTCGGTTGCAGTCAGAATTGCGCCGATCCAGCCTTCAGTATGCCAGTGTCCAACAGCCATGGTAGGCAATTGAGATGAATTGGGGTAGGGCCAGAGGTTTACATACCAATAGGGCTCGGCATACGTGCTATCTCCCGGGCTCATTCCACATCCAACCGATCTGGCTTCTTCCGCACTTTTGTTCGAATCAAGGATAACAAGAGTGGCGATGTCAAAATGATGCGGCCAGCAACGAATCGGAGACGCCTGCTTCCAATTATCGGAGAGGCCATGGAGCACATGGTGCGCATTAGCATACCAATGTTGGTATTCCTGAAAGGATGCTGGTGCTCCCAGGGAAAAGGGGGCATTCTGTTGGACGGGATGAGCAGGCATTTCGTATTCCCGCAGAGCAAAAGGGTGCTTCGGTTGGGAGCTTCCCCTTGTCGAGTAGCTTGATGCCAACCAGTCAAACCCCTGTTGAAGAGTGTTTCCTGTCAGTGCAAATTTCGACATGACGTTTTGCTTGGCATCCAGAAGGAGCAGCGTAAGATCGGCCAGTCGTAGACCTGCACGAATGCCGGCAGGGGTTGGATGGCTGCACAAAGCATTCAGCCCGTCCTCCCAACCTAAGTTTGATTGGCTGTCATCAGGCCGAGACTCGATCAACGTATTTCCAAATGAGGCGACAATTTGAGCTGCCCAATGTAATTGAAGCCGGGCATCCGACAAGTTTGAAACCGGTACATTTCCAACGGCCTTCCAGAGATTTGTGGACATGGATCGGCGACTCCTTTAAATCGGGGTAATGCCGGCATACCGGATGCCGGTGAGATAGGCGATATCGCGATCCCAGGTGGTCAAATCATCAGAGCGGAAATCTCTGAGATGTTGGTGCCCGCAAGCTCGCGCCATCACGTTCATGAGGGCAACCGACGCCTGAAAAAAGTTTTTCAATCGATCGGCGGAAACATCTATCTGCAATCGTTGCCGAAGATGAGGCTTTTGCGTCGCAATCCCAACAGGGCAATTGTTGGTATGACAAGCCCGCATACCTAAACACCCGATGGCCTGAATCGCACTGTTCGCGACAGCAATCCCATCCGCTCCCAAGGCCAAGGCCTTGATGAAATCGCTTTCGGTTCGTAGTCCCCCGGTGATAATCAGTGTGACCCCTTCAGCCTTGTGTTGATCAAGAAATTTTCTGGCCCGTGCGAGGGCCACCAGCGTAGGAATAGAAATGTTATTTTTAAAGACCTCAGGGGCGGCTCCCGTGGCTCCACCGCGTCCATCCAGAATCACATAATCCGCACCTACTGCCAGGGCAAACTCCAGATCCTCTTCGATGTGTTGAGCTGACATCTTAAAACCGATAGGGATGCCACCGGTGGCCTCCCGGACCTCCTTCGCGACTTCTTGAAAATCCGCGACGGAATCGAGATCTCGAAATCGCGCGGGACTCACCGCGGGCTCACCGGGAGGAAGGCCTCGTACTTCGGCGATTTTCCCGATGACTTTTTTCCCCGGAAGATGTCCTCCGGTTCCCGTCTTTGCTCCTTGCCCTGCCTTAAAATGAAACGCCTGGCATTTCTTCACCTTCTCAAGACCCCATCCAAACCTGCCTGACGCTAATTCGTAAAAATATCGGGAATTCGCCGCTTGCTCTTCCGGGAGCATTCCGCCTTCTCCAGAACAAATTCCCGTCCCGGCCAGCTCTGCTCCCTTTGCCAGGGAGATTTTGGCTTCTTCACTCAATGCACCAAAACTCATGTCACTGACAAAGAGGGGAATGTCCAGACGAAGGGGTCTCTTCGCATTCGGACCGATGATCATTTCGGTCCCAACGTGTTCATCATCCAATAGCGGCTTTTTGGCCAATTGAGCCGTGAGGATTTGTATTTTGTCCCATTGAGGAAGTTCAGGGGCAGGAATCCCCATTGCGGTGACCGGGCCGTGATGGCCCATACCCTCTTCCCCTTTTTGGGCCAGGTCATGAATATAGAGGGTATGAGGCTCATCTGGCGTACCATGAAAATCCTTATAAAGCCCTTGATACTCTTCTCGATGATACGGCTGAGGATGGGCCACCTCCCAAGCCCGTACTTCCTCCGCATCGACATAGACCCCGTCGTTTTGGTGATCGATCCAGGCAGTAAACTTGTGCAGGGCTTCAGCATTGTTGTATTCGCTAATCCCGGAATCCAGACGATAGTCCCACCCATGCACTCCGCAAACCAGATTGTCGCCCTTCACGGCACCATCAGCCATTAATGCTCCTCTATGCAAACACCGGCCATACAGCACGGACACCTCGTCGTCATGCCGGACGACCACGAGGTCCACCTTCCCGACAAGGGCGTAAGTGGGCTGGCGGTCTTGAAGGCCACTCCAAGAGGAAACTTTTACTTTCTGGCCATTCACCTCACGGGATTCTGACATGAATCACTCCTTGTAAGAAGACAATAGAAAGGTAAGGACAAAGCTTTGATGAAATCGAATATTGTGCCTAGTCCTGAGGAAATTATAAATGTTACACCCTTGATAGTGTTTTGAGGAGAATAATTCCCGTCTGGGAAAGGGAAGGTGGAAACAGATACATGACATTTGAAATCGTCT
>CP070743.1:598388-602253 GCA_020348185.1 Nitrospirota bacterium
AGAAGAAGATCTGGCCAAAGTGGCGGGCGAGGCGCAACCCATGCCGCTCACCCTGCGAGTCAACGTGGGCGATTGCATGAAAGTCAAGCTCACCAACAAAATGAAGGAAAGCCGGGCTTCCTTCTCGGCTTTTGGAATGGCGTTTGACCCCAAGGACTCCTTGGGAATGAACCTCGGCAACAACCCTGGTGACCAGACTGTGGCTCCGGGTGGAAGTCGAACCTACACCTACTACGCTGACCCGTTCAATGGGGAAGCCCAAATGGTGGTGTGGGATTTCGGAAATGTTGCGATGAACCCCAGGAATGGACTCTTCGGAGGGGTCATTATCGGTCCTAAGGGATCCACGTATCGTGATCCTAAAACCGGAGAAGATATTTCTATGAAAAATAGCTGGGTGGCCGATGTGATCGTCGATCGGACGATCCCCGGCCAGGAGAATCGGTCAAATTACCGTGATGCGGCCTTGTACTTCCAAGATGAGGACAACATCATGGGAACGGCCTTCATGCCCTACGTACAGAATGTGGCTGGGTTGACCGGCGTCAATTACCGGTCCGAACCCTACCTGTATCGCGAAGAGGCGGGTTGTACGTTGGGCCGGATGTTCCAGCCGTGCGAAGTCGATAACCCGAAAGATCCCGTGACGCCCACCATTATGGCGCATGCGGGAGATCCCGTTCGGGTGCACGTGTTTGGAGCCGCGAGTGAGCAGAACGGCATGTTCACCATCGAAGATCATGAATGGCCCATTGAGCCGTTCATGGAAGGCGCTGATATGATCAGCACGGTGGAATTTGCCAGCTCTGAAGGACTCGATGTGTTCGTGTCCTCAGCTGGCGGCCGGAATGCCAATAGCGGTGACTATGTGTGGGCCAACGGACGGCTCAACTATTCACAGTCGGGGCAATGGGGATACCTCCGGGTGCTCCCAGCCAACGACCCAAGGATCCAACCTCTTGGTGGCGCAGCCGTTGGAAGAGCGACCGCCGAATTGGATCAACCAGAATCCATTAAGCCCACTCCGGCTTCTTTCAAATAACCGAGGGGGGTTAAAGAAAGACCGGGTGGTTTTGAGCGGGGGAGCCCAGTTAGGCTCCCCCGTTTTTTTGGGAATTCTGGTATGATGGCAGATCAAGGATCTGGCTTTTGAATCTCATTGGAGGGCATAAATGAGATATCTCATATATTTCATTGCAATAGGATTGAGTGCTGGTCTTTTTCACCAACCCGTAGGGGCGGCTTATAAAGAAATCAATGTGGTGGGTGGAGGGGCCATCAGCGGAAAGGTCACGATAGAAGGGGGAAAACCCAGGCCGATGGCCTTCAACCTAGTGACGATTCCAGACCCGGTGTTTTGTGGAACCATTTCCACCGGTACAGGGTGGCGGATTGTTGAGGATTTTATCATTGGGCCGGATAAGGGCCTGAAGGATGTAGTGGTCTTTCTCAAGGATGCCAAAAAAGGGAAATCCTTTACACTACCCAAGGTCAGGATTGAGTCAAAAGACTGTGATTTTATTCCGTTCGTCAATGTCATAAAGGACAAGGATAAAATCGAGGTGGTGAATATGGATCCGGTGGAACATGATATTCAGGGATACGAGACCGCTCGCCAACGGGGGGCAAGAGTACTCTTTAATCGGCCATTGCCCATGAACCCATACCATTCCGTGGCCGGAATCTTTGGTCAGGATTATCTTCCTGGTGAACCCATGATAGAGGAAATTCACTTACGAAAAGGCCGAAATGTGTTTGTGATGCAATGTGGATTCCATCCGTACATGTTTTCCTGGGGAATGGTGCTCAAGAATCCCTATTACGCTATTACCAAGGAGGACGGAAATTTTGAAATCAGCGATGTTCCCCCCGGGGAATATATTCTTTCTGCATGGCATCCGGGGGTCAATAAATTTATCGAACAAACGGTGACGGTGAAGGGGAAAGGGTCCACCAAGGCCGATTTCGTCTTTGAATCTCCAAAAGGCCGACGGAGCGTTCATGAGATAGAGGAAAATCCCCGTTTTGGGTTGGAACTGTTAGGTGAAGGCGTTGAGATTAAGCCTACTATTAGGCTCCAGATACCGTAAATTTGGATAATGACTTCAATTTATGGGGTAGGAACCTGATCGTCGGCTTCATTTTTCGCTTTTGCCTTCCCTCTGATGTGGCGTACAATATAATCGTGTAGTAGATGAAAGCATCCGTAAAAACAGCAACGTGTACTCTAGTAATCCCATCAGGGGAAAAGGGAGGTTGCTATGAGAAAAACACTATTGGGTTTGGGAATTATTTTGGCTTTGGTGATGGCCACCAGTGGGATAGGAATTACCTTTGCAGAAGATGAAAAGGAAACAACAGTCGCGTTTTCACCGGAAGTCGTTGCGAATTATATTCATGCGGTCATTGAAGCGGATCGAACGCTCTATACGACCCACGTCGTGAAAAGAATGCATGATGGTGGGGTTGTCATCGCTACTGAAGGTTGGAAGAAACGGAACGCTCTGCCCCTCCCAGCTCAAATGTTGTTAATGGCCGGACGGAAGGTGGAAGAAGGGGGGAGTGGCCTACGGTATCGGCTTGCAAGTTTGCGACCCATTTATGAGGAAAATGGGCCGGCTTCGGTCTTCGAAGAAGCAGGGTTGAAAGTGGTCACAGAAGATCCGAGTGAGGTGTATACCGGAATCATTACGAGAGGCGACCAGCGATTCTTCAAAGCCATTTATGCTGATCTCGCTGTCTCTGAAGCCTGTGTCAATTGCCACAATACTCACATCCTCAGTGGCAAGCGGGATTACAAGCTCGGGGATGTGATGGGTGGGATTATCATTTCATTTCCGCTTCCTATTGAACCAGAGGATTAGTTCAGCACGATCCTGCTGGTGGTAACTGAATAAAACTGGCAGCCTGGAGCCTTGTCTCCTAGAGCGTTTCCTATTGTGATCAAACGTGAGTGTTCCATCATCCTCTAAATTCAGCGATTGTAAAATTTGCCCCAATCGTACGGCCTCGGATCTCTGCGATTTGGAGGGGCAGGCTTCCGAAGATTTTGAAAAAATAAAATGGAGCGTGATCTACCAACCTAGTCAATTCGTGTTTTATGAAGGCCATGCCGTATTGGGACTGTACATATTATGCTCCGGTCGTGCCAAACTGACTCGAGGAACGGACCGAGGACAACAACGCCTTATTGAAATTGTCGAACCCGGAAAGCTTATTGAAAAACACACCTTCCAGGATGGAGCTGTTCATCAATCGACTTGTGAAGTCATTGAGCCTTCGCAGATTTGCATTGTTGATCGATCCCAGTATTTAACCCTTCTCACACAAAACGGCGATTTCGCTGTCAGGATCATTAAGCTGTTGAGTCATGAAATGGGAGTCTCCCTCAACGAAACCGACCAGTTTGCCTTTGCCTCCGCTCGGGAACGAGTGGCCGGACTGTTACTCGAATTGGTTGACCGGTATGGAGAGCCGGTCCAGGATGGAGTTCGGATCTCTCTTCAATTAAAACGAGAGGAACTGGCCCAGATGGCGGCCATGACTGTGGAAACCGTTGTGCGAATCCTGAACTCTTTTCAATCCACTCAACTCATTCACATGAAGGGTCGGGACATCACCATCCTGCAACCAGATCGCCTGGCCCGCGCGGCACATAGAACAACCCCAACGTAGCCCTCCCCTTCTCAGGCATATTCCCCTTTCCCAATTGTAGCTGGCCCATCTCATTGCACCTCTTTCTCTTCCGGGCAGCATGAGATGCTGCAACTACAGGAGAAGAATCCAAACCATAGTCCAAAAGCCCTATTCAATCGTTTGACGAGTTTCTAGGATTTCGTTGTCCTTGCTCAACGATCTTCCCCCT
>CP070743.1:602353-606165 GCA_020348185.1 Nitrospirota bacterium
CCCGATCCTGCCACTCCACAACGATCACCTGGTCATGAATTCGCAATTTCCGAGGCTTGCCACCAAACCATTGATGGAGGTCGAGAATAGGAAGCACAGTCCCCCGGTAGGAAAAGATCCCGGCAATGCCGGTAGGTACAGAGGGATTCCAAAACAGTTCAGGAACCCAGATAACTTCTTTCACTACGCGCGTCTCGAGCCCATAAAGGTCCTGATCAACGAGAAAAATAAGGGAAGACAACGTCACCATAGCTCCTTGTACTCAAAACCCCATGGTCTTTTCGGAAATTTGGGATTTGAGATTTGAAATCTTCTTCTCACACCATAGCCTTCAACCGCTCTGCCGTCTGTTTGACAGTCTGGATTCCCTCTTTTGTTTCATGCAAGCCTGTCGCGGTTTCTTGCGCACCGGTGTTAATCAGTTCCATCGCCTCCACCGCTTGTTTAATGGCCTTATCCTGTTGCTTCAAATTCAAGGAAATTTGTTGGGCACTCTTGAATGCATGGCCCACTGCCGATCGGACACCTGAAAAAGCATCGGCAACACGGTGGGCGAGCTCGGTAACTTCCTGGACGGTTTTCGTCCCCTGTTCCGTTACCGTCACGGTGGAATTGGTGCTTTTCTGGATGTCATCTAACAAGGCATGAATCTTTTCTGCTGAGGTCTTGCTTTGATCGGCCAGTTTTCGAATTTCACCGGCGACCACGGCAAAGCCCTTCCCCTGTTCACCGGCCCGCGCGGCTTCAACCGCCGCATTGAGAGCCAGAAGATTGGTTTGGTTGGCCAGGTCACTCACGAGCTTGGTGATCCCTCCAATTTGTCCTGATTGCTCACTTAACCGGCCTATCTGATCAGCAATGGCTTCCACCTTCTCTTTCATACTGTCCATGGCCTGCATGGCTTGCTGTACCATTCTAGTTCCGTCTTCTGCCAGATTTGAGGCATCCTGAGCCCCACTCGACGCGACTTCAGACTGTTCAGCCATTCGCATGGAAGAGGTGCTAATGCCTTCCATCGTGCTCGTGGTGTCTGTCACGGATTTAGATTGGTCCACGGCCGTGCGTTCCTGCTGCCCAATGGTCGCAGCGATTTGGCTGGATGCGGAAGACAGGACACTGACAATTTCCTGAATGGGTTTCTTAATCGAAAAGTGACTCACGCCGACAACCAGACCTAACCCCAATGCCACACTCGCCAGTAACAGCAGCGTCCCTTCATTCAAACCGGCTTCAATCTGATCGACAGGAGAAATAATCTCCACAACGCCACGTACATCCCCTTCTTTCCACCCTGTTTTCGGCGTTTCAGGGTGAGTATTGTGACATTCAAGGCAGGCAGCCAGCATACGGTCGGCCACGGCATACCGGACCGACATTCGACCGTTGATCTCCTCAAACCGGTAGAAAGGGGTATCTGGAGCCTTCTCCAGAGCATCAAGCGCTGCCAACTCGAAGCCGTCATAGGTTTCTGTCGCCTTTCGATGAGGAAAAGGATACCGGCTGTAGAGGCGAATTTTGGTGCCGGGATTCTGTGCCTCAATCCGCTGACCCACCACATTGGTGAAGGTGGCGGGAAGCGGCAGCGTTTCTCGGTCGGGATCTTGTTCCCAATCATAGTTAATTCGCAATCCTCCCTGCTTCGCGCGACTGACCACTTCTTTTGTATAAAAGGTGCGAAGGATTTTAATTTGGTCAGCCAAAGCTTTAGCCTTGTTCACTCCAACTTGTTCGACATTCTGCGTCTTGATGAAAAACATCACCAAGGCACAGACCACGACAACGAATAGCGCCACTAACACAATGGGAAGGACTACCCTCCCCTGTCTCGACTGGGACGGAATGTCGGTCATGAAAATGCTCCTCGAAACGGTTCAACGTGAAACCTGAAACCTTTTAGGGAGGCACAAGATCTCCGCACATGATTGCCAGGCCTACGCTGGTTTTCTTGGGCTTCAGGCAGTACACTGAGTTCTTAAGGATTATGAAACAGATTACGACTCCATTACAACCAAGCACCCGGAGGACCATACGAACGGTCTTCCAGGCATTGGATTATGGTGCCCTGGCTCCAATCTATTGTGAAGAAGGGGGGGATGCATTTTGGCAAGCCCACCGAGGGCCCTGCGAACGGATTGGCGTAAACCTTGGCAGGGTCCTAAAAGAATATCTGAGCTTGGGCGGTCGAAGTCTTTATGTGGGCGCGGGCATTGCAGAATTACCCATAATCATCATGGAGATGAAAGAATTAGGCCGACATATCTCGGCCCACAATCTCCGCCAGCAGGAAGTTGAGGTCATCCATCGAGCCTGCCCGGATCTGACTCAGTGCTTGAAAACAACAGATGCCCGGTCAGCCTTAGGTGCCTTCGATCATATCTGGATGGTCAGTGTGCTCAATGATCCCGAGCGATTCCCTGAAGTATCGGCCCTCTCCTACGGGCGAGCCAATCCCGCCACATTCGACCCAAAGAGATTCTCAGGCGAGCGCACGATGGTTCAGACCACCACCAAGAGGTGCTTGAATAAATTGACCAAACCAGGCCTGGTCACGACTTCAGTAGAAGAAATTCCATGGATCACACAATGGTGTGAAGATCAAGCTATTTCGTATCGGATTGGCGAACAGGACTATCCAACAGCCATCGTCGGAGACCCCATCTGTTTTATCGAAATTGGATAAGGAAAATGTCCAAAGGTCAAAATATTAGGGAACGTTTTTCTGTTCATTCACCTGAAACCCGAAACTCGAAACGCCTTTTGTAGAATATGACACCGATCGGAGTTGGACTAATCGGATTAGGTCGTCACGGAATGCGTTACGCCCGGCACCTTCTAGAAGATATACACCAAGCTCGCCTGGTGGCTGTTTGCCGCCGGAATGCTAAAGAAGGGCTTCACTTTGCCAAGTCTCACAACCTACATTTTTACAAGGATTTCCGAGACCTCATCGCTGACCCTCAAGTCGAAGCCGTTCTGGTGGTCACCGCCCCATCGCTCACCCATCCTATTGGTCTTGAAGCCATTGGCAAGGAAAAACCGTTATTGATTGAAAAACCTCTGGCGATACATGGGGCCGATGCCCGCCGGATTGTGGAGTCTGCCTCTGCTCATAGCATCCCTCTCATGACCGCGCAAACCTTGCGATATGACGCATCGATCCTGAAACTGAAAGAATTAGCCCGTCGGATTGGAAAATGGAAATACCTGCCGCTCACCGCTCGCATGGAACATCGTGAGCATTCAAAGGAAGACATCCAAGCGTGGGACAATCGTGGGGTTGTCTTGGAAATGGGAGTTCATCTCTTCGATCTCGCACGGTTTCTCACGGGGGAAGAGATCCGAGAGGTGTATTGCGAATTAGACAGCGACGGCCCTAAGGGACCGGAAGATCAAGCGTGGATACGCCTCACAACACATTCAGGCTTGCCTTGTTTCCTCGACGTCTCGCGAGTCAGCAGCAATCGAGTCACCAGGGCCGAAATTGTTGGAGAAAAGGGACAAGCCGATGCTGACTGGTCAAAATCTACAGTCCACCTTGCCACTCATCAAAACCAGCCAGAAGAATACCAATTGCCAGCGACCCACACCCTGCTCTCTGTCCTTCAAGACTTTTTCCAGGCCTTAAAAAATCAGTCACCCATGCCGATTACCGGTTTAGATGGTCAGCGAGCCGTGGAACTCGCCGATGCCTGTTATGAATCCGCCGCTGCCGGACGACCGATAGCGCTACGATAAATAAAGTTTCGAGTTTCTGGTTTCGGGCAAGATTTCTCCAATCAGGATCAGGAAATCACCAAAACAAAATGTGACCT
>CP070743.1:606265-610064 GCA_020348185.1 Nitrospirota bacterium
ACTGAACCCGATCGCCTCGGGAGCGAGGAGACGCTTGGCTTCCTTCAGCGTCGCACAAGCCCCGATATTGATGGGCACCAAGACTTCTTCTCCCAGACTTTTGAGAAAATCCGAGATGGTTCGGCGGAAAGGAAGGGTTTTGGCTTCTACCTTGTGATATTCCCGTTCCCACAGGAGGTCCTCCAAAAAGGGAGGGAAGTGCGGAAGTGCGTTGGTGTCCTTTTTGTCAAACGCTTGGACAAATCCTGACCAATCGGCGATCTCTCTCAACTTCGTTTCACTCACGTTCGGACGGATATGTTCTTCCATCAGTTCTCCGCCCCTTCGGATCAACAACTTGGTTGGTAGGTCGCTCCAGACCTCATTACAGATAATCCGATCAATCGTGCCATCTTCAAACGACTCAAGAGATTCCACCCCCGCACATAACAGAGTCATCCGATCTTGATGTTTGGCCAAATCCGGATTCTGTTTGGCCTCATTGATCACGGATTCAAATTTATCGATCAACACATATTGAACAAACGGGTAAAAGGTCCCTTCTTTATCCAGTTCCTTCAGGCGATCGAGAAAACAAGCAGCAAGATTACCACTTCCCCCACCCCATTCCATGATCGTCAAGGTCCTGTTCCCTGATTGACCGACTGTCTTCTCCTCTGACCGATTCTGAGTCTTTTCCCTTTCACATAATTGCTGATAATAATCTTCCGCTAAGGCATACCCGAGTCGGAAATCAGCTGAAGCAAAGGTCTGGTAATAGTCGCGGAGATGAGCCGCGTTCAGCCCGTAAAAGATCTCATTGATATGTGATTGCCACCAATCAACCGGATGAAAATCACCAATCAGTTGAGGCAGCGCATCAGGATCTTGGGAAGTCTGCACACTCATAGCCGGGAAAATCTGGGATCATGCATACGTTAAGGTGAGGGATTGAAATCCCTTGAAAGATCGCCGAACTTTAACAAACCCATCCTGTTCACGACAATCCTTGACATCCTTCTTGGACAAGGAGTAGAGATTGACCAAGGCTCCGCCTTTTGAATTGGCGTGAGAGTTGTCTTACCCTTTGGCCCTCTCTAGCATCAATTTGATTCACGTGCGCCCATCTCTTCTGACTCACCCAGTCATTTGGATCATCCTGGCCGTGGGTGTCGCAGGTGACTCACTTTCTTTTGCCCAGAATGGTCCAAGTCCAGATCAAGATTCCTCTTCCCCTCCGCCTGTTTTTCAACCAGGTGAGATCCAGCATGGGTTTTCCGAATTTGATTCTTTACCCGAGATTCCACCCGACGACCCCCCGTCGTTTTCTCCTCCTGTAGCATCAGATCCTGAGGGCAACGTCCCCCATGATCCCAATCAAAAGCCGGCTGGACTATTTTTTCAAATGGAATTTGCCGAAGGCTTTGAGGAGGAACAGGGAATTCGCAAAGGTCATATGGTTATCCCCATTAACCCCACAAATGAGTTTTCTTCTGATACTCGGGCCGTCTACCTGGTCTTTTCCGTGTTCAAACACTACGCTCCCTATCAAGTTTTCGGTCGACTGTACCCCGAAAAGGTCGACAATCAGGATCCAACCGAACTTCTCGACGAAGACACCATGTATCTTGCCGCCGAGGATGAGAGTGGATATCTCCAATTTTTTCCCCAATCGGGTCGGTGGACCCCCGGGACCTACCAGGTCAAAATTTTTGTGGGATGGGAGACGAGTGAACTCAACCAGAGGGGAACCATGCGATTTAGCATTACCTCTGGCCCCTCTCCATTGGCAAGCTCGCCAGAAACCGAATAAGATACGAGCTCACCGATTCCACCATCTTCGAGCTTGACAGCTATCTGGGTTTCTTGTATCGTATTCAGCAGTTTACCCTAGGAATATTTAAGGAAATCGAGAGATGAGAAAATCCGGATGGGTGCTGATCATGTTTATTTTGGTCGGCGGGTTATTGGGGGGAGTCCTGGGAGAAATATTGCGGGTCCTCACCCCTCCAGGCACGGTTCAAAATATTTTCGCGAAAGCGATCATGCCCGGGCTCGATCCTCCCCTCAGCATAGATCTGGTCATGCTCAAACTGACATTCGGCTTTGTGCTGAAAATGAATCTCTTGACTCTGCTCGGAATTTTTCTCGGTCTCTATCTCTATAAAAACCTCTAACCGCCCACTTCCAATTCCTTCTGCCTCAGAGTTCGAATTTTATCGCGCAATCGAGCCGCCCGTTCGAATTCTAATTCCTTCGCGGCCGCTTTCATTTCTTTTTCTAACCTCTCGATGACATTCTCAATCTCTTCTTCGCTTTGATACCGCTCCTCTTCTTCAGCAGCCACTCCAACATTGACGTAATCCGCTTCAGCCATTTGATACTCGAGATCATGGATTCGCTTCTTGATTGTTTCGGGAGTGATGCCATTGACCGAATTGTAGTCCTTTTGAATTTTTCGACGGCGGGCTGTCTCTTCCAGGGCGATTCTCATAGAATCGGTGATCGCATCACCATACAAAATGACTCGGCCTTCACGATTGCGAGCGGCCCGGCCGGCGGTTTGAATCAGGGCCCGCTGCCCACGCAGAAAGCCTTCTTTATCCGCATCCAAGACGCCCACAAGGCTCACCTCCGGCAAATCTAACCCTTCGCGCAATAAATTGATTCCTACTAAGACGTCGAAAACCCCACGCCGTAAATCACGGATGATTTCCCCTCGTTCAAGGGTGTTAATGTCTGAATGAAGATACCGAACCTTTAATCCCACATCGTGGTAATACTCCGTGAGATCTTCGGCCATCCGCTTGGTCAAGGTGGTCACTAACACACGATTGCCACGCTCAACAACTTGTCGAATTTCCCCGAGCAAATGATCCACTTGCCCCTTGGCGGGTTTCACCTCCATGACAGGATCCATGAGTCCCGTCGGTCGAATGATTTGCTCCACAATGGCCTTTTTCGCATGTTTCAGTTCATAGGGTCCGGGGGTGGCGGAAACATACACGACTTGATTGAAACATTCTTCAAATTCCTTAAACATCAATGGCCGATTATCCATGGCCGAGGGCAAGCGAAATCCATATTCCACCAGGGTCTTTTTTCGTGAATGATCTCCTTCATACATCCCGCCAAATTGCGGAACCGTCACATGCGACTCATCAATGATCATCAAAAAATCTTTGGGAAAATAATCCAACAAGGTTGGAGGCGGTTCTCCCTGAGCTCGTCCACTTAAATGCCGGGAATAGTTTTCAATCCCGTGGCAGTAGCCCATCGCGCGAATCATTTCCAGATCGAACTTCGTCCGTTGCTCAATGCGTTGGGCTTCCAACAACTGACCAGTTCGATGAAAATACGCCGTACGTTCTTCCAGCTCTTCTTCAATCCCATTCAACGCATGTTCATACCGATCAGGTGCAATCACATAATGGCTTTTGGGGTAAATCGGAATTTTCTGTAGACGTCGGAGCGATTTGCCGGTCAGGGGGTCGATTTCATACATCGCTTCGACCACATCCCCGAACATTTCTACTCGGATCGTGTTCGAGTCCGATGCCGCAGGAAAAATTTCAATGACGTCACCACGAGCACGGAACATTCCCCGCTGCAATTCCACATCATTGCGAGAGTATTGAATCTCGACCAATTTGGCGAGAATGGCGTCCCGCCGAATTTCCATACCTTCTTCAAGGTACACCAACATCCCGTGATAGACCTCCGGGGATCCCAGGCCATAAATGCACGAGACCGACGCCACAATGATGATATCATTCCGCTCCAGCAGAGCAGTGGTCGCGGCATGCCGCATTTGGTCGAT
>CP070743.1:610164-613882 GCA_020348185.1 Nitrospirota bacterium
GAAACTTATGAGACCTCCTTTCTACAGGAAGCTCCGATTTCTGCAGTTTCGTGCAGGGTAAACCATGCTCATTCACCCGGATAAATTTCGTGAGGAATGTGCGGTGTTTGGCATCTATGGCCACCGTGAGGCGGCGAATCTGACGTATCTCGGATTGTATGCCCTTCAACATCGCGGCCAGGAGGGAGCCGGCATTGTCTCTTCCGACGGAGAGCGAATCCACCAACAAAAGGGAATGGGGCTGGTTGCGGATATCTTTTCAAGGAAAGTCTTAAAGGGACTGCCGGGCTCAAAGGCGATCGGCCATAATCGGTATTCAACGGCGGGGGATAGCGATCTCAAAAACGTCCAACCCTTGACCGTAAATTTTGCCTTCGGGAACCTGGCTTTAGCCCATAACGGCAACTTGATCAACGCATCCGTTCTGCGTAGCGAGCTTGAAGCCTATGGCGCCATATTTCAATCGGATTCCGACAGTGAAGTCATTGTTCATTTAGTCGCGCATTCGAAAGGCGATACGTTGCTCAGTCGGGTGATCGATGCCTTGAACCTGGTACGAGGCGCATTTTCTGTCCTGGTCTTGACCGACAAACAATTGATTGCAGCCCGCGACCCCTACGGACTCAGACCTCTTTGCCTGGGCCGGCTTAAGGGTAGTTGGGTGGTGGCTTCGGAAACCTGTGCTTTTGACCTTATTGGGGCGGAGTTTGTGAGAGAAGTTGCCCCAGGGGAAATGGTCGTCGTGGACGATACAGGGGTACAGTCGTACTTCCCATTCTTTGAACGGAATCCGGCTCAATGTATTTTTGAATATGTGTATTTTTCCAGACCCGACTCCAAAATTTTTGGTGGAAATTCTGTGTATCCCATTCGAAAAGCCTTGGGGCGGCACTTGGCCAAAGAATGTCCGGCAGACGCCGATTTGGTTATCCCCGTTCCGGATTCTGGAGTTCCAGCAGCGCTGGGATATGCTGAAGGCATGGGTATCCCATATGAAATGGGGCTCACTCGTAATCACTATGTCGGTCGTACCTTTATTGAGCCCCAGCAAGCGATCCGTCATTTTGGTGTGAAATTGAAGCTCAACACCGTGCCTGAAATTTTGGAGGGCAAACGTGTGGTGGTCGTGGATGATTCTTTAGTCCGTGGAACGACCAGTCGCAAAATTGTCAAAATGATACGTCAAGCCGGGGCAAAGAAAATTCACATGCGCATCAGTTCGCCTCCAGTGATCGCACCTTGTTTTTATGGTATTGATACCCCGACACAAAAGGAACTCATTGGCTTCAAGCAAAGTATTGAAGAAATTCGAAAATACGTCACTGCCGACAGTCTGGCGTATCTGAGTTTGAAAGGGATGTTGGAAATGGCTCCCGGTCAGGCGGATCATTATTGTAATGCCTGTTTTACGGAACAGTACCCTATTTCCTTTACCAAAGCAGAACAACTTCAACTGGGTTTGTTCGAACCGCTTCAATTGCCCCGTAAATAGCTGCTCCTCTCTAATCCCACGTCATTGTCCGAAAAAAATCTCCTCTGTTAAGATTCCGACGCATGTTTGAGCTTTAGAATGTATAGTCCAAAAGCAAAAGGTTTCTTAATTTTGAACAAGGAAATTGAGACTCTGTTGCGGTTCAGGCGTGCTTGGGGAGATAATAGTAATGAATTATTGAAGTCGACCAACATATAAGGAGAGAATTATGCAACGATATGTCACAATAGGCATTGCTCTGTTTCTCATTATCGTGGTCAGTGGCACGACTGCCTTTACAGCAAGCTTTTTTAAAGTTGGAGAGCCCGCTCCTTCTTTTTCGCTGACGTCGATTAAAGGGGAATCAGTCTCGTTATCCGATCTGCGAGGGAAAGTGATTGTGCTTGGCCTTTTCCATATTTGTGAGCCCTGTTTGATTCAGGGCACGAATCTGCAGAAAGTCCATGAAGCGACCAAAGGGAAAAATGTCGCCGTGATAGGTGTCAATTCTTCAGGAGATTCAAAGGCGGATGTCATGGAATTTCTCCAGACTTTTCCTGTTTCCGTGACATATCCGTACCTGATTGACCCTCAACAGAAAACTGATCGCTTGTACGGAGGAGGAAGATTTATTCCTAATGTCTATATCATTGACCAGCAGGGCGTGATTCGCTGGCAACGGGTCGGAAATATGGATCTTGCCGATTATACGGTGATCGTCCAAGAGGTCGACAAACTTTTGGCCGCCGGATCCTCTTCGGGTAGTAGCTCTTTGTAAAGGTAGAATGCAACAGGTGGTTTTATTCTCTCCTCTTCCTTTCTTTGAGGTCCTCTTATTCCCTCTCCCCGGAGGGGAGAGGGTTAGGGTGAGGGGAGAAGGGAATATGAGCTTCACCTGAAACTTGAAAACTGAAAATTGAAACGGAGTAAAAATGGATGAACTGGAAGAAGGCAAACAAAAGTTTTTAGATATTATCAAAGAGTTGGATTCCACGGTGGAAGTTGTCATTCCCACCACCCCCTCGAACAGTCTATTTCTCATTTCCTTAACAAAGGGCGCGAATCGGAAATTCATTACAGTGCCCGAGGATGACATCCTGGATTTACCGACTGAAGAAGACATCCTGAGTAAAACCACGACCATGCTCAAAGAAGCGATCGGGTCTCTATGAAACAAGTTCTTCCACGAATTTGGCAATGGTCCTGGTTCTCCCCGGAAAAACAACTCGACTTTAATGGGCACCTCCTGGCGGTTGGGGAACACCGCATCCTGATTGATCCCCCCCCCATGAACTCCACAGACCGGGCTCAAGTCCGGCAAGGCGGCCAAATTGATTACATCATCATTACCAACCGCGATCATGAACGTGAAGTCGAAACTCTCCGAAATGATTTTCAGTGTCAGGTGTTTCTTCCCGAACTTGATGCAAAGGAAATGAGTATCCAACCCACGAAGACCTATACTGATGGGGAATTATTGCCTGGTGGGATTTGGGTCGTTCACCTTGCCGACCAAAAATCTTTGGGTGAATGCGCCTTATTCCTCCAACAAGGAAAGGGTATCGTCATCGTCGGGGATGCCCTGATTGGTAAACCTCCTGGAGCCGTTTCCCTCCTTCCTCCTGAAAAATATGCGGATATCTCAAAAGCTCGGGAAGGATTGCAGCGTTTACTGAAATACAACTTCGACAGCCTCCTCGTTGGAGACGGTGTATCAATTTTGACTGGGGCCAAAGCCGTTGTGGAAGACGCACTTCAAAAAATATGATGACGGTGCGGGGAAGTTCCTACGAACGCTTCTCTTCCAGAGCCTCGCCTGAGTCCATTCCAATGCGCGAATCTCGCTCAGCCCACCTGAATCGCCTCGGAAATCAGCATTTTTCCAGGGGATTTTATACGGATGCCTACTACTGCTACGCCAGGGCTCTTGAAGCCGATCGGCAATCAGGGGACCGACGAGCGCTGGCCGCCACTCTGGGAAATTTAGGAAACATTTGTGCCGTGAGTGGACGTCGGGAACAAGCTCAGGATTATTATTCGGAAGTGTTAGAGCTTCAAAAAATCCTGGGGGACGAACGAGGCATCAGTACCACCCTGGCCAATCTTGGAAACCTGTACGCCGACGCAGGAGAATGGGAACGCGCCCGCGCCTATTATCTGGAAGCGTTGGATCTCATGAATCAAGTTGCCGATCATGCGGCCAAAGCTATTCTCCTTTCCGATTTAGGACTCGTTGCTCGAGAAACT
>CP070743.1:613982-617690 GCA_020348185.1 Nitrospirota bacterium
CTCCACATCGAACGAAGTGGGAAGTGTGGCCAAAGGATTTTCCCCCACAATATAGAGGGCCTTAATTTCGCCTGATCGACAGCGCTCAACAATATCCATCAGGCGATGATGACTTCCGGCCTCCGGTAATTCGGCCCCCCACGCAGAAGAAAATTTTTCACGAGCGGCCGGATCATCCATGGAAGACAGGCCAGGGAGAAATTCCGGCGCGACTCCCATATCCAACGCCCCTTGCTCGTTGGCCTCTTCGGTTAGGGTGCTGATCCCACATCCGGGCCGTCCCAGTTTCCCGGTGACCCAGGCTAAATCGATAAGATTTAAGATGTTCTGATACCCACCGGCATGGCGGACGATGCCCTCCCCGCACAGAATAATGGAGCGAGAAGCTTCAGCGAATATTTTGGCCGCTTCCTGGATTTGATCAGCCTCTACACCAGTCTGCTCAGCAACCCGATCAAGCGAAATCTCCTCGACAGCTTGCTTGAGCGACGCAAAAGCTTCGGGGTGTTGTTGGGTCGTTTCTTCGTCGACCAGATCCTGTTGTATGACCGATTTCACCAACCCCTGGACAAACAGACCCTCGGTGCCGGGTTTGACCATCATGGGATGAGAAGCCAATTTGGCGATATTGGTTTGAGCCGAATCCACCACAATTGCCTGTGTCTTGTAGACCCCGATCGCCGCCTTCACCCGCAAGCTGGCCACCGGATTGGTCTCAGTGATATTCGATCCGACGAGCAGGATGGCTTTGGCCTTGGTGATATCCTCTGAGGTATTCATTGAGCGGTGAATGCCCAGAGACTGATGCATGGCCCGCACGAAATTGATATGACCGTAGCGAGCGCTGCTGTCAAGGTTATTCGTCCCGATGACGGTACGCATGAATTTTTGGAAAACGTACAAATCTTCATTCGTACATCGAGCGGTGATCAACCCGGCAATCGCTTGAGGGCCATAGGTTTTCTTCACGTAGGCTAAACGCCCGGCGGCAATATCGAGCGCATCAATCCACGGGGTCTCAGTCAACCCGGCTTCCGTGCGAACCAACGGTTGCTTGAGACGGGCGGGATTGTCGATAAACTGGAATCCAAAGCGACCTCGAACGCAGAGTCCGCCATGTCCATTGACCGTATCGGCTCGATCCCCCCACTTATTCTTCCAGGAGAGCGGGGAGGTGACGCGAGTCACTTCCGTATCTTTGGTTTCGATATACATCTGGCACCCGTCGCCACAATAATTACAGGTCGTGGTCGTCTTTTTGAGCTGCCAGGGTTTATAAACATACTTGGAGAACTTATTGGTAATCGCGCCGACCGGACAGACCGCTAAGCAATCACCGCAAAACTCGCAATCCAGGGCTTGGTCCCCTTTCGCGACCACCTGGGTAAAGCCCCCTTTTTTCATAAATTGAAGCGCATCGATCCGTTGAACGTCTTTGCAGATATTGATGCATTCCCCACACGCAATGCAGCGGTTCATGTTGAAATCCAACACCAGACTTCGCGTATCTTCGGGAATATTTTTCTGCTTGGCATTGGCCAGATTCGTGACCCCATGCTGAAACGCCGTGTCTTGCAATTCACAATGGCCGTCCGCATCGCAAACGGGGCAGTCCAGGGGATGAACTGACAGGTGTTTTTCGACGGCTTTCTTCCGGGCCAGGAATAAATCCTCGCCATCGGTCCGGATCACCATTCCGGCTGTGGCTTTGGCGGTACAGGAACGAACCGGAGCCTTTTTCCCTTCCTGCGAAACGAGACACATGCCGCATGAACCGAACGGATCAAAGGTATAGTGGTAACACATGGCCGGGACAATCTTCCCGGTACTGGAAATCACATCATATAAAGAGACACCTTCAGTGGCTGTGACAGTTTGGCCATCAAGCGTCAGCTCAATGGTGGCTGTTTTAGCATCAGGTGTCGTGACAGGTTTTAATCCCATATTGGAACCTCTTCTGACTTCTTTCTTATCTAGTTCTTATCTGTCGCACTCACCCATCACGATGTCGTACGTGCCAAAAATCGTGACGGCATCCGCAATCATATATCCCCGCGACATGTGATCAAACGCGCCCATATGAATGAAGGAGGGGGATCTGATTTTCAATCGATAGGGCTGCCCGCCGCCGGTACTCACGATATAGAAACCTAGTTCCCCTTTATGGGCTTCTGTTCCGCAATAGATTTCACCGACCGGGGCATCGAAGCCCTGCGAAAACAACTTAAACTGTTGAATCATGGATTCCAGATTGGTAAAGACCCGGTCTTTGGGCGGCAGGGTCACGCTGGGGACTTCCGCCATGATCGGCCCCGGTTCCATCTGATCCATACATTGTCGAATGATTTTGAGACTCTCCCGTAATTCCTCAATCCGAATCCAGTATCGATCATAGGTATCGCCGTTTTTTCCGACCGGAACACTGAATTCACAACGCGGGTAAGCGCCGTACGATTCATATTTCCGGAGATCGTAATCGACCCCCGAGCCCCGAAGTGTTGGTCCACTGAGGCCAAAACTCAACGCATCTTCGGCCGAGATCACGGCGACCCCCCGCGTACGGGCGAGCCAGATTCGATTTTTCTCAAGGAACACGACATATTCATCAATTTTGGGTGGAAAATAATCCAGAAATTTTCTGATTTTTTCTATCAGAGACGGTGTAAAGTCCCGCTCAACTCCCCCGATTCGATACCAACTGGTGGTGAGCCGGGCTCCACAAAGTTCATCGAACCAATCCAAGAGAATTTCGCGGTCCCGGAACGTGTAAAAGAAAACCGTCATCGCACCGATATCCAGGGCTTGCGTCCCTAACCAGAATAAATGTCCGATAATCCGCTGGACTTCCGCGACAATCGTACGAAGATATTCGGCGCGATCCGGGAGCGTAATATCCATAAGCTTTTCAACCGCCCGGCAATAGGCAAAGTTGTTATACATGGCACACACGTAGTCCAGCCTATCCGTGTGCGGGATAAACTGATGGTAGGTGCCAGCCTCCGCAAGTTTTTCGACCCCTCGATGGAGGAACCCCAAGACGGGAGTGGATTTGACGATTCGTTCCCCCTCCAGTTCGAGAATGACCTTTAAGACCCCATGAGTCGCTGGATGCTGCGGTCCCATGTTCAGAAGGAGTTCCTCGGTTCGGAGGATGGGAAGCTCGGCAGTTTCCGGGTGCTCCGGGTCGACCTTATAGATGGTTTCGCGTTGGTCTTCGAGATGCATAATCTTAGTTATTCGTTAGTCCTACAGCATACTGCTGGCTCTTGATATCAATTAGGATAGTTCTCATTCAACCTAGAGGTTAGTAAAGCACTCAATTTTTCATTAAGACGGGTCGTTTAAAAAATTAAAGGTTTCTCTCCACCCCTTGCCTTGAAGAGGAAAGTCTTTGCGCAACGGATACCCTTCCGGATAATCATCAGGCATAAGAATTCGGCGGAGGTCCGGATGATTCCGGAAACGGATGCCCATCATGTCGAAGACCTCACGCTCCATAAAGTCGGCACCTTTCCAAATATCCGTCATCGAGTCGACATAACAATCGTTCTCGGGTACCCGGGTTTTTATCCGGATGCGATGCCGATGACGGATGGAATAGACTTCGTACACGACTTCAAAACGTTCTTCCTCGTCGGGCCAATCGACCGAACTCACGTGCACCATATAATCAAAATCCATGGCCGGGTCATCACGAAGAAAGCGGCA
>CP070743.1:617790-621491 GCA_020348185.1 Nitrospirota bacterium
AGACAGGACTATCGGGATTACCATCAAACCGGCGACTAGGAATCTCAGAACCAGAAACCTTGCCGATCCGAATGAACCCCTGATCATTTGCCTCATACCGATTCCTCCCTGGAAAATGTTCCTACCACGGAAGCCGAAGGCACACGAAGAGGCAAGCGCTCGTCGGCCACTCGCTGGTCTCGGCCACTTAACCAGAACATGAAAAACACGGAGGCCCAAAACAGGACCATATTCAAGGTGACCATCTTCGCCGCAAACCCAATTGATGGCGTAAAGGCCCACGGTGAAAGATCGGGCAGTAATTCATTGACATGCCAACCCAGACGACCGGCTGATCGAATATACCCCATCAATCCCATCACCCAGGTAAATGCCGCTGCCACTCCAAAGAGCACGACCATGCCCCGAACTGAAATGCTCCCCCACTGAACTGGTCCCTTGATTGTCGATCCCCGGAGCATCAAACGATTCAACAAAATTGACCCGATCACCACGGTTGCCGTCGTGACCCCTTGGGGAATGGATAAGCCCACTCGAACATTGGCCGGAATATAAAACCCATAAATGGCTAACCACATGATATTTCCAATACCGACAATGAATAAAAGCGCCAGCCCGATGTTGCCCAATCGCTCCCATGAAACTCTGACAATATGATTGGCTCTTCGATATAAGACATAGCTCAGTGCCGTGAGACAAATCATGACGTTGATCGCTCCATTTTTGGCCGACATCACACCAAATTGTCCAATCACCGGATGCTGGGCGGCCCCCATCGCTTTCATCTCACTGGGGGTCATGGCGATCGTGTGCGGAGTGAACCAGACTAAAAAGCACACCATCAACGCAAACACAATGCCTTTAAAAAATGGCTGAAAACGTTCACCTCCGGAAATTCTTCCCATGGACTGCCATATGTAATAATTAATGCCAAGGAACAGCACCCCAACCGTGATCGCCTGAATCACAAATAACCATGACAACATGCCACCCATCATGGTGATTCCCATTTGCTGACGAAATTCAAACACGGCCCGCATGAGCCAATACCCGGCAATGGGCATAGGAAGAAGCGCACAGACCACGACAACGATAAAGACATATCCGACCCAATCATAATACGCCCGATCCTGATCGGAGCGGGACCTCAAAAACCGATAGGCCGCATAGGCCACCACCACCGCTCCACCTGACATCAGATCCGCTAAAAACCGGTGAGCGTTTAAGGGGTTCCAAAGAGGCGAGTGCAACAGATGCCACATATTACCGAGAAATCGCCCATCGGCATCCACACCGGCGGGCGCCATCATAAAGGAAGCCCAACCGTTGGCAAGGAGCAACAAGACGACACCCATGGCATTGGCTGCCATCCCAATTGCCAAATGGATCCATTTGTTACCGTGGGAACGTAATCGTTCCCAGGAATAATAATAGAGAATCAGCAACAAGGATTCTCCAACAAACACCCCCGCATAGAGAGGCATCATGCTTTTAAATGTCGTCCCCATATAGCCCATGAATCCCGGATACAGGGCAATAAAGGCGCCTAACATGAGCGCTCCGAGCACAGCCGTCATCGATAAAGCCAAGAGGGCCACCCGTAAAATGTCCCGGGCCAATCCATCATAGCGCTGGGCTAAGTCGGGATTTCGTCGAGTCAGACCCAAAAATTCCAGGAGCATCGTGAAAAAAGGAAGAGCCAGAACAAATCCACCGAAATACGTGTGTTGTTGAGTCACCACCCACACCAAAACTCGATTATTCACGAAGGGGATATTGGGGTACCCTGATTGAATTTCATGGACAGGGGGACTGACCGGCACCCCCGGGGTTTGATAGTAAATATCCGTGGAGGTTTCAAGAGCCGTGGAAGACTCGGCCCCGACGATTGTGGGAACCAGGAGCCCCCCCATCAAGAGCACGAAGATCAACGCACACCCCCAGCAAAGCCTAACCATTATATGATCTTCCTCGAACTTCTTCAGAGTGCACCGCTAAGGCTGGAGAAGACCCCTGGTTGGTCTCCTCCGGGACAATGCCCGCTTTCCTCAAGATCCCCATGACAAAAGGACAGCTCTCCAGACTTTCCAAATTCCCAGCTTGAGATTGCACTTCTATGAGCTTTCGTCTCCCCAGATAATAACAATAACCGGTCATCATCGCAGCTGTGATTCCTGCCATCCCAGCCTGGAAAAAGAATTGACTTCCATCTATTCCAATTAAAAAGTTCAGGATGCCCACCTGCACAAGATAATAGGTCCCGGCAAAGGTAAAACAGGGCCAAACCCAGAACCGAATTGACTGGAACCACCCAACTTGCTTAGCTCTTTCCAACCAATGGCCCGATCGAGATTCACTGGTATAAAACGCCACCAGGGCCAGACAAGAAACAAGAATACTGACAAACAGTGTTTGGGCCAATGGGGTTTGACCAATTTCGACGGAAACCGCAAACGCGAGGGAACATCCCACGGCAACCAAGGCTGTCAACCCAATCCATCTTCCTAACGCCGTCGGCTCTATGCGAGCCCAGCGCCGGAAACCTCTCCCATCAGGAAACGTCATCACCGTCCGTCCATGCTGCTCCATCAATCGAACCACTCCGATTTCAAACGCATCTCGCGTGACCGACGTACAGGAAATAATGATCGCCATCATGGCAGGCCCTTCAGGGTGAAGGAGAAAGTCGTAGGAAACAAATAATTTTAAAAGCGCGAGAACAAGAAGGGAGAGTTGTACCCCATAGGCAAAACCGACCCATCCGAGAAGCCAGACCCAATGCCGTTTTCCATCTTCATGAATGGAAGTGGCCAGCGGAACACCGCGTCCCATGCGATAGGCCCACAAGGCTGTCACAGAAGACAGAATTCCACTAAAGGTCAGGAGCACAAAGGGGTCAGAAAGCGGAAGGACCTGTTTCGTGAGACGGTAAAGGATAAAAGCGATCAAGCCGGGGGCCAACATGACCAACCGCTTCCGCTTGCGAACGGCCGGTTCTGTCACGATGGCGTTCAGGTGGGGAAGGACCCGTAATGTCAGCCGATGAAGCATAACGTCATAAGCCTGTTGGTTGGTCCAGCCGTGCGAGGCACCGAGAATTCCGTCCAAAAATCTCTAGGCTTGAGCTGCTCCCATTCCGAAATATCGAGCCTTGACCTCTTCCATTAAGGCCACTGTCACTTCCGACATGCCTCGATCGATTGCGGTTCGTTCCAACTCAATTCGCGCCATTGATTGGACTGCGGCTGGTACTCGTTCAAGCCGCCGTTCGGCTTCCGGACTCCAGAATACCGTACCGCGGTTTTTTGACTCAGTGAGAATAGCAAATGTGATCAGTCTGGCACCTTTGCCCTGAGCATACCCTTCGACTTCTTCTCTGACTAATGGGGCGACATAAGGGGGCAACCGTTCAAGAATGTGCCCTGCCTCGTCAGTCCATATTATCTTTTCTAAAAGCGGATCAATTTCTTTGGCGCCGCCTTCTACCCCAAATCGAGCCAGGCAAATCGGACAGGCCCCTATTCCCAAACAGGTGGTATCATCAATTTCTTCTACCTCGGTCCATTCCCAACATTGACCACATCCGCACTGCATCACACCCTCGGACCCTAACCTATCTTTCCGGGATAGAGAATGTATAACATCGTATAGGTAATACTTCCGGTCAGAAACAAAATACAATAAATCGCCATGGTGAATCG
>CP070743.1:621591-625257 GCA_020348185.1 Nitrospirota bacterium
TCATATTCGTGGCAGCAAGGATTCGGACATCGACTTTCGAGGGAACTTGAGCGCCAATGGGGAGGATCTCTCGCTGTTGAATCGCCCGAAGCAGTTTTCCTTGAAGAGCCAATGGCATCTCGCCAATTTCATCGAGGAAGAGCGTGCCTTTATCAGCGGTGTGAAACAATCCTCGTTTATTTTGGTGTGCCCCAGTAAACGAACCTTTCAAATGTCCAAACAATTCACTTTCGAATAGTGCCTCCGGAATGGCCGCACAATTCACCGCAACAAAGGGTTTTTCGCTTCGAGGACTATTACAATGAATCACTCGGGCGATCACTTCTTTTCCGGTTCCGGTTTCTCCTGATATACAAACCGTCGTGTCAGTTCCCGCTACTCGCGCCACTTGTTGAAGAAGCGCCTGCATTTCCGAACTGCGGGCAACAACCTTATCCATACCGTAGAGTTCATTGACAAGCATTTGAAGTCGATGAATTTCCTGGCTCATACGTTTTTGTGTCAAAGCCTTGTCAATACTTGCCGATAGTTCTTTGTCATCAAACGGCTTCGTGAGATATCCATAGGCTCCTTTTTTCATCGCCTCCACCGCATTGGGTATACACCCATGAGCCGTCAGAATGAGGATCGGCAAATTTGAATCAAGCAAATGCAACTCTTCCATAAGCCCCAATCCATCGAGATCCGGGAGTCGAAGATCAAGAATGGCAAAGTCGTAGGGTTCCTCATGGGCTCGGTTCAAAGCTGTTTTTCCCGTCTCACAGGGTGTCACGGCGTATCCTAAAGATTTGAGGCGCATTTTGAGAAGAGTGAGCAGGCTCGGGTCATCATCGACAACAAGAATTCGTTCATCCGCCATTGGTTTTTTTTATCTCCTCTTTGGTTTCCGTTTCCATTTCAGGAGACGGGGTCATTTTGTCTGAAGGGCGGGTCGGCAGAGTTTTCTCTTTCAGCTCCTGGTCAATCCGTCTCAACGCCTCCAGTTGACTCATCAACTCTTGAACCTTTTTTTCTCTGGCCTTGAGTTCCTGCTGGAGTCCCTGCCGTACCGCCACTTCTTTTTTGAGTTGATCCACCTGCTTCGTGAGACCAATAATGAGGAGATTGAGTTCCTCGATTTTTTGGTCACGATGGTTCAAATCTTCTTGGAGAGCCTCAACCGATGAATTATCCAGCTTAGAGACAAGCTCATGAACCATCAACTCCCGTTCGACCATCTCACGGGCAAATCGTTTAGCCAACTCACCTGAGGTTGGGGAAGGATTTTCAGGAGACTTAAGAACCTCTAACACCCATAACCAAAACCGACTTTCTGATGCTAGCTGACTATTCGGATTCGCCGCCACCACTCGCCGAAAATGTTGAGCCGCGAGCTCCTGATTCACATAAAGGGCGGCCACTCCGCGTAGGAATAGGGTGCTGCTGCATTCTTCATCGTGATGACATCGCTGCAGTTGCTTATCTTGTTCTTCCCCTATCGCCTCAAAAAAAGGAACATCCTCCGGGTTTGGATCAAGGAGAGAAGACACCGATGGGTCAACTTTGTGAGGAGGTTCATCGGCCGGTAACGGCGGCCAAAAGGGGGAAGCACAACTAGCCGTGGTCCAGAGGACAATACCAATCAGAGGACCATAAAAAAAGTTGAGTCGTCGCCTCCTCAGCTCTTGCGGAAACGACGCCTCGGTCTCATGTCCCCAGGGCCCCCTCTTAAAATGATCGCTCACGCCAAATTCTTTTTTAACTTCAGCCCCTATTTGCTCTTGGCATTTCATCCATGGGACGAACAGTGATCGGGGAACTAACATAGTGACATTTTCTAACGGACAGAATTTGACTTATGTCCATCTCACATTAGGCGGTATTCTCGACATGAGGTCTTTGCCCTCTATTCTGTACGACTCGGTATCGTAAAGTGAACGGAAGTCCCTTTTCCTAATTCACTTTCGGCCCAAATATCTCCTCCGTGAGCTTCTATGACACGTTTGGCTAACGCCAAACCAATCCCGCTACCCACATAGGCACGTCCTTCCTGAGTTCTTCCCTGATAGAACCGTTCAAACACATGTGGTAAATCTTCCGGAGGGATCCCGGGGCCGGTATCAATGACAGCGATATGGAAGCCATCGACCCCTTCATCAGGGTAGGAATGAATGGAAATCGTCGCACCCTCGGAACTAAACTTCAGCGCATTGGACAACAGGTTTTCCAACACTTGTTCGATTCGAGGGCCATCAACCTCCTGAATTCGTGCTCGGTCTGGGTCTAATTCTGTCAGAATTTGTATGTGCTTTCGCTCGGCGAGGAATTTCATCTTTTCGGCAGATCGAAGAGCTAATCGATTCAAATCTGTTGGACTAAACTGATACGCTAACATATCAGCCTCCATCCTCGACAAATCCAGAAGATTCTCAATGAGCTGATTTAATCGCTGACTACTTGACAATAAAATCGTGAGAGTTTCACGTTGGTCACGGGTGAGAGGACCTGGAACTCCGTCCAGGAGAAGCTGGGCACCTTCCCGCATGGAGGTCAGGGGTGTTCGAAATTCATGGGAAATATTGGCCAAAAACTCGGACTTCATCTCGTCCAATTGTTGGAGTTTCTCTCCCATCCAGTTGACAGTATTAACCAATTCCCTCAATTCATGAGGAACCGTGACGGGAAGGGTGCGACCAAATTGACCCTGACCAATACGGCGAATTTGGCCTTGAATTCTCCGAAGGGGACGTACAATACTATAACTAGCCACCCCGGCTAAGCCAAGTCCCAACAAAATGGCCATAATAATGAGTTGACGAGTGATTTCTTCAGCCTGAACCGACCTGATGTGGGAATCCCTTAAAATTCCGCCAATGCTGGACTCTTGCAAAGTAATATAGGCATTAATGATTTCGGTCATAGAATCAACCAGAGCATCTCTCCGGTCTTCATAATCCATAATGGATAGTTCAGAATGCTCTGTCTGCTGAACGCCTTCGCTGAGGAACAGCGTGTGGAATTCTTCATGAAGTTGATGCGTCCGTTGTAATAATTCACGAGCTTCCTCAGAGTTTTCTTGCTCTTGAAGAGCCGCTAAGGTTTTACGAAAATTTTCAGCTTCTTCAAGGAATTCTTTCAAGAGCGCGGTGTCACGAAGCACCAAGTACTGTTTGTCACTTTTCAACTGTGAGTACAGACTCGTGATCAAACGTTTCGCTGTCTCGACTGCAGGAAAATGATAGGTGACCAATTCCGCCCCAAGTTCGGTCAGGACACGAAATTGATCCAGAATGTACAAATTGACACCCACGACAAGAGCGATGACGGTGAGATATCCCAGGGCCGATCGCCAAAAAATGGAAAGTCTGGAAAGCATTTAATCCAATATCTCTCGAATATGGTATTCCTTGCTCTCACGAGAATGGCTAAAAATAATAATTTCACCGAGCAGACCAACGGAAAATAACTGCATGCCCAATACAATCATCAACGCGCTAGCAATCAATAACGGGCGCTCCAACAATGGCACGCCAAGAAACAGTCGTTCGAACCCAAGGTAACCTGTCACCATGGCGCCTATGCCAAACACCCCTAGACCAATCAAACCAAAAAAACGCAGCGGTTTCTTCGTAAATCTGAAGAGAAAGAATAAGACAAACATATCCAGCAACCGCCTCACATAGACTC
>CP070743.1:625357-629018 GCA_020348185.1 Nitrospirota bacterium
CCCAGGAGGTATCTGAACTCTCAAGGTGTGAGGAGCAAAAGTATATCCATTCCCCTGACATGTTGCACACGGCGTTTCAATCCATTGGCCTCGACCGGAGCATCGCGGGCACGTCGTGAGAGTGACCATTCTCACTCCCTTGCCGGTTTTAACTTGTTGCTTCTGCCCCGTCCCCTTACAGTCAGTACATGTCACGGGTTTCGTCCCTGGCTTGGCCCCTGTTCCTCGACAGTGGTCACATTTTTCAGATCGCGTGATGTGAATCTCACGGTCACCTCCCCTCGCCGCTTCTTCCAAAGTTAGATCCAGATCATAGCGCAGGTCTACACCCCGAACCACCTGGGCAGTGGGCCGAATGCGTCGGCCAAAAAAATCTCCAAACATTCCCGAAAGATCATCAAACCGCCCACCAAAAAAATCTCCAAATTGAAAGTCCCGCATAAGATCTTCCGGCGACCATCGTTCACTGACACCACTATGACCCGTGGCATCATATTCCCGTCGTTTGACATCATCAGACAACACCGCATAGGCCTCGGCGATTTCTTTAAACTTGGCTTCTGCATGGGGTTTCTTATTTCGATCGGGATGATATTTTAAGGCTAGCTGACGATACGCCTGCTTTATTTGATCGCGGGTCGCAGACCGATCGACACCTAACACTTCATAGTAATCTCGTTTTGAATCAACCGTTGGCATCGATGGCAATACTGGCAGGAACTTATTGAAAACGGAGAGGCGAATCCCTCAACATGAAGAAGCTCACCCTCATCAGTCGAAATCGGCATCTGACGGTAGAGCCACTTCTCGACCTGGCAACGACTCAGCAGCGATTTTGGCCATTTCTTCCAATCGTTGGGCTGCACGCCAAAAAACAGTTTCCAAGGGATACTGTCCCAACGCGTCTCGTTCACCGGCGGAGATCCCGGTCATCAACTCCAAGACTTCCTCGACTCTATTGACTCCATATATGGTGAATTTTCCCTGTTCTGAAGCTTCCACAACCTCACGATTCAACGCCAGGTGCTTGATATTCCTTGACGGAATAATGACCCCCTGCTTCCCCGTCAACCCATGTTTTTTGCACGACTCAAAGAATCCTTCGATTTTTTCATTTACACCGCCAATGGGCTGAATCTCACCAAGTTGGTTCACAGAGCCGGTCACAGCAATATATTGGCGAACCGGGACCTCGCCCAAGCTTGATAAGATGGCCACCAGTTCGGCCACGGCGGCGCTATCGCCTTCCACCTCTGAGTAGGTCTGCTCGAAGGTAAGCGAGGCACTCAACGCAAATGGGTGTTTTCCGGCAAATTTCCCGGCTAAATAACCGGCAAGGGTCATGACCCCCTTGCTATGGATCTCTCCAGAGAGTTCAACTTCGCGTTGAATGTCAATAACCCCTTTACTCCCCACAAATGTTCGTGCGGTGATTCGGCAGGGTCGACCAAAAGCATAATCTCCCATCAAATGCACAGACAATCCGTTGACCTGCCCAACCGTTTCCCCCTCAAGGTCGACCATTAACGTTCCTTCTTTGATCTCATCCTGGACCCATTCTTCAACCCGATTGGCTCGGTGTCGCTTTTTGGTCACGGCGGTCTCAACATCCTCCTGCCTGACCAGGGTGCGCCCCGCTTCCTTTGCCCAGTAAGCCGCTTCCCGAACCAAGTCGCCAATCCAATTCAGTCGCAAGGACAAGCGGTCCCTCCGTTCGGCCAGTCGCATTCCGTGACGAATGATCCGTCCTACCGCATCGGCTCCGAAGTGGGGCAGCTGCTCTTCCCGACACACTTGTGCAATAAATTGAGCATAGAGATACTCGTGAAGCTGATCTCGAGGGACCTCGACTTCAAAGTCTGCTTTCACCTTGAAAATTTTAGAAAAATCTTCTTCATAGAGTTGCAACAAGCTAAAGACGTGGGGAGGGCCGAGCAAAATAACTTTAAGGTTGACCGGAATGGGTTGCGGCTTGAGCCCGGTGGTCGAAAAGCCGAAATACTCCCCTGGATCCTCAATCTTGACTGAGCCAGTTTTTATGACTCTTTTTAACGCATCCCAAGAGAATGGTTGTCGAAGAAGGTCCAACGCATTCAATATGAGATAACCCCCACTGGCCTGAAGACAGGCGCCTGGTTTAATTTCCATAAAATCGGTAAACATCACACCGAAATGGGCTTTTCGTTCAATTTTTCCAATGAGATTCGGGTATGTCGGATGAGATTCATCCACGACAGGGGCCCCACCTTCTGCGGAATGCTCGACGATGAGGTTGACCTGATAACGGCTCAAATCCGGTTTATGATCGGCAGCACTCAAGCCCAACAATTGTAACCGTGGCGTCTCTCGGGGAAGAAAATCTTTATAATTACTCACCATATCCTCTTCCACGGCTCCCAGGTATTCCAATACCTCCGGAAATTGTCGATAGTGCTCCAGCATGACGGCAAACCGGTTTTGTGTAAGAGATTTGATCAATTGCCGGTCCATTTGGTTCAACCGGTAGTCACCTTCATGATCCAACGCATGAGCCCGGGACTGGAATTCTCGAAGTTTCCCCTCCAGAATTTTGGCCTGCTCGGAAATGTCATTTTTTTGTGTATCCGAGAGGCTATTCTTTTCCTCTTCCTTCATCGGACGTCCTTCACGAAGTGGAACGAGACTGAATCCGACAGGTTCCTCTTTAAACCCAAAGCCGCGCGCTCGCGCTTCTTCCTCAATTTCATGAAACAGGGCCTGCTTCTTGGTATCCCGCTCTTCCACTATCTTGGCGCGGGCATCCAAATACTTCGAGCTTTCAAAGGCGGCTGGAATATCCCGACGCAGACCATCTACTAACGCGGACATCCCCTCTTTAAATGCGCGACCCTTCGAGGCGGGGAATGAAAGGCAGCGGGGACTCCCGGATGCCTGAAAGTTATTCACGTAACACCAGTCAGGAGGAGCCGGTGCCGCAGACGCCAAACGCAGGACCCGTTGCCGGATAATGGCCCACTTCCCGGTTCCCACGGGACCGGACGCATAGACATTGTATCCAGGTCCTTTCATGCTTAATCCAAAGTCGATGGCCTCCACGGCGCGTGCTTGCCCGAGGGGTTCTTCCAGAGCCGGGAGTTCGCTCGTATCGGCAAATCCGAATCGGTCAACTTGGATCTCTGGCGAAAGCAAGGCTGCGGGAATTTTTAAATTTTCCATCGGTTTAATTTTTCCCAAGCGGCTGAATTATAAGTCCACGTTTAAAATCAAAAGTCCAAAGTTAAAAGACCAGGTTTTGACTTCATTATTTAACTCGAAACCTGAAACCCGAAACCCGAAACGCAGCATCCGCAACCCGAAACTTTTTTTGACCCGAAACCCGAAACCATTATCCGGCCTCCGGGCGATATGGCGCCAACTGACGAATGTAGTGAATCACACCCCAAATTTCCTCTCTAGTCAATTTATCCCACCAGCCATGCATGGGACTGAAGGCAAACCCCCAAATAATTGCCGATCGCAGTTCCTCATCAGATTTTGATCGTGACTCAAGAGATTGAAAGTTCACCGGCGGTACAATGAGAGAGGAAGCATCCGGGCCATTGCCTTCCCCATTGGGACCGTGGCACCGAAGACAGTGTTTCTGATAAATGGCCTCTCCGCGACCGGGATCAGTCATAGATTC
>CP070743.1:629118-632762 GCA_020348185.1 Nitrospirota bacterium
ATTGCCCCGAAGCTTAAGGGAATGGAAGCATTGGAGCAGACCGAGATCGATACCACCATGATCGCCTTGGATGGGACGAAGGATAAGTCCCGGCTTGGGGCTAATGCCATATTAGGAGTTTCCTTGGCTGTAGCCCAGGCCGCGGCGGCAGAGATGCAGCAATCCCTGTTTCGTTATCTTGGCGGGATCAATGCACGGGAACTTCCGGTCCCGATGATGAATATTATTAATGGCGGAGCGCATGCTGACAATGGGCTGGACATTCAAGAATTTATGATCATGCCGGTCGGAGCCGACCGGTTTCGCGAAGCGCTACGCATGGGGACCGAAGTGTTTCATCATTTGAAGGCACTCCTGAAATCAAAAAAACTCAGTACTGCCGTCGGAGACGAAGGGGGATTTGCCCCTGCGCTTCAATCGAATGAAGAAGCTCTGGACTTGATTGTCCAGGCTATCAAGAAGGCAGGGTATCAACCGGGTCGGGACATCGTGTTGGCTCTAGACGCGGCAGCGAGTGAATTTCGTGACAAGCAGGGGTATGTGCTACGAGCTAAAGGAACTTCTTCGTTATCGTCAGCCGACTTAGTGAAATATTACTCGATGCTCGTCGACCGCTTCCCTGTGGTCTCCATCGAAGATGGCCTTAGTGAAGACGATTGGAAGGGTTGGAAGGACCTCACTGACCAACTAGGAAAACGCGTCCAACTTGTGGGGGACGATTTATTTGTCACCAATGTGGAGTTTTTGACTCGAGGCATTCGGGAGAATATTGGAAACGCCATCCTTATCAAACTGAATCAAATCGGAACTCTGACTGAAACCATGGAAACCGTGAGTTTGGCGAAACGCGCCGGCTTTGGAGTGATTGTGTCCCATCGTTCAGGGGAAACTGAAGATGCCACCATTGCCGATCTCGCAGTCGCGCTGAATGCCGGTCAGATCAAGACCGGGTCGTTGTCTCGAACCGATCGGCTAGCCAAATACAACCAATTGTTGCGAATCGAAGAAGAATTAGGATCCGCGGCCGTGTATCGAGGAAAACAAGCTCTAAGGACTTTATACCGCTAAACGGTATGCGCGCCAATCAGAAACAAAAAAACCCCCAAGGATTTTGGGCCAAGACGTTCCAGCATATCCCCATTGTCGCCTGGGTCATTCTTGGCATTCTTTTTCTTGTGTATGTGTTCACGAATGAAAATGGACTGCCCTTGTATCTTCAAATGGTGGAAAAGGAAGATGCATTGAAAAGACAAACCCAACAACTTGAGTCGTCCAATCATTCTTTGGGTGAATCCATCCACCGCATACAACATGACCCATCGGAACTTGAACAATTAGCCCGGGACCGGTTAGGCATGGTCCGAGAGGGAGAAGTTGTCTATCAATTTGTCGAACCCAAATCAGACGATTCACCATAGTTCTTATTCTTTCAGGGCATGAGCCCGCTTCCTTTTCCCTATACCACCTGCCTCTGGCCTTATCGCATCTGCCTCGTCCTGCGCCTGCAACGGAAGACGCCATGAAATTCGGAACCCTGGCCATAGTGGGGAGACCCAATGTTGGGAAGTCCACCCTCTTAAACGCGCTCGTCAAGCAGAAAGTCGCCATTGTCTCTGATAAACCACAAACCACACGGACCCGAGTCCTAGGAGTTGGGCACTATCCGAATGTTCAGCTCGCCTTGATTGATACTCCAGGGCTTCATAAACCGAAACATCGGCTCAACACCCGTATGGTTCAAACGGCGTTGGGAGTCCTTCCGGAAGCCGATGTCGTCTATATTCTTGTCGACGCAAGCAAGGCTCCCGGCACCGGAGATCGATTCGTCATTGACCAACTTGATGCGGTTTCGCGATCTTCTCCCTATCGAGGAGTGTTTCTTTTGTTGAACAAAGTCGATCAGGTCAGGAAATCAAAAATATTGCCGTTAATCGACTCCTATCGCCAATTGAAAGACTTTACCGCCATTGTCCCGATTTCAGCCAAGACAGGTGCAAACTTGGAGCGGTTGATTGAGCTCACCCAAGATTGTCTTCCCGAGGAAGAGCAGGTCCATTATGACGAAGATTTTCTGACTGACCAATCTATGAGACACATGGCTGCGGAAATCATTCGGGAAAAAGTTTTAGATCATACTCGAGCAGAATTGCCCTATGCCGTTGCCGTTTTCATTGATGAATTCAAGGAGGAGCCCTCCCGGACTCACATCTCCGCCACGATATTGGTTGATAAGGGGAGTCAGAAAGCCATTGTCATCGGTAAGGGCGGCCAACGATTAAAATCCATAGGCACCCAAGCAAGAATAGAAATGGAATACACATTTAATATGAAAATTTTCTTGGAATTATGGGTCAAGGTGCAGGAAGGCTGGAGAGATAATGATCGACTTTTGATTGAATTGGGGTATCATTAAAGATCATAGTTATAGGAAATGTTGATTTTGTATGTGTGTAGCGTACTAGGAACTTTTGAGATTTTCTTCTGCCACATGGTGAAACGATCCGAGTTTCAGGTTTCGCGTTTCGAGTTTCGGGGGGGAAGACTCTTCCCCTTTTAACACCAAACTTATTAACCCAGATAGGAAATTTCCGGCTGAGATCGACTGATATGGGACTTGTGAAGACCAGAGCTGTGGTGATCAAAAGTCAGCGATATGGTGAAGCTGACCGCATCGTGACGTTTTACACTGAAAAACTAGGGAAAATTCGAGGAATCGCTAAGGGCGCAAGACGCTTGAAAAGCCGGTTGGGGGGAGGACTCGAACCATTTGGATTTATTGATCTCACCATTTTTGAGAAGTCACCCGAAATCTTAGTTCGCATTAGCCAAGTTGATATCATCAATAGTTTCGGAAAAATACGAGAAGACCTTACCGTGATGACGGCTGCCGCACACATGGTGAATCTGATCAAAGCGATTACGCCTGACCGTGATCCCCATTCTTCAATCTTCAATACGTTAATCGGAGGCCTGGAGGCACTCCAAGATGAAGGCGACCCTGAGTTGTGCAGCTTAGTGTTTCAGGTCCATGTTCTGGGGCAAACAGGTTTTCGGCCTCAAACAGATCACTGTTCCGGATGTAATTCAGACATTGAAGTGGCCAAAGCGCAGTTTTCTCCCCAATCAGGAGGACTGGTGTGTCGTTCCTGCCGTGAAAGGATTGTCGATCGTTGTTTCCCCATGTCACCGGGAAGCCTGGCATTCATTCAACAGGCAAGGCGTCTTCCATTTCCCACCGTGACCCGTCTTCGTGCCGCGGGACAAATTCGACGTGAGGTCGAAGAGGTCATCGATTCGTATGTTCATCACGTGATTGGAAAGCCACTGCCAACCATCAGCTGGTGGGCAGCCGAACCATCGCCACCGGCGTATACTTCCTCATAGAAAGCTGAACGACCTATGACGACAAATTCCATTGATCCTCGGGATATGAATTGGATTGACAAAGGCGTGCTGGGAATAGATTGGAGTGACGGTCACCACGGAGTCTATCCCATTCGGTATTTGCGACAACATTGCCCCTGTGCCGCTTGTACTGATGAATGGACAGGACAATTGCGAATTAAGCCGGAGTCTATCCCTCTCCTTATTATGCTCAAAGATATTGAACCCGTCGGTCGTTACGCCTTGCGATTCAAATGGAG
>CP070743.1:632862-636480 GCA_020348185.1 Nitrospirota bacterium
CCTCATTTACAATTTTCTTTTTCCAATAGTGCCTTAGATTGTATATTCAAGGCTTGCCGGCCCTCACTTCGGAAGTCAGTTGCTATTACCCACGAAGAGGCGCCATGAGATGGCGCAACTACATTTAAGTCGCCCATTAAACAAAAAACAGGAATAACGGATGGCATACACGTTACCCAGTGATACCTTTCCTGGAAAGGTTAGGCTTGCTTAAGAAGGCAAGATGAGTTGATTCGCAGAATTCTGTGGATTGGAAGACTGATCAGTCGATTGCCGCCTGAGGTCGTATGCGAGGCCCAACTTACTCAGGGACCAAATCAGCCATTTGGAAGGATCGAAGTTGTACCATTTCGGACCATTACGATAGTCGCTTTGGTACATATGATGGTAGTTGTGGTATCCCTCCCCAAAGGTCAACACGGACACCACCCAGCTGTCTCGACTGGAGTCGGAGGTTCCATGAGGCTGAGATCCCCAAAGATGACAAATGGAATTGATAAAAAAGGTGGAATTCAGCACGAAAAAGGTTCGTCCCAAGCCGGCCAACAGGAAGCAGCTCAGTCCCCCAAGCCATCCGTCATACAGGAACCCCAACACAAGTGGCAGTGCCAACCCACCAATCACAATGGCGTAGTAATGACGGTGCTGCCACATGACCAACGGATCCTGCTTGAGTCTGGTGGCATACTTTTCGCTCCGATAGGGGTCCCTCCAAAATAACCATCCGCAGTGGCTGTACCAAAAGCCCAACATCGCGTTGTACGGATCTTCCTCTTTATCGCAGCGAGCATGATGACGAACGTGATCGGCGGCCCATTTCAGTGCGGAATTTTGCAAGGCCATACCCCCGGCAATTAATAACCCACCCTTGACCCAATTGGGACACTTGAAACTCCTGTGAGCCATAAGCCGATGATAGCCGACCGTAATTCCTAAACCGGAGACAATGTACAAGAGAAAAAACATCGTCCAATCAAACCAGGAGTAGCCAAAAAAATAGGCAAAAGTCGGAACCACCAAAATGGTCCCTCCTACAACTAAACCAAACAGTAACGTGGTTTTAATATCGAACTGTCTGTCGAGAGCCTCAGCATCAATTTCAGTCATGACTTGCACCTACCGAACTATTGGAAAAAGGATGTTTTTTGTCAATTGTTTAAGTCTCACACAGGCTATATGATGCCCGTAATAGGCTGGCCTTGACTCACGCGGTTTCACCATCCCGGGATAATTAACCAGCCCCTTATCAATAGAAAGATAGGATTCGGACCACGGAACTACTGCGATCCTAAACGGTGGGTCAATGATAAAGTATACACTGTGCCACTATAGTTGTAAAGTGGCCGCAACCGTCGCCATTTTGGCACCATGTTGGTTAAAGAAACAGGTGATACCCCGTTCCCAAACCCAAACGAACGACTAACGGCAAGCGCAAAACGCTTTTCAAGATTGTGGTATTCATATGTGGGAATTTCCTGAGAGCAGGAGAAAAATATTTCACGTTTCAAGTAACCGATGAGAAAGTATTTTCTCTCTCAACCAGAAACCCGAAACGTGAAATCCGAAACTTTTATTCGTGAGGGATCAATACCGATAGTCGTCTATTTTATATGGGCCACTTATTGGGACATTAATATAATCGGCTTGCGTTTTGGTCAGTTTCGTGATGACGCCACCAAATCCACGCACCATATGGGCGGCCACTTCTTCGTCGAGTTTTTTCGGCAAGACTTGAACCGTGATTTCCGCATCTGCCTGATCAGCAAATTTACGCTCATACAAGTAGATCTGGGCAAGAACCTGGTTGGCAAAGGAACCATCCATGACTCTCGAAGGGTGACCCGTGGCATTTCCAAGATTTACCAATCGTCCTTCGGACAATAAGATGAGGTGGTCCGTTCCTGCTTTATCACGGAAAATCTTGTGAACCTGAGGTTTGACCTCTTCCCACTCCCAATTCTCTCGCATAAAGGCCGTATCGATCTCATTATCGAAGTGCCCGATATTACAAACCACCGCACCGCATTTTAACGACTGCAACATTGCGGAATCGCAAACGTTATAGTTGCCCGTGGCTGTTACGATCAAATCCGTGTTTGAGAGGAGTTCTGCGTTGATGTCTTCGATTTTTCCGGTATTGATGCCTTCATGGTAGGCGGAGACCACTTCAAATCCGTCCATGCAGGCTTGCATAGCACAGATGGGGTCAATTTCGGCGACCCTCACAATCATGCCTTCCTGACGCAGGGACTGGGCCGAGCCCTTCCCGACATCGCCATATCCAATCACCAGCGCCTTTTTCCCCGCCAACAGATGATCCGTGCCGCGCTTGATGGCATCATTTAAGCTATGGCGACACCCATACTTATTGTCGTTTTTCGACTTGGTCACCGAGTCGTTCACATTGATGGCCGGGACCTTCAGCGTGCCTTTTTCCAACCTCTCCTGCAGGCGATGCACTCCGGTAGTGGTTTCTTCCGTAATCCCGTGAATGCGATCCAGCATAGCCGGATATTTCTCATGGAGCATCAGCGTCAAATCCCCCCCATCGTCCAACACCATATTGGCATCCCAGGGTTTCCCATCTTTTAAAATTGTTTGCTCGATACACCAGTCGTACTCTTCAAGAGTTTCGCCCTTCCACGCAAACACCGGGATTCCCCGAGCCGCTATGGCCGCCGCGGCATGATCCTGTGTGGAAAAGATGTTACAGGAAGACCAGCGTACTTCAGCACCAAGTTCGATCAACGTTTCGATCAACACCGCTGTTTGAATGGTCATGTGGATACATCCGAGGATTTTCGCTCCCTTCAAAGGCTGAGAATTGCGATATTTTTCGCGAAGGGCCATTAACGCCGGCATTTCCGTTTCCGCAATTTGGATTTCTTTTTGTCCCCATTCGGCTAGATTCATATCAGCGACTTTGTAATCACAAAACGTGGTATCAATTTTGGTTACTGTGCTCATCATTTAATCCTTCCTTCCTTAATGATTCTTGAACGGTCTCGGAGGTTGGGGCACCATCAGTTAGCCCCAATTAAAATAATATGTATCAATTTACCAATGAGAAAATATTTTTGGTGTTGGCTGTAAGAGCCTTCCCGTGACTTATCGGCCAGCATCCCTTTTTAAAATCGCGGCCTTATCCGTTTTCTCCCAGGTGAATCCTGGTTCATTTCTCCCAAAATGCCCATAGGCTGCCGTTCGCTTATAGATGGGCCGTCGAAGTTTCAGATGGTCAATGATTCCTCTTGGTGTAAGGGGAAAATGCTTCCGGACTAGTTTATCAAGGATTTCAGGGGAAACTTTTTCCGTTCCCTTGGCATCAACTAAAATGGACACAGGTTCAGGAACGCCAATGGCATAGGCCAGTTGGACTTCACATTTTTCAGCCAGCTTGGCGGCAATAATATTTTTGGCGATGTAGCGGGCCATATACGAGGCTGACCGGTCAACTTTGCTGGGATCCTTCCCGGAAAAGGCTCCACCTCCATGGCTTCCCACTCCCCCATAGGTGTCAACAATAATCTTGCGACCGGTCAGCCCCGTATCACCCATCGGTCCACCGGTGACAAAGCGTCCGGTCGGATTGATATGGTATTTCACGGTGACGGGATC
>CP070743.1:636580-640170 GCA_020348185.1 Nitrospirota bacterium
GAACTGGGTAGCGCGGGCCCTGGAAGCCTATGCCGATTTCGGTGACGTCGTAGTGCTGATTAGTTCCAGCGGCTGTTCGCCCAATATTGTTAACGCAGCAAAATATGCAAAAACTCAAGGGTTTCAGGTTGTATCCTTTACGGGCTTTTCACCAGGGAATCCACTCCGAAAACTTGGTGCACCGTCTTTTTGGGTCGACAGCAATGCATACAATGTCGTGGAATGCACTCATCTGATCTGGGTTTTGGCAGCCGCCAACCTCTTGGAGCAGGCTGGGGAGGGGAAAAACTTTTTCACTGAACATTTATTTCGCCATCAACAGGCTTTGTTTGAAAAGGATCGCAGATCAGAAATAATCCAGCTTCGCGATTTATGCAGGACTGTTTCAGCCCAAGGGGGCAAGATGATTTTTGCGGGCAATGGGGGGAGCGCTTCAATTGCGAGTCATGCCGCAACGGATTTCACGAAGCAAAGCAAGGTTCGTACTGTTACCTTTAACGACCATAATTTGATCAGTGCCTATGCTAACGACTATGGACAGGACAAGTGGATTGCCCAATGTTTGGAAGAATACGCAGATCCGAAAGATGCCATCGTACTGCTCAGTTGCAGCGGTGAGTCGAAAAACATTGTCAAGGCCGCCCTGTTGGCTAGAGATAAAAGGCTGCCGTTGGTGACCATGTCCGGTTTTTCAGCTGACAACACGCTCAAGTCATTAGGTCAGCTGAACTTTTGGGTCAATAGTAGAAATTACAATATCACGGAAGCCATACATGCCGTCATGATTTTTTGTGTTGGGGACCTCCTGGCGAGGGATATAAACCCTTAATTGACAAGTAAAACGGCAATGCTGATAAGAAAGTTAATCCCGTATTATTTCTATGGTCGAAGAGAGCGCTTCAATCCAGCGTTGAAGGGCAAGTATCGGCGCTTTCGAAACCTTGTGATGCTGCCCTTACATTCTTGTGGGGTATACTTGACAACAAATGAACGAAAAGTTGCAAGTCTCAAAGATATCCATAGGGGCCGGCGATGTTTCATTGTCGGTAACGGCCCTAGCTTAAAAATCGAAGACTTGGATCTGCTGAAAAAGGAGATCACATTTGCCTGCAATAAAATATACCTAGCCTTTTCCGAGACTGAATGGAGACCGACGTACTATTCTGTCCTTGATATTCTTGTGGCAGAAAACAATGCCACCATTATCGACGAACTGCATTTATGCAAGATTTATCATGAGGACGTAAAACCTTATTTCCCAGGGGCGGATGACATCATATGGTTAAAAGCTCTGCATGAGCCTAAAGTCGATGGGGAATATATCGGCGGGTTTTCCGACAATGCTCTCAGGGGCGTGTATGCTGGCTGGACGGTTCTCTACCCCCAGATTCAATTGGCATTTTTTATGGGAATACGAGAAATATATCTAATCGGTGTGGATTTTAAGTTTGATGTCCCAACGGGGACAGGGAAGAAATGCCTGCATGGTAATATCTTGGAATATAAGGGTGAAAAAAATCATTTCCACCCAGAATACAGAAAGCCTGGAGAAACATGGACAATGCCACTGCTGGAATTGCAGCGGAAAGCCTTCTCTGCGGCAAAGAGGGCGGTTGAAGCGAAAGGAGGTTGTATTTATAATGCATCGCGTGAGACGGCGTTGGATGTTTTCCCAAGAGCTGACTTTGATTCCCTAATGAAACAAAACACCAACCCCAATCCCCCCCTTCGTCATTCAGATCGTTCCTCTATCGCATCCATCTTTTCTTTATAAAAAGCGAGGTAATCCTTGATTTCGGCAACTGCGGGAATGGGGGATTCATAAGTCCAGACAGCATCCTGCGCGGTTTTCCCTTCCGCGATAATTGAATAATACGCCGCATTACCTTTAAACGGACAATGAGTCGAATAATCGGTACGCCGAAGCAGAGTCATGTCCACATCTTCTCGGGGAAGATAGAGGACCGGAGGCAGTTTGCCCTCTCGCAACACCAGCGCCTTTTGAGTATCGGCAATGCTTTTGCCGTCAAAGGTGATTTTCACGCGGTTCGGATTTTTCTCAATCAGAATGGCATGAGGATTCATCGGGTTGTCCTTTCAGTATTCAACTCCCGATTCCGGTAACGGGACCGGGAGACAATGTGTTAAATTTGTGACACAGGCTGGTGAGAGGAAGCGGGGACAGTGAAGGTATGCAATTCAGTTAAAATTCGGTCAGCGACAGCTCTTTTCGGGAGCCGTGGAATCGGTTGAGGGGTTTTGCCCCGAGGGATGAGGATCACTTCATTGGTTTCGTTACCAAAGGCTGAGTGTGTGCCTCCAATTTGATTCACCACGATCATATCGAGGCTTTTCTTCTTCAGTTTCGCTTGTCCATTTTCCAAGAGGTTGCTGGTTTCGGCCGCAAAGCCCACCAGAATTTGATGGGTACGTTGTGCAGACAGAGCGGCCAAAATATCGGTGGTTCGTTCTAATTCAAGTGGTTCTCCATTCCAGTCCTGCTTCTTAAATTTTTCAGGGTTGACCTGTCGAGGTCGAAAATCCCCCACGGCCGCCGCCATGATCAGGACGGTAGCCCGTTCAAACTTCGAGGCCAGTGCCTGGTGCATTTCCTCGGCGGTGGTGACCGAAAGGAATTCGATTCCAGGGGGTGGGGCCAACTCTGTCGGGCCACTGACCAACGTCACTCGAGCCCCCCTTGCCACCGCCGCCTCTGCCAATTCGTACCCCATTTTGCCGGATGACCCATTGGACAGAAAACGAACCGCATCAATCGGTTCACGTGTCGGCCCTGCTGAAATCAGAAAATGATGTCCCACCCAATCCTGAGTTTCCCGTAATTTTTCCTCAATCGTCGCGACGATGGCCTCTTCTGAGGGTAATCGCCCCTGGCTCCATTTTCCGGAGGCCAACGGTCCGATTTCCGGTTCGAGGATTGTCACCCCTCGTTCCCGGAGAACTGCCACATGGTTTTTCAACGCCGGTTGATCCCACATTTCCCCGTCCATGGCAGGAGCAATGACCACCGGGCATTGCGTCGTCATTAACATGGTACTCAGAAGGTCATCAGCTAACCCGAGAGCATATTTGGCCATTCGATTGGCTGTGCAAGGGGCAAGCACGATGAGGTCAGCATGTTCAGGCCACGTGATATGCATCATCTCCTGCTTACCCGAAAACAGGTCTATGGCCACAGGATGTTTGGACAAGACTTCAAACGTCAGGGGAGCGATAAATCTGGTAGCCGATTGAGTCATTACGACAGAAACATCGGCCCCTGCTTGAACAAGAGTCCGGAGCAAACTGACGGCTTTATACGCAGCAATACTCCCCGTGACACCCAGAATGATTCGCTTTCCATTCAAGGAATAGTGAGATTCGCTCATCAGCCTACTCACCCCTTAGCTCGACTCTTCGACCTCTGACTCTTCTTCACTTGATTCTTCTGCACTGTTGGAGGAATCGTCGATATAGACGCTTAATTCTTTTTGAATTTCCTTGGAAGTCTCATCCGGTTGAGCCAGGAGAGCGGGGGCAAATTCTCGCTCATGGACACTATGAGCTTCCTTGATGGCCTGGCGAGCATCCGA
>CP070743.1:640270-643853 GCA_020348185.1 Nitrospirota bacterium
TAATGAGAAAAGGGCGACACTCAAGGTGTTGTCGATTCATGGGATAGGACCTCATAAGTCTGGCCATTCCACGCGGCTTGCTGAAAACTTAGCCCGATCCCTCCAGATGAATGTTCGGGCGGAGCAGTACAAAGAGTTCAGTCTTGCCCAAACTTACCTGTTTCCCAATGAAACGGTGGGGACCCTCCGGATCTCCAGATATTTCAATGATACTGAAACTCGAGAAATGATCTTCTATGAACTGACCTGGGCTGAAATTTTGACGAAGTACAAAGAGTTGTTGGAATTTGATACCTCTGGGGAACACGCGTTTCGTCGGGCAGAAGTCAATAAGGTACTCAAAGAATTCAGCAATGCCCATTTGGCGGATCCGGTTATTTATCTGGGGGAGCCTCAGGAACGTATCAATGTTTCGGTGGCTCAATCCATTTGTTGGATGTTGAGCTCGGACTGGGACGGACTCCCGACTTCCGGGTCCCACGGTTGTTTCCCTGACCTTCCTGGATATCTTAATTACTTCCAGGACGAATACGTGTTCATGAGTCATAGTTTGGGGAGCCGGGTACTACTGGACTCCTTACAGCGGATTGCCAGGCTGGGCGCACTCCTTGCGGACCCGAGCCTGACGACGGAAGATGTGGGAATAGGGATCGAGGAATCGGTGCGCCAGGAAATGGTGAGAAGACTAGAAGGGTTCAAAGATAAAGAATTTTCCATCTACATGCTTTCCAACCAATTACTTCTCATGCAATTGGGCCGTCCAAAACCTCCGGTGACGGGGCAACATGACCAATACTGCCTCCCTGATTCGCCCTTAGCCGATCAACGTTTTATGGCCAAGTTGCATATGGTGGCCTTTTGTGATCCCAATGACCTTCTCAGTTATGCGGTGCCTCCCAATTTTGTAGAGGAATACATGGATTCACGCATGTGTACCACGATGGACAATGTGAGTATCAATGTCGCCCAAGTCAAGGACCTGTTTGGGCTGGGAAGAATAGCCAACCCGATGACGGCCCATACTGAATATGACAATGACGAGCGGATTCTTGCTCTCATCACCCGTGGTGTTGGAACCGAGATCATGGCTCCCATAGTGAAGGAACGCTGCGAATGGGTTGAAACCCGATGATGCCGGTAGTTGAAAAAGAGCGATAAAAGGGGTCGGGAGTCTTTAATGGCGGCTCCTTTTCTTAGACAGTCCCAGAAATAATTCCCCTTTCGGGAATTCGTTTAAAACCTCAGCTTTTTTGAAGTGGAAAATCAGCTTTTGGGAAGCTCGGATTCAGCCACTAGCTGATAGCCGATAGGAGAGGTCTTTGTTAAAAAGTCTCTTTATACACACTGTGCGGGATGCCTCTCGGCCCCTCTTCAAACGCTTAGAAGCACAGTGAGACGGTTCAATCCCAAATCCCCAAGGAGTAACCATCATGTCTCTCAAACACAAAATTCTGGTCGTCGGTGACAATATCCCAATACGGTCCGACTACCTGTCTACCCAAGGGTATATAGTTATCACGGCCAGCGACGGAGCGGAAGCCTTACAACAGATTGAGGCAGAACATCTGGATTTGATCCTCATTGATGATGCCCTCCCCGATACGAGTGGTAATAAGCTTTGCCGCCACATCCGCAAGCTTTCCGATACTAATTTGCCGGCAATTATGTTGATTGCCGAGTCCAGTTCACGTTCAACTCCAATGAAAGAAATGGAAATTGGAGTTGACGACATTCTCTGTAAGCCGGTTCAGCGATCACAAATCTTGTTGCGGATTCGGTCACTGCTTAAGATCAGAGCGTCGGTGAGAGGAATACAAGAACAGGCTGCTCAACTCAAAAAACGGAACGTGGCCTTGGAAAATCAATTGAACCAAAAATTCTTGTTGGCCGACGCGCCTAAGATCATGAAAGACTTAGGGGGATATCTAAAAAAGCAGGGAGCTCACATTTTCAATCTTGCCTTTGTGCTGAAAAGTGACCTTGAGAATTCTCAAGGAACCGAATCTGAAGTTCACGAAGGATTAAGTCAAGACAGAGCGGAGGGGAATTTGGCCAAGGAAAGTTTAAGAATGCTGAAGCAAAGCGCTTTGGAAATTCAAGATACAGCTAAGGCCATGACAGATTTTGCTAAAGCTTTCATCATGCCCACTCAATTTAAAAGTTGTCAGTTAGCTGAGATGACAAGCAGCTTACTGACAAGGTTACACCCCAACGCGGATGATAAACGGATTCAGTTGAGAGCCAAGGGTCTCTACGGTCTCCCAGTTATTCAGGCTGATGAAGAACGACTCGCTGAAGCCCTGTATTACCTTGTCCGGAAGGCAATTTCTCAGATGTCAGCAGGTGGCTCTCTCACGCTACGTGGGGAAGTCTTGCCAGAGGGAAAGGTGGTCAGGCTCATTCTCGAAGGTAGCGGGGGTGATCCCTCTATCGACCTTTTTGAGGATTTTGCCCATGCCTCTTTTATTAACCAACCGTCTGATGTGGCTGGATTGTGGAGCATGATTCCCACACATTGCGTGGAGCGCCACGGGGGTAGCATCAAAGTTACGACGAAGCAGCGTGACACCATAGCTAGAGCTGGGAGGAGTCAATTTGAGGTGGCGAGACCGTCTTATTCCACGGTCTCTATTTGTCTCCCCACCATTCCTACAAAATTTTCTCCCGTATGTGACCACTGTCCGAAAGAGGTAAGAGGGAATTGTTTTACCAATGACAATGGTAAGGGTGGTGAGTTTCCTTCGCACCTTCCACTCGTTCTTCCCCCCGCACGCAAGGAGTAAAAGCGGGAGAAGGAAAATGACATTCCCATAGGCTTTTGTCTAGGCTTTTCAAATGTCCCTCATTTAAAAAGTTCAGGATAATACCGTTTGGAGATAAAGAAGTTCTTATCTCTTATTTACTTGGGTTCCTTGGAGTAACCTGCGGACCCTTGGTTCGCGAGGGTGGCCAGAAAGGTACTTGTGATAGATCCAAAAGAGGATGGAATCCTTAACTTCGTGGCAGATTGCTCCCACGATATCAAAAATATGCTCCAACCAATTGTCATGGGGAGCGAAACACTCCAGGAATTCCTGCATGATTTTTTTCATGAGTTTCGGAATCCTTCAACCCACCAATCGAGGATCAGCTATGAAGGGTGTATGGAACTCATTGCCATGGTGGTGCGAAATGCCCACCGGGTCCAAAAACAATCCAAGGAATTCGTCGATTGCATCATGGGGCTGACCTCTCCACTCCAATTTAGCTCCTGCGAAGTGCTCGAAGTGGTCATCAATGCGATGAACTACCACGCGGACACCTGCAAAGACCAAAAGATAGCGCTACGCACTGCTGAAGGTCTAGGGAATTTGCCTGCCATACAGGCGGATGAGCGGCGATTGTTCAGTGTGTTTTACAACCTCATCAATAATGCTATTTCTGAGGTTGCTGCCGAGGCAACCATCACGGTGGGAGGATACCAAGATGGGCCGTTTGTGGTGTTAGCCATAGCCGATACCGGAAAGGGGATGTCTTCTTTTACTCGGGAGCGACTTTTTAGCAGTCAGGCTCTCAGCCAGAAATCCCTTGGCAATTGTTACGG
>CP070743.1:643953-647521 GCA_020348185.1 Nitrospirota bacterium
CCAGAGCGGTCAACTGATCACGAAGCCGCATTTTCATCTCAGAAGCCGCTTTATTGGTAAATGTAAGCGCGACGATTTCGGTGATCCTAGCCGGACCGGGTTCTCGCATCAACGTATGAACAAAACGATTGACTAACAAGGTGGTTTTCCCGGTGCCGGCCCCGGCGACCACCACAACATTGCGATCGAAAGTCGTGACCGCGAGACGGCGAATGTGGGCATCAGGTATCGGCGAGAATTCAGTCACCGTGAAGGTCCTGGGTTCGAAGCTGGCGGAGCTGGCGGGCTTGTGCAGCCCCATGAGACCTGCCCCAAGTCGGTCTGTGAAAACGACGGCATGCGGTGGAAAAATCACAGTGCCCACAATAATCATCAGGAAGAATAAAGTAACGACCGGCATGAATGCCATTGACTATGCTCCGAATAGTGTTTTTAATTTGCCGCCCGAAAGAACCCTGCAAAGTGGTGGGATCAAACCCGGAGCGGACGACTTGAGTCTCCCAACCCGGAGCAAGAAATAAGAACTCCACCCACCCCGGTTGGATCCTATGATCTTCCGCACAAGCCTCAAGCTCCTGATGGTGAAATTTGGTCATCATGGCATATACCGGAGGCTGCAGATAGAATCCGCGATTGGCTGAAAGAAGCAAGTCCCTGTGCTTTCTTTTCATTTCAGAGCTTGCGGTGAACTTATAGTCCACAATACGAATTTCTGGTGGATTATTTCTCTGATCCACCCGATCCAATCGCCCATGGATCTTCATTGGATCATTTGGCGACCTAATTCCCACCATTTTCCCTTCCGCATAGACCTCAAACGCAACTGGTCGAAACCCATTTTCACAATAGTCTTGCTGATCAGCTTCGATCACCATAGTAACCAACCGAAGGATCTTGTCTTTCGCAAGTTGCCAAGTCAGGAAATAACCCGTCGCATGGTCTTTAAAAAAACGATCGAAGACGTTGGCTCCTATAGAAGAAATCTCCTCTCTAATGAATGGAGTTGAGAGCTCCTTTCCCGGCCACCCGTCAGAGATTAACTTTCGATAAGTAGCCTGCAAGACCTCGTGACACAATTTGCCCAAAGAGACCGGAAGGAGCTCTTCAACGTTCGGTGCTCTCATGGACTCCAATTGAAGAAGGTGCCTTGCAAAATACTGAAAAGGACATCGAGCGTAATCTTCCAGCGACGTCGGAGATACTCCTTTTTCCATCACCTTTCTCCAATAGGAATCAATTGGGCCAAGGATGCCGTCATACACGCCAAGCTGTCGACTTGAGCGCTCAATCTTGAGTAGTGCCTCCCACCCATTTTGAAACAGTTGTGGTTCGCGCCCGGCCATCTCTAAAAGACCTCCGGGATGATATCCCTGAAAAATTAGCTTGAGTCCAAGTTCTTCTCTCGTCAGAAAACCGGACCCAAATAGGGGATGGTGAAAGCGATCAGACATTCTTCGAGGTATCATGACCTCCGGATTGGAATTCGATTCAGGTACTGATGAAAGGTACTCCGTCAGATAGGGAGACGGAGCAAGGGGACGTCCTTCTTTATCCGCTCTTTGATACACCAGGTAAAACCGTTCCTGTGCCGCTTGCCCCAGCAAAGTAAATAGAAGCTGCTCTTCATCGTAACCGCCAAGTTTTTCATCGATTTTGTATCCGAAGGTCTCTTCCAACACACGACGAGACCGATCTCGTAAAAACGCATCCTCCCTGATGAATCGAGGAAAGACCTTTTCATTGAGCCCGAGGAGAAACAAAGCCCGAAAAGGGAGTCCCCGGGCGGACATGGCATCGAGGACTCTCACGCCGGCATGAAGGTCGGGTTCCATTGTCATCGTGCAAGCGTTTAACGCCCGCTGAAATAATTGAGCCCATTGCTCCCACGTCACGATCTCATCCAACACCTGCATATCCTCAAGAATGGTCAAGGCTTGCTGGACGACTTCGTTAAGATCGCCTTGATTCGGTATTTCGTAAAAAGTTTCACCAGGTGACTTCAAGGAGCCGGAAAGGGCCAAATGGGTCTTGGCGAGTGACAAAAAAGCCTGCGTCAAGTCGCCAATTGTTCCTTGAGTTGGAAGAGCATGACAATCCGCGATCAATTCAGAAGTGATCCGGGCAAGCAACTGTAGGTGTTTCGGATCGATTCCAGCTCGTTCGCATTCGCCTGTGGGACGCGCCTGCTCCATTTCTTGGTTCACCCCCTCCTGGATAAGAGATGTGAGTTGTGACCATTGATCCTGGCCTCGATGAAGGCCAAGGGTTCTCACAGCTTGATGCCATTGTTCGGAGTGTATTTCGTCTCGTGTAACTCCGAATCGATCCAGGCGATAGAATGGAGAGGTCAGGACATCTAAGACATCTCTCCAAAAAAAATCTGTCGAGGGAAGACTCGAAAGTTGAATGAGATGCTTAATAAGAGGCTCCTGAATAACCGGGATTGTTGCGGAGGACGTAAAGGGAATCCGATGTTCCGCAAAGGTCCGGCGAAGAGAAGATTGATAGGGCTTTAAATTTCGGGCGACGATTCCGATGTCTTCATACTTAAACTGATGGTTTTCAACCAGTTTCATAATCTCTTTACACACAACGGATAATTCATCCTCCGGCCCCACAGTGTGCATAACCTGGACCTGCGGGGGAGTGCCACTTCCTGTGCCGGTATTCAAAACGGGATTTTGAACTTCTTGGCCGGTATCGTTTTGACTACCTGAACATAAATGTCGCTCAAAAAACCGACGGGCAAAGGAAAAGGCAGGACCATCCGAAAGTGGGAAATATACGGTCATCCGGCATTTCGCAGCTAAAGCTTCGAAAAGCGAGAGTTGAACCTGCGTAAGATCGTAAAACCCGTAGTAACACACCTGTGCGACTCGAGAGAGAAATAGGGATTCTTTCACCCAGGGAATCATTAGGGAGGCCAGGTCATCAGCCGAACCGATGTACAAGGTACGGCTGGTCTCCTGGACCATGGCGTATACGGTAAAGAGATTTTGTAATTTCTTTTGTTCATCAATGCCAAACAACCCTTCCTCGACCCCTTGGAGAGCAATCTTCGGATCAACCATGGCTTCTTTCAAATCCCGAATCGTCCTCCAGAGGGCCTTGCCAATCCCTGTCATGGAACGGGCCGGGGCCAGCTCCTCAAATGCCCCGGCATGTTCGTTTGTCACTGAGGTGAGCAGATGTTCAAAACAAAGGTCGTGGACAAGATCTAAACGCATGACTTCCGAATCCCCATTGAACAGGAGGTATTCGTGATGGAGACGCAAAGCCAGTTGATGAAAGGTCAGAAAATGAACATCAAACAAAGAACACTGATGATCGACACACAACAACCATTGTAAACGACGTCGGAGCGATTCCGAAGGAACGACAATCGCTATCGGAGCGAGAGAATCAGAAGATTTGAGCCGTTGAATTTCTTGAACGAGAGTTAGTTCAAGTGTCGGATGGAAGGGACCAGTGACAACGTTAAACATACTTGACCAGAAACACGGAGAAACAATCAGGCCGAGTAAATTTTTCTGGAAAGATTTGGAAAAAGACGAAGGTCTTTAGAATT
>CP070743.1:647621-651185 GCA_020348185.1 Nitrospirota bacterium
ATGGAAATCAAAGAAGAAAAAAAGGATGGAATAATGGTTCTTTCCCTGAAAGGAAGGCTGGATGCCTTAACAGCAAAAAGTTTGGAGGATAAATTCTTCGGTCTCATCGAATCCCAGGAAAAACTCTTTGCGATCGATTTCCGCCAACTAGACTATATTAGTAGTGGGGGGTTACGAGTGCTTCTTAAGGCTGCCAAGGCTCTCAAAAAAGACAACGGCAAAATCATTCTCTTTGCTCTCAAGGATCCCATTAAGGAAATCTTTGAAATTTCGGGTTTCATCACGTTATTTTCGATTTTTCCGGATGAAGCCGGCGCTTTGAAAAGCTTTCAATAGATAGATCGGCCCTCACCAAGCTCACCTTTCACTAAGTTACCGTCGCATATCCTCTCCCCCTCAATCTTCTCGTATTAAAAATTAGACTTTCTGTTGCGAGCGCAAAATTTCTCAACATCGCGAAAGGCAAGCGTGGGATTCTTCGAAAGAATAATTCACCGATACCGAATCGCTAGGGTGGCTAGGTCATCTGAGGGTGGAGCGCCTTTTGTGAATTGTTGGACTTCAGCAACTACACGCTCAAGGAGATCGGTGGGGGATGCGTTGATCATCTGTTGCAAGCAGGCCTCCAAACGAGACTCCGAAAAAAGATTGCCGTCTTCATCCATGGCCTCAGTTACGCCGTCGGTAAAGAGAACCAGACTATCCCCTCTTTCCAGCGTCATACGCTTGCTGTGGTAAATCCTGTCGGCCATTATGCCGAGAACGAGATCGCCGGTTGGTTCGACACATTGGAGTCTGCCATTGGCTGAGAGCACATAGGGTGGGTTGTGCCCCCCATTACTATACCAAACTTCCCCCCTTGCTAAATCTAAAACGCCAAGGAAAATTGTCACAAACATATTGGCGTCGCTTTCTGCGCAAAGCTCCCGATTGACTCGCGTAAGCACCTCCTCCGGCAACAGGTCGTTGGTAGTATGAGCTCTGATCAAGGTCTGTGTTATCGCCATGAAGAGTGATGCTGGCACCCCCTTACCCGCCACATCTCCGATGGTGAAATACAGACGGTTGTCATCGATAAAAAAAAAGTTGTAGAAGTCGCCGCCGACCTCTCTGGCCGGTTCGATAATCGCGTACACATCCAGGTCGGAGCGCTGGGGAAATGGCGGAAAAATTTTCGGTAAGATACTCATCTGGATGTCGCGGGCAATCGTCAATTCGCTTTCAATGCGTTCTTTCAAAGCCGTGGTTTCCGTCAATTTGCGAATCGATTTTCTCAACTCCTGCTCCATATGCTGAAACGTCGTCGCAAGATCGCCAATCTCATCACGCGAGCGGATGGCAAACGGCTTAATCACATCGAATGCTGCCTCTCCCCGTGTAGAGAAATCGAATGACGCAAGCTGATTTGCATGTGCGGTAAGTTGTTGCAGGGGCTGAGAAATCCGTCGAATCAGGAGATAGGCAAGTGCGAGGACGACCACGAAGATGGAGATTAGGAGCCCTTGTTGCCGAAGAATGGCGGTGAAGATATGTTGTTGAATCAGGGTCTTGTCCATTCCCACATGGACATGGCCAGCGACTCCTGCAAGAATCGGGGCCGAGATATCGATTACGGGGCCAATACCCTTAATGTGCAGATGGTGGATATGAACTTGCTCTGCAAAGTCCAGCCTTGCCTTATCTTCACGGACGGACACGATTTCTTGGGGGATTTGGGGAATAAATGTATGAGTAATAAATTCGTCTTCGCCATCTAACACAAAAACATAGGAAACGCCTTTGATTTTTAGATATTGATCCACCATGGCTTGAATGGTTGACGCATCGCGATTGAGAAGGATTTCCACACTGGAATCTGCAATGCTTTGCGCGATGGCCGTACCCTTACTTTCGTACTCTTCCGTTAGGCTTTTGTAGAGATTCCATCCCAATAAGATGGAAGAGGTCAATGCGATGAGACCAAACAGAATGACGATAATAATCAGGGCTTTTGTGAACAGCCTTGACAGCCTCACTTCCTCCACCTCTCCCAATTCTTCAAAGGAACGAAATGTCCCCCTTCGACTGTTGTGTAATAGACGCGACTCAAACCTTGATGCCGATTTGGTCCAAAGGATATGGGAACATTAATGCCAATATCATAATCCTTCACCCGGGCAACGGCTTCTGGAAGACGCGCCTTTTCGATGGGAGTCCCCATCTGTTGAGGATCTGTATTAGTAGCTTTGTATTCAAATACCCTTCAAAACTGACAAAGCTATAGCGGGGCGATACATAACCGGGCTCTCCAAGCGCCGGTGGGGGCTTCGGGTTATACTTATCGATCAGTTGGCGGTATTCCCGTGCAGCCGGGAGTGAGGTGTCGGTATAACTCGGGACGACCTGCGAGGTGATCAGGTTGGTTGTATAGTCTTTTCCCGTCGTCTCCGTGTGATGCAGGAGAAGGTCTAACATACTTTCGCTTCCGACAAACGAGATATTGGCAATCGGCACCTCCCATCCAGCATCTCTGGCATCGCGAATAAAGGCGGCACACGCCGCATAAGCGCCGATTGACACGATCGCATCGGGGTTCGTCTGCCGTAAAATATCGACTTGCGGCTTGAGTGTCGAGGCAAAATCAAGACCGCGCGGATAGGTTGCTTCCCCCACAATTCGGAGTGCATGTTTGGCCAGCGCGCGCCGGGTTCCGTCCCATCCGCTTCGGCCATAGGCATCCGCCTGGTACAGGATGCCAATACGTTTTCGGCCAATCTTGACAAAGTGGTTGACCAATCCTTCTGTTTCCTCACTGTATGACGCCCGCAAGTTATATACGTACTGTTTGTACGGCGGCTCCCGATGCGGTTGTGCCCCTGTAAAGGGAAAGAAGAGATATATGAACTTGTCGCGGTAGACTTTGAGGATAGGTAAAACTCTGGTGACAGTGGGCGTCCCCACATAACTGAAGAGCAAAAATACGTTGTCGTTGTCAATGAGTTCAATAGTGTTTCGGATGGCCGGAATTGGATTGTAACCGTCATCGTAGGGCCTGATGACGATTGGTCGGCCATTGACGCCGCCCGATTGGTTGGCATGTTCGAAGTAGGCCATGGCACCACGATACAGTTCGATCCCCAAATTCTTCGATGCACCAGTAAAGGCGGCAGACATGCCAATCTGAATGGGGTCGTCGGCCAAACACCTGCCAGCCGTGAGGCCTAAGATGACACAGATGAGGGCAAAACCTTGTAGAGGGCGCGGGAGACAAACAGCGAATAGTTGAGCCAAGGTTGACACCCTTACATTGCCTTCTGAGCCATTGTGTACTCCTTGCGCACAGGAGACTCCCAAGTATTAGGGCACAGTTGTGGAGGGGTGAGGAGGGTGAAGGCCCATAGGTCACCCCAAATCAATACTTTCTTTTTTATTGTTTGAACCAAATGAATTGTTAGAGTTATTCCCTTGATTGGGATCGGATTGACGAACATAGTCCACCAACTTACGGCCTTGCTCCGATGCGACTTGGAGCTGTTCATAGTTAATCACGTAATTATTCAGGTATTGCAGGATCAACTGATCATT
>CP070743.1:651285-654828 GCA_020348185.1 Nitrospirota bacterium
GTTATCATCAAGGTCACGAGGTGCAACCCTCAGGAATGCGATATCGGGTCGACCCTCCTCTTCCTCTTCAATGTGCAAGATTTCTTTGACCTGGAACTCACTTTCGTGCGTTCGTTCGTATTCTTCATAGAAATCAATTCGCGCCCGAATTTGTCTCCCAACCGGATCGAGTCGGAACTTAAATCCATCCCCCGCTTGCCGCCCGAATGTGTCCGCGACGTGACGATTGGTGACGATGACCCGCGGAGCGACCAGCCATCCTGTGCCGACCCATGGATATCGAGGGTGCCCTCTGAGCTCGACGCGGCCGACGCTGGGAATAATGCGCTCCAGGTTTTCCCGGGCCCCTGCCAGTCGTTCTTTCCATAAGGGCAAAACAGGCTCGTGGATCTTGCCGTCTTGAATATACAGAACCGGCCGTCCAAACTTCCGAATAATCGCCTCGTCTTCAAAACTAACTTCAGACTCCAAACCTTCAGCCAATTTTTCAACTGTGCCTTTCAGTTGGCCGGTGTCAATCTTAACTTCTTCAAATTCTTCGCCTGCCTCGTCTGAATCCAGGTGAGTTATTAACTGTTCGACGAGCTCTTCATTTTTCAGAATATGATTCAGTTCTGTTGGCATATATCCTCCTTTCAGAAATTAAGTTCACAATGGTTTTAACTCCATCAGCCGCCGAAATATCTCATCGCCCGCCCTGGGATTTATACACCGACATCAAGATGCAGCTGTGACCTAATAGCGTCCAAAAGGACGCCTTGATTCGCAGTCCCATCATTGAGGGTGGCGTGATGTATGGCTATAACCTCAAGGTCCTCGGAGAGCACCGGGGATCCAGAGCTCCCCTTTTCAGTGGGGCTCCGGTAGCGAAGCCTGCCTTTATCTTCGACAATCTCGATCAGATAGTTGTCGTACAAAGATATTTGAAGGGCATCTCCAAATGGATGGCCGATAACGTAAAGTCGCAGTTTGGAATCGGTATCGTCTTGTCGCACGTCATTGGTGCGTCCCACCGGAAGACCGAGATTCTTGAGAGCTTCGTCTTCTGGCAGATCAACAGCACAGATGGTCGTATCAAGCTCAGTGTTTGACCAGAGCACCTTCCGAATTGTAAGTGACTTTGAGCGGAGTGAACGCGTGAGTCGAATGCGAGCCTCAGATGGTCGCATAGCACTGCGATCCCCCCTTTCATTGACAACATGTGCGTTTGTCATCAGAACGTATTTCTCATTCCAGGATCGACTCATATCACTGCCTTTGATAAAGAATCCCGTTCCAGCTTTCGTATCGTCTATGTCCTTAGTTATCTTCGCCACTGAATAAGAGCGATTGCATAAGTTATTGAGCCATTTAACAGCTACTGCAGATTCGGCGCCAAGCTGCGCCTGGTAGGTCAGCTCGTCTGTTGGCATTAGTGACCGTGGGCTTGCAGAAAAATCCATTGCACCGCCAAGCCGGCCCAAGCTCCCTTGAATGATACGAAGTACCTCAGCCCCGGGAGTGTCTCTTTCATCCAGTTGCCACACCTCGCGCAGTTGACGTTCCGTCGAACCCAACTCAAACACATCCGCATAAGGCGCCTTGATATATCTTTCACACCATTGATTCGCGTCTTCTTGATTTTCTAAAGCAATACACGCTTCCATGGCTGTTGCGGCAGACCAGGTGTATTCGCCGGAATCCCTATTAGCCGATCCCACTGTTTGAAGAATTTCCTGTGCCATGTCTCTCCAGTCGATGCCATTATCCGCCAAATCCGATTTGGAGATATTGTCTCTTTCCGCCCTTGCCAGGCAGGCAACCACATTTATGCCATGCCACCAATTGTTATCAGGATCATTCTGGTAGACCGGCAGATAGGCTTCAACAGCCTTTCGGAGTCTGCGAGTGTTTGCCTTGCATTTTCGCAGACGCGCATTGACATATGCCTGTTTGTGGACACGCCCCAGCAGCCCACGTGCTTCTGTCCCAGCTTTAACGGCTATCGGTTGTATGTCAACGAGATTTAAGAGTTCGTCTTCGGCTTCCATTAATTTTCCCTGATCAATGAGAGCCTGAATGAGCTGCAAGTGGATCTCTGCCGGTTCCTGATCGCCCGGTATTTTTCTCAAATAGGCTTCGGCAACGCGCTCCAACAGCCAGAAAAAGCGCTTTCGACGCAAATCTTGAAGCACATTGCGCAGCTTTTTGGTGGAGAGCTCCAAAGATGGGCCTTCCATTTCCTTAATCAGCTCATCACAAAGCGCTGTGGCCTTCTCCCGATCGAGTGCCTCAACAGCATCACCAAGTTTATGGGTAAAATTGTTTATGTCAAATGGCATGCTCTATCCTCCTTTTTTCTCGCTGGGGTCTTTTCGGCAGGAGAATTGAATCTCACAGGGCAGATTCTTACCGCATGATCTCACAGATCAATAAAGACCCAAGACCAATGGTGCGAATGATATCCATGATTTAATTCGCCGGGAGTCGGGTGTTTTCAACAGCCTCAAGCGATCCGTCCGGTTTGGCATGTCGCAATTCGCCACAGGTCACACCGTCTTTTTCAACAATCGATACGACCGTAGGTCTTAGCATCACAAGGGGGTGATCTTGCGAAGGCCCCAGATCATTTATGGCATCCAGTTCCGCCATGGACCCACTTTCAAAAGCCGCGTACACCCGTGCGAACTCTTCGGAATTTCCAAGAACATCTTCTGTCAACCGGATCAGCCGGATCCAAGTACCGCTATTGAAATAATAACAGTCAGGCGCTTTTCGAGCGATCGCTCTTTCCTTATGCGAATGCCCCGTTATCAGATAGTTAACTTTAGACCCTATTGCATTTTTCATTTTCTTGAACATTTTATCTTTATCGGTGGTTATAAATGATTGGTCTTTCGCCAGATTTTCCTTAAGGGCTCTTCTTAATTTCTCTACCTTTTTTTCCCTATTACTAAAGAAGGCAGGAAGGTAATCAAGAGGGCCCAGTAATTCTTCGTCTGTTTGCGTACCCACAGATTCGGTTGGTTCGTATTCAAAATATTTATTCAAAAAATCTTCCATCACGTCGTTTTCAGATACCGGGCTTTCTACCATCTCTTCTTCAGATGGCACAACCTCCAGGGAATGCCGCACTATATCCCTTGTCAGATATGCCGCCACGGCTAAAATTTTGGAGATTTCTTTGAAGCGACCCGGGTCCAGCGTCAGGAGAATGGGTACGACAGCCTCAACTTCCGGTTTTAATAAGTCGACAATAGGATAATCGCGTTTAATCCCATTCATGACATCGATAACCAAACGAGTTCCGGCATTTGGATCCCAATCGGGAGGCGGCTCGTTGGTGTTTATTGCGAATGAAACGTCGAGGAGCTTTCTGTGGTCAACCATGTTCCAGATGTCGACATCATTACCATGGATGCAAAAAACACTCTTATTGCCGACCAAAGCGGGAAAACCGGCGCCATCAAAACAGGTGGTTATCCTCCCCCGTGCCGCTGAATCCCCCCGCGAGAGTTTTTCAAGAATCCATTCGGTTACGTGGGGCAAGGCCAGTTCAACGTC
>CP070743.1:654928-658454 GCA_020348185.1 Nitrospirota bacterium
GCGACAAATTTGCATGGCCAAGGATATATCGCTCGCCAACCCTCCCCTTCTGGGCAGCCAGCCAATGTCCAGCGGCTACGTCCTCCACCGAAACCCAATTCAGATCCGTATCGAGAAAAGCAGGGAGACGTCCTGTCAGATAATCGACAATAAGACGTCCGGTGGGAGTCGGTCGACGATCTCCTGCGCCGATCGGAGTTGACGGATTGACGATAGTGATGGGCATTCCCCTCGCTATCATCTCCCAAGCAGCCTTTTCGGCAAGCACCTTAGTCCGCTGATACGTACTCCGACATTCTTCGAGTTTCATGAAATCGGCTTCCGTTCCAGGAGTCTCGCCCGAACCCCGCACCGTGACCACGCTTGAGGTATAAATGATCCTCGACACACCTCCTTCACTGGCAGCTCGGAGAATCTGGCTCGTCCCCTCAACGTTGGTTGCGTACATCGGTTGTGGATCAGGAACCCAGAAACGATAGTCGGCCGCGATATGGAATAGAAGATCAACACCGTTCACCGCTTCCCGAAGAAAGGCCGGATCGGTGATGTCGCCGGTCAGGACTTCGACATTCAACTCTTTGAAGGTCGAGATGTCGGTAGTGGGACGAACAAGGACGCGTACGTCAACCTTCTTATGCAGGAGGGTATTGACCACATGCCCGCCAATAAACCCTGACCCTCCGGTTACCAACGCACGCAATAATTCAACCCTTTCTTATTCTTGGGGAAACCTGGCAAGTGGAATACTTATCTCTTTCCTGAAGATTGAATAGATATCACGTACGCCATGATGATCGACTCTAGGTCTTCCTAAGAATTCCGACCGCACCGTACCCTAATATATCTGATAAAGCAAACCTCTACTCTGCATTCTTTTAAAGCGCTTTCGATCCTTTTGCACCATTGGCCTGCAGGAACCTCACGGATATCCCTTCAATCGAATTCAGCTTAGAGTCATTCTAACCTTTATTCAATCTTCGATTATCGTTGGTTTGAATGAAAAATTCCGCAGGAGGGCTAAAGCATCCATGCGGAAGGTGGAGTATGGAGAAAGAGATATCGAAAATTCTGGGGAGGTAAAGTGTTCGGATCGAAGTTACAAGTTAAACTCTCAAACTCTGTACTCGAACGATGAGGGGCTTTTCATTAAGAAGTTTGGGTTTCGATTCCCACAAAGTTGAATCCGAAACTTGAAACATTTGAACCCGGAAAAGAGTTGGCTTCCTCTTCAGGGAATGAGAAACACATTATCTTGAATTCCATTTTCAATGCCCGTATTTCGTCGAATAACCTTCGCAAGCGTTTGTTCTTTCACCTTCTCGACTAAATCAGGGGGCAAATAGGTCTCGTACCAAAACCGATCTCCATCTCGAACTCGTTCAAATTGATCTTTTAAGACGGTCAAAACAGTTTGTCCAACGACAGCACCCGGCATTGGATCTTCGGCGAGGAAAGCTACCCACCCATCCATATCATCCACACTCCCATATGCTGCCTCGAGGCGTTTGCGAACAATACTATTTGAGCTTATTTCCTCAAACGTTTGTATTGGCGAAAGTCCAAAGTCTTTTCGGATTTGATTATAACTTGGCAGGCCGTGATCCCTTCCCCTTTGCAAATTCAGCGATGCGAGGTCATGGCCGCCGTTGCCAGGTGGCCCAAAAAGGAAATTCCGAAGATCATCAATCATATAGACGTCATAGCGCTGTGCCACCTGGGAGGCGAGGCCCCGTAAAAGGTCTTCAATTCCGTTTGTTGAAATCCAGGCGGGATTGAAAAAGGCCTCTCTGAGTGGAAGACCACCCATAAGTTTACCATTTTTATTTACTAGTCGGAGCTTGGAGGATACCATGCTATGGCCAAAGCGGTAGGCTGACGTGGCAAACACATTGGAGATGCCGGGATTCACGTCGGATTGATAGCCCTGGTAAGAAGAGAGGGCTTGTTTCCCGATCAGGAGAGGGAGAAACTCATCGTACGTAATGTGCTGCATTATTCCTATCACCATAGCCCGGGCCCGCTCATAGATTTCATCGCCGGTGAGGCTGGTGTCAGAACTAAAATACTCAGCCCAGCGATTATGTTCCCGAACAAACAATGTATGCATCGCAGTTAAGGCCACTTGCTCGTTACAGCGAAAATCTCCACACAGGAAAAAGTCTTCCGGATCGCCGGGGGCCGCATTGGGAAGTCCATTTACATTTAACGGTGGCAAATCACCCTTGCTTGTTTCCTGAAATTTCAGACGGCCGGAACCATCAAGCATTCGCAGGGCCATGGCGCGCTCATAATCCGACCCATAGACGTTGGAGGCATCGATGAAGGCGGTGATGTTATTAACCTGCTGCCGAACCCTGTCCACCACCGTATACGCGGAACGATCGAGGGGAATCGTCTGCTTCCCCGTTCCTTCGGGATCAAAATACTTATCGCCAGAAGGAACGGCGATATCAAAAGGTTCACCCTCCACAACCGGGGTCAAATCGAGATCATGATCAAGGAATTGTCCCCATTGCCAGACAAAATCAGAATACTTCTTTCGCTTGTGATAAGAAATGTCTTTCTCTTTTTGGGAAGCCACTATATTACTGATGTCCCGCACATTGGGCCGATTTTGACCGGAGGGATCCTTCTCCCAATCCGAATACCCAACGGTCGTTAGACGCAGCAGTTCAACTGGAGCACTTCCCCAACTTGGATTATGGAAATTGTTCCCGGAGCCATCAATGGTACGAAACTCCTCGGGGTACAAAGCCGGTCGATCCCATCGTGGACCTTTTGGACCCTTCTTTTTTTCAAGAGTCCCTTTTTCAACCTTTTGTTGATGGGGTGATTCATTGCGGTTTTTTGCATCAGCAGCTGAATCTCCAAAAACTGACGTCGTCATACAGACTGCGACTGTCGAAATAAGGACCAGAAACGAAAACCGATTGATCATAGCCAAAATTCCCTTCCTTCTTTCAGTTAGCCGACACTCTCCCGCAAGGTTGTCCGGTTCTAAATGGGAAAACTCCGAGGAAAGGGCCTCCCTTTTGGGGCCTTCCAAAAACACACAGAGGGGGGAAATGAAAAAAATGAGCAATTTCCTTGCCGTTTCAACCACTTTAACGATATTTCAACATTTGCAAAAGACTAAATACGAAATTCTTCGTGGGAACCAAATTAAGCCCATAAACTATCCCGTCCTTCCATTTCCTAACAATGGCATAGAAATACCTTAAAAAATATGATGTTAATGCCATAAACCGCACTACCGGCAAGAAAATATACAAAAATATTATCGTTAACTTTCTCATTCAATCAATGGCTTAATTTTTCCATCTGACACCGATCTAACTATCTGTATCTGTAATTGTGGTGAAATTAAAATACGATCTCAAAAATGGCCATTACTTAAAATGGGAAAAAAACCCTAAAAAAAGAGAAAACTTTTCCCAATTTAGGAATTTTTTTACCGACCTTAGGGATGTCGAATCAAACATTTCCCAATCCTAGGTTCAAATTTCGGCTCCCAACGCCAACATTC
>CP070743.1:658554-662020 GCA_020348185.1 Nitrospirota bacterium
ATCCGTCGATCATGGAACGGCCTATGACATTGTTGGCAAAGGAAAAGCCGACCCCAGCAGCCTTATTGAGGCCATAACCCTGGCGGCCCGCCTCGCGATTTGAACAACGATATCGTCCATTCTTTCCGAAACCCGAAATTTTTCCGGATTCAATCAAAAACCTAAAACCCGAAACGCAAAATCGGAGCTTTCTTCTTCCCTCACCCGAAACCCGAAACGTGAAACCCGAAACGGTTTTAAACTCAGCCCGCTCGGTGGCTCTGGCCATTTTGCAGAAGATCGAGCGTCAGCGCCAATTTGCCGATGACGCGCTTGATCAATTGATCGAGAAGGCATCCCCGTCCAAACTTGATCGGGGACTGATCTTTGAATTGGTCTATGGGGTCTTGCGATATCGGGAGACTCTAGATTGGAGATTGAATCTCGTAGCGAATCGACCGATGTCACGCCTGCCCCTTCCTGTGGCCATGACCCTTAGATTGGGAGCCTACCAGATCTTGTATCTTGATCGAATTCCGCCATCCGCCGCAGTCAATGAGTCGGTCAATTTATCCCGATCGATCCGCGGTCGGGATTGGACCGGTTTTGTCAATGGCGTTCTCAGGAATTTGGTTCGTCAGACCACTCCGCCTTGGCCCGACCTATCAGAAAATCTCTTGCGATACTTATCAATCCGGTATTCCTGTCCCCAGTGGCTGGTTGAACGCTGGCTCTCATTCTTTGGACCGGCCAAAACAGAATGGTTATGCGAAGCCACGCTCAAGATTCCCCCCATCACCTTGCGGACCAATACCTTACGGTGTACCCGGGAAGAACTGGCCACCCGACTCAGGGATGAAGGATACGAGGTACGAGAGACCTTAGTAAGTCCCCTCGGCCTTGTACTGCAAAAATGTGGTAAATTGAGTGATGTCAAAGCCTTCCAGGATGGGTGGTGTTATATAGAAGACGAAGCAGCGCAATTGGTCCCCTTACTCTTAGATGTTTCGCCTGAACAACAGCATATATTGGATGTCTGTGCCGCACCTGGCGGAAAGACCACACACTTGGCCGCACGAATGCAGAACCAGGGAACCATTGTGGCTCTGGATCAGAATCCCCGTCGCCTTCGCTCCCTGACCTCGAATTGCCAACGGCTGGGAGTGACGAACGTCTCCCGCTTTGTGGCCGATGCCTCGCAGGAATTGCTTGGCGTCGACAATTCGAGTCCCTTCGTTTCGGCTATGTCCCAAGGGTTTGATGGCATCTTGTGTGATGCTCCCTGCTCAGGACTAGGAGTTCTTCGCCGGCATCCCGATGGAAAATGGGCGAAAGACCCGGATATCATAACCCGGGCCCAGGCTCGACAGCTTGAAATCCTTAACCGCATCTGCCCACTCTTGAGACCTGGTGGAGTGTTAGTCTATAGTGCCTGCTCAACTGAACCGGAGGAAACCTATCAGGTCCTGGCGACGTTTTGTCGGCAACATCCAGAGTTTCGTCACGAATCTGTCGAGCCGTGCATACCCCCTGCCGGACAGTCTCTCATTGATCAGGAAGGTAATCTGTTCACCGCGTTCAATCCATTTGACATGGATGGGTTTTTTGCGGCTCGCCTCAGGAAGGTTGGCTCTTAGATGACGAGATCAGAGCTTCTCATTGCCCCGTCAGTTCTTTCAGCTGACTTTGGTCGTCTGGCCGAAGCGGTTCAGCAGGTGGAAGCTGCGGGCGCGGATTGGATACATGTTGACGTCATGGATGGACATTTCGTTCCCAATTTGACCGTGGGTCCGCCAATGGTGGAAGCTCTTCGCAAAGTGACCAAGCTTCCCCTCGATGTTCACTTGATGATGACCAACCCCGATTCCTTTATTGAAGAGTTTGCCGAGGCAGGAGCGAACTATCTCACGGTTCATGTGGAAGCCTGTCCCCATTTGCATCGGACGGTTCAATCTATCAAAGAGCGCCATGTGAAAGCCGGGGTAACCTTGAACCCGGCGACCTCTGCCACCACCTTAGAAGAAATATTGCCGGAAGCCGACCTGATCCTTATCATGTCGGTCAACCCCGGTTTTGGAGGGCAGAGCTTCATCGAGACGAGCTTCCAGAAAATTGCCAGGGTTCGCCACATGATCGATCAGGCGAAAAGCCGAGCCCTTCTCGAGGTCGATGGCGGCGTGAATCTTGAGAACGCCAGCCGGGTCGTGAAAGCCGGCGCGGATGTGCTGGTTGCCGGGTCAGCGATTTTCAACAGTGCTGATTTTGCCCAGACGATTCACCAGTTGCGAACATCAAGTCAAACCGTGACCGTGTAGGCCGCTTCATGGAAGACACCACCAGCACGTTAGACAGCTTACATCCCCTGGAAGTAAAAGTTCTGACCGCCTTGAAGGCTTCACAAGATCCGATCACGGACCCTCAATTGTTAGAAGCTACCCAACTTGAGGCCTCCCAAGTGAGCATGGCGATCGGCTGGCTCCAGACCAAAGGTCTGTTGATGCTGTCCTCCGAAAAAATTACTCCGGTCGTTTCGCTGACTGAAACCGGCAAACGCTTTTATGCATCCGCTGCCCCATCTGAATGGATCCTCCAATCAATTCAGAAGGGGCAGCAGAATGGACAACCTGTGACCGTCAAGTACCTTCAAGATCAAGGCCAATTCCAACCAACGGAATTAAGCCGGGCTGTCGGTCTCTTGAAAAAAGACGGAGCCATTTGCATGGCATCGGGTGGCGCCATGGAGGTCACCGAAACTCCCAGTCCAACGACGGAGGCCCTACGATCGTTACTCAATCAATTGCATGAGGGATCTCACAACCTGTCAACCTTTCCTTCCCCTTCCCAAGTGCTCCTTCGACAATACGCCATTAAGCGCGGGAATACGCAAGAGCCGTTTCGCATCGAAGATGAGATCCTTCGAGCCTATGTCTTAACCGACGAGGGCAAATGCATCTGCGAGTTGCTCCCGTCCCACTCAATGGAGGAAATTTCCCAGTTGACCCCCGAGCTGTTAAAAGATGGGACGTGGCGTAACCATACCTTTCGAAAATACAGTATCAGCCTGCGCCCTCCTCGACTTGCCGTTGGCCGTCGTCATCCCTATCGGGGGTATCTCGACTCAGTTAAACGTAAGTTGGCCAGTATGGGATTTCAGGAAATGCGGGGAGAGTTGGTGGAAACGGAATTTTGGGATATGGATGCCTTGTTTATGCCTCAGTTTCACCCGGCTCGGGCCATTCACGACGTATATTTTGTCAAGAATCCTACTCATGCCAAATCAATTGCCGAGCCGTTCTTATCCCAAGTGGCGGAGGCCCACGAAAAGGGGGGGACGACTGGATCGAAGGGCTGGCGTTATTCCTATGACCGTGAGCGGGCGAGACGTCTGATCCTCAGAAGCCAAGGGACCGCGGTCTCAGCAAGAATGCTCGCCAATACACCTGACATCCCAGGGAAATATTTTTCCATTGCAAGATGCTTCCGGTAC
>CP070743.1:662120-665584 GCA_020348185.1 Nitrospirota bacterium
CAAATATGCCTTACTGGGGACTGACGATCGGCCAGCAGGGTGTGGCCGATGTCATGGCATACCTCAAGGTGACGTTTAAAGGAGTGCCCCAACTAGCGGAAACCGATGTGGGAGAAGGACCTTCGGGAGTTTGTCCCCAACCCCGAAAAACAGCCCGCGCACCCGGGAAATTTCGCCGGATGCAAAACCCACTCCCTTCGACCCCGGACAATATCAAAGCAGGTGAGACTCTGTTCCAGCAAAAAGCCCAACCAATTGCATGTATGAACTGCCATGGAACAAAAGGAGATGGACAGGGGCCCATGGGAGCAGCATTGAGTCCCCCTCCACGGAATTTTACTTGTGGTGAAACCATGAACAATATTGCTGACGGACAACTTTACTGGGTCATTAAAAAAGGTTCAGCCGGAACGGGCATGATGGCATTTCCGGGTCTGTCGGATAACCAAATTTGGCAATTGATCCATTATATTCGTTCTTTGTCCCAATGAATCTGAATTGTTCAAAGAAAGGCTGATCTTGATGACCTAGCCCATTTGGTGTAGGGTTCCAAGAAATCAAGTGAATTATTTCACAACGAGCGAGTGCAAACTTGGACCCTGACATCATTTATACGGGTGGAAAACGGTTGGTTGGAGATATTTCCTGCACGAATAATTTGCGTTTTCACACGCGGCAAAATGGTTTAGGCATTGCCGTTCTCTTGCTTTCCACGAATACACCAGGGGCCCCCGTTGTTGACGGCAAAGGCAAGTTTTTAGGGTTCATCAGCGAATTTGATGTCCTACGAGCTCTTGAGGCTGGAAAAAACTTGCATCAACTCACAGCGGAAGATCTGATGGTGAAGGACCGCGTGGCCGTCACCGCTACCACGACGCTTGCCGAAGCGGTCAAAACCATGGAAAAGAACCGGTTTCTTAACCTTCCAATTGAAAAGGACGGTGTGGTTGTTGGATGTTTAACCCGACATGATCTCCTTCAAGCCTGGATCGGCATAGGGTTGGGGATCGATCCGGAGGTTGATGATGAAGGGGACTGAAAGCCCGTTTCAAACTGACCGATACCCAGCTCAACAGGCCCTAGAAAAACTCAAGCGGCATCATCAACTCATTTTAAATGCCGCCGCCGATGGAATCTTCGGCCTGGACCTTGATGGGCACCACACCTTTGTGAATCCTGCTGCCGCCAGGATGTTGGGTTATCAAGTCGAAGAGCTCCTCGGCCAACCCAGTCATCAGACCTGGCACCACACCAAACCTGACGGAAGCCCGTACCCGCGGGAAGAATGCAATATTTATAGTGCCTATAAGGATGGGACCGTTCATCGGAGCGATCAGGAAGTCTTTTGGCGAAAGGACGGCACCAGTTTTCCCGTCGAATACGAAAGTACCCCGATTCGCGAAGAAGGGGGGGCTTTGGTGGGGGCTGTTGTGGTGTTCAAGGATATTTCCGAACGTCACCGTTGTGAACAAGCGATCGTTAAGTTTCGTCGACAGAACGATCTGATCTTAAACGCCGCGGGAGAGGGCATTTTCGGACTTGATATTCAGGGAAAACACACCTTTGTCAATCCGGCCGCCGCACGAATGTTAGGCTATGAACAGAAAGAACTGTACGGCCAACCCAGCCACATGACCTGGCATCACACCAAGGCCGACGGGTCCTCCTATCCCCCGGAAGAGTGTCCCATTTATAAAGCCTACAAGGATGGGATGGTTCATGAGGGCGACGACGAAGTATTCTGGCGAAAGGACGGCACGAGCTTCCCGGCCCAATATACCAGTACTCCAATTTTTGACGAGGACCGAAATCTCGTTGGGGCGGTGGTGACCTTCCTGGACATCACAGAAAAAAAGCGGATGGCTGCCCAATTGGTAGAAGAAGCGAAATTGGCAGAGGTGACCAGAGTGCTTGGCAATATCGGTCATGACATTAAAAACATGTTGATGCCCGTCCTGACGGGATCCAGTCTCCTCCGCGATGAAATCAATGAACACTTTGATCGGTTGTCAGGAGACATGGCCAATGCCGAGGAGCGGAGCAAGCAGAATTCGATGGAGATTCTTGACATGATTGTCAATAACTCCCGCCGTATTCAAGATCAGGTTCGGGAAATGGCGGACGCCGTCAAAGGGGTGACCACCCCTCCTCGTTTCGCTCCCTGCGAAGCCGTCAAAGTCGTCGATGAGGTGTTTGGGACCCTTCGAGTCTATGCCGGCGAAAAGGGGATCACACTTGATAGTAAAGGGCTCAATGCTCTACCCATTTTGGAGGCCGATGAACGGCGTTTGTTTAACGCCTTCTACAACCTTATAAATAATGCCATCCCCGAAGTGTCTGCCGGGGGCTCAGTAACGGTGTCCGGCCTTATGGGTGATGATGGAAAAACGGTGAAGCTCTCCGTCACTGATACAGGTAGAGGGATGCCAACTGACATCCGTGACAGCTTGTTTACTCAACAAGGCATGAGTCGGAAGAAGGGGGGAACGGGACTTGGGTTAAAAATCGTCAAAGACGTCGTGGATGCTCACAAAGGCAAAATCACCGTTGATAGTGAGGAAGGTGTTGGGACCAGTTTTCATTTATTTCTGCCGATTTCCCGAACTCCGTGATTAATCTTTGTTTCCTCAATCGTTTAGCCTAAGAATGCTTCCTTCAATCTGTTGATAGATTTTCCCTCCATTTCCTTGGCTGCCACCACTTACAACAAATCCAATGTCTAATTTTCATACCGAATCGAGATTGACACGTCGGCATTTTCTACGCACGGGCCTTATATTAGGAGGGTTGAGTGCGCTTGGGTCACGAATTATTCACGCGAAGGAATCGGCCTCGCTGACCCTTCCTTTTGAAAGGGGCAGCCGTCCGCTTGTGGCGTTTCCGCAAAAACGACCACTCATGGCCATGACCACCCGGCCTCCACAGCTAGAAACCCCCTTTCACATTTTTAATGAAAATATTTACACCCCGAATGATGCGTTTTTCGTTCGGTGGCATTTACCCAACATCCCAACCACGGTGGATCTTCAGACCTTTCGATTGAAGATTCGAGGGAAAGTGAAGACTTCGTTGTCATTAAGCCTTGAGAATTTGAAACGGGATTTTGAACAAGTGGAGATCGCAGCGGTTTGTCAGTGTTCCGGGAATAGCCGCGGGTACTTCACTCCTCGCGTTCCTGGTGGACAATGGGGGCATGGTGCAATGGGGAATGCCAGATGGACCGGAGTGAGGTTGCGGGATCTCCTACTCAAAGCCGGCATGACCACGCAGGCCATAAAGATTCGGTTTAACGGGCTCGATCAACCGGTTGCGAATGTCACTCCGGATTTCCGGAAATCGTTGGCCCTCGAAGACGCTTTGGACGAGAACGTGCTTGTGGCGTACGCCATGAACGGCGAACCTCTACCGGTGTTAAACGGGTTCCCCCTGCGGCTGGTGGTGCCGGGATGGTATGCCACGTATTG
>CP070743.1:665684-669109 GCA_020348185.1 Nitrospirota bacterium
GAAAAGGCCAGGATTCCAGAAGCGTAATCGCGGCACTGGGGTGGCTTTGCAATTGGTAGTACTCGTGGCTGTTGAGAGGTTCTTCTTTTACAAGGATTTCCTCTGGAACAGAGAGTTTTCCAACATCATGAAGATAAGCCGCATACATAAGGTGTTCAAGCTCTTGGTCAGGAAGGTGAAGGGCTCGACCAAGTTGAAGGGAATACCGGGCGGTACGCGTTCCGTGTCCAATCAGTTTGGGTTCTCTGGCTTCGACGGTATTGACCAAAGAAGATAAGACTTTTTTACTCGAATGAGTATTAGGAAGAGGACAGGCAAAAGAATTTTCCTGGATAAGCCATGGAGGTTGGTGTTTCATCGATTAGAAAGAGGCGGCAGGGCGCCTCTCTGGGTGGAAGTAGGGAGAGGGGCCCTGCGCCTGGAAGGGCGAGCGGGAAAACTCGCCCGGTAGTTTATTTTTTTTTAGGTTTTTTAATAATAATGAAAACTAATCTCAATTTCAATATAATTTAATTTAAACCCTACTGTCAACCCCATTTTATAGGAAAATAGGGATAAAAAAGAACGAAAAATTTGAAGGTTAGGGGACCGAAGCAATAAAGGCTTGATTGCCTATAATGATAGGCGTCATTCCCGCTAGCCGTTGCCTGGCCCTGCAGGAATTAGGAAGGGGCAGGCTTAAAACTGCGGGGATGACAGGAATTATTTTTCAAACCTTACATCCTTGCTCTTAAAGTTCAAGGTTTAGGTTTTACAAAAATATTTAATAATCCCCCCCTTGGGGGATCCCACCAAATTATTCATCCTTGTGGATCTGTTCGCTCAGATAGTTTTCCAAGCCAACTTGGCTAATCGTTTCCTGTTGCGTTTCTAGCCAGTCAACATGCTCATCTTCACTCTTCACAATGTTTTCTAATTTGTGTCGAGTTGTGAAATCCCCGACTTTTGCACAATGCGTGATAGCCTCATTCAATAACTTAATGTTGTCCATTTCCAGCTTGAGGTCAGACTTCAGCTGTTCCGGTACGGTTTCCCCGATTTTGATAGATCCCAGGCGTTGTAAATTTGGCAGGCCTTCCAGGTAGAGAATGTGTTCAATGACTTCCTCTGCGTGCTTCATTTCATCAATTGCGTGTTTTTTTATTTGATGGTGGAGGTTCTCATACCCCCAATTCTCACACATTTCTCCATGCAAGAAATACTGGTTAATGGCAGTCAATTCATTGGTCAATACTTTGTTAAGATACTCGATAACTCCCTGTTTAGCTTTCATCACAGACCTCCTGGTGAGTAATGATGGGGTAGGACGTAATGGTAAATTAATGTCATTATATCTTGTGGCGAGCGTAGAAGTGAATATAAATTTTTAGGTAAATATTGCTATTACTGACACTTAATCTCATTTCATCCCTCAGGGTTAGAATTCTTCCCAGGCAGGCTGGCAATCAGTTTTCTTGTGCATATTTGTATCACGTCATTAGCGATCAAGGTGTTCCTATTCTCGCCTACCAATTCTCTCTGACTTAATCCGGCATATTCCAGGTCCCTCCAAAGCATCAATCCCTCTGATCTATCGAATAAGACCCCGGACATCTTCGCTGAAACCGCGCCGCCGTATGGAGTACGCATTTGAAAGTCTTGCAAAAAAATGACGAGTACCCACCTGGAGTTGGGTGGACCGACGTTTCGAAGACAATCAGGTTCCAAGTTACTTGAATGCCCAAATTTCAGACATTGAACTTGGCCCATTTCATTCGAATACTCCATCGTGTAACCCTTCTCGTTCAGACCTGTTTCAACGACGGGGTACACTATTTTCTGGAGTTCTGACTCGTCGATTTCAAACTTGCGTTGCGTGCGTGAGTCGACAATCGGAAGAAGAGTAATAGTGTCTATATTGGTCTGTCCGAACGATGGAGCAAGATAAATGGCTCTTTGCGGTGAAGCGCACCCAACCATGAGTAAGAAGCTCAAGATATAACCCCAGAAATGTCCCATTTTTTTCTATCCTATCCTATCCAGGGGATGTTTTTCTCTTTTGGGTTGAGATTCAACGAAAGGGTGTAAATATTCTACAGAAAAGTATGGGTTGATCATAAGAATAATACCGTTAATTCGATCTGTCTTAAAGACGACAACAAAAGAGCCCACAAGCATGCTTGACGCTCATGGGCTCTGGAAGGAAATTCTCTGGCCTATGGGATGGATATTATTAAGAAAACGGCTGAGAAAGTGGTTTTATTCGTTATCTCCTCTCATCATGAGTGGCGCTTTGAGAAACCACATTTCGTACATGGGGATCACAAACATGATCAAGAAACTGACAACCATGAGGAGATCACCCGTGAGCATCGTCAGCACAAATAGAGGAGACACGTAGGCGATGAGCCAGGGTGATACCAGGTCCAAGGTGACCCCAATAAAGGCGACCCAAGTGCTGACGACTTTGATCATCGGACTGGCCATGGTGAGATACAGAACATGAACCATGATCATGAAGACAACCGGCATGGTAAATAAATGAAAGTGGGTGGTTTCAGCGAGTTGCCCGAAAGGCATGGGCTCCCCAAAGGTGGCATCAGATCCGCGGTAATGTTCGGCGATACCCTTCGGGGTCAAGTCCGTCATGCTGTGAGCCCAGAAAAAGGTAAAAATGAATCCGACCAGCATGAGGAGCAGAAACCAGGTATAGACCAGGCGGATGTGCCGGTCTGTATCGCGTAGACGAAACCGGGTGTTGAAGTTCCGCATTCAGTTGTAGTCAGTAATTCAGAATCCCAGGAAGGTTTCGAAAAAGCTCTTTTCGTCCTGAGTAGATGCGGTGAGGCCGCTGTGTCGGCCCAGAGGTCTGAGATACAACTCGTCGACCAAGACGAGCGCACGTTTGACGCCGGCGCTCATGGATCGCACCGACATGGTTGCTCCGGATATATTGATCACGTCCCGATTAATGCGAATCGGATCATGGACGTCTTTGCCTGCATACTGGTAGTTAAATCGTTTTTTCCGAACTTCGCTCCCACGCGATTCTCGATAAACTAGCACCTCGACGTTCGTCACTTCACCCTCAGGGTCGACACCGACCATATACGACATGGGCTTATGTTTACCAATCGTATGTTGAATGATGGCCCACCCATCGACTTTTCCATTGGTTTCCCCAATAAAACATTCGAAAAATTCCTCCGGAAACCTCCATTTGATGCGCTGTTCAATCAGGGTTTTTTGATCCGGGGCCAACGTCAGAACCTCATAACGGATTTTCTCCGAATCAGGAAACATCAGTTTCGCAGCTTCTTCGTTGGCTAAGTAGACGTCTTACTGTGTCAGTTCTTCGCGGGTCAGATACCGATTGAGCTCATCATCCCATATGCGTTCACTCCAGGCTGGAGTCACAGGAATAAGGAATGAAACCAAAAAAGAAA
>CP070743.1:669209-672605 GCA_020348185.1 Nitrospirota bacterium
AAAGCTCCGGCTTTTTATCCTCTTTGAGATCTTGAAAAGTCGCATTGGGATCGCCCAGCTTCTTTTTGATGTGCCCGCTGATCCATTCATGGAAGAAATCACCTTTATACCAGCCGAACCTATTTACAAGTCGCTTCGTATCCCGAATCGCACCCCAGCTGTCATCCATGAAGTTATTGAAATCCAGTTTCTTCAAGATATTTCTTACCTGGATGTTGGTAAAACCGAGAGCAAACAGAGTCGCATTTATGGCTCCAGCCGATGTCCCACCTACTCTTTTTATGTCTGGGAGAATGCCTTCTTCCTCTAAAACCTTCATTGCCCCCACGTAAGCGATGCCCTTTACTCCTCCTCCCTCAAAAACAAGATTCCTAAAATGATATGTCATCATCTCCTCCGTTTTCTCGTATTCAAGCCAACCTTATTACTTGAAATGCTACCCTGTTTAACGTCCATCTTTCTCTCTAAATCAACTAACTTCTTGCTATCTTGTCTTTTGTCTACCTGAACCCTACGTCCTATATGGTTCATAGTTGTTTTCGGCTAATGAAGCCAATTCTTCGTCAATCTTTCTTACCCTTTCCGCTGCCATTAGAATTTGCTTTCTTGTTAGGATTCCTCCTCTTGCAGGAACAGCAGAGATAGCCAACCAAATGGGAAATGTTATAGTATGTATGCCGGTTAGTTTAAGTCGATGGTGCTTACGGCAAAACACAACTAGGTTTCTTACATCGTCCGGGGTGTTAATTACAGGTTTAGATTTCTCTATTTCTTTAATTCTATCTCTTAGTTTTCTTGGTTTATTTGCCCTGTTAACGTAATCATCATCATAGAATTCGATGGCTTTCAAAATGTTCGTTACTTTTTCTGGATGCACTGCATTCCAAAATGACCATTCAAACACGTGATGAACCTCCCGGTCTTTCTTGGAACCACAAACCCAGCAAGGAACTCCGCATTCGTCGCGGATAAATTCCTTATTTTTTCTGAACAATGAAGATTCACGTCTTTTGTTATGAGCGGGCAACCAGTACTGCTGCTCAAAGGTCCCCTTCCTGAAATGTTCTACAATATCTGCCATTGCACTTCCCTTCTTTGTTAGTTATTCGTTCATGTTCGAGTGAGTAGCATGTTGACATCACAGCGGTGGAAATTAGCTGCAAGATACAGTGGGGCTCTCCACCTCTTAGCTTCATCGAGCTGTTATGAAGTTCGCCAGAAGCCCATAAACCGGTGCGAGCTAGGAGGAGTTCTTCTTCTAGTGTTGGTAGCCAAAATCTTTGTCCATCTTCTCGACCCGGTCCCGTAAGCCCCGGTTGGCTTCCATGAGCGGAGCGAGCTTCGTGCGGTACGCTGCATACCTCTCGTTCCAGTTTTCGTTCCACTTCTTCCTCTCTTCCAGATTATTCGGCCGGTTCGGAAACTCCACCCAACGCCACGCCCGTAGCGTGCGCATCTGCGCGAGGCGGATGTAGGCCCGCACCGGATGATCCGCCGGAGGATTTACCGTTGCAAGGGAGTTTTCCAACGTTTCCAATGAGCTATCAAATAGATCTCCTGCTTTCTTGGGGTCACTCTGTTGCATCCCAAGTGCATGCTCGCGGAGCCCTGGGAGGGCCTTGAGCAGGACGCGGTCTCGCGTCCCAAGCGTTATCTCCTCACTCCCGAGACGGCCTTCTATGTCGGTAACGATCTCCCGAACCCTTTCCTGGCCCGCCTCCTTGTCCAGCGCGACGATGCGCCACTGACAGAGTGCCTTAAGCATCAGAGCCGTGCCGTAGAGTTGATCTTTTTTCAGGCTTGTGGGGTACTTCTCCAGCGCCTCGTCAGTGAGTGCAAGGGCCAAACGGTAGTTGCGGAGAGCCTGAGCGTCCCCCTTTAGGGGATCACCGATGGGCTCCACCTCTTCGAATGAAACCATTACCTCGATCCGTGCCGCCTCGTTGTAACTGTCCTGTGCCTGCTTCAGCCTGTGGGCACCGCACCCAAAGGCAACAATCAGCAGCAAAAAAACAATCCCAGTTCTTCGAATGATGTGGCTCATCGTCCCCTCCTATGCAGCTCTATCGAGAAGATTGTCCAGTCGTGTTGCGAAATCCTCTGGGTCGAAGGGAGTATCCTGTTTGATCAGCTCCTGGACCGCCTGGCGCAGCTTATTGATGTCCTCCTTGGTCGCTCCGAACTTTGCCAGCTTGTTTAGCGCAATCTCGGCAATTGCACACAACGTTGAATTGCACGCCAGATTCCAGTTGGCGTCCACGCTAACGTCCTCGGCAAAAATCTCACCGAAGATTGCGTCCAGAGCTGCGGTGATCGCCACCCTGGCGGGCTGTGCAGCCGTGGAGGGTAGCTGGTCGAGTAGCTGTAGGCGCAAGGCGACAGCGCCGAGCCCGGCACGGATGACCGCCACGCCTGTCTCAGCAGAGATCCTGTCCCCCGGCATCTTGCGTAGCGCAGCCAATATCGCCTCCACCGCGGTCTGTAGATACTGGCTTGCTCTGCCCGCCTCGTCGACGACCCACGCCGGATTGTTAACGACCTCGTCCAGAACTGCCTCCGCTACGTCGATCAACTGATCCGGCGTGAGCTGCGGTTTCCACTTCGATCCCGCAGGCGGTGTCTTGGCGAGCGACTTCAGGAGCTCACCGGTTGCCGTGACCAGAAGATGGCGCTGGGGGTTTTTGAATGACCCCCCCCAGAGCAAGTCAAGGTTGTCCGCCGACTTGTCAAGCACAAGGCGTACTATTTCGGGGAAGACATCGGGCGAAATCTTATCCTCCAGCTTCGAAAGGTTTTCGGCCAAAGCAACGATGATGTTCTCGACTCCCTTGTTATCGATTTTGAGAATTTCCGGGTTCTTGGCGATCGCCGTCAACGCCGACTTCGCCACCTTGTCGAGCCCTTCGGCCGAGAACAGCCTTCGGAATTCGAGTTGTCTCTCTCCGAGCAGCAGATTCGTGATCGTGTTACCAACCTCGACAACAACGCCCGACTCCGCGCCTGGTTTGATCTTGAAGTAGCGACCAGGCTCCGCCAGCACCGTCTCCGCCGCGCCCTTGAAGACAGCGTGGCCGATAAGCTGAAGCCAGACACCAGCATCCCGGCGTTGCTTGTCTGTCGCGTCCTTGAGGAATCCCTTTGCCGACTCGGCCAGTGATTTCGAGACATTCGTAATCAGTTTCTGCTCGTTTTCGCCGCCGCTAAGGACGTCAGGATGTGCGGAAACCGTGTCAAGGACCGCGACCAAGAGGCCGGTGGCGATCTCTTTCGGGGGCACCATGGCAAAGTCCGTCTTGTCCAAAGCTCTGAAGAATGCCTTAAGCGCACGCCCCTCGGAACGATCCTCCGACACCACGCCGGGCGCTTGCAGTAAGTAGTCAATTGCAATGTTGACGA
>CP070743.1:672705-676086 GCA_020348185.1 Nitrospirota bacterium
AGGTAGCTGCGCCATCTCATGGCCCCTCTTCAAAGCAGCATGAGATGCTGCAGCTACAAAGATGTAGGGTGGGCATCGCCCACCGATTCATCTTAGGAAATTTAGAAGAATTTAGGGGAAAAAAGGAGGTGCGAATAATACCATTGACACTTAATTTCTCTCATTGCTATGGGGAAGAATCCCAAGGCGTCGTCGGTGGGATGACTCATCAGGCCTTAACACTCTTCCCTGGCCTTCCTCGCAAGGTTTTCTTTGCAGAGTTTTTTGCATTGGAATAATCATAGGTAAAGTATAAGAGGTTCTCATCGACATTCACGCCCTCCGACCAGGCACGGCAGGGATCACACATTCGAATTTTTCGTTTGTTCGGACTCATGAATCGCCCTTGGCAATGTTGAGCCTTCCCGCAAATACACTGGACATATCCTGAGAGTGGTGATGGTTTAGGGGCAAAATTTTGTTGAAGTGGCAAGAGTGAACGTGCCTCTTGAACGGCTTTTGCCCAAGAACCCCAATGCCGGATGAAAAACTGCAGTGTATGCTTTTTCTCTGTGGCCAAGTCATATTGCATTTGGGTAATCCAATCTTGATCGGACTGGGCCATGAGTTGGGCTAATTCCATTAGTGCGTTGTGACGGTCTTCCTGATTGATCTCTTTAGGATATCCCTTTATATGAATATTTTTTTCACTCTGAACCATGACTCTCCTCTTTCTATAACGGTAGAAATTTCCTAGATGTAACGAGTTACTTATTTGTTATACCACATTCAGGCAGGCTTCGTGGGATTTTTCTAAAAAAGCCTGTCCCAATTATATCATTTTAACGGATTACCCGTCTGTTGCTCGGCGTGGTAGGAGCTTCTGACATGGGGCCCGGATTCAACGTGACGAAACCCCAGGGCTAGGCCTTCCCGTTTGAGGGCTTGGAACTCCTCGGGGGTGTAGAACTGATGAACCGGCTCGTGATCCCTGGATGGTTGAAGATATTGTCCAATGGTAAGAATATCACACCCTACCTTTCGTAGTTCATCCATCACTTCACGCAGCTCCCCCATGGTTTCTCCCAGACCGGCCATGAGGCCAGATTTGGTAATCCCGCCTAGTTGTTTAGCTCGATTCAGGAGTTCGAGGGAACGGTCAAATTTCCCTTGAGGTCTGATCGTGGGAAACAGGCGAGGAACAGTTTCAATATTATGATTCAGGATATCTGGGCCTGCCTCCATGACGCTAGTCAACGGGGAAGCCTTACCCAGAAAATCTGGAATCAGGACTTCTATTGTACACGAAGGTACCTTATAGCGGATTTGTCGAATCGTTTCTACAAAAATTGACGCTCCCCCATCCGATACATCATCACGATTGACAGAGGTAATCACCGCATGGCGCAAAGTCAATGCCTGGACGGCATCGGCTATGCGTGCGGGTTCTCCTGTATCCAGACTCTCGGGGCGGCCTGTTTTTACAGCGCAATAATGGCACCGTCGGGTACAAATATCGCCTAAAATCAAAAATGTGGCTGTTCGGTTGTTCCAGCATTCCCAAATGTTAGGGCAACGGGCTTCCTCACAAATGGTGTGTAAGCCTCGTCGGTCAACATTGTGTCGGATGTCCAGGTAATCAGACCCCTGCTGAATTCTTACCTTAAACCACGATGGGAGGCGTTTTGGGGCTACTCCGGGCGTATCGGATCTGCGGGATTTCCGTAATTCATCTATTGACACTATTGCCCTCATTTCGTCTCCTAATATTGTGAATTAAAAGGATTTTAGCCCTTAATGACATAAGGGCCCCGCGATCAATCTCTCCTATTTTTGTTGTATTATATTAACATTCTTTACCCTTTTATCTGTAACATGTGATCCCACTGAAAAGAAACAAGAGGGCCGTCTGAGAAGAGCCTGTTCTGGAAATTAATCCGGCATGTACTGGGAAATTGTTGTCAGGGGAATGGCGAATGGGTCATTCAAATTGGTTATTTATAAGAAGGATGCTATACAAGAAGGGGAATAATTATGGTAATATAGGGTTGACCTATCCTCAGTATCTATAGAATTCCACCTTTTTCCAAAATCTATACAGTCTGTGAGAGGTCAATTCAATATGATCGAAGTCCGAATTTTGTCTCGGATCATCTTAAAGGGAAACTGAATGATGAAATTGGTATCAACTCTAGGGTGGGTGATGCTCAGCTGCATTCTTTTCATAGGATCAGCAGCTGCGAACGAGCCCTCGGAGGTTGTGAAGAGACTACAGAGCTCATTGGTGGAAGTCATGAAGGACGGGGAAACTCTTGGTTATCAAGGAAGGTATGAAAAGCTTGAACCCGTTGTGGTTGATTGTCATGACATACCATATGTAGCCCGGTTATCAGTCGGGAAATATTGGAAAACCTTTGATGATCAACAACGGTCCAGATTGGTCAAGACATTCCGCCAACTGAGTATTGCGACCTATGCGGACCGATTTGATGGATACTCAGGAGAACAATTTACCCTTATCTCCGAAAAAGAACTTCCGCGGGGGAAAATGTTGGTAGAAACGAAGTTTACCAAATCTGATGGTCAACAACTCCAATTTAACTATTTGCTGCGCAAAACCCGCGACCGATGGAAAATCGTCAACATCAGTGTGGATGGTGTAAGTGATTTAGCCCTCAAGCGGGCTGAATACATGAGTTTGGTGAAAAATGAGGGATATCCGGCATTGCTAAATAAGATGGAAACTCAGATTCGAAGGTATGCAAATGGGAAAAAATAGTATATACTAAGGGGTTATATGCCGAAAGGTTGGCATAGAATTGGCATAGGAAAGGAATTCGTCTAAATGGGTTTTAGAAACGGAAATTTTCAAAGCTTCAAAGGGACGGTCTGTCTCATCATGCTAGTGCTGATGTTTGGGACTGGGCTCGGTTGTGCCACCACACAAGGAAATGTGGCAACTGGAGACTCCTCCGGGTCGGAGCCTTTGGAGTCAATGAATCGGGCATTTCATACCTTCAATAATACCCTGGATCGCTTCATCTTAAAGCCCGTCGTGGATGTATACATTTTTTCTATTAATAAGGACTTGCGTGGAAGTGTTTCCAACTTTTTCGATAACCTGACGTATACCAATGTGATGCTGAATTCCTTTTTGCAAGGAAAGGCGAAACAGGGATTTTCCGATGCCGGGCGCTTGGTCGTGAATTCCACCCTTGGTGTTGGTGGATTGTTTGATGCTGCAACGGCATTTGGAATTGAGAAGCATAATGAAGATTTTGGGCAAACCCTGGCTGTGTGGGGAGTTGAACAGGGGCCATATCTAGAAATCCCCTTTGTCGGGCCCACGACGGCCAGAGAAATTCCCAACTTTGGTGGGAGTGCGCTGACGAACCCCCTTAC
>CP070743.1:676186-679517 GCA_020348185.1 Nitrospirota bacterium
CGAATGGTCCGAGAAGGAGAATACATTAACCCAGTCCCTGAATACCCAACCATCAAATCAATGTGCTTGAGATAGAGTGCTTGCGTGCATCCATATGCGTCTCCGCACTCCAATACGATCGTACGCAAAGTGGTTCGGTCTTCTAGTAACTGTCGAACCATCTGAACCAGAATACTTTGTTCGGTGAAGGACTGTACCCCGATCACCACTTTTTTCGGTCCACCTTCACAGGAAACCAACACCAACAGACTCAGCATGATGGAAACAATCCGGCCGATCACCATTAATCCTTTTCCTTCGGCTCATTCAGCATCACTCGAAGTAATGCCGCGACTTGTAACAGCAAAATAAAGGCAAAGGGTATGGCCCCAAGAAAGGCAATGGTTCTCACGGCGTCCACATTCCCCGAAAAGGTCAATGCTGCGCCAAGAGCCCCCAAGGCTACCCCCCAGGCTAGCTTCTGACCGACAAAAGGGTTGAGAGCTCCCTGGCTGGTAAACATGCCCAGGACATAGGAGGCACTCACGATACTGGTCACGAGAAATACGAAGGAAAGCACGAGCGCGATGCCATTCAACACATCGGACATAGGGAGACGATCAAAAAGAGAAAACAAGGCAATACTGATATTTTCTTTTACCAGACCCTCAATTCCTCCCATACCATGAATTTCTTCGTACAGCCCGGTCCCTCCAAAGATAGAAAACCAAAGTACGGAAAATAACGCAGGGACCCCGATGACACCAATCACAAATTCTCGAATGGTTCGTCCTCGACTTATTCGCGCAATAAACACGCCGACAAATGGAGCCCAGGCAATCCACCACAGCCAATAGGTAAAGGTCCAATTTTTCAGCCACGGCCGGGCATCCGCAAAAGGAAATAGTTGAAAACTAAGTTGCGTGACACCGGCGATATAATCTCCCAACGCGGTTTGAAATGTGCGAAGAAGAAATGCGGTTGGTCCCGCAAAAAGAATGTAGAACATCACAATCAGGGCTAAAATCATATTGGCATTACTGAGCCACTTCACCCCTTTGTCGAGATCAGTTGCTAAAGGTGGTAGATAGAAAAGTATGAGGATCGTCAGAATTCCAATTGGTACCATGGTCGAATCCAGACTAAATCCTGCCAGCACATAGAGACCGCTTTGCATTTGAAAAACGCCTAAGCCAATGGAACCAGCTACCCCCAAGGCCACCGCGACGGTCGCTAAAAAGTCCGCCAACCACGCTATTGGCTCGACCCAGAAACCTGACATGGCTTTTCGAATGGGACTTCCCGGTAAATAGGGGGTCCCATGCCGGAATCCAAAAAAGGCCAAGACCAGCGCGGCGACACCATAGACGGCCCAAGCGTGAAGCCCCCAATGAAAGATAGAAATCACCATTGATTGCCTAGCTGCCGATGGACTTCCGGGTTCAAATCCAGGGGCATCCGTTAAGTGGGTCATCGGTTCGGCCACTCCCCAGAACAGAAGGCCGACGCCCATGCCAGCAGCAAACAACATAGCCAGCCAGGAGGGAATGGAAAATTCGGGTTGATCGGTCGGTTGCCCCAATTTGAGTTTCCCAAACCGGCTGAAGGCCAACAATATTGATAAAAGTAGGAGAACAGTCGCCAATCCCAGGAAAAACCAATCTAAGGCCCGAAAGGCAGTGGAAAGGACCATGGCTGAGGTCGTAGCCAGAAAATCAGGATAGACAAGGCCAAAAAAGGCAATCAGTGCGCAGGTCGGCAAGGCAATGAAAAAAAGATTGTTGCGGTACACCATTCTCATCACATCAGATACCGAAGGCAGTAGTCGGAAAAGTTACTGCTTGACATCTAACATCAAAAACCCAACATCATAAGAGAGCCTTCTGTTCAATGTTAAATATTCCACGTTGGACAGACAGGCTCACCGTCGAGATATTAAACCATAAACCTCCGATAGAAATACTGGCCTATTCTTCTGTTACCTAATAATGAATGCTTGCTCCCCTCCTCATCACCTTTCGAAAAGGCAGGACTTCTATCCGTGAGAAGCGAAATCATGAGCGGATCTGATGACTTCCTGATCCTGAACAACCAACCGATCTTTGATTGGCCTTACGGCCCTTGAGGTTCCGGGCCCATCCAGATAAGCAAAAATTTCCTTCCTCGCGGTTGCGGGAATTCCTCCAGGACTCTGACCACGAGGCCGTCACTATTCATCAAAATTTGACCATCCTCCTTATCCGTCACTATCAGAATTTTTCCTTCATTTGCTCGTGCGATTAATTGTTCGTAGGTGTGAAGTCTTGGTATCGGGGGTTTCCCATTGAGATAGTAGATCATGTCTTCCTGGGTGAGCCCATAATGATAAATGGGTTTGGGGGAGTTTGCGGCTATTCCGCGGACTTGTAAGTTGACAATCCTTGGTGAACCTGCCGCGTCCATCATCGGAAGAAAAATTTGAATTATTCCGAAGGCAAAACACAAACCAATTCCGATCAGCCCTCGACGCATCAAATGGTATTGACCTTTCAGAGCGGTCCAAATGAGAAACCCGCCAAGCATCACAAATCCGATGACGTACCACGTAGGAATGAAATCTGCAGGGACGTTCCATTTTTTCTGGAGCAAGGAAGTTCCGAATAGTGTTCCAAGACATACGATCATGGTGAATAGTCCGAAAGCCGCACCATTGACTATTCGATGCCAAGGGGGAATCGGAATACGGGAAGTGAGGGCAACAAGATAGTACCCGATGATTAACGCGAATCCTGGAACCAACGGCATGAGATAGGGCTCTCGCTTGTATCTGGAAAAACAAAGGACAAGAAAATAACCCAAAAACCAGAGCAGGATAAAAAGTACGCCTGGGTTTTTTTTCAACGGTCGAAGGCTAAAAAGAAAAATGAAGCTTGAGGGAATCAACACACTCCAGGGTAGAAAATCGAACCATATTAAATACAGGTAGGAGGGAACCTTGAAGGACCCTACTGAACCGGCAAAGCTGGACCAGTTGGAGATCTGATAGAGCACACTGCCCCAGCTAAATTGATATTCGGCAGAGGGTCCTAAGGTGGAAACTGAAACCTTCATCACCATTAAAAAGAAAATCAGCCCCACCCAAAACCCCCATTGTTTCAGTGGGCGAAAATTCCTCACCAAAATGGAGTAGATCACAATCAGCAAGAACGGAAGGACAAATCCATGAAGGCTCTTCACCATCGTCGCTAACGTCATACCCAAAAAGGTTATTAACGGCCACGCTGGCGAGGAGTCCTTTCGGTTGGCGAAAACCCAACCGACCAGCGCTACGGTCATAAAGAAGGTTAACGGTGCGTCAGTGAGCACGCGGCGG
>CP070743.1:679617-682933 GCA_020348185.1 Nitrospirota bacterium
AACCCTTGAATGGCGACCGGATGTGATCTTCATGGATTTGGTCATGCCGGTCATGGATGGATTTGAAGCAACTCGACATATCCGGCAAGTCCCTGAATTGAAGGATGTGGTGGTGATTGCCTCCTCAGCGAGTGTATTTGAAGAAAACCGACAGAACAGTTTAGCGGCCGGTTGCAATGCCTTTCTCCCCAAACCCATACGAACCGACAGTCTTTTTGCCTTATTGCGGCAACATGCCGGCGTAGTTTGGGAATATGAAGGTGCCCCATTGCCCGAGCTCCAAACTCCAGAGACCACTACAGAATTGATCCCACCACCGACAGGGGAGTTGCAAGAACTCTATGATTCGGCTAAGAAGGGACAAATCATGGGTGTGCGGGAACACATTGCGAGGTTGGAACAACTTGAGACCAAGTATCACCCGTTTACGGCCACGCTTCGTCACTATGCCAAGGGGTTCAATTTACGAAAACTCTGCGAGTTTCTTAGACCGTACTTGGAGGAAAAGTCGTGAAGGAAGAACAGAACAAACCCGGCTCTCTTTTAATCGTTGATGATACTCCCACCAATTTGGAAATTTTAGTTGATTTCTTTTCTGAGCAGGGCTTTGATGTCTTTGTGGCCATGGACGGAGAGAGTGCCATAGAACAAATTTCCCATGCCAGGCCGGAACTGATCCTGTTGGATGTCATGATGCCAGGTATTGATGGCTTTGAAACCTGCCGTCGTTTGAAAGCCAATGAGGAGACGGCAGATATTCCGATCATCTTCATGACGGCGCTAACCGATACCGTTGACAAAGTCAAAGGATTTACGGCTGGTGCGGTTGACTATGTCACCAAACCCATCCAACACGAAGAGGTGCTGGCGCGTGTCACCACGCATCTCAAGCTTCGCCGGTTGCAACAGCACCTGGAAGAAAAGGAACGTGAGGCCGACCGCCTGTTGCTCAACGTGTTGCCTCAATCAATCGTGAATCAATTGAAACAAGAGGGGGCCGTGGCCGCGGAAAGTTTTTCCGACGTCTCGGTCTTGTTTGCGGATATCGTCGGGTTTACAGGGTTTTCTGCCAATCAGGACCCGAAGATTCTTATTGAAGTCTTAAATGCCTTGTTTTCAAGTTTTGATAAGCGAGTAGAGGCATTGAAGTTGGAAAAAATCAAAACGATTGGGGATTGCTATATGGTCGTGGGGGGCGCGCCGACCCATCGTTCAGATCATTCCCAGGCGATAGCGGAATTAGCATTGGGCATCAAAGAGGAAGTGCTGAAATACAATGAACAACATCAGATGACGTTTGCGGTGAGGATCGGGATCAATTCAGGGCCTGTCGTGGCAGGGGTGATCGGAACAAAGAAGTTTAGTTACGATTTATGGGGTGATACTGTGAATGTAGCCAGTCGAATGGAGTCGTATGGCTTGCCCAATGAAATCCAGGTGACCGATAGGACCTATGAACAGCTTCGGGATACGTATTCCTTTGAAGATCGAGGCGAAATTGAGGTGAAAGGGAAAGGAAAAATCAAGAGCTATTTATTAAAAGGTAGGCGGAACTCCAAATGAATGGTTCATAGCCAAAGGGATAAGAGTCGAAAAGGTCGAAGGGTCGACATGTTGAAAATGTAAGCGCGAGCGTCGAAGGTTGTGGTAAAAGAAATTTGTGGCCTTTCCGATTTTAAAATGTGAATGATATGAGTGTTGAAATTTCAAAAAAAGGTTCCATTCTTTTGGTGGATGACACGTCATCCAATTTAGAGATCCTTGTGAATTTTTTTAACGAACAAGGCTTTCAGGTGTCGGTGGCCGTGGATGGGGAAAGCGCCTTAGAGCAGATCGAACATGACCTTCCAGACCTCATTCTCTTGGATGTCATGATGCCCGGCATCGATGGGTTTGAAACCTGCCGACGGCTAAAAGCCAAAGAGAAGACTGCTGATATTCCCGTAATCTTCATGACGGCCCTTTCGGAAACTATGGATAAAGTTAAAGGATTTTCAGTTGGAGGGGTCGACTATGTCACCAAGCCTATCCAACATGAGGAGGTATTGGCCAGAGTCAATACACATTTGATGCTTCGGTCATTACAAAAAAAACTGCAAGAAGCTAATCAGTCTTTGGAACAACGAGTGGCTGAGCGCACCGCCGAACTGAGCTCGGCTCTTTCAGAAGTGGAACAACTCAAACAGCGACTTCAAGCTGAAAACATTTATTTACAAGAAGAAATACAACTCACTCACAATTTCCAGGACATTATTAGTCAGAGTCAGGTGATGACAGAGATACTCCACAAAGTGGAACAAGTTGCCAAAACCGATGCGACGGTCTTGATCCTCGGTGAATCCGGAACAGGGAAGGAGTTGCTAGCCCGTGCGGTTCATTATTCCAGTGGCCGAGCAGATCGACCCTTAGTCAAGGTCAATTGTGCTGCGTTGCCCACGAATCTCATTGAATCCGAATTGTTCGGCCATGAAAAGGGAGCGTTTACGGGAGCGCTCGCCAAGAAAATCGGCCGATTTGAATTGGCTGATAAGGGGACCATTTTTCTCGATGAAATTGGTGACTTGCCATTGGAACTCCAAGCCAAACTTCTGCGAATTCTTCAGGAAGGAGAATTTGAGAGACTCGGTAATCCTTCGACCATCAAGGTCAATGTCAGAATTATTGCGGCCACAAATCGTCACCTCGAGCAGGCGGTCAAAGCCGGTGAGTTTCGGGAAGATTTATATTATCGATTAAATGTCTTCCCAATAGAAGGTCCCCCCCTTCGAGATCGAAAAGAGGACATCCCCTTGCTGGTGAATCATTTTCTCCAGAAGTTTACGGGTAAGACCGGCAAAGCCATCAAAAGCGTTTCAAGAGAGGCTATGATGAAATTACAATCCTATCATTGGCCCGGGAACGTGCGAGAATTAGAAAATATCATTGAACGAGGAGTGATTTTAGCTCATGGTTCTTCGCTGGGGCTGGAGGATATTCCCGAACTGGGAGGCGCTTTTCAGGAGCCCGGCCATTCGGCTGAGCCGGACATTGATGTGTCGGCGTCCCTCGAAGACGTCGAGCGGACACATATTCTCCGCGTTCTTCATGAGACCAACAATATCATTGAAGGGCCCAAAGGTGCTGCTACGATCTTAGGGCTCCGTCCAAGTACCTTACGTTCCCGCCTGCAAAAATTGGGGATCAAAATCACCCGGACCACGGGTTAAGAATTCCCGCCAGCCAGGTCTAAGTCGCTTTTCCCTTCTTCGGTTCCGCGTTCAAAGCCCTAAGACTAACGTTTAAGGGTCCAAGGGTCGAAGTGTCCAAGGGTCATAAG
>CP070743.1:683033-686334 GCA_020348185.1 Nitrospirota bacterium
CTCCCATTTACACTTTTTCCTTTCGCAACTTTTCGTTTACCCTCACCCTGGCCCTCTCCCTAATAGAGAGAGGGAAAAGAAGGGTCTAACTTAGTTTCCCGGCAGATTGCAATGGATGCGCGAAATGGGCTTTCAAGAATTGCAAAGGTGTTGGTGAAGGAAAAATGGGTTTGACTTTTGTACTAATTAGTATTATTCTACTTAGAACAATTTTTATTTTGTTAAATAGAGCATAGGCCGATTAGACCATGGCACTCCAAGAGAAGAAATCACAGGAAAAGCAGCCTCGGAAGATTCTGGACTTTAAGGATGATCCGTTTTTGTCTCTCTTTCGCCCATTGGTTGAAGCGTATTTGACTGTGTACCGGACCGGCAGCCGCCATATTGAATCGATGGGGCTGACCCCATCGCAGTTTGATGTGATTGCCGAATTAGGCGATACCGCCGGATTAACCTGTGCCGATCTTTCCGAGGCTACCCTTGTCACCAAAGGCACCTTAACGGGGGTGTTGGATCGCCTGGAAAAAAAGGGACTTGTCAAAAGGGAAACGATCAGGGGGGACCGCCGTGCAACCAAGGTTCGACTGACCGTGAAAGGAGATGCCCTCTTTCGAAAAGTCTTCCCGACCCATGCTGATTTTCTTCGCCCCTATTTCCAAGGCGCCTTGAGTCCCCCAGAAGTCAAAACAATGAAGTCCATGCTGGTCCGACTGCGGAAAAGCTTTGTGAATCATGAACATTTGAGTCAGTAAAATTCCACACCTATGAGAGTCAAGGACAGAGTTAAAAGCGAAAGAAACAGCTCATGAAAGCGCATCACCTAGGACACGTCGTATTTTATGTGAAAGATTTACAACAGTCACTGGCCTTCTACCGTGATCTCGTCGGATTTCAAGAAATTGGAAAAATCTTCGGTGGGAAAGCCGCAGCCCTGACATCCGGCCGAACCCATCATGAACTCCTCTTAATCGAGGTCGGAGACGCTCCAGCTCCTCCCACCGGACGTCGGCGGGGTTTTTATCACGTCGGCATAAAAGTGGGCGACAGTCTCGAGGAATTACGCAAGGCCAAGGAAGAGTTGGACCAGGCAGGGGTGGTGATTTCGGGCATGAGCGATCATACTGTTAGTCAAAGTCTCTACCTTTATGACCCCGATGGAAACGAAGTAGAAATCTACGTAGACTCTCACGCCGTTGATTGGAAACAAAATCCGGAAGCGGTCTTATCGCCAATCAAACCCCTGAATTTATAAATGAAAGCGAGGTAAATATGGAAACGCCATCCCAACCTTCAGGGCCGTCTCCGGCTCTTTTCTTTCAGACGGTGAACGCCCATCAGCGGACCGAAGTTCTCCGAACCGCAATCGAATTGGAGTTATTCACGGCCATTGCGGAAGGCCTGCAAACATCAGGGGCCTTGGCCAAGCGTTGCGGAGCCTCGGAACGAGGCGTCCGCATGTTAGCTGATTCACTGACCGTGGCCGGTTTCCTGAATAAAGAGAATTCGGAATACACTTTGACTCCCGACTCCAAACTCTTTCTAGACAAACGCTCTCCGGCTTACCTGGGTGCGACAATGGATTTCATGTTATCTCAACCTCTCGTTGAAGGTTTTAAGAAATTGACCGGGGCCGTGCAAAAAGGCGGGACGGTGGTGAGTGATGAAGGAACAACTGAAGCCGAACACCCGGAATGGGTGACTTTTGCCCATTCCATGGTGCCCATGATGAAGGGTCCGGCTGGTTGGATTGCGAATTGGGTGAGTCAAAACGCTCCACAAACCCGTAAAGTGTTGGACGTTGCCGCAAGCCACGGGATCTTTGGTGTGGAGATCGCTAAAAAGGTTCCTGAGACCGAAATCACCGCCCTTGATTGGGCCAATGTCCTCACCGTCGCTCAGGAAAATGCAGAGGCGGCCGGAATCAAGGATCGTTTTCATACACTTCCGGGAAGCGCCTTTCAAGTAGATCTCGGTCACGGATACGACCTCGTGCTCCTGACAAACTTTCTTCACCATTTTGATGTGCCCACGTGTGAAGCCTTCCTGAAAAAAGTGCATGCCTCTCTGAATAAAGGAGGTCAGGTGATTACTTTGGAATTTGTTCCCAATGAAGATCGGATTTCTCCACCAGCCATGGCCGATTTCGGTCTCATTATGTTAGCCACGACACCGTCCGGGGATGCCTATACCTTCACTGAATACGACCGCATGTTCCGAAATGCAGGATTTAACAACAGCGAAATGCACGATGTTCCGGCTTCGAACCAACGAGCGATCATCACGCAGAAATAAAAGGAAAGGAAGAGAGGCAATGGCTGTTCAAGTTTATGGTGTCAATCATGTCGTCATTGAAGTTGACAATGCCCAAAAAGCCGTTGAGTTTTATTCAGATGTTTTTAACTTGGAAATGCTACGTGGCGGGGAAGGAGCGGCCTGGTGCAAATTGGGCGAGCATCAATTCTTAGCCATTTTTGAGGTCGATGAAATCAAACCCGACCGAATGAAGCACTTCGGCATCATGGTTCGGGATGAGGCGCAGATTAATGAAGTCAGGGAAAAACTCACCAAGAAGTACGGCCTCAGCTTACAACCCAACTTCCGATGTGACTTTCGGGACCCCTGGGGTAATCGTATCCAGGTTGGAGACCTCCATGACGAATCCCTGGTGTGGTTGCTCCCCTATCGAGAGGTTCAGGACATCGGCATTTCCTTTAATTCAGAAAAGCGTAAGGATTAAGGGAGAAGGTTAGGGCGGCAATGACAGGCAGTAAACCTGTAGCTGCAGCATCTTATGCTGCTTCTCACAGAAATAACTGATCGAAAAGGACATCATTCAGCGAACCATTGTGTACCAATGAATCGATGGATCAGAAATCTCAGCTATTGATGTCCTCAAGAGGCGCCATGAGGTGGCGCAACTACAACATGAACATTGTATTCCTCTTTCCGTTACTGAGGAGGTGAATGATGAAACGCCTAGACAATAAGGTCGTCATGATTACCGGAGCCACTGGGGGTCTCGGTCAGTCGGTCACTGCTGCATTTGCCAATTTGGGTGCGACCGTGGTGGTTGTCAGCCATCATCCTCCCAAAAGTTTGCCTGAGGGGGTACTGGGGTTCACTGCCGATGTGACTGATGAGGCTCAAGTCCAGCGGCTTGTGACAGATGTACGGAGCAAACTCCAACGGATTGATTGTTTAATCAATCTCGTGGGGGGCTTTGCGATGGGGCGCCTGACAGAAATCACTGTAGCTGATTGGTCAAAAATGCAGACTCTTAATCTCAATGCCGCTTTTCTCC
>CP070743.1:686434-689730 GCA_020348185.1 Nitrospirota bacterium
CACAAAGTCTTGGGTGAAAACGTGGTGATTGTCAACGCCGCCGGATGCATGACGCTGATGGCGACGTACCCGTTCAGCCCCCTGCGTTCCTCGTGGCTCTATACCACAATGGGAGGTCCGGCTGCCGGCGCTCAGGGTATTCGGGATGCGTTGGATATTCGCCGGGCCAAGGGGAGGCTTCGAGAAGAAGATGACCTAAAAGTCTTGGTTTTGGCGGGGGACGGCTCGACCTATGACATGGGACTCTCTGCCACTTCGGCAGCCATTCATCGCGGCTTGGACTTCTGGTACCTTTGTTACGACAATGAAGCCTACGGCAATACCGGGTTCCAAATGTCGGGGGCTTCCCCTTTCGGTTCACGGACGACAACCACCCCTATAGGCGAAGAGGAACCCGAAGGAACGTTTCAAGAAAAGAAGGACATCTTCGAAATCTGGCGAGCACAAAAGCCTCCCTATGTGGCCACAGTTTGCTCGCATGAGGTGGTGGATTTGGCAGAAAAAGTGCGTCGCGGGATGGCATTCAAAGGTCCCAAGCTCTTTCTGGCCTTAGCCGTTTGTCCCACCGGCTGGGGGTTTGACCCTCGCATGGCTGATGAGTTGGCGCGTTTAGCCCTCCAGACGGGGGTGTGGCCGCTCAAAGAAGCCGTAAAGGGAGAAGTCCGACATACATATATCCCGAATCGCTTTAAGCCGGTGGAAGAATATCTCCGTCCTCAATTGCGATTTCGCCACTTGTTTGAACCCAAACGAAATGCCGAGGCACTCGAACATATTCAGGCGAGAGTCGATCAGTATTGGGATCATGTCAAAAAAACAGAAAAGCCGCCGGGAGTAAAGTGAAGATCAAGAAATGGTTATCAGTAAGACGCGAGTGTCTAGAGATCGAACTATGCAAAGCGGCCGTAGATCTCGCCCGCGATCATGTGCATCACGCGACGACGCTTCGGGGCTAAGCATCCAGGAAAAATTTCTCTGATCATGAGCAATGCCATTCGAGTGTTGGTCCTCGGTACCGGACAAATGGGGTCGGGAATTGCGCGCTTAGTGCTTGAGAAACAAGGTCTTGAGCTCGTCGGAGCCTACGCAAGGCGAAAGCAACGGAATGGCATGGACGTTGGTCTGGCCATTGGGCTTGGCCGCTCCCTTGACTCGCAGGTGAGCACGAATCTTGACGATGTGATCAAGCGCGTTCGTCCGCATGTGGCGATTCAAGCGACGTGCTCCACCTTCACCGATGCTGAGGAAGAAATCTCAACGCTGGTTCGGCATGGGGTGCACGTCATCTCCATTGCCGAAGAAATGGCCTTCCCGGCCTGCCGTTCAAAGGAAAAGGCAGGGGAACTGAGAGAGCTTGCCCTCCGGCATGGGGTGGCTGTTCTGGGGACTGGAATCAACCCTGGTTTTGTACTGGATCTGCTTATCATTACTCTCACCGGGGTCTGCACCGATATCCAAGCTATCAGCGCACGACGAGTCAATGATCTTGCACCCTACGGGCAGTCGGTGCTCGCGAGTCAAGGTGTTGGACTGACGCCGGACGATTTTCAGCGTGGCCTGGAAGATGGATCGGTCGTTGGACACATCGGTTTTCCGGAGTCGATCCACATGATTGGGTTCGGTCTGGGTTGGGACTTGGAACGAATCGAAGAAGATCGCAAACCGATCATTTCTACCGTTACGCGCGAGACGCCCTTTGTGGTCGTGAAGCCCGGTCAGGTAGCCGGGTGTCTTCACACGGCCGTCGCCTACCGGGAGGGGAAACCCGTTGTCACCCTCACCCATCCCCAACAGGTACATCCGTATCTGGAGGGGGTCGAGACCGGTGATGTAATCGAAATCACGGGGATGCCCAATGTGCGTTTTACGGGAAGCCCAGAAATTCCCGGCGGACTGGGAACCTGTGCGGTGGCGGTGAATATGATTCCCCGAATACTCAATGCCGGGCCGGGTCTCTACTCCATGGCTGATCTTCCCGTTCCTGCCGCTATTCTTGGTGATGCCCGTCAACTTGTCCGGAATGTTTCACAGTTGTGCAGTCATGGCTGATCAGATTGCCAAAGGAACGTGGGTACAAATTCACCACATTGTGCTGTCTCGAGGCGAGCGCGCTCCACAGGTCCCCAGGGATACCCGGCAAGTTCCCTTAGAGATGACGGTCAAGGGCTTTCTCGTTGAACCTGCTTGTCTGGGCGAGGAAGCTGAAATTCTGACGCAGGCGGGTCGACGGGTGCAAGGAACCCTTACAAAGGTCAACCCCGCCTATACACATAGTTTTGGTCCACCGATTCCCGAGCTCGCCTCGATTGGTCGTGAGGTTCGCGCCATGCTGCGCGAACAAGGGCAAGAGTCATGAGGAACGAACTTGGATATGAAGCCGTGATGGCCGAACGGTCTGAAGTGATGCGAGCCTCGGTTGGAATCGACTATGGCCAATACACCACCGGGGCGCTTGCCTTTGACTACGAACGGCTTCTCGCCGATACGGGTTATGATGTTGAAGCCGCTCGTTCGGTTCAGATCCAAACAGGAGTGGGCAAAACTCCTCTTCTTGAACTTCACAATGTGACGGCGCTGGTTCGTGCCGTGGCCCAGCCGGGAAAGGGCGCACGGATTTTCGTCAAGGATGAAGCCGCCAATCCTTCCGGATCGTTCAAAGATCGGCGTGCTTCGCTCTCAGTTTACGAGGCCAAGCGACGAGGCTACCCCGGCGTAGCCGCGGCTACGAGCGGAAACTATGGGGCCGCTGTGGCGTCTCAGGCGGCAAAGGCCGGACTATGTTGCATTGTGGTGCAGGAGGCCTTTGACAGTCAGCATATTGCTCAGCCTGAGATTGCCGAAAAAACGCGGGCCTGTGAAGCTTATGGGGCAGAGGTTATTCGACTCTCTGTCGGCCCGGAGCTTTTCTATGTGTTTCTGTTGGTTCTGAAGGAAACCGGATACTTTAATGCCTCCCTCTATACCCCCTATTCGGTCTTAGGTATTGAGACACTCGGCTACGAACTCGCCCATCAGGTCAAAGAACAAACGGGTCGCTTCCCAGATATGGTCGTGGCCACGCATGCAGGAGGCGGCAATGTGACCGGGACTGCGCGAGGACTCCAAAAGGCCGGAGCTGTAGAGACGGATCTCGTGGCAGCGAGTGTCGATCTGACTGGGCTCCATATGGCTTCGGATCTCGATTTTAATCGCAAGTCATTCACGACGGGGCACACCGGTTTTTCACGGCCTTTTACCACCTGGCCGGACCGGTCCGACGTTCCCCGTAATGCCGCCAGGCCGTTACGCTACATGGA
>CP070743.1:689830-693086 GCA_020348185.1 Nitrospirota bacterium
GGACTTCAGGCAGTTGTGTTAGCCATTGCCGAGGGAAGCAGAACCCTGGGAGCCAAAATACGTGGGGGAATGTTGGAAGATGTTGTGGGAAGTACTGGCGAGGTGAACGTTCAGGGAGAAATCGTTCAAAAACTGGACGCCCTGGCCTCTGATACTTTTGTGGATACGTTGAGCAATAGTGGCCGAGTTGCGGCTATCGGATCTGAGGAAATTGCCGAAACGGTTATTGTTGGAGATGATCCGGAACATCGTTACCTGGTTCAGATGGATCCTCTTGATGGCTCATCGAATATTGATGTGGCCGTCAGTATTGGGTCTATTTTTGGCGTGTGGAAGCGGAAGGCCGACGAACCGGTTGGGGACTCGGCGATGCTGAAAAGTGGGAATGAGCAGGTTGCGGCGTTGTATACGGTCTATGGGTCATGCACGAAATTGGTTGTCGCCACTGCTGAGAGTGTGCAGGGGTTTACCCTTGATCCGAGAGATCAGGTGTTCCGCCTCACCAACCCCGATATTCGTTTTCCTGGAGAAAATACCTACTATAGTACGAACGAGGGCAATTTTAAGAATTGGGACGAAGGGACTCAAAATGCCATTAGTTCGTTGAGGAGGGAATATTCCCTCCGTTATGTCGGTTGCCTGGTTACCGACTTTCATCGAAATTTGCTGAAGGGGGGGATTTTCTTGTATCCCGGTACTTCAAAGAACCCAGAGGGAAAGCTTCGCCTGATGTATGAAGCGAATCCCTTGGGATACATTGCCGAACAGGCCGGAGGGGCGGCTTCTTCCGGTACCCAACGAATCTTGGATATCCAGCCTCGGGATTTACATCAACGGACGCCGCTGATTGTTGGGAATAGAGATGTTGTTGAACGGGCCGTCTCGACCATTCAAGGTGGTTAGGAGGAAAAGTCGGTACATGGTGGCGGGGGTGTGAGTTCCTGGGGGAGACGGGTTCTTTCATCGACACATGCCGAATCAATTTGTGCTTGGGTGAGACCAGAAACATGGAAGATCGACACGCCTCTTAAATCGCTGCCTTTCAAGGAGGCGCCTTTGAGATTCGCCCCTCGTAAATCGGCTCCGTAGAAACGGGCGCCGTCAAGGATAGCTTCCTCCAGATTTGCTCGAAACAGCGTTGCCTGTTGTAAATCGCTCTCGGTGAGGTCTGCGTGAACAAGATTCACCCAAGCGAGTTCAGCTCCCCGTAGGTTAGCTCTCACAAGCGAAGCCTTGGCGATATAGGCTTCATCGAGGATAGCCCCTTCCAGGTTTGCCTCGGTGAGGTCGGCCTTTAAAAGGTCAGCTTCCTGCAAACTGCATTCTCGACAATTGACGTTTCTCATATTGGCTTGATAGAGGACTGTTCGTTGAAGCATGGTTTCACGAAGGTCAGCACTTTCCAGATTGGCTTCATTTAGGTTGGCCAAACTTAAATCAGCTCGGCTGAGATCGGCAAAACGCAAATCGGATTCTTGGAGCTCAGCCTTATAGAGATCGGCTTCTTCCAGGTTGACTCGCATCAACAGCGCTCGATGAAGATTGACTTCACGCAAGTCGGCGAGACGAGCATGGGCATTTTCCAGGTTGACTTGCTCCAGATTCGCTTTGACGATAAACGCGCCTTCCACATCCGCTCCACGAAGATTACTGTAAGCCAGGTTGGCTTCGGATAAATTCACTTGTCGAAGGTCAGCCTGATCAAGGTTGGCACGGCTTAAGTCAGCTTTTCTGAACTCGGCTTCATACAACGACGCCCGTGTCAGGTTCGCCGCTCGAAGATCTGAAGCATTGAAGGACGCATTATCCAGGCGGGCCTCAGTAAAATCCGTTTTCACAAGGACAGCCGAGTCAAGATTTGATACCGTGAGGTTCGCCTCGCGCATGTTGGCTCCGCTCAAGTCCACCTCACGGAGATCGATTTGATCGAGGTCTGCACGACATAAATCGGCCTTGGTCCCGTCGGGGTCTTGAGGATCATCCAGCCACCGCTTATGCGCCTCCAGAACTTGGGAAAGTTCGTCCGGGGTTAACTCTTTCCCCTGAAAAGGACCTTTGCACTGAAACTCGGGGTCAGTTCTTACAGGACTGTCTGGTTGCCCCTCGGCAAAAGCTTGGGGGGAAAAAAAGAATAGCACTCCGCCTAAAACCAATCCCATCACTCGGTGTTTTGTAATTTTCACTAATGTAGCCTCCGATTACGGTTCAGATTTTAAACGTTTCAAGATTCGCCCTTCAGGCTCAATGAAATGATTCTTACATGATTCATACCCCAAACTTTTGTCGAGCCAAAGCTACTGAAAAAGCCTATGGGCTACGAGGGCGGGAAGCGGCTTCACTCTTCATTCAACCGGACTCACATTCTCATTTTCTCAGTTAATAGTGTTGCGATTCGCTACAACCTCTCCTTGTGAAGGTGTTGCCATTAACCCCAATTGTCTTTTTCTAATTTCAGGAATCATTGCGGAACAATTAAAACTCATCACAAATCGGGCTGACGGTTCTGGTCTTAAATTTGCTGATAATACAGGATGAGAGGTTCTCAGAAAATACTTCTCTGGGCAAATTACCATAATTCCAAGTCATGAAGTATACAATTTCTCAAAATATCTTTCAGAAAATGGTCACCCTGCGGAGGACCATTCACCAGTATCCCGAACTGAGTAACGAGGAAGAGGCCACGTCTCGGATAATTTGTCAGTACTTACAGAATCTCGGGATTTCCTATATATGTGACGTGGCCAAGAATGGAGTGGTTGCAGATATTTCTGGCCCCGGGCAAGTGCCGTGTATTGTGTTACGGGCCGATATCGACGCCTTGCCCATTCAAGAAGAAACTGACCTTGAATTTTCCTCCACTCATGCCGGGGTGATGCACGCCTGTGGGCATGATGGCCATACGGCAATGTTATTGGGCGCGGCAGAGCTGTTGTCTCAAGAGAAAAATCTCCCCGCACCCGTCAGACTGTTGTTTCAACCCGCTGAAGAAAAAGGAACGGGCGCACGGGCGATGATTGCGGAAGGCGTATTACAGAATGCGGGAATGATTTTTGGTGGGCATCTCGACCGCCACTATCAACCCGGTACGATCATTGTGACTGAAGGTCCGGTCAATGCGTCCTCCGATTCCTTCAGGATTGAAATCTCTGGTCAGGGTGCGCATGGCGCTCGACCCCATGAAAGCGTGGATGCCGTGGTCGTCGGGAGTTTAATGGTTATGGCCCTCCAGACTATTGTCTCCAGGGAGGTGGATCCT
>CP070743.1:693186-696426 GCA_020348185.1 Nitrospirota bacterium
TTTTTGCATGACGGCTCCACTTCACCTAACCCTTGATAGGCAGCGATACGACTATGAGAAAACTTTCTCCTGATCAATTGCGAGGCCGCCTCTTTGATGTGCTTCGCCGGAAGCATCATTGGGCCACCCCCCATTTCAACGGAAACAAAACCCCCAAACAACACCTCAATATTCATTATCACCAGGAATATGTCGTGTACATCCGAGATATCGCGATTCTCTTAGCGAGGATTTTAGGTAAGAACCCACCATGGGAGGTTCGCCGAAAGTTGGCCGCCATGATCTATGAAGAAGAAACCGGATGTCTGACCCTGGGACGACCACATCGGGAATTATTTTTAGAAATGATGATGGGCTTAGGATTTGACCGTGCCGGGTTTCGGGATGTGGAGTTGTTATCCAACAGCCGGGCTTATCGGGAGTGGTTGGACACCATTTGCCAGGATGAAGACTGGTTGGTCGGAGGAACTGTGTTAACAATTTTCGTGGGAGGCACAGACCGTGACCCCGAGGATGTGTTATATCCGCAGCCGAAAAAGACATCTGCGGAGATTGAGGATACCATTACCAAACATCCCTTACACCAATATCACGGGCTCTCTTCCAGTTGTATGGATTATATCCGCGTTCATGAAATGGCAGAGTTTGGATGTCGCCGTGAGGTGTATGAAATGATTACACGCCATGCAACGGAACCCGACGTCCAAGAACGCATATTAACCCGAATGGATGAAGCGCTCCGTCATTGGTCCCGCTATCAAGACGGCATTGCCAGGGCCTGTGGCCTTCGCAATCCTTAATTGGTTTTCCCTCTACTTCCAACTTTTAACGGGCTAAGAGATAATGCAGGGCGGTATCGGATAAAATCGCACCCCAGGCGATAAGATTTAAGCCCACTAAGAGTCGTTCCCCCTTTCCCCAAAGACCAAACACACTGATCACGATAAAAATTTGAGAGAGCAAAGAAAACGGTCGATGGACATGGGCAGATATGGCCCCGCTTTCACTCGCAATTGCGGTAACAGCGGCCATGAGATAAGATCCAAGGGCTCCTCCCTGCACCCACCCTGTCCAGGGAACTTTGGAATTTCGAATGGCCCTGACAAAAGCCCAAGTCAAACAGACCACAACCACAAGTAACAAAAGCGGAAACAGGGGCCATAATGTCTTTGCGCTTAGTTCCATGTGTTCTCAACTCCTCAAAGGTGGATTAGGGTGGTCACAACTCGTGGAATATTTCCCTATGACCGTTAAGGATAAAAATTGGTTCAAGACAACTTGTCTTGTTGTATTTCTTGGTTTTCTTGTATCAATCGGGGCATGTTCCTGGACTCCTCAAATTGAAACGGAATTACATAATAGTTCCCAGGGAATTGTCTTACTTCGTACAATCGAAGACAGTTCATTACGTGCAAACCATCCGGTCGACATTAAAACGACCACGATGGAGCAAATTCTACGAGGGGCACACACATTCCGGGACCCCCGGTTAATTGAGGGGTTAATCACCGACGATGACAAACCCAAACGATTGTTTTCTCCAACACAGATCGGGTTTTTAGCTCCACTCTTAAGCTCTGCATTGGCTCAAGCCACGCAGGAAGAAGAAGTACTATTCCAATGCACCTCCGACTACGAAGGCGCTCCTCCGATTAAGGGAAACATTCTTGTCCATGACTCTACCCTGTATTTTAGGTGGAAAGAATCCTTGTCCAAACCCAATGTCTTAGCGAAACAACACAGACGAACCACTGGCTTAATGGACCCCTCTATGCCACAAGGCCATATGATTACGTTTTTTCCTAATGAAGCCATTCGAGTTCAGGACGATTCAACAAAATATTACCTCAAACGTTTAGGAGAAAATACCCTGGCGATTGACTATGTGGTACTGGCCGGCTTGCCAAAAGCCGTATTCGACATTCCAGAATTACAGGAAGAGGATGGGGAATCGACGGCCAAAGAGGATAGTCCCAAAAGCGAAGATCAACCAAGCGCTGGGGTTCGGACTTCGGAGAACCCAACTACGGCAGACACCTCTGAAACACCGTCGGATGCCAATTCGGATATTCGCGCCTTAAGAGAACAAATGGAGCAATTACAGAGAGAAGTGGACCAACAACAAGAAGAGCTCGATCGGATTAAGAAAGACCAGCCTTAGAATATTTATTCGACATGGAGGAGATTCATATGTTTTAGGATTTCTTGACTTGGCTGCGGATGATGAAAAGTCATTCGCTGATAGCACGCATAAGTCACGTAGGTGTCTTGCAAACAATATTCAGCAATAGCTTCTCCTTGGCCCGCAGCCCACATTTCAGCCACCTGGGCCCCGCTCCCCGATTTCGTTTCAACATTCAACGCTCTGGCTAGCACATCCAGCTTCACCCACCCACGTGTATCCCAGTTGCTCCAAATGGCCATCGTGTCATATACCGGTTCAGTTCGAAATCTGGCCAAATTAATCTCCAGGGTAGGTTTAATTTGGTGAATAATCGAACGCTTTTTGATGAAGGGGATATCAAATCCTAATCCATTATGAGTAATAAATAATGTCGGACGAAGGTCGGCAATTCGAGCCCAAAACCGACGAAGCAGTTCCTTCTCATTGGTTCCATACCATGCCACATTTCCTTGCGGCCCCATGGAATCCGAAAAGATGAGCATCCCAATACAGACAATCCGGCTAAATGTCCCATCAAATGAAGAACGTTCATACAATTCATTTTCTTTTTTTTGACGTTCCTGGGTCTGAGCGTGCGTAAACAAATCTGAAGCCGCTTCTTCAGAAAGGGAATCGTCAGAGTCAGATCCAAGCCCGATTAGTCTGGCCCATTCCTCACGAGGAGCTTGAACGGTTTCTATGTCCAGTACAACTTTCAGGAAACTTCTCCTATTGGGTTAGAGGTTTTGTCTCGATAGCTGCGCCATCTCATGGCGCCTTTTCAGGCTCCAGACGCTTTCCGGAAGAAGCATGAGATGCTGCAGATACAATCTTCAATATTACCTTCTATGGCTGGCCTCCTAAACTGTCGCTCGCGGTGCCCATGCGGCTAATTCCAGAACCATCCTTGCGATACGTTCCTATGTCAATCAGTGCTAAGTGTTGTAGGTTTTTCATGAGGGAAGGATGGCTATTTGGGGTGTCCAACTACCAATCGACTCACAACTGGCCGATCAGCCGGAGGAAAATCAAAATCTCCCAGTTCCTCAACCTTCACCCAACAAAACTCCTCGCAG
>CP070743.1:696526-699763 GCA_020348185.1 Nitrospirota bacterium
GCCGCATATGGCAACCCACCAACATAAATTTTTGAACCCATGGGGTTCCTCCTTAATACTGTGATGATATTGTCTTGAATGGGAGAAGAAATGATATGGCCCGAAGGAAAGGCCGCAGACGCTACATAGAGGAGGCGACGGTGGTCAGACTTTTGAGCTAACTCCTGGACAAAACAACATCGGTTAGGGACCTTGTTTTAACTGTCTTCAGCGCCAGGCCCTACGCGATGAAGTGCTATTAATTTAGCACAGCGCTTGCCCAAAAGATAGTGAAACTTTTGCACATAGCCAATACACGACACGAATGAATTCAAATACTCGAGTCAACAAAGGACCCGCTCAGGCTCCAGGAGGTAGCTGAAATTGTGACATTGAAGGATTGGTTTATTGCCGGAGGGCCTGTCAATGGTTGAGCTTTCCTTCCCTAGCCCAGAATGGTCGAATGATGCTATTGAATCAGACTGCGATCTGACCAATTGGTGAAGTTCAATAACTTGACGGGACCGGGTTCGGGGTATAGGGTATCAACACGACGTATGAAACTGTCGCTGACAGTCCTATCTCACGCGCGTTTTGTTTCCTTCCTGCTGCGCGTCTGATTTCTCAGTCTCCGCCGTTAATACGCCTTGCTTTCTTTCATTGGCTGTTGCCCCAAGGGACTGCGATAGTCCCCGCCCAACAAGATCCATTTCTGGAGAGCGCATTCCTCACAGTAGGGTTCGGGGCAATCAGTGAACAAAGGTATTTCTTCGAAAGAGTATAGCCAGAATGTGGAACAATTCCGCCAGCTGCGGTCTCTTCGCGTGAACTTCTCAGAGACATTACCCGCACGCCCCTGGATGGTCGGGGCCTGCGGCCTCGCATGACTGGCTTATTTAGGACATCCTGCGTTAAATGGACAACACGAAAATATTTTTCCACTGGTTCATTCCGAATTTATTAGCAGTTGTGCCACTTATTGTTGGCGTAACAGGTGTTAAGTCCCCGCACGGCGGGTTCGAGCCTAGTCAAGAAACCCAAGGAGAATTTCATGAATCAAGACCAATTCCAATCATTTTGGAAAAACCTGAAAGCGCCATTGCAAGAAAAATGGTCAAAACTCACCGACGAGGATCTTCTTGAGATTGACGGAAATATGATGAAATTTAATGAGGTCATCGACACGCGGTATGGTGAGCGAAAAGGAGAAGTGAGCCAGTGGGTCAATCGTCGCTACGCGCATTGGAAGGAGTTGTATGTGGTATAGGGGTCCACGCTCAATGTGACGCATTGGACCGAAAAAAGATCCACCACGGTACGAGTGATATCGGAGAATAGAATTGCTATCCCCTATAGCGGATCCTAGGGTCCCAGAATGTGTTTTGACCTACTTATTCTAAAGAAAATATCAACTCCATAAAAACGGAAAAAAATGAATGTGCTCCAGGTAGCGACCCTCAACCGGCCAGTCAGGCCTGATGTGGGCTATGGTCCTATCGAAACGGTTGTGCATAACATTGATAAAGGACTGCACACGTTAGGCCACCGTTCGATTGTTGCCTGTTCAGGCGATTCCTGTGTTGCGGGAGAACAGTACACAACTATTGAAAAAAGCTTCAGTGAGTACTGGAGTAAAAACACACGCGTACAGCGAGAAAATATGCGCAGACATCTCGTTCTGTCACTCCAAAGGGCAAAAAAGGGTGACATTGATATCATCCACATGCATGATGCCGTCATGGCTGAATATATTTTCAAAGGAGTTATTAAAAGTCCTGTCCCCCTTGTGATGACTCTCCATGTGCCTGCCGAAGAAAAAGGGGCATTCAAGCGGTGGAATGAATCCCTCATTTCCTCTTCCAGGGCATATTTTGTCCCGATTAGTGAGTACCAGAAGAAGCAGCATCATGGATTGGTCAACGCGCAAAAGGTTATTCATCACGGCATTGATGTGGAAGACTCTCCGTTCAAAAACCATCCAGGCACACATGACTATTTGTTCTCAATCGGGAGAATCACCCAAGATAAAGGGCAGGATAATGCCATCGAGATTGCGAAAAAAACCGGAGCCCGGCTCATCCTCGCTGGCAATGTGCAGAACAAAGCCAAAGACCGAGCATTTTTCAGCCGATTAAGAAAATCAATCGACCTTGTGATGCCCGGGGGGAACCCACCCGCCGGAAGCGATTACTATGAAGAAATTATGAAACCCATTCTGGCTTCGGACAAGCAGATCATCTATATCGGAGAAGTGGATAGTGCCCAGAAAAAGCTGTGGTACCGCCACGCGAGGGCAACACTCTTTCCTATCCAGTGGGGCGAACCGTTTGGGCTTGTGATGATTGAATCCATGGCCTGCGGCACGCCGGTAGTGGCCTTTCGTAAAGGCTCAGTCCCTGAAATTGTCATTCATGGAAAAACGGGCTACGTCGTGGATTCAATCGATGACATGACTGAAGCCGTGAGGGCGATCCACCTTATCGGTCGCGGTGACTGCCACAGGCACATTAAAGATAATTTCTCAATCGCCAGTATGGCCGGTAAATATTCGGAGCTCTATCAGGCGATTGTGAATGAAAGGACTATATGCCCAAGGACATTCCTATAAGTAATGGGGCTTTTCTTATAAATTTTGATTCGGAGTATCAGATCCGGGACGTGTATTTCCCCTTTATTGGGCAGGAAAACCATTCAAGCGGACATCCCTTCCGATTTGGTGTCTGGGTGGAAGGACACCAGGCGTGGATGGGACCGGCATGGACAAAAGATTTACGATATCAAAATGAAAGTCTCGTGACGGATGTCTTTTTGAAAAATGAGGCGTTGGGTTTGGAGCTCCGATGCTCCGATGGGGTGGATTTGGATTTGAACATCTACATCAGAAAAATCGAGGTGACGAACCTTCAAGACAAAGCCCGTCAAGCCCGGCTCTTTTTCAGTCATGACTTTTATCTTTATGGGAATGACATCGGAGGCACAGCGTATTTTGATCCCCGGAGCAGTTCAATCATCCATTACAAAATGCATCGGTATTTCCTGATCAGCTGTTGGGCGCATGACCAGTGGGGTGTGAAACATTTTGCTTGCGGGAGAAGAGAGGCTTCAGGAAGTTTGGAGGCCGGTAAAGAGACAGAGAATGGAGAACTGAGCGGGCAGGCCTCGGCATGGGGCTCGCCTCATTCCACCATTGGCATGTGGCTTGAATTGCCTACCAAGGGGAAAACCAATGCGTATTATTGGATGGCGGCGGGCGTGACC
>CP070743.1:699863-703097 GCA_020348185.1 Nitrospirota bacterium
GAGCCCGGCTTTGGCGCGGGTCGGGGACTGGTCGCGACGAATACCGGTAATCCAAGCTGAATAATTTTTCAGAACGCGACCGAGCGGCTCCACTTTTCGAAGCTTGCAACATTGATCAGGATCGCGCGACCAGAGGGCCTCGCCATATTGTTTGGCCTGCTCCTCGGGAGTCAGCACCGATTTCATTTGATGAACTTGGCCGGCATTCAAACCATATTTGGCAATGATTCGGTCGCGGACCTCATAGGTTTCAGGGAATAAAAAATCTGTATCAAGGTAAAACAGCTCGGCGTTGGGATGAAGTCGAAGCATCATATCGACCAACACCACATCCTCCGCACCAAAGCTACATGCCAGAATAATATTCGGGAAATACTGTTTAAAGGCGTAGTCTAAAATTTCCTGGGGAGATTTCCTCTCCAGGTCCTGGTTGATCGTGTTAAGAGACTCCTGAGTGAGTCGGGCTTCGATTGGCGTATTCATGTTAGCTCATCGTTAAACTTCGACTTTTTCAACGAGTATTTTAAAATGGCTCTGGTCCGGGTCCAGGGCTTCTTGGACCAAGATTTTATGTCCGTCGTTTCGAAGACTCATCGGGACATTTTTGATGGGGTCTCCGGCATCCAACCACACCTCCAGTTGTTCTCCGTCATCCATCATTTCCATTTTTAGTTTGGTTTTCACATAATTCATCGGGCACGCCACGCCCCGGAGATCGTAAACCTCTGCTTGGAAGGGAGGAGCGGAAGTTCCCTTGGGCGGTTCAGTTATCGGGGCCGCTTGGCCAGAAGGTCCGACTTCAGCCGGAGCGAGTTTGAGATCTTGCCCAATCTGTTCGGTTGCGATCCGACAGGCCTCCACAAATTCGCGAGCAAAGGTAATCTTGCGCTTCGTAAATTCGGCTGACGCACTCTTGGTTCCCAGATCATCAATCTTCAGGGCTAAATCGCGGTAGTCCGAAGACAGCAGGCCCTTCGCCATAATCAACTGGTCAAATTCTTTCAAGGTTTCAGCGTCAGTATTTGGATCAATTCCCTCTGTAATCAACAGAGCCTTGGCTCCTGCCACAACAGCCCGATAGGCTTTATTGACCGCAACCCCCTGCTGGTGTTTTTCTGCCAGAATTTTTGCTTGATACAATTCCTGCTCGGCCTCGAGGATACGGTTGTCAATCATTTCCAGGGCGCCCCCGGCACATTCCCCCGGGCCGAGATCTTCGACGGAAAATTCTTCTTCGGCTTCCCAGTCGTAGTAATAATCCGCATTTTCTTCAAATGAGGGAAGGAAGGTGAACGGAATCAGTTCCTCTTTGAGTTTGGCCTTGCCCAATCGTGTGATAAAGGCCTGAAGGTTTTCGCCTTCTTGTCGATCCCGTCGATAGATGTCGAGCAAATGTCTGATCCCATTGGGGACATTTTTTGCGGGGACCTTCACAATGAGTTGGGCAATCTTGGCCGTGCCGTTTACTTGTCCTCCAAGATGTAGTTCATACACCGGTGCGATATGCTCCCCGATCCGTTTGCCAACACCATGTAATCCAATGGTGGCAATATGATGTTGTGCGCAGGAATTATGGCACCCACTGATTTTGATATTCACCCCCTTAAGATCATCCGGGGTTTCCCCTGGCGGGAACAACTCGGCCAACGATCGCGCCAATCCTTTGGATGACGTAATGCCGAGCCCGCAGGTATCGGTGCCGGGGCAGGCCACAATGTCTTCGACTAAATCCGCTCCAGGGGTTCCTAAGCCCTCTGCGGCCAATTCGTCAAAAAATTCATGGAGACGAAAGTCCGGAATCCACCGAATAATTAAATTCTGATCGATCGTTGTTCGAATATTCCCATTTGAATATTTTTCGGCCAGGTCGGCTAAGGCAAACATTTGTTCGGACGTAATGTCCCCCGAAGGCAATTTGATCACCGCAGCCGCGAATCCAAGCTGACGTTGATTCAACACGTTACTTTTGCGCCAGACTTCAAAATTGGAATGGGATGCGGGAGAGCCGTTGGATCCCTGACCATTGGAGGAGGATCCATTGCCGGATTTGGTTGGCATGATGAGAGGGGCTTCATCTTTATGTGATAACAGGGCAAGAGTTGACTGCTGGGTATCGGCCTTGTGCAGTGTCTGATAGGCCTCCTTCCACCGCTTGGTGAATTCCTCGAATCCGAGTTTGTCGATGACAAATTTCATCCGGGCTTTGCTGCGGTTTTTCCGGTTACCGAGGTTGTCGAACACTTTTATCACCGCCTCAATCGATGGGATCAGTTCGTCCATCGGAACAAATTCCCGAAGCGTCTTGGCGATGCGGGGGGTAGAACCCAATCCCCCACCCACGACCATTTTAAACCCGATGGCTCCCTGTTCGTTGCGAGTGGCCAGAAGACCCACATCATGAATCGGTGTGAGCGCACAATCCCGCTGGCAGCCGGAGAATGCAATTTTGAATTTCCGCGGCAGGCTTTGAGTTAACGGGTTTCGCAATAAATGATAGGCCACCGTCTTGGCATAGGGGGTGACGTCAAAAACTTCCCCCGGGCAGATGCCAGCCAGGGCACAAGCCGTGACATTGCGGACCGTATTCGCACAGGCTTCCCGCGTCGTGACATCCACCTCAGCGAGTTTTCGCATAACCGTTCCGACCTGTGGGAGCGGAACGAAATGCAACTGTATATCCTGACGAGTCGTCACGTGGCCCACGCCCGTTGCATAGGTATCCGCCAGTTCAGCCATACGGCGCAATTGATTGGCAGAGAGACCGCCAAACGGGATCTTAATCCTGACCATTTGCACGTCCGCCTGCCGTTGTCCATAAATCCCATGTTGCAGCCGGAAAGGCTTAAACACCTCGACAGGCGTCTCGCCGGATTGAAGGCGTTTCACTTCCTCCTCGAAGGTTTCAATCTCTTCCAAGATCTCTTGTGGAATGGGAATGGTTTGGATATCAGCTCGGGTTAGGGTCCGGGACACGCTCATTGTTGACCTCCGGTTGCCGTTAGATCCTTATGAAGTAAAAGATGAGTCGCAAAAATGATCATTGCCGTATCGAATCCGAAATGCCAGAAAATCATATATGATACATCAAACTCCGTTTGTGTTCGAGGCTTCGATACTGATCTACTAATGTTTGTAGCGAGACTGAGCTCAGGATCGCAAGCTCCGCCGACTGAATTTTCTGCCAAATGCCGGAAAGCAGAGTTTCTTGAATTTTACGAGGGTTTCCATGACCAT
>CP070743.1:703197-706385 GCA_020348185.1 Nitrospirota bacterium
GATCCGAAAAATCCCAAAAGAAGGTTTCAGCTGGCTGGATCGTCGCTTCATTCGTCACAGCTTCGCCGATCATCTTAATGGTCCCGAGCTTTTGCTGTACTTCTTTCTCTGCTCGGTATCCGATCATCAAGGTCTTTCTTTCTACAGCCATCGCCGCATCTGCCGTACACTCAAATTCAGCGAGGCTACACTCGAGAAGGCCCGGTTCGGACTTATTCGCAGCGATCTGATCCGCTATGAGGCTCCGCTTTATCAAGTACTTTCCCTTCCCGGGTCTCCTTCTACAGATCCCCTCCAGCAATTGACGGTGAAATCCACTCAATCGGCTAAGCGTCATCGGGGATCGATCAGATCCATGGGTGAGATCCTGGGGGAAATACTATGAATCGTCATGCCCCTAACCCTCTCGATGGTTTTCGCATCGTCTTCGATCCCACGAAGCGAGGACGATCTGAGTATCGCTTAGTCGATATCCATGACCACGAGATCATACCGGTCAATGAATTCCTTGATGCTATAGCCGTGAGGGACCTCTCGAAATGCACTTTGCGTACCTACGCTTATGCACTCCAAAGCATTTGGAGATGGATGAGCTTACAATCTCTTACCCTTGAAGAAATGACCGAAGCCCACCTCATTGACTATATTCGTCATCTCCGGGAAAGGGGCGATGCAAATAAACCACCGGCGCCACGATCTATCAACCTTCGTTTGGGAGTCTTACGATCACTCTATCGCTATCATACAGCCTATGATTTGCCTAAAATACCCAAAATACCCCTTGAGCCGGTTCCTTTCTTGGTTCCATCTTATGGGGTCGGCTCCCGTAAACCCCTCCCCAAAAGGCGCCCTCTACTCCGAGTTAAAGTTCCGGCTCGTCTCGTTGTTCCCCTGGATCGACGGGAAGTGATGCTCTTTTTTGAAAGTCTTCGAACTTGGCGAGATCTAAGCCTTGTTTCCCTCATGCTTTTCTGTGGACTTCGTTCTCGGGAGGTGCTTTCCCTTACACTCAAGGATTTGAGTTTTATCCAAGACGAGATACGGGTCTGGGGCAAAGGGAGCAAAGAGCGTATAATTCCCCTCGCCCCCTATGCCCGTACCGGCCTCTCCTCTTACCTGACCCTTGAGCGGCCAAATACCGAGCATGACGCACTTTTTGTTTATCTCAAGGGACGGAGCCGTGGAAACCCCATGACGCCTCAAGGTCTTCGGGAAATCTTCCGGTACCACCGCAAGCGATCCAGCATCGAAAAAGCCAATCCTCATCGATTCCGCCATACCTTCGCCGTCGATATGATTCGGGTAGGAATCTCGCTGCCTATTTTGATGCGACTCATGGGACATTCGCAAATTCAAATCACCATGCGCTATGTAAATCTCTCTGCAGAGGATGTACGACAGGAATTTGAGAGGGCTATGCAACACCATATGGAAAAGGGTTCCTATGGAAAACCAATGCCAGAAAACCCTCAAAAGATATCTTGAGGTCTTGAGCACCACCCTGTGTCCCGGTACGGTTGACCACTATCGGGCTCAAGCCGGATCGCTCATCCAATTCCTAAAAATACATTTTCCCCATGTCGATTCTTTAGCCAAGTTAAAACGTACACCCCACATCGAAAAATGGCTTCAATCGCTCGCCCAAAAACAACCTCCCATAAAAAACAATTCCCGCCGAAAATACATCCGACATACGCGGCGCTTCCTTGAGGATATCCGAGAGTGGAATTGGCCGGGAGCTCCTCCCGCAGGCCTCATCCACCAAGAGGACTTCCCTCCACGGGACCTGTATCTACCCAGACCCCTCCCCCCGGAAGTCGATACCCGCCTCATCGAAGCGCTGCGAAAACACGAGGACCCTATCTGCCTCGGCCTCCTCTTGGCACGATTGACTGGACTGCGGATCGGTGAATTGATCCGTTTGGAATTGAATTGCTTGATCAAAAATCCAGAAGAGCAATATTCGCTACGCGTACCTCTGGGGAAACTTCACACGGAAAGGACAATTCCCATCAATGCGGAAGCAGCTACTTTAGTGGAGACCATCAGAAGAAAACGCCGGAAGCGTCCTAACACCTTCGATCCGAAAACGGGTCGCCGAATTCCCATGCTTTTTTGTAATGAAAAGGGCCGCCTCATGCATTCAAATACTTTCGCAACCAGACTCAAGAAAGTGGCCAAATCCCTCGGCATATCCGAAAATGTACATCCGCACCGCTTGCGGCACACCTATGCTACGGAGCTTTTACGATGTGGAATTAGTCTGCCTGGACTCATGAAGCTGCTCGGTCATCAATCCCTGAGTATGACGCTCCGCTATGTAGAGGTCACCCATGTGGATTTAAGCAAGGCCTACTTGAACGCAGCCAACAAGGCACACCATCTGTATGACGGAATAAAACCTTTTGATTCTCACAATGAAAACCGCATTGGATCCGGGTCCCTCCTTACTGTCGGGAATGCCTTCGAGGTGTTAATTGCGCGTATTCAGGCCATTCGATTTGATCATCCTGATCCGAATAGCCGGAAGAAACTACAAAGAGTCGTCGAACGAATTCGCCGCATTCAGAACAAAGCATCGAAACTGGTATATGAAAAGTTAGGAGGGGAAAATCTCTGCGGAGATTCACCGGTTAAGTAAATCGAACCCAATAGACAGGCAGAGAGTTTTGGCTCAATTCTTTTGAATAAGCTCACTGTTTTTCAAGCGTTATAACTCTGTAGACGGCTTCACCTGCATTAGCGTGAAGGGCTCAAAAAGTCCGTAGTCGACGGTATGATACCTATCGCCTGGCGGCGGCCCGGTCTCAGGACCCTGGTGGAACATGCCCGGCCATGCACTGCCCAGCCTGGGCCCCGCGTGGTGGGGCCCGAGCGTGTTCTTGAGCGTTCCAATCACAACGACTTCGACCATATTCGTTCCCGGGCGAATCCAGTCTGTCACTGCACACCGCCACGGTCGATATCCGATATACCCTGCCGATCTTCCGTTCACTCTCACCTCAGCGACGCTGCCGTACCAGGATCCCAATTCCACGACATAACTCCCATGGGGTCGGTCGATCTCGTATGTTTGGGTGTACGAAACCCCTTCTGCATAAAATGGACATCCTTGTTTGTCCCAGCTTCCCAGGTTCATGCTGGGCTCACTGCCGCCAATCACGGCAAACCCGGAATCGGTTTGTTGC
>CP070743.1:706485-709665 GCA_020348185.1 Nitrospirota bacterium
AGTAAAACAGGGGTTTGCCGACCTCCTTGGCGGATTCAATAAGGACCGTCACGCGGTCGGTTCCCGGTTTAGCCTGCTCCAGCTTTTTGTGTGCGTTTTCCACCATCACAATCGCGCCGTCAATCATGGCTCCAATGGCAATCGCGATCCCTCCGAGCGACATGATATTGGAACTGACGCCGAGAAAATGCATCGCCGTCAACGACATCAGGATGGCTAAGGGAAGAGTCAGGATGGCCACCAGCGCGCTTCGAAAATGAAACAAAAAGATAATGGTGACCAAGCTGACGATCACACTTTCCTCAATGAGTTTTTCCTTGAGAGTTTCCACTGATTGATAGATCAAATCGGACCGGTCATACGTCGGAACAATTTGTACGCCTTCCGGCAACGCCGGAGTGACTTCTTCAATTTTGGCTTTGACACGTTCAATGACCTCCAAGGTGCTTTCCCCAAACCGGATGACGACAATCCCGCCAACCACCTCGCCTTTGCCATCCAATTCCACAAACCCTCTTCGAGAATCCGGCCCCAATTCCACCCTGGCGACATCTTTGAGAAGGATGGGGGTCCCCCGTTTATCGGTCCCTAGTGCGATCTGTTCAATGTCCTCAACCGATTGCAGATACCCTTGCCCCCAGACCATATATTCCCGTCCGGTAAATTCCACCACCCGCCCGCCAACATCGTTGTTACTCATTCGTATCGCATTGATGATTTTATCGAGGGGAAGATTGTAGGCCAGGAGGGCATTGGGATCGAGATTAACTTGGTACTGTTTGACATAGCCTCCGATACTCGCGACGTCTGAAACCCCAGGCACCGCCTTGAGCCAATACCGAAGATACCAATCTTGTAACGTCCTGAGTTCCGAGAGGTCACGCTTGCCGGTGGTATCAACAAGGGCGTACTCAAATCCCCACCCTACCCCAGTCGCATCGGGACCCAAAGTCGGCGTGACCTCTGCCGGAAGAAACTTGGCGGCTTCATTCATATATTCCAGGACTCGACTTCTGGCCCAATACATATCGGTCCCGTCCTGAAAAATCACGTACACAAACGATAATCCAAAATAAGAAAAGCCCCGGACGACTTTGACCTTGGGGGCGCCGAGCATGGTTGTCACGATTGGGTAGGTAATTTGATCTTCGATAATCTGGGGGGCCCGACCCGGCCATTCGGAAAAGATGATGACCTGCACATCGGACAAATCAGGAATAGCATCGAGAGGAGTTTTTTGGAGGGCCCACCACCCCACGGCAGTGGTGAAGGCGATAAATAGCACCACCAAGAACGTATTCCTGGCGCTGCCTTCGATGATCTTTTCGATCATGGGTGGTGACTTACTGGGATTTTTTCATGCCCGACATTGCGGGTTGGTCATCTGACTGATTCTTGGACCCCATATCCATACCGGGCATCATCATACCGCTGGCCGCCTTGAGATTACTTTCTGAATCAAGAAGAAAGTTGGCAGTGGAGACTACCGTTTCACCTTCTTTGACTCCTTCGAGAATTTCGTACCACTTTTGTGTCCTGATCCCCACCCGGACCTTTCTCGGTTCGAACATTCCCTCTCCTTTGGTCACAAAGATTCGCTGTTCGGTTCCCGAATCCAGGACCGCCGAATTCGGAACGACTAATCGCCTACCCAAGGGGATGGTCAACTCCACATTGGCAAACATGCCAGGCTTGAGTTTCCACTCAGGATTCGGAAACTCAAATCGGACTTTCACGGTTCGCGTCTTTGGATCAAGCACAGGATAAATGTAGGTGACTTTTCCCTGAAATTTTTTCCCAGGAAAATACGCCAGCGTAATGGAGGCCTGCTGACCCACCTTTACCTCAGGAATTTCATACTCATAAAAATCGGCAAGCACCCAGATTTTTGACAGATCGGCCAGGGTGTACAATTCAATATCCGGCCTGACATACATCCCTTCACGCAAATTCATATGGAGGACATATCCCGAAATTGGCGCATGGAGCGGTAAGGTCCGAAGAACTTTTCCGGTTCGCTCCAAGTCTTCGATATGGTCGGGAGTGATATCCCACAAGGCAAATCGCCGCTTGGTCACTTCAAGCAGTGAACGTGCGCCTTCTGCCACTTCTGAAAATTCGCTGTCCCCAAGTTCTCTGACGGACTTGAGTGCCAACAGGTATTCATCTTGAGTAGCCACCAGATCAGGGCTATATATTTCAAAGAGCATCTGATCTTTTTTCACCTCTTCACCTGTGAAACGGACATAGAGTTTTTCCACCCACCCTTCCAGCTTGATATGGACATGCTCAAGTAACCGTTCATCCACCTCAACCTGGCCAACCGTTCGCATGTTCCTGGTTAGCCGCAGAACTTGGGCCTTAGTCGTTTTCACGCCAATCATTTGTTGTTTTCTGGCGCTCACCATGACGGAGTCAGAGGCGGGAGACATTTCGGAGTCATCCATATCCTTCCCCATGTTACCCTCACTGGGTGTGGCGTCCCCCATTTCCATTGCATCAGGCCTAGCTACAGGCATGAAAGATTGTTGTTGGACCATCCCTCCCGATATATACCACACGAACGAACCGCCCATGAGGAGCATCGCTCCCAATAGTATGAGAATCGGTCTCTTCCGCGATGAGTTATGAGTGCTCATTCAAGTCATGGGCTCCTGGATGATATACACTTAAGCCTAACACAGAGAAAAAATATTTATCAGTTTCCCCTACAAATTCAGGAATGAGATCAGGGAATTTCAGACTCGAACTCTTGGACATATTTCCTGGGGCTTGTCTCCGTCCGTCTTACAGTTTTCCACCCGTCATTTCTTCCAACTGAGCGATCGCCTTTTCATGCGCAACCCGTTCCCCATGCAATTCCAACTCATTTTCCTGCAACGTTAGGAGATTATTTAACAAAGTCAGAAAATCCACCCGTCCCACCGCATATCCGGCCTGGGCCGATTGTAACGCCAGGGTGGCTTGTGGAATGATGGCCGACCCGACCACTTTCACCAGACGTTCAGCCCGTTTGGCCCGAACGTAGGCATCCTTGACTCTGAATAACACGTCCTGACGAGAGTGCATCCAGTCAGCTTTCGCACTTGATAGGGTCGCCAAGGCCTCTTGGACCCCCTTTCGTTGTTTCGTCGCATAATACAACGGGATCCGGATTCCGAGAGTAATCTGATATCCATT
>CP070743.1:709765-712930 GCA_020348185.1 Nitrospirota bacterium
GCTCAGAAGCCTGACCACCGTCGCCTCGTTTGTAGCGTCTGCGTTCTATTCTTCGGGCCATTTCATTTCTTCTCCCATTCAAGACAATATCATTCATTCAAAAGGAGGAACCCCATGGGTTCAAAAATTTATGTTGGTGGTTTACCCTATTCCGCGACGGAAACTCAGGTCGAGGAGTTATTTGCTCAACACGGTACGGTCCAGTCCGCACAAGTCATCACGGACAAGTTTACCGGCCAATCTCGCGGTTTTGGCTTTGTCGAAATGTCGTCTCCGAATGAGGCTGAGGCAGCCATTGCCGCTCTGAATTCCACGGAAATGGACGGACGAACCCTCACGGTCAATGAAGCCAAGCCAAGGGCACCGCGCACAGGCGGCGGATTTGGTGGTGGCCGATCAGACGGAAATCGAGGAAGAAATAGCCGGTTCTAAGATATCCCGCCACTTCATCTTAGGGAGAGAGGCCTTTCATAACGGAAGGCCTCTTCTCTCCCGTTAGCGAATCGGACCTCCTTCGTAGAAACACCACTCCCTAAAATACATTTCCCTCTCTCACTCCATCCTGTTCAATACCCTCAGGATTCATCAATCATTACCTGATGTTATGACCCCACAAGACCATCATTGAATTCGCCACGTTACCTGCCCCTTTTCGTCTTCCCATTCAGAGTTCCTTGCTCAAACGTTCCATTGTTTGATGCCAGAAGCCGTCTTACTTTCTTTTCGAAGGACTCCCGTGATAAAGTAAAACAACTTCATCGCATGGGCCCTGGTGGTGAAGGATAATGCGTAAAACAAACAAGGCCCTTACCCGATGTTGTTTTGTCGAAGAATCTACTTGGAAGCCTGACCTCTTTCGCCTCTGTATTCGCGTCCGTGGCCTGTTCCTTCCAGTCGCTTCACCGTTTTCGAATCCAAGACAATATCACTATTTAAATGGAGGAACTCCATGAGTTCAAAACTGTATGTCGGTGGATTACCCTATTCCACAACTTCCTCAGAGCTAACGGATCTGTTCTCAGCGCATGGAACCGTTGAGTCGGTGAACGTGATTACAGACAAGTTTACCGGTCAGTCCAGAGGTTTCGGTTTTGTGGAAATGTCCACAAAAGAAGAGGCCGAGGCGGCGATTTCCGCGCTGAACTCGACCGAGCTCGGAGGCCGTACGCTGACGGTCAACGAAGCAAAGCCCCAAGCTCCCCGTACTGGCGGGAGAGATTTCGGTGGAGGCGGGTTCGGTTCGAAACGCCGTAGCCGGTTCTAAATAATTTCTTTTCCTCATCACCCCCTATCGCAGACGGAGAGACCTGCTCTGAAAGTTGGTTTCTCCGTCACTGTGTGTTTTTTCCTCTCAATTGGTTGAAACTTGAACGGGATAGGGAACGTGTGTCACCCCGGGATAGACCCGCGAACACACCTGAAGGTAAAGAGATCCAGGGTGCCTCCGGACTTAGAGGGAGATTCGGCACCAGGAGAACCGCCGGCTTCCTCACAGCTGTTGGCTAAGACTCACCACAACACGTGTAATTGAGGAGCACATATGGGCAGATTAAACATCGACCCAATTTGGGTGTTTCCCGATGGGTCACAGTTGCTGATCAGTACACAGCATTCCGGTGAGGGCAGGTTTACCTGTGGATTGTATGTAGGCAGCCCAGGTCCCGAGGAAAAATTAGATTTTCGAGTCTTGACGGGATATTTTGAATCTTCAACCTGTCTTGAGGCGCAGGAAAGTGCCTACCGTCGGGCGCAAAGTCTGTACCCGGCTACGGCGGAGGGGATGAAGAAGCCCCCGTATCTGATTTGGGCGGGCCCACAGTCCGCCAAATACGCCTGAGAGGCGACCCCAGAGATCATCATCATCGCATAGGCGATGAAGCGGGATGATCAAGACAAAGGAGCATAGCATGAAACTCACCAAAAATTGGCATAGCAACAAATCGTCACACAAATCGAAACGTGTCGGGCCCAAGCCGAAGAACATCCCTTTGCAGTTGTTGGGACTCCCGAGGAAGGGAGAAGAGAACAAATCCAATTCAATCGATGAGGTCCGGCGCCAAGCTGTTTTGATGTCCTCCGGTGGGTTTAGAGAAGCTCTGCGGTCGAGCCCAAGCACCCCTAGCGCCAAAGCCAAAGGCGGAATTGAACGGCCAAAACCACGTCGTGGAGCATCCAAGTAGATGCGTAGGGCGGTATCGACCTTAGGATCTTACACAGTGTATACTGGCTTTTTCAGAATAGACTGATTGCACGTAGAGGAGGTGGCATGGGAAAACCAGCGAAAGTAACACAGGGGAAACGAAACCGCGAGCATGCACAAAGGGTAAAACGGCAGGAGAAAGAGGCGCGTCGCCTCCAGCGCAAGGCCGAAAAAGCTGACCGGCCCGCACCCATAGATGGGGAAGATCCGGACCTTGTTGGTCTAAGATTAGGCCCCCAACCTCCTCTTTACTAACCCTCTCTGTTCATTTTCCGGAGTCCCCCCTATCCCCTCTCCCAATCTAATCCCTCTTCATATGAGGGAGAGGGCCAGGGTGAGGGATCACCTCGGACCTAAAATAAAACAATTTGCGAATTCCGTTTTCCTCACACAATCTCAACCGACCCAGGCCGCCGTTCGTCAGCGACCGCATGCAATCGACGATCTTCATCCAGCGCGGCTAGTTTAACCGCGCCAAAATACATGTCGAGGTGATCAAACGGGCGAACGATAAACTGCGGCGATAAGAGGCTGGTATCAATGCCCGGCTCGCATTGAGCACGAAGCGCACCCTGGAGTTGTTCGATATGGAGCCGCGGCGCTTCTACAGCCGCCTCAAAGGTCATGCCCTCGTGAATATAGCGGGACCAGGTTTGCGCAATCGCCGTGGTAATCCGGCTGGCCCCTGGGGAACCTATGGCAAGACAGCGACCGTCCTGGTGCCAGGCCACCGTGGGAGCCATATTGGAAATGAGCCGACTCCCAGGCGCAGCCCCATGATACCCCTGCGGATTCATTTCGGGCTCACCTAAACTATTGTTGCAGGCAATCCCCGTATTCGGGATCACCACACCAGAGCCGTACCCCATACTCATGGTCACGGAAACCATGGCTCCATCATCCGTCACAACGGACAAGTGTGTGGTATTCGGGGACTGGAGGGCTTCCAGATGGTGGCGGATGAC
>CP070743.1:713030-716193 GCA_020348185.1 Nitrospirota bacterium
GTATACCGCGCTCCCTTGTAATAGGACGTATCGTAGTGATATCCAATATGGTCGCCAGCTTCGGTATAGAAGTAAAGCGCACAGGCGTGTGGATCGCCTTCCGGACACAATACCAGCGGAGCCCCGGCTATTTGACTAAACCACTCAAGGAGACGAGGATCGCGATAAAAAGCCAGGAGGGAGGGGGCCGATTGGCGCAGGAAATAGTAGCTGACACTTCCTCCTTTTTTATGTCCGGGTATGTAATTTCGATTCAGGTGGGTTCTGATTTGCTGAACCTCTTCAATAAAGGTATCAATAACATGTTGAGGAAGAAAGTTCTCCAGAGCTAGAAATTCCCCTTGGTTGTTGTAGTCTTCCTTAAGATCCTCAACAGGGCGTTCTTGTAGTGCATAATGAACTTCCTCTTCAATTCGGGGCAGAACGGTTTCCATTGATCAGCTCTCCTTCATGATGGTTTCAACTCTCATTTCCATAGAGACGGTCCAACACACTCACAATGACTTTATCTTAAACCATAGCATTAAAGGAGAATTCTATCCATCTCCTTGGTCTTATTCAGATATGGTCATTATGGCCTCTATACTCAAGTTTCACCTTTCAGGTAAAAAAGGGTAATTGCTTTATTTCTTGAAATCTGAAATCTGCCATAGTCGGTGTTGACGGCCAATCCGTTGTCTTCCTATCGTCGCTGGCATTGCCTTCTTCAAACGGGAGAATCAAAAACTTATGGGATTTCTACCCTACCGAGAACCTAGATCAGGAATCGATTATTTAATCGAGGACAATGTCCTTCCCAACGCCATTGAAATCGCCCAGCGGTGCATTTCCAAGACCACATGGACCCTTGGTTCCCCCTGGCGACCTGAACCCTGGCCGGGGATGCGAGCCCCCCAGGCGTTGACCCCAACCGAATTGCTGACTATTGAAAAGTGCGTGATGAACGGCTTGGGCATTCAAGCTCTTCAACCCCAAGATGCCAGCGAAAGTGGTATTTCGGGACATAATCATATTCAAATTGTTGGCGGGGCCGAAGGCGTGGCGAGGCCCCACGTCGACTCAGCCAAAATTTGCGATTATGCTGCAGTATTGTATCTTCACCCGAATCCTCCCACCCCCCATTGTGGGACATCGTTTTATCGCCTCAGGGGGGAAGAAGGCCAACCCGATGGGAATATCTGCCCACGTGAGTACGAAAGCTTGAGCCAGGTTCCCGGAATCCCGGGTGAAATGGACCCCACGATGTTTGAAGAGATTAAAGAGGTCCCGTATGTATTTAATCGCCTACTCGCCTATAAATCGGATCTGATTCACTCTGCGACTTCTTATTTCGGATGGGGCCACCAGCTCGCTTCGAAAAGAATGGCCGCCGTGTTTTTCTGGAAAGTGGTAACCTAACGCAGGCGTTTCACTTGGCCCGGGACTGAGGATGAGGTTCACGGCTAGGATGTCCTCCTCTTCTTAGATTTTGTGGACATTTGGAGCATTTCGGTCGCGGTGTCTCGCGTAGACGGTGTGATCTCCAACCCGCCAAGCATTCGAGCAATCTCATTTTGACGTTCCGTTTCCTTCAGCATTCGCACGGCTGTTACCGTTTTTTTGTTTTTTACACTCTTTTCGATCAGATAATGGGTCCCGGCCTGGGAAGCAATTTGTGGTAAATGCGTGATACAAATAACTTGGTGGTAGTGGGCTAACGTTCGAAGGCGTTCTCCAACCACAGCGGCCACCGGTCCGCCAATTCCGGTATCCACCTCATCAAAAATTAATACGGACACTTCGTCCGCCTTTGCCAACACAGATTTGATCGCCAGCATAATTCGAGAGAGTTCACCACCAGACGCCACTTTCGCAAGGGGGTGAAGGGGTTCCCCAGGGTTGGCCGACAACACAAACTCAACTTTGTCCATTCCGGTCATTCCGCCCCCGTCGATATCGGAATGGGAGTCCATTTTCACCTGGAACCGGACTTGATCCATTCGAAGCGCTAAAAATTCACGTTGGATTTTTTCTTCAAACAGCCTCGCCGCCTTTCGCCGTTTTTGTGAGAGCTCTTTCCCTAGCTTTTCAATAATTCGACATGCCTCTGAAACCTCTTGGCTTACTCCCTGAATCTGGTCCTGAATATTGGAGAACCCTTCAAGTTCTTGTTGAAGAGAGTGCTTTTGCTCAATCAATTGTTCAACGGTTGCATGGTATTTTCTTTTTAACCGTTGAATCAAAGCCAATCGATCATCAATGTCCCCAAACCGGTTTGGGTCATAATCAAGCTCTTCTCGATATTTTCGCAGGTCTTCGGTTAACTCCTGAAGGGAGACGGATGCCGATTCCCCCACTCGGACCCAAGATTCCACACTCTGGTCAATCTCAGCCAGTTCCTTGATCGACTGCAAGATTGCCCGTAAATTTCCCAACACCGCCTCCTCTCCCTCATAAAGGATCTGGTAAGCGCTGTTGGTCAATTCCCCAATACGTCCCGCATGTTTGAGTCGTTGATATTCCAGGTGGAGGGTTTCCTCCTCCCCTTCTTGGAGATTGGCACCCTCTAATTCCTGGAGTTGAAATTCCATAAACTCTTGCCGATCCTTTTGTTCAGCCTTTCGTGTCAAAGTATCATTCAATTCCCGCTCTTTTTCTTTCCAATGATGATACGCTTTTGCGTACCGACTCCGTAAATCCTGGGCCTCGCCAAAATTATCCAAGACATCCAACTGCGCTGATAAGGCCAATAATGATTGCTGATCATGCTGGCTATGAATATCAATTAACCACCGAGCAATATCCTGGACCACCTGCAATGGAGCCAAACTGCCGTTGACATAGGTCTTGTTTTTCCCGGATCGAGAAAGCACTCGACGGATAATAAGCTCCTGGTCATCAGCAGTGAGTAAATCCCGTTCACGGAGATACCCCACCAATGAGAGATTGTGAGCGATGGAAAAGCCGGCCTCTAAGATAGCCTCTTCAGCATCTGATCGAATGTGTTCAGCTGAGGCACGGCCGCCGGTGAGGAGAACCAGTGCATCGACGAGGAGTGATTTTCCACCCCCCGTCTCGCCTGTGAGAGCTAGAAATCCTTTGGGAAATTCAAGGTGGAGTTGGTCGAAGAGGGCAAAATTTGAAATGCGCAGTTCGGTGAGCATGTAACCGCGTCATTCGGAAC
>CP070743.1:716293-719449 GCA_020348185.1 Nitrospirota bacterium
AGAGAGCTTACCTTTTTTTTGGAGTAAAGAGAGCCGGGTCCGGCTGAATATAACCACATCATTTTCGTATCACTCAGTTCTTTTGGCCGAAACTTTTTATACCCTTCCCAGGCACCCACGACCGTGGCGGCGCAGCTCCCAAAATAAATGCCGGGCAGTTCAAAGCCTTCCATCAAAGGAAAGCGGCCACGCGTGTAGCCCATAGACGAGGAACCAATATCGGCGGTACCACTGACCACACCATCGTATATCTCCTCGCTCTTGAGAAGGACATTTACTGGAAACAAATTGATTTTCAGATAACCTTTGGTGGCTTTTTCGACTTCTTCTACCCATTGTTTGTATACTATCGTCGACTGATAATGGCTGGCTGGGAAGATGTGAGCAAATGAAAGCGTAACGGTCTTACCTTCGGCTGTCCCGGCATTAAAGACGCCGGAGAAAGAAAATAGAAAGATAAAAATAATTCCCAAAAATAGTAATCTTTTCTTTTCCATTACCTACCTCCTTTTGATGGATCTTAAAGGTTGATATTGCAGGATTGCCTAATAAAACTTCTGTTGCTGAAATTTCACCCCCTTCCATACCAACTATTTCCCTCTCGTCTTTAATACTGGGAGCCCCCCAAAAAAACCATTTAAATAATATAAAGGTTTTGTCTGCTCCTCACATTGAAATGTGAATATGAAATACCAAATGACTTTGATTCAATTGATGAATCCTATTTGGTCTTTTGTTGGCTTAAATCCACACCTCCTGGATTCGCAACCCCTTGAACCGTGTGCCCTTCGCCTGCCGGTTGTAAAAATTGTTCTTTACAACCGGCCCGCCTTGTACCTCTCATTTATGTATACCTCTATTGGTAAGGATAAGAAATGTCAAGGAAAAAGGCACCTGTGAGATCATTTTGGAATAATCGAGGCTTTGGATAGACATTCACCCTCAAAATCATTCAACTTTTTCTAAGTCTCGGCCCTTGCTCTTCCGGTCTCTCGAACGGTTCGAAATATTAAGATTGAGATACCAAGAAGGGCGGCCCAAAAGAAAAAGGCGTATTGAGGGTTGATCACAGCCAGTCGGTTCCCCGAAGGGGAAGCAATAAAGGCCCCAAAATTCCCCAAAGAAAGGATAATTCCCATGGCGGTACCGGCATATGTTGCCCCAACGCCTCTCGCTTCGATTACCATTGTCATCAATATCGCATAATAACCGTCACGTGCGGATCCGAATAATATGACGAGAGGCCAAACCAGAAAACCTTGGAACTGTGGCAACAGGATCAGGCTGATTAAGGCGATAAAAAGGACTGGGATAATAACGCCTTTTCTCAGCCCAAGCTTTCCTGAAAGGAGTGTGAGGGGGATGGCTGCCAACATGCCCGCCCCACTCATAGCCGCGAGGGCGCCGTCGGCACTGGCCGGTTCCCAGCCTATTCCCCTGAGATAAAGCGGAAGATAACCGACAACTCCCAAGAGCCCCCCGCCATAACAACAGTTGGCAACTCCAATAAGCCATATTTCTTTTATGCTGAGTACCCGAGATAAAGACTGACGAAATGGGGGGGAGTCGATTGACTTGGCTTTTTCATACTCTACAGGCTCACGCTTTGTCAGACCCCATAAGCAACCTATGAAAACAGATGCAGCACCATATACAAACAGGACATTTCTCCATCCTCCCAGAAAAGGGGACATGACCGAATCACTAAGCATGGCGCCCAACATCATACCCAGGGCGATCCCCGTGGCTATGATGCCGTTGGCGATAACCACCCGTTTCCCTGAAAACCAGATCCCACTGCATTTGTGTAAATTCACAACCATCGTGTTTTGTACAGCGCCAAAAAGGAACATCCCCACCGCAAGCCCAGCAAAATTGGGGGATAAACCCCTACAGGCATTGGCCATACCGGCCAGAAGACAGCCGACAAAGAGTGTGCGTTTTGTTCCGAACCGGTCTCCAATCATTCCCCCGAAAGGGCTCGTTATCATGCTGGCCAACCCACCCATGCCCCATGCGAACCCAATTTGGACGAGGTTCAAGCCCAGTTCCCTGGATATTTCGTCAAACAATACAGGCATACACATGTTGGGTATTCCGACCGCGATAATACTGGTAAATCCGCCAAGTATTATGATGAGCCATCCATATAAAGAGTCGACCGTTTTTTCCATAAATCTAGCTCATACCGATGCAGTTCCTCTCAGATCATTCTCTTAACAATCCCAGCAATATCCTTTTCGGTTGGTTTTCGCGGATTAAACTGTCTTTGGACGGCCTTCATGGTTTCTTTGACAATCGTTTCCATATGCTCGTCTTTGAAACCAAAGTCGCTCAGCCTGGCGCTGATTTGGATTTCTTTTAAAAAGCTTTCGATTTTTTCATAACAATCACTGGTCAGCGTATCATCTCCCGCATCTTTATCCATGAATCCCATCACTTCAAAAATATTCATCACCTTTTCTTTGACGACTACCGAATTGAATTCCAAAACAGGGGCAAGCGCCATCCCGCATGCCTGACCATGGGGCATATGATAGATTGCGCAAAGTGGCATGGCCAAAGAATGACACAAACCCATATGAGCGTTCATGCCCGCTACCATGGCCATGGTTGAACCGATTTGCATGGCTTCTCTGGCATCCAAATCGTCACCATGTTCGTAAGCGGGCTTTAACCCTTGGCTGATCAGCTCAATGGCCCTGAGTGAAATGGGTTCAGTCAAAGCATTGGCATCGATCGAAGTATAGGACTCAATGGCATGAACGAGTGCATCGATGCCACAGTTGACAGTGATGTTCGGCGGCATCGATATCGTCATTTCCGGATCAGTCAATGCAATGGTCGGGCAGATTTTCAAGCTGAGCACCAGGATCTTGGATTGAATAAACTCGTCGATCAACACCACACCCTCCGATATTTCGCTTCCAGTTCCTGCAGTAGTGGGAATCATGATACTCTTCCAGTCAGGATAGTCAGGCACCTTGTCGAAACCGGCATAGTCCCTAATGCTGCCCCCGCATTTGGCGATAACGGCAAGTCCCTTCGCCACATCGATCACACTGCCGCCACCGACGGCGATAACAGAGTCAAACTTCTTGAGATCGAGCTTTTTCACAATATCTTCAAAAAGACTCACAGTTGGTTCAATTGTCA
>CP070743.1:719549-722694 GCA_020348185.1 Nitrospirota bacterium
GCATCTTCCATGCTTTCTCCCAGCTCCATAAACCCAGCTGGAAATGTCCAGAATCCGAGTCGGGGTTCAATTGCGCGGCGGCATAAAAGGATTTGGTTCTCCCATTCTGGGATACACCCTGCCACAATTTTGGGATTTTGGTAGTGAATCGTGTGACATGACACGCAGACTGCCCGAACAAGAGTTTCTCCCGTGGGAATTTTTTGCTCGACTTCTGCGCCACAGTGACTACAAAACTTAATGGGAGGATGGGCCATGCTTGTACGTTTGGGCTCAGGAATGGGTTATTGTGGATCGACTGGTTGCCATAGAAACATACCAAACATGTACCATAAATTCGCCACGTTCGCCATTGTAGGATGTTCCGATTTCTCTGGTATTGGATTGTCGTCACTGCCTGGCCTTTGTTATGGTTAAGGGGGGCTTCGACCTTTTACCGGTTAGACTTTTTAGCAAAAAACAGCAAAATTTAGGCTTTCTTTTTATTTTTGCCGAAAGGGCATATTGAGGTGACATGAGTACGGATGATAAGCAAATAATTTTTTCTTTAATTGGGGTAGGACGAGTCCACCCTCCGAAGAGGCAGGTACTCAAGGATATATACTTGTCTTTCTATTATGGAGCCAAAATTGGAGTACTTGGATTAAATGGGTCAGGAAAAAGCACCCTGCTTCGTATTATCGCCGGAGTGGACAAGGATTATCTTGGTGAGATGACATTTTCCAAAGGGTATTCTGTCGGATTGTTAGAACAGGAACCTGAATTGGAATCCGGGAAGACCGTTAAGGAAATTGTTGAAGAGGGACGGAAAGACGTTATCCGGCTTCTCCATGAATATGAGGACATCAGCAACAAATTTGGGGATAACCTATCCCCTGAAGAAATGGAAAAACTGATTGAACGGCAAGGGCAATTGCAAGAGAAAATTGAATCGGTCAATGGCTGGGAACTTGAACATCAGCTTGATGTGGCGATGGATGCCCTTCGTTGCCCGCCTCCTGAGTCGAAAGTGGATGTCCTGTCGGGGGGGGAGAGAAGACGAGTGGCGCTGTGTCGGTTGTTGATTCAGGAACCGGACATCCTGTTGTTAGATGAGCCGACGAATCATTTAGATGCTGAATCGGTGCAATGGCTGGAACAACATCTCCAGCGCTATAAGGGTACGGTCATTGCCGTGACCCATGACCGGTATTTTTTGGATAATGTCGCGGGATGGATATTGGAGCTGGATCGTGGATATGGGATCCCTTTTCAGGGAAACTATTCCTCCTGGTTATCTCAAAAACAGGCCAGGTTGGAAAAAGAGGAAAAATCAGAGTCCAAACGGAAAAAAACTCTTGAACGGGAGCTCGAATGGATCCGTATGTCCCCAAAGGGCCGTCAGGCAAAGGGAAAAGCTCGGGTCACCCGCTATGAGCAGTTATTAGATGAAGAGAAAGAAAACCGGGGGGAGGACTTAGAAATTTACATTCCGCCAGGGCCTCGATTAGGAGATGTTGTTCTCGAGGCGAAGAATTTGAGTAAGTCGTTTGGCGAAACGGTGCTGTTTGAGAATCTTTCCTTCAGTCTCCCACGTGGGGGAATTGTCGGGGTAGTTGGGCCCAATGGAGCTGGAAAAACGACGCTATTTCGTATCATCACCGGTTCAGAAAAGCCCGATCAGGGATCATTTACCATGGGGGAGACGGTGAAATTGGGATATGTGGATCAAGATCGGCTGCTTGATGGAACGCTGACTGTGTGGGAAGCTATTGCTGGAGGGAAGGATACGATACAATTGGGCAAAAAAGAGATAAACTCCAGAGGTTATGTATCTCGGTTTAATTTCACGGGGACCGATCAGCAGAAGAAGGTGAAGGATATATCGGGTGGAGAGCGAAATCGTGTCCATCTCGCCCGTATGTTGAAAGAAGGTGCCAATGTCCTGTTATTGGACGAGCCCACCAATGATTTGGATGTGAACACTCTGCGAGCGTTAGAAGAAGGATTGGAGCAGTTCGGGGGGTGCGCGGTGGTGAGCAGCCACGATCGGTGGTTTCTAGATCGGATCGCCACGCATATTCTAGGCTTTGAAGGGGACAGTCGGGTAGAATGGTTTGAGGGTAACTATAGCGATTATGAGGCCGACAGAAAGAAACGACTTGGAAAGTATGCTGAAAATCCTCATCGCATTCGTTATCGCCGGTTAACGAAGGAGTAGCCATTTCCTCATGATCTCTCATAGACCGGATATTGTTATAGCCAGGTCAGTCGGCATCTTGTGCATCGCGGGTGGGTTTATAATGGGAATGCAGGGACTCGATCATCCCGGTTCCCAATGGATGCCGGTAGCGCTTGGATTAATCGTCACGGGCCTGACGGCACAAGTCTACGCGTTGGTCAGGTCCTTGACCTACGCCACCAAAAGCCGGCAACCAACCGAGGGGAAAGAATAGGGTCGAGCATGAGGGTGTGTCGTGTGAGTGTCGCCAGGGGGCTTCGATATTGGACTTCCGTGTGTCTACTGATTCTTATTGGTATGCCAATAGGCTGTAGCCATTGGCGGGATGACTTCTTCGATGATGGAGTAGATGAAATCACTCAGGAGGATGTGAGAAAAAAACTTGGCAAGCCCCACATTGTGAAAGATCCTTTTCTAAGCGAAGAAACAACCTGGATTTACCGATATGGAGTATCAGAGAGTGAAATGAACCCAGTGGGCGTTAAAACCCTAGGGCAGGGAATCAATGTGTTGGCCGCCACGGCCGCTTCTCTTATCGGCAAGGGGAGTGGCGAAACGAATCAACGGGAACGCGTCTTATGCGTCCGCTATGTCTTGGTCTTTGATGAGAGCAAAGTCCTTCGTCAATGGACGCGTGAACCGTGCCAAACCCGCCGCCCAAACAACCTATTGGAAGCCAAGCCCTGAAGACCGTTCAGACAGAACCTTTCCTAGAAAGAACCATATTATACACCTTTAAAATTTTGGACCTCATTAATACTGAGGGGGTCGGGTGAAGGTTAAAGTCAGTGGACTTGGTCGTTCCCTTTACACCTTGGCCCCGTCATTCCCGCTGGCGGTGAGCAGGAATCCACTTGCCTTTTCCTGCGAGAATTCGGAAAAGATGGATCCCCGCTAAATACTGCGAGGATGACAGCCGGGGGT
>CP070743.1:722794-725926 GCA_020348185.1 Nitrospirota bacterium
GTCCCGAATTTAATAGTTCCCATTTTTTTCTCGCATTCCGCTGTCTTAAGTGGACTTAGCCCGACTGACCCATTTTCGTCATTTTTTCTATCCCCAAGAACATTGTCAAGAAAGAAATTCGAAGCGGGTTATTCAACGTTGGCTTCACCTAATAGATCTTGAAGGATTTCGACCACGCCTGAAGGCCCAGGGCTCTTCGACACCACGTGGGCTATTTCTTGGAGACTGGGTACCGCATCTTGAACCGCGACGGCCGTGTCAGCGATGGCCAGCAGAGACTGGTCGTTTTCACCGTCGCCAAAGGCCATAAGCGTTCCTGATGAAAATTGACATTGCTCGAGAAGCCGCTTGAGCCCAGAGCCTTTATTGGCGCCCGTGGGCAAAATCATCAAAGCCAATTTATTCCAATCTAACGTTGGGCAGTAATTGTGCCGGTCCGAAACCTGCTTGACAAGACTTTCATGTTGCGCCCAAGTAGCAGCTATGGCCATACCGGTCAACATTTCGATACCCGTTTGCTCCAGGCCTTTCACCAAGAGTTCTGGGAGGGTCCCGAAGGGGAGCGACACTCGTTCGGATGAAAGATGTTCCAACACGGCCCCATTTTCCCACACAATCCCTGTGAGATAAGGAAGAATTCCTTTAATATCTGCCTGTCTAAATAGACGGCCGGTGACAAGGAAGAGCGCGTGAGATTGCAAGTGAGCTTGTCGAAATACCTCGATAACCTCAATCGGGACCTGGCCTTCCTCCGCAATGGTTCCGTCGAAATCAAAGGCGAGAATGCGCTGATTCATAAGGCACCCGGCCTACCATGCGTTGTATTGTCAATCATAATGATTCGAATTGGCACCACACAGGAGTATGATCAGACGGCTTGTCCATCCCCCGTGGACCTTTATCAATGCCTGACGCAATGAGGCGATCGGCAGCTTGGGGCGAAAGGAGCAGATGATCGATCCGTAATCCTTCATCCCGGTTCCAACGGCCGGCTTGGTAATCCCAATAGGAATACACATGCGGCTGGGGATGAAAGGCGCGAATGGCATCTGTCAGGCCTAGGTGACAGAGTGCGCGAAACCGTGCCCGCGATTCCGGTCGACACAAGGCATCATCAGCAAAACCCGCTGGGTCATACACGTCATCATCAGAGGGACAGACGTTGAAATCCCCTCCCAGTACCAGCGGTTCCTCATAGGACAATAAGGTTTGCGTGTGGCGAATCAACCGGTCCAGCCAACTTAATTTGTATGAGAACTTCTCTGTTTCAACCGGGTTGCCATTTGGCAAGTAAATTGACGCCACACGAAAATCTCCAATTACAGCTTCCACATACCGCGCCTGTTCATCTGAGCGATCGCCCGGGAGGAAGGCATGCTCAACCTCAATAGGCATTTTTGAGAGAATCGCCACCCCGTTATAGGTTTTTTGACCAACCATCGCCATATTGTAGCCCATCTCGTCGATCGTCATTCGAGGAAAATGCTGGTCGAGCACCTTCAATTCCTGGAGCAACACAATGTCAGGTTGAGCCTCTTTCACCCAATCCACGAGGTGTGGGATGCGCACCTTGATAGAATTGACGTTCCATGTGGCGATTTTGACTGTCAATGAAGGCCTCAATAGGGGTATTTAAGATAAAAACAAAGGGGTCACAGAGTCAAAAAGGTCGAAGAGTCTAAAGGGTCGAGGACTTGGGAACATGGAAGTCACGGTATCAGAAGCCTTCCTTGACACTTTCACTTTGGGAACTTTTCGACTTCTTGACCCTTTCGACTTTGAGACCTTTATCCCTGCCCTTTCTGAACATAGCCGATTATTCCCGGCTTCACAACACCAAAGTTTGTGAGAAAATGAAGAATCAAGGCGTTGCAAGTTTCAGGTAAAAAGATGCTAGTCTGTTTCACAACGTAACAAACTATCATAGCTCATCACCTGGGATTATGAAGATGATTTTGAGGAATTCCGCCATTGAGTCAAATATCAGTACAGATTCTGGTGATCCAGGGCAGCATTCTTGAGGTCGAATCGCAGGCGATTGTGAATGCTGCCAACAGTTCTGGAGCCATGGGAGGGGGTGTCGCTGGAGTCATACGGCGCGCTGCCGGCCCCGAAGTGGAAAAAGAAGCGATGCAGCAAGCCCCAATTCCAGTTGGTCAGGCCATAGTGACATCCAGTGGGAAGACACTGTTTCAAGGCATTATCCATGCTCCGACCATGCCCAAACCGGCCATGCGCATTCCAGTGGACAATGTAGGAAAGGCCACCCGAGCGGCCCTGGCCATGGCTGATGAACAAGGATTTTCCTCAGTAGCGATTCCAGGCATGGGGACCGGCGTAGGAGGAGTCATGCCTGCCGACGCCGCGGAGAGAATGGTCAAGGAAATCAAAACTTTTGTCCCCCGATCGCTGACCCGTGTTATCCTTATTGACGTAGATCCCGCAATGGTCAAGGCGTGGCGAGAGCAATTGTGAGGTTGTATCGTTTGATATGAGGGACTTTTGAAAAGGCGTCAAAGACGTCGTTCAAAACATTTCGGGTTTGGCTTCTCAGGGTGGAAGAGTCAAAATGGTCAATGAGTCTAAGGGGTCCAAAACTCTTGGGAACAGAGATAACTCAATATCCTATGACCTCTTCGACATTTCGACCTTTTCGACTCTTAGACTTTTATCACCTACCCTTATCACCTACCCATTGAACTTTAAACTCTTAAAGGACTGGCCTGGGAAGGAAAGTACCCATGGGGTTGGAAGACGATTTTTGTGACATCATAAAGAAAGCGCGACTAGGACGAAGTCAATCGGTCGCTGCGGTAGCTCAACAAAGTGAGATCCCCGAACAAGATATTCAGATCTTAGAAAAAGGGACTCGCGTTCCAAACCAAATTGAAGTCCTCGCTTTGGGTTCAACGCTAGGGTTGCGAGGCCAGCCTCTCATTGATATCGCCATTAACGGGTGGGAACCTGAACCTTCTCCGGATTGGATAAGGGAACAATCAGTTGTCATTACCATTTTGGGAGATATTGGCGGGTATGCGGTCAAAGGGTACCTCCTCTTCGACTCAAAAACCCATGAGACGGTCATGATCGACACGGGATATAATGTCAAAGAGATGCTTTCCACGATAAAAC
>CP070743.1:726026-729118 GCA_020348185.1 Nitrospirota bacterium
TGGTCGGTCATTGAAGCAGGCCTCAAATGCATTCAAGGGAAGGGTGTCGTGAATTCCATCAGTTTGAAAGAGGGAGAGGCAAAATTTAAAGAGCAGGGGAGGGCCGTCAAACGCTATGGGGCCGCCGTGGTGGTGATGGCCTTTGATGAGACTGGACAGGCCGACACCACAGAGCGAAAAGTCGAGATTTGCACCAGAGCTTACCGAATTCTTACGGAAGAAGTCGGTTTCCCACCCGAAGACATTATCTTTGATCCCAATATCTTAACCGTTGCCACGGGAATAGAAGAACATAATGCCTATGCGGTGAACTTCATTGAAGCCACCCGCCAGATTAAAAGCACATTGCCGTATTGTAAAGTCAGTGGGGGACTGAGCAATATTTCCTTCTCCTTCCGTGGGAATAATGTTGTGCGGGAAGCGATGCATTCTGCGTTCTTATATCACGCCATTAAGGCCGGACTTGATATGGCCATCGTCAATGCAGGGCAATTGGACGTGTATGAAGAGATTCCTAAAGACTTGTTGAAGTTGGTGGAGGACGTTTTACTGAACCGACGGCCTGACGCGACTGAGCGATTAGTTTCATTCGCTGAAACCGTCAAGCAGCAAGGCAAAGCTGCGGTGAAGGATGATGTCTGGCGTCAAGGCACCGTCGAAGAACGGCTATCTCATGCTCTCGTGAAAGGTGTGGTGGATTATATTGATGACGATGTTGAAGAGGCTCGTCAGAAGTATGATAAACCTCTTCATATCATTGAGGGCCCTTTAATGGATGGGATGAATATTGTGGGTGAATTATTTGGCGCCGGAAAAATGTTTCTTCCCCAAGTCGTCAAAAGTGCCCGTGTGATGAAAAAAGCTGTGGCCTACTTACTCCCGTTCATGGATAAAGAAAAACAACAAACAGGTAGTGGGTCACAAGGGAAAGTGCTTATGGCCACGGTGAAGGGAGACGTTCATGATATAGGGAAAAATATCGTGGGGGTGGTTCTTTCTTGTAACAACTATGAGGTCATTGATTTGGGAGTCATGGTCCCCTGTGACAAAATTTTACAAACGGCGAGAGAAGAAAAGGTCGATATGATTGGGCTCAGTGGGCTCATTACGCCCTCTCTTGATGAGATGGTGCACAATGCCAAAGAGATGAGTCGAGAGGAATTGACTATTCCTTTGCTCATAGGGGGAGCCACAACCAGTAAAGCCCACACGGCGGTCAAAATTGCGCCGGGCTATCAAGAGCCTGTTGTGCACGTTCTTGATGCCTCCTTGGCCGTTAATGTGGTTCGTCAATTATTAAACCCTGAGGGGAAGCCCGCCTTTGTAGAAAAAGTTCGCCAACAACAGGAAAAATCACGCGAAGCCTACGAAACAAAAAAAACCAGACAGACTTTATTATCCCTTGAAGTGGCTCGTACCCGTCGACCATCTATTGATTGGCAAACGTTGGACATCCCCAACCCAAGTTTTCTCGGGCTACGGGTATTCGACCCTTTGGCATTAGACAATCTCTTTCCTGTGATCGATTGGTCTCCCTTTTTCCATACCTGGGAATTACGAGGGCGGTATCCTCAGATCTTTGATGACCCCAAGGTAGGCAAACGGGCAAAGGAACTTTTTGAGGATGCTCAACGATTACTGAAGGAAATTATCGACAACAACTTATTGACGGCCAAAGGAGTCTATGGATTTTTCCCAGCCAATAGCGTAGGAGATGACATTGAAATCTATGACGATGAAACCCGGGCGAAAGTCCTCACGACCTTTCACACCCTCCGGCAGCAGATGGCAAAGCCTAAGGGAGATGCTAACTACGCGCTCGCCGACTTTATCGCACCGAAATCCGCAGGATTAAAAGATTATATTGGTGGATTTGCGGTAACGGCCGGCATTGGAATCGAAGCGCTGTGCGAAAGATTTGAAAGAGACCATGATGACTATCATTCCATCATGGCTAAAGCGCTGGCCGATCGATTCGCCGAAGCCTTTGCGGAATGGCTCCACCGGGAAGCCCGAAAAGAATGGGGTTACGGGAAAAATGAACAACTGTCGAATGAAGAGTTGATACGCGAACGGTATCGGGGAATTCGTCCCGCCCCGGGGTACCCGGCCAGTCCGGACCATACGGAAAAACAGATTCTGTTCGACCTTCTTTCTGTCGAAAAACACACCGGCATCCGGCTCACCGAATCCTTTGCGATGTACCCAGCCGCTTCTGTGAGCGGGCTATATTTTTCCCACCCACAAGCCAAATACTTTGGGGTCGGAAAAATAGACCGTGATCAAGTGATAGACTACGGCCGAAGAAAATCGATGGACATCGCTACGGTGGAGCGATGGCTTTCGCCCAATTTGGCTTATGATCCTACCTAGAGGAGGGGAGTAGAATGGCGATTTCGGAAGGAAAGAATACTTCGTGGGAAGGGATTTTCATTCCCTGGTTTCTTAATCGGTATACCGCTTGTCCTCATCTCCCCCTGACCATCGAGTGCCTCCAATTTCCTCCGCTTCCCACATATCGTATATCTCTTTGGCCGCGAGGTCGGATTCTTTCTTCTGTACAACTAAACTCATAGCTTGATTGGCTTGATCCTCAATGGAGGTACTGGGTGGGGGGCCCTTCCCTCGCGGGGTATTTTTGTTCAATTTATTGATTGGCACGTCCTAAGCCTTATCGCCTTCAATCCTGCTCTGTCAAGAGGATGAGGGATGGAGGGAAAAGGGTTTGGGTGAGGAAAATTAAAGGGTTTGGCAGGATAAACAATGATGGAGCTTCGAAAATGTATTTCTCGAAGCTCCATTTTTATATTCTTACGAGAAGAAATAACTTTGGTCAGGGGAATAGAATTGGAATTATTCGCTTTTACAAGACCTCAAGGAGTTCCGGAGTTTCAACAGATACGGTTTGTTGGGGCGACCCTTGGCCGATGGATTTCAAGGCCTCGGTAATCCAACGATACCGTTCTTCGGCCCATTCATTGAAAGCTGAATCTGAATCAAAAACGAGGTCCCAGGCAGGAACTGAATCGAGGAGAAGGAGTTGATGGGGCTGGTTTTTCCCCGGAAAATAGACAACCAACACAGCCGACTTT
>CP070743.1:729218-732306 GCA_020348185.1 Nitrospirota bacterium
TTGTTTGAACTTCGGCAAAATTTCCTTTGTGACGCTCCTTTATATATTGAACTTTTTGTCCAGAATACCCATCAATATTTCCCGCATAGGAATTGGACAGAAAACTCTGAAATAGGGCGACGAACTCTTCCTGTTGACTCGAATCCATTTTTTTCCAATGGGCCGAAAGGGTTCGTTTTCCCATTTCTTCGTAATCGAAGCGCTGGCCGATGACTTCCTCAAGTTTAGCCCGACGTTCAGCGGCTCGTTCAGGAGTTTTCAATTCTGGATCTTCAAGGATGGCCAACACTTGATCAATGGTTTGCCGGACTGCATCAGTGGCCGGCCCCAATTCCGCTGCCTGCAGAGGGCCAACCAGAACAAACACGGTTGCAGGAATCAGCATACTCAGGGATAACAGGAACGATACACCAAAACGATTGAAAATGTTCACTTCTCGATTCCTCTCTTTCGATATTTTCTGCATATTAGCTCTTGGTCATGTCATGGGGTCTTTTCAATCAAACCCTGTGGACATCTCTGGTGAAACCCGAAACCTGAAACTCGAAACGGCGTGACCATGTCTTTTTCAACCACCTGCCCGAACGTATGAGAAACTTTTGCCCTTGTGAGTCTTAATCCATATTCTCCTAAACTGGCCGTCGATCATTCAACTGTTCCATGGATATATTGACTAATGACCTGCTCAAGATCTATCCCCGATTCGGTATCCTGAATATTACCACCATTATGCAAGAGTTCTCCTGCTCCCCCCGGAGACAATTCCATGAATTTTTCGCCAATGATGCCACGTGTCTTTATAGAGGCTATTGCATCACTATAAACCGGAATCCCATCCTGAACAGCCAGAACAACTAAAGCAAGGTCCTCTTTCAATCCAATATGTTTCACTCGCCCAACCTCCACACCAGCAATTTCTACTGACGCGCCATGTTTTAATCCTGAGGTGGTTGAGAACTCCGCATTGAGTTCATAATAATCGCCCCCAATTAATTCTAATTTCCCTAATTTAATGGCCAAATAACCGAGACAAATCACCCCAACCAAAACAAAGATTCCAACCGTAAACTCAAGCTTTCCCCTCTCCATTACCCCCACCATCACCCAAGGCCTTACATTCTGATTTCAGGAATTACCATCCGACCCCTTGAACCTAATCACCTGAAACCCGAAACTTCTTATTGCAACCCGAAACATCCCCCTAATTAAACTCGAAACCCGAAACTTAACTTAATGTACTGCTGCAGCATCGACTGAAATAAATTCTTGTACGACAGGATCGTTAAGTCGCTGAAATTCCTCCGCAGGGGCCATTGCTGTAACCTTACCATCCTTCAGCATGGCAACCCAATCGGAAATGGCAAAAATTTCTGGAATTTCATGGCTCACCATAACAGCCGTAAACCCAAACACACGATGCATAGAGAGAATGAGGTCATGAATGGCCCTGGCCATCAAGGGATCAAGTCCAGTCGTCGGCTCATCAAACAAAATGATCTCCGGCCCCATCCCCAGAGCCCGAGCTAATCCCACCCGCTTCTTCATTCCTCCACTCAGCTCGGCAGGGTATTTATGTCCCATATCCCCCAGCCCCACCCGGTCCAGCATATCCTGCACGACCCGAGTGATTTCCACATCAGGCACTACTCGTTTCTCTCGTAAAGGAAACGCCACGTTATCAAAGACATTCATGGAGTCGAACAAGGCAGCAGATTGAAACAACATGGCAAATCGTTTGCGCACTTCATTCAATTCCTTCTCTTTGAGCCGAGAAATATCAACCCCATCCACCAGCACTTTCCCTCGGTCCGGCCGAAGTAACCCGATCATATGCTTCAGCATGACGCTTTTCCCTTCACCACTTGGCCCAATAATGGTTGTTAACTGCCCAGTGGGAATTTCTAAATCAACACCTCTGAGGACATGTTGCCCTCCTAAGGTTTTCTCCACTCCTTGAAGTTTAATCATGAGAATCCCGCGGCCATTTTTTCACAATATGATGGGTGAAAGGGGGCGAAAAGGTCTAAGGGGTGAAAAATTAGACTCTTTGACCTTTTGGACTCTTCGACCCCCCAATACCCTCTTACAGGAGAACCGAGGTCAGGAAATAGTCCCAAATCAATATTAAGACCGAGGTTAATACCACCGCGTCCGTTGTGGCTTTCCCCAATCCTTCCGCGCTCAAACTGGTATAAAACCCTTTATAACAACAGACCCAGCTCACAATCAGCCCGAAACTAATGGACTTGAGGATGCCTCCATACACATCCTTCCATTCGACTGCTGACTCAATGGAGCTCCAATACGACCCGGCACCAACACCTAGGAGTTTCACTCCTACAATATATCCGCCCCATATCCCCACCACGTCAAAAATCGAAACTAACAACGGAACGGCTAACAAAGACGCCACCATCTTAGGGGTAATCAGATACTGAAGAGGATTGACCGCCATGGTTTCCAGGGCATCAATTTGTTCGGTGATGCGCATGATGCCAATCTCGGCGGTCATGGCCGACCCTGCTCGCGCTGTCACCATCAAGGAGGCCAGCACAGGACCAAGTTCACGAATCATACTCAAAGCCACCGCCGAGCCCAACAGCCCCTCGGATCCAAATTTTCGGAGTGAATAATATCCTTGAAGCGCTAAAACCATACCGGTGAAGGTTGCGGTCAAGATCACGACAAACGTTGACTTAAACCCGATAAAGTGAAGTTGTTTAATGATTTGAGTGATCCGAAACGGGGGTCGAAACAGCCAGGCAAGGGCCCTGAGCAGAAAAATAAACATTCGACCCATTTCATCAATAAGAAAAAGGGTGACCGCACCAATTCGTTGAACCATTACCATGGAAAATAATTAACCTATGGCGGATTGATGCCCATGTTCACTCTTCCAAAGATTGTCTTGACCAAAAAATAGTTGGAAGAAGGTGGTCATTTGGCGAGAAGTCTGGACCATTTGGGTCCTGAGGCGAATAAGGTGAGCCCAGCATTTTGGAGAAATGATGACCGATGGTAGGCCTTGCATCCAACCAAAGGGACTCAAAAACAGTTTTAATTCTTCCGGTAAATCCTCATCTATGAG
>CP070743.1:732406-735493 GCA_020348185.1 Nitrospirota bacterium
CGTTCGGAATCAAAGAAGAACGCCAGTCCATCATCCGAGATGTTCGGGTGTGAATCACGGTAAGAAGTGTTGAGAGGAGCTGGAAGAGGTGCCGGGATACCCCAAGGCTCGTCTCTCGTTGTCCGTGTGGCAACCCAATTGTCAACATGCCCATACCCACCAGACCGATTGTACGACTGAAAGTACAGTTCCAAGCCGTCGGCTGAAATGCTTGGTGCTCCATCGTTTGTTGTATCATTGACTATTGAGCCAAGGTTTACAGCCTCGTCCCATTCACTTTCTCGGGTCATGCGCGTTGCCACGTAGATGTCCTGATCCCCATAACCACCGGATCGATTCGAGCTGAAGTAGAGTTCCAGACCGTCGCCTGAAATGCATGGGTTGTACTCAGTAAATGAACTGCTGACCGGCGGCCCAAGATTCACAGGTGTGCCCCAGTCGTCACTTGTTGCTGCCCGCGTCGTGCCCCAGATGTCGCCGTTAGAGTGGAAGTAGAGTTCTAGTCCGTCAGCCGAGACGCTGGGAGCAACCTCTTTTCCGCTACTATTGACCGGTGGCCCCAGATTCGTGGGCTCGCCGATGGTGAAATCCGCCTTCGCATTTCTGCCGCCAACGACCATAGCGGCCACAATTCCAACTACCACTAGCCTTATTCTGTAACCATTCGACCGTTTCATGTTATAACCTTTCTTTCTTACCTTGTGCATGAGAATAGACTCTTTCATATGCATCTCACAGCGCGTGATTTACTCAACTTATTCAACCGGTGGAAACTCCTCGAACAAATGCTCAGCCAAGACGATCAAATCCTGGACGTCGACAATGCCATCGCCCCAGGGCATCGGGCCAATATCGCACAATGAATTATCTGTGCCCCAGTAGTCCACCATGATGCACATGTCTTCGGCATCCACAATTCTGTCGCCGTTAAGGTCAACGATGGGATCGATTGATACCTGCCAGATGTCGGAGCCACCGAGTCCGCCGGGCCGGTCCCCGGAGTTGAAGTAGAGGGTACGGCCGTCGGTCGCGATACTCACGCCACCCTCCCCTGCTGAACTGTTAATCGGTGTCCCAAGATTCACGGGTGCGCCCCAGTCATCGGTTATGGCTTGCCGCCTTGTTACCCAGATGTCTTTGCCAGGAAAACCAGGTCGGTCGGCGGATACGAAGAAGAGCAACCGCCCATCGGCAGAGATGCGCGCGTTAAAATCCTGACGCGAATGGTTAACCGTTGGCCCCAGATTGACTGGTACCCCCCACTCATCCTCTTCTGATGCCCGCGTCGTCACATAGAGGTCGTCATAACCAAAGCCACCGGGGCGACGGGAGTCGAAGTAAAGCGACAGGCCGTCAGACGAGATGCAAGGGCGGGCATCGCGTTTATAACTGTTCACAGTTAGGCCGAGGTTGACCGGTTCCGTCCACGGGTACTCTGTCGTAGGCCGGGTCGTCACCCATATGTCTCGCGATCCCTCTATTCCACCAGGCCGTTCCGATTGAAAATAAAGTGACAGCCCATCAGCCGAGATGAATGGCCCGGACTCATAAGCGGAACTGTTTACCATTGGGCCGAGGTTGACCGGTTCCGTCCACGGATCCTCTGTCGTAGGCCGCATCGTTACCCATATGTCCCCGCCTCCTAAGCCGCCGGACCGGTTGGAGTCGAAAAAGAGCGTCAGGCCGTCGGCCGAGATGCAGGGCGCGCCATCACCGCTGGAACTGTTGACCGTAAGCCCCAGATTTGTGAGATCTCCGAAGGTGAAATCCGCCTGGGCAATTCCGCCGCCAAGTACTATCGCAGCCACAACTCCAACTAACATCAAATTCATTCTGTAACCATTCAACAATTTCATTTTACACCTGCCTTTCCGCCCTTTTGTTCAAGGGCCTTGCCACGATCATTTATCATTGACGATTGCCTTTTCAACAAAGGTCTCTGTAATACAATCACCGGAAAATCTGGAATGCTGCGCGAAATCTTCAAATTCTTCTCAGAAACTTAGAATGCCGCGTAACGGCCTCAAATACTGATTTATGGTTGGCTGGATAGCCAAAATCCTTTATCGTATACCGTACAAAGATGAAGAAAGAGTCAGGCCCACACCCGAACGTGGTCCTTATGGGAGTGCTTAGATGCAGCGACGTTACTACACAGAAATGGGTGGGCCAGGCGGGACATTCCTGACGACCCACTGGTCGCTCATTGAAGATGTCAAGAAACAACCGGACCAGGACCGCGTGCTCATCGGATTGCTTTTAGAACGATATTGGAAGCCTGTGTACTGTTATTTACGTCAGAAGCAGTACGATAACGAACAGGCGAAGGATTTGACTCAGGGCTTCTTCCATGAGATCGTGTTGAATCTGGATCTAATCCAACGAGTGGAGCGGTCTAAAGGGCGTTTTCGATCATTTTTGTTATTTGCCCTCAACCAGTATCTTATGAATCAAAAACGCAGAGAGGACGCCCAGAAGAGGATTCCAAGGGACAAAATAGTCTCTCTGGATACTATCGAATCCCCCATCTTGCCTCAGAGTATTGTCGAGTCTGGCCCTGAGGATTCCTACAATTACGCCTGGGTGTCAGCCTTGCTGGATCAAGTCCTGGCGGAGGTTCAGCGTAAGTGCTGCGAACAGGGGATCGAGACTCATTGGCGCGTCTTCAGCGAGAAAGTGGTCGAACCCATGCTGAATAGTAGCACGCCTCCATCTTTAGCAGATATTTGCACGAAACACGGTATCGAAAGTGAAAAGAAAGCCTCTAACATGATCATCACTGTCAAGAGGCGTTTCCAGGCAGCCTTGAGGCAATATGTCCGAAGCACTGTGGCTTCCGAGAGCGAAATGGCCGGAGAATTGAAAGAAATAATGCAATTTTTCCCAAAAAGAGCGCAGCATTTTCAATAAATCGGTGAGTTATAAATGGAGCACAGGATTGTTCCATGAGTGAATTGGTGTCCTGGAAAACAGATAAGGATCAGGCAACCTCAAACAATTAACTAATTTTGAGGTTTTAAGTATGACCAGAAAGTCGGCATTTGGAGCGGAACCTGAGCAAGTAAGGGAGCTTCTATCCTTTGGTCT
>CP070743.1:735593-738648 GCA_020348185.1 Nitrospirota bacterium
GCCGCCCACGCGAACTGCAAAACTGAAGCTCAACGAAAACAGAAAGAACATGATTTCAGTGGCATGATGCTCTTAACGGAATCATCCGGAGATCATTGGTTCCGTCGATTGGCGATGCAAGCTGAGAAAAGAGAGGCTATCCAGGGTGATTCCGGCAACCAATGGACATTCTATCCTACCGAGGAAAGTTGTTCCCTGACAGCAAAATCAAATAGTGGCTCAAAACTCCAAATCATCGCAGGCCGACAGATTGTGACGAAGGAAAGTCTGGAGGTGTCCGCTCTGGCCACGGACAAGATTTTCCCCGACGGGACTCCCCTGCGAGAAACCATTAAGGCGGTGCGGAGCTCCGACGCCATCCCAGTCCTGCCATGGTCGTTCGGCAAATGGTGGGGCAATCGTGGAAAAATTCTCTCCGATCTGCTCTCCTCCCAACCGGTCGAGAACTTTTTCCTCGGGGACAATAGCCATAGACCAGGGTTCCTGCCCTATCCAATTCAATTCAAACAAGCCGAGCAATTGGGAATTCGAATTCTTCCAGGAAGCGATCCCTTTCCTTTCCCGTCAGAATGCTGGAGGCCTTGCAGCGCAGGGTTTTCAATCACGGGGCAAGTACGGGATCATACCCCAGCCGGGGATCTTAAAGGACTGTTGAGGGAACTGGAGACAACGATCTCACCCTATATCTCCCCGGAAACTGGGCTTCGGTTCATTAAAAACCAGGTTGCCATGAACATCCTGAAACGCAGTTCTAAAAGAGCTCACTGATTTCATAAGCAATCACCACCTCACAGACGAGACGGTGGGACAAAGTTGATAAAGGGCCTGCCAAGCTTACCCCTTTATTCCATCGATCATGATCATCAGCGGGTACTGAAGAAAATGATCCCAATAGCCCACTTCATCGCCGCCTTGCGGATCGGGGGAGAGTTTTACGTTATGAAACGCTATCTCTCGAAACCCTGCCTCATGCAGCGCCGATTCATACGCGTCTTTTGGCAGAAAGAAATCTTCGATGGTGATTGATTCGTCTTCCAAATGCACCGTAAGGCGCACTGGGGCACCTTCATAAGGAGATTCGGGCAACTGCGCCTCAAACCCGTATTTTCGGTAGTCCGGCGGCCGAGCCTGCCAGGTGTATAATTCAGGGTTGGTGAGTAATGTGACAATCCGGCCTCCCGCTTTGACTCCTCGCGCCAACCCGCGACACATGACACCGAGTTCCTCACGATTGTGTGCGTACACGAGGAGCCAATTGGAAACGGAAAGGTCGAAATCCTGTTGCGGCCCGGTCGCTCGAGCGTCCTCAAGCCGGTATTCGATCCCCAGCGGGTCCCTCCCCTCTTGCCAGCGAGCCAGCTCGATCATTTTTTCGGAAATATCGATGCCGACCACCTCGGCCGCCCCGGCTTTGCGGAGTTCCCGGGTCAGCCATCCTTCCCCGCACGCAACGTCGATAACTTTTATCCCGGCTAGATCACCGATCAGATTCATCAATGAAAAAAGTTCAATCCGGGTTCGCCACGGTTGCTCTTTGGCTTTTTTATACTGATTGGCGAGCTGATTATAGAACTCATTGTAATCCATGATTAGGGTTATCCCTTTTATGAATGCAAAGGTGATTAGGCTATCATATCAAGTAGGTCAACTAATCATGTAACATAGAGCGCAATGCAACGGATTTTTTTATGGGATGCATTGGGCCCGTTTGAGAATGTGGTGACATGAAAACTAGATATTTCCTCAATTGGGGCGGTATCACAATTTCGAAAAATACTTTAATCGTTGTTATCCTGGGTGTCGCCTTTGGCGGAGGATGCTTTATGATGATCCATATGCCTGGAGAGAGCTTCCAGGGACCCCTTCCTGCTACAACTGATAAAATCCGAGCGCTCGAGCACGAACTCCAGTCCTACGTTTATACGCTCAGCTCAGAAATTGGGGAACGAAACATGTTTCAGTACAATAACCTGCTCCGGGCAGCAGAATATATTGGGGCGACATTGACAGATTCAGGATATGAAGTCCGAAGGCAAGCATACGATGTGAGAGGACAAATGGCCGAGAACCTCGAGGTTGAATTGCCCGGAACAGAAAGGCCAAACGAAATCCTGGTCATCGGCGCCCATTATGACTCAGTCAGAGGCTGTCCGGGCGCGAATGATAACGGGACGGGAGTGGCGGCCATGCTCGCCTTAGCGCGGGCCTTTTCGAAAACCCAGCCTCTCCGCACCCTGAGGTTCCTTGCGTTTGTCAATGAGGAACCACCCTTCTTTCAGACCCGACACATGGGAAGCCGCGTCTATGCCAAACGTAGTAGCGAGAAGGGAGAAAATATTATCCTGATGATCAGCCTGGAAACCATCGGGTATTACGTTGACGAACCCGGCAGTCAAAGCTATCCCTTCCCCCTCAACTTCATCTACCCCTCAACCGGCAACTTTGTTGGGTTCGTCAGCAATCTACAAAACAGATCCCTGGTACGCCAGTTTGTTGGGTCTTTCAGGGAGCATGCCCAGTTCCCGTCTGAAGGTGGGGCGCTGTTCGGATGGGTTCCCGGAGTGGGATGGTCGGATCATTGGGCATTTTGGAAGGAAGGATACCCGGCCATCATGGTGACCGATACCGCATTGTTCCGCTATCCCGCTTACCATAGAGGCAGTGATACTCCAGAAAAAGTCCATTACGAACGCATGGCCAGGGTGGTCCTTGGCCTTCAACAGGTTATTGCCGCCATCGCAAACAACCGTCAGGGTATAGGGTTGTAGTACGTTCAAACATACCCAAAGGAGGAAGCATGCCACAAACGGTAGTCATCACGGGTGTGGGATCGGGACTGGGCGCGGCCTTGGTGCGAAAATGTGTCAAGGAAGGTTGTCAGGTTGGGATGTTTGCAAGATCGGCGGACTATTTAAACCAATTGGGCACAGAGGTCAAAGGGCAGAGAGGCTCGGCACTAGGAGTCCCTACCGATATCACTGATCCCGAACAGGTGAAGAAGAGCTTCCAGCTTGTACGCGAAAAGTTGGGGCCAGTCGATATTTTAATTAATCAT
>CP070743.1:738748-741783 GCA_020348185.1 Nitrospirota bacterium
GGCCGAACTTCGAGAATTTGCAGAATTGACGCAGTGTCCCGTGTTCACGACCATGCAAGGGAAAAGCGCCTTTCCGGAAAATCACCCTTTGTCCCTTGGAGCCGGAGGAAGAACCAGACCGAAGATGGTCATGGATTATCTGAAAAAGACCGATCTTATCTTTGCCATAGGTTCGAGCTGTACCATTGAACCATTTACCACAAACATGCCAAAGGACCGCCGGATCATTCAATCAACCATCGATGAAGTGGATATTGGTAAAGATTATCCTTTAGAGGACGCGATTATTGGAGATGCCAAGTTGGTATTGAAACAGCTCATCGATGAAGTAAAGACCATAAGCAGATCAAGAGATGAAAGGCGTCAGAATACGATTGAAGGGGAGATCAGGGCGACCAAAGAGGCGTGGCTCGAAGAGTGGATGCCAAAACTGACCTCCGAGGATGTGCCCATCAATCCCTACCGGGTCATCTGGGATCTGAACAGGGTGTTGGATAAAGATCGCTCTGTGGTGACCCATGATTCAGGGGGCCCAAGAGATCAGACACTCCCGTTTTATGAAGCGACTCAGCCCGGTGGTTACATTGGGTGGGGGAAAATGACCACGCTGGGCGGTTCTCTTGGATTTGTGATGGGCGCCAAACTGGCCAACCCTGAAAAGACGGTCGTAAATATTATGGGGGACGCCAGCATCGGCATGGTGGGATTAGATTTAGAGACGGCCGTAAGGGAGGGCATTCCCATACTGAGTATCATTCTCAACAACAGCCAATTTAGTGGCTACAGCCAAATGCAGCCGGTGGCCACGGATAGATATCATATTGATCGATGTGGTGGTAACTATGCGAAGGTCGCTGAAGGGCTTGGTCTTTATTCAAAGAGGGTCGAGCAACCAGGCGAAATCATCCCGGCAATCAAACGTGGGATAGAAGCCCTGGACAAAGGTCAGCCGGCGTGCCTTGAAGTGATCACTCGCGCAGATACTGCCTATTCCCTATATGACACCTAATAACTGTTTAGTTTGAACTAATCCCACCGCTTCTAACGGTGGACCCGGAAAGATTCTACCGTTCCTGGGAGAAAAAAGCTAAATGAAATTCGAAGCACGAAATGCGAAATACGAAACAAATTCAAAATTCGAATTTCCAATGTTCAAAACCAACAAGCTTTGAAGTGCAAATGTATATGGGCAGCAGGAAGCCATCATATTGGGTTTTTTCGTTTTGGTCTTTTGAATTTTGAGAATTCGGGTTTATTTCGGATTTCGAATTTCGATATTCGGATTTAAAACAAGAATTAGTACAAATACCCCCTTCCGGGGGATTAACAGATGGCTCTCGCTATGCGGGAGGAGATTCACTCTTTCCTGGTTCCATGGCTGATGGCCGCTTGCACATAACCATCGACCCCTGGTGGCATCGATGTGAACGTGACCGTATAAATGTCAGGTTCTCTTTCAGATTTGGATACCACTTTCCCGTAAAAATCCTGCCTCGCCAGCTCCTCGGTGACGTCTTCAAGATTGAATTTAAGATTCGTGAGCAGATTTAACTTGGGTTGGAGCCGAAAATTTCCTGACTTCCGAGATAGACGAAGAATAGATCCGGAAATTTTTCCCTCGTCCATATACTTGCCATCGAGGGCAGTGTAATGCACGGGAATTTCTCGACTCAAGTCAAAGAGGTTCTGAGACGTGTCCTCCAGGAAAACGTTATATCGATCCGCTATACCGCCAATGTCATAAACGGTTATGGGTTGCGCTGCCCCTTTAGGATGGATCTCCAATTGATCATTGATTCTAAGAATATCGCCGGTCCTCTCCCTGACCGATTCTGAGATCAAAATCTGGCCTCCAACAGTAAAGGATTCGATTCGACTGGCCATGTTGACACCACTTCCCACCACCCCGTATTTACTCCTCTTTCGCGAACCGACATTTCCGACGACGACCTCATCCTCATTGAGACCAATTCCCATTTCAAGTGCAGGAAGGCCTTTCTCGCGATTTTGCCTGTTTACATCGGCCATGGCATTCTGCATTTCGGTGGCACACGCGATGGCCCGTTGTGTCCGATCCTCCATATGCTGAGGGGCCCCAAAAATGACGAGCAAGGCGTCTCCTATGATCTCATTGATCGTCCCATTGTATTTGAGGATAATATCGACCATGACCTCGAAAAAATCATTGAGCATTAGAACCACCTGCTCCGGGTCCAGTCGTTCTGAAACGGCCGTAAAACCACGCAGGTCCGTCATCATAATCGTAACATCCCGTTTCTCCCCGCCAAGCTTGATGGAATCGGGATTATCGATCAAAGATGTCAAGACCTCTTCGGAGAGGTAACGTCCAAACATCTTCTTAAGAAATTCACTCTTTGCCCGCTCAGTCTGGTCCTGAATGGAGACAAATACTTTTGACCAGGTCTGCTCATAACCTGGCGGTATATTTGTCCTCATGAGGACGCTGATTTCCTTGCCGGATAACGTACTGTTCATCAATTCCAACTCAAAGGGTTTCCCTTTTGATATGGCGACCAGTTCCTCGATCATGGCCTCCCAAGAACTTTCGGGTATGATCTTATCCAATCCTTGCAATAGCTCTTCTTTACTACCAGCTTCAAACATTTGTAGCGTGGTCTGGTTAACATCCAGGATTTTTATCATGCTCAGACACTTGGTAACTTCTTCGGGGTGAATTCGAAAATATTCCCTTATATCCTTGACCCCTCCATCTATCAGGTTGCCCAGATATGTCTTGGCCTCAGAAAAATCTTCTTGCCAAAGGGAGAGGGGTGAGTACTCGAAGAGGGCCCTGTATTTTTTTTCATTTTCTTCAAGCATGTGCAGATTTTGGCTCAAGGCACCCGCCATTTTATTGAATGATTCTGCCAGATGGCCCAAGGCGTCCTTGCTTTCATATTGCATTCTCTGTTCAAAATCCCCTTCACCAATTTTCTCAGCCTTCAAAGCCAACGTTTTTATGGGTTTGCCGAGGATGCGGCCCATGAAAATGGCCGATAAAATCCCGAGAACTA
>CP070743.1:741883-744914 GCA_020348185.1 Nitrospirota bacterium
GCCCCAAACGGAGCGTAGAGCGTCAGCTGGGGTGGTGGAGCCGGATATCCAAAACACCCAATTAGAACAAATGGCCAAATCCAAAAAATTAGTAATGACTTCCAGAGTTGATAAACATTCATTGCGTTCCCCCTTGCAAAGAAAATTCGTTAAACCCTGATGAAAAACCAAATTTGCCAATTACCCTGAATCGGGTGAAACAAACTATTGCCCAAAAGGAGCCGGCAATCGTTGCTATTTTACTTGAAACCTGAAAGGAGAAACCGCCCCTGACAGCAACCTGCTAAAGTTCAATCGATATTCCATGACGAATAAATATTAACTGACAGCCTATTTGTGTCAACCCAAGGCACTGAGCCGCGGCATCCCGATAGATTCTGGCTTGTGCTTCATATTTGGTTGCGAGATGGGTGGGGATTCCATCCTCAAAGTGATCGGTTTTGTAATCAGCAATCCACCAGCACCCTTCTAACTTGTAAGCCAGATCGATAACCCCCTCCATAACCCTAGACCGATTCTTTATATCCTGATTTGGAGGTTCCGAGCAATCCCATGGAATGACGAAGGGAATTTCACGACCGACAACCGTTGCACCCTGAAGTTTTCTGTAAGGCTCCGAAGAATAGAAAACCCTGAATATTTCAAGTAACTCGCTTTGAATATCCCCAGCTTTTTGAGAAAAATCTTGGGCAAGGCCACTTTTCCAAATTCTCTCCATAAGATCATGAATTTGGCCAAAGTCACTTTTGAAGTTCCAGGCCTCAAGGATGCGATGAGCCAGGGTTCCGATCACGCTTCCTTGAGGCCTTGCGGGCAACGCCCTTCTTCCTGAATGATCTTCCCGATTTTCCGATTCTAAGAGGGAAGTCGGCGTAAGAAACTGTTTTTGTAAATTAGCCGAACCCCATCGTCGCTCACGAAGCTCCCATTGATTCCACATTGCATCCATATTGGGAGAATCCTTGAGTTTGCCAGGAACCCATTTCGGTTTTTCCCCAGATAAGCGATCAGTTTGCGAAAAAAGGGTTTGAGGTAACTCACTCTCTCCAATAGATATGGCAGATATTTCCGATGAGCCGATTGGAGCATCCGCCGCCTCCCCTAAAATGCCCAAAAAGGATCCTCGGGCCAGACGATCAGGAACTCCACAAGAAAGAATTAATCTCTCTTTTGCCCGCGTCATGGCCACGTATAGGACCCTTCGTTGTTCGGCTTCTTCCTTCATTCGTAATTTCTCTCGAACCAAAACGGAGCCAACGGTGCCGCGCTCTCTTACCGACATCCCCATAGTCCCTGTCGCCCAATCCTGTAAGACCAGCGAGCCGCCATTTCCCAAATTTGTTCCATGATGGAGACCGGGCAAAATCACCACTGGGAATTCTAATCCCTTGGCTTTGTGAACGGTCAGAACTCGTATGGCGTCCAGTGATTCTTCAGCTGAACCACCCTCAGATTCGTCCTGCAATTCGGTCAGTCTCTCAATTAACAGATCGATAAACCCGTTAAACGAAAGATGAGGACGATCGGCGACGCGTTCAGCCAAATCCCGAAATTTCATGAGATTGGCAACGGCCTGTTCCCGATGAAGCGAGGCAATTGCGAGTTCCAAGACCGGCACCCGAGAAAACACCAGATCAATGATTGCCGGAATTGACCGGGTGCAGGCCAGCCTTCCCAACTCTGTCAGTACCGCATACAAACGCTTGGTCCCCTCCACTCGCGGGCTGGTCCAGTTTTCCAATCCGTTTCCTCGCCGGTAATCCAATGCCTCACGTTCACGCAGTTCGTAGATCTCTTGATCCGTTAACGCACCTAGAGGAGATCGCAACACCCCCATCAAGGCAATCGTGTCAAAGGGATTTTCTATCACTCGGAGGAGGTTTATGAGATCAATGACTTCTTGACGACGATAAAAATGTTTTTCTCCATCCGTCACATACGGAATGTCATATCGCCTGAGCGCATCAAGATAGTCCTGTGCCTGTGTCAGCTTCCTTAACAAAAATCCGATATGGCCAGGCTCAAGGGGAGTGCCTCGTCCATTCGCATCGATCAGCCGGGCTTTTCCCAGTAGTTCTTTCTTTATCCATCCCGCCAATTGTTCGGCTTCCAACCGGGTTGCGGCCGATGAATCAACTGCCTCTTCAGAATCACCACCCATTTTCACTACATGCAGTTGGACCCCGGGCTGGGTCACCTCCCCTATTCGATTGGGTTGGGTCATCAAATGCACATTTCCGGGCTGGATATTCAGGACCGGATGCAAGACTCTCTCGAATATCGCATTGACCATTTCCAGCACTTTTTGATGACTGCGGAAATTGGTTGAGAGTTCCAACGCCACCCCTCCGGAATCTTTAACCTTCTGAACCACTTGGTCATACGCCTCAAGATCAGCTCGACGAAAAGCATAAATTGATTGTTTCGGATCCCCCACAATGAACAGCTTTCCGGGAGCCAGGTCTACGTCTTTCCATGTACGGCGACAGCTTCCTACCCGTTCAGCCAGAAATAAAATAATCTCATATTGCAGGGGGTCAGTATCCTGAAATTCGTCGACTAAAATAGCTTTAAAATCTGTCTTGAGACGCTCTCTCACCGAGTGATTCCGGCCAAGAAGGGTATTCGCACGAGCCAGCAACCCATCAAAGGTCACCCACCCCTCTTCAATAAATCCTTCCCGAACTTTTTGGACAAACGGCAGAAGGAGTCGAAGCAATTCGCGGGTCATCCCATGATCAACAGCAACGAGAGCTTTTGAGACAGAGATCAAGCGGCGCGCTTCGAAAAAATCGTGTTCCTCCCATCCTTTCGGAGGCTTTCCAAACTTACCTTTCAAATCCTGATTCGCCCGACCTTTCAAATCAGCCAGATCTTTCAATCCCTGATTGGCGATTCCTTGGAACACTTCTTGAGCCATCTCCAAGGCAGAATCGATTTTCCGTTTTCGTGCACCCCCATACTGAGCCAACAATCCTGTGACCCGGGAGTGCTGAGTCATGATCCATTCTTTAAGACTTTCGGGAACTCG
>CP070743.1:745014-748026 GCA_020348185.1 Nitrospirota bacterium
CAATTAGCCACCCCGGAACTGCGACCCCTTCCGCAAACTGAAAAAGACTCAAATTGTCCTTACCGCTCAACCCCTAAGGGCATGATCTGGTTCAAGCCGACGAAAGATGGACTTCCTGTGCCAGTTCCGCTTTCTAATTTTACGGCTCAGATTATCGCGGATGTGGCCGAAGACGATGGACTTGAGACACGCCGGTTTTTTGAAATTGCCGCTCGGAGAGGTGAGCATCGGTACCATTTTTCGGTCCCTGCCAATCAATTCTCCGCAATGAATTGGGTGACATCGAATCTCGGGGCCAATGCGCTGCTGTTCCCGGGAACCACGCTCAAAGATCATGCGCGCACGGCCATTCAAATGACTTCATCAGATATCGTCGAGAAACGGATTTTTACCCATACAGGCTGGCGAGAATTCGACGGACACTACCTTTTCCTTCATGGGGGTGGTGCCATTGGTCCAGATGGTACAGAAAAGGGAATACACGTCTCTCTTCCTGGCACGCTCTCTCGATACGTTCTCCCCGACCCTCCCTTAGGAGTCGAGCTTATTCATGCCGTTCAACAGAGTCTCAAGGTCCTTCACCTAGCTCCACGACGGCTCACCTATCCTTGTTTGGCAAGTGTAGCAAGAACTCCTCTGGCTCCGGCAGATTTTGCCATACATTTGAGCGGTCAATCGGGTGTTGGCAAAACGGAAAAGGGGGCCCTGATGCAGCAATTTTTCGGACCAGAATTTACAGCGAGGCAGTTACCTGGAAGCTGGAGTAGCACGGGTAATTCGTTGGAGGCCATGGCCTTTATGGCCAAAGATGTGTTGTTGACGGTTGATGATTTTGCTCCAACCGGCTCGAGTGCCGATATTCAACGGTATCATCGGGATGCTGACCGGCTCATCCGTGCACAAGGGAATCGAGCAGGCCGAAGTCGTTTACGATCAGACGCCTCGCTGAATACGGCCCGGTACCCGCGTGGGGTGATTGTGAGCACGGGAGAAGATATTCCCAAAGGCCACAGTCTTCGAGCTCGCACACTCGTCTTGGAAGTGGGCCCTCAAGATATTGATTGGAACAAACTCTCGGACTGCCAACAAGATGCGAGGGAAGGACGCTATGCGCAAGCCATGGCGGCCTACCTTCAGTGGTTAGCCAGAAACTATGAACCTATCCAGGGACGGGTTGCGAAGGATGTGGCTTACCTCCGAGAGTTCGCGCAGCAGGCCGGTCCTCATCGGCGAACGCCTGATATCGTTGCCAATTTGGCAGTCGGCTTTCATTACTTTCTTATCTTTGCCCGGGAGGTCGGGGCCATCTCTCCTGCTGAACAGGAACAATTGGGTTCGGAGTGTTGGCAGGGCCTTGGCGAGGCGGCCCACGCTCAGGCTTCGCATCAGGCTGCCAGTGAACCCACGACGCGGTTTCTGACTCTGCTCAATGCGGCCCTCGGGTCCGGGAAGGCCCACATTGCATCCCTAGAAGGGGGCGAACCAACCGGATCTGAGAACGAACAGGAATGGAATAACCCAGCTGCCTTTGGCTGGCGCGAAATGGAGGTGGGAGCGGGGGACTATTTCCGTCACGAATGGCGGGCCCAAGGTGACCGGGTAGGATGGACCGACAATCAATTCTTGTATTTGGATCCTGACACAGCCTTTGCCACAGCTCAGAAAATTGGACATGTCAGCGGTGATGGGCTCGCCGTCACCCCCCACACCCTCAAAAAACGACTAAAAGAACGGGGGCTCTTAGTGACCGAACCGTCTCGACCATACCATCTCATGGTCAGAAAAATGATTGAAGGACGCCGACGCGACGTCTTGTGTATGCCGCTCGCCTCTTTAGGCTCTGGGAAACTGTCCCAACTGTACCAATTGAGCGAAACACACACATCAATAGAGGATGGTACAGATTTTTCGGGGAATTGGTTCACTATTCAAAGCCACCTGTACCAGGGAGTGGACCACGAAATACCCCAAAAAACCAATGGGTTAGGGGCTAATGGTACAGTTGGGACAGATTCTAGGACCCCTGAGAGCCTCGCAAGCTCTGAAAAGTTGTGTTCACAAAAAATTGGTACAGCTGAACCAGAAAAAGTATACCAACCGGTGTACCAGAGCCAGGGAAAACTGTACCACGACGAATCTCAGAAGGTGGATGCCGACCTTGATACTTGAAGCACTCGTCCCTCTCCGGGTGAGACATCGAGGGCAGGAACTTCAGTGGCCTCAAGGCCACCTCCTTGAATGGTCAGAGGAAGAGGCGCACAAACTATTCACAAAAGTTCCGGACAAGGTGAGGCGGGTTGATACTGGAAAAAAAAATAGCCCTGATCCAGCACCGCCGCCCTCACTCCCCTTGCATCCAGGATGGCAGGTGGTCTGGCGGGATCGGCATGGCAAGCTCAAAGAGGGCATCGTCAAGCGTGTGGAACCAAGCCCCTCGGGATGGATGGTCTTATTGGAGACTGGCGAATCCATTCCAGCCAGAATCATTTCCGCAGTTGGCCGTATCGAAAATGGGAAAAAGGTCGGAACCTGGTTAGTGAGACCCCACGGTTTGGGTGCCCCAGCCCCCGATGATTGGCAAACGGCTTGGCGGGAGGTGGCTGCCTTGACGGACGGCCTCACCGAAAATGATCCCCAGTTCGCTCTAGTTCTGGAACTCTTAACGCAGTGTGACACGGCCTATGAGCAGGGGAACTATTTGGAATTCCATGAACACGTGACGGAGATCAGGAAACTCTTGAATCACGAGCCCTGACCGACATGTTCTGAAACGTTGAGATTGAAATGGTAGGTGCACATGGGAGAACGCAAGAGAAAGACGATGGGATCAACACGAAAGAGATTCGGCCTCAATCGGTGTCACGTGAACAAGGCTTGCGCCTGATGGGTGTCGTCGGCCATGGTGTTCAGGAGGGCAATTCACTAACCTATTGCCGTTATTTCGTCAGCTCCTAGTTTCGTCACCATTCCATCTTCTCGTTCAATGGTATACTCTTCCGCAAAAATGTCTCC
>CP070743.1:748126-751131 GCA_020348185.1 Nitrospirota bacterium
GGCTTCATCAGCTTCCAAAGCGGTCATGCCGGCAGGGTTGGTGAAGGCCGAGGAGGCATCATCCACATTGGTAACATTGGCCACTCCGGCGGTGCCCACACTGCCCGGGGTGGCAATCTCCGGCAGGTAAAACCCTCCGGCAAAACTGTTTTGACTGAAGAGCAAAAAACCACAAGCAAGGAAGACACAGAGAGAATACCGCAAGCGTTTATGGCTCATATCGGACATCCTTTCAGGAGTGGGTGAGGGATCGCAAACCGTTATCCTTTTGCTTCATAACTCTGTCGGTAGTCTGTTGAGATCACTTTTGAAACAGGGGCTTCACTTGAAACTGGAGGGTCCATTCGGCCGCGCCATCGGGCTTCTCCGCGTTCCAGAACGCCTGAAGCTTGAAGTCCACGGGCTGTTTACCGAAACGAACCAGACGGCCGACGCCACCGCCAAAAGGCACAGTCAAACGGTCGTCGCTATCCGCCTCGCAGTCCGCGGTGATGGTCGGTGTTGAGCTTAAATACCAGCCGTTCTTGAAATTGTAGTTGATAAAGTACTGAAAGGAAAAGAATCTCACGTCATCTTCATCACGGTCGCCCGCCACCGACCACACGTTCTGAACGAGCCCGCCATACAACTAGACGACGCAAACTTGCAGCTCTACTCACACCTACTTCGACAGGACCACCCCGACATTCTTGGCGTATCGGTCCCACGCCCGTTTCAATTCTTCCAACATCGCGGGCTTTTCCTTCGAGAGGTCCCGAGTTTCGCCGGGATCTTCTATCATGTTGAAGAGCTGCCATGTTGCAGGTCCAAATGGCTTGGCCACTAGCACCGCTTTGTAGTCACCCTTGCGCATCCACTTCCCGTTAATCATTTCACCTCCAATGAAGGCGTCTTTTGCGTAGGTGTGTTCTTGGGACCCGGATGTAACACCGGCAAGTGACCGGCCCCGCATTCGCTCCACGTTCCGTCCTCGGTAAGTCTCGGGATGCTCAAGTTTTGTAAGTTCAAGTATTGTGGGCATGATATCTGTCACGTAGGCAAAAGAGTCGGTCTGCCGTGCGCCTTTGACACCGGGACCTGTAATGATCAGGGGGGTTCGAATCCCGCCTTCTCCCACGGTCAGCTTGAAATAGTCAAGCGGTCCGGCGCTGGCGCTCGCCCAACCAATACCGTATCCAACAAAGGAACCGGGATGACCGATATTTGCGACGCTATTATCGAATTGCTTCATCCACTCGCTACCGGCATTGCCAGGGTATTCTTCGCTGTACCAGGGATTCGGCCCATTATCGGATGTAAAGATGATGATGGTGTTGTCGTATTCGCCGATATCTTTGAGGAAGTTTATGACCCGGCCAATGTGGTAGTCCATGTTTTCCACCATACCGGCATAGGCCTCCATGGCCCGTGACTCCCAGTCCTTTAATTCGCTGCTCAACGAATCCCAGGGTTTCGTTTTAGGATGGCGGCCCGGTGCGGGGGCACTCTCAGGAATGAGCCCCACGCGCTTTGCGCCGGCGATCCGACGGGTCTTGAGGACTTCGTAGCCATCGTCGTATTGGCCCCGATACTTGCTGAGCCACGGCTCCGGCACATGGATCGGATCATGCGCAGCCGTGGGAGCGAAATAAGCCAGGAACGGTTTACCGTCTCCCCGGTTTTCCCGGATCGCGTCGATCAAGAAATCGGCGTAACTTCGACTGGAGTAGAAATCTGGAGGGAGTTCATGAAGCTCTTTGCCATCCATGGAATATTTTGCGACCGGCTGAGTCGTTGCCTGAAGTCCGGTCATGTCGCTCCAATGGCTGGCCCCGCCCTGGAGCATGCTGAATGAGCGTTCGAATCCACGCGCATGTGGGAAGTGCTCCGGCTCATGACCCAGATGCCATTTGCCGGCCATGTAGGTGTGATACCCACCATCACGAAGCACCTCGGCAAAAGATACGACGCGGTTGTTCAGGTGCCCTTCATAACCAGGTTTCCCGCGTTGGTTGGACGTAAGCAATTCGGCCATGTTGCCCATACCGGCGATATGATTGTCTGTGCCGGACAGCAACATCGAGCGGGTCGGCGAGCAACTCACCGAAGTGTGGAAATTGCTGAACTTCACCCCCGTGTCCGCCAGGGCATCGATGTTGGGTGTCTGGATCTCGCCTCCAAAACTTCCGATATCCGTGTAGCCCATGTCATCAGCCATGATGAGCAGTATGTTTGGGGTGTTTGGCGTGTTCGCTGGAGGTTCACCCTCGACACACCCCTGTGTCGTAAATGCAAGCAATATGATTAGCCCTATGAATCCTGATCGAAGAGAAAGACCCCTTGCGATACACATATATTTTCCCTTTCTGCTTATTTGGCTGATTATTGCCATCTAACCCATGAATAGTCGTCCCAAATATTCGTAAAATCCATCTTCCTAGGATGCCTAAATCCAGTTACCTGTAGGTGTGTTAACGTCAAAGACCATTCCGAAAAAATTATAGAAATATACCAAGTTGGAGTCAATATAAGAGTCATTATTTTATAGAGTAATCGGCTGGCTGAGCGGTAGAGGCCAGCAATCCCGAAACACTTGACACTCCGAGGACCCCTGCAGTCCCAGCTGCCGCCGCCGACGCCTTGAGAAAGCTGCGGCGGGATGTTTGGACTGATGTGGAATGAATATTCTTATCTTCCAATTCGAATCCTCCTTGGATCAAGATTATTTCATCGAGCTAAAAAAACACCCTCCCATCGCATTGCGGTGGGAGGGCATCCAAGTTGTGATTTATTTACCCAGATCCGGGTCCATGTTCGAATCGAAGGGCAACTGATCGAGATGCTCGACATATTCCAGAGGATCGAAAGGCAGCTTCTTTAAGTCCAGCTTCGGCTTGGCCAGAGCCTGGACCTCGGGTGTGGGGTTTTCAATGCCGGTCCAGGGTATACCGTGGACCTCCTTGGCGTCGGGGTACTTCTTTTTCCACAGCTCATGCCGCAGCTTCATCCGGTTGAACGGGCTCTTG
>CP070743.1:751231-754224 GCA_020348185.1 Nitrospirota bacterium
AATGCTTCTTCGGTCTCAGGGAACAGCCTGGTATTGGATCTGACCATCTGCCAGTATTCATTCTCCAAATCCACAAGGAATGATGGGTTCGCTTCCTGCCCGAATTGAATAAATATCTCCCGAAAAAGGGCGAGCCGGGAGAAATTTGATTTGCCATGAAATTCACGCCGGGTTTTGCGGTAGGCGGTTTGAAAACCATCCCAGGAATCCAACTTCAAATTAGCGAACAACCTGGTTTGTGTCTCCTCCTCGGCTAAGCGAAAACCCTCAGCCGTATCGGCGAGGGTTTGGCTGAAATCAAACAGGACTGCTTTGATCATGGTTTATACACGCCTGGTATTGCGTATAGCAAAATAGTTGTTTGCTTCCGATTGGGTCAGTCCTTACCCCATTTGGCAAAGTATTCTCCAAACAAATCTTCATCGGTCGGAACGTATTCAGGAAAGGGTTCGGAAAGCCAGGTATAGTTCAGGAAATGTTTGTAGTTGACGTTCTCACTGGTCATATTCCCGGCCCAGCTGCCGCCTCCTAGGGTGTCCGTGAAAGGATTGGCATTGAACCAGCTGCCGCTGTTGGCCATAGCGTGGGGCATATTGCAGTTAACCCGGCCTACGTTAGCTTTTAGGGCTAGCTCGATCTTGCGTGCGTCATTTTCGCTGTGGATGGAAGCGGAGTGACCCTCCCCAGAGAAACGGTGCATCGCCTTCATCCGTTCAACCATCTCGCTGAAATCGTCCCACTTCCACACGGTGAGAATGGGGGAGATCTTTTCCCCGGAGAAGCGGTCTTCTGAGCCAGCTTTTGTACCCAACACCATCAAGAAGCGAGTGTCATCCGGGACATCCAAGCCTGCCATCTCGGCGATATGGGGGGCAGTTCTGGCGACAATCTTGCGGTTAAGCACTCTTCCATCGGGCCACATCAACTTTCTCAGTTTTTCACGTTCCTCTGAGGAACACAGATAACCGCCTTCGGCCTTCAGGCAATCGATCATCTCGTCGTAGATGCTGGCCTCAAGGGCAACGGCGTTTTCTGATGAGCAGGAGGCAGAATTATTGGCGACTTTGGATTTGACGATCTTGGCCGCGGCGTCTTTCAAATCTGCGGTCTCATCGATGATGGACACCACGTTCCCAGAGCTGACCGTGTGACAGGGTTTGCCGGCTGCATAGACCACTTGCACCAGGGCTGCGCCCCCGGTGGCGACCACAAAATCGCACCCAGCCATCAATTGGCGAGCCTTCAGACGACTGCTGTTCTGCAAACAGAGCATCAAGTCTTCCGGAGCTCCGATTTTGCGCAGTGCTTTCCGGCCGTACTCTACCGTGAGATAAGAACTGCCCTGGGTTTGAGGGTGGGGGGAAACGATCATCGCGTTCCTGGTTTTCAAGAGACTCAGCCCGATGCAGCAAACCGTGGACTCGGGATTCGTGGAAGGTACGACATTGGCGACAACCCCCATCGGCTTGGCGTATATTCGCAAACCTCGCTCTTTGTCCTCCTCCACCAGGCCGCAGGTATTCACACCTTTCATATCCCACAATGTGCCCTTGGTTTTGCTTTGGATCTTGGCGACTTTATCTTCATAGACCCCGATTCCGGATTCGTCGACCGCACGCCGGGCGAGCTCCCGGGCTACTTCTGGCTTCTGCCATTCCCAACCGACCGCGGCCACCATCTCGTCCACTTTCTCCTGGGGCCAAAATTCAACCTCTTTGAAGGCCGCCCTCGCCCTTCGATACAGGTCTTCCACTTCTTTGATTTCTTCTGGTGTTATTGATTTGCTAGTTGACATATTGCACCGGTTTTCCTATGTTTTCTCGCTGGGATCTTCAACTTCTTCGATTATGGCGTACCCGCTTCCAGGAAGTTTTTTCCGCTCCTCGAAGGCTTGCTTCCATTTGTCAATGGTGTATGTTTGTGCTGGGACTGCGGTTTCATCTCTCTCAGCCAAGGGAGGCACAGGGCGGTCTTCTGGGCCATCGTAGAACTCCTTAGGAGTAAGCTCCTGCCCCATAGCGGTCGTATCACCTCGTTCAACCTCTTCGATGTAGTGAGCCCCGGCTCCGAAAGAACGGGTGATGGCAATGATCGCCCAGATTGCTTCCGGAGTGAAGCCCAAATCTAACATAGTGGCTCCGATGGCTCCCAGCATGTCCAGATCGACCGGGGTGTCGCTGATCTGCTGGGCAGCTTTGACGATCTCCCTGGTAAAGGCGATATGTTTTCCCGCAACACCAAGCACCTCAGCCCTGGCGAACATGCGCTTAGCGGCCGGGTCTTTGAGCATCAGGTCAGAAACACCCAAAGCGGGATCACCCAAATTCTCCTCAACGAGATCGGCTGCAACCTCGGCCATTGTCTTACCGTCCTCGTCCACTTCCACAAGTCCATCAATAAGCATATTGCCGAATGCTGAGAATGCGCCATATGCATGGCCGAAGGCAAGTATGGAGGCTCCGCAGGCCTGAGTGAGGAATGTTTTCGATTGAGCAACAATGCGGGATAACATGGCCGGCATTGAGAGACCATCTTCCAAGGATAGGATCATAATGTAATTCAACATCTTTTCTTCTTCGACCAATGGAATCCTGGATTGGAAATCTATAAAAAGCATATCCACGAGACCATATCCCGCCTCCATCAATTCCGTTGTGTCGTAGCCACGCGCCACGATGCGGTGAGCATTCTTATAGGCTACTTCTGAAACCCAGCGGAACGGTGGCCGGGTCGTGTCTTCTGGCACTGTGCCATACGGCCTGGTGGAATAATCGTATGGCAGTTTTGGATCATCCAGGTTGCCAATGACTTTTTTCGATTTTAGATCACCCATTTTTCATATTCTCCCGATTCTTTTTGTTCTTTGGCGTATTCCTGGCGTTCCTCCTGGCTGGGGACTTCCCGATCATCTGGGCCGATATACTTAATCATCGAAAGGTCAAGCATCTGCACCATCGGTTCGTTTTTAGAGGCAGCCCAGGCGCGTCCCTTTT
>CP070743.1:754324-757316 GCA_020348185.1 Nitrospirota bacterium
TTCTGATTCCCGATGGCAAATGTCCTGACCAAGCAAGGCACGCCTGACGCGTTCGGAGACATTGACCGGCCCTGGATTTAAGAGAATCATGATGTACCCTTATCGACGGCAGCCTTAAACCTCCGAGTCATCTCTGACGGTTCGATCGGCACGCGATCCGCATCTTCAATCTGTTCATTCACCTTAATCAGCAACAGACTTGGCCCCTCACTCGCCAACATGTCCTTAAATTCGTACACAATATCTTCCCGCTCCCGAACTCGCTCGACATTGGCATAGCCGGCCGCACTCGCCACTTTATCGAGAGCCACAATACGGGAATAGGTCGGTTGATTTCCTGTGCTGCCATAGACCTCATTGTCGAATACGACATGGATAAAATTCCGGGGTTTAAGAGCGCCCGTCGTCGCTAACGTTCCCATGCTCATGAGCACATTGCCGTCTCCATCGAATACAATCACTTTTTTCTCTGGCTGGCTTAGTGCGAGGCCCAAGCCAATGCCAGCCGTTGCTCCCATGGAGCCAATCATGTAGAAATTGGCATCTCGATCCCGGAGTTTGTGGGCTTCGCGTGAAGGGAATCCATTGCAGATGATCACCAACTCATCCGTAATCAATTCTAGAAGAGCCGCCATGGCCTGTGCCCGACTCTGCATTACCCCTTCTTCAGGCCTCATGGTTAACTGTTCCTTATATTAAGTACAACTGAATTTAAGGCTGAACCGTTTTGACAATCCCCTTTTTTAATAAAAGCGCAAGGGGAATTCGCTGGTCCATGAATGTTTGTGCCGTCCATTTTAAGTCCTCCACCATGGTTTCGGAGGAAAGCGTTCGGTGGGGAATTCGTAGGGTGTCCAATAATTGGGTCATCGTCTGACCCATCACGAGGTGCTCGGGAGCATCTTTGCCCTGAAACCCTCGCCATGAAACGAGTAAAAGACAAGGGATTTGATAAATGAGATTTAACGAGGCGAGGACGTTGATGGCATTGCCAAGCCCGGAGTTCTGCATCAACACCATAGGGATCTTGCCACCCATGTACGCACCGGCAGCCATCGCGACGGCCTCATCCTCCCGTACAGCGGGTGTGTAGAGCCCTTCATCTGTGAGCGTGGCGATAATTCCGCCTAAAATGGTATCGGGAACTCCGGTAAAGAAATCAAATCCGATATCCCGCAAGGCTCGGACAAAGTCGTCGCTCTCAATCATCTTCAAGACCACCTTTCATCCCTGAGCCTCTCTGAGTCAATATTCACCTCCGCCTCGGGTATGACAAAGGCCAAGGATCCGACTAGTAAACGAAAAAAGAGAGTCTTACGAAGACTACAAAACAATAAAGGCTGGCCTGGAGAGAGCCAGCCGATTCATTCGCTCGATTATAACCAAGGGATTGGGCATTCTCAAGGAAAGTCCCAGGCTTGGCTTGCGACGAAATGGTAGCGCGGAGTACACTGATTTTGACTTCTTCCGCAGAAAATCAATAAAGGAATGGCTTCATGAAATCAACCAGAAAAAAGCCCAATGTCGGCTATACCGGGCTCCACGCAAAAAGCGGCATTTCTACGAAATTGCCCTCAATTGCCACCTGGCCAAATCAATACCAGGGGTACGACATTACCGTTGAAATTCCCGAATACACGGCCATTTGTCCGAAAACCGGTCTGCCCGATTTCGGCACCATTCGGATACAGTATGTACCGGACAAATCCTGCCTCGAATTGAAATCCTTAAAACTGTACATTCTTGCCTATCGCAATCTTGGCATTTTTTACGAAAATGCCGTCAACCGTATACTCGCCGATATCGTAAAGGCTTGCCGCCCTGTCTCAGCCACCGTGACTGGCGAATTCACCGCACGCGGTGGTCTCCACAGCACTATTCAGGCTAAATATCCGTAGTAAAGTTTCGGGGTTCAAGTAAGGGAGAAGGGTCTCATACCGTAAATCTTTTCTAGGACCACATTTGATGGGTTTGGCCTTGAAGACCTCCAATAGTTGTAGCTGCAGCATCTCATGCTGCCTCCGCCTGACGCCATTAAAGCCCGCAGCGCCTAGAAAGTCTGGCACCGACCCCCTAAGTTAAGGCCTTTGGTCATCTCTCACTCTTGCCTTACAAGATGCGACCGATCATATTGCACGATGTAATGTTCTAGATGTCCGGAAGAGGCGCCATGAGATGGCGCAACTACGTTGAGGAACAATGAACGTTTAGATCGTTCATTGCAGAGACAAAGAAGGTAATATCAGGATTTCTGGAAAAACCCTTTGATGGTCTCCACCACATAGGTGATTTGCTCGGAGGTCAATTCGGAATAGATAGGAATGGAGAGTACCTCTTTGGCAGCTTTTTCAGAAACGGGCAATTGGCCATTACGGTACCCAAGCTCCTGATAGCACTCTTGCAAATGAAGAGGAACAGGGTAATAAATCTTATTTCCGACTCCATGTTGGGTTAAATAGGCACTAAGTTGATCCCGTTCTGGGGAACGTATGGTAAATTGATTGTACACATGGTAGTTGGCTCGATCGACATAGGGAAGGGTAATACGATCGAGTAATCCAGCATCCTCAAAGCCCTGTTGGTACCGTTCAGCATTCAAACGCCGTTTGTTCGTCCACCCTTCCACGTACTTGAGCTTCACTTGAAGAACCGCCGCCTGTAAGGCGTCCAACCGACTATTCATTCCTATCAGATGGTGATGGTAATCAGAATTGCTTCCATGTACGCGTAGAGCGCGTAATCGGTCTGCGAGATCCGGTTCATGGGTCGTAATGAGTCCTCCATCTCCGAATCCTCCTAAATTCTTTGACGGGAAAAAGCTGAAACAGCCTGTGTAAGCGAACCCGCCTGCTCGAACACCGTTTCTCGCCGCCCCAATGGCCTGGCAGGCATCCTCGATAACCCGGATCCCTTTAGGAGCCGCAATCTGATTGATTGTTTCCATCTCAGCACATTGGCCAAAGAGATGGACTGGAATAATGGCCTTGGTCCG
>CP070743.1:757416-760407 GCA_020348185.1 Nitrospirota bacterium
GACGGCGGCTTTGATTCCCACCTCCTCCAGGAACTGTCGTATTTTTTCCGGCGTGTCCGTGGCGTTGACGGTATAAAGCACTACCCCGTGATCCTGAAACATCCGGGCGGCGTCGTCGATGATCGGCATCGCGCTGCGGCACGGCCCGCACCATGTCGCCCAGAAATCCAGGATAATCACGTTCTTTCCCTTGAGCTTGAGAAAATCGGGATCACCGTCTTCAGCAACCTGATTTTCTTTCCCCGGCTGCGAGTTGTCCAACCCGAAGCGCAACCCTTTGTCTCGGTGTTGATTCCTGCTCGGAATGAAGCCACTGTGATCGCGAGTATGGTAGAGCAAGTGTTGGCGCAAACCTATACCAATATCGAGCTCCTGGTCCTTGACGATGACTCCAGTGACGGCACTGGCACTTTGGCGGGGCAGGCTGCGGGAGGGGATGAACGCTTTCGCTTATTGCACGGGGAGGCATTGCCAAATGGCTGGCTGGGCAAAAATTGGGCCTGTCACCAACTGGCGCAATTCGCCCGCGGGGATCTGCTACTCTTCCTGGATGCCGATGTGCAACTTCAACCCGAAGCTTTGGACTCTCTGGTCGGTATGCTTACCCGTGAGAAAGCAAGTTTACTCACCGTCTGGCCAACGCAAATCACCTCGAGTTGGGGCGAGCGTTTGGTGGTGCCGCTGATGTCCTTCGCGATTCTAGGGTATTTGCCAGTGTTACCGGTGCATTACACTCCCTGGTCTGCCTTTGCCGCCGCCAATGGACAGTGCCTGCTCTTCACCCGTCAGACATACCAGCAGATTGGTGGGCATGCTGCGGTGTGGGAAAATGTGGTCGAAGATGTTGCTCTGGCACGGCGGGTCAAGAGAGTAGGATTGCGGATGCGTATGGCCGACGGCAACCGGTTGGTTTCTTGTCGTATGTACTCAGGCGGCTGGCCCGAAGTGCGGGATGGTTTTGCCAAGAATATTTTGGCCGGGCATGGAAACAGTGCACTTTTTCTGCTGGTTTCAACAGCCTTTCACGGGTTGATTTTTATCCTGCCCTGGGTTTGGTGGATTTTCGGCGGCGACTGGTTGGTCCTCTTGCTAGGTCTGATCGGTGTTCTACTGCGTGCGCTGACCGCGGTCTTCACACATCAACGAATCCGCGACGTGCTGTTTATGCCTCTTTCGGTGTTGTTGATGACCGGCATTGCTTTCCGGTCTATCCTATGGCATCACCGGGGGGATGCCGTCTGGAAGGGGAGACCAATTCGTGGACGCAGTATTTCGTAGCGAGGAGTTGAAACGGCCTGTGCATACACGTTCGATTTCGGTGTGAATCATGAAAACAGATTCTATTCTCATCATCGGCGCGGGGATTGGCGGGTTGAGCGCAGCTATCCGGCTGGCCGCAGCGGAGCGTGAAGTGGTCATCTTCGAACAGAACACCGAACCCGGCGGCAAAATGAGCCGCTTGCAGGCAGCGGGTTTCACCTGGGATCGCGGGCCTTCTGTGATCACGATGCGGCCTGTTTTCGAGCAGTTATTTGCCAGCGCGGGACGAAAGCTTGAAGACTACTTGACTCTGGAACCTGTTGAACCGCTAACGCGTTACTTCTATCCTGACAGCACAGTACTCAACGCCACCCGCGACTTACCACGAATGCTAGCCCAAATCCGGCAGATCGAACTGCGCGATGTGGAAGGGTATCTTAACTTTCTGGCATACGCGGCGCGCTTACACCGTATCACCGGGCCGGTGTTTATCTACGATCAGCCCCCTACCTGGCGCAGCTTTTTGCGGGTGCCCTTCCGCGATTGGTTCCGGGTGGATGGGCTGCGCAGTATGGATGCTGCTATTCGCAGTTATGTGCGTTCACCTAAGTTGCGCCAGTTTTTAGGGCGTTTTGCCACCTATGTGGGAGCCAGTCCTTACCAGGCGCTGGCTACCTTGAACGTGATCGCCCATGTGGAATTGAACGAGGGCGTTTGGTATCCGCGCGGAGGTGTTTACCAGATCGCCACAGCGCTTTCGAAACTAGCTGACGAACTGGGGGTGCAGATTCGCTATCAAAACGAGGTGGAGAAACTCATCGTCGAGAATTCAGAAATCCGTGGGATAGAATTATCCACTGGTGAGATGATACCTGCGAAACAGGTGATCAGTAACTTGGATGTAACCACCACTCGACGTAAATTGTTACGGGAGTCACCCTCCGGCCTTGAGCCAGAGGTCTCGGGTTCGGGCTTCATCCTGTTGTTAGGGATTGCACAGCGGCATCCGGAACTGGCTCATCATAATATTTTCTTCTCCAAAAATTACCCGCGCGAATTTCGGCAAATTTTTAGGGAGGGGGTGCCACCCGATGATCCGACCATTTATGTGGCGATCACCTCCAAGACGGATCCCGAACACGCGCCGCCAGGTTGTGAAAACTGGTTTGTGCAGGTAAACGCCCCACCGACGGGTGCTAATTACGACTGGACTGTACAAGCTGAAACCTATCGGGATTTGTTGCTCAAACGGCTGGCAGAACGCGGTTATGGTCTGCAACCGTATTTGCGTTATGAGCAAATGATTACGCCCTTGGATTTACAGCGCGAAACCGGTGGCTGGCATGGTGCTTTGTATGGCGCTTCAAGTAACAGCCGTTGGTCGGCCTTCCGGAGACCCCATAACCGGGCTAAGGATGTGAAGGGTTTGTATTTTGTCGGGGGGAGCACTCATCCCGGTGGTGGAGTGCCGATGGTTACGCTCTCTGGCAAGGTGGTAGCGGGGATGATCTTGGCAGGTATCGATCAATGTCCATGACGAGCGACGCAAAGAAGTCTTTTTCTTGATGATAAAGGAATTTCAGCCAGCATCTCTGTGAAATGAGCAGGCAAGAATCAGAAACCCATCTTCAGATATATTGGGGGTCTAAATGGATTACCCCATTAAATTGATGGATTGCAGAATTGAATTCCTGTGCGTTGAACTACCCTATCTAATTTCCCAATGAGAAG
>CP070743.1:760507-763455 GCA_020348185.1 Nitrospirota bacterium
CAGGGGTGAAAGCCCTTGCTGTCCCCCCGCTGAAAAGATTGAGGGGAAAGAGAGCCGCGCAGAAGATTACGGTAAGACAATAGGGTATTCCCTCGATGAACTTCACTCAGTTCCTGAAGGGGCCAATCTGGGTGTTGGTTGTGGAAATCCTGTGGCGCTTGCTTCTTTGAAAGAGGGGGAAACGGTTCTTGACCTCGGATCGGGGGCTGGTCTTGATTGTTTTCTTGCCGCGCAAAAAGTGGGATCAACAGGAAACGTCATCGGTGTGGATATGACTCCCGAGATGGTGAAGAGAGCGAGAAGAAGTGCTGAAGATGGAGGCTATACCAATGTGAAATTTAAACTAGGTTTCATAGAGGATCTCCCCGTGGCTGGTAATTCCATTGATGCCGTCATCTCAAATTGTGTCATCAATCTTTCACCAGACAAGAAAAAGGTTTTCCAAGAGGTATTCCGGGTTCTGAAACCGGGGGGACGCATGATGATTTCCGACATCGTACTGACTCGAGAGCTGCCGAGGGCTATCAAAGAGTCCGTTGAAGGCTATCATGCCTGTGTGTCCGGGGCTATGGTCAGTGATGAATATCTACGCTGCATCGAAACAGCCGGATTCCAAGCGATAAAAGTTATCGATCAGACACCATTTCCCTTTGATCTCCTGATCAATGATCCCACGGCAATGGCTATCTTTGAGGAAGCAAAGATTGCCCCAACCGAGGCCGAAGAGATTGCAGGAACCATAGTCAGTCTGAAGGTCCAGGCATACAAAAGGAATTAAGCGGCTATACTCCATTTAAGGCCTTTGTTAAAACAATCAGACTCAAGAATGAGAGGCTTCAGTTGCTTTTGATTGCTGTTCTTCGTAGTACAAGAGACATTCAGACTCCCGGCCACTCACGATTCGACGACTCTCTAGAATTCCCCATTCAGCCGTGATGACCGTGCACTGCGAATCCTTCTGTCCGTCATCATAATAGAGAACTACCCAGTCGTGAGTTTTTCCTTTTTTGTGAGCGCGGGCGGTATTCGAAAATAAAGCGGTGTAATGATGTTGGCCACGCTGGGTGTGTAAGACCGGCAGCCAGGCCTCACCAGTTGGATTAAACCGACGCGGGGCAAACTTATGGAGTTTGTCGGCGGTAGCTTTTTCTCGGTATTCACAATCAACATCGAGAATCTCCTCAATGGAAGGAATACTTTTTTCCGTTGGTCCGATTTTTCCCCTGACCCGTCCAAGGCGTTCTGCCAAACTTGCGATGATCCCTGAAAGGCGCTTTTCACCGATTCCAGGTATTTGTGTTAGGCGTCCGTCATGAGCGGCAACTTCTAGTTCTTCCAGCGTGTCAATCCCCAGTTCGTGGTGCAATTGATCGGCCAGTTTCTTGCCGATCCCCGGAATAGACGCTAACAACGCAACAGGTTCCACCTCACCCCGTAACCGCTGAAGCATGGGGAGTTTTCCGGTTAGGATCAGTTCCTTAATGGACCGTGAAAGACTTTCACCAATGGCAGGGAGTTTCTCCAGGCCCTCGAGCCCGTCCGAACGAAGGATCTCGTCCACGGGCGTTCTCAATTGTTCGAGGGTGTGGGCCGCATGCCGATATGCCTGGACTCTAAACGGGTTACTTCCCTGATTGTGAAGCAGTTCGGCCACTTCTTTGAGACGCTCTGCAATTTCTCTGTTGAGTTCGGGGATCATCATGACCGAAATATCGTTTGCCAATAATTAAAGTTAAACTTTAATTATTGGCAATTCTATCTATAGGTGCAATGGGGTTATCAGCGGCCTACTGATAAGAGAATTACCAAGTAGGAGCTGAAACGTGACTAAACGTAATCGCGTGGGATCGTCTTATCCCAGCTTTGGCAATACACTCGCTTGTCGCCTTCGTAAGCATCCAAATCCGCAAGAATATGGAAGTGATTGGCTGTGGAAGTGAGGACCGTCCGGGTCACAGTCTTCACCGACCAATCCTTTCGCCTGAAGCGGCGTATGCAAAGGGTTTCTCCGCGCACTGACTCAAAGTTGTCAGCTTGATAGGTATACCACTCGGTCGTCTTGTTCTGCACTTCGAGATCAATCTCATCAAGGCGATAGGTTCCCTTATCATTCACCACCTCTAAGGTCGACTCATCCTTAGCTAAGTCACGAGTGACTTTCCAATTGTGGTGTTCCGGTTCAACAAGAGTTTTGCCGAGGGGGGGCGCTCCTTCCGGTTCCCCAAAGGGGGAGAGGTCATCATCCGACTCCTGTGGCTGGCGCGTTGGCAGGGTCAGAGTGCTTGATCCGGTAAAGATGCTCAATCGCACAGGTTCCGGTGGCGGCCAGGCGAGCGGCCAGTAAGAAGTGGAGAGAGCAACGCGAAGCCGATGCCCTCTAGGGAAGACTTGAGCAACATCATTGAGCTGGATTCGCACCCGATAGCGCTGAGTGGGTTCAAGATGTTCTGGCTTCTCGCTACTATTTCGATGAGTGAGATTCAGCAACCCATAGGTCACGCGAGTCGCCTTATCATCCGGTGCCACGTCCGACAATCGTGCGGCTACCATGGCGATTGGCTTGTTGGCCATAAGGTCCAGCTCGACCACCGGCGCTCCCAGAATTTCTATTGGCTCCTGCAGTGGCGCGCTGTCGAAGACCAGGGCACCACCGTCTTCTTCTCGCTGATCATGGGCCAAATCGGGTCCAGCGGCATAGGAACACCATTTACCGGCAAACAATCCCACGCTGAGAGGAGATTGGATCGTCAATGGGCTTTCAGGGATCTGCGCTTGTGCCGGGACGAGTCTCGCCGGAGCCAGAGAATATTGAAGAGGTTGTATGTTCGTTGATGGCCAGGATGGCTCTGCAATCCACCGTCCGGGACGTACGTCATAATAGGTTGTAGGGGGAACACTATTTTGCATCCACACGCGAAGCATCGGCTCATCCATAATGCCGGTCTCGA
>CP070743.1:763555-766495 GCA_020348185.1 Nitrospirota bacterium
CTGGATGCCCCTCCTTCAGAACGCGTTGTGCTAGTTGGATATTCCAAAGGGACCACCGACGCTCTAGAAGCCGCGGTGAACCATCCCGAAGTCGCACAACGCGTGTCAGCCATCGTCAGCTTTGCAGGAGTCGTAGGCGGTTCTCCGCTCGCCGATTCGCTGCCCGGATTTCAGGAATCCCTAATCAAGAATATGCACATACCGGCCTGTCCTGAAGGTGACCAAGGTGTGGTCGAAAGTCTGAGTCGGAAAACGCGTCAAGCCTGGTTAGCCGAACACACTCTCCCCCATACAGTATAGTATTATTCGCTCGCTGCGTTCGCGGAACGGGAAAAGATATCTTCAATGATTCAAGGTGCCTACGACAAACTCGCTACCATTGACCCCCGAAATGATAGCCAAGTGATTTTCTACGACGCCCTGATCCCCGGCAGCACACTGTTGGGGTATGTGAACGCCGATCACTGGGCTATCGCGATGCCGATCTCCCGCGATATGCCCATGGTGGCGGACGCCTTCATTGACCGGAACAACTTCCCCAGGGAGGTGCTGTTAGAGGCGATCGTCCGATTTGTCGAAGAGAGCCTTCTTGAACATGAACGAGAATCTGGTCTGACACAATGAGATACCTGGGAATATTTCTCGCTTTGCTTCTGTTCAACATAATGTCCTCCTCGTGTGCCATAAAAGGGGAACAAGTCTCCGATACCACCGACTCAGCGTCTCAACCTGCTCAGGGACCAGAAACCTTCACCGTTGTATCCTACAACGCCTGGCATGGACTGGACGCTGGAGAATTTTGGGTCACGTCGACTCAAACTCCGGAACAAAGCGCGGCGAGATTACGTTTTCAGGTCGAGCAAATCGCAAAAGCAGACGCTGACGTGGTTCTCCTTCAAGAAGTGAATCCGCTTCCGCAGAGAGCCCAGGAGTATGTCGCGGCGCTAAAGGAACTCGGCTTGGACTACACGAATGTGCATCAAGTGGACGCTTGCGGAATACGTGTCAGCCAAGAGCGCGCCCTTATTCCCGGTCTGAATAATGGATTGGCCATCCTGGCGAAGAAGGAACTTCAGCTCAAAAAGATTAAGGGCCTGAAGCTCAGCGGCGACGTTGGGCAGTGCGAAGATACCTCGGGTATGCAGCTCGGGGAACTGAGATATGGTCTGATAGGAGAAATTACTTTACCCGAAAGCTCTGCCAAGTACCTGATCGTCAGCCTTCATCTTCATTCAGGGTTTGAGACCGGCCAGGGGTTCCTTCAAACACTCGCCAAGTTTCATGAACAGGGCCGGTTCGAACGATATCCCTGGTTCAAATGGGAGATTGACAAGGTCCGACTACGAAGGATTGGTGAGGTCAGCACCCTGATGCGGGAACTCTATAGACTTAACCAAGATGGTGCTTACGCCGGAATGGCAATTGGTGGGGATTTTAACTTCGAGCCGGATTTTCCTGAATACGAAGAAGCTAGACTTTTGCGAATTGTCGATTCCTATACCCTGACGAATCATGACCAGGAGCAATTTACAGCGGATCCTGTGAGGAATGGGCTCATCCGTCTTGGGCCCGAACCAACGATTCCCGATTTACTGAATAATGAACTGACCGAAGTATCTGCCGAGACAAAGGAAGAAATTTTGGCTTCTTACCGGGAAGAACAGAAACGGCCCAGGCGAATTGACTATATTTTCATCAATTCCTTCCTGCCTGACTATTGCTTCAGACAAGACCTGTTTGGCCTTGAGACAGACGCAAACAATTTACCGGCTTCCGACCATTTCGGAGTCATCAACTGGTACACACGGGATGCCACACCTTGTAACAGGTAAATTCCGACGGGCTCGTCGAAGAACTTATGCTTCTTCAGGGGGAACACAATTTGACCCGCCCCGTGCCTCACATAACCTAAACCTCGCTTGCTTTGCCCAGTATTCCAGAATTTCATTGACATCGCCCCAGGTATCAAATGACTCCGCTTCCAGATTCTTATTTCCTACTCGCCGATCTACCACAGCGGCCAGCACCTTACCAGTTTGGGCATCCGAAAGCTTGGCCTCCACACTGGCCTCACCGACAAAGGCCGGTTTACCGGTCGCCAATCCCTTCAGAGTAGACAACGCACGCGCTTGAGGAACAACGGTCGATACCACATCCAAGACCACCATGGACTCTTCCAATTTCGTGATGGCCACTTGTATACGCAGCGTGTTGGGGCTGGGCTTCTGGACCATTTCATAGTCCTGGTTGAAAGTCAGATAGAGAAGAGAAAAAAAATGGTCTGCGACAACCTGGACATCTTGTTGGGGAGCCCCGCTCTTTCTTGATTCCTCACCACGCCAAACGGTCACGGGGTCTAACAAGATCTTGGAATACTTGGCAAACCGAGCCGTATTGATCCTTTCAGGCTTGTAGACGAGGAGGGCTTCCCCCTCTTTTCCCTCCCGGAGCTTTGGATATATATCTCCCAGGAACCCTGTCTGATCAACATCCCGGGCTTGTTTGGTCGCCGCACAGCCGGCCAGGAAGCCTATTATGACAACACAAATAATTGCCCGAATTCGCAACATAATCGCCCCTCCTACAGAATGTTGGTCAATCAGAAGAACCCCGGGAGGATGTAGATTAGAACGGAGAGGAAATCAGGGGATAGTTCCAAGTTTCACGTTCAAAGTTGACGAGGGAAACTCGAGTTCAAACTGAGCCTCTTGACCTTGAACGTGAAACCTGAAACTTGAAACCCTGATTCTTATTGTTGTTCTCCGATAAGAGGAATTTTTTCCGCAAGCTCGAAGTCCACAAGGGCCTTAATTTTATTTTCAATCTGAAAATAGCGCACAAGCTTTATATCTGACATTATGCCCCGGAACTTTGGCACATATTGCCTGCGAGTTATTTGATAATCACCCTCAATGTCCAGAAATTCCTCCATGAGTTTTA
>CP070743.1:766595-769511 GCA_020348185.1 Nitrospirota bacterium
CACCATTTTGAAGACAATTCCCGGTCGGGATAGTCCACCCACATTGCTTGGCTTCCCAAATAGTGCGTTCCTCGAAAAAGCAGCTGCGTGCGTAATTGGGTATATCCTTGCCCTTGCAGTCTCTGAATTAATTCTCGGAGTGCCGCATCCTCTTCGACACATGGTTCCCCGGACACCTTCAATTTTTCATATCGCAGCACAGCATGAAATAGACCTTGATTGGAAGATACTTCGACCTGCCTGGTAAAGCCCCGCCCCTGATCATCTACGCCTGACAGTTGGTAAGTATTTTTATTCGAACTTTCTTGTGTCATGGGAAGTTTATCTTCTTTTTCTATATTATTGGCATGAAGCGCTTATGTTTTTTAGTATATTAAGGAATTGTTAATTTTTTCCAATGCCGCGCCATCCCGGCATCGACTCTTGCATAAAACCCTACTCAAACCTTATGCTGTTTTGTCAATTTTTCCAATGCCACATTATTGGTAATAGCAGGGCGTACGATTCAGGAATATTGAAGTAGGGGCCGGGAAGCTTTCAGAGCGGAATCCATGCGCGACCTTGATGCCCAAAAAATCTCCCAAGACCGATTTCGGGTCCTGGCACTCTGCAGCGTCACAGCTCTTGCCATCTTAATATCCGACCTCCTTCTCCCATTAGGGGTAGCAGAAGCGGTCCCTTACGTCGCCGTTGTCCTTATCTCTCTTCGTTCACCTAATAAACAAGATCCTCTCCTCGTGGCAGTTGGTTGTTCCCTATTAACCCTCCTTGGGTTCGAATTGTCCGCAGAGGGAGCGGAGGTCTGGATGGCGGCTGTCAATAGAGGTATAGCCATTTTTGCCATCTGGGTCACAGCCATCTTAGCCATGCAAATAAAGGAAGCGGACATCACCGCCCGTACCCAAAGCCAAATGCTCATGGGAATATTGGGAAATACGCCTACGGTGGCATTTACCGTTGACCAGGAGGGTTATTTGCGGGAATCACAAGGGAAGGGGTTACAACGACTCGGGTTACCTGAGAAGGCCTCGGTGGGAAGAAATCCCCTTGAACCCCCAGCGGACATCAAGGCTCAAACTGAAAAGCTTGAGTCCGGCGAAGCGGTGTTTTACGAAAGTCGTGGAACTCATCATGGAGCACCCTGGTGGTTTCTTAATTATGTCACGCCGAACACCATTGATGGGGAAGGGACTATAGGCTTCGGCATCGACATTACAGAACAAAAGCTCGCCGAGCGCCGGATGGCTACCCATGATGCCGTGACTCAGGTTTTGGCGGAATCGACCACCCTCTCTGAAGCCACGCCTAAGATCCTTCAAGCCATCTGCGAGCAACTCCATTGGAAAATCGGGATCATTTGGAAGGTGGACTATCAACGCCATGTACTCTACCTCCTTGAGGATTGGTATCAGCCTTCTTCCGGTGTGAATGAATTTGCCGCCTTGTCACAGGAAACCACGTTTTCGCCGGGCATCGGACTTCCCGGACGAGTGTGGGAACGCGGAGACCCTGCCTGGATCGAGGACGTCACCCAAGACAAAAATTTTCCTCGAGCCGCCATTGCCGATAAAGAAAATCTGCACGCGGCTTTTGGTTTTCCCATACGCCATCGCGATCAGATCTTCGGTGTGATGGAATTTTTTAGTGATCAAATCCAAGAGCCCGACGAAGCCCTCCTCCAAATGTTCTCGACTATTGGAACTCAAATCGGGCAGTTTATTGAAAGGGAAAATCATCAACGACGTCTTCAGGCCCATCATGGTGTGACCAACCTTTTGGCGGTATCACCATCACTAACTCAGGCATCACCTCAAATTCTGAAAGCTATCTGTGAAAGTTTAGGATGGGCTTTTGGTGCCATTTGGCATGTGGATTCCCAAAAGGAAATGTTGCAATGCATCGAGGTCTGGCACCCACCGACTGCCCTCTTCGAAGAGTTCACTGCCAGGTCCCTAGAAGCCACCTTTCCCCGGGGCATTGGTCTTCCGGGTCGCGTATGGGAACATGGCGAGCCCGCCTGGATTACCGATGTTGTCGTTGATCCCAATTTTCCAAGAGCCCCCATAGCCGCCAAAGTCGGCCTCCATGCAGCCTTTTGCTTCCCGATTAAGATAGGAACGGAAATAGTCGGCGTGATGGAATTTTTCAATCGAGATCCGCAAGAACCAGACAAAGAATTACTGGAAATGTTTGGTGCCATTGGGATTCAAATCGGCCAATTTATTCAACGAACGCGGCTGGGATAATAAAGTTTCAGGTTACAGGTCAGACTGATAAGAGGGTTTAAGGAGTCGAAAAGGTCGAAATGACAAAAAGGTCCAGAAGGCAAAGAAATGCATGATCAACATGTCAAAAAACTCCATTGCTTCCTGTAACTCAGAACCCGCACTCTATGTTGACCTCTTCGACCCCTTTGACATTTTCGACCCTTTGGACATGGCCCTCATTCGACATTTTAGACTTTTCGATACTAGGTTTTTGATTTGCAGCCACTAGGGATATCCTATGCAACTCATTCACGGCCTTCACTTTCGTAACATTCGTGGAGATATTTACGGGGGTCTGGTTGCGGCCGTCGTCGCCCTCCCTTTAGCTCTGGCCTTTGGAGTGGCCTCCGGCGCAGGAGCCATCGCGGGTCTGTATGGAGCGATCTTTGTAGGGTTCTTTGCCGCCCTCTTCGGTGGAACTCCCGCCCAAGCATCCGGGCCGACCGGTCCCATGACAGTCGTCATGGCCGGGATTATCATCCAATTCGGTGACGAACCAGCCCTCGCGTTCACAGCGGTAATTGTGGGTGGCGTGATTCAAATCCTTTTTGGGCTCATCGGATTAGGACGCTATATCACGTTTGTGCCATATCCGGTCATTTCGGGTTTCATGAGCGGAATCGGCGGGATCATCATAATTCTTCAGGTT
>CP070743.1:769611-772507 GCA_020348185.1 Nitrospirota bacterium
TTTGCTGGCCACTGAGGATATGGTGCTGAGGATGCTGGTGGCACCAAGGCTGGCGATCTGATCACCTGGCTCAAGCATGTGTGTTGACCTTCCAGCATGAATGTCGATGACCACCGCCGAGAGAAAACCGGCTTGAGTAATGACGGCCGTGCTGTCATCAGGAATGTCCCATCCTTTTCGAATACTGACGTTCAAACGATAGGTTCGGGTATCGGGAGCACGGGATAAGAGAATTTCTTCAATCTGTCCCGCAGGATAGCCTTCAAAGAGAATCTGACCTCCTTCTTTCAAGCCCATCACGTTGTTGAATTCCATGAAATAAGGGTGAGTGGCCTCCGTACGCCCGGAAAGCACGGCCAGCCAGACGACTAAGGTGGCCAGCAAAATCAACAGAAATGTTCCGACGACAAGGTAATTTTTCCGTGGATCTCGCATGAAAAGTCCTATTTTATACTAAGGCTGCGGTTACCATTATTCCCCTGTCAACCTGGCGAGGTAGGCGTCGGGATCCAGCCTTTCCTCTTCGAATCGACGATTGAGCAGATCTTGAATACGCTTGTTGTCGGATGCCTGTACCTGGGCAACCGTCCCGACGGAAAGGACTTCACCTTGGTCCAGCACCGCGATCCGGTCAGCAATCCTGAAAGCGCTTCCTAGCTCGTGGGTCACGACCACGATCGTCATGTTCAGGGCATCCCGGAGACGAAGAATAAGTTCGTCGAGGGATGAAGAGACGACGGGATCGAGCCCGGCTGATGGTTCATCGCAAAACAACAAAACCGGATCCATGATGACCGCGCGCGCAAATGCTGCCCGTTTCAGCATGCCGCCGGACAGCTCGGAAGGCATGAAATTTTCAAACCCCGCAAGATTCACGACTTCTAATTTAAGTCGCACCATGATTTCCATGGTCTTTTCATCCAGGTCGGTATGCTCCCGAAGCGGGAGCATGATGTTCTCTCCGACCGTCATGGAGCTGAACAACGCTCCACCCTGAAACGCCACCCCGAGTTTTCGATAAAATTGGTTGAGCTCGTAGTCAGTCATTTTTCCTATATCCTGGTCCAGGAGCTTGATGGATCCGCTACTGCCTCGTTCCAGACCAATGAGGTGCCGTAACAGGGTGCTCTTCCCGGACCCACTTCCACCCATAATCACCATAATTTCACCTTTTCGGACTTCCAAGGTGACGTTGTTGAGAATGCGACGGGAGCCGTAATGCGTGACCAGGTCGGTCACCTCGATGACTGGGGCCGGCTGTGTGGGGAGGAATGCCATGAATATCTTTATCGGGTGAGTAGGAATACGATAATCAAATCTGCCAAAATAATGGCGAGAATCGAATGGACGACTGACTGGGTTGTCACCCGACCGACTCCTTCAGCTCCACCGGTAACCGCGGACCCATTCACCACTCCGACCAGGGTGATTAACGCACCGAAGGCCACGCTTTTCCCCAACCCGTGCAAGACGTCATTGGCGTCGAGATACTGAGTAGTCTGATTAATATATACCCCGGTTGTCATTCCCAAGTCGCTGATGATGTAAAGCCCGGCGCCAAATAACCCAACCAGGTCAGACCAGAGGGTTAATGCGGGTACCATAATCACCATGGCAATGAGATTGGGGACGACCAAGAATCGAATTGGGTTGATTCCCATGACCCGTAGGGCATCGACTTCATTATTGATCGTCATGGTACCGAGACGGGCCGCCAGGGCAGATCCAGAACGACCGGCCACCAAGATGCCCGTAATGAGCGGGGCAAACTCCCGGGTGATCGAGAGTGCCACACCAATAGTTACCTGGTGTTCAGCACCGAAGTCCTCCAGGGCATCGATTCCTTGAATGGCGAGCATCATACCAATGGTCAATGAAAGGATCGATATGATGGGGATTGCCTCAATACCGATCTCCATCATTTGAGAAAAAATGGGAACGGCGCGGATCGGCTGCTTTTGTCGTCGTCCCATGACCACCCAAAAGACAGCCTCATACAGCAGGGTGACTCCGAACCCGAGCCCCTCCACCCATCTGGTGGTCCCTCGACCTAAGGCCTCGATTTTTTGCAGGATCAGGTTGGGTGGATTGTCAGAGGTCGGCATTCAGAGCACTTTCTAGATTGTCATGGATGATGAACACTTGGTCCAGTCGGGCGAGATGAAGGACGCGCAATACGGCGGGGTTGACACTCACCAACGCGAAACCGATTTCTTTCTTTTTCGCACGCTGAAACGCTTCAACCAAGCTGGCAATGCCTGAGCTGTCCATGTAGGTCACGGATGCCAAATCCACCAGGATTTTTTTTCCTCTCCCCACGGCGTCGAGCATGATCTGGCGGGCCTTTGGCGAGCTTTCGAGATCCACTTCACCCTGTAAGAGGACGATATGATTCCCTTGCTCTTCTTTAATTTGATGGTCCATCACGACTTCTCCAGCCCAGAATGGTCTATTCCAATCGTTTACGCATTCGAAGGATATTGCCTCTACCGCTTGGAGAAGGCCCAACGGAGACTTCGTCCATCACTTGCCTGATAAAATGGCACCCCAATCCGCCAGGACGGATATCCTCAAGCTCTCGTGGCTTCATGCAGTCCGATCCGACCTCTGGCGCCTTATCTTCAAGCGAAATGTTCAAGTCATTTCCTTCCCGTTCGATTTGCAGAATGATTTCCTCATCCGTTTCACCCTGGTAGGCGTGGCGAATGATATTCTGGCAGGCCTCGTCAATGGCGAGGACGACATCTTCGACCGTGGTTGACACACACCCACAGTGAGTCAGAAAATTCCTGACCGCTGAACGTGTATCACATAACTCTTTGGCCCGTGCCGGGAAATTGTGGGTCAAGAGGGGATTAGCCTTCTCGTTGGAATCACGATGGCTCATTGATGTACC
>CP070743.1:772607-775502 GCA_020348185.1 Nitrospirota bacterium
AAGCCGCTAAGCAAGTCATTTTTCAAAAGGTTCGTGAAGCGGAATGGGAATCGGTTGAACGAGAATATTCAAAGAGAGAAGGTGAGTTGGTTCATGGGGTGATCCTGGGGCAAGAACGGCGGAACTATTTGGTCGAAATAGGAAAAACAGAGGCGTTATTGCCGGTTCAAGAGCAAATCCCAAGAGAATCTCATCGTCGAGGGGATCGGATTCGCGCCCTTCTTCTTGAGGTTCGGCGCACCCCCAAAGACGTGCAGGTGATTTTGTCGAGGGCTCATCCCCAATTTGTGGTCAAACTCTTCCAGTTGGAAGTGCCCGAAGTTGCGGAGAAAATTGTTGAGATCAAGGGTGTCGTCCGTGAGGCGGGGGACCGAACGAAAATTTCTGTGGCTTCTCGGGATAAAGCGGTTGATCCGGTCGGGGCCTGCGTGGGGATCAAGGGGTCCAGAGTTCAAGCTATTGTCAGGGAACTGCGGGGGGAGAAAATTGATATTATTCCCTGGACGAACGATCCTCGCGTATTTATCGGTGAAGCCTTAAACCCAGCGTCAATTGAAAAGGTTGGAATCGATGAACAGAAAAAGGCGGCGTTGGTCGTCGTCGCAGACTCTCAGCTTTCGCTGGCCATTGGGAAAAATGGGCAAAATGTTCGTTTAGCAGCTAAATTAACTGGCTGGAAAATCGATATTATCAGTGCGAGTGAGTATGAAAAAGAAAAGCTTGAGCGGGAACGAGATATCAAGGCTGCACTTGCCGAGGAGGCTGCCGCTCAGGACGAACAGAGCGTGCCGGCTCCAGTATCTGAAGTAAGCGTGTCTGAAGAGGTTCCGGTAACCGTCGCAGAATCCGATCCTCCGCAACCGGAGTCGGAACCAGTAGCCGAGTGAGGGCGATAGTCGAATGCGAGTCTATGAGTTAGCCAAAAAACTTGGAATGGAAAGCCGCTTGTTGATCACCGAGTTAGTTCGACTTGGGATCGACGTGACCTCCCATAGCAACACTTTAGATGATGAAACCGCTGGCCGTATTATGGAAGCCATTCAAGGGGGGGATGCCCCTGCAGGGAGCCTCAAATCGCTTAAGGTGAAAGTGGGAGACTCTGGCAAGGTCGTGGGTCAAACGAAGAAGGGGGAGCTGCGAGGTTCGTCCAGTCGGCCAAAAGAGAAAGGTGGTCGCGTCACTTCTGCCGTTATCACCGAAGAACCGAAAAAACCTGAAAAGAAGCACATCCTGATTAAACGGAAGAAACTTGTTGAAGATGAGATCAGCCCTGAAGCCCCCATGAGTGAGGGAGAAGCCACCCTCGGTGGAGAAGTACAAGAACTGAGCCCTCTCCAAGAGGCCACGACCACTCCCTCTGAATTGTCATCCCCAAGCCCAACGGCCCCCATTCCTCCGCCTGACCTTTCTCATCCATCGACACTCTCGGAGCAAAAGGAGGGAGGGGCCGATATGGCGACTGTCGCTCCTGAGCCTTCACCGGTTCCTGGATTTCCAGAAGTAGCTCAAGTCGGGCCGGCTCCGGAGTCAGAAGAGGCGCGGCGTGGAGGGAAAACGGAGAAAAAGGAAGCCGTTCTTAATGAATCGACCGATTCAATTGGAGAGAAAGTCAAAAAACCCAAAAAGGGGATCCGAGCCCGTGATGAAGATTTGTTTGCAGCGCGTTATGAGGATGCCGCGAGATGGCAGGACCTTCGTCCACTTCCTACGCTGCGGCGTGAAGAGCGCACTCGACATACTGTCCCGACTTCCGTCACAGACATTACGAAACCTCGGAAAAAGGTCATCAAACTGGATCCAGGGATTAGCGTGAAAGAGTTTGCGGAAAAATTAGGGCAGCGACCTGCGGAGGTGATTCGCAAATTGATGGATGTCGGAATTGTTCTCACGCTCAATCAACCTATGAACCTTGATGCAGGAATGCTCATTGCCGAGGGGATGGGGCTCAATGTTGAAGTCTCCACTGAGAAAGAAGGGGAAGCCTTACTGGAAGAAGTGTTAGAGATCAAAGGAGAAGAGCAGTTAATCCCTAGGGCCCCAGTCGTCACGATTATGGGTCATGTGGATCATGGGAAAACCACCTTGCTTGATGCCATCCGGGAGACTCGCGTGACTGACCAAGAAGCGGGAGGTATCACGCAACACATTGGGGCCTATTCGGTCAAGGCGGGAGACAAGCGAGTAACATTTTTGGATACGCCAGGGCATGAAGCCTTTACCGCTATGCGTGCACGTGGCGCCCAGGTGACGGATATTGTGGTGCTTGTAGTCTCAGCAGACGATGGAGTGATGCCGCAAACGGTTGAGGCCATCCACCATGCTCAAGCTGCCAATGTTCCTATCATTGTGGCCATCAATAAAATCGATAAGCCTGGGGCCAATCCCGATCGCGTGAAACAAGGATTGAGTGAGCACAATCTGATTTCCGAAGCCTGGGGAGGACAGACAATTTTTGTCGAGGTGTCTGCCAAGGAGAAACAGGGATTAGATCATCTGCTTGAGATGATTCTTCTGCAAGCGGAGGTTATGGAATTGAAGGGGGATATTGAGGGTCCCGCGCGCGGAGTCGTGCTTGAGGCCAAGTTAGAAAGAGGTCGAGGCCCTGTCGCCACTGTCTTGGTTCAAGCCGGGCATCTAAAAGTTGGGGCGGTGTTTGTGGTGGGGTCCGTCAGCGGTCGCGTTCGAGCGTTAAATTCGGATACGGGAGCGAAACTCAAAGAGGCTGGGCCTTCCCTTCCGGTGGAAATCATTGGATTGTTAGGGGTCCCCATCGCCGGCGACCAATTTGTGGTAGTCAAGGACGACAGGATGGCTCGAGAAGTTGCTGACGCCAGGCATCAAAAACAACGTACCGCCGATTTGACAGCGGCAGGAGCTCGTCGAACGCTTGATGAG
>CP070743.1:775602-778470 GCA_020348185.1 Nitrospirota bacterium
CCGAATTTCATCAAACCAGAGGCGCTCTCAAAGATCCAAGCAGACTATCCTCAGCTCGATCAGCCTGGGAGCATCCCGCTTCCCCAACTCACCTATGGCCCGGCTTTCGCCGATTCCATCGGTGCCCTGAAAGGCCCGGGTTTCGAACAATCGATCAGTAAAAAATTCTCAGTCGACCTCACCGGCCGGCCTACCATGTTCACAGTCCGCGCCCGCTGCCGGGCCACGGACGGGAAGATACATGCTGATTCGGTCACGAAGATTATTACGGTGCTGATCTATATGAACGATCCCTCCTGGCCAAACGAAGGGGGACGGCTTCGCCTGCTCCGAAGCGGTACCGACCTCCAGAATTACGTCGCAGAGGTCCCTCCCAACGGTGGCACGCTCATCGCATTTAAGCGTTGCGACCATTCCTGGCACGGTCACGAACCCTATGAGGGGCCGCGGCGGGCCATCCAAATGAACTGGGTGACCAGTAAGTCTGTTGTGCGGCGCGAGCAATTCCGGCACAAGGTATCCACCTGGTTCAAAATGCTCAAGACCTGAGCCGAAAAGGCGGGCTCGTGCATTTCCCTTACTCCGCTCCCCACGAGTGTGATCCAAACTGCGACACCCAGCAGCTAGTTTGGACCCACCGGGAGAGGGTATAGGCACTTACCTGTTTGACTCTAGAGAACAAATACCGTCGCGAGGCCCAAAAGAAAGAATATACTGACCACATCGGTGGCCGTCGTCACGATAATGCTGGAGGCGGTTGCGGGGTCCGCGCCCAATTTCTTCAAACCCAACGGGACCACGGCCCCAGAGACCCCACTGATGATACAACTCGCGCCCATCGCCAGGAACACCACAACTCCGAGTTCGAAGGCGGAACTATTTCCCTGCCAAGCCGTCACCAGATACATGGCCAATCCTGCCACGGCTCCTATAGTGAATCCGTTGAGCAATCCCAGCCACGCTTCTTTGGTGATAAGGGCGGGAGTATGCTTTGGCTTCAGTTCTCCAAGGGTAATGCCTCTTAAGGCAATGGCTAAAGACTGGCAACCGGTATTTCCTGATTGACCGGATAACACTGGCAAAAAAATCGCCAACGCCACGATTTTATCAATTGTATCCTCAAAGTACCCGACGACCATTGCCGCGAGAAAGGCTGTCAACAAATTTATCTGAAGCCATGGATGCCGGTTCCTGAGGCTCAACTGCCAGGGTGAGCTAAACACTTCTTCCTCCTGGACTCCTACCATTTTTCCGGGCTGAGCAGCCATGACTTCTATTTGCTCCTCAAAGAGTGTAAAGCCTCGAAGGAGTCCGACCAGTCGCCCCTCGTCATCACAGACCGGATAAATAGGATAGTGGCGGTAAAGAACCTTTTGAACCGCCTCTTCTTTGGGTAAATTGGGTGTGAGGGAAAATGGATTTTCAATCATCAGTTCATCAAGCCGTTGGTTTGGGAAGGCCAATAATAGTTCCCGCATAGCCACCACGCCTAATAATTTATTCTCGCCATCCACGACATACCCATAGGTGATAAAAGAGGTTTTCATTTCCTCCCGTAACTGTTCGACAGCCTGTTGGACCGACATATCGGGCTTAAACAACCCGACTGGTGGCTCCATGAAGCGTCCAATGGTTCCTGGCTTGTATTGGGAATCCCGGGAAAGTTGGGAGGTCAAAGCTTGTGAGAGCTCCGGGAGGATTCTCATCCGAAGTTCTTTTGAAAATCCTTGAAGAATCTTCAGGGCAAAGCGTGGCCTTACCTTTTTGAGGACCTGAATAACGACTTGGGTATCTTCGTTGCGGAGAAGGATAGCGGCGTCCGGAGGAGCTCGTCGTTCCACCTCACTCCAGAGGTCGGCAACGTAATCAGCCTCTTGCACTTCTTTGGTTTTTGATTGGGGATCAACGAATTCAGTCATGCTCAATGGCCTCCCGTCCCTGTGGAGTTCAAATCTGTCATGAAATCCTTTTCATCGCCATTATCATTAGAACGAGCCCGAGACTCAAGGCCAAATGTGAGGTTTTCTGCACAATCGGGGAATTCTATCAAAGAAAAATGAAGGGTCAAGAAGAGAAGTGTGAAGTTAAAGCGAGGGAAAAAGGAGGAGCGCGGATCCGTATCGAATTTGTAGAGTCAATTAAAGTGGTAATCCCACTTTTTTTTGATCCGCTTCCGTCCCGATATCACCGAACCAACAGAATCGAGCAGTTTGTATGATGGACGACGGAGTGAGAGACGCTCCCTAAGAGGAATCGGCTGATGCCTGTTCGGCTGTGTGATCGCATGAGAATAAGATCCGGTGAATTGGCGGTCACCTCGTCTGCGATGGTGAATGACGGAGCGCCCATGATGGCTGTCCCTTTTGCTGAATAACCTAATTTCTCGATCGCAGAAGCGATTCCCCCCGTGAATTCCTCTCCGTGTGCCACCATTTCTTTCCTGAAATCTTCAGGAATCATGGCCCCCACGGGCCAGACAGGTTGAGAAAATGGGATGACATGAAGGACGGTGAATTTGACGGAATCCCGAAAGGGTTTTTGCCGGAGAAAGTTCACAGCCGCCTCTCCATCTTCTTCATTGGCCACCGGGAGTAAGACGTGATCAATTTTGCGTAAATGTCCTTTGACAATGAGGGTGGAGCAATGCGCATGCGTCATGACCCGGTGTGACACACTGCCAAACATTTGTTCCCGGAATTGACCCACTCCCCGGGCTCCCAAAACAATGAGATCATAATTCTTGTCTTTTGCGAGAGTGAGGATGACTTCCGCGGGCGCGCCCAATTCCAACTTTTTAGTCACTGGGCCGGAATGGGGAGGAAGAATGGAGACAGTCTGATCGAGAAGTTTCTCGGCCTCCTCTCGCAT
>CP070743.1:778570-781437 GCA_020348185.1 Nitrospirota bacterium
GATATCGGTACCACCAAGATTTGTGCCGTCGTGGCCGAAGTCATGGCCGATCGCTCGCTCAATGTGATTGGGATCGGGTCGAGCCCCTCCCGAGGACTCCGGAAAGGTGTGGTGGTCAATATTGACAGTACGGTGGAATCGATCAAGAAGGCCGTGGAAGAGGCGGAATTGATGGCGGCGGTTCAAATTAATTCAGTCTATATCGGCATTGCGGGAAGTCATATTGCCAGTGAGAGCTGTCATGGTGTGGTAGCCCTCAAAAAACGGGAGGTGACCGCCGGTGACATTAATCGGGCGATTGAAACCGCTCGATGCGGGGCGGTGATCCCTTCGGACCGACGACTATTACACGTGCTGCCTCGGGGGTTTATCGTCGATGATCAAGAAGGGATCCGGGATCCCATTGGAATTGCCGGTTCGCGTTTGGAAGTGGACGTCCATATTGTCACCGGGGCTGTCACGTCAGCTCAAAACCTTGTTCGATGTGTGAATCGAGCTGGGTTGGATGTTGTTGATATCGTGTTGCAACCGCTGGCATCCGGGGCAGCGGTTCTGTTCGCGGAGGAAAAGGAAATGGGCGTCGTCATGGTGGACTTGGGGGGAGGGACGTCAGATGTGGCGGTCTATGCCGACGGGTGTATTCGCCACTCAGCGGTTATACCAATAGGGGGGCACCATGTGACGAACGATCTGGCCATCGGCCTCCGTACCACCCATGCGGATGCAGAAAAAATTAAAGTCCGTCATGGCGTTTCTTCATGTAAACAAGTCAGTGATCGGGAAAAGGTGGAGGTGCCGAGTGTTGGAGGACGGCCGCCTCGACTGGTCCCGTGCCATAAGATTGCTGAAATAATTGAGCCTCGGGTTGAGGAAATGTTTGACCTCGTCCTTCGTGAAATTCGCCGAGCCGGATATGAAGGGATGTTAGTCGCCGGTGGGGTCCTCACGGGCGGGACGTCCCTTCTTCCCGGCATGCCGGAGGCTGCAGAACGGGTCTTGGATTTACCCGTACGGTGCGGAAGCCCGGAGGGAATTGGCGGATTACGGGATGTGGTCAACAATCCCATATTTTCCACCGCCGTTGGATTGGTTATGCATTCGGTCAGTCAAGAAAATGAGCTCCAGGGTGTCGGGGTTGGAGGAGGAAGTGTCCCGATGAATCGATTAACTTTAGCTATTGATCGTATGAAAGGGTGGGTGATGAATTTTTTCTAGGGAAGAGATGACCGCCCGTGGATTCGTCCTTCCCTAAGGCGATTCTTTTCAAGATTTGGTAACAAACTCAAGACATTTCAAACGAGAAACAACATGTTTACTATTGCGCACCGAAAGAGGTGAAAGGAGGGCCATTATGTTCTCATTTCCAGATGAAGAACCTTCGGAAATTTTGATTAAAGTTGTTGGGGTTGGAGGAGCAGGCTGCAATGCTGTCAATACTATGATTGAGGCGGGCCTGAGCCGGGTAGAATTTGTTGTGGCCAATACCGATGTGCAAGCTCTCGGAAGGTCCCACGCTCCCTATAAAATCCAACTAGGCCCCAAGCGGGCACGAGGCCTTGGCGCAGGAGCGAGGCCGGATGTCGGGAAAGAGGCCGCTCTTGAAAGTGAAGGGCAGATTCGAGAAGCCATTGAAGGAGCTGATATGGTATTTGTCACTGCGGGCATGGGGGGTGGAACGGGAACCGGTGGTGCCCCCATCGCAGCGAAGATTGCTCATGAAATGGGGATTTTAACAGTGGGAGTCGTCACCAAGCCATTTCAATATGAAGGACACCGCCGGATGAGTTATGCCGAAGAAGGCCTCAGGGAACTCAAAAAGCACGCGGATTCCCTGCTGGTGATCCCGAATCAGAAACTTTTGGGGCAGGTTGATAAAAGTACCCCTCTCTTGGAGGCGTTTAAGGTCGCTGATGATGTGCTGCGACAAGCCATACAAGGCATTTCGGATGTCATTACCACACCCGGGTTTGTGAACGTCGATTTCGCGGATGTGCGGACCGTCATGAGTTATCCCGGCCGGGCCGTGATGGGTTTAGGGATGGCATCGGGTGATAATCGTGCCACTGAAGCCGCAAGACAGGCCATTGCGAGTCCCTTATTAGAGGATGGTAGCATCGATGGAGCCCATGGTTTACTCCTTAACATTTCTGGGGGAGATAGCCTAACGCTTCACGAAATTGATGAGGCGTCCTCAATTGCCAAAGAGGCAGCCGATCCACAAGCCAACATTATTGTCGGCCAGGTGATCAATCCCAAGGCAGGGGATGAGATTGTAGTCACGGTGATTGCCACAGGGTTTGAAAGAGATGAGGTTCTGTCACCGTCTGAGGAGCGGGAATCTTCACGAATTGCTATGCAACCAGCCCACGAACCTGCACTGGCCACAGTTGGTAAGGAGGGAGAGTTCACGAACGAGCCCCTGGATCGTCCAACCTTTATGCGTCAATTTGAACCAAGGCGTACGGCTAATGACAATGGTGCTGTGTTGGTTGATGATGATTGGGATGTTCCCACATTCCTCAGGAAGCCAAACGAGTAAAACGCGGTTGCGAAGCGAGTGAATAACCGTTAAAGAGTATCACGGTGTCCGCCTTGGTGAATTCACCTTTATTGTCGGCCGATACGGGCGTTGTGCATTTTTTTGGAACGCGCTCGGAACCAGCTGACCTGATCACAAAGGTTCAAGCAGGTCAGGTTACTGAGGGTTCTCAAGTGTATCCGCTCGTGGTGTCTTTGAAACAAGTACATGGGACCCACGTGGTGGTCATCGACCAATCCTTCAGCGCCTCTATAGATGAAATACAACCTGGCGATGCTTTGGTTACCGACCAAGTCAATGTGGCGTTGGTCGTTCGGACGGCGGATTG
>CP070743.1:781537-784387 GCA_020348185.1 Nitrospirota bacterium
GACACCGGAAATCCCATCCCATATTCTGCAATGCTCCTAAGGGATGCTCTAGAAGCTGCAATCCAGAAAGTTGACCCCCAGCAACGTGATCCAGCGCTGGAGCATGCCGTTGCCATTGGTCATAGTCAGGGGGGATTGCTCGCCAAATTTACCGCCATTGAAAGTGAAGACAAACTTTGGAATGTCGTCAGCAAAAAGACCCTGGAGGAAATGGACATTTCCCAGGAGCAAAAAGAATTATTTAGGAGAATGTTGTTCATAAAACCACTCCCCTTTGTTCGTCGGGTTGTCTTTATTTCGACCCCCCATCAAGGTTCATTCGTCGCAGCGACGTGGGTAGCCCAGAAAATCGGGAAGGCTGTAAAAGTGCCGGGCAAAGCCGTCAGGGGAATGACGGATGTGATGAAGAAGGAGGAGGACGCAATAAAAATTAACCCGGAGGATCAGTTTGGTGCCGTATTTGGAATGACACCGGGACATCCGGGGCTAAAAGCCTTAGCAGAACTCCCGATCGATGACCGAGTCACCGCACATTCCATAATCGCTGTAAAAGGGGACGGTCCTCCTGAAGAGGGGAACGACGGTGTCGTGAAATATAAGAGCGCCCATATCGATGGGGTGGCTTCGGAGTTGGTCGTGCGTTCGGGACACTCCACACAATCCTTCCCCCCCACAATAGAAGAAGTCCGGCGCATCCTCCTGCTCCACGCGGAAGAATGGTGCGGGAAGGAAGTGGTCTGTCAGACGCAGGGGGCGCAATGATAGATTTTCCATTAAGCATTTGGCACTACCAACTCAACAAGCAGAAACAGCTGGGGGCCTAGCGCTGAACAGCAGCCACCACAGCATAAAGTTAAAGGAGACTACCATGGCAACCATTCGCGAAATCAGAGAAGCAATTAATACCAAATTAGACAAATGGGAAGCCGATGCTACGGCATTGGAGGCCCAACTGAGTTTAACCAAAGAAAAGGCTTCTGAAAGACTTGAAACCTACAAACAGCGATTCAGTGGGGCCCTTGAACAACTCAAAGGTGAGATCGATAAATCGCAGCAACTTGTCGGAGAGAAGAAACAACAACTCAAGACTCAACTGGATCATCTACAGGTACAATTGGCCCTTGGTAAGGCAGAAGCCCGGGAGGCGTACGAGGTACAAAAGGGGAAAATCCAGGAAGGTATTGCATCTCTCAAAACGGGGGCTGAACAGCAATTTGGCGAGGTTTCTGAAACTGTCAAAAAGGAATATGTGGCAGCAGAAGATGCTTTGGAAGCCGAGTTAGAGGCGCTCGGGGTGCAGTTTGAATTGGAGAAAACCAAACTCCAAGGGGGGTATGAAGAAAAGAAAAAAGAATTGACGGACAAAATTTCTAAATTTAAGACTGATCTCGAAGAAAAGCGGCAGAAAGCCGGAGAGAAATTTTCCACTTTTGAAGGAGAATTCTCAACGGGATTGGAACAGATTAAGAAGGCCTTTTCCTCTTTATTTTCTTAACAGGTTGGGCTCAGTTGAGGGGATGGCTTAGAAAGCCATCCCCTTTTTCATACTTTGAAAAGGAGAAATACTATGGACAGGAGAATGAGATCTGGATCAAGGCGATCAATGTTGGGCGTCGGTATCTTTTGTCTATGGGCATTAGGATTCCCGATGAATTCCTATGGCATTCAACCCGATGCACCTTATTTGACATTCGCCAAAAAACACAAGGCCAAATTGGAAGCAGACGATCGCGCAGTCGATAAAAAACTGGCCGCGCTGGAAAAGCGATTCGGCAAGAAACCTAACATCATCTACATTTTGACCGACGACATCGGCTGGGGCGAGTTGGGATGGCAAGGAGGAGGAAAGCATCGCGGCACGCCGACCCCCACCCTTAACAAACTGGCAAAGAATGGCATGCGGTTTTGGAGCGCGTATGCCGAGCCCTCTTGTACGCCTTCGCGGATTGCCATCAATACGGGTCGACATCCTGTTCGCACGGGTCTTCTTTCGGTCCTCTGGCCCGGCCAACCTGAAGGCCTGAGCCCGAAAGAAGTGACGGTTGCAGAAATCCTCTCAGACGCCGGATACCATACCGCCATGTGGGGGAAATGGCATCTCGGGGACGAGCCCGAGCATGCTCCGGAAAATCAGGGGTATGACTATGCCTACTACGGTCTGTTTAACGGCGCCCCCGACGCGTGGAATGACTCTCGTAAGCTCTACGACAGTCCTACGCCTATGAAGGCCCCCTTTATGGATTTTCCAGGTGCCGAACAATATAAAGAAATGACAGGAATAGATTTGGGAGTTGCCGGCTATGTCGGAGAAAAGGGGAAAGGAAGAAAGCCAATCCCAGGCCCTGCCGGAAAGCTCAGCATTAAGCGGCAGGAATATTTCGAAAATGCGTCAAATGAACAGATGATTGCGTGGATCAAAGAGAAGAACCAGACAGACAAGCCCTTTTTCATTTATTGGGCAAGCTATGCGTTACAAATTACCGGGAGCCAAGAACACCAGAACGATCCACAGGTTGATCGAGTCAACGCCCAGGCCTCGATGATGGTGCTGCACAATGAGCACGTTGCCAAGCTGGTCAAGACTTTAGAGGATGAGGGGATCGCCGAGAATACCTTGATCATGTGGATTTCCGATAATGGCCCGATGTACGCTTTTTATCCGACAGCTGGTTATTCGCTTCTGCGCGGAGCAAAGACCGATACTCTCGAAGGGGGTGTACGAGTTCCGGCACAAGCTTATTGGCCCGGCATGATCGAGCCTGATCAGGACCCAACCGATATCATCCATCTCACAGACTTCTTTACCACCGCCGCGCGTATAGCGGGTGCCACTGACAAAATCCCCAACGA
>CP070743.1:784487-787323 GCA_020348185.1 Nitrospirota bacterium
CATCGCTCAACACTTCATAGGCTTCATTCAACTCTTTAAACTTTTTCTCCATCTCCTCCTTTTTCGACCCTTGATGGAGATCAGGATGATATTTTCGCGCAAGACGTCGATACGTCTTTTTGATGTCATCCGTGCTGGCTGTTTTGGAAAGGCCTAAGACTGCGTAATAATCACGTGGTGTGGTCGCCATGGAATGAGAATCGATTACGGGTATACCATATGGGTATTAAAAGAGAACAGCATCGAGAATAATAAGGTTTTACATTAGCATGTCTGAATCTGTAGAAGGAAGGCAATATTTTAGAGAACGGTATTTTAAAATCCCAACGCCATGAACGCTGTCTATTTTCGATCATGCTTCGTTCACATGTTTGTAGATCCAATGGTACATACAGAGTTTAATGCTGGGAAAGGAATCACACGAAACGGAATCTTTTTTCACAGCGACTGGGCTTGGCCTTAACCGAGCATCAAAACCACCACTCCTCCCACCAATAGGATTAAGAGCATTCCAGGTGCAACTTTCTTCGCGAGCGCCCATCCTCCAAGCCAGGCAGTCAGCATGGTCTTCACCAAAGTATTGGTCATGGCCGCCAAGGTAATGGCAGTAGCAGCAATCCACGAACTCAGCCCTTCCGAGTAAAATTGAATGATTGAGAGAGTGATGGCATCTACATCAGTAGTTCCGGCTAAAATACTGGACGCATAAAGCCCCTGATCGCCCAGGTACGTTTGGGCGGCTTTGGCAATAAACAATACGGCGACATAAAGCAACCCAAAGGTAAGCGCCGAAGTCAGCTCGAAGGGATTTCGATGTTCAACATAGGCCCCATCAGGCGGGGCAGGGCCAGATTTCAGATACATCGCCAGGACCACCCCATATCCCACGACCGTCATCGCGCCAAGCGATCCCAACAGTGTAGGTAATAGACTAATTTGGAGAATCCCAATAATAACCAACACTCTCGCGAACATCGTACTCGAAGCCGCCATAATGGCCATAGCACCGGGTAGAATAAGACTGGGCGATTTTTTCGCTTGTGTCGCCATGCTGACGGTTACGGCCGTCGAGGACACCAAACCCCCAAGTAGGCCCGTAGTCGCTAACCCTTTATGGGGACCAACCAGACGAGTGGCAACGTAACCCAGAAAACTGATTCCAGCGATTAACACCACCATCAAACCAATATGGAACGGGTTGAGAACATTGAGGGGACCAAACGTCCGGTTTGGAAGCAGCGGAAGAACCACAAGGGCTAAAATGACGAACTTGGCGGTCGCATAGATATCGTCGTTTGAGACGTGGGTAATGGCTTGGTGGAGTGGTTCCTTATACGAAAGAAGCGCCATCACCACAGCCGCACTGGCAATAATCAACAAATACCGATGAATGGTGTCCAATGGAATGTTGGGAAGCAGGGCAAGAACCCCAAGAAGGAAGGTAATGAGCGCGGCTACTGGCGTGGTGATACCCGGGGTGATATTTCGTCCACGATCCTTATAGTACGAGACGGTTAAAAACCCTCCCACCACGAGTAACGCGCCCACGATTGGCCACACGCCCAACGTTTGTGCCAAAAACGCCGAAAGCGCCCCGACCAGTGCAATGAGGGGAAAGGTCCGGACCCCACCAATACTGGGCCTTAATTGGGTGGCTTTGTCTTGCTGTCGTTCAAGTCCAATCAGAGCTCCTGCGGCCAGCGCAATCAGAAACCCCAAAAAAATTTCTTCAAAAGACATAATGGCTCATCACCAAATTATTCCTGGACACCAAGTCTGTTAACGACCTTGTCCACCCCAAAAACATACCACGCATCGAATTCCGCCATGTGTTTTTCCCTTTCATTTCGGACTAATCCTTCTAATGTCACCACAGCATTTTGCGTACTAACCCGAATCTGGTCAGCGTTGACCAATCGATTCTTTTCGTGCACAAGTCGGACCGCTTCCGAAATTTCGTCATCATTATCTTCTTCCGGTGGCTCGACCGCCATCCCATTGATGACGTCACGACTCCCAGGCACCCACCAGGCCAAGACGCCCGCTAGCCGTTTTTGACCAAGGCTCGGCACATGATCATCAAGCAGCACCACTCCATTTTTAACAGATAGTTCAATCACGCCAGGATTTGTTGATAAGGACTCTCTGACCGTTTCTTCTTTTCCCTTCTGTCGGACACGAATGGTGCACTCCCGAAGAGCAGGCTCCTGAAGCAGAGCGTCCCGAACCGCGTCTAATACTGCCCCATCGCCCATCGGCATAGCAGGCATCACGTGAAGACGGTCCACAATCCCCGTCACACCAGGAACCACAATAGCTAATTCCAACCCAAGTTTCTTGGCTGCGATGTTTTCCACTTCTCCTTCCAGGGTCAGAACTCCATCCTCAAAGTCCATTTCAATCGGGTGGCTATGGAGGTTGATACGCGGTTCATGTTCAAACGCCGCTTTCACAACCTTCATGACTTCGTGTTTCTCAGACATAGTTTGTGCCTTCCTTGTTCAATAATTTTTATGAACTGGTGTGAACCGTCACACACACGTTGCCTCGAACATCTCAAAGTTTATAGCCGAACTGACGTAATAACGCCTTACGCGTTTGTCTATCCGATTCCTGTTCAATCCCTTTTGGGGACTGACCGTCCACGACACCCAGTATTCCTCTCCCCTGCTCGGTTTCGGCTAGAATCACTTCAAGGGCATTGGCCGTCGCACAATAAATGTGACAGACCTCCGGCACATGGCGAATCACTGGCAAGACATTAATTGGAAAACAGTCCCGCAAAAAGATCAGAAAACTGTGTCCGGCTCCGATGGCCGTGGCATTGGTTTTTGCC
>CP070743.1:787423-790231 GCA_020348185.1 Nitrospirota bacterium
GACCCTCTATCATATTATGGGTTGGCTTACTTTTGTCGTGGGCTGGGTCATGTTTATCATTCCAGGGCTGCCTGGGTTTCCCGTTTTGCTTCTGTCGGGATATTTCTTTTCTGGGGCGTAACATAGGTTTAGGACACCATCAACTTGGATGTCCGATTTAACCATCATTTTAAAGGAGGGATTCCCATGACATTTTTATCTGAAATGGTCGCTTCTTTTCTCGGCGTGATGGCGGCATTTCTGGTATTGGGCTTTTTGGCAGCCTAATGCTTTCGTACCTTACGCCGTCTGTTTGATCTAAAGCCTCACGCTAAAAAGCGTGAGGCTTTTTTTTGACTTGATGATCAAGGTCCCAGGCCGCCAAAGGGTAAAGTTTTCCACGACCAACCCGAATCCCCATGGGGTCATACAAGTATGGGCAATGAGTATTCTTCAGATATTCATTTGCAGAGGGAGAATTTCTTGGGATTCTCTTGCTAGTGACTAGCAAAGAGGCTTATGATAGGCTTATAGAAAGCGCTAGCGCCCAATTTCGGCTTCATGTTCAGGTAAACGATAAAGGAGGCAATCATGGAAACAGCAATTGGAGGTGCTATTGTCGGGGCCGTCGTGGTCGTCGCTGCTCCCTCAATTCTTTGTGGGATAGGTCAAGTAATCCGTCCTGTTGCGAAGGCGATCATTAAAGGAGGAATTGTTACATACAACGCGGTTTCCGAAACGGTTTCTGGTACTGGAAGCGGGTTCAGCGACCTCGTGGCGGAAGCCCAAGCGGAATTAAAACCGCCAAGCGCGACAAAAGGTTAATCCAGGTAGGTTCTGATCAGTGCCAGAAAAACCAGCAGAACAACCAGCTCCGGAGTCTAAAGAGCCGGCCGACGGCCCTTCCAAAGTCACAGAGGCAATTCGTCCGCTTGCGAAGGAAATCATTAAGGGAGGGCTCATGACTTATGCGGCTTTAACTGATTCCTTATCCGGAATTGGAAAACAGGTCTCTGAACTGGTCGATGAAGCCAAATCTGAACTGTCCAAAAAAGAACCTCCTCCTGATAATAATTCTCCTGATGACTCTTCTCCCAAGTAGCCTTGCACTCCCCCAGCAGACGACTCCCTCAGATAGTTTTCAAAATTAGGCCGTTGAACAAAAAGAGGATTTTCCTTTTTTTAACGTGAAACCTGAAACTCAAAACATCTTGTACCCGGTCTTTATTTTACCTAGCGAAAATTACTTGGGAGTTTATAATGGAGCTTGGGCCAAACGGCTAGGCCGGCTGCAACTTGTTGAAAACTATCATCGGAAACGGCCCCTGCCATGGCACGCATGGCGATTCGTAAGATCCAGGAATTATCACCCGATATCCCCATAAACTTACCTGTTCCACCCACGAAGTTGAACGGCCCTTTCATTCCCTTCTCATTACCGCGGGAGCTCCATTTCGCATAGATTTTATCGCCCTCTTTGTCCGTGATCACACATCGACCTTGGCCACTCCTCGCACCTGTATTCAAATTTAACACAATGGTTCCAGGGCAAAGAAGCGAACTCGCATCCAGCTTTCCATGACCACCGTCAATAAAAAGCGCCCCCATTAACGCACCAACCATCAAGGCCTGATCTTTATCTATCTGAGTCACGAGTCCTTGAGCCTGCCAAGTTGCCATGGCCTTCACCGTCTTCTCCGCAGCTTGGGCCTGACCGCCAGAAAAGCCAACCGCCAGAAATAACGTCACCAACATGGACATAGATGCTTTCGTTATCATGTAAGTCCCCCTCGATTGAAAAATAAATAAAATGGGTTCATGAGCTCTCGAAAAATGTGGATGTAAAAAATAACAACTTTTTTTAATCCAACCTCAATTCACGGTCAAATCTCAATTTGACTGCCCTGATTGTTTCGGGACAGAGGATAGCACATACGTAAGGGAGAAAACAGGCTCCACGGCTCTTGTTCATTTTCTTCATCACTGATAATGTTGAGAGTACGCTTCCGAAACCATTCAAACATTTTGTAGACTGTAGAATTGTGCCCTCAAGGTGTATCGCTCAAACGGGCCCTTGACCTCCCAATTCAGTTGCTGGAAAAATCAACTATGGTTTGGAGAAAATTTTAAGGAGAGATATGCCAACAGACCAACATAATTTCGGTTTCTCTCCCAGCGAGATTAGGTCGCATCTGGCTTCGACTGAGCTTTTTCAGACGCTGGATGAATCCATCCTCGATGAGATCACCACGCAAGTTGAGGTGATCCGAGTTCCCGGCGGAGACTCCTTATTCAGACAAGGGGACGCTGGGGACAGCTTATATATTGTCATCCACGGCCGCCTTCGAGTCATTGTCAGACGGGAAGATAACCAGGAGGAAACCGTCGCTGAATTGGGTCGCGAGGAGATGGTAGGGGAAATGGCATTGTTAACGGGAGAAAATCGTTCCGCGACCGTGCGTGCCCTCCGTGATACCACCTTGATACGGCTCTCCAATGAGGGGTGCTACTATATCGCGGAACGACACCCGTTTATCGTCTTACAAATGGCTCGAACGTTAGCCAGGCGACTGGCCAATAGGAATCGATTAGCACTTATGACCACCCCGGTTGTCAATATTGCTCTTATCCCGACCGCCCCTGAGGTGCAGCTCTCCCATTTTGCTGAGGAATTCTCCACTGCCTTGGGCCAGATCGGGTCCGTCCTGCATCTGAATAGTCATCGTTTCTATGACATTCAAGAAAAAAAAGAGATCCAACACATAGCACCTGATGTCCGTGACTCCATTAAATTTGAGAATTGGTTAAATGAGCAGGAAAGCACGTACC
>CP070743.1:790331-793107 GCA_020348185.1 Nitrospirota bacterium
ATGGAAAGACTTTGGGAAAAACCGATTGCAGACCATGCTCAAAGCCCTCAACCATTAAAGGGATACTGAAACCGTAATAGTCAAGGATTAAAGTATGGGTTTAAATTGCTGAATAGTCTTTTTTATCTCGAAACTCGAAACCCGAAACTTCCCCATCTATTTCGCATCATGAAAGATAATACCCAGAGTCCACCGCTTGCCCTTCTTTATACGACTCACCCCATGTCGCATACTCGCTCGGAGCATCTCCCGTTTTCCCGGAACAGCTCGATCGGAAACGGGGAAAATAATCAGATCACCGAGGTTCGGAGTTAAGACAGTTGCCCTCGATTGTTGTCGAGGGCGGTTCTCCACCAAGACAAATTCTCCACCTTCAAATTCTTCATTTTTCCGACTGAGCATCACCATTGCCTGCAAAGGGAAGACCGTGGGTCCGTACAGGTCCCGATGTAAACAATTAAATCCCTGAGCTTCATAGTGAAGCATGAGCGGTGTTGGTTTAGTTTGCCCGACGGCATGGCAGAGTTTGCGAAATTGCATCAGGGTAGGAGGGTAGGCGTGTTTTAGCCTTATGGCGTGCATCATCCTGTTTGCAATCGGGGCGAGTCGCTCATACAACTCATTGCGTAGGGTCAGAACGAGCTTAGGAAGAGGCTCGGCAAAATAGGCATAATCGCCGATCCCAAAATTGTGGTGCTCCATCACAATCCGCTTTCGAAAGAGCTTTTCATTTGAATACATCTGTCGGAGCTCGAGGCAAGCCTTTGGCCATACAACTTGGCTTGTATGGGAGTAGCCAAGTGTATTAAGGCTTTCTTCGGCTCTCTTCCAGTCGATGCTGCTTAAGTCAAGAAAAGCTTGAGGTTTTGGTTCGCGTATATTCTTGTTCATTTAAATTATTTAGCAGGCATGGCCTATGGGTTTAGCCCGACAAGTTTCAGGCGGGGCTCTTTCAGTACCAGCTCTAAAGTATTGACCAGCCTGTCGGCATCTTCCTTGTTAAAGACCATCGGCGGTTTGATTTTTAGGACATTATGGTAGGGGCCATCGGTACTCATGAGCACACCGCGGTCTTTCATACGTTCGGCGATATACGCGGCCTCGTCAGTAGCCGGTTCTAACGTTTCAGCGTGTCGTACCAGTTCAAGCCCGAGAAATAAACCTTCTCCCCGAACGTCTCCGATCAACGGATACGTGGTCATCATGTTTCTCAGGTTCTCCTTCAGGTGAGTCCCGACCGTCAAGGCATGTTGTTGCAATTGCTCACTTTTAATCACGTTGAGAACGGAAAGACCAACAGCACAGGAAACCGGATTGCCTCCAAAGGTATTAAAATATTCCATGCCATTCGAAAACGATTCGGCAATTTCTGGTGTCGTAACTACTGCGCCTATGGGGTGACCATTTCCCATTGGTTTTCCTAGTGTCACGATGTCAGGCACCACGCCTTGGGTTTCGAAACCCCAGAAATGGGTCCCGACTCGTCCAAAACCTACTTGAACTTCATCAGCGATGCAGACCCCCCCCGCCTCCCTAACCGAGCGATACACCTCGGGGAGATAATTCGGGGGCAGTACGATTTGTCCTCCACAACTCAGCATTGATTCAGATATGAAGGAGGCTATTCGTCGGCCATCATGCTTGGCCTGGTTGAGGACATCACTCACCTGATGAGCATAGAGGCGACCTGCATCGTGATCGTCTTTGTAGGGGCCCCGGTACCGATCCGGCATCCTCACCTTGTGCACATAGGGTGGAGGACCAGCTCCGCCTGGGCCATCGAATTTGTAAGAACTGATATCGATGAGAGCTGAAGTATTCCCATGGTACCCGCCTTCAACGACGATAAAATCAGTTCCACCGGTATGAGCTCGAGCGAGCCGCAATGCCAGTTCATTGGCCTCACTGCCTGAGCAAACGAAAAAGCAGACCTGCAACGAATCGGGGAGGGTGGCACAAAGTCGCTCAGCATATTCAATGATCGTGTCATGTAAGTATCGCGTGTTGGTGTTAAGAAGGGCCATTTGCTTTCGGGCGGCTTCTATGACGACAGGATGGCAATGTCCGACATGGCAGACATTGTTCACTGCATCCAGATATTCCCTCCCCAAATGGTCATACACATACTGCATCCAACCTCGTACCAGTTTGATGGGGTTCTCGTAAGATACGCTTAAAGATCTGCCTAAATAACGGTTTCGAATTTCAAGTATTTCTTTAGGTTTAAGTCCAGGGTCAGGGTCTTTCATTGAAGGAATTTGGAGGATCAGATTGGGATCGGGGCACAGACTAAGCCACAAAGACCGATTCACCGGGGCGCAAACGCCTGGGAAGTCTCCTGAATATTTGAGCCGATCTGTGATGATCTGAAAATGCAGATGTGGAGGCCACTGTCCATTAATGGAAGGGTCACCAATTGTTCCGATTCGATCCCCCTTTTTCAGGTGCATTCCGACAGACAAATTTTCCAACGACTCCAAACTGAGATGACCATACAACGTATAGAATTCGATGCCGCCCTCGACTGCATGGTGAAGAATGATGGTGGGGCCATAATCATGAACTTGGTCATTGTTCTGAAAGCTGTGAATGATACTCTCTAAGGGTGCGAAGACCGGTGATCCTTCTTTCATAAACAAATCGATCCCAAGATGAATGGTACGCGATCTTTCAACCTCACCGCCCATCTGTCGATAAGCCAATGCCGTGTAGGCCCGGTTGGCTTCGTTATAGCGTCCTATTCCAACATTCACACCGGCATCCTCCATCTTTCTAT
>CP070743.1:793207-795979 GCA_020348185.1 Nitrospirota bacterium
CCTTATCCTACGGCCATTTGACCTTTTAGACTCTTTAACCTTTTCGACTCCTTCGACTCATCTTTTTTTTCGACCCTTTTGACTTTTTAGACCCTTTCGACCCCTTGGCCTCCTTCGAGCTCGTGGCTTCCTTTTGACTTCTTTGACGCCTTCGACCCCTTTCGACTCCACCATCCCCCCAACCTGAAACTTGAAACCGGATCTGGTAGCATCCTACTAGGAATACAATTGTTCCAGCTGTGGGCTATTACCAATCCTGACTTTTGAAAATGATTTTAAAATGATGAATCTTCATGTCGCGGCGGAAAAAGTGGCACCCGAGTTTTTTGCTCGAGACATTCGATTCCCCTTAGACTCGAAGGTCTTAATCATGGGGGTGTTGAATGTCACTCCTGATTCATTTTCAGATGGTGGTCACTATGTTGATCCGGCCAAGGCGTTGGATCATGTTCAACGCATGGCCGAGGAGGGTGCTGATATTATTGATGTTGGCGGGGAATCCACCCGCCCAGGGGCTGCTCCCGTGGATGAAGAAGAAGAAATGAAGCGGTTGAAACCCATCTTGCAGGTCTTGGGTCGACGGAATCCAGTTCCCATTTCTGTGGATACGCGAAAAGCTGCCGTGGCTCAACTTGCCTTGGACTGTGGGGCGGCCATGGTCAATGATGTCAGTGCCTTGCGAGATGATCCTGAAATGGGTCGAGTGGTGGCAGAAGCCGGGGCCGGCGTGGTGTTGATGCACAGACAGGGAGATTCAAGGACTATGCAGCAGGCTCCTTCATACCGGGATGTCATTGGGGAAATTAAACAATTTCTGACTGAACGTCTCTCCGCGGCCTGTGAACAAGGGATCAAATCACGGAACATTCTCCTTGATCCCGGAGTTGGATTCGGCAAGAATGTCTCTCATAACCTCACGATCATTAATCGTCTTGATCAGTTTTTGAATCTTGGTAGACCCCTAATCATTGGGATTTCGAAGAAGTCGTTTATCGGGCAGATATTAGAAAAACCGGTTGAAGAACGATATATGGGGACCGGAGCAGCTGTGGCCGTCGCGGTCCTAAGGGGTGCACACCTGATCCGGGTCCATGATGTTGCCCTTATGCGGGATGTGGCGAAAATGGCAAAAGCCCTCAGGGAAGCCTAGGGTGGGACCCATCTCAATTCTCATATTTAAAATTTCAAAAATACAATAGCCAATAAATTCCAGAAAAACAAAATCCATGGCAAGGACTAGAGACTTGAAACTTTCCGAGGATGGAGGGTGATATGCAGAAGTTATTTGGGACTGATGGAGTGAGAGGAGTCGCCAATGTCGAGCCGATGACGAGTGAAACCGCCTTGAAACTCGGCCGGGCGGCAGCGTATTTATTTAAAAGTCGACAGGGGCGGCATCAAATTGTCATTGGGAAAGACACCCGCCTCTCGGGCTACATGTTGGAATCGGCTCTGACTTCGGGGATTTGCTCCATGGGAGTGGATGTCTTATTGGTCGGTCCTTTGCCGTCCCCGGCGATTGCCTTTCTAACCAGGAGCCTTCGCGCAGATGCTGGAGTGATGATTTCCGCCTCTCATAATCCCTATCAGGATAACGGAATCAAGTTCTTTTCCAAGGATGGCATGAAATTACCGGATGAACTCGAGCAACGGATGGAAGCGCTCATTCTTTCTCATGAAATTGAGCATATCCGTCCAACGGATGATCACATTGGCAAGGCTTTTCGAGTCGATGATGCCGAAGGGCGCTACATCGAATTTGTCAAACGGTCACTCCCCAGGAATATGGACTTTCAGGGCCTCCGGGTGGTCTTGGACTGCGCCAATGGTGCAGCCTATCATGTGTTCCCCAAAGTCTTACGGGAGCTTGGAGCCTCCGTGCGGGTGATCGGCGATGCACCCAATGGAACCAATATTAATGCCCATTGTGGGGCGGTGCATCCGGAACAACTTCAAGAGATGGTGCGGGAACACCACGCTGATATTGGCATCGCCCTGGATGGGGATGCGGATAGAGCTATTTTTGTCAGCGAACAGGGTCATTTGGTTGACGGCGATAAGGCCCTGGCCGCGTTTACGCTCGATCTCTCCCAACGTGGGTTGTTGAAAAACAATACCGTCGTTGGAACGGTGATGAGCAATTTTGGGTTTGAATTGGCCATGAAACAAGAGGGGATTACCCTCATCCGCACGCCGGTTGGCGATCGATATATCCTTGAACGCATGGTGGCGGACGGCTATGTTCTGGGTGGCGAACCGTCGGGCCACTTGATATTCCTGAACTACCATACCAGTGGAGACGGGTTGATTACCGGCTTACAAATGCTCAAGCTTATGAAGCGAACAGGTCGAAAATTATCTCAACTCGCACAATGTATGACGGCGGTCCCTCAGGTCTTACTCGGTGTCAAGGTACCTCACAGACCGGATTTGGAATCCCTCCCTCAGCTTCAACAGGCGATTGAAGCGGGAAAAATTCGATTGAATGGTATGGGGCGAGTATTAGTTCGTTACTCCGGGACGGAGCCGTTAGTCCGGGTCATGGTGGAAGGACAAGATGATTCCGTCATTCGGGAAGTTGCCGATGAATTAGCTGGCGTTGTCAAAAGATGTATCAAATAAAACTCCTAAGAAACTTAAAAATTTAGATTTTAATGTTCAACCGGTGTTGTTGAATAATTTACCAACGCAACCGGTTTTGCGGACTCGTTCGCAGGATTAATACATTCTCTCTGACACCGGCCTGCCTAAGCTCACCATTCGGTTCAGAAT
>CP070743.1:796079-798826 GCA_020348185.1 Nitrospirota bacterium
TTGGCTCGGGTACCCGGTGTGGGGAACGTGGAAATATTAGGTGCATTAGACTATGGAATGCGAATCTGGCTGAATCCAAAGAAAATGACGAGATTAGGGCTCACCGTCAATGATGTGGCCGATGCTATTCGCGAACAGAATGCACAAGTTCCTGCCGGTCAAGTCGGGTTACCACCTGCTCCGGTTGGGCAGCAATTTCAATATTCTGTAAAAACGCGAGGGCGCCTACAAAGAGCCACCGAATTTCAAAACATCATCCTGCGAGCTCAGCCGGACGGGTCAATGATCCGGATGAAAGATATCGCGCGTGTGGAACTCGGATCTGAAAGTTACAACTCATTTGGACGATTAAATGGTGCCCCGGCCGTGCTCATCGGTGTTTACCAACTGCCGGATGCCAACGCTTTGGAAGTCGCCGAACGCGTGCACTCAACCATGAATCAGTTACAGGAACGATTTCCCGAAGGGATTGTCTATTCCACCCCGGTGGATGCCACACGATTTATCCAGGTATCCATCCAGGAGGTTGTCGAGACCCTGTTTATCGCCCTGGTGCTCGTTTTTCTTGCTGTTTACATCTTTCTACAGGATTGGCGGGCGACATTAATTCCCGCCCTCACAATTCCCGTGGCGTTGGTCGGTACCTTTTCAATCTTCGCCCTTATGGGTTTTTCAATCAATACGTTCACACTCTTTGGTTTGGTGCTGGCCATCGGCATTGTGGTTGATGATGCCATCGTTGTCGTGGAAGCCACGCGGCGGTATATCGATGAAGAAGGAATGACCGCCAAGGATGCGGTCAAAAAAGCTATGAGCCAGGTTACGGGACCCGTGATTGCCACCACACTTGTGCTTCTAGCTATGTTCCTTCCCGTGGCCTTCTTGGGAGGGATTACTGGCCAACTCTACCGGCAATTTGCCCTCACGATTGCCGCTTCGGTGTGTCTATCTACGCTCAATGCCCTTACCCTCAGTCCTGCCCTCTGTGGCATTCTCTTGCGTCCGGGGACAACCTCTGCAGGACCGCTCCATTGGGTCTTCAGTCATTTCAATCGGGGTCTTGCCGGGCTCACAGCTGGCTATAGCGCCGGGGTGCAGCGCATTTTTAAACGGACAGGGATGGCTATCGCCCTGACGGTTGTCTTGTTCGGCAGCACCTATGCCCTGTTCAAGATGGTTCCTGCAGGATTCGTCCCCTTTGAAGACCAAGGGTATTTCTTCGTGAATATTCAGCTTCCCGATGGAGCTTCCTTGGAAAGAACCACCCATGTGGTAGAGAAGGTGGAATACATTCTCGGTAGTACACCAGGAGTGAAGGATATCGTCGCGTTGGGAGGACTCAGTGTAATCAATAATGTCTATGCCTCAAATGTGAGCTCATTTTTTGTCGTCCTGTCTCCCTGGGACGAACGCCAATCGCCGGCCCTCAGTCTGGGAGCTATTCTCGGCGGCCTACAACCTCAGCTCGCCAATATCCAAGAGGCAATCGTGGTGGCATTTCCATTGCCTCCCATTCCAGGACTTGGAAATACAGGCGGTATCCAGTTTGTCCTCCAAGATCGCAGTGCACAAGACCTCGATGCGCTGGCATCCGCCCTGCAGCAACTCATCACTGAGGGCACACAACGCCCAGAACTCCAAAATTTGTATGCATCCTTTCGCGCTGATGTTCCTCAGATTTCCCTGAAACTTGATCCTGAAAAAACCAAAAAACTCGGCGTATCAATCAGCGAGGTCTATACAGCGCTGCAAACGTACTTGGGCTCTCTTTATGTCAACGACTTCAATAGATTCGGTCGGTCCTTTCGGGTTATGCTTCAAGCCGCACCGGAATTTCGATCGCGTCCTGAGGACATTGTCCAGTTCACAGTTCGAAACAACAATGGGGAGATGATTCCTCTCAGTACAGTCACGAAGCTTGGGAACGCCTCGGGACCCGAGAGTATCACGCGGTACAATATGTCTCGATCCGCAGAAATTAATGGAACGGCATCACCAGGTTTCAGCTCAGGGCAGGCCATTCAAGCTATGGAACAAGTGGCCAATCAGATTCTTCCTCGGACCATGGGGTACGAGTGGACGGGCATGTCCTACCAAGAAATTGCTGCAGGATCGCAAGCGCCCATTGTTTTCGCGTTAGCCATCATATTCGTCTTCTTGTTCCTGGCCGCTCAATACGAAAGTTGGACTATTCCCTTTGCTGTCGTGTTAGGGGTCCCTCTCGCAGTTTTTGGGGCAATGGGCTTCACCTGGTTGCGGGGGTTGGAAAATGGTGTGTATGCTCAACTCGGGCTTGTCATGTTGATTGGCCTCGCGAGTAAGAATGCTATCCTCATTGTTGAATTTGCAAAGCAGCGCCACGAAGAAGGGCTTTCCGTCCGGGACGCCGCGTTAGAGGCTGCTCGTCTAAGGTTTCGTCCTATTCTCATGACCTCATTTTCAACGATTTTCGGGCTGCTGCCCCTCGTTCTGGCTACCGGCGCTGGGGCCGCGAGCCGGCATTCTCTTGGAACCTCGGTACTTGGGGGGATGTTTACCGCGACCGTTTTCGGAGTATTGTTGGTTCCATCTTTTTACATGATCGTCCAAAACTTACGGGATGGTGCCTGGCGGAGTCGCAAAACCAAGAGGAAGGTCTTAAGGACACCCTCCCACTCTGGGGACGGGAGGCCCAAGACCGACAAGGTTGAAGAGGAGAAATCTCATATTCCGGAAAGGCTTTCTCCATGAAACGATTAGGTATTTCT
>CP070743.1:798926-801654 GCA_020348185.1 Nitrospirota bacterium
GGTAACAGAGTTGATAATGACTAAACGGCCTTCACTCAGAGGTTTGGTATGACGACGGCGATTGAGAAAAAAATTGATCAATCGAAAGAGTCACAACGGATCGAGGTTCGCTCGCTCATCAATCTTGCCGGAGAGCCGATTTCCCATTTCTGGCCCATGGAAACCTTCATTCACCATAATCCTCTTCATGGGTTGGAACATTTGGAGTTTCAACAAGCCGTCGAACGAGCTCGGCAGATATTGGGGGGACAAGGCTATCAGTCCAATCGTGAATACCAAAACCTTTACCGTGAGGGCCGGATTAAGGACGAGTATATCACCGATGCGGTCCTGCCCTTATCGAAAAATCACTTCGTTACAATCGGGAATCGGAATATTTCTAACCTGGAAATTCTTCGAACCGTACTCATTCACGGAACGGGAACGATCCCCGAGGACGTGAGGGCGGCCGCGTTTGACCGAGCCATTCAGGACCATCAAGCCAAGAGCATGTATCAACTTCTCCAATCACAACCCCTCACTGGACATCAGGCAACTTCTTTCCGTCAACGAGCCAAGGACGCACGAGAAGAGATTGGTGTCCGACATACCCTGGGAGCCTGGTGCGATGGTTTTCTTGGCACCTCTATACGGGAAACCATCGACCAGGAACTGATCAAATGGTGCGGAGGATTTTTGGACGAAGGGCATGCGCCGTGGCCAATGCCCAATCGGGAAAAGACCTTTTATGCTGGGTGGAAACTCCTGGCTCAACAAGACAAAACAGGATACATATTGGGCATTCCCGAATGGGAAAGGAAAGTCCAAGACCTGCCCGAACGTCCGGAAGATGCGGTCATCGAAAGTTTGCAGATGATGGGTATTCCTCAGCCATGCTGGAGTGAATATTTTACCTTGCATTTGGCGCAATTGCCGGGGTGGACGGGATTTTTGAAATGGCGTTCGGAGCAACCGGATCATGAGTGGCAACACGCCTTTCCGATCGATCTGGTGAAATACCTGGCTCTTCGGTTATTTTACGAACGCGAGCTGGTCAGCCTCGCTTGCCAACAACGACTGGCCATCCCTGGGACGTACTCCTCGATTCGTTCCTTGATGGAGGAATACCCATTCGGATACGGATTGGTCGAACAACACCGGAAGGGCATCTATTCAGAAGAAATAATCTCCAGGTTGGATGATTCACTATTTTCTCGTCATCCTCTTTCGCTGAAAGCTTTGGAGCAATGCGGGAAAGATCTGAATGCGTCTTGGGCTGGCTACCTCAAGGACCTCGAGATCAAAGGTCAGCTTCTCATGCTATGCCATGTATTCAAGTCATCGGGGATTGTGTTGGAAGATCTCGCACACGTTCAAATAGAGACCCTAACGACCTTACTGGATTGGATAAAACCTTTTCCGGATTCTTCTCATGGCCCTTATTGGCTTCAGGCCTTCGAACGAAGCTATCTCCAGGGATTCGCCAAACGTCTCAATCCCAACCTCCCGTTACTCCGGGAAAGTGATGCTCAAGAAGAAAAGCCAGAAGTCTCTAGACCTCTGGCACAAGCCATTTTTTGTATCGACGTGCGCTCCGAAGGGTTTCGACGACATTTTGAAGAAGTCGGAGGCAATGAAACTTTCGGCTTCGCGGGATTTTTTGGTATCCCCATATGCTATCAAGGTTTTGGCAGCGAACATGAGACCGATCAATGTCCGGTCTTGCTTAAACCCAAACACCGTGTGAAAGAAATTCCCCGTGCCTATCAAGGAAAAGCCGCAGAGGCCTTTTTGGAGCGCCAAAGCCTGGCCAAAACCGGACATACGCTCCTCCATGACTTAAAGGAGCACGTAATAACTCCTTATGTCATGGTGGAAGCCATTGGATGGTTTTTTGGATTCAGATTATTCGGTCAAACACTCGCCCCGGCTTGGTATCGGAGGATGACCGCTTGGCTAAAGGAACAGTTGGCAATTCCTATTGGGACCACTCTGACCGTGGACAAATTACCCAATGAAGAAGCTGAGGAAATGGTAGCCTCCGAACACCGAGCCACGATTTACCGTCTCTTGATCGAACGGTATGGCCGGATGGGTATGGGGGTCTCTCATGATCACGTGGAACGTTTACGCCGACAGGCCTTATATCTCCTTGAACCAGATGCCACAGATGATGGTCCGCTCTGTCAATTATTGGGATGGGATACAGGATCTCATGAACAATTTCTTGAAGAGCTGCGACGCAAACATGACATGCATGACCGCGCAGTGACCCAGCGCAAGCACCGCATCACCCAAACAGGTTTTACGACGGTGGAACAAGGGTACTTTGTCGAAACTGCCCTGAGGATCATCGGATTTACCAAAACCTTTGCCCGTCTCATCTTGGTTTGCGCGCACGGAAGTGCCTCCGACAATAATCCTTATGAGTCTGCCTTAGACTGTGGGGCCTGCGGGGGGAACGTGGGATATTCCAACGCCAGGGCTTTAGCCGCCATGGCCAATAAGGCCGAGGTTCGACAACTCCTTGCCCAAAAGGGTCTCCATATCCCTACCGATACGCATTTTGTCGCCGGACAACACAATACGACCACCGATGAAGTCGAGTTGTACGACCTGGAAGATGTGCCAGCCACCCATCGCAAGGATTTACTTCGACTTCAGCGTGATCTTGAAGAGGCCGGGAGACGGAACGGCCAGGAACGTTTGACACGCCTGCCTGACGAACAGGAACGCCTGTGGCCCAGCA
>CP070743.1:801754-804480 GCA_020348185.1 Nitrospirota bacterium
AAAATGGAAAAAGAGGGAGGCCTAAAGGCCGGTACGTCTTACGAAGGATGAGCTGGAACGCGTGTATAGATGGAGATGCGCTGGAGAAAGGACCTGAATGCGAGAAGGACTTTCCCTAAAGGAAGGGGAGAAGCAAGAGGCCAAAAGGGCATTGCTGCAACTCCTCGTTGGAAATATTACAGGAAGGCAAATACCTCTATGGCCAGGTAATTCAGATTTTTTGAGAAAAGACCTCTGAATCAGATGGCTTTGCCATTGACAGAGAACCATCCTTAGGCGGGATACAACTTTTTTGAATCGCAGTCTTCCAGAAGCACACATCCATAGGGCTAAAGACCTAATGACCCTGATCATCTTTCGTGGCCGGGGTTAACCAGCCTCCTCTTTTTATTCCCTTCTAAATAGAAGAGAGTACGAACACTTCCTTTGAAATTCAATAAGTTACAATTCATTAAGATACCAGACTTAAAAAAAGTTTTCAAGCAACCCTCCATGCCATCATTTTGGGCATACGAAGGTCATTTTCCTAATCCGACCTGTTGACCGTGAAAATTGGCAGAAACGCAATTTATGGGGAAAAAGGGGGGAAATGTGTGAATTTTCAAAGCTGAGCGGCAGAAAAAGTTTCAGGCAAGATGGACATCAAGCTGACGCTCAATACTCTCGAGTATTTCCTGGGCCTTTCGTTCAATGTCCTCTTCACTCCCCTTGCGTCGGCGTTTTTGTTGAAACAATTGATCCGCAATATTAATGGCCGTAAGAATCGCCAGCTTCGTGGGAGTTCCCGTTGTCATTTTTTGAGACAACATTCTCATTTGCCCATCTACATATTTGGCTAATTCATGAAAATACTTCTCATCCGCTTCTCCTTGCAAAGAAAACCGCTGACCATAGACTTCAACTTCAATGGTTCTTGTCACGATACCCCTCCTGGTGATTCGTTTCCAAGATCGAGAATTTCCAATTCATCCAGGACTTTTTCAATGCGGGACCGGATGTTGGTCCGTTCTTCCTCCAAGACATGTAAAAGTGCTTTTTGTTTGTCTAAATCTTCCTGTGCCTTTTGAAGCTGTTTTTCCAGCTGTGTTTTATCTTTGCGTAATTCAACCAGTAAATCGACCAGTTTCCGGACTCGAACCTCCAGGGCTTCTAATTTCTCCAAACTCACAGTCGCTCCTCGGCACCGACAATCAATAATGGAAGGTGGCAGGAATATAAGAAGTTCAGGAAAAGCTGTCAAGCGAATCGGCCTGACAGGAATCCGTCGCTAACGAACCGTACCCTGGAAATGTGAAACACTTACAAGGCGATAGCCTCCTGGGCCCAAGAGATTAATCGGTCCGGGTCCTCGATGACATCAGCCGGAACTTCATAGTAATTCTTGAGCATCTGAGAACGGTTCGGCCGAAACGGGTTCATGCCTTGTTGCACATAATGCTCTTTTGTCCAATCATGCGTTTTAAAGTACAGTCGGCTTTTATAAATGATGCCAAAGAACCGTCCGTTCTGATATAGTCCATAACCACCAAACATGGCCCGACACGTCACCCCTGGCATATCATATAGTTGATCCAGGACAAATTGTTGAAATCCTGTTTCCATTTTCAATTCAGCATTTCCTATTCTAGACCATCACACGGTCCCAATTTCTAATTTCACCTTATGAATAGGCATAGATTCTACTCTTCCCCTCCTTTATTTAGCAGAATTGTTGTATGATCAATGATGTGTCGATTTTCCCACTTCTCTTCAAAGAGGGTGGTGGGGAAACCTAGTTTACTTCGACAAGGAACGTTTAGAATCCTGCATAATACCCTAGTGATATAGAGCAAAAAAGGCGAAAAGTATCTTATCCTTGTCAGCTCCATACCAAAATCCACCGAACATTCTGCCGGGAACATGACTGAATCTGAAAGGTCATCTTCTCAGGTTTCTTCCCTACGCGGTCTTCTTGTTTCCCAATTCTGTGGGGCCTTCAATGACAATGCCTGGAAGCTGATGGTGGCGTTTCTGGCCATCAAACAGGTAGCTGCTGAAATGGGACCCTCTGGTCCGGCCTTCGAAACAGCTTCGCAGACTCAGACCACCATTGCCTTCGCAATTTTCACACTACCCTTGATGTTGATCTCTCTTGTCGCCGGAGTTTTCTCCGACCGTTTTAGCAAACGGTCGGTCATTATCGCCATGAAAGGAGTTGAGGTAGGGCTGATGTCGTTGGGGACATTGGCATTATTCCTCAATCCTGCGGGGGGTTGGCTTCCGCTTGTTGTCCTTGCTGGCATGGGAGCCCAAAGCGCCTTATTTAGCCCATCCAAATACGGAATCCTCCCGGAAATTCTTCCCCACGAACGCCTTTCTGCTGGCAATGGGGCATTGGAGTTTTGGACCTTTGCCGCCATCATTTTGGGGACCGCTGCCGGCGGTATTCTGCTTTCCCTGGCAGACCCATCCCCGTGGTTAGCTGGCTTAGTGCTCGTTGCAATGACGCTCGTCGGTTTTGCAGCGGCATTTTCAATCCCTCGCGTCCCTGTGGCCAGAAGCGAGGGGGGGGTCGAAGAGACCATCCGAGGGGCATGGGCTGCATTATCCGCCGATCGCGTGCTTCGATTCGGAATGCTAGGCTCCATCACATTTTGGACCATGGCCAGTCTCGTGGGACAAGACATTATCATTTATGGAAAGGCGGTCTTGGAACTATCGGATGACCAAACCGGTCTGCCATTGGC
>CP070743.1:804580-807295 GCA_020348185.1 Nitrospirota bacterium
CTTCATTCCCTTGGACGCTTAGACGAAGCCCTCTCTCATTACGAACGGGCCATTCAATTGAACCCGGAGCTTGAAGAGGCCCTGGATCAAATCACCTCTATTGCCCAATACCAGGAGTCTTACCAAGCCATGGGGCAGACCACCGAGCCTGTGACGATGCGATTTCAAAATACTCGCCTGAAACAGGTATTCGAGATACTCGCAAGAACAGCGGATATTGATATTCTATTTGATAAAGATGTAAGAGACGATTTGGTCACAATATTTACCAGAGATACCCCCTTTCCCGAGGCTCTGAACCTCATTCTCACAACCAATCAACTGTTTGCAAAGCGAGTAGCACCAGACACTCTGCTCATCATTCCTGACACAAAGCAAAAACATGAACAATATCAAGACCTTAAGGTCCGCACCTTCTACCTATCCAATGCAAAAGCGAAGGATATGGCCAATTTACTGCGGACAATTTTAGAAACGAAACGGGTGTATGTAAACGAAAAATTAAATACTATCGTTGTCCGCGACGCCCCGGCCAAAGTCATGTTGGCCGAGAAGATCCTCCTGGCCAATGACCGTTCCGACTCCGAGGTTCTTTTGGAGGTCGAGGTTCTCGAAGTCGTCCGACAGAGAGACGAAGATTACGGCTTGGATTTTGTGAAGTCATTTGGAATTGGCGCATTCCCACCTGGTGGAAATTTCAACACGAATCCCTTGAGCGCAACCACACAAATATTCTCTTTCCAAGACCTCGCACAATTAGGCACCAGCTCATACCTTATCTCCTTTCCCAGCAACGTCGTCGTGAACTTTGCTAAAGCCGTATCTGACGCAAAAACCCTCGCCTCTCCTAAACTTCGGGTAAGCAATAAGGAAAAGGCCACCATTAACGTGGGAGACCAAAACCCGATCCTCCTTTCCACAACTAATGTTCTGCCTGGGCAGGCAACCACAGGAGCGACTCCCACAACTTCTACGGTGACGTCTATTGAATTCAAGGATACAGGGATCAAGGTCACCGTTGAGCCGACGATTCATTTGGACAATGCCATCTCGTTGAGGATGCAAGTGGAATTTATCACCCTTGGGCCGGAGGTCACTCTCCAGGATGATCCTAAAATTACGCAATTTAAATTTGGTAAACGCACGGCCGATACCGCCCTTATCATCAAGGATGGTGAAACGGTGGTATTAGGAGGGTTAATGCAGGAGGAAGATCGAAAACAGCGACAATCGATTTGGTGGGTGGATGATCATCTTCCCTGGTTGGGCGAGTTTCTAAGCGCTACGCAAAAACAAACAATTAGGACTGAGATCATTTTTATCATTACGCCTCACATAGTCAAGAGCCTGAGTCCAACGGAGGTTGCCCAACAATCTATCTGGTCCGGAACAGCCAAAAAGTTTTCGACACACCCGTTGTTTACCGAAAAAGAAACACCGATGACCTTGGTGAACGGGAACGGCACCCTGTTTGACAGAAATGGGGGCATCCCGAAATTCCAGAAACCGCAATCTGTGCCAGTCCCAGAACTCGTCCCCGAACTCACCCCTGATTCGGCCCCGAAATCGGCACCTGCGGTTACTCCGGATTCCTCACTCGCCCCGCTAAAATTACCTGACCCCAACGCTAAGGAGGCACAGGCCAGCATCAATCCCAACGCAGCTCAACTCACACTGAAGCCGGCCTCGGTCTCGACAAAGGTGGGTGAAGAAATCCGGGTTGACCTCACGGGTCAAGATTTTCCGTCTATTGAAAAATCACAGATTACAATCTCCTTTGACCCTGAGATCATCCAATTTTCTCAAGTAGTGGAAGGAAGCTTCTGGAAGCAAAACAACATCCCTCCCAACTTGAGCGTCTCTGCCGTCCCTCAAAAGGGCCACATTGTGATTCAAATGGGTCGGACTGGACAATCCGCCAAGGGAAGCGGCCAGCTGGCTACTCTTATTTTTAAAGCTAAATCCACCGGGGATGCCCGTTTGGAAATTCAGCGTCCCTCGTTCCTACAGCCCGATAATAAACCGGTACCTGTGATTACCCGACATGGGAGGATTTCAGTTCAATAAGTATCAGGGATCCCAAGGCGTTACGTTGATTGAATTATTGGTCACCTTGACCATTATTTTTATTCTGGCGTCGGTCGCCCTCCCTATTGGAAAGGTGAGTATTAAACGAACGAAAGAATTAGAGCTCCGGCAAAGCCTGCGGTTGGTTCGGGTCGCCATTGACAACTTCCGGCGGGATTGGGCCCGGGACGGTAACACCCTGTTGGGTCCATTATGTGTTAAAAATCAGCTTGCCTGCAAAGAACATACTGGGTTGACCGGGTATCCGAAGGATCTTGAATCCTTATTGAAAATTGAACTGACCGGGGCTGAAGCGCAAACGGAGGAGACGTACAGCACGCGACGCTATTTGCGTCGGGTTCCGATTGACCCCATGACCGGTACCACTGAATGGGGACTACGATGTTACCAAGATGAACAGGATGAGGATCGATGGTGTGGAGAAGACGTCTTCGATATCTTTTCGACGAGCGAAAAGACGGCTTTGGATGGAACCAGATATCGCGACTGGTAGCGAGCAAATGTCTAACCTTCAGGGCATGCGGATACACACTCGTCGAGCTGATGATCGTCGTGGCGATCGCGGGGATACTCGTGACGTTGGCCATCCCTTCGTTCCAATTATCCTCGATTAAGGCGAAGGAAGCA
>CP070743.1:807395-810106 GCA_020348185.1 Nitrospirota bacterium
ATTAAAGTATGTTATGTGATGCTCGAAGAGATTGACAGTAGATTTTACCTTATTACACTTTCGGGAAAAATCACTTCACTCGTGGCCCAGCTGACCTATGCCGATCGGCGGCAACTTAAACAGGTATAGATGAGACATCCAATTGAGATTAAGAACACGCTTAACTTCAATTATCCAATTCGTCTGATTAAGTAGCGTGTTCAGCATTGGGCCATATGGTAGTCTCTCACATATGTCAACGTGAAGTCGACATTTGAGCCTGTTTCGGCTCCAGGCGCAAAGAGTATCGAGTTGTCTGTTCTATTTTCTCTTCAGACCAGGCCATGGTCAACCCCTCGCCGCGTTGCCAAAGCGCGAGCTGGTCATCATAGTGAGGCGAAAGGGGGTTGCCGGACTGTCCACCGGGCAAGACGAACCGGCTCTCGTTCCAGAGCCCCACATCAACAACCATTCTGAGGGAGGCTATAAAAGGAGGATTAGCCGTAGGATCTACTGTATCAACGGTTGCTTGGCCGACGGTATTGGTATCACCTCCCCAGGCAAAGGGCCCTAGATTAAACACCGGCGCGAAGAGAGCTCGCTTTCCCACCGGGTGTTTCAGGGTCAACGACCGGATGTGCCCCCAGGCCCACTTGTCGGGATCGGTGCCGTATTGCATCTCCAGGGTCCTGATCACCGCAGTCAGGGCATCCGCTACTTCTTCGGACCAAGGATGGTCGAACCATCCTGCTGGTTGCTCCCGTACAAGGCGAGCAAAGTGTCCCCCGCGTCTCAAGATGAAATTAGAATGGGGAGCGATGAGGGTAAAGCCTTTACCCAGGGCCCACTTCCAGGAACGTGGGGCCTTGGCTTCTGCAACACGTCGAACCATCTCTGCGATGAAAATCTGAAAGACCGTTGCGGCGGTGGAGTCGGCTGCCACCCAACCGTCCCATCCCTCTACCACTACCAGGGCCTTACGAATTTCATCGGTGCTGGTAGATACGGTCAGAATGGTATCGCGTAGTTCGTGCCAAAGGAGAGACTTCTGATCCATCTGAAGGGCTTGTGTGCTTGCCACATCCCAGTCCTTCCGGGCCTCGAGTACCTCCGCAATGCGAGCCAGACGATATCCATCAATCCAATCCGTTCCCAAGAAGGGGCTTTCGTCCTCAATTGTTGGTTTATTATTGGCGGTAGCCACAAACCCGGTCTCTGGATCCGCCAGGTGAGGCATTTCATCGAAGGGAACTGGAAGCTTTTCCCATCCGACTTCAGCATCCCAGCCAGCAAGAGGCAATGTCCCCCAGCCCTTTCGACGTTTGGGTGCTTCTCCCGCCAGTTGCCAACCTATGGCACCGGATGTGTCCGCATAAACCATATTGAGCGAAGGTCCAGGCCACTGCTCGAAAGCGCTCCGGAATTCCTCGAAAGATTCTGAACGGTGGATCTGTAATAGGCCTCTCACAGGCTTAAGATCCAGCCAGGTAGCGCGCAGGGAAATAGCCCCAAACTCGCCCTCCAGCGCCGGGCTGATGATCGGACCTCGAGGCGTCACCAATACCTTCTCTTCAACACTTTTTCCACCCTTGACGTGGATAGTTTCCAACCTTGTTTCACAAGGAATAAAATCGTCACCGTTCCGAACACTCTGACCATCAGCACCGATCTCTTCGATGAACAGATCAGTATTGTCAACGAAGCCAAAGGTTACTCCCCAAGCAGCGGTTTCGTTGTGGCCTGCGGGAAAGCTTGGCCCCCCGACGAAGGAGGCTCCAGCGACAGTCCAGTCTGATGTGCGAATGTGGGCTAAATACCAATGGGGAGGGAGAACAGATGGAAGGTGAGGATCATTGGCCAGAATAGTCCGCCCGGTACTTGTGTGGGATGGAGCAATGGCCCAGTTGTTCGATCCACCAACTTGACCGACATTTGCTGTGAAAATGGCAAGATCATCGCTAAGACGGTCTAAAGCCTCGCCGGCCAATCCACCAGGCGGGGAAGTTACAGGGTGCCATTCCGGATATGTGGGGTCAAGAGCCGCCAAAGCCTCAGGCCCGTCTTCGGTGAGTATTTTGAGACGCGCTAGTTCGCAATCCCAGTTGGAGGCCGCTAAGAATGACATGAGCTTAATCGCCCCTAAAGCGTCGGCGGCCTGATAAGGGGTTGGCTGCGTTCGTAACAGGGTGAACTCATGTGCCAACCGGCGGCATCCCAACTTCGTGCCATCAGTGACTCCTTTCGCATAAGCTTCCAGATTTTGGAGAACATCGTGGTCAAGGACCTGGAGATGTTTCTCTGCTGAGTGGAAGAAGCCAATCCTCCGAGACAGGCGGTCCACAGGAAGGGCCGCCGGACCACTCAATTCGGCCAGGGTACCACGCACCACTCTCAAAAGACCTTCGAGTTGGAAGGCACGATCCTGCCCATGACAGAATCCAAGGCCATACCACGCATCCTCATCACCTTTCGCCTCAATGTATGGGATGCCGTACTCGTCTCGCCTGATCAACACTGATTTCTTAACGCCAGAGACTTCGAGTTTCCCAGAGGTAATTGGAAGACGACGGCCAAACAGCAAGGCAAAAATGAGTTTGGGGAAGTTCATTATGATCACTTCATAGTGATGAGAAATGCGAACTCATATTGTTCTCTGGGAAAATTCAGATTTCATCCCTTAATTCACAGTTTTGGCCCAAAGGATCTGGCACAAAATATAGAGGTAGATCCTT
>CP070743.1:810206-812913 GCA_020348185.1 Nitrospirota bacterium
GTATTGAAAGTTGTGAAGCAGAAGCACACCGCGAAGGAACCATTGTTGTGCCTCATCTGATAATGCGGAGGTAGGAAAATCAATATCGCCCAAGCCTGACGTGGAAGTGGCAATTCCGGAAGGGCTTTCCTGAGACGCTTGATGCAATAAATGGGCGGACACGCCACCGACCCAAGTGATGATTCCAATGAGTAGGACAATGAGGTGTTTCATGGGGCCTCCTTCGTTGGGACATCCGGCCGAGGGGCGGGAACAAAGTCATTGATGCCTGGGTAGTAACTTCTTTATCTTAGAGGATAGAATTCCATAATAGAGGCTGGGGCCCGGGAAATTCAAAACGAAATTTGAGTCCATGATCATAAACTGAATACAATTGATCGTAAATCAGGCATAACGACTTGAAGGACTGTCCCATGCTATGTTTTTGAGAATAGGGTCCGTATCTGGAATTGGAGATTTAATATAAGTCTGGTGATACATATGAATTTCTCAGAAATAATCCTACAAAGGAGGAACTTTTCTCATGGCTATGAAATGGCAACTATGGCTCCTCTTCAGTATATCCGGCATGCTTTTGATTTCTTGTGGTCCCCGTATCATTAAAGACCAGTATCTGGCGAATGTGGTTGAACAGGCGGATGCGGATCAAGTGACCCTCCAAATGGGTCCTCCAGAACAGGTTAACCCACGAAGTGACGGTGGGGAGGAATGGCGGTATCGAGATTATCAGCCGACCTATCCAACAAAAGACCCCGGTCTATGCACTGAGTACATTTTGCATTTCGATTCAAATAGAGTCCTGAGAGATTGGAAAAGGAAAGATTGTGGAGTAAAAAAAGATGGGTAAGAGTTTACTTGTGGACTTTGAAAACTCATCACTCTGGAGACGAACGTCATGATTAGACTGGTGTTCATATTTCTTTTTCTTTTAATTCCTTGGACTGTTGTTCATGCAAAGATTCAGACCAAATCTATTGAGTACGGGCATGGAGACCTCAAATTAGAAGGGCATTTTGCCTGGGATGATTCCATAAAAGGAAAACGACCAGGCATGTTGGTCGTTCACGAATGGTGGGGGTTAAATGATTATGCGAGGAAACGAGCTGAACAATTAGCCGCATTGGGATATGCGGCGTTCGCCGTGGATATGTATGGAATAGGAAAGGTCACCACGCATCCTGATCAGGCGAGTGCCTGGATGAAAGAAACGACGGCCAATGTGAAGCAGTGGCAAGCTCGGGCGATTGAGGGATTGAAAGTTCTTCAGGCTCAGGAGCTGGTCGATCCTAATCGGATTGCCGCCATTGGCTATTGTTTTGGAGGGGGGACTGTCACGCAATTAGCTTACAGTGGGGTCCCCATACAAGGGGTGGTGAGTTTCCACGGCCCGCTTCCCCTCCCCGACCCCAACCAGGTCTCCGGAATCAAAGCCAAAATCCTAATTGCCCATGGGAACGCTGATCCCTTTCTCACCGAAGATCATATCCGAAAGTTTCGGACGACGTTGGACAAGGCCGGATTGGATTGGCAGATGATCGTGTATGCGGGTGCACGCCACAGCTTCACGAACCCTGGAGCTGATCAACACGGTATGGACGCCCTCAAATACAACAGAGAAGCCGATCACCGTTCGTGGCGTCATATGCAGGTCTTCTTTGAGGAACTGTTCGGTCAAAGTAAATAGGTGCATGGGGTAAGTTCCAAGTTCAAGGGTTACCCTCCATTCCAGGAACAACCTGCTTATTGAATTTTGAACTTTAGACCTTCTTCTACCATTGACCTTGGCTTCAAGAGAATTATCTACATAAAGGGATTTGACTTGCCCTCCTTAGCTCGTCTCGGAGGGGTATAATTCTATTATTGGGATTAAATCATCACCTACTTCAGTAATGGCTCTTATCTTGAGAGCATAAAAGGAACGTAAACTTGATGAAAAGCGAGTCTCACTCAATGAAGGGGTCGGATCTGAGGGGTCAAGCCTTCATTCCGGAAAAAAACTGGCCGGGGAAAAACTGGAACCGATGGGTGCTAGGCGTGGGAGTGTTCGGGCTTTTATTTGGCACATCGCTTGTGGTCGCAACGCCATCGTTCTTACGAATTCAAATTGACGGCCTCTCACCATATTATTCCCCCAAGGCGGCTCATGTGAGTCTAGGAACCGTGATTCGGTGGGAAAATCCGACTGCCACCCACCATACCATTACTCATGATGGTTGTCGGAACGGTGGGTATTGTGCATTTGATTCGGGAGCCATTGCTCCTAAAGGAAAATTTAGCTTGAATTCCCTTGCTCCCGGGAAATACCCCTACCACTGTACGCTGCATCCCATTATGCGAGGGATTGTCGTGGTCCAGGACGACGGTATGCTCCAGGAAACCTGATCTTCCCCCCTTCCGACCGTCCTATCCAAATTTTTTCGGATCACCAAGAGAGAAGCCGCTATCGAGATAAATCCTGAAATTTTCAGGCCGTCATCCTATCCGTAGGCGTGTTGGCTCTGAACCGGGAAAAGAGGTAAATTCCCTTTTCCTGGTTGAAAGAAAAACTTATTGTGTCCCTGGCGAACTCTTACCCAGGAATGGAGGATAGAGTGGAGAATAAGGGTTGCGAAACCCTTTAAGAAGCGTTGGCGATTGTCGGAGGCGAACCCGTTGGCTCAGAGGGAGCCGAAGCAACGGGATTTTCATCGGGAACCAGACCACAAGA
>CP070743.1:813013-815682 GCA_020348185.1 Nitrospirota bacterium
TAATCCATAGGGATTGATATCCGAATGACCCGCCTGGATCTTTTCCATTTCTTTATGTATCAGCTTCAGCCACGGCGTGATCAAAGACGGAGGCAGCCCCAGACTGGGCACCCCATCAACCGCGCCGTCGGATTTATCCAATAAATGGGCAAACTCATGAATGCCGACGTTTTTCTGATCCTTGGTCACACGAAATCCTTCCAAGAGATCAGGCTTAGAGAGAATCATCATTCGTTGCATCGCGCCCGAGCCGACCATGCCCAGGACATCCCTGTCGCCAACCCGCCCAATCTCGTATTCTTGATTGAAGGTGGTCGGGTAAAGGAGCACCTCACTAATTTGGTCCCACTCCCACCCGGGAAAACCGAAAATAGGAATGATGGCACTCGCTGCCACGAGGAGGCGGACCTTGTCATCGATTGAAGTCTGGATCCCGGTGATTCGTTTTTCAGACAGAAAGATACGAACCTCTTCCCGAAAACGATCCTGCTCCGACGCATCGAGTGTTTGAAAAAACGGCACCTCGGTCTGCAGAATAATTTCCCAGCCGGGAGGAAAGGGTTGTCTTCTAAGAGCCGCCCGGCGCCGATCCTTCCGAGTCAAAAACCGGTATAAGAATGTGGCGATGAGCACAGCCACCGCGACCCGGACGATAATTTCGAGAGTCGTGGGTTTCCCAAGCAACAACATCATCAAAACAAACAAAAACACCACGCCCGAAAGAAAGAGGGATAACCGGCGGGTGAGACGTTCTTGGCGGAGCCGGGCATTCATACTTTTTTTACTATACAAGAACTTTGAATGGCTTCGATAGGATGTGACCTTATTTGGTACGGAACTCCTGAAAAATCCAACAACCCTTTCCCATATTAAGGTATAGATGTAGCTGCACCATCTAATGCTGTCTCCTAGCAATTACCCTTTATTTTTGTTTGTAGTTGCAGCATCTAATGCTGCTCTGCTTTGGGATCATCGGAACCTTTTTGAAATGAACAAGTGTAAGATCTAGCAATGCCCCCTTATTTAATTATCCTCTCCCTCAATTTAGGGAGAGGGTTAGGGTGAGGCTTCCCTAAAACCATCTCTGTACTTTATTCATTGCTTTGACTACCATTCAGCGAAAAAGTTTGGAGGTAGGAGAGTATCCTTTCAGTCATCAGATGGCGGAGAAAACTTTATGAAAACTTTTACGATTGACGGATTTGCCAGAGGCTGTAAGGCCGCCATGAACAAAGGGGATAACCGCACACTGGCCGCCAAACAATTCCTTGAACAGACGCTAAGGGACCATGATCTCGAAGCCATCATCGAGGTTCTGCAGGTAGCCCTACCGCCTGGTGCCTCGATCGGCGAGATGATCGTGCACGCCTCGGAGGAACTGACAATGTTGTTCGCCCGCGTGCCACCGCGTTTCCAGAGCGGAATTCACAACCACACGGTGTTCGCATGCATCTGTCAATTACGCGGAGAGGAAGTGAGCACTATTTTCGAGCCGGCTGAGGCGGGGAGGGGTCTGGAAGTGACACACACCCTGACCTCGCGAGCGGGTGAGGTTGTCGATCTGCCGGCGGATGTGATCCATTGCATCGAAAATCCCAGAGAGGATTACAGCTTGTCACTGCATATCTACGGTGGCGATTTTGGCGCTCTAATGGACAAGCGCAGTCTGTGGTCCACGAATGGCCACGAGGAGATGGCATTCAATTTTCAGGAATTACTCGCCGAATCGGTTAAGACTATGAAGAAAAACGGTAACAACAAGGGTCTCGAGGCCCTTGTAGAGGCAATTCCGTCAGCAAAAGACCTCGTCGAGTGCCTGTAGGCGAGTACAAAGCACCCCGATGTACCATTTGCCAAAAATCAGACATTCCCCCGCGCTTTTTACGGAGTAACTCTTATAAGTTTCCCCTTTGGAAAAGGGGGTTAGGGGGATTTTGAGATCCAATATTTTTTTGTGCAAAGTCTAGCAATGACCCCGATTTTCTGATTCTACTTCCAATATTGAGAATATGATAAAAGCAATCGACCACCTAAATATTGTCGTGACAGACCTTGAGCGGTCGGTAAAATTCTACACGGAGGTTCTTGGTTTTAGGGAGACCAACAGGGTTCATCTGGAAGGGGAGTGGATAGAGTCCATAGTAGGGCTCAACGGGGTAGTGGCAGACGTGGCATTCATCGTCCCCCCGGCAGGAGAGCCTCTGGTCGAGCTTCTGTGCTTTAAATCCCCAATTGGTGAATCGATGCCATCGAACTCCCTTGCAAACACCATTGGGCTCCGTCACATTGCATTTAGAGTCGATGGTATTTACGAAAAGGCTGAGAGGTTAAAAGAAGTGGGTGTCAAACTCCTGAGTGAGCCTGTGCCTGTTCCGACAACTGTGAGACCTCCAGAAGCCGGCCGTAAAATACTCTGCTACTTCCATGACCCGGACGGCGTACTCTTAGAAATTGCCGAATACCAGTAGGTATACGAAACCCATTCCACTGTCTGATCTGAAAAACGGGGAACCGGTTGCAATAAAACCAATCTCTCTATTTCTTCTTTTGATTTCCTCCTTATTATTTTAAGAATCTCAAGTAGGGGTTGAAGAATATGATGTGTGAATGAAAAAGCGAGATAAGGCGCGAAGGCAGATAGTGTTGAGGTCTAGGGTCACCAAAAACCG
>CP070743.1:815782-818439 GCA_020348185.1 Nitrospirota bacterium
TCATAGTACGATCTCGATCGCCACCGGGTTGAAATCGAAGTTCCAGGACTTGTTCATAATATTGGCAAAGTGCATTTTCAGTCTCATTTACAGTTCATATCCGTATTCGCGGATGGCTTTGTGAATATCAACTATATCTCCTTCGCCGTTGGTTAATAACACGAGGCCCACCTCCTTTTCTGGGGCGTAAGACATCATTGTTCTCACACCAAGACAACCACCGCCGTGACCCCAAAACGGATGGGTTAGATAATCGTAATCACATAAGCTCCAGACCAATCCCTGGTATGTGTCAGGATAAGTTGAAAAATAGGGCGTAAGGATTATTTCTATAGTAGCACTTTCTAGCATCTGGGGTATGAAAGGTGGATCGTTGTTGTATCCGAAAAAATTCGGGGAAGAATTATTAGGATTCATCAGATTGCCGGAAAAGTTGCTTCCAGGATTACCACCATTATACGGAGGTTTATTAACCTGTGCGTTTTTCATAAAAGTACTTAGAAAACACGCAAGTTGGTGTGAACTGGTCCTGACCTGTGAGGCAGGATAGTAGGGGTGGCCGTAATGCTGATAGGCATGGTAAGTTCCTCCTTCCCATTTATAGGGTACGGCAATATCACGAGGATCAAGGTTGGCTAAAAAGAAAGAAGTATTATCCATCCCGAGAGGTGTGAAAATATGTTCCTGACAGTATGGTTCCAGCTCTATTCCGGTTATTGTCTCTACCAGATACCCCGCCAGAGCAATTGACACGTTTGTGTACCAAGGCTCAGTACCGGGCTCCCAGTCTTGAAAATTATCAAGACTATAATAAATTCCACCCGGTGTGAAATGTTGCTCCAGGTAAATTCCTAACCCGGCATAGCCGGAACCAAACAAGATAATAATCCTTCATGCTGCTTGCTTGATATGAGAACATTCATTCCAGGTCCTATGGAGGTCAAGCAAGCGATGAAACTTTTTACCGAACGCCACGCGGATAAGATTCAAGGCGTCCTCTCGTGTTTTGATCGTGTGGTCATAACCGGAACCATCCCAGTGATTTGTCACGCCCAGGGAATGACGAGATACCTTTTTTCCCATGAGATTAGGATTTTCGACTACCCGAAATGGGCCGAGCCTCTCCGAGAAGAGATTCGACTCAACGCAGAACGGATTGCCCAGGAAAGCGGCCTTGAGATCGAGTTTATTCGACGAAAGACGTTTCGCAAGGAGGAACGGATCCGGGAAATCGTTGCCCAGCGGGGTACTCATCCCGGCTTGGTACACATCTTCTCTGCCATGGAACCCTGCCCCTCCTACAAGCCCTGGCACGACAAGAAGACGCACAAGACCTTTTTGAAGCCTACCGATGGGAAATGTCTTCATTATTATTTTTACTTCATTCTTGAAGACCTTGGACTTTGCTATTTGCGCGTTCCTACCTGGGCCCCTTTCCGCCTGCAGTTCTATTACAACGGTCATAATGAACTGGCATCCAGGCTCAGAAAAAAAGGGATCGGCTTCCAAATGCTCGACAACGCGTTTGATGTTATCGATGAATTTGAAAAAGCTCAGCGCATGGCCAACACCCTTTCCCCGAAAAGACTCCATCGGCAACTCGACCGAATCGCCCGGGAATACTGCCCGGTCATTCGCCACTTCCCCTCGGGGTATCACTGGAGTCTCATGCAAGTGGAATATGCTATGGACATCGTCTTCAAGCGCCGGGAAGACCTTAGGCCGATTTATGAGGAACTGGTACGCACAGCGGTCCATTCGGTCAAGCCTGAAAACATAGCCACCTTCTTGGGCAGAAAGCTGACGAATCAATTTGAAGGAGAGATGGGCACGGATTATCACACACGGATTGAAGGGACGCGCATCAAGCATCATATGAAACAGGTCGCCATCAAAATGTATGATAAGCAAGGCAAAGTCCTTCGCATCGAAACGGTGGCGAACCAGGTCTCCTTTTTCAAGCACCACCGTAGGGTGGAACATCGAGATGGAACCTGGTCCATGAAAGACGCTCCGGTCAAGAAGTCCATTTACAGCCTGCCGATACTGTGCGAACTGATGGGAGCGGCTAATCGACGGTACCTGGAATTCATCTCGTGCATCGATGATCCCACCTCGGGTATCCGGGATCTGGAGAAAATCTCCAAACCGGTAAAGGATGGCGATCGAAGCTGGCGGGGATTCAATCTTTTCCAGGGAGAGGATCTGGATCTTTTCCAGGCCATAACGCGAGGGGAATTCAACATCAGTGGATTTCAGAATCGAAATATCCGAGCGACTTTGATCGACAAAACGGGAGGTCAGGTCTCGCGCATGATCAAACGGCTTCGCAAACATGGTCTCATCAAGAAAGTGGCTAAACGATACAAATATTACCTGACCACTTTCGGACGAAAGGTCACTGCAACCGCTTTGATGATGAGAGAAATGTACCTCATCCCCATGCTCAGAGGTATTGTGATCGGTTAAACAAAATTTCTTGACCATTTTGCGTCAAATATTATTGGTAAGAGACTAACTGTTGTGCAATATCACGGGGGGAAAGGCCTTCATAGAATCTAAGCAAGATAGTGGATCGGTAAGGATCTTTAAGGCTTAGTACGGCATCTGTAATGAGACGCCTAACCTCTTCGCGGATGATAATCTCTTGAGGAGAA
>CP070743.1:818539-821188 GCA_020348185.1 Nitrospirota bacterium
CCTGCTGATCTGAGTCCTATCGATGATCCCCTTCGGCTTTACTTGAGGGAAATGGGAAATGTCGGATTGTTGAATCGGGAAGGAGAAATTCGTTTAGCCAAGAAAATTGAAGAAGCGAGGCAAGAATTAGCTTCGGCGGTGTTCGGCATGCCCATGACTATCATCTCCGTGCTTTCTCTCCGTGAACAACTCATACACCAAGAACTTCGTGCCAGGGACATTGTCATGTCTCGAGAAGGAGCTGAGGAGGAGGTGTTAGATGATGATATGCTTGCCCCGGATGATGAGGAACTTCGGGAACAGACTCTACGAGAGCTCGATAAAATTCATAATTTAGCCAAACCGTTTTTGACGGGGGTGACGAAACGGCGTTCCACCCGTGATGGGGATGAAGGGGCTTCAGGAAAAGTCGATAAACCCTTGGAAGCTCTCCGAGTTCAAATCATTGAGCAGATTTCATCGTTAAACTTACAACCCACGATTTTGGAGTCCCTACTCGAGCACATTAAAGACGTGGCCGTCCAAGTCGAACAATCCGAGCATATTCTTCAAAATTGTTGTCGCCGGTTGGGCCTCCCGAAACACGATGGCATGGTGGTTCTTCGGCGCATGATCAGAAGTCCTCAAAGATTTCTGACTGCTCAACGAAAAGGAGATTGTTCCGAAGAGACCCTCGGACATCTCCAAGAAGCCGCAACCGAAGCTTATGCGACCGTGCGGACCATTGAGGATCAGGTGGCGTTGGTACCAGCCCAACACCTCCGACATACTCACCTTGCCATTAGACGTGCAGAAGAAAAAATGAATAACGGGAAGGCCTCGCTTATCGAAGCCAACTTACGCCTCGTCGTCAGTATTGCGAAGCGATACGCCAATCGAGGGTTACAATTTTTGGACCTCATTCAGGAGGGCAATATTGGACTCATGAAGGCCGTGGAAAAATTTGAGTACCGACGAGGGTATAAGTTTAGTACATATGCCACATGGTGGATTCGGCAAGCTATCACCAGAGCCATCGCTGACCAAGCGAGGACGATTCGAATACCCGTTCATATGATAGAAACCATTAATAAACTGATCAGAACCTCGAGGCACCTTGTTCAACGATTGGGGCGTGAGCCGACCCCGGAAGAAATTGGGGCAAGGATGGGGCTTCCATTGGATAAGGTCAGAAAGATTTTGCGAATCGCCAGGGAACCCATTTCCCTTGAGACACCCATTGGGGAGGAAGAAGATAGCCATCTTGGTGATTTCATTGAAGATAAAACCGTAGGATCCCCCTTGGATGCGGCCGTGCGGTTTGATATGCAACGCCAAATTTCTGGGGCCTTGGAGTCTCTCACTCCCCGTGAAGAAATCGTTCTGCGAAAGCGATTCGGGATTGGCGAAGATGCCGATCATACCCTGGAAGAAGTCGGTCAGGACTTCGAGGTGACCCGTGAGCGGATTCGACAAATTGAAGCGAAAGCCCTGAGAAAGTTACGTCATCCGAGCCGTAGCAAAAAATTGAGAACATTTGCGTAAAATGGGTCGGACTCGGTACAGTAAACGGATGGAGATCGAAGCAGAATGAACTCAATGGTCAAGGATCATAAAGACGAGTGCGTCGGGGCCCATAGCTCAGGTGGTTAGAGCGGCTGACTCATAATCAGTTGGTCCTAGGTTCAAGTCCTAGTGGGCCCACCAGCCTTCGCTTGTTGAGCTTCGACTGGCAGGCCAGCAGGTATTAATGAAAAAAGGACCAACTCATAACATGTATCCTATAGCGATGAAGTACCTATTCCTTCCAATGAGGTTCCGTTGAACCCTCAACTCCAATTCCTCATTGAACTGCAGAAATTTGATCTTCGGATCTTCGAAATTCAAGAACAACAACAACATATTCCCGAACTGATTAAAACTGCCCAGGCTCCCTCTTTAGAACTTGCGCATCGTTTGAAATTAATAAAGGATGCGGGTGAGGCGTTGACTAAGGAACGCCGGAGTTCTGAACAGGAACTCTCTGTTCAAGAGGAACACATTCATAAGATTCGAGGTCGTCTAAACGAGCTGAAAACCAACAAAGAGTATCAAGCGCATCTGTTTGAGATAGAATTGGCGAGAAAAAAGAAAGATCTGTTGGAAGAAGCGGTTCTCTCCGTCCTTGAACGGCTTGAACAAAATGAAAAGGACGCCAAGGAGCTTGAAGAAAATCTTCGGGAAGCTGAAGAAAAATTCGCCCGTGAAAAAGAGCAATTAGAAACTCAGGTGAACACTCTGAACCAGGAGCTCTCGGAGCTGGAACGCCAACATCAAGAACATGCTCGACAGATGGATGCCAAGATCCTGGCTCGATATTCTAAGCTCAAAACTGCACGAAAGGGGTTCGCTGTCGCTCAGGTCCGGAATGGCACCTGTTCGGGATGCCGTCTGCAAATTCCACCTCAGCTGATTGCGGAAGTGAAAAGGGGTGACGATTTGCTGAACTGTTCCTACTGCCATCGAATCCTGTATTGGGAAACCCCAAGTGATAAATCTTCCTGGGCGGAAGCTACCCCTGTGGACCTTGAACGGGTGGACGAATTACGGTAGCGGAACATCTCCTGCTATCCCTCCTATGTAGTTGCGCTATCTCATAGCGCCTCTTCGGGGCAGCATAAGATGCTGCAA
>CP070743.1:821288-823933 GCA_020348185.1 Nitrospirota bacterium
ATCGCGTTTCGCACATCATCCGGACTCACCATCCCGGTTTTATCAACAGGAAGGTAGGTAACCTTGACTCCCTTTTTTTCAAGAGCCTTGGCCGTATCAATGACCGCGCGATGCTCTGTGGAACTGGTAATGATGTGGTCCCCCTTTTCGCGGTACATTTCGACCACACCCTTCAGTGCTAAATTGTCTGATTCCGTCGCGCCACTGGTAAACACAATCTCTTTGGCATCAGCATGGATAATTTTCGCAATTTGCTTTCTCGCCGCATCAACGCCTTCTTCAGCATCCCATCCAAAGGTGTGATTGCGGCTGGCCGCATTGCCGAACTTCTCGGTAAAAAATGGCAACATGGCTTCAACGACTCTGGTGTCACATTGAGTCGTGGAATGATTATCCAAATATATGGGTAACTTCATGAGTTCACTCCTTCTGTCTTTCGAGACTCTACAATTATTAATGGTTGTCCACTCATCATATCTTCGATAGTCATGCTGCTCAGCAATTGATAGATACTTTCTTGGACCTTAAGGAGAGGTGTTCGAATGTTGCAGTGTTCCAACTGCTCGCAGGGGCTATGATCGTTTTCATGATAACAATCGGCAATACCCAAAGGCCCTTCAATAGCTTCCAGGACCTTCGCAATGGTAATGTCTCTTGGCTCATGTCCTAAAATGTACCCCCCTTTGGGACCATTATGACTCTCAATGATTTCCTGTTTGGCTAGAGCCTGGAGAACTTTTGCCAGAAGCTCCACTGGGATATTGTTTTCTTCTGCAATTTCTTTGGTATTGACCACTCGGGCCCTCGTGAGATCGCTAAATTGAACGGAGCCCATATATTGCAGGGCCATTAAGGCGTAATCTGCTTTTTTTGAAAGTTTCAGCATAGGCTCAAGACCAGGGTTAAATATTCACTATTTCACTTGGAAAAACCCTAGCATTGACGTGAGGGGTTAGTCAAGACTAAAATGGTCGGAGATCTATTTAATCGGAGATCATTTCAATCGCCTAATAAAATAGATATGAGTCTATAAAGTGAAAAACTATGTAAATGCAAAAGAATTACCTATAATTTTTTGAAAATTAAAGGAGAAAAAAATGGGAGGGAGTAATCCATATATTGAACAAGCCGAAACTGAGGTAGCCACAAAACCCTTCACGATTACCTTCAAAACCCCTGATGGAATCAAAGAGGTCAAGGTCGAACCAGACAAAATTCCCTATGGAGAGACAGGGTTGCCTGGAAGCGTTTTAGATATCGCCATGGGGGCGGGAATAGACCTGGAACATGCCTGTGGTGGGGTTTGTGCTTGCTCTACCTGTCACGTGATCGTGAAGGAGGGACTGGAAACCTGCAACGAAGCGACCGATGATGAGAATGATCAATTAGATGAAGCCCCGGGCATTACCCTTCAATCTCGGCTTGCCTGCCAAACCGTTCCAAATGGAGAGCAAAATCTAGTTGTGGAAGTTCCCGAATGGAACAAAAACCTCGTGAAAGAAAGCCACTAAAACAACCTTCGTGTATCCGCCAATCAGATGAGCAAATCCCTGTTTTCAACCTCATAATGGAGGTGGAACAATATCGGTATTCTTGAATTCGAACAAAAATAACCATACGACATCTTCGAAAAACACTTCATCTTCGAAGACGGGAGACACAGCAACGAGGGCCCCAGTTTTTTTATCCGAGACCTCTAAATTGAGACGAGCGTATCCACGCTGATTGATATTCTTATAAATGGCTAATTCCGGGGTAGCAAGAGGAATGAATGTGCTCTGTATCGGTGGAATGCCAATAAAGGTTTCAACATTTTGAGTTCCGAAAGCTTGAAGAATCACCCGGACCAGATATTTCGGAGCCTCCCCCCCGACCAGTAAGCCCTTTTTGCGTAACCATTCCTCCACAATACTTTTGGCATATCCCGCGTCTCCAGTCAGGCCAACGGCTTCAACGGCCACGGATTCTGCTGGATCAATAGGCATCCTTGCATCCACCAAAGTCCGTTCAAGGGCTTGAGCCAGAAGAAGTTGCTCCATCGTTGATCTGGCCGTATCGGTGGTCTTGGGACTCGTGGTACAGCCTGTCAACATCAAGCCAAACAAGACCAGGAAGGCAAGACTCAGGTTCCACAACCTTTCCGCATTCATTTATTTCCCCCCTTATCTTCTTCGTCAACCATACAGAGTCCATAGGAACCCTTAAACCATTTGTCGCCCGGTTTTCGGTAACCCCATGCAGTGGCTAAAGCCTGACAGGTTAATCTCGCCAACATGTCATTTTTGGGGTCTTTGAGAAATCCTGAATATCGTGCGCTTCCTATCCACACAAGAAGATTATCGCCAACGTCCATCGCACGTACCGACACCGAGGGCGCACGACGATCCCCATATTGATTGGCAAACACAATCTGCTTGGCACCAAGTTTTTGAGCTGCCTCAATAATATTTTTTTCGTCTTCAAATGTATGCGACCATCGGAGGGATTTAGCATCCAAGACAGTTTCCAGACTTGCCGGGTCGAACATTTTCAGGCCTCGCTTCTTGAGCCAGGTCGTCGTGGTCTCCACCACAGCCGGATGGTTCCCCCATACAATCGTTTTGGTGCCTGTTTCAGGCAACCTGACGTAATGTCCATCGGTGATG
>CP070743.1:824033-826674 GCA_020348185.1 Nitrospirota bacterium
CAATCAATTGTGGCATTCGACACTCCTCCTTTAATTCTTCAACAATAAAAAAGAACGGTTATATTTAGACTCATCCGGACGATTGGCGAACACTTCATACGAATCTTGCAAAATTTTGTCAACATCAGGACACTTGGATGGCACAGGTAATTCTATAATGACATGTTGCCAGTATCAGGGTGGGGATTCACATTTCAAATCTGCAGGGGCTTCAATAGCCTTCCCGTTTCATCCAATAGTTGGCCAATTCGATTTGTTCCCTTATACAGGACCTCGTCAACAGTCGATGGTGTGAGGCTGAATCTGTCACAGCGACCAAATTAAGTTGTTGGCATAATTGAATAGTATAAACGAGCGATGCAGAAGTTTTAATAAGGGCAAAGCCATACTCAAACCGAGAGCTGTCTTCAGAGACTATCAGTTTTCGACTGAGGGTTTGAACCGTGCCCACCCGGTACGGTTTATCTATCCAATCTGATTTTTCAAACTCTAGAAGGACCCGAGATTCTCGTTTGTCACAACTCCCGACTTGTGGTATTTGGGAATCGTCAAATAACCCTCTTTGAAACCGATAGTCACTCACTAAGAACTCATGAAAACTCTTTCGCCATATAGGATCCTGTAAATCCTGATCAACGAAGGCAATAACCTCCGGGCTCATAGAACCACTCACGTTGTGACCCTGCACAATTCGACCAGCTTCTAGGTACTCTGGATAAGAGTCTCCCATGCGATCAGGAAAGGCGGTCGTCCCCACCAAAGGCGTGAGTTGAAGGGCCATAAAATCACGGAAATGAACCTGCTCAAAGTCAGCTAATAAACGATGAAGTGTCTTTTCATGACACAAATGAAATGGGTAATAAAGAGCATTCATCCCGGGGACAAGTCAAAGATGTGAATTCCAGCGATAGCCTTAACTTTTTACCCAACTCACGGTTTCGAGATACTCCCCAAATGAGGTAAGAGGAATTCCAAATCGGGTTTCAAGCTCTTGAATGTCCGCGCAATAACCCACCTCATTGAACCACCGAAACATGGCGGCCATATCGGATCCCATCGCCGCCTCCGCCTGATCATCCGGCAAGGACGTAAAGTGGACAGGGCGTTGAAGAATGCTTGAAAAGTTTGCGGCGACTTCTCCCATGGTCAACTCATCGCCAGCCAATTCAATACCCTGCCCTATGAATTCCTTGGGGCGTACCAAGGCGGCCGCTCCAAATTCTCCAATGTCTTTGACAGCGACCATTTGGAGCCTGATCTCCGGGCGCATGGGAACCGTGAGGTTTCCTTGGAGAATCCCCTCCCGCATCAGGTTGGCAAAATTATCCATAAAAAATGTGGGACGAAGAATTGTTGCGGGGACCCCAAGCTGTTGAATATGTTGTTCCACCTTCCATTTTGATTCAAAATGAGGAATTCCCGTATTTCGATGTGCACTACCGACTGAGCTATAGACCAGATGGGGGACATTGGTCTTTTGGGCAGCTTCCGCAAGGATGATCCCTTGTTGGACTTCGACATCCAGTCCTTCTTCAAAAAAGGTGGTCATCGAAAAAACTCCATCAACGCCAGACATGGCCTGTTCCAAACTGCTCTGATTGGTCATGTCCCCAAGGACAATCTCGACTCCCAGTTTCTTTAGGGCTTCAGCCTTTTCAGAATGTTGTTTAGCCTTTCTCACTAAAGCTCGCACCTGATGTCCCTGCCGTATTAAACTTTGGGTCACGGCTCCTCCCTGCTGGCCGGTCGCCCCGACGACAAAGAACTTTTGTTGTTTTGATTCCATGGGTTTTTCCCCATTCAATAATAGATTTTAGATTATTCCTATAACAAGATAGTTAGGATAAAATGCCAACTACAATCCCTGCAACTTTATTTACTCGAAAACACCACAAAAGTCATAACCTGACCTTTGTGATGAAAAATTGGACCACGAGATTCCATCCTTTGCATGTTTTTTTGATCAGAACACCGGAAAACCGTTTAATGGCTTGGTTTAAGGTGAACATGAGAAATACACATATATATTGATTGATTGAAAGGAGATCCGAATGCAGTGTCCGTGTCAAAGTGGCCAGAAATATGATCGTTGTTGTGGGCCTTTCATAAGTGGAGAAAAACAGGCAGAGACCGCGGAACAACTCATGCGCGCGCGGTACAGCGCCCACTCTCAAGTTCAGATGGATTTTATTGAAAAAACCCACGATCCAAAGACAAAAAAACAACTGGACATAAAGGATAGTCGCGAATGGGCTGAGACAACCAAATGGACAGGATTGGAGGTCGTTGAGACCAAACAAGGTGGCCCTAATGATGAGGTGGGAACGGTCGAATTCAAGGCTTCATTTGAGACGAAGGATGGCCTCCAAGAGCACCATGAGATCGGTCAGTTTCGCAAGCAGGACGGGGTGTGGTTTTATTCGGATAGCACTCACCCGAAGGCTCAAACGGTCGTTCGCACCGACCCAAAGATCGGGCGGAATGATCCCTGCCCGTGCGGGAGTGGCAAGAAGTATAAAAAATGTTGTGGAGCTGGTTAACGCCACGAGGCCAGGAGGTTAATCTCCCGGCCTCGTGGCGTTAACCAGCTCCACAACATTTTTTATACTTCTTGCCACTCCCGCACGGGCAGGGATCATTC
>CP070743.1:826774-829393 GCA_020348185.1 Nitrospirota bacterium
AAATAGCCGAGCGGTTTAGATTTCATGTCATCTGCGATGGCTATCATGGATTTCAAATATCGCAGTTTATCCCGCACGTTGAGAACCTTATCGCCATGGATCAGGCACGAGGAATCGTCATCGTCGTCGACACCTTAAAAAAGGTGACTGATCTCATGCAGAAACGACGGTTGACTCGTTTTGGCAGGCTAATGCGCCGACTCGTCCTGAAGGGCGCCACATTAATCGTGTTGGCCCATGTCAACAAAAAGCCCGACGAAAGCGGCAAGCCGATTTACGCCGGCACCAGCGACATTATCGACGACGCAGATTGTGCCTTCGTCGGCGATGTTATTGCCGTCGATCCTGAAAGCCAATTTAGAGTTGTTGAGTTTGAAAACAAAAAGCGCCGTGGTGACGTTGCCGGGCGCGTTTCGTTCCGGTATTCGACGGCCGACGGTCTCAGCTACCTGGAGCTACTAGAAACGGTGGAAAGGATAGATTCGACTGAGGTTTCAAATCTGAAGCAGTCGGTGGCCAAAAAAGCCGATGCCGAGTTGGTGGAGATAGTCTCCAGCCACATCCAGCAAGGCATCGTGACCAAGCTCGCGTTGCGCGATGCAGTCAGCGATCAAGCAGGTATCAGCCGGCGTGCCGCCGGAGAGGTGATTGAAAAATACACCGGGACCGATCCCCAAATTCACCGGTGGAATTTTCAAGTCAAGGAACACGGCCGGAAGGTCTTTCAATTATTAGAGGCAAGCAGTCATGAGTGACAAAAACAAAACAGTCGAATATTTAGTATTTAAGGATGGGTTTACGGTCCCAAAAGAGTTTTTTGAGTCGGTTCATAAGCAAGTCCTAGAGACATTGCCCGGGCTTTTACCAGATAACGGATACACGCTCGAGAAAATATGTGGGCCGGAATTCTGGGCCCCTTTAACAGATGGCCAACGGCGGCTTGCGGGTCGATGTATGGTTCACATGGTCCGAAATCGAATCTTACCGCTGAATTTTACCGGGCCGATCTGTGCAACGCCGAAACGTTACGAACTTACTTGATCAGGTGAATTTCTGGGAAGCTGAAAATCTGCATTGCTATTTAATTATGCAGGTTATCAGTTTCCCAGGATTCGACTGCCCAGATTTATATCTTTCGAATTCGAGGTCGCCATGATTGCCAACTTAACAACTGAATTTATAGAAACAAAATTAACTTGCCCTGAGGGGAAGTCCAAAATCGAGATCGTGCATAATGACCGCAGCGGCCTGTACGTGCTCGTTAGCCGTGTTTCACCCGGCCGGGGAACCTACTACCTGCGATACAAGAACGACGCAGGAAAGACCACTCACCGCAAGCTGGGACGCACCGACGATATATCTCTCGCCGAGGCTAAAGCGATGGTCAAAAAATTACGCGCCGAGATCGCTCTCGGTAGCGATCCGCAGGCCGAGGTCAAAGAAAAGCGTAACGAGATGACCTACCACCACTACATGTCTGAATTTTATTTTCCGTACATAACCCCTAGACGAAGGAACGCAAAAAAATACCGTGAGCTCTATGACAACAAAATCAAGCCCGCATTCGGCCAGACCAAGGTCAATGCTATTTCTAAACGATCCGTGCAGGCGTTTCACAGCGATTTGAAGCAGCAGGGGTACTCGAATGCATACTGCAACCGCCACCTGCAGCTGATCAAATCGAGCATCAACGTCGGCATCAATATCATGGAGATAATCGACATCGCGAACCCGGCCGTCGGGGTGCCTCTTTTTGAAGAGCAGGGCAAGGACCGATGCTTGAATTCGGAGGAATTGGCGAGACTGATACCCGTTTTAATTCAGGCTGATAATCAACCGGCCCGGGCCATCCGGTTTTTGCTTGCCACTGGACTGCGCCTGTCAGAATGCCTGAATTGCCGTTGGGATCACATAGACATGGAAAATAAAATAATGTTTATTCCAGCATCATCCGGGAAATCAAAAAAGCATGATTCCATCCCAATAAATGAAGCCGCAGCTCAGGTGCTTGATGAATGCGATAGAAGTACTCCATATCCCTTTGCCAACATCACGACCAAGCTACCCTATATTTCGATAAAAAAACGATTCAAGTCTTTGATGCGGCAAGCAGATATTAATGATAATGACGTTACTGCACATTGCCTCCGAAGAACTGCCGCGAGCATCGCCATTAACTCGGGCAGGACGTTGGCGGAAGTGCAAAAATTGCTCCGGCACAGTTCACCAATCGTAACTGAAAAATATTATTCTCGGCTTGATATTCGTACCCTTCAAAACGCCAGCGACACGATCTCGGAGCAGCTTCTCCGGGCCGCATCAGGCGATAAGTGATATTACCCCGGCATGGACGCCATTCCCGCCTTACTCGGCCTCATCGCATAATGCGGTGGGGCCAGCTTTCATTATTTTTTTGCCTATCCCGATGCGAGCTTCCCGAAAGCGGACCCTCGCAGGGTTGTGCCAGGAGACGATTTTCGGCCAGCTGGTTTTGTCCTGGAAAAATGGACCGTTAACAAAGTCCGACTGTCTGGTTTTCAAATTCCTCCGGGCTCATATTACCCAAATAACCATGCCGGCGCTTTCGATTGTAAAAACATTCGATATATTCGAATACCT
>CP070743.1:829493-832103 GCA_020348185.1 Nitrospirota bacterium
GATAATGGTATCCCTAATTTTCTGAGGTATGCCCCGATGGAAGATTCCGGAACCGTGGAATCGTTGACCGATCTCACCACTCTTGCCCGGCAAAAAGGGTGGCGTAAAGCCCTTGAAACCGTCTATGCCTCCAATCCTCACCTCATCCGATACGTCACGGACCAAACGCGTCAATCATTTCTGGACCATATACCCTTGAGTCCCACGAGTCGTGTCCTGGAAATCGGCCCTGGTCTCGGACAGTTCTCCCCGGAGTTAGCCAAACGTGCCAGGAGCGTCGATATTCTGGAGGTCGTTCCCGGGCAAGCAGCGTTTGTGGCTGAGCGATGTCGTCAGTCGAATGTGGAAAATGTCTCGATTGCGATAGGTGGGGATGATTGTCTGCTTCCGTATGACACTGAGAATTTCGACACGGTCATTTTGAATCTTGTGCTGGAGTGGTGCGGTTCCCGTCCATCAAACGAGAAGCCGGAGGATCTTCAAGGTCGGTTGCTAGCAGAAATGTTCCGGGTGCTTCGTCCCGGAGGCATGGCCTTTATCGCGACGAAGAATCGCTTTGCCCTCGGGTACCTCATGGGGGGACGCGATGAGCATATTGACGGAATGCACTTTGGAAGTGCCCTGCCGCGACGGATGGCTGACCTCATTTTGGCCTTTCAAAATAAACCGAAGACCCGCGCTCGCCTGCATTCCTATCCGGCTCTTCATCGGATGCTGCGGGAGACGGGTTTTGAAGTGGTCAAGTCCCTCTGGCCCATTCCCGATATGCGGTTTCCGGAGCGGTATGTGGAAACCAGGCCAAAGGCCGTTCGAGAAGCCCGCCAATCAGGAGTGGGATCGCTGGGGTGTTCGCGGAGAATCCAATTCGTTTCCAAGCTGATTCCAGCGCCATTGATTAAATATGTCACGCCCGGGCTGGTGTTTCTTGTGAGAAAACCGTCCGATGCCAGGAGTGGCTTTTAGTGAGTACCTTCCGGGCTGCCACAACAGGAAGGGCTTTAATCCGAGAGGATGCAATCAAAAAAAGGGGCCGGGCCAATCATGTGTATATCGATAAACACGAGCAGAGTCGGAGAAGGATCATAGACTAATGGACGGAAAGGCAGGAGCTCAAACTCAGAACACGGTTGTAGCACGAAACGCGACTTTCAATTTCAGCGCTAAAGCCTTTTCGATGCTTTCGCGTCTCATGATGCCCCCCATCATTCTGAGCTATGTGACACTTGAGGAATACGGCATCTGGGCCTCCTGCTTTATTTTGATTGGTTATCTGGGCATGAGTACCTTTGGTGTGTCGAATGTCTATGTCACCTACATTGCCCAATATCATGCCAAGGGAGAATTGGCCAAGATCAATCATTTGTTATCCACCGGCCTGACGGTGGTGCTGGTGGTTACCGGTTCCCTGCTGACGCTCTTGTGGTTTGGGCTGCCGGCCATCATTGAGACCTTTCATATTTCGGGTCCTCTCCATCGGACCGCCGCCATCCTGATATTCGGGACGGCACTGGTTTTTGCGATGGATCTGAGTTTGGGGGCCTTCGGTTTTGCGCTCCAGGGCCTTCAACGGTTTGGACAACAAACCTTGATCTGGTTCGTGAGCTTCTGCCTGGAAACCATTCTCATCGTGAGCCTGTTACTGGCCGGCTGGGGAATTTATGCCCTGCTCTGGGCGTTAGTGGCGCGTTACGTGGTGTCAACCTTCGCCTATATCGTGGCGTGCTATCGGGCGCTGCCGACCCTCTCCTTAAGATTTCGGTACATTAACCGGGAGTCGTTGAAGTTATTTTATCGCTATGGAACGGTCGTGCAGGTATCAGGACTGCTCGGGACCTTCTTATTTTCCATCGAAAAGCTCATTGCGGGGGTATTCATTGGCGTCAAGGCCACGGGCTTATTTGAGATCGGACAGAAGTTTCCGATCATGGGTGCTTTGCTGCCTTCATCATTAAATGCGGTCCTTCAGCCGGCGATCGCCCGTCTGAGTTCACTCAATGAAAAGACTGAAGTCCGGAACCTCTACCTTCGTGGATCACGGTATCTCAACATGATGACCGGTCTCATTATGGGGTTTTTGGCCGCCTTCGCTTCCCCGATCTTGTTCGGCTGGCTTGGGTCTTCCACCGAAGATTACCGCCTGGCCGCGTTGATCCTCGCCTTATTTACATTGCCCTACCAACTGAATGCCTTAACCGGACCGGGTACGGCTGTGCATAGGGGGGTTGGGCGACCGCTACGGGAAACCATGTATCCTCTCGTCCAGCTGGTCTTGATCGGGATCACCGTCGGATCGGGATTCATCATCATTGGGCCATCTATCATGGTTATTGCGGTCGCCGTTGCATTGAGCATGGTGGTGAGCGCGGTGATTTATATGGGGTACACCAATTATTTACTGGAAGTCCACTGGAGCCGCTTCTTGGGAAAGGTGCTCATACCGGGCTTGCTCCCTTACGCGATCGCTTTGACCATGGCCTGGGTAACCGAAGGCCTTTGGAATTGGAACTTGCTTGATCGATGGACAGTGGTGGCCTCCCTGGGCGGCCTTGGCATCCTCTACCTGTTACTTTCGACTGTCTTCGGGTATCTCGTCTTCCTTGATCAGGAAGA
>CP070743.1:832203-834800 GCA_020348185.1 Nitrospirota bacterium
GAAGCCATGGCCATGGGCGTCGACGACGGTCTTTTGTTGAGCGATTCTGCCTTGGCAGGATCTGATACCCTCGCCACCTCTACCGTCCTTGCGGCTGCAATTAAAAAGCTTGACCCTTTTGACTTGATCCTTTTTGGTACGAGATCTTCCGACAGCGATACCGGCCATGTTGGTCCTCAGACAGCGGTTCTCCTCGACTTGCCTATGGTCACCTGGGCCCATTCTATTGAATCCACTGAGTCCGGTCTTATGGTTGAACGTAGGCTCGATGGGTATCGCGAGCGATTTGAGCTCCCTTTCCCCTCTGTGCTCACAATCCATCCCAACTCTGTAGAGCCAAGGGATCTGGGGCTTTCCGGGATTAGAGGGGCTTTTGAAGCGGGAGAGATCCAAAGATGGGACCTGTCTGACCTTGGTTTGACCTCCTCTATGGTTGGTGAAAAAGGTTCCCCGACCAAGGTGATTTCTCTTTCCCGAGCCGATAGTACCAAGAAATGTGAGTTTCTGGATGGTACAGCGGAAGAGCAGGTTGAGGGACTTCTCAAAAGACTACTGGACGCGGGGTTAATCGGCTGAATCCTTGTTTAAGCAAGTTGCATGGTCCTATGTCCCCCTTTTTATGTGATAGGGAATAACGTCCAATAAAAAGTGAAAGCGTATATGACCAAGACGAAAAAAGAAATATGGGTATATGGCGATCTGAGAAATGAAAAGTTTTTCGGGTTCAGCCTCAACGTGTTGGCCAAGGCGCGGGAACTTTCTCTTTCAATCGGAGGAATGGTTGCTGTTGTCCTTCTGGGGCCGCCTCCCAAGGCAGGTGAAATGCCTGAAACTGAAGGGACCTTGTCGATCGATGCTGCGTCCGAAGCCTGTATCAACCATGGTGCCGGCCTGGTCTACATTTTGGAACATGAGAGTTTGGCTATGCCGAGGACCGACCTCTATGCCACATCCCTCGCTTCTGCCCTTCGCAAACAGCGACCTCTGCTCGTTCTCTTTCCTGTAACGGACTTTGGACGAGAACTGGCTGCCCGGGCTGCCAGGATCAACAACACCGGACTGATTGCGGAATGCATCGACCTTTGGTTTGCTGAAGAGAGAGTCGTGGCCAAATGTCCCTCTTGGGGAGGTGAGGTATTGGCCAACATCACCTTCTCCGATGGGGTGGAAACCGGGCTTGCAACGGTCCTACCCCATGCCTTTAAGGCCATTGAATATCGGGGTGAGCCGGGCATCACCGAATTACTCCCGCTGGAATCCCTTGAGGTTCCTAAAGGGCCTGTTCTCTTATCTCATTCGGTCGATGAAGATAACGCTCAGAAGCTGGAGGAATCAAATGTTGTTGTGGTAGGAGGAGCCGGCCTTAATAACCCGGATGATTTCGGGTTGGTGCGCGAACTTTCCAATGCATTGGGAGCTGAGGTGGGTGCAACCCGTCCTCCAGTTCTACAACATTGGGTCGAAGAGGATCGGTTGATCGGACAAACAGGGAAAAATGTCAGTCCCAATCTTCTATTTTCTATCGGCACCTCGGGAGCCATCCAGTATACGGCGGGGATCATGGATACAAAAACCATCGTGGCCATTAACCGTGACCCCAATGCACCAATTTTCCAAGTGGCAGATCTCGGCGTCGTGGCTGACGCGAAAACTTTTCTCCCTCTCCTTTCGGAAAAGGTTCGACAAGCACTCATGCGCAACCTTGCGGACGCTCTGAAGGAAACTGAAAAATCCAATAGGGTCACGGGTTTTGGGGTCAAGGTGAAGAAGTTGCGTGAGAGTCACGATTTCACCGTGGAGGCCCTCGCAGAGGCGACTGGACAATCGCCGGACTTCATCGAGAAAGTTGAGCGTGATGAGATTACACCTCCGGTGAGCTTCCTGTTGAGATTCGCCGGTGCTCTTCAAGTTAATCCCGGGACATTCCTACGTAGGGAAGAAAAAACCATGATTCGCAACCAACGCGCCAGAGAATTCATGAAACGGACCCAAAACTATTCCTATCAAACCCTCAGCCCTGGCGCGGAGAGTGACCACCTTCGCGCCTTTATGATAACCATTGAACCTAAACAAACCCATAAGCCTGTCGCTTACAAGCATGATGGAGAGGAATTCATTTTCGTGATGGAGGGAGGCCTTAGACTCACCCTTGGCAACAAGGCCCATCACCTCAAACCGGGTGAATCCATCCACTTTAATTCCGACACCCCCCACAAGCTTAAAAGCACCTCCAATGAAATGACTCGTTGTCTGGTAGTCCTTTACACACCCTAAGGAATCGAGGCGGGAGTTTCACCTGTTTAACTCCCCTCCCAAATAACTTCTGATTTTGAACCGCTCCGGTCCTAGAGAGATTTGTACAGCCCCTGTTTGATCAATCCTTATGGTTCGGCAACCTATATCCTTGAATCTCTGAAGGGTTTCCGGATGGGGGAAGGTGTTCGGAGTTGGAGTGCCTGAAGAGATGACACAGATCTCCGGTCGCACTTTTTCTAAAAAGGCTATTGAACTCGAGTTTCGCCCCCCATGATGGGGAGCAAGTAAAATGTTACTTTTTAAGCGTGATCCGGAAGTGGACATCATCACCTTTTCCCCTG
>CP070743.1:834900-837482 GCA_020348185.1 Nitrospirota bacterium
TGCTCGCCCCTGGGTTGGACCCTCCTTCAAAATAATATAGGGTCCTCCGCAAAACTCTTTCATTTTCTGAAAGGCTTCACTTCGGTTCGAGGATAACATCGGGCTTTGATTTTGCTTATAGTGATATCGTACGACCCCGCCATGTAATCCCTCCGCATTCAAGAGCACACGGTTGCCGCATCCGACAAAAAATACACAGCCGAGTAAGGCAATCCCTCTTGACCAGCTTTTTCCAGACACAATAAAATTTTTACAAGACTTCGCCTTCAACGCCTTTCCTCATCTGTTGTGCCCTTCAAGGTAATGAGCGTATGATGCATATCTGCTCTTAACATAAAGCCATACACACCATGCAACCGTTTCAATTCCAATTCTGAGTTCTGTGAGGAGACCTCTCATGAAATACCACCACATAGCATTTCTTATCGTGCTCGGTTGGATCTTCTTCGTCGGACTGACCAGTCCCCTGTCTGCGACAGATCCGTATGTTTTGAGTGTCCAGCAATTAAAAGCTGGGATGGAAAAATCGGCACAACCATCCCAAAAAGGGTTTATTTTAGTTGATGTCAGAACCCCGGGAGAACATGCGGCGGGGTTTATACCAGGCACAGATTTCAATATTGACTTTCGTGAAATGCAATTTCGACATTCGGAACTTCATGCCAATCTCGATGAGCACATCGTCGTATATTGCCAATCCGGACACCGGAGTAACATTGCCGCAAAGACGCTGACGGATCTTGGGTACAAATTTGTTTACAACGTAGCTGGCAGCATGAACGCCTGGCAGGAGGCCGGTTTTCCTATTGAAATGCCTCGTCGGTGAGGATACATAAAGTTTCGGGTTCCGGGTTGTAGCTGCAGCATCTCATGCTGCCTCCCTCGAACGCCCCCCTCAAAGCTGTTGGGGTCCCCAGAGGCGCCATGAGATGGCGCAACTACACGTTAAACCCTGTATTCTTCTCCAGCTTCATCAGGAATTCGGCAGAAGATTTCATCAAACTTCATATGAATTTCGCGAAAGGCCTCAAGAAGTTGAGGATCGAAATGGGAGGGTTTGGTCCGTTCATTTCCATTCAATTGGTCAAGGGCTTGTTCTCCATCAACAGCCGTCACGATTCGATAAGCAGGATCTTCGAGGGTAATCGCCACAAGCATCCGCAAATCTTTCTCATCATCAGCGATGAGAATGGTTTTGCTTGATGTCTTCATTACCTTATTCGTCCGACTGACGCACCGTGCCGCATCAGGATCATGATGAATCTTTTTCTTTGCCTTCTTGATCCTCCTTGATCATAGGGTTCACTTCACCACCTGAGAGATCGTCCTGCTCTAAGAATGCCCCTCTCCAACTTCCCCGTGCTATTTTCCGAGCAACCGTGACAAATCCGGAATGGGCGACCATTCGATGGTCCGGACGCACGCTCCTTCCCTTAATATTCCAGGTTCGCAATAAGGTCTCAAAGGTCTCGATCAGACCCGCCTCCTGGGTTTGTTCCAAGGCATTGACGGTCTGCACAACCTGCGGAACCGTAGGCACAAAACTTAAATAGATTCCACCTCTCCTGAGAGCCTGAATGGCATGGGGAACAGCTCGCCAGGGTTCGGGGAGATCAAAAATGACTCGATCGAACAATTGAGGTTCCTCCGCCGATCCCGTGTCTATGCCTTCATACACATCCTGAAACTGAAGGGAGAAATTGGGAACGACGCCAAGATACCGCTCGATATTCTTCATCGCGGTACGAGCAAAATCGTGGCGTGTTTCATAACTCACGATGTGTCCCTGTGGCCCCACCGCCCGAAGCAAGGCTATCGTTAAGGCACCAGATCCGACCCCGGCTTCCAATACCCGAGCTCCGGGATAGACATCCGCCCACATGGGAATCAGGGCCAGGTCTTTGGGATACAGCACTTGGGCCCCTCTCGGCATTTTGAGCGTGTATTCCGCTAATGTGGGATAAATCGCCAGCATCATTTTTCCGTTTGATAAGTGCACAAAGGTTCCATCAAGTTGCCCAATGAGCTCATCATGTGAGATTCGCGCACCACTATGCTGATAGATTTCTCCCGGCTTGAGGGTCAGGGCATACTGCCGGTTCTTCTGGTCTACCAAATGCACTCGATCTCCGGCTTCTAGGCGTTTCATAAGCGGGCTATTGTACCAGGCGCCTTTTCCAAATCACAGCCATTCGGCCCCGGTCTTTGCCCAAGGCCAGGCTTCCACGGGTCCCGGTAGGATGAGTACCACAAACGCCCGATTTTCTTGACAGGGTTTTAGGGGCCCCGTATGATCCAATTGATGGGTACTTGCCACCCTCAGCTTACACCTCATGACCACCATTCCATTACAATTTGGGTATTTTAACTTAGTATCTGCACCACGCCTCCGTTTCGTTCTCACAGGATTTTCCTTATTCATTTTAATCGTCTTTCAGGGTTCTCTGGCCCATGCTGAGTCCCCTCTGGTGGTGGTAGCCACCTACGAGGGAGTGATCAACCCTGTGGCCGCGGAATACTTAAATGAGTCCATTCTGTTCGCCGAGGCCAATCAAGCAGATTTGTTAGTCTTTCAACTTGAT
>CP070743.1:837582-840156 GCA_020348185.1 Nitrospirota bacterium
AGAGGAAATCGAAACCCTGGAAGTCATTGAAATTCCGGGCACGGCTGTAATCTTAGAGGAGCGCCAACTCATTTTCCCGAAACCCGATATTAATGAGTTTCCAGCAACCTCGGCTTTTGATGCCCTCCGCATTTCAGCAGAATTTCCTCTTAATCACAACTTTAAAACAAATTTGGTGGCCCTTGATCCAATTGGCAAACAACGTGGTATAAGGTCAAATCCCATACCGGTGAAAATCGACAGACCACCGTATCCCCGGATCGCGAAGGAGCAAGGCTGGCAGGGAACTGTAAAACTGACATTGACGATAGGACCCGACGGGAAAATCTCCTCGGCTACAGTCCTCACAAGTTCCGGTTTTCCCATCCTTGATCAAATCGCCCTTGATGCCACGGAAGACTGGCTCTTTCAGCCACAAAAAGATGGAGAATTTCCTGTTGCGACCAAAGTGAACGTGCCTGTTAAGTTTAACCTTCATGAAAAATAGCCAAGAAACTATGGGAAACCCAACTAATCAAATAGGGCAACACCCAGCTGAATATTTCAGGTTTTTTCTCGCGTCTTGCTTAACCATAGTGTGTTCACTGAGTTTCCCAACCGTCAGTCTCGCCGATGAAGCCCTGGAATTGTTCAATCAGGCCCATACCCAAATTCAAAAAGGAAACTATGAGAACGCTTCCCAATCCTTGACAGACGCAATTCAGCTCTTTCCTCGATTTGCCGAAGCCCATCATTTGTTAGGAGTCGTCTATTTCACAGCACTTAATCAACCCGACAAGGCAATCACCTCATTCAAAAAAGCCATTGCCTTTTACCCGAATTTTTCGCGGGCCTATCATGATTTGGGTGTGGTCTTTCAATCCCAAAAACAATTTGCAAATGCAGAAGGGGCTTTTCAGAAAGCCTTAGAACTCTACCCACGGTTTTATGAGGCACGGGTTTCGTTAGCGAACCTTTATGATCACATGAAGAGACCGGAGGCTTCTATCCGAGCCTATAAGGCGTTGTTGGCTCTTCAACCCAACAACGCCGATGCCTTGTACAAACTCGCGTATTGGTCCTATCAGGTTGGAGATCGGGAGCAAGCTGGCCAGGCCGTTTCTCGGCTTGTCGAAATCGAACCTGCCCATTTAGGCGGTTGGCTACTCCTGGGACAATTGGAGGAAAAATCCAATCACCCCCTCAAAGCCATTCGGGCATACCAGAAGGCGCTTGATCTCAAAGGGGACCTCATTGATATTCGATATACGGTCGGGGTGCTCTTTCAGGAACTCGGAAAAAGCCAGGAAGCTGAACAACAATTTAAAGAGGTGATCCGCCTGAACCCCAAGGACGCCGAGGCCCATCTGAATCTAGGGGTCATTTATGCCAACATGAATCGTTTGGACGAAGCGGAGCAAGCCTACAGAGACGCCATTTCCCTTAATCCCAGATTAGTGGACGCCTATTACAATTTGGGGGTGTTTTATGAATTTCATCGGAATGATACCCAAAAAGCGTTGGCCCACTATCAGGAATATGTGGATCAGGGAGGAACGGATGATCGGATCCACAATTTGCTCAAAAAGACCAGATAATGACGGCGGCTGAACCATTTGTCTTTGACCCACCCCAACCTTCGGTCACGATTTACGCTATTCTTTCAATCGTGCTGCATGCGGGGCTGCTGGCCGGATTGGGTTTCCTGCCCAGATCAACCCCCACCACCGAAGCGGTTCCGGTCGTTCAAATCAGTCTTGTCCCGAGTCAATCCGAAATACCCTCGGTATCCCCTCCCCAACCCCCGCCATCCTTTCGATCGGCTTCTCGTTCCGTGAAACCAGCTTTACCCTCGTCCCCACCTTCTTCCCGGCTCATGACCTCTCAGTTGAAGTCAGTCACTTCCACGCTTAAGTCTCCCCCAACCCATGAGACTCAAGATCCACTTATTGATTCGCCGAAAAAGAGGGTTCTGAAAGATCAGCCTGCGGCTGACGCCTTGGTCGCTCGAACCCTAGTAAAAATGATCAAACCCCAGAGCACCCAATCCGAAACATTAACTCCACCCCAGCCATCCGAACCAAAACTGTCTACGAAAAGCAACCAGGCGCCTCAGACGACACTTGTCGATCCCTCCGCAATTGAGAGGCAAACCCAGACTTCCTCCACACTTCCAACTCAACGAAGGGTGCTGATGGCTCTTCCACCAGGAGGTCAAACCGTTCCCCGTTCGAAAGTCGGCATCGTTCGTTTTGTTAAACCCTTATACCCTTCTGTCGCAAAGGATGCCGGCTGGGAAGGAACGGTCATTGTGCGGGTCTTAGTCCAAACTAATGGATTGCCGGGTGAGGTGACTATAAAGAAAAGCAGCGGTCATTCTATTCTTGATAAGGCAGCCAAGGAAGCCGTTCACCAGTGGCGTTTCAAACCCGAGAAAGATGGAAACATTCCTATTAAGAAATATGTTGACATCCCTCTTAAATTCGAGCTTCACAAAAACGAAAAACGGGGGTAACATCGTGCTAGGGAACTACTTGTGATTCAGATTTTAATTAACGGGGGATGGATGATGATTCCCATTCTCCTTTGTTCGCT
>CP070743.1:840256-842823 GCA_020348185.1 Nitrospirota bacterium
TCCGAAATGTTGACGGAAGGTCGACGTCAAGTCGCCGAGGGAATGAATGATATTGATACCTCGTTCGGAATTCCAGGCATTGGACGTTTTCGGTGTCATGTGTACACACAACGAGGGAGGCCGGCCGTGGCCTTGAGGGCGATACCCTTAGCGGTTCCTTCCTTTGGAGAATTGGGCCTCCCCTCCGTTATACGTGAATTAGCCAGAAAACCTCAGGGGTTGTTGTTCATCACAGGGCCAGCCGGGAGCGGGAAAAGTACAACATTAGCGGCCATGATTGACTTGATCAATCAGGAAAGAAGGGCCCATATTGTGACGATTGAAGATCCAATAGAGTTTCTCCACTCTCATAAGTCCAGTGTCGTCAACCAGAGGGAAATTGGGAGAGATGCTCCAGATTTCCAAACGGCGCTGACGGGTACTCTGCGCCAGGACCCTGATGTTGTGTGTCTCGGGGAGGTGAGAGATTGGATGGCCATTCAAGCGGCTTTTATGTGTGCGGAGACCGGTCATCTTACCTTGGCCACCTTGCACACGAATTCTGCCATTCAGACGCTTAATCGTCTTATTTCAGTGTGCCCCTCAGATCAACAGATGGAAATCCGAACTCAATTATCCTTTGCATTGGAAGGGATTCTGTCTCAACGACTGGTTCCCCGTCTTGCCGGCAAAGGACGGGCGTTAGCCCTGGAAGTTTTAGTTCCGACCCCGGCTGTCCGAAACTTAATTCGGGAGGGTAAAATTCACCAGATTTATTCCATTATGCAAACGGGACAAGCCAGACATGGCATGCAAACCATGAATCAGGCTCTTGTAGATTTGTGCAAACGGCAGGAGATTTCTCCAAAAGAGGCGAAAATCCTATCCCCCCATCCGGAAGAGCTTTTCAAACTCCTTGAACGGGCAGGGAGGGAACAAACACACCATTCTCCCCATGTGACTCGCCTGCGATCAAAGTAGGGAGACATTCTCCAGATAGTGATTCGCTATTCACCCTACACTGCATGATTCGAAATGCCTTATTCGACCTTCGACATTTGATTCAACGGAATGAATTGATTAATTAAAGTCCTGGTTGCATGCCGGTATTTGCTTACATAGGAAAGAGTCGTCTTGGGGAGACCTTGGAAGGGGAGGTGGTGGCGATTGATTCCAAAGATGCTGTTCGGATTTTGCGCGATCGTCAGGTGGCCGTCACCGGGCTTCGAGTAAAAATGACAAAAGAAGGAACCCAGGGGCTATGGTCATTTGATACCTTTGCCTCTTATCCAAAAAACCGAGATCTCGTCACGATGACTCTTCAATGTGCGACCATGCTTAATTCTGGAATCCCGCTTTTGCAGTGTCTGGAAATCCTTGCCACCCATTCCGAAAGTCGTATTCTGCAGAATATCATCACACAAGTGCATCGAGATGTCGAAAGCGGGCATACCTTTGCAGAAGCTCTTAGTAGGCATCCCAAGGTGTTTTCACATTTTTATGTCAATATGGTCGAAGTTGGAGAGGCCACAGGAAAGTTGGATGCCATGTTATCCAGACTGGGTGACCATATGGAACGAATCGCGACGGTGAAAGGGCGAATTGTTTCTGCCCTCGCGTATCCCCTTACCCTGTTCGTGCTAGCCTGTATGGTTCTGATGTTTATGCTGGTTTGGATTGTCCCTCTCTTTAGCCACATGTTTGCCGAATTTGACCAGGCCCTCCCTTGGTTGACTCTTCTCATACTTAACTGCGGAATATTTTTTGAGACGCATCTCGTCAGCATCTTGATGGGGACCTTGATCTTGGCAGTAATTATGAGGCAGTTGTACCGGACGGATCGGTACCGAAGGGTTTTCGATGGATGGATGTTGACGGTGCCGGTTTTGGGGAATGTGCTCAAGAAATCCGCTATCGTACAATTTACTCGGACCCTGGGGACCTTAGTCGGTAGTGGAGTATCAATTCTTGACGGGTTGGTGATTGCCGGCAGAGTGTCCGGCAATACCGTTATTGACCAGGCGATTCAACGCGTCCATCACCAGGTACGTGAAGGAAGCACCATATCGAAACCTTTAGCGCAGAATAGAATTTTTCCCCAATTGGTAGCTCAAATGATCGCTATTGGTGAATTAACAGGTTCATTAGATGTAATGTTGGGGAAAATAGCAGATTTGTACGAAAAGGAGGTTGACCGAGCGGTGTCGATTATGACCTCTTTATTCGAACCCATGGTGATGGTACTGATTGGACTGGGGATCGGGCTTATTGTCATCGCCATGTATTTACCGATTTTCACGATGGGATCCTTCATTGGTTAGGGGGGGTGAGTTGAAGCAGGAGGCACAGGCTGCTGATGAAATTCATGTTCGCGCTCCCGCAAAAATCAATCTGGTTTTACGGATCCTGGACCGCCTTCCAAATGGCTACCACCGAATTTGGTCAGTTATGCACACGGTGGATCTTGCTGATCGCCTGGCTATTCGACAAATTCGGACCTCCTCGAATATAAAAGTCTCCTGCAATGATGCGGCTGTTCCACAAGGAAATAACAATCTTGTTCATCGAGCCGCAGAAATCGTCCTGAA
>CP070743.1:842923-845475 GCA_020348185.1 Nitrospirota bacterium
TACCCCTATCGAGAAAAAATCAAGCGAGACACCAAGTTGCTTGGCCAATCTATTCACCATATCAATGTCAAACCCAACTAATTTGCCGCTAGCATTTCGAAAAACGAAGGGAAGGGAATCTTGCAAATAGCAGGCTCGCAATGTCTTTCGTTCTAGAATAACCTCTAAGCGAGATTTTCCTTGGGTCTGGTTCAGAGTTTCGGGGAGTTCCTTATAGATCTTTGTGGTGACCGGGGGATACAGAAGATCGCTCTCCATAAATTCCGTATACTTGGTATAGTCTTTTGGTACCACATAGGTGAAAAACATCCTATTTGCACCTAACGCTGCTAGAATCAGCAGCAAACTCACCAGGGCCCACCGTACGGCAAGCCTCCATCGGATCTTGATTTTCCCTACCATGGCACATGTCCCGAGCAACGCTAACACCCACACATGCATCCCTGCCAAGAGAAATCCAAATCGACCCGTGAATACATCAACAGTGACAAACAGATGGAACATATCCATCGGTAACCGGACTAATTCAAGCAGGAAGGGCATGGCCACGAGGGATCCGCCAAAAAAACTGACCAATCCGGATACGAGATACATAGGATATTGTGATAGAGAAAGACTTGACCCGATAAACCAAGCCGCAAAAGGGACAAAACTGAGACTGAGCAAGAGTCCAATAGTGGGAAAGGTAAAGGAGGTGGGGACAATGACCTCCACGAGCGACTCATCCTCTTCTTGAGCCAGTTCCGCATCTCTCAGAATTTTTTTCCCCCGCTCAGTGAGAAGAGGCAGGATAATCATCAAGTTCCCCGTCGCAAAGGCGGTCAGAAGGGGGCCACGGACCGGGAGGATGACTTCCCGGAAGTTAAGCGGAGTCAGACTCGTCACGAGAGATGGAAGCACCCAAAACGTCAGGACGATGGAAACGGCAATGAACCCCAGGGCAAAAACCCGTAATCTGCCCAACTCATCAAAATCCATTGTTCCCGCTGCGCTGGCCGCAATAGCAAATACCCCAATGGGAGCCAGCCTCACCACAATTTCGGTCACTCGGGTCAATACTTCGAGTATGACCGACAACATATCAAGAAGGCCCTGCTTACCTTTAATGCCGATGAGAGCGGCTCCCATAATAAGGCCGAACACGACAATCGCCGGGACTATGGCATTGGCCAGCGAGAAAAAAGGATTAGCAGGGATATACAGTTTTAAAAAGTCAATTTCCTCCGGATCTTCCACCAAAGAATGAACGAAAAAGGAGGCCGATTCCCAGTCGGGATAGGAGAGGGGCATGGCAGCGACAACGGCCAGACCCAGCAACCATAAGATCCCCAACAGGATCCCGCCTTTCTTGGCCAGGGCTAAGGCCTGCTCGTACGTGAGCTTCCCCAGGCCCACGATCAATGACACAAGCACAAAAGGGAGAATAGAGACTTGGAGAAGTTGAACAAACGCCTCCCCCGCAAAATTTAAGAAGGCCACTTCTTCTCCGAAAAATAATCCAACCGGAATGCCCAAACCCATTCCGAGGAGAATCTTCCCGGATAAGCTCATTCGCGGTTTTCTTGATTCCTCTGCCGCCATCGCCAGTTACGAGAAGAAGGGAAACCCTCCTCTCCCCAGTTTTCGGCTGAACATTGAACCTCGAGCTACCAGGTCCAAGGGCCACAGTCTCCTCTCTTGAAACATGGAACTTGAAACGTTTCCTCTTCCACCGTTGTTCAAAGCGCGCTAAAGGGTAGCGCGCCATACAAAATGAAGTTTGCCCATTTCAACGAATGAAAAAAGAAATTAGCCGTTTCAAGCATGTCACCTCAAGGGTTTTATCAATAATTGTTGCGTGCCTATTGATTTCGTTAGGAGAGTTTAGGCAAAAAGAAAGTATTAGGGGCATATTGATGATCACCAGGTCTAAATCTGAAGCTTCTACCTGGATTCACTAGACGTGTTCAAAAAACTATTTAGCACACTCTTTTTTGCTGGCTTATTGGGATTCGTCGCACCGATATCAGCGTTTCCTCAACAACTCACCGACTTGCGAAAGCTCGTCGATGACGCCCGAATCACCTTTGAAAAGTTTGTTCGTAACCCGGGCCACAGCTGGTTGCAGAATAATGTGAAATTCGCAAAAGGGATCTTCATCATGCCCAGCTTAGGGAAAGCCGGTTATATCGTGGGCGGCTCCCTTGGTAATGGCGTGTTGCTTTTACGTGATGAACAGACGGGCGAATGGAGCGATCCCGGGTTTTACCGACTGGTCGGGGGAACATTCGGATTGCAAATTGGCGCCTCGCAATCCGAAATCCTCGCGTTGGTCATGACACAAAGAGGTGTCGAATCCTTGTTGGAGAGCACCGTCTTGCTCGGGGCCGGGGCCACCGTGGCCGTTGGACCGGTTGGAGGGGGTATCAGCGGTGGGGTCTCGCCAAGAGCGGCGACGGACTTTTTAACGTTTGCCAGTTCGAAGGGCGCCATGGTGAATTTGTCTCTTGGAGGTACCGTGGTTGCCGTGAGAGGGGACGCCCATGAGGTGTATTACGGGAAACGAGTCAGTC
>CP070743.1:845575-848123 GCA_020348185.1 Nitrospirota bacterium
ATCGGAACGTCTACGCCAGCCGAGCTTTCCACTAGAGCAGCCCCAGCCACGAGGACGGATGCAGCACCTCCGAAGCCATTGAACAACGCCACTAATTCCGGCATCTCGGTCATCTGAATTTTTATTGCCAGTACCGCCCCGATCGCTCCACCAATGACCAGACCCACCAGAATCATTTCATAACTGAGAATCTTCTGATTAATAAGGGTGAGGACGACAGCCAGCAACATGCCGGAGGCCCCAAGCAGGTTTCCCCTGACGGCTGTACGGGGGTGAGTTAAGCCTTTGAGGCCAAAGATAAACAGGACAGAGGCAATCAGATATCCGATATTAATAAAGACAGGTGGCATGGGATCAATTGATCGGTTTTAAGATTTCTTTTTAAACATTTCGAGCATTCGATTCGTGACCATAAACCCACCGACGACATTGATCGAGGCAAATATCAAGGCCAACATTCCCAGGATTGTCGTCAGTAGAGAATGTTGCAATCCGGCTGAAAGGAGGGCCCCAACGATGGTAATACCAGAAATGGCATTGGATCCCGACATCAGGGGCGTGTGCAGGGTTGGTGGTATTTTCGTAATGATTTCAAACCCAACGAAAATCGCCAACACAAAAACGGTAAATCCCATGATGAACATTTCCATAAGGCAGGCCCTTTATTCTGCTAACCCTTAGCTGGCAGAGACAACGCTTCTCGTATACTCGGATGAACGACGTCTCCATCACGGGTTAAAAGTGTCTCTTTCGTGATTTCGTCTTCGAGATCAATCTTGATCTCACCCTTTTTGATTAAATGAAGTAAAAATGTCGATATGTTTTTGGCATACATCTGACTGGCATGGTAGGGAACCGTCCCGGCCAAATTTTCCGGGCCATGAATGGTGACACCATGAGCGACGATCGAATGATTGGGTTTGGTCAATTCGCAGTTCCCCCCCCGCTCGGCTGCTAAGTCGACAATGACTGATCCAGGAGTCATCGAAGAAACCATTTCCGCCGTTATCAGAATGGGAGCCTTTTTGCCGGGCACGGCCGCGGTTGAGATCACGACATCACTGGATGCAATGACTCGAGCCAACAGGCCACGTTGTCGTTGATAAAACGATTCATCCTGGGCTTTCGCATATCCGCCTTTATCTTCTGCCTCAGTGGTTTCCAGGGGCAATTCAACAAACTTGGCCCCCAGGCTGAGAATCTGTTCTTTCACTGCCGGCCTGATATCGTAGGCTTCGACAGCGGCCCCCAGTCGGCGGGCCATCGAAATGGCTTGTAATCCGGCGACACCCGCTCCAATAATCAGGACCTTGGCAGGAGCAACGGTCCCGGCTGCGGTCATCAACATGGGAAACATCTTTGGCAATGAGTCCGCCGCTAGTAAAACGGCTTTGTATCCTGCAACCGTTCCCATTGAGGAAAGCACGTCCATGCTTTGAGCCCGGGTGATCCGAGGAATTAATTCCATGGCAAACGTGGTGACACCTTTGTTCGCTAGCTCTTTTACGGATTCTGGGCTCGACAGGGCTTCTGCCATACCAACCAGAATTTGGCCCTGGCGAAGATGGGTGAGATCCGTTTGACCCTGCTCAGGATTGGCTCCCAGCAATCGAAGTTGAACCACGACGTCGGCTGCCTCAAATAACTGAGCACGAGATGAGGCGATTTTGGCCCCCTTTTCGGTAAATACGGAATCAGGATATCCCGCATCGGCTCCGGCATTGCTTTCCACCATCACCTCCAATTCTGCTTTTTGAAGAGAAGGGATCGATGCTGGTATCAGCGCAACACGATGCTCACCAGGATAGGTTTCTTTGGGGACGCCAATAATCATAAGTCAACAGAAACAGGTCAAAAAAAATTATTCAATTATCCCTGTATTTTCCCCAGGCTAACCTCATTCGCTTGCCTGGACAGGGTTGAGACAGAAGAACCCGACTCCTAACCATGACTTTTTCTCAAGGATGGTCTTCCGCCTTCCTTAGAAATTCTACGTTCAGACAGGGCGTAAGGAGATACCATAGGTATTTCAAAAGAATCAATGTTCCACTTGAGGAAATTCACTAATCCAAAGGACCTATTCGAATTTGAAAAAGGGGGCTTAAAGCGAATGAAGGGAGTTACACGACCGTTTACGAGCGAGTCCCCTTTTGAGATTACCTAAGAGAATATCGGGGCGCGATGGTCTGAATTAACAATCCAGAAAAAGTTCAAAATGTAAGATTCCCCTACTCAATTGCAGCCTTTTTTTGAGTTAACCGTTAACCCGGATAGAGTGCCTTGACGATCTGAAGGGTATTAAACAGCATGGCCTTCCTACTCGTGTAGCAGCCATGTCCGTAGAGGTGCTCATGACAAGGACTGTCCGCGCTAACCTTAAAATCGACCAGCAGGCATTGCCCATCATTGGCGCACCGTGTCCCACGGCGCGCGCATTCTAACCATCGTTCGAAGCCATCATAGGGCTCCAACAACTCTGCCAGTTCTTTGTTGACAAATTGCTCCTCCTCGGAGCCCGGCACCACATCAGTTCCGGCTACAGCCAATT
>CP070743.1:848223-850757 GCA_020348185.1 Nitrospirota bacterium
GAAGCCCGCGCACTTGCAGAACGGGGACATCGTGAGCTGGTGCTGACGGGAGTCAATATTGGACAGTACCGCTATGATGGACTGGAGTTATTGGACCTGATTCAGCGGCTTGAGGGGATCCAGGGAATTGAACGCATTCGCATATCTTCCATTGAGCCGACCACGATCCCTGAAGCGCTGTTAGAACATATGGCGACGTCAGAGAAACTGTGCCGGTATCTCCATATACCGATACAAAGCGGTGATGAGACGATCCTTAAAGGCATGAATCGACGATATTCGGTCTGTGACGTTATTGAATTTATCGATAAGGCCATTGACATCGTTCCAGATCTGTGTGTGGGAACCGATGTCATGGTCGGGTTTCCGGGAGAAGGCGAGAAAGAATTTGCCAATACCTTGGCTGTCGTTCATGATTTGCCCTTGGCCTATCTTCATGTCTTTAGCTTTTCCGATAGACCGGGAACGGCGGCGGTTCGAATGAACAATCATGTATCTGTCCAAGCCATCAAGGCCCGCAGCCGGAAACTCGCGGAGCTGTCAAGATTCAAACGTCTGACATTTTATCAACGATATGTCGGACATCAAGTCAATGTGCTGTTTGAATCAAGGAATCAGCATGGAGTGTGGACGGGCTTGACCGACAACTATATTCGAGTTGGCGTCCGATCTTCCGTAGAGCTAAGCAATACCTTCAAGCCAGTTGTCATAACCGGAATATCAGATGGATTGGCGGTTGGGCACTTGAAAGAGCAAGATGACACTGAGAAGAAAAACGGCGGGTTACCGCTCGTCACGATCGCCTCGCAACAATGGAAGGACGAACGCATCCTATGAGCCAATCCCTGACGGATCTACCGTTGGTCACAGTACAAAAGACAGAGAAAAAATCTCAGGAGTCCTACCGTGTCTATATCGAAACGTTTGGATGCCAAATGAACGAGTATGACACAGAGTTGGTACGCTCACTGCTGAAAAGCAGAGGATTCGGATTTACCGACCATGGGGAACAAGCTGATGTTGTGCTCTTGAACACCTGCGCCATTCGTGAAAATGCTCACAACCGGGTCTACGCGCATTTGGCTGACTATAAGGCACTCAGAAGCCAGCGGGGGTTGGTCATTGGTGTCTTAGGTTGTATGGCCCAGAATCTTAAAAAGGATTTGTTTGATAGCCAATCGATGATCGATGTGCTGGTTGGCCCTGATGCGTATCGGCGTCTGCCCGATCTTCTTCTCCAAGCCATTGAGGCCCGTACACGGGGTTTAGCCGTTGACCTTTCGGAATACGAAACCTACGAAGAAATTCTTCCCGTACGCGGGGGAGGAGTGAATGCGTGGATTGCAGTGATGCGGGGATGTGATAACTTCTGTACGTTCTGCGTGGTTCCCTATACACGAGGACGCGAGCGGTCACGAAATCCGCAGGGGATTCTGATTGAAGCCCAGCAACTTGCCGAACAGGGGTACAAGCAAATCACGCTCCTTGGTCAGAATGTGAATTCCTATCGGTACCAGGATTGGGATTTTGCCAAGCTCCTCCTTTCTGTGGCTGAGGTGCCAGGGATCGAGCGGGTTCGGTTTACCTCGCCTCATCCGAAGGATTTTCCCCCGGCGTTATTGGACGCCGTGGCGGAACACCCAAAGGTGTGCAACCATATCCATTTACCAGCCCAATCGGGGAACGATAGGATTTTGCAGTTAATGGGGCGGTGCTACAGTCGGAAGGAATATTTAGAATTGGTTGAGGCCATTCGTCGACGTGGAGATATCGCCTTGAGTACAGACATTATTTGTGGCTTTTGTAGTGAGACGGAGGAGGAATATCAAGATACGATCAGACTCATGCAGGAGGTCGAGTTTCAGTCCGCGTTCATTTTTAAATATTCGGAAAGAAAAAATACGATTGCCGGGCGGAAACATCCCGATGATGTTCCGGAGTCAATAAAATCAGAACGGGTTGGCCGCTTGATTGAATGGCAAAGGGATGTGTCCGCCAGAAAAAACCAGGCCCTGATCGGGCAATCCGTCAAAGTCCTTGTGGAAGGCGATGCCAAGAAATCCAAAAATCAGTGGATGGGCCATACGGAAAGTAATACGACCGTGGTGTGGAATAAAGCTGACCGTTTGGTGAAACCTGGGGATTTGGTTTCCATTACTGTGGAAGATGGATCCGCCTCTACTTTATATGGCAGCCCTACCTCATCTTAATCCCAATTCTTCCCTCTCCCTTCTCCTTCACCAGCGAGCCGAATGATCGAGGTCCGCTCATTGAAGCGGAATGGTAATAACCAACCCTCCCATGACATCCTTTTGTTGAAAATCCCGTTTGGGACTCATGGGATGGGTATTGTGACATACCACACAGGCCTCTGAGACCGCTCGATCCGCATAGATGGCCTGAAAGAATTGCTTTTTCCCGGATCGAATGATACCCGTGTAGGGTTTGTCAGGGTTCTTCAGTACAGCTTCCAACCCCTTTTTTTCAAAACTCGTCGCCGGAGCATTTTTTCTATAAATGGGCCAGAGGCTGGT
>CP070743.1:850857-853381 GCA_020348185.1 Nitrospirota bacterium
CGTGTCGGTCACCCAGAACACCGATGTCGTGACCGTGATCGAAGTCCTTCAGAACAATCACCTCATTCGTGTTCCCGTCGTTGATTCGACGGGCAAGTTAATTGGCATTCTGGCACGGCGTGATATTCTTCGAGGGTACCTTCAAACAGCTACGTGATGAGTTCCTCCACCTCTTCGATGGGCCTCTTCCACAATCGAAAATCGGCACCTATCGTTTAGGCAGTCATCATGCTCTCTGATTGGTCATTGGCCCCTCTGACAATACTGCCCCCCGCCAAACACACCTAATCCAGGCCTCCTCGTTGACACCCTTATTTGGACAGGGATATGATAAATTTTCACTTTTAAGGAGGCTCGGGTCATGAGTCATACAATTACCGTACGTGAATTAAAAAATCGGATGGATAAAGGCGACAAGGTGTTTTTGCTCGATGTCCGTGAACCACACGAATATTCCCTCGCGAAAATCGAGGGGTCGGTCCTGATACCTCTAGGTGAACTGCCGACTTCGTTGGAAAAGCTGGATCAAGGCGCAGAGATTGTCGCGCTCTGCAAAATGGGAATGCGCAGCGCCGATGCGGTCATGTTTCTTCTCCAGCAGGGCTTTAGCAACGTCAAGAATCTTGTGGGTGGGATTGATGCCTGGTCAGTCGAGATTGATCAGTCCGTGCCACGATATTGAGGATGGCATCCTATCTCTGCAACTTTTACTAGCCGGAGGCGAGACAGACATCCTCTCCTAACCGGCTACCCTTTTTGTGACTTAAAGAAATCGACGGTCCTGGCTAATCCCTCGGGAAAGGCCACCTGCGGGTCCCACTCGAGTTCCTCACGAATCTTTGCCACATCAAGAACGCTTCGATGCTGCTCGCCTTTTTTGGCACCCCCGTGTATTTCTTTGCACTCTGAGCCGGTCAGATCCTTCAAAATTTTATAGCAATCATTCACACTCGTTTCTTGCCCGGTTCCAACGTTATACACTCCCTGAATATCAGGAGCGAGCGTGACCATGATCGATTCCACGACATCATCCACGTAAACAAAATCCCTTGTTTGCATCCCCGTGCCATTGATTATCGGTTGAGCACCGTCCAACATCTGTTTCGTAAAGACCGCGATCACCCCCGCCTCTCCTTCCGAATCTTGTCGGGGCCCATAGACATTCCCCAAACGGAGGGCAACGTATCGCAGGCCGGAGACAAAAGAATAGTACGCTAAATATTTTTCACCGGCCAACTTGCTGATCCCATACGGTGAAAGCGGATCAGTGTGATGGGATTCCGTGGCGGGTATGCCATCATGTTCACCATAGACGGCGCCTCCGGACGAGGCAAAAATCACTTTTCGAACCCCATGGCGAACGGCATGATCGAGTAAATTGAGAGTACCGAATATATTGACAGACGCATCAAACGCGGGGTCTTCCGTGGACAACCTGACATTCATTTGGGCAGCCAAATGGACAAGGACGATTGGTCGTTCTTTTTTAAAGACCTTTTCAATCGTACGACTTTGGATGTCCATTTTGTAAAATTGAGCCTGTTTGTTGACTTGTTTCCGCTTTCCCGTCGACAGGTTATCGATGACGGACACCTGATGCCCTTCTTGAACCAGCCGGTCCACGAGATGCGATCCAATGAATCCTGCCCCTCCTGTGACTAAGATTTTTGTTGCCACGTTTTGGCTCCGATTGAAGGTGAAATAAATTTAAGGTCCAAAGTGTTATCCATTGTCAGGGATCAAATCGACTTCCGTCCTTGTTGTTTCTGGCGGCCCTTCCTTTATCAGGGTCTTCGCAGGACGACCAACAATTCTTTGTTTCCCTTTCGTCCCTGAATCGGCGAGTCTATGACCCCGACCGAATCAAGGCCGAGATTTTGGAAGAAACCCAACAGGCGGTCTTTCACCAAGATACGCTGACTCTCATTTCTCACGACTCCTCCCCGTCCGACCTGTCCCTTTCCCACCTCGAATTGCGGTTTCATAAGCGCGACAATCAATGCGTTCTTATCCAAAAACGTAAGAACAGCCGGTATGACAATGGTCAGGGAAATAAATGAGACATCAATGACCGCCAATGTGACGGGTTCAGGGATGGCTTCTCGACCCAGGTATCGGATGTTGCGGCGTTCCAGTACCACCACCCGAGAGTCTGTTCGAATTTTCCAATCCAATTGTCCATAGCCCACGTCAATGGCATAGACCCGCGAGGCCCCCCGTTGCAATAAACAATCCGTAAAACCCCCGGTCGAAGCCCCAACGTCCATCGCCACCACGCCCTGACAGGATATGTTAAACATATCAAGTGCCGAAGCCAGCTTAGTCCCTCCACGACTGACATAGTGTGTGAGAGGCAAATCGAGGTCAATATGAGCGGACCCTTCAATGAGTTTCCCTCGTTTATCAATGGGGATGCCCTCAACCTTCACCAAGCCGGCTAAAATAAAGCGATGGGCCTGCTCCCGACTGGCCGCCAGACCACGTGACACCAACACCTGGTCGAGACGTTCCTTTTTTTTTATTT
>CP070743.1:853481-855992 GCA_020348185.1 Nitrospirota bacterium
CGGAACTGCGGAACGGTTCGTTCTGTGGAGAGGCACGCCCTGCCAAGCGAAACCATCACGGCCTTTGACCCCTATGATGTGTATTAGATCCAGCATCGAAAGGGGAATTCACGAGGATGCCGCAATGCCTTTTGATTAGTCTTGATGCCCCTCCACTTGTGATCCTATCTGCGCTCCGTCAAGAAAGTGGGAGTTTGAACAAGGTCTGAATACCTCCTTTTTCCCCAATGTCAAGAGATCAGAATTCACACATTCTTTGGCTTAAAGAGATTGGCCTCGGTGATATTCCCCTCGTAGGGGGAAAGAATGCTTCCCTCGGGGAAATGTACTGTGAACTCTCAAGCAAAGGTGTAAACGTTCCAAACGGATTTGCCGTGACTGCCCAGGCCTACCGGGATTTTTTTCGTGAAGCCAAGCTGGACAAACAAATTAAAGATATCCTTGCTGGTTTAAATACTCATGACATGGCGAACCTTCAACAACGTGGACGGCAAGTCCGACACGCGATTATGGCTTCGACATTTCCGAGAAGTCTTGAAGAGTCCATCACTGAAGCATATGAACAATTGAATCAGGGGTTTCCCTCGCCGGTTGATGTCGCCGTGCGCAGTAGTGCGACGGCCGAAGATTTGCCTGATGCAAGTTTTGCCGGACAGCAAGAAACGTATTTGAATGTGGAGGGCCCCTTGGCCCTTCTGGATGCCTGTAAACGCTGTATGGCTTCGTTATTTACCGACCGGGCCATTTCCTATCGGACAGACAAAGGATTCGACCATTTCAAGATTGCGCTTTCAATTGGGGTCCAGAGGATGGTGCGATCCGACCTCGCAGCCTCGGGAGTGATGTTCACCATTGATACAGAAACAGGGTTTCGGGATGCCGTGCTCATCAACGCCTCCTATGGTCTTGGGGAAAATGTGGTTCAGGGATCAGTCAATCCTGATGAATATTTCGTCTTTAAATCGACCCTGAATCAAGGTTTCCGCCCGATTATTCATAAGATGTTAGGGAGTAAGGAATTCAAACTCATCTACGATGCGGGGGGCAGCAAAATGGTGAAAAACATCCCGGTCCCTATCGAGGAGCGGAATCGGTTCGCGATTACCAATGAGGAAATCCTCACCCTGGCCCGATGGGGCTGCATGATTGAAGATCATTACAGCGCGAAAAAGGGCCACCCCTGTCCCATGGACATCGAGTGGGCACAAGACGGTCAGACGGGGGAGATGTTTATTGTTCAAGCTCGGCCGGAAACGGTCCAATCCCGAAAAGATCCTCATATAATGGAAATGTATCACCTTCAGGAGCGGGGACCCGTTCTTGTGGAGGGTCGAAGCGTCGGAGAAAAAATCGCTCAAGGACCTGTACGGGTGATCAAGAACGTCCAGCAACTCAAAGAGTTCAAACAGGGTGAGGTCTTAGTGACTGATAAAACGGATCCGGATTGGGAGCCAATCATGAAAAAGGCCGCTGCCATTGTTACTAATCGAGGAGGACGAACGTGCCATGCGGCGATTGTCAGTCGGGAGCTCGGCCTTCCTGCTGTTGTCGGCACGGAGCGCGCGACGGATGTACTCAACAACGACCAAGTCGTCACGATCTCCTGTGCCGAAGGTGATACCGGTTTCGTCTATGAGGGTAAGCTTCCATTCGAAGTCCAGCAAATTTCTTTAAAAGGTATGGCTCGACCTAAAACCAAAGTCATGATGAATGTGGGCAACCCCGAAGAAGCTTTTTCGCTCTCCTTCATTCCAAACGATGGGGTCGGACTCGCCAGGGAGGAATTTATCATTAGCACCTATATAAAAATTCATCCGCTTGCCCTGCTGGAGTATCATCAGTTGGATGACGCGAATGTCAAGGCGGAGATTGATCGTCTCACCCCTGGCTATACGGACAAATCCCAATATTTTGTGGACAAGTTAGCCCAAGGGGTGGGGATGATCGCGGCGGCATTTTATCCGAATGAGGTCATCGTCCGGATGAGCGATTTCAAATCCAACGAATACGCCAACTTGATTGGTGGAAAGAAATACGAGCCGACTGAAGAGAATCCCATGATCGGCTTTCGGGGTGCCTCCCGCTATTATGATCCCCGCTATCGTGAGGGTTTTGCCCTGGAATGTCGGGCCATGAAAATCGTCAGGGATGAAATGGGACTCACGAATGTGAAATTGATGATACCCTTTTGCCGAACCGTTGAAGAAGGGAAACGGGTTGTCAGTGAGATGGACAAACATGGTCTCAAGCGCGGGGAGAAAAACCTCGATGTGTATGTCATGTGTGAAATCCCCAGCAACGTCATTTTGGCTGATGAATTTGCCGATGTGTTTGACGGCTTTTCAATCGGCTCCAATGACTTAACACAGTTGACGCTTGGTGTGGATCGGGACTCAGAAATTGTGGCCCATGTTTTTGATGAGCGGAACGCGGCCGTAAAAATCTTTATCGCTCAAGTCATTAAGGCGGCAAAGGCCAAAGGACGAAAAATTGGGATCTGTGGCCAGGCAC
>CP070743.1:856092-858578 GCA_020348185.1 Nitrospirota bacterium
AAAGAAGACTTATTAGACAATGGTTTTAGGGATGACCAGGTAGATTACGTTTTCAAGGCCAGAACCAAGGATATTGGGGGAGAGATTGTTGATATGGTTTTAAAAGAGTCCTATGACACGATAGTCCTTAGCTATAAGCCAAGAAAGTTTACTCGGAAATTTACTCGGAAAGTACACGATAAACTTTTAGACAGCTTACAGGACACGACAATTACAATAATCACTTAGAGGTTCCTTCATGAAGAAATCCTTCAAAATGTGTCCGCTTTGCCCTTGACAGGACCTCGGTTCTGTTGGGAGTGTGAAGTATCGCCTCTCTAAAGAACAGCCAAACGAAAAGTTGGGGAGGATAGCCATTGTTCGTAACTGATCATTTTCTGAAAATATTTGCTCTCAAGTTGACTAAGGAGGAAAGAGATGACCGAAAATATTTCAGCAGCGTTCCCTTACGAGCCCCGATTCGTTACCGTCAAGGGCTCGGGGATGCATTACGTGGAGCAGGGCCAGGGCGACCCTATCCTGTTCGTCCATGGCAACCCCACCTCCTCCTATCTGTGGCGGAATGTGATCCCCCAACTGACCGGATCGGGGCGATGCATCGCGCCGGACCTGATCGGGATGGGTCACTCGGACAAGCCGGACATCCCCTACCGGCTGTTCGATCATGTGGAATACTTCGAGGGGTTCATCGATGCGCTCGGGTTGCGCCGGATCACGCTGGTGCTGCACGACTGGGGCGGCTTCCTGGGTATGCATTACGCTTCCCAGAACCAGGAGAACGTGCGCGCCATCGTGATGATGGAGGCCATCGTCAAGGCGATGCGATGGACGGACCGCTCCGAGGTGTTCCAAGGTCTGTTCAAAAGGTTCCGGAGCGAAGAGGGTTGGGAAATGCTCGTCAAAAGAAACATGTTCGTCGAAGGGGTGCTGCCCGGGTCTATCATCCGTAAGCTGACCGAGGAGGAGATGGAGCTTTACCGGGCACCGTTCAGGGAGGAATCTACCCGCAAGCCGGTCTACGTCTTTCCCAACGAGATCCCCCTCGACGGGAAGCCGGCGGACGTGGCGGCGGCCGTGGAGGCCTACGGAAAGGCCTTGGCCCAATCCACCATCCCTATGCTCCTCCTCACCTTCGAGCCAGGCGCGATCATCATGCAACCAGAACAAGATTGGTGCCGTCAAACCTTCCCGAATCTTACCGTGAAGGAGATGGGCCCGGGCATCCATTTTGTCCAAGAAGATCAGCCCGCGGCGATTGGCAAGGCCATCGACGACTGGCTTTCCGGCTTACCTGCTTGATTGGTAGGGCGGGCGGTGTAGTGGAGTCCCTCATTAAAGGGCGAGTCAAGGAATTGCCTTGTTTTTCTAAAAGGCTATATCTTGTGGTTCCGGTAGATCGGTCAGAAGGAAAAGCCGTACTTCTTTCCAATAAGGTTTGTAGTCTATCGCTCGATCAGATAATAGCGGACCACACTCACACCATTGAATGACAGGTTCCCAAAGAAGTGGCTCTAAACCCAACTCCTTGTAATAATTTGAGTTTGCAAACAAAAGGTGTTTCATGGAGATCCAACAGATACGCAATGCCACAATGAAGATCACATATTCGGGCCGTAAGTTCCTGACCGATCCACTCCTATCCCCGAAGCATTCCTATGATCCGTTTGCAGGTAAATCTCCCAATCCCACAACAGACTTGCCATGCCCTGTTGAAGAGATTGTGTATGGCATCGAAGCGATCCTAGTCTCCCATGTGCACATCGATCATTTCGACCGTGCAGCAAGGGAGTTACTACCCAAAGAGATTCCCTTATTCTGCCAACGTTCAGATACAGAGAGATTGACCCGGAAGGGATTTCAATCTGTGAGACCTATCGAGCTGTCTTACACTTGGGGAGGAGTTACCTTTACCCGAACTGACGGGCAGCACGGGACCGGGACTTGGGGCGAACGAATGGGAAATGTCTCCGGCTTCGTCCTTCAAGCCGAAAATGAACCAACAGTGTTCTGGGTAGGGGATAGTATCTGGTGTGAACCAGTGGAACAGGTTTTAATAGAGTTCGAACCGGATATCATCATTACTCACTCGGGCGGCGCCAAATTCCCGGACAGCGATCCCATCATCATGGATGCCGACCAGACCATTGCCGTATGCCAGGCTGCGCCGAATGCCGTTGTAGTGGCCGTACACCTGGAGGCTTTAGACCACTGCCCGGTCACCCGTGCCGATCTACGCTCAATGGCTGAGAAAGCAGGAATTAGACCTCAACAACTCGTGATCCCGGCAGACGGCGAGATTTTGAGCTTCTGAAAAAGGGAAAAAGCTCAGGTTCTGAAATAAGGTACATTCACCCAACTAAGAAATAATTAATGGGCGCATTATCGTTTTTTATGGAGGAAAGGCAGGGTCGTTACGTCCCTGCCTTTTTCTTTGAAACGTCCATATATTGTATGTGGCTGAAATGGCTCAAAATTACATGATTCTG
>CP070743.1:858678-861153 GCA_020348185.1 Nitrospirota bacterium
AGACCATGAATTTTCGGTCCGTAAGCAATGTTGTCATAGATGGACTTGGGGAAGGGGTTGGGCTTTTGAAATACCATGCCAACTTGGGCCCGCAAAGGAACCACATCAACTTTCTCGTCATAGATATTTACATCATCAAGAAAGATTTCTCCCGCCACGCGGCAACCTTCGATGGTATCGTTCATTCGGTTCAGACAGCGCAAAAAGGTGGACTTGCCACAACCGGAAGGGCCGATCATGGAAATGACTTCGTTGCGGCCTATATCGAGGGAGACATCTTTGATAGCGTGGTTGTCGCCGTAATAGACATCCACATTGCGACACACCATTCGCGGGTTCGCCACGGTTGCTTCCCCTACGGTCTCTCTGTGCTCACGACTGACCAAAGCGGGACCTTCTTGGGGAATGGTTTCGACCTGTATATTTTCTTCGCTCAGATCTGTTTCGATGGCTTTTTCTCCCTCGCCCCTAACCAAGGCTTGTTTTTCCTGTGGCGTGAGTGCGAGTACCATTATCAAATCTCACAGTGAAGTGACTGGAAGCTGACGAGCAGGCCAGCCGAAAGCAAGCTGGCCTGCTCGTCATTGTTGAGACTTATTTGAGAGCGGTAATCACACGTAGCTTGGTAACATCGGCACGGTACTTGTGACGCTCCGCATCAGGCATTGGAATCATTCCCTTATCTGCTAAGTAACCATCCGGTCCCCAAGCCTTTTCACTGGTGAACTCACTCAGATATCCTTCCATGCCCGGTATTACACCAATGTGTGCTTTCTTCACATAGAAAAACAGCGGGCGCGACACTGGATAATCACCAGCAGCAATGGCTTCGAATGCGGGCTGCACACCGTCAACAAAAGAACCCTGAATCTTGTCGGTGTTCTGATCCAGGAAGCTGAAGCCGAAAATACCAATAGCATTCGGATTGGCGGCGAGTTTCTGAACGATGAGATTGTCGTTCTCGCCGGCCTCGACGTAGGCCCCGTCTTCTCGAATAGTGTGAGCAATTGCTTTGTATCTCTTTTTGTCTTTCTTTTTCATGGCCTTTATCCAGCCGAACTTTTTGGCCCCGCCTTCCATTGCCAGTTCTACAAATGCGTCCCGGGTGCCCGAGGTTGGCGGGGGTCCGAGAAACTCAATTTTTATATTAGGCAGCGACGGATTGACATCTTTCCAGGTCCGGTAAGGGTTGACAACTAGTTTCTCACCGCCTCGTGGATCAGGGACTTCCTTGGCCAGGGCCAGGAAAATATCTTTGCGGCTGAGCTTCATTGGTTTGGCTTTTTTGGAATTTGCCAGGACGATGCCATCATAGCCAATCTTCACTTCAACGATTTCCGTCACCCCATTATTGCGGCACTTGTCGATCTCAGACTGTTTGATTCGCCGTGAGGCGTTGGTGATGTCTGGGTGTTCAACCCCAACGCCAGCACAGAACAGCTTCAGTCCCCCACCTGATCCAGTGGACTCAATTTTGGGAGTCTTGTAACGGGTGGTCTTGCCGAATTGCTCCGCCACTACCGTTGCAAAGGGATACACAGTGGAAGAGCCCACGATACTGATGTAGTCCCTAGCCGACTGAGCGTTTACCACCCCGGTGGATACAACAAAAACAAGAACCAGGGCTGTTGCAAGTAAAACTGTTTTCTTGACCATTTCTTTCCTCCTTTTTTGTGAACTTACTCATTTCTAAGTCAATAAAACCCAAAAAGCTAAGCCTCTAACAAATGTTGTCCACCAGCACCATCTAGCCATTCGGCCAACTTTCTACCAGCGCCGCTCGAACTTCTTGCGAAGTATGATTGCGCCAGCATTCATAATCATTAAAAAGGCCAGCAATACAATAATCGCCGCTGAAGTCCGCTCCACAAAGGCTCGCTCCGGGCTATCCGCCCACAGGTAGACCTGCACCGGTAACACTGTGGCTGGGTCGGTAAAACCAGCCGGTATGTCAACGATAAATGCCACCATCCCAATCATGAGCAACGGAGCAGTCTCCCCCAGAGCTCGCGCCATACCGATGATGGTGCCTGTCAACATCCCTGGCAGGGCCAGGGGAAAGACATGATGGACTACCGTCTGCATCTTCGAAGCCCCAACACCCAGTGCGCCTTCACGAATGGAAGGCGGCACCGACTGCAATGCTGCACGGCTGGCAATAATGATGGTGGGCATAGTCATGAGGGTGAGAACAAGGCCACCGACTAGTGGAGCCGAACGGGGAAATCCGAAGAAATTGAGGAACACTGCAAGACCCAGAAGGCCGAAGACAATTGAGGGAACAGCAGCCAAGTTATTGATGTTGACCTCAATGAGGTCGGTCCACCTGTTCTTGGGGGCGAACTCTTCCAGATACACAGCGGCGGCCACACCAATAGGAAATGACAGTAGCAGCGTGACCACGAGGGTGAAGAACGTGCCACTTGCGGCTCCACCGATACCGGCAAGCTCAGGTTCGCGGGAGTCGCCCGCGGT
>CP070743.1:861253-863725 GCA_020348185.1 Nitrospirota bacterium
CTGAGAGGGTGCCGCCGGTTACCACCAGGGCATAGGGTTGTGGCCCTTGGGGAACGTTGTACCCTTCAACCCGGATGGAATAGGAGCCGACGGCGGGGCTGGGGATATCGATGCCCACTGCATTGTTGACGCGGTCGGAAGGAGTACTGTAATCGGAGGAGGTAACAACGGCCCGGAACATATAATCCTCGGCTGGCCATTTAGTCCAATTTCCCCCCGTATAGTCCCAACTGCGTCCATTCGGACTTGTACTATCATAATACCATCCGAGATCGTTATTTAGTCCTATGGCCACGAAGAAGTCACCACTACTGACTGTAAGGTCAAAACTTGATAAATCGACCACGTGCCATCCGCCTCCCCGAATGGTGGTGGTCCCTGAGGCTAAAATATTCTGCGGCCCGGTGCCATCGCTTCCATCGTAAACATAGTAAGTAAAAGTGTTCGGATATGAAACACTGTCCAGAAGGAAAATCCCTTTGTCCAGTTTAGCCGGATACGCTGTTGGGGTGAATCGAACCCCGACTCTGTTGCCCGCGGTCCAGCCATATATGCCGGATGCACCACCATCATCGTATGCAATAACCGCCGTCTGGCCCCTTTGGCTGGCATTGTTGGGGTACTGCCTGGTTGAGGAGGGATCTATTAGGATGAGATCCAAATCATTCACCAGTCCTCCCGCCGCACTCGGGCTTCCCGGGTAGTCACTCCAGACCAGCGTGGCCTTGAGGGGAACTGCCCCAGGTCCAACCGTGAAGTTGTAAATCCGGCTTTCCCCGGTATTCAGACTGGTCTTAACATCAGCGTATCTCAGTGTCTTTGGTGCTGCGGGAAATATGGAGGTTTCCAGGTCAACTCTCCCCCAGCCTTCCACGTTGTTGGGCCGGGGCGGAGCGGGAATTTCTCTGGTTGATCCGGTGCCGTACTGCCCCGGACTAATATCAGCCGCTCCATTCAGGAGAGTCGCCTTTATCAGGGCGGCACTGGGGATTATACCCTCCACATCGGTGAAAAACTCTCGCACCAGAGTTGCCGATCCCGCTACTAGAGGCGTGGACATACTGGTGCCGCCGCTGAAGGTGTAATCTGTACCGGCTAGACCACCCTGTCCCCATAGCGGCATGGTCGCAACGGAAGATCTGGTCGAGATAATATTGGTCCCGGGGGCCACGATATCGGGCTTGATTCTTCCGTCAAGGCACGGTCCCCTGCTGCTGAAAGCCGCCATCCCGGTTGCATCGTCTGATACGTGATCAGTGTTAAACGGCGGTCCTATGCCCCAATTTCCATTAATACCAGGAGTGGGCGTAGAGCCGCTCGGCCTGTTGTTTTCCGAGGCACCCACGGTGATACAGTTTTTGGCCGTGGCCGGGCTGCCCATTGATCTCAAATCAATGACCCCATCGCCATCCTCATCCACCCCGTCGTTCCCGGCAGAGAATAGAATCAAAAAATCTTTGTTGTCCCACACGAATTGGTCCACATCTTCGGAAAAAGATGTGTAGGTTCCTGCCACGGAAGCCCCCCAACTGTTTGTGTGGATTCTTACGTTATGAGGATTAACATACACTTGGTTGAAAAGGGTGGTCAGATCCGAAGGAATACCTGAAAGAGCCCCTGTGGCGTTGTTTTCCAAAGCCTGAAAAAACAATGTAGCTTCGGGAGCAATACCGGCATATGAATTATCGTAGTCGCAGCCAGCACCACCGTCTGATAGGTCGCCGTTCCCTAAAACTGATCCGGCCACATGGGTACCGTGGCCGTCAGTCACGTCGCTTGCTCCGTCGCCCACCCAGTCGAATATAGCAGATACCCTGGAAACACCGGCACAGTCCTCAAAGTCATCGTGAAGGCTAGCCACATCAGTGCTTCCCTGGTCCAATCCAGAGTCTGCCACGGCAACACTCATGCCATTCCCAAAAAGATTTTGTGTGTTCCAAACATCTGTGACATCCATAATCCCGGCTGCCACATCATTGTGAAGGTGCCATACCGGGGCCTCTTCAATCCATCTGACACCATTGATTTTCGACACGGTTCCTAAGTTTTTCAGTCCGAGTCTTATTTTTAACTTCGCCCTTGAACCGTATTCCGACACATCCCAGACCTCTCCGCCCAACTGTTCGATCTGCTGAGCAATCGAACTGGGATCTTCTCCTGGAAAAAGAGTGACAATAAACTCTTCTGATAAATGCGTTCCCCTGGCCATCATTGTTTCGGCAAGTGCGGGCTCTAGCCGATATGCTGGCTGGTAGATTCCTACCCAGCGCACCTGCTGCATGGACTCCACCGCCGTTCGGGTTGCGTCATTCATTTTCACAATGAAGGCAAAATCCGGAAGGTAGTCTAAAACCTGGGCCCCGAGCTTTCTTAGTTTTTTCTTCTGCTTTGCCCGAATTGGCCCGTCAAACTGGACTATGTAATATCCTTTTTCTCCTTGGGCATAGGTATGAATGGCCAGCCTTTTTGTGA
>CP070743.1:863825-866284 GCA_020348185.1 Nitrospirota bacterium
GGAAACCAAGGTGATTGCGTCAAATTCACGTTACGTAACAACTTGGAATTTGGCGAAGAAGTCAGCCTTCACATCAACGGGTCCGATATGGTGATGAGCGATACAGGGAAACCTGCCTTGACCACCAATGGGGCTTCCGTGGCCGCCGAAGGCAAATCCATTCAAATGGAATGGTACATCCATCCCGACACCCAAGAGGGTGGCCGTCAGTTTCATACCAAGGGGAGCAACGACCGGGAATTGACCGTGTTGGGCCTCGCCGGGGCGTTCATTGTGGAACCCCGGAATTCCAAGTATTGGGAGCCGCTGGGCACCGGTCCGGCCACAGAGGCAAAAAGTGGCTGGCAGGTGATGATTGAAAATGGAACGGGCCCAGACTTCCGTGAGTTTGTCGTCATTTACCATGAAATTGGTGATGAGGCCTTCCGGCCGGTCAACAAGCATGGGGACTTCCTCCCCCAGCGCGATCCATTGACCGATGCCTATCGGCCTGGTGCCCGGGCGCTGAACTACCGAAGTGAGCCGTTCGGCATCAATAACATGCACATTCAGCACGAGTACTTTGGGTTTGAAGACGAATCCATGGCCTATAGCAGCTACACGTTTGGTGATGCATCACCAACGATTCCACGGAGCTACTTGGGCGATCCAGCCAAGTGGCGGGTTATCCATGGTGGCTCAGAAGTCTTCCATTCACACCATCCGCACGGCGGATCGATTCGCTGGCAGCGGAGCCCACGGGCGACCCAGATGCCGGTCTGGAATACGGGCCAAAACGGTCCGGTGAAGTATCCCATCATCCGAACCAAATCCGATCGGGTTGACGTGGAGCTTATTGGGCCAGCGGAAGCGTTGGACCTGGAAACCGAATGCGGTTCCGGTCTGTGTCAATGGTTGGCTGGAGATTTTCTGTATCACTGCCATGTCGCGCATCACTATGTGGCAGGGATGTGGGGCTACTGGCGGGTGTACAACACCTTGCAAGTGCCTGGCTTCCAAAATGACATCATGCCGGCGATGCGTGAGCTTCCGGATCGCATTGGCCGGATTCACAAGCCCGTGACCTCGGATCAGTTAGTTGGCAAGACCGTCAACTGGTTCGGGAACAAATTCAAGATTACCAGTAGTGGAAAAAGCAATTGGAAGACCAATCCCGCTGTGGTCAACATCAAGGATTGGGTAGAGATGCAATTAGTCAATCAGGGTCAACCAGGGAATACGGCCGATGAAAAAGGCCAGCTCATGGCGTATGATGCCTCCGTGATGGACTGGGCATGGGACGGGAACAAAGCCATGAGTGAAAAAGAGGCGACCCTGGGAGCAAACCCCAAATACCAACCAAAATGGCAGGGGTATAAAGCTGGAGAACGGCGAGGCATCTGGTTTGAGCCAAAGACCGGCAAAGTCGCCTGGCCGTGGGTCACCCCGCATTTTGGTAAACGGGTGCCTTTCTCCAAAGATCATAATGGTGCTCCGTGGCTTGAGCCCATTAAGCATGACGAGGAAGGCAATCCGACTGTGTACCCGGCCCAGCCGGGTGAGAACGGACGATGGAGCTTATGTCCTGAGCGGGCTGGCCGCCAGGAATACAATGTTCACTTCATCCAGACTCCGGTTCAGTTGGCCAGCGCCCAAGGCAGTGAGCCTGCCATTGTCGATGAACATGGCCTGCTCTATGTCGTCCATGAAGAAGAAGCTGAAACCCGCGCGAACAATGACAAGAAATATCCCCTCATTGTTCGGGCCAATATTTATGATTGCGTCGATTGGCTTCTCACCAGCGAGTGGCACGATGATGATGTCACGAACTTCCAATCGTCCAAAATCAACACCCATTTCCATTTCATTCAGTTTGACAATCAAGCGTCGGACGGGGTGATCTCGGGAATGTCTTATGAACAATCCATGCGGCCCTTCACCCAGTTCAAGAAAGAAAAACAAAAAGGGCTGCCGGTTCCAATGAACGCCAAACTCACCAAAGCAGCAAAGAAAGGTGACAAGACGATTCATATCTCAAATGCCAAACAATACCATGTCGGCATTCCTATTCTGGTTGGCGCGGATAACGTTGGGAAATGGGAAATCCAACGGATCGCGAAAATCGGGGATGGGACGCTGACGTTCACCAAAGGCCTCAAGAATGACCACCCGGTCGATGATATCGTGACCGTGGAATACGTCTGGCAACGGTTCTGGGCCGATGTCGATGTCGGAACCACGTTCTGGCACGACCATGCGTTTGGTGGAACAACCTGGCCTCACGGGGCAGTCGGTACGATCATCATCGAGCCCTTCGGGTCAACCTGGCATAATGCGAAGACCGGTGAGCGTATTCGCACCGGACCGATTGCTGACATTCACACCAATGAGCGGATCGGTCATGATGTGGCAGGCAGCTTCCGCGAATATATGCTGCACATCCAGGATACGGTTCCTCATACGGTCAATGTCGTGACGGC
>CP070743.1:866384-868843 GCA_020348185.1 Nitrospirota bacterium
GATGATATTCCTTCAAAGCCGGAGTGACCTCACTGTCTGGGATGGGGGCCAGGCTGTTCCTCGATCCTGGATGCTTGAGCATGTGTCTGATGCTGAGGGGCTCTATTGTTTGTTAACCGATTCCGTCGACGCCGAAATCTTAATAAAAGCCTCCCGGTTGAAAGTGGTCAGTACAATGGCGGTGGGGTTTGACAATATCGATGTAGCCGAATGCTCAAAGCGCGGTATTCCTGTGGGACATACGCCTGGTGTGTTAACCGAAACCACGGCCGATTTTGCGTTTGCGCTAATGATGACCGCGGCCAGAAGGATTGTCGAAGGGGCGGCCTATGTACAGAACGGTCAATGGCAAACGTGGAGTCCAACGCTCTTTTTGGGACAGGATCTCCATGGCGCCACGTTAGGCATTATCGGATTTGGTCGTATCGGTCAGGCGGTGGCGAGACGGGCAGCGGGGTTTGACATGAAGGTCCTGGTGTCGGGATCTTCCAGGAATGAACAATCCAAGGACAAGAATGAACCACCTATGAAATATGTCGATTTACCTACTCTCCTGGCCAATTCTGATTTTGTCACACTTCATGTTCCACTCAAAAAAGAGACACAACATCTGATTGGAGCCCGGGAGCTCAAACTCATGAAAAAAACGGCTGTGCTGGTCAATACGGCCCGAGGTCCCGTAGTGAATTCCAAGGCACTCTACCAAGCCCTCTCACGAGGGGACATTGCTTTTGCGGCCTTAGATGTAACGGATCCCGAACCAATCAAGCTTGATGACCCATTACTGACCCTCTCGAATTGTCTTGTTGTTCCTCATATAGCCAGTGCCTCCGTGACCACACGGAATAAGATGGCCATGATGGCAGCGGAAAACCTCTTAGCCGGGTTGAAGGGAAATCCATTGCCTCATTGTGTCAATCCCGAGGTGTATCGCCGGTAATAGATGTAAGACCAGATGGAGCAGGTCACCTGCCGTCGGTATGAATTATTCGACTCTCAAAGGAAAGAAACGACGATGATCAAGGTTACTCAGTCTGCAGTCGAAAAATTGCGAGCCCTCATCTCGGAACATCCTGAAGACCCTATCGTGCGCGTGCAGGTCCGGGATCAGGATGAGCACACGCTGACCTTTCGTATTACGCTCGAGGATAAAACTCAGCCTGACGATGAGGTTCAAGATATTCAAGGGCTCACGCTGGCGGTTGAAGGAACCAGTGCCGCCCGAATGGATGGATTGACCATTGATTACCAGGAATCTGAAGGATTCAAGTTCAGGCATCCGGACCCTCACGACCACGATAGTCCGATAAAGCTCGATTTCTTCAATATGAATTAAGCATTTTGTAGGACAGAAAAAATGTATGAATGATTGTAGTAGCAGTATCTCATGCTGCACTCGAAAACTGAAGGTTTCTCTAAGAGGCGCCATAAGATGGCGCAGCTACACGAAGAAAGGAACCTCGAACCCTGCAACCCGAAACTCGGAACTTAAAGGACTATGAATCCGCATACCGAACAGTTTTTTGCGCCTTGCCCTCGGGGTCTCGAATCCGTGTTGTCTGCCGAGTTGAAATCCTTGGAGGCTCAACATATTTGTGCAACACAAGGGGGGGTAGGATTTCGTGGGCCTTTTTCTCTCTGTTATCAGGTGAATTTGCACAGCCGCATTGCCAGCCGCCTGTTATGGCAAGTGTTTCATGGGCCCTATAGGAATGAGGCTGACATTTATCGAGCAACGGTTTCGCTTCCATGGGCGACCTGGTTCAGGGTGGACCAGTCGATCAAAGTGAAGGTTTCGGCTCAAGGGTGTCCCCTCAAAAGCTTGGACTTTATCACGCTGCGCATCAAGGATGCCGTGTGCGATGCGTTTATGAAAAAACAAGGAATTCGGCCTCATGTCGATACGAAAACCTCGGGCATTCAAATTCATGCTTTTTTGGATGAAAGCCATTTGAGCCTCTATCTTGATACTTCGGGGGAGCCATTATTCAAGCGGGGTTGGCGATGCGCTCAGGGTGTCGCCCCGATTCGGGAGAATCTTGCTGCCGGGATTCTCCACCTAACGGGTTGGACGGAAGATCAAGTTCTCCTCGATCCGATGTGCGGAAGTGGGACCATCTTGATTGAAGCCGCCCAAATGGCCAAAGGGGTGGCGCCGGGAATCGGCCGATCATTCGCCTTTCAAAAACTCAGCAATTACAACCACGGGTTGTGGAAGGATCTCTGCCGAAAGAGTCATGACCAGCAGAAAGAAAAACTTACGAAGAGGATTTATGGTTGTGACAGGGATCCGAAAGCCATTCGCGATGCACGAACGAATTTACAAGCGGTGGATTTGGACAAAGCCATCACACTTCAAACTGAGGATGCCCTCACCATCATCCCTCCGGCCCCGAGCGGCATCCTGGTCACGAATCCTCCGTATGGTGTCCGATTAGGTGAGCACAGCGAGTTGGAAA
>CP070743.1:868943-871399 GCA_020348185.1 Nitrospirota bacterium
ACCCAAAGGCAAAATCCTCTACCGACTGAAGACACGACCAATTACATCTTGTGTAGGTCTCATGGAGGACTAGTTGATATGGCTGCGACTCTGCTTACCAAAAACTAAGATATTATGATAGTTTCGGCTGAATAAGCTTAGAAGGTTGCGAAGAACTGGCATGTAGAGAAAAAATGAAGAAACTTCTTTACTTCAACTCGAAACCCGAAACCTAAAACTCGGAACCCTTGTAGGTTGCATCAAATGCCTGAAGATTTCTCAGGGTTTTGAAACATTCTGACAGCGCGAACACTCTTAAAACTTAGAGCCAACACACGCTTAAAAACACAGCGACCCTCAGAACCATTCGATTCTGAGGGCCACCGTTTGTGAACACGTCGCTTACTGAACCCAATCACACACCTGCCATAGCCTCTTCTTCCACAAATTCAGGTGCATTATCACTCAGCACAACCTTAATTTTCCTGGCATCCTTAAACTTACCCCGAATAAGCTCTTCAGACAGTGGATCACCAAGACGCTTCTGAATCGTTCGTCTCATCGGACGCGCACCATATTGCGGCTCGAACCCTTCGGTAATGATCCATCGTTTCACTTCGTCACTAACTTCCAATTGAACTCCCCGATCCTCAAGGCGGACATTCAATTCTCCGATGAGAATATCCACGATGGTCAGTAAATGCTCCTTATTGAGTTGATGGAAGACCACCAGTTCATCGATACGATTCAAGAATTCGGGGCTAAAATTCCTCTTCAATTCTGCTAAAACTTCTGTCCGCATTCGTTGGTTGTGTTCCGTCTCCTCGTCCCGTTGGAACCCAAGGGAGACTCCCTTGTTGATTAGTTTAGTCCCTAAGTTCGATGTCATCACAAGGATGGTGTTCTTAAAGTCAACTTTTCGGCCTAAACTATCTGTCAGAACTCCATCATCTAACACCTGAAGGAGCACATTAAAGATATCCGGATGGGCTTTTTCAATTTCATCAAACAGCACCACGGAATAGGGCCGACGACGGACTTTTTCGGTTAATTGCCCACCTTCCTCATACCCGACATACCCTGGAGGGGCTCCAAAAAGCCGAGAGCTGGTGAATTTCTCCTGATATTCGGACATGTCAATTCGAACGAGCGCATCCTCTGTGTTAAACAAAAACTCTGCCAAGGCCCGGGCCAGCTCGGTTTTTCCCACGCCCGTGGGCCCAAGAAAAATAAACGATCCAATGGGCTTCCTGGCTTCCTTCAATCCGGCTCGTGACCGACGAATGGCCCGACAGACCGCGGAAATGGCTTCCTCCTGGCCAACGATGCGCTTGTGAAGGAAATCTTCCATGTGCAAAAGTTTTTCCGACTCTTCCTCTTCCAATTTAAACAGAGGGATACCCGTGATCTTCGAGACCACATATCCAACATCTTCAGCCGTAATCACTGGTTTGTTTTTTTCTTGATTCTTTCTCCAATCCCGCTTCGCATCCTCTAACAATTTTCGCAGCCGTTCTTCTTCCTCTCTAAATTTCACCGCATCTTCAAAATTTTGAAGACCAATGGCGACCTCTTTCTCCCGGGCAACTCGTTTCAATTCTTGCTCTAGCGATTTAAGCTCAGGAGGAAGTGCATACGATTGCAGCTTGGCACGTGAACCTGTTTCATCAATCAAATCGATCGCCTTATCCGGAAGGAATCGGTCCGTAATATAGCGATCCGTGAGTTTCACGGCCTCCGTGACCGCCTCATCGCTGATCTCAACTCCGTGATGTTCCTCATACCGATCTCGCAGGCCCTGGATAATTCGGATCGTTTCCTCTACCGAAGGAGGTTGCACATAAATAGGTTGGAAGCGTCGTTTCAAGGCTCCATCTTTCTCGATGTGTTTTCGATACTCATCTAATGTGGTGGCCCCAATACATTGAATTTCGCCACGCGAAAGAGCCGGCTTCAACATGTTTGCCGCATCAATCGACCCTTCTGCCGCACCGGCGCCCACTAACGTATGAAGTTCGTCGATAAATAATATGATATTGCCCGCCTGGGCAATTTCCTTCATGACCACCTTGAGACGTTCTTCAAATTGACCCCGATATTTTGTTCCGGCCACCAGGGATCCCAGATCTAAAGCAATGACTCGCCGATTCAGCAAATTATCGGGCACGTCCATCGAGACAATTCGTTGGGCTAACCCTTCAACGATCGCGGTCTTCCCAACACCGGATTCCCCAATTAATGCAGGATTATTTTTGGTCCGCCGGCTCAAAATCTGGAGTACCCGCTCGATTTCGTCCATCCGTCCAATAACGGGATCGAGGCTTGACTCCTGAGCCAACTGCGTGAGATCTCTGCCAAACTCATCCAGTGCGGGTGTGCTACTCTTCTTATCACGTTCTCGAGATCCAGATTTTCTCAAGAAGGTGACCGTGAGTTGGCGAGCAGTTAGTAAGTTGGCACCAAGGCTGCGAAGGACT
>CP070743.1:871499-873951 GCA_020348185.1 Nitrospirota bacterium
GCAAACGAGAAGCACGCTGAGCTCTCTTCCGCGATCAAGAAACGTTTCCCCCGAAACGGCTTTTTTCGCGTGGGATACGCAGGAAGCCTTAGTCGCGTCTACGGGCTAGAGCACTTTATTGAAGCCGCCCGTTTGGTGCGACATGAACAGATAATTTTTGTGCTTGCCGGCGGTGGAGGTCACGAGAGGTTCTTATATAAACAGGCTGCCGATCTTCCCAACGTTTATTTTGTGGGATGGGTACCTAAGCCGGAACTATGCGCGTTTCTGCGGCAAATGAACATTACCTATGCTGGTCTGCTGGATCTTCCGTCCTTCAACATCGGCAGCGATAGCACTAAAATTTTCGAGTACATGAAAGCCGAACGGCCGGTAGTACACGCGCATGGGGCAAAAACCAGCGTGATCCGCAAGGCCGGATGCGGCATTCATGTGCCGCCTGAAAATCCCAAGGCTATTGCCGACGCGGTTTTGCGACTTCGCAGTATTTCCGAGGGCGAACGCCGTAAAATGGAGAAAAAGGGCCTTGAATATCTGGAAAAACATCGGACCTATAACGTACTGGCTGGAAAGTGGATGGAGCTATTAAACTCATGAGCCAGAACAGTATTTTCCCTTTGAGTTCCAATCTGGTGGTGATAATTGGCGCGCAGCGTTCAGGAACAAACATGCTCCGCAACGTACTTTGTAGTCTTCCTGGATTTGGAACCTGGCCCTGTGATGAGATTAATCCCATTTGGCGTCACGGCAATCTGAGTTATGCTTCAGATGAATTTACCCCCGGAATGGCACGGCCTGAGGTACAGAAATACATTCGGAGGCGCTTTGATAATATTACTCGACGGTACCGTTTGCGTACCGTTGTTGAGAAAACCTGTGCCAATTCCTTAAGGGTAGGATTCGTGGCGCGGATTCTGCCGGAGGCAAAATTCATTTTCATTCGTCGCAATGGTTTGGATTCTACTGCTTCTGCGTTGAAACGCTGGACCGCCAAGGTGGATTTGGCGTATCAGCTCCGAAAGGCCCGTTTTGTTCCGTTAAGTGATCTTTATTATTATGCATTTCGCTTTTTTAGAAACAGGTTGCACCGCCTTTGGTCAAAAGATAAGCGCCTTGGATTTTGGGGGCCGAAACTCAATAGAATGCAAGAAATGCTAACCCGTTACTCATTAGAAGAGGTTTGTGCTCTGCAGTGGAAGCGCTGTGTGGATCGGGCGATGGAGGATTTTTCCTTGATATCGCCAAATCGAGTTGTTGAGGTCGGATATGAGGATTTCGTGACGAGTCCAGAAATTGAGCTCAAACGGATTTTAGATTTTCTTGGATACCGAGTGGAACATCGTGCAGTGAGTAAGGCCGTGGTCGATGTTTTTGCTACCAGCATTGGAAAGGGGATGGCGACCCTTGGGGATGAAAAGATTCAGCGAGTATTTCCCCATATAATCGAAACCCATCAGAGATTAGGTTATGCCTGAATCACCTTCCGGTCTAACATCCGTGCAAGCCTTTTTAAAACGCTCTTTTGACGTCATCTTTTCTTTTTTGGGACTCGCATTGGTCTGGTGGGTAATTCTCATTTCTTATATACTTGCCAGCATCGATACGCGCGCTAACGGCTTTTTTATCCAAAAAAGGATTGGTCGAAACGGCGAACTTTTTTCTTTTGTCAAGCTTCGCACAATGCGGAGTGACCCTACCTTTCAGACGAACGTTACCACGGATAAAGACCCGCGCATAACCCGGCTTGGCAGAATCTTTCGAAAAACAAAGATAGATGAGCTTCCTCAATTGATTCATGTGTTGCTTGGGCAGATGAGCTTTGTTGGTCCCAGGCCGGATGTGCCAGGATTTGCAGATAAATTGGAGGGCCAAGATAGAATGATTCTGAATGTCCGCCCTGGAATAACCGGGCCGGCAACGCTTAAGTATCGGAATGAGGAGGAAATTTTGGCTAGGCAAAAGGAGCCGGAGAATTATAATAGGAAGGTAATCTGGCCGGAGAAAACAAGGCTGAATTTAGAGTATGTTGAAACTTACTCTTTTTGGTCGGATATTGGTTTAATTCTAAAAACGGTTGGACGTAAGCCGCAAGCTATGAACCGTGAGCAGAATATGGTCAACAGTGCGAGGTGATAGATTAACTTGAGCAAGGAAACTTAATAAGGCATGTGTGCAGTACGTAAACGCATTTTTCTTTCCCCGCCTCATATGGGAGGAAATGAACTCGAGTTTGTCAAGGAAGCCTTTGCCAGCAACTATATTGCCCCGCTTGGTCCACAAGTGGATGCATTTGAAAAAGCATTTTCTGAATACACGGGCATTAAGCATTGCGTGGCGCTGTCCAACGGAACGGCAGCCATGCACCTGGCATTGAGGCATTTGGGTGTTGAGCCCGGAGATGAGGTGTTTGCTTCGACATTGACTTTTGTCGGCAGTGTCTCGCCCATTACCT
>CP070743.1:874051-876485 GCA_020348185.1 Nitrospirota bacterium
AAGTGAACATTATCCCCTGAATTGACTAATCGGCTCCGACTCTGAGATAGTTCGTAAGCTCAAAAGAAGGAGCATAATACAGCGTGAGTTTTCACCCTCCTCTCCTTTGCAGGGCCAAGAGGTTTTTTTTGATCGATTGTGTGCTTTTTGTGGTGCTCGGCCGGCTTAAACGACACGAGTAGTTCGTCTTCCCTGTTTCGCAAGGAACACAGTCTTTTCAGATCCATTTCGTGCAAGGTTCAGGTCTTAATTTTCATTAGAGGTACCCAACGAGTTAGAACTCAGCTCTTGCGTCCATAGGAGGCAAATGAGGGATAGAGCCATTAAGAATTTAGTAAGAGATGCTGGCGTCAAGTTTTTGCGCTTTCTTTGGTGTGATAACGCTAATGTGATTCGTGCCAAAGCCACGCATATCAATTATTTGTCTGAGTATATGGAAAACGGTTTTGGTATATCAGTCGCCCAAATGGCTATTCCGGTAATGTACGACGCGGTGGTCCCTGAAAGCGGCTTAGGGCCGGTGGGTGAAGTGCGTCTGATGCCGGACTGGTCAACCTTGACCATCTTACCTTTTGCCGAAAGCCACGCCCAGGTGTTGTGTGACATGGTGAAAAGTGAAACCTCTGAGGTCTGGGAACTGTGTCCGCGCGGGCATTTGCGATCACAGACCCAACGACTTGCTGAAAAAGGAATAGGCCTCAAAGCGTCGTTTGAAAATGAGTTTTTCGTGCTTCGTCGAAATGAAGCGGGTGCTTTAACGCCAGCCGACGATACAGTCTTTTGCGCCACGGGCTCCATGAATCAGCATCGACTCTTTATCAACGATCTGGCAGATGCACTCAATGCCCAAGGAGTTCGCGTAGAGGCTTACCACCCGGAGTCAGGCCCAGGGCAGCAGGAATTGACCTTTCGGTATACAAACGCAGGACAGGCAGCCGATCAACAAATCGTTTATCGTGAGACTGTTCGCGGCGTAGCCATACAGCACGGACTCATTGCCTCTTTTTTGCCTAAGATCGTTGAAGACAAAGCCGGATCGGGTTGTCATATCAATTTCAGCTTGTGGCGAGAAGATGAAAACATCAGCGGTGATCCGGGTCAAACCAGTGGTATCGGTCGCGAGGCATGCGCTTTTCTGGCAGGAATATTGGAGCATTTGCCGGCTCTAGCAGCTATCACGATTCCGAGTAAAACCTCTTATCGGCGAATCCGTCCCCATTTTTGGGCGGGTGCCTTCAGAGCGTGGGGTTATCAAAACCGCGAGGGCGCAATACGGGTCAAAGGCAATCTAAAGGAGAACCAGGCGACCCACTTCGAATACAAAACCGCGGATGCCACGGCAAATCCTTATTTTGCGCTGGGCGCTCTAATTGCGGCAGGATTGGATGGTTTGGAACGCGATTTAAAACTGCCCGAAGAGGTCACAATGGATCCAGGCTTCATGGCCGAGGGCGAACGGAATGAAAGAGGAATCGATCTGCTGCCGCAAAATTTGGGGGAAGCGATTGACGCCATGCGCAAAGACGACATCTTACAAGAAGCAATGGGTAAAGCCCTGGCAAAGTCTTTCATTGCTGTTCGACAAAGTGAATGGGAAGCGCTTAAAGGCATGAGTTTGGAAGAAGAGGTATCATTGTTGGCGGAACGCTATTAGAATTATTTTGGATTGTCATTATAATGAATGCGTTGAGTAGGGAAATTTCAATTCTTCCGGACCGGTCGGCTCTGCTTCTTGTTGATCTGCAAAACTACAATGCCCGCTCCGATGGTGGCGTGTATAAGGATCAGGGCCTTACAATCAAAGAAGCTGAGGCAAAGCATGCCTGTTTTTTCAAACGTCTCAAAGAGGAGACCATTCCGAATGTGGAACGGTTGCAGAGCTCATGCCGCGAAAGAGGCATTGAGGTCATGTATACTGTTATTGAATGCTTAACTGGAGACGGGAGAGATCGCAGTTTGGACTACAAAATAAGTGGCCTTCATGTCCCGCGAGGATCATGGGATGCTCAGATTCTCGATGAGATCAAACCCGTTGGAGATGAAATTGTCTTTCCCAAGACATCATCAAGTGTTTTCATTTCGACCAACATTCACTACATACTGGGTAATTTAGGTGTCGATTTTCTCATAATCAGCGGGCTTCTAACAGACCAATGTATCAGTTCTGCGGCTCGTGATGCATGCGATCTTGGTTATTTGGTAACTCTCATTACCGACGCATGTGCCACGTATACCCAGGAGCGGCATGATACTTCACTGAGTCATATTAAAGGATACTGTCGCCAGCGCACCACGGATGAGTTTCTCTTAGAGTTACGGAGTTTATGATCCTCGGTCCTCTGTGGGAATATAGGTGAGACACCTACCCCCTGATAAATTAACCTGGGCAATTGATCGCGTCTTCCAGAAACCTAACCGATTGACATAATAAAGG
>CP070743.1:876585-879017 GCA_020348185.1 Nitrospirota bacterium
GCCTCCTATTTTTTTGGCTGCCTCATGTCCGTAAAACCTAAGCAAAACATCCCGCGTTTAATCGCTGTGATCTTCATTTCCCTGGTCGCGTGGATTATTTTCTCCACTGCCATGCCGTCCGTGAACGCCTTGACCATTATCCGGAAGTATATTCCGCCAGGGGAGCAATTCGAGTTTGACGGGATACGGGTGACAGCGGGGCATGCACCCAAAAACACTGTTGGTGCCGGCAACCTTGTTGAGGTCTTCGATGCAGCCGCCGACTCGTGGGAACGGGCTATTAAGGACGAACATACCGTGACGATTCAATTTGGATGGTCTCCTATTCCGGTCGGTAACGGGGTTCACAATGTGCGATTCCAGACCGGGATCCCCAATCGGGTGACGGAGGCGATTGTGTACGTTGACAACGATGGATCGACTCGATGGTTTCTTGATCCAACCCCTCAGGAACATTCGGAGTACCAGACGGTCATCGAATGTTTCGTCGCTCTCGGCGGCGGCCCTGTTAATTCGGGGTATGTGCTATCAGGTCATAGCGCATCCGCTCAGGCCTTGGACTTACTGACAATCGCGAAACACGAAATCGGGCATTCGATTGCCCTTTCCACCTGGAACTACTTGTGGGTCACCAAGCAGGCTGATCGGGGTATTCTCGTGAATCCGCCGCGACCTTTTTCAGGGTCACTGATCCCAGTCAATAGCGGAGGACACCTTCGCCTCCTCGGAGCGCTCATGGACTCGTCTCTTTTACCTGGTCAACGCAAACATATTTCTGTAGTGGATGTGTTGGCTATAGCCGAAGTGGGTGAATTCATTGATTTGAATCTTGATCCGGAGACTAACCCAATCGCCAATTCTGATCTGGATAAAGAGAAAGCCAGGCCAGGCTGCGGCTAACGCTTCAATGTCGAAAAAGTTTTGGGACAAAGATGGCGTTCAAAAAACTCTCTGACCCGAATCTCATAGTCATAGCCTGCAAGGGCATGGGCGAATCCATGGTCGGCTCCCGGCACAATCCACAATTCCGTACTCGCCGGATTCGCCTTCGCGTGAATCTCACGGGAGTGTTCAACAGGAATCTGAGAGTCCGCATCCCCGTGAATGAGGAGCAAAGGGGTTTTTTGCTCCCCAACCGCATCCGCAGGCACGGCATCGCTAAGTTTGAGACCTAATAAAAGACGGGCATACACCTTCGTCAATGCGACCAATGGCCATTTGGTAGGACCAGGGAAGAAGAAAAATTGCCTTTGCACTACCTTTTCAAGCGAAGCATACGGGCTATCAGCCACAATGGCTTTCACATCCGTGTGCCGAGCGAGAATGAAGGATGATGCGCTCAACGAGAACCCCATGGCCCCAATGCGTGTAGGGTCCACATCCTCTCGACCTTTCACATACTCTACTGCTGCTTTAACGTCTCGTGTTTCCAAAAGGCCGGCTGTGGTATAGGCTCCATCGCTTTCACCAAAATACCGGAAGTCAAATAGGAGAAGGTTGAATCGGGAGTGCAAGAAGAGGGCATGCCGGAGAATATTGGCTTTGTCAAAGGGATACCCATGACCAAAGAGTATGGTGGCGCAGGCTTCACGGGGCTCCTTTTCCTGTGCTGGTGCTTGCCGGGACGCTGATTCAGCCGGAATAAACCACCCCCGCAATGTCAGACCATCCTCCGTTGGAAATGAAACCCGCTCGTAATTGAGACCATAATGCCTGGGGTTATCGTCAGTCTTGAATCTTGGCGGATGGATGCCGAGGAGGAGATTGAAAAGCGGTAGAAGGAAGACGACGGCAAGAATCAAATAGAGAAATTTCAATGTTGTGAGTCCTTCCTCAGTTTGAATTTAGTTCTTCTTGGATAATTATCAAGGAATAATAGTCATTCTTTTTTGTGTTCTTAGAATAATAGTCGTAGATTCCGGGTGGATCTAGCCTGGTAAAGGCATGACCCTATAAGAAGGTCGTCAGGTTTGTCATGACAAAAAGAATGAAGGCTGATTTGTGAGGAGAAGCAGGAAAGGAATGGCTAGACCACGGATTCCAGATAAATCCGCTTGAACGCGGTCTTGTGGTAATTAAGGTATTCCGCGTGGGGCGGTAGGGCAAATGCTCCATAAAACCTTGGGGTCCTTCAGCATCTTCACCCCTTCGTGGGGGAACACATGGATGGCCTTGGTTACCACCGTTATATAATTGTAGTTGCTGCCCTTAATGCGCGACGTGCCTTGCATTTCGCCAATCACCATCATTCTTGTGCCGCTGGGAATCCGTTGGGGGTCGATGACTCCATGGCAGTTGGCTATGAAACGTCCTTGGGATGCGTTAAGGTCGGTCACGGGCAATCCATCCGAATCAAGCGGCAATTGAAGGAGTTCGAGACGGGTGAATTTTGGCAGAATTTCAAGATTCAATACCATTCCCGTGAGCATGAC
>CP070743.1:879117-881537 GCA_020348185.1 Nitrospirota bacterium
TCCTCCAGATCTGGAGGAATTTGGTGTATGGCCCCTTCAAAGAGCCGAACGCCAAATTTATTTCGTTGTGGATCGTTGATAACTTGATAGGATTGAGCCACGATAATTAGTGGCTTTTGTGGATCACGGTTATCCGAAATAAACACTCCTTGGAATTTCCGTTTCTCTTTCGGATCAGGGATATAAATCATCATGTTCGGCAACGGTTCGTTAAAGACCCCCGAGTCAAGAGCGACCACCAATTGATCTTTAATGAGACTCATGGTGACGGCTTTGACGGAGACATTCGACCAAGGCTGGCCCCACTGAGAAAGGAATAACGTCAAAAGGAAGACAAACGTGGAAAACGTAAACACCGGAACCGCTAATCGCCATAAACTCACACCGGCGGCTCGCATGACGATCAACTCATTGTCAAATGATAGTCGACTAAAGGCAGAAATAGAGGCGATCAAACATGCAATGGGAAGCGTCAACACTAAAAATGAGGGCATTAGATACACAATCACTTTTACAACCGCCAACAATCCCACCCCTTTTGAAACAAGGAGATCCATCAGACGCAACATTTCCTTCGTGAACACAATGAAGCAGAGGGCGGTAAGACTGGTCAGGAAAGGGGAAAGCAGTTCTTGAAAAATGTAACGATCGAGGATTTTGATCAAGGGAACCTATTAGGCTGTTGAAGAACTCAGCACATCAAACCGGTTGAACGATTGCGAATGATCCACCTCACCACAAGAAGTTGCAAGATGTCCAACAAGGCCATTTCCTCACCCTCCCAACCTCTGCCTGCCAAGACGCGCCATGCCACCGCCAAGGCCTTTAAATCCCTCTCACCTCCTTTGGCAAAGGGGGAATGGGGGGATTCCGCGCGCGGACCGTAAAGGATAGTGCCCGAGTACGACAAAGAGCCAAGAACGTGGCTGACCTGTCCGCCGCCGCTAAAGCCACTTGCGTGCCAAAGATGGCTACAGCGGCGAGCGCGGAGGCTAGTGGACTTTTTCAACAACCTGCGATTAGCGAATGCTGGGATGGTCATCGTAGATCCCTGCAGAATTTGATAGCCATGAAACCTGATTTCGCTGGCCGCTTTTCAAATTCATACCATATTTTTTCTTTTTTCAAGCAATAAATTGAAAATTTCCACCCTCTAAATATTGACACAATTGACAATCTATGCTACATGAATCCAGCTTTTTGGTGTACCATGCCTTTTGTTTATCTTAAGTCGTTTGCCGTAGGAGGGGGGCTCAGATCCTTTCTACGGTTTTTTTTTGTGCATGCATATGCACACCAACACCCTCAATCGCTATGACCGTTGCGTGAAAAAGAATTTGCAGTTTTTTCTCAATAATGCTTGTTTTTTTGGCTGATAATACAGGTTAACGTTCACCGACTTTTTAACTTCTCATAAATATTAATCATAATGGAGGGAACCGTGAAAAGTAAGGGAACAGTGAAATGGTTCAACGACCGTAAGGGTTTTGGATTCATCCACGTTGAAGATGGTCAAGATGTCTTTGTGCATTATTCCGCACTTCAAGGAGAAGGTTTTAAAACCCTCAAGGAGGGTGAATCAGTCGAATTTGATCTCGTCGAGGGAGCCAAGGGTCCCCAAGCGTCCAATGTCGTCAAATTGGGCATGGTTGAATCTTAGTCACATAAGGGTACGTATAAGCGTTAGCGCCTGTTATTTTGACATAAAAGGACTCACAGTTTCAGAAAACCTCAATCCCCATCCTTGAGGTTTTCTCCGTTAACCATTTTGTGCAGACTTGAGCCTCCGGGTCAAAAAGGCCCTTGACGGTTTGTAACACATTTTAAGATTGATAGGGGACCGTCCTCACCATCTCTTTTTGATAAATTCCCTAATCCCTACCTCCCTATTTGATATCCAAGACGTCCCACCTTGACTTCCCGAAAATTTCCTTGGTAGACTTTCCTCCTAAGTAATTGGATTTATTATAGAATTTTCACTTACTCCGAATCGATAGGGGTCCATTCTGAGTCAACCGTAGAGGAATTATGAACAAAGATTTATTTGAAAAAATGCACGATGATTACTATTTCCATCCCCGCCTCACGGCAAAGGGAAATGAAGAGGACTGGGGGGCTGGGGAATCAACCGATGAACAACTTCCCCCTGCGCCCGCAAATGTCAAGGTGAAACCGGATAATGGACGAATCACCATTTCATGGGATCCTGTTCCCGGCGCTCTCTACTATAACCTGTATTTTTTAACGAGCAAGGGGGTTCACATTAAACCCTCGGATCTCACCCGCCCTATTGCGAGCACCGAAGATTTCCAGCCAGTCCTGGGAGTCACCAAAGAAAAAGGGAATTGCATTGAAGGGGCGACGAGTCCGTATCTCCATCAGGATCTCGGGAACAGCCTTTGCTATCATTATAGAGTGAC
>CP070743.1:881637-884055 GCA_020348185.1 Nitrospirota bacterium
AGCAATAGAAATGTTTGAAAAATTTAGACTTTTTGTTTTGACAGGCATATAGGTAACGATATAGGATCAAAGTTTCCTTAATGCATTACTCGCTATTTCCTACATGCTCACGTAAAGGAGGCCTACAAAACTATGGAATGGACGATTGGTGGTGTGATCGGTGGCGCTATTGTGGGTGCGGTCATCGGAGTGCTATCCGAACCCTTTCTTTCAGCTTTAGCCGGATCGATTCGACCGGTGGCCAAGGAAGTTGTGAAGGGTGGGTTGATCGTAGTTGCCTCGACTTCTGAGCTTGTTGAGGGAGTTCAGAAAGAATGGTCCTCGATTGTGACCGAAGCCCAAGCGGACCTAGAGGCCTCTGCAGCCAAATAATTGCGTAAAGTATTTGATTTTTTCAATAAAATCATTGACTTGTTAGATGATTGACAAATTTTCTGACCCACGACTTTTATACTGCTCAATCATATAGGTGTTATAACCTGCTGACTTCATCGATTATGCAGAAGGGAATGTTATGAGTAGCAAAAATGTCCAAATTCTTCATTCGGCCCAGGGCAGAGTTCGTCTTCATCTCGCCAAGTTGAAACATGATCAGAAGGAAAGCAAAGCCGTACACAGGCGATTATGTTCAATCAAAGGGATCGATTCTGTAGAAATTAACCCTCAAACAGGCAATATCAAAATTGACTACGATGCCGGACAGAATGACTCCCTGGCCTTCCAGCTTTCCCTTGCGCAGGCACTGAACGTGTCCCCCTTGGATTTCGATGGGGAAGAATCAGAAAATTTTTTCAATGGGAATGGCATGCCTCCCCGGGAAGCTCTTTCAGAAAGCCCTGAGGAGCCGTCCACTCTTCCGGCAGTTCTGTCCAACATCATGCAATTGACCCACATCGTACACTCCATGTCAGACCGTGTGCGATTACGAATGCCAGCTCTGCAGGAACACCCCCAAATAATTGAACCTTTGAAAGCCTTTCTTCGCGATCTGGATGGAATTACCGACGTCTCGATCAACTCCTGGTGTTCAAGTGTCACGATTTATTACGATTCTCCAGCCTGGTCTGGTGACCGGTTATGTCAATTTCTGCAACAACAACATCATGAAGACATAGAGGGATACCATGGGCCCAACGTCGAGGTCCTCCCTCCTCCCTCTCCAGCCGACGAACCGGCGGGCAATGAACTATGGTACTCCACCGTAGGTCTGGCTGTGGGGATTCTCGTCGAGCCTCTGGCTCCTGTCGCATTGCCTGCGCTGCTTCTTGTCAGTTCCTGGCCTATGTTGAAGCGAACCTATCACTCCCTCACGGTGGACAAGAAATTAAATGTCGATGTCCTGGACGCTTCAGCCGCGAGCCTCTTGGTGATCCAAGGAAACCTTCCGATGGCCATGTTTATGATCTTCTTGATCAATATTGCCGACTACATTCGTGACCTGACCATGATGCAATCGAAGAAAGCCATTGAGGAGGTCTTAGCCTATCAAACTAATGAAGCCTGGGTGATTCGAAATGAGCGAAAAGTTCGGGTTCCCGTGTCTGAGGTTCAACTTGGGGAATTGGTCGTGGTCTATCCTGGTGAACGGATCACTGTCGATGGGGTGGTTCAATCGGGAATGGCCATGGTGGATCAGGCAACCTTAACGGGAGAATCTTTGCCGGTTGAAAAGAATTCAGGTGATCCCGTTTTTGCGGCCACGGTGGTTCGTGAAGGAGAAATCACCGTTCAAGCCAACAGCATTGGTGATGAAACCGAAGCTGCCCGGATTGTTCGGTTAGTGGAAGACGCCCCGGCTCGCGAGACCAAAATTCAAAACTATGCGGTGAAATGGGCTAATGATATCGTGCCCTATAGTTTTATGCTCGGTGGAGTAGGAGCGCTGGCAGGGGGTGGATTACAAGGAGCCGCGGCCGTTCTTATTATTGACTATGGGACGGGGATCCGCATTGCGGCTCCCACAACCGTGCTCTCATCCATGACTAAATCTATCCGAAAAGGCATACTGATCAAAGGTGGGCGCCATTTGGAGAATTTATCTGAAGTTAATGCCATTGTCTTTGATAAAACCGGCACATTGACATGCGGACACCCTGATGTTGTCGATGTCATCCCCCTGAATGGCAGCACTCCGGACCACGTGTTAACTCTAGCCGCGGCCGCCGAAAACCGGTTAACCCATCCGGTTGCTCAAGCGATCGTTCGGGCTGCAACGGATAGAGGATTAGAAATCCCTGAACGAACAACGTCCGACTATACCATTGGATTAGGAGTGGAATCGTGTGTCAATGGTATTCCCGTCCTTGTAGGGAATAGACGATATATGAAACAAAAACAATTACCCCTGACTCCCGCCATCCAAAATAAAATACGGGCAATGGAAGCCAAGGCCGTGTCTCCTCTCTGTGTGGCGGCCGG
>CP070743.1:884155-886571 GCA_020348185.1 Nitrospirota bacterium
AGAATTCCAAATTTTCCTTGACGATCATTCATCCTGTACACCTTTTTCCCCAATTCGTTTTCTCATACACAAATCGGTATTACTTCTTCCCTTTGACTCGCTTGCTTCCTCGAGGTTGACGAACGACTAACACGGAACAAGGAGCATGTTGGGCCAACTTATGCGACACACTACCCAGAAAAAAACGCCGCAATCCCGTTATTCCCCTTGATCCCACAACCAACAAATCAAATTTTTTCTTTTGTGCCATGGTGAGCATGTGGTCTGCCGGATGACCGTGAGCTAACACTTTTTCCACTGTGAGCCCGCGGCGCTTCAGCCTGCGGATACCGGCATTCAATAAGGCATTTCCTTCCTGCTCGCGAATTTGACGAATCTCGTCGTCTAATTCCTTGAGGTTGGACGAGCCGGTAACCCCAAGCCGGGCGGACACCTCAGTTTGGAGCGCATCCTGTTGTTCAAGAACATGGCATACGGTCACATGGGAAGACGGGGGGAAATGCAATTGACGAACAAACTCAATAGCTGCCTTCCCATCTGATGATCCATCATTCCCGATGAGGATATCCAGGCTTTTGGATTTCTTCATGACTGAGCCGGCTTTTTTCCTCACAATGAGAACCGAACAGGGTGCTTCAGTCAACACCCACTCGCTCACACTACCCATAAGAAACCGTTTCAACCCCGTGCGTCCACGAGTCCCAAGAACCACAAGATCAATTCGATACTTATCGATGGCCGAAAGAATTTCGCCTCCCGGGATTCCGTCCCGGACAAGGGGTATTACTTTCAATTTGGGTTTCCGAACGCTTTCGGCGGCCTTGTTGATATATTGCCAGGCCTTGTCGACCTCTTTGGATTTGGCAGAGGAAAGAATCGATCGTAAGTGGATCATACTTTTTCCCTCTATCCCCTCCGCCCATCGTTTGGGTTCGATCACGTGAAGAAGAAATAGTGAGGAATTCGCCGGTAGTTGAATGCTCTGCAACAAACTGACGGCTGTTTTGCTCTCCGGAGAATTATCAACAGTCACTAAAACGTTCATATTCGGACTCCATACATTCGCATAGCTTTTCTGCACGGCACACAGGTCATGAAACCTTTCACGTCTCTATCAGCAAAAAATACCAAAAACTCTAGTCATTAAAACTGTCAATACGTTTTGCCCACCCCTGCTGAGGGATAAGAGCCTCCTTTAGGATACCAATTTTTTGGAACTTGGTCATCCTAACCTTCCGCCCTCTGACATTTTCATACTATTTCAACAGTAAAACGGAACAAGAGGAGTGATGAACAACGGAATGGGAGACGCTCCCTAACAGAAAACGGTTCAAGGCCCTGCCTCTTCGAACCCCCATCACGAGGAGGTCGACGTTCATCGCTCGCGCATGTTCGTGGATACTCTGTGAGGGAGCACCCGTGATCACCTCAGACGAGACAGCATATCCTAGTGAATCAACTCGTGCGGCCTGGTCAGCCAGAAATTTTTTCGCTCCGGCATACAGTTCATCTTTAAAGTCTTCGGGAATGAGTGCGCCAATCGGAAGAACAGGCTGCATGAAGGGAATGACATGGACAAGGGAAATGTGCATATCCGGAGGAAAAGGGCTTTGGGAAAGAAATTCAATCGCTTGATCCGCATCCTCCTTGTGCTCGATGGGGAGAAGTAAACGTTTGATCTTTTCAAACCCCGGCTTCACCACCAACGTGGAGCAGGGTGAATGAAGTGTGACGCGATGAGACACACTGCCCAGGGCATGTTCACGTATCATCCCCAACCCGCGCGATCCAATCATCACCAGGTCGGCGTTTTCTTCCCCCGCGACGTCCACAATCATCTCGGCCGCCGGACCGGTCTCGATTCGCTTTTTAATCTTCCCAATGTGCTCCGGGACTCGGGAGACAAAGTCTTCTACAATTCGTTCCCCTTCCGCTCGCATCGCCTCTTCCGCGCGTTTCAGAAATTCATGCCCAATCGTCATCCCGGTTCCAGGATAGGCCAATTGAGGGACATAGATCACATGAAGAAGGACAATCTCATTGCCAGGGGAAAAGGCCTTCAGGGCCTGAGCCAAATCGCTGGACTGATAGGACCCATCAATGGCGATTACTATTTTCATGGGGTTTTACCGTCCTTTTCCTTGGTATATTGATTTCGCTGAATGCAAGAAAGGAGCAACCACCTCTGCAAGATGGCTTTAAAATCATCTTTTCGCCTCCCCTCTTTCCCGATTATCTTTTTCGTCCCTTCAATAATACAAATACACCTACAATTCCAACGATAATGATCAAAAGGGCAAAATACTCAAGGCCTTCCATTCTCTTACTCCTTTCTTTTTCCCATAAATCGGAGTTTAGAATTTCATTTTAACATTCAAAATTTCAACTAAATTGTTAGATATTAAGAATGTATGAG
>CP070743.1:886671-889085 GCA_020348185.1 Nitrospirota bacterium
CCTTTCTATTCGACAATGGTGGTGAAGTTACTTAAATCCTCAAAGGGAAATACTTGAGAGGGTGGAACTGTTTTTTGTGGATAATGTTTGACAAGGTCCTTCAGCGGTGGTATGTAGGACCATAAGTTGGTAGTTCACCTTAGCCAGTTTTTATTTCCGTTCTGAGATCGATACAATGTTGTTGCTGATTTTACTCTACATGACCCTTTCTCTACACTAAAGGGAGACCGATTTCATGAATGATCAAGTCTGCTCCGGATTTCTGATAGATCCTCGACCTCAATGGTCCCTGCTGTTTGCCAAGGATGTGGATCAAGACCTCGATTTTGATGAGGGCCTTGAAGATGATGAACTGTATCAACGCAAGCCGCCACGTCGCCGCCCCTTACTTTGGATACTCATTCTTTTATTGGGCGTGGGAGTTGTGTATTGGGCCCTCGGGCCAGAATTTCCTCTATTTACAAGTCAGGAATCTCCCTCTGAGCCCGTTGCACAACCCCGTATCGGAGTACCTGACGTCGGAAAAAAGACGGTCAAGACACTTCCTGCCACCAAAGTGCCTATCCCTCAATTCCAAGAAGGGCAAGAGGTTCAGCTTGTTCAAATACCCGGACCAAATACACGTTCCGCAACCCTATTGAGCGATGCTTCTGGCACTCGGCCCGGCCCGTTGGTCAAGATGGGAGAAACCTTAACTATCTTGGATGGAGAAATGGTCGGAGGAAACTGGGTCTATGAGGTTCGCACTCAATCTGGTGCGAGTGGCTGGGTTTCAGAAAAGTCTCTAATAAATAAGACCTCCTAACCCTTCCGGGGGGATCAACCTCTCCCCCCTTTACACTCCTGCCACTCATTCAATTTCTCAAGACAACGTCCATCCTGAACCAAGATAAGGGTTGAGAGACGCTTCCCCATGGAGTACAACATTGGGCAAAGCTATATCTTGCGGCAAAGTTTCGGGTTCCTTGTTTCAAGCAAGATAGAAGACTCTTAGAGTTTTCATGCGAAACTTAAAACCCGAAACGTGAAACGGGTTATTCGTAGCCTTTTTCAAGACTTCCAATAATGGTATAGTGAAATAGCATAAATCATAGGGAGACCCTCCACCAACGGTCTCGTTTTCCCCCTTTTTTGAACAGATTCTATGTCCCCCACTGAAGCACAAGCTTACTGTATTTCCGCGACAAAAAAGAGTGGTAGTAATTTTTATTATTCCTTCCTCTTTCTCCCACGCCAACGGCGAAATGCGATGTATACGGTGTATACTTTCTGTCGGGAAGTTGACAGTGCCGTTGATGAAGCCCTTCCAGGTACGGACCCTCGAGTAGAACTCTCTCAATGGAGAAAAGAGGTTTCTGCAGCTTATCATGGAATCCCAACCTCACCGGTCACCATCAGCCTGGCCGCTCATTTACCCTGGCTCGATATTCCAGAAGAATACTTTCAAGAGTTAATTACGGGTGTTGAAATGGACCTGACCACAACCCGCTACCCGACGTTCCAAGACCTCTATCCCTATTGCTATCGAGTGGCATCAGTGGTGGGACTGATTTGTCTCAAAATTTTCGGGACCCAGGCGCCTCAAGCTCGTGAGTATGCCATACACCTTGGACTGGCCTTTCAACTGACCAACATTCTTCGAGATATCAGCAGCGATGCTGACCGTAATCGCATTTATCTTCCACTGGAGGACATGGCCCGGTTCGGGTATACCGAAAAGGACCTTCTTGAGAAACGATATACTCCAGAATTTATTGAGCTCATGAAATATGAATGTGCGCGTGCTCGAGAATTCTATCTCAAAGCCAAACAAGTTTTTGAATCCTTACCCCGGACGGACCAGCGAGCTTTAGTGGTTGCCGAAATCATGCATGGTGTCTATGCTCGAATTCTTGAACAAATCGAAGCCCGGAGTTACCGAGTTTTCGGCCCGCGCATCCGACTTTCTCCTCTCCTTCGTTTGGGCATCGCTGCCAATATTTGGTTTCGATCCTCTTCTCAAGGAATTCAGGCTCCCCAGAGATGAGCATTCATATTCTTATTGTTGGAGGTGGGCTGGCGGGTCTGACAACAGCGTATCGTCTCACATCCCTGGGATTCCGTGTAAGCATTGTCGACAAAGGAACATTGGACGAGAGCCCTATTCCCGGGTATTCTCAGCCACTGCCTCCCCCACTCGATCAATCAAATGGCTTTCCATTTATCCTGCACCGCTTTCAGAATAGCGTCTGGGGGTTATTACATGAACTGGGGACGGCTTCACTCCTTCAGCATGAAATTCCTGTACAATTTGAATTTTTACGATCAGACGGCCAACTAGAACCATTTCGTCCCTTTCCTGCTCCCGCGCCTTTTCATACATTGCTTGGGCTATTGACCTTTCGAGCGCTTCCGATAAAAGATCGGTGGTCTCT
>CP070743.1:889185-891594 GCA_020348185.1 Nitrospirota bacterium
CTCGGTTCGGGACATGCTTCGCCCCGTCGCCACTGACGAGCTGTAATTTTCGGTTTTCAATCTTCAAGCAATCAAGGATACCAATATGACCTGGATTTCTGCGCAATTTTCATCCTTTTTACGGCCATTGGGTACGGATATGACCCAGATATGGGTACAGGGGGTGAAATTAGTCTTGAGCATGCTAATTCTAACAATTCTTACAGCTCTTGCTGGCGGGGTGGTTAAGACCTTTGTCGGATTGGAAAAGCTTTTTACTGAACCTCTGGAGATTGTGTTACGAGAACTGATCGTCAATACCTTGATTCTCCTTGCCATCGTCGAGGTCTTGAAAACGACCTTGACCTATTTTTCCGAGGGGCGGGTCAAAGTGACATTTATTGTGGACACAATTCTCGTTGTGATGCTCACCGAAGTGATTTCTCAATGGTTTAAAGAAGCCCACCTCATCCAATGGAGTATTCTCGGCGGGATCCTGGTGGCTTTGGCCATTGTGAGGGTGGTTGCCGTACGATGGTCTCCAACGGTTCCCGCCACCTGATATAACCGCCATCCTGCTTACCCCCTTCTTTCGGCCATTGCCCCGTGATACAATCAATTTTTTCCGGAGGCGCCATGGATTGTATTCTTTTAAGACACGGCATTGCTGAGGATCGCGAGGTCTGGAAGGGCCCAGAGGAGAAGAGACCACTGACTAAAGAGGGCGTCCGAAAAACATTCAAGGCGGTGACGGGGCTCAAACACCTGGGAATTCAACCCACCCACCTTCTCTCCAGTCCTTATACCCGTGCCTGGGAAACCGCACAGATCGCTGCCGAAATTTTCAAGCTTGATGCGGATATCCAAGTATGCGAGGCACTGCTGTTTCATCGTGCCCCGGCTGATTTATTTCCTGTCCTGGCCAAATTTCCCAAGGATTCCTGCGTAATTTGTGTCGGTCATGAACCTCATCTGGGTGAAGCGGCAGGGGTCATGATTTTTGGAAAAACCGCAGATACTCTCTCATTAAAGAAAGCCGGAGCCTGCGGAGTGGAATTCGCAGGGAACCCTCAGGCTGGAAAAGGCATCCTCAAGTGGTGGCTGACCCCAGGTCAACTCAGACAGCTGCGCCCCAATTAGGAACTCGACGACCGGCGTGTACCATTTGCACCCCGCCATTTGATCCCGCCATCAAGCCCCCATCCCCGCCAGATCAGATAGATAGCAGGAATGATGAAGAGGGTGAGGATGGTGGAAGTCACCATACCCCCGATCATGGGGGCAGCAATGCGTTTCATGACATCGGCTCCGCTGCCGGTCGTCCACATAATTGGCAGTAGTCCAGCCGTGATGGCGACGACCGTCATCATTTTGGGACGCACCCGTTCAACCGCCCCTTCCATCACCGCGTCATACAAATCGGCCCGGGTCTCCATTTTACCTTCACGGTGTCGGCGGTCATAGACTTCGTCCAGGTATACCAGCATGATCACACCGGTTTCGGCGGCCACGCCGACAAGCGCAATGATCCCCACCCACACCGCTACGCTCAAATTATATTCTAAGAGGTACAGCATCCAAATCGCTCCAATGACGGCAAAGGGAACTGAGAGGAGGACGATAAGGGCCCTCGTGACTGAGCGGAAATTAAAGTACAAGAGCAGAAAGACGAGGACGATCGTGAGAGGCACCACATACATGAGTCGCTCAGTGGCACGCTGCATATATTCATACTGACCGCTCCATCCCAGGGTATATCCTTGGGGAAGTTTGACTTTCTCGGCCACGATTTTTTGGGCCTCCGCCACATAACCTCCGAGATCTCGGCCTGCTACATCGACATAGACATAGCCCACCAACATGGACCCTTCACTCTTTACGACTGTTGGTCCGGTGGTTAAACGAATATCGGCAAGTTGTGTGATTGGGATTTGTTGACCTCTTGGTGTCGTGACCAACACTCTCTTCAGGTCTTCAAGACTATTCCGGGTACCGCGAGAGTAGCGAACATTCACTGGGAATCGTTCACGACCTTCAATGGTGAGGGATATATTTGTCCCTCCAATAGCTGATTCAATGACCTGCTCGACATCAGCAATCAACAGTCCGTAACGCGCAATCTCTTCTCGTTTAATTTTGAAATCGATGTAGTAACCACCTGCCGTGCGATCGGCAAAGACGTTTCGAGATCCAGGCACGTCCTGAAGTGCTTGTTCGATCTGGCTGCCGATGTCCTGGATCGTTTCTAAATTGGTCCCAAAGATCTTGATCCCTAAAGAAGTGCGAATGCCTGTCGTGAGCATATCCAGGCGCCCTTTGATTGGCATCGTCCATCCGTTGGTCACTCCAGGAATTTGCAAGGCTTCATCGAGTTCACTTTCCAGCCGTTCAATGGTCATTCCCGGACGCCATTCGTCTTCTGGTTTCAAG
>CP070743.1:891694-894093 GCA_020348185.1 Nitrospirota bacterium
GAATGGGAGAGAACAAAGGGATCCACCAATTGTTCAGGAGTGCCAGGTACCCGATTACTCCAACGGTCCCCCCACCAGAAAGGACGAACCCCGCCAGACGCCACGGCGTTTGTGCCCTTAACCCAACCAATCCACCCAAAACACCCCAAAACAGAATCCATCCCCACTCCCCCTCCTCCGACACGGATTGTATGGGGGGATCGTCATGCAGAGCGATCTGGAGAAGTTGCCTGACCATGTGACCGTGTAATGCAATACCCGAAATTTGCTGATCGACATTCAATCCTCGACTGAACGGCGTAAAAAAATTGTCTCCGACACTCTCGGCAACCATACCCACGAGAACCACTTTGCCGGCTATCTCCTTCGGGGGAACCTTCCCTTCGAGTAACTCGGTCAGGGAAAAATTCGTAAACGGCAAGGGCCCGCCTGAAAACTTTAACAAAAATTGATACCCTCTCGTGTCGGCAGCGGCATAACTACCATCGTTGGGATTCAATGGCCGGATCGTCGTATTTCCCAGTCTCAAGAATTCGGGGCTGTTCGGATCCGGACGGGGAACAATGCCTTCATGTTCCAAATATCGTAATGCGAGAAGTAAGGCAAATGAGGTGGCGACTTGATCCTCATCTTCCAAGAATAAAAATCCCCTCCGCACTGTCCCGCCGGGATCAATCATAATATCGTTAAATCCAATTTGATCGGTCTCTTCTAATATTTTCGGCCCTGAGATTCCCTCTCGATCCTGATCGGGAAATTTCATGACCGTGATGATCTCGCGATGAGTGGCCAGAACCTTGTTTAATAATTCCCTCCCAGGCGGCACCTCGATATCTCGATAGATGTCCAACCCAACGGCCCGGGCGCCATTGTTAGCCACGATTTCAAGAATGTGAGCCACCTCCTCATCGGAAAGTGGCCAATGACCGGTATTTTGGATATCTTTCTCGGTAATGGTAATCAACAGGATATGCGGATCAGCTTGCGCAACAATAGGACGAAGTCTGAGGGCCCAGTCATACATGGCCATTTCGCCGTTCTCTACCCATCCAGCCGTCCTCATCGCCATAACCGCCAATGACGCGAGCAGACCGATTCCAATCGTCCTCAAGACAATAGAGTCTCTTGTTCCTGACATACCCATATTCGCCTTTTAACGTGTGTGGTGATTGGTGCGACCAGAAGAGGTACCACCTGCCTGCGCGAAGCCGCTCCGACGGAGGCAGGTGAGATGGTGCAACGACAAGCTAACGTGTAATCTGAATCGCTTCGCTCCCCTTCGTTGATCGAGGATAGGTCAGTTTTGAAGGGTTCAATGGTGCCTGAATACCCGAAAGAGAGATTGACGAGGCAGGATTTTCCCCTTCAATTAACGGGATTTAATCCCATATCGTTTCATTTTTTTGATCAAGCCTTGACGACTGACACCCAAAAATTTGGCAGTTTTAACTTGGTTATACTGACACTCTTTCAGAGCATCGAGAATCATATTCTGCTCAAATTCCGCCACAGCCTGGTGAAGGGAAGAACCGGCTGTCCCTTTTTTCTTTTCTGATGGCCCCTTGGCCACCAGGATAGCCCGATCAAGGTCTTGTTCAGAAATCGTCGGCCGTCGGACAGTGGCCGCGAGCCGCTTCATTTCGTTTTCTAGCTCTCGAACATTGCCTGGCCAATGATAGGCGAGTAAGGCCTCTTCCGCTCCTGAGGCCAGCAGCTTAGGCTTCCTCCCTTCTTTCAGGCAATATTTGTTCAGAAAGTAGGTCGCGAAAAGCGGAATATCTTCAGGGATCTCCCGGAGAGCGGGCGTGTGAATATGAACAACACGGAGGCGATAGTACAAATCCTCTCGAAAGGTTCCCTGTTGAATCAGCGCATCTAATTTTTTATTGGTGGCCGCGAGAATCCTCACATCAACCGACTGAACCTTCCGTCCACCGACACGTTCGATCGTACGTTCCTGCAACGCTCGGAGGATTTTCGCCTGTTCGTTCAGACCTAGATCACCCACTTCATCCAGAAACAAGGTCCCCCCGTTCGCCAGCTCAAATTTGCCCACTCTTGACTCCACTCCGGTGGCAACACCCTTTTCAATTCCAAACAATTCGCTCTCAACAAGATGTTGGGGTAACGCCGCGCAATTCAAGGCCACAAAGGGCTTCGTCGATCGAGGACTATTGTAATGAATGGCCTTGGCTACCAGTTCTTTGCCGGTCCCGTTTTCACCGGTAATGAGGACGTCGAGGGAGCTGTCTCGGATTTGGTCGATGAGGCGGACAATATCCTGGATGCGGGAACTCATTCCCATCAAGTTTTGAGTCTCAAACCGACCTTCCACTTCGGTCCACAGCCGGGCCTGCTCACTCAGCAATTCATTCTGGTGCTGCCGAAGCTCCTGCACC
>CP070743.1:894193-896583 GCA_020348185.1 Nitrospirota bacterium
TTTGGTTCCTTCAAATCTCTTGTTGGAGATGGGCTTTTGAGATTTCACCGTATGACTGAGCGTCACCGACGAACCTTGAAGGGGACGGTTTTCTTTTGACGGCTCTCTTTGAGGCGCAGATACCGCTGACTCTTGAGTGTGGGAAGCTGGAGGGCGCTCGGTTCTCGTGTCCCGTCCTTGGTTGGGGGTTGTGGACAGCGTCGCTTTAATCACGGCTGCCTCGAACACAAATCTTGGATGCAAACTTCCTCGTATGGCGTTTTCAGTGCGGGAAAAAATTTCAAACCATTCCTGTAACGTTTCTTTGCCAACTCGCTGTGCCTGAGCAATCGTTGAATCGACTTCTTCCGGTTGAAGCTCCAGCAACGATTGAAGTTGTTTTTTTGATGGAACGACGGCAGCCACCATGAGATTTCGCATCTGTTCTACAATTTCACGGCAATAGACTCTCACATCATAACCTTGGTCGATGGCCTGGCTGACCACGGACACGCCAGCCTGGACATCCTGTTGAAGAATCGCTTCCACCAAACTGCGAACGAGCTCTTCCGGTACGGTTCCAAGCAAAGCCTCAAGGTCTTCGTGTCGGACGTGGGTTCCTCCAAACGCAACCGTCTGGTCCAAGAGGCTGAGCGCGTCTCGCATGCTTCCCTCACATGCCCTTCCAATTGCCGATAGACTTGGATCTTCGATGACGACGCCGGTTTCTTGGGCCACATACTTGAGTTGCTTCATGATTTCCAATCGGGTCATTCTTCTGAATGTGAAATGTTGGCAACGTGATAGAATGGTTGCGGGAATTTTATGAACTTCTGTCGTGGCAAAGACGAAGACGGCATGGGTGGGTGGTTCTTCCAACGTCTTTAACAACGCATTGAAGGCCGAATTCGAAAGCATGTGGACTTCATCGATAATATAAACTCGATAGCTGCCTCGAAAGGGAGTAAATTTCACGTTCTCGCGTAACTCGCGAACGTCATCGACTCCGGTGTTGGAGGCCCCATCAATTTCGATGACGTCGACGGAATGCCCTTTGGTGATTTCTTCGCAACTTGGGCACCGCTCACAGGGCTGACTGGTAGGTCCGTGCTCACAGTTCAAAGCCTTAGCCAAAATTCTGGCTACCGTGGTTTTCCCGACTCCCCTCATGCCCGAAAACACATAGGCATGGGCCACCCGTTTTTGGTCTACGGCATTCTTAAGGGTTTGTACCACGTGAGGTTGGCCTATGACTTCATCAAAGGTGCCAGGACGATATTTTCTTGCGGAGACTTGATATTCCATGACGATACAGAGGAGTGCAAACAGCTTAGTTGTGTACTCTCAACAATTCTTGTTTCGTGGGGCTGATGGTCACATGTTCGGTGGTGCGACTTTTTTCTGCTGAATTGATCTAAAAGGGAAAAGCCCAAATTGAACTATAGTTCTTGGGTCGTGTGGATTTTCCCGAAGGTCGTGCTTCGTCTTAATGAAGTCGGGGCCAGGTGATCCTGCGGCGCACAAACTAGCCTGCTTACCGTTGCTTCCTTCCGGACCTGGCGGGGTTCACAAGATTTTGTCGCACAGGGCCCAGCCCCTTTTTCAGAAAGATTTCGGACCTCAGATTTCAAATTACAGAGTTTTCATATACAAATAATGCCCCGCCAGCCGTAGCCTTGGCGAAGGCTGGCGGAGAGGGTGGGCATTCGAAGTCGCGCAGGACAAGGGCTCCAGCGCTCCCGCTAGGGGGCCTGCCCCCTCGCGCCTTCGCTCCGCTTCAGTCACCCCATGAAAGGGGAATACCCCCTTCAAAACCCCCGTTCGAGTCCCACCCTCAAATGAGTCCGTGATGGTGGCAATCAGCTCTACCTCAGCATAATAGCTATTTATGTTCTGGCGGAGAGGGTGGGATTCGAACCCACGGTACCGTTGCCAGCACACGTGCTCTCCAGGCACGCCGATTCGGCCACTCTCGCACCTCTCCGCAATTTCCGCTTTTCCAGGAATCGCATCTTACCACGGGGTCTAAGAGGCGACAAGCAAGCCCTTGGCATCCCTCTTATGCTTAAGGAGATGGGGCCATCGATCTGTTATTGAGATAGAGCACGCGCCCGAAATAGACGTTGTCTCCTTGAAGTTCCATGGAGGGCCGAAAACAGGTGCCCCCGGAATAATAAAATCAAAACCGATATGACCGGTGTGACCAACAAAACGAGGACTGAACTGACTGAACCAGATATTCCGAGATATCCCAACCAATTGGTCAAAAGATTGTATGGCAGAGCGAGAAGCTGAAAGAAATCGAGACCACCCCTTCGTCCGACGTCACGAGAGATTTGGAAAAAAAATGAAATTCCAAATGGAGCCAAAGCCATAGCTAGCGGAAGAAACCACTCAATCCAGTTTTCAAG
>CP070743.1:896683-899061 GCA_020348185.1 Nitrospirota bacterium
CTTTGGGCATGACGGGTTTGATGACCTTATCAATTAATTCCCGCTCGATTTTCTTAGAAGTCACGTTCTCCCCATGTTGAGTTGAGACGACAATGGTATCAATTCGAACAGGCTTCCCGTTCCGGTACTCAACAGTGACTTGGGACTTCCCATCCGGCCTGACCCAGGGGAGGATATTTTTCTTTCGGACCTCCGCCAGCCGCCGGGTAATCCGATGAGCCAGGACAATGGGCATTGGCATCAATTCTGCCGTCTCATTCGTGGCATACCCGAACATCAGTCCTTGATCACCAGCTCCTCCTGTATCCACCCCCATAGCAATGTCCCCGGATTGCGCATCGATCGAAGTCAACACTGAACACGTTCGATAATCAAACCCCCAGGTGGCATCGCAGTAGCCCACCTCCCGAATGGTTTCTCGAATGATGTCAGGAATTTCGACATACGCCCTCGTGGAGATTTCTCCTGCTACAAAAGCCAATCCCGTGGTAAGAATCGTTTCACAGGCAACTCGGCAGTTTTTATCCTTCGCAATGATGGAATCCAAAATGCCATCTGAGATCTGGTCGGCAATCTTATCAGGATGGCCTTCAGTGACAGATTCTGAGGTAAATAGAAAATTAGATTGTCTCATTGAAAATCTCTCTATCGGTTAGGGCAAGCTCCAACACACTTAACTCTATCGGTTAAGTGTAAGCCCACCTTGATAAATTTAAGATGAAAAAAAGATGAACAGCTAAGGTGTAAAACACTCACTTTAATGAATTGGGTTGGGGGGTTGTCAATAAAAAAATGAATTGCCACATTTTTTCAACTACTTATCTGATGTAAGCAGAATTGGAAATAGATCTGAAGAAGAACAATTTCTGGGTAGTGAGCGCAAGAAAAAAATTGGGATAGCGAGTTCTGGGGAACCTGCGAAGGACCATCGCAGAGCAACTTATAAAATGATTTGATCGGGAAGGGTAAACCTGTTTAGATTCACCATCTTGGGTTGCAAACGCTAATATCCAGTGTTAAGATCTCGTGCCATTTCTAGGAATTTGCCTTGATGACGGAGAGCCGGAGGGCTCTCAAGTGCCCAGGGGAATTCCCTCTAGATATAGAGTCGTCTGATTTTTCCCAAGAACTCGCCTGAGGAGGACATAATATATGTATAAGACTATCTACATTCCGGTCGACAATTCTGACCATTCCAATATGGCTGTCGATCTGGGTGTGAAATTGGCGAGGACGTTTGGTTCAAAGGTCGTCGGAAGCCACGTGTACGCCGCCAAAATGCATGATAAGCGTTTTAAACAAATGGAGGCCGGCTTACCGGAAGAATATCATGACGAAAAGGAATTAGATCGGCAGCGACAAATTCATGATTCCTTGATTACTCGGGGGCTTCAAATTATTACGGACTCCTATCTTGATTATGTGGATAAACAGTGCTCAGAGGCCAATATCCCCCTTGAGCGACGGTCACTTGAAGGCAGAAATTGGAAGGTGTTGGCCGAAGATATCGCCAACAATGGGTACGAGCTGACTATTATGGGAGGTTTAGGGGTAGGGGCGGTCAAGGATTCGGTTATTGGCAGCAATACTGAGCGGGTCGTTCGGCGAGTTCGGAATTCTGACATGCTCATACTTAAGGATCTCAAGCCCATGAATGGGGGGAAAATTGTGGTGGCCGTTGATGGCAGCCATTATTCCTTTGGGGGACTGAAGACGGGGTTGGCCCTGGGAAAAGCTCTGGGCAAACCCGTTGAGGCCATCTCGGCCTTTGATCCGTACTTCCACTATGCCGCTTTTCACAGTATTTCTGGTGTCCTGAATGAGGAAGCGGGAAAGGTGTTCCGATTTAAAGAGCAGGAGAAGCTTCATGAAGAAGTCATTGACAGCGGGTTAGCCAAAATTTACCAATCCCATCTGGACATTTCGCGCGAAGTGGCACAGGAGGACGGATCGGACATTAAAACGACCCTTCTGGATGGGAAAGCTTTTGAAAAAGTGATCCAATATGTTCGCAAAGAACAACCCTGGCTGCTCATTGTAGGTCGGATCGGGGTCCATAGTGACGAGGATATGGACATCGGGAGTAATACGGAGAATCTGCTTCGCGCCGCTCCTTGCAACGTATTGGTGTCCAATCGGAAGTTTGTGCCCCCCATTGATACTCAAGCTGAGTATACTATTGCCTGGACGGAAGAAGCGCTGAAACGCATGGAAAAGGTGCCGGTTTTTGCCCGAGGTGTGGCGAAAACTGCCATCCATCGCTACGCGATTGAAAAAGGACATACGATTATCAGCAACTCTGTCGTGGATTCCGCCATCGGTGATATTCTCCCTAAAGGCGCCATGGATGCGATGAAAGCCCTGGGAGGCAATTTAGA
>CP070743.1:899161-901528 GCA_020348185.1 Nitrospirota bacterium
CTCCACGGAGTCGAAAATCCCGCGGCTGCCTGCCAACTGTCAGAGGTGGTCAAGCAGGTAGGCATACCCATCCCGGAAGATCTGAACAAATTGTCCAACCGGTTCTCCACTTCACCATTGGTTTATCTGGATCTCGCGCTTTATCACCCCCCACTGGTTCGTTTACTTGATCTTCGCCAGGAATTAGGGGGACAGAACCTTGCCCATCAGGTGGCTCGAATGCTGAATCCCGGCCGGGCCCAATCTCAAGTGATTGGCCTTGCCCATCCTCCCTATTTGGACAAAATCACTGAAGCGCTTCGTCTCATAGAGACCCCCCGTGCTCTGGTGTTTCAGGGTGTTGAAGGGTTTCCCGAATTGTCGATTTCCGTACCTACTCCCGCGCGCGAATTGCGAGGCGGTCATGTCACGCCGCTTACCTTTCGCCCACAAGACGTAGGCATGCGATTCGCATCTTACGAAACCATGAGTGCCTCCTCCTTCAGAGGGGAACATCCACGTCCCGAAGAAGAAGCCATGCTGGTGCTGAAAATCCTTCGAAATCAAATTCGGGGCGACCATCGCGCCTGGGTGTTATTGAACGCCTCCTTGCTCATTTATGCGGGCGGCCAAGCTTCTTCCCTGATGGAAGCCCTACCCTTGGCTTCCCAGGCTCTAGACTCTGGATCCGCTTTAGAAACTTTACAGAAACTCGCAGCTCAGCCTGCCAGTAAACAATCAAACCTTTCTCCTTCTACAACGGTGGTTCCGGCATGAAACATTTGCGACAGCTCGAGGATCAGAGTGTGTTTATTCTTCGTGAGGCTTACAAGCATTTCGATAACCTGGCCATGCTCTGGTCAATGGGTAAAGATTCAACGGTCCTCCTGTGGTTAGCGAGAAAAGCCTTTTTCGGGCATGTCCCCTTCCCACTGATCCACATCGACACCAGCTATAAGATCCCAGAGATGATCGAATATCGTGACCGGATGGCCCGGGAGTGGCGCCTGAATTTGGTCATTGGCCAGAACAAGGAAGCCCTCGCGAGCGGCATGAATCACACCATGGGTCGAGTCGAATGTTGCACGGCCTTAAAGACCAACGGCCTGAAAGGATTGATGGATGAAAAAGGCTACACGGGTTTGATTCTTGGGGTTCGAGCGGATGAAGAAAGCACCCGAGCCAAGGAACGGTATTTTTCCCCGCGAGATAAGAACAACGAATGGGACTTCCGGGACCAACCCCCCGAGTTGTGGGATCAATTCAAGACGTCGTTTCCGCCTGGCACTCACATTCGTATTCATCCGCTCTTGGATTGGACGGAGATCAACATTTGGGAATACATCCGACTCGAAAGTATTCCCTTCCTATCCAACCTTTACCTTGATCAAGGCACCGGAACACGCTATCGAAGTCTGGGGTGTGCCCCCTGCACATTTCCCATTCAATCGACCGCCAAAACCGTGGATGACATTATCATCGAGCTTCGCAATTCCAACGTCGCCGAACGGGCCGGGAGAGCGCAAGACGAGGGTCGCGGGATGGAACTCTTACGAAAAGAAGGATACATGTAGGGATGCCGACAGACGCCACAATTCAAGAAAGCATGAACATTGTCATCGTGGGGCATGTGGACCATGGCAAATCCACTCTCTTGGGACGATTATATGCCGATACCGGTTCACTCCCCGAGGGTAAATTAGAAAAGGTTCAAGCCATTTGCCGCCAGCAAGGCAAAGAATTCGAGTATGCCTTTCTTTTTGATGCTTTCTTAGAAGAACAAGAACAAGGAATCACGATCGACACCGCCCGAACCTTTTTTTCATGGGGCGGTCGCCAGTACATCATCATCGATGCTCCCGGCCACAAAGAATTCCTCAAAAACATGGTCTCAGGGGCCGCGCGTGCAGAAGCCGCACTGCTGATCATTGACGCTCTGGAAGGCGTGCGGGAACAATCCAAACGCCACGGGCTGCTTCTCTCCATGCTTGGCGTGAAGCAAGTCACCGTGGTCGTCAACAAAATGGACCTCGTCAACTATCGAAAAGATGTGTTCGAGGGGATCGAAAAAGAATATCGTGAATTCCTTACTCAATTAAAAGTGACACCAGCCTTTGTGATTCCGGCCAGTGCCAAACAGGGCGCTAACATTGCCACTCTCCATGCCGAGACACCCTGGTATCAAGGGCCAACGGTTTTGGAATCCTTGGGGCACTTCCAGTTAGAGGCCGCTCGCGCCGAGCAACCGCTTCGTTTCCCTATTCAGGATGTCTACAAATTTGACGCGCGAAGGATTCTGGTCGGCCGGATCACGGCCGGGAAACTCAGAGTCGGGGATCGGCTCGTCTTTTCACCATCGAATAAATCGGCCAACGTTCAAACCATTGA
>CP070743.1:901628-903990 GCA_020348185.1 Nitrospirota bacterium
CTTTGACAGCATCAAAATCATCCCGCTTAACAAGATCAAGATTGTTAAGCATCCTTTCACTTTGTGCATGAAATACAGTTTCAGCTTCACGCCGCATAGCCTGCGCCACACCGGCAGCATCGGTCATTAACTTTGCAAATTCATCAAAAAAACGATTTGGACCATCCGTCATTATATTACTCTCCATTAGCCATAATTTCTGGCCGTCGATGATAATAATTGGTACCATATATACACCACAGCTTTAAGGCAGTTTACGATTTGATTCAATGTGCAAAGCACAACCTGTAATCCAGGGTCTGCCCCTAATAAAAACAAACATTATTTTACATCAACACTTGCGCCATAAAAATCGCTGAAGTAGGACATTCTACCTTGGCAAGCCCCCCATGGTTGTGCCAGTTCGTGTGAGACATTCAAGCGCATTGTGGATAGGGTGAAACGGGTTGTCTGGCCGTGGGGGCCGGAGGTTTATAGCCCAACGCACTGTGGGGCCGAACTTGATTATAATGCTTCCGCCACTGCTCGATGAGCACTTGGGCTTCCCGCAGGGTAAAAAATAGTTCCCCATTCAGTAACTCGTCCCGCAATTTCCCAATCAAACTTTCCACATAGCCATTCTCCCACGGGCTACCGGGTTCAATGAATAGTGTCTGCACGCCTACTCGAGCCAACCACTGCCGGACGGCCTTGGCGGTGAATTCAGAGCCATTATCGGAACGCAGATAAGCGGGGCTGCCATGGTGCACAAACAGCGCCGTCAAGCAGTGAAGGACGTCATCGTGGCGGAGGTGACGTGCCCCTTCAATGGCGAGGCATTCTCGGGAATATTCATCCACCACCACGAGCAGACGGAGGGCCCGTCCGTCGGTCGTGCGGAGCGCGACAAAGTCATAGGCCCAGACATGATGGCGGTAGGCGGGGCGTAGTCGAATGCACGAGCCATCCGTCAACCAGAGACGCCCGCGTTTCGGTTGTTTCTTCGGCACCTTCAACCCTTCCTGCCGCCAGATGCGTTCGACCCGTTTCGGATTTACACGCCAGCCAGCCGTCCGCAATAACGCGGTAATCCGACGATAGCCATACCGCCCATACTGGGAAGCGAGCTGGATAATCTGCTGGGTCAGGGCCGCTTCATCATCACGTATCTGTGGACGATAGCGTTGAGTCGAACGGGGATGCCCCAGGACCCGACAGAGCCGGCGTTCCGAGACCGCCAGCTGCTGGCGGAGCGTCTCCATACACCGTCGTCGGCGACTGGGGCTTAGTAGTTTCCCTCGGCAGCTTCCTTGAGAATCAGTTTGTCCAACGTGAGATCCGCAACGGCGCGTTTCAACCGCGCATTTTCCCGCTCCAGCTCTTTGAGGCGTTTGGCCTGATCCAACTTCAGGCCTCCATACATCTGTCGCCAGCGGTAATAGGTGGGATCCGTGATGCCCAACTTCCGGCAAATGTCTTTGACCGTCTGCCCCTGTCCTAAGGCCACCTCGGCTTCTCGCAACATCGAAATAATTTGTTCCACTGTAAAGGATTTGGTGCTCATCGTCCCTCCTTAAAATTGGATCCTGTTTCTCTCACAAATGTTGGATCATTTTAAAGGGGGAATGCCAATTCCACGAAATACTAAAGGGGTCGGGACTCTTTAATTATAAGGTTTGGGGTCAAGTCTTTTGGTGACTAAATAGTTAATTTCTTTCCTACCTTAAAAAAGACCACATCATAGGAGGTGGGAGTAGGGGAGAATCTTAATGGGGTGGAATACGTTTTAGTCTGCGGCAGTTCTTCAAAAATCAAAAGCTCCTAACCAAAAACCCGATCTCTCATTTCCCGCATCTTTATAGTTCCTTGCAGGCCTGGTCTTGCCCCGTTTTCGTGGACAGGTTTGTAAAGGGTGAATAAGGTTTTTGAAGGGCATAGTACCCCTTCTTGCACATCACCAGGTACTTGCGGAGTGCCCCTCGCATCTCGTTGGCAAACCATTCTGCGACGGTTCAGCGACGACTTAGGATGGGATGCTGAAACGATTGTAACCCAATTTATCTCATTCATCGTTTCATCATTTTGGTGGCTGATAAGGATCAAGCGTTCCTGGCTGAATGGGTGGATGCTTCTTCAAAGAGGCCATATGTTCTTCTAATTGTGGCAACGCGACCCGTGGAACCCAGGTATGGGGGAACAGCACGTTCTCTGTCTCGCCGGGGTCAACGTAAAGGTTGTAGAGTCTGGGCATTTCGAACGTAATCGTCTCTTCGGCCCATGATTCTAATTCGTGGAAATGTAATTTCCAGTTCTGCCACTTTACCGCGAAAATCTTGGTTCCCATGTACACAATGAAACCTTCTCGGTTAGATTTCTTCTGGTT
>CP070743.1:904090-906447 GCA_020348185.1 Nitrospirota bacterium
CTGACCCAATCCGAATTGCCTGGCGTAGGATCCGATCGTTTTAATCCCCATTCGATTCCCGGCCTTATAAAAATAGACATCACATGATTCCGCAAGGGCCTTGGTCAGATTAACGAGGCCGTGTCCCCCTCGTTTCCAATCGCGGAACGTTCGCCGTCCAATTTGGAATCCACCCTTGCAAGAAATGTGGTCGGAACTTAAGAAGGTCCCGGTGTCCAACACTCCAGCTGCCATGACAATCTTAAAAGTGGACCCAGGAGGGTATTGGCCCTGAATCGCTCGATTCGTAAGCGGATGTCTGGAGTCTTGAAGGAGTTCTTGCCATTGTGAGGCCGGCAACCCTCGTGACAGGGCGGTCGGGTCAAAGCTGGGTCGACTCGCTAATGAGAGCACCTCACCGTTTATGGGATTCAGAACGATAATGGCTCCGGATTCGTTCCCCAACAAATTCTCGGCGAGTTTTTGGAGGCGAATATCTATAGTCAAGTAGAAATCATCCCCCGGTCGAGGTCTGTTGACAGATATCGATCGCTTGGTGTGCCCTAATGCATCCACTTCAATCAGCTCCCGGCCAGCATGCCCTCGTAAGTATTGGTCGTAAGACCGCTCGACTCCGTACTGCCCTATCACACTACCCTGGTGGAGATCGCGGAATGCCTCTTGTTTCAATTGAGATTCGGACACCTCTCCAACGTAACCGATCAAATGAGCGGCGTAACCTCCCAAAGGATAATTTCTTAGATATTCCGGCTGAATGACCGCTCCCGGGAGGTCAAACCGATGCGCTTCAATCAGGGCCGCCTCCTTAAGGGTCAGCCCGCCTTTGATTTTGACCCGGGTTCTAAGCCCGTGCTTTGAAAGTTTTTCCTGAATCGCCTCTTGATCGATGGTCAAATGTTCACTGATTTGCTGAATCAAGGCCCGACGATCTTTCACGTCTTCCAATGAAACATACAAGTTAAAGCTGGGGACATTATTCGCAAGCAACTGTCCCTCCCGATCATATAACAGGCCTCGTGCAGGCTCCAGGACGATAGAGCGGGTTCGGTTATCCCTGGCCAACTCTTGATAATAATGCCCGTCCCGGATTTGAAGCTGCCAGACTCTTAACCCTAATAAGGCAATGAGAATCAAAAGCCCAACTTTGATAAAGGCCAAACGCCCTTGAATGTCGGCCAATCCATTGGCCTGTTGATCACTCTCTATCATATTTGCTTCCCACTGTTTAGGAACCCGTATTTCGTCAATATTATTACCGGAGGCTTGATGGGGCCAATACGGAGAGTCGGGGGAGATACTTGGCGATCAACCAATTGAACCCCAACGCCATCATAGCATCAAAGACTGCCTGGGGAAGGAGGATCGAACGAAAATCTTGGATGAGAAGCAACCAATCGACTTGGGGCCTTGCAGAGATTAAGGAAACAAGACCACAAGCGAAAGAAAGGACAAACGTAGGCAGGAAAATAGCCGAAGGGCTTGTATCCGATAATATTTTGGCCGCAGTCCCGGAGACGACCCCGGCTAACCCTTTGGTGATCATATTTAATCCAATGCCACCTGCTGAATACATGTCCTGGATGAATCCCAGTCCCAGTCCGAGCCACAGTCCTCTTGCACGTCCGCCCAGAAAACCTGTCAGACAGGTAGCCACAAGACACAGGTCGGGCTTCACTCCCCATAGGCTGATATGTTCAAGGAGGGTTGTCTGAATCGGAAGGAGCAATAACAGAAGTCCACTGTAGAGGAGAACAGTCATGGCCTCGGTTGGTCTTGGGGTGTAGGTTCTTCGTAAGGTGCCCCGGAAGGGGTCAATGAGCCCGGCGAAGTGATGATCAGCACACCTTCTAACTTTTGAAATTCCACGGCTGGTTGAACCTCAGCGGATTGAAAAAGATCTGGGTGGGCTTTTTGGAGTCTATCAATCTGTCCAATTTGAAGACCACGGGGAAAGGCTCCGGTTAGTCCCGAGGTCACGACATTTTCGCCGATTTGAACGGGGGAAAGCGGAGGAAGATACTTCATTCTGATATACCCCTGGGCGGTCCCATGCACAATCCCTTCCTCCCGACTGCCTTGAATCATCGCCGGCACCGCTACATTGGGGTCGGTGAGCAGAAGCACAATGGCAGTGGATGGATGAATTTTGACAACTCTCCCGACAACACCAGCATGAGTGATCACTCCCATATTGGCCTTAATGCCCTCTCGTCCACCTTTATCAACAATTAAAGTCCGGTACCAGTTGGTCGCATTACGCCCTATCACCCTCGCGGCCACCGTTTGTATTGGTCCAGCTTGCTGAAAATCGATAAGTTGGGTCAGTTGTTCAGAAATAATGACTTGTTCGCGGAGTT
>CP070743.1:906547-908891 GCA_020348185.1 Nitrospirota bacterium
CTTCCGTTCGCATACGGGTGGCGAGCAAAGATTGATGTCCGTCACGAAGGGCCACATCCGTAATATGCATACGTCTTCCTTCCGATGCTTCAATATCCGGACCGGCTTGCTTCGCAGGAGTTTTGCTTTTGGCGGGGGTGGAAGCGCTTGCTTTGATCTTCTTTGATTTTCCGCCTTTACTAGACATAGTACACCCTTTCCTTCCAAGCGGGAATTTTTTCGGTGACTCCACCGTCCCAAATGCTCCGTCTCTTTTTTCGGTCATTAAATATCATGTTGTCCCTTCAAAGACCTTCATAGGCCGCGATAGCGGCCGAGAGGGCGACTACCAGATCCACCGGTTCGACCATTTCTTCGTAGTCATATAACATAGGGTGGCTATCCAGATACGAGGTATCGAAGCGTCCTGCCCGGAAGTCAGGTTCTTCCATGATTTTAGTCATAAAGGGAATAGTGGTTTTCACGCCTCGTAACAAAAATTCCTCCAGGGATCGATGGGTTCGACGCACCGTTTCGTCCCAAGTTCTCCCATGGACGGTAAGTTTGGCCAACAGGGCATCGTAATAGGGGGGGACGGAGAAATCCTTATAGACCTGTCCATCAATTCGTACCCCTATGCCCCCTGGTGAGAAATAGGCGGTAATTTTCCCCTTCGACGGACGAAAACCGTTTTGTGGATCCTCTGCATTGATACGGCACTGAATGGCATACCCTTGAAGGCTAACCTCATGTTGTCCAAAAACCAGCGGCATGCCGGATGCGATCCAAATTTGTGACTGGACAATATCGACGGCGGTGATTTGCTCGGTCACAGTGTGTTCAACTTGAATGCGGGGATTCATTTCCATGAAATAATATTTGCCATCCTGGTCGAGCAAAAACTCTATTGTGCCTGTGTTGTGGAAATTGGCGGCCCGAGCCAAGGCAATGGCCGCTTCTCCCATTTCGGCTCGAAGCCGGGGTGTCAGGACCAGCGAAGGCGCGATTTCAATGAGTTTCTGGTGGCGCCGTTGAATGGAACAATCCCGTTCTCCAAGGTGAATGATGTAGCCTTTTTTGTCGGCTAATAACTGAAACTCAATATGGTGGGGGCGTTCTATATATTTCTCTAAAAACAGTTCGCCATTCCCAAAAGCCGCCAGAGCTTCGCGCGCACCGGCATCCATCGCTTCTTTCAGTTCATGGTCAGATCGAACCACCCTGAGGCCGCGGCCGCCCCCGCCCGCGCTGGCCTTGACCATGACGGGATATCCCGTTTGGTGGCAGAATGCCATGGCTTCATCAAGAGAGGAAACGCTTCCACTGGTACCGGGGACAATGGGGACGCCGACTTTTCCTGCTAATTCACGGGCTTTGACCTTATCTCCTAGCAAAGCCAAGGCGGTAGGGGATGGCCCAATAAACGTAATGCCCGCTTCCGCGCAAAGACTGGCAAATTCGCCATTTTCTGCAAGAAACCCATAGCCGGGGTGGATGGCGTCAGCTCGAATGCGTTTGGCCAAACCGACAATTTGGCGGGCATCTAAATAGCCCTGCACCGGCCCGGGGCCAACCAAATAGGCTTCGTTGGCTTTTTTGACATAAATGGCGGTGGCATCGCTTTCAGCGTAAATGGCGGCCGTCGCGATGCCGAGTTCGCGACAAGCACGAATGACCCGCATGGCGATTTCTCCGCGGTTCGCGACTAGAATTTTTCGAATCATAACGGGTTAATCCTTATCCCCAGTTCGAAATTCGATATTCTCATACTTTTGATCCATTACGACACAAGAAAATTCAGATTATGGAATCAAATCTTATTTATTCGTGGCTCAGGGGATAATATTTCACTTTTTTTACAAGCTTTTGTCCAGCCGGAGATAAAACAAATTGTTCAAAAACTAATGCAAGGTCAGATGGTTTCGGCTTTGAAATAAAGACAATTGGACGTTGAAGGGGGTATCGCCCATCTAAGACAGTTTGATATTCGGGCTCGATTCGGTCAACGAATACCAAATTGACGCTGATTCCATCTACTTTGGCACGGAGTGCCGGGGCCATTGAGACAAAGGTAATCGCTTCAAGTTCGCCTGTGACGGCGTTGATAGCATGGCGTTCCGGTCCTTCCACCCGAGCCGTTCGTAAAATGCGTTTAATACCCAATGATTTCTGAAATCCTTGGCGGATATTTTGATTGGTGGCCCGATTAATCAGAACGATCTTTAACTCAGGCGCTTCCTCATCAATCTGAGACCAAAACCGAATTTTTCCTGAGAACACATCGGCCACTTGCTGTTTCGTCAATTCTTTTATCGGATTGGAAAAATTTGTCAGGATGGCAATGCCATCCCGGCCCACCTTGGTG
>CP070743.1:908991-911317 GCA_020348185.1 Nitrospirota bacterium
ACTTTCTTGACTTCAGCACAGTATCTCACACATAGCGCACATTGGATGCAAAATGAGGGGTCTTTTTCAAAACGGTCCTTGTCGGCGCCATACTCTTTAGCCAAATCCTGCAATTCAGGGGAATCCGGGGCATGCGCCAGCAATAACTCTAAGATCATTTTGCGAAGTTTATCGATCTTCTCGGATCTGGTTTTTACCACCAAATCTTTTGCGACCGGGTAAACACAGGAAACAACGTGTCTTGACCAGCCGTTAACCTCTACTTCTACGATGCAAATTCTACATCCCCCGAAAGGTTCCAATTTTTCGTGGTGACACAGGGTCGGTATGGATATCCCTGCATTTTGGGCGGCCTCCAGGACGGTCATCCCTTCCTTGGCCTCAACTTCCTGTCCATCAATCTGTAATCGGATTTCACTCATTTTTCTTTGCTCGTTTTAACTATCGTTCTGGCGTCCTCAGGGATAGGATCCGGAACGGGTTCGCCTGAAAGCTTCTGCACCGCACTAAAGCGAGAGGGGCAAACTTCAAAGCAGGTTCCACACTTGGTGCATTTTTCCTGATCGATCACATGAATCTTTTTCTTGGCGCCGTCAACCGCATCGACCGGGCACTTCCGAAAGCAAATCATACAGGCCTGGCACTTATCCGGGTCAATGTGATACGAGATCAGCTCCTTGCAGGACAAAGCCGGACACTTCTTTTCGTTGATGTGGGCTTCATACTCATCTCTGAAATAGCGCACCGTACTCAGAAACGGATTGGGAGCGCTCGTGCCCAGGGCACAAAGGGAGGCCTCTTTAGCGACCTCGGATAAGTCCTCCAAAAGCTCGATATCGCCCTCTTTTCCGTTTCCGTCGGTGATATTGGTAAGAATCTTGAGCATCTGTCTCAAGCCTTCACGGCAGGGCACACATTTGCCGCAGGATTCATCCGTAAGAAAGTCAATGAAATACCTGGCAACATCAACCGTACAGGTATCTTCATCCATTACGATCATCCCACCGGACCCCATCATTGACCCGGCTTTGGTGAGTTCATCAAAACCCACTTCCAAATCTAACAGTTCCTCAGGGATGCATCCTCCAGAAGGCCCCCCGGTCTGCACGGCTTTGAACTTCTTGCCTCCCGGAATTCCGCCGCCGATCTTGTAAATAATATCTTTGAGGGTCATACCCATGGGCACTTCTACAAGACCGGTGTTGGTTATCTTGCCGACCAGGGAGAAAATCTTGGTGCCCTTGCTTCCTTCAGTTCCAAATTGAGTAAACCAATCCGCGCCTTTATTGATAATCAGCGGCACATTGGCCCAGGTCTCAACATTATTCAAAACGCTGGGTTTACTCCAAAGCCCCCTGATGTTGGAGCGGATATACTTGGGTCTGGGCTCTCCGACCCTGCCTTCCAAGGCCGTCATCAATGCTGTCGATTCACCACTGACGAATGCGCCGGCTCCCTGGTGCACTATAACAGTGAAATCAAGGCCTGAACCAAGGATGTTTTTCCCAAGAAAACCATAAGCCTCAGCCTGTTCGATGGCAATATTGACGTTCTCGACAGCCAGGGGGTATTCCTGGCGAACGTAAATATAGCCCTCCTGGGCGCCGATGGCGAAGGCCCCGATGGTCAAGCCCTCTAAGACGGAGTGAGGATTTCCCTCGAGAAGACTCCTATCCATATAGGCGCCGGGGTCCCCTTCGTCGGCATTGACAATCACATATTTTATTTCTTCAGCGGCATTGCGGGATCCCTCCCACTTTCTCCCTGCGGGAAAACCGCCGCCGCCCCGCCCTCTCAGGTTGGATTTTTTAACTTCTTCCAATACCTGCTCGGCAGTCATTTCGGAAAGTGCTTTGGACAGTGCAGAATAACCGCCAATTGCCAGATAGTCATCGATGCTCTTGGGATCAATACTGCCGTTGGAACCGAAAACAAGCCGTTCTTGGTGCTTGTAGAAGGGGATGTCGGATTCATGAATAATCTTTTCATCGGTCTCGGGGTCAGTATAGAGCAAGCGCTCGACGACCTTCTTTTCCTTGATGGTTTCGGCGATAATTTCAGGCACGTCCTCGGGCGTTATTTGAAAATAGCAGATTTCTTCAGGGTGAATCACAATAATGGGACCCCGCTCACAGAAACCGTGACAGCCTGTCTTCCGAAAGTCCACATCAGCACTTACGCCCTGTTTTTTTATCTCCGCTTCAATACTGGCCGCGACTTCGCCACTACCGGTCGCATGGCAGGCGGAACCGGAACACAGCGTAATACATGGTTTCTTCGGGTCTCGCTTTGACAGGATGCTTTTCCTGAATTTTTCCAATTCAGC
>CP070743.1:911417-913687 GCA_020348185.1 Nitrospirota bacterium
TGGAGTAAAAGGCTGGCTTAGCGAGGAGGTCGGCGAATGAGTATGACCCCAAGCCATCCCAAAAACACAATGATGGCTAAGTTGAGACCCGTATCAAGAAGGTCCTGGCCCGTCGTGACCTCACCTGTGCTTGGCCCGTGAACCAAAGATCGTAACCATACAGAGGGAAGAATGGGGTCGGGAGGTTCCATAATGCCAATTGCCTGGGCCAACGCGTTAGCCTCTTCAATGGAAATGGGCGGATTTTGAGGCAACAAAGCGCTCGCTGGTCCTCCTCCGAGTGGTCCGGGGGTGGTAATGGGGGAGGGGCCAGCAATCACAACTTGGATACCCACCGTATCAACCACCTCGGTTTGGCCTGGATACGTACCCCTGGGGATGCGCACTGGATTGAAATACGGGGGAAGATTTTCTAAGCCAAGGGGAATCGTATGAAGGACGAGCTTTTCGTCGGCGAGAGCTGCCTGGATCCTCCCATCCCCTAACACATGGATAATTAACGCGGCATCTAATTCTTTGGTTTTAACCTTTTCCACAAGATCGGGTGTCTCGGCATAGACAACAGGCTTCTTTCCGGCAGCATGGAGAACATCCAAGGCTAGGCGGGCCCCTTCACTTCCAGGAAGCGGAACACCGAGTTTGCCGGCCAAGGCGTCCTTAGGAGATCCTTCGTGGCGTCTTCGCAGGATGTGCAGGTATCCGGTTTGTAAAACGGCGACCGCCTCAATTCGCTTCTCCCGATCAACATCAAGCCGGCCCTTTTTTACAGAGATCAACCGATCGGCTCCAAGCAAAGCCAAGCGGGCTTTTCCCTGCCCCACTGCCTCTACCGCATCTTCAGTGTGTTGAAGGACCACGTGGTGATCGGGGAACACCGCTCGTATGGCCTGCACGGCGAAGGTTGTCAGCCCCCCAAGGCGCCCGGGCTCATCGATAGCAATGATCATTTCCAGTTTTCGGCTTTGCGAAACCGGCGCTCGGGTGACGAGCTTGGATTGACGGAGGAAACGATGAGCGGCAATTTCAGGATTGAGCCCTTCAATCTCTACCTGGTAGTTCAACTCCTGCATGATGGTCTTCGAGACTTTCCCCTTTAATTGGTCGAGGGTCTCTAGGAGCTGGGGGTGAGATTCGATCACCTCGGTTCGCGTCACGACAGCCGCTTCGTACTTCGGGTAGAAATGTAGGCTATCCTCAAGGGCTGTGAAGGAAACATCCCGAAGGGCGCCGTCAGTTGTCCCAACAATGGCGACATCGGCCTGTCCATTATGAAGGGCAAGGAGGCGATGAAAGGAATCCTCGATGAGTAGGGCCTCTCCACGTAATGAGAGCCCATAATGGCGGAGCAGCCCCGGGAGCCCATCAACAGGTCGGCGCACGTAAGAGCTGGGAGCGGTGATCCTCACCCCTCCTTCAATTTTGTTCAAGTCCGCAATAGTCTTGAGGTCAAGGGTTCTGGCATTGTCGTTTGGGACAACCAGCAAATAGGTATTGTCGAATCCGAAAGGAGCGAGCCATTGAAGGCCTAAGGGCTCGTACAGTTTCCGGACTTGGTCAAAAGTCCCCTCAGGCGAAGACGCAAGGTGCCGTTGGAACATGTAACCGGTTCCCGAATAATCCACGATCACATCGACCTCACCCCGCAGCAATAATCCCGCACAATCAAACCAATCCCGACATTCAACGCCTTGCACCCGGATGTCCGTGTTGCCCTCGATGATTTGTCGAACCATCCGGGCGAGTACCGATAATTCCGTTTTCTGCTGTATGCCAATAGAAAGGGTACTCTGGGTTGGCTGGCATGCAGCCGTCAGAAGACTCAAGGCGAGGAGGAGCCACAACTTTTTCATGACTTCTCCTTTTCTGTCTCCATAAACAGAGCTTGGAGAAAGGCGACAACTTGAAGCAAGATGATCAAGGTAAAGGGAATGGCTCCGATGAAGGCCACGGTTCGAACGGCATCCACGTTCCCTGAGAGGGTCAGCGCTGTGCCTAAGCCACCAAGCACAGCCCCCCAGGCAAGCTTTTGACCAACAGACGGATTCAACGAACCCCGACTCGTGAACATCCCTAACACAAACGCGGCACTGACCACGCTGGTCACCAGGAAAATAAAGGAAAGAGCCAGGGCAGTTCCATTTAAGAGATTGGCAAGGGGAAGCCGGTCGAATAAGGCGAAGAGGGCCGTACTGACGTCCTCACGAACCAGTTTGACGATCCCTCCCTGTCCATTAAGTTCCTCATAAAGACCGGTGCCTCCAAAGACGGAA
>CP070743.1:913787-916057 GCA_020348185.1 Nitrospirota bacterium
CATAAACTGCATTTGTTTCCTAGTTTGGGGTTTGAATTTCGATGATTTCCCCAATTTGACGCTTCTTTTTGTAACTGATCCCTCCTTTTTAACACTTGATCTCATTCACTAGAAACTTCGAAAAGCCTTGTCAATACTGATTAATTCAATTTGTCAACCCAAAAATTTAAGGAGGTAAATTTACCTAATTCTTTTAACCGAAACTTGAAATCTAAAACTTGAAACCCGGTTCCTGAATTTTTTGGTGTGTCTACAAATAGACGCTCCCGTGTTGCCTATACAACACATAGTGCTTGACATCCTAATCTAATGCTTTATACTGTGCTGTGTCAGAAAGTGGTTTAATGTGGGAACCGAACCCAATCAATGGGTTATGAGGATGAACATGTGCCTGTCCTACTCAAAGAAGTGCTCTTTTGGTTACACCCAAAGGCGGGTGGCCGATATGTGGATTGCACTTTAGGCACAGGTAAAACAGCCCTGGAGATTTTAAGGCGAAGTGATTCTCCTACTTATCTATTGGGCATTGACCGGGATCCTAAAGCCCTGGAAATGAGCCGCCGGACTCTAGCGGAGTACAACGCTGTGGTCCACTTGAAGCACGGAAATTTTTCCTGCTTGAAAAAAATGGCGGTTTCGGAGGGTCTGACAAAGGTGGACGGTATCCTATTTGACCTAGGGGTTTCTTCTCCCCAACTGACCACACTCGAGCGGGGATTCAGTTTTTCAGGAGATGGTCCGTTGGATATGCGTATGGACCAAACCCAAGGTCAAACAGCCGCAGAGTTCCTGCGGTCCATCAGCGAATCTGAACTAGAACGTGTATTGAGAGAATATGGTGAAGAACGTTATGCCAGGCGAATTGCCCGAGCCATCGTGCAATCCCGCCGAACGCAGGCTATTCAGACAACCGGGCAACTCGCTTCGATTATTCAAAAATCGGTTCCCCCATCGTATCGGTATGGTCGTCTCCATTGCGCGACCAGAACGTTTCAGGCCATTCGCATTGTCTTGAATCAGGAATTAGAAGTCCTACCGACCGCCATTCAGGATGCGATCGATTTGCTCACGCCAGGTGGTCGAATCTGCGTCATCTCCTTTCATTCTTTGGAAGACCGGATCGTCAAGCAGACATTTCGAGCGCTGGCGGCGCAACCAGATCCGGTGTTATCAATACTCACGAAAAAGCCCTTAACGCCGACCCCTCATGAAAAACAGGTAAATCCTCGTTCACGCAGTGCCAAGTTGAGGGTGGCTGAACGGCGTGAGGAGGTTCCAGCATGATGAGGCGACGTGGGCTCATGATCCTTGTCCCCGCAGTGCTCTGTCTGATGTACGTGTGGATGCAGATTGATCTCTTGCGAGTCGGGTACGATATTGAACGACTGGAAAAGAGAAAAGCCATTTTGGAAAGGCAACACGAGGCCTTGCGGTTTCAATGGTCGCAACTGACATCGCCTCAACGTATTGCCAAAGAGGCAACCAACAAGTTGGGGTTACAGATACCGAAATCTGGTCAAATTGTGATGGTGTCATTTGAAGTTGATGTTCCCGGAAAGATGAGGACTCCGGAACAACCTTTACAGTTGGTTCGATGGGATTTGGATCGCCAATGAGACCGAAAAATCAAGACATCAGTGCCACCTGTCGCTATCGCAGTGCCATTGTCTGTCTTGCGTTTATGGTCGGCTTCACGATTATCTTTGTCCGTCTTTTCTTTTTGCAGGTCATTCAAGCCGAGCAAGGAGCTGATCAAGCCCGCAAACAACACTATACGTCAGTGATGCTCGAAGCCAATCGTGGTGTGATTGTGGACCGCAGTGGAAAACCCCTTGCCTTAAATGTGGACCTTCCATCGGTCTATGCCATGCCCCAAACGATCCAAAATCCTTCTCGCGTGGCCAAGAAACTTTCCCGACTCTTAGATATTCCATCTTCTTCGCTCAGAAAGCGGCTGAAAAAATCACAGCCTTTTGTCTGGATAAAACGGAAGGTGGATCCTGAAGCCGCAGAGGCCGTCCGGGCCCAGTCGTTCTCTGGAGTGGATATTGTCATGGAGCCCCGTCGCTTCTATCCCAAGGGGGTCTTGCTTTCTCACCTACTGGGGTTTGCCGGCATTGATAGTCAAGGTCTGGAGGGGGTGGAGTTACAATATGAAGCGTATTTGCGTGGGCAGAAGAGTATGGTCCGATTTCAGCGGGATGCCTTGGGACGCACGATTTCCTTAACAGGACCAAAGGGGCAACGTCCCCCGCAGGGATATCGAATTG
>CP070743.1:916157-918421 GCA_020348185.1 Nitrospirota bacterium
GTGAACTGGTTGTCTTGGGTCGTCATGCGTCCTCCGGCTATGAAATCCAGGAACCATCGTCGTCCCTTCGCTGGCTTTCCCGCTTGCCAATCTGCTCCCCACACGCCTTCACCCAAGCGATAGAGCCCTCCAAATTCGAAATAGGCTAATTGATTAGTCGTATCCACGGTGGATTGTCCTATTTTCGAGTCGTCTGTCCCCAATTTCATATACGTGCCGTCCAGGTACCCTCCCCATCGGCCTTTCCGGGCAGCCAGAATACCATTAAAGGCGAATACAGAATCAGAATTTTCTAAGATATCTCCGAAGCTCGCATCGATATCGATGGTTTGGCCCCTCACGGTCATTTCACCGCTCATAGATGTGATCCAGATGTAGGGAATAAAAGCGAATCGCCATTCTTTCGTTTCGGATCCCATTTCTTGAGCCAAGGCAGCTGAATTCGAAATGAAAATTACCAAGGCAACGAAAAAAGATTGAAATAGAAACACGGTGCCTTTCCATGCAGGTTTTGTACGCATGTCCCCCCCCTGGTTATTCCTTTTTTTGATTTCCTCAACTACCGTTGAACTCGTAATTCTCCATTGCTTTTTTTCATGAATGGCTCGGTTTGTTTAACACCGACAACACTACAGAACTCCTTTAGCATAGTCTACCGAGTGAGCCAATTAATTAGTCGATCATCCCGATTTTCTGATCGACCTCTTCCTTGGCGGTTATGTTTAAGGCCATTATTTCCTTTTTGGCTTTTGGGGACAATTTTCCAGTAATCCAAAGTTTTCGGGCTCGGACCGTCTTGGATTCAATTCGAGTGTGAGCAAACCCGCGCATGAGGTAATCGGAGAAAGGAACCCACCGTCCATAGTCCACGGGAAACCCAAAGAGTAATGTGCCATTTTTTGCATAGCCCAACGGTAATCCGCGATAGACCACTATCTCCTCGATCGGAGATTCCATCCGATGGTGCCCTGCTAGCATTTCCACAATTTGCTGGTAACTGAGGGCGTCATTTTCCGTTCTTGCAGGGAGCGCCAGTTCAATCACCCGATGTCGGTTTCGAGTCTTTTCCATGGTAGCAAGAGACCGGACAATCACGGTTTTGTGCCTTGGAGAATACGCCAAATGGTTCAGAAAACTCTCACGCAAACCTTCACGAATCCCCATTTCTTTTAACAACTCATTGTTCTGATTCCAGAGGGTCCCTGGGGTTTCCTCTGATAAGAGGTTGATGAGGGACTGAGAGAAAGACGATGTTTTGTACACGGTAATAATGGGCGCTGAAAACGGCAAAGTAACTAGACTCGGGGTCCAATCTCCCAGGGCAGCCGCCCAGCCGAGTCGGTTCATCTCTTTCTGAAGGACTGGGTTGGTGGTGTAGACATCGATCCCGAGCTGAGTGGCGTACTTCCGCTTGTACCGTGATACGACCAAGGCCGCCTCGAGATATCTATCTTCGTATTCTGTACGGTTGGCTTTGACCGCGGTCACTGAACCGGCCACAAACGTAGCCAGGCCTTCTGGAACGGCGCTCAACGTTGCGACAGGGTGGGCCACAAGGTTGTTGTATAAGACTAAGGGACGAGACCCGGCCTCCTTCAACCCCTTTTGGAATGCCTCAGTTCGAGTAGTGTCCTGTAGTACAGCCAACGCATAAATTTCCTTTATGAGACGGCGAAGCATCGCCTCTCCTTTCACCTCAAATGGTCCAAAGGTCGACTGGACTTTAAAAATGGAAAGAGGGCCTTGGCTTTCTACTGTTTCCTCAACCTCGTGATAGGGCCCAGAAATGAGTTGCGGGGAGAGGATCTCCGATGCCCGTCGGGTTTCCCACGCTTCATATTCACCTTTTTCATAGATTTCTTTAAGAAATTCTCCGGCCTGTTGACTTTGCTGGAGAAAAGATTCTTTTTCGTCCTGGGCTAATCCAGACTGGTGTGGCACAATCAGCAAACTCCAAATGGTGCAGACGAGAACCACCTTTGACATAGTCATCTTTCAGCTTCCTTCTCCATGGATGCGAAGTAGTCAAGCTTCTCAGCCTGCTTTGCCTCTTTTGAGCCTGCGCAGCCTGAGAACGCCATGACGAGAACAAGCGCAATGAAAATTCTCACAGAATTCATTGTGGCTCTCCTTCTAGATGTATTTACTTTTCAGGAGTTCAGTTGAACCCATACCCCCTCTCCCTTGAAGGGAAAGGGCTGGGGTGAGGGTGACAGACCTGCGGATACAGAAGGGCCCTCCAATTCGCCAATCATATCAGGCTT
>CP070743.1:918521-920781 GCA_020348185.1 Nitrospirota bacterium
TGGACGCCGCCTTAAAAGCAGGAGCAAACCGATTTTCTCAGATTACCTGGGCGTTGAAGGATGAACGACCGGCCCAACTAGAGGCCTTACAAGTTGCCGCACAAGATGCACGTGGAAAAGCCAAAGCTCTCGCTCAGGCCTTAGGGGTCAAGCTGGATCGGCTTTTGGAGGTCGCGGAAGGTCGTGCACCGGTGCTTCCCCGTCGCCACCAATTGGCTACCGCGAGACTGAGTATGGCCATGGCAGAATCTTCAGATGTCCCCCTTTCTCCTGGAGAACTGGCGGTTCAGGCAACCGTGACGCTGGTATATGAAATCGATGACGATTAAACCTCTAACAAGACTTTGCCTTTGTCCCGATCTCCAAACAGTCGAGTGAAAGAAAGTTCTCAGGTGGCGTCTCTTGGCATTCCGGCCCTCGTGGTGTCCGGATTTTTAGGTGCGGGGAAGACCACTCTCATTCGGCACATCCTTGAAGAAGCCCAACAGAGAGGATTGCGCCTGGCGGTGGTTTCCAATGAGTTTGGCGAGTTGGGAATCGATCAAGCCCTTCTCAGCAGTGAAAGTGGTGAGGACTATATTGAGCTCGAAGGCGGGTGTGTCTGCTGCAAGCTGTCTGACGAGTTGCTCTCGTCCCTTCAAGGACTTTGGGAACGTATCCGACCAGATCGGGTGATTGTTGAAACGTCGGGGGTGGCTCTTCCCTTCGAAACATTAATGACGTTTTGGCGAGAACCGGTGTCCCAGTGGGCGGGCGAAAGCCTTGCTGTTGTGGTGGTCAATGCCGAACAAGTCGAGGAGAGACGAGATTTGGAAGGAACGTTTGAGCAACAAGTCTCTTCGGCTGATCTCTTGGTCTTGAACAAGATTGATTTGGTCTCGGATAGAAAATTGAGTCATGTGGAGTCTGCGCTTGATGAAATGGCTCCCGGGACGCCCGTGGTTCGCAGTCTCAACGGATTGGTTGATACCGCCCTCCTTTTTCCTCCCAACCCCGGAGAGAGACAAGAAAGTCGCTCGTTAACATCGCAGATGTCTAGCGGCCATATTCATGAAAATTTTCAAGCACAAGTTATCAAGATTGAGGATGGGATCGAACCTGAGGTCCTCATCCAGCGCCTAAAAAAACACGAATCCTTGCGTATCAAAGGAGCCGTCCAAACCTCATCGGGACTTCGGGTCATTCAAGGTGTGGGTCCTCGCATTGATCTGGTCCCTTCTCCTACCGAAATCCCTCCTCCCCTCATCGGCCAGATTGTCATCATATCTCGAAGCCGGTAATTTCACATTACTCCTTTACCTCCTCAATCTGTTTGATTGACCTCCATTCCACGACCACTCCCCTGCCTTGGTGTAGCTGCACCATCTAATGGTGCCTCTTCGTACCATCCCAGAGGGGGTACGTGGGTCAAAAGAGCAAATAAATCAATCTCTTGGAGAAATTTTCCGCTTTTTGGATATAGCCGACCCTCCTCATGATGTTCTTGCAAAGGGCAGCATTAGATGCTGCAGCTACAAAAAGAGAAGATGCCTAATGTAAGGGGATCTTGGATTAACCAGGGGCCTAGGGGGAACAGCCCACAAGATTCGGGGGAGCAGAAGGAGGGGTTTTCTATTGCTGAATCGGGCTTGGAAAGCCCAAGGCCTCCAATGGCAAACGGCCTTTACCCTTGAGGTACATCAAGGAGAGCGGAACTTTCAGCCAATACCTGTTCTTGAATAGCCGGGTCGAGTTGGGTCTGATACAAGGTCTTCGCTTTGCTTAAGAGGGATATCATCACGTGTTGTGCGCCCATCAAATTCGCCTCAGAAAGATCAGCGCCTGTTAAGGAAGCGTCCTGGAGAGAGGCCCCTTGCAAATTGGCATGTCTCAGGATGGCCTCCCGCAAGTCGGTCATGTGTAATTTGGCCCGAGCAAGATTGGCGTTGGTCAGATTCACCCATGGTAAAGACGATTTGGTCAGATTGGCATCGCAAAGATTGGCGTTTTCCATGGTCGCTCTGATCAACCCGGAGCCTGTGAGGTCAACCTGTACCATGGTGGCGTTGTTGAGGTTGGCCTTGATCAGGTTGGCTTCAATCACATCAGCTTCTGTCAAATTCGCACCGCTCAAATTGGCTTCTGTGAAATCAGCTCTGACAAGATAAGCATCGGATAGATTGGCCTCCGAAAGATCGGTTTGATGAAGGTCAATTCGAGTAAAATCGTAACCAGACAAATCAGCTTGACGGAGATCGGGGTGGACCGTCGGATTGGTTCT
>CP070743.1:920881-923108 GCA_020348185.1 Nitrospirota bacterium
GAGATTTTGAACCATCCTGTTATTAACGTCAGTAGGGATGATGAGGCATATGACGACTGGGCTGGCATGGCATTACCTAACAAGGAGATTTTGAACCATCCTGTTGTTTGCGTCAGTTGGGATGACGCGAAGGCATATGCCGACTGGGCCAGTATGCAATTACCGTCTGAGCAGGACTGGGAAAAGGCAGCGCGGGGCACTGATGGTCGCATCTACCCGTGGGGCGACAACTGGGTCGAAGGATACTGCAACACGGTAGAAGCGTGGGTGCATGAAGAGGGCAAAGGGAAAACGACACGGGTAGGTCAATATCCAGCTGATGCGAACAGCCCCTACGGCTGCGTGGACATGGCTGGAAATGTTTGGGAATGGACAGATTCCTTGTATGTCAAGGGTGAGACAGATCGCGTCAAACGCGGTGGGTCCTTCCACCGCGATCAGGACCACGCGCGCACATATTCCCGCTTCAGCGATCCTCCAAACACTCGTCTCGACCATCTCGGTTTCCGGGTGGCGCGTTGTCTCCCACCTTAATTGGTAGCTATGGCCCGAAGTCAAACGCATTGGCCCATTCCTGGGCCTTTGAAATCGCGTCCGGGTCCGTTTCGCCGCTAGTTCGCTGACCGTTGGCACTATCCAGCCTGCTCACTGTTTCTCTGTCTTTCTGTCTATCTTTACCTCTGGCTTAACTCCTGCTGTCTACCGAGTCACGAGAACTTAAGCTTTCCCAAGTCTATCCTATATATGGTCATTTCAGATACAGTATATCATGAAATGGCTCATTTCTTTGGCAACGGCAACAAAGCAGCCAGACTCATATGTCTAACATTTTTTGAGAACTGTTTACGAATACAGATAGTCGAGTTTGGCCAGGATGCGGCCGTTCACATTCCTGGTTAAGGGGGAAAGTTCGACCAGGGTATGTTGCCGATAGCTTCGACGGCCGAGGGGAGGAGGGTAGCACTAGTCATTTCTATTACACCCTTACTCATTTCGTTCTGAGAACGGCAAGAAAATGATTTCACACCACCGCTGCCTAACCGTTTTGTCTCTTCTAAACCGATCCACCCATGTCATTTCGAATGGAGCGAAGCGGAATGAAGAATCCCTATCGCCTTTGCGATCTGAAGCATCATCAATAAAGAGAACATCTCATACCTCGGCTTCCAGTAGGTCCTTAAGATTGGCCCATTGGCTCTCGTTCCGCCTCTTTACCATGCGAACGAGGACCGGTTCGGCCAGCTTGAGGAAACCACCTACTTCCGCTTGGACTGTAAGCGTTATCTTTGTGCCGGCATCAACAGGTTTGAAGACCGTTACAAACTCAAGTGGGAAAGGTCCTGAACTGTTTTTTACGACTCGCTTACGGTTCACCTCGTATTCAGTCACCTCCCAAGTCGACTCTATTGTTCGACCTAGAATGCGACCCACGCTGCGCAGAGTGGTACCCACGCCCATCGGGCCTTCAGAAGTTTGCTCCGCTTCCTGGACGCCTGCAACCCACAGCGGCTCATTCTCGGGGTAGGACACAAACTCGAAAACCTTCTCCACCGGTCTGTTGATCACCACGCTCTGCTCAAACTCTGCCATCTCGCCAGCTCCTTTATATTACGTTGTTGGATCCATCCAAGGCTACCTATCAGCACTCGCATCCGCACAGAATGGATAGCCATATGTTAACCCCACTCTGCCCAAACATGTGTATACGATATTGTACAGTAATTGGAGTCTCCGCAACTGCATTTTCCCTTGAGTTCATAATCAACATTCTTGTATAATGAAATTGGCAAAGAGTAGCGTTCCTGCTTGGCGTTTACTCACTCGTAAGATTGTATAGTTCGTTAAAGGAGACATGACTATGTTAGATCCGAAGAAAACGGCCGTTGTGATGATCGAATTTCAGAACGATTTTACAACCGAAGGTGGTAGCTTACATGAGGCAGTAAAAGGTGTCATGGATAGCACCAGCATGCTGCAAAATGCTCAAGAAACTGTTAGCAAAGCGCGCGAGTTAGGCGCAACTATTATCCACGCCCCCATCAGTTATGCCGAAGGGTATCCGGAATTAGGCGAACACCCCTATGGCATCCTGAAGGGCGTGGTGGATACCAATTCGTTCCGTAAAGGAACCTGGGGGGCGGATTTCGCCGATGAGATGACGCCCGAAGAAGGTGACCTGGTCGTCGAAGGAAAGCGGGGTCTATGTGCCTTCAATAGCACCAACCTG
>CP070743.1:923208-925423 GCA_020348185.1 Nitrospirota bacterium
GCATTTATGAATGATTTCTTCATCTGCTATGATGCACCCAGAACCTTTAATTCAATTTCTAGTAGGGGTTTCGGGTTACAGGTTTCGGGCTTCACCTTCAAAAACCCAACGGCTTCTTTCTAAAACTCGAAACCCGACACTCGAAACGGTGCCCGAAGGACACCATGAACCATCTTCACATCGATTGTTTTTCAGGAATCAGCGGGGATATGTTTTTGGGAGCCCTGATGGATGCCGGATTGCCCCTGGCAGCCTTGAAACGAGACCTGCAGAAAATACAGGTCAAGGGGTATCAGATCAAAACCAACAAGGTTCACCGTGGGACGATCCACGCCACCAAACTCGATGTCCTCATCCGGAAGGGATTCACCAAACCCCTTTCGTTTCCCGTCATTCGGCGGCTAATTTCGACTAGTCAGCTTCCATCAGTAGTCAAAGCCCGCTCGTTGGAGGCCTTCAACACCTTGGCCGAAGCTGAGGGAATGGTTCATGGGGTTCCTTTTTCAAAAGTCCACTTCCACGAGGTAGGCGTGGTTGATTCATTTATTGATATCGTGGGGGCATTCCTGGGATGCGCCTACCTGGATATCGAAACGGTTTCAGCTTCCGCCGTCAATGTCGGCTCCGGAACAATTCAATCAGCCCACGGAACCTTGCCCGTCCCCGGGCCAGCTGTTGCTTATTTAGCCAAGGGGGTCCCGATCTTTGCCAGAGGGCCCTCTACGGAGCTGACCACTCCCACCGGAATGTGCATTCTCACGGTTCTCACCAGCGATTTTCACCCATTCCCCCCCATGCGCCCCACCCAAATTGGATACGGAGCGGGCACTGCCGACCCGAAGGGATGGCCCAACGTGCTCCGGGTATTTTTGAGCCCCGGGGCATCACCATCCCTGGGAAGATCCGAGTCCATTATTGAGGTTCAAACCAATGTGGATGACTTAAACCCCCAAGTCTATGAAGCTTTGATAGAACGATTGGCTCAGGTCGGTGCTCTCGATGTCACCTTGACGCCCGTGATTATGAAACGGAGCCGACCGGGAACTGTTATCACGGCCCTTGCGCCGCATGCCGTAGTCGAGGACGTGACCCAAATCCTTTTTCAGGAAACCACGACGCTGGGAGTGAGGATGCGGGAGCTGCAACGCCGGGTGCTCCCGCGCAACATCCACTCCGTCAAACTCCCGGGTGGCCAAGTACGAGTGAAGGTTGCCGATATGGGAAACGGAACCACGAAAATGATGCCCGAATTTCAGGACTGCAAGCAGGTGTCGGAAAAAACGGGAGAGCCTGTCCGGGAAATTCTTGAACAGGCTCGTCAGGCCTTTAACCTTCAAGCCACCAAGAAGACGACCCAACGGAAACCCAAAAAACCATGAGCTCAACACCCTCACAGGCCCGACCTATTCTGGCCTTGACGATGGGAGATCCCGCAGGGATTGGTCCGGAAATCATCGTGAAGGCCTTAGCTCAACGAGGTATTTGGCGTATTTGCCGCCCCATTGTGGTGGGATCCCTTCCAATTATGAAGCGAACGGCCGCTGCCCTGAAAATACCGATTACACCGGTGACGATCAGTGGACATGAGGATTCCAGAGAAACGAAAGTTTTGAGACGTGGCACACTCCCGATTTTTGATCCTTTCGCTCAGCCGTTAAAGCGGTTTCGTCAGGGAGAGCCCAGTGTGATTTCGGGTGCGGCCGCGGTCCAATGTATTGAAACCGCGGTTGAATGGGCCGGAATGGGGTGCGTCCGAGGCATGGTGACGGCGCCAATCAATAAGAAAGCCATCCAGTTAGCAGGATTTGCCTATCCAGGTCACACCGAAATGTTAGGGAGTCTGACCCGCTCAAAAGAAGTAGGGATGATGATCCTTGGAGGTCCGTTGAAAATTCTGTTTGCGACGACTCATCTGGCTATTCGCGATCTTTCCCTCGCCATCACGAAGGATCGGGTGACGCGCGCTATTCGGTTAGCGAATCAGGGACTTCGGACATTTTTTGGCATTCGCCATCCCCGCATCGGGGTAGCGGGCTTGAATCCCCATGCGGGGGAAGCCGGGTTGTTCGGCCATGAGGAAACAAAAGTCATTGCACCAGCCGTGAGGCAGGCCCAGGCTTCCCGGATCAATTGTAGTGGACCCCATCCCGCGGATACCTTATTTGGAAAGGCTATGCGCGGGGAATACGACGGTATCGTCGCCATGTATCATGAC
>CP070743.1:925523-927702 GCA_020348185.1 Nitrospirota bacterium
GGTTTGACGGGTATTGGGGACCCAAGCCCTACATCGACCGTTTGGAATTCAAGTTCTATCGTTCCGAAGAGGCCCGTTTGATCGCGCTACAAAAGGGGGAGGTTGACTTTGCCCAGCTCAAAGACGGGGCGAAGCCTATTCTGGATAAGGATCCCAATATCGAATGGGAGACTGTCACGTTTTCGAGCATTATCCAGAAGCATTACTTCAATGTGAGGCGCTGGCCCATGAACGATATTCGATTCAGGAGAGCTGTCTGGATGGGGGCTGATTGGAAGAACATCATCATCAATGCCTATCCCTATAAATCCGGGGTCTTCGCGCGAACTTTACTGGATCACACGCCCTACTTCAACCCGGAAGCCCTGAAACTCGTTCCCCCATACAACCCGGAGGAGGCCAAAAAGCTGATCCAAGCTGTGGAAAAGGACGCGGGAAAAAAGATCCCACCCATCTTCTGGCTGGATGGGGGTATGACCCCCATGAAGGAAATTGGGGAGATGGCCAAGCTTTCGCTTGGCCAGATCGGCGTGCCCATCAACCTCCAGCTCCTGTCACCTGCCATTTGGTTTGACAAGCTTCTACGTGGTGCAAAAATGGAGTGGGATATGGGTGGATACGGGCAAGGCTTTCTCCGTGCCCCGACCTTGGGTTTCGCCTATTGGGTGACCAATTCAAGGACGGCTCCTGACGGAAAATCTCTTGGTGGATATTCTAACCCGGAGTTTGACAGATGGGTCAAGCTTACGGAAACATCCTATGATGAAAACGAAAGAATTCGCGCGACACAGGAAGCGGAAATAGTTCTCTTGAAGGATGCAATCACCATTCCCATGTTCAGTGTCCACTATATTTATGCCTGGAATAAGAAGGTGAAGGGCGTTCAGAATACAAATGTAGGGACCATCCACATTACGACCGGTTGGGGAGCGAACATGTGGATCGACGAGTAGTGAAAGCAGCCACATCGCTCCTCGCCTTGCAAGGTCAATAATCGACCACAGGGTGAGGATGGGTTGACTACTCAAACGTGAAGAACAGCCATTGACGAACCCCGTTGCAAGTTTGCGCGGGGTTCGTCAATATTTTTACCCCCATGTCTTCAAACGAATTAATTGGTAAAGAGAATGAAGAACCAAAAGCAATATTCAAACATCCTGGCAGGTAAAAGGCAATTGGGGCCATACCCGATGGAGAAACTCAAGCGGGTGGACAAACCGACGACCAAAATCACAGATGCTGTCCAGAGATTCGACCAGAGGGAACATGGCTTTGCCCGGGCAGCCCGAGGTGATTTCGGTGATCTCCGACGAACCGACATGGCCTATCGTGTAGCCAGGGATCCGCTCTTTCCGATGTTCGAGTCCATGTTCATGGGGTTACCACCTTCCGACAATGGAACAATTTTACCGACCGGACTCGGGAGGAGGGTAAGCGGTCATGGGTTCCCACACAGACCCAGTGACAGTACCTCTGCGAAACACCCCCTCTTGGAGGTATCTCCCGAGAAAGCACCAATTCCGGACGATCCTGCGGTGATAAGTCGCAATATCAAGAGCGTGGGCTATTTCCTCGGTGCTGATATCATGGGGGTTTGTGAGTTGCCCGAATGGGCATTGTACAGTTGCATGCCGGATGGTACGCCTGTAGAAACCAATCATAAATATGCCATTACAGTTGTAGTAGATCAGGACTATCGTACTATCAACGGTTCAACAGGCTATGACTGGATATCCGGTTCCCCACCACAAAAAAGCTATCTGTTCTCCGCATTCATTTCCAGTATTGTCGCCGGTTATATCAGAAGGTTGGGCTATCAGGCCCGTGTGCAACACTACATGGATTATCAGGTACTCATTCCGCCTTTGCTTCTCATGTCCGGTATCGGCGAAATGTCAAGAGCCCGTCAGGTACTTAATCCTTTTATCGGCCTGCGTTTCAAAGCAGCCGCCGTCACTACAGACTTGCCTATGGAGCCGGACAAACCTGTAGATTTCGGTCTACAGGATTTTTGTGATAAGTGTAAAAAATGCGCTCGTGAATGCCCTTCAAATTCTATTTCCGACGGCGGCCGGATCATGCACAACGGTTACGAGACCTGGGAGTTTGATTATGAAAGCTGCACCAAACAAAGGGTCGGAAATCGTGTCGGCATAGGGTGCGGCCGCTGTATCAACGT
>CP070743.1:927802-929978 GCA_020348185.1 Nitrospirota bacterium
CTGGCACTGGAGTTAGAGCGGGTATACATCCGACGTCGTAGCTTTTGGGTCCGCGCGCCAAAGGACTTCGTGAGGAATGCTGTTCCCGGCCTCATTCGATCTCGTACCGGATAGCGAACATGATCCAATTCAAATTCCTTTGGGAGGGTTAATTGGATTGTTCGAATTTCACCCGGATCCAAGGTGATAACCTTTGTTATTGTTGCTGGAATGAATATTTCTTTATTCATTGAAAATCCTTAATTTTTGGTTTTTCCATTGATTTTGAGAAACATTTTAAAATATGAAAAAGGCAAAATCTCGATTTTATCATAAGTGAACTTGCTGAAATAAAATTATAGGGTATACTAAACCTATAAAATATAAAAACACCTTTTTACAAATGAATGATCCTCACAGCAATTCTCGTCCAACCCAGGATAGTTCGTCCCCGTCGGGTCCCCGTTCAAAGCCAGCGACAGCTCATCCCGTTTCAAACCACAAAGAGCCGATATCAAAAGCTTTACCACCAGACCCCATCGACCTTGCAGACCAATCTGCCCTAATTCGCTTCGTTCAAGAAGAAGCGAAACGCATTCCTGATATCCGTCAGGATCGGATTGATCAAATTCGTGCAGCCTTGCAATCGCGAAAATATCATATCTCCAGCGATCTCATAGCGGACCAAATTATTCAAGATATTCTGTTGGATGAACCCTCGGCACAACACTAATTTGAATACCTTTTGACAGTCTGATTTACTCCTTCATCCAGGTCTCTTGCTTGCCATATCGCTCTCGATTACAATAATCTCTTTGTAATTGAATGTCTCGCTTAGATATTCTCTTGTTTTCCTATAAGGGACATCTATAATAGAAATTAAAGAAATAATTGAATTTTCCAATTTTTTTCAATACCCAAGCTTATTGAAGGAACGATACATGAGAGAACAAGTTGACAATCAAAATATCATCGACATCGGGGTTTTGGTACCCCCTCGGGAGGTAAAAACCCGTTTACCCCTACCGAACGAAACGAAAAACCTGATTCTCAACAGTCGACAGGAAATTCGAAACATTTTGCAAGGCCGGGATAAGGACCGCTTATTAGTGATTGCCGGACCGTGCTCAATTCACGATCCGGAAGCTGCCTATGAATTTGCGCACCGACTACAGCGAGTCAGCCAATCGGTTTCAGACCGCATGCTGATTGTGATGCGGACATATTTTGAAAAACCACGCACCACCGTCGGGTGGAAAGGGCTCATTAATGACCCTCACCTCGATGGCTCATGTGATATTGATGCAGGTTTTCAGTTAGCCCGAACAGTGCTCTTGCATATCACGAAAATGGGAGTACCGTGTGCGACTGAATTCCTGGATCCAGTCACACCCCAGTACATTTCAGATCTTATCAGTTGGTCAGCTATCGGGGCCCGTACCACAGAAAGTCAAACGCACCGGGAAATGGCCAGTGGGTTATCCATGCCGGTCGGGTTTAAAAATGGAACTGATGGGGGTCTTCAAGTCGCCATCAATGCTATGGTGGCTGCCCGCCATCCCCAAAGTTTTATAGGGATCAATGTCGATGGAATAACCTCCATCATCAAGACCAATGGTAATCACGACCGGCACATTGTTCTTCGTGGGGGAGGTGGAAAAGTGAATTATGCCCCTGAAGATATTGCTCAAGCGATCACTTGCTTAAGCGACGAGGATATTTCCCGGCCTGTCATGGTGGACTGCTCGCATGGAAATTCTGAAAAAGACCACACCCGCCAAGCCAATGTAGCTCGCTCGGTCCTTCAGCAATTTTGCCAAGGGCAACATGCCATTATGGGTCTCCTTTTAGAGAGCCATCTCAAGCCGGGGAATCAGAAATGGACAAAAGGAAAGACTCTGGATTATGGCGTATCTATCACGGATGCGTGTTTAGGCTGGGATGAAACCGAAGCGTTACTCTACGAACTGGCTGACAACATGGAAAAGGCTTCAGGAAAACAACGCGTCTCGAGGTAAGGAAGGGGAAAAACCATGGAATGTCCAAGCATTCACGAAGTCCACGAACATACCCACGGCCCGGAATGTGGCCACACTTCCATTTCTCACGAAGGTCATACCGATTATCTCCACGATGGGCACCTGCATCATCCGCATGATGGACACATGGATGAGCATGTCCTTGCCATCTCAGGCCA
>CP070743.1:930078-932252 GCA_020348185.1 Nitrospirota bacterium
GGGGGTGAGTTTGTATTACGAATATCAGGCGGTGACCGGGTCGGAACGGAAAATCGCCGAACTTCTGAGCCAACTTGAAACGGGACGTCTGAGTCGGACGGAACTCGAGCAACGCATTGAGAAGGAACGTGGGTTGGTTTCTGAACTGCGCCGTGAACGGGAACAGTTGCACGAGAAGTTGAGGGCTGCCTTGGAGGAACGAGAAGCCGCACGCCGCTCTCAGGAAGAGCTACGTGCTATCCAAGAACAATTGAGCGCATTAGAAAGTGAGCAACACTTTGCTGAGGAAGTGATTGCCAAGTTTGAATCAGGTGTTGGCCTGATGCAGGGCGGATATGGCCTTTACGAGAAAGCCTCGGGACGGCCACTTCGATATCAGGGTTTCGACAAAGAAGGGAATCCCTTACTCGATGAGGCTGGCTTCCCACTCCTGACGTTGGAAGGCGATTCCCCTCATGTCATCATTTACTTTGCTGGTACAGGGTTTTTGATTGATGAGCGAGGGACCGTCTTGACGAACCGCCACCTTGTCCGGGGGTGGGAAGTATTTGAGCCGATGCAGCGTTTAATGCAAACAGGCTTTGAACCCTCTCGTCGGTTTCTGCGAATATTCTTTTCCGGTACGGTGTCACCCTATGATCTCGAGGAACTCATGGTGTCGGATCAACAGGATCTCGCAATCCTTCGCACGACCACTGTCCCGAAGAAGGAGATCCCGCTTAAATTAGCCTCCGTTCACCAGGAAACCCATATTGGGGAACCCGTCATTATCCTGAGTTACCCTGGTACCTTTGACAGCATAATGAGTCGACTCCCCAAAGCGACGATAGATAAGGTCCTCCTGGACGGAGGACTCGATCCGATGGCACTTCCAGAAAGCCTGGCCGCACACGGGCTGATCCGTCCGTTGGCCTTACAAGGACATGTCGTGGACATTACCCCAGATGTGGTGACCTACGAGGCCCGGGTGGCAGGGGGAAGCAGTGGCGGGCCGGTTCTGGACCGTGATGGCTGGGTCATAGCGGTGAATCACTCCGAACTCAGAATGGTTGGAGGTCTGAACCTGGGTGTGCCCATTGAGTTCGTCAGAGCCGAATTGGCTAAACTTGGGGCGGGGAGGGGAAAAACGGCTCGGGAGACGGGACAACAGGAATGAGACTAGAGCTTAAAGGAGAAGGATGAGACTACTCTTAGGTGTCGATGCATCGCCAGACTCGAAGAGTGCCGCTCAGATGGTGAAGCATCTCACGCCACCGCCACAACTGTATGTACTCCACGTTGTCGATATCTGGTCACTCAAGCACGCATACCTCGATTCGGATCATTCCGATGCCGACTTTGAGGCCTATCGCCAGGAAGTGTCCAAACGTGCGGAACATGTGCTCCATGAGATCCGTCACGAATTGAGTCCTCATACCCAAAAGATTCAACTTATTGCCGATAGTGGGGACCCAGCAGAGAGCATCATTCAAACGGCCGAAGAGGTAGAGGCGGATCTCATTATTCTGGGACATCGCGGAATGACGGCCAAAGCTCCCTTTCTTCTGGGAGGGGTTTCTCAAAAGGTGGCCACCTATGCTCCATGTTCAGTGTTGATCTGTAAAGAATCCGTGCCCGTCTTCGACCGCGTTCTTCTGGCGGTGGATGGTTCCGAGGCTTCAAATAAAGCCGTAGAATTTCTGGCCGCCTGTCCTTTCAAGCAACCCCTTCAAGCAATTATTACCACCGTGTGGGCCCCTCCGCCACCAAGTGCGTTGGAGTCAGTACCTGGGGAACCGGCTTCCTCTGTCGAACAATCAGCCGCAAAGGACAAGGGAGAGAATTTGTTGAATGACCTAGCCGCACGGTTTGAGACCGCACCTTATGAGACCCAGATTGATTGGCGTTACGGTGACCCGCCATCAGGCATCCTTGAATCAGCCAAGCAGCACAACGTCCAGATGATTGTCATGGGTGCCCGAGGCCTGAAAGGCATCAAACGGTTTTTCTTAGGAAGCGTTTCTCAGAAGGTCCTCTTGCATGGGGCTTGTTCCGTTCTCATTGTCCGTTGAAACTATCTTTCCTTGATCTCCATGGCACGGCAAGGGTGTAAGGTCGCTCTAACAAGTACCAACCTTCATTCAGGAATATGTCCTGCGGATGGTTCCTGGCTTCTTCGGGGTATATAATGAATA
>CP070743.1:932352-934514 GCA_020348185.1 Nitrospirota bacterium
CCCTGATGAGCCTGGTAATAAACCGCATCAGGTGGGAGCGGCCCACGGACATCTATACCTTGTTGCCGGCAATGAGATACGGCTGGGTCGATAATGCGTTGCTCCTCGTCCCCGAACAACCCGCCGTCACTGGCATGCGGATTGAGTCCGGCCACGGCCAGTCGCGGCCGTCCAATGTCAAAGTCTTCGACCAATGATCGATAAGTCAGGGCTATGGTCTCTGTCACCAGGCCAACGTTGAGAAGGTCTGGTACCTCGGCAAGAGCGGCATGAATCGTCACCAGGCTGACCCTCAAGCTGGAGCCAGCTAACAACATGACGGTCCGGCGGGCCCCGGTGAGGTGCTGTAGAAACTCCGTGTGTCCAGGAAAGGCGAAGCCTGTCTGTTTGAGGACACCTTTATTGATCGGAGCTGTGCAGATCGCATCCACCACACCAGCCTTGGCGGCGGTGGCCGCCTGGCGAATATAATCAATGGTGGCAGCAGCGGCATCAACTGACGGTCGAGCGAATCGTATCTCACTTTCGAGGAGGCTGGAGACCGGCAAGAGACAGGGACCAGAGCCCAGCAGGTGACTGGATTCCATATTGCTGACTCGCATGAGGCAGTCGACATCACCGAGGATTTCAAAGGCCCTGGCCATGGCAGTTTCGTCTCCCACCACCACCACCCTGCACGCACGTTGGGTGTCGATCTGCCGGAGAGCCATGGCGACGATCTCCGGGCCGATACCGGCAGGATCTCCCATTGTAACGGCAACAAGCGGCGGCTTTGAGTTAATTTCAGCCATCTCTCCCTCAAAATGTAATGGCAAGCAAATCCAAGAAAAGTATTATACTGAATCATGCCAAAAAGCGCCAACGGATAGGTCCCTGGGCTTCGCCGTCAACAACACCCCCTTGACCCATACCAACTGCGGGCTTATCTTCACGTTTACATATGTTCAGATCATCTTTACGAGACAGTGCAACGAATATAGCGAGGCGAACCGTAATTAAATGTGAATGGGACAAGGAAATGAATCAGACAGTAACAAGCAATAAACTCCCCGCGCCAGCGGGTATGATAGATATCTCGGTAGATCAAGACATAGCAGGAATAGCCATGCCGGAAAACCTGCGTGTCGGCCGTATTGTTTCAGATCACCGAAGGGAGTGTCAACTCATAGAGTGCGAGTTTGATTATTATGGCTTTGCCTTCGGCCAATCTCCCTTTCCGGTACCCGACCCACTTGTGCGTGCCCTGGCAGAGAATGCCGACAGGGGGAACTATGTCCCATCCGACGGAATACCTGAGCTTCGCAGTGCCATAGCCGGTTTCAATCAGAGACACTTCGGTCTGGAGATTGATCCGGACCGTGTGATCGTCGGTCACGGCTCGAAGGATTTGATTCACTCGTTATTCAGGCTCATCAAAGGTGATGCGATCCTGCCGACGCCGGCGTGGATTGGCTATGCGCCACAGGTTAGTTTGCTGGGAAAACGGTTGCATCTCCTACACCTCAAGGCAGAATCCAATTACAGATTAGACGCAGAGGTCCTGGAAAGATATCTAGAAGGGCTCCCACGGCAGCAGCACATTCTGATTCTCAACAACCCCAACAACCCGACCGGGGTGGTATACACTCAGACCGAGCTCAAAGACATTGCTGATGTTTGCCGAAGATACAGCACCCTTGTTCTTGCTGATGAGATTTACGCCCTAACAACCTACGACGTCGATCAATTTTACAGTATGGCTTCAATATATCCCGAAGGTACTTTTGTCACCAATGGTCTTTCCAAGGATCGATCGGCAGGAGGATATAGATTGGGTTACTGCATTTTACCGGACAATCAGACCGGGAAGCTTAAGCAAAGCCTTACCAAAGTAATAGCTACAACCTATACCAGTGTAACTACGCCAATACAATATGCGTCGATTACTGCATTTGAACCCAATGAAGAGATAGAAGAGTATTTCAAACTGACAAGAGAAATACACCGAATAATGGGAAACTACCTGAGCGAAGAATGTGATCAAATTGAAGGTATAAAGGCAACCCATCCCGAAAGTACATTTTACTTTTTCTTGGACTTCAACGGTCTCTCCCCTGATTTGAAAAGAAAAGGGGTGATGACCTCAAACGACTTGGGCAAGTCCCTTATTTCGCATCCGTTTC
>CP070743.1:934614-936763 GCA_020348185.1 Nitrospirota bacterium
AAAAACATTGCAGTCTGCTCGGCGGTGTGTCAGGCCTTCAATTCGCGTAAGGGAAATAGCGCCTTCAACCTCAAATTATTCTGGTGGCACTCTTTGAAATGTGCGCTATTGTCGAGAATTTTTGCCGGGGAGGTCTCCTACGGCAGTCCGGAGGAGGCTTTTGTCGCCGGGCTGCTCCATGACATTGGAAAGCTGGTTTTATGGGTGAATTTTTCTGAAAAATATACCGAGCTGATCAATAAATCTAAAGATCGTGCCGAAATGCTCACAACGGGTGAAAGTCAATTGGGGGCCACCCACAGCCAAATTGGGGCCTGGTTGCTGGATCGATGGAAGTTTCCATCCTTTGTTGCGGATTCAGCCCTTTACCACCACGAGCCCTTGGAGAGGATCGCTGACGCCCTTCCGCTGGCACAGATTGTCTACACAGCCAATTTGCTATCCGGTAAGACAGCGGATAGCCGGGAGGATGGGATAAGGGTCGCTGAAGCGCTCCTCGGATCTTCCCAAGAACAGGTTCTAGGGTTTTTAGCGCTCAGCGATGAAGCACTTGGGGAGGTGGCCCAATCATTCGGGATAGAAATCGAGGCTCCCCAAGAAATCGGCGAGAACCTGTCTGATACAGATCGCAAAATGCAGGAAAATTTGGGTAAGGAGGTTCGTGATATATCGCTGCTGCTGGGGACGATCCGGAATCTGGTTTCAGCACAAGCGGAGAAAGACATATTGAAAGTCTTACATGAGGGTCTCCAGATTCTCTTTGACGTAAGGCACATTCTTTTTTTTCTCCACGACGATGAAAAAGATATACTGGTTGGAAAAGAGGTTGAAGGCCATCAAGCCACCTCAAGGGCCAATGATCTGACTATACCCATGGGGCTGGAGAAAAGTTTATTGGTATCATGCTTATTGGCAGGGAAAGCGCTTGATTCCTTTAGTCTCGGGCAAAGCTCCGATTTGGTTATTACAGACGCGCAGATGATTCGTTTTATGAAAACCGATGGTATGTTGTGCCTGCCGCTGGCGCTCCGGAGTGAATATGTGGGGGTAATTGTTGTTGGGTTGGACTCTACAAAGCTATCTCACCTTGGAAGGAACTTCAAACTTTTAGAGATGTTTTTGAGTGAGGCGACTCTGACCCTTCGGGTGGAGCAGCTCAGAGAGAGGCAGCTCAGGAGGATTCAATCAGAACGCGCCGGGGCCTCATTTGCCGTGGCCCGAAAAGTTGTGCATGAAGTCAACAACCCTCTTGGTATCATGAAGAATTATTTGAAGATACTTGGAGTAAAATTGAAGGATCAAGGGATCGAACTTGACGAGCTTGAGGTTTTAAACGAAGAAATCGATAGAATTGCACTCATCGTCGGGGGATTAACGGCGTTTTCCGGGGAAACATCCCGAAAATGGGCTCCGGTGGATATAAATGCCCTTATCGATGATCTGGTCAAGCTCACCGCAGAATCATTGCTGACGGAGAAAAAAGTGGCGATTCAGGTGGACCTGGATCCGAACCTTCCCAAACCGATGAGCGAAAGGGATGGTTTGAGACAAATTCTTGTTAATTTAATGAATAATGCATCCGAGGCGATGATGAAGGGTGGAAACATTTATTTTAAAACGCGTCATCGGAGTGCCCCTCTTGAAGGAAGGGAAAGCCGGGGTTTCATAGAGGTGACAGTCAGCGACGACGGGCCCGGAATTTCCGAAGAGATGAAGAGAAGAATTTTTGAACCGTTTGTAAGTTCCAAAGGCAGCGGGCACTCGGGCCTTGGCCTTTCAATAGTGCTCAATCTGATCAACGGTTTAAAGGGGAACATTGTATGTCAGAGCGAAGAAGGAAAAGGTACGCGTTTCAAGATAGAATTGCCGGTTGGAAAATAACAGTTAAAAGATACTCAGGGACATCGTCACTGCGGGCTCGCCTGCAAATTGGATAAACAGGTGGAGATTGAGAGGTCATGGCATTTACCCCCAAAATTTTGATTATCGATGATGAACGAAGAATGTGTGAAAGCCTCCGGATGTTGTTTGGCACGAAGGGTTATGACGTTAGCACTGCCGGCAGCGGAGAGGAAGCCCGGGAGATATTACAGAACCGTCGGTTTGATGTGGCATTAGTGGACATGGTGATACCCGACACGGACGGCCA
>CP070743.1:936863-939008 GCA_020348185.1 Nitrospirota bacterium
ATGATAGTTTTCTGTTGGTGCAAAAAGGGCCTTTAAAAGTCTTATCTTTCTCAAAGGGAAAAATCAGGTATGGCATTTGAAATCCATATTCATGAAGAGAACATTGTTTTCATTCGGTTACATGGACAATCAGATTTGGAAGAGAATGAGCAGGCAAGAGGAGAGGTCATGCAACTCTGTCATGATACCGGTATTAGATCCGTTCTGGCGGATTGCCAAGAACTAGAAGTCCCATCCAGCATAACCACAGTAGATCTCTACAATTTTGGAAAAACGTGGGACAAAAACCTGGTCAGCCGACTGGCCATTGTACTGCCCAATAATGAACGAAATCGAGGCCACATTCGGTTTTCAGAGACGGTCGCATACAACAGGGGTCTAAACACGCGTACTTTTGACAAATTAAAGGAAGCACTGAGCTGGTTATATGAGTTGGACGGCCATGACAGATCAACGGCTTCCGAAAGCAGCGGCTTATGCTAAAAAGCTGACCTTGTACGAAAAGACAGACCAAGCAGCACGGCCCTCAAGGTTTCTCTGAATCTTGTAACCCTGGTGGCGAAACTGGAAATGGAGAAGATACTTCCTCACGGAATTGTTGATGCAACAGCCAGTCTGCTCTAAAAGATCGACATGGCAAGCTGTGCCCACTGTGGCGGCCCGGTCACGCTCATTGCCACCATTGAAGATCCCACGGTTATTGCCAAAATCCTCGCGCATTCGTCCCCCTCCCGCTCCTCCTTGACAAATTTGCCTTGGGGTGTGCACTCCCCTACTGAGTAGAGCGTCGGCTTCATATTATTTCTTAATAGAGAGGTGTCTCATGGCCGCACCCCGGCGTTTCCTTTCATTAGGTTTCATCCTGAGTGTCACGTTTTTTCTATTGCTCATCGCCACCCCCAGCTGGGCGGGCGTCGAATGTGGGGATGAGATTGGTCCCTATGAGGTGGCCGTGCTCACCGAGGATTTAACCTGTGACAGTCACGATCCGGCCTTAACCGTCGTCGGACCCAAGGCGGTGCTCAAGATGGGTGGGCATACGGTAACCTGTCAGGGTATTAACGTGGGTATTCTCCTGGATGGCTCGGGAGCCAAACTGTCAGGGGGCCTACTGAAGTACGGCACCGTGACAAATTGCGATATTGGGGTCGACGTTGGGGGGACCGGGGGCCATCTCATCACCAAGGTGAAGGCTAACGAGGTCACCGTTGGGTTCCTGCTTCGAGACGGAAGTGATGGCAATACGTTCACGAAGAATACGGTCACAAACCACGTAAGGGGGGGATTCGTAACAGATTTGGGGACAAGCAATGATAATGAGTTCAGTTACAATCGGAGCATGAACGGCTTTCCTGGGGCTGGGTATGAGGTGCGTGGTGGGGATCGCAATGTCTTTAAGTATAATCTCGCCAAAAATAATGGAAACAGGGGGGGCTTTATCGTGTCTGGCAATGACAATGTCTTGACCAAGAACCAAGCGATCGACAACGGAGGAGGTATTCGCATAGATGGCGAACGGAATACGGTAAGCGGGAATGTGGCCAAGGGCAACGACATGAATGGGTTTAGTCTCCTCGGATCGGGAAACAAGGTGATTGGGAACTGGGCCAAGAACAATACGAGGGGAATAGTTCTGTCCGCCGAAAACACCAAGGTGATCGGCAATATCGCGTTGGGCAATACGGAGTTTGATCTCGTGGACGAGAATGAGAATTGCGACAACAATACATGGAAATTTAACTGGTTTAAAACGAGTCAGACGAATCCCCCAGATGCGGGGTGTATTCACTAATTCACCTCAGGTAGGAACGGCGGCGGACAGGCTCTCTTTAAGGATAACCGGAGCAGGCAGGGAGAGTCCTACCGCACGCCGCTTAGCTTCGTCCCTCATTCCCTCCGAACGTTCTTTCTAGGCTTAAGAGCGCAAACCAAGATGGAAAATAGGGTCGCTGCTCGACTTACTACAGCAGGCCTTTGCACCCTAAGAGCGGCTCTACGTGTGCACCATTCTAAACGGGCCCACCCCGCCGTTTGACGTTTGAAGAAGAGCGGGTCCTTCTAAGAGAAAAGCACTGCGGCTCGGCGGCCCCCGCATGAATTCGCTAGGTCTCACTCTCCTTGATGTGTTTCAGTTTCAGGTTCAAT
>CP070743.1:939108-941234 GCA_020348185.1 Nitrospirota bacterium
CAATCATGACCTCCTCACAATTAAACGATAAAAGTTAAACAGTTTAGATGCTGATAAACCGAACTGGTTCCAGCCCGATAACAGTAGGTCTATTTCAAAAACTCAATCTCACCCGCCACTGCACCCGATTGAAAGCTGACATATGACCATAATGGATTCCCTCACTCTGGCGGCATGTAGGGGTCCGGCGCTCCAGTTGGGATTGGAGGGTATTTCTTCAGTGATAAAACGTGCTCTTCCAATTGGGGTAGTCCGGCCTTTAGCACCCAAGTATTCGGGAATAGAACATTATCACGTTCGTAGGGATCATTTAACAGATTGTAGACCCTCGGCATAGTGTACTCACGCAACACGCCGTTCCATCCGGTCTGCTCTTTGAAATGCAGTTTCCAGTGGCGCCATTTGACCCCGAAGATGTCATTGCCCATGTAGACAATGAAACCTTCGCGTCCTGACTTGTCAGTCTTGCCGAGTAGGAAACCAGATACATCTATACCGTCGATCTTACGGTCCGTGGGGACCTTGCCGCCTGCAATCCGGGCAAAAGTTGGGAAGAGATCCATCTCGTGCACAATCTCGTCACTCACACGACCCGCCTCGATTCTGCCTGGCCAGCGAATGGCGAAGGGCACTCGTAACGCACCTTCGTAACCTGTAAACAGGCTGGAACGCCAAGGACCAGCAGAGCCGTGAACCGCCGTTTCCACCGTGAGTGACGTTTCACCGGAACTCAGTGACTCCGGACCATTGTCAGCCGTGAAGACAACGATCGTGTTATCCTTAATGCCCAGTTCATCGATGGTATCGATCAAATCGCCGAGGTAACTGTCTATCTGCATTAGCATATCACCCCACAACCCTTTTCCCGATTTCCCTTTGAAGTCCGGATGCGGCATTGTGGGAAAATGCGTCGCAGTGTAGGGCAGGTATATGAAGAACGGTTTCTTGGCTGCGGCATTCTTCTTCATGAAACCGATGGCCCTGTCAGTCAGATCACGATCAATCAACGGGCGGTAATCCAGTCGATAGGGACGCACCTTTTTCGGAACCTCCCCTTTCTTGCCCGCCATCACGTATGTTTCTGATACACCACTTTCCGTAAAACCCTCCAGCGATGCGTAAACCGACTCATCCGTGGAGTTGGGGACGCCATACCACTCATCAAATCCCTGATCAATCGGGTATCTCCCCGGTGTGCGGCCAAGATGCCATTTCCCAAACATTCCTGTAGCATAGCCGGCCTCGGAGAGCATCTCCGCCATGGTGACTTCCCACTGCACCAGGCCATAAACCCCTTCTCCCAAGGGAACCGTACCGTTGCCGCTGCGGATCGCGTAACGTCCTGTCATGATAGCCGAACGCGAAGGCGTGCACTGAACCTCCACGTTGAAGTTTGTTAGCCGGAGGCCTTCTTCTGCCAGCGTATCCATGCGCGGCGTGGGTGCACCTCGAATGATTCCACCACCGTTGAATCCGGGCTCGCCCCAACCGAAGTTATCCATGAAGATAATGATGATGTTGGGCTTTTCCTGGGCTATTACGTGACGCGGAAGGCACACTATAGAACAAAGTAATAGGATCCAACATAGGTGATGGCTCGGCTTATTCATCGGTACCCCTCCTATTCGTTGTTATTCAGCTATCAAGCTATTATGCCGATTTGTATAACATCAAAATTGTAATGTAATACTGAAAAGATGCTTATCAAATCGCTTTACAGGTACATTGAGACTACCTTATAAAGAACTGTCATACTTCTACCTAATTATTCAGGTGTATACCAAATTGGACTTGTATAAGCCCTTTCCTGGTGAATCAATTTCGCTTCCTTCGGAATCTTGGCACCGAGGCGCACCTTGTCGTACAACACCCAGCGCGGGGTCGGGATTTCGATCACACGGGCGTAGTAGAAGGCTTTTTCTTTCGGATCGAAATCCGGGTCGGCCCAGACCGTGGCCAGTTCGGAAGCGCCGATGGTGTTTGTCCAATTTGCGGCCTCCAGGTCGACAGTGTTGCCGACCGGTTTCTTGCAGCGACCGTCCGGCCCAATCTTACGTTCGTCGGAAACTGCTACATCGTAAATGCGCTCATGGGTCTTCCCGTCCTTGTCAAGCCAGCCCTTGATG
>CP070743.1:941334-943436 GCA_020348185.1 Nitrospirota bacterium
AAAAGGCGGGACGAGCTGGTTCGAGTTGACCCGCACGTTGTATCGCCAGCTGGGAATCCAGACTCCGGTGAAGCCTGTTGCAACAGCCGAATTTCCAAGACCAGCACAGCGTCCGAAATATTCTGTCTTGACCAGCTTGCAATATCCTTTGCTCCAACTTTCCTCCTGGGAGGCGGGGGTCACGGCCTTTGTCAACCAGATGAAGTCCTCGACGTTCAAAGAGGACCAGATACCAGAGCTAACGGAGCGTGCAGCATGAAGGTCTTGGTTGCGGGAGGGGCTGGATACATTGGTGCCCATGTCGTCCGGGCTTTGGCCGCGCACGGGCATACCCCCATCATTCTGGACGATTTAAGGGCCTCATCCATTGATCGTTGTCACCCCTTTACGCTCGAAGCGGTACCCCTCGAGGATACGTCAAGGGTCTTGGAGGTGTTCCAAAAGCATGAACCTGAAGCCGTGGTGCACTTGGGTGGATATATCAGTGTGGGAGAGTCGATGCGGGAGCCGACCCGTTATTGGGAAAACAATCTCGGATCCGGTATCAGTCTGCTTCTGGCCTGTGCCCGTTTCCCGGTTCACACCTTTCTTTTTTCCTCAACAGCCGCCGTTTACGGGACTACGACCGAAAGTCCGATTGATGAGAACTCTCCTCTGGTTCCAACTTCTCCCTATGGAGCTTCCAAGCTAGCATTTGAGCGGGCTTTGCATAGGAGTGCCGCGGCATTGGGCATTCGATCACTCGCTCTGCGGTATTTTAACGCGTCAGGGGCCAATGTGGAGTGGGGCGTTGGGGAAGCTCATGATCCCGAGGAACACTTAATCCCGCGCGTGATACGGTCTTTACTCGATGGAAACTTAGTTCAGGTTTATGGTGACGACTATCCAACACCCGATGGGACATGCGTACGCGATTATGTTCATGTTTCAGATCTTGCGGAGGCTCATGTTCTTGCCTTGGAGTCCGCGGAGTTGGAAACCGGGCAGAGTTTCAATGTGGGAACCGGCTGCGGCTATTCCGTTCTCGAAGTGATCCAAGAGATCGCAAAACAGCTCTCCCTTAACCCGAACATTCAATTCTTGCCTCGACGTCCTGGAGATCCTCCGAGGTTGGTTGCCAATGCTTCAAGCCTCATGTCCTGCCTTCAATGGCATCCCACGCATTCCAGCCTTGAAGAAATCGTGGGTTCAGCGATCGCCTGGGAAATGTCAGCAGTCAATAAAGGAAGCAGTCAACCATCACCGGCCTTGAACACATCTGGTGGAAGATGAACGGTCATCAGTTAGGGGAGATGCTTGCGCGAATAGGCGCAGAACATTTCGGTAAACGTCTTCGAAGTCAAATGGACCAGGAGGCGATTCGCTTGGGACGGCGGGGCTTAAATGTTTTTCTCGATGAGTCGAAAGTGATCCCGTTCGTGGTTGGTTCCGCTCTAAAGGCCTGTGGTGTCTACAAGCGGGCAACCCGGAATACCATTGATTACCGGTTGCTCAATATTGAGACCTCCCTCACAAAGCTTCCTCGCGAATTTGGGGATTATCGCATTCTGCATCTTTCCGATCTTCATCTGGAAGGAATTGTGGATGAAGGGCGCCAACTCGGGGAAACACTTCGTTCGCTGGACTTCGACGTGTGTGTCATAACCGGAGATTTTCGGTTTTCCACCCACGGTCATTATGGCGACGCTCTGAAGCGAATGGAACGGTTAATGGAATGCCTAACGTGTCCCCAAGGCATCGTGGGCATTTTGGGAAATCATGACTGCATAGAAATGGTGCCATCTTTGGAATCAATGGGAATGAAAATTTTGCTCAACGAAGCCTTGCCGATCGAACGAGATGGAAAACGATTGTGGTTGGTGGGAGTTGATGACACCCATTTTTACCAGACCTGTGACCTGGAGAAGGCCTTACAGGGTCTCCCGGCTAGTGATCCGAAAATCCTTTTGGCGCATTCTCCCGAGATTGTGGAAACAGCTGCCAGTTCCGGAGTCGATTTTTACGTGTGTGGGCATTCTCATGGCGGTCAAATATGTCTTCCCGGCGGAGTCCCGATTTTTGGAAATATTCGAGCAAAACGAAAATTTATGGGTGGTACCTGG
>CP070743.1:943536-945634 GCA_020348185.1 Nitrospirota bacterium
AAACGAGGCGACGGTGGTCAGGCTTCTGAGCAAACTCCTGGACAAAACAACATCGGTTATGGGCCTTGTTTCAATTCACTTCACCGCTAGGCCCTACGCGATAAAGTTGTGCCATTCTAACACAGCGATTACCGAAAAGATAGCGTTACTTTTAGGCAAGGCAAGGCTGGTATTGCTCGCTACCCAACAATCAGGAGGGCAAGAAATGGGACTAGGTTAAAAACAAATATGGCTAATTTGTAGAATGCCATTGCCCCATAGTGAATCGCATCAAAGCGATCCACGGGGATCTTGAACCATTTTCCGTGAAATTCATAGATCCAATCATGAGCAAAGACGAACCAGCCAAACCACCAGAGCAACACTCCATAATTGATCACAGTACTCCAGAGTAAGGCCTCTCGAAGCGTGGCAATATCCATGGGGTCCTCCTGTTGTTGAGGGTGGCTTTTGGGAGAGGGGGAAAAAGAAATTCATTTGTTGTTTTGTCGTAATTGGTAAACGGAAAGATAGACGGTTTCGGCTTTTTTTCTGATCCACGGGAATCGGAATAAGGTTCGAATTTGGCTGGAATATTGCCCAATATTGGCTTGTTGCCAGAGGCCTTTTTCAAAATGGAGCTTGTTTTCTTCGTCCCTGAGGAATCCTGCATATTTCTTGTCTGTAAAAAAACTCACCGCCCAGCTATTTGTCCACATCGGTTGACATTGCTGCACGTAGTCGTCCACGCCGAGGAGAAGAGATTGAACCTGTTTCAAGTCTTTCATGACTGATTCAGTCGTGAGAACAAAGAGTACATCATGGTCTCTCGGAATGCTGATGAGACCAATGGTCTGTTCCAATTTGAGACACGCCGTTTGATTGATGGCATACACATCCGGTTGGCCTGGATCGGCTTTGGGGATCGTCAGAGTATTGGGTGTACCGTTTTTACATTCAAATTTTAAAGTCGGCGGTGGGCATTCCCATTGCAGTTGCACACCGAATTGATCAATGTCTTTCAACAGAGAAGGAAATCGAGGATTTAAGGCCAGCTTATCTTGAATCGATTCACCCGGAATGAGCCGAACGATACGTGATCCAAATTTTCCACGCCAAGATGTCTGCTTAATTGGAGTTTTATTTGAATCCATTCGATATGCCAAGAACCATTTGGAATCATTCGGGGGAGTCCAGGGCAAGTCATGCACGTTGACCTCAACCGGTTCCTGGCTGACATTGGTTAAATGGATGTGGATGTTATACTGATCTTTCTTTGGCTTTTTCAGAAAGACTTCCATGGCGAGGGGCAATCGCGGTTCATCTTCTTGATCGTCTGCCGCACTGATTGAAGGTGACAAGACACAGGCTAAGATCCACAAACTCAGTATCATTCTAAGGGAAGGAAGTGTGTTCATTGGAAATTCAGGAAAAATATATTTAACAAAAGCTTCATGTTAGATTTTAGTTAATTCAGGAGCCGGTCTAGTAGAATAAGGGCAATTCGGGTGACCGGTCAAATTTGCCCCCCCTGTTTGTAGTGGCACCATCTCATGGTGCCCCCTTGTGGCATTACCAAAAGTACGGTCAATGACAAAAGAGAAAGGTTGGGAGGGCAGCATGAGATGCTGCAGCTACAATTGTTGTGAAGGGATTTTTCCAGTCAACTCCTGTACATTATTGGAGGGGTTGGTTACGATGGAATTTGAATGCCCACCAGTTGATGTGTTGACTAGAGGAATGATGCGAGCATGAAATCCCAATCTCCGCATACCCGTGAAGAGAACGCTACCGAGGCGTTGCGGGTTCTCAACCAGAAAAGACTTCATCACAACGGGAAAGAGAAGATAGGCCTTGTTGTTCAAGGTGGCGGCATGCGGGCGGTGTATTCCATGGGAGCCCTGGCGGCGCTTGAGGAAATGGGGTTTGGGCAATGTTTCGACCATGTCGCTGGTTCATCGGCCGGTGCGCTCAATGGCGCGTACTTTATCACGGGTCAGGCGGGTTTTGGTGTGGAGACGTATGTGAACCATTTGACTCACAGAAATTTCGTGAATCCTTTCCGTGTCAAAAAAGTGATGGACATTGATTATTTGGTCGACCACATCGGGAAAAAAGC
>CP070743.1:945734-947817 GCA_020348185.1 Nitrospirota bacterium
GTTTGTAGCTGCAGCATCTTATGCTGCTCTTTGCCAGGAAATCATTACAATAATCTGTAACAGTGGAAAGAAAATCCTAATCTTCGCCACCAGTGCTATTCCCTCTGGAATAAGGAGAGCCCTATTTGGTGTTCGGGGAAGAAGCAGCATGAGATGCTGCGACTACAAACAGAAATTTCAGTCATGACACCAGCAACCTTTGATCGCATCGTAATCACAGCAGCTTTTCTCTTCGGGATAGCCATGGATGCTCCATGGATTTTCACCCATCCCCAGGCGTTGGCACAGAATACCCAAGAAGTTTCCTCCAAAGCACAAGAATTTCCCAACTCAACACTTTTGAACATTACAGACCATATTGCCTTCATTGGCGAAGATGGCCAAGGGCATGTGGTGCTGGCGTTGAGCACGAGTCGAGGACGAGATGGGAAGGCCTACCAGGCAGAACATTTTGTTCAAATGCACGATGAGCAGCAAGGGTGGATCAAGGTAAAAGGCAATGGCCAATATGACAATGTGACGGAAGAGTTGCTGTCCATTCCCGATTCTCAAGACTTTCAATATCAAGGAACAGCCAAGAACGGGTTGACTGTCATTAGCCCATCCAACCATTTCACTCTGACGCTTGAACCCATTTCTGAACGCATTTCGAAGAAAACCAATGGTGGACACTTTTGGATTGGATCGGCCCCTGCGATTATGGAATGGCAAAATCGGGATTTGAAAGGACGGGTCTTTTATGAATCCCTCCTGTTGTTGAACTTTAACCGTCTGACTCACTTGTACTGGGATTTGCTGGCCGAGTTTCAAGGGTTTTACATGTCTTTTGACGGCGTCGGAGATTTGTACCTTCATAGCCAGGAGGGTGAGCTGATGCCTCCATTGATCGGGGCGGTCAATGGCTTCCTCACGATTCAGGAGGAAACGGAATATTTCCAGAATTTACAACTGAACGCGGTTGATTTCAGTCAGGGGTTCGGATTCTACTGGTGGCCGGATAAATGGGAAGCGGGCTGGTCAAGTGAAAATGGATCGGGGAAGGTTCAGCTCGAGCGGTCTCAGCCAAACAATATCGTCAATTGGTTCTTGGGTGGATTTTCAATGGGAATTATTCAGGGTGAGGTCACTTACAAGGGTCAGATCCACGAAGTCTATGGAGTGGTTGAGTTACTCCGGTAAAATGCCTGAAAACTTTCCGCAAAGCTGGGATGCATTGTGCTTATGAAAAGGAAATGTATTACAATTGTGACGACTGACTTTTGCCATGAGAAGTTGGACCTTAGTTTTTAAACTTGGCGTCGGGGAGGAAACATGTCATCGTTAAAAGACAAAGTGGCTATCGTAACAGGAGCTTCCAGGGGTATTGGGCGAAGTATTGCCGAACGGCTAGCACAAGAAGGAGCGGCTGTAGTGGTAAATTATTGCAAGAGTGCCGATAAAGCCCAGGAAGTCGTGAGAGGAATTGAAGAAAAGGGGGGGCACGCCCTTGCGATTCAGGCGGATGTCAGTAAGGTCTCCGACATTCGACGACTCTTTCAGCAAATTATGGGGCATTATGAACGAATTGACATTGTGGTTGCCAATGCCGGCATGTTTAATCCAAAGTCAGTCGTGGATACTACGGAAGAAGAGTTTGATGCCATGGTTGCCCTCAATACGAAAAGTGTGTTTTTCACCCTGCAAGAAGCTGGACGGCATATCACTGATGGTGGACGAATAATTTATATTTCTACCAGTGCTACGGCCTCGAGTTATCCCGGTTCGGCCGTTTATAAAGGCACCAAAGCCGCCGGTGAACACTTTATCACCACCCTGGCTCACGAACTGGGGCCTAGACAGGTGACCGTGAATACGGTCTCACCTGGGTTCACCGAAACCGACATGCTTCCAAAAGATGAGGCCTTGCGGGAGACAGGAAGGCAAATGTCTCCCCTCCGGCGTTTGGGCCAGCCTATCGATATTGCCCACGTGGTAGCCTTTTTGGCGAGTGAGGAAGGTGGGTGGATTACTGGAGATAATATCCAAGCTTCTGGTGGGATTACTTAATCAATAACCACCCAAATTTCATTCGCGGAACGGAGAA
>CP070743.1:947917-949984 GCA_020348185.1 Nitrospirota bacterium
AAGTTGTTGAACTACATGGCCTCAAGAAAAACGAGGAGGAGTTTCCTATTGAACTGTCTCTCTCTCGCTCAGTCTTCAGCGGGGAAGTTTTTTATTGCGAAATTATTCGTGACATTAGCGAGCGAAAGAAAACAGAAGAGGTGATTCGTGAAAGCGAGCGCCGGTTTCGAGCCATTTTTGATCAGGCCCCAACAGGCATTGCCATCATTGATTCCATCAGCGGCAAATTCAAGAACATCAATAAGAAATATTGTGACATTGTCGGGTACTCGCAGGAACAAATGCTTGATCGCTCCTTTCAGGACATCACCCATCCGGAGGATCTTCAGGCGGATTTGGACAACATGAAAAAACTTTTGGAGGGAAAGATCGATACCTTCCAAATGGAAAAACGGTATTTTCGGAAAGACGGAGAGATCATCTGGGTCAATCTGACGTGCGTGCCCTTGTGGTTTGGAACGACGGACCCGCGTTTACATATTGCGATGGTTGAGGATATCACGGAGCGTATCAAAACCAAAGCGGCCCTGCGGGAGCAGGAGCAAGGGTTAAACCTCACCAATTGAGCACATTAACGATGCTGTCGTGTATGGAGATTTAAGGGGGAAGGTCATTTGGGCCAATCAACAGTGGAGTAATTTCGTTGGGCGCTCCCTTGATGAAATCATCGGTCAGTCACTCATGAAATATCTGACCCCCAATGCTGCGGCCGTGGCTGAATCGCGCCTGTCATTCGTTCGCCAAGGTGGGGAGGTGCCGCCATTGGTTGAGTTTGAAATTGTTCGAGCAGACGGGTCTTTCCGATGGGTTGAAGCCAATGTCAAAAGTGTGATGCGCGATGATGCCGTCATTGGACGCCTTTTGGTCGTACGAGATATCACCGAACGCAAATAGGCCAAGTGGGAATTGATTGAGGAGGAGGAGACGGATTATAAATGAGGGAACAGTCAAAGAATGGTACTATGTATAGGGGCTCTTCGGCTGAACAGTTTGTGCAACACAAATTAGGGACCACCAAGCGAGCGCAGGCATTTTATCAAAAGCAATGGGTGAATCAGTTGACTGAGGACATGCAAGTTTTCATTCAAGGTCAGGAAATGGTCTTTATTGGGACCGCAGATGAACACGGAAGTTCGGATTGTTCATTGAGGGTAGGAGAAACGGGCTTTGTTCATGTCTTAGATTCGAGACGGCTCGCTTATCCCGAATATCGGGGAAATGGGGTTATGGCCAGTGTAGGCAATATGTTGACCAATCCCAATATTGGGATGCTTTTTGTTGATTTTTTTCAGGGTAGAGTTGGTCTGCATGTCAATGGGAAGGCACAAGTTTTAGAAAATCACGAGTTGGCCCAATTGCCAGATGTCCCACAAATTATGCTGGGAGCGGGCAAGGCAAACGGGGGGCCGCAATCTGTGTGTTGGGTGCTGATAGAAATTGAAGAAGCCTATATTCATTGTTCTAAACATATTCCTCTTCTCGCGAAATTAGATAAACAATTGCATTGAGGTACGGATGAGTAAGGCTTTAAAGAAAGTAAATTTTAAACTTGAGCCCTATAGGGCATACCTCTGGCCCTAATGATAGCTTTCTGTTGGTGCAAAAAGGGTCTTTCAAATACTTATTCCTAGTTGTATTGTTAAGTGGGTATGTGGCATCACAAAACCCTGATTTCCAATGCATACCCCTAAAATTTCAGGATTCTGAAATGTTCAAACGGTTGAAACATTGTCACAATGTTCAGGACATGCGGGACCTTGCCCGCCAACGGCTTCCCTCGCCGATATTCCACTATATTGATGGCGCTGCAGATGATGAAATCACTTATCGACGCAACACCAGCGCTTTTGATGACTGTGACTTGATTCCAAACGTATTGGCGGGTGTTGAAGAGGTGGATATGAGCGTCACGGTCATGGGGCAAAAGCTGGATATGCCGGTTTACTGTGCTCCGACAGCCTTGCAGCGATTGTTCCATCATGAAGGAGAACGGGCTGTTGGCCGCGCGGCCACCAAATACGGAACCATGTTCGGTGTTTCATCGTTGGCTACTGTGGCCCTAGAGGA
>CP070743.1:950084-952148 GCA_020348185.1 Nitrospirota bacterium
CCTCAAAGTGCCGGGGCGGATCCTGGGCCCATTTGCTATGGGCGGGGTGGAGGTCAACCAACTGTCACCGATGCGAATTTGATACTTGCGCGATTACCGGTTGATGGGTTTCTTGGCGGGACCATGCATTTGGATCAAGTTCAGGCCGAGGTTGCTCTAGAAAAATTGGCGAAGGATATACGGCTAGAACCAGCTCCAGGATTTAGTCTCCAGCAAACCATGGCCTTAGGTATTATCCAGGTGGTCAACGCTCACATGGAACGAGCTGTGCGAGTCATATCGGTCGAACGAGGCCATGATCCCCGGGATTTCGTATTTGTGTCCTTTGGCGGTGCGGGAGGCTTTCATGCTTGTGACCTTGCCCGGCAGTTAAACATTCGACGCGTGTTAATCCCGCCGATGGCCGCGACTCTTTCAGCCCTGGGCATGCTGATGGCTGACATACAATTGGATTATGTCCAAACCGTGATGATGCCTGGACACACACCCTACGATGAGCTGGACGCCCGAAGACAGACAATGGTAGGTCAAGGGTTGAAGGATTTGAATCAACAGGGAGTTCAAACGGCACAAAGTGCCATTGTTTGTGAATTAGACATGCGTTATCGAGGACAATCCTTTGAGCTCGTTGTTCCCTTGACTCCCGAATTCAGGGATCAATTTGATGACATTCATCGCGAACGCTACGGGTTTGACCATAAGGACGCTCCAACAGAGATTGTCAATTTACGGGTTCGTGCAGTTGGGTATACCAATCCTCCCCATCTTCGTCCGGTAAAGCACGGGTCTTCGGACCCCGCTGAAGCGTTTTGGTGCCAACGGCCTGTCGCCCTGACGAACGGTGTTGAAGACGTGCCTCACTATCGAGGGAATCTGTTGAAACCAGGTCACCGCCTCTCAGGGCCGGCCATTATTGTTCAGGATGACACAACCGTCTATCTCGGCCCGACCGATATGGCGGTGGTGGATGGGTATCGAAATCTTCTAATCGATGTGGGAGTCGAAGTATGAGAGATCCCATTAGTGTAGAAATTATGAAAAACCTGTTTGCGTCCGTCGCCGAAGAAATGGGGGTGCGTCTACAGCGAGCGGCCTACTCACCTAATATTAAGGAACGTTGCGACTTTTCCTGTGCCCTCTTCGATGCAGAGGGGCGACTGATTGCCCAAGCGGAGCACATCCCCGTGCATTTAGGAGCCATGCCGCTGTCCGTTCAAGCCTGCTTGCAAGCTCTAACGTTTTCTCCCGGAGATGTGGCTATGGTGAATGATCCGTATCAGGGTGGAACCCACCTGCCGGATATCACCCTTGTTTCTCCAATTTTTATGGACACAAGCGAAGGGCCGAGGTTATTAGGATTTGTTGCGAACCGGGCTCACCATGCGGATGTGGGAGGGATGTCCGCAGGATCCATGCCTCTGGCCGAGGAACTGTTTCAAGAAGGACTGATTATTCCCCCGTTGAGGTTGGTTCATGGAGGCATCATCAATCAGGATGTGTGGCGATTGTTACTCGCCAACGTTCGGACACCTGACGAGCGAGCTGGGGATCTTCATGCTCAACTTGCGGCGAACCGGACCGGGATTGAACGAATGGTAGGACTGGTTGATCGCTATGGAATCGACCGGGTCAAGGAGGATATGGAAGATTTATTGCAATATAGTGAGCACATGACTCGCCGGCTTCTTCAGGACTTACCCGATGGGACCTACCGGTTCCAGGACGTGTTGGATGACGATGGCCTCACGGCGGAGCCCGTGATCATATGCGTGAGCGTTACGATTTCGGGTGATGAGGCGGTTGTGGATTTTACTGGAACGGATTCTCAACGAAGAGGCAGTATCAATGCGGTATATCCGATTACCCTCTCAGCAACCGCTTATGTCTTTCGCTGTCTGCTTGGCCTTGATATTCCCGCAAATAGTGGCTGTCTGGTGCCCATTCGTGTGATTGCTCCCGGGGGGACGGTGGTCAATGCTCGTCGGCCAGCAGCTGTTGCGGGAGGCAACGTCGAGACGGCTCAACGAATTGTTGATGTGGTGTTAGGCGCGTTAGCACAAGCTT
>CP070743.1:952248-954306 GCA_020348185.1 Nitrospirota bacterium
CCTTCTTACGCTGGAAGCCACTAGCCCGAGCAATCTCGAAACTCCCAAGGTGCGATCCTAACAAGAGGCACCCTTGGCTTTGATCCACCCGATTCAGAAGAACTTCGGCATCGTGAATGTTCAAATCAAAATATTGAAACTGCCCAGTGGCGATAAACGCCCGGTCAAGCAGAGTTGCCGAAAAACAATGATACTGGTGATAGAGATCTTTCATCCCAATACGGCGATGAAATATTCGTTCCAAGAACCCTCGTATCCCTTTTGTCGCTTTGGGAGAAAAGAGAGTGAAGTAGAGGGAAATGGGATGCAGCAGTGCCCGAGCGAGAGGCCGCCCTAATCGAAGAGCGGTCCAGGCCATGAACTGGTAGGCTAATCGGGATCCCCGTTCACGTTGAGCCAGCCAGCCTTGACTCATTCAGGGTTCCCCGCTGACTGTTCTACTCTCCGATAGGTGAAAAGACCGCTGGCAATGAGTCTAGTGCCTGTTGTACAGACAAACTTTCTGCCTTGAGGCTGATACGGTTCTAATTGAATATTCATTTCTTCTTCGGGACGAAGGGGGGCATGGAACTTAACTGATGGTGCTCCCAACAGGGTAATCATCATAGGCTCAACCTGACAAATGGTCTCGAGGACTTTTTCAAGGATGACGACACCAGGGACCACGGGGTCTCCTGGAAAGTGCCCGGATAAAGCAGGATGATCCTTTTTGATTTTAACCAATCTTTCTTCCGACATAAATAATGGGGGCTTTTATTCGGCTGATGACCTTTTCCCCGTATCCTGCCAGACGGATTGATTTGCCGTGAGGGTCTCTAAAGCTCCTTTGGGCAGTTTCCCGGTAGGATTTCGGGGAAGCGCATCGACCAGGTAGAGTGGGCGAGGGAGGAACACCGGATCAATTTTTTTTCGGAGGCTGGACAGAATCTTTTCGGGCCGTTGTCCCGGAGCCACCGCAAATGCGATAAGGCGGGTTACCGTATCCTCTTGGGATTCCGGCATAAAGAACACTCCGTCTATCACACCCTCGATATCGGTCAACTGATAGTTGAGGTCGTCTAAAGACGCACGATGGCCCCCGATGTTGATTAAGTGGCCAGGTCGACCCTGTAAATCAAATCGTTGTGGACCACCGGGAGTGATGGAATCCGGTATGCGTATGGGATCTGAAAAATAAGGAGTATTCACGAAATGTTGGCTGACTTCACTGGAAAGAGAAAGCCCATCAAGCAGTTCCCAACTTTCTCCCGTAACCGTCCGTCGCGTGGCAATCGTCCCGGCCTCCGCAAAGCCATATATTTCGATTATTTGAGTCTGAAATAACTTTTCAACGTCTTTGGCTACGGAATCTGAAAGAGGGGCGGTGGCTGATAACACACATTGTAAGTCCGGGAATTGGGTTTGTTCCGTGAGGCATGCACGAAGGTGAATGGGGGTAGAGACCAGAATCCGTTTTTCAGGAAGCTCCCACAACGCCGAGCGAATATCCTCTGGGTAAAAGGGTCTTCCTGAATGGAAGGCCCAACCATATTGGATCGGGAGCATGATGGACGTTTCCAAGCCATACATATGTTGGTGTGGAACGGTGGCAACAAAATTCATTTTCTTTTCCTGATTCCCCAGGATTCGCCCACCTGTTTTTTGAGCAACGGTGACCAATGATTCCCATGTTTTGGAATTTGGACGTGGAATTCCGGTGCTCCCCGATGTAAAGGCAATCACCGCCGTGTGGTGTGCGGGAATGACGGGATTGGTCATGGAAAGCCCCGTATGATTTTGTAACTGATTAAGGGAAACGGTTTCTAACCCATCCACCCCTTCATCACCATCCGTGATGGTGTAGCACGTTGGATAGGTACTTCCAATCTGTACGACAATTTGGGGTGCGCGGTTAGGAGGCAAGAGGGTAGTCTGCCCGCGGAGCAGAGCAGCGGCGAAGCCCACAAGAAATCGGTATCGATCTACACAAAGATTCAGGACGTGCTGTTTGTCCGGAAGTTTTTCCTTACATTCGGCTACTTGGCTCAGAAAGGTCGCACAGGAAATCGATTGTCCCTT
>CP070743.1:954406-956464 GCA_020348185.1 Nitrospirota bacterium
GTATTTCATGAAGGTGTTTGATTGTCTAACCGCCGGGTCTGGGTCTTTCTTCCAAACCGGTTGGGTTAGGATAGGGACCCTTGGCATATTTCTCATTGCCTTTGTCCAATGTTCTCAAGGGTCCGGGGATGCTGGTGCTATTGCCCAGGCGACGGTCTCGGCTGCCGAACCAACAGAGTCAGGTCCCGTAGCGAGAGTTTCTACGGTTGGTCTTCCATCCAACGATACCTTTGTCCGCGTATCCAAAGAGGCGATGGCTTCGGTGGTCAATATCTCGAGTACCCGTAAAGTGGAGCAGTCCCAACAGTCTCCTTTTTTTGATGATCCGTTTTTTCGACGATTCTTTGGTGAAGAGTTTGAACGACGGTTCCGTCAACCACAGGAACGTCAGGAACAGGGGTTGGGCTCTGGGGTCATTATCGGTAGCGATGGGTACATCGTGACCAACAACCATGTCGTTGAACAAGCGGATGAACTTCAAGTGATGTTGGCAGACAAACGGAAATATCCGGCTAAGCTCATTGGTACAGATCCCAAGACGGATCTTGCGGTCATTAAGATCGAGGCTTCGGATTTGCCGACATTACCCTGGGGGGATTCCAATTCTCTTCAAGTTGGAGAAATGGTTTTGGCCGTTGGTAATCCGTTCGGACTCAATCAAACGGTGACGATGGGCATTATCAGCGCGGTTGGTCGGGCCAATATGGGCATTGTCGATTATGAAAACTTTATTCAAACGGATGCCGCCATCAATCCCGGGAATTCAGGAGGCGCACTTGTCAATCTCAATGGTGAATTGATCGGAATTAATACAGCCATTTTTTCACGAACAGGCGGATATATGGGGATAGGGTTTGCGATTCCCAGTCAAATGGTGAAGCACGTGATGCAGAGTCTGATCAGTCACGGAAAAGTGGTCAGAGGTTGGCTCGGTGTATCCATTCAAGAGGTGACACCAGATCTGGCTACTCAATTCGATGCTCCTGACACGACTGGGGTCTTAGTGGGGGATGTTTTCGACGACAGTCCTGCTAAGGGAGCTGGAGTCAGGCGAGGAGATATTATTCGCGAGTTTCAAGGAACTTCCGTAAAAGATCCCAATCATCTCAGGGCCCTCGTGGCCGACACACCTCCCAATAGCACAGCCAGGATGACCGTGTGGCGTGAGGGCGGTGAAAAAGAACTTCAAGTTTCTATCGGAGAAATGCCGCGAGATTTAGCCTCGCTTTCCAGTGAGACTGAAGGGAAAACGCAAGGAGACCATGCCTTAGCCGGGATTACAGTGGGACCCATCCCTCCGGAACAAGGGACGGATCAGAAAGGGGTGGTGATTACTCACATCGAGGCCGATTCACCCGCTGCACGAGCTGGCCTTCGTGAAGGAGATATTCTCGTTGAACTCAACCGTCAGGAAGTGAGAACGATTGAAGACTTCCAGCGTTTAACAAGCAATCTGGAAGCAAAATCCCCGGTATTGGTGCTGTTAAAGCGAGGGCGTGGAACAATTTTCTTAGCCATCAAACCATAGCCGGATGGTGAAACCATCCGGAGTTTAAAGTTCAATGTTCAAGGTTAAAATGCCCAGTTCTGTGTCCCCTTTTAAATACAAATTATCCTTGTTGATGCTTCTGGTAGCTCTGATGCTTCATGGATGGATGGCTTTGGCGGCAACTTCTGTGCATCAAATTAGGATTACACACCATGCACCGTTTTTTTCACCAAAATCCGTGTCGGTTGTTTCAGGAACTATCATTCGCTGGGTTAACGAGACCAATGAGATCCATACGATTCTTGCAGATGAATGCTCTATGAGTTCCTCCTGTCGTGTAAATTCTGGTGTCATAAGGCCCCACGACTCTTTTAACCTCTCACGATTGCCCCCCGGTCGTTATGCCTATCATTGCGGCCTTCACCCCTTCATGCGAGGCACGATTACGATACTCACTCCCCAATCCAATAGCACAAGTATTTGAGATTTAGGGTTTTTAGTTCCAACTGGCGCGAGGTAGAGGGGTCGAAAAGTCCAATAGTCAAAAAGTCTAAAAAGTCTAAAAGGTC
>CP070743.1:956564-958587 GCA_020348185.1 Nitrospirota bacterium
AAAACATGGTGTGAAGCCTATTATCGGCTGCGAGGCCTATATGGCCACAGGAAACCGGCAGGAACGGGATAGCCAACTGGCCCACAACGAATACTACCATTTGATCTTATTAGCGACGAACCTCACCGGATATCACAATCTCATCAAGCTATCGAGCAAAGCCTACCTGGAAGGATTTTATTACAAACCCCGTATGGATAAAGAATTGCTCCAGGAACATCACCATGGACTGATTGCCCTTTCCGGGTGTCTCAGTGGGGAAGTTCCCTATTTAATTGGGCAGCAGGACATGAAGGGCGCGATCCAGACGGCTGACGAATATCGATCTATCTTCGGCAAGGATCATTATTACCTTGAAGTTCAGGCCAACGGCCTGGACCACCAACGAATTGCCAACCAAGGACTGGTCGAGATTCACCAAAAGCTCGGGATTCCACTTGCCGGCACTAATGATTGCCACTATTTAAAAAAAGAAGATGCCCATCCGCATGAGATCATGCTCTGCCTGCAAACTGGGAAAACACTCAAAGATCCTAACAGAATGCGTTTTGATACGAACCAGTTATATGTGAAATCCACCGAGGAAATGATTGCGGAATTTGTTGAACTTCCTTCTGCGGTCTTGAATACATGCAAAATAGCTGAACAATGCGATGTCGCCTTCTCTTTTGGAACTCCTCATCTTCCTCATTATCAGGTCCCCGAGGGACACACGCATGACGATTACCTTCAGACAGTGGCTGAGGAAGGACTCGCTGCCCGTTTGAGAGAAAAGCCAACCGCCATTCCTTCCGAAGTGTATACCCAACGGCTCAAAGCGGAACTCAGCGTCTTAATCTCCATGGGATATGCAGGCTACTTCCTGGTGGTGTGGGATATCATTAAATTCGCTCGCTCACGGGGGATTCCGGTTGGTCCGGGTCGTGGCTCGGCAGCAGGCAGTTTGGTGGCGTATGCACTCCGGATCACGGACCTTGATCCATTGGTGTACAACTTACTCTTCGAGCGCTTTCTGAACCCCGAACGTGTCACGATGCCTGACATCGACATGGACTTTTGCATGGATCGACGGGGAGAAGTGATCAATTACGTGATTGACAAATATGGGGAAGAACATGTGTGCCAGATCATCACGTTCGGAACATTAGGGGCCAAAGCCGCTATTCGCGACGTTGGCCGAGTGATGGACATGCCGTATGCCGAAGTCGACCGAGTGGCAAAACTGGTTCCTACCCAGCTGAATATTACTCTTCAAGATGCGTTGATTCAGGAACCCAGGCTCCAGGAACTCGTTGACAAAGAGCAAAGAATGAAAGAGTTGATGGACACGGCCAAGGCCCTCGAAGGGTTGGCGCGCCATGCGTCCACACATGCCGCGGGCGTCGTCATATCACAAAAACCCCTCATCGAACATGTCCCCCTTTACAAGACGAGCAACAATGAAATTGTCACCCAATATTCCATGACTGACGTCGAAAAAATCGGGCTTGTGAAATTTGATTTTCTGGGATTAAAAACCCTCACGATGATCAATCGTGCCGTTGCCTTAATTCACGCCAAGGGATCCCACGATCATGATATTGACGTGAACCAATTGCCTCCGAACGACGTTGCGACCTTTGCCTTATTGTCCACCGGAAAAACCACGGGAATCTTCCAGCTGGAAAGTTCAGGCATGCGGAATTTATTGATGAAAATCAAACCCGAAACCTTTGAGGATCTCATTGCGATCCTTGCGCTCTATCGCCCCGGTCCACTCGAAAGCGGAATGGTTGATGATTTCATCAAACGCAAACGTGACCCTTCTCAAGTCGTGTATAACCCTCCCCAGTTAGAGCCGATTTTAAAAGAAACCTATGGCGTCATTGTGTACCAAGAGCAAGTGATGGCCATAGCGACCCAGCTGGCCGGCTTCAGTTTGGGACAGGCAGATTTACTTCGCCGGGCTATGGGGAAGAAAAAACCTGAAGAAATGGCCCAACAAAAGGAGCTGTTCGTTGGGGGCGCGAAGAAAAATCATATT
>CP070743.1:958687-960710 GCA_020348185.1 Nitrospirota bacterium
GGAATCATGACTTTCTTGAAATGGTTCCTGGGCTAGAAGGCCTGGGCATTACCCTTCTCTTGAACGAATCCATTCCGATCACCCGAGGTGAACAAACCATTTGGCTGGTTGGAGTTGACGACCCCCACTGGTATGAAACAGACGACCTGTCAAAAGCTTTGCGATCCGTTCCATCACAGGCCGACCCAGTTAAGATTTTATTAGCGCATTCCACGGACTTGATCAAAGATGCGGCCGCAGGTGGCGTGGATTATTATCTGTGTGGCCACACGCATGGTGGGCAGATTTGCTTGCCGAGAAGCATACCCATCATTACGGGAGGATCCCCTCGGAAATTTGCTAGCGGACCATGGAGGTATCAGAATATGAAAGGCTATACCTCCCCTGGGGTAGGAGTGTCCGTCGTTCCCGTTCGATTCCTCTGTCGTCCGGAAATCATTGTGCATCAACTTATGTGTGAAAAGAGTGACTCATAATTATTTGCACGTATTGAAAGTGAAGGGGCTGAAACGGTTATACTTCGCTCTTATCGCTTGATGCCCAATCCATGTCTGAGAGATAAAGGGGGAGCCATGAAGAGTAAGGGAATGCTTATTGTCATGGGAATGGTCGCGCTGTTCTGGGGATGTGCGAGTTCCGAACAAGCAGGAAAAGTCGAGACAACCGGATTTTTAAAAGATTATTCTAAGTTGCGCCCCGGAGAACCGGGTGAACCCTTACTGTACTATCGAAACCCCACCGCGAATTGGAAGGATTACGACAAGGCCATGGTTGACCCCGTCACCGTTTGGCGGGGTGAGGATTCCAAATTAGGGGAAATTCCTCCACGTGATCTGCAACGGTTAACCCGTCTCATGAAGGTGAAGGCAATTGAAGCGGTGAGAGCCGAAGGGATGCAGGTGGTTGATAAGCCGGGCTCGGGAGTGATGCGAATCAGGGTCGCCTTGACCGAAGCCGAACAGGCCAGTAGAGCGATGCATGCCGTAACTTCAGTGGTGCCGTTACCCAGTGTTTCGAAAATGGCCACCGGGACCCGAGCCTTTGTGGGATCCGCCGGCATTGAAGGTGAAGTTTCCGACAGCGTCACCGGTGAAGTGCTGATGGCTGGAGTCGACCGTCGAGGGGGTGGGCGTGAATTAACCGATGTGCGAAACCCCTGGAGCCATGTGGAAAAAGCTTTTCAATATTGGTCCGATCGTTTTCGTCAGCGGCTCTGCGAAGAACGGGGAGGGAAATTTTGCGTTCCGGCGGAATAGACGAACCCCAAATGCCATCCCCACATGACTTTTCATCACACGGATACAACTTCCTGATTCATTTTTTCGGAGCTACCCGAAGTCGTTTGAGGGACAATTTCCTTTTTCCCTTCTGCGGCCTTTTCGGTGCGGCTAGTTGAGTTCTTGATAACCCGAATCTTACTCCGATGCATTTTTTCTCTAGAATGATACGGAAGGATCCCGCTTAACACTTCAGGAAGCACATCGCAGGGGACATCCTCCAGCAACTTGATCGCAGGACTTGGGTTTGGGCCCGAACGACCGCCGACAAACACATCCACAGCCTCGATAACTTTCCCTTTGATTTTGGTCTTTTTTCCAATAAGCCCGACATCGGCGACTAAATGATTCCCGCATCCAGCCGGACACCCCGACCAATGCATCGTAATGGGTTTCAGATCAGTCCCCAACTTTTCCTCTACAATTTTCGCAGTTTCCACCGCTCGACTTTTCGTTTCAATGACCGCGAGATTGCAATAGTCATTACCGACACAACTCACTAACCCCTTTTGGACGGGGGAGGGATTGTAGACAAATTCTTTGAGAATCGGCTCCTCAGTGAGGTCCCCCAATTTTTTGTCTGAGACATTCGGAATAATGAGGGCCTGATGCGGGGTGAGGCGAAGTTCACCAGTCCCATAGCCTCCTGCAAGCTTGGCCATTTTGAATAAATTTTCCGATGTGATCCGTCCTACAGGAACTTTGAGTCCCACAAAATTCAAACTGGGGGATTTCTGACGGTATAT
>CP070743.1:960810-962826 GCA_020348185.1 Nitrospirota bacterium
ACCCAATATTTCCAGAGAGGCCACAATTGGGTCATAAATCGTCACCCACGCCCGCTCAAAATCTAAAGACTTTTCCGCGTCGTGTAATAGGCCAGCCACTCGTTCTTGGACGTCAGGGTTGGTATACGTACGGAGTTGAGGGACTTGAACGTTCTCTCCATCACCCGAAGTCGGTTCATGAGCCACCATAGATGAGCCCAGTATCAAGGGAGATCCGAATAAACCTGCCTTCTTCAGTTCCTCTGTGATGTGATTCCCACTTTGGACAATAGCGGTTTTCTCCCTTTTGGGGAGGGAAGCACTCTCTCGTTTTCCCACCACGAGAGTTCCATAGATTCGACCACCAATTTTTAAGGGGACAGCTAAAATGGCTTTGCTTCCTGGAGTCACCATTCGAAGCCGAAGAAGGCCGAAGGGGTCAGTCTCAGAGGTTTGAGTATTGAGACCAATGCCTTTTCCATAGTCCACCCATAAGGCGCGAAGGATCGCCCGAATTTCTCGAGAGGAAAACCCCCTGGATACCTGGGGAATCAGAGAACCTTGATCATGGGTTTTAATCCCTATAAAAGCCGCTTCCATGCCCAGATCATTGACAGCTGAGGTTAAAACCTTTTGCAGCGTGCTTTGTTTCGTGGCTAGAGGTGTTTCGACAACGTTAACCACTCCAACGTTCTCCTTCTTTTGATTTATCGATTTCTTTGATCTACTCATGGCAAAGGAGAATGTAGGGCTTGCTGACCACAAAAATGATGGTAGTTGGTTGTTGAATTCCTGAACGCGAGGATTCTAGCGACCGGAGGTAGGTAATTCAATTGATATGTCGAATATTCCGGGGTCGGTGGGTCATCACCACGTCAACTCTGCCTTTCTCCGAAATCCAGAGGTTGAGAATTCCACTGACCAAACTGATGAAAATAGCGCCACCAACGGCAGGCCAAAAGCCTTCAACAACAAATCCTTTAACTAGCATAGCAACCAAATTCAACAGAAAAGCATTGATCACGACCATAAAGAGCCCCAAGGTGAGCACAATAAAGGGGGCCGACAGAAGATAGAGCAACGGACGCACCATCGCATTAAGAAAGGAAAGGACAATCACCGCCACTAGACCGGCTGCAAAACCATGAATTTCAATCCCTGGGATAATTTGGCTGGCCAACAATACAGCCAACCCCGTTACCCCACATCGAATTAAAAATCCGTTCATATGCCAATCCTGCCTTCCCCTGAGGTGACAACAGTCAGCCAAGGAAGGCAATAGAGTTCCAAAATTTTTGAATCCTTATGTTCTTAATCATACCGGCGCGACCACTTAGGCTCAAGTTCTTTCGAAGAAGGTCGAAAGGGTCTAAGGCGTCAAAGAGGTTAAAAAGGTCATAAGATAGGGCGTTTTCTCCCTTTTGAATATTCTTATTTTCGATTTTGGACCATCTGACTCTTAGACTTTTATTCCAGTTTGACTCTTCGACCTCTTTGACCTTTTCGACCTTTTTGACCCCTTCAAGCCATTGATCCTTGAACCTTAATCTTTGAACGGATCTTTTTCCGTGGGCAGATATCCCAAGAGTTTCAGCATGAGCAACAATGAAATGGGTAAGTAAATTAAACAGCCGACCATGCCAATCAACCATTCCTCAATCCAAAAAGTGACCCCTAAATTAAATGCCAAGACACCGTAATATAGTCCGACGCCTACCAGAAGGTTCCCTCTGACAATCATTGGTGGAAAGGGTGCCCCCTTCCAACAAACTTGATCCATCATCCGATACAGCATGATCGAGACGAACCCAACAAAGGCCCATCCCAAGAAGTTCGCGATAGGAACGCCAAAATACACTCCAGGATGAGGATATCCGTATATTTGTCCCAGAAACCAGCGATCCCCACGAAGAGCCACAGGATCAATGACAATATCGATGAAGGTAAAGAAAACTGTGGTAAGCAAGACCACCGGCCACGACATTCTCTGGTATTCCCGAAACGACCAACCGCTGAAAGGCGCAGTGTGTGCCGCCG
>CP070743.1:962926-964924 GCA_020348185.1 Nitrospirota bacterium
CTTGGAACACATTCCCGGAGCGTACGTCCGATTTGGGGGGCAAGTGAAAGGACGCGAAAGTTATCCTGCCCATTCCAGCAAGTTTGATTTCGATGAGCAGGCCCTCGCTATTGGGGCAGGCTATTATTATCGGTTGGCTATCTTAGCCGGGCAGCAACTGGCGGGCCGGCCACATCATCCATAAACAGGCTTGTCATCATGATCAAGGTCCGACTGGCAGAGGAACAGGATCTTCCCCAAATCCGCGAGACGTTTATCGCGGTGTACGGACTGGATTACCCCTACAAAGAATTTTACGATGAAACCTGGCTCAAACGTTCCCTCTATAATGAACATGTTCTGATGTTGATCGCGGAAGAGACCGACACCAGACGAATTGCGGGAACCGCATCAGTCATTTTCGAGCTTGGAGCCTATTCCGACCTTGTCGGCGAATTCGGTCGACTGGCGGTCCATCCTGATTTCAGAAATCTTGGAATTGGGAATCTCCTCATGGAAAAGCGCGTTGAAGCCATTCAAGACCGCCTTCATTTGGGGCTGGTCATGGCCCGGGTGGTTCATCCCTATGCCCAAAAGATAAGTTTATGCCACCATTTCGCGCCACTGGGGTTTCTTCCGTTGTCTCATTTCTTCTCATATCGCGAAAGCTTTGCTCTGTTGGGACGGTATTTTGGTGATGCGCTGGCCTTGCGAAAAAACAATCCACGGATTATTCCCGAAGCCTATCCTCTTGCGAGTCTGGCCTTGCCCCATACGAATTTACCTTCTGACGTCATTGTTGATGAAGATTCCGCTCCGTATCCCCACAACGACGAGTACCAGATCCAAGAGATGACCGTGCGGGGGTATCCCGCGTTGCTCCGTATTGAACGAGGTCGCATTCGAAATCGGGAAATATTCGGACACATGCGGTTGGAATACGGATTCTTTAAATTACAGGCCAATCATGCCACCTATCTTCTGGCCTTTGACGGGTCCCATTTAGTCGGGGCTATTGGGTTTACCCTGGATTCGACGGAGCATTCTGTTCGAATTTTTGAACTCATCACCTTTACCGACCACGCGATCCGGTTTTTATTAGCAGAAGTTGAACGCAAATGTCGGGAGGAATGGGGTATTGAATATATGGAAATCGATGTCAGTGCCCATGCTCCCCGAATGCAAAGGACACTCCTGGAACTCAATTTTCTTCCTGTGGCCTACATTCCCAGCATGGTCTTTCATGAAGTGGAGCGTTTGGACATTATTCGTATGGTCCGGCTTCTCAAGCTTCAAGATTTGGGTCCGCTTCATCTGACTCCCGAGATGAGAGAAATTGCCGATTTGGTGATGGGTGGTTTTCATACTCATTCGGTAATACCCAGAATTGCGGAAGCCGTTTCGGAATTGCCCCTTTTTCAGGGGTTGAACAAGGAGCAGGTTGAGCGGTTGGCCGGGGTTTGTAGTGTGATGACATTTAATGCTGATGAACGGGTCTGCTGTGAGTCTGAAAATGCAGACAGTATGTATATTGTTCTTGAGGGAAGATTGAACGTGACCTACGGGGCGCCGGGAGTAAAGGTCGGTGCGGTTGAGAAAGGCGAGATTGTGGGAGAAATGTCCCTTCTTTCTTCAGGTACCCACTCTGCAACAGTAACGGCGGAAACCAAGACGGAAACTGCCGTATTGAGACATCACGATCTTGGCGAATTGGTTCGCCGTCGTCCGGATATTGGGGTCATTATTTATCGGAATTTGGGGCAAGGTCTTGGAAGAAAACTTCTTCGTTCCGATGACTTCCTTCACCGACAGGCCTTAAAGGAGGGTTCCGTATCCAAAGGGAATAGTGGCTAGAACGATCCTATTGACCCTTCTCTCTTTTCGCTTCCTCTTTTTCCAATTCATCAAATAGACGCTCAGCGTTCTCCCTGACATGATCTCGAACTCCTGCGTCGAGTTCTTGGGATTGCCTCAACATTCTTTGCATGTCTTCAAGTGATAACTTGGCTAACACATAAT
>CP070743.1:965024-967011 GCA_020348185.1 Nitrospirota bacterium
TAAGAACCTCAGGGTCGGCTGCCTGTGAAACAAGGGGCAGAAAACCCCGGAACAACATGAACATCATTATCAGCCAGATTACTCTGCCGGTCATAAAACAGTCTCCTATTTAAAAAATAAAGAAAGAGGAGGGGAGGATAAAATAAGCCAAGCACGGGAGACTCTCGATGATGTCTCCCGTGCCACGGTTAACCTTATTTTGGCTGTGGGAAGCTATGGCCGATTGACTGGGGAAAGGTGACCGATCCGTCCGGGAACTCCTGGCCTTTTTGCCAAAGGTGGTAGATCACCCCATCTGTTTCAGAGGCAAACTCAACGATACCCTTGACCGTTTCAGGATCCGTCGGTTCCAGGACTTGAACGCGTCCGGTCGCAATTTCGACCCTATGGTCGTGAAAAAAGCGATGCCACTGGATCAGCGGGAGTGTACGGGACAAATCTTTGACAACGAAATACTCGATGGCAACCAAAGGCGCATTACTATCGGTTGTTTCAAACAACAAACATTGTAAAACCTGGTTTTGGGGTTGTAAAAGCTTACAGTAATGATGAAAAGGACCTCCGACCGTCCCGTCTTCCATCACGTGGGGGGCCTGCACATGGATTCCATACCCTTCAGCAGGGCTCATGGTTGCCGGGCTAGGACTAGGTTGAGCTTCCTCTCTGGCTGGGGCGGCACTCATTGGCATCCCCCCTTCAACTCCAGCACAGTACCAACACTGTTGACGACCGGCTGGAGTCCTTTCAAGGTTGACGACTGGTGGTCCGCTTTCTTGACTTACCGCCGCTCGAGAACAAAACGTACATTTTTCTGCTGCGACAAAAGCTGGAACCGACACAACCAGAAATGTAAACAGTGCGAGAATGAACCCTATTCGATTAACAGACAGTGGGTGAAACATTGCAACCTCCTGTTGGTAGTAGGTGTTAGAGAACAAAAAAATCCGCTACAGCCAAATGCCACCGACATTATATGCTGTTCCGAACGATTACAAAACTAAATTTTTGACATTTTTCCGGTTAAGCCGCTTTTATGGGCAGGGCGTTCGATTCCTGTTCTTGTTTCAACCGGTTTTGGAGAATCAACGGGTCAACAGTCTCTCCGCAATTCAGGCATCGCCAGATGGACAAGTCGAAAATGGCTTCTTCTGCGTCATAGACCCGGTCGTTGACCATTAATCCATGACATTTTGAGCAATTCATCATGTATCTCCTTATAGGGATAAAGAATGGAAAGATCCCCGTTCAAAGTTTGGAAATTCTCTCGCTTGGAACCGGAGCATGAGCCCTAAACTGTCTTATGACGATTAAAGGGCAGCTTGCCTAACAAAATTCCCATCAAGCAGGAATCAGTAAGCCCGGCGTGGAACAACCCTGCTCCAGCGGCGGCTGGAAGCAGCAAAAACCATGGACTGAGCGTCACGCCTAATCCGACCCCGATCATAACCAGAAGCCCGGCAATGAGGCGGGTTTGCCTTTCAAGAGAATAGCCTTTACGACCTCGGATGATTGCCTTCCCGTCCGCAATCCATTTGGTGATTCCTCCCTCCAGCACGCGACAATTCGTAATGCCGTTTTTCACAAGATGGTCACGGGCAATTTGGACCCGATTGTGTGTCCGGCATAGCAGAACAAGAGTTTGACCCTTTGCCGCTTCTCGTAATTCGGGCAGGAATTTATGTATGTCCGCCAAAGGGATGTTCCTTGATTCTGGAATATGAGCTTCCTCAAATTCGCTTGGTGTGCGGACATCGATGAATAAGGACGATGTCTCAGTTTGGCCTCCTTGGGCAACATGTTCGTTGCCATGGGTGAAGGGATCTATTGTTTTTTGAATGGCTTCAGCCGTTGCCGTCATGATATTCCTCCTGAGTTTTAGCTTGCGACACATTCGATCTTGGTTTTATTGTCCTGCCGACCCCAGGTTTTCACCCAGGCATCATAGCCCCCGACCAAATCCATGACCTTAGAAAACCCTTCAGATTCC
>CP070743.1:967111-969076 GCA_020348185.1 Nitrospirota bacterium
TTTCTCTCCACTCAATGTGGCTGAGGCCAAAACAAAATATGTCGTAGCCTGGTACGCAGACCCGGGGGCAGGGATGAACCCATTTCTGGCGCGTGCCCATTCCGACTACATCTTTATCCCCTGGATGTACGAACCCATGAACATCGAAACCTGGGACGGAACATTGATCCCATGGCTGGCAAAAAGTTGGGAATACAAGGCTGACTCCATGGAATGGGTTTTTCATATCGATGAACGCGCGCGGTTTAGCGACGGAAAGCCTGTTACAGCCGAAGATGTTAAATTCACCTTTGAAGTCGCCTACAAGTATGATGCGGTCACAGGCAATCCTACAAAGAAACATGTCGATGCAATCCGGGTAATAGGCGAGCGCAGTGTCGCCTTCAAACTGAATGAAACCTTGGCTGCCTTCCCTTCAACGGCCGGTCAGATGTTGATCGTCCCAAAACAACGGTGGGCGAATGTTGGGGATGTCACCAAATATAACAACCCCAGTCCCTTGGGCACCGGGCCCTTCAAGTTCAAGGAATTCAAGCCCAGGACCTATTTGGCCCTTGAGAAAAATGAGAACTACTGGCAAGGTCCCTCAGACATCGATGAATTGGTCGTACGGGTTTTCTCCAATATGCAGGCCGAAATCCAAGCCTTGCAAAAGGGAGAGGTTGACTTTATACCGGATCTGGCAGGCGTGGAAAACCTTCTGCGTCGTGTGAGTGCGGATAAAAATGTCCAAGTCGAAATGCAGATGACAAACAACACATTCTATGTGGCCTCAAACTACCGTCGTGCGCCCCTGAAAAACAAACAGTTGCGTCATGCCCTGGACTGGGCCGCACCCAAAGAAAGAATCGTGACCATAGCACTTGCCGGTTATGGAGATCTCCCCCTCATGGGCTACTTTGCTCCTGTGGTCAAAAAATGGGTCAATCCCGATGTTAAGTGGGAAGGCCGGAACACGGAAGAAGAAACCAGGATCAAAAAGGCCAACGAAATCCTTGATAATTTAGGGTGGAAAAGAGGGCCGGATGGGGTCCGTGTCACAACCGACGGTACGAAACTTGAGTACCGCATTAAGTGCATGAATGATCCTGCCTTTATTCGTACAGCCGAAATGGTCAAGGATAACTGGGCCAAGATCGGCGTCAAGCTCAATGTACAGGTCCATGATCGAAGAACACTCTACGGCGGAATTGTCTTTGGGGGAAAGAGCACCAAAGATTGGGATTTTCTGCTGCACCGATCCGTGCTGAGACCTGACCCGGACCACCTGGCCCGGGAATATGCGCCTGAACCGCCTCAATCCTGGTATAACGCAACGGCCTTTGCCTGGGAGAATGACGAAATGCAGACGATCCTGAAAAAATCCAGAAGAGAAATGAATGAGGCCAAGAGAATCGCGATGATCAAAAAATTTCAGGAGATGTTCGCGGATGAAATCGTTGTCGTCCCACTTGCCCACAAACATATGGGCTTTGCTTACAGGACCGACCGATTCGTAAACACCAATAAGTTTGATGTTTATACCTCCATGATACCACTGGTAAATGTCGTCGGTATGAAACTGAAAAAGTAGTGTTCGACTCATTTCTTAAACCAACCCCTCTTCCCTTTAATCCTGAAATACAGGAGTCCCACAGGGGGGAGGGGTTGAATTTTAGTGAGGGTAGTTTTGAGTAGTCGTTGGCTAATCAGAAGATTGGGTTCGGGCGTCATGGTGTTGTTTGCGGCCATGATCATCAATTTTGCCATCCCGAGAGCCATGCCCGGAGACCCGGTGGATTCCTTTACCGCCGGCGTCAAATTGACCGCTGAAGCCAGACAGGCCATTATGGAGAAGTTTGGGTTGGACCGACCTCAATGGGAGCAGTTTTTACGCTATTTTGTAAACACATTGAGGGGAGATTTTGGTGTCTCCTTATACTATTTCCCGAAATCAGTCCTGAGCATCATGATGCAGGCCTTACC
>CP070743.1:969176-971136 GCA_020348185.1 Nitrospirota bacterium
TGACCACTTGTCTGAGTTCCTCGCTCATAGGTCTTCCCCTCACTTATTCACTTGGAGATAAAACTTCGGCCGATTTTAGATATTGTCATAGACCATTGGGTAAGCTGGGGGTTCGTTGCTTCTTCTTCTCACCCCTCACCTTTAGCCTCTCCCCTCAAGGGGAGAGGAGATTAGAAAAATATGTTTGTCCTCTCTCCTCTGTTAGGGAGGAGATGGGTCTCCCTAGCAGGAAGAGGGGAAACCGCATGCACGCAAAAAAGCCCCACGATACGTGATCTCACACATCGCGGGGCTTTTAAAATTGTTATCTTTACCCTTGATAGGCTTGGCCGAGTTCGGCGGCTTCTCCAGCTTTTTCCAGCAATTTTCCATCCGAGCTCACCGCGACCATTTCAATAGCTGCGTGCTTGGCAGCATCACAGACCACCTTACACAACTCACATCCCTTACAACGGTCGATATTGACGAAAGCCACCATTTTTTCCTGATCCAAATCCAGACAATTGGCTTCGGGACAGTACATGATGCAAAGCCGACAACCTTTTTTTGCTACACATTTTTCATTCGTTACAAGGGCTACATTATACATTTATCTGCTTCCTCTTCTTGATTCTAATGTTACGCGGCGGCTCCGACTAGCAATTCCACATTATTCTTCTCAGCCCATTCTGAGGCTATATCATAGGCACGGACCACGGTTTCTAAATTCTTTTTCAACAACATTTCCTTCTTCGCGAATTTTTTCTTGATCGCCTCGTCGAGAGTGGCTGTACCACCGGAAGCCACAAACTTTTTCCCAAATCTTTCCTGCAGGGCCCCGTCTAACGCCTCCATCGATACACATTTGGTAATTCCGGCCACAGAACCAATCATGGTCATATTGGTCGAAAGTTCTGTGCCCGCGACTTCTAACGCGATATTGGTGCCGGGAATATTAAACACCGCGACATTCAAGTCCTTGAGCCGCTCAACATCTTCATCTGTTAAGAGGGGCATATCTGTATTAATGATCACGACTCCGCCCTCTTTAATACCCGAATAAAAGGGCATGGTGTAACTTTTTCCCATGGTAATGACTTGCGGGTGAAAGACCTCAATCACATCAGGAAAGACCAATTCACCACGATCATAAATCCGGTTAAGCCCAATGCGACAATAGCTTTCCGCTGGGGCCATTCGTTTTTCCGCCCCAAAAAAGGGATTGGAAATCGCATATTTCCCGTCACGTGAGGCAGCCATGGCCATCACATGCGCCGCGGTCACCGCTCCCTGTCCCCCAAGGCCTGACATCCGTATATTGATTCGTCTCTTAATCATTGGTCGTCCCCCTCATCCGGTTGGAATGAAAGACCTTATTAAGCGCTTTGACCAGCTAATTGTTTCTTGGCTGCAGCTTTTCTCTCTTTTTCTTTCGCGGCCATCTCTGCCAAAAGCTCCTTTGCCGGTTCGCTCACATATTCCTTGAATGCAAAACGTTCCGTGGGTTTTTCCGAATCCCGCATTTCCTGAAGACCTTCCATGCTGTTCTTTCCAATCTCCAAAATACAGGGGGTATAGAGCTGTAAGTAGGTTGGGCCAATTTCTCGAGCAACATAGATGGCGTTCTTGATGACCTTCTCCACTAAATTGGGCTTACTGACGGTGCAATTGACCACATAATGACATCCGGACTCCCTCGCGATTTCCGGTAACCGAACTTTTTCAAAGGTCTTACCAACCGGAGCCATCTTCGCGACGAATCCCTTTTGCATGAGACCACTTTCCTGGCCTCCGGTATTGGCATAGAGCTCATTATCAAAACAAATCGTGGTGAATTTTTCCTGGCGGAACCAGGCTTGCAGGGTCATATCTAATCCGATATCAACTGTGGCCCCATCCCCTGCCAGAACCACGACGTCTTTGTGACGGTCGGGAAAGCGAACGCTCAAAGCCCTTTTGAGTCCAGACGCAATCGCATTCT
>CP070743.1:971236-973113 GCA_020348185.1 Nitrospirota bacterium
GGCCCAACGGATTGCGCACGAAATTAAGAATCCATTGACCCCTATTCAGTTATCTGCCCAACGGCTTCGAAAAAAGTTTTTTGAGAAATCCTCAGGGTTTGAAGAAATTTTTGACCAGTCCACTGGTGTGATTGTCAGCGAAGTGAGCAGTTTGAAACGAATGGTTGATGAATTCTCCAAATTTGCTCGGATGCCTGCTCCCCAGATGAATCGAGTATCCCTCCATGATCTTGTTGAAAAGGTGGTTTCACTTTATGATGGAGCCCATCGAGATGTTGAATTTGTCTTGAATTTGGATGAAACTCTGCCGCCCATTAATTGCGACCCTGAACAAATTCGACGTGTCTTTGTAAATTTATTCGACAATGCGATCCAAGCCATGGGTCAAAGGGGGCATATCTGGGTAACGAGCCAATGCGATCGTCGACGTCATCGTGCGATTGTCCGTGTCGCGGATGAGGGAACCGGCATTCTCCCTGAGGACCAGAAAAAATTGTTTATCCCCTATTTTTCCAAAAAACGATCGGGAACGGGGTTGGGTTTGGCCATTGTGCAGCGTATTATCACGGATCATAATGGGTCGATTCGCGTTGAAAATAATACCCCACGGGGTGCAGTGTTTACCTTCGAACTTCCGGTTTAACTTGGTCAGACTCGATGTGAGAGAAAACTGTGGCGAATAATATTTGTATCGTGGATGATGAGCCGGCGATTCTGAATACGTTGAGTAGTATTCTTGAAGATGAAGGCTATCAAATCTCAGTTGCCAAGAGCGGCCATGAAGCCTTGAAATTGATCCGCAGTGAACAGCCAGATGTGGTGTTGTTGGACATTTGGATGCCGGAGCTCGATGGGCTCGAAACCTTGAAACGTCTGAGACAGCAGCACCCTTCTCTGCTGGTTATTATGATGTCGGGCCATGGGTCAATCGAAACGGCGGTGAAAGCCACGAAATTAGGTGCGTATGATTATCTCGAAAAGCCGTTAGATCTGGAAAAAGTCACCATCTTAGTCAGAAATGCCCTCCACCAACGAAAATTAGAAGAAGAAAACCTCAATCTTCGCATTCAGGTGGAACGGCGGTTTGAATTAGTTGGGTCCTCACCAGCCATGGAACGGCTAAGACAATTAATCGCCATGGCGGCGCCCACGAACAGTCGGGTTCTCATTTCTGGGGCCAATGGGACCGGCAAAGAGTTAGTGGCCCGAGCCATCCATCTGCAAAGTCAACGACATAATCGTCCGTTTGTGGAAATCAATTGCGCCGCGATCCCCGAAACGCTTATTGAGAGTGAATTGTTTGGCCATGAGCGAGGGGCCTTCAGCGGGGCGACGTCCATGAAGCGAGGGAAATTTGAATTTGCCGATGGCGGGACGTTGTTTTTAGATGAGATTGGAGATATGAGTCTTGCCACGCAAGCCAAAGTCCTTCGGGTCCTTCAAGAACAACAATTTACTCGTGTGGGAGGAACCAAGTTATTAAAGGTTCAGGTTCGGGTACTGGCCGCCTCGAATAAAGATCTTTCCGAAGAAATTGCCAAAGGAACCTTTCGGGAAGATCTGTATTATCGATTGAATGTGCTCCCCATTGTTGTCCCAACCCTACGGGAACGTCGGGATGATATTCCGATCTTGGCCCAACACTTTCTACGATTGCATGCTGAGGAACAAGGCATAAAACCCAAGGAACTGACCAAACCAGCCATGGAGTGTCTCCAGCAACATGATTGGCCGGGAAATATTCGCGAACTTCGAAATCTGGTTGAACGTTTGCTGATTATGGTTTCTACCACCGTCATCGATCGACCTGATGTTGAAACGTTTTTGCAAGGTCGCAGTGTCTCGGCTCATCACCCCCATGCCGTCGAAGGGTATTT
>CP070743.1:973213-975086 GCA_020348185.1 Nitrospirota bacterium
AATTATTCAGAGTGGAGAACTGGGCGGGATCAGGTTTCAATCGTAATGTGGCACGACGACCGGGAAGGACTTGAAAAGCGGCATTTAGTACGACTGCAGTTAGCCCACCCATAACCAGGCCATTGGTTATGACTGGTTCTAACGCTCGGGGAAGAGTATCTGGGAAAAATTGGCCTGATTGCATGATCAAACCCACACAAAACGAGACCCCCATGACCACTGCAATTTGATAGTTTACGCCGGCCGATACTGCGAGTTGCACTCCGTTGGCGAACAACAGCCCCATGAGAAACACCAAGGCGCTTCCAAGCACCGGGCCGGGAATGCTGACAATCAAGGCACTCACTTTAGGGCAAAACGCTAACACCATCAGAATGCCTGCCCCATAGATCCCAATCCGGCGGGAAGCGACTCCTGTCAATTCCAGGACCGCAATGTTTCCCGAATAGGTTGTATTGGGAATGGTCCCTGTCAGACCGGCCAAACAATTCCCCACCCCATCGGCATACAGACATCCCTGGACACGGTCATAGTCGATCTTTTTGAAATTCCGTTCAGATATTCGCTGGACAGCCATGGCGTCACCGACACTTTCAATCGTTCCGACCAATGTGGCAAATCCAAAGGTAATCAAGATTGGAATGGCTTCGGTCGTCAGGTGAAATTGAAAGCCCGGCCAACTTGCCGGTGGTAGCCCAATCCAGGAGGCCGACGTCAAAGGGGAATAATCCACAAGTCCCCAAAATCCCCCAACCCCATAACCAATGGCTGCCCCGATGATGGGGGCCCAAAGGCGGATTTTGGCTCCGCCAAACACGGCAATTCCCATGATAGCGGAAAAGGTTAGGATCCCAACCCATAAGTTTTCTATGGACCCGTATCCCGGCTTTCCTTTTGGTCCTGTCCACATCTCAAGGCCGATAGGCACCACCATCACCGTGACCAGCATGACTACCACTCCTCCCACCGATGGGGTAATGATGTTCCGAAGGTGTCGTAAAAAATAAGAAAATAAAAATTCCACCGGAGCGGCGAGTAAGCACATCGTGGCCACCAAAGGGAGTCCCCCAACCTTAATGGCATCCAATGTACAGGCCAAAAATGTCCCGCTCACCCCCATGAAGAGGACATACCCTGCCCCGATGCGACCCAGCCGAACTGCCTGAATCCAGGTCGTTACACTGGTCACCACAATTGTTGCAAATATTAAATACGCAACCTGCTCGGGGGTCACATCAAAGGCCGAGGCGATAATGGCGGGAACAACGATGATGTAACCGAACATAAAGAGGACGTGTTGAATACTTAAAACGAGGGTGAGCCAATGGGGAGGATTCTCATCGACCGAATAAAGGAGCGTTCGGCCGCTGGGATTTGTTATAGCCATGGAAGTGCCTTAGTGGAAGTAGAATTGCGTTTCAAGTTTCAGGTTTCAAGTAATGGACTGTATGCCCGTCTGACTCTTGCGCTTTAGAAGTGGAACGGTTCTAATGAAAAATATCTTGGATGCCCTCATGCCGCCCATGTTGTCGATAACCCTCAGCAACCATTTATCAGAACTTGAACGGTTACACCAGATTCTTTGTCAATTTGGGAAAGAAAAGGGCCTGCCGAAAAATGTGACCAATACGGTGAATCTGGCCCTTGAAGAAATTGTCACCAATGTGATTGAACATGGATACGAGGATAAAGATGAGCATTTTATTAGGATTCGTATTTTTATCCAAGATGGGCAAGTCATAGCAGAGGTAGAAGACGACGGACAACCGTTTAATCCCCTACAATCTCCTGATCCGGATACTTCCCAGCCTATAGAGGCCCGACCCATTGGGGGATTGGGTATTTATCTGACTCGAAATGTGATGGATACTCT
>CP070743.1:975186-977053 GCA_020348185.1 Nitrospirota bacterium
GAAACAATGGTCTCCTTAATCCCATGTTTTTTCAGATCTTCGGTAACGGTTTTTTTCAAAACCTGCCCGATGTCGAGTTCGGCTAACCGAACATGTCCATGTTCCCAAAACCATTGATAATGATCTTTCGTTACCCCATGGCCTTTCAACATTCGGGTTCCAAACGGCCCGGCACTTTGGCGTCGAGATTGTCAAAAACCTCATGATTGATGCCAGAGCCACGTCACGGTGGTATTTCGCGGTGACCATGGGACGCAAAGCCGGACATCTGGCATTGGGAATCGGGAAGGCGGCAGGCGCGACCGTCACTCTCATTCCTGAAGAGTTTGGACAAAAGAAAATACAACTATCTCAACTATCGGACGTGCTTGTGGGAGCGATCGTGAAACGACTCAGTCAGAATCGGCCAGATGGGGTGGCGATCCTGGCTGAAGGGCTGGCCGAATTTCTTGATCAGGAGGCGCTGGCCGACTTAGGGGGGATTGAATATGATGAGCATGGTCATGTCCGGTTAGCCGAACTCGACATTGGCCAGGTTTTAAAAAAAACCGTGACCGACGATCTGAAAAAGCATGGAATAAAGGAGACCATTGTCTCTAAAAATATCGGGTACGAGTTACGGTGTGCCGACCCGATCCCCTTTGATATGGAATATTCGCGGGATCTTGGCTACTGTGCCGCTCAATATCTTTTGGATGGCGGGACGGCCGCTATGGTGTCCTTCGACAACGGGCGTTTCACGCCCATGCCATTTAAGGACTTAATTGATCCTACAACAGGCCGGACACGCGTAAGGATGGTCGACGTCCAATCGGAATATTACAAAATCGCCCGGGAATATATGGTGAGACTCGAAAAAGCGGATCTGGAAAGTAAAGAGAAACTGGAAAAATATGCCGAGACCTTACACCTTTCCCCCGAGGAATGCCGCAGTAAATTTTCAAGCCTGTCTGATTTGTTTATCTAAAATCTCGGAGACCTCAATTGTGCCTGGTTCCGGGGGCCAGTGCTCCATCCAAATAGCCAAAGTCCCATACGCTCTTCACCGGGATGGATGAGATCTTTGCCCCTCCAGCTTGTCACCAACTTGGCACCACGTTTTCAAAAAAAATCTTCCTTTCAACTAGGTAAGAGGGGCTAGCTGATACCCCTCCTTGAAAAGTGATTCTCATTCTCTCGGAAACTTTGGATCATTTTAAAGGTGGAACGCCACCTCAATCCTCTCCTTTCTGAAGGTACCCACGACCACGCTGAATTCTCAGCACAACGAGGAGCAGGAGTGCCCCCACGAGCAGACTCCAAATGCTGAGCACAAATATCGGAGAATCGAGTGTCAGGTGCGCTATCCCCACAACCGGCCAGAGCGAACCCCGCACTGCCGTCCGCAAAGGAGGGTAGGTCGCAATCACTTGGGCAATCGGGGGACTGAGCCAATAGTAGGTGCTGACGATGAGCCGCCCTGGCGGGTGAGTAAGTAGGTACCGATCCCGGAATACTCGAAGAATTTGAACCTCGGAAGCCAAAGGCGATCCATATGCGGCGGTGGCAATGAAGCAACCTCCTCCCCCACCCCCCCCACCTCCGGAATCGGAAGAGGAATTTGAATCTGATAAATCGTCAAGAGGCGACGTGGGTTGAGGTTCCACTGTCGTCATCGCGGTTGCGCTGTTGTTGGTTGGATCGGGATCAGGGTTTTCTTTGCTCCTCACACTGGCCATGTTGTTGAGACGGCCTTCCTCCATCGGAAGGACGCCGAACCGGAACAAAGCGGAATCACCGTTTTTTATCGTTTTCAGGTTACACGTCAGGGGGGTGCTTGTAGTGACACACTTGGCATCCGGGGGGACATCCACGAATGCCTCTAATA
>CP070743.1:977153-979017 GCA_020348185.1 Nitrospirota bacterium
GTGGCGCCGTTTTCGATAGGCAGAATACGCTCCGGAAAAGACAAACTGGTCTCGATAAGCCTGAACTAAGTGGCGCAATTGACCAAAATCTTCGTAATAACCTCGCGATTCTTTGGTTAACACGCAGTGCAGGGAATGGTGGAAATCATCACTCCACTGCGCATCCAGACCAAATCCTCCCTTTGAAGCTGGCGAAATCACTCGTGAATCGTTGAGATCACTTTCCGCAATCACATGGATGTGTCTTCTTGATTGCGTGGCTTCGGCATGGACGGCTTCCCCAATTTCCTGAAGGATATGTTTGGCGCTAAAGTCGAAAATCCCGTGAATCGCATCGAGTCTGAGAGCGTCGACCTGAAATTCCCGAACCCAATAGATGGCATTACTGACAATGAAATTCCTAACGGCATCACTTTCGGGTCCGTCGTAATTAATGGCGTTACCCCACGGAGTTCGATAACCCTCCGTGAAAAATGGTCCAAAATCATTGATGTAATTTCCCTCCGGCCCGAAATGGTTGTATACCACGTCCAAAATAACGGCGAGTCCGTGAGCGTGACAGGCATCGATCAGTCGCTTGAGCCCATCCGGCCCACCGTAACAATTTTGGGGCGCGAAGAGGTAGGCGCCGTCGTATCCCCAATTTCGTGTGCCAGGAAATTGGGCAACTGGCATCAATTCCACCGCCGTAATTCCGACTTGATCCCGCAAGTAGGGTAATCGCGGAATGATGGCCTCGAAGGTTCCTTCGGGGGTGAACGTTCCCGTGTGGAGTTCATAAATAATATAGTCCGGCAGGGGAAGCCCCCGCCAATTCTGGTCATTCCACTGAAAGCTTGAAGGATCAACGACTTGCGAAGGTCCATGCACACCTTCTGGTTGAAAACGTGACGCCGGGTCCGGTCGCTCAAGCTGATTATCGAGAAAATACCGGTATTTTGTTCCAACTTTTATATCGTTAATGGTGTCCTCCCAATACCCTCCATTGACTCGTGTGAGAGGAGCCTCCCGTTTTTCGTTGTCAACGACTCGAACGCTTACGGAACGCGCGTTGGGGCACCAGACTTTGAATCGAGTGGTTGATTGGTCTATCACCGTTGCGCCTATGTCGAGTGGCGGTTGTATGGGGAGCTTATTACGGGGTTTTGACATCGATGACGGTTCTTTTCGAATTTGCAATCTCAGGTCTATATCCTGTCAGAGCAAGATGATACCAGAAATAGCTTGAAGCGGAGTTTCCATCGTCCAATAACATTGCGATATCCCCAAGTCCTATTCTCATTGAACTCAGGTCAGGTTTTGTGAGTCGCCAACTACTTCATTCATGGATCGCAATCGATCGGCCATGACTTGCATTATTTGGAGCGCAAATAATGGTTTTTGTTGCACAAAAAAACTGAATCGTGCTTGATCAATGGGGACAAGCTGGCACTCGGTCTTGGCAATGGCTGTTAAACTTCGCAATTCGTTATCAAGCAAGGCCATTTCCCCAAAGATTCCTTCCGGGCCAAGAGTGGCGAACCGTATCTTCCGGAAGTATAATTCCACTTCGCCTTGTTTGATGATGTACATCACGGTACCGGGTTCACCTCGTAAAAAAATCGTTTGCCCTGCAGAAAATATCTCAAAATCTTCGGCATTCTGAAGTAACCTGAGAATTTCCATGACCACATTCCTCCTATCCTCATGTCGTGAGCCCATCAGTGAAGATGGACAACCCTCGTGGCAGCGTAGCATTCAACCAACCCGCGAATCCATGCCACCTCCGGGTATGCAGGCTAACGGCTGTTGAATACCGCCTTGATTGCTTGTCTGAGTGTAACCGGGAAAGTAGATGGTTGCACCCATAGGAAATTTTATATAA
>CP070743.1:979117-980975 GCA_020348185.1 Nitrospirota bacterium
CGGTAGCCGGGACGATGCGATTCGACGGCTGTGGCGATCTTGGCAAGCATGGTCACCGCCTCTATGGGATATTGCCCCATGGCCGACTCTCCTGAAAGCATCACGCAGTCTGTACCATCAAGGATGGCGTTCGCCACGTCTGTTGTCTCCGCACGGGTAGGGCGACGGTTATTGGTCATAGATTCCAGCATCTGGGTGGCCGTTATGACTGGCTTACCCACACTGTTTGCCTGATCCATCAGGCGTTTCTGAACCACTGGGATTTCTTCGATAGGGATTTCGACCCCCAAATCACCCCGGGCAACCATAATCCCATCAGCAGCCTTGAGAATGCCTTCCATGTGATCAAGCGCTCCGGCACGTTCAATCTTTGCGATTATTAAGGGCTGATAACCCATTGCCGTCGCAGCCTCTCGAACCGCCATAATATCATCTTCATTCTCAACAAAGGATTGACTAACAGCATCGACACCTTGTTCTAAGGCAAATTTTAAGCACTCCCGGTCCCAATCCGTGAAAGCACAAATGCCCAAATCGATACCTGGGAAATTGAGCCCTTTTCGGGACCGGAGCCTTCCGCCGACAATAACCCTGCATTGAATGTCCGCATCCATTATTTTCTGGACTTCCAGCTGGATCAGACCGTCACTGAGAAATAAATAGTCTCCTGACTTGACGGCTTGAGGCAACCGATCCAAGTTCACTGAAACCCTATCATTGCCACCAACTATCTTATTCGTGGTCAGTATAAATGTATCACCAGGCTTCAATTCAATGGGCTCCTTGATGAATTGGCCTATTCGCATCTTGGGACCAGGGAGATCGGCCATGATGGCCAACCGACGCCCAACCCTGTGGGCGGAGACACGGAGTTTTTCAATGACTTTTTCATGACCTGGAAAATCACCATGGGAAAAGTTTAGTCGCGCCACACTCATGCCCGCCAGGATCATTTGTTCCATGATCTCCGAGGAGTCTGATGCGGGACCTATCGTACAGACGATTTTTGTTTTGTTCATGGGAAGACTCATCATTCCTCCACACCTAAATGTCTATTTTTCCCATACTCTATACTTCATTCTTTAAATATGTAAAAGATTAATGTGTGTGTGAGCAAGTTTGAATTTGCGGATAAATTCGTTCTCATTATCATGGTATTGCAATGCCATTGCAGCAAGACGCAGGCTGACGGACCACCCCTGATGGGTTTCATCAGAAGTGTTTTTATGCGAAGGCTCGATTTGGGTAGGGTTTTAGGTATTTTTCAATTGTTGACCTTCGACAATCGAGGAAAAATGTGGGGTGTATCTGGTGAACACAGGCTACCTCCTTCCTTTGAAACTGCTCTCCGGACCAAAATCCCGATTATGACTGATTAGACGTGATTAGGGGCAGTATTTAATTTAACCCAAGTTTACTAATTCTTTTTAGTCTGAAAACACGATTTTCAATGGTGTAATCTTTTAAATGTTTTGAATCTCGGGGATTTTCGTGGAGTTGACATATAAGTACATTATAGGACCTTGGTGCATTTATATGGGTAGGTATTCTCCTCAAATTAAAAGGGAGAAGAAATTTTGAACTCCGGGTAGGGGGTAGTAAGCTATCCAAAAGCGTAAAGAGGAAATCCTGCCTTCCAATTTTTAATTGACATACACTAATTATCTTAGTAACGTCCGACCAGTCGGTTTGTTATTTTAACAATAGATACAATCGCTTAGATTGGAGAGGAAAAATGAAAAGAGAAACAGATTACGGACATCCCATAAAGCCTGTCTATACGCCGAAAGACATCGAAAACTTCGATTATGAGAAGGATCTGGGTGATCCCGGTTCATATCCTTATACTCGCGGCTAT
>CP070743.1:981075-982927 GCA_020348185.1 Nitrospirota bacterium
ATACACATCCAAATACTGCTCAATGGCTTCGTTAATGAGCCAATTCCTGGAGCGATCAATCCCTGAAGCAATTTGGTCCAGTTTCTTCTGGGTTTTTAAGGGCATTCTGACTGTGACATTCCCGGTATCTTGAGGCATTGTACTCGCTCCGATTGCAAATAAATGTATTGCAATCATATTATCATAAGATTTCTCTGCTTTCTACTGAACATTCTAAACGGACAACGAACTCTTGAGGTGAGGAAAATTTTGCTGTTTAACGTTTCCAGGTCACAAGAAATGCTTTTCACCTGAAACCAGAAACTTGAAACCTGAAACTGTATTTAGGATTTTTGCGCCTGAATCAAGATCCCGTCCCAATCCCCAGTCCCCCTTTTGAGGACGAGAGTTTTGGGTTTCTTAAAACCGGCAAGCCGTAACCACTTCTGGATATCTTTGGATTTGTACGTATTTCCGGTATCGGTATACAACAGCATCGTGACGGCAAACAGGTTGGCTTCTGGAGGCCTGAGGCCCTTCCGATCCAGAAGAAAGGTGTCTTGAATGAACACGCGACCTTTGGGATGTAGAGCGGAAAAGATTTTCTTGAATAATGCGGTGTTTTCGGAGGGCGAATAGATGTGGATAATATTGGACAACCACACCACGTCATACTTTCCCTGAATTTTTTCTTGAAAAAAATCAATGGGATGGAAAGACAACCGAGACCCATGTTTAGACTGGGAGGCAATTTCTTTAGCGACATCGAGGGCAGCAGGCCGGTCCATCACCGTCGCCCGCAAATTGGGGTTTTGTGCCAAAAACGCCAATGCGTATGTGCCTGGCCCCCCGCCAAGATCTAAAAAGGAACGGGCTTCTTTGATCCCGACCTGACGGGCCACCTGTTTGGCCGGTTTCATGGATCGCTGGTGCATGGCCCAGGAAAAGGAACGTCGATATTCCGGAGATTCTGATTCTTTTTCCTCAACAGGTTTTCCCGTACGAATCGAGTTGGTCAGTTCCGACCAATTATCCCATTGTCGCTGCATTAAATCTAAATAAGCCCCCCGATACTCTGAACTATTGGCATTCAGAACAGTCCGTCCAAGTTTCCCATTCTGATAGCGGACCCCTTTTTTCTTTAGCAGACCGGCACTGGCCAAATTTCGACATAATATCTCCACTCCCCGTTCATCAGCCTGAAGGGTCTTGGATAATGCACCAATGGTCCATAATTCTTTTCCCATGACCGAAAAGAGATCCAGATCGAGTCCCGCCAAAATAATTTTCGGCAACCGGAAAGCAAACACCTTATCTTTAAGTTCTTCAAAAGAACGAATCATAGGAAGTTTCCTCATGGTCGGATTAAACGGCCTCTCACGGCGCCGTGGAAAAAATGGCCTGGTATCGTCGGATGGTTTGCTCCAGTTCGTCCAAGCGGTCAAAATTGATTTCTCGTTCAAACATGACCGCCACGTATTCGTCATTCATTTCGGTTCGTTCTGTGAACCCTTCCTGTTTCAAACGGCTTCGGTATTTGGATACGGTTTGCTGGAGGTAAAACTTGGCTTGTTTCGCCAGTTCGTCTGAACCAAGATCTTCAGCAGTTCCATCTGAAAGGATGCTTTTCATATCTTCAAGGTCATAGCCCGATTGACAAGCCAGCGTACCATTCGATGAAATTTCCAGGGTCCACTCCTCATTATCCAGATCGAACGTGAGAGGGCCAGAGGGATCCAATGGGTCCAATTGATGACAATTCGGGAATGTATTCTTCAAAAATGCGCGGGCTTCATCCCATTTGGATTTATTTCGTTCTTGACTCATTCACATGTCACTTTCTCGTGAGGACCTGAGCGTTCTCGAAGAGTTT
>CP070743.1:983027-984875 GCA_020348185.1 Nitrospirota bacterium
ACCCGGTTGTGCCGGTTCAATCATAGAGAAGCGTTGGGAGGAATAATTCAGGTTTAGAAACTGGTATGATATCACAACGGCAGATTGGAGATTGAAGCATCTGGGCCTTTGGGAATTACATTGAACCGCTACCCTTTTTACGCTAGGGATACATTGCCGCTTTAGCATTGACAAACTACTGTGATTGCCGGCATGTATTTGATTACGGAAAAGAAACATCCTCTCGCTTTTGGTGGCGTAAAATAATTTTCTTTCAACAGGAAGGAAAACTTTTCATGAAGAGACAAAACAGTCACGTAGAATGGTGGATGGTTGGTGTGCTTGTGATGTTATTCCAACTGGCAGCACCTTGTTTGGATGGTTGGTGTGCCGTCACAGGTACAGCCGAAAATGGAGCGGTTCAAAAAGCCTTAAATGCTAGAATTCCGTTTGTCGCCAACAACGGCCAGGTGGACGTCCAAGCAGCGTATGTCGCCCAAATGTTCGGGGGGACATTGTTTGTGACCCGGCAGGGGGAGCTTGTGTATAAGTTGCCGAAACCCCGGGCAACCCACAGCGCTGTCGCAAAAAATGAAGGTGGAAAATCGGTTTCCGATGCAGATGAAATTGCCGAGTTCAATGACAACGAAGCGATTGATGGAATTGTTTTACGGGAAGTCCTCATAGACGATGATAATCATCGTCTGATCCCCGATACGATCCAGGGCAAAAATGGAACACCGACAAGGATCAATTATTTCAAAGGGAATGACCCGTCACAATGGAAGACGGACCTTTCAACATACGCCGTGATCTATTTTGGAGAGGTATATGAGAGGATCGACTTCAAGCTTCATGCCTACGGCAACAATGTAGAGAAGCTTTTTACGGTGCATCCCGGTGGAGAGGTTGAAAATATCAAGCTGGGGGTGGACGGCGCTGACAGCCTACGGGTCAACAGCAGGGGGGCGCTTGAGGTAGCAACATCCATGGGCGTTGTTACATTCACCAAACCTGTGGCCTATCAGATCATCCATGGGAAGCGGGTCGAGGTGGAAGCGGCATACAAGGTGGATCCGGAACCGGTCCCGACCGCTGTGTATTCCTTTGAGATCGCATCGTATGATACCTCGGAAGATTTAATCATCGATCCACTGCTCGCCTCCACATTTCTGGGAGGCGGCAATTTGGATATGGGTGTCGAAATCGCCCTGGACAGTTCAGGGAACATCATCGTCTCGGGAATGACCGACTCGGAGAGCTTTCCCACAACCACCGGTGCATACGCGGAGTCCATCGGCGGTGGTCAGGACATCTTCGTCGCAAAGCTGAATTCGGCGGGGGATCAGCTCTTATTTGCAACATATATCGGCGGAAGCGGCAATGAGTTCTACAATGACCCGTTTGAACTTTACCGTTTCGGTATGGCCGTGGATGGTTCAGGCGACATCTATGTAGCCAACAATACGGCATCCACCAATTTCCCGGTCACACTGGGAGCCTATGATACCGATTTTAACGGTGGGGAGAGCGACCTGTTTGTAGCGAAGCTCAGTTCAACCGGCAATCAGCTTCTTTACTCCACCTTCCTGGGCGGAAGCGATGCTGAATATGGCGGCGGGATTGATGTGGACAGCGCAGGAGACGCTTATGTGACGGGAACTACCCACTCCACGAACTTTCCAACTACGAGCGGTGCATATGATGAAACTTTCAATGGGGGAGATAGCAACATATTCGTGACAAAAATCAACCCTTCGGGTAGTGGCCTCATTTACTCGACCTTTCTGGGCGGGAGTAACTGGAATGAAAGCACGGATTTGGCCGTTGATTCGTCCGGGTGCGCCTACATCCTCGGCGGTGGAGGCT
>CP070743.1:984975-986805 GCA_020348185.1 Nitrospirota bacterium
GGCTCCAATACGGATTTCGGATTCACTCCGTCCAAGGCAGGTTTTAGAATTTCTTCAGCCCTTATTAAGGATTGATTGGCACCTTGACCGTATCGCACCCTTTCCTGTTCGCTCCTGAAAGGGTATTCATTGACATTCACGAAGACTGACCAACCCCTGTTATTTTCCTAAAGGCCGGCGCCCAACCACGACGTACTGGTCAGGCAACGACTCTTCAAGGATCTCGACGTCGAGGCCTCCCGCCCGGAGCTCGGCAACGACTTCCTCGGGACGGAGTCGCTGCGAGACCGGCGGACCGTGCGAGCTTTGGTACGTGAAATCGACAACCAGAACCCTTCCGCCAGGAATGAGAGCCTCGTGTAGTTTCCTGCTGTAGCTTTCCCGATCACTGATGTGATGCCAGGTATTCACGATCAGTATTCGATCGATTGTGCTTTCCTCGAGATCGGGATCGTCTGGTTGGACCGTCCGCACTTTAACGTTGGACCAGTTTTCGCGCTCGGCTCGCTCGGTCATGAATTTCACCATGTCGGGCTCAACGTCGAGACCCAACACGGTACCGCCAGCACCCACCGCAGTACTCAGAGGACCGAGGAAATAGCCGGTCCCGGCGCCAATATCCGCCACGCTCATGCCCGGCTCGATCTCCATTAGTGCGATCACTTCTGCGGGTTTCTGCCATTCCTCCCGATCTGGGGCATCGAACCTCTCCGACCAGCGCTCGGCATCCTCGAAGGAATGGTGAGCATTGGGATGGCTTACTTTCCCGTGCTCTTTTTCATCGGCCGGACGCCGGTGCTGATGACTGAACTCGCCTTCCTTAGTCGAGTGCTGACCCCATGCGCTCAAGGGATAGAGCGGGGAGCACAGGAGAGAGAAAACAACGAATAGAAGGGCCCCGGTCGGAACTACTGTTGCGAGAGAACGGGCTTTTGCTCGAATCATCTGCTCCTGCTTTTTGACTGGGCTCCCGGCAAGGTCCAGGCCACCAGACATCGCCAGCAAATGCCGGCGAAAACCCGAGGCTGTGGATCTGGAGCCTACAGAGACAGACGAAGTTGTAACCTGCTCAACGACCTTACTCAAGCACGTCATCGAGATCAAGATAGCCTCCTGTTCGCAGGGTGTGGCCATGGGAAACTCATAGCGGCCATCGGAATATCCCGCGGTGATTGCCAAGATCTGTAGTTAAACGCTTTTCCTATTAAGATACGGGCGCGTCGCTTCATTATTCAACCGGTTATCATGAGGACGGCAACGGTTATCCAATCAGATAATCGACTGTATCCAAAAAGATATGTTTATCAGACGGTATTCATGCCTGGTTGCTTCCCTCATCTGCCGTCACCTTGGGAAAAATCTTTTTTTATCAATACAATATGATATATATTCTTAACGACCAGCCGAGAAAAGCGTATGGAACGTTTTTTGCTGGTATTAAAGGGTAGTCCCTGTTTTGGCATTGAAATGATTGCCGACGACCCATCTATCTTTATTGTTATTTGTGGCATCAGCAAGAAATTTACAAACCTTTACCCCAAGGAGGAACCTTAACCATGACAGGGTTAAAGGAGAAATTGTCCCTCGCACTCTTTTTCTTGATCTTCATCCTATTACTCCATGGGGGAGGCTCCGCGGTTTCAGATACTGCTGATAGTTCCCTGAAAGGGATCCCGCCCAACCGTGTTGCAGATTATTTGCAGGCTGTCATCGAATCCGATCGTAAGGTCTATACCACCCGCATTGTCGAACGCATGCAGAATCAAGGAATTGTCCTGGCCGCGGAAGATTGGGAAGCCCGGCATGCGCTCCCTCTCCCCGCCCAGTTTC
>CP070743.1:986905-988720 GCA_020348185.1 Nitrospirota bacterium
GGAGAGGTGGGATTCCGTCACCTAATGCTCAAGGGCCCGATGGAGGTCCCTTAACCTCTTAATCATAATACCGACTCCAAGAGAAATGTTTTCAATACTAAGGTTATTCGTCATGTATGTCGAGAGCGAGAATTTCACAAAAGCCTTTGCTCTGTTGCGTGTTTATCTTGTTCCAATAACCTTATTATTCTACTTCACCATTCTGCCTGCTTCCGAACCAGATGCGTTTGAACTGGAAGAAGTAACCATCGCAGATTTACAGGAAGGCATGCGAACAGGGACATATTCAGCACGGTCGATCGTTGAAATCTATCTTCGGCGCGTGAAGGAGATCGACCAAAAAGGTCCAACTCTTCGATCCTATCTGGAAATCAATCCCGATGCCTTGACCATTGCCGACCACCTAGACCAGGAGCGCCAGGAAGGGCGCATTCGTGGGCCCCTACACGGAATTCCCGTTCTTGTGAAAGACAATATCGAAACAGCAGATAAACTGCAGACCACCGCGGGATCCTATGCCTTGGATGGTGTGGGCGGCACCCATGATTCCTTCGTTGCCAAAAACCTCCGTAAGGCCGGTGCTGTCATTATCGGGAAAGCAAATATGTCCGAGTGGGCCTATTTTCGTTCCACCCGTGCCAGCAGTGGTTGGAGCGCACGGGGAGGGCAAACCCGGAATCCCTACATCCTGACACGGAATCCCTGTGGGTCCAGCTCCGGATCAGCCGTTGCCGTGGCCGCCAACTTGGTTACTGTCGCCATCGGGTCTGAGACGGACGGGTCAATCACATGCCCCGCCTCAGCCAACTCCATCGTGGGCATCAAGCCAACCGTTGGCCTTATCAGTCGAGCCGGGATCATTCCCGTTGCTCCCTCTCAGGATACGGCGGGGCCGATGGCACGGACCGTGTCCGATGCCGCCCTTCTCCTTGGAGCCCTAACAGGAATTGACTCCCTGGACCCCCGGACTGAAGAGTCTCGTGGGAAATTGTATTCCGACTATACTCAATTCCTTCAACGGGACGGACTGCGAGGGGTCCGGGTCGGCATTGCCAGAAATTATTTTGGCTACCACGAACAACTGGACGCCCTCATCGACCGTGCCATCGGTGTCATGAAAACTCAGGGGGCCGTCATCATCGACCCTGCGAATGTGAAAACCGCCGGTCAATTCGGTGTTGCGGAATTAACCGTTCTTTTGTATGAATTCAAAAATTATTTCGAGGCGTATCTTCGAAAACGCTCATCTTTAGGCCCGCAATCCATAAAGGATCTAATTGAATTCAACAAAAATCACCGTGCAATTGAGATGCCTTATTTTGAACAGGAAATTTTTGAAATGGCAGACCCAATAGGACCCCTTACTGACCCGGCTTATAAAATGGCCCGCCAACAGAGCTACCGCCTTGCCGCAACTGAGGGAATCGACGCCACTCTCAAGAAATATCATCTCGACGTGATTGTGGGACCGACCTTCGGCCCAGCTTTTTTGATTGACCTCACTTTGGGTGATCATATTGTTCCACCATGGAAGAGCGCACAGTGGTTGCCCTCAGCTCCGGCGGTTTCTGGCTATCCCCATATTTCCGTACCTGCCGGATACGTGTCCGGCATTCCGGTAGGCATCTCATTTTTCGGAGGAGCCTTTACCGAACCGACACTGATCAAGATTGCTTATGCCTTTGAGCAGGCTACACAACATCGCCGGTCACCTGAATTTGTTCGTCAGGACCCTATCAAATAACATTTTTCCAAAAGGTGGATGACAGGATTTGAAAATTTGATATAGTGATTGAAAAGTTAAAAGGTTGTTTG
>CP070743.1:988820-990631 GCA_020348185.1 Nitrospirota bacterium
TGGTCCCTCAGCGGGCGGTCACGGAGTTGCAGGGCACATATCAAATTGCGGTGGTATCTTCCAACAATACTGTGGAGATCAGACCGGTCCAGGTCGGCGAACGGGTGGACAACCTATGGATCGTCGACGAGGGTCTTCGCCCCAATGAACAAGTCGTTGCGGAAGGGGTTCAGAAACTCAAGGAAGGTATGACCGTCACCCCCCAACCATTCACCCCACCTGCTGAGGAAGTTTCAGGATGACAACGACTGATTGCCTTCCCCTGCTCTCTCATATAGGAATCATGGATACCGCATAATTTCCCATGGCTCGGTTTTTCATCAATCGGCCAATCGTGGCCATGGTGATTGCCATCATGATGGTTCTTGTGGGAATCGTCTCAGCCCTTCGTCTTCCCATCTCCCAATTTCCTGATCTCGTTCCACCCGAAGTTCAAGTTCAAGCCAAGTATCTTGGGGCAGACTCGCTGTCTGTCGAACAGGCGGTGGCCACGCCCTTGGAGCAACAGATTAATGGCGTGGATCACATGCTCTATATGTATTCGATTAACGACAGCAGTGGGCAGATGACCTTACGGGTGGCTTTCGATCTGGAGACCGATCCCAACATCGATCAGGTCCTGACGCAAATGCGGCAAGCGATCGCACAGCCGCAACTACCCAAAGAAGTGCAGGACTACGGCATCACCAATCCGAAAGCCCTGAGTAGTCCTTTGATGCTCCTGTCCCTCTATTCCCCCAATGGGACCTACGACGCCACGTTCCTGGCTAATTATGCCTACATCAATATCAATGACCCTCTGACCCGCGTACCGGGGATTGGGCAAGTGCAGATTTTCGGGGCCGGTCAGTATGCCATGCGACTTTGGGTGAAACCGGACCAGCTGGCCAAGCTGGGCATTACGGTTGTGGACATCATTAATGCCCTGAATGCGCAGAACACCGTGAACCCCGCAGGCCAAATCGGCGCAGAGCCCGCCCCGAAAGGACAGGAATTCACCTATACGGTTCGGGCTCAGGGACGTCTCGTCACCGAAAAGGAATTCGAGGACATCGTGGTTCGGGCTCAACCGGATGGATCGTTTGTCCGCGTCCGTGATGTGGCCCGTGTGGAGTTAGGGGCCCAGGTTTACAACGTGGCTGGACGTTTGAATGGAGCTCCGGCGGCGGTCATCGCCGTGTATCAACTCCCCGGCTCGAATGCCATCGCCACGGTCGAGCGAGTGAGGGACTTGATGGACGAAATGAAAGAACGCTTTCCCCATGGACTTGATTACGTGGTGTCCCTGGATACGACCCTGGCGGTCACCGAGGGTATCAAGGAAATCCTGCACACCCTGTGGGAGGCTGTTCTGTTAGTGATCCTGGTGGTGTTTCTTTTTCTGCAGAGCTGGCGCGCGACCTTGATCCCGTTGCTCGCTGTGCCCGTTTCACTCATCGGAACGTTTGCCATCTTTCCCCTTCTCGGTTTTTCGATCAATACCCTCTCCCTCTTCGGACTGGTGTTGGCCATCGGACTGGTCGTCGATGACGCTATTATTGTGGTGGAAGCGGTGATGTACCACATAGAAAAAGGTCTGGACCCAAAAGCCGCGACACTCAAGGCCATGGAAGAAGTGTCAGGTGCCGTCGTGGCGATTGCCTTAATATTGGCCGCGGTGTTTATCCCAACAGCCTTCATTCCGGGGATCACCGGTCGACTCTACCAGCAGTTTGCCGTGACCATCGCGGTATCGGTGTTACTCTCAGCGTTCAATGCGCTCACGTTGAGTCCGGCTCTTGCGGGCTTACTCCTGCGTCCGGGGCAGCCGG
>CP070743.1:990731-992537 GCA_020348185.1 Nitrospirota bacterium
GTATAACATTCTAGGAAACGGTATAGTTTCCCGTACGTGTTCTAGCCCACAAATCCAGGCCACCACCCGTTCGATTCCCATACCAAACCCTGCATGAGGAACAGATCCATATCGCCGCAAATCTAAGTACCACCGAAAGGCTTCTTCGGGAAGCTGGTGTTCTCGAATTTTAGAGAGCAATTTTTCATAATCATGAATTCGCTGCCCACCGCCAATGATTTCGCCATACCCTTCTGGGGCTAAGACATCCATACACAGTGCCAGAGTGGGAGAATGTGGATCGCTTTCCATGTAAAAGGCCTTGATCGCCGCAGGGTATCGATGAACGATAACGGGTTTGTCAAACGCCTGTGCCAGCACCGTCTCGTCCTCGCCTCCAAAGTCATCACCGAATGGAATCGCCTTTCCTTTACTGGCGAGAACCTCAATGGCTTCTTGATAGGTCACCCGGGGGAGCGGAGAAGTCACAGCCTCTAATTTTGAGACATCCCGTTCTAGGACCGACAATTCAGGACGTCGCCGGTCAAGGACGCGTGAAACAAGGGTCGTTAAGAGACTTTCCGCCAAATCCATCGCATCCGCGAGTTCCGCAAAGGCCATTTCCGGTTCCACCATCCAGAATTCCATCAAATGCCGACGAGTCTTTGACTTCTCCGCACGAAACGTCGGACCGAAACAATAGATTTTCCCGAAGGCCGCCGCGGCGGCTTCACCATACAACTGCCCGCTTTGCGCCAAATAGGCCGTCTGATCGAAATACTGGGTTTGGAAGAGTGTGGTGGTGCCTTCGCAGACATTGGGAGTGAAAATCGGAGTGTCAATTAATGTGAACCCTTGCTCATCAAAAAAGTCCCGACAGGCGCTGATGATTTCATGTCGAATACGCAAAATGGCATGTTGCCGTCGTGAACGGAGCCAGAGATGACGATGCTCCATTAAAAATCCAGTACCGTGCTCCTTGGGTTGAATGGGAAAAGGTTCGGCGATATGAACTTTCTGAACCGTCTTCACATCAAGCTCGAATCCACCGGGAGCCCTTTCGTCGGCACGAGGAATCCCAGTCAATACAAGCGACGACTCTTGCGTCAAATGACCAGACGCCTCAAATTGTTCGTCCCCGACATCCGCCTTACTGACAATCGCTTGAATCTCTCCGGTTCCATCCCGCATCTGTAAAAAGTGTAATTTCCCCTTCGAGCGACGGTGTCGTAACCAGCCTTGGAGTTTCACTTCTTGACCAACAAAATTCGCAATGTGTTCAATCGTGATGGTGGGAGGTTGTGGCATGGGGGTATTGTCCGCTAAAGGTTTAGAATTTTCTTACATTTACCGAAAATACATAATGAGTCTATCCTGCGATTCCAGAGGAATCCAGTGAAAATATTGTATGGTATGACCATAGGAAATTTATCCCTTTTCCTTTTGGAATGGCAGGTGACTTCACCACCTCACCAAAATAAAAAGCAAATGGTAAAACATTTCAATTGACTGAATGAACTTCTCGTTTAGAATGCCAAAGGAAACCGGTGTTTAGGATTCCCTTTTCGAATCCCAGTCAAACGACCATTTCTGTAGGCGAATCAAGGGAAATTGTGTTAGGCTGAAGAGAAATACCTGTCCCAAAATGCTCGTCAGACAAGAAAGGCAAGATGACGCGAAGACTATGAGAGATTCGGATTTAGAACATGCGGCTTCAGGGTATTATAGTTCCGACCTCCCCTATCACAATTTTGGACATGCTTTGTCTGCTGCCCTTACAGGGCTGAAAATCGCCCAAGATTGTCGGCTAGAGAATATACCGATTGA
>CP070743.1:992637-994435 GCA_020348185.1 Nitrospirota bacterium
CTGGAAGAAGTGGTATTACTCAAAGGAACCCTAAGCATCCAGAACCTAAAGGAGACGGTCGAGCGCGCCCCTGGCACTAATTCTTATTCTCAGACAATTGAAGTACCCGCTGAAGCGCCAACTGGCGTTTATACCATAAAGGGGATCGTCAGTAGTGGGCCTGTCCGAAACTCCAAAATTAAGACTTTCATGGTGAAGTAAGATTTTGGTTCCCCCGGGAACGCGGTCTTATGATTTTCCCTTCATAGGTATCGCCTTGGACTGAGACATGAACCAGGACTCCTTCTGGAGGGTTGGCCCCACTAACTCGCACGTTCTTGTTTTCGAATCGCTTGCTGGATTTGTTGATTCACATGGTTGGTCCTATCGGTTATTTCATGGATTTGTTCCTTGGCCTTGAGATAATCCCCCTGCTCAATGGTCTTCCGAACCTCTATCAAGAGGCCCTCAGCGGCCTGCAGTTCTCTTTCTAATGCCTTTAGAGCACCATCCGAATCCTTTCCCGGCATAGCATCGCGCAGTAATATTTCCGATTCTTTTAATGCCATTTTGGTCTCTTTTAGCGCCATAATCAGATCAGCCGCGGCTTTGTCATTGTTTTCCAGAGATTGAGATTTACCCTCAAGGGATTGGTGGCTTCTTTGATTGCCACCTGGCTTAGCATGTTCAAATGGTTGATTCGGCTGCTCTGAACAGGCAAGGAGCCACACGACCATACTGCCTACCCCAAGACATCGACCTAACCGAGATGCATAATTTCTCTTTGTCATCATGCTCCTCTTCCTGTAGGCTCAGGATAATTAGCGGGAATGAAACATCTGATCAATGGAAAGGGGGTTAACCCATCATGACGAACTGGAGCTGCTTTGTTGGGGTTCAGATTGATCAGGTTCAATGGGATAGAGTTTCTGTAAGCGCTCCACTAAGGGTTTCGCCTCGGGGGTCGTGCTCCGGGTAGGTTCGCTTGGAGGATGATCCCAGGTGAGTTGAGATATCCCTTGCTCTTGTAAGGTTTGCTGAATCACCTGGACCATCGCTTCAAGGGTCAGCTCATCCCCGTACCTGAGATCGAGCACTCGCTCTTCCTTCTTCACTGGAGGCGGAGTTTCGTGAAGCAACGCCCAACAGCGATTAAAGAGGGTTTCCCGTCCTGACAATGATAGATTAAGAGAGTGAAGGTCAGATGTGGACAGGGCTAAGACCAGCAACACAAATTGGAGGTCTGGCATACCGGGATGTTGGACATCTAACGATTGCATTCAAATATGGTATCTTTGAAGATAACTAGTTGACAAGTCGCATAGCGCCCCATGGATTCTTCTCTCCTCACTCAATTACTTGAGCGAATTGGCCCCAACCATGCTCGAGAACGGCTTAAGCTTCAAGCTATTCATTCTGCAGTGAGATTTGGGACGAAGGGACATCACTTCTACCCCGAGAACCTCGATTTCTTAAGTCCTTACTTGAAGTTTTTTCTGAAACTTTCCGGACTTTGGAACCGGGGGGTAGAAACGTCTCTTCACTACCAAATCGTCGAGCAGACGGTAGGCCTTCAGAACCTGCCTGCCGCCTTTGAGGGATTTCGGATTCTGCATTTATCCGATCTTCACATTGAAGGTATTGCTGACAATGGGAGGAAGCTTCGAACGATCCTTTCCCGGCTCGAGTATGATCTTTGTGTGTTGACGGGAGACTTCCGTTATTTGACGTATGGGGATTACCGAAAAACCATCCTTTACATGGCCGACTTGGTGAAGGTCATTCAGTGTCCTTATGGAACGATTGGCATCCTTGGGAA
>CP070743.1:994535-996331 GCA_020348185.1 Nitrospirota bacterium
CGGATTGCATCAGACAGACGAATTCTGATTTGCTTTTCCTCCTCGGTATCAAACATACCCAGGATACGGTTTATGGTTTGACCTGCGTCAACCGTGTGAAGTGTGGTGAGCACCAGGTGGCCCGTTTCAGCGGCGCTGAGTCCGATTTCCACGGTCTCTCGATCTCGCATCTCGCCCACCAGGATTATCTTCGGAGCCTGGCGTAATGACGCTCTGAGGCCACTGGAAAATGTGTCAAAATCGGTTCCCATTTCGCGTTGATTAAAAGTCGCTTTGCGATGGTGGTGGACAAACTCCACCGGATCTTCCAGGGTGACGATGTGCACCGGCCGCAGATCGTTGACTTCATTGAGCATAGCCGCTAGCGAGGTGGACTTACCACTGCCGGTTGCCCCAGTGACGAAAATTATGCCATTTCTCTCTTGAGCAATGTTCTTAAAGATTTGGGGCAATTTAAGGTCCTCGATGCTCGGAATGCGCGTCTCTAACTTACGCATGACCACCGAAAAATAACCCCGCTGCGAAAAGACGTTTACCCGAAAGCGGGCCTTACCGGCCAAGTGGTAGGAAAGGTCGCAGGATCCCTCTGAAAGCAGGGTTTCCACGTTACGCCTGTCGCCCCCCAGCAGGTTAAGAGCAAATGTTTCTGTTTGAAACGGAGTCAAGTTGTCAATCTGCACATCCATGGGAACGGCCATCAGTTCCCCGTCTGACTCCACCTGAAAGGGGCGGTCGACCGTTACCACCAGGTCAGAAACATTTTCGTGAAAATCCAGCATCTTGCGGAGAAAGTGGTCTATTTCTCTTTTTCGCATGCGAGCTTCCTTTGTTAAATCGGCTCAGCAAAAGACTCCGTCATCGAGGTATACTGCAACGGAGTAAATACAAAGCCATGGTGATCCAAAAGTCATAATAATACTGATGATTATTATAAATCATCTCTTGTGTTGCAAAGTGAAAAGTAAACGTACCACCGATCTCCGAGAGAAGTACCCTGGATAGGGCCTAAACTTCGGTGAAATCGGTAGGTGGATTTCGTAAGAAGGGCCGGAACTTCTCCTTATCATCACACTTCATATAGGCCTCGTCTGGACTAACTCGGTTTGCCTTCAACTGTGCCATGACCGCGTCGTCCAACGATTGCATGCCGTACTTTTTGCCGGTCTGGATGGCCGTTGGAATCTGATAGGTTTTGTTCTCACGCACTAAGGCTCGCACCGCATGGGTGGCTACTAGTATTTCCGGACAGACAATGCGGCCGGGGATGTCGATTCTCTTGAGTAAATTTTGGGCGACCACCGCCCGGATTCCGTCTGCGAGAGTGGAGCGAATCTGCGCCTGCTGCTCGGCTGGAAAAACTTCAATCATTCGATCCACGGTTTTTGCGGCGCTCGTGGTGTGGAGAGTAGCGAATACCAGGTGCCCGGTTGCAGCGGCTTCAATAGCTAGAGAGATAGTCTCAAGATCGCGCATCTCCCCCACTAAAATGATATCAGGATCTTCACGTAAGGCACCTCGCAGCGCTGAAGCGAACGATCTGGTGTGCATTCCAACTTCCCGCTGGTTAACAATGCAGGTCTTGCTTTTATGGACAAATTCTATGGGGTCTTCGATGGTTATGATGTGGTCTTTACGCTTCTGATTTGACTCGTCGATAACGGCAGCGAGTGTGGTGGATTTGCCACTCCCGGTTGGACCGGTCACCAATACTAAACCTCTAGGCAACAGGGCTAGCTTGGAGACGACCGGAGGAAGGCCTAATTCTTCAACGCTTTGGATCTCGCTGGGAATCTCAC
>CP070743.1:996431-998218 GCA_020348185.1 Nitrospirota bacterium
CTTATGAAGCGTCTCAGCCATCCATTCTTTATCATTGGCCTGCTGACCTGTTTTTTATTTGTCGGCGGGGTGTTATCAAGCCAAGCTGCCCAACATACGTTCCATCATGCTCACCATAAAGCCGCTACACATGCCAATCCCCTGTGTTCATGGATGTGCGCGGCCGGTCAGGTGCTCCAAGCCCATGATTTTGGGATTAATGGGGCCTTTTCATTTCTTTTTCTCGTTGAAGAAAACTATTCTTCACTGATCCCGTCCGTTTTTGCGTGGTCTCCTCCTCTCCGAGGCCCCCCTCCTCATTCTTCAAAAATCTAGTCTTTCCCACAGCTCAAAAGAATTGGTTTGGGCTTTTCCGGTATTTCCGGAAAACCGCCATTTATTTTTTTAGAGCCTCACCTGGGAGGGTCATTTCAAACGAGCCTCCAGGCTAAAAAAATTCAGATTCGATGTAATGCTGGGAGGGGGAACTTAAGTGAGAGAATTTCCGTCATTGCTTAAGTGACGGTGATGAAAATGATGAATATGGCCATACTGAAGAAGGATAGGATTAATGAAAAAAATTTTTTCGCATGTTCAAACTTCTGTAAGAAAGTATTGGGTGGCCCTTATTCTGGGCCTTCTCATCCTAGGAATTGGATTGGCCCAGGCCCACGCGGCCTTGCTCGATGGATTGTTTTCTGATTTGGAAGAAGGGTGGGCCGAAGACGCGGCTGAGAAAGGGGAAACGCTCACGATAGGAGATTTCTACCAGGCTGAAGTCCCGGATGCGCATGGACCCATTGGAACCATGGCTAATCATACGCATAACTATGGGGAATTCATGTTCTCCTACCGATACATGAACATGTTCATGAAGGGGACACTCAATGGGACTGATGGGATTTCAGACCAGAATGTTGTGAGACCCACTCAGGTTGGGGGAGAAGGATTTGTGGTCACACCAACGGACATGACCATGCAGATGCATATGTTTAGCGGAATGTGGGGAATGACCGATACGCTGACATGGATGCTCATGGTTCCTTACATCGAAAACGATATGAATCACCTTACCCGGGGAGGTGGCACGTTCAGAACCTCATCGAATGGAATCGGGGATGTCCGACTCGTCTCCATGTGGCGGTTGTATGCCATTGAATCTCCTAGCATCGGAGCCCATAAGACGCACTTCAATTTTGGGGTGGGCTTCCCTACTGGTAGCATTAATGCCGAGGATGTTGTGCCAAGACCACCCAACCAGGGAGGCGGCAAGTTTCGCACCACCCTTCCTTACCCAATGCAACTAGGCTCCGGAACCTTTTCTATCGTTCCCTCTTTGGCGTATTTATGGGGTAGTGGTGATTTTTCTGCAGGGGTGATGCCCAAAGGGTTTGTGTACCTTGGAGAAAACAGTCAGGACTATGCGGTAGGCAACAAATTTAATCTTAATTCTTGGGGAGCCTATCGTGCGGCTGATTGGATTAGCTTATCAGTCCGGTTGAATTATGAATGGTGGGCGAACTATCGCGGAGCCGATCCCCGATTCGACCAGGCCGTGCAACGGCAACTTGTCTATACGGTGTTCCCCAATCTACGGGGTGGCGAGCGGCTTGACATGCTTGGGGGTGCCAACGTTCTGTTCCCCGAGTTCATGGGATATGAAACCCGATTGGCCGTTGAGTATGGTCAGCCAATCTACCAAAACTTAGAGGGACCACAGCTTGCCACAGATCATGTTCTTTGGCTTGGGTTCCAACTGGTTCACTGAAAGGATGTTGAAAATGTCTGCGCATGAACCGTTTCAAATT
>CP070743.1:998318-1000103 GCA_020348185.1 Nitrospirota bacterium
CGAGCAGGCGGTGAGACTTGCCATCAATGGTAACCTTGGTATCTCGCAATTCTTCCAGCACCCCATACGCGAACGCCGCCGCCCGTGTTCCTCCACCCGAGAACGCCAAGCCTAGAATAGTATGATTGGATCCCATCTTCGAGGCAGACTGTGTTGAATATCGGTACCCCGTATTAGGGTCCCACTTCTTCAATGGTTCGTTTTCTTTAACAGACGCGCAGGACACTATTCCTGCAAGGAACAACACCAATGACCCAATTATTAAACCATCACTAAGTGTGGAGGAGAAAAAAGCATTCATAACCTACCCTGGAAGAGTTGTGAGGGGCCCACGAAATACTTTCTAACAACACTTTTCTCATTGAGCAATATGATATATATTTGAATCCCTCAAAACACTCATTTACCATTTTTAGAATAAATTGCATAAAAGTGAAGTTTATTTAATGGAGTCGGACCGCTGAGGGCATCCCCGTAAAGCTTAGGTCCCAGCGAATCGTCATGCCCCCAGTATTTGGCGGGCATCCAGGAATATAATAACCAAAGTTGGATCCCCGCTTAAACCTTGCGGGGATAACGGACAAGAATTACGCGGAATCGCTGAACATGATTGAGCATCTGTTACCACTTGAAAGATTTGGCATTATCGTCTTTGTGGTGCTGATCGCTGGTCTCCTCTTGACCTACCTTCGTCAGCCCCGCGTGGCAGGCTATCTTGTCGTGGGCATGCTTCTCGGCCCCCACGGATTTGGCCTATCACCCACCCACGAACTGAACGAATTCCTAAGCGAAATGGGGGTGGTCTTCCTTCTTTTTTTCGTGGGAATGGAAGTGTCCGTGGCCCAATTGATTAAGGGATGGAAGATCTCGGTTATCGGCACACTTTCTCAGATTCTCCTCAGTGTTGGATTCGCTTGGCTGATTGGATGGTGGAACGGATGGAGCGTCGGAGAAATCATCCTGATCGGGTTTATCATTACTTTGAGCAGCACGGCGGTGGTTCTCACCGTGCTTCAGAATTGGAAGGAACTGGATACCCCAGTCGGAGAGGACGTATTAGGCATATTGTTGGTCCAGGATCTCATGGTTGTCCCGATGCTGATTATCCTGGGATTACTTGGAGGAGAAACCCCGACGACCTTTTCAATCGGACTACAGATATTGGGGGGCCTCCTCATTTTTGGTTTGATAGGGTACGTAGTGATGAAAGGGAAGGTCACCGTAAGGACTCCGAAAGTGTTCCAGGAAGATGAGGAATTGGAGCTGTATCTGTCCCTGGCCATCTGTTTGGGTTTGGCCATCCTCACGACGGTCTTCGGACTGTCGGAAGCGTTGGGCGCCTTCGCGGCCGGCATTTTTGTCTCAGCTGCGGGGTGGACGGATCGACATTCTCGCCTTCTGCACCCGTTCAAGGTCCTATTCATGGCCCTTTTCTTTGTTTCCATAGGCATGTTAGTGAACCTTCCGTATGTTCTGGAACATTGGGGGAAGATCACATTTTTAGTTTTACTGATCTTAATTGTGAATACCGTCATTAATGGGCTCATTCTGCGAGGGGGGAAACGAAGCTTTCAAGATAGTTGGTATGGGGGATTTCTTTTATCCCAAATCGGCGAATTCAGTTTTGTGCTCGCCTCAGTTGGCCTGGCATCGGGAATATGGTCGGAGGGAAGAGAACAAATGGCCTATGCCACCATCGCCATGTCACTTATCCTCAGTCCTCTTTGGATCGGGATGGGGAAAGCCTTGCTCAGGCGATAGCCTTTGTTCCCTGTCCATAGATCC
>CP070743.1:1000203-1001985 GCA_020348185.1 Nitrospirota bacterium
TTTCTTACAGGATTTTTCACCTGTCTGTTTTTATATCGATCGGAATGGTATCACCTGGGAAATCTTGCCCTTGCCTTGTTTCTTGTCATATTTGTCGGGGTCACCCAATATCATAGTCGCCTCAAGCATCGCCTTCACCGCCTCCGCCTCTGGCGACAAATCAAAGAGACCCATCTCGCTAGGCTTCGATTAGATTGGTCGAACATTCCCAGCCGAGCCATCATAACACCAGAGGGTCATACCTATGCTGGGGATCTCGATATCACCGGGACACATTCACTCTTGGGCTTAATGGACGTCACGTTTTCCATTCCCGGACAAACTCGTCTGATTGACTGGCTTCTCGCCCAAAACCATCGGTTTCTCGAAAAAGCCAGTTGGAGTGAGAGACAACAATTAGTCAAAGAATTAAAAACGTTGACCCTTTTACGTGATCGGATGATCCTGGAAACGCAGCTTCTCAGTTCGGCCCCCCTAAGTGGCGATCGGATTTATTCCTTGCTGGAAAAAACGGTGAAGTTCTCACACCTCAAAACCGTCGTCATAGTGGCTACGGGACTCTGTCTTGTGACATTCAGTCTTTTTCTCGGATGGGGTCTTTGGGAAATTCCAGGGTATTGGATCATCTCATTCGGGTGCTATGTTGTCCTGTATTTTTCCACCGCCGGGCACCTGAGCCCGGTCTTTGGTCGTGTGCTTGACCTTCGTCGTGAATTGGAAAAATTGGAGGCCCTCACCCGGCGGTTGGAACGCCAATCCTTTCGCAACTTCCCCACCCTGCAAAATCTCAGTCTGCCGCTCACCACTTCACCACATCGTCCTTCCGCATCTCTTCGACAACTTGCCCGCCTGTCTCATGGGTTGAGTGTGAAAGCTCACCCGCTAGTCCATTTGGTCCTGAATGCGATCGTGCCATGGGATATGGCCTTGACGCTTCGGTTGACCCGGGTCTGTAGCTGGCTTCGTCCAACATTGCCGATCTGGCTTGATCGGATTGCCACGATTGATGCGGCATCATCGCTCGCGACTTTTGCCTATCTGAATCCCACGTATCACTGGCCCAATCGAGAAACCTTGCCCAACGGGACCCCGTTGCCGAGCCTGCGAGCCACAAACCTCGGACATCCATTAATTCCTGCCAAGCGTCGAATCACTAACGACATTGACCTTCGTGACCGAGGGCAAATTGTCCTGGTCACCGGCTCAAATATGTCTGGGAAAAGCACATTTCTGAGAACCATTGGGATCAATGTGTGTTTGGCTCAAGCAGGGGCCCCGGTCTGTGCTGAGGCATTTGATTGGACGTGGATGCGGTTGTTTTGTTGTATCCGCGTTACCGATTCCTTGGAGGAAGGGCTTTCCTATTTCTATGCTGAGGTTAAACGACTGAAAATAATTTTAGATGCCCTACACGAACGTACGGAGCCTCCCGTTCTCTTCCTCATCGATGAAATTTATAAAGGCACCAACAATAGAGAGCGTCTCCGCGGCAGTGAGTCTTTTATTCAAGCTCTTCGTCAGGGTAATGGACTTGGACTGATCACCACCCACGATCTTGAGCTCGCTCATTTGGAATCGGACGGAAAGGGGGTCATCAACATGCATTTTCAGGAAACCGTAGAGGAAGGAAAACTCTTATTTGATTATCGCTTGCGTCCGGGCCCCTGCCCCACCACCAATGCCTTGCGAATCATGGCCCAAGAAGGCCTGCCGATACCTAAAAAACTACTTTAATTTCTTGAATGTCCAACATACAAATTCCTGTTGAAATCTTGGCTATTG
>CP070743.1:1002085-1003855 GCA_020348185.1 Nitrospirota bacterium
TCATCGCCGAGCGGGTTGGAGACGAGAGGGGTATGGATAACCAGGGAAGAAAGACATACACCCTCTGGGATGTCTATCCGCACGCCGACCTCGTGACATACCCGTCGACCTATGAAGGGTTTGGGAACGCCTTCGTCGAAGCGGTCTATTTCAGGAGACCCATCGTCGTCAATGAATATGCAATCTTCGAAGCAGACATCAAGCCGAAAGGGTTCGACGTCGTGGCCATCAGCGGCTTTCTGACCGAGGAGAACGTTGAGAGGACCCGGCGGGTGATCACCGACCCGGCCTATGCGGCCGAAATGGCCGAGACAAACTACATGCTGGGGTGGCGATATCTTTCCCATGAAGTGCTCGAGGAAAAATTGGAACAACTTCTCGTCAACTACTACGGTGCATAATCGATATCCTTGGGAGGAAACGGCGCCACGCATCATAAGGGACGTTGTTGACTATCGTGACTAACCAAGCTAAGCGCCTCAGTCTACGGATCAGATAAACAGAATCAAAGGAGGAACCCCGGTCAAGGAGGATGAAGGTCGTCAGGATTTGGAATTGGATGATCCTTTATAGACATTCCAGGTACTGGAGATCAGGGACTTGACGTCGCTGTACTTTGGCCGCCAGGAAAGTTCTTTTCGGGCCATTTCCGATGAAGCGACGAGTTTGGCCGGATCACCCGGCCGTCTACCGACAACCACGGCGGGTATGGGGCTGTCGGTGACTTCCCTGGCCGATGCCACCATTTCTTTAACCGTGACACCCGTTTCACTCCCAAGATTTACAACGAGGCTCTTCTCGTGCCCATCGATGTATTCGAGTGCTCGGATATGCGCCTCGGCAAGATCACTCACATGAACATAGTCTCGGATGCACGTGCCGTCCCGCGTCTTATAATCATCCCCATAAATTTCCAGCTTTTCACGGCTTCCAGCCGCGACCTCCATGACGATGGGAAGAAGGTTCTCGGGATCTTTCTCGAGACCCCGAACCCTTCCCTCGACGTCGTAGCCGGCGGCGTTGAAATATCTCAGAGCGGCATGCTTTATCCCCCGAAGCCTGTCGTACCATCCCAGTAGCCTCTCAATTTGAAGCTTCGTGAAACCGTAATAGTTCTCGGGAATCGTAGGATGTTTTTCATCTATCGGGGAATAATGGGGTTCTCCATACACAGCGGCTGATGAAGAAAAGACAAAGCGACGGATACCGCACTCGGAAGCGGCATTGAGGATGTTAATCGTTCCTGCGATGTTGTTGACGGAATATTTCTCAGGGTTAATCATTGATTCTCCCGCTGCCTTGAAAGCCGCGAGGTGGACAAGGGCGTGAAATCCGGTTTTCATGGTCTCGAGAAGCCTCGGGTAGTCCAGAATATCGCCTTTCACGAAATTCGCTTCTTCAAAAAGATTTTCTCTCCTTCCACTTGACAGGTTATCGAAAACGGTCACAGAAAATTTCTTTTTTAGAAACGCCAGTGTGACGTGACTCCCGATATAACCCGCGCCACCAATGACTAAAATATTCATCGTAAAGTTCTCCCTTTCTACCCTTGGACTTACCGCAGTGGCATAGGCCTCCAAAATTGATCAATATGTTTTTTTATAGGGAAGGCAAACGGATAAGAATTTCCCGAAGCCTGGATTCATATGTGCCGTTCCCATTCGAATCCGTCTCGAACATGTATGGCATGATCCCGGCACCTGCCTCCTGTTTCTTCCGTTTCATGTTAACGAACCAGCCCGTGTAAACGTCGATGGACCGCAGATCCTT
>CP070743.1:1003955-1005713 GCA_020348185.1 Nitrospirota bacterium
TCTACGCAATCATCTCGAAAATAATCTTGGAGTTCGGCGGTCTTAAATTGTTCGACCGTCGCTCGAGCCTGGACTAAGATTCGTTCCTGCTGGAGGGATCCAGGAGTGACATCCGCCTGTTTCAGGAGCAAGTCGACGTATTCGAAAAACAGCGGTCCTACTGAATGGCGAAAAGACTCCGGTCGGCCTTGAAAGCCAACCGTGACCTCTCTCCGAATTGGTTGCAGGGTATACATCGCTCGTCGATAGGCCAGTAAGGAGTCCTCGGTCTTCCCCATCTTGTTCAAGAGGCGGCCGGTTTGCCATTCCCATTGATAGAGCGCATCCGGGGCATTCCCATCCTGGGCAGCTTGGATCGCGCGCCGTGTCAATTCCAACGCTTGCTGATTCTGCCCTTCTTCTTCATAGAGGCGACCCAGATGTCCCCACCCGTAGGAAACCATTCTGGCATCATTCATTTGGCGACCGAGCTCAGCCGTTTGGTTGAAGGCCTCTCCCGCGCGATGAATGAGATCGGACTGTGGCGCCTGAAGGGATTCGCTCAGACGAACGTAGGCGAGACCAATGTTCAACACCAGCCGGGTCTTCTCATGGGAATTGTCTAGTGTCTGAATTTGAGTCCACGCACGATCAAGGTGTTTCTGACTCTCCTCATATTTATCGTCCAACAGTAAAGTCCATGCGGTATTAATCAGCGCCGTCATCGCCAATACCTTGTGGCCTTTGGCTTTCGCCAAGGTGGCGCTCTCGGTAAATAAGCTGACCGCCTCACTGTAGTGTTGCTGTGAAGCCAAGACATTGCCTAGATCATTCAGCAGTGAGGCCGTGAGCAGGTCGTTCTCTAATTTCCGAGCTAAGTCTAACCCTTGGGTGAGATAGTCTTTGGCGGCCTCACTATGCCCTAAGGCAAAGGCCACATTTCCCAATCTTCCAAGAATCAGGGCCACATACTCGTCATTGGCGGAGCGCTTGGCAGGCTCCATTGCCAGCAGGAGTGTGTCACCGGCTTTTCGATATTGGCCAACCTGGTACAGCGACTGAGCCACATAGATGAGAGCTTCCGTTTGTTCTTTAACACGACCCTCTTGTTCAAAGAGTTCCGCGGCCTGGGTCCAGGCGAGAGCAGACTTTTCAAATTGTCCGCGATCAAAGAAACTCTTTCCTTCCTCACTCAAGGTATCCGCTGTCAGTGGGTCAACAGCGTAAACCGTTGGTGTCAAGGAATGCAGAGAGCCAACCAGAATAAGACAGACGAGGACTTTTACACAGGAAAGATGAGGCTTCATAACCCTACCGGAATGGTTGTTCCTGGGATACTGAATAGTCAAAGCTTAGCATTTTTGAACGTCAAAGTTTAGTTGTTGAATCTGGGTTTTTTCTTTTTGACTCGAAACCTAAAACGCGGAACCCGAAACGGTATTCTTTACTCAGAGGCGTTCTCCAGAAGGGTCGATCCGACTTTCCGTAATCGCTCAAAATATTCAAAAGCTGAGTCAGACAATTCAGGCAGAAGTTGCTCCAAATCAGTGAGACTGTCCTGGAGAATTCCCACTCGTTGAGCATCCAATTGGTCTTCCTCTAAAAAATACATGACACAACCGGCGATGACGGTGTCCAACATCATCAGCTCCCCTTCAAGATTTCCAAGGGATTCTGGCCATGCGGCGTTCTGATGAATATTCCACAGATCGGATAATTCGTTCATTCGTCGTGGTCTTCGAGTGGGAAATCCAAATAGGTAATTGTCATACTCAAAAG
>CP070743.1:1005813-1007566 GCA_020348185.1 Nitrospirota bacterium
TTCCCGATCCTTGTGCCATTCGTGTGCACAGGAAATTCCCAGGAAAGACCACCCAGGTTCGTTCCGCTGAGTCCAAAGCGGAAGATGGGCGAAGCGGAATCCATGCTGGATCGTGTCCTCAAGCTGCTTGAATAACCGCCTCCTCCTGCATTTGGCGAGGGAGGAGACCCTCGGTCGGATCTGACCGATCTGACGAAGCTCCTCCTCAGGAATACGTTGCGTGATGTATTTCGGGCAATTTCTGTCAGACTGATTGTATGAACGGCATCAGCGTGGCATCTTCGACCGGTCGACGATCAATGGATTCCCCACGGACAACCGAGGCTTTCTACAAGGACCTGGAGAGTTTCCCGGATTTTCGGGACTTCACGGAGGACCGGAATTTCCTCCGCGTCCCCGACGACTGGTTCGTGGTCATCACGGACGTCAAGGGCTCGACCCACGCGATCGAGCAAGGACGCTACAAGGATGTGAATACGATCGGCGCCGCCGCGATCTCGGTGACCCAGGAGCTTCTGCAGGATGATTTTCCCTACGTATTCGGCGGCGACGGCTCGACGATGTTGATTCCACCCCACTCGATTGAAGCCGTGATCCACGCGCTGTTGCGTTTGCGGTGCCTGTCCCGCGCGCAGTTTGGCATGGAGCTGCGCGTCGGACGCATCGCGGTCCGCGAGGTTCATGCGACGGGCTCCTCGATCGAACTGGCCAAGCACGAGCTCACGAAAGGCAAATGCGTGGCCGTGTTCCGCGGCGGCGGGTTGAGGGAGGCGGAAAGGCGCATCAAGGACAATGAGGAGAAATACTGCTACACGACGGAACAGTCGGCCGACCTTGATCTCAAGGGCCTGTCATGCCGCTGGCAACCAATTCCCAATCAGCATGGATGCATCCTGTCAGTGCTGGTCATGGCCCGGATCGAACCTACGGCCGACGTCTATCGGGATTTTCTGGCTGAGCTGAATCGCATCTTTGCAGGCAATATCGATGAAGCCAATCCCGTGAATGTCGGCCTGATGAGATATAAGACCGTTAATGAATGTGTGCGGGATGAGAAGCGTTACCATTCCTCCAGACCCACGGTCAGCTACTTCAAGCGGCTGTTCGAGATCGTTGCGGCCGTCCTGATTTTCAAGTTCCACATCCCGCCGCTGTTCTTCAATCCCCTCCATTACAAGAAATCCATGCGATTCCACTCCGATTTCCGAAAATTCGACGACATGCTGCGGATGATCATCGACGGCTCACCCGAACAAGCCGCCGCCATCCAGCAATATCTGAAGCAAGCCCACGACAAAGGCGAAATCTTCTACGGCGTTCATACTTCGGAAACCGCGCTGATGACCTGCTACGTGCAGGATGTGAAGGACGGCTGCCATATTCACTTCATCGACGGCGGCGACGGCGGCTACGCCATGGCGGCGAAACAGATGAAGGGACAATTAAGTAGGGGCCGAACGTCTCCCTCTTGATTCTTCCAGACCAGCAAATCGGAAAGAATCAGAATGCATCAATCAGCGATTCTTGGTTCAAACAACATAAAATGGGGTCGCTTCTTGACTTGATACAGTAGGTGTAGGCGGAATTGAAGTAATGCTGCGAGATCAACATTCTGATACGGGCCGACCCGGGAGCTTGCCGAAGAAGGCCACGCCCCCTCGTGCCTCCGCTACGCTGCGGTTAACCCATGAAGGGGGCATATCCTCTTCAGAACGATTGCGGTCGTTCATTCCAGATTGAGGAGGCGTCCCAG
>CP070743.1:1007666-1009402 GCA_020348185.1 Nitrospirota bacterium
CCGTCATCTTTCGTGGATCCGCTCAGCAACTTCGATTCGACCTCAAGGACGGATTGGAAGTGATTGTCGCCGGTCGGCTGACCGTCTATGAACCGCGTGGGGACTACCAGCTTATTCTAGAGTCGGTTGAACCTAAAGGAGTCGGAGCCCTTCAACTGGCCTTTGAACAGTTAAAAGAGAAATTGGCGGCTGAAGGGTTGTTCGATGCGGACCGAAAACAGTCTCTTCCGTTTTTCCCTAGGAATATTGGGATTATTACCTCACCTCAGGGGGCCGCTATCCGGGATATGCTCACAATTCTTGAGCGGCGTTGCCCCATCGCAAATATTCTTGTCCATCCCGTCCTAGTGCAGGGAGAGGGGGCCGCTGAACAAATTGCCGATGCCATTCAGACATTGAACCGGATGGAACTCGATGTTCTCATTGTTGGTCGGGGAGGAGGTTCCTTAGAAGACCTTTGGTGTTTTAATGAAGAGGTGGTTGTTCGAGCCATAGCCGAGTCAGCCATACCGGTGATTTCTGCGGTAGGGCATGAAATTGATGTGACCTTGGCCGACTTTGCTGCCGATTATCGCGCTCCAACGCCTTCTGCCGCGGCAGAAATTGTTGTACCTCAATTAGATGATCTGAATGCTCAGATTGAGCAATTACACGCCAGGCTTCAACGTGCCGTGCGTACTGTGCTCGACCGCTTTCTGTATCAGGTGAGCAATGTAAAGCGAGCCATGCCAGATCCGGTCTCGTGGTTTTACCGGTACAGTCAGCACCTTGATGACTTGGATTTGAGGCTTCATCAAGCTTTACAAGATTTTCAGAAGCAATCCCGACTTCTGCTATTAGCCCTTCAAGCCAATGTATATGCTTCGACACCGAGCCATTTCGTGCGAGAACATCAACGAATCATCCCCCAATTGGTGAAAAGAACGATCAGTGGAGTTCTTGGTTCGTTAAAAGAGAAGCAACTTCGATCAGAAATGATGATGACGGCGCTTCACAATCTGAGTCCTCTGAGTATTTTGTCTCGAGGGTATAGCATGGTGGAAACTTTACAAGAACGAAAGATTGTGCGAAGTCATAAGGATGTCTCGATTGGTGCGTCAGTACGAACTCGGTTAGCTGAGGGTCATCTCATTTGCCTGGTCCAAGATACGAAAGCCGAATCCTAATATCTTGACGAGGATTGGGCAGAGGGTATACTAAGGGGGGACTTGAGAATTAGCAAAGTTTCAAGTTTCAAGGAAAAAAATATTTCCTGTCGTTAAGATCCATATTTGTGTAACATAGATATTCTGAAAAAAGAATGATCTTGTAAGACCGAGGGCGAGGTTACGGTGGCGGCTCCAAAATTCGAAGATGCACTGGCTAGACTTGAAACTATTGTCACTGAATTAGAGCGCGGTGAATTGCCATTAGACCAGTCGTTGAAAATATTTGAGGAAGGCATCAAATTGTCGAAAACGTGTCTGAAAATATTAGATGATGCTGAGCGGAAAGTCGAAATTCTCGTTCAAGATAAGGATGGGAAAAAACGAATTCAAGCTCTTTCGGAAGGGCAGGGCGCGTCAACGGAATCTGAATAGTTTCAAAAGGTTTCTTTGCAATCTCCACAAACCCTCAACATCATCATCCTTCACCCTTCAAGCAGATCATTGATTAAATCACCAATCCAAATAAAAAAAAAAGGAACGTCTCGACCAGGTGTTGGTGTCACGTGGTCTGGCGGCCAGTCGGGAGCA
>CP070743.1:1009502-1011230 GCA_020348185.1 Nitrospirota bacterium
TATTAATGCGTTTTCCAATAATCACGGCCCGAAGCGCATTGCCACCTGTTGAAACGAATGCCTGTGTGATAAAACCGGATTCTCCTTCCGTTTCCTTTACGGCCAGCTCGTTCAAGGCAATCGACAGAGCCGACCGATCCTCAACAAAATGGATACCCGTTCCTTCGTGCGCATTGTTTTCTTTGATCAGAAATGGTGGGCGATGTGGGAAAGGATCTCCCCTGCCGTGAGTTCGTTTAAAGTCCTCCACCCCACTCCAGCACAAGGTTTCAGGAAAGGGGCAGTGGAGCTTTTTGAATAAGTCGATCTGGCCTATCTTACCGGGATATTTGAACCGCAGCGCGTAGTTCGGAAACAAATTCGCACCAGATTTTGAACACGCCTCATACAGTTCCCTGGAACAGGTCTGGGGCAAGATGATGGATTCCGCCCGTCCTATTAGATCGAGATCATGGCCATCTATACTTCGGTTTCCAAGGACAACTTGGACGTCTGCATCAAAACAGGGATGAAAAGATAGTATCATGGGTGTGGTTTGACTTTGTGCCCTTCCGTGAATATAATGTTTCCACATTATATGATATACCTTAGGAGTCAAACAATGCCAATATTTGAATTCAGGTGCCTTGACTGCGGCAACATATTCGAAAAACTGTTTATGGCATCAGATGAAGATGTGGACTTGGATTGTCCGGAATGCAAATGCCAATCCTGTGAGCGTGTTGTCAGCAGGAGCAGCTATGCCATTGGCGCCGGTCCGGGGGGGAACAAACCACAGGTCACGACAAAGTCTTGTAGTGCCGGGAATCAATGCGTAACACTGGACATCCCGGGACCCACAAAATAGAAGTGCGTAAACAGTTATAACGAGACCGTTCATCCGGATATACCCCCTAAGGTTGCCCGGATTAGCAGGGGACCTGTGCTCTAAAAGAGATGGATAAAGACAGTCAAATCATTCCCAAGAGAGAGCTTGACGACGATGATAGAACCCACATCATCGAGGTGTTTGATGACAATGTGGTTCCAAAACTCAGAAAACTGCAAGCGCGAAACGGAACACTGAGCTGCGAGTTTGCCGGAGCAGAATACAGAAACTGGCTCATCCAATTCGTCTCAGCCGGACCAGATTTCGAAATCGTAGAATTTGAGTATGACGAGGAGGCGCGTGGATTTAGCCTCGATTTCTGAAGAGCTTCGCCTTACCTTTCCAGCCTTGATCTTCTTGAGAGGTCTCTCCGGATCAACCCAAAGGTTCGAATATGATTGAAAGCAAGTTTTGGGGCAGACAACCAGTACAAAAGCCTACTTGCCCTTTTTGCGGCCAAGTCGTTCAAAAACCTGAGGAATTGGACACGAGAAGGCCCCTGGAAATGCCCGTCGGATCCTGTAGTTGTGGTGCGGTTTATGCGTGCGACGAAACAGGCCATAATCTGGGCACGGCTATGATCGAGGCTCTAGTCTTCGGATGTAACATGGATTGGGATCTTGCCTGGGATCTCCTACCGGAAGAGGATTATCAGGAAAAGCAGGTTGGGAACTATGACCTTGTCAACCATTTTGTGGTGACCGGGGGGATATACGGAGGACGGCGTATCTCCGGAGTTCTCTTGTTCATCAGATTGCATGAGGACGTTTTGGAGGTCACTTCCGGTGGTGTGCGAAAGCGTTTAAATCGGGTCAAAACCACCGGACGAGGGCAGCTTACAAAACCTGTGGTAAAACCGT
>CP070743.1:1011330-1013051 GCA_020348185.1 Nitrospirota bacterium
AGCTTACCGAAGAAAGACCTACGACAGAATGGCTTCAGGATAGGGTTATCCGTTGGTTTGATGTCGATTACACGGAACCAGCCCAAGACCTGGAACAGGTGCTAGCTCCCTTCAAGCTAAGTCCTGAACTTCTGGAGGAGATTGAGGCTCAGGAGAGTGGGGTGAAGGTGGAAACCTTCCAGCAGGCCCTCTTAATCCGAATGCCCGGGCAGGCAAAAAGTATCTTAGATGACCATTATATTGCGTTAATCTGTGTGGGAGCCACCATAATTACGCTTCATCGGGGTTCGATCTTAACTCCAGAGGAAATAACCGAAAAGCTCAAACGTATTGGACTGTCCGGATCCACTGACCTCCCTAATTTGGTTTTGCATATCTTTATGATGGTCATGAAATTAGATTTTGAATTTTATCAAGAAACTCGAAAAGAGATAGATGGATTATCTCATCGCATGGATCAGGATTTAACAATTAACGTGCTGGATAAAATCCGGAATTTGACCAATCAAGTCGGACGCTTACAATCAGCCACCGAAGATAGGATCATTCTAACGGGCGCGATACTGACATTGAAAAATCATATCCTTGACTTGAATGAAGTGCGACCGAATCTTAAGGAGGCCTTGGAGGTTCTCAAGCAATTGAAGCGTTGGTTAGAACATCAGGAGAAAAGACTTCACGGAATATCCCAACATTTTGAACTTTCGCTCCAGCACAATACTGATACCAGGCTTCGCGTATTGACGGTGATTTCCGCCATTTTTCTGCCGCTCACCCTTATAGCCGGCATTTATGGCATGAACTTTCAATACATGCCTGAGCTTCAAGGACACTGGGCCTACTTTATTGTCCTGACTTCTATGGCCTTGCTTGGGGGTGGGCTAGCGTTATGGTTTTATCGCCGCGGGTGGTTTCGGTAATAATCTTGAATGGTGAGTAGCAGTTCCAACTAAAGAGCAATCGAGAGGCGAACGCTTCGGAAGTAGGACAATTCGGATGCAAGATGGGTTAAGGCGCGTCTCTTATTCCAGGGAAAAGAACACCAAGAATACAAGAAAAGAGATACTGGCGTAACCGAGCGGAAAGGCCCAACGGCAGGTTCGATCGAGTTTCATTCCGACTTCTTTCAAGCCTCTCTGCTCCAGACGTTCCATCACGACCGTGAGTACCACACCTGCAGCCAGCATGAGGAATGTTGTAATAATAAACCCGTCAATGAGCGTGAGATAATCGATCTTCGGGATGCTTTCCTTGACCACCAGATAATAGGCGACCACGCTGAGAATTCCGATAAAGGTGATGTTAATACGGTTGGACACTGACTCATTATCCATCCAGAACACGCTCCAGGTTAGGGATACCAATACAACCATAGGAAATATGATGCTGGTCATGACATGCAGGGGTAAACGTTCGATATTAATCGTCACCACAAATTCGGATATGGTTTCTTTCGTTTCGTCGAAGTAGGCGATTTCCACGGGTCGTTCTGCCATTAGCACGGGCCCCCGTGTCCATTGGGCAATTCCCATGTTCTGATTCCAGGTTCGAGCCAGGTGATCGTCGGGAATCAAGATCACCTCATCACGCTGGTAGATAAACGGATGAAAAAATATCTCGAGTTCTTGCGAATCAAAGGGGAACCGCCTAAGTTCCATTGGTGTTTCCACCTTCACATAAAACGTTTCCGAGTATTCCACCATGCCATCCGGCCAGATACT
>CP070743.1:1013151-1014864 GCA_020348185.1 Nitrospirota bacterium
TGGACGAAATCCGAGCTGGAAATTTTGTGATTTTAGTCGACGACGAAGACCGGGAAAACGAAGGCGACCTTGTCATTGCCGCCGAAAAAATCTCCCCAGCTGATGTCAATTTTATGGCCAAATATGGAAGAGGTTTAATTTGTCTGGCTCTTACCCCGGAACGAGTGGAGGAACTGGAACTACCCCCGCAAGCCACAGAAAACACGGCAACTTTCGGTACCGCGTTTACTGTTTCTATCGATGCTGGACGGAACATTACTACCGGAATTTCTGCTGCCGATCGGGCCACGACCATTCGAATGGCTGTGGATTCATCTTGTAAGGCTTCAGACTTTGCCAGGCCCGGGCATGTTTTTCCTCTGAGAGCTCATAAAGGTGGTGTCCTGAAACGGGCAGGGCAAACAGAAGGGTCGGTTGATTTGGCTAGACTGGCCGGCCTGACCCCGTCTGCGGTCATTTGCGAAATCATGAATGATGACGGCACCATGGCCCGCGTTCCTGAACTTCTTCAATTCGCGAACTACCACAATCTGAAAATCGTCACCATTAAGGATCTCATTCAATATCGGCTTCAAAAAGAAACCTTCGTGAGACAAATGGCTCGGGCGAAATTACCGACCATATTTGGTCAATTTGAAGTCATCGTATTTGAGAATCAGCTGGATAATGGAACCCACCTTGCCCTCACGAAGGGGGAGATTGATAAAACACCAACCCTCGTACGCGTCCATTCCGGTTGCGTGACCTCCGATGTGTTGGGGTCACTTCGTTGCGATTGTCGTGATCAACTTCATCGCGCAATGGAGATCATTGAGAAAGAGGGGAAAGGAGTGCTTCTCTATCTCAATCAGGAAGGGCGGGGAATTGGTCTTTTGAATAAAATTCGGGCCTATGATCTTCAGGATCAGGGGAGTGATACCGTTGAAGCCAATCTCCGACTTGGGTTTAAACCCGATCTGAGGGATTATGGGGTGGGGGCCCAGATTTTAGTGAATCTTGGCTTAAAAAAAATCAAATTGATTACCAATAACCCTCGAAAAATAGTCGGAATTGAAGGGTACGGATTAACCGTGGTGGAACGAATACCTATTGAGGTGGCCCCTCAAGAATCCAATGTCCATTATCTCCGAACAAAAAAGGCTAAACTCGGTCATATACTGAATAATGTGTAGGGGGTGGTCGGGAAGAGATTTTCAGACCGACTGGCTCAGGTCGCAACCATTTGACACTTTCCTGAATCGTCTCTTCACGAGACGGTCGTCACCGTTTTGGACAATACGTTACCACCTTGGAAATTCTAGAAGGAACACACGAGGTCCAAGATTCCCGATTCGGCATTGTTGTGAGCAAATTCAATGAATTTATTACCACTCGATTATTAGACAGTGCACTTGAAACATTCAAAAAAGGTGGGGCGACAGATCAACACATCCGAATTGTCAAAGTCCCAGGGGCGTTTGAAATACCTCTTGTGGCCCGCCAATTGGCTGAAACTCATCAATTCGATGCCATTATTTGCCTCGGGTCTGTGATCCGTGGTGAAACCGCTCATTTTGATTATATCTGTGCTGAAACCAGTCGTGGTATTGCTCGAGCTGCGTTGGATACAGGGGTACCAATTATCTTTGGAGTGTTGACGACCGAGACTGTTGATCAAGCCTTGGAGCGATCCGAATCTCCACAGCTGAATCGTGGAATACATGCTGCCCAGGC
>CP070743.1:1014964-1016666 GCA_020348185.1 Nitrospirota bacterium
GTGCCGTTTCGTGTCAACCACAATTTGTTGATATTGGCTCTGTCATTATCCGGAATCGTCTCCTGTCATTCCACCCCCGACGCACAATCGCCATTGCTGGAAATCATCCACCGCTCTTCTCCGGATTTCATCGAGGTGGCCGGACATAACATTGCCTATATGGAAGACGGCCAAGGAGATCCCCTCGTATTGATCCATGGATTTGGCGGATCCATGTGGAATTGGGAATATCAATATAAAGGGTTGGCCGCATCCTACCATGTGATCGTCCTGGATATATTGGGATCAGGCATGTCCGACAAGCCGGATATTCCCTACACTCCCAAACGTTTGGTGAATTTCTTTGAAGGATTCCTGGACTCACTGAATATTCAGCGAGCCACTTTGATTGGCAATTCCATGGGGGCAGGGTTGGCCATGGCCATGGCTCTGACCGTTCCAGATCGAGTCAACAGCCTTGTCCTTATTTCGGGGTTTCCACAGGATCCTCGAGCAAGTGTCGACTCACCCCACTATCAACAGTTTATTAATCGACGCCCCCCTCTCTGGTTGGCTAAATTTGGCAATTGGATTTCCGGCCGCTGGGCCACCAAAATCCTTCTTGAAGAAATCATCCACGATCAAAGATTGATCACCCCAGTCGTCGTCGAAAGGTCTTACCAAAACCGTCATAGCTCAGGGTTTCTACCTCCGTTATACTCTCTCATGGATAACATGGAACAATGGAACGAAGAATACGGCTCTCGGCTCAACAATATTCAACATCCCACCCTGATCATCTGGGGTGCGGAAGATCGCGTATTCCCTCTGAGTGTAGGCCAGCAGTTGGAGGAAACAATCCCTCATGCTAGTTTTGCAGTCGTTCCCGAAGCCGGTCACCTACCACAGTGGGAACAACCCTCTCAGGTCAATGCGTTGATTACAGAATTTCTAAGTCGGTTTTCATCTTAACCTCTAGAAGAACCATCGAGGCACTTGCCCCTTGCAAGACATCGAAAATCCCTAAGCCTGTATCCGCAGCATCTTATGCTGCTCTTGCTCCAGGCGCCATGAGATGGCGCAACTACACAGAGGGTATTGAACCTTAACCTTGGACCCCTTCCCCATGACCTTCTCCGACCAACTCCGAAAACTCGCTGCACCAATTTGGGAGGCCCAGTTTCAGCATCCTTTTGTCGCTGCTCTTGGCGACGGGACGCTTCCCATGCGGAAATTCAAATATTACATTCTTCAGGATTCTCGATACCTTGAAGAATTGGCCCGGGTATTCGCTGCCGGGGCAAAGCGAACCACAGAAGCCGACATTGCCCTACATTTTGCCAAGCTCATTGAGGAAACCATTACGGTCGAGCGTGGGCTTCATGAACGGTATGGCCAACTGTGGAAGTTGTCGGCTGCCGACATGCGAAACACACCCATGGCCCCAACCAATTATGCCTATTGTCGTCATATGCGAAGCGTCGCTCAGGAGGGAACGCTTGGTGAAATCACCGTCGTGGCGTTACCCTGCGCCTGGGTCTATTGCCTGGTCGGACGGCACCTCCTGAAAAATGGGCCTCCCCCAAACGACCATCCCTACCGTGATTGGCTGTTAATGTACGGGTCACCTGAGTTCGCTGAAGTCGCCCAATGGATGCGGGAGCTCCTCAATCGTTGTGCTCAAAGTGCCGGTTCGGCAGAAAAATCCCGAATGGAAGAAGCA
>CP070743.1:1016766-1018467 GCA_020348185.1 Nitrospirota bacterium
TTTCTTCCCCGAACCTTGGGTCTCTTTGATGAAGAATTGTAAGTCGGTCAGGGTATCGAGGTCCCGCTGTTCAGGCAAGAGTTGCACCGATAGATTGAGACCTTGGGCTTTCTCCTTGGTAAAGGTCAAGACCTGATCGGTTGACCATGGAATATCGGAAAACAGTTCGACGGCCGGATTGTTCAACCCAATTAAATAATAGCCCCCATCCACCGAAGGGCCTAACACGACATCATGATCGGCAAGTCCTTTAAGCGCTTGACGAAACAATTCAGCATGAACCGTGGGGAGATCAGTTCCCACCACAACCGCGGACCGATACCCCGAGTCAAATACCGAACAGAACGCCTGATGAATTCGGCGACCAAGATCGCCCTGAATTTGTTCCAACAGGTGAACACCTTGTCGCGCTCCCACCGCCTTAAAGAAGGGATGTTGTTTTGACGGGGCACAGGCTAAAAATCGATCAAAACCCAAAAGGTTTCTGCTGCGTTCCAAGGTATCAAGCACCATGGTCCCATGAAGCGTCGCAGCCTCATCGGGGGCGAGTGGGGGACACAAACGTGTTTTCACCTGGCCAGGAATGGGCGCTTTGGCAAAAATGATCAATGCCGCCTCCGAGGGAGTAACAGGTTGACGTTTGAGGGCTGTCTCTCTCTTGGATTTATCTGATGTTGCCATAATACTGATGCAGGATATCAGGCCTGACCCCCATCCAGTATAAAAACCGGAGGGTCCACATATTGATAATGGTTCGAAACGGACCTCTTTGCTCCCACCGACGGAAGGAGGTGATGACCTTGGAGCGGAGGGCGGCGATTTTCCCGACTCTTTTCAGGCGGGAAGTAAATTCAATGTCTTCCATGATCGGAATGTCTTCAAAGCCACCGAGCTGCTGGAACACGGTCCGTCGGACAAACAGGGCCTGATCTCCGGTCGAAATGCCCGACCACCGAGATCGAAAATTCATCATGCGGCTAATCACCCAAGCGTAACCCCGATCCTGTTCAAACTGCACATCGAACCGGCCTCCTACGAATTGGGAGTCCGACGCCACCCTTTCAATGACAGCGCGGGCATCCACTGGCAACCTGGTATCCGCGTGTAAAAAAACAACAATGTCCGCACGGGATTCCGAAGCGCCGGCATTCATCTGACGAGCTCGGCCGGGTAGGGACTCGATGACTCTTATGGCGTGGGAAGGAACAGACACCTGATACGATTCCACAAGGGTTTGGGTCTGATCCCTGCTTCCCCCATCAACCACAATGATTTCGTCGAAGTTTAACGATTCCAGGGACGCCAACGTCGGAGGAAGCGCACGTTCTTCATCCAGGGTTGGAATGATAATACCGATACTCACATCTACACATCGACTCTGTGGGCTGGGCAAATGAAGCTTCGGGAGGGAGAGTCGTGCTTAACCGGTTCCGATTATTGATCGCTTGGGGGTTTTATAGGATTTTTAAACATAAAAAACACGACCATGGCAATGGTACCCCAATAAATGACGTATTTATGCCAAAACAAGACCTCGCCAATGTGGAAAAAGGCCAGGGCGCATATAAGCGACAAGACAATGACCGTATACCGAATGGTGATATTCTCCACCGAGGAATATGCCCACAACGCCATTCCCGTGAAATAGAGAATCATCGGAAAGACGGTGATTTCTGCACCCGTACTGGCTGAGAGGAACAC
>CP070743.1:1018567-1020268 GCA_020348185.1 Nitrospirota bacterium
ATTATATCTTTAATGCCGATGTGTTGATTAAAGCCCTTGAACAAGATGCCAGTCAGCCCGGGACGCATGATTTTGGGCGTGATATTATCCCGGCTCTGATTCGTGGGCATCGTGTCTATGGATATGACTTCTTAGAGAATGTCGTGCCCGGCATTCACCCCTATGAAGAATGGGGCTATTGGCGGGACGTGGGGACGCTGGATGCCTATTGGCAGGCGAATATGGATGTGCTGGGGGAGACCCCGATTTTCGATCTGCGTAATGTGAATTGGCCCATTTTGACGGATGCCTCATTAGAACCGGTGGCCAGCTTGGTTCGGACCCAGGTAGATGACGCCATGGTTGGCCAAGGGAGCCTGGTGGTGGATGCCCGGATTAAGCGGTCGATCATCGGCCGCAATGTGCGCATCGGGGCGGACACGCAGATTGAGGAATGCGTAATCTTGGATGGGACAATTATTGGCCCGAAGTGCCGGTTGCGGCGTGTGATTGCGGACCGCTTCAATGTCATCCCGGCTGGGACGATATTGGGGGAAGAAGCCAAGCGTGGAACGCTTGGGAAAGCGGGCTTGACCGTCCTTCCGCGTGGCCAATCGTATGGTGGCCGAGCGGTCACATCCTAAAGGGATGTTGAGGTTGTTCGGGTTAACCGAGATTCCCGTTCAAGGTTCAATATAGAAGGGTAGAAATTGGGTTTTCGGGACTTTGACCTGCAATCTGTGAACATTTCAACCCATGTTATGCTAGGATTACTTGTACCTATAATGTGTTAACATATCTCTGTTGCCTTATTGGAGTGACCTTTATGACCACAACCAAACAAGACCCAGAACACATCGAGAACGGAAACAAAGAGCCTGATCAACCTCCCAGACGGTCAGACCTCGGCTGGGAAGGCCATGTCCATTTCCCCGAAGGGATCCCACTCTGGAGACGGATCTTAGAGAGTTGGCCTGAATTACGAACCGGTCTTGCTTATAGCCTCGTCTTTGGAGCGGGCGTTCTACTCGGCAGTGCCGTTTCTTCCCTGATGGCATGTAGGGAGAATAAATCGGAAGGATAAGTACGGGTTTCGGGCAAGGAAAAACATTCTTAGGTTTTTAGCGCAAGACTTGAAACCGTCTGTCTCGATTTTTTTTTGAGAGCTTTATTCAACATATATATTTAGTCGAAATAGGAGGATTGGAAATGGGCAGCCAAGGAAACTCTGGGGATTCTGGAATGGTTAATACCTTTGTTTTCATTGCGGGCTTTCTATTAGGAGCCGGGGCGGCTTTGTTGCTGGCTCCTGAAGCAGGCGCGAACGTTCGGGAACGATTGTCCCGAGGTGTGAGAACCGCTCAGGACGAGTTTTCAGGTGTGGCCGCTGATACCAAGGACGCGTTCAATACGTTGTCCCAGGACGCGCAGCATGCCATGAAAAATACGGCTACTCGTTTCAACGCGGCCATGGAGGCTACCAAAGACGCCATTAAAAGCCCCACGAACGACCAGGTCGTCGAATAATCGGGTTTTTCGTTGGCTCTCATTGTTTTGAGGGGGCACAAGAGGATTCGCTGTCGTCAGGTTGCGTTGACGAGGGACTGATACCCTTGGACGGACGTATCCCACGAAAAACGATCCAATACTTTAAACCCATGGAATATCATTCTGGCATATGCCCCTTGGTTATGAGCATACAGGTCGATCGCGTCGGTTAAG
>CP070743.1:1020368-1022053 GCA_020348185.1 Nitrospirota bacterium
GATCCCTATGCCGGCCGCCTGAACATCTTCCGGGTGGTTTCAGGAAAGCTCGGAAGCGACGGCAACTTTTTCAATCCCAATAAAGAAGTTAGAGAAAGATTCACCCAGTTATTGACCATCGCCGGCAAAGAACAAAAAACAGCGGCAGGGGCCGGACCCGGATCCATCGTTGCTGTGGCAAAACTAAAAGAGACAAAAACGAGCGATACGCTCTGCGATGAAAACAGTAAAATCAAATATGCCTGTGTCGAACCGTTGCCGAGTCTAATTTCATTTGCCCTGACCGCCAAATCCAAAGGCGACGAAGATAAAATTTTCACTTCGCTGTCCAAGCTGCTGGAAGAAGATCCTTCTGCCAAATTGGATCGGGTGGCCGAGACGAAAGAAATTCTTTTATCCGGGCTGGGACAGATCCATATTGAGACCATCCTTGACAAACTGAAACGAAAATTTGGTGTTGAAGCTCAGCTGAATACACCCAAAGTCCCTTACCGGGAAACCATTAAAGGCAAAGCCCGGGTTCAGGGCAGGCATAAGAAACAGACGGGCGGCCATGGCCAGTTCGGCGATTGCTGGATTCAGATTGAACCCCTGCCTCGCGGAAAAGGGTTTGAATTTGTTGACGGTATCGTCGGCGGCGTTATCCCCAAAACCTATATTCCGGCGGTCGAAAAAGGCATTGTTGAAGCCTGCCAGAAAGGTATACTGGCCGGCTTTCCGACCGTTGATTTCAAAGTCATCCTGGATGATGGATCTTACCATGCCGTGGACTCATCTGAGATGGCATTTAAAATTGCCGGATCGCTGGCATTTAAAAAAGCGGTGGAAGGCGCCAATCCGACATTGCTCGAACCGATCATGAAAGTGTCGATCACGACTCCGGAAGATTACATGGGCGATATTATGGGAGACCTGAACGGCCGGCGCGGCAGGGTTCTGGGAATGGACAGTGCCGGAAAAAACCAGGTGATTAATGCCCAGGTGCCCATGGCAGAATTCTTAAGCTATGCATCAGATCTGCGCTCCATGACGGGTGGCCGGGGGCTGTTTACCATGGAATTTTCCCATTATGATGAAGTGCCCGCCCAGATCGCTGAAAAAATAATTGAAGCGGCCAATAAGGCTAAGGAATAAACCGGTTTCAAGGTTCAGAGGTTCTGGGTTCAAAGGTTCTTGCCTCTACGGTTGGTTCGTAAATTTAGTCGATTCGTTAAATGGCTGAATGGTCAAATCGTCCAAAATGGATTGAATTCTCTAACCAATTGACTGTTCAACGGATCAGCTATTTAACGATACCCCCCGACACATGGCTTCAATTATCTAATCTCCGAAGCTTTGAACGTTGAACCTTTGAACCAGACGACTAACACCTGACACCTATTTGAGGCCAGCAGCAACCAGCCAGCTCAATCACCCGGTATTTCAAATACCGGCATGCACCGTTTCGCAGGTGCATAGCCTTCCCAGTATGCATCCCATTTTTTCTGAAAGACAATTTGGTTTTGAGATTTGATTTGCCTGCCATAGGGGCAGTTCGGCAAATGAAAGCGCCGCGAATTTTTATTGCCCACAACCGCATTTTGATTCTCGTTCCAATTTTGCCAGATTCCTCGTTTAGCTGCCATGGCCGACTGCTGTGCCTGCAGCAGGATCGAGTTGTATTTCAGGTTGGGGCGGTGCTGCAA
>CP070743.1:1022153-1023837 GCA_020348185.1 Nitrospirota bacterium
CACTGGGGATGGGTCTCCGGAACTTCGTATCGGAAAGGTCTTAGCCCTGGTGAAACAAGCGCGCGGTCGAGGACTAGCGGAAATAAAGGATCAGGTCATGCCGTCCGCATTATCTCAAGTAATTCCACAAGCTCCGGAATCTCTCACACAGCCGGCCTCCATCGGCAAACGCCGGAAGCAATTTCCACAGCTCATTGGCGAAAGTCTCGCTATGTCTTCAATCTATGAGGCGATTGAACGCGTTGGTGAAAGCCAGGCGACGGTGCTGATTCGAGGCGAAAGTGGAACGGGGAAAGAATTAGTGGCTCAGGCGATTCATCAGGCCAGTGTTCGCAATAAGGGTCCCTTTGTGCCGGTTCACTGTGCGGCGTTGCCGGAGTCATTAATCGAGTCGGCGTTGTTTGGTTATGAGCGTGGGGCTTTTACGGGAGCGGTGCAGATGCGAAAAGGGAAGGTTGACCAGGCTTCAGGAGGGACGCTCTTTTTGGATGAGGTTGGAGATATTCCGGTGAATACTCAGGTGAAACTTCTTCGAGTTCTTCAGGAACGCCAATATGAGCGGGTTGGGGGGCTGACCACTTTGCCTGCCGATATTCGCGTCCTCGCGGCCACCCATCGTGATCTAGAGGCGATGGTGGAGTCGGGAACCTTCCGGGAGGATTTGTATTATCGACTCAATGTGGTGCCGATTCGGGTCCCGCCATTACGGGAGCGGAAGGAAGATATCCCAACACTGGTAAAACATTTTCTCGACCGATTCAATCGGGAGAATCGACGACAAGTGAAGTTGGGTCCAGACGTCATGGCGATCTTTGCGAGGTATCATTGGCCGGGGAATGTCCGGGAGCTTCAGAATTGTATTGAACGGCTGGTGGTATTGGCGGATTCTTCGACGCTCACCATTACGGCCATACCCAAACCCTTGCGATCCTATATCGACCACATTAAGGAAGTGACATCCACCTCCCGTCCTTCCTCGGGAAGAAAGGCAATGGAGACCTTACCCGCGCATGTGCAAAACATTGAACGCGAGCAACTGATTCATGTGCTTAAAGAAGTGGCATGGAACAAAGCGAAGGCGGGGCGCAGGTTGGGATTGACTGCGCGTCAGGTCGCCTACAAAGTTCAAAAATATGCCATTGGAAAACCTTTAAAGGCCATCTCAGCTACGCCTTAAACAGGATTCCGACTGCAAGGTCTTTCCAATCTCATACCAACAATCTTCCCCATTCGACAAAAATGTCGGCAGTGAGAGACGAAATTGTCTGGTGCTGCCTCATGACTCTCGTCACCTTTTTCAAAAACCCCCAGTTTTCACGTACTTGCTATTGGAATGACTCTTGGCAAGAGAATTGCTAGGAACAATAGTAGTATTTCATCAAACTCAAAACGAGTCATCCGAATTATCAATCTACGCTAATCGTTGATGAGCTTGGTGGCAAAGGCGCCACTGCTGATGGATGCCAACGGCGTTGGGGGCCATTCACAGCAGTTGGCGCTTTTTTTATTTTCTGACAATCAACAGAACTTTCTGAGGGGGAACTTCATGCATGCCGTTGATCTCGAACGAATGGTTCACATCGCCAAGAAAAAAGTCGATTACCAGCAGACGTCTCCGCTTGGCTATGTGGTGCTCGCCATTTTGGCGGGAGTCTACTTGGGTTTTGGAATCACATTAATCTTC
>CP070743.1:1023937-1025617 GCA_020348185.1 Nitrospirota bacterium
CTTTTTTCTGATGCACTCAAGGGTCAGGACGAGACAGTGAATCAGCGGAAGGAAATCTAAGCGAGCTGCCAGATTAGTCTAACAGAGAAACAGCGACGAGAATTGGATGATCGAGGAAAGGGCCTCAAATCTGCCTCCATCTTTGCAGCCATGACCGGGCAAATACCGAGTAACGCCATTATGACAGTGGACGTGGGAAACAACACCTATTCATTCGGCCGCTATTTCGAATGTTCGCACCAAGCCATTCTGATGTCGGGGTACCTCGGCTCCATTGGCTTTGGGTTTCCGGCAGCCATGGGTGCATGGGCGGCGACACAGGAACCTGACACCCCATTTTCAGGACGGCCGGTGGTCTCCGTTTCCGGTGACGGCGGGTTCGGGCAATACATGGGGGAACTCCTGACGGCGGTCAAATACGGCATGAACATCACTCACATTCTGTTGACCAATAACGAACTGGGGAAGATCAGTAAAGAACAGAAAGCCGGTAACTGGCATGTCTGGCAAACCTCCCTCCACAATCCGAATTTCGCCGACTATGCCAATATCTGTGGCGCAAAAGGAATACGGGTGACCAAGAAAGAAGAATTGGAGAGTGGCCTTTCCCAAGCCTTGGAACATCAAGGCCCAAGTCTGGTCGAAATCCTTTCCGATCCGGAGTTGATTTAGTGAATTGCTAAGAGCTCTGAACAATTCGGACCTACCTCGCAATGACGAGCACATTTTCCTCATTCACCATTCAGGACCCGTCCCTTCAACAGTCTACCCTATCTTCAATTAACAAATTTGCGGAAAATAAAGGAGAATAGGAATGAGTTCAAAACAAAAAGAAGAAACTGTCTCTATTGAATGCGCACCCAATGGGCCCTACATTGTAGAAAACCTGCGCTCGCTCCAGAATTCCAAGGGCGAAGCCATCCCGGCAAAGGAGGTCATCGCGCTATGCCGGTGTGGAGCATCGGCAAAAAAACCTTTCTGTGATGGAAGCCATTCCTCCATCAATTTCTCTGATAAAAAACTCACAGACGGAACGCTCGATAAGAGAGATACCTATGTCGGAAAGCAGATCACGGTGCACGACAACCGCGGGATTTGCTCGCATGCGAGTTTCTGTGCGGATGAACTCGAGGCCGTGTTTAACGCTGATCAAGAGCCGTGGGTGAATGCGAATTCTGCGACTCTTCAAGCCATCATCGATGTGATCAAAAAGTGTCCATCTGGAGCTTTGAGTTACTCCATTGAAGGAGTCGAGCACCGCGACCAAAATCGCCCCTCAGCTATTACCGTGTCAAACAACGGTCCCTACTTTGTGGTTGGCGGTATTGAGCTCAAAGACGTGACGTGGGGAAAAGAAGCCTCCAAAGAACACTATGCGCTGTGCCGATGTGGAAAATCGAAAAATATTCCATTTTGCGATGGAGCCCATCGTCATAGTAATTTTCAGGATGATAATTATTAAGTCCCTGTCGGCTCTGGAGGAATAATGAGTAAAATCCGAGATGCGCAAAAACCAACAGACATAGGGGATTGGGAGGGGTCAAATAAGAGGCTCCGATTCGAGCCCAGTCCGCGATGGGTCCGGATCAGGTTCGGTGGCCAGATCATCGCGGACAGTAAGGATATGCGATTGCTTTACGAGCCTGGCTACCTTCCGGTCTATTACTTTCCGAAGCAGGA
>CP070743.1:1025717-1027383 GCA_020348185.1 Nitrospirota bacterium
GGCGAGGAGATCAAATTCGCTGATGAATCCGACAAACCGGCCTTCTGAATCTACGACGGGGGCACCGGAGTGAGGAGAAGATAATAATTCAAGAGAAATGGACAAGGCGTTTTGATCTTTCAGGAATTTCAAATGATGACTCAATTTGACTTGCGCGATCGATCGAAGTCCGGCAACACTAATGGGATGTAGGCTCATACTAATGTACTCCTTTAGACAGACAATAATTGAAAAGTTTTGACGTCGGGCCTCTGTTTCAACCTTCTCGTTTATGGGGAACGGGGCATATCTCTCTCCACTCTGGGCATACTGCTTTCAAGGTTCTCAGCCTCTTTGTGTGCTGGCGGTGGACCGGATGGGTTCATATGTTTTTTGTCACTGGGTAATCCTTGGTTGTTGAGAAATTTGAGGATTTTGGTTGCCTGAGTGACTCCCAGTTGTTTCGCTCGCTCATAACTTTGAATCGCTTCTTTGAGACGGCCCGCATAGACCAGTGCCCTTCCCAGATTGTTGTGAGCCGCCCCGTTGTCCGGATCAAGCCTCGTGGCCTCTAAAAAGTTTTCTAAAGCCTCCTCTCGGCGATTGAGATTTTCATAGGCAAGCCCACGATTATTATAGGCTTTAGAATAATCAGTTTGGAGTTCAATGGCTTGGCTGTAATCATCAATGGCCTTCTCATATTGTCCCATGTCAAAGTAAACCAATCCCCGGCCCAAATAGGCCTTCGCCCAGTCCGGCCTATAGGCGATCGCGTGGTTGTAGTCCTCGATAGCCGCTTCATAGTTCTTCATTTCAAGAAACGCACTTCCCCTGTTCACATAATCATCGTGGTAACTGAGGTTGATGGCTTTGGTAAGGTCCTCTATGGCTTCAGGATATGCGCCTGCGCGGTAGTGTTGCACTCCGAGCTGGCTATAGGCCCGGAAGGACTGTGGATTGCAATTCAGGGCGTATTGCCAGAGTATACGATCGTTCTTCCAGTAGCTGTTGTAGGAAAGGGTCCTGAGGGAATACCCAACAATCAACAGGCCTCCGACAATCGCCATCATGGGAATGGCATAGCGAGGCTTGAAGCTGTTCAATTTGGTATATAACGTTTCGCCCAAACCGACCAATATGATGCAAAATCCTGCAGAGGGGATGTACATGTAACGATCGGCTAGAAGGTAGGACGTGGGAATTAAATTAGAAATGGGGAGATAGGATATGAGAAACCAAAAAATTCCGAATGCCAGAAGAGGCGAAGAGTGGGCAACAAGAAAGGCCAACGCCACAAGGGCTATTAGACCACCCCAGGAGAGAAGGGTCGTCGGTTCAAAAAGTGAGCGGGAAAGTTCGACTGTATGATCGGGACACAAACCGCTTGGCCACACCAAAAGCTCTACATACCGCCAAAAGGTTCTGCCCGATGTAATCGCGACTGAATACAGCGAGAGTTCACCACGGTAGCCCTTGAAAATTTTGCTGGCAGCTAAGTTTTCCAGGTCAACAACGAGTAAGACATATGCCAAAAGAAGAGCCCCGCCCAATATGATCCCCCCGCTCACCAGAAGTCGGTTCCTGATCAGGAACCGCTGTTCTTTCGGCACATACAGAAACTCATAGGTCATCAGGAGAAGAGGGAGCACAATGGCGACCTGCTTGGATGACAAGGCGAGGATCCAGG
>CP070743.1:1027483-1029145 GCA_020348185.1 Nitrospirota bacterium
ATGGCTCCAACGGCGCTGGCGCTTTCTAATTTTTGGGCCAATTCGGGAGGCATCATCCGCGTCAGAATGGGAGCACGGCCACCGTCTTCTAAACGCTTTGCTCCGCTATCGTCCAGATTAAAGCCGCAATTATTGCAAAACTTGGAACCGGGTAGATTTTCATGCCTACAATTGGGGCACACCAGCAGCAACTTTTGGCCACACTCCCGACAGAATTTAGCGTCGTCTGGATTCGCCGTTTGACAATTAGAGCAGTTCATGAGTTGACCAAGCGTGTGATTCGTTTTTGCTGGAATGCTGGCTGGTTTGTTAGTGAAAGGCAGTGAACGAGTGTACCCTCACTCCCTCAGCTAGTAAAATTATTCATTCGTGGAGGAGCGATCGGCGTCGAGGGTAGTGTATCGAGAGATGTTGTTGGGATAAAGATTCTAACACGTCCGGTCGTTAAAGTTCCTTCAGCCCGGTTGATCAGCTGCCAATCTCTCGGTTATAAAAAACAAAGCTAGAGGATATTGCCGACCCCCGCCTAGACCTTGCTTGCGCCCTTCTTCACAATCTTGACTTTTCAACCTAATCCATTAGACTGCTTTCAAGTCAACCAGACGCACTGATGCATTACAGGTAGATTACTGGTCAGTACAATATGGTGGCAATGCTGGTAGGGGACGGTGTGCACTGGTCATAGGCCTGCCATAATACACTGAAATAGCGATCAAATTTCTCCAACCTAAGACGAGAGGGATACCTTCATGGAAAATGTAACTTACCCATTCAAATTAGGTGATTTTCAATGTTTTGTCATCAATGATGCCTTTAGGGCATGGACCTCTGATGCACTGATCAAAGGCGAGGCAACGCAAGAACAACTTGCGCAGGTCGCGCTTGAGTTCGATGTGGATCTTGAGAAGATACCGGTTCCCGACAATAGTCTCCTGGTGAGCACGGGCGATCAAAATGTGCTTATTGATGTAGGATCATGTAAACGTCCATTTCCCGGACTTAACGAAGGCAAGCTGCTTGAAAATCTAGTTTCCCTTGGATTCGACCCCAAGGAAATCGATGTGATCATCATCACGCACTCAGATAATGATCATATTGGTGGGATCCTGGACAAGGATGGGCAACCTGAATTTCCGAATGCGCATTATTACCTGTCAGCAGCCTCATGGGAATACTGGTCTACAAGCGAGGGGCGTTCCAAAATAGCAGCACTTCCCGACTGGTCGGAAGATAGGATTGATTTTGTATGAGGGACATATTCAGCGATTCGAGATCGGTTGACCATTGTGGATTATGAGGTCGAGTTTCTCCCTGGTTTCCGTATGTATCCGGCCGTTGGGCACCGGTATGATCATGATGTCTTGAAAATCGAGTCATCGGGTGAGATATTGCTCCACATCGCCGATAGTCTGCTTAGTCCGCTGTTTATGGCCAATCGAGAATGGTATTTCTTTTATGACGATGCGCCTGAGAAAGCGATTGAAACCAAAGAACGATTGCTTGAATGGTGTGCAGCAGAAAAAGGGTTGGTGTTTGCCGCTCACTTCCCTTCCCCAGGTCTGGGAACTGTCGAGAAAAGGGATTCCGGCTGGCAGTGGACTCCTGTTAAGATCTGAAATCTACCGTTCCCACTAATCAGAGTAATCGAGTAACTATTGCCGG
>CP070743.1:1029245-1030887 GCA_020348185.1 Nitrospirota bacterium
CGACAAACCGTTCACTTTCCCCTTTCAAGTAATTGCAGGAGGATGAAATCTTCTGCGGCATAACTTCATGAAAGAGCACATGAGCGGCAAAAATGGGTCGGGTTTTTAAAAACTTGGAGGGATTATGAGTATAAAAATCCGCGAAATGCTTATTCGCCACGAAGGCCTTCGTCGAAAGCCCTACCGTGACACGGTTGGGAAGCTCACCATTGGTGTAGGTCGCAATCTTGACGATGTGGGCATCAGCCGCGAAGAAGCGCTGGTTCTGCTTAACAACGACATTGCCAAAGTACGACGGGACGTGAAACGAGCGTTCCCCTGGTTTGAAAGTCTCAATACAGATCGTCGGAATGTCGTACTAAATATGGTCTTTAATCTTGGCCTGTCGCGGTTTCGTGGATTTAAGAAAACTATCGCAGCAATAAAAGAAAAACGATGGGAGGATGCAGCGAAGGAAATGTTGGATAGTAAGTGGGCAAAGCAAGTGAAAGGTCGAGCCCAAGAACTGTCGAAGATTATGAGAACAGGAACTTATAAACCTCCTGGACATAATACGTGAACCTGCCCCCTATTTTGGGCCGCTGCGCACTTCATATTGCTATACCTCCCATTTCTAGGCCAGAGGAAAAAAGAGAAGAAACCCTGAAACAATTTTTCAAAAATCAAATGAGGGTGGACTAATGTTTAGACGCCTTGGATCGTTTGATGATCTTCTCAGAGAGGGGGTTGGTGAGTTACGGAATTCGCTCCGTAATAGAATAGGACGCGATGGACTATCGAGATCCGATGTTTCAGATATTACCGGGATCATGTCAGACCTGAATTTTCCTGGGTTAATAAGTGTGTTAGCAGTCGGGGACGGATAAGGCCAGACTTCGAGCACAGCACAGCCAGGATTTGATCTCACCGAATAAGATCAAGTAACGACCCCTTAACTCCTCCGTCGGGGAAGGGGAGGCTTACTAATATAGATTTTCGATACGAGATATCCAAATTGTCCCATCAGAGGTCCAGGAAACCCGAAATTTTTTTTCTTCATGATCCTTCATGGTTGTGTCTATTTGCGCCGCATAGCTTTCCCCTACTTGGCAAAAGCCCTTCCCCTTTTTTTCAGGGGCAACCCATAAAAACAACGGGCCAGGGGGGATATAAAATTTGGCCAGCTCTCCCGTATCCATTCTGGCTGCGAGGGTGGCATTCACATAGACCGTGAGATAACACGCTGATCCCACAATCCCGGTATCCCGAAGCAATGTAATCGTGCTGGTACTATCGGGAGATGAGGTTTGAAAGGCCATGAGACGAGCTTTGGGGGTTAGGTTGGGCTCACCGAGAGGACCAGGGGTCGTGGAGCACGCCATCACCAGGAGGCAAAAAAGAGAATATTTCCAATGGGTGCCTATACGACGAGTCATCAAATTCCTGCAGCGTCAAACCTGGCATGAACTCCTCCCACCTAATCGTTTCTGCCCCCCACATCTCTTGAGGGGAGGAGGGAGGTTTGAACTGAAAACCGATCACTACCCCACTAGCCACGAATTCCACAGATAGGGTGACTTCCGTTCCTTCATGGATCGGCCTTTTCCCGCGAAAGATGGATCGTGCCTCCACCACTAAAGGAAATCCTGAAAACCTTTTCCTC
>CP070743.1:1030987-1032621 GCA_020348185.1 Nitrospirota bacterium
TGGAAAACACTTTTCCCCGTCGCCATCCATGCTTACCAAACCTACCAGCTCAGCCATAGTCCGGCTATTTCGATAAAAAGAGGCAAACTCGAGGGCACACCGAAAAAGCTGTGGTATACACATACGGACGGGTGCCTCGACCTGTTTGTCACGGATTCACGCACCGAACGCTATCTGGGAAATGGCAAACGTGAAATGATTAGTGTCGAGCAGATGATCGCCTTAAAGCAATGGCTCAATGATATCTCCGGCCGGGTGAAAGTCATCGTCACCTCGGTTCCCTTCGTTCCGGATTCTGCAGGTGAATCCGATGACAAATGGTCCGGTTTTAGTCAACAACGTAATGAAATATTAGCACACATTGAAAAACACCAGATTCCGCGGGTGGTCTTCTTTTCAGGAGATGTGCATGCCTCCATGTCGGTGGAGCTGATATCACCTTCAAACTTAAAAATACTTTCGGTGATTTCTTCGCCATTTTTCTGGCCCTACCCGCACCCCTCGGCACGCCATTTCAAAACGACCGGTAAGATCGATGGCGGTAAAGTCGGCGAATTTCGCCTCTCCAATGCAAGCCGGGTGATTAATGATGATAATTTTGCACGCGTAAAAATTGATCTAAAAAAAGTCATCATAGATGTCTATGAACGCAAAGGCAGGCGAAAACTCCATAAAGAGCATCGTTTTTAAGGGGAAGGTCTCTTTTTTCGCGGCGGTAATAATATGCCCTTCTCAAAAGGGAGGTAAATATGAAACTAACCGGATACTTGAAGGTCGCGCTCGCCACGACCTACAACATAATACTCAATGCCCTGACACTGGGTCGCTATGTCTGGCTTGAAGGTCGGGTTCGTCAGGGTATCTTTAAAAACTGGGCGAAACGATTTCGCTTTAGACCCGTTAACTTCGTTCAGCCGGCGACTGAAGCAGAAATTGTCGAGCTGGTGAAATCATCGAAAAGCTTGCGGCTCTTTGGTTCCGCACACTCGTTTAATGGTGGTGTGCTGGCTGACGATACCCTGGTCTCTCTTGACCGATACAGTGGTGTGGTCTGGAAAGATCTGGAGAAAAAGCAGATAGCTGTCAAAGCCGGTACGCGGGTCCGTGATGTTGTGGCCGCATTGCTAGATGAGGGACTTGCTTTTGCCGCACAGCCGTCACATGATGCCCAGAGCATAGCCGGCATTCTATCCACAGACGTGCACGGTACCGGAAGAGACTGGGGCTTTGTCAGCGAGTCCGTTGTCAGCCTTAAACTGATCGACGGAAATGGAAACATCATCGAATGCTGGCCATCAGATGACCTCTTCAAGGCGGCCATCGGCGGTATTGGTGCGGTCGGCATTATCACGGAAGTCGTGGTTCAGGGCGTTGACCGCTTCAATGTCAAGCAGGAGGTGGCGATTAAGGATTTCTCATATATTGAGAACAATCTCAATCGACTCTTGCAGGAAAACGACCACTTCAGTCTGTATCTGTTTCCATTCTCAGACAAGTGCCAGATCAACACCTGGAATCGTACGAATCAACCGCAATCGATTCTGGGGTCTTTGCGAGAATTTGTAAGCATTTCCATCGATGCCCTGGCTGCGGCCTGGATGGGTAATTTTATGGCCTATACCGGGCTTTTGCCC
>CP070743.1:1032721-1034355 GCA_020348185.1 Nitrospirota bacterium
CCCCTTGTGCGGTCACATGGTGATCCAGGATACAAAGACTGGCCGCCTTTTCGGCGATTCCTTCAATTATTTCCCGACTATAACTAAAGTCCGCAATCACGACGTGGCGATCTTCCAATCCTTGAGGTGGGGGATATCCGTGCTTGACAGGGAGAAATTGGGCATGAGGAAACCGTTTCCAAATAGCCCAGGCTGCCCCAAAACCATCCGCGCAGTCATCGTGATACAAGACACGATCGGGAGGCTGAATTTTGGTCCGCTGGTGAGGAGTGTTCATCGTAGCGATCTCGAGTAACTTAACCTCCAGGTTGTTCAAAAAGTCTAAAAGGTCAAAGAGGTCAAATTCGATTGAAGAGAAGGAAAGCAAGGAGTTTTATGACCACTTCGACTCTTTGACACTTCGACCATTTTGACCTGAGGGAAATTCATTCCCTTATGCAATTTACCGGTTGTCATTATCCCTACAAACCATACAAGCACCTGAGGCAGACCGCAAGTTGGAAAAAGAATTAAGGGGTTAGGCCACCGAACAGGGAGAAAGAGATCCAGGGGAATTTGGCTGTGAAGAGGAGGCATTGAGCCAGTCGATTAACTGCCGAAGGCGTCCGGTATCTTTTCGATTATAATGAAAGACCAATCGGGGCAGCTCCGATAAATCGGGTTCATCCTGTTCTTCCGGGAGCGCTGGAGATTGCATAAACTGGCCCGTGACCACCAGGTCCGGAAATGTTTCATTCAATTGCGCCAAATGTTCAGGGCTGAGAGGATGATGGAGCCGAAGGACAAGCTTGTCATTCACAAATCGATAGGAATGGTAATTTCGATAAAACGATTCAATCTCCTCTACCGCTCCTTCTTCATCATGAAAAATCTTGAACAAGGCTAAATCGATATCACTGATCAACCCTCGGGCGAGCAACTGATCATTGACGAAATCCATCCACCGCTCCCAATAATCACAGCCCGGCGCTTCCAAACAGACCACAGGGGTCAGATTGGCCTTTCCTGTTTGAATCAACGTCAATACCTCAAAGCCTTCATCAAGGGTCCCAAATCCGCCAGGAAACAACGCCGTCGCGTGGGATTCTTTCACGAACAAGAGTTTCCGGGAGAAGAAGTATTTCAGGTGGACGAGTTTCTCATTATTCGCTATCAAAGAATTCGCCCCCTGTTCGAAGGGCAACATAATATTCACGCCGAAACTATGTGCATGACCGGCTCCCTCGTGACCGGCGAACATAATCCCTGGCCCGGCCCCCGTGATCACCATAAAGCCGCGTTCACTCAACAAGCGCCCAAATCGAAATCCCAGTTGATAGTTCGGGTCCTCAGGAGGAGTTCGAGCAGAGCCGAAGATACTGACTTTTCGAGTCCGGCGATAAGGATGAAAGACCTTAAATCCATAGCGGAGTTCTTTGAGTGCCCGATTCAAAATCTTGATATTCAACACATCCACATCGGCCTCATGAAGCTTGATCACACTTAGCAACATTTCTTTGAGAAGCGTTGCCTTCGGGTCACTTGCGGGCATTGAACACAGCTTTTCAATGGCCCGAAGCCTTTCCTGGTCAGCCTTCGAAAGAACGAGATCCTCGGAGACCTGATCGATATAGGAAGAGTTGGATTCTTGATTC
>CP070743.1:1034455-1036082 GCA_020348185.1 Nitrospirota bacterium
ATCTGTACCAGTACAGATATTTGAAAGGGTAGGTATAATGTATCAAGAAGAAAAAACCTTTTACGTACGATTTTCCCTAGAGGCCCAATTTCCGGATGACTATGAAGGTGAAGATGATGCGCATGCATGGCTCCATGATTGGGATAGCCGAGTCATGCCGGAGGTATTGAAATCGATCTTTACGACTCTTCGGAAATTTCCCTCATGGTCGGCCAGGGTCCGGAATCGGGGCATGGCCCAAACCGAGGAAATTGAAATTACGTTAATGAGGGATTATTCCAAACCAGTTGATTCTTGATTGTCTTCTATGAGGGGTTTTCTGTTTAATTTCTATCTTGTTCCCTTCTTCCTCCTTGCGGGTTGGTCTTTAAGTCATGCCCAAAATATTGTCTTTACCCCGACGGCCAGTATTCCTGTCGGTAAAGCACCACAGGGAATTGCGACAGGAGATTTTAATGGCGATGACCTGCTTGACCTGGCCACCGTCAATAGCACTTCGGATGACGTGTCCATACTCCTCGGAAATGGAAATGGGACTTTTCAAGCACCGGTATCGTTTGGAATTGGGAAAATTCCCATGTCAGTGGCCACGGCTGATGTGAATGGGGATGCTCGTCTGGACCTCATTGTGGCCATTAGCGGGTCTGACCGTATTGTGATCCTGAAGGGCAAGGGCGATGGATTCTTCGACAGGATGGGGAGTTATCCGTCAGGAAAGGGAACAACATTTCTTTCGCTCGCGGATCTTAATCAAGACGACAGGCCGGATGTAGTAGCCGTGAATAGTGGCCGCTTTGGCTATTATCCCCCATTTAGCCTTTCTGTTTTATTCAATGAAGGCGACGGGAAGTTTTCCCCGCCGGTCACGTACGAAACCAAAGGACGGGAAGGAATGTTCCCAACCGGTGTCCTCGCTCAGGATATCACTGGTGATGGCCTGCCCGATTTGGCGGTGACCTGGAGCCAGCCAAGTTGGCGATCTCCCAATGGAATGATATCTCTGTTAGTCAATACGGGCCAAGGAAAGTTTTCCCTCACGAAAGAGCTGAATCCGGGATTTACTCTGAGTGCGATTACGGGAGGGGATGTTGATGGGAATGGATATTGGGATCTTGTCATCACAAGTTTATACTTGGATAGCGTCATTGTCTTATTCCAAGACGATCAGGGTGAGTTTCAAAAGCTCAACCCCATTCATGTAGGGTTCAGCCCCGTCGCTGTCGCGATAAGTGATTTGAACGGGGATGAACGGCTGGATGTGGTTACGACGAATCGAGATTCCAACAGTGTATCGGTCCTCGTTCAGAGAGAGAATGGGAGTTTTCGAAAGGCTGGCCACTTCGGGGTTGGGGGGACGCCGTCCTCATTAGTCATTGAAGATTTTGACCGCGACGGCCTTCCTGATCTTGTGACGGCCGATAGTCAATCAGACGCAGTCTCCGTGCTTCTCAGTGGAGGTGGGGGCATTCCGTTGCCGAGTGTCAGCGCCGAATCACTGGTGTTTCAAGTCAATAATAGAGACCAGGGCCGGCAGCCTCAGCTTGTTCGCCTTTCCAATATTGGCCTTGGGCCGCTCAGGATTGTGGCCGTCAATCTCATGGGGCAGGATCCTGAGGCATTTGCGGTC
>CP070743.1:1036182-1037802 GCA_020348185.1 Nitrospirota bacterium
CTGGCCATCAGCTTCGGAGGCATTATGGCCCTGGCCGGGGTGGACCTCCAGGTGGAAGACGGGGAGATTCTCTCCGTCATCGGCCCCAACGGCTCGGGAAAGACCACCATGTTCAATTGCATTTCCGGTGTCTACCACCCCGACCAGGGCGAAGTCCTATTTCGGAAAAAGAGTCTCCTTGGGCTCTCCCCCGACACCGTAGCCCAAAAGGGTATCGCACGGACCTTTCAAAATCTGCGTCTCTTCCTCCACATGACGGTTCTGGATAACCTCCTTCTAGGCCGACATATAAAGTTCCAAAAAAACGCTGTCAAGGCCTTCCTGCGCATGCGGGGAGAGGAGCTGCGCCATAGGGAGGTGGTGGAGGAGATCATCGATTTCCTGGACCTTCAGGCTTACAGGCAGGCCCGGGTCTCTGATTGCCCCTACGGTGTTCAGAAGCGTGTGGAAATGGGTCGGGCGCTAGCCATGGAGCCCCAGTTGCTCCTTTTGGACGAGCCCATTTCCGGGTTGACGGCTGAGGAAAAGGAGGAGACGGCCTACCGTATTACCGAGATTCGAGGCCGGTACAAGATGGCCATTCTCCTGGTGGAACACGACCTGAGGCTCGCTTCCCGATTGGCAGACCGAATGATGGCCCTGGACTATGGGCAGAAGATCGCCCAGGGCAGTCCGGAAGAGGTGCAGCGCGCACCAGCCGTGATCAAGGCCTATCTGGGGGAAGACTAAGGCTTTGGGACAACGCAAGTGCTGTAAATCGAGGTTTCGTCACGCGCCATTTAAGCCATGGTAAACTCGTGATACTGGATCCTGGATGCTAGATTCCAGATAAGAATAAGGGTAGTCGAACAACAACTTCCTTGCTCTCGTTATCCGGTATCCGGCATCGGGTATCCGGCATCTCGAAGTCGACCTGCACGGTAGGCCTAATAAAAACTAAAACGATTTGACTTTTGATTGACTCATGACAGCTCTACTGAAAATCGCAACCATTGAAACCCTTTACTATGATCGCATATACGCGCTTCATGGCCTATCGATGGAGGTCAAGGAGAAGGAGATCTTCACGGTTCTGGGGCCCAATGGTGCAGGGAAGACCACCCTACTCAAAACGATCGCCGGCCTGCTTAAAGACCAACCCAACAAGGGCACCATCGAATTTGTGGGGAAGCGCATTCACCGGCTACCTCCGGAGCATATCGCCCGTTTGGGGATCGTTTATGTCCCGGAAGATCGAGGGCTTTTCAGGGAACTCACGGTAAAGGAGAATCTGGATCTGGGGTGTTGGGGTCGCAAGGACTCGGGGATACAGGAAGACTTTGAATTTCTTTATCAGCTTTTCCCGATTCTCAAAGCGCGTGCCAAGCAGCAGGCCGAAACCCTCTCCGGGGGGGAGCAGCAGATGCTGGCCATGGCCCGTGCCATGCTGCGTCGTCCTAAGCTGCTCATGCTGGATGAGCCATCCCTTGGATTGGCTCCAAAAGTGGGTCGAGAAGTCTATGATGCCCTTTCTAAAATAAGTCAGGCGGGCACCACCATCCTGTTGGTCGAGCAAAACGCCAAGATGGCCCTCCGCATCGCAGACTTTGGCTACATCATGGAATCTGGCCGAATCGTACT
>CP070743.1:1037902-1039516 GCA_020348185.1 Nitrospirota bacterium
TTCTCCGTGGGGAAGTAACTCAGAGAGTTCTAATTTGGACAAGGCTGGCATGGCATCACATCCACACTCAAGAGGAGATTGTCAAGGTAGTTGAGGAATAGAGCGGCAGGTCCTCCAGAGGCAATGGCTGTGAGGACCGGCAGGGCTCTTGCCGCCGGATTTCCGTCTCTTAACATTTCAAGGCCTGGATCCTTCATCGTGCTCACTGTCCCGGCTCCCTCATCGAGTATCCCGATTTTCAAAATGGAAAAACTTTGAGGTAATGGGGCAGGGCTCATTACGAATGCCACGGCAAAGGGGCCTGATAGTGGTCTGGCTGCGTATAGAGGGGGAGGGGGAGGAATATCGTATGCAACAAGTAACACGGGCGTTTGGTGACTGCAAACGAAGGTTGCCGCCTCAATGAGGCCACCACAAAAAGAAGAGTCATAGCAGGAAAGACTGGAAGATGGGAGTTGGGATTGAACGCCAATACTCCAATATCCAGCTGAGGCATTATGAACCGAATGGTGAAAAAGAGTGGGAGAAATGGCTCGTTCACTGGTGTTCAACGCCAGGCAGATTTTGTGGAGGATTTCGGTTTCTCCACCAGAAGACGCAAAGACAGTTGCGAGCGCGTCAGGCTTGAGCTGGGCCTGCCGCATCGCTTCTTCGGCTGCCCGTAGCGACCAGCGTACGACTTCGCTACTCCTTCGCAGTTCGTTGGGTTGAAGGATCGATGGAAACGGTTTGGGTAACATTTCCTTGTCATAAATGTTTTTGCCAAGCAATATCTGTTGACTCTCAGGCCACCCACATAACCCCGGGCCTAGAAGACCAATCCCATTTAGGTTCACTTGCATCAGATTGTACCGAAGAGAAGACTACAATTATTTCCGCCAAATCCAAAAAAATTACTCATCAGTGTCTTCACTGGACGCTCCTGGTTATGTAAAAGCAGGGTGCTGGTGAAATTGGGATCCACGGTCCTGGTGTTCAGCGTGCCAGGAAGAAATTGATGTTCCAGGCAAAGAGCTGCGATCACACTTTCAATTCCTCCAGCGGCCCCGAGGGTATGGCCCGTCCACCCTTTGGTGGAGCTGCAGGGAATCTGAGAACCGAATACCTTCGAGACGGCCTGGTCTTCGGTTTTATCGTTGGCCTTGGTTGCCGTCCCGTGCAAATGAACATACTCAATTGCCGAACTAGGGACATTTGCACATTTTAAGGCGCCTTGCATAGCCAGAATAGCACCCGATCCGGAGGGATGCGGATGGGACATGTGATACGCATCGCAACTCTCCCCGTAGCCCATCAATGCGATGTCACCAGGTTTGGTTGACGCCTGGCATTTTTCGACTAAGACAAAACCCGCGGCTTCCCCAATACTCAAACCATCGCGCTCCGCGTCACCCGGACGGCAGGGGTTTTTGGATTCGAGCTCGAGAGAGGCAAATCCGTACAGGGTCGTCAAACAGAGGCTATCCACTCCGCCTACCACCGCTGCGTCACAAAGGCCGGTTTCTAAAAGGCGTGATGCACTGGCAAAAGCCTTGGCACTGGAGGAACAGGCGGTTGAAACCACCAATGCGGGACCCTGTAATTTTAATCGGGAACGAACAAAATGCGCGACGG
>CP070743.1:1039616-1041218 GCA_020348185.1 Nitrospirota bacterium
CTGTTCGAAAACATGTGAACGTCCTTCAACACCTCGTTGGCCATTTCAAAAAACAAATCACTGCGGGGCAACGGCAGGAATTGCAGGAATTGATTGTTGATTATCACCGAGGACTCACGCCCTTAATCGCACCATTGACCCTGATTAACCACTATGTGCGTGAACACAGTATTGGGTACCTGGCTGACCAGATCTACCTCCAGCCGCACCCCAAGGAACTGATATTGAAGAACCATGTTTGACGATTTTAATACTTCGAAAGGGTACCGGATAAAGTCCGTGGCAAAGTTTACCGGACTAAGTGCTCATACGATCAGGAAGTGGGAGGAACGGTATCAGCTTCTCACTCCCATTCGAAGTGCGAATGGCTATCGCTTGTATTTTGAGGACGATATTCAATTGCTGATGTACCTCAATTCTCAAATCGGTTCGGGCAACACGATAGGCCACCTGGTAAAAATTGGCTCTCCCCAACTCCGCCATGAAATGAAAGAGGGCCCGATACAAGTCGTCGGATTACCCGGGACTCATCATGATAAAGCCATGACATTAATCCAAGCTGCTCGACGTTTGGACAGAAGTCTCGCCGAGAGCATCATTCAAACATTAGTAGATCGCCTGGGTTTAGAGAGGGCCATTCAACAAATCTTTTTCCCGGTCTTGAAGGCCATCGGTGAACTGTGGCACCACGGGCAAATCTCCATCACCGGCGAACACATCGCGTCTCAAGGCATTCGACGACATTTGGTCAAAAGCCTTCCAAAGCGAAGCATCACTCAGGGGCAAAGGGTCGTTATCGCCTGTGGTCCACAAGACTTTCATGAATTTGGGGCCATGGCTGCCACGTTGGTTCTTCGTAACAATGGATGGCAGCCTATCTATTTAGGTACGGATTCGGGTATTGATATGATTCGAATAGCGTGTAAACGTCGGATGGCCGGGCTCATCATCATTTCCATTGTGAGGGAACCAAGCAAAGTAGAATTCACAAAAATCCTGAAACAGATAACCAAAAGGCTGTTGCCGTTGTGTCCCGTCATCGTCGGGGGGCAGGGTGCCGCCGGTTTTAAAAGGGAAATGGAACAGTCTGGAATTACATATTTCCAGGAATTCAATCAAATAAAAACACTCAAACCACAAACCATCGATCATACCCATTCACTTTTTGGAATTCCATCGTAACGGAAAAAGGAGACCATGATGTGAATAAGAAAAAATTGGTCTCTTTCTCGTCGGGAACGGTGGAATCCAGAAACAGTATCCCCAAGAGCTTGTGAAAAAAATTAGCGATTGGAATCCCGACGGCGAGTGTCGGGAAGTCCGATGTCCCAGGAAGAATTGGAACCGGAAACCAAAAAATTTGGCCTTGGCCCCCAATAGGTAAAACGGTTCCTTATCAAGCTGGGGTGGAATCCCTATCCGCACACGTCAAAACTCTTTTGAATGGAGCCCAGTTTGCTCTGGCCTATAAGGAATTTTTCTGACCGACACTGTCGGAAGCGGTTGATGATCTCATTGGCAAGGGAGCCACAAAAATTACCATCGTCTCAACCATCTTTACACGAGGCAGCTCCCATTCGGAATTCGAAATTTCAGAAGCAT
>CP070743.1:1041318-1042918 GCA_020348185.1 Nitrospirota bacterium
CATCCAAGAATACGGTTCCACCGTTGGCCTGTTCGAAACGTCCGGCCCTTTGGCGAATGGCCCCGGTAAAGGCCCCCTTTTCATGTCCAAAGAGCTCACTTTCCAGAAGGGTCGCGGGGTAGGCGGAACAATTGATTACGATAAATGGTTTATTATTTCTCGGGCTTCTCTGGTGAATAGCCCGGGCCACCAGCTCCTTTCCGGTCCCACTCTCTCCCTCTATGAGGACTGTCGCATCCGTGGGCGCAATATCTTCGATGAGTTTATAAATAACCTGCATCTTCGGGTCCTTGCCGACGATTCCATTGAACTCGGTTGGGGACTCCAGACGGCTCTGAAAATGAGCCATTTCTTCTTCCTGCAAAACAGCCCGGTTAATGGTACCTGCCGTCTGCGCAAGTATCATTTCCACGGCGCCCACTTCTTTCATGTTACAGTGGCAATCTCCCGGACAGGCTATAACCAAAGCACCCAAGATTTGATTCCCATGTTGTAGCGGGATGACGGCCTGGCGGGAAGCCTCCTGAAAAACATTGGGAAAGTTTGGCGGTTCGCAAACCATTTCCTTGGTGAAAGTAATTTTATCCTGATTCTCTAAAACGTCTGAGATGGATTGGATTGCCTCCGGCTCTTTTAAAGTTCTCGCTTGATCCGGTGACAAGACAAAAAGGCTGTCACGACCACCGTTGTAAACCAAAAGTGCCATATGAGAGCATTTCAGAATTTTTTGAAATCTACCGACTAAGAAGGACCCGATTTCGTTCAGGCTCCGCAAGGCACCGATTTCCTGGACGATGCCGCAAAAGGTCCTGGTTTGATCGTAGGCCCTTTCCAGCTCCATGGTTTGCTCTTCCAGTTTACGGGTATAACCCTCCGTACGGTCAACCATGTGGTTAAATGATGCGGCTAATCTCCCTACTTCATCATCACCCTGAACCTGCACCCGCACATTTTCCTCACCCTTTTCAATTTTCTTTGTTGCCAGCGCCAGTTCAGATAAGGGACGGATCAATCTTTTAAGGAAGAGAAGGGCCCCTGTGAGTGAAAGTAACAGGATGATCAACGTGAGCGCGCTCATCTGAACCCAAAGTTTGGTGACCTGATCCCTGTGTGGTTTTTCTGAGAATCCGAGACGTAAAATCCCCCCTTTTCCTTCAAAAATCGGCCACGCGATATCAATAAAACACTCGCCCTCCTCGTTCTCTATTTCCTTGAATTCTGCTTGCTGGGTTGCCTGCGCACCATTCGCCTTAATCAGATCGACCGGCATCCCTTTGGGAAAAGTGTGGGCCAGAACCCGATCTCCCTTGACCACGAAGAGGTATGCAAGTGAGGACGTACTCCGAATTTGGTGGTCCAGCATTTTCTGAAGTGCCACCAGATCATTGATCAGGACCTTTTCGGTGGCTTCCAGGGCAACCGCGTGCGCCAAGTTTTCCGCCTGGGCCACCATGGTTTCGAACAGGCTGCTGCTATAACGTTGGGTAACGAGAAAAGAGATGAGTAGACCACTCCCGATCACAAGGACTGACACAGCCAGCAGCAGTTTTCCTCTCAAGCTTCTCACAAATTTCTCCTTATCTAATCGGACCTAAGCCAA
>CP070743.1:1043018-1044609 GCA_020348185.1 Nitrospirota bacterium
AAAATGAGCTGGCAAACGGTATATATCGGTTTCGGATCAAACCTTGGTGATCGCCAAGAGTTCTGTGAGCGAGCCATCAGACTCATGGGATTGCTTCCTCAATCCCGGTTTGTGGCGGTGTCTTCGTTTTATGAAACTCAACCAATTGATCCCGAGGGAACTCTCGGCTCCCTGTGGTTTTATAATGGGGTTGTGAAGATCGAAACTCTATTGGCACCAATGAAGCTATGGGAAATTTGTCGGGAAACCGAGCGAGCCCTAGGACGTGATGAGGAGGATCGATCAGGCCCCCGAACCATCGATTTAGACCTGCTCTTTTTTGGACAACAGATTATTCATGAAGCTCATCTGATCATCCCGCATCCTCGCCTTCATTTTCGCCGCTTTGTCTTGGAGCCCTTGGTGGACCTAGACCCAGATTGGAATCATCCCGCATTCAATCAGACGGTGAAGGAATTGCTCAGTCATCTTGATGATGAGAGCCAAGTTCGGAAACTCGAGCTTCGTCCCGGCTCACGCTTTGGGAGTCAGCCAGTCTGCTCTTCAAGAAATCCTTCCTAGCAGGATGTTGAAAAAGTCCGCCAGCGGCGTTCTCGGTCCTTTGTCGTGCTCACGTACTCCCGTGCACGCTCCGCGCGCCAAAGGCCCTGCGGCCTTGCTGGACGGCCTTTTTGAACATCCTGCCTGGCTTTTGCTATTTAAGGGGTTTGTTCCGAAAACTTCAGAATCTTTGGGATGTTGAGTTTTTCAACAGTCTTTTAAATGCGTGTCATCCGATCAGTCCGCGCATTACAAAATTGGCGGCGTCGACAACTATCCACCAAAGGGACAATTGGATTTGTTCCAACTATGGGGGCGCTCCATCCGGGGCATCTCGCCCTCATTCAGCGGGCCCGGCGGTCCTGTAAGACCCTTGTGGTCAGCATATTTGTCAATCCCCTCCAATTTGGCCCTAAAGAAGATCTCAAGCGGTATCCTCGTGCGCTCAAGAGAGATCTGGATTTGTGCCGAAAGAATGATGTCGATGTGGTGTTCATGCCCAGTCAAAAAGATTTATACCCCAACCGTTTTCAAACGGGGGTGAGCCAAAGCCAACTCATGCAACGCTGGGAGGGTGCACATCGGCCTACTCATCTTCATGGCGTGGCGACGGTCGTGACGAAATTGCTCAACCTCGTTCAGCCCGGAAAGGCCTTTTTCGGACAAAAGGATTACCAGCAGTATTTGGTCATTGACCAATTGGTAAAGGACTTGAACCTGGATGTGAAGATCGTGAGGTGTGCAACCGTTCGAGATCAGGATGGGTTGGCCTGGAGTTCGCGGAACCAATATCTCGGCCCAAAACAACGACAAAATGCGACAATACTATTCAAAGCTTTAGTGGCGACGCGGGAGGCTATCAATGCAGGGCAGCGTGCAACGAAAGTCATTCTACGGAAGTCCTCAAGGAGGATCGCCTCAATCCCAAACATCACTATCGATTATTTTGCCGTCTGCGACGCCGGAACCCTTGAACCGGTCAATGTCGCGAAAGGGAAAATTGTGTTACTTGGTGCTATCCGTATCGGCCAGGTTCGGTTAATCGACAATC
>CP070743.1:1044709-1046299 GCA_020348185.1 Nitrospirota bacterium
GGCGTCTCAAGGGCAGTTTGCCCGGCAACTTGGCTACCTTTCGGCCAGAGCGAAGCGGGAGGTAGATGCCACGCAGCTCGGGCCCGGTAGCTAAGTCCCCAGTGAAGCAGACATTTACGCTTACTTTGAGTACGGAGGGAAACTTCTAACCGTTTATCTAACTGGCGCGTTTCCACGAGCAAGGCCAGCCCGCTCCTTGTGTTCATCTCTTCGGTTATGATCCGCATTATGGTTCAGCCTCGTCGCATGGGTCACCCCGCCCGCAAAGAGAGTCATTGTAACAGCACCAATCACCAAATTCAGGCACTTCATATGATGACCGGACGCTCAAAAAAACTTCTCTCCCACAGGATAGACTCACTTGCCATGGGGAGTTAAGATTAGCTCGATTCAGACGATACGACTAGTCCCTTTAAAAAGAATTTAGAAATTTCGGAGGAATTCTCCCATGGCTGAGATATATCATGCACTTGGACTCAACATGCATCAGCCGCTAGGGAACCTTATCGCTTTGCACAATTCGGATGAAAGCTGGGAAGCAAAGCAGATTCTCTGGTGTTATGATCGCCCTATCCGGATGTTGGAAGGATATGAAGATGTGGCGAGGCTTCATATTGGCATTTCCGGAACCTTGCTAAAGCAACTCGAGGACCCTGCTATCAGTGAGACCTTTGACGACGTGGTTGATGTAGAAGATTTGCTCGATCGCTATAAGTTGTGACGCTCAAATATATGAAAGGAGGTCACCTGTGAGTGACAATCAAAGCAGGTACCCGAATAAGAAGCGATTAAAAGGAAATACCATGAACTCTATGCTATTTTTGGCTGCCCTGATCCTGTTTTTCTGGCCTGGCCAACTGGCCGTTTCGGCTCAAAGACAGTGCCCCCCTACAGACTCAGATGCGGAAGGACCATTCTACAAACCAGACGCGCCGATTCGAGAAAACACGGGTCGTGGCCTGACGGTCAGCGGCAAAGTGAAGTCGGCAGGCTCCTGCGAGGTTATTCCTGGTGCACGGGTGGAATGGTGGTAGACCAACCCCCAAGGCAGGTATGATGACGAACATCGCGGGGCGCAAATCACCTCCAGTGAAGGGAGCTACCGTTTCGAAACAGATTTTCCTCCAGCTTATTATGGCCGCCCGCCCCACATCCACTTTAAAATTCTCGCACCCGGTCATCGAACATTAACTACGCAAGTCTACCCCAAGAAGGGTCTGAGCTCGATCACCTTTGATTTTGTCCTCACAAAGGAATGAACTGGTTTGGGAAAACGAGCGTGAGCTTGACCGATTATGACGCGTAGATGGAGCATTTCCTTGCTGCCATGGCCGCTTCCTGCAGGGCCTCGGCGAAGGTTGGATGGCCGTGGACGGTCCGGGCAATGTCTTCGGAGCTGGCGCCGAACTCCACCGCCAAAACGCATTCTGCGATCATATCCGAGGCGCGTGGCCCAAGGATGTGCACGCCAAGGATTCGATCGGTTTTGGAGTGGGCGATTATCTTGACAAACCCGTCCTTTTCTCCCATGCAGCGTGCCCGGCCGGCACCGGCAAATGGATATGTGCCAACACAGTACTCAATTTTCCT
>CP070743.1:1046399-1047958 GCA_020348185.1 Nitrospirota bacterium
TTGTCCCGAAATGTATGGTTTTGTGCCGGATCTAAGATTTCCAAGAGAGCTGATGCCGGATCGCCCCGAAAATCACGGCCGACCTTGTCGACTTCGTCGAGCATCACGACGGGGTTTTTTGCCCCGGCTCGTCGTAATGCCTGAATGATTCTCCCGGGCATCGCGCCGACGTAGGTGCGTCGATGTCCTCGTAATTCAGCTTCGTCATGTAACCCACCCAAACTGATTCGTTCAAACCCCCGCCCCAGGGAGCGAGCAATCGATTGGCCCAAACTGGTTTTTCCCACGCCGGGTGGCCCGACTAAGCACAATATGGGGGCTTTGGCGGAAGGATTCAATTTCAACACAGCCAGATGCTCAAGGATCCGTTCTTTCACGTCCTGAATGCCATAATGATCCTCGTCCAGGACTTGCCGCACGTGGCCCAACTCAAGGCTATCTTCAGTGGTTTTGGTCCAAGGAAGCTCTAAAACAAGCTCTAAATAGCTTCGGATGACCTGGTGATCGGGAGCGGTTGGAGGGAGTTTAGTTAGGCGTTTGACTTCGCGTGTCGCCTCCTTCTTCACGTCTTCAGGCAAATCTGTTTCTTCTATTCGTTTCTTAAGTTGGCCGACATCGCTTTCTTCGTGATCACCTTCCATCTCACCCAGTTCCTGTTGAATTTCTTTGAGTTGTTGACGAAGGAAATATTCGCGTTGCGATTTTCCGATTTCGGCCTGGGCCTGGCTGGCGATCTGGTGGCGGAGTTTTAAAATTTGCAGTTCATGGGATAACGCTGCATACACTTGACGTAACACTTCGACCTGTTGGGATTGCTCCAATAACGCCTGGAGTCGCTCCACGCTTAGATTTAGGAGAGAGACCAGGCGATAAGCAATGGAAAGGGGGTTCTTTTCCTCCCTCAACACGTTCACGATTTCCGAAGCGCCTTGGGAGGTAATCAGTTCCGGCAATTGGTCCAGAAGGTCCAGTAATGCCCGGTGCAAAGCCTCGACTTCGGGCCCGGAGTCTGTTGGGAGTGGCAATGGTCGAAGACGCGCGATCATAAATGGGTCATTTTGCTCTTCCTTGAGCAAGACCATCCGGTCCACGCCTTGAACTAAGGCATGGATATGGCCTTCCGCTGTTTTCCCCGTTTGTTTAATGACCGCCTTGGTTCCAATCTGATACAGGTCCTCGAACGAAGGGTCCTCTTTTTCTGAGTCGCGTTGGGCGGCGAGCACGATTTCTTTTTCTTCGGTATTCATGGCCGCTTCGACCGCGGCCCTCGAGCGATCCCGTCCAATAGTAAAAGGGACCAATGTGTCGGGAAACAATACCGTCCGCTTCACCGGAACGACAGGTAAGGTTGTGATCAATGATTCTTCTGACATATTGCTCTCATAATGATGGGGTTCGTGAATAAAGTTTTTCCCAGATGTAAGAGGTTAATGAATCTCAACTGAGTGAACATATGAGGAGATAGCCACAATTTCGAGTGAGTCAACCTTTTTGACCGAATATGGAGCAAGCTTTCAAAATCAAGGGGTTACAAATTGGTCGTTTCGGGTTTCAGGTTT
>CP070743.1:1048058-1049602 GCA_020348185.1 Nitrospirota bacterium
TTAAATCCATAGCGGAGTTCTTTGAGTGCCCGATTCAAAATCTTGATATTCAACACATCCACATCGGCCTCATGGAGCTTGATCACACTTAACAACATTTCTTTGAGAAGCGTTGCCTTCGGGTCACTTGCGGGCATTGAACACAGCTTCTCAATGACCCGAAGCCGTTCCTGGTCAACCTTCGAAAGAACGAGATCCTCGGAGACCTGATCGATATAGGAAGAGTTGGATTCTTGATTCGTCAACATATTTATAAGGTCTTTTTTAACAATGGGGTAATTCTCTCTCGCCTATCATCACCCCACTCTATTATCCTACCAGCCAATTGCCGAGGGTACCAACGGTAGATAAAGCTTTGACCTTTGCGGAAAAGGGTGGCAACAAGCCCGAATCGCCCTTGCAGGCATTGTATGAGAGAATCCTGGTATCCTATACTCCATTGGTTATTCCCCGTGAAGACGGTCTTTTCAACTGAACGTTAAGAGTAATGTCGAAAACCCTATGAGCTTCTGGCAGCAACTTTCACAACCAATTCTTGGGCTCGCCCCAATGGATGGGGTCACCGATTCGGTGTTTCGGCGAGTGGTGGCGGAAAAGGGGAAACCCGACGTCATCTTCACAGAATTCACCAATGTCGGAGATATCTGTCGGGGAAGGGGGGCCGGCTTGGACAGTCTGCGCTATTCAGAAATGGAGCGCCCGATTGTCGCCCAACTCTATGGGAAAGACCCCGCATTATTTTTTCAAGCAGCCCAGGTCGTTGGGGCTTTGGGGTTCGACGGATTGGATATCAACATGGGTTGCCCCTCGAAGAATGTGGCGTCATCCGGAAGCGGGGCCGCCTTGATCCGGACTCCAGAGCTGGCGTTGCAGATTATCGAGGCGGCTCGGCGAGGGCTCGAGGCTTGGGCCAACGGCCAAAATCTTGGTGAGTCTGGAATCCGGCCTGCAGTCATCGAAACCATCCATACAGCCAACCGCCGACGGGGTATCTCCACCGAATCCGTTCCACGACGCGTGATCCCCTTGTCAGTCAAAACTCGACTTGGGTACGACACCGATATTATCGAAGAGTGGAGCGACTGCTTAATCCAGGGGAGACCCGAGTTGATTTCGATTCATGGCCGAACGCTCTCGCAAATGTATCGGGGCCAATCGAATTGGGAGTCTATTGCGTTAGCTTCCGCTCGGATTCGAGCTCAGGGAATTTTGGTTCTTGGAAACGGAGATATTGCCTCGTTGGAGGATGCCTCACAACGGATCCGTCGTGCCGGCGTCAACGGGGTGCTCATTGGACGAGCGGCGCTGGGCAATCCCTGGCTATTTCAAAACATGGTAGGTCTTCGAGAAACCTTCCACATGGGAGGAGTGGATGAAATCCCTCCTTCCCCGATTAGTCTTGAAGACCGATTTCAGATGATGGTCGAACATGCCGGGTTATTCGAATCGGTCCACGGAGTGGAAAAATTTCCCCGGATGCGGAAACATCTAGGATGGTACTGTTCCAGTTTCCCCCACGCGGCCTCTCTGCGGGCGAAAATGGT
>CP070743.1:1049702-1051219 GCA_020348185.1 Nitrospirota bacterium
AGTCGCACGTTTGGTGTCAGTCGGTTCAGGAACATCAATAAACTCAGAACTTTCGGGACTCCGGTCAAACACGATAACATCACCGCTGCGTATCGCAGGTTCGATCACAGCGCCAATATCGTCTGAATGATTTTCCAACCAGTGAATGACTTGGAGAGTTTTTGGGCAAGGAGGCCATCCGCAGGCGTCACGGAAGGCGTAATGCATCAGCTTTGGATTCACCTGTGTAAGGTGTTCTAACGCTTCCCCGGCGGGACCTTCGGAAACGGTGAGATAGGCATTGTCGGGATAGAGCTTTTTCTGACGTGCGGCCATCACCACACTTGTACAGAGCCGCATGGTGATTAGATCATAAAGCAATTCCACTTCGAGTTCGGTTAATGGATTTTCCTGATGGTATCCGGAAACCACCTGCGCCGCAGCCGTCATTGGATCGGCCGCATCCAGTATGGCGTAGGCGGTACAGATCGCTAATTCAAAAATGGTATGGGACTCAATCATATCCCCGAAATCGATCAGGCCGGAGATTTTTCCTCCTTGCGGTCCAACATTCGTCACCAGAATGTTGTAGTCATTTCCATCATTGTGGATGATACTGGTTCGTAGCGTGGGGAACACCGGTTCAGCGATTTTTTGGAATCGTTCCAGGTTCGATTCAATCAGGGCTCGCTGGTGTGAATCCGAAATGTGGGAAAGGTTTTCCGAGATAACCGCGCTCGCATTTCGCAGATCCCATTCCAACGTTCGTTGTAAGGCCGGATGAGAAAAGTCATTGAAGGTTCGATCTAATAGACCAAAGAATCTTCCCAGGCCTTCAAGTAGGCTCTGTGAAAAAGGTCGTGTTTGGACGAGGAGATGCCCGGGGACATAAGACAACAGACGAACAAAATGCTCGGTTCCAGCTTTAGCCAGAGCGGTGGGGATGTGTTCGCCTGCCTTACTGACGATGACTTTTGGGCAACGAAGAGTTTTCTCATTCCTGGCTAAGTACTCGAGAGCCGCATTCTGGGCTTCAAGAACCTCCCGGACTTCTGAGGCATTGGCGATTTTTAGGACGAAGGCGGCGCCATTGGAAGTTTCCACGAGAAAATTTTGGTCCCGTTCACTGGGAAGCGGGCGGGTGTGACCCGCAACGCCGAAGAGATCACGCGCCAGTGTTGTAGCCTCTTCGGAGGTAAGTTGTGGGAGCTCTATGGAAGAATTCTTCATACGCTGATTTTGTTCGTTAGGTGCAGGCTAGAATATTCTCTCATAAGATAATCGAATTACGCTAAGATGGGGAATAATGAAGGTCTCTTGTTTTCATTCATGGGATGTCTCCCCAAGGGAAGCTGTCCAGCTTCAAAAGCAGATTCGAGAGAAAATTATATCAAAGGGTAAAGTAAAATCTGTTCGATTTGTAGCGGGTGCGGATGTGGCCTATGATAAACAGCGTAACATCACGTACGCGGGGGTGGTAGTTCTACGAATGACGGATCTCGCCATCGTCGAAACCAGTATGGCGTCGTGCCCTACCT
>CP070743.1:1051319-1052829 GCA_020348185.1 Nitrospirota bacterium
CTTGTGCCCCACGGAGACTTCGAACAATCCCGGCTTGTTTAAGCGCCTGTAAAATCTGCTCAATAAATCGAGCGGGAATTTCCTGTCGTTGAGCAATCAACTTGGCCTGAAGAGGTGTGCTCTCCCTATTCAAAGCCAATTCCAGGAGAGCCACTATCCCATAGGTGATTTTAATGGGGAATTTGGTCATATCAATTCATACTTTTCCGATAGGAATTTGGCATAATATAATTCAAGAACTTGTCCTTGTCAAGGAAACGGCAATTTCTGACTCCTAATTCTTCAACCCTCGTTCTGGGAATTTAAACCATGAAGGAATTCCGGGGATCTTTAGGGTGCCTACTGCGGGGGATATCAACTTACAAGTTAGTCATTCTTCAACTTGAAACCCTAGCCCAGAGAATTTTTGCGGCAATTCTCCTTCCCGATTCAAAAAGTGGATTTTCGTATTATGAAACTCCCGGCGGACGGGATAGTTTTTTCGAAGCTGGTCAAATGCTATCGGGCGTTTTTCAATTGGAATCTTGAGAAGTTCAGCCATACGGGTGTGATCCGCTTTTATATTATAAATGTCTTCTGTCAGTTCACCTAGAATTTGTTCGAAAGGTTTATCGATCGGCTCGGTGTTAATCCGGGGTAAAATTGGAGAAGGCAAAGAGTCAGACGGGCTCCATGACGGTGTCAGGCCAAGGTGTTTGCATAGCGCTTGGTAGATCAAAAACGTCCCTTGTGCCTTTCCATCCATGGAATATCCAGCAATATGGGGAGTCCCTAGGCTAACCAGTTTGAAGAGTTCCCAATTGATGTCGGGTTCGGATTCCCAAACATCAAGCACGGTCGCGCGACTTGTTTTCTTTTGGAGCCGATTCATCAAGGCTTGAGTTTCCACTACCTCTCCTCGCGAGGTGTTGATGAAAATGGCTGAGGGCTTGAGTTGTGCGAGTGTGGCGTCATCAAAAAGATGGAAGGTCTTGAAGGGGCCCTCACATGTGAGCGGGATGTGGAGGGTGACGACATCGCATTCCAAAGCCTCTTCCAAGGTCCGAAAGCTTTTGTGCTCGTCCTTCTGTTCTAGGGGTGGATCGTTCGGGACGACGGTCATACCTAATGCTTCCGCCTTGACTTTGACTAGCCGTCCGATATGTCCCACCCCCACGATACCTATGGATTTACCTGCGAGCCTCAGACCCTGCTGCCGAGCAATAATCAACAGGGCTGTGATCACATATTCCGCGACTGAGTTTGCATTGCTGCCTTGTGCAGAAGCAAAAGCAATTCCACGCGTCTGTAGATATTCCGAATCAATGTGATCGAGGCCAGAAGTTGCAGTTCCGACAAATTGGATATGACAGTTTTCCAGCAACTCCCGATTCACCTTGGTCACGGACCGGACGAGGAGAACCTGCGCCTCCCTGATCGTTGCTGGACCAATGGCTCGACCTGGGACACGCTTGACCGTCCCGACTGTTTCAAAGGCCTCTTTGACATAAGGGATGTTTTCGTCGGCGAC
>CP070743.1:1052929-1054434 GCA_020348185.1 Nitrospirota bacterium
TATATTGCGCATATGATGCATCTGCACCAATCCATCCCCATCATTCCGGGGTATTTTAATCTTACCTACATACGAAATCCTGGCGCGGCGTTCGGTATTTTGGCCTCCAGCAGCAGTGGCTTTCGTATGATCTTTTTTGTCAGCACGTCGCTCTTTGCCCTCGGATTATTAACTATGATTTTTCTTCGATTGCAGCCTGACGATTGGTGGGGCCAATTGACCATTTCGTGTATTTTCGGAGGGGCGATTGGAAATCTCATCGACCGATTGCAATTTGGAGAAGTGATTGACTTTCTCGACTTCTACATCAATGGATACCACTGGCCGGCCTTCAATGTTGCCGATTCGGCTATTTGCCTTGGGGTGATCTCGCTTTTTATTCTTTTTGCCTTTGAGAAGCGGCGGGCAAAGCCCGATATGGCGGATAAGGCCAAGGTGGGCGATCCGTTACGGGCCCCCTAACGCCTCCTTCCTCGTTCTCTCATTTAAGAAGTAAAATAGCCACTCTTTTGAAGGCAGAGGGCAGGGTGAGGGTTGAAAACCACAATAATCGACGAGTCAACTTGTGCGCCGATAATCAGCGATAATCCATGAAAGAAATCTAGGTGGGCTTTGCCAACCCTTCCGATTCACGTTCTGGAAGTCTTCGCTTCAGATACACGCCCCATCATTCGACAGTAGGTACACACTTCTGCCGCTGTGGGTTGACCACAGGTCGGACAGGTGTGAAGCGTTGCTCGGTCAACGTCACTCATGGATAGAGAGGTCGGTCGAGCTTTTTCTTCTCGATCGAGAAATCCCCAGTAGAAGGCTTGTTTGGTGCCGGGGGATTCGGATTCCAAGCGATTTAAGACCTCTTTATAGACCAACATTTTCGCCCCCTTGGCCATGGGGCATTCTTCTACCACATAATCAATGCGGTTGAGGACGGCATAGGCGGCAATCTCTCGCTCAGTCAGGCGATAGAGAGGCTTGACTTTTTTGGCAAAACCTTCGACGGAGGCTGGAAGTGATGGTCCCTGTTTCTGTAAATATTCTTCCTGCCAACGCAGCACATTTCCCAGGAGTCGGGCTGCTTCGTCATCGAGGTTGTGGCCCGTGGCCATCACATCATACTCTTGCTCTACGGCGACACGATTAAATTGGTACCGTTTTATCGTTCCACAAGCTGAACAGGTTGGCCGGTGCACTAATGTGGCCAATTCACGAATACCTGCACCCTCCTGTTCTTTCACCTGATGGACGAGAAGTTTGGCCCCGCAGGGAATGGCCACCTCATTGGCAAACCGCTCAACCTTTTCTCGGGACAGAGCGGAGTAGTTGCTAATTCCAAGGTCGACATAGAGCGCATCAGCCCGATATCCCAGTTTCAGTAAAATTTCCCATAATGTCAGGCTGTCCTTTCCTCCAGAGACGGCGACGAGAATACGATCCTCTGCCCCGAACATGTTTTGATTCTTGATGGCCCGTTGGACTTGACTCCTCACGAATTCCGTCAAGCACGA
>CP070743.1:1054534-1056037 GCA_020348185.1 Nitrospirota bacterium
TATCCGAACAGTTCGGCCTCTAACAGCTCGCTGGGGAGAGCCGCACAATTGATTTTCACAAAGGGCTTTTCCCGCCGAAACGACTTCGAGTGTAAGAGAGAGGCCACCACCCCTTTGCCGACCCCACTCTCTCCTCGGATCAGCACGGTGGCATCGGTATCCGCCACTTGATCGACCAATCCCCTCAACTTTAACATGGCTTCGCTATGGCCGAGGGCGAGCGAATCGTCATTCGGCTCGATGAGGGAAGAATTCGTGCTCTGCGTTAAGAGCCGCTGGGAAGTCTGAATAAGTTCCCGGGGGGAGATGTGGTGAGTGAGGGAATCATTCGACCTCCCCTCACGTGAAGCGAGGGCTTTGGATTCCTCCTCAGAAGGGCCGTAAAGCATGATCACGGGCGTCCCAGGAACTCTCCGCTTAATTTCCCAAAGTAAATCCATACGGTCGAAGGATGGTGGCAAACCATTCAGGACGACTAAGGAAGGTCGTTGGATCCCAAGGAATTCCAGGCAGGCTTTTCCTGTTCGTGCCACCAGCACTCCAAATCCCTGTGATTCCATGGTTTGACAAAACTCAGGAATAGTTTCGGATTCATTGCCTATAAATAAAATGGGTTTCATCGAAAAAGCGTTCCTTCCGATCCCCGTACTTCCGTCATCAGGAATTTAACCGTCTGGAGCGGATTTCCAGATTCAAAGAAATCGCTAAATCTAGCCGAGAAAAAAGGGATGGACCTTTACCCCTCACCCGGTGCAAAGTAGGAAAAATTTTTCCTAATCAAATTTTCCTGATGCTTATCAAATATTTCAAAGGCAAAAGCTCAAGAACATACCTTAACATCTGCGCAACCTAATTGGAATTTTGACCATTCGGGTTCTATGCAAAATTTTTATCAATAAAGAGATTCGATTTTCAGAAGAAAGAATTTCTAGGTTATGAAAATTTTTTCCACTAATCAAGTAACAATTAATTTTTTAACAATTTCAAGCACTTGGAAATGGAAAATTATTGGAAAGTTGGTATTTTCAGGCATTGTGGTCCCAACTGTCTTCGGCTACAGGCGACCTGATCTTGTGTCTTCTAACCTTCTCTCCTATCCTTCCTATCCTTGGCCCGCGGGTACCGATTCGGGAGGAGTTTGCCTTCCCACGCCTCCGTTGGCTTGAGCCAACACGTAAATTTTTGGTAAGGAAAATATTTTTCCAATTTAGGAGAATGTACTCCCGATGTTTCCAAATTCCACGCATTAAAATTTACTGTCTAATTCATAAGTGTATGTACTCATATTTCCTATTCAAGAAGCAAAATAGTTTGTTTTGGATGTACTTGTCGCAAAGGGGGTAAATTGTTAGAGTTAAATCAGAGGTGTGTTCTTAAAAAGGGTCATCTAGTTTAAGAAGTTCTTACAAGGGGTTATCTAAGAGTTTAGCTTAAAGAAGTAGTTTCCGGGAATTAAATCATGTTCCCGGCAAGAATAAGAATGAAAAGGGGTCTAAGGACCCC
>CP070743.1:1056137-1057638 GCA_020348185.1 Nitrospirota bacterium
CTGGACGTAGAAGTCGTTGCTCTTTCCTGGGCTATTCTCAGCCCCCGTCGGCTGGCCATTCACGATGATTGGTTGATTCCCCGTTTGCCCGGTTGGCGAAATGCCAAACCGACCATTTGTTCGAAGCTCGGGCCGAACCCGTAAGTCTCCCGAGAACGTCAATTTCTTCGCGTCAAACAGCGAATTGGCCGGTGGATCGTATGCCCAATACGGTGTCAACATTGGAATTGCACGAGGAACAGCTGGCACAGCCGTGTTCTTATCCGTCGCCGGCGTCATTTTCGGATCTTTTTTCTTCAGATCCGCGAACGCTGGGACAGACGACATGGCCACTAAACACACCACTGCCGTGAACCATCTGAGGGTACGGTTAAGTACTTTCATTGCACTCCTCCTGTTAGTTAATGCCCCTTGGAACGATGAATGGCTTGAGCTCGCGTGGACCCATCTCCTTGCTAATTGAACTCAGCCTCAACATCCCCTGTTTTTCATAACTATGGATGCCCACCTTAGCACCCGCCTCTTCTTCTTTGACCATTTGGCTTAGAATTTTTTCTTCTTTAGAATTATGAAAAGATTCTAGTCCAAGTAGAAGTAGCCTGCTAAAACAGTGCCAAATTTAAATTTATTCTTAAGTTATTGATATATATGATTTTTTATTTCAAATCTGGCTATATTCTCTTCGAATCAGGTATGATCTGAATGCTACGATACGTGGTAAAAATCCAACAGAGAGAGGTTAGGAATAATTGTGAGCAATCTTGTCTCCCAAAATACATTTCCCACCATCCCAGTCGGCTAGACCAGACGATTAGGCTAGCTTATCTCCCCCTTTGACTTCTGTTGCCTGATCGGTCGCGCCTTTTATTTGCTCTTCCGCCTCCTTGACGGAGGACTCGAGATCTTGTTCCACCGTTTTGAATTCCTGTTGAATCATATTAATTTCCGGCTCCACGGATTGGCGGAGATCATCAGTGGTTTCTTTAAACCCCTTGACGGCTTTCCCAACTTGTCGCCCAATTTCTGGAAGTTCCTTTGGTCCAAAGAGGAGAAAGGCTATGACCAAAATGATCAAAATCTCCATCGCGCCAAGGCCAAACATCATTCACCTTTATCCCAAGTGGAAAGTGCCGATTGAGGATATCTTGAGCTTTTTGACCAAGCTCCCCTCGTTTCACTTTTCACTCCTGACGGGTACATTCATCCTTGTCTGGTGGCTTGTTGCGTTTCAGATTGTTGTGTAGGACCATTTTGCGGGGGGGGTTCAGGCTGGATTGTGGTCTGAGGGGAAGGGATCTGTTCTGTGGGTTCAGATTCTGGTGTGTCGGAGGCCTGCTCCGAGTTAGGCGTGACATCCACCGCATCGGCCTCGGCTACGGACTTTTTAAACCCCTTAATGGCTTTCCCCAGTCCCTCTCCAAGTTGTGGAATTTTCCCCGCGCCGAAAATAATCAGCACGATGATCAATATCAGGAGTAACTCCATCCAGCCGAACGAACCA
>CP070743.1:1057738-1059232 GCA_020348185.1 Nitrospirota bacterium
TCCTGATGGACACCTTCAGAATGAAAGAGGTACTAATAGAGCGGTGACATCCTTGAATCAGCGAATGACCAAACAGAGGAGGGAAAACTAATGTTTAGACGTATTTTCTCGTTTGATGATCTTCTCAGCAATGGAATTGAGCATTTCCGGACCTCACTGCGAAGTAGAGTAGGACGCGAGGGACTTTCGAGATCGGAGGTTTCGGATGTTTCAGAGATCATGCGGGACCTAAATTTTCCTGGTTTAATGACCGTGTTGGCAGTCGGTGCCAGTCAAACACCCACTTCTAATACCAAGCAACCAAGGTTCGATCTCACTGAAGCCGGTATCAATAAGGCAGTTGACCAACTGGGCCTGTCCCCACAAGAAGCCCAAGAAGCGATGAGGATTGTATCCAGCGGTCAGTTTGTAGGAGATTTTGTTGATGCAACAGCCGTCATCCTTCATTTTGTTCCGAATCTTTCCTCCTCAGTTTTCCAGCAACTTCGTTCTTTCCCTCGACTTTCTAACCGGTTAATGGCCGCTTTGAGGCGTGATTTGCAGGGCTCTCCTGAATTGGTTGAATTAGTAGCCGGAGATATTCGTGACAACGGAAAAATTGATAGACCTGTTCCCATAATGACAAACACCGTTCGAGTGATATTTAGAGAACCAACGGCCAACCAAATTGCCCAAACCGCCAACGTACTTTTAGGAAATGACTCTGTAAGATTGGCCATTATCATTTATGCACGCTCACAAGGAATAAGCATTTCGCAGGAAGAATTGACACTGGTTCGTGAAGCCCTCGATCCCAATGATCCGGATCTCGGATTACTCTTACCTCCGGCCTATGATCGTTTGGTTAGTGATTTTGGTAAGCCACAAGCGATGCAGCTGTTAGAGGGGATGGTGATATAGCAAGGATTGTGAGGAACCTCCAGGTGTCGGGCCATCCAAGGATTTTTGGCCAGCCTTTAGGTAATGATCAGATCGAACCCTACAAACAAAGGAGCACACAATGAAGCGCCTTGTTATTTGTTACGATGGGACGTGGAATAATCCGGAGGACACGAAACAGGGAGAGGGGGAAGCGATTACCAATGTCGTAAAACTGGCTCGGGCGATTAAACCCCAGGATACCGACGGGGTCCAGCAAATAGTGTTTTATGATTGGGGAATCGGAACAGGGGGTTTGTGGGACACGTTAACGGGAGGCGCCCTTGGCAAAGGAATCGATAAAAATATCCAAGATGGGTATCGCTTTCTTGTCCACAATTTTGTTCGGGGTGATGAGCTCTTTCTCTTTGGGTTCAGCCGAGGGGCCTATACCGCACGGAGCCTGGTTGGGCTCATTCGGAATTGTGGCCTCTTGAAAAAGACCCATGCTGATCGCATTGTGGAGGCTTACGATCAATATCGTTCACCGAATAAACCGGATAGTCGGGAGGCAAAAGGTTTTCGCGAGGACTTTTCACGTAAAGTCAATGTCAAATTCTTGGGAGTCTGGGATAC
>CP070743.1:1059332-1060795 GCA_020348185.1 Nitrospirota bacterium
TTTGCACTAAAGGAGAACACATGATTCGGGTTCGGGTCCCAACGCCCCTTCGTCCTATGACCGGAGGAAAAAGTGAAGTTGAAATGGAAGGGGGCACAGTTGCCCAATTAATAGAAAACCTCGGGGCCGCTCATCCGGGCTTGAAAGAACGCTTGTATGATGAAAAAGGTGAAGTTCGACGGTTTATTAATATCTATGTGAACGAAGAAGACATTCGATTTTTGACCGGAACTGATACTCCTCTGAAAGATGGCGACGAAGTCTCCATCATTCCCGCCATTGCTGGAGGAGCCTAATGGCCAAGTTACGATTTCATATTCGGTACCCCGTAGAGAAAATTCCAGAACCCATCCTTTATCAGATTGGTCATGAGTTTAAAGTCGTGACCAGCATTCGACGAGCCGATGTGCGTGAAACAACAGGATGGTTAGATGTGGAATTCACTGGAGAGGCTGATGAAATTGATAAAGCCGTTAACGGCCTCAGGCAAAAAGGTTGTATCGTCGACCCCATTGAATTAAATGTTGTAGAATAAAAGGGCGAGGGACAATGGAATTTACTGACGAACAAGTTCATCGATATAGTCGACAGATTATTCTTCCCGACGTGGGAGGAAAAGGTCAAAAAAAACTCCAACAAGCCAAGGTGTTGGTCATTGGGGCAGGTGGATTGGGTTCTCCCGCAGCCTTGTATTTAACTGCCGCCGGGATTGGGACGCTCGGACTGGTTGACGGGGACGTGGTCGATCTGTCGAACCTACAGCGACAGGTCCTTCATACCACTGACCGCCTGGGAAAGCCTAAGGTTGAATCGGGTGGTACGCTGCTCGAAGCCCTCAACCCTGATGTGAACCTGAAGTTATATCCCGAACATGTTCACTCATCAAACATTATGTCCCTGATTTCGGATTTTGATATTGTCCTGGACGGTTCGGATAATTTTCCCACTCGATACCTGGTGAACGATGCCTGCTTTTTTGCAAAGAAGACTCTTATTTCAGGGAGTATTTTCCGTTTTGAAGGCCAACTCACAACGATGAAACCTCATGAGGGATTTCCCTGCTATCGGTGCCTCTATCCAGAACCACCACCTGGGGAACTTGTCCCCAATTGTCAAGAGGCCGGCGTTCTGGGAGTCCTTGCCGGGACGATTGGTGTGTTGCAGGCGAATGAAGCCATTAAAGAAATTCTTGCTCTCGGAGAGAGTCTAGCTAATCGTTTGCTCCTCTATGATGCCTTAGATATGTCTTTTCGAAAAGTCGCCCGTCCTAAATCCCCTGACTGCCCTCTGTGTGGTCCAAACCCCTCCATCACAACCCTTGAAGAATATCAGGTTTCCTGTAGCGTCTAGCCGCTCTCCATGCTCACCATTCCTAATTTGATCCTTCAAGATATGATCGTTCATGCCCGTGAACTTGATCCGCATGAGTGCTGTGGCATCCTGGGCGGATCAGACGGAACGGT
>CP070743.1:1060895-1062344 GCA_020348185.1 Nitrospirota bacterium
TCAAGGGCAATGGCCTGACGAGCGAAATCAATTGCTTCAGCAAAATCCCCTTTAAGGAATCGAATCAATCCAAGGTTGGAATAGGCTTTCGCGTAGTCGGACCTGAGATTAAGAGTGGAATGCCAGGCTTGTTCGGCAAGGTCAAATTCTCGTATTTCATAATACGCCACCCCGAGTTGATAATGCGCTTCCGCCCAATCAGAATACCATGAAAGGGCTTGGCTGAATTTGACGGCGGCTTGTTGGGCGTTCCCGAGAGACAAATATCCGAGCCCCAAGGCATAATGGGCTTCCGCAAGATCAGGTTGGATATTCAAGGCCTTCTGCCATTCAGCCATCGCCAGTTTCAGTTTCCCTTCGCGTACCAGAGAAACCCCATAGTTGTAGGAAACCAGGGCCGAAAGATGGTAACGAAGGGGCTCCCCGGAAGGATCGAGTCGGTGGGCTTGCGACCAAGCCGCAATGGCGCCGGAGAGATCACCGCTTTTGGCCAACGCCACTCCGAGATTGTGATAGGCATCCGCGTACCCGGTACGGAGACGGGCGGCTTCTCGGAATTCATCAATTGCCACTTCCAGTTCACCGGTTAAAAAGAAATCGATTCCCAAACGATTGTGATCCTTTGCCGGGTCATGGATTTCTAATGATTCGTCCAACTCCGTTTGTGCGGAAGGAGTTGTGGGACCCACACAGACTATCAAACCGGTCAGGGGAAACAGCAATGAGAGGGTGAGGGCCAATCCTCGTCGAGAAAAAACCTCGAAATGGTTCATGTTCCTACTTACAGTGGGTGAAACGGGTCATACCCGTCATTCCTTGGAAAGATACAATGCTTTCAATGTATAAGGAACCTGGCAAAATTGGAAGGGGACGGGAATACCCAACAATTTTGACTCCCAAGATTAGACTTATACAAATGATTAATTTTGCGGAATTCTTTTTAGTATATCTCATTCCTACCCTCCTTGCCCGGATGGGTTGAGGCATTCTTGGAATTATTCGTGGGAACGGGGTACCTCCAATTGGCCTATTTTTGGCTGTTGTGTTAATTTTGACCGTGTTTTCATTCTCGATGACCCACCACGGCATCAATTTCTTGAATGCGCTACTCTATCCGTTTTCGGTGGTATTCCTATTCCCACATTCCCAAAACTTTGAGAGCGAGGAGGCAGAGATTCATGATTAACCAACAAACCCAGAACCCAATTCAACGAGAGCACCATGAGAGATGGGAATCCAAAGGTCTCATACGGTTGGGTCTGAGTCTCATTTTGGTTTATTTTATGATTGCGTCAGGTTCGGCGATGGCCGCCGGTGATCTTACGAAGATTTCGCGTAATAATTCTCCGCCAGCCTTTTTAAAATTAAGTCTCGATGACGCGCTAGCCCTCTTTCTGAAACAAAACCTGGACCTTCTTGTTGTGAAGTATGGAATTGATGCGGCCAAAG
>CP070743.1:1062444-1063890 GCA_020348185.1 Nitrospirota bacterium
CACGATTTTATCCCGGAGGTCGGGGATATAGTGCCCCGTTGCCAGCTCAATGATATGATCGGCGAATGGTTCTTTTGCTTCGTTCCAATTTCTTCCAGTGATCTTCCCGGCGGCATCACCCTTGATCTCATAAGGGATGGGTTGCACCACGAGTTTCATTAACCCTTTCCCCGGCGGTACCCGACTCGAATCTGCGGCAGAGTCGTTGCAAAGGAGTGCAAAGGGTTGTCTTGGCAAATAACCACTACGGGCTTCGTGAAAGACACGTGAGAAATAGTCCAAAGATGGTGGGCTCGGATGCACGTAGATGGACTGTCCGGCGTGTGGTCCAGCCTTGTAGTTGACCGGACCGTCAAGAGCAAGGTACACGACCATCACCGGCTCTCCCAATTCATATTGCCGGATCTTATTGGCAATGTTCATTCCTACCTGATCCTCTCCAAGCAGGTCGAGCGCGAGGTGCCGGGGGTGGGCATTTGAAGCAATCAGCTTACCGATCTCAATTTCCTCACCATCAAGAAGTTGAACCGCCAGAGCTTTTCCATTTTCTACGATGATGTGTTTCACTTGAGTGTTGGTGCGGATCTCCCCATTATGGGCTTCGAGAAACCCGGCCAGCGCCAGAGGAAGATTGCGCATGCCACCCTTGACGACGTTGTTCCCAAAGTGCTGAATGACCATCGAGAAGAGCCAGGCCATGCTCCCGCCTCCAACGTCATCAGGAGAAGCTCCTCCATGCACCGCCCAGGATCCCAATAGAACCTTAGTCTCTTCAGCCTCAAACATTTCGTTGCACCATGATCGGAGATTCTGCATTTGAAACCGGTACTGGTCTAGGCCACCTGGAAGATTTTGCAAGATCGTCGCCTGTTCAGCCAACGATGGAGGTGGGTGATTGAAAGAGGGGCAGATAACATCTTTCTGTTTTAAAAAAGTTTGATAAAATTTTCGCCAGGTGTCTGCGTCTTTTTGTGAGTATTGGGCGATACTCTGACAGGTTTGGTCCAGGTCGCGGTGAACGGAGACCGACCGGCCGTCGGGAAAGACGTGGGATAAGCAGGGATCAGGATGGATCAGCTCAAAGCCGTATTCGTCCAATTGGAGTTCGAGTGGTACCGGTGAGAAGTTTGCGAACTGAATACATATAGCGTGCGTATCAGATTTGAAGCCGGGGAGGGTAATTTCTTCGGTGTTCGTCATTCCGCCAATGGAGTGATATTGCTCGAGCACGAGGACTTTCAGACCGGCTTTTGCGAGATAACACGCACAAGTCAGTCCGTTGTGGCCGCTTCCAATGATAATGGCGTCATATTGGGCTGGCATTTCTGTTCCTCCTCAGGTTCAAGAATTGGGAGAAAAGGTTTTTGGGGAGTAGGGGAGAAAAACTGTAGTATAGGGAGTTTGTACTTGAAACTCCAACCATGTTGTTTTTAGAAAATCAAATGC
>CP070743.1:1063990-1065424 GCA_020348185.1 Nitrospirota bacterium
GGCCTCCTTCAGGGGTAAGATGATCTGAAATCCCACAGGTCATCCACCCCCAACAAGAAAGGAGACCGATCATGACATACTACTGCGGTATCGATCTTCATTCAAAAGATTCCTGGCTTTGCGTCATTGATGAGAAGGACCGGATTCAACAGAGAGAGAAGGTCCCAAACCATTTACCCATCATCTTGCACGCACTGGAGAAGTTCTCCCCCAAGCCTTCGGTTGTCGTGGAATCGACCATGAACTGGTACTGGCTGGTAGACGGCTTGCAGGATGCCGGCTTCGAAGTCAAGTTGGCCCACATCTTTGGGCTGCATATGATCACCGGGGCCAAGGTGAAGACGGACCGACGGGATGCCTTCAGTCTGGCCAGGCTGCTCAGGCTTGATGCGGTCCCCGAGGCGTACATCTACCCGAAGACGAGACGGCCTCTGCGGGATCTGCTTCGCAGGAGGAACCGTCTGGTTTCTGTTCGGGCTACTGCCTATCAATCCATGAAGCAGATCTTGCTTCAACAGGGCATACACGGATATTCGCTGGCGGATCTGAAACGATTCGATGAGGCGATGATCCTGACATTATTCGACCATCCAGCCCTTCAAGCAGGCATGCAGATGGAGTTGGAGAGAATCCGCCTGTATAGCCGAGAAATACTCACCTTGGAGCGGATCATCCAGAAGAGTGTTTCCGAGGAACCTCTCTTCGAGCTTTTACAGACGATCCCGGGTGTGGGCAAGATCCTAGGGTTGACGATTTTCTATGAGGTGGGCGATGTTGAGCGGTTCTCCGGACCGAAACCGTTCTGCTCCTATGCCCGCGTGGTTCCCGGTGTGGCGCAGTCCAGTTCTGTCACCCGCAGAGGCAGGGGTTCCAAACAGGGCAACCCTTACCTGAAGTGGGCCTTCATGCAGGCTGCGGGCATTTCGGTCCGTTACGATCCCGATGTGAGAAAATTTCGACAGACGCATATGGCCCGAAGGCGTTCGAAGGCCAGGAGACTGATCTCTTTGAGTATCGTAGCTCACAAGCTGGCCATCGGGGCCTACTTCGTACTGAAAGATCGCGTTCCTTTCAAAATGGAGTTGATGTTCGCAAAGTAGGTAGATTTGGAGAAAGCTCTACCCCCTGAGTATGGCTGGTTGAACACCTCAGTGTCTGATTGGGATGGGCTTTCTCCAATCATCATCTTTTTGGCAGTCCGCCCTGGCCGTCAACTCCAAAATGGGTGGCGCTGAACAAGCCCGTAGCTTCTGCCTGGATGAGAGCGGTCAGGAACCGATAATCATCTGGTGCTTTCTCCTTCTTGTTTCGGAGAACACGATCAACCAGGATCGTTGACCGTGGCAAGCCCGTATGGATGCGCGGTACGGATGGCCATCCTCCGTGCCTACTGTGATGGATCGAGCCGGATTGCAGGGATGGGTGGTGCTATCA
>CP070743.1:1065524-1066958 GCA_020348185.1 Nitrospirota bacterium
GAAATTTTGTTGGCGGCTTCGGTCGTATGTACCGGAACCCGGATGGTTCTTGACTGGTCGGACATCGCTCGAGTGATTCCCTGTCGGATCCACCACGTGGCATAGGTGCTAAACTTAAAACCCCGTTGATATTCAAATCGTTCGGCGGCTTTCATCAAGCCGATGTTTCCCTCTTGAACGAGGTCCAGGAAACCCAGTCCTCTCCCCACATACCGCTTGGCCACGTCAACCACCAAACGCAAGTTACTTTGAACCAATTCATCTTTCGCTTGTTCGATTTTAATCCGATCGGACTCAATTTGCCTTTTAATGGCCGAAAATTCTTCGATAATACTCTGACCAGCCTTGCCCATGTCACCAGTGGCATCCTGCAAGGTGGCGAGCGCGGAATATACTTCCTCGATAGCTGGAGCAGAAAAGCCACTCAATTTCTTTGCTTGAGTCAACATGTCAATCGTGTCGGTCACCATCGGTTGGCTTTTCAAACATGCCGCCAATCGAATGGCTTTTTTCAGCTGGACTCGAATCCGGGAAGTGCCGTCATATAATTGTTTTGCCAACTCCACCTCTCGGTCACGAGCCAAAAGAGGCCTGGACCGGAATACCTTGAAATAGATGGTTTCCAATGTGGCCGATCCCGATTCTTTTTGGGAGGTCCCGGCCTCATTTCTTGGAACGGATTTTTCTCGATCGCTACTATCTGAATCCCAGCAATCCTGATTCCCTAGACGCTGGAGGCCCCGAATCTGCCTGCTCCCGTTCCGAATCTCAGGGCGTAAACTTCTGCCAGATTTCATCGGTATTGTTTCCATCGTCGCAATCCTTTCCGGTTCCGGTGGCGTAAGGGTCACCAAGGACCACTTGTCCCTCACCTCATTCCTGGGGAGGCAAGAACCTTGTTCAGCTCACAACTTCTTCCCTACCCCTCCATGAAATTTCCATTCGGCCCTAAGCCTTTACCGTGAGAAATAACGGCGTGCCTAATCGATTGATAAAGAGAAGAGCCATTTCATCCTCCTCCAAAGAATTGGCAACCTGGTAGTAGTCTTCTAGAGAAGAGATTGGTTGCCGGTTGACTTCCCGAATCACGTCACCACGAGCCAACCCTGCTTGCTCAGCTGGACTTCCAAGAGCCACCGCCGTCACCACCACACCTTCGGTTGCACGGTCAATGCCAAACTTTTGTGCGGTGTGAGAATTCACAGGCTCAACCTTAATGCCAGCCAAACCCTGCTCTTCTGAATCTTGCTCTGCCTTGGCAATCTCCATATTAGATGGTTGCTCCGCAATCTTCGTCCTCAGCTCTTGCTCACGACTTTCACGAACAACCAGGATCGACACCGAAGTTCCTACGGGTGTTTGTATGACTTCCTTTTGAAGCCCTCGGGGATCCTCAATCGATTTGCCTTGATATTTCACAATGACATCTCCGCG
>CP070743.1:1067058-1068487 GCA_020348185.1 Nitrospirota bacterium
TTGGTGGGAGAAGCCTCAATGATCAAGGTACGCCGAAATATTTGAATTCTCCCGAAACGTCTTTCTTTTCCAAAGGGCGGCTGCTGTACGGCTTGGGGAAAGCCAGAAAGGCCGCCAGTCAGCTTGGTCGGCTTTTTCTTGTGGAAGGCTATTTTGACGTGATTGCCCTGAGTCAGGCCGGTGTTCAGAATGTCGTCGCTCCTTTAGGGACCGCGATGACATCTGACCATGTTCAGATAGTTCGGCGAATCGCCAAGACGGTGGTGTTGTTGTTTGATGGTGATACGGCGGGAGTAAACGCGGCGTTACGAACGCTGGATCTGTTCCTGAATACGGGCTTGACGGTCAATGTCATGGTCCTACCCAAGGGGGACGATCCGGATACCTATATTCGTCGTCAAGGCGTAGAGGACTTTATGGAATTAGAGTCCCGCGCATCCCCTCTCTTAGACTTTGCCGTGGCGGCTTGCCTTGATCAGCATAGGGGGGACTCCATTGCTGAACGAATCCGAAGGGTGGATGAGGTCCTTCACATCATTCAGAAAACCTCAAATCCTGTAGAAAAAGCAGAATATATTGGTTTGGTGTCCGACCGCTTGGGAATTCCTCAACATGTGCTGATGGAACGATTCCCTACCTTGTTGTCCTCTTCTTCTCGTCGTGTCAAGGGAAAAACTAGAGAGCCTCTTAAGGATCATCGTAGTGCGGTGCCCAAAGGAAGTCCCGAAGAACGAGATTTGATCATCCTCCTTTTACACGAGAAGCTCGATCCACAATATATTCAGCAATTGCAGAGTCACATGTTTCAGGAACCTGCGTATCGCCGGATTATAGAGATGGCGCTCGACCAGGTGGGAGAGGAGGGCTCTCTTGATTTTGAGGCGTTTCGGACAGAAGTATTCAACAATGAGCAAATAGCTCCGGTCGTTGCCCATCTGACTCTCAGGGAAGTCCCATTTGATAATGCATCCGATCATGCGAAAGGATGTCTGGACGTGTTGAAGCGAAAGCAATTAAAGGTGGCTCTCGACGAACTCATTGTCAAACTCCGCCTGGCGGAGCAGGAGCAGCGGAAGGAAGACATTGATCGCCTCATTCTTGAAATTGATCGGATTCGCGATCAAAAAGCCATGTTGGTGGTTTCCTGATATTCAGCACGAAAAAGGTCATTGTGAATGGCGAAAAGTGAGTTGCAGGGTAGGGTGAAGCGGGTGGGTTCTTTGAAAAAAGAAAAGGAACCTCTGAGCGACCATGGCCCGGCCCCTTCACCGCTAACAGAAAAAAATCCCTCTGAACCACTGGACCCATTGTTGGAAACGGTTGGGGAAATGGATACGGAAATTACCGGGCCAGTGGAGCAGACCGTTCATCAGCAGGAGGCCGGGGAACCGAATCGTAAATTTGATGAGGCCAACGTTGATTTGGAAGG
>CP070743.1:1068587-1070009 GCA_020348185.1 Nitrospirota bacterium
CAAAAAAAGGAGAGGCCCTGATCGCGGAAGAAATTCACTTTTCAACATCGAAAACGAAATGATGCAGGAATGGAGAGGGCTGGTCGCTGGACGGGCCCAGTGGCCTCCCCACCCAATGTTCCGTGCTCTATCGACACCCTGTATTCCCATCCCCCTTCACCTCCCTAATTTTCCTTACTGCACTTCCCTGCCAATAGAACCCTATTTAAAAAACAGGGTCAATATCTCCCATCGTCTCTTTCCTAATCCGATGGTACACTTTGGGACCGTTCAGAGTTTAAATTTCAGAATTCAAAGTCCAAGCATTCCTATTGTGCGATAGAGTACCTATGGGATACCGCCATCAATTAGTAACTCAGCTCGCGAATACGGTGAGAACTGTTTTTCTTTTGGTAGTCCTGGGTCTTGTGGTCTGGCCTGGCAGTGCCCTCAGCCACAATGCTCGGTCCCTCTACAATGAGAGCCTCGTCTCTATCCAAAATGGCAATCTGGACTCGGCAAAGCGCACTTTGCGACAGGCCCTTACCGATTTCCCTCGGTTTGCCGAAGCGCATCATCTTTTAGGCATTGTGTTGTTCAAGGAATCACCGTCCAACCCACAAGCTATCACTGAGTTGGAGCGTGCGATTGAATTACACCCGAACTTCGCCCAGGCCTATTATGATTTGGGTTTGGTCTTCGTCCATCAAAACAAACTCGACAAAGCCAAGCAGCGGTTCCAACAGGCCCTGGAAGTGTATCCTCATTTTTGGCAGGCTCAACTATCGCTTGCTAAGGTCTATGATCAAACCCACAGCACTGAGGAGGCGACACACGGGTACAAAAATGTATTGAGGATCAACCCTAGCCAGGAAGAAGCCCTTTACAATCTGGCCTACATTTACGAACAAGAGGAAAATTCAGAAGAAGCCAAGGCCCTTCTGTCCCAACTCACTCAAACCAATGAACACCACGCGGATGCCTGGTATTTACTAGGACGAATTGCGGAACGCGAGAATAATTTCTCTGACGCGATTTCGTTCTATCAACAAGCCATTGAGGTGAATCCTGACCATCTCGAGGCCCACTATAATCTGGGATACCTCTACCAATATCAGGGCCAGGCACCAAGCGCGATCGAGCAGTTTCAAATCGTGACACGACTCGATCCTAGCCATGCCGAAGCTCGATTAAATCTGGCTGTCTTATTGGCGAGCAATGATCAACTGGATGAAGCGGAACAAGAATACCGGCAGGTCTTGAATCTCAATCCCAATTTAGTGGAAGCCTATTACAATTTTGGAGTCTTTTATGAGTTTCATAAAAAAGATACCGATCGGGCATTGATCCAATACCGCAAATACCTGGAGTTGGGTGGGAAGGATGAACGCATTCAACAACTCGTCGAAAAAGTTTCTCAGTGAGAACGTGGGCAACAATACC
>CP070743.1:1070109-1071513 GCA_020348185.1 Nitrospirota bacterium
TCTGGAAATCTGAAATCCTGGCCGAGTTGGGGATGGAAGCCCGCGCAGGGCAAGCAAAACCAGTTTTTCAGAATTTCAGTTTTTTGCGCCGCTCAACGGAGCAGACTCGAAAATGTCCAGCTAGGCCGAGACTGGAAATGCCGAACTCTCCCGGATTGGGAAGTCTTGCTGCGAGACCGAAACGCCACCGGATTCGGCCCAGGTGCGCCAGAGCGGCAAAATTTCCGGTCGTCTATGGGTCAGGGATCTGGGGCCCGAACTGGGGCAGAGATTGACAATCTCGATGGCTGCGCGGTGCGCCCCCCCCTGGGCCTCAGCCCTCATCGTTCCTTGCCGGAAATCGGGGCCTTCGTCTTGAGAGATAGTTTTTATAAGCCCAGATGACTGCCGCGATAAGGGCGCAGACGATAAGCAGTTTAAACGCATGCGAGTACAAATTCACTAGTACCGAGAAAACACCGAGCACATAAACGATCGATCCAATAATAATTGAAGCTGTGAAATACCAAAACATTTTTACCTCGCTTGAAAAGCCGCCCGGCCACACCCCGAAGGGTGTAGCGCGGAGGGCAGGTTGATGGGGTTACTGAATGGGTTGCTCCGTGTCGTCATCCCAATGCTCGTAGGGCGACATTCCAGCCAGGAGCTTGGCTTGTTCGTTTATGGCACCGGCAAAGTCCTCGTCAGATACTGCGCTGGCGGACACGATCGCTACGGCGTCGAGTAAATACTCTTCGATTAGTAAGGGCATTACGATTTCCTCTTGAGCAGATAGAAAAGAAAGGTCAACACGGCGAGCGTGATGACCGTCGGAATGGGATTGAAATAAAGCAGCGTGACCAGCATCAGAATCGCCAGTACGCGAACTGGGTTAAAGACAAGGGTCAACGCCGCCAACAGGACAAGCGTTGCTGTCGTCATGAGTTGTGTTTAAGAAACTAGATGAAGGGGAAGGAGAAGGTTTATCTCCAAGACTTTCGGGATGCTTTCGGTATCAGAGTCACCGAGTAGGAGGGATAAAGTAGCTTGTTAGCTTTCTTGGGCTATGAATTACCCGTTTGTTGCGACCAGTAGAAAAGAAGTCACTTAGACCTTTTTCCTTGCGGCCTTCTTGGTGACAGGTTTGCGTGCGGCTTTCTTGACTGATCTCCTGGACTTGGGCTTGTCGATCGTTAGACTTTTGCCGGTGTAAATGAGTTTGCGTTTCTTGCCTTCGGCAAATGCCAGGATACCCTCAGCGACGAGACACGCAGCTATGAAGCCGTGGCTGTTTACCGATTTCCCGTTGAACAGATCCTTGAAAACATACGCAGTGAAAGATTCGCTTCCTTGCTGCTTTAGTATCTCCTCGATTCTCGGCATTGACAGCCATTCGTTGCTGAAATAGCCATTGGATGAATTGAC
>CP070743.1:1071613-1073010 GCA_020348185.1 Nitrospirota bacterium
GTACCCACCTAGCGAAAACGACATGATGCATTTTTTGTTTTATCAGGGTGGAAGGGTCTTTTCTTTAAACATGAAACCTGAAACTCGAAACCCGAAATTTATTTATTCAAATTCGGTTTTCATTGACAAACTTCAAATCCTCATGTTTTGATCGCAGAGGTCTGAAGAAACTGAGTGTCCTGTCAATAATAAATACCGCAAACCATACGCTTTTAGGATAGCCCAAGGAGGATATTGGAATGGATATGTTTGGGAAAATTCCGCTTGTTGAAATCCCATTGCATGTAACTCCGGATCAGAAACAATGGTTAGATAAAATGGTGGAAGAAGGGAGAATTGCGATTCCGCCGGGAGGAACCCTGGAGAAGGGCTCCGTCATATCCATGTTTATTCGATTGTTGATTCACAATGCGATGGAGGAACAACAGCGGCAGGCGGCCCTCGAAGCCGATGATGACGACGACGACGATGATGAATAAGTTGTAGAGGCGCCATCTTATGGCGCTATTGCGATTGCCAATTTGCTGCCGACATTCGGAAGCAGTATGAGATGCTGCAGCTACAACTTGGTATGCGGGCAATCACCCAAGTTGTCGAAAAACTTTTTGAGCAGCGGAAACGGTCTGTTGAATATTCCCCGTGGTATGGGCCGTTGAAAGAAACATCGCTTCAAACTGAGAAGGTGCCAAGTAGATACCCTGGTTCAACATTCCATGGAAAAATCTCGCATAAGCGTGGGTATCGGACCCTTTGGCCGTCGAATAATCCACCACGGGGCCTTTGGCAAAAAAGCCTCCTAACATCGAGCCGATCCGGGTTTGGTAATACGGCACGTTGGCGTTGCGGGCAGCCTTTCTTAACCCTTCCTCCAACCTCTTTCCCTTCTCATCCAGTTCACGATACACCTTCTTGGCTTTGAGTTGTCGCAAAGTTTCAAGTCCAGCCGTGACCGCTACAGGATTCCCCGATAGGGTTCCCGCTTGGTAGACGGGCCCAACGGGGGCAATCTTTTGCATGATGTCCCGGCGACCGCCATAGGCCCCAATCGGCAATCCCCCGCCAATAATTTTCCCTAAACAGGTGAGATCCGGCATCACGTCGAAGAGGGTTTGCGCTCCACCGAAATGCACCCGAAATCCGGTGATGACTTCATCGAAAATTAGAAGGATGTCATGTTTCTCGGTGAGCTCACGCAAAAATGGGAGAAATTCCGGGTGGGGAAGGACCACGCCCATATTGCCAGCCACAGGTTCCACAATAATTGCCGCTAAATGGTTGGCCTGTTTTTGAAGAATCTTCCTGACCGCCTTGAAGTCATTATAGGGGGCGGTAAACGTGTGTCGCGCAAAAGAGGCGGGAACACCCGGACTTTCCGGGATCCCCAGCGTGGCCACCCC
>CP070743.1:1073110-1074487 GCA_020348185.1 Nitrospirota bacterium
ATGAAGGTTCGTACTGAAAAGAACAATGATAAGGCTGAAAAACCTGGTTCTGTACCCAAGTTCGCTGATGCTGTCCCCGACTAGTCATGATGCTATAATAGAAAGGTCACACCATAGTTCGTTTGATCACGACCATCTATCAAACGGCTAACTAAAGGAGGGACACCTATGAAAGAGACATTTTACCGTGTGTCGGCTTGGGTATCATTGATTGTTGGCGTGGTGTTTTTCGTCATCCCGGTCGTCCCAGGGATACCCCTACTCTTTTTGTCATGGTATCTATTCTCTTTAACCTAAAGATTTCAATCGGGGGATACCCAGCTAACCAAAAAGGAACTCCCTTAACAAGAGGCTTCAGGTAGTCAACCTCAAGCCTCTTGTTTTTTCCATTCAAAACCATCCAGTCCTTCCACACATTTATTCATCAACCGCCACATACCCAAATAAAATTTTCCATCTTTTCCTTTCCAAGCTTGCCGATCTCTCTTCGCCCTTGATACAGTCGTTCTCACTGTGTCGAGTCCTCCACCAATTCAATGGACCAAGAAAAATCCGAAAGCGACCATCTCCACCTCATTTGGGACGATTGAGCTTCGCTTTTTCGCTGATGACGCCCCACGCCACGTAGAAAATTTTATCAATTTGGCGAAGATGAAATTTTTTAATGGAACGACCTTTCATCGCGTCATCCCGAAATTTCTCATCCAGGGAGGCGATCCTCTCAGCAAGAACCCCGATCGAACCCTTCATGGAACCGGTGGTCCTGGGTATACATTACCACCTGAGCCAAGTGACCGACCGCATCGCCGAGGGACCCTCTCCATGGCTAAAGTACCCCGCAGCGCGGAAACCACAAGGGATCCGAACGATAATGGCTCCCAGTTCTTTATATGCGTAGAGGATGCAGCAAGCTTAGATCGAAATTATACGGTCTTTGGAAAAGTGGTACGGGGAATGGATGTCGTGGACAAGATTGCCGACATTCAACGAGATGAACTGGATAATCCGTTGCAACCTGTCACAATGACCATTACTGCAGAAAACTGATGATTTACCGATTTTCCAACCAACAATCAAATTTTTAATTTAAAGTAATACTTTACAATTTAGATTAGGCAGGATGTTCAAAAAGTTCCTGTCTTTCGCTCCCGCCCTGGCCTGCCAAGACAGGCCCTTCCGCCGGCAAGGCCTTTAAATCCCCCTCGCCCTCTTTGCCAGGGGAATTCGCGCGCGGAGCGTACACGGCAGTACGTGAGCACGAAAAAGGGCCGAGAACGCAGTTGGCGGGCTTTTTCAACTTCCTGTTAGAAAAAGGCCATACTGGCGTATGTCACGGTTGAATTGAACTGGTCTGTAATTCCGCGATCGTAGCGAAGC
>CP070743.1:1074587-1075963 GCA_020348185.1 Nitrospirota bacterium
TCCCTCGGGATCAATTGGTTGAGTTTCATAAAACGAAGACACCGCCACAAACCGGGATTGAGGAAGCAATCCCATGAGCGTGATGGCTCGCTCACAGAAATCTTGGCGATCACCAAGGTTTGATCCGAAACCGATATATACCGTTTGCCAGCTCATTTTGTCCCACTTATTCTATGGTCACCACCCTATTTTTTTCATGCGTTCAACGGCCTCGGCCAACCGTTCTTTAGATGTTGTGACCGTCATGCGGATATAGCCTTCTCCCGGATCGCCAAAACCATTACCAGGAGTCGTCACGATGCCGGCTTTTTCGATCAGGTGCGCCGTGAAGGATTCCGACGTGAAGCCTTTCGGAACCCCGATCCAAACATAAAACGCGGCGCGAGGGGAATCCAATTCCAATCCAAGGGCTTTGAGCCCTCCCACGAGCACATCTCGTCGTTCTTGATAAATTTTTCGCAGGCCGTCGGTCAGTCGATCATCTGACTCCAGAGCTGTGATCCCGGCTTCCTGGATAGCCTGAAAAACTCCGGAGTCGATGTTGGTCTTGACCTTTCCTAACCCAGCAACGACGTCCTTATTCCCCACGACAAACCCAATCCGCCAGCCGGTCATGTTAAATGTTTTGGAGAGGGAATGAAATTCAACACCCACGTCCGTTGCCCCATCGGCTTCGAGAAAGCTGGCTGGCCTTTTCCCGTCATAGTAAATCTCCGAGTACGCGGCATCATGACAGACAATGATCTGGTGTTCTCCTGCAAAGTCGACCACACGTTTAAAAAAGTCTTTTTCCGCCACCACTGACGTAGGATTATTGGGAGAATTCAAAAACATGAGCTTGGCCCTGTTAGCCACATCCTTGGGAATCGCGTCTAAATCCGGTAAGAAGTTGTTCTCCTTGACCAATGGCATCATATGAACTGACCCACCTGCAAAACTGACTCCTACCGGATACACCGGATAACCGGGACTCGGCACCAGGGCAAGGTCTCCAGCATCAATAAACGCGAGTGGGACATGGCCGATGCCTTCTTTTGACCCAATCAGGGTTAGCACTTCTGATGCGGGATTGACCGTCACGCCAAATCGCCGCTGGTACCAATTGGCCACTGCCGTGCGGAAAGAAAGCATGCCATCATATGAAGGGTATTGATGATTATTGGGATTGGCGGCCGCTTCATTGAGTTTCTCAATAATTGGTGAGGGAGTGGGTAAATCGGGATCACCGACTCCCAAGTTGATAATATCCACGCCGCGCGCAATCGCCTTCTGTTTCATTTCATCAATAGCCGCAAACAGGTACGGCGGTAAGGTTCGAATGCGTTTGGCATACGTAATCGGAAATCCAGCCATGAATCGTTGCTCCTTTCAGAAAT
>CP070743.1:1076063-1077435 GCA_020348185.1 Nitrospirota bacterium
GATCCTCAACTTGAAGTTGTCCCTCGATGAGAGCGAGTTCGATCTCGAACCGCACCATGATGTGGAGATTATAGGTCAGCTCATCGGCTTCCACGCGAACCAAAGAAGGCTTGACAATGTTTATGGCAGCGAAAAAATCGTCAAAGAGGACTTCCTGAAGCTGGTTAGGGAAGGTTTGTTGAAGAAGTGGATAAAAGTGTTGCCAAAATGGGTGAGACCGTCCTACACAGTTTTCCCAAAGCCGAGATTGACTTTCGTGAATGCCAAGAGAGACAGGTTCTGCCATCGGCGTGCCATAATATTTTGGTAAGAGACCTTGTTCATAGAGCCCGTGCCCTCCCTCATGAATACAGCTAAAAAGACATGATGACAGGTCATGTTCAAACACGCGGGTGGTGACCCGAACATCTGTAGGATGAAAGGAAGTCGTAAAGGGATGGGTGGAGAGATCCAGGCGGCCACGGTCGAACTGATACCCCATTTTCTCCAATACCATCCGCCCAAACTCTATTTGTTTCTCCGTCTCAAAGGCTTGAGTGAGCAACCCCTCATTGGGTTTGTGGGAAGAATTCAGGACTTGTTGCAGAAGGGAAACGAGGCGCTCACGAAGTTTGGCAAAAAGAGGTTTGAGTTGAGCGGCTGTGGCCCCTGGTTCATACCTATCGAGGAGCGGGTCATAGGGAGACTCAACAAATCCCAAGTATTTAGCTTCTTCGATTTTGAGGGCAAGAAGGGATCGCAAGTTTGGCAAAAAGGACCTAAAATCGTTGTGTTTTCTTGCTTCAGCCCATACCTGTTGTGAGAGTGAACATTCCCGTTGCAATCGGTTAACGAAGGAAGATGGAAGTTTTTTTGCCTGACTGAAGTCTCGCCAGGTTTCCCGTAACAAGGCCTGGGAGGTATTATCTAGTTCAGATTGGAACTGCGCTTGAATTTGGCCTGTGGCTTCATCAATCCAAATGGCCAACAATTCTTCTGTTTCGGCGGATACGAATTTATCATGAGCGAGGGTTTGCAAGGTGGCGATCTGTTCAGCACGAGCTTGTCCCCCACCTGCCGGCATGTACGTTTCCTGATCCCATGAAAGCACCGCAGCGGCATCACGCAGGTGGTGGATTTCTGTGAGTCTGGATTTGAGTGAATCCAGGGAAGAGGAAGATTTCACTTTTTTTCTCCTATAACAAATACGTCTGTCGTCTGTTCAATGCTTTTCACTTTACGAAAAATTTTCAGCTATGGCAACGCGGTTAAATGAATAGAGGCGGAGCTTCCGAAATTGGGTGATCCTTGAGATGGAAAGTCTGATTGCGACCTCATTGTTTTTAGGATTTATTTTAGGGTTGGCCCATGCGTGTGATCCTGACCACCTTGT
>CP070743.1:1077535-1078885 GCA_020348185.1 Nitrospirota bacterium
ATCGCCAATTTGTAAACTTGGAATAATGGTTCGTTGCCCATTCTCAAAGCTTGGTGTAAATTCGATTTCAATAGGAATGGCCCGACCATCTTCAGATCCTAATGCAAAATCGTGCCCGCGACCTTTAGAACGCGCAACGCTGGTAACCTGTTCACGAGTAGAGACAGTAGTACCTTGAACGGGAATTGGCGTCCCACCGGGCAGACTAAAGAAGTTCACCTGACCCCGTTCAACCACATAGGCAACCTCTTGGTATTCATCGAGGCCCACGTCCCAAAGCTGCTGTTGTTCAGAGGTACCGCTTGAAAGAGGAAACCTAGCTTGCGAAATTTCTGTTGGAGCCGTAAAGAGGGGGACAACTTCAATCAGCAAGTACACAAAGATTCCCAAGATACTGACAATCGTCGCAATACCTCCCACCCACACAACTCCCGCTGCAAGGGAATCTATAAAAGCCCGAATTTTTCTCGAAACCACACGAGTGGGAATGAAGCCTGCCTTCCCTTGGGGAGAGAGGTTGACATCGTCAAATCGGGAAGTCTGTTGAGGGGGGGGCATAAAGGACGCTCAGCCAGGAATTCTTCTGTTAGGAAAAAGATTTGGTGGCCTCCTTGACTGGAAGAAGGCCACCAATCACACTAAGCGCAAGCAGGATTTTTTTGTATTCAATTAAAACTGTATTTTGCTTTCAATCATCTTTTCGGATAGGGGGAAGTACCCATCCTTGATCACAACCATCTGCCCTTCCTTACTATACACATATTTTAAAAACTCCTTCACCAATGGCGGCAACGCCTTTTTCGGAGCTTTATTCACATAGACATATAAAAACCGAGCAAGGGGATAATCTCCCTTTGCTGCATTATCAAAAGTGGGTTCCACAAAAGCTTCCCCTTGTTTGGAAGCCAAGGGAAGAGCCCTCACCCCTGAGGTCTTATAGCCAATCCCGCTGTATCCCATGCCGGCACGGTCTTCCGTCACACCCTGGACCACTGAGGCTGACCCGGGTTGTTCTTTCACTTCATCTTTATAATCCCCATTTTTCAAGACTTTCTTTTTGAAGTATCCGTACGTTCCCGACGCGGAATTTCGTCCATAAAGACTTAAGGGTCTTTTCGCCCAAACTCCATTTAAATCCAGTTGCCCCCACGTGTTTACCTCTTCGGCAAATCCCCGGCGTCTGGTTTTAGAAAACGCCGCATCCACCTGTTCCATGGTCATACCCTTGATCGGATTGTCTTTGTTCACATAAATCGCTAAGGCATCTATGGCAACAGGATACGGTGTCGGCTTATATCCGAATTTCGCTTCGAACTTGTCCATTTCTTTTCCCTTCATTTTGCTGGACAT
>CP070743.1:1078985-1080334 GCA_020348185.1 Nitrospirota bacterium
AGCTCCTCGCCACTGTGTTGATGAATGGCCGTTTCCCCTTCTATCCTGACTTCTTCCGCGGAATACACGTTTGTTTTGACCGACGGCTCGTCCGACAGATTTGAGTCGTAATACCGGTAGCTATGACCAAGAATCATTCCCGGATTCAGGAGCTTTTGAAAGGGTTCCTTTGTATGCACCAGTCCCAAGTCGAAAAGGACTTTATGCCAAAACCGGGAGTACAGAAGATGCAGGACCGCGTGCTCGGCCCCCCCTACATACAAATCGACCGGCATCCAATACTGCTCGGCTTCTTTCGACCAGGGGGCTTGATCATTCCCCGGATCACAGAAGCGAAGGTAGTACCAGCAGCTTCCTGCCCATTGTGGCATCGTATTGGCATCCCGCAAGGCCTTTTGGTTGGTCTCAGGATCAGTGACTTCCAGCCAATCACGTGCGCGTGCTAAAGGCGGCTCGAATTCTCCGGTCGGCCGGTAATCCTCAAGCTCTGGCAGTAACACCGGTAGGTCCGATTCAGGAATTAGTTTCGTGGTCCCATCGGGGAGATGAATCACCGGGAATGGTTCACCCCAGTATCGCTGACGACTGAATAACCAATCACGCAACTTGTAACTGATAGCCCCCTTGCCTTTACTATGTTCTTCTAACCAGGAGTTCATACGAGCTTTCGCCTTATGCGTCGGTAACCCGTTCAAGAAATCCGAGTTGACGTTCACCCCTTCTCCCACGAACGCGTCTTCCGCAATGTCACCGCCGGACACAACTTCTACAATGGGGAGCTGAAAGGTTTTCGCAAAAGCATAGTCACGAGTATCATGGGCGGGCACGGCCATAATCGCGCCGGTTCCATAGGTTGCCAGCACGTAGTCGGCAATCCAAATCGGCAATCGGCTACCCGTGACGGGGTGAAGGGCATAGGCCCCCGTGAATACACCGGTTTTCTTTCCGCCTTCGGAAATCCTTGCGCGCTCACTTCTACGTCCGACTTCCTCAACATAGGCCTCTACCGCTGAACGTTGATCCGGCGTCGTGATATTTTGTACCAACGGGTGTTCCGGAGCCAGGACCATATAGGTCGCTCCGAATAGTGTATCGGGACGGGTCGTAAAGACTTCAATTTGGTCAGAGCCTGAGTCCGCGATGTTAAAGAAAATACTGGCCCCTTCGGAACGACCCACCCAATCGCGCTGCATCTTTTTGATGGGTTCGGGCCAATCGACTTCATCAAGATCCTCAATAAGCCGATCCGCATAGGCGGTAATGCGCAACATCCACTGCCGCATGGGCACGCGGATGACGGGATGACCACCCCGTTCGCTCTTGCCATCCTGCACTTCTTCATTGGCCAG
>CP070743.1:1080434-1081783 GCA_020348185.1 Nitrospirota bacterium
GGTTTAGCTTATCGAATGCTTCGGCCACCGCACGACACGTAATTGCTCCATTGCGAATATTGACTCCTTTGGCAAAGCCGGCGTCCTTGCGCAATGCGCCGATGCCATGATCGGCCAACGCAGTCGCATAGGGGAGAGTGGCATTCGTCAGGGCTATCGTGGACGTGTGAGGATAAGCACCAGGCATATTGGTCACACAATAGTGAATGACGCCATGTTCTTGATAAATAGGGTTGGAATGGGACGTCGGTCGCGACGTGGCGACACAACCGCCCTGATCGATACTTACGTCGACAATGACCGATCCGTGTTCCATAGCACGCACCATAGATTCCGTGACGACGGAAGGAGCTTTGGCACCCGGGACTAAAACAGCACCGACGATCAGGTCAGCGTGGCCAGTCTCTTGAGTGAGGTTCTCTGGATTGGAAAGGACGAATTGCCAGTCTGAGCCAAGGGCTTGATTGAGGTCGGGAATTCTTTCCTCAAATAGCCCGGCCAATCGTACGTTGGCTCCCAGCGCCAACGCGGCCCGAGCAGCATGGCGACCGACAATGCCGTCGCCGATGACTAAGACATTGCCATTTCGCTTTCCCATCACCATACCCAGGAGGGTACCTTTTCCGCCGTACACGCGTGCAAGGTAGTTGCTCCCTACGGTGACGGCCATGGTGCCGGCCACTCCACTCATCGGAGCCAATAGCGGTAACCGCCCAAGGTTGTCCTCGACGGTCTCGTACGCGATGGCGGTCGTGCCAGCCGATAAGAGGGTATCAGTCAGCTCAGGCGGGACTCCGCTCAAATGAAGGTATGTGAAGAGGATTTGAGTGCCCAAGAATTTGTACTCGGACTCAAGTGGTTCCTTGACTTTCAGCACAAGATCAGTATCCCAAGCCTGCGCCGCGCTGACCATTTTCGCGCCGGCCACTCCATAGTCTTCGTCTTCGAAGCCGGAATCAAGACCAGCTTTGACCTCAACCATAACTTCATGCCCTAGATTGACCAGTTGACGAGCCCCTTCTGGTGTCAGGGCAACCCGATGTTCGCGATCCTTGATCTCTTTAGGAATGCCGATCCGCATCTTTATTGTTCCTTTAAATGGTAGAAAATCTGAAGAATCTTAGAGAACTATTGAAGAAAAAAACTCGAATTCGAGTGGCCAACACACTGGCGCCTGCCACTTTGTGAGCCCTTAGAAATGAAGGCCAGTTTATCATGGGGGTTTCCAAAACGGGAAGGGCGCAGCCAAGCCGTTTCACGTTTCAGGCCCAATGTTTCACGTGAACTACCTTAAAGTCGTGGATATTGGAGGTAAGGGAGGTGGTTCCTTACCGCTCACCATGGTTCCA
>CP070743.1:1081883-1083227 GCA_020348185.1 Nitrospirota bacterium
CATGTGATATTCCATTCATGCTGATTGGTTTCCTTCTATCGCTTACCGCGGGGAATTTTCAATAATCTAAGTAATGGATTATTCTCTTCATTTCAAATACTTTCCTTATGATAAAGACTTCCGTTCGACCTGAAAAGCTTCTGATATTTAGGCAAACTGGATCAGCTGAAGCTTTGTGGGGTCGGGAGAATATGGTTTCGGAATCAATAATGTTTTGAGTTGAGGGTCAGCGGGTCGTATAATCCACGCCTGACTTTCAAAGGCCGATATTCCACAAAGGATAATTTCGATTATGATTTCTGCCAATCCGCCTGAGAATGAACCCGAGCGGTTAGAAACTTTGCACCGTTTGAATATCCTCGACACCGCCCCTGAACAGAATTTTGATGATATCGTGGCCGTTGCCGCCTCACTGTGCGGTACCCCCATTGCCCTCCTCAGCTTAGTGGACGCCGATCGACAATGGTTTAAAGCGAAGGTCGGGATTGCGGCTTGTGAAACCCCTCGAGACTGGGCTTTTTGCGCCCATGCGATCCATAAACCCGATCTGTTTATTGTGCCAGATACCTTGGAAGACCCCCGATTTCAAGACAATCCTTTGGTGACGGAGGAGCCCCACATTCGATTTTATGCAGGAGCCCCATTACAAACTAAAAAAGGGTATGCATTGGGTACCTTGTGCGTGATCGATCAGGTTCCGCGAGAATTGAATGAAGACCAGCAAGCAGGCTTACAGGCATTAGCCAGGCAGGTTGTTTCGCATTTGGAAATGCGGCACAACTTGATGGCCATAGCATCGGCAGAGAAGCAAACAGACATGATTGTCGCCAATTCTCTTGATGCCATATTGGTGATTGATGAAAATGGCAAAGTCAAGGAGTGGAATCCTCAGGCCGAAAGCATTTTTGGTTGGAGCAAAGCTGAAGCCGTTGGACAAACTATGGCCGACCTCATTATTCCGCCGAGTCTGCGAGAGGCGCATTGGAAGGGATTCAGTCATTTTTTGGCGACGGGCGAAGGACCAATTTTGAATAAACGAATCGAAGTTCCAGCCTATCATCGAGATGGTCGTGAATTCCCTGTTGAGCTGGCAGTTGTGCCGGCTCTGGACGCTGAAGGACGGGTCTTTATGGGATTTATGCGCGACCTTTCTGAACAAAAGGCTGCCGAAGAAGAAGCGAAAAGGCTGAAGCTTCAAAATGAACAAATTTTACAATCCGCGGCAGAAGGTATCTACGGGATAGATCTTCAAGGTAACGCTACCTTCCTCAACCCTAGCGCAGCAAGTATGATCGGGTGGAAACCGGAAGAGGTTATCGGAAAACCTCTTCATATGGTCATCCA
>CP070743.1:1083327-1084666 GCA_020348185.1 Nitrospirota bacterium
CCATTGGTTAAATCGATCAACGTCAGCGGACACAAATATGGATTAGTCTACCCCGGAGTGGGGTGGGTCATATGGCGGGATAGAGCTGAACTTCCTGAGGAGCTGGTTTTTCATGTGAATTACCTTGGTGGGGATCAACCAACCTTTAATTTGAACTTTTCCAAAGGCGCGAACCAGATTCTGGGACAATACTATAATTTCCTCCGCCTGGGCCGGGCTGGGTATCGGCAGATCATGGAAGCCTTACAGGCCACAGCCGCATATCTTACGGAAGAAATCGAGCGTCTTGGACGTTTCACATTATTGAGCAAACGCGGACATTTGCCGGTCGTGACGTTGGCGCTTAAGGAAAACGATTCCTTTACGGTGTTCGACCTTTCCGCCAAACTCCGTGAGCGCGGATGGATTGTCCCGGCCTACACGATGGCCCCTGATGCCCAAGAAATTGCCGTTTTGCGTATCGTCGTTCGTGAGGGATTGAGCCGGGATATGGCTGATCTGTTAATCAATGACCTGAAAAATGCGGTGGTCCATTTCGAAAAGCATGCGGCCCCTAGACGTAGTCGAAAAAAAAGAAAAACTCAGGGGGTCTGTTGATAAAGTGTAGCTGCCCCATCTAATGGGGCCTCTTTGAATCATCAATAAGCCAGAGAGGCACCACATGGTCCGTCGCCAGGAGGTGGTTAACTTGATGACTCCCTTTCAGAACCATGACCTCTGTTTGGGGGCAGCATGAGATGCTGCCGCTACAAACATGAAGGATGGAAAAACCCTCACCGTTCCCTTTCGTTGCGTTAGGGTCGGTTAATTCTGGAGCGCCAATCATTTGTTGTCGTGTCCTATTAGGTAAATCTTGAATCAGTTAACCACCTACAATAACCTCTCGCTTCCTTCATTTATGTATGGAACAGCATGGAAGAAAGATGCCACGGCTCAATTGGTACAGTTAGCGGTTTCATTAGGATTTCGGGCCATTGACACGGCCAACCAGCTCATTCACTACCAGGAAGCACTCGTTGGTGAGGCCCTCAAGACTCTCGAAACCAAAGGCGTGAACCGGGAATCACTATTTCTGCAAACCAAATTCACTCCCGCAAACGGCCAAGACCATCGAACACCCTATGATCCCTCTGCCGCTTTGACCACGCAAGTCCGACAGTCCTTTGAGAGTTCATTAAACCATCTTCAGACGGAGTATGTTGATTCCTATGTCTTACACGGCCCCTATTCCCGATATGGACTAGGGAAGGCAGACTGGGAAGTTTGGAATGCGATGGAGGAAATCTATAAATCGGGTAGAACCAAAATGATAGGGATTAGTAACGTGAATGCCAACCAA
>CP070743.1:1084766-1086098 GCA_020348185.1 Nitrospirota bacterium
CATACCGATTATCTCCACGATGGGCACCTGCATTCTCCGCATGATGGACACATGGATGAGCATGTTCTTGCCATCTCAGATCAGAATCCGGAAACCTGCACGCCCTCACATACCTGTTCAGGCCATGAATCCGATCACGTGCATGGCCCGACCTGCGGCCATGAAGCCGTTCCTCATGGTAATCATGTCGATTACCTGGTGAACGGGCATTTGCACTTCCCCCACCAGGCTCACTGTGACCATCACGGCTCCGTGACGATCCTATAATCGATTTAAAAAAGTTCTCCTAAATTTTCTTTACCACTAATACTGATGTTTGTAGTTGCAGCATCTTATGCTGCTCGGAAGAAGCGCCATGAGATGGCGCAACTACAAGAAGAAGGTTGGATACAAAAAACCCTACTGCCCCGGTGAAAAATCGGCAGCGCGTTGGAGAGAGGGAGAAGAAAGTTCAACATTCTCCTCGTGAGTGTGGCATCCAAGGCAATGGCAGAGACGGCGGTTCCAAAAACCGGCCAAAGCTATGAGGGAAGCTCCGGAAACATCCAGAAAAATTTCTCCTGCACTTTCCGGAACCAGCCAAAGGTGAGAAATGATCAGAATCAAGAGACCAACGCCAGATAAATAGGCTGGCCGCGCGTCCCGGTGGACAGGATAGGTGGCAAGCAGTCCAAACCCGGCGAGAAGACCAATCACTCCCAAAAACACCCATTCTGTCGTTTGGGCAAGGAAGGCACCGAGAATCATATCCAAGTCTCCGGAGGAATACGCCGCAATGACCGGCAAGCCTAACAGCGCAAAGGGAGTTAAGGCGCAATGAACCGCGCAGATCAACGAAGTGATCGACCCGGCTTTTGAAAGAGTCATACCAAGAGTTTTCATAGGTTCACTGGCATTTAGGGCACAGCCCACTGAACTCAAGCAAATGTTCGTTCACGACAAATTGGGTTTCTTTTTCAATCAAAGTTTGAAGCTTTTTCAGCGGACATAGTAACAGGTCCACAATTTTTCCGCAGGTTTCACAGCGAATATGATGATGATGCTTGCGCCCCGCCCGCAATTCATATCGAGACTGCCCTTCGTGATGAAGCTCACACCGTGATACCAGCCCCAATTCTCTCAAGACAGACAAGGTGCGATACACCGTCACTAAATCGATGGAAACCTGAGCTTTCCGCAATCGATCATATAATTCGGAAGGACGCAGGGGATATTTCGCCCGCTCCAAAATACTCAAAACCGCCCGGCGGGTTCGGGTCAGGCGACGTCCTGACGCCCGAAGTCCATCATTTAATGTGGGTTTCATCGGCTCTTCTGTATCGAAAATGTGGG
>CP070743.1:1086198-1087514 GCA_020348185.1 Nitrospirota bacterium
AGTTTTGGTCCCTTCTTGAGGCAACCTGACGTAATGACCATCGGTGATGGGCGTAGAGGCACATCCCGATAGAAATCCAATAATGAGAACGAGACAGATTAGGTTAATGCTCCGATTCATTCATATCCCCTTTATTAACAATGTTATTGAAAATCATTTGATCTGGGTCGGTTTACAATTTCTTTTGCCTATCGACCGATCAACAATAGCTGACCTTCTTCACGAGGTTCTTCATAAATTTACTTTTTGGATAGACAAAGAATGGAACTATACCGCCAACCAATTCCAGGAGTAAAGAGGAGAGGAATCTAATCAGAAGCTTTCGATGGCGAACGGAGGCGCAAGAGGGCCAATGAGCGAGCTCCAACATTATACTTTTGTCCGCCCTTAAAAGGCTTGAGGTGTTTGGGATTGAGAGGACCGCGGGTATCCAGCATCGCCTCCCACCGGACTTCCTTCCGATGAGCGGGAAGGGTGAAAAGGACCCGTTCATGATGCGCATTGATCAGGACTAAAAACGTATCATCAATAATCAGGTTTCCAAATTCATCCATTTCATCGATTGCATCTCCGGCCAATCGAATACCCAATACGCGTAATCCCTTTTTCCACTCGCTTTCCCCCATTTCCTTTCCATTTGCCGCAAACCAGGCAATATCTTTGACCTCTGAATTCTTGAGAGCTTTCCCTTGGAAAAACCGTCTACGGTGAAACACCGGATGGTTCTTTTTAACGGCAATGAGTTCTTTTGTGAATTCCAGAAGTTGGTGCTGGTTTTTCGTTAAATCCCAGTCGTACCAGCTCAATTCGTTGTCTTGACAATACGCGTTGTTATTGCCCTGCTGGGTTCTCCCGATTTCATCACCGCCACAGATCATGGGAACGCCTTGTGAGAGAAGAAGGGTGGCGAGGAAATTGCGTTTCTGGCGTTCACGCAATTCGTTAATCTCAGGATTATCGGTCGGCCCCTCCACCCCACAATTCCAACTGTGGTTATCGTCAGTACCATCCTGATTATTTTCAAGGTTGGCTTCATTGTGTTTCGTGGTATAGGACACCAGATCGTGAAGGGTGAACCCATCATGGGCAACCACGAAATTAATACTGGCATAGGGCTGCCGCCCACTGGCCCCGTAAAGATCGCTGCTTCCCGAAAGACGGGAAGCCACTTCTCCCAGGACCCCAACATCGCCTTTCCAATAGCGGCGAATGGCATCCCGATATTTTCCATTCCATTCCGCCCAACCCGGAGGGAAATTTCCAACCTGATAGCCCCCCTCTCCGAGATCCCACGGTTCAGCAATCAGCTTAACCTG
>CP070743.1:1087614-1088927 GCA_020348185.1 Nitrospirota bacterium
CGTAAATACTCCTCAAAAGATAAAAGAGTTCATCAGGATCAACCGGCTTGGTCAGACAGGCGTACATGTGGTAGCAAATGGCGTCCTTCAGATCTGGATGAAACCGATCCTTGGATGTGCATAGAAAATGTACTTCCGGATAATTTATCGTGACCTTGCGGATGACGCGGTTGTCCACCGGTACGGAATCAATGTCCAGAATGACAGCAAGATAACTTTCTTTTTCAAGGTCTTTTTCAAGATCCGACAAATTGTGGATACAGGTCGTGGGATACTGTTGCCCCTCCAATAGCTCTACAAGCCTATGACAACTTGTCACGTCTGCATCCAGCACCAAGATCTTCTTTTCTATGTCGATCCGGTTTTCCAAAAATGCCTCTATTTAGTCTTGGCTCCGCCATGTTCGTGCCACAATATAGCAATTGCTGTACCAAATTCCGGGACATGAAGGTCAAATCCAGGATAGATTTGAAAGATCTGTGAGGAGGTGGATTCAACTCATTGAAACCATAGGGAAAAATTTTCTTGGGGAGATGTCCTTAATATTAAATTCATGTGCATGATCCCTGCTTCCCAGCAAGGTGTAGGATGATGTCCGGAAGGAAGTTGTCTGGATTACAAACATCAAAGCTGAACCAATCAATAATTGCAAACAATAACAGCCGGTTAATCGTGTACAGAATCCGGACACCTTTTATCCCTACCGGACAGTTATAGCCCGCTATTGTTTCCTCGATCCATTCGATTTGAAGGTAATTGTGTGGTGGGTTTAAAACGGAATCTTTTAAGAACGGATGCGTGACTTGAAGGATCTCGGCTTCCGTGGGTCTCGAAGGGGCCTAATGGGTGGTTGGTTTTGTGATCTGATATTTTTTGAGCTTGTCATAAAGGGTGCTTCGGCTGATGCCCAAACGGGCGGCCGCCTGCTTTTTATTCCAGCTGCATTCCTCCAAGACATCTTGAAGCAATATACGCTCTGTTTCCATAAGGGTACCACGCGCCCCGGCTTCATCTTTTCCTTGAGAAGAAAATGCATCATGTATGGCCGCCGGCAGATCTGAAACCCGGATTTGCTCACCTTTGGCGAGTACCGTGGCATGTTCGATACTGTTTTCCAGTTCACGAACGTTGCCCGGCCACGTATAATCCAAAAGCAACCGCATGGCCTCCGAGTCAAATCCTTTGACCTGCTTGTCCTGCTCTGACGAAAACTGGCGTAAAAAATACTGAGCGAGCAGGAGGATATCATTTCGCCTTTTCTTTAGGGCCGGGAGGACGATAGGAATCACATTCAGCCTGTAAAAAAGGTCTTC
>CP070743.1:1089027-1090339 GCA_020348185.1 Nitrospirota bacterium
GAGAAGAAGTGCGGATTGATCAACGCCATCAATCAATCGATCCTGAGGGACCGTACCGCCCGCGATTTTTGCCAAGGTCGGAAAGAGATCCATGGCATGTACGATCTCGTCGCTTTCGCTCCCAGCAGCAATCTTTCCCGGCCAGCGCATGGCAAAAGGAACGCGTAATGCGCCCTCAAAGCCAGTGAACAGTGTGCCTCGCCATGGACCGGCAGATCCTCCGTAAACTCCTTCAACGGTTTGGTGTGCTTGTCCTGAAGGCGGCGCCTCGGGTCCATTGTCGGCGGTGAAGATTACAATCGTGTTGTCACTGATACCCAGGTTTTCGATTTCATCAATCAGTCTCCCAACGTACGTATCTATTTGATGGAGTAAATCGGCCCACTTACCGTTACCGGTCTTTCCTTCAAAGTTCGGATGGGGCAAGGTAGGAAAATGGGTGGCGGTATAAGGAATGTAGGCGAAAAACGGCTTTTTGGCTTTCGCCTGTCTGCGCATGAAGTCGATGGCCTTGTCAGTAAGATCCCCGTCAATCAATGCGCGATATTCCAGATCATAGACGCGCACTTTTTGGGGGTCAGTGCCTTTTTTCCCCTCAAAAACGTATGAATCGCCAATGCCGGACTTCTTAAAGGCCTCAAGTGAGCTCCAGGCCGATTCATCTGTGGTGTTGGCGATCCCATACCACTCATCAAAGCCTTGATCGGTTGGAAAGCGGCCTTTTGTGCGGCCAAGGTGCCACTTTCCATACATGCCAGTACTGTAGCCGGCAGCAGAGAGCATTTCAGCCATGGTGACTTCCCATTGCACGAGACCATAGACGCCCTCCCCCAATGGGACGGTGGCATTGCCACTTCTAATGGCATAGCGTCCGGTCATAAGAGCGGAGCGTGAAGGCGTGCACTGAACCTCTACATTGAAATTTGTTAGGCGTAAGCCTTCTTTAGCCAATTGGTCAAGCCTTGGCGTTGCCGCACCCCGGATGATCCCACCGCCATTGAAGCCGGGCTCCCCCCAACCGAAGTTGTCCATGAATACTAAAACGATATTGGGCTTAGGGTCGGCCGCGAACACTGGCAACCCACCGAGAAGCCAAGCCAGCCAAACGAGCGGAATAATAAAAATTTTCTTCATACATGGCCTCCTAAATAACAAACCATACATCATTTCTATCCCACGGACCCTGTGTGCTTTCAGTTAGTCCCCCAATCATTAGGGAAGGCATCGATAGTTTTCCAATTACGATTCCTGTTGGTCATTTTCATATTTACGCTCCAGCTTCAAATTGTCCTGGACTCAAATACCCGACAAA
>CP070743.1:1090439-1091750 GCA_020348185.1 Nitrospirota bacterium
AAGCTCGCTAATCCTTTAGGAGTTGTCCTGACTGGTCTCCTCTTCCTGTTCCTTCGGCTCACCTTTTTCCTGAACCGCACGCTCGAGACTCTGATCGACGGACCCCTGAGAAGCATGGAATTCCTCAAGTTGGGCTTGTTCGTTCTCACGAAGATATTCTGAGACACTTAAAGCAATCTTTCGTTCCTCGCAATCAACCTTGACTATTTTTGCCGTAATTTCTTGTCCAGGTTCGAATTTATCTTCTAAGCGTTCTTGAGGCTCAAGGTTCATTTCACTCACATGGATAAGACCTTCAACCCCTCCCTCTAATTCAATAAAGACTCCAAATTCTGCTATCTTGGAGACTTGTCCCGTCGCAGCCCCCCCCACCTGGTAGCGCGAGGGAATGTCGCTCTCCCAGGGATCCGGCGTTAACTGCTTGTACCCTAAGGACAGGCGTTCCTTTTCTTTATCGATTCGAAGGGTGACGGCTTTCACAACTTGCCCCTTTTTAAACAATTCAGACGGATGCTTAATGTGCTTGGTCCATGACATATCGGAGATATGAATGAGCCCATCAATACCTTCATCTAAACCGATAAACGCACCAAAATCCGTGACACTTTTCACTTTCCCTTCTATTTCGGTTCCAGCCGGATATTTGGCTTCAATGATATCCCAAGGATTCGGCGCCGTTTGCTTCATCCCCAGGGAAATCTTTCGACTCTGCTGATCCACATGGAGAACCTGCGCTTCGATGGTATCCCCTACCGAGACCACTCGTGATGGATGTCGAACTTCATGGGTCCAGGACATCTCCGATACATGCACCAACCCTTCAACACCAGGTTCCAGCTCCACAAAGGCACCATAATCAGTGAGACTAACCACTTTCCCAGCTACACGCGTACCCTCTGGGTATTTTTCTTCTACTTTGGTCCAGGGATCCGGGGTTTTTTGCTTCACCCCCAGGGAGATTCGCCCACTTTCCCGATCATATTTGAGAACCAGGACTTCAATTTTGTCACCAATCGAAAACATATCTGAGGGGTGCCCGACCCGGCCCCAGGAAATATCGGTGATATGGAGTAAGCCATCAATACCGCCGAGATCCAAAAATGCTCCATAATCGGTAATATTTTTTACTATCCCCTCAATCAATTGACCTTCATTTAAGGTTGAAAGAGTCGTTTGGCGTTTCTTGTCACGGGTTTCCTCTAACAGGGCTCGCCTGGAAACCACCACATTGCCCCGTCGATGATTGATCTTAATAATCTTAAACGTGAAGGTTTTTCCGACTAACGAATCAAGGTCGCGTATCGGCGTCAG
>CP070743.1:1091850-1093159 GCA_020348185.1 Nitrospirota bacterium
CTCATGACTGCGTAGTTTCCCTTATTCCGATATGATTGTCAACGTTAGTTGTGAAGAGGTGCTTTCGTTTGGCCGTCCGGCTTTCGTATTTAAAAAAAATTTACTATCAGAAAGAAGTTTCCTTTGCTGATATAGTGTGTGGTGAGTGCGGGGGAGAGGGGGAAGTGAGTAACGAGGGAAAGTGAGTAACGAAAGTGTGTCACGGTAAAATTATGGGAAATTGAATCTGTATATCTCCAGCCAAAGAAAAGGTTTGATCCTCTGGAGATGTAAAGAGTTTGGACTCAACGGTAAGGCCGGGGATTTTTTCTAATTCTTGTAATATGATTGGGAGTTTGGCCTGTCCCCGCGTGGTATAGCGAATCTCAACTCTATCGGTGTAATTGCTATAGCGAGATCCCTTATGCATTGTCGGATCAGGTACCGTAAATCCTAAGAGCCGGAGCCTATCGGTAATTTCTTGAGCCAGAGGGGTGTCGGAATTTCCCCATACAAAAACGGCCACGGTGTAATCAGCATTCTCCTGTATGGTTGAATCAAGATGGGCAAGCGTATTGATTGTCATGCTAAGACACCCAACCAAAACCAGGCAGGAGAGTGTACTCATAGGAAACTTTTTTATAAAACGGTGATTCAAGGTTTTCATGGGTTAAGACAGAAATCCCCATACCTTCTTCAATTGCTCTGCTGAAGGATGGTAGGCACGAATCCGTTTGAACCCCTCACTGTCGTCTTCTAACTGTTCGGGCCAGATTTCAAAATGTTCTTGAGTCGGAGGCGTCATGACTCGAATATAATCCCATACGTCTCCATCGCTAAACACCACGATTTTCCAGCCGGAACTGGTCTGGTATTCCACATTTCCGGCAAGAATGTCACCAGCGGTCAACTCCAAGGTGACTTCACCGGCAGCAATCCTTTGCAATTCCGACCAAGCGGCTTCGAAAAATTCATCTCTTGTCACGGACGGACCTCCTTGGCATGATAGGAAACGTTCTGACTGTGATGAATAAATTGGATGATTTGCTTTTCCTACACAAGATGGATTTTTGAATAGTGGTGTATTGACTTCCAGGAGGTCAAGATACCATTGTAATTTCATTCCCACGGTCTTGGGTCCATTATGGAAATCACGCGTCAAGTCAAGAACCTTCAATCCCTCCTGGATGTGTCTGAGGCGATGGCTGGTGAGATCCCCTTAGATAACCTCTTGCAGGTCATCACCCAAAAAACCGAGGAAGTCCTCGAGGCAGAACGCTGCAGCCTCTTTCTGTACGATGAAGGCAGAGATGAATTATGGAGCAAGGTT
>CP070743.1:1093259-1094567 GCA_020348185.1 Nitrospirota bacterium
ACGATGTCCCCGTTCTGCAAGTGCGCGGGCTTCATGTAGGGCATCATCACTCTTCCGGCTTCGCTCCCGTCCCCGTGCGAAGGGAATGATGCAAAAGGCGCACATAAATTGGCAGCCATCTTGAATCTTCAAATTGGCCCGAGTCGCCGAGTAATGACCGACTCCTTCTATGACAAAATTTTCATGATCAATCTTCTTTGAATGAATGACCTCGGGTTGAGGCAGCTTTGTCGAGACCGGCAGTGTTTCCAAATACTCGGGAAGACGCATTTTATATTGTGTCCCGATGATAAGATCGACTCCCTGCAAGCCACGAAGCGCTTCAACCCCAGTCTGAGCATAACAGCCGGTAACCGCAACGGTGGCATGGGGGGAACGCCGTAATACTTGCCTGACCACCCTTCGACAGTCAGATTCCGCTTCTTTCGTCACCGAACATGTATTCACGACTAAGATATCTGTGGGTTCCCCCAATGACACAGGCACAAAACCCGAGTGGGAAAACCGATCAGAAAGAAGAGCGGACTCCGCCTGATTTAATCGACATCCTATGGTGTACACCGTGACACGACGGCCTTGGGGTGAGATAACCGACATAAGGGCTGATTATAATTAAGCAATGACGCAACGACAAGAATTCAGGGCGATTCGTTTGACACTGTAATTCATCAACGTGGTAAGATATTTTACGCCAGTGCCATGGTCGGTAGGTGGGGGTAACCATCCTTCCCAACTGGCTTCCAGGCGGGTGATAGACCTTAATCTATCTTAAGGAGGTACTCTCAATGAAGAGTCTCGCTGGTTTCCTCCCTCTGTCCGTGTTTTCCATCTTGCTTTTCACATCGGATGTGATCGCTGAACAGGAACTTCCTCCAGAACCGGACGAGGATTCCCGATTAGAGGAGATTTACGATCATGAATCCAGAATGGTGATGTTTCTCTATTCCTTAAACGGGGATGGAGAAGTGGACTACGTCACCGGGAGAAAGGTGTGGGATCACCAGCGCAGCGCCTATGGGAATCCCGTGTATTACCTCGAAACATTTCCCCTGTTCTATTGGTGGAACCACACGATGTGGAATGACCCGGAACAGGACGGGGTGAACGGGAATGAACGTTTGTATGCGGAGAATACCGAATTTGATTCGAGCCGATATAAACCCTGCCTGTTTAATGGTCAACCGTGTTAATATCTTTGCGGTTAAATCCAATTCATTATTCAACCCTTTACCTCTTCACTTATTGACCCTCAGGCACGATTGATTCGCTGCCCTATTACTCCCTTGAAACCCGGCTTCCTTTTTCTTC
>CP070743.1:1094667-1095968 GCA_020348185.1 Nitrospirota bacterium
TGTTATTACATGATGCGGAATGGATGAATTGGGGAAGATTAGAAGAGACCGTTCGAACCGGCCGGTCCCCTGTTCAGCAGCATGTGTTTGAGACCGATCCTGAAATGGGAGCCAATGTCCTGGCGGTGTTACATCGCATTGGACGGGAAAGCGGTCCAAGTTTGGCTAAACGAATGGATTTGAAAGGGGCCAAGCGGCTTCTTGATGTCGGGGGTGGGGCCGGGACGAATGCGATCGCGTTTTGCAGGGAATACCCTGATCTGCGGGCGACCGTGTTCGATTTGCCGCAGACGCTTACTCTGACGAAGACATTTGTTAAAGAAGCCGGGCTTGAAAATCGTATTACCTTGGCGCCTGGAAATTTTAATGTGGACGCATTTGACGGATTATACGATGTGGCGTTGATGTCTGATGTGCTCCATTACCAGAACGGGGAAACGAATGCGGCTTTAGTAAGAAAAATCCATGATCATTTGGCAGGGGAAGGGCGGTTGATCATTAAAGACCGGTTTCTCGATAATTCTGGGACCAGTCCCGCATGGACGACAGCCTTTGCCGTTCATATCATGGTGAATACGGAAAAAGGTCAATGTTTTACCGGACAAGAGGCTATGGATTGGATGAAACAAGCCGGATTTCAATCGATTACCGAACTTGAACCTTATGCAATAATTCAAGGAACCAAAGGATCGAAGGAGACGAGGTAGAAAAATGGGTGAATGGCTAAGAGATCCGGGGTTCGTGGGAACGCATGCGACCATGGGGGCGGATGTAAGCCAATTGATGGCAACGGTATTCACAGCCTTGTTTATCATTGGATGGGTTCAAGCCAGGAGAGGAAAAGGAACGGGCCATCATTGGTTGATGCTGGGAGGCATGATTGCCATGTTGGCGTTCTTTACGAGCTACTATTTATTCCGGCAACTTGGCGTTCTGGCCTTTGAGGGCAAGGAAGGGTTTGGAGGGCCTCAGGAACTCTACGACAATGTGTTCGTCCCTCTACTCATATTTCATATAATTTTGGTTGTCATTGGTTTGATCATGGCCATTTACATGATGGTGTTAGGTTTCCGTTCTCAAGCTTTTCTGGACGGGCGGCGGGTGTTGAAAAATGCCAATCTTCAAACTTCCTGGAAGCGAATCGGCCTTGTGTTCGGAACCCTCACCGCGCTGGTTTTGCTATTATTTGGATCTCGAGTACTGACGAGCGGTTTTTCCATGGGTAAGTTGAGTGTCTATTTAGGGTTGTTAATATTGGCCTCTATCGTCTTTGGTGTTGAAATTACCATTCAGAGGATATG
>CP070743.1:1096068-1097368 GCA_020348185.1 Nitrospirota bacterium
TGCGGTTTGTTCCTCTGAAGTCGGACTTTCTGAACCCTCTTCGGTGACTGCGGTGAGGGCGTAAAAATAGGTGGTATTATTGGTGAGGCCCGTGTGGGTATACGGACTGGTGGTCCCTTCAACCATTGTGGCGGTTTCGGTCGTCAGATTTGGACTTGTACTAAAGTATAGGTTATAACTGACAGCTCCAGGCACCTCTAACCAACTAATAACATTTTCGGAATCTCCTGGTTTCACCGCCAGGTTTGTTGGTGTCGTCAAGTCGACCGCTTCGCGGGATGGCGCCTGTTCGCGACCTCGGTTGAGTTCTTCCTCAGTGGGAACAAATTTGGTCAGGCGATTGTTTCCGTTGTCGATAACGTACACATTGCCTTCTTTGTCGACGGCAATGCCTGAGGGGAAATTGAGCTGGCCTTCCGTCAGTCCCCTGTTTCCCCAGGTACATTGGAAGGTCCCATTCGAGTCAAATTTTTGAACGCGGTGATTTCCGCTATCCACCACATAGATATTCCCCAGGGCATCGCATGCCACCCCCCAAGGAGATTTGAATTGCCCGGGGCCATTGCCTTCTTTGCCCCATTTGAGAAGGAAGTTTCCACGAGAATCAAATTTTTGAATACGATGATTGCCCTCGTCCGCCACATAAATGTTCCCGACGAAGTCTACGGCGATGCCACGTGGAAAAAAGAACGCGCCATCATAACTCCCGTCACGTCCCCATTTGAGGAGAGGGGTTCCGTCTGATTGGAATTTTTGAATTCGCGCATTCGTCGTATCGGACACATACAAAAAGCCAGTTTTGTCAGTGGTCACCCCCCATGGGGTATCAAATTTTCCGGCATCCGCGCCACGCCAGGCGAACCCGAATTTTCCCCATGCCGTAAGGATATTACCTTCCGAATCAAATTTTTGAACACGATTATTGCCACTATCGGCAACATACACGTCGCCTTCCGGGGACGTGGTGAGGCCTCTGGGATAGTAGAATTTCCCCTCTTCCGAGTCCGGCTCGTCTCCCCAGCGAGCGAGAAATTTACCTTCTTTATCAAATTTTTGAATCGAATGATTGTCCGTATCGGCGACATAAATATTGCCATCCTTGTCGACCGCAATGCCGGTGGGAGACTTAAATTCTCCGTCATCCATTCCCTCGGTTCCGAATTGAAAAACGGTGAGGTAAGGAGAGGGAATGGCCATGATCTCTTCTGATTCTGGACTTTCTCCTTCAGGAGTGATCGCGGTCACGATATAATGGTAGCAGAGGCTATTCCCAAGATCCTGATGGAGATAGGGACTTATT
>CP070743.1:1097468-1098765 GCA_020348185.1 Nitrospirota bacterium
ATATATGGAGCGTGGTTTTGTAGTCGGTGTAGTCAAGGACCAGGAAGAGGCAAACACCATCATGCAAGCAGCAAGATTTGTTGATGGGCTCCGGAGTCTATACGGTCACCTTCCAGTAAAGGGGGAGGGCACTGAAGAGAAAGATGAAGTAAGTGAGAGTCTTTCCGATGTCACAATTGGCACGGCGGTGAAAACGAATCTTGCACTCGTTCCCGAGGTCATACCAAGCCAGATTGACATCAAAGTTCTTTCCGGAGAAGTGGTGTTGCTTGGTGTGGTCGCTTCGGACAAGGTGAGGGAGGCCGCAGAGCGAGAAGCTCGTCTCGTGAGCGGGGTAAACGGCGTGACGAATTTGCTCCTCTTGCCAGAATCAGGATATATGAAAAGACGCCCCCGCTTACTCAGATAATTCGGCCTTCAGCTCACCTTTAGCGAAATTTCTGACCTGCTAAATCCCTGCGAGTCGCGCCCGCGCCCCATCTAGGTTCATGGACGGCTCGAGGCACCGAAGAATTACTCTTGTGTCAATCGCCACCGTATCTTTTTCGCATCTCCCTCGCCCCCATCCACTGGCTCAATTTTGCCTTCCTTGTAGAGAACACTGAGCATCTCCCGGCAGGTGTGATCCAACTCTTGGGTACCCATGCTGTGTAATCCGGCTCGCCGAGCAATCTCTTCTTGAAGCGCGCCGCCCTGCCCTGGGCCGGCGTCTGGATGACTGCGGAAAACCTCTAATACATGCTCCTTGAGTTGGTTGATGAGTTCCGTCCCCCGTTGATGAAGATTCATGACATCACCTCTCGAATAACCCGTTTACTGAGTTCATGAAGTGTTGACGTGACCTTCCCCCGCTGGTCTCTGTGGGGTAGGGGCCAATTGTATTCTAACTCCATCTCCGATGCCTCCTACAGATCTCGTATCCCATGGCATGGCTTTCACCCTCACCCTTGGCCCCAGAACCGCTTATCGGTAACACCAACGGGCGCTCACTTCATCAAAGAGTCTGATTGTTGTGGCGCGGAGAGCTTGGGATACGGCGTAAAATGTCTTTTCGGGAAAATCAATTTCTTCTGCCAACCCAGGCGTTAACACATAGGATATGGGAAATGATATCGAGCCAAGGGGCTTGGGGCCTTTGAAATGAGCATCATAGCGTACCGAATTGACGCCGGCGATCCACATTTTTCCAAGGACAAAATGAAAATTGGAAGTATTGAAATGTAAGGTGATGTAGTCTCCCCTGTCCCCATTTTGGGCTTGGCTCAAATAGGATGAAAGGGTCGCCCCTAAAGGAAAG
>CP070743.1:1098865-1100146 GCA_020348185.1 Nitrospirota bacterium
CCGGGGGAAATCAATTTCGTAGTCATGAGGAGGGCTATAGGGACAGTGGTTGTAACAGAGTTTGCAGTAATAACATTCCTTTTCCACCTGTTCGAAATCCTGGGCCGTGAACTTGGAGATATCACTGTCATAGTCATCAATGCGGTCAAGGAGCGTATTGAAGGAAGGACAGAGATTAAAACACCGGCGGCAGCCATCGCAGATGTCATAGACTCGCAGCGTTTCATTCACCAGCTGGTCTTTGTTCCAGCCGGGAGTGATCAGATCAAAAATTTTCACATTCAATGAAAGACGTCATACCCGCGGTTTAAGACGGGTATCCAGGTTAAGGAACAACGATACTAGAATCCCGTCCTCTGCCAAAACCTTGCAGGGGCAGGCAACCGCTAGGGGGAGTAACACTAAAAGGAAATTAGACACAAAAACCAAGACGGGAAGATTTCCCTCTCCTCCCGTCTTGGATCTCTAGCGGAGCTTAAGCGTTTTTCAGCGAATCTAACCCCTTGGTGAACCGGTTCGCATGGGATTTTTCCGCTTTGGCCAAGGTTTCAAACCACTCGGCTAATTCTTCAAATCCCTCCTCCCGTGCGGTTTTGGCCATTCCGGGATACATTTGGGTGTACTCATAGGTTTCGCCTTCAATGGCGGCTTTGAGATTGGCATCAGTGTTCCCAATCGGAACCCCCGTGGCGGGATCACCCACTTCTTTCAAAAAGTCCAAATGACCAAATGCGTGCCCGGTTTCCGCCTCAGATGTGTCGCGGAACAATCCACCGATATCGGTATACCCTTCGATGTCAGCGCGCCGGGCAAAATACAAATATCGCCGGTTGGCCTGGGACTCTCCAGCAAACGCAGCTTTTAAATTATCATGACTCTTGGTTCCTTTAAGGCCCTTACTCATACTTTCCTCCTTTTTGTAATTTGACGGGGATTTCCCGATGATGAACGAATATTATGACGAATTTTTTGCTGCCGGCATGCCCCACAATATCCCCTGAACTCAACCTGATGGCCAATCACTTGAAAATCAGATGGGAGGTCGGCCGGTGATGATAGTTGATTCAGTCCATTGTCATTCAAATCCGAAATGGATCGACATGCGAGACAAATCAGATGATGGTGAGGTGAAATATTGGCATCAAAACGCGCCCGGTCATGCCAAAAATTCACTTCCTGCACAAGGCCGGCATCTCGCAAAACTCCCAGGGTATAGTACACCGTGTTCTGAGAAATCATGGGATACGTTTTGGACACCTGGCGGTACAGATCATCAGCCGT
>CP070743.1:1100246-1101522 GCA_020348185.1 Nitrospirota bacterium
TTCCATTGCCAGAATGCTGTTAAAAAATCCCCCGGTTGTCATTTTGGACGAGGCGACATCCAACGTGGATACCGAGACTGAAGTCCAAATTCGAGAAGCCCTGGAAAACCTGATTCGAGGTCGTACGACCTTCATCATTGCCCATAGGTTATCCACATTACAGAGGGTTGATCGAATTCTGGTTTTGAGTCGTGGAGCCATTGTCGAGGAAGGTGACCATCACCAATTACTCGAGCAGGGGGGGCTCTATGCCGTGTTGTATGATGCGCAATTTCATGTGTAGTTCGTTTCATGAAAGTACCCTGTCCCATATGTCGAAAAATGGTCAATCACCAGGGAAATCCCTATCGCCCGTTTTGTTCCGAGCGTTGTAAACTGATAGATTTGGAATCCTGGATGAGTCAACGTTACCGTGTTCCGGTTGACGAAGAACCCCCTGATAGTGGAGAGTCTCTTGCTGATCAGGAGGCGCCCTCCTCAAATGGCAATCACTAAAATAGAACGCTAAATGGCTAAAGTTATTACAACCAAACGGTTAGAGGGTGGGATAGACAAGGCTCATGACTATATTCGAACCCATATCTTGTTCCCATCCAGTCTGCTGGGCCTTATCGCGATGGTGGTGGGGGTCCTGGGGCTGCTTTATCAGTTAATCATGGGCACTTATCGATGGGAAACCTTTACCTTTAGCTCGGGGCTGCTCCTCCTTGGTGTCATCGTGGGGTGGGGGGTGACGAAATACCAAAAATTTATTCTTCGAGAATATCCAACCTTTTTTTCAAGTCGAATGAGAACCGGAGCGCAGCGATCATTCCGTAAAATGAAAAAATCTACCCCGGAGGTCTCCATTGATCATCGAGGTCGCGGGCTCATTCCTTTTTTATATCTCTTGGGCATAGCGACGTTTGTCGGACTATCGGTGGCCTGTATTTACTCGGGGGCACTCGATGGACTTCCAGCGTTTGCCCTGCCGTGGGCAGGATTTTTTTGGGCGAAGATGTTTTTTTGGAAAGGAGTGATTGCTCCGCCGAGCAAGATAAAGAAAAGTGGCAAATAGCCCGGATTAGGATTTTTTCTTCTGGCGCCGACGTGCGGGTGCCAGATGTTTTTCTAACTCCTCGACACGCGCTTGAAGGTTTCGTAACTGTTCGCGGAATTCTGGAAGTTTTGGGGCGAGAGCCTGGGATTTAAGCCAGGTAATATGGTCGATGGCCGGTCGACCGATGACAATTTGTCCTGGCATGAGGTTATGGGACAGCCCAGACCCAGCAGCGAT
>CP070743.1:1101622-1102898 GCA_020348185.1 Nitrospirota bacterium
CCACATGATCTTCCCCAACCAGGTCTTTGACATATTCAAAATGATCCATGAAGGACTCGATGCTGTGTTGCGGATTTTGGGGGCTCAGGGTTGTATGAGGCGCGGCCTCAATGCCAATCACGCCGCCTTTATCGGCACAAGCCTTAATAGCTTTATCTGTGGCAAGTCGCTTACTATCCCATAATCCTCTCGCTCCCGTATGGGTTAAGAATATGGGTTTTGTACTGGCCTCGATAGTATCAAGCGTGGTTTTGTCGCTGGCATGAGCGCAGTCAATAGCCATTCCAACTTTGTTCATGCGTTCAACGGCCTGACGCCCAAAACTGGTCAAACCGCCATCTTGTTGTTCTTTTAAGCCCGTACCGAGGCTGTTGGATTCGCTGTACGTTATCCCCAAGACTCTAATCCCAAACCCATACAGAATCTCAATTCTGTCCAGTTCGTTCTCAATCATCGCTGCACCTTCAATAGATGGTATCAAGGCTATTTTGCCTTCATCGTGGGCCCGATAGATATCTTCCACTCTTTCAGCTCTAATCAAGAAATCCTGGTGAGCCAGATCACACAGCCTCATTCCTACGTCATATAGAACATCGCTCCACTTCCAACCGTTTTTGGAAGTTATCATATTAACGCCATCCATAAAGTTATCAAAAACGGCGTCCCAACATGAATTACTCAATGCTTCGTAGGCTGTAAATGTTCTGGCCTCTCTGACATAGGCAAAGGTTTCACGAACATCGGCCGGAAAAATGAAGGGATGTTCATGCAGAGAGATCAAGACCAACTCTTCGGCCAATCGTTTAACCCTTTCTTCCTGCGCAGCTGATAAAGGAACAGGGTGAGGTTCAAAGGCGTTTTGTCCCTCAAGCAGCTTGAACTCCTTAAAATCCTTTCCTTTTTCAAGATAATCAAAAGATTGGTAGCCTGAATATTTTTTGTTAATCCCCATTTGAAGTACCTCTGAGTCCTTATCGGACTAGAATTTAGAGCTAATACTCTTTGCACCCCAGGGCACGTGAGATTTGGGCCGCGCCTTTGAGGACAAGTTCTATATAAGATTCGACGCATTCGTCGGTGAAGCGGTGGGATGGGCCGGCGATTGAGATAGCGGCGACAACCCGGTCTTGATAATCACGAATAGGAGCAGCTACTGAGTGAGCTCCTAAATCCAAATCATCTGAGGTTACGATGTAACCCTGTTCCCGAATCTGGGACAGGAGTTTCTTCAAGAGAGAGAGGTTGGTAATGGTATGTGAGGTAATGGGTTTAAGTT
>CP070743.1:1102998-1104261 GCA_020348185.1 Nitrospirota bacterium
ATCATAGACCTGAATCGAAGAGAGGCCACTTGAAAAACCACCCCATTACCGAATCCCAGAAGCAAAAGAGTCGTCACCATCATGGGAAAGGCCCTTACCAGTTCCAGTAATTGGCTCAACCCTATTCCAAGCACCGCAAGCATTGGAAAGATCGCCTGTAACAAGATCCCCCCCCCCAACCGGTCAGCTAAATGGCCGCCAATAGGCCTGGCCAAGCTACCGGCTAATCCACATAAAGCCGTCATCGTCCCAGCCGTAATCATGTCAATGCGGTATTGGTCGTGCAAAAAAATCGGGAAATAACTAGCCAAACCGACAAACCCGCCAAACGTCAAAGAATACAAAAAACATAACCAATACATAAATTTTTGGCGAACCACATTTTTCACAAAAGAAATGCCTGATCCCTGAAGAAGGTCCTTCTTAGGGACTGACGGTTTTACGATAAGCCAAAAAATAATGGCGATCAGGAAAACCGGAATAATCATGACCCCGAACGTATTCTGCCAGCCAAATGATTGGGCGAGCCTCGGAGCGAAAAAAGTTGCTAAAAGCACCCCGCTGTTTCCTACAGCGGCTACCCCCATCGCTAGCCCTTGGTGAGTGGGCGGATAGGCTTCACTTGCAATCGGTAGAGCGATAGCAAAACTTGCTCCAGCACATCCCAATAACAATCCAACCGCCAACATTGAATAATAACTTGCTCCCCAGTGCCACCCTAATAGCAATGCGACCATTTGTAGTCCGCACAGATAGAGCCCGACGGGTTTCGCCCCAATATGATCGGCAAGAGGCCCAACAAAGATTCGGAGAATGGCTCCCCCAAGCAATGGCACGGCAACCAACACTCCCTTTTGAGTTGCCGATAAAGAAAACTCGGAGGAAATGGCCACTCCGAGTGCTCCGATTAAGAGCCACACCATAAAACTCACCTCAAAGTGAAGCCACGCCCCTAAGAGGGAGGGCCAATGACCGGCACGTAACCCTTGAATGGTGTTTTTTAGCATGGTGTTGAAGAAATTATCGTTTGGGGTTTCGAGTTCCTGGTTTCGGGTCCAAACATGGTAGAAGTCAAAAGGGTCGAAGAGGAAAATTGAAAGAGTGGGTTCACCCTTCTAAATCCGGTGGACCATCTAGACTCTTCACCCCTGCGGCTCGGGTACTTTTCATTGTTTAAAACCCCAAAGGTCTTTCTCTCTTAGACACTTTCGACCTTTTAGACCCCTTAGACCTTTAAAACCATTCCCCACAATTAAACCCGAA
>CP070743.1:1104361-1105622 GCA_020348185.1 Nitrospirota bacterium
TTTGATTTTTCGCCAAAGGCGGAGGCGGTGAAGGCGATGCTTGAGGCGACTATGGTATTGGGTGACTCCGACAAATATGACAAGAAACAAGGCAAGGGCGAGATTGCCCATGTGATACCATTCCGATTGATATAAAAGCAGACACGTGAAAAATCCTGTAAGAAAAATCGCTAAACGCCAACGGGTATACTGCTGACTGGCGTGTTCTCCGCGGGATAACAACTCACTGGCGCGTCTGGTGACACGCTTCAGAGTTTGATGACGTGTTTCTTGGGTACAGGGGGTCATTGGCGAGCGGACCTTAGCGACTCATGCTAAGAAGGTCAATAAGGGGAATGTTGAAAAATGCCGCCAACTGCGTTCTCGGGCTTTTGTCGTGCTCACGTACTCCGTGTACGCTCCGCACCCCAAGCCTACTCCGCCGAAGTCGCTACGAAGGCCGGGAAGCCCTGCGGCCTTGCCCGTGGAAAGGCGAGTCTTGGCGTGCCGGGGTTGGGAGGGTAAGAAAGGGGCCTTTTTGAACATTCCCACTTTCCCTTTGATGTTTGGATCCCCAGATCGAAGATCCTCAAGACAATGAAAAGTTGTAATATTCAACAGCCCCATAAACGATTGGATGGAAGATAAAGGATGACTGAATCCGATTATTACGATATTTCGATTGCCACGAACATTGACACCGGTAATCTGGTGAGCCTGCTTGATGATGACACGTTATTGGGAAGTTGGGACCAGGATGGCACGGTCCACCTGTATTGGCCGGTTCAAGCATGGGGAGAGAATAAACTCAACAATCTCACTCAGCTCCTACAGCAACTGAGTGAAAACTCTGAGGCCTTTACCATAGAGATCTCGAAGTGTCCCGCAGAGAATTGGAATGCTCGTTGGGCTGCGGTGGTCAAGCCGATTCGTATAGGCCAACGTATTATGATTCGTCCGTCTTGGTATGCTGCGAAACCTGTTCCTGAGGCGATAGAGATCATTCTCGATCCCAAACAGGCCTTTGGGACGGGCCATCATGCGACGACCCAACTTCTGCTTGAATGGTTAGAAGAGGTCATATCCCGAGAGCAAAGAGTGTTGGATGTCGGGACGGGTAGTGGAATCCTGGCAATGGTGGCTTTAAAGCTTGGCGCGAGTTTCGCGTTGGGAATTGACCACGATCCAATAGCTATTGCTTGTGCTAGAGAATACGCCCGGGTCAATAATTTCGCCGAAAACCTTCAACTTCACGTTCAGGATCTTGCGGATTTACACAAAG
>CP070743.1:1105722-1106979 GCA_020348185.1 Nitrospirota bacterium
ACCACCCCTGCTTTTATGCAGGCGAGGTAGTAGATAAGCAGGGCAGCCCGGTTTGGCATCAGCGAAGCCACACGATCACCCGCTGTTAGCCCGAGACGTAAAAAATTGAAGGCCAACAGGTCGCTGGCTTGATCGAGCTCCCGCCAGGTCCAGCGTGTTTGAGCAGAGACGAGTGCGAGTTCATGAGGCTTGGTCTCAAGACCCCGCTTGAGGATCTGTCCAAGCTGAAATGGTTTATGGAGTGGTGGTCCGGCTAGGGGCATCGTCGCTGCATTCTCCCATGTTTATTGGAGCCATCGGAAGATAAGAACCTCGAAAACAGGAAATGAGTCTGGTGATGAAGTCATCCCAAGGAATCGAATGATTGTTCCCCGGGGGCCAGACCTCTCGTACGGAATGGCTCGTTAATGTATGGCCTGAAGTGTCGCCCAGACGCCCTGGCCAAGATTCGTAGCGGCCAAGTAGCTCTGCCGAGCAATTCGTGTAGCAAGTCCCCAGGTCGAAGGAGAAGACAAAACATGTCTGGCAATTTTGGGTATATGGATGATCTCAAACCCACCGAGGATCGGAGACAAGTCATCTTGAAGGCCATCGGATACACCCTTAATCGCCATGCAGCGAATCCCTCGCTTGCGGCAGAGTTCCGCGATTGTTTGACTTTCCATATCCACACCAATGGCCTGACTGCTTAAGGACACTTTCCTTCGGGCTTCCGGAGTCAGGACCGGTTGAGAAACCGTGACTAATGGGCCAACATGAAAGGAGATACGCCGTTGTTTTAAGGCTTCTCCGGCATGAGCAGACAGGGTGGCATCCTGGGACTGAACGATCAGGTCTCCGACTAATACCTTCGGGGAGAGGGCCCCGGCGAGGCCACACGAGATCATGAGTTCAGGAACATGGTTGTCGAGAAATCGAGTGACACGTTCCTCGGCAATTTTGGGAATCATCCCAGACAAACAGAGTCGAACGTCATGTCCGTTGAGGGCAGCCCCCCAAATTTGATCATCTGGATCAACCAAACTCATATTGAGTTGACGACAGACTTCACGAACCTCCCATTTCACTTCGGCAACTAGTCCAATTTTCACTATGGATCACCTTTCTGTATTAGTATAGCCATTCTTTCTAAACCACTCGACGGCCTCTGCCGCGGCCTTGGATATAGGGGTTTGGGGAAATCCCAACTGTTCGATGGCTTTCCTACTATCATATCGCATCGGGAGACCGGCCATCCGTACCCCGTCTAATGTCGCT
>CP070743.1:1107079-1108329 GCA_020348185.1 Nitrospirota bacterium
CTTAGTGCTCCCTGCAATCACGCTCGGGACGGCGATGGCGGCGATCCTTTCACGAATGATACGTAGCTCTTTACTTGAAGTTATACATGAAGATTTTATTCGAACAGCCAGAGCGAAAGGGGTTTCCGAATGGAAAGTCATAGTCCATCATGGCCTGCGGAACGCCTTGTTACCCGTCATAACCTTGCTCGGGCTCCAATTGGGGGCACTGCTCGGTGGAGCGGTTATCACCGAAACCATCTTTTCTTGGCCAGGGATAGGACTTCTCACCGTTGAAGCCATCCAAAGGCGGGACTATCCCGTGGTGCAGGCATCGGTACTCTGCATCAGCCTAATCTATGTGCTGATCAATTTTTTCACCGATCTTCTGTATCATTGGATTGATCCGCGAGTGAATGTGCAGGGAAACCCTTGATGCGAGTGTGGCTACCACTGCTGCTGTTTATTGCTTGGGCACTTCTGGCTCTGATCAGTCCTTGGTTACCGCTGGTTCCGGATAAGATCGATCTTCACAATATTCTGACTCAACCCAATAGTGAGGTATGGCTTGGATTCGACGAATTGGGTCGATCAATGTCCGACCGTCTTTTGGTCGGGGCCCGAACAACATTCTTCGTTGCCGTCTCGGTGGTTCTTCTGACTCTGGTGGTCGGCAGTGTCCTGGGAACCATTGGGGCTTACTGGGGAGGATGGGCCGACCATGTCCTCGTAAGGGTAATCGATGTGTTTCTGGCTTTCCCCGGCATTTTGTTGGCCATTGCCTTAGCCGGAGTCCTGGGCCCAGGGTTAGATAATGTGATCATCGCCCTAACCGCCGTCGGATGGGTCGGTTATGCCCGACTAGCTCGGGCACAGGTCCTGTCCCTCAAAAACTCCGACCAAGTTCTGGCGGCAAGGGCTTTAGGTGCAAGGTCTACCCGTATTATTCGATCTCATTTGATTCCAATGATCAGCGCTCCATTGATTGTCGAGGCAAGCTTTGGTTTTGCTGGTGTGGTGATTGCTGAAGCTGGGCTCTCATTTTTAGGTTTAGGAGTTCAGCCGCCCACCGCGTCCTGGGGAAGCATGATACGGGAAGGTACCGATTATATGTTGGTAGCGCCGCATGTCGTCATTGCACCAGGATTGGCCCTTATGACAGCGGTTTTAGCCGTGAATCTTCTCGGTGATTGGCTACGGGATTGGATGGATGTGAAATCAAAAGTTGCGCGTGGATAACATACATCTGCCAATGAAACAGAAGATTATTG
>CP070743.1:1108429-1109675 GCA_020348185.1 Nitrospirota bacterium
CTTTCAAAAGTGTAGGATTGCGTTTTGTCCATAGTGGTAAGGGTGCCAAGAGTCAGTTCCTCGCAATCGGCTTTGTCCCGCTCATACATCGCTGACGTTGCTCCCGACTTATACCATCTGGTGGGTTCTGATGCACAGCTCGTGATCACACTACCAAGACAAAGGATACAAAGAAAAAAAAGAGATTGTTTCATAAGTCCGGCCTTCCCGTTGGAGTTAAGAAAATGCGAAACCACCTCTGATTTTAAGCGGTTGCCTACCTTTCCTTCAACTGTTTTGGATGTAGAGACTCCACTCCCTCAGACCAAATTCATTTACCGATAAAATAAACAGAAAACTTAAAGCCCGAAACTTGAAACAATCTAATTTTTTTCACCCACCAACATGGGCTTGCAGGATTCCAGAGTCCTTGATCCTGGGGTCTTCCGGCGCTAGTTCCAAGGCCGTTTTAAAATGGTTGGTGGCCTCGCCATGGTCTCCCATCTTATCCAGGGCTAAGGCTAAATTGTAATGAGCCTCGGCGAGCTTTGCGTTGGCAGCGAGTGCTTTATCGAAATGCTCTTTCGCGACATCCCAGTGCCCCTGCTCAAAATGCTTGACCCCTTCAGCATTATTCGAAGCGCCTGGGGCTCCCTCAGGCGCCATGAGCGCCCCTTCAACTTTTGCCATTTCACCAGCAGGGGGAGCCTCACCTTCTCCCATCGGCTGACTCCCCGCCTTTGGCTCGGATTTGGTTTCCTGACTATATTGGCCGGAATCGCAACCACCAGATACTAACACCAAAAGAAACACCAACACTGTGCTGAAAAATAGCTGTTTCATAACGTCCTCCTTAAGTTGGATGGTGACCTCGAAAACCGGCTTGGTTTTCGGAAGTGCTTTACAGAACTAGAGCCCTTGAATGGGGCAAGGGTTTCATTTTCTTAACACCCGGATGATGACCTTGACGGGGGAAGAGACCATATATGTGCCTCTTCTTCATGTTTGAAAAAGACCGAGGGATAGGATTGGTATTGGCATGAAATGGTGAAGTAACCGGTCTCCTTTCCAAGACGGATAGGAGGCCCCTGGGAAGAGGAACTTAAAAATAGCCTGAACCTTTTTTTTACTACTGTCAAGAGGGAGTTGCCTTTTCGTAAGGAGCCTGGGTCTGGTAAACATAAGACCTATAGAGAGAAAATTACAATGGAGGATATTGCCAGGTCTGGTGAGGGGGCAAGTGGGGAAGGAATTCAAGTTTCGGGTT
>CP070743.1:1109775-1111004 GCA_020348185.1 Nitrospirota bacterium
CATGGTTAGACGCAGTTATTTTATGCAGATCTATTCTGATCAGATTTCAGGAGCCTTCGCGTATTTTGGCCGCTGCAAAAAGGAGGTCAAAAATGAACTTACGAAAATTAACGGTCGGTCCCATTGTAGGTGAAACGACACCGAATCGTGTACGTATATGGGGTCGCGGAGATACGCATATCGTAGAAGACAATCCCCGGCGTTGCTTTGGTGCGATCCGTTATCGAGAAACAGGAAGGCACCCGTGGAATCAGCACCGCCTATTTAAAATGAATCCTAATTTTGATCAAACCGGACTTGCGATCCTCGATGATCTAAAACCCGAGACGCATTATGAATACGAAATCGGATTTTTCTTCTCGGACGCAGAACTACAGGATGCAGACTTTGTGGAATCTGATTGGTCATCAGCGAGTACCGGCAAATTCTTAACGGCCAGCAAAAACAGAAAAAAGCCGCGGACACTGGTCATCGGTTCCTGCCGATATCTTCTTAAAACATTCCTCGGCAGTTTTTTCGATGACCGTGGAGATAAAACCTTTCGTTCTATTATGCGGCAAATCGAATCCGGGACTGAAATTCACCAGTTGATTATGATGGGCGATCAAATTTATGCGGACGATCTCAGAGTATTCAATCCGGATAAAACGATTTTCGAATTTTTTGAACGCTACCGGGATGTGTTTCGTCAAAAGCATATCCGTCGCTTAATGAGCCAGGTCCCGACCTACATGACGCTCGATGATCATGAAATAGAAGACAACTGGCCCCAACGAGCCAGTGAAAAGGACTGGAAAACACTTTTCCCCGTCGCCATCCATGCTTACCAAACGTATCAGCTTAGCCACAGTCCGGCGATTTCGATAAAACGGGGCAAACTCGAGGGCACACCGAAAAAGATGTGGTATACCCATACGGACGGATGCCTCGACCTGTTTGTAACGGATTCCCGCACCGAGCGTTATCTGGCAAAAGGCAAACGTGAAATGGTTAGTGTTGAGCAGATGAATGCTTTAAAGCGGTGGCTCAATGATAACTCCGGCCGGGTGAAAGTCATCGTCACCTCGGTTCCTTTCGTTCCGGACTCAGCGAGTGAATCCGGTGACAAGTGGTCCGGATTCAGCGAACAGCGCAATGAAATATTAACGCACATTGAAAAAAATCAGATTCCGCGGGTGGTCTTCTTTTCGGGAGATGTGCATGCCTCCATGTCGGTGGAGCTGATATCA
>CP070743.1:1111104-1112330 GCA_020348185.1 Nitrospirota bacterium
ATAGTTTAATTCTCGCTGGACCGCCTGTTCCAATTCAGTCACGATCAGATTATCTCTCAAATAATCAAATCCGAACTCGTTGTTGGTCCCATACGTGATATCGGCCCGATAGGCTTCTGGTCTTGAACAGGGGCGCAGATATTGAAGCCGTTTATCGGGTGCATCATAGGTCGGGTCATAGAAAAACGACGCATCATGTTGGATCACGCCAACGGAAAGGCCCAAGGAATGATAGAGCGGGCCCATCCACTGGGCATCTCGCTTGGCCAAATAATCGTTGACCGTCACGAGATGAACCCCTTTGCCAGTCAAGGCATTGAGGTAGACAGGCAGGGTGGCGACAAGTGTTTTGCCTTCTCCTGTTCGCATCTCAGAAATTCGACCCTGATGCAACACCATGCCACCGAGCAATTGCACATCGAAATGACGCATACCCAGACGTCGACGTGAGGTTTCACGACATACCGCAAAGGCCTCCGGAAGAATATCATCGAGTGATTCCCCAGCCTCCAGACGCTTTTTAAAAGTTTGAGTATGATCAGTCAGGGCTTGATCAGAAATGGAAGTCAACGAGGCCTCAAGTTCGTTCACCTTGTCGACAAGGGGTTTAAAGCGCTTCAGTTCACGCTCATTCTTGCTTCCGAACAGTATGTTGAGAATTTTTACAAACATTTTGGCAGGATTCTTCTTACTTCAAAAGTATACCGAAAATTCCTTGGGAATCAACTCAACTTGTTGATTTCCAAAATTTTTTCATCCTACTTCATCGTTCAATTCAGCTGAGATTTTCCCCTTTTTCCATCGGCAGACCTATAAGTTCGGCCACTTATCAGAAGATAGCCTCCTTTATTATAGCAGTGTAGAGAGTGATTCGTCCCATTGTTTCCAATAGGAAGCCCGGTTACTCCAAATATAAAGGGCCACATCCCTTTCTCAACTTCTGGATTCTTGTTAAGCTTCGAGCTTTGTTCAGGCCTGGGGTGGGGAATGCTACGAGTGTAAAGCTCAATGTTCAACATCCAAAGTTTAAGAGTCCAAGGGGGTTAAGAGGTCAAAGGGGTCAAAGAGTCGCTGAATCCTAATGAGTTTGGAATGTGATATGCCTCCTAGACTCTCTAACTCTTCCGCTCTTAGACTCCTTCGACTCCTTTGACCACGGGGACTTCTTATTGGATGAAACCTGAAACCCGACACCTGAAACTCTTCCCATCCGGACGCTCTATCAT
>CP070743.1:1112430-1113655 GCA_020348185.1 Nitrospirota bacterium
AGGCCACCACCGCGCCTGTGAGCCAGGCCCATCGGTTTCGACCGACTTCTTGAATAAACCGATGGTAGCTGACAAAGGAGGCTAACAAGAAAGCCATACAGAGAGACTCTTTTCGATCCGTGATATTTGTGACCACTTCCACATGGATCGGGTGGATTGCGAAAAGTAATGCAGCCGGGAGCGCGATGGAAACACGCTTGGACAGGGACCTGACGAGAATATAGAAGAGGCCAACCGAGAACAGATGCCAGAGAAGGTTGTGAACGTGGTAGCCGGTCGGTGAGGTACCAAACAAGGCGTAGTCGATCATATAGGTCACTCTTCGTAAGGGCCTACGCCATCCGTAATATTCGTCTTCAAAGTCCACCAGATCCCAGAAGTGCCCTTTTTGAATCTCAGGGTTATTGACTACCATGTCCCTATCGTCAAAGGTGAAATCGGCAGAAAGGCTTTCCACAAATAACAACAGAGTAAAAGCCATCACTCCGGCAAGCAGAAGCCCTTCAACCCAACGAGCCTGAAGGTCCCTTGTTAACACCGATTCCTTTCCGACCGACGTTTCCCTTCTCGGGGTTCGTCCTGTTTTCCTTTGCTGCTTACTCATAAGATCCCGTTTAAAAATAAAAACCCTCATCCCACTTATTCACATAAATGGGTATGTTTCAGATTTCAGTGTTCAAGAATAGAGAAACGGTATTCGTTACCGTCAACATGACACGTGAAACTCCAACTCGTTGACGGCGGCCTAAATGAATCTTCCCTTCAGGTATCCTGTATTTTGGAGGTTTGTCTGATCATGCCAGTACTTGGGTCGCAATAGACTGAATCGAAAGCGATAGGAATAAGAGAAGGACCGGAATGACAATTTAATCGGGGGCTTCACCCTCATCGTGGCCCCCGGCTTTTTTAGCAACTTCAGGGGCATAGGCTCAAGGACCAGGTCCGCAGGATGGCAGGATGGTTGATGTGGCCATGGTTGACAGGCCCAAGCTGGTTTGTTAAACGATACGTAATGAGGCGAGGGGGACAGCGTTGTCGCTCCTTGCAAAATTGAAGAAATTCTTTGACTGGACAATGAACGTCCATTTCCCTGGTGTGGGGGAGATGGGCGTTTTTTTTTTAATCTTTTTATCTATTTGGAACGGCAGAAGAATCATGAATCCTCCCTTACCACCAGAGATTCATCAACTGTTTGATCATATCACGGCTGTCCTCACTGGGAATG
>CP070743.1:1113755-1114977 GCA_020348185.1 Nitrospirota bacterium
GATCCCCGTATTTCGGTGGAGGCCTCAGCGGTGTCGGATTCGGCATTACTCTAGATCCACGTGGAAGAGTGTGGGTCGGCAATTTCGGATTTCAAGCCCCTGCCTGTGGTAACGGAATGGTCCCTCCTGATCATCCCAATAAAATACCAGCGACCCATAACAGTGTTTCGCTATTCCGCTCAAATGGAGTCCCCCTCTCTGGGTCCCAAGGATTCACAAAAGGCCATATCTCCTGGCCACAGGCCACCGTATCCGACCGAAAGGGAAACATTTGGATCGCCAATTGCGGAAACGATACGGTGACAATTTATCCAAAAGGCCATCCGTGGCGGTCTAAAAATATTTCTTTAGGGGGAGATCCCTTGCCCCCACTTCAAGATCCCTCCGATCCTCCGAGGATAAAACCCTTTGGGATCGCCATTGATCCTAATGGAAATGCATGGGTAACCGGGAACAAGAGCCAAGCAGTGTACCGAATATCTTCCCATGGAAAGGTCGTGAAGCTTCAATCGGATGGGCTCATTTCCTGGCCGATGGGAATATCCGGCGATAGTCAAGGCAATATGTGGGTCTCAAATTCGGATTCGGTCGATATCCCTTGTAATGACGAGATCGATCCCCAGAGTGGAGAGAATCCGTCAATTGTCTTGTATCCGGCACAAGGTGGCCAACCCCGCCAATTTACAGGGGGGGGTATCAGTATTCCCTGGGGTAATGCTGTCGATGGGAATGACACGCTTTGGGTCTTCAATTTCGGTCACAACCCATTTAATATTGGGCAAGATTTTGACTGGCCCCTCACCGCTCTCTCGCATTTTTGTGGCACCGGGAAATGCCCTGCCGGCCTGAAAGTTGGTGATCCCATTTCCCCGTCTACCGGCTACACCAGTGACGCCTTAGAACGCATGACCGGAGGGGCGGTTGATCCTTCCGGGAATCTCTGGCTCTTAAATAATTGGAAGATCAACGCCCCATTTACCTTTGAAACCAATCCTGGAGGCAACTCTTTTGTTATCGTGCCAGGTGCCGCGAAGCCGGTGAAGACACCACTCATTGGACCCCCGCGAACATTTGACAATCGAAATCGATGGAATGGCAAGAAGGTCGAATCCCTTTCAATCTTGGGACTTACAATTCCGTCCACCGTAGCACCCTTATTCCAATTTCATGGGCTCAGGGAAAAACCTCAATGAGAGGGGTCCCTCACCTCTCTTATCCCATT
>CP070743.1:1115077-1116297 GCA_020348185.1 Nitrospirota bacterium
AGGTTGGTCAGGAGTTACGCAGTCTGGCTATTGGAGCATTAGCTTCCTCGTTAGCGGCGATCCCCCTTGTGCGGGATTGGTTATTACCGATCCAAAGGGAAGCTGGGGCAAAAGGGGGGGTCGTTGCAGAAGGCCGTGATATGGGAACTCGAGTGTTTCCCTATGCGGATGTGAAGTTTTTCCTGGATGCGGACCTTGATATTCGAACAAGTCGTCGGCATCAGGAAATCGAAAGAGAGGAAAAAGGCCAAAATTGGACAGATGTTCGGCAGAGTATTGCCGATCGGGATGCTCGAGATCGTTCCCGAACGGTTGCCCCTTTAGTTCCGGCTTCCGACGCCATGGTGATTGATACCTCAACTCTTTCGGTTGACGAAGTGGTTGACCGAATGTTGAAAGTTATCGCAACGCGGCTGTGAGCGGGTTGATTTATGCAATCCTCTGGTTGTTTTTTAATGTGTTTAGCCGCGTGTTTCTTCGATACCGGACAACAGGGCAAGAACATATTCCTCGAAAAGGAGGAGTCTTATTCGCGGCAAACCATGCCAGTTATTCGGATATTCCATTATTAGGATGTGGAATTCCCAGACGTGTGGCTTATCTGGGCCGAGCCACCTTGTTTCCGAAACGGTTTTTCAATTGGGCCCTTCGTTCCCTTGGGTGGATTCCACTCAAGACCGATCGAATAGACCGAAAAGCGTTTGGAGAAGCCATTTCACTGATAAAAGCTGGAAAACCTGTGGTGATATTTCCTGAAGGCACTCGTTCCCAGGATGGTCATCTGAAAAAAGGTAAACCCGGAATTGGGGTCATTGTGGCTGAGACCCAATGTCAGGTCATTCCGGCCTATATTTCCGGTTCCTATGAGGTGTTACCAATGGGCGCCACGCGCCTGCGATTACATCCCGTCACAATTCATTTTGGTGAGCCTTTAGAATTTTCATCGTCTCCCGGGGAACGGTCTCGGGATTTTTATGATTATGTGAGTGCCACGGTGATGAGACGAATTGCTGAATTAGGCCAAGTTCCTTATCCTTATAATCATAAACAAGAATCGCTCAAGTCAGCTTCCCAGCCATCCAATGCTGAGGGTGAAGCCGGGAACTTTTGTTAATTTTCAGCACTTTTTAAACCATTGGAGGCATAAGAATCGGATGGAAACAGTTTCTGAGCAACCTGAGCAAATGGACCGCGGAACCCTAGCGGCCTTGTATGTAGAA
>CP070743.1:1116397-1117612 GCA_020348185.1 Nitrospirota bacterium
GCAGATAGAGAGCCTCAGCCGCCGCATACTGGCCTTGAGCGCGATACAATTCTGCCAGGTTATTCAGGTCAGTGGCCACCTCAGGGTGATTAGGACCTAAAGCGACCTCATCAATCGCCAGCAGGCGGTGATAGAGGGGTAAAGACTCGGCGTCCTTGCCTTGAGCACGATATAGCAATGCAAGGGTGTTGAGGTCATAGGCCACCTGGCGATGATTTGGTCCAAGATTAGCTTCATCAATCTGAACCACCCGCAGGTAGAGAGGCTCGGCTTCCGCATACTTCCCTTGGGCCTTATACGTCAGTGCCAGATTGTTTAAGGCAGTGACCACCTTAGGATGGGTCCGCCCAAGTGCGCGTTCGGTAATCTGCACCACCCGTAGGTAAAGTGGCTCAGCTTGGGCAAATTTCCCTTGGTCACGATAAAGTCTGGCCAGATTGTTGAGTTGAAGGACGAGTGATGGATGCTCGGGGCCCACTGCATGTTCGGTAACCTTTAAGGCCCGCAAGTAGAGGGGCTCCGCCTTCTCGAACTTTCCTTGGTTGTGATACAAGCCTGCCAGGTTATTCAAGCTTATGGCCAAGCTCGGATCCATAGGATCCAGGCTCTTCTCCCGCAACTTCAATGCTTGTTCGAAAAATGGCAGAGACTCTTCATGCAAGCCGGCCTTCACCCAGACTAACCCAAATTCATTCAGGAGTTTGGCTTCTGTCGGGGGTTCCAGGGCTAAGGTCTTTTTATACCAAGGAACCGCCAAACCGAACCGCCCTGCGTAAACTTCCGTTCTTCCCCGGGCCAAATAGACCTTTGCCAGGTAATGCTCCCTGGCTTTTTCTTGCGTTTCAGCCTGGGTTAATAATTTCCGCGCGTCATTTAGCCTCCCTTCGGTAAGGGCTACCAGGCCTAAGGCATAGAGACTAATCGTATTGGAATCAATTTCTTTTGCCAGGGCCTGAGCTTGTTTGGACGCTCCAAGTTTTTGTGAAGATTTCGTTGCCAGGAGTTTTTCCCGGCTCATGGATGGACTAAGAGTTCGTTCCAGGGCCAAAATCTGTAGAGCCTGCCGGTCGTTTGTAGCCCAGTACTGTACCTGATCTCTTTGATACGCAATAAAAAGTGACTCATGTTTTGTGCCAATCAATCGTGGTGTCATTAACTCGGGAATGTCTTTATTCTGAAAGTGCTTCTGCAACTGAAACCGAGTAAAATTCTCAA
>CP070743.1:1117712-1118908 GCA_020348185.1 Nitrospirota bacterium
TGAGACGGTCATGATCGACACAGGATATAATGCCAAAGAGATGCTTTCCACGATAAAACAACGTAATTTAACCCTCACGGCAATTTGTTTGACTCATGGACATGCGGACCATGCAGGAGGCCTGGATCAGATTCTGGCGGATCGGTCGGTCCCCGTATATCTTGGTGATGGAGATTTCGACCTGCTCCCCTTGAAACCTTCTAGAGATCGCGTGAAGATTCCCAAAGACCGGGAAACAATCAGTGTGGGAAACCTCAAACTTGAATTCCTGGCAACGCCCGGTCACACGCCAGGCGGCTTTTGCTATCGAATGCGACGGGACCAGGAAGAACTGTGTTTTGTCGGGGATACCTTGTTTGCCGGATCAGTCGGGCGGTCAAATCCCTTTTCCCTTTATTCTACCCACTTACGCTCTGTTCGCGAAGTGGTTCTCAAAATTTCTGAAGAGGCCATTTTGCTGCCAGGGCATGGGCCAGCGACGACGGTCAGAGAGGAACGTCTTCATAATCCATTTGCGTAATACGCATTCGCCAGGAACGACCCGCATCCAGGTGTTAAGGTAAAGGGATACACATTGGAGTATAAGCCACCAGAGCAGCTACCACCAGACGAAACCACTCGCTCTTCGTCTTCGCCTCCGACACCGCAAGACCCTGAGGCTTCTCCAAGGCCGACATTTAAATCTCCGGATCGTTTTTTCGGACATCAATGGGCTCCTGATCAATTTAGTTCATCAGAAACGCGTAAAGAGAGGTTTTTCCTAAAGTATTCTAGATCTCCTCAACCGCCCAGCCCCTTCTCACAATGGGGTCTGCCGCTTGTCCTGTTTAGTATTACGGTTTTTACCACTCTCTGGGCTGGCGCATACAATTTAAGATCGAACCGCGCTATGGGAGCCTGGGATTTTCTCATTCAATACCCTGACAGCCTCATTCGTGGCCTCCCCTTTGCTGGAACGTTGCTGGCTATCCTCGTCACCCATGAATTTGGTCATTATATTCTTTCAAGAATCCATCGACTTCCCGCGTCCCTACCCTTATTTATCCCAGGCCCTCCGCATTTCATTGGGACGTTCGGGGCCATTATTCGAATGCGAACGCCAATTATGAATCGACGGGCATTATTTGATATTGGCGTTGCCGGCCCTATCGCCGGTTTTTTTGCGGCCGTCATCGCGTTGATCGTTGGGCTTTCAC
>CP070743.1:1119008-1120199 GCA_020348185.1 Nitrospirota bacterium
TCCAAGAGCCTTGGCAATAGGCGTCGCCACTTCTTCAATACTGCGCACCACATTCTCTTCAGAAACCGCCATTTTCCTCTGCTTTTTTTACGGTTTCCATGGAATATGTAGGGAAAAAATAACAAAAAAAAGTGGGCACTTGCCCACTTCGCTTCGTCCAACCCTACCACTTCCACCTTGGAAGTGCAAGTCAAAACCGGGGTAGCGCCAGGGAGGCAAACCCACCCTTCAAACATCCCCCCTTTCTAATTCCCAGAGGGGGGACTTCAGCCACCCTCTGCTATAGACTAAATGTAAGGGAGCCCCTTTTTACCTCAAGAATGTGGAAATTTTACTTCAATACCTCACCAAAACGAAAGACGCATTAGATAATCACCACAGGTAATCGCCACTAAGGAGCCAACAGCTAGGATTTTCCCTCAGGAGAAGCCGGATTGGGGCAACTTTTTTGGAGTGGGCCAAGAGCTCCCCCCCCATTTTTGCAAAGCGAATCGGATATTTTTCCGAATTGTGAGGGCCAATCAGCGAGAGGCCCAACCGTGAAATTTAGGTTTGAACTCGGACAATTGCTGTAAAGGAAGGGAACAGTAAGAGCGCGGTCCTTTCACTAGGGAGCACCAAGAGTGGTGAGCCGCCCGCGACTCGAACGCGGGGCCCACGCCTTAAAAGGGCGTTGCTCTACCAACTGAGCTAGCGGCTCACCGAAGGGGGATGCTATCAACCACCCTATTGGATGTCAAACAAGGTGAGGGGTCGTGTTAGGAGGAACCTCGGGCATTTCGTTGGGGTCGCCCCCGTGTGAGAGGATTTCGAAGAATAATGGTATCATTTCGACCCGAACCAGTAGACACCATATCGATTTTACAGCCTGATAACTCCTCGATTCGGGATAAATAGCGTTTGGCCTGAGGCGGCAACGATTTATAGGAGTTCAGTCCTGTCGTATCCGAGGTCCACCCAGGTAACCGCTCATATACCGGCGTACAATCCGTAAGTAACTCGAGATCGCTGGGCATCTCTTTGTAGAGTTTTCCGTTAGAGCGATAACCATGACAAATCTTGAGGTCACGAAATCCATCCAACACATCGAGCTTTGTGACAGCCAAGGATGTGAGTCCGTTAACCCGCACGGCATGACGAAGCAATACCGCATCTAACCATCCGCACCGACGGGGTCGCCCGGTTGTCGCT
>CP070743.1:1120299-1121488 GCA_020348185.1 Nitrospirota bacterium
AGAAGGATTTATAGCACCTATCTATTCTCCCTTTAGTATATATAGGAGAACAGGTAAATGCCACAATCCTGATAACTAAAAAACTAATGAATCACCGACCTGGGTAAACGGGGTCTCTCCTATAATCGGTGAATTTCACGATTCTCAATGGCCTTAGCCACTGCAGCTTTAAGCTTATCAGCTTCAACTGGTTTGACAAGGTAATCGGTAATTCCGCTCTTAATCATAGATGTGGCCATATCAAGGTCAGGAAATCCGGTTAAGACAATCAATGGAACGGTTGGCCATTCTTTTTGGAAATAATTGATGGCTTCCACCCCGTTGACTTTTGGCATACGGATATCCGTGATGATGACATCCAGAACTAAGGGATTTTCACCTTCTTTAATTCTGTCCATGGCTTTCTCGCCATCCTCGGCTTCAAGGACATCGTATCCGGCTTTTTCAAGGGTCATACGGACGACTTTTCGGACATCTGGCTCGTCATCGACGACCAGAACAAGCCCAAGTGAATCTTTCCCACTAAACATTCCAGCCGATTTCTCATCTGCCATTCTGAACCTCCTGGTTTGTTAAAAGATCTGTTGACAGGCTTGGCTTTTTACATAATTCAGTTGGATGATGCAAAGGAGCAAAAAGTTAGACCCATTTTAGCGAAATTTGGGTATATCATGAACTTCGTACCTAAAAATATCAAGAGGGAAACCGAAATATTTCGAAAGTATAGGGGTTGAAAGGCCCAAGATTCAAAGATTTTGAGAGTCCGAAGGTGAAACCCGAAGCTTGAAACGGGAAATCCGCCTATGGGAGAGGATAAGCTCGGGCGAATATTTCTGCTGCAGCGTTCAGGGATTCCCCGTGAGTAATCTTGTCCCCCGCCTGAGAAAGGAGCTGCTCCAAGGCGGATAACAGTGTAAGGACATATTCGGACCGTGAAGATTCTCCCATAAGTCCAATGCGCCAAACTTTTCCCTTTAGGGGGCCAAGCCCCCCTCCTATCTCAATTTCAAACTCGTTCAATAACTTCTTTCGAATCCCTAATTCATCCAAATGAGGGGGTACTTGAACGCAAGTCAAGGGAGGAAGATGATGCCCCAAGGCAGGGAGGAGGGGAAATCCAAGGGTTTGAAGTCCTGCGATCAGTGCGTCGCTATGAAGACAGTGCCGAAAAATACGTTGTTCGAGGCCT
>CP070743.1:1121588-1122770 GCA_020348185.1 Nitrospirota bacterium
GGTACGGTCGAAACCCAAGGGCACCATTCAGGCCTAACGTCCTGCTCAGGCCGATGGCGATGCTCACAAGCCCCAGAAGTGCAATCAGAATCGATTTCTTGCGGTTCGACATCATCGCCCGAAAACGGCCTATGGCCATCCCGACCGACCCTGCTACGGCTTGTGCTCCTTTTTCCGCGCTTTGGTTCTCACCCCCACCGGCAGAGCCCTTCAGCTCGCTTTTATCCCTCTGACCGGCATCCTCCGACGTTGTAGCGCTCAGGCTCTCATCCTTCTCGTCCATCTCCATGCGATCAGGGGTTCTCCACGTCGAAATAGTGCTTAAGGCTGTTGCGAAGCCTTATGACGGCCTTCGTATGGAGTTGGGAGACCCTGGACTCTGTATATCCCATAATCTGCCCAATCTCCTTCATCGTCAATTCCTCGTAGTAATAGAGCGCGACGACCATACGTTCATTTTTCGGCAAGCGATCGATAGCCTCGGCGATAACGATCTTGACCTCAGCCAAATCGAGTGATTCGCTTGGATTCGTCCCCCTGGCCGAATTGTTCATTTGCCAGGGATTGCTGTACTCACACTTCGGCAGGACGTTGCCGATTTCTTCCTCGCTGATAATGGCTACCCCCCGAGCCTCGTCCAACATCTGATAGAATGTCTTTATATCGACGTCCAATTCCGCCGCCACTTCCTCATCTTCCGCAGGACGCATCTTCTGTTTCTCAACCTTGGCATAGGCCTGCTCGAGACGCTTCGCATTTCTTCTGACCGACCGCGGCACCCAGTCCATGGAGCGGAGCTCATCCAGCATGGCACCCCGGATTCGGAACTCGGCATAGGATTTGAATTCTACTCCCTTCCCCACGTCGTATTTGTCAATCGCATCCAGAAGGCCCATAATACCGGCGCTGAGAAGGTCTTCGCGACTGATGTGTTTCGGGAGCTTTATCCCGAGGCGCCCGGCGATCGTCTTGACTAACGGAGCGTATTGCGTGACAAGCTGCTCCCTTTCCACCGAATCCTTTTTCTTGCATTCCAAAGGAGGCAATTGCCCATATCGCTTTAGTTTTCCAATGGCTAATTGGGGCATTCGATCCCTCTGCACCGCTTACATTCTATTTCCAATATTTCAGTAGACCTTCTAAGAGTCGCTTTCGCCCTCGAGGTCATCGTCACAGGTGCTT
>CP070743.1:1122870-1124038 GCA_020348185.1 Nitrospirota bacterium
GGCGCCCGCTTTGGGATTTTCGACTGAAAGCTCGAAGGTCCGATTCCAATTCGGACTCAAACTTTCCGGGTCAGACAGACTGCCCCGGTTATACCTGTTGATCAGCCGTCGATCCTCTGGCTGTATTCGGGAATAGACAAGCCTATCCAGTTGCGCAAAAAGACGCTTTTCCAACTCAAGATACTCTTGAAAGCCTGCCGCCGGCGTATTCGCCGTGAATTCTTCATCGAGATCGACCTTGTGCCAAACCTTGAGGTCAGGTCGATTCTCAAGAAACAGGACGAAGACCACGAGAAGGGCGACCAACACACCGAAGGCCCCATAGCCAATTGTTCTCAGAGTAACCTTGATGGATCCAACCGCAAGCCGCTTCATGGCCCAGTGCCTAAAGGAATGTTTGCATCGATCGAAAAAAGTTTCGGGTTAGGAAAGGAGAATCGTACTCTCCGAAAGTGGAATGGCTTGCAAACGGCGCAATATCAATCCTCTGAATAAGTTTCGGAACTGGGCTCAACATCGTACTGGGGAAACAGGATTTGAAACTCAAAATTCAATGTCCAATCCGGAGCCAAATCAGCTTTCTCGATGAAATAGAATCCCTGAATACGGAAGTTTAACGGTTGCTTTCCGACTTTTAACGCGATTTTACCTACTCCCCCTCCGATTGGCACCGACCATTTGTTTCGTTCAGTCGCTTTCCAATTCGCTGTAATCAAGGGAGTGGTCGTCAAGTACCACCCATTCCACACATTGTAGTTGATGAACGGTCGGAGCACCAAAAAACTCAAATCTTCGCGATCGGCATCTCCCGCGAAAGACCAAATTTGATTGACCAAAAGGCCGTTCACCCACCGGCCCGGCTTGCTGGTTACGGCTGCGCTGGGTCCAATTCCCCATTTCCCCGTCCCAATTCGATCGTCGGTTGAGGAATTGAATAAAATAGTTGGTCCAATACCTCCAATGGCTTTAAATATTCGTTGCGATTCATCGCGGGCCAGAAACGCCGTATATAAAATGTCTCCAAGCCCAAACGTACTCCCGGAATCCCCGGTGGATGAGGGTGGGGCACTGGACGGGAGATAAACCAAGGGAATGTTCAGGCGATTGACGACACCCCACTTTCCAAGCCTTTTTGCCCAAATGGCTTCAAGGTCAAACACATTAAAAT
>CP070743.1:1124138-1125305 GCA_020348185.1 Nitrospirota bacterium
TTCGTGATGCGTTCAACTTGGGTGACAATGGTTTCCAGGCCTCGTTTTGCTGATTCATCCGTGGTTTTGCGCATGAGTAATTCCGCTCGTCCGAGAATGACATTCATCGGCGTCCCGATCTCATGAGCCATGCCTGAGGCGAGCGTGCCGAGCTCGGCCAATCGTTCGGTTTTTCGGAGTTGTTCTTCAAGGTTTCTGACTTGTGTGACATCAAACACGTAGCCTTCTAAGGCGGCAACCGTTCCTTCCGGAGTGAACACTCCACATCCCTGTTCCCACACCCATTTTTTTGACCCATCAGCACTGTTCAGAGTGTAGGATAGTTGATAGGGTCTTTTCTCTTTATTAGCCCTTTGTATTTCACTCCCCACCCGTTCTTGATCCTCTTTTGCAATCAGATCCCGACCGTACGAAACTTTTCGGTTTCCTATTAAATCCGCCGGTGCAAATCCGGTGAGACACTGGCATCCATCACTCACGAATTCTATGCTCCAATCTGTATCGTTCCGACATCGGTAAACCATCCCAGGAAGATTACTGATCAAGGTCGACAGGGTACGCTGACTTTCTTGAAGAGCCTGTTCCGCGGTTATACGTTCGGTGATATCCCGGAGAATAACCGTAAATAAATGTTTCCCGCCTGTTTTGATATGAGAAATCGAAGCTTCGATAGGAAATTCTTCGCCATTGGCTCGCAATCCGGAAATGGCGCCCAATGCCCCCATGCGGCGGTTGGTCACACTCGTTTCACCAAACGTTTTAATGTGGTCGATGTGAGCGTGACGGTGCCGGGAAGGAATAAATCGATCGATGGATTGTCCCACAGCGTCGTTTGCGGAGCAGACAAACATTTTTTCCGCTGCCGCATTGAACAGGAGGATTCGTTGCCCCTCATCAACAGTGATGATGGCATCCATGGCTGAATGAATAATGGCCGAGATTTGCAGCTCAATCGCCTGCAACCCTTCCTGGGCCTGCTTGTGCATGGATTCCACAGCCCGAAGCTCGGTAATTTCCTCGCGGAGCGAGACGAGTTCTTTTTCAAGCTGCGATTTGGTGGGGTTGGGGGACATAAGAAAGTTTCGGGTTTCGGGTTTCGAGTCTGTGTGAACAGGTTTCAGGTTTCGTCTTCCGTAATTCGGATTTCTAAGTGTAGCTGTGCCATCT
>CP070743.1:1125405-1126565 GCA_020348185.1 Nitrospirota bacterium
AAAAGATGGCCATGGGCTTTCCACGGCAATCCATTGCTGAAGTACTGAGAATCGCGTCTTTGGACATGAAAGATGTTGATCATGTAGTCGTCGCGACCAACTCCCTCTTTTGGAGGCCGGAACCCAACAAACTGGAAGATTACTTTCGAAAGCCCAAAGAATCGAGTCGCGATCTTTTTCTGTCGGCCGGATCGTTTTTTGCGAAATTAACGAATGGCCACCAATTGAGTCGAAAAGTCTATTATGAATTGAAAGGGATGCTCACGAGGGGAAGAAAATCCAAAATTCGTCAACGATTACAGGAGGGATGGGGATATCGTGGTGAAGTGTCGTTTATCCATCATCATTTGGCTCACTGTGCCTCGGCCTATTTTACATCCGGGATGGATCAGGCTACCGTCATCAGCCTCGATGGGGCAGGAGACGGGAGCTCCAGTCAGGTTTATAAAGTAGACCACGGTAAGTTCAAGCTGCTCCATGAGGTGGACAGTTATGACTCGATCGGCAATTATTATGGGTATGTGACGCACTTGTGCGGATTTCATGCTCATAAACATGAGGGCAAGATTACGGGGCTTGCGGCCTACGGCCAACCCGTCTATGTCGATCTTTTGCAACGGTATATTCACTATTCCCATGGCAGCATCCAAAACATTGGGGGATGTTTTGATTGGTCGGCCATTCAAAAGCTTGAAAAAGATTTAGGCCCGACATTTAAAATGGAAGATCTTGCCTGCAGTATTCAGTGGATATTAGAAGATGTGGTGACACGGTATATTCAATATTGGGTCACGCAGGCTGGGGCATCACATGTCGCTCTGGCCGGTGGGGTGGTGTCCAATGTCAAGCTGAATCAACGGATCAATGCTTTGCCAGAAGTCACCCGAACCTTTATTCATCCGGGCATGGGTGACGATGGTTTGGCCACAGGAGCGGCCTTATGGAAGTGCTTCCAATTGTGTGAGCGACATCAACAGCCATTTGATCGGAACCCCATCACTCATGTGTATTGGGGTCCGCAATTTTCCAATCACGAGGTTGAACGGGAACTCGACGCCTTTGGAATGCCCTATGAATACCATGAGGAAATTGAGAAACGGGTAGCCGGGTTACTTGCGGATGGAAAGATTGTTGCCCGTTTTGCGGGAAGAATGGAGTAT
>CP070743.1:1126665-1127798 GCA_020348185.1 Nitrospirota bacterium
CTTGAAGCCTATGAGACGTTTTGTCAGAAATTAGGAGAAGAGTCCGCGAATGTCGCAATAAGTTGGCTTCTTCAACAAAAAGCGGTGACTTCCACCATTATTGGTCCCCGGACCTGCGCCCAGTTAAATGGAGCGATTCGAGCAAGGGAAATCACCTTTTCGGATGAAATTTTTAAAGTATTAGATGAAATTTTTCCTGGTCCCGGTGGACCTGCTCCGGAGGCATACGCCTGGTAAGCATGAGGAATTCCAATCAGGGGTGTTGAGCCCAGGCGTAGACGGATTCAAAAATTAGAAATTTCAGAAGAAAGAGTGTAAACTAGCGCGTTTCTTCACCAAAATAATTCTGTATTGCATTTTTGAAGCAAACCAACCGATTATCTTTTTTTAGGGAGAGGGGAATAAACCATGGCTAGTGGAAGTAAGCGGTATGCTCTCGGAGATTTGGGGAAATTGTATGAGTTTCAAGGGGGGGAGGTGCCAGAAGGAACAACGGCTCTGGTGGAGGAAAAAAGTGAGAGTTTAACCCAGGCAGGAAAGGAGTACTGCGAAAAACGGAGAAGGCCCGTCAATATCGAAACCCTTCAGGTTCTATTTGCCCAGCAAAGTTCTTCAGCCGTCACCGATGCCGCGGTCGCTTCAGTAAAAAATCAAGATGCACGACCACAGCGGGATGAACGAACCAAATCCATGTCGGAAAGATTGAGGCACGATTGGGCGGCTCAAGACAAAGCCTATAAAGCCGCTGAGGCTGGTAGAAAATAGCTGACCTTCATACATCCGTGACTCGCCGTCGCCTGGTTTTTCGCCAAACAGGAAGTCGAAAACAAAATTCCGTCTCTTCACGATCCGTGCTCCCTTTGCCTTAATGCCCAGCTCCTAACGGATGATCGGGCATGTCTGAGGGAGGGAGGAATGATGAGATTATCCGCTGGAAGGCTTACCCTTCCTGGGCCCACTTTAGCTGGTTGTACTTTTTCAGCCTGATGACTGCCCTTCGTGGTCTGGTTCTTTTACGGTTGGGGCTTAGCGGATCGGAGATATGGTTGGGTGGCGCCCTTGCATTGCTGGCCTGTGTTGCCGCCATCCGACGATGGGGAGAGTATCTTCTCACCTCGCATCGGGTGATTATC
>CP070743.1:1127898-1129011 GCA_020348185.1 Nitrospirota bacterium
GTATGACGAAGACCTGCCCGCCGTCCGGCAGGCGGGGTTTGGACAAAAGGGCATTTTCGGACAGCCTCCTAGTGCAATTGCCCGGCCTTCTGCTTCCGCGCCTTTTCCAGCAACTCCTGCCGCCTTTTCTCCGCATCCTCGGAAATAAAGGGCTGCTCGTCGGTCATGAATTTCTCCATCCACTCGCGGCTGTCGGACCAGGAATAGGGCAGGTCGACGATGATCCCAGGCCTGTCGGCATTTTCCAGCAGCTTCAGCCCTTCTCGCAGGACAGTGCGCTGGTTTTCGGAGTCGTGGGGCCTTCCCGCCGGGTTGCCCAGGGGGTAGTTCAGAAAAATCTGCCTTGGGTTTCCGGCGCTGGCGGCGATGTCCCGGGCATTGGTGTAGGTGACGGTCGAGATGCCCCCTGCTTCCAGCACACGGGCGACCAGACTCACGGTCTGGTGACAGACGGGTCAGACAGGCGTCAGCAAGGCCACATCCACATGGTCCTCCCGGCACTGCCTGAGGATCTCCGGCCCGTCTACTTCTGTTGTCTTGCGGTGGCTGTAATTGGGCAAGGTCCGGTAGTAGTTCCTGCTCAGGCTGCCGAACACCCCCTCTTTGAGGAACTCCTGCAATCGCATAATGGGGAAATAGGCATTCACGTCGGCCATGTCCGTCTGGTAGCGGTCGTGGTCCTCACTGGTGGAGAGGATGCGGTCGGCGGGCCAGTCGCTGGGCGCCGTGAACACCTCCAGTTCATTGGTGCCGAGCATCCTGGGTTCTTCCAGGGGGAGGCCCCCCTCATCCAGCAGCAGGAAGGATGCGGTCGTCACCAACGTCACGCGGCATTCTGAGAGCGGCTTGTTGAGCGGTGTAAAAGGGATATCCTCGTTGTGTGCGTAGTTGTAGGTCTTGTCGTAGCCTTGACGGCGGTAGTATTCATGGGTTTTTTCGATGTAGCGAATGTAGTCCATCACGGGCCTCCAATGTTAAAGGATTGACGGCTTTTCGTATGAGCGGGCAAATCAAAGCATGGGGAAAATTTCGGTGCTTCAGTGCAGGCATATTAGACGAGCGCGTTGGGGAAATCAAGATTCAAGTTTTCTCACAGGGGAATTACCTTTTGCT
>CP070743.1:1129111-1130218 GCA_020348185.1 Nitrospirota bacterium
GGCTGCAGACGCCCTTTATGGCGGATTTTTTGGGCTTCGGTTGGAAGAACCCCAGCCTCTGATGCCAGCACGACGAGATCGTCTGTCGTCACCTGATAGCGGCAGGGACGTAACCCATTACGATCAAGGGTCGCCCCGATGAGTTTCCCATCCGTAAAGCAGACAGCCGCTGGACCATCCCATGGTTCCATCATTGCCGCGTGATATTCATAGAATCCCCGACGATCGAGATCCATTTGAGGATTCCCGACCCAGGGTTCCGGAATCAGCATCATCATGGCATGGGGAAGGGATCGACCACTCAACACGAGAAATTCAATGGCATTATCCAAACAGGCAGAATCGCTCTGATTCACATCGGTGATGATGGGAAAGAGTTTTTTGAGGTCGTCGCCAAACAGATCCGAAGCCAGACGTCCCTGACGAGCTCGCATCCAGTTCACATTGCCCTTTAACGTATTAATCTCTCCATTATGAACCGAATAGCGATACGGATGGGCTAACGACCATGTGGGAAACGTATTGGTACTAAAGCGGGAATGCACTAAGGCTAACCCCGAAACAACCGTGGGATCAGCTAAATCAGGATAGAACGCAGATACCTGCTCGGGAAGCAGCATGCCTTTGTACACAATGGTGTTACAGGACAAACTGGAAATATAGACATGTTCCTTGCCTCGAAGCGCGGATTCTCGAATGGCCTGGGTTATGCGGTTGCGGATGACATAAAGCTTCCGCTCGAACTGAGCTTCATTCAGGAGCGCCCGTCCAATAAAAAATTGGCGAATATGGGGAAGGGTGGTCCGTGCCTGCACCCCAATCTGCTCTTCCTTGGCAGGGACATCCCGCCATCCTAGGAATTCCTGCCCTTCTTCTCGAATAATCGACTCAAAGAGGGCCTCACATTGCTTACGAGACTTAGCATCCTGAGGAAGGTAAACCATGCCTACCCCATAGGCTCCGGCCTGAGGCAACCGAAGGCCGATATCCCCACAGACGCGACCAAAAAACTCATGAGGGACTTGCAACAAAATTCCCGCACCGTCACCCGTGCAGGGATCACACCCTTGAGCCCCTCGATGATACAGATTTTTGAGGACTTCAAGT
>CP070743.1:1130318-1131361 GCA_020348185.1 Nitrospirota bacterium
AAGAGAATATAAGCCACAGCATCACCTTCAGCCTCTGTCGATGATCATGCCTCTCACCATGGTTCATTATTTCAATTTACAAAACAGCCTGATAAAGAATCAGTATCTCAGGCATTCAAGTAATGAGCTTGATTGACCGTGTATGTCGTCATGAGTCAGTTTTTCGTCGCTCCATTAACCAAAACTGGGGGACCGAGGGATTTCCCCTTCTTTTACGGGATAAAGGTGATGAATGGTCTAGTTTACCCCTTTTCCAGGCTCAGAGGAAAAAGGCTTGCACCACCCAGGTTATTCTGTCAAGCGAAAGGGGCATTCCGGTAAATTGTCGAATCATCAGAAAAAGGGCACAGTCCAAAATTGGGGGTATTTATTCCAGGGTCAAGAAAATCTTCTATGATAAACATTGGACTTTAAACTTTGAACTTTACACTTTACAATTTGGAGCTACATTCGATGCATACGTATTCCCCATTTCCCCTTTTCCAGCTTTTGATCGTAAGAGAAAAATAATGCCGGGAACACCACAAGACATGATCGAGCAATTTTGTTCTGTTCTTCCCCAACGATTAACTTCCGCCATACTGGAGGAATACGGCCTGAAATTCAGGCCTTCCACCATCCAACGAACAACTCAGGAAATCCTGAGTTTAAGTCTCTTCTGGATGGAACAAGCTTTTCGGGTCACCTTACCGCCGGAGTTAACGAGTTATTTACTTGAGGGCATCTCCCAATCGGTCCGGGGCACATGGAAAACGGATTATGAATTGGACCCCGATGAGGAAGCCCAATTTTTTCGTCAGATGCCCCACCAGCATGAGAACTGGGAGAAGATCGTCAGACAAGGAGGGGAACCCATTGCAGTTTTAAGCGAAGCGGTTTCGTCTTTGGAGGCGGAAAATATTATCGGTTCGGAAGTCGCCCAGAAATTGCTGGCTTTGTTTCTCGATCTGGTTCCCATTGAAGAAGTGGGGGAGATTGCGGGGGGAATCGAAGAAGAATTGGCAGGGTAAAACTTTGGGTCAAAAGGGTCGAAGAGGTCAAAA
>CP070743.1:1131461-1157382 GCA_020348185.1 Nitrospirota bacterium
AGCGTCAACTTCCCCTGGGAACAGGATTTGGCTCGATTTGATGCGGTTAATCCCGCCCGCTTTCCAAACACCATGATATCCAATAGGGAATTTCCCATTAATCGGTTGCGCCCGTGAAGCCCTCCCGACGTTTCGCCTGCCACAAATAAATTCTTGACCGGAGTTTCACTGTTTTCATCTATTTTCACGCCGCCGTTTTGATAATGAAGAGTCGGATAAATCAGCACCGGATCTTTTCGAATATCCACCCCATATCGTTCGTATTGACGGACCATGGCCGGGAAGTGTTTATCAAGAGTTCCGGTACCATGTTCTACTTCCAGTAAGGGAGTATCGAGCCATACCCCTACCCGGCCACTGGCAGTTCGCACCCCGCGCCCTTCTTCACATTCGCGTATGATCGAGGAAGAGACCACATCTCTCGTATCCAACTCATTGACAAATCGTTCACCCTTGGCGTTTACTAGATGTCCACCTTCAGACCGAATGCCTTCCGTGACCAAGGCACCCACTAATTGTTCAGGGTAAATACCCCCCGACGGATGATATTGAAAGGTATCGATTTGCACCAAAGGCGCCCCCATGCGATAGGCGAGGGCCATTCCATCACCGGTGGCTCCATAATGATTACTGGTCGGAAACCCTTGAATGTGTAAGCGCCCAATGCCCCCCGTGGCTAAAACAACAGTTTTTGCCGCAATGACGATCAAGCGGTTGTTGTCCAAGTCCCGTAATACCGCGCCGGTGCAGGTTCCCTCTTCATCACTAAGAAGTTCCACCGCGGCGGAGAATTCAAGCAAGGGGAGTTTTTGATTCAGCACCTCATCCTTCAGGACTCGCATCAGCTCGAGCCCCGTGTAGTCAGAACACGTCACCAGACGTTCCTTGGAACTTCCCCCACCCTTTTTGACATGAAGATTCCCATCAGCATCACGATCAAACAGGACCCCCAGTTTAAGCAGCCACTGTGCGATGGACGGTCCTTCCTCCACCATCACTTTCAGAAGTTGGTGGTCGTTTTTCATATGACCGCCCTTGAGCGTATCCAAAAAATGCTGGACGGGAGAATCATTCGGGGCCACCGCGATTTGCATGCCACCTTGTGCCATGACGGAATTGGAATCAGCCAAGCGGAGCTTCGTCGCGAGCATCACACTGGCCCCTTCTGAATGGGCGTGCAAGGCTGCGGCACATCCTGCGCCTCCTCCACCCACTACCAGCACATCGACCGTATAATCGGGGGTTAGGGGAAGGTCCTCGGGAACAGGACTACCCCCCTCCAAAACCGAGGCCAATTCACGAACCGTGAGATCTCCGGCATTCGGACCAAACTTGATTGGCCGGTAGGCCTGTTCACGATGATCTGGATGATATTTTTTTATGAGGGTTTCGCGATCAGCAAGCGAAATTTTGGGAAGGATTTGGGACCGACGGGCGTCACGGGACCTATGAACGAGGTCATGGAGAGCAGCAATATCCATGAAGGGGAGTCTCAATCACTCACAGGTTAGCCAAACAGTTTCTCTCATTCAGCGGGCTAGGGAATTGTCGCCGAAGCGCTTTGCAGTTCCTCATCATTCATCTTCAAAACCCGTTCCCAATCTGCCTGGTACTGCCCTTCTTCAATGGAGTTGATTCGTTTTGTCAGGCCCTGTGGGCTTTCGGTGAAGTGAACGCCGTGCGCTCGGCTGGCATATACGGCGACAAGATTGGGCGCGATATCGGCAATACACACCGGAGTACACATCCCGCACATCACGCAGTTCATAAACATTTCCGAGACCGCCTTAAAGTCCCCAAACACTGCCCGCCAGACTCCCTCTCTGACATCAATGGTCTGAGGACAGGCTTCGGTGCACGCGTTGCAATTTCGGCAAAGGGGAGCTTCAGGATAGAGATTAAACAGGTCCTGTTTGGGGTCCTTGAGCTCAGCAAGGTCATAGGTGGCTTTGCGGGCCGGGAAGGGCGGCATAAATGAAAAGGACATCCCATCTTCAACGGCAAAGGAGCAGGCTAAGCAGGTTTTGACCTTGGGATCGTCTTTGGTTCGGTAATAGGTTCCACAGGCCCCGCAAAATCCTCCCAGACAACCGGCTCCCCGAACCACGTCATGGCCGGTATACCACAACGCTTTCATGAGAGTGATACCAGCCGGAACCTGATGCATCTTCCCGGCGATCTCCACCGTCACCATTTTCGGTTGGAGCCCCTCTTCTGCCGTTAAGGTTTCTTCTTTATCAAATGTGTCAGAATCCATAAGAAAAAATAGGCCGACCCAAGGATTCACCCCAAGAGCCGGCCACACCCTGGTTACCTTGTTACGCTACGTTTCCGGCGCGTGCCGAGCTGAATTCCGAATACTTGCGAGTGTTCATCTCAGCTCGGCTTTGTTGAAAATTAGTTTAAGGCGTTAAGAGCTGAACCTGCTTTGAACCATGTGAGCTGCTGCTCGGTCATACTATGGTTTGCCTGAATCTTGATCTCTTTTCCGTCTTTTTTATGTATGACAATATCGACTGGCTTCCCAGGAGCTAAACTATTCAGCCCCTGTACAGAAATACGGTCTTCTTGGTCAATGTGATCATAATCACTGGCATTCGCAAATGTCATCGGAAGAATGCCCTGCTTTTTGAGGTTGGTTTCATGGATTCGGGCGAAACTCTTCGTCAGCACCGCCTTAACCCCTAAAAACCGGGGGGACATGGCGGCATGCTCCCGGCTACTCCCCTCTCCATAATTCTCATCACCCACCACAAATGACCCGATGCCTTTTGATTGATAATCACGGGCGATTTGGGCGATGTTGAGGCCTGATTCACCCGTCAACACATTGGTTCCCTTGCCGGCTTCCGTGGAAAACGCATTATTGGCCCCCAAAAACATATTGTCGCTGATTTTATCAAGATGTCCCCGGAATTTGAGCCAAGGACCGGCTGGAGAAATATGATCGGTTGTGGTCTTGCCCTTGGTTTTGATCAACATCGGCAGCTTTTCAAAGTCCTTTCCATCCCATCTCGGGAAAGGCTTTAATATTTGCAGTCGCTCACTCGTCGGGGGAATGTCGACTTCAAGCCCCTCGCCATTTTCTGCCGGAGCGACAAACCCTTCTTCCCCTTTCGCAAACCCCTTGGACGGCAATTCATCACCTTGAGGTGGCTCAAACTTTAATTCCTTTCCCTCAGCCGTCTTCAGACTTCCATGCACTGGATCAAAGGTTAAATCACCCGAAAAGGCGTAGGCCGTGACAACTTCAGGGCTCGCAAGGAAGGATAAGGTATCGGGTATACCATCATTTCTACCCGGGAAATTCCTATTAAATGTACTGACGATTGAATCTGCCTTTCCTTTCACACCATCGGCCCGTTTCCATTGACCAATACAGGGGCCACAGGCATTGGCTAGGACTGTCGCACCCATTGCCTCGAAGGTCTCCATGAATCCATCGCGTTTCATGGTATGGAAAATCCGCTCGGAGCCGGGGCTGACCAGGAAGGCCGTCTTGGCTTTGAGCCCGGCTTTCAACCCTTGTTGGGCGATATGCGCGGCACGTCCGATATCCTCATAGGAGGAGTTCGTACAGCTTCCGACGAGAGTCGCTTTTAATTGAACGGGATACCCTTTTTCCTTGGCTTCAGCAGCCATCTTAGAGATCGGTCGAGCTAAATCGGGAGTATGCGGTCCGACAACATGAGGCTCAAGAGTCGACAGATCAATTTCGACAATTTCATCATAATACTTTTCGGGCGTCTGGTAGACTTCAGGATCAGCCACGAGAAGCTCCTGATTGGCTTGAGCCAATTTGGCAATGTCACCCCTATCGGTGATATTCAGATAATCGACCATTTTCTGATCGAAGGGAAACACGGATGTGGTAGCGCCCAGTTCAGCTCCCATGTTCGTAATGGTGCCTTTTCCCGTCGCGCTAATCGTCCCGGCTCCAGGGCCAAAGTATTCAACGATTTTATTGGTACCGCCTTTGACCGAGAGAAGACCACACAGGTAAAGAATCACGTCCTTTGGCGAGGCCCAGCCATTTAATTGACCAGTGAGCTTCACCCCGATCAGTTTAGGATGGAGCACCTCCCACGGCAGACCCGCCATCACTTCGCCCGCATCAGCTCCGCCAACTCCGATGGCGAGCATGCCAAGCCCTCCCCCATTCGGCGTGTGCGAATCGGTCCCAATAATCAAGCCACCTGGGAAGGCATAATTTTCCAACACGACTTGGTGGATGATACCGGCCCCCGGTTTCCAAAATCCGATTCCGTATTTTTTCGCTGCAGAAGCCAGGAAATTATAGACTTCTTTATTTTCATCGCAAGCGCGCAGAAGATCTTTTTGGGATCCTACTTCAGCACGAATCAAGTGATCACAGTGAATCGTGCTGGGAACGGCAGCCTGATTCTTCCCCGCCTGCATAAATTGCAACATGGCCATTTGGGCAGTGGCATCTTGCATCGCCACCCGGTCGGGCCGCAGAGCCAGCATCGCTTTCCCACGCTCCCAGACCTGCGTGTCAAAATTATCCGCGTGGGACACCAGAATTTTTTCAGCCAGCGTGAGGGGTCGGCCAAATTTCTTGCGAGCCTTCTTCACAACTTCAGGCATTGATTGATAGAGTTTTTTTACGAGTTCTAGTGACATAACGGTCTCTCCATCTGTTTCCGGCGAACTGGAACGACGCCGCCGGTCAGGATCTAGTAATGAAATCCTATTTGAGGGGTGGGACTTCCCGGCGCTTCGGCGCCGCATAATTGACTAAATAATTAAACAACCGGATCAAGCGGCTTCCTTGCCGTTTTTGATCTGCCCAATGGCCAATTAACCCAATGGTCCGGGCCAAAATAAAAAATCCGTTCAAACTATCAACGGGGAATCCAAGGTCCACCAACACGGCAGCCATGGTCCCATCCACATTTAAAATCAGGTTATCTTTCTTGGCCGCTGTGACCTTTTCGACTTCCAGAGCAAAGTCGAGGTGCGGGGTGGGGATTCCAAGACTTTTCACGTATTTCACTAACTCCTGCACCCGTTTGTCCGGATTTCGTAAACTTTTCACTCGATGACCAATACCCGGAACAGGACCGACGTTTTTCTTCATATAGCCTAAGAATTCATCGACCGACATCTTGTTATCGATGGCATACTTGAAATAGTTACCGGCATCAGTAACCGCTCCCCCGAACCGGGGGCCGATCATGATGAGTCCAGCCGCAACAGCCTGGGACAGCCCGATCCCGGCACAAGCCGCAATAATTGTTGTCAACGCACCACTGACGCAGGGGCCATGGTCCGCCGAGAGAATCAGAATACGCTTAATCACTTCCGCTTCATGTTTGGAAATGAGCCGTTTATCCCAGAGCAGGCCGATAATATGGGGAATATCATACCCGTTATTGATCAGTTCCGACGCCGGATAGCCATCATACAGTGGCTCGTCACCTCGATCATCGCTGATGGTGGATTTAATAAGCGGGGCCACCAACACCTCGCCCGCTTTCATACTTTGTTCAACCGTTTTGGGTAGCGCGGGGACTTCAGCAGGGCTCAGATCGGGAATAGGCTTGACCTCTCCGCTCTTTACCAATTCTTCGTAAGTGGCCTTGATGGCCGGGCCGAGTGCCCCAAAGGTATCCGGAACCATGGCCCCGGATTTTTTGAGCGCTTCGGATTTCGCACGAGCGGACCCTTCGCCTTTCAGCCCCTCTTTGGCGCCGGCATGACCAAACTTCATTCCCTTGGGCAGACTTTCCTGACAAAAACCTGAAACCACGGCCAGCAGTTTAATCCGTCGTTTTTTAGCCCCGAACCATTCTGCAGCCCGCTCTTCCAGATCTCCACCCATCTCCCCCACAATCACCACCGCTTTGGTTTGGGGGTCCTTTTCAAACATTTCGAGATACGACACATAATCAGTCCCCGGGTAAGCATCGCCTCCGATCCCGATGGCGGTCGTGATGCCATCTGCGAACTGGGAACAGATCCAGATAATTTCGTTGGACAGGCCTCCGGATTTTGTAATCACCCCAAATGAACCAGGACGATAGAGTTTACAAGCCACCAAATTATCAAATGCACCACCGATGACACCCAGACGACATTCCCCTGCGGAAATTACGCCGATCGAAGAAGGGCCATTAAAGATTTTCCCGAGCTTTCGTGCATGCTTCCCTAATAATTTTGAATCCTTTTCCGGAACACCTTCTGTGATCATGGAAACAGTCTGAATTTTTGAATCATCCAAAGCCTCCATTGTGCCCTTATAGGCCCGGTCGGCTCCGATATAGACAAGGCTCGTATTGATTTCAGGGTGATTCGCCGTCGCTTCGGCGACTGTTTTATATACAGGGATGGCGACCGTGTCCGTCCCACAAATCACCTCATTGGTTTTCCCTGCATCCGGTGGATACACAAACGCCGACACATTCAACGGCTGTTTATTCATGTATCGAAATTCAGCCATCCTCCGGGCTGCATTCACACCAGCCGCTCCTCCTTGAATCACTACATGGGTATCTTTGGTTGCCAGGATGCTCATCGATCAGTCTCCCAATTCAATAGTCCATATAAAATTAATTCGTTGCCAGAGCCATATCTACAATGTCGGTGAGTGGTGTTCTGCGATCGAACACTTCGATATCAAAACCTTCATCTTTCAGCGCCCGCATGGCCGCCAAGCCTTCTTTCTCATTGGGGCCACCACGCCGGACCCAGATTTTGACGCCATCCAGTTTGCCTTCGGTCTTGGCATTCCGGAAGGCATTGATGATCCCACCAAAGGTCTTTTTGACATCGGTGAAATTGGCAATGGCACCGCCGACAATGATGTGTTTAATATTCGGTAACGAACAGACTTTTTCAGTGAGGACCTCAACCGCCCAATCAGGCGGATCTCCGGAATATTCAGCGTAATTGGCTAATTTTCCACCACGGGCCACAACGGCATCAGAGTAGTACACACTGGCCCCACCACCTGCAGGGAGCATGGCGATGGTGCCTCCAGGAATTTCAATAAGCTTGACGGAGCCTTTCACTTTGGAATCGACCGACATGACGTCTTCTTCATTCTTGGTATAAGCACGTCCAAATTCAGCGGCAAAGTGGAAATCCCAATCTTTATGGCGGAACTTGGCATCCCCATCGAGAAGCGTGACGGCATCCAGGGCGACGAGGTCCCCGGCAGCATTTTTCACCACGGGATTGACTTCCAAATATTGTGCATCTTCATTATCAAAGCACGCGAAAAGTTTCTTTAGAAATTCGGCCATCTTAGTCGCCGTGTCTCCCGAAAACCCTGCTTCTTTCACCAATGAAGACAAGGCAGCGTCAGTGGGAGCTTCTCCAATATCGACCAGGATACGTTTTACCTTATCCCAGTTCTCTTCTACTTCAATGCCCCCGCAATTCGCGACCATTATTTCCACTCCGTCACGTGTGGACTTGGCACTAGCATAATACTCATCCGTATGGTCAATCATTTCGGAAACAATCACCTGGCCAATCGTGATTGATTCGACCTTTTTCCCGAGCATCTCCCGGACCGCAGCTTTAGCTCCGGCCAAATCCAAGCTCACCTTCACCAGGCCAAGCTTAAACCGCGACCCTAGCGCCTCATGGGCTTTGGCCACTAGCTTACTCTGTTGGAGCCAGTCGTTGGCCTGAGCTAATCGGTCAAATTCCTCAGATGAACTGACGACGAGGTAATTGGGAGTGTGCAAACCCCACTTTCTCAGTAAGCCCATTCCCGGGCCTTCAAGAACTTTTGCCATAAGGGACCTTCCTTTATTAAGACGAGATTTGAGTGCTCCACGAATACGTGGGAAAAGGGATTCTACGGAGATATGACATTTCTTTCAACCAACCAAAAGACCCAATTTTCAGACCTAAAGCCCCAGAATGTAATTTAGGAGGGGAGGGAAGCTTTAAATGTTCTACTTCGTAGATTTCTTTAAAAATAATCAATGAAATTAATTGCTTATGATATTTAAGTGGATGGTGATATCGGAATTGGATAGGCATGAACCAAATAGAACTAAGACCTTAGGCAACGGGAAGAGGTCAATCTGAGGGAATGAACTATTGTGTTTGTTTTCATTGAATTTAATGAATGTTGAGCCTAGTCTTTTGGGGAAGATTGAAATACCGTGGAAGGCCTTACCTCTTGTGGGTCTTTAGTATCTAAAGTATCTAAACTCAAAATGGGCCTTTTGGTTGATTGCCAGTTAGAAAAAAAATATTTAGAATTTTTGATCGACTAGTAGTTTGTTCGTTTCCAAACTAAATCATTCATTCAGCCAATCTTAATGAGGAAAAGCCATGTCAACACAACCTGACATTATTTACACAAAAGTGGATGAAGCGCCTGAATTGGCGAGTGGATCCTTCCTACCAATAATTCAAGCCTTCGCCAATTCGGCTGGCGTGAACGTCGGCAGGAAAGATATTTCGCTTGCTGGGAGAATCATTTCCCAGTTTCCGGAAAGACTAAAGCCGGAGCAACAACAACCTGACGATTTGGCTCTTTTGGGGGAAATGGTCGAGACCCCCGATGCCAATGTCATCAAGCTACCGAATATCAGTGCCTCTATCCCTCAAATACAGGGGGCGGTCAAAGAATTGCAATCCCAAGGGTATGACATCCCAGATTATCCGGAAGACCCTAAAACTGATGAGGAAAAGGAAATCAAAGCCAAGTTTGATAAGGTCAAGGGCAGCGCGGTCAATCCGGTCTTGAGGCAAGGAAACTCAGACCGTCGGGCTTCCACCTCGGTCAAGGATTTCGCAAAAAAACATCCGCACAAAATGGGGAAATGGACCAAAGACTCTCAATCGCACGTGGCGCACATGACCACCGGAGATTTTCGCTCCAATGAAAAGTCCGCCACGATCACAGAGCAGAATGCCGGGAAGGGCAGAATCGAGTTTGTTGGCGCGGATGGAAGCACTAAGGTGCTGAAAGATAAACTGACACTCGACAAGGGTGATGTGGCCGATGCTACCAAGATGAGCGCCAGCGCGCTCAATCAATTTTTCAAGGAGCAAATCGCCGATGCAAAAAAGAGTGGCATTTTGCTCTCGCTCCACATGAAGGCCACCATGATGAAAGTCTCCGATCCCATCATTTTTGGCCACGCCGTGACGGTCTATTTTGAAGATGTGTTTAAGAAACATGAAAAGGTCTTTAATGAATTGGGGGTGAATCCGAACAACGGGCTCGGTGATGTATACGCCAAAATTGGCAAATTGCCTGAGGCTCAACAAGAGGACATCAAGGCAGACATTCAAGCTGCCCTGAAAAATGGACCAGATCTCGCCATGGTGGATTCGGATAAGGGTATTACCAACCTCCATGTACCCAGTGACATCATTATTGATGCCTCCTTGGCTGCAGCTATTCGGACATCAGGGAAAATGTGGGGCCCGGACGGGAAAGAGCATGATACCAAGGCCATGGTTCCGGACCACAGTTATGCCGGCATTTATCAGGCCGTGGTCGAATTTTGTCAGGAGAATGGCGAATTCAATCCTGCCACGATGGGCAGTGTTCCCAACGTGGGCCTGATGGCACAAAAAGCAGAGGAATACGGATCGCACGATAAAACCTTTGAAGCGCCTGCCAAAGGGACTATTCGCGTGATTGATGGAGCGGGAAATGTCCTGCATCAACACGAGGTTGAAAAAGGGGATATCTGGCGCATGTGCACGGTCAAGGATATTCCGATCCAGGACTGGGTGAAGTTGGCCGTTCATCGAGCCCGAGCGTCTTCCACTCCTGTGGTGTTCTGGTTGGATAAAACCAGGGCGCATGACGCACAAATTATTGAAAAACTCAATCGCTATTTAAAGGATCATGATACAAAAGGTCTGGATATTCAAATTATGGCGCCGGTGGATGCGATGAAGCACTCGCTCAAACGCGCCAAAGAAGGGAAAGACACCATTGCCGCAACAGGCAATGTGCTTCGGGATTATCTTACCGACCTATTCCCCATCTTAGAGTTGGGGACCAGTGCCAAAATGTTGTCCATTGTCCCGTTGATCAAAGGCGGCGGTTTGTTTGAGACAGGAGCCGGAGGTTCAGCTCCCAAACACGTGCAACAATTCCTCAAAGAAGGGCATTTACGATGGGATTCGCTTGGTGAATTCTTAGCACTGGCGGAATCGTTTGCTCATTTAAGTCGAACTCACGGAAACAAAAAGGCCCAGGTTCTGGCGGATACCCTTGACCGGGCCACAGGCAAATTAATGGAAAACAGAAAGAATCCAGGACGCGTGCTTGGTGAGTTGGATAATGCCGGCAGCCATGTCTACGAAGCCCTCTATTGGGCTCAAGAGCTAGCCGCCCAAAATGACGATCAGGATATCAAAAAGCAGTTTAGGCCAATCGCCCAAGAACTTGAGGAAAACCTCGATAAGATCCTTGAAGAGCTGAAAGCTGCGAAAGGAAAGGCCATTGACATCGGCGGGTATTATCACCCCGACCCAGCAAAAGTAAAAGCCGCCATGCGTCCAAGTACCACACTCAATAAAATCTTGGACAAATTGGGCTCGGCGGCTTGATCTGAAAAAAGTCTGTCTTCAGTTAATATCATATTAAAAGGGACTATGAAGTAGACGAGCCCTGGCAAAGACAATTTGCCAGGGCTCGTTAGTTTTTACCCGAACAAATGGGATTTCAAATTCGGGGGTTCGTCCACTTTATAACAGATGTCACGCTTGCCCTTCCGCATGAAAAAAAATTATGAAAAAGATATTGAAAACGAGTTTATGGGTCTTTTTTGCTATCTTTTTTCTAATGGCCGGTGGGTCGAAGCTTTTGAATCCTGACGCCCATGTCGAGAAATTTTTGAATTGGGGTTATCCTCTGTGGTTTCTTTACGTGACGGGAATTATCGAGGTTGGGGGTGCGATTGGTCTGGTATGTCCAGCAGCAAGATTTTATTCTACCCTCATCTTGAGTGCGACGATGGTCGGAGCCACGGTCACCCATCTCAAGGCAGGAGAGTTGGAAGCGGTGTCCGTCACCTTATTTCTTCTCGTCTTTCTTATTGTCCTAACCTGGACTTTACGTTCTTCAAAATTCCCTTCTTCCAATTCCGTCACCTAACGTTCTGATATCTTTCCTCTCATGCCAACCCTCCCCCCAAAGAGGTGGGGAGTTGGAATTCAGTGAAAATTTCTACTGAAATAAAGGCCTTCACATGAGCTGCCGCCATTGAGTTATGGTCAGTGGTCGGCTCAAGAGACTTGTCTTTATCGCGCAGCTATCATAGATAATGCTCAGCTCGCCAGCGAGATGTGTAACTTGATCACTCCACACTCCTCCCCCAATCTTGATAGGACCGTTTGAGCCATCGAGGATAAGGGTTCCGCTATTCACCATAAGCCCGTGCCAATTGAAAGGGCCTTTGATCTGGACGTGGCCTTCGACTAACAACACGCCAAAACCGACAGTGTTTTGAATGGTGAACATCCCTGTATTCCTCACGTCGGTATAAACCGTCCATGGATCAGTAGAACTCCCAAGGGTGACACCAATCTGGTCAGTTGTGAGTAGACGCGCCCCTTTTCTTAATGATCCAATCGTTGAGGGCATATCAATTTCCAAAGGACCTTGAGACGGACCCGGGGGATCTCCTTGGAAAGTCGCATTCCCGATGGTGACTGATGGAGTCAGGTTATACACGGGAGCCCTTGAAGATGCAGCACCGCAATTGTCGACCCCGGTAATAGTACTTGAAGTTCCTTTCAAAGAAACCCCGTTCCGCGCATAGAGGGCACCGAGCGTCCTTGGCCCCGGATGATGAATAACCTCCACCTCGATAACCGACGAGGCACCTTTCAAAGTCGCGTGAGCTGTCAACATTTCAACAGGGAACACATCCGTGATTCTCGTTGTCGTAAATTCGATTGGCATGGTCGAATCGTTTGTGGGGTACCCATAAAAAATGACATTTCCCCGTTTCCCCTTCGTATGTTTCTTTAAAATTCCATCGCTATCAAGATAGTGAGGACTCCCAGGACGGTGTCCATGGTTTTCGGCTTCGTATTCCGTTTTGTGTCGAACCTTCACCCAGTAAGGCAAGGCAGTTTGAAAGCTGTTCCCCACGATCGCGGTGTTGGTCTGTGAACTTTGTGTGGGGATGTAATTGGTCGATCGTTCTGAATAGCTCTCGTCATCGAGCGGCTTCCAGTCTGACGAAGTGAGGATATAGGCCGACCATTGGCTGTTGTAATTAGACTCGGGATCTCCAATAAATCCTTGAGTTCCGGAAGAAGACCCTCTCAATCGAGCACGGACTTCTTCTATTCCTGCTTCAGCCAGATAGAAGGCTTCTTTTCCACGACGGTAATTCCCACTTATTGAAATTTCCGTCGAGGTGGCTATCAAAATTGATGTCCCCATCAGACCCACGATTGTCATAAGGATTAAGGCCGCTAATAAGGCTATTCCCTGGCACTCACCTCGTAGGATGTTGAAAATGCCCAGGCTACAACCGTTTCGAGTTTCAGGTTTCATGTTTCAGGTAAAAAGGCTCAAAGGCTTGAATGTTGGTACATGTAATTTCTTAACCAATTTTTCAAGTCGCACCACACTTCTCATCAAAGTCCTAAGTTCCTTGGCGTCACTCGCGACTGAAGGGTGATCTTGCGGTAACCTCCGTTGTACGGATACTGAGGATCGGCCTTCTCCGTTCGCGCGGTAATCGACACCTCAACCTGACGAATATTTTCCGAGTGGGTCGTAATTTTCCCCTCACGGTCGAAATACTTCACTGAAAAAGTTTCAATGTTTTCTGACACCGGTTGTCGCCCCCCGCCAGTATTCCGGCGAAGAGTCATGGTATCGGAATCATGCGAAATGACAATTGATTCATTGGAATCGGTGGGAACACCATTCCCATTGAGGTCGGCGTGAATTGCCAATTCACTTAAATCAAAGGTAATTCCGAAAAAATCATTCCCCTTGAGAGCATCCCGATTCACTCCTCGAGGATCAAGGCCCGCCATCTGGAGCTCCCGTGAGACCAAGTCCAGGGCCGCCCTGGCTTGTTGCTGCATATCAAGGATATTTTCTCGAATGGCTTGATTTTTTACCTGATAGAGATACAAGTGGTAGATGACACCAAGGGTGAAGCTGCTTAAGGCCAAGGCCAGGACCACTTCCACAAGGGTAAATCCCCGATTTTTTCTCTTTTCACCGGCGATACCTAATCTTTTCATCATCGGTGGATTCACTACTTACCCCCTCACCCTGCCCTCTCCCTAAAAGGGAGAGGGTATTCAAATTTCTGAAAATGAAGGATTTCAGGTTTTTCTGAATCCTATTCTGCAAGGATGGTGGCTAGGGAAATGGCATGTCGGTCTGAATCCCAGGCGACCTTCACGGTTATGGTCTGCAACCCAGGGGCGGGAGTATTGGGCTTTGTTGTGACGATCCTTTCAAATAACGGTTCACCGGGTATGCTGCCGTATGGCTCGACTTGGGAGCGTTCGTCTGACAATGCGGGGCGATAGCCTACTCGACGGATCTCTTCCAGCGAATCTTGTGCCAGAGTGACGACCTTGGTCATTTTTCGGCTTAAGGCTGATCCTTTGATAGCCACGGTACTAAACCCCGCTATTCCTAGAACCACGATCGACACCAGCATCATCGCCACCAGCACTTCCAGGAGACTGATTCCTTGGTTATTCCCGATAGTCTTTCTGGAACTCCGTCGCGAGCTCATCATGAACGATCAACCAATGATTGCACTTTAACCCGACCAGTAATACCAACAGAGATGCTTTTGGAACCGGCGGAATTCTTCAGAGTTACTGTCCCAAGGTTCGAGGCAGTTCCGCGAGGATGAAATATCGGATTGTTCGTCGAGGTCAGTGTGACATCAATATAGTCTGTTTGGATATTTCGTGTAACGAGGAGTTCTCCAGGATCCGGCTTCCCATTACTATTATCGTCATCCAGAATGTTGTAATGATGAGCATCTACAAAGGTCACTCGATGCTTGTTTCCCTGTATCACGGCTTGCATCTTTGCTCCCCTGAAATCCGAGACCACTTGCCTTGTTGCACCATTCAAACGCCATTTTGGTAATTGAGATGTCAGCCAGCTTTGACTCAGCAGGGCGACCATGATGAAAATACTCATCACAATCATCAATTCCACCAAAGTATATCCTCGGTTGGAATTGCCTTGATCTTTAGATTGATCCTGAACTAATTCTCCCATTGGCCAACCCCGTATCCATTGCCTCTGATGACGGGACGTCTGAATTCGCCCTTGAGTCATTGAATCACTCCGAGATACCACGCCATGATCTCGGGGCCAAACAGTAATGAGATCAACGCTCCCAGCGCCAGATACGGTCCGAAGGGCATATATTGTCCGCGCTTCATGGCACTTACGGCTATGAGGCCTACCCCCACCAAGGCTCCAAGAATGGAGGCAATCATGAGAGTGGCGAGGGCAAGTTGCCAACCCAAAAACGCTCCAACCATTGCCAGCAGTTTAATGTCGCCTCCGCCAAGACCTTCCTTTCCGAACAAGAATGGACTAATCCACGCCATCGCTAAGAGGACCCCTCCACCGACAATAACCCCAAGGAGGGAATTAACGAATCCAACAGGGAGAATCCACAATGAACACAGCACGCCCAAAATAATACCTGGAAGAGTAATGGCATCGGGGATCATGAGATAATCCCAGTCAATCCAGGTAATTATGAGCAGGGCAGAAAAAAATACTCCATACGCGAGGGCCGGCCACCCCCATCCAACGCGCCACAGGATAGCGACATATCCCACACCATTCACCAGCTCCACAATGGGATAGCGATAGGGGATGGAAGACCGACATTTGCGGCAACGTCCACCCAGAAGCATGAAACTCAGCACAGGGACATTGTCATACCATGGAATGTTCTGCCCGCACGCCGGACATGCCGATCGAGGTGTGACAATGGATTGCTCACGTGGCAGGCGGTAGATGCAGACCGTCAGAAAGCTTCCGATAATGGTCCCGAAGACAAACACTCCCAACTCCATGATCCCAAAAGGCAGTATGAGGCTTCCTTCTTGCATCTCCCTATTCTCAAGGATTACGTAGAATTCTGTGTTTACATTCGAGGTTCCAGCCTGCTAGTATCCCTTAAATAGTTAAGCGGTAGTAAAAGATTTGAGGAGGCATATTACGTCATGGCTACCAAATCCAAGTCAAAAAAGCGAGAATTACCGCCGATTAGGCGTAAACGCCCCGAAGCTCTGACAGATCGTGAACAGGAAATCTTGCAACTGATTTGGTCAGGGTTAAAAAATAAAGAAATCGCCCACCGTTTGAAAATCAGCGTAAAAACGGTAGAAGCGCATCGGGCAAATATGATGAAAAAGGTTCGCGTCTCCAATGCCGCGCAGCTTTTGAACGCGGCAATCCAGGAAGGTCTCATTCAGATTAGATAACTCCTTCTCCTTTTCCCTTATTTTCTCGCCGCTGCCGAACTGCTTCGAATAACACAATCGCCACTGTCACGGATAGATTCAGCGATTCAATCTGGCCCAACATCGGGATCGTGACTCGTTCATCACACTTTTTCTTGACACCGGGTCGAATGCCTTCTCCTTCGGCTCCAAACACCAATGCCACAGGCTCTCGTAGATCCATCGCCATATAGGGAGTGGAGGCCGAGGGATCCAAGGCATAGGTCCTCACCCCACAATCTTTGAGTTTTTCGATGAGCCTGCTGGTATTACGGGATCGGGCGACTTGAACATATTCGATGGCCCCGGCAGAGGCTTTGGCTACACCGGCCGTCAAGCCAACCGAGCGACGCTCAGGGATAAACACTCCATGGACGCCAGCGGCATCAGCTGTTCTTAAGACGGCACCAAGATTTTGGGGATCCTGGATACTGTCGAAAACCACCAGGAGGGCAGGACTCGTATGCTGAACAGCATGGTCAAGGAGATCTTGTTCCTCAGTATAGGCTTTGGCCCCAACCAAACCGACAATCCCTTGATGACGTCCATGAGGAACGAACCGGTCTAATCGTGCGGGTGGATCAATGTGAATCGGAATTCGCTTGGTTCGCGCAAGTTGAACAAGGTCAGAAAATTGACGATCGGGCCGAACGACATGAATCCGCAAAAGCGGTCGCGTGTTAGCCCGAAGAATTTCCCGAAGGGTATGCAACCCATAGACCACCTCCGGTTGATCACCGCTTCCATCGGGTTGTACCATCGGGCCTGTCCTCGAGCTTGACGCCTTTGGATTCAACCTCCTTCCGAATTTTGTCCGCTTCCGCAAAATCCTTCCTTTCCCGGGCTTCCCGGCGCCTTTGGATTTGTTGCTCGACCCACTCATCACTAGGCTCACCCTTCTCTATAACAATAGATTCTTCCAGCTCAACTGTCCCCGAATCTGCAACTGATAGCTTGACTGTAAAGGGACTAAACTCCCAATCCTTTGTGGCAACTTGCCAAAGGCCAAGCGGCGCCCCAAATTTCAAGAAACTTCCCATCGCTTTCTTTTTGGCCTGATTCGATAAGCCCGCTGACAGTAATTTATTGATCTCCCCTCGCAGACGTTGGAATTCTGCTATGGCCCTTGGGGTGTTCAGATCATCATCCATGGCCCCCTCAAATTGCTTTTCAAATTCCTTTAACGGTCGTTCAAGAGCCTGATCATTATCACCTTTGAAGGTTGAGTCAGATTCTTCCAATCGCCTAAAAAGATCATAGAGATTATCAACGGCGGATTTGGCCTCGGAAAGCGCCTTATCCGAAAAATTCAGATCACTCCGATAATGGGTCGAAAGAAGAAAATATCTGAGGGTCTCCCCGGTCACCGAGTCCTTCCAATTGGATTTTTCAAAAATTTCCTTAATGGTGAAAAAGTTTCCCAATGATTTTGACATTTTTTCGTCGTCGATGGTGACAAACCCATTGTGGACCCAATAGCGGGCAAACTCCTGGCCGGTATAGGCGCAGGACTGGGCCACCTCATTCTCATGATGAGGAAACACCAGATCACGTCCGCCACCATGAATGTCAAATGTCCTACCTAAATGTCGAATCGACATAGCCGAACATTCAATATGCCAACCGGGCCGCCCGCTTCCCCATGGGCTCTCCCATCCGGGTTCCCCCGGTTTTGAGGCTTTCCATAGAGCAAAATCCATTGGATTCTTTTTTCGTTCGTCCACTTCGACCCGCGCACCCGCCAGGAGTTCCTCTTCCTTCCGACCCGACAATCGGCCATAGCCTTTATAGGCCCCTACTTCATAGTACACATCCCCATTGATCTGGTAAGCAAAGCCTTTTTCCACCAACTGAGCAATCATGTCGATGATCTCCGGCATATGCTCGGTTGCGCGAGGTTCAACATCAGGCTTGGATACTTTGAGACGATGCATATCGCGCGCATAAGCTTCAATGTATTGCGTCACAATCTCGGTCCAGGGTCTATTCTCCTTTAAAGCGCGGTTGATAATCTTATCGTCAATATCCGTATAATTTTTAACATAGGTGACCCGAAACCCTTTAAAGATAAGATACCGACGGAGGACATCAAAGACCACCGCACTCCGTGCATGCCCCAAGTGTCCGTCATCATAGACGGTGACCCCGCACACATACACCCGGACAAGGTCGTCTTCGAGAGGGACAAAGTGTTCTTTCTTTTTAGTGAGGGTATTAAATAAATACATGATTTCCCGATGAACCGGCATCAGCAGAGACGGCTTCTGTGTGTTTCTCACAGAAGGCCCTTGTTGAACCTCTTATTAGGATAGGGCGAATGTTCAATGATTACAACAATAGCTGGACGAGGACAAACCCCCCGATTAATAACACCAAAAACAGGATAGTAAACCAATCAAAATATTTTTCTAAAAGTCGTTTGAATGATGGGCCAAACACTCTCAAAGCCCCCCCGATTAAGAAAAACCGAAGCCCTCGACTGAGAATCGAAGCTATCACAAAGGTGGGGAAATTTATCTGCGCGACTCCTGCGGCCAACGTGAACACTTTATAAGGTATGGGTGAAAACCCTGCGGCAAAGACCGCCCAAAAGGCATTGTCGTGATACAGCGTGGAAACCTTCTCAAAGAAATCAGGGGTGAAACCGGGAATATAGGTAAAAAACCACCCTGAAACGATACTCCACAGACCCAATCCAATGACATACCCTGCCATTCCCCCGGTTACCGAACCAACCAGGCACAGCGCCGCAAATCCTAACGCACGGTGTGGCGCTCCGACCCCCATGGCAATAAGAAGAACATCCGGGGGAACGGGGAAAAATGAGGATTCCGCAAATGCGATGAGTAACAAGGCGGTTCTGGCATGGGGGGTCTCAGACCAATGGATCACCCACTGGTAGAGGGAACGAAAGATCACACCGGGACGAAAGCGTGATGGCTGTGATTGAGAATTAGAAACCACCGGGAACATTCCCATAATCTTTTTTCATTTTATTTTTTTTCGGTGCCCCTTTTGACTTTGTTCGGGAACGACCTTTTCGAACTAAACCTTTTTGATTTCGGTTCAGAACCGATTCCCATGCTCGTAACGTTTTCAGAGCCTGATACTGCGTCATATCGAGATGAAGCGGAGTTATGGAAACCATGCGATTCGAAACAGCTTCAAAGTCCGAGGGTTTTTGTCTCTGCAAGGAAATCCTCTCACCGGCTATCCAATAGTAATTGAATCCCCTCGGGTCAACCTTTTCGACCACTGGATTTTTATATTGGCGCCGACTCAAGGAGGTGAATCTGACACCTTGAATTTGATGAGAGGAGCAATTTGGCACATTGACATTGAGCAACGTATCTCCGGGAAGGCCATGCTTCAGTACCATGGTTACCAGGTCCACTGTATAGTCGGCTGCAACACGATATCGGCATGGGTCTATATCATCTTGAGATACCGCGATGGAAGGAATCCCATGCAGGACCCCTTCCATGGCACCCGAAACGGTTCCAGAATTGGTGACGTCATCTCCCAGGTTTAATCCTTTGTTGATGCCCGATACGACCAAGGCCGGACGATGATTTTGAAGCAGTTTACCAAGGCCCAGATTAATACAATCGGACGGCGTTCCATTTACCGAAAAGGTTTGTTTTCCCTGTTGCATCAACCGAAGAGGCTTATGAAGGGTCATCGCGCGGCCCACAGCACTTTGAGGACGGTCGGGAGCTACAACCCAGACGTTCCCTAACGCCCTCAACGCCGTGGCCACGGTTTTGATTCCCGGGGCTCCCACCCCATCATCATTTGTCACGAGAATAATGACTTCTTTTTTCTTCACGATGGGCAATTACCTCATAACAGGTTATTAGTTCCTTAGGTCTAAGAGTCGAAAGGGTCAAAAGGGTCTAAAAGGCCGCATTGGGAAAAGGGCCCAGCGGTCGAAACGGTCAAAGAGGTCGAAGGGGTCATAACAGAGAGCATGGTCTCAATTTAGGGAAACAATGGAGCGTTTGGAAATTTTGATCGCCCATTTCTTTGAATTCTTGCCTCTTCGACCTTTTAGGCCCTTTTGACCCTTTCGACTTCCAATCTTCGACTCTGTTCGTCTCTACACAAAAAAGCCCGCCTCAAATCTTTTGAGGCGGGCTTTGTCAAGAATCTTTGGTAAGTCGAAGAAAATATTTGAGATTGACCCTATATATTCTGCATAAAGTGGGATACCTCAGCTGGATCGACATCGGCTCCCATAATCGCTGAAGGAGGAACCGTATTGGATTTTTTTCCAGTCAAGCCACATTCCACTTCATCCGTAATCATTTCAACTGGCATAGACATGCCCCCGTAGACATGTGGACCAGCCACAATTTTGGCATTTGAGAACCCATAAATTGCCGTAGCCACATCTTTAGCCAACCATCCGACATAATTAAACTCTGGAACAACAATAAGCTTGGCTTTACCACAAAGCTTCCTCAGTTCGTTAGTTGGGAAAGGTCGCAAAGAACGAATCTTAATCAATCCTGCCTTAATGCCTTTTTCCTTACATTGCCGAACCGCTTCACGGGATTGAGCCGCTGCACTGCCCGAAGCTATAAGGAGAACATCTGCGTCTTCCACATCCTGCGCTTCACACAATCCATCCATATATTGATTAATATATTTCCTTGACCGCTCAACGCCAGCCCATACTTCCTGTTGCCACACCGCGTGAATGTTGTAGGCCATAAAATTAGATTTTTGGACCGGGGCGTCGCGAGACAATCGAGCCGGAGGGTTCTCCGCATCTAAAACCGGCACAGCCCCCCGATAAGTATCCCGAGCTGGAAGCTTGAATCCTCGGTCTGGCATCGAACAATACCCTCGGGCATGCGTCACAAAAAAACCATCACAGCAGACACCTACCGGGAGCGTCACATCATTTTTTTCACTGATGATAAAGCCCTTCATAATAAAATCGAACAGGTCCTGCTGATTTTCAGCATGAAATACGAGCATTCCGCTGTTCAAAAGGTAAGCAATTTCAATATTATCCGGTTGGATAGCCAGCGGAGCATTGACCACTCTACAAGTAAACATGCAAACGGCAGGGAGACGGTGACCAGCCCACGAGACGATGGGCTCAAGACCTCGTAATGTTCCAGGACCAGCTGTGGCAGTAAAGGCTCGAACACCTGCGCGGGAGGCCCCAGCAATTGCCGACATCACTCCATATTCTTCTTCGCCTCGATAGAACTCCTTCACATATCCTTCCCCATACAAGACCCCAATTAATTGCAATGTTTCACTTTGTGGGGTAATAGGATAGGCCACGGACATATCTACATTTGAACGCCGCACCGCTTCTTTTGCACATTCACTACCCGTAATAAATTCCCGTTCACGAGGAGCCTCAAAAAACATATATTCCGGAGAAACTACTTTCTGACGTTTGGCTTCCCCATGAGGGTCTTTTCTTCCATCCTTGGTAGAAGGTGCCGCAGGAGCACTCGTAATAGGATCACCCTGGGGATTGGTTTTGACTTCTGTTTCTAGACCTTCACTCATGGCTTCTTCTCCCCTATTGAAAAAGTGGAATTTTTAAACAAATCCTATGCTTCACTCTGCATATGTTCTGCCTTATGACCAAAGGCCGCTGCATTTCCACTTGCAGGATCAACTGAAAGACCAAAATCTAAGGGATTGGTATGCGTTAAACCACCATGAACCCTGGACTGCAGTCCAGTAAAACGTACATTCTCTCCATTTTCTGGCAATTTAATCCCCATTTCTTCGCGTACCCGTTTAAAGACGGCCACAACCCTTCGGATCTTTGCGGCATCAGAATCTCTGACCGTGAACATGGCATCTTCATGGCCTTGTTCCGCACAGATGGCCGAAGTCCAACAATTGGTTCCAGCTCGAATCATCTTTAGGGTCAAATTGGCGTAATGACAATGAACCCCAATAAAAATACAGGCTTCAATCTTATTCCCCCATATCGTCAAGTTTGGATGATTCGGATTGATAACTTCTTCCGGTTCAACCTTAGGGTACTTGGGGCGATAATCCGGCATGGGAATAACGAGCACATCGGGTAATTGGGCTGCTAGCTCTAATACAGCCCTAGCCTTATCTGCAGCATGATCATTCCAATTCCACAATACCAACGGACCAGGGAAAATAGTAGCATTCTTACGCGTCAACATCGTACGCGCCATGGCTTCCATTGCCAGCTCTTCCGCAACAACATGGCCAAATTTCAGACCATGCCCTTTTTCCGGTGTCAGTACTCCAAGTTCTGCAGCCGATGGTGGATGGAAACCCTGTGGCCCTGGAGCCACGATTGCTTCTTCTAGTTCTTTCGTTAATTCCACGTTGAACTCCAATTCACATTAAATACGAAATCAGCAAGGAAATGATCGAGTTTAAGACTGCCACGGAGGTGCTAATACCGCTTTGGTGGTTTTTTCCTGGTAAGTAATATTTGGGGTGAGGGCCTGATCCCCGATTTGATCAATCATTTCCATCTTAATGGCATGGTGTTTGGCCATGTTATCGCACACCCACACACATTGGGCACAGCCTTTACAACGGTCAACAGCCACATACGCGGCCCCGTATTTTAATCCTTTTTCTTTTCCTGCCTCGGTATCATATTGAATGGTATTGGCCTCAGGGCAAAATTGTGTGCACAACTTACAGCTCGTAGCTGCACAGATTTCGGTATCAATATGGGCAACTAAATACATCGACAATCCCCTTTCACAATAGAAACACTACGCACTTGCACTTGCAGCGGTTGAATCTGGAATATTGGCCCAACCATGTTCAACACAATAATCCCATCCAGCTTTGACCACCGCTAAGTTTTTATCAATCAGCTCTGCTTTTTTCTTAAACTTTCTTTCCACCACACTATCCAATGCAGCGGTTCCTCCAGAAACGACAAAGCCTTTCCCTAAGAATCGATCTTTCACAGCCGTACCCGTGGCCTCTAAATTTGAAAGGCCCGTAATCGCGCCGATTGCTCCAACCATAGCCATATTCGTGGCCAAATCTATTCCTGCCACATCTAGCGACATTTGGGTTGCTGGGAGGTAATAGATTTTCGCATTTAAGTCTTTCAATTCAGCAGTTTGATCCGGCTCAAGAGTCATAGGTGTATTGCTATTGATAAGCACGATTCCATTCTGTTTTAACCCAAAATAAAAAGGATTCGTGTAACTCTTTCCATGGGTGATGCACTGCGGATGAAAGACCATGAGGATATGAGGGAAGGTAATTTCTCCAATTTCATAAATTGGCTCATTCGAGACGCGCACATAACTTTCTACGGGAGCCATTCGCTTTTCAGACCCATAGAAAGGAACGATTGTGCTTTCCCCTCCGGCATTAATGACTGCGGTGCTAAAAATGTGGGATGCGGTCACCACACCTTGTCCACCCACGCCTGCCATACGAATGTTATAACGAATAGCCATCATCAACCTCCATAATCATACCTTGAGCACCTAAAACCAAGGATCCCCAGCCGGCAGGGAACTATCCTTTTGTTAGCGCAGCTGCTGGTTTCGGGAGATATTCTTTGTACCCATACAATTCACCCAAATATTGCTTGGCTTCATCGCTGATGTATTCCGAGAACTTATACCGATCGTTTTCCACATCCTTAGCATCTTGCATCACTTTATCTGTCGGAATGGCATATTCGATGTTACAGGACGTATAGGCTTGGATGTAGGTTGGACCCACTTCTCGTGCAATCAGCACGGCTTTCTTAATGACACTTTCTACTCTCCGTGGATTGTTTGGAACCACCGTCGCCACATACGCACATCCAGCCACCTTGGCCATCCCTAACATATCCATTTTTTCAAACTTTTTCCCAAGCGGGGCCATCTTTAATACTTGCCCTTTATTGGTCATTCCACTCTCTTGACCACCCGTGTTTCCATAGACTTCGTTGTCTAACATGATGGTCGTAAACTTTTCTTTTCGGAACCAGGAATGCAGTGTTTGCGCGAACCCAATATCGGCCATACCGCCATCACCAGCCATAACCACCACATCTTTCGGTTGGTCACCGAAACGAAGTCGAAGTCCACGAGATAACCCACTCGCTACCCCATTTTGGTCACCATAATTTCCATAGACGAAAGGAACAGCAGCTTGGGAAATCGCCAACCGTCCACAACCGGCCGTTCCTACTGTTATGGTATCTTCTGGATTCGGGAAGGCAATAAAAGCTAACCGAATAAACAATGTCATCGCGCATCCCGCACACATTGGATGTTCTTCCAAAATTTCTTTAAAGGTGCCAACCTGGGACACGGTTACCTTTTTGCCTAATGGTCCATGTTCCACCATATCTCGATATTCTTTTGGCATAAACTTTCCAAAGCCAGGAGTAAATTTTACATAATCAAGACTCATATCCCATCTCCTCCTTATATGTTATTTCGAAGGAACGAATTCCTTACTCTATTTGAGTTTTTTTGTAAAAATATTCAGCAATTCTACATATAGGTAAATTCCCCCATAAAACACAAAACGGTAGCAAAGGTTCTTTTACCTTGTCAATTTTTATTTGATTTTCATATCCTACGCCTTATTGACCTGTTTCTTCAACTTAAAAGAAGGCCCAGATCACATAAAAGAAGACCCAACCAAGACTCTTTCCCTTTAGGCCTTTGGCCCCATGCGTCACCCTAAGGGTTTTGGGTTTCGAGTTTTAGGAGGTAAAGGTAAAAGGGACAATTGTCGCAGGCAGTCCCTGGAGGGCACACCAGGAAAGCTAGTCTAGAATGTACTGGACGGGATTAACGACTCGGTCGTTGACAGCGACTTGGTAATGAAGATGAGGCCCGGTCGAAAATTTTCCTGTGCTTCCAACCAAGCCAATGATATCGCCCCGCTGAACTTTAGTCCCGTATGTGACGTAAATTTTTGACAGGTGGCCATAGGTGGTTTCCATCCCAAATCCATGGTCAATCCGAACGAATTTCCCCATCCGAGCATCAAAAGCTGCCACCGCCACCTTTCCGGCTGCCGGAGCAAAAATTCTTGTCCCTTTGGGTGCACCTATGTCAATTCCGGCATGAAGCGCTTTTTTGCCGGTAAAAGGAGAAAGTCGCGGACCAAATTTTGACGTAATCGCACCCCTTACCGGCCAAATTGAGGGGGTTGAGGCCAATTGTTCGGCTCGTTTAGTTGCTGTCCCGGCCAATTCATCAAGTAGTAATTGCTCAATTTCTGCATGATTATTGAGCCACCGAAGTCCACTCGCAATCTCGGCAATTTGTTGGGTGTGATTTGAAGAAGGGGCATCCATTTCGGTAGGGGGGGGTGAAGGTGAGGGTGAGGAAGTGGAAAGCATTTCCGTACCAGACCCAACATTTTCGTATGGGAATTCAACTCCCCCTTGAGCAGCTGAGAAATCCTGGGATTCCACAACCTCGTCAGCTTCCAATCCAAACATGGTTTGGAGCTGGCGATTCAAAGCCTCTAACGAGACCATTCGCTTTTTCATGCCGTCAATCTCAACTGCGAAAGTACTCGTCTGCTCACGAGAGGTTGAAAGTTCCTTTCTGATGCTCTCCAAGTCACTCAACTGGGTCCGCTGAAAAAAATAATGGATTAAAAACCCACCCTGGAGTAATAACAAACACACCCCAGCCATAAGGGAATAGCGTACAAGTGATTTACGCAGTCTTAAGCGTAGGGGATTGGTTCTCGCCCCACGAAAAAGAAAAATAGTATAGCTGTCTTCAGAGCTTTTCATGCAAGGTCAACAATAACCGGGTGGTTCGTTTAATGGGGGTCAGATCCTTTCTCTGACCCTGCCACTATAGGCTAACCCGTACCCCAATTTCGAGGTCGATTACTTGCGTGGCCCTTTCACAGGCCGAGACATTTCCCGTAACCATTCCATGTAGGGGTCGGAACCTTTTTGTATCGGCAAAGCAATAATTTCCGGAACGCTGTAACTGTGATGGGCTTTGACTTTAGCTTCTAAAGAATCGAATGCCTCGCTGACAGATTTCAAAACTAACAACGCCTCTTGTTCTTCAGTGACCTGACCTTCCCAGCGAAAAATCGATCGCACAGCGGGAATGATATTTGCGCAGGCGACTAACCCTTCCTCAATAAGCATGCGACCAATTTTTTGTGCTTCTTCATCAGAGGCCGTCGTTATCAGAACAACAACTTCACCCATAGGGTCCCATCATCAGAATTTATAGTCGGTATAGGACTTCTCACAGTGTTACACAACCGTTTGCCAACCATCCTCATCGTACGAGCAAAGCAAGAGGGATCTTCCTGGTTCTCCTCACCAGGATAGCCGGTTGCTTTTTGCAGTTAGTAAAGCCATTAAACACCTACTCTTGTCAATGGTTCTTTAGTCCTAGCAGGATATCGAAAAACCATAGACCCGCGGAGGCACAGGGTCGGCGTCTTTATGATGTTTAAAGATCAA
>CP070743.1:1157482-1162016 GCA_020348185.1 Nitrospirota bacterium
ATTATGGAGGGTATGACATGGTCTCAGTTTGTGATGAGTTACTCTGAACTGTCTTTGTTTCATTATCTCGAGAATAAGCCCCTCAAGATATTGGATCGAATGCTGCACAATCGAATTAATTCCCCCCTGGCAAGTTCCTGCGGAAGATTGTTTGATGCGGCTGCGGCTGCCATGGGAATTTGTACAGAGGAGGTCCTCCATGAGGGGCAAGCGGCTATGGAAATGGAAACCCTCGTGGATGTCGATGCCCTCTTACGTGAAAATGAGGGGTCGGCTTATCCCTTTTCTCTATCACGAATTCCCAACACTGACCTCCCTTACGTCGAACCTCTGGCTATGTGGCAAGCGCTTCTGGACGATTTAGTGATTAACACACCAATTCCCGTTATGGCAGCACGGTTTCACAAGGGGCTTGCCCATGCCGTTTGCAGCATGGTCAGGAAATGTTCTCAGACTCCGGAAGGAAGCCTCAGGTACATGACGGTGGTTTTGTCAGGAGGAGTATTCCAAAATCAAATCTTGTTTGAACTCGTGAAGTCTAAATTAGAACGGGAAGGATTTACCGTTCTATCTCATCAACAGGTCCCCATGAACGACGGGGGACTCGCGCTTGGACAGGCCACCATTGCGGCAGCGCGCGCATTGAAATCCCTCTGTTAAGAAAGGGGCCCTATGTGCTTGGGAATTCCCGGACAAATCGTTGAAATTAACAGCGTAGACAATACACTCGGGATGGTGGAGATAGGAGGTGTTCGGCGAGAGGTAAACCTTACCTGTATTGTGGACGAGAGTCATCCTCCGGCTTCCTGTGTCGGGGAGTGGGTTCTGGTTCATGTGGGGTTTGCCATCAGTCGGATTGATGAGGAAGAAGCCAAACGAACGATTGAGCTATTTGCTGAAATGACAGACATTCAGTCCGAACTCCAGGCCTTGCGCCAATCGGATACTTCAAAGGATAACCCATGAAGTTCGTCGATGAATTTCGTGATCCTCAGAAGGCTCAGATCCTGCTTCAGGAAATCCAGGGTTTGGTTAAGCGAATACCGGTCGGCCGCGAACGGCCAATCTGGATCATGGAAGTGTGTGGGGGACATACCCACACGATCTTTCGATATGGCCTCACTCACATGCTTCCTAAAGAAGTAGAGTTCATTCACGGACCTGGCTGTCCCGTCTGCGTGCTGCCGCGCGGACGCGTGGACGATTGTGTGGCGCTTGCCGAAGGGGAAAACGTGATCATGACCACCTTTGGTGATGCCATGCGGGTGACGGGTTCCAAGAAAAGCTTGCTTCAGGCAAAAGCCGAGGGAGCCGATGTTCGGATGGTGTATTCGCCATTAGATGCGTTGAATCTCGCGCGAATGAATCGGGATAAGGAAGTGGTGTTTTTTGGGCTTGGCTTTGAAACCACGATGCCCAGCACGGCGTTGACCATTCTCCAAGCGAAACAAGAGGGGATCCGGAACTTTTCTCTGTTCTGTAATCACATCACCATCATTCCCACGATTAAGGCCATCCTTGATTCTCCTGATTTGCAGCTGGATGGATTTTTGGGGCCGGGCCATGTCAGCGTGGTGATCGGGTTACAACCCTACAGGTTTATTGCGGATGAGTATCAAAAACCCATCGCTATTTCTGGATTTGAGCCGCTCGATATCCTACAGTCGGTATGGATGGTCCTCAAACAATTGGCCGAAGGACGCTGTGAAGTGGAAAATCAGTACAAACGGGTTGTATCTGACAAGGGGAACCCGCAAGCGTTACATGCCATTCACGAAGTGTTTGAACTTCGGGAATTTTTTGAATGGCGGGGATTGGGATCTATCGATCATTCAGGCGTCCGGGTTCGAGAGGAATTTGCCGCCTTTGACGCCGAACGAAAATTTCCTGTTCCCAATCTAAAAATTGCCGATCCCGCCTCTTGTCAATGCGGAGAAGTGTTGAAGGGCGTGATTAGGCCGACCCAATGCAAGGTATTCGGAACGGAATGCACGCCCCAGAATCCACTAGGCGCCCTGATGGTATCGACGGAAGGTGCCTGTGCGGCCTATTACAATTACGGATGGATTGCTGAAAAAGATCTGCAACCAACCAAACTTTCTCTATAGAGGCGCCCGAGAAAAAGATCGAGGAAACCTTATGAGTCATCCGTCTTTGTTACCGTCTGGAGAGGCTTCATCCAAAGTTTCCCCTCTCCTCCAATCAGCAGACAACGATCAACGAATTACGCTGGCCCATGGGAGCGGGGGGAAAACCATGCGGGAGCTCATCCAGAATGTGCTGGTCCCGGCATTTGATAATTCCATCCTTGAAGCTCTTGAAGATCAAGCCACAATTCCCTTGGGAGAACTGCTCAAATATGGTGATCGTCTCGTATTCACAACTGATAGCTATGTAGTAGACCCGTTATTTTTTCCTGGGGGCAATATTGGGGAGTTGGCGGTGAACGGCACCGTGAACGATTTGGCCGTCAGCGGCGCTCGACCTTTGTTTTTGTCATGCGGATTGGTGATGGAAGAAGGGTTGTCCTTGAAAACGCTGACTCACATTGTCGAGTCAATGAAGCAGGCTGCGGATCGAGCCGGAGTCACCATCGTGACGGGAGATACGAAGGTAGTCGAAAGGGGCTCAGCAGACAAACTCTTTATTAATACGACAGGCATTGGCGTGATTCGGGAAGGGGTATCCATTGCATCGACCAAAGCTCAATGGGGGGATGCCATCATTACCAATGGCTGTATAGGCGACCACGGTGTAGCCATTCTCTTGGCGCGAAATGATATGGCTCTGGAGTCTACTGTACAAAGCGACACACAGCCTCTTCATGATCTTGTCTCCTGCATGCTCAAGGTCTGCCCGGATATCCATTGCCTGCGAGATGTGACTCGCGGCGGACTGGGAACGGTGCTCAATGAATTGGCATCGGCATCCAATGTTGGGATGTACGTTAAGGAAAGTCATCTCCCGATAAGAGAATCCGTGCGGGGTGCATGCGAAATCCTAGGGCTCGATCCATTGTATCTTGCCAATGAAGGGAAAATCGTTGCGGTGGTTCCTTCAGAAAAAGCCCACGAACTTATTGAGGCCATGCGCCAACATCCTATGGGTCAGGGCAGCGCGATCATCGGCACCGTCAAAGAATCGCCGGCCGGAACCGTGATGCTTTCCACCACGCTTGGAGGGACCAGAATTGTCGATGCACTTGTTGGCGATCAATTGCCACGTATCTGCTAATGAAAACTGATCGGTTAAAATTGTGAATTACCGGGGACTCAGCTATCATAAGAAAATCCCTTGTAGGATGGTGTAAGTGTTGATCTTTTTTAGGATGGGAAACCAGCTGATATGATTACCTTGCGAAAATTTCAACCTGGGGAAGTCATTTTCCGGGAAAACGATGAAAGTGGCAGCGCCTATATCATCGAAAAAGGCCTGGTGGAGGTGACCAGAGAAGTAGAGGGACAAGATGTCCATTTGGCCCGCCTTGGCGAAAAAGAAATATTCGGGGAAATGAGCATCATTGAAGAGAGGCCCCGTTGTGCAACGGTGAAGGCCATTGAAGAAACGGTTGTTCAGGAAATCCCTCGTTCTAATTTTTCCCAGAGCCTTCAGTCAGATCCCGACGTCGCTATGAGCTTGCTCAAAGCTCTTTTCGAGCGGCTTCGGGAAGCGAATGCCACAATTATGGAATTGCAGAAAGACATGCCTCTGGCTTGTCATTTGCCCGAAGTGCCCGTTACTCATGGAGAAAAACACCCGTGCGTCACGGTTCTATTGGAAGGCATGACTCCAACGGCAGTAAAAACCCTTCCTTCCAATCCCTTTGAAATCAAAAAATTCCCCTTCCGAATCGGACGAGAGAGTCATGACCCCTTGGTTACGAACGACTTGATGATTCCTGATTCCAGTCCGTATCAAATTGCCATTCATCATCTCGCATTTGTTCAGGGAAAGGATGGTATAGGAGTAGTTGACCGGGGGAGCCAATTTGGATCGCTCCTAAACGGAGACCAATTGGGTGGAGTGGATGGCGATCCCAAACCGGTTATGCTCACCGAACCAGAATCTATTCTGGTTTTAGGACACGTGACGTCCCCCTTCAAATACAAAATCTGCCTTCATACCAAAGAATAGCGGGTCCCCTCGCGGTCCCTTCAGCAGATATCCGAATTGATTGAAGGTCTCTTCCCTCAAGGGATGAAGGGTTTCTCCTTCATCCTGACGCCACCTTTCCCAATCGACAAAGGACATTTTCCTGTTCTAATCCATTGAATTCTATAATGATTTTCTTGAAAGCCTGAATCAGGTCATGTGAGGAATGGACCTTGCACAGGGTTTTAATGCATGAGGCCTCAGAGCAGTCAACCAGAACATTTTTATTCGATAGAGTGACTAAGGAGTTAAGTTATGAAAACGAGGATCGCAATAGTGACATTTCTTTTGACTCTGGGAGTTGGGGGGCTTCTGAACGCCCAAGCCGGAAATTTGGGTGACCAAATGTCGGAAACAGACCTCAATACTTTGCCGAGTTCAA
>CP070743.1:1162116-1172289 GCA_020348185.1 Nitrospirota bacterium
CTACCCTCTCTGTTATTCTGACGTTGAAGCGTTGAAAAAGGTTTAACTTTTAGTTCTTGAAATCTTAATTCTCAGATTTGATATCTGAGATTTGAGATCTGAAATTTACTACAGAGGAGTGTTCAATATGGGAGAAGTCGATGCGGGACCTGCTATTCCGGCAAAACCGATGCCGGATTTAACATCATTGGAAGTTGACCCGAATCAGGGAGAGCGATTGTATAAGGCGGCATTTGTCCATTCCAAGCAGGGCACCACTTACCGACTCGTTTCAAAAACGTTATCTGACGGAAAACTGGACCTTGTCCATTATGTCTGCGATCTCGATTCGGATGGCACGCAATTTGGAAAACGTCGAATACGTCGAATCCATTCACAACCTCATAATCGTTTTGATCAGGAAGTTGAAACGATTAAAAAGGAAATCGCGGATAATGGAGAGGAGGTTCAGGGAGTTTGGACGCATGATTTGACGACATTTTCAGACCTCCCCGCCCAGAGTTCAAGCCTTGAGGGTTGGACCGTTCAAACGGCCAAAGAAATTCATCCTGCCTGAGTTTAGTCCGGATTCCGCACATGGATTCCGAATAATTGCTCAACGGCCGATCTGCCAATACCAGTTATAACGTAATCTTTCTTATTCAGTTCTTGTCATCCGGTTTGTAGTTGCACCATCTCATGGTGCCTCTTCTTCGTAACGCCAATAGCAACTCCAGATACAGGAGAGAAAAGAGACAGGTATTTCCGATTGAACTTGCCTCCCTGAAATTATGGGAACCACCTCATCGTGTCCTGGCCAAAGGCAGCATAAGATGCTGCGGCTACAAGAAGAAACCGATCGAAACGATTTGAATCTCTTTATACTCGAATCACGCCCATATCTGGCGATTCGTCTAGAAATGGCGTAGTCTCAACCACTAAATATCCGTAAGCCTTGCGGAGGGAACGCTCAACGTGATCGGGAGATGGCCCTTTCGCTAAAAGAAAACCCAAATACCGTGTTCCTTCAGGGAGGGGAACCAAAAGATCTCCAGACCGGGCCGTCACTTCAAGGAGAGTGATGCCGGACGTGTTTCGAGCTTCAGTTTGGCCGTGAAGGGCCTGAAAATAACCCTGCTCTTTGATCGGCAGCATCATGACTCCCGCCGCCTGCTTTTCGCGTTCAAAGGTAGGAATTTCAAGACGTAACGTATGGCGGAGTATAAGTTCCTCAAGCGTCATTCCCGACCCGAATTGTAGTATTTGTGAGCATCGCCCCCCAATCGATCGTCCTGCCAGTTCGATGACCCAAACACCCGAGGTATTAATTCGCAATTCTCCATGTACCGGCCCTTCGGCTAGGCCCAACGCATGTGCGGCCCCCTGAAGGGTGTCGGTAATTTGATCCTGAATCTCAGAGGGCAGTCGTGAAGGGGTGATGTAGATTGTCTCTTCGAAAAATGGCCCGTCCAGGGGGTCCGGCTTATCAAATAATGCCAAAACCTGGAGGGTGCCCTTTGTCAAAATACCTTCCACAGCCACTTCAGTTCCAGGAACGAAATCTTCCACAAGCAGGGTTTGGGCGGCCTTCTCTTTTTGAGTGAGCCCGAGTTGGATCAGCAAGGATTTGACTCTGGTAAAGGCTTGGCAAAAACTCTCGGGGTCATCGGCTCGGATAACGCCACAACTGGCGGAGAGTATTAAGGGCTTGACGACACACGGATATTGGATGTGGTTGGCGATCTGTTTAGGATCCTCATGAATAGAATAGGCCTCGAAATGAGGAATGCGAATCTTTGATGTCTGAAGGAGCGTTCGCATTTCCAGTTTATTGCGAGCTGCTGAAGCCGCTTTTGGTGAATGATGAGGGAGTCCGAGAACAAAAGCCAGAGAGGCCGCAATGAACGTGGTGGTATCTTCCACGCCAATAATACCATCAAGAGGCTGGGCCTTCATGAGGCGTTCAACGCGATCTTGTGATTCCTTGAAGTTTTGGAAATCCAAAAGCAACACCCCAATCGATGGAACATTTTCCCACCGACCGGCTTGTTCACATCCAATGGTGACAGAAATATTGAGTCTCCGAGCGGCTTCGAGGAAGGCCTCAGCACGGTATGTCGCAGTTGGAAGAAGCAGAAGGATATGAGGCATTATAAGAATAGTTTCTGGTTATCGGTTTGTAGCTGCAGCATCTTATGCTGCCCCCGACCAATGGAATGGTTCTAAAGGGTCCAGGGGTCGAAAGGGTCGAAAAGGTCACAGATGTCAAAGAGGTTAAAGGGGTCGTCGGGTTTTAAGATTTGCCAATGTCCACTCTCCGGACCTCTTAGACTTTTAGACCTCCTGGATTTTTTGGACCCTTAGACCATTTTAACTTTTTTACTCTTCGACTCCTTAGACCTCTCTGACTTCCTGACCCTTTATGTGGAGGGGTTCAAATTGTTGCTTGGTTGGTTCGGCACAACAAAACCAGGGTTCGGTCAATCGGGGAGGTTTGGGGCGTCGGACCGGATGTCTGGTCGCCGAAGATATCCCGTGATAGGGAATCCCAGCTACTTCATGGGCGAGTTTTGATAGACGGAAAAACGTCTTCTCAACAGGCGCTCTCATCTTAGAATCTTCTTCCACTACTGCCATCACTCTTTCGTATAAGGCATCCATTCGTTCATCAGGATGTTTCCAGAGATATTGAAATTTTGATCGATCAAGGTCCCTGATGAATTGCTGAATGGGATGAGGGTGTGCGGGTGGTGGTGTGAGGAGCGCCGATCCTGGGGGGACGAGAAGACGCACAGTAAATTGGACAGGATCGATGGCGTCTATGAGGTCATGATGCTCTACCAGATCGAACATTTCAAGATAATCCTCGAGAGACGTCCATGGCGTGAAGGCGACGAGGGAGGGACGAAGAGTCATTCCCGTATCTTTCAGGATTTGCAAAGCGGTGAATATGTCTTCTCTCGTATGTCCTTTCTCTAAATGAAGAAGGACGGTGTCGCTAAAGGACTCTACCGCCGAAATCACGAATAAACATCCAAGTTCGGCGAACTCTGTAAATTGATCACGATGTTTAATGATGTGCTCTATTTTCGTTGTAAAGTCAAAAGTCAGTTGAGGAAATTCTTTGTGCATGTTTCGAAGGATATTGAGTGAATGACGGGGACCGTTGAGGAAATCAGCATCTCCAAAGGTGATGTGGGCTGCTCCAAGCTGGACTTGTTGTTGAATATCTTCCAGAACTACCTTTTCGGGAATGACGAGGAATCGTCCTTTATAGACAGGGACAATGGGGCAGTGAAGACAGGTGTGGAGACATCCTCGACTGGTCTCAACATTTCCAACAATATGTTGAGAGTCTCGATAATCGAGTTTGGCATATTTATCCAGGGAGGGTAGTGTCGCCCTGAATGGTACGGCAAATGGTGCTCGCTCTGATTGGGAAGAAATTTGGTGTTCGGGTTCGAAAGGTTGCCGTTTAAGAAGGGGAGGCACAAGATTATTCCGGGTGCTGACACCCGGAATCCCCTTCGTCCAGGATAATGGAGCGGGCTGGGTGTGTGATCCCTCATGTTCCTCGATTTTTCCAATCCTCTGCTGTTCCAACCGTTCAAGAAGGGTCAGCAAGGGAGTTTCAAATTCGCCACCAATCACCGAATCGGCTACTTGTTCCAGAAGATACTGATCGTTCAACGAAGCGTAAAGTCCGTAAAAACACAAGTGTATTGTGGGCTTGAGACGCCTGAGCGTTTGTGCGACCTGGAAGCCCAACCTGAGGGCGGTGTGCATGGGGACCGAAATTCCAATGAATTGAACCGGAGAAATTCTCATTTTCTCAAGAGGCTCGACGGAAAGATCGAGGGACATGGGAGCATAGCCGGCCTGTTTCAGGAATCCCATCGGTTGTGCAATTCCTAGTGGTTGGTGGCCAAGCTCGTAGCAGGAAATCAGAAGAATCGATTCGGGATCGCGAAGTGAGGGGAGATTAGACTCTTTCATCTCTTAGTACAAAATAGAAAAGCCCAGGCTTGCTTGGAAGAATGGCAAGGCTGGGCTTTTCCTGTCTCTGAGTCGAAAAGGATTCGCGAATGAAGAACTAGTTTCGTACGCCACTCCAGACTTTTTCGGGATCAATTTCTTTGTCTGGATTTAATGTTCTGGCTTTTTCTAAGAGCGTTTCGGTCGTTTCAGGAACTTCCGGATCAGAAATGCAACAGTCATCGACCGGGCATACCGCCGCACATTGAGGCTCGTCAAAATGCCCGACGCACTCCGTACAGCGTTCGTAGGTGATGACGTAGACGGTGTCACCCTCTCCTTGTCCTTCACCGACTTTGTGGCCTCCCTCTTCGGCCGCACTGCGGGTTTCAAAAATGGCTTCATTGGGGCATTCCGGCAAACATGCCCCGCAATTAATACATTCTTCAGTAATAAGCAGCGACATAGATCCTCCTTCCGAACGAGTAGGTCGGAAATGCAAGTATTGGCTTATTTTAGATTCAATTCCAAGAACTGAGGGGTCATTCTAACCCCATGATTTTTCACTCGTCAACGGCACAGAAGACCTAAAGAGGTAAGCCATTCGGTCCTTTCTCCTCAACACATACGTGGACCCTATGATTTCAACTTTCCCATAAGTTACTCAAATGTGATAAGTTCTCCAACCTACGGTTCTCAAGTAGGATTTTATCTTACATGACATCTCTCAAATACTGTCATTTGGTCCAAACTCACACTCCATAATGGATCGGTCAAGAGAAGTCACGGCATACGGCGCTCTGACAACAGCAGCGGTTGTCTGGGGTGGGTCGATTGTGGCGCAAAAAATTGCGTTAGGCCCCTTCTCTCCAGTTGAGGTATCGGTTTTTCGGGGTTTGGGGGCCTTGATGATACTCATTCCCCTCTGGTGGTGGCGCGAAAGCCGACCCACATTTTCTTTGCGCGACTGGGGAGTGTTTGGGGTACTGGGGCTGGGAGTATTGGGGAATCACCTTTTGGTCTTATTTGGATTGCAAAGCATTGGGGCGGGGGGTGCGGGAATTATCATTGGCGCAAGTCCCGCCATCACCGCCTTTTTGTCTTTTCTGATTCTCCGCGATGTGCCGTTTAGTAAAGTCTGGTTTGGATGTATCATGTCTTTTGCTGGCGTGGCATTAGTTTCTTGGACCGGTGTCAAAGAGGGGGCTGGAGAAAACCCCTTAGTTGGAGGAACCCTGATTGTCCTGGCATTGATGAGTTGGGCCCTCTATACCATCGGAAGCCGGCGAGTGATGGAACGATTTTCTCCCCTGACGGTGAATTGGACAACGCTGCTGATCTCGATTTTTCTTCAAATTCCCCTTCTCCTGACGAACCAAAAAATGCTTGTTCATGGAATCGAATCGGTTCCGATGAACGGGTGGTTCGCACTGGTGTATGTCGTGGTGTTTGCCACGGCCTTGGGGCAACAGGCTTGGCTCTTTGGGGTAGAGGGGGTTGGGCCGTCCAGAGCCGGCATTTTTGTGAACCTCATTCCCGTTTCGGCTTTGGTCTTGTCTTTCCTGCTGTTGGGCGAGTCGATCGGCGGAAGAGAACTATTGGGAATTGTACTCATCTTAGGTGGTGTGTGGTTTGTCAATCGATAGGGTACAAGAAACGTTTCTCGTTTCTTGTAATCTCAGATTTCAAATTTCGCATCTCAAAATTAGAATCTGAGATATGAGATTTGTGATTTGAGATCTTCTTGAAGGAAAGGAAACTAAAGATGGAATCTGAGTCCTCGAAAGGGGGTGAAATGATGTTGAAGGAACGGATTGAGGAGGTGACTCGGACGAATGAGGATTTTTACAAGGCGTTTGAAAGTTTGGATGTGACAGCAATGGATCGAATTTGGGCCCATCAAGAATATATCACCTGTATTCATCCGGGTTGGAGTATTCGGGTCGGATGGCCCGCAGTCCGGGATTCCTGGGTTGTGATTTTCAACAATACGTTTTCGATGGAGTTCCAATTGACGGAACTTCAAGTTCAAGTCGCTGCGGACGTTGCCTGGGTGATTTGCACCGAAAACATTGCCAGTCGGGTAGGTGAGACAACCCAAAACAGTCGAGTGGTGGCGACAAACCTATACGAACGAATCGGGGATGACTGGAAAATCATTCATCATCATGGATCGCCTCTAATGGAATGATGGACAGGTCAGTTCGAGGCCGGGTCATGGCCAAAGAATCGTACCGGTTCGTCCCCGGCAAGGTGAGAAGGAGTGATGACATAGGTCCCACGCATAGTTTGATCCCAGACTCTTCCCGCCGCCTCAGCGTTGGCCCCAGTCAGGAGATAGGTCAACCCGCCAATGATAGCCCCCATACCTGCATAGGCAAGTTTTATACATCCATAGGGTATGGTCGCGACAAAGCTGACCGCTCCTACTACCAAATCTGCTGCGGGACTTTTCTCTTCGGCCCAAGCTATTGAAGGGGCGGCACTCTGAAATGTGAGAAGAGTGAAAACGGTGGCCACCAAAAAACGAAAAAGAGAAGTTTTCCATGAGTTGAGAAAATTCATCGTGGTGTTCATGTTCTTTCCTTTCAGGATGAGCAGGTCGATTGAATATAAGGAGAGGTGCCAACTATAGAGTCTTAACCGTAAGGCTTTGAACGTTGGCCCATTTCTTATCGCTTTGGATCGGCTGGTCGTTAGGTGACGAGGGTGACGGTTTGAGCCCACTCATCGACAAGGGGGTCTCGCTCTTCCATCGACATGGCGCTATATTTCTTGAACAGCGGCATCCCTCCCTTTTTCTTTCGCCAGCTTAAAAAGTCTGAAAAATGCTCTTTGCACAGAGAGCGTGTTCCGGCAGGGGCATAGATGGGTTGGGTACAACCACCAATTAAACACGTTTGTTGACTCATCCATAATCTCCGTTTTTCAATTTCTTTGAGGACTTGGCTTTGCCAAGTATGCCGAACTGAGTAGCTGTGACGCAATGGGTAACTTCGGAGAGGTACCTTGTGCAGTGACTGAGGAGTCAATACTCAGCATTGCTTGCATTCGCCTAAGAGAGAGGGGTATCGTAGCAGCCAATCAACAATAATAGGATTGACTAACAAGGTTTGGAGAAAGGAGAAAGATTCGTGTTAACCGCAAAAGAAGTTTTTGAAAAAGTTCGTGAGGCGGCATTGGCTTCCACCGGGCCGGACGAACGCGCACTTCAGATTGATTATGCCGCGTTAGAGGAACGAATCGTCACGGCGCTGGGGGATCGGAAGATTGCTCAGTTACATATTAATCAATATTTACCCGAAGGCTATGAAGATCAAGGGCATTTTAACCTTCTGGCGTGTACGCAAGGCCAGGTTCTTTATGACATGGTCATCGGAGATCAATATTTTCGATATGATATTTTTTCCGCTCGTGATTTGGACAAGATTCAGGTCATTGACGGGGTCTGGGACAATAAGGAAAAACGACAGGAGGAGCCTTTTCTCAGCTTTCGGCTTATGCACGGAGATGAGGCCCATATTCTGCTGGCATTAAATGATGATCAGCGAAAAAGTTTACTGACCATGATCGACGCCATTTCAAGAGGTCGTCATCCTGAATAGTGATCTTCGCAGAAATGCGGCCTTCGGCCGCATTTCTGAAGTTTCTAGTTTTACTTCTCACCCTTCTCTCTCCTCCGTGTAGTTGCGCCATCTTATGGCGCCTCTTGAGGACTTCTGTCGGTTGGGGGCAGCATAAGATGCTGCAACTACAAATTGATTTATGATGTTTCCTTATTTTTCCCGAACTTTGGCTGAGGGTTACGAACTTCGAGAGTAGAAAGGAAGGGAGTGAACGGTAGCTCGGTGTCGTTGCCCCTTGATTTCAATGGTTAATTCGGTATCCGGTTTGGAAAAGTCCCGGAGAGGAAAGCCAAAAGCCAAGGATTTATTGAGAATCGGGGAGAAAGCCGAACTCGATACCCAGCCGACCTCACGATCCCCACTAAAAATTTTTGCCCCATGTTCTGGCAGGGGACTGGTCTCGGTTTCGAGAACGAGGCCCACCAGACGACGTTTAACCGCACCATATGTATCCATTCGGGCCACGACTTCCTGCCCTGGATAGCAGCCTTTGCTTAAGCTGAATGCCTTTCCTTCCAGGTTGGCTTCAGGGGGAACGATGACCTCATTAATATCAGGACCTAAATGGGGAATTCCTGCTTCAATCCTTAACGAATTTAAAGCCAACCGCCCAACCGGTTGTAGCCCTAAGGGTTTTCCCACGGACCAAATTTGATCCCAGACTGATACGAGTCCCTCGACAGGCACGTACAGCTCAATGTCCAACTCTCCGGTTTCTTCAGTTCTGGCCATCAGTATCTGATGCCCCTGAGTTTCTATGGGTTTGAATTCCAGAGGGTTGACTTCAAATTTATCAATTCCAAATGCTTTCTCAATCAACTGTGAAGCGTTTGGCCCGGTAATCAAAAGGATGCCCCAACGATCTAGGCAATTTTCCATCTTCGCCTTTGTCCCGTAGAGAAGGAACTTACGAAACTGTTGATAGGTGGTGTCGTTCACTTCTCCAACATCTTCAACAAATATCGAATCCTCCAACATAAGAACTCGGAAATAGGCCAAAATCTTTCCCTTGTGGTCCATGAAGGTGGAGTACAAACACTGTCCAGGATGGAGTGGAAGGATGTCGTTGCTGATAATGCTCTGCAACCATGTGACTCGATCCTCACCGGTGACCAGGATTTTTCCTCTTGAGGACAGGTCTGAGATCCCAATACCGTTTCGAACCGCCAGATGCTCTTTGATGGAGTCACCGTAATGTTCCGGTGTCTCCCAATCTCCAATATTTTGAAATTGGGCCCCAAGCGAAAGATGTTGCTTATGAAGAGGAAATTGTTTCATTAGGGAGTAGGGTTTGGGCCAATGAGTTCTTCAACCAGCGCTAATGTTCGTGAAGAGAATTCGTTTCGGGAAACGATTTTATTAATCCCAAGGTCTTTTGCCTGACGCCAGATCTCGACCTCCTCATGATTAGCAAAAGCCAAAACCGGAATGTGTTTGTAGGTCTCATGGCCCTTGAGGGTTTGAAGCGCCGCTCGGGTATTTATTTGGTCGTCATTCATATTGATGATGACCGCTAATGGCTGGAGGGATGAAACTTTTTCAAGAATGTCCTCCTGCTTCCGAAGCCGTTGAAGGGTATATCCTTGAGGACGGAACGCATCTCGGATTTTAGTATAGAAAAAGACATCACTCACACCAATCAGGAGAGGTTTTTCAGTATTCATGATATGGAGTTTTGTTAATTCAATAAAGTGAGAAGACGCATCATGGCCTTTTTGGCCTGGGTATAGTCTGGGTTGAGTGTTACGGCCTGCTTATAGGACTCGATGGCGTCGTCCCACTGCCCCTTCCGCTCATACACCCTTCCCAAATTCATATGGGGAAAGGCCGGACTCTCATAGCGCTTGGCTTCCATGGCTTTTTCAAACCAGGGTATGGCTTCGTCAAGTTGGTTGAGCTCAATGAGATAGGCCCCAATATCGTTATAGGGATTCCCAAAGTCGGGATCCAAGGTGATGGCGCGTTGGCATTCTTCAATCGCTTCATTGAGTTGGCCCATGAAACTATAAGTCCAGCCGAGAAAGGTATAGGCTTCGGCTGTGGGGAACGCCTCCAGGGATTGTTTGTAGAGTTGGACCGCTTCTTCCAATCTCCCCTTCATCTGGGCTTCATAAGCCTGCTGGAACAAGTTCCAAGCCACAATTTTATCTTCCTCCTGACCCTCCCCTTGTTGGATGAAGTCCTGCAAGTCCATTTATCAACTCCTTTAAACCTGGCCTACCGTCAGATACCAGGACTTATTCAGCTTTCAATTTCTGTCGAACAAGATCAGCGGCGCGTTTCCCTGATAGCAGCATCGATCCAAAGGCTGGCCCCATCCGGGGGCTCCCATCGACAGCGGCGACAGCCAGGCCGGTCACGAAACAGTTGGGGTACACTTCGCGGGTATTTTCGACAACCAACGCTTCCGAACGAGCGACCCACATCGCGCCGTTGCCGGGAACTTCTTTTTGGTACAAGTTCCGGCGATGCAGCAGTTCGACAATCACCGCATCGTGACCGGTCGCATCGACGACGATTCGACTTTCCAAGGCAATCGGATCGACATGGATAATGTCATGGCCGGCCATTTCGGCCGTGGTGTTATTCACCA
>CP070743.1:1172389-1180032 GCA_020348185.1 Nitrospirota bacterium
GGGGGGTGCACACTGACTCTACGACGTTTGGTGGGGCCTTCAAACTTCACGACGCCTGTCACTTTGGCAAACAGGGTATAATCCTTGCCAAGACCAACGTTCATTCCGGGATGAAATTTGGTCCCTCGTTGTCGAACGATAATGCTGCCGGAGTTGACCGATTGACCTGAAAAAGCCTTGACCCCTAAATATTGGGGATTACTGTCGCGTCCATTTCGGGAGGATCCTCCTCCTTTTTTATGTGCCATGAGTTTTCTCCGTTACGAATTCGACTTATGATGGAGAGACAATTTCTGAAATACGGATTTGCGTAAACCCCTGACGGTGGCCTTTGGTCCGTCGATAATTCTTTCGACGTTTTTTCTTGAACACTCGAATCGACCGTGTTCGCCCCTGTCGAAGAATTTCGGCTTTGACAAGAGCCTCAGGGATGGTGGGATATCCGAGAATTGGGGTACTATCGTTTTGAATGAGCCGAACATTGGGAAGCTCAACCACGCTTCCCACTTCTCCAGAGAGGGATTCCACCTGGAGAATTCCTCCGGGTTCGGCCCGGTACTGCTTGCCACCTGTTTCAATAATTGCATACATAGACGTTCTCCCTTACAGGTATCGCTTGTACCATGGGAATTGAAAACCTGTCAAGAATATGGCTCGCGGACCCGTAAACCCATACTGTCGTTGACAGGCTATCTATCCACTGATATATAGCTAAGAGAATAGTAGGACAAATTAGGCTGTGTTTAAGCCCTTTTAAGCTCCCGATTTTTGGTTGAGGGAGTCGGCCCTGAATAAGGTCGAAGGGGTTAAAGAGGTCGAAAAGGTCCAAAAAGTTAAAAAAGTCGAAGGGGTCAGGAAGATAATGCATGTTTTGAAAAGTCAGTGAGTTTGACCTTTTAAACCTTTTTGACTTCTTAGACTCTTAGCCCTTTCTTTCTGTTAGACGTTTAGACCCTTTCCACCTCTTGGACCTCTGAACTATAGACATTAAACCTTGGACCTCCCCTTATGTTGAACTCGAGCCAAAAAATCTGGATGGATGGTCGTTTTGTCGATTGGGACGAAGCCTCTGTCCATGTCCTCACCCATTCCCTGCATTATGGGCTGGCGGCGTTTGAGGGGATTCGTTGTTACCAGGGCCAGATGGGATCGGCCATATTTCGCTTAAAAGAACATGTTGACCGGTTCTTTGACTCTGCCCATATCACCATGATGAGGATCCCCTACAGCAAAAAAGAGGTCAGCGATGCCATTATTGAGACCGTCAAGGTGAATCAGCTTGAATCCTGCTACATTCGACCCATCGCCTACATCGGCTATGGTGAAATGGGGTTGTATCCTGGAGACAATCCAATCCGTCTCGCCATTGCAGCCTGGCACTGGGGAACCTATCTTGGGGAAGAGGCCTTGGCGAATGGTATTCGAGCCAAGGTTTCTTCGTTTACCCGACACCATGTGAATGTGTCGATGACTCGTGCGAAGGTCTCCGGGTATTATGTAAATTCGATCCTCGCTAAATGGGAGGCCAAAAAATCGGGGTATGAAGAATCAATTCTCCTTGACCCGGATGGATATGTTGCCGAAGGGACAGGGGAAAATGTATTTATCGTGCGAAACGGAATCTTGAAAACCACTCCCCTCACGTCAATATTAGATGGAATTACCCGAAGTTCGGTCATGCACCTTGCCAGGGAAAAAAAGATTCCGGTTTTGGAAGAGCGGTTCACCCGTGATGATATGTACATAGCCGATGAGATTTTCTTGACCGGGACCGCGGCAGAAATTACTCCCGTACGGGAACTTGACGATCGGCAAATTGGGGATGGGAAGCCAGGACCCATCACGAAGACCCTTCAAAAAACGTTCTTTCGAACCGTCAAGGGTGAAGAACCCTCCTATGCCAACTGGCTGACCCCGATTGGGTAGTTAGCCGCCCTCTCTCCTTTCTGAGTCGAAAAGTCGAATAGTAAAAAAGTCGAAAGGGCCAAACACTCTTGGATACGGCGAGGAGGTCTTCTCTTACGACCCCTTCAACCCATTTGACTCTTAGGCCTTTGTGACTGGCAATTAGGGGTTTGCTGGTGCTGGTTCCGCTTCGGGTTGAGCTTCTTCGGCAGGTGCGGCTTGTTCCGCGGGTTGAGTCTCTTCAGGTTTGGAGGAGGTCCCGGTCGAAGACTCTGTCGTCGAAGATTCTTGGTGGGCAGGTGTATGAAGGTCAATGACGGCTGATGAGGTCGTTTCTTTTTTGGAGAGAAGGGCCAACGATAGTGAGCTTAACATGAAGATAACGGCAGCCCCTACGGTGATTTTGCTGAGAAAAGTTCCTGGCCCTCGACTTCCAAACACTGTCTGGCTTGACCCTCCAAACGCCGCACCAATTTCCGCTCCTTTTCCGGCCTGAAGGAGAATGGCTGCTATCATCAAGAAGCAGACGATAAGGTGGATGACAACGGTCAGGGTGTACATAAAGGTTTTATTCTACTAAAGAGGAAAATCGTCCTTTGAATGTCATGGTGCCAAAGAAGCTATTCTAGCAAAGGATTCCGGATTGAGACAAGCTTTTCCTACAAGAGCCCCATTAATTTGAGAAGATTGGAAAAACTCGCCGGCATTTTCCGCCGTCACACTTCCTCCATATAAGATCCGAAGTCCGTCTTGGGCGATCCCCCATTTCCCAGCAATGGTTGAACGGATATGGGTATGAACCTCGGCTGCTTGGTCGGGAGTGGCAGCTCGACCGGTACCAATGGCCCAAACCGGTTCGTAGGCAATCGTGATGGTCTTCATCTGTTCTGAACTGACCTCCCGTAACCCTTCAATAATCTGATTAGATATGACCGATTCAGTTCGACCGGCTTCTCGTTCTTCTAAACGTTCTCCTACGCAAAAAATTGGCTGAAGGCCATGGCCAAGGGCGGCCTGAATCTTCTGATTGATCAACTCATTGGTTTCCTTAAAATGCTGGCGCCGTTCGGAATGTCCAATAATGACATACGTACACCCAAGGTCTTGTAACATAGGGGCAGAGATTTCACCGGTAAAAGCTCCTTCGTCTTTCCCGAAAAGGTTCTGAGCGGCTAGTTGAATTGGGGTAGATTGCAAGGCGTGGTGTACGGCTGGCAAAGCGATAAATGGGGGTGCCATGACAACTTCGATGCCCTGTTGGGGTTGGAATATTGTCAGAAAATCTCGCACAAACGACTTGGCTTCAGAAATCGTTTTGTGCATCTTCCAATTGCCGGCAATGAGTCTTGGTCGCACACGAACCTCAGGACGAAAAGCAAAGCATTAAGAATTCATAGAAGGGTGACAAGGGGGTTAAAGACGATTGGGTAACGCGGCGAGGCCAGGCATGTGTTTACCTTCAAGAAGTTGTAGCGCAGCTCCTCCACCGGTGGAAATGAAGGACATACTTTCCGACTCTCCGGCCCGATGAACCGCGAGAGCCGTATCCCCTCCGCCAATAATGGTCTTGGCATAGGCATTAGCGACGGCGTGGGCTAAGGCAAAGGTTCCTCGAGAAAAGGCATCCCTTTCAAATACTCCCATAGGTCCATTCCAAAGAATAGTTTTCGCATTCTCCACTGCCTCGCTAAAGAGTTTCACGGAAGCGGGACCGATGTCCATCCCAAACCATCCTTCTGGAATTTCCTGAATGGGAACAATTTTTGTCTCAGCATCGGGGTCAAGAGTTGCCGCGACGACGCAGTCCACGGGCAAATAGAATTTTACCCCACGATTGATGGCATGTTCCTGGATGCCTTTGGCGAAGTCCAACATGTCGTCTTCAACAAGGGAGTTTCCGATTTCCAGTCCCATGGCCTTAATAAAGGTATAGGCCATGCCTCCACCGATGATGACTTTATCGACTCGCTTCCCAAGGTTTTCGATGACTCCGATTTTTCCGGACACCTTGGCTCCTCCAAGAATGGCAACAAAAGGACGCGTAGGATTCTCGACAGCGCCCTCAAGGGACTCGACTTCGCGTTTCATCAAGTAACCGGCGGCGGCGACCTTCACGAATTTGGGAATCCCGATGGTGGAGGCATGAGAACGATGGGCGGTGCCGAAGGCTTCATTAACATACACATCGCCTAATGTAGCGAGTTGTGAGGCGAACCTCTCGTCATTGGCTTCTTCACCGGAATGAAACCGAAGGTTTTCCAAGAGGAGCACGTCTCCGGGCTTCATTTTGCTCACAAGGGATTGAACTTCAGGTCCAATACAGTCGTGAGCGAAGAGGACGGGTTTGCCCATGAGGCGCTGCAGTCGTTTTGCGACAGGGGCCAAACTTAACGCGGGACTATTTTTCCCTTTTGGGCGCCCGAGGTGGGAGCAAAGAACGACGCTCCCCCCTTCGTCAATCACGTGATTGATTGTGGGTAGAGCCGCCCTGATGCGGGAGTCATCCGTGATTTGAGATGCGTCATCGAGCGGGACATTGAAATCGACCCGGATAATGACGCGCTTGTTGCGCAGGTCAAGTTGGTCAATCGTCTGTTTGGTTATGGTCATGAGGTCCCCTTTCCTCGACCTACCCAATAGCAAGGGACACAGAAGGGCTTTTTATGAAAATTTTAAGTCGATTACGCCTGGCTCGACAAATACTTCACCAGATCACGGAGTCGACAAGAATATCCCCACTCATTGTCGTACCAGGCGAAGACTTTGACGAATCGACGGTCCATGACGGAAGTCAAAGGAGCGTCCACGGTCGCCGAATAAGGGCTTCCATTCAGGTCTGTTGAAACAACGGGGGCTTCAGAATAATCAAGGTAACCCTTCAGGCGCTCACCAGCGGCCTTTTTGAAGGCTGTGTTGACGGCATTCACGTCGCAATCGTTCCCGACTTCCACGGCAAGGTCAATCAAGGAGACATTTGGCGTGGGAACACGAATCGCGATGCCATCCATTTTACCCTTCAGTTCCGGAATAACTAAATGAAGAGCCTTAGCGGCCCCTGTCGAGGTGGGGATCATCGAAAGGCTGGCAGCCCGCGCCCGACGTAAATCTTTATGGGGAAGATCAAGAAGATGTTGGTCATTCGTATAGGAATGGATCGTCGTCATGAATCCATGATGAATTCCGAAATTTTCCAGCAGGACTTTCGTTACGGGAGCAAGACAATTGGTTGTACAAGAGGCATTGGAAATGATGGAGTGTGATTGAGGATCGTATTGGGATTCGTTAACCCCCAGCACGAGCGTAATATCCGCATCTTTCGCTGGAGCAGAAATGATCACACGTTGAGCGCCTGCAGAAAGATGCTGACTGGCCCCCTGACGATCGGTAAATCTCCCGGTGGCTTCAATGACGATATCGATTTGGTGCTGTTTCCAGGGTAATTCCTTGGGATCTTTCTGCGCCAGGATATCAATAGATTGGTTATTGACCACCAGTCGATCAGGATGAGCCTCCACTTGCCCCTTGAACTTCCCATGGATCGAGTCATAGGTCAGAAGATGGGCGAGTGTTTTCGAGTCAGTCAGGTCATTCACCGCAACAATCTGGATGTCAGGATCATCCATGCAAACGCGTAAGAAATTCCGACCTATGCGGCCAAAGCCGTTAATGGCGACACGTACTGGCATGATAATGAAGTACCTTCTGGGGGTTTGATTGTATGTCAGAAATTATTCAAGACGAAAAGTGTTTCGATGTTACTGGGGGGTGGGTTTTATGTCAAGCCTGACTAAAAATCGCTAAATCTTCATAGACTCCTTCACTTCTAACAGGGTTTGGCTAGAGAAACGAGAAGCTTTTTGGCTTCCTTCCTGAATGATCTCCTGGACAACGGCGGGCTTGGCTTTGAGGTTGGCGCGTGCGTCCCAGGTCGGTTGAAGCCGTTCTACCATGGCATCCGCTACCTGTTTCTTACAGTCGATGCAGCCGATAGCTGCTGTCCGACAGCCAATATTCACTTCTTCGATCACAGAAGAAGATGAAAAGATTTTATGAAAATCAAAGACGGGACAGACATCCGGGTTTCCTTTGTCTGTCCGTCGGACCCGAGCCGGATCGGTGACCATCGTTTTGAGCTTTTGGCGAACGACCGGTTCCGTATCGGACAGGTTAATCGTGTTGCCGTAGCTTTTGCTCATTTTACGGCCGTCTGTTCCCAACACCTTGGGAAATTGGGTCAATAACTCCTTCGGTTCAGGAAAAACGGGCTGATACAAACTGTTGAAGCGGCGAGCCAGCTCCCGGGTTAATTCGAGATGGGGAAGTTGGTCTATTCCGACAGGCACGTAGTCTGGTTTATACAAGAGAATATCGGCTGCCTGGAGGACGGGGTACCCTAAGAACCCAAATGTGGAGAGGTCCCGTTCTTTGATTTCTTCTCGTTTTTCTTTGTATGTCGGGTTGCGTTCCAGCCAGGGAATAGGAACGATCATCGAAAGGAGAAGGTAGAGGATCGCATGATTAGGAACGGTCGATTGTACGAACACCGTCGAGCGATTGGGATCAATCCCAGTTGCCAACATATCAAAAAGGAGTTCCTGCGTGAATTCCTTGATCCGACTGGTATCGGCGTAGTTGGTTGAGATCGCATGCCAGTCTGCGACAAAGAAATAACAGTCATACTGTTCTTGCAGCGATTTCCAGTTCTCAAGCGCACCGAGAAAATTTCCTAAATGCAACAACCCGCTGGGTTGCATACCACTTAACACTCGATTGGCCATCGACAGCTCCTATCCGAAATAAAGAAGTTTCAAGTTTCGGGTTTCAGGTTTCAAGTTGGAAGAGAATCGGCTTCACTTTGGGAAGCTGAGACTTGCCCGTCCTTAGGCTCAAATTCATATACATTTTGAAAGTTCTACAGATCCGCTAGGTATTAAGATATCATTGGAGCTAACAATGTACTTGTCATCACGTGAAACACCGTTCCAATGATGGTACTGATGATGGGAACATAGGGATCTACCATAAACAAACCTAAAATAATAAGCATGCCATAGGGCTCTAACCGGGCCAACGCCAAAGCTGGTCGGAGGGGCAAGATGCTGGTCATTATTCGACTCCCATCCAGCGGGGGAATGGGTAAAAGATTAAAGGCGAAGAGTAAGGTATTAATGACAACGGAAAATAATGCCATGGCGGCAAGGGGAACTAATAGCATCCCGAGCAGATCCTGGCGGGGTTGGACTCCTGGTTGCGGTGGCCAGTTGTGCTGGATAGTGGGATCCATAACCAGAAATACATACAGAAGAGCTGAACTGACCATGGCCAAAAACAGGTTCATGGCGGGCCCCGCCGCAGCGACGAATGCCATATCTCTCTTAGGGTTATAGAGTTTTCTGGGATCAATGGGCACCGGCTTAGCCCAGCCGAATAGGAACCCGCCTGGGAAGAGAAAAATCAAAGACAGGGGTACAAGGATACTCCCAACGAGATCGATGTGAGGGAGAGGATTCAACGTGAGGCGTCCAAGGGATTTGGCTGTCGAATCTCCAAAATAATTCGCCACCCACCCGTGGGCGTATTCATGCAAAACAATGGCCGACGCCAACGGGATGAGGACATATGAGAGGGTATATAAGAAGTTGGTGAGAGCATCCATGGGTTAATCGATTCGAATAAATTGTCCGTTCGTCACTTGGATTATATAGATTTTCCGGTGAAGGATGCCATCCGAGCCGAAG
>CP070743.1:1180132-1191488 GCA_020348185.1 Nitrospirota bacterium
TTCCCTTGAGGCTCACAAGGTATGTATCGGAGGGAAGACGATCATCAAAATTCATCCCAAACGATTCAAAGACATCCTTCAACTCGCCCCCGTTATACTGCCCGTCGTCATCCCTATCCCCCACCAGTGCAAACTCATAAAATGTGAGGCTAAATGAAAGGGACTGTTGCGTGTGACTGAAGTCCTCCCTGGCGGCTTGCAAACCTTTTAAACCATTTGGATATCGAGTGGCACAATCAAATTCGTCTTTGGGTTCAGATGAAAAATGGAATGAAATTTTTTCTGGCCTGGGGCCAGAATTATGGGGTTTCTTCCTCATTTGATCATACAACCAGGAAATACAAGATTGAGCTTCATAAAACTCCTGTTTATCCCGTCGGATTTGCTCACTGATGTGGGACGTAAACCCACGAAACACCTCAGTGCCGGTTGAAGCATACCCTTGTTCCCCAAGCCCATAACACAGCACAACCCCGAGAAGTGGCATTACCATGAATGAGGCTTTTCGTTTTCTTTTACGGAACATCATTTACGTGAAGATGACTCCTTTATTGAAGTATACCATCCGACTCTGTTCCTTTCCAGGTGAGAATCCTGCCCCTTACACTGTATTTCAAAAAAAGTATTCCTTCAAATCTACTCGATAGTGCTAAGATAAAAATATGGAAACAGAAACCGTCACTCTCCAAGGCCATATCATTGACTCGCTCATCCTGGCAAAAGTCCTCGATTCGATTGTCATGCTCGGCGGGCAATTCGACCTCACCGATGTAAACATTGGCGCATCGAGGGAGGATTCCTCCTTCGTCAAAATTCAAATCAATACGCCTACGCGCGAACTGCTCGAGGAAATACTCGAAGCCATACAACCACACGGAGCGACCGTAGAAGTCGAGGCCGATTGCGTATTGGGAGTGGCTCCTGCCGAAGGCGTGCTCCCTGATTCTTTTTACGCAACGACCCATCTACCCACACAGGTGAGAATACATGGCCAGTGGGTGGATGTGAAGGGTTCCGAAATGGATTTGGCCATCCGGGTTCAAAAAGATCCACCCTCAGCACGCATGATTCCCATGGCCGATGTCAAAAAGGGCGACCTCATTGCGACGGAACGGGATGGTGTTCGGGTATTTCCGCTGGAGCGGCCAAAGGAGCGGGATGTATTCGGCTTTATGGACGCTCAGGTTTCATCTGAGCGCCCCTACCGGCATGTGATTGGCGATGTCGCCAGGCGAATGAAGAACATCAAGGAAATTCGGCAATCAGACAAATGTAACAAAAAGGTTCTACTAGCCGGAGGACCGGCCATCGTCCATGCCGGAGGAAGAGAAGCATTGGCTTGGCTGATCGAGTCCGGATTTATCCATGTTCTGTTTTGCGGAAACGCGCTCGCGGCTCATGATATGGAGGCCAGTCTGTTTGGAACATCACTTGGTTATAATTTGGGCATTGGCCGAGTTGTTTCCCATGGCCACGAACACCATCTCCGGACTATTAATCGAATTCGAGCGGTCGGGAGCATCCAGCGAGCGGTCGAATCCGGCTTGGTCAAAGATGGGATTATGGCAGCCTGTATTCGTCATGAAGTCCATGTCGTGATGGCGGGAACCATTCGGGATGATGGGCCCTTGCCCGGTGTGATCTCTGACTCCATCGAGGCTCAGGCCGCCATGCGGGCAGCCCTCCCCGGAGTGGAATTGGCCCTCCTGGTCGCTTCAACACTCCATGCCGTTGCCACAGGAAACCTCCTGCCGGCCACGGTGCCGACGGTGTGTGTCGATATCAACCCTGCGGTACCGACCAAACTCAGTGATCGGGGCAGCTTTCAGGCCGCCGGACTAGTGATGGACTCCTCCTCGTTTCTGCGTGAGCTAGCCCATGAGCTAGGATGGAAAGGATAGCAGGATGTTGAAAAAGGCCGCCAGCGTCGTTCTCAGCCCTTTGTCGTGCTCACGTACCGTCGTGTACGCTCCGCGCACCAAAGGGCTTACGGCCTTGCCCGTGGAAAGGCAAATCTTGGCGGGCCGGGGGTGGGAGGGTAAGAAAGGGACCTTTTTGAACATCCTGCCTGGCTATTGGTAGTAAGGAGTTTTAATAAAAACAATGAGCCGCCTTCTCGTATGTCCTCCTGACCATTTTGGAATTGAATATGAAATCAACCCTTGGATGCGAATGACGAATGCTTCTGACACCAAGCGTAGCCAAGTTCAGTGGCAGGGCTTAATTCGTACACTTGAAAAAGAAGTGGGTGTACAGCTTAAGCGCATGGAAGCCATTCCCGGTTTGCCGGATCTGGTATTTACCGCCAATGCAGGAATTATTGCAGAAGGCAAAGCGATACCAAGTCGGTTCCGTCACCCGGAGCGGCAACGGGAGGAAGAATATTTCGAACAATGGTTCGAGAGTCACGGTTACCAGGTCATTAAATTAGAGCCGACCCTCTTTTTTGAAGGAGCCGGGGATCTCCTCGGCTTCTCGGATGTCTGGTTTGGTGGATACCGCCAACGAAGCGACATTCGTGCCTATTCCCGGATTACCGAAATCTTCCAGAAAGTAATTCTGCCATTGGAACTCGTGGACAATAAATTTTATCACCTTGACACCTGCTTCTGTCCGCTCAGTGGTGGGGAATTACTTTACTATCCTGGAGCCTTTGATTCATATGCCCAAACGGTCATTGAATCGCGAATTGACAAGCATCGCTGCTTAACGGTACCACCTCACGAAGCCGAACGATTTGCCTGCAACGCCGTCTGTGTGAATCACCATGTCGTTCTCCCATCCGGGTGCCCCGAAACAATGGGGCTCCTCGAAGCACGAGGTTACAAGCCACACCCGGTCGAACTCGATGAGTTCATGAAGGCAGGCGGATCCGCAAAATGCCTCACCCTTGCGTTAGACTAACCTCTTTCCTCACAATCCTCCTGAAACAGTACCTGTAGTTGCAGCATCTCATGCTGCCCCAAGAAGCGCCACCAGCTCACTGATCACAGAACCATTTGCCGCATAACTACTATTGATTCGCCGGAAGAGGCGCCATTAGATGGCGCAGCTACAAAACATCAAGAGAATTCCCATGTCCGAAGAACCCTATTTTGAAATCGATCACGATCCCGACAAGGCCAGGATTATTCGCAAGGAACGGGATAAAGCTCGGGAGCTCAAAAAGTCCCCGTGGTGGAAAAATAAACTTCATACGGGGCTTTGCCACTACTGTGGGCAGCAGTTCTCGCCAGATCAATTGTCCATGGATCATATTGTCCCCTTGGCAAGAGGGGGGAAATCGACCAAGGGGAATATTGTGGCGGCTTGTATGGAGTGCAACCGAAAGAAAAAACTGGAAACGCCTGCTGAGGCTATCTTAAGAAAGATTTCAGGGCCCTCACGATCGGAACCAAACAGCTGAATCATCGGGAGTGCCCAGCAACACGTCAATGCTGAATTGGTTTCAGCGCTTTTGCCGAAAGAAAAAGTCGTTAACGCCGCATGATCGCGATCCAGCGCCAAAGGTTTAGTAGGCTCGCCAGAGAACCAGCCACGTAGGTCAATGCCGCAGCCTTCAGAATGCGCCTGGCCCCATAAAGATCTTCACGGGACAAATACCCGCCTTTTTCCAGAACGGGCAGCGCCCGATTAAAACTGGCGTCCCATTCTACCGGCAACGTCAGGAAATGAATCAGCGTCCCAATCCCCATGGTGGCAACTCCCACAAAAAGTACGAACAATCCGGCCGCTGGAGTTCGGGTAATCCCAGCGACGATCGGAATCCCCAACATTAAAAACGAACCGACTTTTTCCGCCCCTTGCGCGACACGGACTAATCGAGTTCGCTCGATCAATGGTTGATACCTGGCTTGATCCTGCAAGGCATGTCCCACTTCATGGGCCGCCACCGTGGCCGCGGTCAAGGATTTCCCGCCGAAATTATCCTGCGTGAGTCGAACAACTTTGGAGAGCGGATCGTAATGATCTCCCAGTTCAGTGGTTTCGACCTTTACGTTTTGAAGATTAAAACGATCAAGGAGGTGCCTGGCCAATTCATAACCAGTTCCTGGAAAGTCCTCCCGATTGTTCCGATATTGGGCAAACACCCGTTTGACCCATATCTGGGGTCCAATAAAAACCACAGCCAGGATGAGAATCATTAATACAATACGCACGACAAAGGCACCTTTTGATTATTTAGTATCCTTTTCGTCTCCTCTCCCCTCAAGGGGAGAGGAGCAAGGTGAGAGGCGAATCTCTTCACGATGAACAACTGACAATGATCTGGGCACTACCAGGAGGCGGGGGAGCGGCATACTCGTCCATTCCGGACCGTTCGATAAACGGATCGCTTAACAGATTCAGCAGTCGATCTATTTCTGAATAATCTTGATGTTGGGTTGCCTGTGAAATGGCCTTTTGCGCCAAATGATTTCGAAGCACATATTTCGGATTGACCCGGTTCATTCTCGCCTTCCGTTCCTCGTCCTGGCTCTTCTCTGCAAGAAGGCGTTCCCAATAGCGAGCTACCCAGTCGTCTAAGGCCTCCCGATGAATGAACTGATCTCTCAGCGCCGAACTTGGTTCATCTGAATTCACCTGAAATTCGTTTAAGGACCTGAAGAACGAGGTGTAATCCACCCGGCTTGAATGCATGAGATTCAATAAATCCGTCACGAGTTTGTCATCACCAGCGTGACTTTCAACTAACCCTAATTTGCCTCGCATTAATTCTGAATATCGCTCGATCATCGCCTTTTCGTAAATTTCTGGCGCCTTGACCACATCGTCTTTTTCAATCAAGGGAGATAACGCCTGCCCCAGGGCCCGGATGTTCCAATACCCGATATCCGGCTGATTTTGAAAAGAATACCTGCCATGGTGATCGGAGTGATTACAGATAAATGACGGATCAAACTCTTCCATAAAGCCGTAAGGTCCGTAGTCCAGGGTCAGGCCTAAAATCGACATATTGTCCGTATTCATCACCCCATGCGCCCATCCTGCTGCCTGCCATTGCGCAATGAGTTCGCCAGTGCGAACAGCCACTTCGTGGAGTAGTCGGGCATAGCGATTTTTCGCTTTAATCAAATGCGGATAATGATGTTGGATCACATGATCAGCAAGAATTTTGAGATTGTCATGCTGCCGCCGATAGAAAAACACTTCAAAATTTCCAAACCGCACGTGGCTTGGAGCCATCCGCACGAGCATGGCGCCAGGCTCGGGCAATTCCCGCAAGACAATCTCCTCCCCAGTGATGATGCATAGACTTCGGGTGGTCGGAATACCCAACCCATGTAGTGCTTCTCCACAGAGATATTCCCGGATCGTCGACCGCAACACGGCCCTGCCATCACCATCCCGCGAATATCGAGTCAATCCAGCGCCTTTTAGATGCAAATCCCACTTCTCGCCTTTTTGGTTTCGCACCTCTCCCAGTAAAATCGCCCGCCCGTCTCCTAACTGAGGGACATAATGGCCAAATTGGTGACCCGAATACAGCATGGCAAGAGGTTCGCTTCCGGTTAACAACCTGGCCCCGGAAAAAAAATCCGCAAACTCCGTTCGTAATGCCTCTCCCGGATTTAAATCAATCAACTCCGCCGCAGCGGGATTAAAACTCACGAGATGGGGATTGGGAAACGGCATGGGGTTGACCCTTTGGTAAAAAACCTCCGGCAACCGGGAATAAGAATTGTCAAAGGTCAGATCTTCAAGCGCTCGCATAGCTCCATCATCCCCTATCAAACCCGAACTCTTCAACCCTTGGCAATTTGACACAATTGTTTCAGGGGGAGAGTCAATTCCTTAAATCTGATAAGACTCCCTTGGGTTATCAGCTCCAATTGGCTCGCTCACTCATTCGTCGGTTTACTCAGGTCTCCACCCTCACCCTGCCCTCTCCCTTATAGGGAGAGGGAAATTTTTTAATTGCATTTTCAAATATTCCATTACCAAGACCTTGCCCGATATAATCCTATTATACTTTTAGAGAACTTTTGCGAGACTCTTGTTGATAGTTAATTTTCAAAGAGCTGCCAGGATTGCCATTTTCTGGCTTATGGTTCTTCCTTTCGGAGGGAAACCGGCTTTGGCAGCACCCACCTTGGCCCCCTCGGATCCTCATGAGGCGAGGGACATCGTGGTGAATATCAAGACTCGACAGTTTGATCCTGCCACGCTGTCTCTCCAGTCAGGGGAGAAAGTCCGTCTCATTTTACGGAATCAAGATGTCGAGCTTCATGCCTTCGTTCCGATTAGCTTGTTTCAAAATGCAACATTGCAAGTGAGTGGGAATGGAGCTCCGGAATTTGGACCTCAAGGACTGCTTCGAATCCTGCTTCCCTCAAAGGGTCAAACCGAAATTCTGTTCGTTCCTCAACAACCCGGGACTTACCCCTTTTTGTGTGACCTCCCCGGCCATGTGATGAATGGGACGGTTGTGGTGCAAGAGTAATTGAATATGGTAAATTGTGCGTTTGGTATTTTTAGGATGTAGGAAATTGGCTTTAACCATCATAGTTATTTAAAGAGGAGTTGGGTTCCATGAATCAGTTTTCTAGCCAAAATCAGGTAGTTGTTAGCCGCCACAGTCTCAATATTAGACAGAAAATGAATCCATTTTTTATTTTTTTTCTTATCCTTGGTTGCCTGGTATTCATCGGTAGTGGAGCGATAGTTTCCTCGGTAATGGCAGCCGAGAACACGCAGTTCGACGAACAAACCCTCCTTACCACGGTTCAAGAGTATGCCCAGGCTGTGGCTCAAGGCGATATAATTCAGGCGGGGCAGCGTGATTTCGTGTGCCTCTATCAGATGAAACTGGGGAAATTGGCTCTAGAAGGTCAATTCGCTGATCCGACTGCTCCCATTTATGAATGGTGTTCACAACGCAGAGTCGAAGCCCACGAGCGGGCCATTGCCCAGCGCGACCGGGCTCTGGATGCCGTGTGGCCGGGAAAAGGAAAGTTGGTGGATTTCGCCGATTTTCAACGGTTTTTCATCGCCGAGACCGGTAGCCGTGAATTGGCCCCCTCCTTTTTTGTCATGCGCCAAATTGCCGTCATAGAACCAACTAATCCGTTCACCATTGAGTTGGTCAAAACATCCCCTCTACCTCATGCTTCATTTCGATTTGAAGACTATGACCCCGTCCAGGCCACTCCCACCACTATGGTGACCGTGCAAATTAACTATCCCAATCCCAATACGGCTCCCGTCTCCAATGCCTCGGGAACCGAGGATTGGGTTGTTCCATATAAAAAACGGCGCGGGGTGGTGAAGTCCGTGAAAGTCAATTGGGTGGTTCTTTCGGATTTAAAAAAATTGGGATTCCCTACGGATCACGCCGTTCTTGATATGCCTTTGGAGGGGGAATTTGGGACCACCATACCATTTGTCATTGAATCTGGCGGGTTTGCCCCTCATTCCACTGAATGGTGGGGACCTGGCGAGGATCCAGAAGCTTTGCAAGCTGCGGTGGAACAAGCCCAAGCCTCTTCAGATTCATATGAAGCGATTATGATACTCAACCGGGTTCTTATCATTGAGCCTCAACACCAAGGTGCCTTGGATGCCCTGTCCCAGCAATTGTATAAAGGTATGTTGGCCTATGGAGAGCGAATCCATGGTGTCCATCTTGAGCAGGAGGAGTTGGCCCGCCGGTTCAACGAGTTGTATTGGACGGTTATCTCTCAGACCGATCGATTTGACTTGTCCGTTCATATGGAAATGGGCGGAAAACCGGAACCGATGCCGGCAGATTATCTTTATCGAATGATTCCGGTGATGGAGGCGATTGCCTCACTCCAACCCGGAGACTTTGAAAACCGCCTTCGCCTCGGAATTGCTTATCGATGGGTCAATGACCAGCTTGCGGCTATCAATACGCCCCAAATCCTCTTGACGGAAATCCCACCTGAGCAAACAGACTTGCATTCGAGAGTTCTTCTTGAACTCGCCTGGTCCCGAATCGGGAAAGTCGCCTGGAACAGGCATTTCGATGATCCTGATATTTTGAAGGGGTATGAGGAGGCTGAAAGGGCTTTCAACATGACTCAAAACCACCTTGATAAATTTTCTGCAGCTTATGCCATGGCTTATAGCCTCGCATTTCGTGTGGAACATGATAAGAAGGCCATGTTAGACCTTCTGAAGGAAGCCCGAGGTTATTTCGAACAGTTGCCAGGCGCGACCCCGGAAGCCTGGGCATACCTCCTTCAAAATGATACGCTCAAAGGGTTCGTCGATACTGATCCGTCCTTCAAGGCATTATTGGCCGCCAACATCCCATGATAGAACGACTCTCCAACGCGAGAAACTCATGCACTTAGGAGACTCTCGCGTTGGAGGATCTTCCCGTGGTCTCGCAAGAATGCCCGCACTTATGCATTCTTGCCCGACAGTCCTCAATGTTCCAATATAGATCGATCCTATCCCGATCAAGAGACATTTCCATTCATAGGTGAGACCCTTTAGCCTCCTTTTCCTTCATGGAGCTCGATTTCCGAAAAAACCCTGGCATTCTGAGTAACATGGTGGATGCCATGGCCGACGGGGTATTCACCGTCGACAAGAGCGGAAATATTGTGGCTTGGAGCAGTGGGGCGGCGCGAATTACCGGCTATTCGAGTCAGGATGTCGTTGGAAAACCCTGCCATGTCTTAGAGGGACAAAACTGCAAAGGCTTCAGCTCGGTCACAGACATTTTGGCCAACCCTCAACCCCATCCCTGGGGAATTTGCAACCAGGAATGTAAGGTGCTTTCAAAGGATGGGCGTGAACTGTATCTCTATGGGAATGTCGCCCTGGTCAGGGATGAAGGCGGGAATGTGGCGGGAGCAATTGGCACGTTTACTGATTTAACGTCATTCATCCTCGACAATGAAAAAATAACCGTGTTGGAGGAACAAACCAAATCACGTGATGCCTTTCAGCAATTGGTCGGCAAGAGTCAGGTCATGCAGGAAGTGTTTCGACGTTTACGCCTGGCTGCCCAGAGCGACGTCACGGTCTTGCTTACTGGAGAATCAGGAACCGGCAAGGAACTCGCCGCTCGTGCCGTTCATGCCCTCAGTAGTCGAAAAGACAAGCCATTCTATGCGATCAACTGTTCGGCTATCCCCGAAACACTTCTGGAAAGTGAACTATTCGGTCACGTGAAGGGGTCGTTTACCGGTGCCATTCGAGACAAGGCGGGCGTGTTCCAGGTCGCTGATGGAGGCACGCTGTTTTTGGACGAGATTGGTGACACGAGCCCCTTGCTCCAACTCAAACTCCTCCGGGTTCTTCAGGAAGGAGAAATACGCCGGGTCGGTGATGAGCGGGGCATCAAAATCAATGTGCGCTTACTCACGGCAACCAACCGGGACCTCAAAACCCTTTTAGCCTCTGGCCAGATACGGGAGGACTTTTACTACCGAATTAGGGTGTTTGAGATAAAGCTTCCTCCTTTGCGGGAGCGGCGTGAAGACCTCCCTCTTTTGGTGAATCACTTTATTGGTGAAGCCTCCCGAGCTCAGCAACGGCCAATCAGAGATATGGCGAAGGATGCGATGCAACACCTTATGCAGTATGCATGGCCCGGGAATGTGCGCGAGTTGAAAAATGCGATTGAACATGCGTTCGTCACGGTCAGTGGCGACTGCCTCACCCTCCTGGATTTGCCTTCAGAGGTCAGAAGCGCCGGGCCCACGTCCTCTTCCTCTGCTCCCTTGCTCCAACCCACCCTTGACGAGAATTCAGAGCGAAAACGAATTGAGGAGGCCCTTCGGAAGACTCATGGTCGCAAAATGGAGGCTGCCAAGATCCTTGGCATGAGTCGCGTCACCCTCTGGAAAAAAATCAATCGTCTCGGAATTGAAATCCCCCATTAATGTTAACATGTTAAGTTAACATGTTAACATTCTGCCATTAACATCACTTCTTTTCTATTTTTTCCAATCAAAAAATGTATCCATAAGTGTTTGGTTTTTATCATTTTTTTATTTTTTCCCCAAAACCATTCAATTGGCATTCCAATTGCTATCTTACTGGTCATGATGGTTACTAATTTCTGGAGGAAAACAGCATTAACAAATAATTTGATGTATAACACAATGAATTATTTAGATAATTTCTGGATTAAGTTCTTTCCGTGGTCACTCTTACATCACTGGGGTTATAAAGGAACCTCTACATATCGTGGGATTGAAAGGCTTTAACCAAATTTACCGAAATATAAAGAGAAAGGAAACCACCATGAACCTCAAACAGTATTACTTAGGATGTCTGGCACATGCCTCTTATATGATTGCCGATGAAGAAACCAAAATAGCCGCCGTCGTCGATCCACAGCGGGATATTGATCAGTACATCCAGGATGCCGAAACAAATAAATGGGACATCCGCTATGTCTTTCTCACCCATTTTCATGCGGATTTTCTCGCCGGTCATTTGGAGCTTCGGGAAAAAACCGGGGCTCAGATATGTTTGGGCGCCAATGCCACGGCGGAATATCCCTTTCGAGGACTCAAGGATGGCGACACGATCAATTTTGGACAGGTTCAGTTGCGCATTTTAGAAACTCCTGGCCATACCCCTGAGGGGATTTCTATTGTCGTCTCTGACTTGGACCAAAGCAGCGGCAAACCCCATGCCGTCCTGACAGGCGATACCTTGTTCATCGGCGATGTGGGACGCCCGGACTTGATGGCATCTGTTGGCGTCAGTGCCAAGGAATTAGGCGGAATGCTTTACGACTCTCTGCACCAAAAACTGCTGGCGCTTCCAAACGAAACCTTAGTCTATCCGGCACATGGGGCCGGTTCCATGTGCGGGAAAAATCTCAGCACGGACACGGTCTCTACCATTGGCACGCAACGCTGGTACAACTACGCACTGCAGCCGATGAGCCGCAGTGAGTTCGTCAATCTTGTGGCCAGTGAGCAACCCGAAGCACCAGCCTACTTCGGCTATGATGCTCAACTTAATCGACAAAACCGGGAAACCTTAGATGCCGCCCGGAAGCATCAACTGACGTCCCTCTCCGTCGAGGACATGATGAACCTCGTCAAGAAGGGGGCCCAAGTCTTAGATGTTCGTGAACCGGTGGATTTTGCTGGTGGGCATCTCGTCAATAGCATTAACATTGGCTTAAGCGGGAAATTTGCCACATGGGCAGGGATTGTTCTTAATCCCAAAACGCCGATCGTCCTCATCGCAGAAGGGGGACGAGAGGAGGAAGCCATGACTCGCCTTGGTCGAATCGGATTCGATCAAGTTTCCGGCTATCTCGAGGACGGGATGATGAGCCTGAAGTCCAGGCCCGACCTTATCAGGCGTACGACTCGAATTACCGCAGCCACATTAGCGGAAACCCTGACTACCT
>CP070743.1:1191588-1209695 GCA_020348185.1 Nitrospirota bacterium
AAGGCATTTGAGGTCAGGGATTTTTTGGTGCCGAAGGCGGGACTCGAACCCGCATGGGTCTCCCCACACTCCCCTCAAACGTGCGTGTCTACCAGTTCCACCACTTCGGCACGTACTCGGCGGCATTATGTAATGCAATTGAAACCCTTGTCAATGAATTGATTTCATGGGTAGAATTCCCCTCAGACCCGATTTGTGTATTTCCCTTGAGACCTTGTTCACGGGCCATTTTTCCCCTTCCATGTTAAATCATTCTTATGGCCACCCCAGACCCAGTCTTCACGACTCCTACCTCCGAAGAGAACTGGGTAGGTGCGTTTTTCGATGTCGATAACACGCTGGTTCCCGGTCCTTCGACCGAGGTTCGCTTTTTTCGACACCTTTGGAAATTGGGATTGATAGGACTTCCACAATTCTTGAAAAGTGCGTGGTTTTTAATCAAACACATGCCTCCTCTTTCCTTGAGCCCCTTACGACGAAATAAGCTGTATCTTGTGGGACAAAACCCTGAGGTGATCGAGCCATTGGCGAAAGAATTTATTCAATCCACCATCTGCCCGCGTCTGTCCTTTCGCGGAGGGTCCGTGCTCTCTCGACATCAGCGTGAGGGTCATAAGATTGCGTTAATTAGCGGATCACCAGAATTTTTGGTTTTACCTCTAGCCGAAGCCTTGGGAGTGTCTGTCGTTCGGGCTGCCCGTCTTCAGACAGCTGAACATGGTTATACAGGTCGAGTCATCGCTCCCCTTCCCTATGGACCCGCTAAACGTCGGTTGCTCGAGGATCTCGCCTCCCAGTACGGCCTCGATCTCAAGCGAAGTTATGCCTATGGGGACAGTCCCGGTGATTTTCAGGCCTTGCAAGCTGTCGGGCACCCTTTTGTCATTAACCCGATTCGGGGCATGGCTCGTATGGCTCGTCAGCAGGGATGGCCAGTCTCTCATTGGGTCTAACAGAGCAGTTGGAAAGGCAGTTTCGCGTTAAAAAAATAAGGCTCTGTTCTGAATAATTTTGGAAAGCGAAACCGATTCTTAGAATATGAAATAAGTCAATTGAACAATGGATCATTCCCAATCTCACCTGCAAGTCACGGAAATTTTTCATAGCATCCAGGGTGAATCGACCTTTGCCGGACAACCTTGTGTGTTCGTCCGATTAACGGGTTGTTCTTTGCGGTGTAGCTGGTGCGATACGTCTTATGCTTTTTCTGGCGGGCAACCAATGACGATTGAGAACATCATTCAGGAAGTCCAGCGTTTTCATTCTCCCTTGGTCGAGATCACTGGAGGAGAACCGTTGGATCAACCTGAAACCTTTAACCTGATTTCTCGTCTATGCGACCAACAGTTGACCGTCCTGATTGAGACGGGTGGTGCCATCGACATCACTCCCGTCGACCGCCGGGCTCATGTGATTCTGGATGTCAAATGCCCTGGAAGCGGAATGACCGATCGAATGCATTGGGCAAATTTAGATGGTTTGACGGAAAAAGATGAAGCGAAGTTTGTGATCAAAGACCGCCTCGATTATGACTGGGCGGTCGATGTCGTAAGAACGTATCGATTATCCGAGAGATGCACGGTTCTATTCAGTCCTGTTTTCGGGGAGTTATCTCTTCAATCGCTAGCTGAATGGATCTTGCAAGATCGGCTCCCGATTCGTTTTCAAATTCAATTACACAAATATATTTGGGCCCCCCAGATGCGTGGAGTGTAGAACGTCTATAGGGACAACGAAACCTAGAACATTGGCAGAACGACTTTAATACAACTCAATATGCTGAGATGGAGGAAAAATGAAAGTTCATGTCAAACACGGTAGCCTCACCAACACGGCAACCGAAGTGTTAGTCGTTGGTGGATACGAAGGGGAAAAAACATTAGGGAAACCACTCCAGGCGTTAGATCGCCATTTTGATGGCCAACTGGCGGCGATGCGAAAAACCGGAGAATTTCAAGGCAAAATAAATCAGACGGTCCTGGTGCATTCGCGGGGATCAGTGCCCGCCAAGCGCATTCTCTGGGTGGGGCTTGGGAAAAAGGAGAAGGTGACCCTAGACAGTGTCCGACAAGCCATGGGGACCGTGGTCAAACGGGTGCGCCAAACGGGGGCCCGGTCCTTTACGAGTTCCCTTCTTGGGGGTGAGACCCCTCGTCATTCCGTGTCTGATCTTTCGCAGGCAATGGTCGAGGGGGCCATCCTCGGTTCATACCGGTTTACTCAGTTTCAAACAAATCAATCTGATAATGGAAAGCCTGTCGATAGCTTGAACATTCTCGCCTCCGCCTCGGAATTGAACCGGGTGAAAACCGGAAGCCACCGAGGAGCTATCATCGCGGAAGCGGCATCCCTGGTACGCGATCTTTGCAATACCCCGGCGAATATCATGAACCCCGCTCGTGTGGTCGAGCAAGCGAGAAAAATTGCGAAAGAGCGGGGAGTCAAGTTGACCGTATTGAATCGACAAAAGATGGAAAAGTTAGGGATGGGTGGTTTATTGGGCGTTTCCCGGGGAAGCCAAGAACCGCCTCAGTTCATTATTCTGGAATATGCCGGCGCGGGGAAAAAAGATAAACCCGTAATCCTCGTTGGAAAAACAGTCACGTTCGACTCAGGGGGGATTTCGCTCAAACCTGCTGAAAATATGGAACAAATGAAAGCGGACATGACTGGCGGGGCCGAAGTCCTGGCAACCGTTCTGGCCGTTGCCCGATTGCGGGCCCATCTCAATGTCATTGGGATTCTCCCCGTCACGGAAAATATGCCGGGAGGGCGGGCAACCAAACCGGGCGATATTCTTAAAATGCTGTCCGGAAAAACGGTTGAGGTTCAGAATACCGACGCCGAGGGCCGGCTGATTTTAGCGGATGGGTTGTCCTATGCTACTCGGTTGAAACCCAAATGTATTATCGATATTGCGACATTAACCGGGGCCTGCATGGTGGCGTTGGGACAACACGCCATCGGCATGTTGGGCAATAATGACCAGCTCAAAGCCAAGCTCAAAGAAGCCGGAGAGCAATCCGGCGAACGTGTTTGGGAAATGCCCCTCTGGGACGAATACTTCGAACAACTCAAGAGCGATGTGGCTGATATGCGTAACATTGGGGGTCGAGGCGGGGGGATGATCACGGCTGCCATGTTTCTCAGCAAATTTGTCGGTGACTACCCCTGGGTGCATTTAGACATTGCCAGTACCGATTGGAGTAGCTCGGATCGACCCTACATTGGCAAAGGGCCGACCGCCATTGGGACTCGGCTTCTTATTCATTACCTTTTGAACCAGGCAAAATAGAAGCGACGGGCGTCCGTTGGGCTGAGGGCAGCATGAGATGCTGCAGCTACAGAAGGAAAATTTTTAAAGGTCCTTTCTGATTTTTCTATGAAACTTCAAACCAAAGTCGGTCAGCTCTTGATGATCGGCTTTGACGGGACGGAACTTTCTCAGGAATTGATTGCCTGGCTGAAGGAATATCAGCCGGGCGGTATCATTGTGTTTTCACGTAATTTGGTTGATCGAGACCAAATTGCCGAACTCACCAACTCTATTCAAGCACAGGCTACTCAGGCCCCATTTCTGATTGCCATTGATCAAGAAGGAGGGCGGGTTTCTCGCCTTCCGAAGGGATTTACCATCTTTCCCCCCGCGGCCATGGTGGCGGCTTGCCATTCACCCGACCTCGCGTACCAAGCCGCGGCGGTGACAGCCGAAGAACTTCGAGCCGTGGGGATCAACATGAACATGGCTCCGGTGCTGGACGTCAACAGCAACCCGTCGAATCCCATTATTGGCAACCGAGCGTTCGCCGAAGATCCGGATGAAGTGTGTTCGATGGGAGAAGCCACCATTGCCGGACTTCATGATCATGGGGTACTGGCCTGTGGCAAACATTTTCCCGGACATGGTGACACCACGACGGATTCCCACAAAGAACTCCCCATCGCGAACCTGTCGAAAGAACGTCTTGAACGCATTGAGCTCAAACCGTTTCGCCACGCAATTTCCCGTGACCTTCGCGCAATCATGAGTGCCCATGTCCGATATCCAGCTCTCGATGACACCGCTCCCGCCACATTATCTCATGCGGTCATGACCACTCTGCTTCGTCAGGATCTGGGATTTACCGGACTCAGTCTGAGTGATGATCTTGAAATGCATGCCATCGTCGATCACTTCTCGATAGGGAATGCCGCCGTGCGTTCCTTGCAGGCAGGAGTGGACCTCCTCCTCATTTGTAATAGGCTAGACCGTCAAACCGAGGCGATTGAAGCGATTCAACGAGCGCTTTCTTCCGGTGAATTATCCCTGCAATCAATTGAGTTAAGCTTGGCTCGTCTATCTGAAATCAAGCAACGATTCCTTAGTCCCTACCAACCAGTGGACCCTTTGACCCTTCCCCGGCTCGTCGGAGGTCCATCTCATTTGGAAGTCCTCCATAAGATTCAAACACTTTCTGCAAAAACCTAGCCCGAACGAGCCGGACCCATTTGAAATTTGAGATTTGAAATATGAGATTACCCCCTCAGGGGTACTTGGTGCTTGAAATTTGAGGCGTTATTGTGATTTGGTACTTTCATCTACCTCAAATGGAGATAAATACCAATGGCTGGTCAAAAGGCACGGAAGGGCACCATAGCCTGATACCGTCGACTCCCATCGTGAAAGGAGAGGAACATGGGCTTAAAGAAAGGTGATATTATTGACGAACATAAGCGGCATCCGGATGGATGTGGTCTTGTGCTCAAAGTGATGAGTGGTGGTGAGGGATTCGAAAAAGTGATTTGCTGTGGTCATGAGCTGACTGAAGAAGACGTGGTTTCGTCAATAGGATCCGGTCGTGGACGAAAAAAAGGGAAATTGCTTGTAGGAATGACCATCGACGAAAGAAAGAACCACCCTGATTCGTGCGGACTTCGGGTCATGATCATGGATGGGGGGGCTGGATTCAAGGAAATTATATGTTGTGGACATTCTGTAACGGCCCGTGCCATGCAGGATTTAAGTTTCGGGCAGGCGAGTGCAATGGGATCTTCCGAGACTACCCACGAAGGTAATGCCTGATTGGAGGGTTGGCGAATGCTTGGATGGACACCCGAGTCAATGAAACAGTGGGTCCGATGGATGCAATGGCTTGATCGGTGGGGCTATATCACAGCCTGCCTCAGTTTTTTGTTTCTGGGCATGTTGGTGTTTGTCTTCGCGTGGGTGGAATTTGCCCAACTTGTTCACACGGAATTTTGGCCAGCCACGATTTCGTTAATCAATGATCTTCTCCTCGTCATTATTTTGCTGGAGCTTTTTCGCACCGTCCTTGGGTTCCTGCAATCAGATCAGATCCGTCTCGAACCATTCCTCCATGTGGGGATCATTGCCTCCGTCAGGAGAATTCTCACCGCAGGCGCTGAGTTGTCACATCTTCATGACATTCCTGAAGAAACGTTTCGGCACTATCTGATGGACCTTGGTCTTCATGTGGTGATTATTTTGGTCTTGATGATTGCCCTCTTTCTTATCCGCAAAAGCGAAACTGCTCAGATACAACCGATCTCCTCCTCATAAAGTTAAGAAACAGGTCGAAAAGGTCAAAAGGGTCGAAGCGGTCAAAGAGGCCATAAAAAACCGCTACTGAATTGATTTTAAGAGCCCACGAGGTTTTCAGCTTTTTGACGTTGGGACTTTTGACCCTTTAGACTCTTCAGCCGCTTAGGCACTTCGACCTTGCGACTTTTCGACCCTTTGACCCTTCGACCTCTTATCCCCTAGCCTTTGATCTTGAAACTCCGAACGTCTTGCGTCCGAGAAGGTGGTATGGCACTATTGGTTTCCTTTCGAGGCCGTTATGGAATCCCTTCCTGAATTTGTAGGAACCGTTCACATTTTCTTGGGGCCCTATCGGGGAAATCCCATTGCACTATACATCCGGCAAGATTCGGATAGGTACAAGATTTCCCCCCGAATCTACCCATGGAATCGAACCATAGGGATTGGAGAAAATCCCAACAAGGCGGCTGCAGATTTCGAAATTAATTGGAAGAAAAACGGTCTCTCGCCTGATATGTACTCGGGTCCTCATTGGGAAGGAGGCATTAAACCCGAAAAACCCAAACCTGCCCCTCCACCAAAACCTGCTGCCCCCACACAAAAACCCGAGGCGAAAACCGAGCCACAACCCGAGGCCCAAACGTCAGCGACCAGCCCCACTCCACCGTCTGCTCCTCCACCATCAGAATCGGATAAATCCACAGACCCTCCCCCTGCAACTGATCAAGGGACAACGGCTTAAAAAAGTTTCGTTTTCCAGGGTCTTAAATTTCTCTTTCCCGAAACTAGGAACTCGAAACATTACCTCCTCGTTATGAGGCAACCTTCTTAGCAGCCTTAATAAGAGCCTGAAACAGCCGTTTTTGGATAGGGTCATTGGAATAGAGGCATTCCGGATGCCACTGGACCCCTAAATAAAAGGGATGTGAACAGGATTCAATAGCCTCAATCACTCCGTCTGGGGCCAGAGCACTCGTCACCAACGGTCGAGCCAGCTTTTTGACAGACTGATGATGTGAACTATTCACCTCCATGGTGGCCCTTCCCGCAATACGACGCATGAGAGTCTGCGGCACCACTTCAATGACATGGGCGGGTTTCGTAGCCGGACAGGACGGTTGGTGAGAAATTGATGTTGGGACTTGGGAGGAAATGTCTTGAATCAAGGTCCCCCCGAGCGCAACATTCATAGATTGCATGCCCCCACAAATGCCTAACGTGGGAACACCTGATCGATAGGCTAATTTGGCAATCCCCAGTTCCAGCGAACTTCGTTGGCGACTCATTCGCCGAAACTTAAATCGTTGACGCTCACCATACAATTCCGGCGGAAGATCTGACCCGCTCCCCGTGACGAGAAGCCCATCGACCTTTGACAACAAGAGGCGTTGCCTAACGGAGTCCGTTACCAACGGAAGAACAAGAGGAAGGCCCCCAACCGCTTCAATCGCTTCCAGATACCGGGCGCGGAGAAAATAGGTCGGCACCTTGCCACCCATATCTTTTCTGTCGCCTGCGTTGAAATCAGGTGTCACCCCAATGATCGGTTTCATGCCATTCTCGTAGAGGCCTCCTCGGCCGATTCATTTTCCTCCTTTATTCAGTTTTTTCCCCGGAAAATGGGTCGACTAGGGTTTTTCGGTCTCTGGAGTCTCGGTGGACTTTTCCTCTTCACTACTTTTTTCATAGGGCTCTTCATCATATTCGAGTTCTTCATAGCCCTCTTCCTCATATGGAGAAACCCCAAAAAACCGAACTGGCTCATTTCCTTTCAAATGATCCGGAGTTATCACATACGTTCCGTAAAAGCTCGGTTCCCAGACAGATTTGGCGACATCCATGTTCGCACCGGTCAAGACATAGGTAAGTCCCCCGACGACACCACCTCCGACAGCATAAGCCAGCTTAAAAGGGAGGTAGACAATGGTCAGTAGCCCGCTAGCTACTCCCAAACCGGCCTCGCTAGATTGGTTTTCTTCCCCTTCATCCGCAGAAGCTAACGTGGGGGTGATAACAAGCAATGTGGAGAATGTCACCAAAACCAGGATCGCCATACCTCGTTTCCAATTCCAATTTGGGGTCAAGGTCAATAACTCTTGCATCGTAGCCAACCTCCTTAGAAAGAATGGTGGAATGTTAAACAGCGAGATCTTGAGAGAGAGGAATACCGGCTCCTCAAATGGGTTGTTTCAAAGAGATCCAAAGAAACACACTTCTAGACTGCATGGGATTTCGGCAAGAATTGTGCCTGATTACAAAGATGATTACGAGGATTCTTCACATGAATGAATATCGAGCTCAGTCAAAACTTGGTCCTTGATTGAACTCTCTTCGCGGACTATTGCCTCGTCCAATTCTTTCCACAAGAACTGACGATCCAATTTGCTGTTTTCTTGGCGAATTCCCTCTTGAATCGCCAATTGAAGCTTGAGATGGCAGACTTGCTGAATGAATAGATCTTGTGCCCGGAGAGCATAATCGGCATGCTCTTCATGGGGTACGTGTGACAGGGTTTCTTCGACCCAATGATCGAATTGCAGTGATTGTTTTGCCGTGACCAGTTGAGTTTCCTCAATCGCCACAACGATCTGAACGCCACCCTTCCAACTTCGTTTTTTTACATTAAACACACACTGAAGGGTTTTGGGAACGCCTTGTACCAACTCCGGACCATAAAAAAGGGTAATGCGATAGACTGGGACTCGAGGAGAAGACACAAAGGACATGACTCTCGGATTGTATCATGGTTCGCGAGAAACTCAATTGCCCCGGATTCCGTTTTTCAAATGGCAAACGGGCTACTCTCTTCACTGCCTTTCATGAAAAACCCGTTGCGGATTCCATTATTCTATTTTGCCTGATCGAAATCAGTGAATAGGGGTTCTCCAATTTGGGTTGACACTTTATTAGTATGACGGATAGAGTCTTAGATGTTACACGGAATATGAATCGGATTTAACCGAAGGATTGCCGATATGTTTGGGACAATGGGGTTTTCTGAACTGATCATTATCTTGGTGATCGTCCTGATCATTTTCGGGGCGGGCCGCCTTCCGCAAATAGGAGAAGGCGTGGGCAAGGCCTTGAAAGGCTTTAAAAAGGAAGTCAACGAAATGCCTCCACCCGTCGACCCCAATGCTCCGGATCAGGAGGCTACTCCCCAAATCAGCAGTTCCCCCGAACAAACCGCTTCTCCGGCTCAATCATCGGGGGCTCAGTCGGAATCGTCTTCAGCCGGGACACCCACAAACCAGCCGTACCAAAAGGGGCCAGAACTTACTCCGGGAACGACAGCCGCTCTATTATATAAAGGAGCAGGTCCCGAGACCGTAACCCCCAAACAATCCCAGGGGGCCCAAGGAGCACCCTCAGCATCATCTCAAGGAACTGCCGCTTCTGTGCCACCTCCCGTTACGATGGAACAACGAGCCGCGCAATCAAGTCAAACGGCAGCTCCCCAATACCCTCCCTTGCCTTCGACCGCGCGCCCTCAACCAACAACCAAACGACCCTCCGCCGTGGTCAATAAACAGGCTGTCGCCCGCGTCCAGGCTCAACAAGCCGCGTTAAAAGAAAAACAACAAGCTGGGGCCAACCCTCAAGATATGCAAAGCCTTGGGGAGGGGTTAGGCAGTGCGCTGCGCACATTTAGAGAGGCCGCCAATGACGTGAGAAGCTCTATCGACCCGGAAATGAAAACCATTCAAGCTGAGCTCGAGTCGGCAGAAAAAGAAATGCAGGAGACCATCGAGTCAGCCAAACAGCCGATTCTGCCCAAAGATCCCCCTTCCACAACCTAGCAGGATGTTGAAAAAGTCCGCCAGCTGCGTTCTCGGCACTTTGTCGTGCTCACGTACTCCCGTGTACGCTCCGCGCACCAAACAAAGGTGACGCCCTGCGGGACGTAGCAGGCAATGCGCGGTCTTGCTGTGGAAAGGCGAGTCTTGGCGCGCCGGGGTTGGGCGGGAAAGAAAGCGGCCTTTTTGAACATCCTGACAATATCGTGACAAGGTTGTCTCTGATTCTTCCCGTTAATTTGCGAAAAATTTGCATCGTCGGCATCCTGGCAATCTTATCGGGGGGCTGCATTATCGAATCCACACCGAAAGAGCAGGAGACCGTGGTGTCCACATTGGGACAACTGCTCGAAGATCCTAGTGCAGATGTCCGGCGAACGGCAGCTCTTTCGCTGGGAAAAATTTCCCACCCTGACGGTATTCCACCCTTGATCAATGCCCTGAAGAACGAGGACCCCCAAGTCAGAGAGTACAGCGCATGGGCGTTGGGTCAAATGGGACCCGATTTGTCAGATGAGGCCGTTAATGAATTGATAAATGCTTTAGGAGATGAAGTCCCAGCAGTGAAGCATGCCGTTGCCTCCGCTCTCGGCCAGGTTGAACCTGATACAGACCGGGTTCAGCTCCTGAAAGAGGTCCTGGCCATTTCGGAAGTGGAAACCCGAAAAGCGGTGATCCAAGTCCTCACTGCCTTTGATACGCCATCGGCCTATGAGGTCATTCTTCCCTCCTTAAAGGATCCTGATCCTCGCGTTCGACAGGCGGCCGTGTCTGGACTTGGAGAATTAGCCGATCGACGGGCTGTCCCGCTTTTGCGAAAACGGCTGCTTAAAGATCCTGATGTAGGGGTGAGAACCGAAGCGGCTTTTCGTCTTGGAAAACTCGGGGATACCGCTGATGTTTCCTGGCTGGAAAAAGCTAGGAAATCTGATTCTGCCGCAACCGTCCAAATCTGGGCTCAATGGGCTATCGAACAAATAGAGCCCGCCGCCGTTAATTAAGCAAAGCTGTGCGTAGTCGGCGGTTAGGATACTCCTCTGTTTGAGTAAGATACGCCAACAGTACGCACATACCCACCAACACGAGATCCCCAATCGGTGTGAGCCATGTTAAAGGTTGGGGGAAAAAGACTCCGAAACATCCACAATTCGAAATGGCCAATCCCCTGAGAAGCGTAATCACCATCCAACCAGTATAGAGGGTATTCAACAGCGCGGCCCCCCACGCACTCAATGACAAGCGATAGCCAGACAGTATCCAAAATCCCAAGAAAAACTCGATTCCGGTTACGCAAAAAGCCAGGGACTTCAGAGCGGCAGGAGGAAAAGCCTGATAGGCTTTTAACACCTCGATAAAACCAGGCATATCAAGAGATTTGCCGAGAGCCGAGAGAAAAATCATCCCACCGATAAAGAATTGAAGAACAAACCGGAGAAATTTTCTTCGAAAAGAAACGACGGGTCTTTTTTGGTTCAATTCCCGCATGCCCCATTCTAACGACGCCGGACCTCACTGGCCAATGATGCCAACACACTTGACCTCACGGGAAAATTCCAAAATCAAATAAGATGAATTTCTTGGCCCGGTCTATCCATTTCCATTTGCCAGCGTAACTGAGGAGCCGGAAAGGATGGGTACCCTCCGGCTCCTATCAATTTTGCTCAGGGCTTTGCCTCCAAAATGAGATTGAGGGGCGTTTCGGTCGCACGGCGGAAACGGGTGAACCCTCCTGAGGTCACGACGTCCTTAAGGCGAGCCTCCCCAGCTTGGGTCCCGAGGGCTAGTCCCACTTCCTGGCTGAGCGAGGCGGGTGTGCAGACCGTCGTGGAAAAGCCATAGTACACCCTGCCGATCGGGTTGAGATTATCCTCAAGGTTGTCATTGGCGAATGGCTCGACAATAAGCCAAGTCCCCTCACTGTCTAGTGACGCCTTCACATGCGCTGCGGCACCCACGGGGTCACCCATATCGTGCAAGCAATCAAAAAACGTCACAAGGTCGTAGCCATGGCCGGGATAGGTTTTCGCGGATGCCACTTCAAACCGAACGTTGGTTAACCCCATTTCCTCTGCCAAATTTCGCGCTTCCTCAATTGAAGGGGCATGAATGTCAAAGCCGACAAACTGCGAGTTGGGGAATGCCTCTGCCATGATCAACGTCGAGTGTCCGTGACCGCACCCGACGTCAGCGACCTTGGCACCCCTCTCCAGCTTTTCTTTTACCCCCTTTAACGCAGGGATCCAGGAGGAAATCAAGTGAACCCGATAGCCAGGGCGGAAAAACTTGGCCGTGCCGCAGAAGAGGCATGCGTGGCGATCGCCCCAGGCTATTCCTTCACCGGTTCGGAAGGCGTCGGTAATCTTCGGTTCGTCGGCAATCACTGAGGCAATAGAGAAAAAACCCCCACAGACGTAAGCCGGCGAGTCTTCGTCGGCAAACACTGCAGCTTGCTCCGGCGTCATTGAAAACTGATTGGTCTCCGCATGGTGCTCCACGTAACCCGAGGCGGCCTGAGCTGCCAGCCATTCGCGCACGTAACGCTCAGAGGTACCGGTCTGTTCCGCAAGCTGATGCGAACTTAGCGGGCCCAAGGCGGCCAGGGTCTTATACAGTCCTAGCCGATCACCAATAACCACGAGGGACGTCCCAATGGCCGCCCCCATGTCACCGACGATTTTCCCCATAAATTCATGAAGTTTTGTTTCGTTGAGGACCATGACGTTTCTCCTTTTTATTTAATTGGTTGAGTGTGAATCCCGCCAAGTCCAAAATTGGACAAGACGGTATTAATGTTAATAATTTTATATACCGACCGGTCGGTTTAATAAAATCCCAAAAAAATTCCTAGACAGCCAGGAGGCGTAAATACCCTCGAAAAGCCTGAATTCCCCTTGGAATTCTTTTCCAGTCGTCATGCGCCTTGGCCAAGACAATTGAGCCTTCGAGCATGGCGATATACTGCTCAGCCAGTTGGATCCCAGTCGGCCCATCCTCGCGAAAGTCAGCGATCGGCTGAAAGATTTGTGCCAATTTGTCGATCGTTCCGTCGAACAGGGCCGTGACACGTGCCCGGATGGCTGGATGTGTCCGTGCTAAATCAAGAGCGAAATTCCCGAGCAAACAACCGTCTCCCCAAAGATCCTTAGAAACGGTCTCAGCATGATCAAGATAGGCAAAGGCCCTCTGAATCGGATCCTCGACTTCCATAAAATGCCCCAGCCGCATCAACTCCTCGCCTCGCTTAATAAAGCCATCCAATGCTGCCACACCGATGTCTTCCTTGGATTTGAAAAAGTGGTAAAAGCTACCCTTACTGACGCCAGCGTTTTCACAAATTTCATCGACGGTCGTGCCCGCATAGCCCTTATCAAGCATTAACCGGATTGCGGATTGAACAATTTTTTCTTTTGCATTTTTGACAGGCATGAACCCTTTATATACCAACTAGTCGGTTTAGTCAACCCTAAATTTCACTTTTTCTTTTCCGTTGGCATGACGTGGCATATCTTGTATAACCTGCCGTTAAATTCAAATCACCCAAGGTCTGACTTTACTTTACAAGAAATATATTTTCTTCAGGCAATATTAGAATCTTGCCCTCTTGCTTTTTCGAGGTGGCTAAGAAAGGAGATAATTGTTGTGTCAGAGACCAATGATCACAAGGATTTTGATGTCGAGAAAGCTGAAAAGTTTGGAAGCCAAATTCTCAACGCACTAAATAATGGTGCCCTTTGCCTTATGTTGTCTATTGGACATCGCACAGGATTACTTGATGTCCTGAGCACCCTACCCCCTTCAACCTCGGAAGGGATCGCCGCTTCCGCTCATTTGAATGAGCGTTATGTACGGGAATGGCTTGGAGCTATGGTGACAGCGGGCGTTGTTGAGGCAGATCCGGAAACGGGACAATTCCGCCTTCCAGAAGAGCATGCTGCCTCCCTTACTCGCGCGGCTGCTGCCGAGAACATAGCTGTGTTTAGTCAGTACATCGGGTTATTGGGTGGTGTGGAAGATGAAATTTTGGAATGTTTTAGAAAGGGAGGGGGTGTGCCTTACGAAAAGTTTTCGCGATTTCATGAGGTGATGGCGGAAGATAGTGGTCAATCCGTTTTGTCGAGTCTCGAATCCCATATTCTTCCCCTCATACCTGGAATCAGGGAACAGCTAGAAAAAGGAATCAAAGTGCTGGATGTGGGCTGCGGCAGTGGCCGGATCTTGAATAAATTGGGAACACTGTTTCCCAATAGCCGGTTTACCGGCCTGGATCTATCTCAAGAAGCGATTGAAACCGGAAAGGCAGAGGCAGCAGCCCAGAACCTGAAGAATGTAACCTTTCAATGCGCGGACTTGAGTGATTTTGAACATGTTGCGGAAGTCGAGGCCTATGACCTCATCACCACCTTTGATGCCGTCCACGACCAGGCCAAACCTATGAGTGTGCTCAAAGGAATTCATCGAGCCTTAAAATCCGATGGAACCTACCTCATGCAAGACATTAAAGCGTCCAGCCAGATTCACAACAATTGTTCCCATCCCATCGGCACATTTCTCTATACCGTCTCCTGCATGCATTGCATGACGGTTTCTCTCGCTCAAGGTGGTGAAGGGCTGGGCGCTATGTGGGGGGAAGAAAAAACGCGGGAATATCTAACTAAGGCGGGCTTTCGCACCATTCAGACCAATGAGTTGGCCCATGATATTCAGAACAATTGGTATGTGGTGAAGAAGTGAAGGGGGCATACCCCCTTCAAGACCCCCGTTCGAATCCCGCCGGAGTCTCAATTTATAGAATAATATTGGTTATTTAATTATTTGATTAGGTTGGTGGAGGTGGCGGGATTCGAACCCGCGTCCGAAGACATTTGGCGCAACGACCCTACGTGTGTAGCCGATGTTTTGTTATTCGCGTTCGCCCACGCCCACCGACCGGCTTAGAACGTCCGCTAGCCCAGAAAGTTCTCGTCCGCTGCCGCTGAGCACCAGCTTTGGACCAGCCCGTTAATCGTCGCTTCTTCCACACCCACAGGCGAGGAATGGAGAAACGTCGCGGTCAATTAAGCCGCGAGAGCCAATGGTTCGTTGGCACTTAATGTTTTCCCGAGGGTTTTACGAGACCCCGAGAGCTCGACACGCTTCGTTGACCTCTTGATCCCCGTCGAAGCCAATCACCCCCATATTGAATATTGATTCTTTTTTGAGCTGTCTACACTCAGTGTACCGTGTGCTAGCTCATTTTCCAAGGGAACATTATCAAATACACGGGAAATCAGTTTCAGACAATGGGCGCGACATGATCTTGAAAATCTCGGTGGGGCAATGTGCCAGACTATGAGGTTGAGGGCCATTAAAGTCTTTGTTAGCATGATCCGATACCCGTATAGGTGAAGGATGTCGGCAACCACTCCTCAAATAAAATTCACGTACCAGGACTATCTCCTGTTCCCAAATGATGGGAAGCGGTATGAACTCATTGCGGGAGACCGGTACGTGACACCTGCCCCCAGGACCAAACATCAAAGAATTTCCGGAAATCTCTACGGTCTATTGTTTGAGTTTGTTAAGCAAAATAAATCTGGAATTCTGTTGTCTGCACCAACTGATGTAGTCTTCTCCGACATGGATGTGGTGCAACCCGACCTCCTGTTCGTTTCCTGGGGTCGTGAATCCATCATTACTGAAGACAACATTCAAGGTGCTCCTGACCTGGTAGTGGAAATTCTGTCAGAATCAACTCGCCGAACTGATGAAATCATCAAACGCAAACTCTACGAGAAGCATGGCGTTGCAGAATATTGGATTATTGATCCCGAAATCGACACCGTTAAAGTCTTTCGATTGGTTGACCAAACCTACTCCCAAGCCATCGAATTGACCCTGGAAGCTCAAGCTCGGGTAACAAGCCCCCTCTTTCCCGGCTGGGAACTGCCTCTCAAAGAATTATTTCCGTAAACCCCTCCTTATTCTGCCCTCCTTTACTTTTTTCTGTTTAACAACCATTTTGTTGGAAGTCCTTAAGATTCCAACCTCTGAGTCTTATTTCTTAATTCCTCACTTGACTCTTTCCATTCTGATTGTGAATATGGCTTCCCTATATCAAGACAAGTTTTTCTAGCAACGAATTTTTGAGGAGGTAACGTCGGCCATGTCGTTCAGATTAACAGTAGCTACCCTTCTTTCTTTCTGCCTTGTCACTTCCGGGGTGTTCGCTCAGTCGCCTCAGAAGTCTCAGCCAAAGACCGGGACAGAAAAAACAGACACCACACCAAGCGGACAACCCCCAAAGTCATCCCCAACTTTGTCGCCGGAGGAAATAAAAGCACAAAAGGAACTGGAAGCTCTTAGATCTCGCCCTGAGGAATATCGTGTGCTCCTCTTGGGTGTCCAAATCTTCCTCGGACGATTCGGTTATGGAACAGGACCCTATAATGGGGAGTTGGACGAAAAGACCCAAGCCGCTCTCAGAGCCTATCAGAAGTACGTGGGCCTTCCGGAAACCGGTGAGGTTGATTTCCGGACACTCAAATCTCTTACCGCAGACAACCAAATCCTGGACCAGCCCTTGCCCTTCCTCCCTAAAGCGACCTTTCATCTGGAACAGTGGGATAAGGCCCTCCAAGTCCAGGGTACATGGGCGGGGGAGGGTGGCCCGACGATGGACGCAGTTCAGACAACAAAAATAACCTGCTTTCGGGAAGAGAAACAATGCATCGAATCCACCGCCGTGCTTACCGGTATCAACGTCCCTATTCTCGAGGTGCTCACCCACGTCTATTCCATCAAGGAATGGGATGAGGAAAAGTTGGTCAGCGCTCCCTACGAGGGGGAGCCTTGCACCCTTATCATCTTACGAATGAACCGGGAACAGAAATCCGTCACACGATTCGTAGCGTACCAACAGAAAGAGGGCGTGTGTCAAAATGTGGAAACGAAAGACGTTCTGTACCATCTGGTCAATGGGCCGCAAGTCTATGCGGCCCTGAAACAAGAAAAGGCCAAGGAAACCAAGCGCATTTTTCGGGTGAAGGAGTGAAGGCAAAGAGGCCGTAGAGTGAATGGTGATGTTACTGACTTTTCCACCGAAACAACCAAGAAAAATACATGCCGCCAACGGCGATCGTCACCAGTTGAATCGTTTGGAGTATTCGACTCACAACCGCCCCCGGCGAAGGGGGCGATAAGATGAAGTGGAATCCCAGAAATTCTGGTGGGTCGCCTGGCGGGGTTTCCCATGGGGGAAAGAGAAGGGCAAGGATTAACAGTGCCACCATTACGTAGAGGATTCGAATGTTGAGGGTTTCGGAGAACTTGCTCTCCTTATGAAGGGTATCGACCCTGTTCCCGCACCTAGGGCAAAAGCGCCCATGCGCAGGGATTTGGGATGAGCACGAAGAACAGATTTTGAAGGCACTCATGGTTTGACGTACTCCGGAAGCATCATGGTAAAGGCGAAAGAGCCGGTTGGTATTATAAAGTAGTAGACCGTTCATGACCATTCAAAATTCCCCTATTCACTCAATTTCTGTGATTGGCGCCGGCGCGTGGGGCACGGCGTTGGCCCGTCTTCTCGCATCTAAAGGTTTGAAAGTTTCTCTCTGGGCTTACGAACAAGAAGTGGTGGACACGATCCGATCCACCCGAGAAAATTCCACCTACCTTCCGCATTTTTCTCTACCCGATTCCCTCCAAGTGACCGGAGACTTAGCCGCATCCGTCAAAGAAACCGATTTGATTCTTCTTGCCGTTCCCTCACATGCGATGCAGAACATCGTGGAGCAGTTGCATCCAGCCCTGAAACGGCCCCTTCCCGTGACGATTGCCACAAAAGGCATTCAAGTAGATTCGTTGCGACTCATGTCGCACGTGGTAGAGGATTCGTTACCTGGTTCCTGGAAACCTTTTTTGACGGTGCTTTCCGGCCCGAGCTTTGCCCTAGAAGTGAGTCAGGGGAAGCCAACAACCATTTTGCTGGCAGGGGTGAATCCAGACCTGGTGCTAGCCCTTCAGCCAGTCTTCATGACACCTCATTTTCGCGTGTATGCTGGGGGGGATATCATTGGCGCCCAAATCGGGGGCGCGCTCAAAAACGTGATGGCGATTGCCGCAGGAATTGCCGATGGGTTGGAGCTCGGGTTCAACACACGAGCCGCCCTGATCACCCGTGGATTGGCCGAGATGATCCGCTTGGGGGTGGCGATGGGGGCGGATGTGTCCACTCTGTATGGGCTCTCGGGATTGGGGGATCTCGTGCTCTCGTGTACGGGTTCCTTAAGCCGCAATTACACCGTCGGGCTCAATCTCGGCCGAGGATCCAAGTTGGACACGATTCTTTCCAGCACGCATACCGTGGCAGAAGGCGTACGTACGACACGAGCCGCCATGAGCTTAGCCCTCCATCATGACATTGATATGCCCATTGTCCAGGGGATCCATGGCGTCCTCTTTGAAGGGACGGATCCGCTTCAAGCCGTCAATACCCTCATGACACGTTCTGCGAAGAGTGAAACAACCTTCAAAGGCTCTTCGATGAGGTCCCGTGAACTATAAACCCGGAATCACCAAGCTACACCCTCACCCTAGCCCTCTCCCTCGCAGGGAGAGGGGAATTCTGGTCAAATGCCTCGGGTTGTTTATATGAATTCGGCGAAACTCAAAAAATTATTGAAAGAGGTTCAAGCCGGGAAGCTTTCTGTTCCAGGGGCCCTTGATCAGCTTCGCACTCTGCCTTACGAAGACATCGGGTTTGCTTCAATTGATCATCACCGGTCCCT
>CP070743.1:1209795-1228202 GCA_020348185.1 Nitrospirota bacterium
GTTGTGCACCAAACCAGTCTGAAGATCCACTCGCCTGACCCGATCCGACCCACATTCTGCAAAGTACAGGTAGTGTTCTTCTTTATCGAGGCAAATATGGTTAGGCAGGGGAATGCCTGCCTTCACCGCCCGTTTCCCATCACCGGTACTTCGAGACTTCCCGTTCCCGGCAAACGTTTCAATGAGACCAAGCTCCAATGCTGTACCCGTATTCATGACAGACCCCTTATCTCAACCTTTTCCGGTTGTCCGTACGCAATACTGATCATGGCGACCACAATACCCAATTGGAAGGATGGCCGATTAGGCCTTCGACGTTGAGACCGCTCCGGACGATGGAACCTGGGGTGTGGCTTCATTCGGCTGTGGTGGCGTTGAAATTTCCTGATTCTGGGAAGATGCCGGTATTTGAGCGGGAGTATCGGAATGAGCCGTCGAACTCGCCTGGGCTTGCGCCGGAGTCTCAACATCCATGGCATCGGCTTCGTGGACCGACTTTTTAAATCCTTTAATGGCTTTTCCTACTCCTTCACCCAACTGGGGAAGTTTTCCGGCTCCAAATATAATCAGCACAATGACTAAGATCAGAATTAATTCCGTAAACCCAAAGGTCCCAAACATAATTGAATCTCCTTTTTGAAAAAATCTTTAGGCGGCTACTCTAAGCCGGACCCGCCTCTTTCGAACGCTTGGCAAATCGTTCTTTCAATCGCTTCCGGGTTTCTTCAGCCTGTTCAAACATTTTACACTTCTCATAGGTATTGATGAGATTATAATAGGCAAGCGGTTCATCTGGATTATGATCAACAGCTTCCTCCATAACCTTGACTGCCATTTCCGGCTTTTTCAGGTTCAATCCCATCTCCATCAATTTGAAACTGCTTTCTAAATGATGGGGGTCAAATTCCAACACTTTCATATACGCCTGGATGGCCATATCCAAGGTGTTATAATCCGAGATTTGAGGATTATCGAGTTGTTCATACACCCCGGCTAAATTGTACCATGCAATCGGGTCCTCAGGCGTAAGCTCAATCAAGCGTTCGAAGTAATCTTTCGCCTGCATAAAATCACTTTTCTCACTGTTCAACCGACCGAGATTAAACAGGGCCAGGACGTCATATTTATTGAGCTCCAGGGCTCGTCTGAATTGTGAAGCCGCGTCTTCCGCCATACCTTTGGTGCCGTAAATCGTTCCAAGATTGGAATAATACATGGCGAGAGAACGATCCATCTCAGCCCGTAAGCCTTCAGCCATCTCCACCGACTTTTTGACCTCGGTCAATGCTTCGTCCAATCGTCCTTTGTGGAAATACAATTCACCAAGCCGGCACCGCGCTTGAAAATCGTCTGGTTCTTCGCTCAACAGCTTTTCAAGTTCGACCATTTCTTCATCCGGACTCAGGACCGGTTGCTCTTCCGTTTCGCCGGATGCCGTCTGTTCAACGGTTTGACTCATAGATTTCTGTTCCTCCATGTCTTGAATTCTACCTATCTTGTTTGCCCAAAAGCGGGCTCAATGGGTTGATACACCACCTTTTCCTTCATTTTTCCACGCAACTTTCCTAGAGTTCCACGTTTATCAATGTTGAGAAGCATTAAGCCTAAGACGACCAGGAGGGTGAGATGAGATAACTGTAAGGCGTACCCTGCCATAAACATCAAGCCCAGCCCGTAGCCCGCCAATCTTCCAATCGTGACCAATTTAATGACCGTGTACGACCAGCAAATCAATCCCAGGACATAGAAGGCGAAGGGCAGGTAAAAGGTGTATCCCATTCCCATTTGAAAAATCCACCCAATTCCCTCTCCTGCCTTCCGAACGTCGTGCGCGGCCGCTGGACTATAGAGCGACACAATATAATCCAGAAACAAGAGCAGGAAGAACACCAAGCCTCCGCTGACAAGCAATGTGAGCCCCCATCGACGCTGTTGTTTATTTTTGGTTCGCAGGGGGGTACTGCCATAGGCCCAAAACACCAGGATGCTCGCCAGGACCATCATGGCCTCTCCAAAACGGTTAATTTCATTCACCAAGGGCGGAGCCGTCACAATATGTAAAAGCCCATAGCCGGTGGACATGGTCTGATAGTAAATCCAAGAACTGATCCCCATAAAAAAACATCCAATGGTCAACCGCTGTATCCAAAGTCTATGGGTGGCCATATATTCAATCACCAGGATGACTAAAACGAGTAAAGTAATCAGATTATAGATGACTGAACCCAGCATCGCTGGAGGAAACAGTAAATAGGCCACGGTGACCATGAGGAGAAGGGAAGTCGACGGAATCAGGAGGGTATCGTACGAGCCGGACCATATGGTTTTTCTCAGTTTTTGGAACAACAACAGAGAAATGACCAAAAAAGCCAGAATCGAAGTGACGTTCAATAACATAAACCCCAAGGAGGAAAGCCCCCGAAAGGTTATTCGGACCGCCTCGTATTTTTCAGCTATTTTGCTCAAATGCATGCCTAGTCGGGAGACCAGGCGGTAGAGCAAGAGCTCCAGGAAGGCCGCCACCAGTAAAAACTTCAGGGCATACTCGAACAGGAGACCCTGCTCTTCTGTTTTCCCTATAACTTTATTTTCGACAGCAGAAGTTTCCATCTCCGTCGTTTAACCTGAAACTTGAAACCTGAAACTTGAAACGGCCATTTTTATCACCCTGCTATACTCCGGTAGGTTCTGGCTCCCGCTGCTTATTGTGTCTGGCGATATACAGGAGACCATCTGCCATGGAATAGTTAAAGGGGAGCTCACAAACCACTTCACTAATTTTTTCATAGACATGCTGGTACAGCTTTTCAGCTTGTTCGGGGGTCATGCCTTCCTTCACTTCATAAAAGAATCCAAGGCTCAAATCTTCCGATGCCGGCCTCATAATTCGTTGGACCCCATAGCCACCGGGATCACTCATAATCGGGGCCTCTTTTTCCAGATCAAAGAGACACGGTTGGCAAGAGAACCCATAAGACGAATGAAGCTTGGTATTTTCCACAACAAAATTCATCGTCTCAAGCGCTTCTTCTTCGGTTTCGGTGGGGAATCCCACGATGACATAACAATGAACACCAATCCCCAGATCGACACAGTCGGAACAGATTCGATCCACGCTCTCTTGCGTGATACCTTTTTTCATGAAGTCCATCATTCGTTCATTATAGGTTTCCAATCCGAAGACGATCTTTTGACACCCAGCATCCTTCAGGAGGCCCAACAACTCCCTGGATAAATTTTTCTCAAACCGAAATTCGGCTGTCCATTGAAAATCTAATTCTCGTTTAATCATTTCTTTACACAACCGTCTTGCTGGTGACAGGGCCAAGCATTCATCAGTAAAGAAAAAATATGGGGTGTCATATTTGTGCGACAAAAATTCCAGTTCTTCGGTGACCTTGATGGGATCCTTTTGTCTAAAGTTCTGATGATCCAACGTTAAGGCGCAAAAGGCACAATCTTTGTAATAACAGCCTCTGGAAAACTGGACAGGTAACACCGTATGGGGAGCCAGGTATTTGTCTAAAGGAAACCCATCATAATTCGGCGCCGGATGTTGAGCGAGATTCTCTGAATAAAAAGGTTGATTCACCAGCGTTTTCCCGTTCTCACGGTAGATGAGATTCGGCACTTTCCCAAAGTCTTTTTTCCCATCCAATTGGTTTACCAGCTCCAGTAATGCGGTCTCCCCTTCAAACACAATGAAATCATCCGTGACCTCAAACAGACGGTCACACCGACGCAAGTTATCCACCAACCGGGTAAAAATACTCCCTCCCACGGTTATGTGAATATCTGGATTGGCTTCTTTAATGAGTCGACACAACGTCAACCCTGGAATGATTTGTGACGTGGCGGTAATTGAGACCCCAATAAGATCGGGAGATTCATTGAGAATGGAATCCAGGAAATGATTTCTGTACAAATCAATGTATGGATTTTGCTGTTCGTCCCGAACGGCCTTCATAATAGCTCGGGACGAGTAAATCGAATAAGACAGTTGGTTGTCGACAACTGTCATGCGAGTTGGGAAATACAACGAAGAGACAACTTCCAGCCATCGATCGATAAGAAAGAGACATTCTCGATACCGCTCAAGATCAAAAAATTCCTCACTCCGAAGGGAAGCCTTGGCCGGTTCAATTTGATCGATCACATAGGGAAACCGATCGAGGGCTTCCACCACTCTGGCATAATGTTCCTTACTCCCAGGCCCGGTTTCACCTTCTGCCGACTTTTCGAGTTCTTTCGTCTTCTCGATCAGTTTTTCATAAATCTCGAGGCCATAGGTGCGAGTCAGAACGGTATCAAGCATTTCAATATTGAGGTCCCTTTGACTTTTTTGGGATATTCCGGCTTGATCAAGAAATGCCGTCAGACAGGGCAGGCTTAAGTAAGGCTGCGAGGGATGCCAACTCGGGGGAAACAATAAGGAGAGTTTCACTTCGAACCTCCACTAAAGGGGAAATTCTATATAAAAATAGTGGGAAAATGATTTATCCCTTTTCTTTTTATACACGGGCGAATCTGACAAATGCAACCATTCAACCACAAACCAACACCCCCAAAAAATCTGAGGTCATAACGAGAAAAAAAAACCTCGGAGGGCTTGCACATCAAGATTTTGTGCAAACCCTCCGAGGCATCGAACTCGGTCTTTAACCAGGATCCTTGACCACAGGATCCCTTCAATCACTCACTTATGGCATTTTGGCGGTAAACCAGGTGGAGATGCCTTTCATGCCATTCCGCTCAACGTTGGCACCATCCCACACGGCAAACGCCACCGGCAAGCTGGCCCCAGAACCGAACTGCACATCGTTCGGATCGTTGGTCTTCAAGGCACGTTTCATGACCACCCGCCAGGTCGGACCGCTGCAGCAGCCGCCTTTCAAGGCGCCATATGGTTCCCACAACCCATTACCCATCACATCTTGTGACGCTTGGGTGGTCAGGGTGCTGAATCCATTGGCATTGAGGTCTTCCACTGAACTGGCCCGCAGATTAGGATCGGACATGATATTCCCAGACCAAATCCCAGGGTTGAAGGGCCCCAAGCTTCGACCAATCCGGTCCGGATAGGTCACGCCGCCGGCTGGCTCTTCATAGTAAAAGTCCCAGGCAATGGAGGGATATTGTTGATCCACATCCCACATACCGGCAACACCGGCACCCATGTCCCGTTGCCACTCGGCATTCCAACGCCAGATATTCACGGTTCCGCCAGATTGCCCCATACATTGGAACGGGGGCGCTCCCGACGTCGCAACCGGGAATTGGACAGCCACTTGATCCCGGAAGTCCTGTGGACCAATGGTCGTGTTGTTCAGGGTTTGATCACCCCAGTTGGCCCACACGCCAATCTCTTTGCCATTGGTAGCCATTTTCACCATGACCGTTTTGACGGAGATGTTCGGATGCATGGGGGTCGTAATGGTTTGTCCACTTAACGGGACGACAATCCCGGGAACCGATTCCCAAACGGGATTAGCGGCATCCATCGGAATTGGGCCTTTAATAGTTCCCACCGGAATGGTGACCGGCTGACTGACGGCCAACGGAATCTGGCCCAGGGTCAAAAGGGCTCCGACCGCCAAGGCCGTAAGAAGAACGCCAAACACGAATCGTTTGTTACGCGTCTGCACCACTCTCATAATGACGCATCCTCCTTTGATAAAAGATTAAAATCTAAAGGACTGCTCACTAATAGTTTACTTCTATACTACTGTTGACAACAAAAAATCTAAGCACTTCCAGATTGGCCAGAATCATTCGTATCTTTATCTAAATATTGCTGGGCACCAACCTCATTCATCAAGAGGTTTAATTCATTCCCTTGATCCTGGGCTCCACATTCGAAGGATTGACCTTCAGGACTGACAAATGTTGCCGGCCGATAATCTGTTTCCGAATAAGGCTGTGGCGAAACTGCCAGATAGGCAATTTCAAATCCAACCCAATCAGCCGTAAAGTCCGCCAGAATTTTATAAAATCCATAGTCTGCCTTCTTTTTGAGCATCCCAGCAAATAAGGGCACCCATCGGCCTAAATGCTCCTTCACAAATTTCTTTTCAGCATCGATAACCGTTTGAAGTTTTTCTTTTCCATCATGGAGGAGGGCATAGGATTCTTTATAGGCAAGATAATGGATGAACTCCAACTCTACACTCAAATGATCCAGCCTTTCATGGATATCCTGGGAAAGTTGAAGTCCAAAGGCATTATAAAACCCTGCAATGTCTCCCATCGTATATGATTGTCCAAAGACATGGTCATTTCCAAAAAGTGTTTCATAAGGAGGACAATCCAGTGAGATGACATTGCTAAAAACACGCTTATGGTCATCTCTGAGATCTTGAAGATTCCAGTTGGAGCCCTCGGACGATATCCATTCCTCAATGGCATCAAAATGCCCGGCTACTGCCTGAAGTCTTTCCTTGGTCTCTTCCCCACCCTTGTCTTCTAACAATTTGGTCAGGTTGTCGAGGGCCACCCGACCATCTTCAACAAATTCTCCGCTTTGGAGATAGTCAAGGAATTCATCATCTTCTGGGAAGAGATAGCTCCATGAAAGGAGAAGGTAAAGCTTACTTCGAGAAAGCGCTCGTTCAACGGACGGAGAATCTTTTGGTGATATACGAACGGGATCAGCTACAGCAGCCTTTCCGGTTCCATTTTTTGCTTCCTTCAGATCCGTGCTCACAATGCACTCATCCTCGTAACCTAGATTGGGAATAAGTGTTTTTCATGTCAATTCTTACCCTACTCATATGGGAAGGAGCATGATAATAGGACAACAGGGAATCGAAGTCAAGCGGTATTTCATGCTCTTTCTGACCAAATTTCTTAATATTCCAAAAAAAAGAATCTTCTCTTAAGAGTCCGGCCATGAAGGGGCCTAAAAACCGGGTTGAAAAAGAAAAAATCGGCAATATATTGAAACTTACCAGGCAATTTCTTGACTAATCCCTGATTAGAAACTAAACGAACCACCTGTGAAATTTTACCATATATGTTGAAGCCATCGAGATACCCTCTCACACTCGAGAGGAGGTCATCCGTGCCGGAACCACTTTAATAGCCACACGGTCATTGACTGAATGACAAATGTGTTGGCAGAGACCACACCCCACACAACCCTGCTCATCAATCATGACTCGAAAGTTGGAAAAATTCATTGAAATGGCTTGGGTTGGACATTTGGATACACACGCATTACAACCATGGGCAGCCGTGCAATCTTGATGCATCACCACGGCCAAACCCATTTGAATCTCTCTAGGACTGTCTACCGGTACAAGCGCCTCGGTCTCGCAGGCCTCAATACAGGGAAAGTCCTCGCAGAGTCGACAGGGTGATTTTTCCTGGAAAAGAATCGGGGTATCATCTTGGGAGTGGTGAACGATAGCTTGATAGGGACACACGTCAAGGCAATCCCCACATTTGGTGCATCGCTCAAGAAAGTCAACCTCTTCAACGGCTCCCGGCGGTCTCAACCAGTCTGTCCGTTCAATCGTTGAAGCTGTTGGCTTCGGCTCAGGAGAGGCTTTTTGATGCTTCCAATACTCCTGAACCGTGACGCCCACCGACACCACCGATTGGCGAATAAAGTTCCGTCGTCCCAACGAAGGACTTGCATCTTTAGTTTTATCAGTCTTTGATTTTGACATGAAACTCGCTTTACACCACCCCCGCGGCGCGGAGTTTATACACCTCAACACATCGATCACAGGCTCCGTAATCGGTATCCCAACCTGGATGATTTTCCCGAATATAATCGAGCACATACCCTTCTAATTTTACATCTAAATCTTCTACCCACGAGTAGGTAGGAAAACGACATAATGGACAAGGAAATCCGGGCATCAACATCGGTTTCGTTGGAACATCGGGGATTTCTCCCTCTTCAATTTCCACGGCGCGCTCCATGACGCGAATCGAATCCGATGCCATTTCCACCAATTCAGCGTGGGTGAGATACTCCGTTTGCCACAAGCCTTCAAAGACGGATTCAACTTGAGTGGGAGGGATTTTCCGATACCAGGAACGAAATTCCCGAAATCGATATTCGCGAGAAAACATCGGTTCTTTTCCGGCTCGACTAATTCGGCTGTCAATATGCAAACTCCATAACACCCGATACCGGTTTAAAATCAAATGCTCTTCGCCAGGGTTAAACCCAATTTTGGTATCGGGATCATAGCCAAAGGCGTCATCTAACATATCGGCAATATGAGTCAATTCGTGTCGAAGATATCGGTTAATGGCAGGATCATAAAAACGCCGGGGTATTAACTTGATGCCCACCCCTTTCAGGCCCTTTTCTTCAAATTGTCGAGCCAATTTCTCTTCAACCGTCCCCCATTTCCTGAGAATATCGACCCCTTCCTGATCTTCCTTCAGCACCCCTCGAACGAGGACAAGTCCTGTTTTGGCTTTCATTTCGGGGAACTCTTCAAAGGCGTCCCTGAGAATGTCCGCAAAGCCCCACTTGGCAAATAAATGCTGATACAGTTTTTTAAATTCTGGTTCGCGCTCGTCTAGGGAATATTTTTCATAAATTGGATCGGCAAATTCATGAAATTCATTATAGTAGGTGGGGTCTCCTTCCCTCTCGGTTTTCTCTGAAAATGAGTCGATAACTTCTTGAAGGAGCGCAGGTTGAAAACGTATTTCCATAGGTATCCCTCGAGTTAAAAAACTATTGATTTATCTTAAAAATTGCTGGCATCACTTTCACGATTTCAACCTTCAAACTTATTCTTTCCGGCCTTGACTCCCTGATAAATGGGTGTTTAGTATCCTCAAAAGTATGAAGGAATACCGAATTATAGGGAGTGGCCCTCTTTAATAGCAAGAAAGACATCTTTTTAGGTAATTCTACCATTTGTTGACCTCATTTCGTGAAGGAGCCCTATCATGACCAATCCGGTTAGTTCTCCCAATCATCCTAGTATGCCGGGATCGTTAGAAGAGGGAGAAAGACAGCCAATTGAAGTACTTGATTCGTTAACACATTGGAAAGCCGGCATTAAGGAACTGAAAACCTTTCGAGGGCATACGCAAGGGATTTGGGGCGTGGATTTTGCGCCAGATGGACTGACACTCGCAAGCGGAGGGAGTGACCGCTATGTGCGGATCTGGGATATCGAAACAGGCCGGTTACTTCGATCCCTGCGAGGGCACACCCAGGATATTCGACAAGTGGTCTTTAGCCCAGATGGCCAGATTCTGGCCACCGGCAGTGAGGACCGAACCATTCGATTATGGAACCCCAATACCGGGGAAACCACACGGTTACTCTTTACGCGATATGACCACGCCGTCTGTAGTATTTCCTTCTCTCCTGATGGCCTCATGCTGGCACGTGGTGGGCAAAACAAGGACATCAAAATTTGGGAAGTGACGACCGGAACAGAGCTCATGACCCTTCTCGGCAAGGATCAATTCGACCACAATTGGGCCGTCTGTACCGCCTTCTGTCCAGATGGGATACATCTCGTTTCCGGAAGCGATATCGGCAAACTCAAACTCTACGAAGTCTTGCCAAGCGGAGAGGAAAAGGTCGTCCACAATGGACACTGGCGAGATGACACCGATGATGAGGAGAGCGAGGTCCGCGGATTTTTTGTTGATGATCATGGGGGATTCCAAAAGCCCATGGAATATTGGGTCGGTGCGTTGACTTTCACACCAGACGGAAAGACTATGATATCCGGCAGTCGAGATACGACCATTAAGTTTTTCGAAATGCCGGATCTTCGAGAGCTCCGGACGTTGAAAGGGCATACCGGATGGGTGCGCAATCTGATCGTCTCAGGTGATGGAAAGGTTCTCATCAGTGCCAGCGACGACGGAACGGTGAAAATGTGGGATATTCAGACAGGCCGGCCGATTAGGACCATTAAATCACATACGGGGCCGGTCCGCGGCATTTCTCTTTCACGGGACGGAAGAATGTTGGCCACCGCCTCTTCTGACCGTACCATTAAATTATGGGAAGGCGGAGAGGAGTAGGATCTCACATTTTAAATCTCGGGGTAAGAAAAGAATTGAATTCCTTAACACGAAACCAGAAACTCGCAACCCGAGACTGGGGAGCTTTAACTCCCTACCCGCGAAACCCGAAACTCGAAACCTTTCTACGACCCCCCATTTTCTGTCGGCTCATCGGCGGTGAGAATTCCATATCGTTTACACTTTTCCCAAAGGGCCTTCCGGGATAATCCCAAAACTTTGGCTGCCATGGTTTTACTCCAGTGGGTCTGATTGAGAATCTCCATAATATGGGATCGCTCAAACCGCTCTCTCGCTGCAGCCAGCGTCTCTCCTGAACTCCTTCGCTCACCCTTTTCTCTTTGAAATTCCATGCAAAACCCACAACCCTCTTGGGGCTGTCCCCCCAAATACGGGCAGGAGCTTTGCCCACAAAGATCCCACGCCTGAATTTCTTCGGAATTTTGGGCAAGCGCGACGGCCCGCTCAATGGTATTCTCCAGTTCTCGAACATTTCCGGGAAAGGAATACCTCATGAGCACCTCACGAGCTTGTCGAGAAATTTTTTTTGTGGGTTGTTTCATCCGTGCAGCCAGCTCTTGGAGAACATGGTCAGCAATCAGAAACACATCATCCCTCCGTTCCCGAAGAGGAGGCAATTGTACGGGAACCACATTCAGACGATAATAGAGATCCTCTCGAAACCGACCCTGTTCAACCTCTTTTTTCAAATCCTTTTGGGTGGCACAGACCAACCGGACATCTACTTCAATGGTTTCATTTCCGCCGACTCTTTCAAATTGCCGTTCTTGTAGGACCCGCAACAATTTGATTTGTACCACGGGCGAGATTTCACCGATTTCATCAAGAAACAACGTCCCTTGATGCGCCAACTCAAAGCGTCCACGGCGTTGTTTCACGGCTCCCGTAAAGGCCCCCTTTTCGTGCCCGAACAATTCAGCTTCCAGCAAGGTTTCTGGTAAAGCGGCGCAGCTCACTTTAATCAACCCATGATTTCGTCGAGGACTATAGTGATGTATGGCATTGGCGATCAGCTCTTTTCCTGTTCCACTTTCACCAACGATGAGGACCGTCGCATCGGTTCCTGACACGAGTTTAATTTTCTCAAGCACGGCCCGCATACGATGATTTTTCCCCACAATGCCTTCAAAACTGAACTTCCCTTCTAATTCCTCCCGCAATTCCTGATTTTCTTGCCGCAAAGCTGCAAGACGATTCACTCGCTCAACCACCAGCAACAGCTCGTCCATCGAAAATGGTTTGGTAATATAGTCATACGCCCCGCATTTCATGGCATGAACAGCGGTATCCACCGACCCATAGGCGGTGATGACGATCACCTCCGTATGAGGAGATTGGTCCTTACACGTCTTTAAGATTTGAAGACCGTCAGAACCTGGAAGCCGTAAATCCGTAATGATCAAGTCGAATCTACCTTCACGAATCTTGTCAATGCCTTCATTGCCGGTCGAGGCATCCTGAACCTCATACCCGACGGCCTTCAGGGCATCCAACATCGACAACCGCATGAGCGGCTCATCATCAATAATCAACACCGATCCAGTACTCATGTCCCCACCTTTATCAAAGAAGGAGAGGGGGCAAACGGAAGGCGAACCGTAAACTTCGTCCCCTTTTCGACTTCGCTTTCCACTAACATTTCCCCTCCATGTCGCTCAACAATCCCCAGACTGACCGATAACCCCAACCCTGTCCCCTCCCCCGTTCGCTTGGTCGTAAAAAAGGGGTCAAAAATGTTTGATCGCACTTCCGGGGGGATTCCACAACCCGTATCCTCCACATCGATTTCACACACTTCCTCTTGTTGATGAGTTCGAATCGTGATGATTCCACCTTCCTGGGTTGCCTGTACGGCATTGAGGATCAAATTCATCAGGACTTGCTCAATCATATGGGGATCGACCATCATGGGCGGGAGGTCGGGCTCACACTCACGGTGCAGAGTCAATTGTTTGGCGGTAATCGTATGGTTGGTCAACACCAATACGCGATCCACCAGGGTATTGACATCGGTTGCCCGCAATTCAGGCTTGTGTTGTTGAGAGAAGTCCAATAATTGACGAACGATCTTTTGGACCCGCCGGAGCCCATCTTCCATAAAATGGGTATATTCCTCCGCCCGGCCGGGTGAGAGTGTTCCCTTTCGGAGATTGTAGAGGCAATTCAAAATTCCTCCCAAAGGGTTATTAATTTCGTGAGCCACCCCTGCCGCCAATTGACCAATGGATGCTAACCGCTCCGCATCCCGGACTTGCTGTTCAAGCGTTTTGCGTTCAGTGATATCCCTCGCGATTCCAAGAACCCCAATGGGGACCCCCTGCTCATTGCAGAGAGGTGACACGCTGACTAAGACAGACCGAGGCTTCCCATCCTGGCTGACCATTTCTACTTCGTAAACCTGCTTGCGGCCAATATCAAGCGTCTCTCGTAGATACCGGCCACGATACCGCTTGGAAATGAGAGACAGATAGGGTCTTCCAATGAGCTCTTCTTTTTGATAACCCCATACCTCAACCTTGCTGTTGACATAGGTAAACCGTAGATCACTATCCAATGTATAAATCACATCGTTCGCATTCTCTAACAGACTCTCGATATATTGTTTGGCTTGCTCAATTTCGCGCGTTCGTTCCTGGACTTTTTCCTCCAAGGCTTCACTATATCGATGTAATTGCTCTTCCAATTGTTTTCGTTGAGCAATGTCACGAAGCTGGACCATCACCGATGGGCTTTTCCCGACTTCCACACGGATGAGGTCGATTTCCATCGGCCGAACAGCCTGAAAGGCATCAGAGACTTCAATTTCCCGTGTTGGGACTTTTTCTTCGCCTTCTCTCACCCTTTGTAACAATTCGAGTGTCACCCTTCGGTCACCTGGGTGAATGAGATCAGACAACGGTTTTCCAATTAATGCACCAAGGGGATATCCCAGAGCGTCAATTTCCCGCTCATTCACGGCTTCAATTTTCCCCTCCTTATCGATCATTAAAATAGAATCAGCCGCGTGGTTAAACAGCGCCTTATACCGTGTCTCGGAATCTGAAAGCTGACGCGTCCGTTCAGAAACCTTTTGTTCCAACCCGGTGGTATAGCGTTGGAGCTCACGCTGCAAAACCTTTCGGTCCGTGATATCCCGCACAAACCCACGTGAATAGATCAAGGATCCCGTCTGCGGTTCGGTCAGAATAGTCGAATGGATTTCCACCTCAATGGGTTCCCGGTTTCGAGTGAGAAAGATGGTTTCAATCGTTCTCTCTTCTCTCACCTCCAACTCGCGAAGGTACTCATGAATCTCGGATTTCTTTTCGTCTGGGACGATATCCTCAAGGGACATATTCAACATTTCCTCAAGCGTATACCCCAACTTGTCTAATTCGGTCTGATTGACATGGACAAATCGTCCCGAAGGGTCAACCTGGTGAATCATTTCAGGGGAATATTCAATCAGATCTCGATATTTTTCCTCCAGCCGGCCAATCTCCGTCATTTGTTGGTTCAACTGTGTGAAGGAATTTTGAAGATTTCCGGCCATGGTATTAAAGGCTTCGGCAAGCCTTTCAATTTCGTCCCCGGTTTTCACCTCAAGATGGTGATCGAGATTTCCTCGACCAATTCGTTGGACTCCTTCATAGAGTGCTTGGATGGGTTTGACGATGCGACCCGCCACGACGACTCCGGTCCCCCAAAGAATCACGAAAACCGCAACACCATATGATGCCACTTTGATGAGAAGCTGATTTAAGGGAGCATAGGTCTCCGAGGGATCCTGACGGACCAGGATGTGCCATGGGTGACCCCCAAAACTCTCTGGAGCCAGATTCACCCCAAGGCGGAGAGGGGCAAACCCCACAATGGAATCATAGGCCCCATGAGAATCGGGATTCGCCATCACCCATCCCGGACGGAGATGAGCCAATGCCTCAACCAATTGGGCTTGAATGGCATGTTCTTCAAGGGATAACACCGGACACAACAAAGGGGTCCCGTCCGACGCCACCAGCATCGCATGGCCTGTACTGCCAGCCGTCACCTCAGATATCGATCGGAATAAAGAATCCCGTCGGAGAAGAATACTAATGGCTCCGACAACATCATGGCGCTGATCATCAAGAATAGGAACGACAACATTCAGAACATGGGTGCCAAAGGACGGGTCAAAGAATAAATCACTGACAAAGGTTTGCCCCCCAGCAGTACCTAAGACGGCTTGGAACCATGGGCTGGATCCGTGAAAGAATTTCACTTGTGGAAATGAACTGAGAACCAACGCCCCTTGATTGTCTACAACCAGGATCGCCAAATAATCAGAGTTTCGAATCGCGTGCCACTGGGTCAGATAATTGGTGGCATATTGATTGATGAACACGGGAAATTCATTTTGGTGGGCTCGTTGGCGCCATCGATCCTCCCATTCTTGAATGTGGGCGAGGATTTCGTCAGCGTTTTTGTCTGCATAACTCCGGTTGGAATCGATAACGGCACTTCGAATAAAAGGAATAGTCGCAAGCTGTTGAGCTTCATTAATCCCACGGACAATCTGGGTTTCGACTTTCCGGGCGACCTCAACGGCCATACCCTTAAAGTTGATTCCCGCAGTTTCCCGCAAGGCTCGTTGTTCTTCAAAATAGGCAAGAAGAAGAGACAGAATAAGTGGGAGCAGACCAACCAACACCATAGCAAGGATGGTCTTGCTCTTGAGACTGAGTGAAGGGACAAGACGTTTCATTTTGGTAACATATCTTGTTGGTTAGTGATCTTGTAACCCTATAAAATAATAGCATATTTTGGTTCACGACCATAATGATGTCAAGTAACAGTAACATAGGGAAATCAAATTGCAGGTTCTAAGTTTACTGGTTAACGTTATTACCAATTCGTAACGCAAATTAATCTAAGTATCTGAATGTTAAACGTTTTTTTGAAAGAGAATAAATCGAGGAGTGAGAAGATCAAATCTGGCCAATAATTGGGGGCAAGCCCTCGTACCACCAAAAGCTAGGCGGGATGTTCAAAAAGGTCAGCTCGCCTGCGCGAAGCCGCATCGGCTGAGCCAGGTCCAGCAAGGCCGTAGGACCTTTGGCGTGAGGAGCGTACAAAGGAGTACGTGAGGACGACAAAGGGCCGAGAACGCCGCTGCCGGCCTTTTTCAACATCCTGCCAATTATCGACCTTTGCTAAGTAACCGTCCTTCACTCCCTGGCCAAATCAGTAAGAGGGGGCTAGCCACAAAGACCGATGAATACGTTCCAATTATCACCCCCAATAACAGGGCAAGAGAAAAATCATGCAAAACTTCTCCACCAAATAGCGTCAGAGGGACCAGCACCAATACGACGGTGAGCGTCGTCACGAGGGTGCGGGAGAGAACTTGATTGATTCCATTATTGATAATGGTTTCAACCGTATTGCGTCGGCGTTGACGCAAATTTTCTCGGATTCGATCGAAGACCACCACCGTATCGGTCAACGAATACCCTGCCAAGGTCAACAAGGCCGTAACCACGAGGAGGGTAATTTCCTTATTCATGATATGGTAGATCCCGAGCACGGCCAGGACATCATGAAAGGTGGCAATCGCGGCTGCGATCCCAAAACGAAACTCAAATCTGGCCGCGATGTATATGATGATTCCAATCAGTGAGAGCGTAATCGCAATCAGGGCATCTTGTTGAAGTTTTTTACCAATAGTGGGACCAATGGAGGTACTGGAATCCACAACAAAGGAATGTCCTTTAAATTCATCCCTGAAGATTTGAATGATCTTTTCGCTGATCTCCTCCTCGATGGTTGTCTCGGTTTTGACTCGAATCAATAATTTATTATTCTCGGTAAATTCCTGAAGCTCGGCATCACCGAGACCATGTTTCGCCAGAACGCTGCGAGCCGTCTCAATCGGTAACGGTTTATCAAATTTCAGCTGGACCGCCGTCCCGCCAGAAAAATCTATACCCAGGTTGGCCGACCCGAACATAATCTGCCCAACGGCCAGCATCCCAATGGCCGCTAACAACCCCGAAAAGACAAATGTCAATCGACGTTTACCCATGAAATCAATGTTTGTTTTTCCAACAATTTCAAGCATAAGGCGACACGTTCTCCTTCTGACGTCTACCAGGTTATAGAAAAACTCAAAACATCAAGAATTTTTAACGATATGGAACAAACATCCATCGCACCAATAGCCAGGAAGGATGTTCAAAAAGGCCCGTCCAGCAAGGCCGCAGGCCATTTGGCGCGCTGAGCGTACACGGGAGTACGTGAGCACGACAAAGGGCCGAGAACGCCGCTGGCGGACTTTTTCAACATCCTCCTAAATACTGAGACGCTCAAGTTTACGGCGATTAAATACATCAAAGACCACCTTGGTTCCAACCAGAGCGGTGAAAAGATTGATGCCGATCCCCAGACACAAGGTCACAGCAAAGCCTTTGATGGGGCCCGTTCCAAACAGAAATAACGCAAACCCCGTGATTAATGTTGTCACATGAGAATCGACAATGGTCAGAAGAGCCTTGTCATAGCCTCCATCCACGGCCAATCGAACCGGTCGACCTTGACGAAGTTCTTCGCGTATTCGCTCGAAGATAAGAATATTCGAATCAACACCCATTCCAATAGTCAGGATGATTCCTGCAATACCCGGCAACGTTAAGGTGGCATTGAGCCCAGAAAGCGCCCCCAGCAAGGCGATCAGATTTAAGGCAAGGGCGAAATCCGCAATAATGCCAGACAAGCGGTAATACACAATCATAAAAATCAAGACTAATATTCCGGCCATGATGGTCGTATTGAGCCCTTTCTCAATGGAATCACGACCAAGTGACGGCCCAACCGTCAAATCTTGAAGCGTCCGCAAAGGCGCTGGAAGGGCGCCTGCTCGCAAGATCACCGCCAAATCGTTCGCCTCATTTGTCGTGAATACTCCCTCAATGACCGCACGTCCCCCGCTGATCCGATCCCGTATCACGGGTGCGGAATAGACCGTGCCATCCAATACAATCGCCATTCGTTTCCCAACATTGGCTCCGGTGATCTGCTCGAATTCGCGAGCCCCCTTACTGTCAAACGTCACACCGACAATCGGTTCATTGAAATCACCAATGGTCACTCGCGCATCCTGCAAGACGTCGCCCGTCAAGGCTGCATCTTTTTTTACAAGATAGGGCACACTGTAGGAACGTTTTTCTGTATCCGATACGACGGTTTCAAAAAGAATTTCTGACCCTTCAGGAAGACGTCCCTCAAACTTTTTTCGCACTTCGGCTTCATTTCCCTTTTCCACTCTCGCAGGAAACTCCAAAGCAATCTCCGATTCATCCAACATTTTAAACTCAAGCTGTGCGGTCTCTTGGATCAGCGCCTTGGCCCGTTCGGGATCTTTGATGCCTGGAAGCTGAATGGCAATCTGGTTTCGGCCTAACCTCTGGATTAAGGGTTCAGCGACGCCAAACTGGTCGATTCGATTTCGAAGGGTTTCCAAAGCCTGGTTGATGGCTGAATTCTTGATACGGTCGATTTCCGGTGACGTCAGCTCAAAAACTAGTCGAGTCCCCGATGAATCGCCTTCAATAAAGTTTGGGAAATTATCACTCATCAATTGGATAATTTCTTCTTTGATATCTTTTTGATCTTTTTCATCGCCCTGGTCATTCCCCTCACCTTCATCCGGCAAGACGGTAATGATTAAACCGGTTGATCCTTCACGTTCGACTGAGTCGAACGTGATCTCCCTGTCATCGAACAACTCCACGATGGCTTTCCTGGACCGGTCCACGGCAATTTCAACGGCGCGGTCCTCTTCTACCTCAAGGACAAGATGAATGCCCCCTTGGAGGTCAAGGCCGAGCGACAGACCTCGATCGCTCAAAATGGACTTGGCCCATCCGGGAAGAGTTTGATAAATGGAAGGAAATGAAGGAATTGAGAGTATGAGAGAAACAATCGTGATCGTAATGAGCAGAGTCAATCTTGTACGAATCTTCTTCATCTAGGATATCTCCCTTTGCTCATTACCCCTCCTCCGTCGTGCGAATCCTGGCCACATGATCACGTTGCATCCGAACTTTGGTATTGTCGGCAATTTGGACCGTCACCGTTTCTTTATCCAAATTGGTAATCGTGCCCCAGATTCCGCCTGTGGTCACAATTTTGTCCCCTTTTTTGATGGCCGCAAGCATTTCTCGCTGTTTTTTTTGTCGCCGTTGCTGAGGCAAGATAAGCAGAAAATAAAACACCACAAAGATCAGGAGAAAAGGAATGAGCGAGAGCAACCCCGCCGAATTATCTCCTCCAGTTCCAGCTTGCGCCCAGGCAAGAGATGATTGGATCATGATTTCCTCTGTTTAGCAAACATGAGAATTTCCTTCCAC
>CP070743.1:1228302-1236522 GCA_020348185.1 Nitrospirota bacterium
TTTTCAAAATTCATACGCCCTGTAGCGGAAACGCCATGAAGAATCCCTTTTTTAACATCTAATACCCACAAAGACCCGCCATAGGGGTGACTCTGGGGATCGTTAGATTCCTCTCCTGCAAAATACAGCGTATCCAGAAATCCATACCTTCCACCTTCCAGCAGGGTTGAGGAACAGAATCGAGAAAACCCATCGTGACTCTTTCCGCGTTGATTAATTTGGTGCGCTTTGATGACGATCTTACCCTGACGATCGAAGACTGAATCATAGGCCATTCCGCTATTCACGATTCTTCGCGTATTCGGATCAAGGTCAATGAAGCTGATTCGGGCTCCTGTTAATGTCGTCCCATTTTTTAAAGCGTAGGCGTATCCTGCAGATCCCCGCAATTCATGATTGATGAGCACTCGGACGGTGTTGCTGGTCAATCGGAACGCTCCGATACCATCGAGTACCCCAACCGGCTGATAGTGATTGGGATAAAGTTTTTGTTCAACCGTCGGAAGTCTATCGCCAACGGTAAAGAGGGATGTGACCTCCCACCCATGAAACCCCTTCATCATTGGCCCGACAGGTGGCGTTTTGGATTCCGAACTGATCAGTATCCAAATCCCAAATAGGACGAAAGACAACAACCCACTTATCAGTAATCCCCTAGAAAAGGTTGGAATTTTCACAGGCTTGTGCTTTGGGAATAGGGAGGTCTCCCTCCGTAAATTCAATTCAATGAAAATGTTGACTTTATCAACAGCCCGTTGGGCCTTGTTCTAAATACTGGGAGCTTTAACACCTTGGAAGCTTTGGACTAATCGGTTTAGTTCGAGTCGCATATTTGAAGACGGTAAGTGGACGCGGCTGCCATGTCCAGGTAATACCCATTCGAATGGGTAATCCAGTAGGAGCCTGGTCGATTGATGAAGCTGTTCTTCATTCCAGACATAGACTGACGGAACCTCCAGAGATTTCGTATCCCGGTCCCACCAAAGGTGATCACCCGTGAACAAAAATCTTTGTTTATACAACAGAGCCATGCTGCCCGGCGTATGGCCAGGAACGGGGATAATCAAAAAATCGGGACTCATTTGAAAGGGATGGCGTTCGTTTACAATCCATTCTGCCCCTGGCACCGCTTCCGCATCGTCCGCATGCGTGATTCGAGTCCCCTGAAACCGAGTGGCATAGCGGGCAGCCTCGGCCACATCATCTTCATGGCTTAAAAAGATGTATTTAATGCCTCCCAATTGATCAAAGGCTTCCAGGAGACGGCTTACGTACCGTGGAGAATCGATGAGCCAGTTTCCTTCCGGATGGCGAATGAAATAGGCATTTGCTCCGAAAGATTTTTCTGAATTAAAACCGGTATAGTACACCTCACCTTCCAACAGAAGAGGAAAACTGTCTTGAGCCCGACATAAAATATTTTTATCAGGGTGAATGGTCCCAATAGAGCCAACGGGACATGCAAGAAGAGAACGATACGCCTCAAGCGTTTCGAGCTCCGTCACCGGTTGATACGAAACCGATGAATACTCCCCTATTTCCCGAAAACTCAAGGGAGCTAATTGACGACAGGTATCACAGTTAATACAGGTATGATCAACGAAGAAGTTTCCTTCCACGTTTGTCGAAAGGCGTTTTCCCCGGTTCGCCATGCTTAATCTCCAATTCTCAAGGACACAAGTCGAGGGACATCCTCACTACACCGCCTTTTTTCAGATTTGTCAAATTCCACATAAAGAAGTTACGCTTACAAGCCTCGAATGTTCCAATCAGGAGAAAGGCGTGTCCCCTGGCTGGGTTCTTTCAACTAAAAACAAAAGAGTATTCAAAAATACACTGCTACGGCCTTTGTCCTCTTTTTTAATAACGCAAATTTCTTGACTCCACAACATTTTGAATCGACAGCAACCCCACCATGAAAACAGGATATAATATGAATATGGACAAGTGTGGTAAAGTAGAGATTTTTCCGGCCCGTGGCCACCGTCATTAAGCCAAGTATATGATTAATAGGCCCAAACAACTCTTGCACATTATCAGGTGAATCCTCATGCGTGACTTCTTTCCAGGGTTGGCTGGCGTGCCAGCGGCCAAATCAACGATCAGTTCGGTAGACGGACTTCAGGGCATCTTGGAATATCGGGGAATCCGGATTGAAGATTTAGCCCAACAAAGCTCCTATACAGAAACGTGCTACTTATTGTTGTTTGGCCGTCTCCCAACAAAACCGGAATTAGAAAAGTTTCATGCCGATCTTACCTATCACCGTCGGATCAAATATCGGATTACCGATCTGATTAAGTGTCTGCCGGAACAAGGTCATCCGATGGATGCCCTGCAAGCCGCCGTGGCGGCCCTAGGGATGTACTATCCGGTTCAAAGGGTGGAGGAGGAAGAAACGCGCTACTGGTCGGCCGTTAGACTTGTCGCAAAGCTTCCGACTATTGTCGCGGCGTTTGCCCGTATTCGGCGGGGTGATGATTACATTCAACCACGTGATGATCTTTCGTTTGCCGAGAATTTCTTTTACATGATGTTTGAACGTGTTCCCAATCAAACTATGGCCAAGGTATTTGACACCTGTCTCATCCTTCATGCGGAACATACCATGAATGCTTCGACGTTTAGTGGTATGGTCACCGCCTCTACCCTGGTCGACCCCTATAGTGTCATTTCTTCAGCTATTGGAACCTTGAAGGGCCCCCTTCATGGTGGAGCCAACGAGGCGGTGATACATATGCTGCAGGAAATTGGCTCAACTGAAAACGTCCCAGCCTACATCGACAAGAAACTACATGACAAAGAAAAAATCATGGGATTTGGGCATCGGATCTATAAAGTAAAGGATCCCCGGGCGATTGTGCTGCAGGAGCTTGCCAAGAAAATGGAACCCACGGAGGATAGTGGAAGACTCTTTCACATTGCCCGTGCCGTTGAACGTGAAATGGGACACCGCGTGGGACACAAGGGAATTCGTCCAAACATAGATTTTTACTCAGGCATCCTTTACCATCAGATGGACATTGAGACAGACCTCTTCACTCCTATTTTCGCGATGGCTCGGGTTGCGGGATGGCTCGCCCATTGTTTTGAGCAATATCAGGAAAACCATCTTTTCCGCCCCACTCAAATTTATGAAGGTCTCCACAATCAACAGTATGAACCTCTGGAATCCAGACAACACCCAACTCTCTAATTCAGTTCCCCCACCCTGTTCGGCTACAGTCTTCGGCCACGCTAGCCCTTTATTAAGAAAGGGTCTATGCCCATGACCACCCATACCTACGATGTGGTCGTGATCGGAGCCGGGCTTGCCGGGATGCGGGCAGCCTTATCCGCGCATCAACATGGGGCATCTGTAGCTATTCTGACTAAGGTCCATCCGGTCCGCAGTCATTCTAACGCAGCCCAGGGAGGCATCAATGCGGCTCTCACCGATCGAGGAGACAAGTGGGAGGAGCATGCCTTCGAGACGGTGAAGGGCAGTGATTACTTAGGCGATCAAGATGCCGTTGAAGTGCTGGCCCAAGAAGCTGGAAACGATATTATTGCCTTAGAACATATGGGCGTCATTTTTAATCGGAATGAGGAAGGCCGCTTGGGAACTCGTCGCTTCGGCGGTCAGAAACGGGCCAGAACGTTCTTTGTGTCAGATTTTACTGGGCAAGCCATATTGCATGTGCTCTTTGAACAAATTCTAGAAGCTCGCTTGCCGGTTTTCGAAGAATGGTTTGTCACGTCTATCCTTAAAGACGATCATGGCCGCTGTGCAGGGGTTGTGGCATTCGAAATCCGAAGTGGAAAATTTTCTGTGTTTCATTCTAAAGCCATTATATTAGCCGCCGGAGGGTTAGGACGAGTATACGAGCCAAGTACAAATGCCCTGATCTGCACGGGTGATGGCATGGCGTTGGCTTACAGAGCCGGCGCTCCCCTCATGGATATGGAAATGGTCCAATATCACCCAACGACATTAAAGGGAAAAGGGTTATTGATTAGTGAAGCGGCGCGAGGCGAAGGGGCCTATCTGCTCAACCGCCTGGGAGAACGCTTTATGGAGAACTATGCGCCCAACATGATGGAATTGGCGTCACGGGATGTTGTGTCCCGAGCCGAGCAAATCGAGATTAATGAAGGGCGAGGGGTGAATGGCTGTGTGCTGTTAGATTGTCGGCATTTGGGCAAACAGTTCATTCAAGACCGACTCAGTCAGATCAACGAAGAAGCCAAAACGTTTGCCAATATCGACTTAACTGAAGAAACCCTTCCAATCCGGCCCGGCATGCATTATCAAATGGGCGGAATCAAAACGGACATTGACGGACGATGTTGGGATATTCAGAAAAATTGGAACGGCGTCCCAGGCTTGTTTGCCGCCGGTGAAGCGGCCTGTGTCAGCTTGCACGGCGGCAATCGTCTTGGAGCTAACTCACTCCTAGACACCGTCGTGTTTGGAAGGCGGGCGGGGCTATGCGCGGCCCAGTTTGCTAAAGAGAATCCAATTTCTCCTGTTTCCGAAAACGCTTGCGAGGATGATCACCTACTGGTGACTTCGCTTTTGGCGCGCAAAGGCAATGAAGATACCGTCGCAGGGATTCGACATATCATGGGCACGACGATGAACCGGCACTTGTCAGTTTTTCGGGACCACGAGGGGATGCAAACCGCTCAACAGATCATCCGACAATTAAAAGAGCGCTGGGAGGGTGTGGCCATCAAGGATAAAGGACACGTCTTTAATACGGGACTGATAGCGGCATTGGAACTTCGTTTTATGCTTGATTGTGCCGAGACCATCATTGCTGGGGCCCTGACCCGAAAGGAAAGTCGAGGAGCCCACTTCCGCACCGATTATTTGGAACGGGATGATGAACATTGGCTCAAGCACATTCTCCTTTACCATTCCACTGAAGGTCCTCCTCAAATGGATTATCTTCCCGTCTGCATTACCCAATGGGAGCCGCAGACCCGAGTTTATTGATGGATACCACCTTCCGCATCAGAAGATATAATCCGGAAGTCGAACACCCGGCGCCATTCTTTCAAGAGTACGGGGTAGAGTTAGAATCCTCCGATAGTGTGCTCGATGGGCTCATCAAGGTGAGAGAAACACTTGATGACTCGCTGGGCCTCCGGTGTTCCTGCCGCGGCGCTATTTGTGGCTCCTGCGGAATGCGCATTAACGGCCATGCCGCCCTGGCCTGCAAAACCAAAGTTGTCACGGTGGCACCTCAGGGAGGGACCATACACGTCGAACCCATGAATAACATGCCGGTGATCAAAGACTTAGTCACCGACATGAGCCCCTTTTGGAACAAAATTCGTCAAGTCAGTCCTTGGCTTCAGCCAAAAGGTCCTCCTCCTCAATCAGAATACCTCGCACCTGCCGAGGATATGAAACATCTCTCTGGTGTAATGACGTGCATCATGTGTGGAGTGTGTGTCTCCGATTGCACCGTATTAGAAATCGATTCCAAATTTGTCGGGCCGGCCGCCTTGGCAAAAGCCTACCGATTCGTGGCTGATCCCCGTGACGCTTCCTCACAAAAACGATTAACCACTCTCAATGAACCAGGAGGCATGTGGGATTGCACACGTTGTATGGAATGTGTTCAGGCCTGTCCCAAGGGCGTGGCCCCGATGGATCGCATTATGTCTCTGCGTGCCAAGGGCATGGCGGCCAAGGTTCCCTCCACTTGCGGATCTCGACATGCCGAAGTCTTTACTGACATCATTCGCCAGAAAGGCCTTTTGGACGAACCGATGTTGGCTGTTCGGACCTTAGGACTACGGAATTTGCCAAGAATCCTTGGCATGATTCCGCTTGCTATTCGCTCACTCTTACGTGGGAAAGTTCCGGTTTCCGGGCCACTGCACCGGCCTATTTCAGGCATTCATCAGATCCGGCGGATTTTCCGCCGAACAAGACAGAAGAGGAAATCATGAAATACGCCTTTTTCCCAGGATGCGTTTCGAAAGGCGCGTGCCCCGAGCTTTACCAGTCTGTGATGAATGTCTACCCCAAACTTGGCATCGAACTGGAGGAGATGACCACAGCTTCCTGCACCGGCGCCGGGGTCTTACAGGAAAAAGACCAGAGGTTGGGAGACACCCTCAACGCACGCACCTTTGCGCTCGCTGAACGCAAAGGTCTTCCTATCATGACCATTTGCAGTACCTGCCAAGGAGTGATGAGCCAGGCGAATCAGCGTCTTACCCGTGACGCAACCTATCTGGCTGAGGTCAATCACGTGTTGAAAGAAGAGGGGTTAACGTATCGAGGCACGACACACATTCGTCATTTTGTCTGGATTCTTCTGGAAGATGTGGGAGAAGAAGAACTCAGAAAACATATCAAGAAACCGTTGACGGGACTGCGGGCGGCTCCGTTTTACGGCTGCTATCTTCAACGTCCCAGTGAGGCCTTAGGCTTTGAACAAAACCCGGACAGGCCAGAAGCATTAGAACGAGTCATTGAGATTCTGGGAGCAGAAGTCGTCGACTTTCCAGGGAAGAGTCGCTGCTGTGGTTTCCCCATTCTCACCATTAATGAACCCAATTCACTGACTATGGTGGCCACGCATACAAATGATGCTAAGGCCTATGGCGCCGACATCATGGTCACGCCATGTCCGCTCTGCCATCTCAACTTGGACGGGATGCAAACCAAAGCTGCTCAGCAACATAACACCTCGATCGATCTTCCTATCCTCCATCTTCCTCAACTCCTTGGACTCGCGATGGGCATCGGCCCAAGGGCTATTGGTCTTTCCCGGAATCTGGTTTCCGCAGACGCAGCCATGGGGAAAATCGGGATACGAACATCAGCCTGAAAGAAAGGGGTAAGAGGAGACCTTGAATTATAAAAAACAAACTCTCTTGAGCGGCTTGGCCTATGCACTTTGATCCAGCGATAGCGGCGCAGCAAGCTCTTCATCGCGCAGAAGAAGGTGGAGAATTAGGAACGTGTCAGCGGGAAGTGGTCGAGGCCGAGGAAGTCTTTTCCACGGAGGCGGGCTCCGTGGCCAAGCAGGCCTATGAGAGACTGCAACAATTGGGCGAAACCCTTCCCCATGCTCTGAGATTTCAGGAGTTTCTCATTTACATCACCTGGCAACAGGTCACAGAAGAGACCATTCCCGAACATTTTCAGAAAGGATTGCAATTGTGCGATCGATTTCTGGTCCAATTCGGAAAAGAAATTAAAGGGACCGATACCGATCAACGCATTACAGACATTCGAAAATCCTTTCAGGGGGGGTTGGGCATAGATGAAGAAGAAAATATCCCGGAACATGATGAAGATTCCTTCAAGGGGGGGGATTAGGGGGGAGAAATTTTACTTTAATCACCGTTGTGAGACAAGATGTTCTATAAATAGATTGAAAACAGACACCTGAATTCGGTGTAATCGGAGACGGTTCCGAGGGGAAATCTTTGAATTACTATTAACAGTCTGGAGGCCTTTTCACCATGGAGGAGCGGGAATACCAGGAAGGCGAGATTATTCTGAAACAAGGCGATCCGAGTGATTTTGTCTTGCGCATTATGATCGGAGAAGTGGAAGTCTACACAGAAAAAGACGGCCATGAGGTCGTCCTGGGAACCGTTAAAACCAACGATTTCCTTGGTGAAATGGGCGCAATTGAGCGGCGGCCTCGAAGCGCATACGCACGCGCAAAAACTCAAGTGACCGCCATATTTTTTGAACGATGGGAATTTTTGCGGGTTATGAGTGAGGAAGCCTCATCGGCTTATCGAATTATCGTTCGCCTCAGTGAGCGATTGCGGGCGGTCAACGAGAAATTGGCTGAGGAGACCGTGCTGTACGAAGAGCAAACCGCCGGAGATATGAAAGCCAATGAGACACTTCGTCTCCGGCTATCTACACCTTCCGAGTCCCTTCGCTCTTACATTCCCCAAGAAGGTATTGCCATTACCAAATTTCCTTTTACTGTCGGTCGTTCTACAGATGAATCCCCCTCCCCGCCCACATCTGAAACCGAACTGAAACTTCCTGATTCCCCCCCCTTTCGCTTATCACCTCAACACTTTTCCTTGGATGACTCTCCAGAAGGGTATATTGTCAAGGACTGGGGAAGTACGCTCGGGACAGAGGTCAATGGCGAGTTTTTGGGAGAAGCGTTTGGGCACGATCGGACAATCTTAAAAAAAGGTGAGAATCTTATCATTGCCGGTGGGGTACACTCTCCCTTTGTG
>CP070743.1:1236622-1244821 GCA_020348185.1 Nitrospirota bacterium
AATCCGATCCCATGATTCGACTAACCCTTTCTGGGACCGTCCAGGAATTCTTCACCAATAGACTCATTGACCTTTCCTTACATGATGCCGAGCTCAATTTGGATAAACTTCTGAGCTTTGCTCAGGACTTTGTTCCGGAGGATTTTCGCACCATTAAGGTCAATGGCATCCTTTCCCCTACGCTGAACCTCAAGGGTTCTCTTCCCGAATCAGAGTTTCTGGGAAAAATCAATTTCGGACTGGAGGCGAAGGGAGTGGAGGCAGATCTCCCTTCATTTTCAACAATACTGGAACCGACTGATATTTCCATCCAGGCCTCCGATATCAGCATTAAAGAAAATATGCCAGAATTCGGCACCCTCAAAGTGGGGGTATCGAATAAAGCCGCCCACTATCAGGATTATTCAATTCGCGATTTTCGTCTGACACTCAACAATGAATTTTTCACCGCCGGTCCCGTCAACGTCTCTCTCAATATATCCGGAGTTCCCACCATTCCTCCTGCCGGACCCATCGAAAGTCTTACTCTGCCCCTCCAGGTTAAATTGGAGGCGGATGGAAACTTCAAAACCCAAGATTTGCTGATTAATGCCCTGGATCTGAAATTAGGCGACCTCCTCAAGGTGACCTCCCGGGGAGAAGTCCATTCCCAAAAACCGGATGCTCAAGGCTTTAACGTTTCCCTTTCTACCCGATTGGAACCTCAAATCGCCAATTTACTCCTCCTGGTCCCTCGGGACCTGTTAGAAGGCATCTCCCTTCAAAAAGGCCCGGGGCGTGATGTGATCGTCCTGAATGTCACTGGGGCCATTAACTCTGAGTATGTACCGAGCTGGGCCAAACTCACCACCAGCGTCAGGTTAACCGACATGATCACCTCATTAGACGCGCTGCCGGCGGGAGGAACATTGGATGAAGCCAATGTCCAGGTTTCGGCTAATTATAGCCGTCAAAGTGGTCAGTTCAGAGGCACCGTTGGGACGGGGTTACAATTATCAGATCTGCACCAGGGTGGAAGTGTAGCCGTTGGAGAAATGGAGCTGAAACTCAAATCATCGGTGGCAGGAGCACTGACTTCCGATTTTGAATTGACCAGTTTACGATCTAATGACCTCGTGACCCTCCAGATCGCCGATGTGATCTACGATGATCCTTCTCTCAAAGCGGGCATCGATCAGGTCAAATTGTCGTTGAAGACCAAAGAGGATGTTTTGGAACAAGAGTACATGATTGAAGAGCTCTCTGTGACCAGCGATCCTCTTCTGGAGTTAACCGCTCAAGGCCAATACCACATGTCCGACCAAAAGTTTTCGGTGAATGCTGACATGCCCTACGTGAACGTCGGAGGCCTATTAAGCCATCTTTCCGGCGATCTCGTCCAAGGCCTCAGCGAGATGAATCCTCAGGGTCGTATTGGGTTCTCGGTAAAGGCTTCCGGTCGCGTGCCCCAACAGACGGATATCGATTCCCTAAACATTCCTGTCGATGCGGCTGCGACGATTAGCCTTCAGAATGTTGAAGGAGCCTTTGCCCAACATCAAGTAAAAGGGGCGGGAGGAGCGATATCCGTTTCATTCGTGCCAGGGGACCAACCCCTAGCTAAGGTGGTCACCGACGTTCAGGTTAAAAGCGTTCAACTGGCACCGGGCCTCCCGGTGGACCGTCTGAGCGATGCGGCCGTTCAACTGGATGTGAAGGCCAAAGATTTTGACGAATTGAATCTCAGCCGGTTTCGTGTGGGGGCAAAAGGGGCCGAACTCGATGTCACGGGAAAGGTGACGGGAGCAAAAGGATTTCTGACCGGCAGGCAGAATTTAGGGGAAATGCTGAGCGAGCTCTTTGCCCAAGTCAACACGCAAGTTTCCCTGGATTTAGAGCAGTTTCAAGAGGTGCTGAAATCCGCAGGCATAGTGGGCTCCGGTCAGGCAAAGATCAATATCTCCGCCCTCAAAAAGGAAGAAGGCCCATTGGATGCCCGCTTAGCCGTGACTGCCAAACAGGTGAATGTCAGCCAGGAGGGGAAAACCATCGAGAACGTCAATGGGGGCCTCTCCTTCCGCAAACATCTCATCTGGAATCCAGATTCATCTGACGGCTCTCTCCCCACCTCCTTTAACCCTACAGATTTGCTATCTCAACTTCGTTCAATTTCTCCCAAGAGGAAAAATCTCACGATTGACCGCATGGATCTGCAGAATCTCACAATTTCAAACTTTGCTACCCATATTCTTTTTGAGAGAAACGCGTTTAAAATTCAAAACCTGGCCATGAACCTTCTTGACGGAGGCCTTGGAGGCAATATTGTCCTCGCGACCGGAAAAGACTTCGGTCTCTCTGCTCAGATCGAAGCAGCCCAACTCGACCTCAACCAACTGCTTGAGGAAGATAGAAGGATCCAGGGAGATAGCCGAGTCGATTTGACGACCGGCCTGACGGTCTTTTTTAACCCGGAAACTGGAGCTCTGGACTTGAGTCGGACCGAGCTTGATCTCTATATCACCCACATTGGGAAAGAAGCCCTGGACCGATTGTTGGTGTATCTTGACCCCGAAGGAAGTAGACCGGCCCTGGTCGGCGCCCGAGCTCAAGTGCGATTGGCTCTTCCCAGCCGTGTGACCATCCAGATGAAACGAGGAATGATGAATTTAGAAATTCTTTTCTCTCAAGGTCTCTTTTCGAAATTCTCCCTGCAACGTATTCCAGTGGGCAAGATTAAAATGGTGAAAGAACTCACAAAGGGCGTTCCCAATTGGGATACCATCGTTCAGAGCATGACATTGATCGGATCTGAGACCTATGGAATTGATGAAAAAGGGAATATTCTGCTTCGATAATGCCACGGAACAGCCTATCTCAATTATGTCATGCAGAAAGGGCATAGGGTATAATGTCGGCATACATGATGCCTAGAACCCTTCGAAATATGATCTTGATTCTGGTCTGCGGGCTTCCGGGATGTGGCGGTCCATTGGTCGGGGTGACCGTCGTCGATGAAAGAACGGCGCTGGAAAACCAAGTCCTTGGAACCTATGAGGAACTGAATCAGGAAGTTCTCCTTGTTGCGTCGGTCCGATACATCGACCCCAAAGGCCAACTCAAGCCTACCCCTCCGGTTCCCCCGGGCAAAAAAAAGGTGATCCGAGCCATTCAGCGTGCTTCATTCAATAAAGATGATATCGACAGACTAAAAGAACAAGCGGTCCTGGGGGAAAACAATCAAGGCGGGCTCACGCTTCTTGACCAAGACAAAGTGGAACCGAAACAGCAAGCCTTTGTAAACAATTTGGTCCAAGAAGAAAACGCCGACCGGGATATCATCATGAAGAGAGTCATCGAAACGAATGAAAAACTTTCAGAGAAGGATCTCCCACGGGTCAAGAAAATGTTTGCGGCTCTCAACCGGGACAAGGCTCGCGAGGGTGACATGATTCAATTAGAAAACGGCAACTGGGTGAAGAAAGAAAAGAAATAGCCACCTCTCTGCAATGTTGTTGAGGGTATGTGATTGATCCATGAAACGCCTAATACCGCTGATTTTCCTGTCAATTTTTCTTTTCTGTCATCTCCCAACATCCGGCATTGGAGCCATCACTCCCGACAAAGTCACCGCTCACCCCGCTCTCGATTATTTTGGCGCTCCCTCCCAAGACGGAAGATACCTCGCTTTTGTATCTGAGCGCTCGGGGAATCCGGATATCTGGCTCAAGTCTCTCGCCACCGGGATCATTTCTCTTCCTCGTCAATTGACCACCCATCCAGCGGTCGATCGAGATCCTGCGATCAATACTAACGGGACCAAACTTCTCTATGTGTCCCACAAAACAGATCCCAGGGGTGACGTCTACCTGTTGGATCTCGTGACAGGCGAAGAAACCCAATTAACCGACTTGCAAAGCGGAGATTCCATCCCTCAATGGGAGTCAGATGGTCAATCCATCTTGTATCTTAAAAAAGATCTCAAGTCGGGAACTCAAAGCGTGGTTCGACGAATGCTGGGCACTGAAGAAGAACAAGAGATTGTGAGAGGAACGACCTCCTTTTCCGTGGGGCAACAGGACTGGATTGTCTATTCCAAGGATGGAACCCTTCGTATCGTGAATGCTCGTGACCCCGAAACTGATTCGGCTTTGACCTCCGAGGCCTTTCTGGATTCCTGGCCGGCGCATGTGCTCGAATCGCCTCCCCTATCGGAGGATACCCAGGCATTTTCGTTTACCCGCTACGAAGAAGACACCAACCAGGATGGCGTCCTGGATCCTGACGATGAATCATCCATCTGGTTTACACGCTGGAATATTGCTTCGCTCCAAACTGTTGCTCTCTTCCAGCTAACCCCGTCAGGTCATTTCCATGTTTATCCGGCTTCCGCAGGTGAGTATCTATATTTTTCTGATCTCAAAAAGGGCGACATTTATCGACTCAATATCAACAATTTCTTCCAAGACTATACCTCCTTTGAAAGGGCCCAGGAGTTGGGAACCCTTTACCTGGATAGCGGACAGCGGGATCGAGCGCTACTCGTTTCAACCAATATCTCCAATAATTTGGCCCCACAGCTTTCATTCACCGAACGGGCGGAATTTGACCTTTCCTATGCGGAGAATTTGATGGAAGCGGGAAAATATTCCATGGCCCAGGTGGTCTTGTCCCCTTATATTGAAACTAGCGGAAGGATCGGAGCCCTCGCCCGCATAGAAGCCATTGTGTTGGACATTCACCAGCGAGCACCAATAGTGGGTTTTGCTGAATTAAAGCAACTCGTCAAGAACGGGGTGACCAAAATCATGGCCATCGGTGAAGAACATCGTGATGATGAGGTCGTGTATGGACAGGCCCTTATTGACTCAGGTCGTTTGTACTTATTGATTGAAGATTCCCTTTCAGCTTTGGATTATCTGGTCCAGGTGGATCAACTGCAAAACAAGGAGGTCCGTGCGAAAGCGCTGTTCACAAGAGGAACCGTCTATAGGACGATTGGAGACGAAGCAAGCCTTCTTCAGGTCTTTATCGATGTGATTCGAATTTTTGGCGAAGATAGCTCTTGGGGAAGACGAGCCGTGACCCAGGCCATTGCGGTCTCCGAAAGTGGAGACGATGTCCATCAACAAGTCGCTTCTCTTCAGGAATTAATCAATCAACATTCCGACCTCCCGTTTCTCGTCGCCTCAACACGCCTCCGAATCGCCAATTTGTACGATGAGAGTGGGGAAGAATTGAAAGCGATTGAAGTCCTGGAACAGAATCTCGCCGAACCGCCCCCTTTTCCTCATCTCGTCGAGCAGAGCTATCGTCGAAAAGCTGAAATCCTGGCCGCCACCGAACATTATCAAGAAGCCGCTGATACGTATGCCGCCCTCGGGAAACTGACCGGGGAAGATGAGGCTGCGCTGGCTCGTACCCAACAGTTGATGGTTTTGCAACTCGTACGGAAGGGCTTAAAAGATCGCAAAATTGGAGAGGTGCGTATCGCGGCCAAGGCCTTTAAACAGATCATTGACGAACACCCGGAATCTGTCGAAGCGCATCGGGCCTATATTGAAACCAAGGTCATGCTCAAAGAGCTGGCTGAAGTTCAAGCTTTTTACCATCAACTGGTGAAGGATCATCCGGAGAATCCGGTATACCGTTATAGTAAAGGGCTTGCCCTTTCCTATTCAGAACCTCCGGATTTACCGGCTGTGATCGGGCTCATGGAGCAGGCGATTCAAAAGGATCCAGGAATTTCCTATTTCCATCAAACCCTGGGCTGGGCTTTTGAACAAGAAGAACGTATCCATGGCAAAAAAGGGTTTCTGGAGAAAGCAGAGGGTGAATACCGGATCGCCTTGGAATTGAACGACGAGTTTCAATTTCCTCAAGTTGAATCCAACCTTTTGCTGAATTTGGGCAATATTTATATGGCCCTCCATAACTTCCAGGAGGCCTACCGCCATTATCAACAACGGGAAGCCCGTTTTGCCCCTGCCGGTGACTCCGTCACGGAATTGTTATATCGGAAGAATTACGGTGAAGCGTGTTTTAAAGCCGGAAGAAGTGAAGAATCCCTCACCCAATACCGAATAGCGTTGAAGCACGTTCCCGCTGATCAAAAAGCCCTTCAAGCCGAGCTTTTGGAACGAATCGGATTGTCACAACAAGATTTGGGGCGACATTCAGAAGCCATCAAATCCTTTTCCCAAGCGATGGAAATCAATTCCGAACTGGGCAATCAGAAAAATATGGCTCTTCTTCAACGAAATATCGGTGTCAATCTTTACAATTTGAGCATTTCAAAAGATGGTGTGGAGCGGGAAGCGTTAAAGAAAGCCTTGAAAAGTTACTTTGCCAGTCTGGAGAACATTCAACAATTTGGCGTGAAAGAACAGAAAAAGGGCGAAGGACTTTTCACCCTGGATATTGCCTTGGAGGACACCGGCTCCCAGGCCGCAACCGGCTTTGACCGTGAAGGTGAAGAGAAACTCATGTTCAGCTACATCGCCGGCACCTACGAAAAACTGTCTGAACCAAAACCTGCACGGGAATATTACCTCAAAAAATTAGACCTCATTTCAGCGAGCCCCTCCTCTGAAACTGACGTCTCTCGTTTGACGGAAAAAGCCATTGTCCTGAATCGAATTGGAATACTCTCCTACGAACTGGGAGCGAGAGATGAAGCCCTTGACTATATGCGTCAATCCTTAAGTTATACCCGGGCGCTGGATCTGAATTATGGAATCGGGGTGAACCTCTATAATATATCGCGCCTGATTGCCGAACGAATCCTGGCCAACGAGACCATTGATTGGCCCATTGTGGACACGCTGGTTACGGTTTTGGACGAACAGGTCAGCTCCGGCCAAAGTAACCCTCAAACCTTCTTTGCCCTGACCAATACGGCTTTTATTCTGGCTAACCTTCCTCATGCCGACGTGGCTGATCCACAGACTCCTGACGATATGATTCAACATTCCATCGCCTTGTACCGCTACCAAACCCATGCGTGGTCCTATTACACAAAAGCCGAGGAGCTCCTACAAACAAAGCAGGTGTTCACTAACGGCCGAATGACGCCAACCCTGGTGGCTCTCAAACTCAATATGCTGGAACTAGCACAAGAGGCGGGTAATCAGGAGGCTTCAACAAAGCTTCAAAAAGAATTGCTGGGACTGGTTCAAGACCAGAGCTCCCCTAACGGCTGGCTATGGTACCTGGCCCAGGCGGAAAAGACAGAAGACTCCGCCAAACAAAAAGAATATTTGAAAAATGCATTTGACGCCCTTATGGCTTTACCGGCTCAAGTGCGAATCCGAGGACTGTCTCAAATCAGTTCTTCCATCGATAGACTCTCGAACCTCTATGTGGACCTCCTTATACAAGAGGGCCTGCATGACCAGGCCTTTGCAGTGGTTGAACAGTTGGAGATGCGAAAAGTGACAGCCGTTCTTTATGAATTTTTGGGGGAAGACTACTTTTTGAAAGGAATAGGCGAGTACGAGGGAGAGTTACGGGAACTGTTTGCCGAGATTCGGGCAAATTTGGCTGAAGGCAATCGGGCAGGAATGGATGAACTTTCCCCTCAGTTGGAAGAAATTCTTTATGCCCTCTATGAAGAATATCCGTGGGCGGCCTCTTCTTTTTGGCATTATGCTCCCAATGCTGACGTCTTATCGGTAGCCGTGAATCCGGAAAACCCATACTTAAAAGTGGTCGCAGGCGGGAAAGGGTATCATGGATTTATTCATGATGGCGAAACCCTGCATTATGGAAAGCTCGTATGGAAAAACGGCAAGTTAGAATTGGCAGCGGCGTTCAACCAACTTCTGAGTAACAGCGCTTCATTGTACCTTTCTCTCCCCCAAGACCTGCGGGGAGGGGAAGAAGCTCTTCCGTTGTCCGGACAATCCGTCACACTGGTGACAACCTTTTATGATTTCATTAATGGATACCACCTCCGGAATCTATTTTACGCAAATGTCGCGACCACATCGGACTTTTCTCTTCAACCCAACCTCACCGCAGGGGAAATTCCTATCTCCCTTCATCGCCTTGATGGAAGCACCGATCACGATCGGGAAATCCTTCAGGTCGCCAATGTGCTCGTCACGTCAGGCAAACCGGATGAATTCGCCTTTGAAGTCAACAAGGAATTGCAGGTCCGTGAATTGCTCCTTGTCAAAGATCTGGCTGGAGGCTCCCGCCACACAGCCTTTATATTCAATC
>CP070743.1:1244921-1254103 GCA_020348185.1 Nitrospirota bacterium
TGATTCCTCTTCACATTGATCCGGATACGGGAGTGCCCTATTTTAAACTTGCTCGTGTGACGCTTGAAAAAATTTGAGGAATCTGAGAGAAGATACCGCATGAATACCACGCTCACGACAAAAAAATTCTTTGATGCCGTTCTGTTCCGGGAAATCTGGAAGGCCATGAAGGTCACCTTCCGACATATGTTTCACAAACCCATGACCTTTCAGTATCCCCGTGAGAAGCGAACGATTCCCGATGCTCATCGAGGGGCGTTAGGACTATTACGCTACGACGACGGGAAAGAACGATGTGTGGGATGTGATCTCTGTGAGGCGGCATGTCCCTCGCATTGCATCAAGGTTATTAGTGAAGAAGATAAGTCCCTTCCTCTCCAGCGCTACGCGACTGAGTTCTATATCGATATCACCAAATGCGTCTTTTGCGGCTACTGTGTCGAGGCCTGCCCGGTGAATGCGCTCGCCATGACAAAGGTATATGAGTTCTCAACACATGATAAACGGACCCTCCTCTTTGATAAACAGCGGCTGTACGAAATTGGCGAGCGGTACTTAGAGGATGCGAAGCGCTATCTGTATGCCCATAACCAGGAGAAAGAAGGAGAAGAAAGCCGCGCCTACCGCTACCACTTCCCGGTTCCCGTCGAGAAGTCTCCAGAGTCTTAATATTTCACATGGTAATTCTTTTTGCATACTTTGCCACGGTGAGTATCGTGGCGGGGGTCATGACTGTGGCGTTTCGGAACCCCGTGCATTGTGGGTTGGCCTTACTCACGCTCCTGCTGCATGTCGCTGGATTTTTTGTGCTCTTGAACGCGGAATTTCTCTTTGCAGTCCAAATTATCGTGTATGCCGGTGCCATCCTGGTGTTATATCTGTTTGTGCTCATGCTGCTGAACCTGAAGACCGAGGAGCAGTATCTTCACCGAAAATATGCCTTTTTGCTCTTTGTCGGCGTCGGAATATTGGGGGAGCTCCTTATCTTAATGCTGCAATCACCCTACGGTGGAATGAAGGGAAAGGCCTCACCTCAAGTCGTGCTGGAGACCGGTCCGAGTCATGCGGTGGGTATTACGATGTTTAGTGATTATTTGTTGTTGTTCGAAATCGTGGGGGTCTTTCTGCTGGGCGCCATCATTGGAGCCATTGTCTTAGCCAAAACTCCGGCAGTCGCGGAAGGAAAGACGGAATCATGATCCCTCTTTCTGCATATGTGGCTGTCAGTGCCATCTTATTTATGACCGGACTCATTGGTGTCTTGATCCGGCGGAATTTTATTATCGTGTTGATGTGCGTCGAGATCATGTTGAATGCCGCCAATATCAATCTGGTGGCGTTTTCGCACTATCTCGAGTCCATGGCCGGACAAATGGCGGCGTTGTTTGTCATTGCCATTGCCGCCGGGGAGGCGGCCGTCGGCCTCGCGATTATTATCGTGGTGTTCAGAGGCAAGATTGCCACCAACGTTGATCAAATTAATGTGCTGAAGTGGTAGCGTGTACGATCTTCTCGTCGTTCTCATTCCAATTTTCCCGCTTCTAGCCGTTCTTGCGAACGGGTTATTTGGGAACCGGTATGCTCCCGGGCTGGCAGCTCGATTGGCCTTCGGGTCCGTCGGCCTGTCTTTTTTGTGTGCCACCTTCATCCTCTTTCAGACGATTTCCAACCCTGACCCGCGAGAGGTCGTCGTCTATTCATGGATTTTCGGTGGAGACCTCTCTATTGATCTCGCCTTCTTAATCGATCCCCTCTCGGCCGTCATGCTGATGGTGGTGACCGGCGTGGGATTCCTGATCCATGTCTACTCGGTCGGCTATATGCACGGAGAAGAAGGCTTTACGCGCTTTTTCACCTACATGAACTTGTTCATGGTTTCCATGCTGCTGTTGGTCATGGGCAACAACTATGCCGTCCTCTTTATTGGATGGGAGGGCGTGGGCCTCTGTTCGTATCTGTTGATCGGCTATTACTATGACAAGATTTCTGCAGGGAAAGCGGCGACCAAAGCCTTTGTCGTCAACCGGATCGGGGATGCCGGATTTCTCCTTGCGATCTTTTTGGTCTTTCAAAATTTTAAGACGCTCGATTACACCAAAGTCTTCGAGCAGGCTTCGCAACTGTCCCCAGGAATGGCCACAGCCATTGCCCTCTGCCTTCTCGTGGGAGCGGTCGGAAAATCCGCACAAATACCTCTCTACACCTGGCTTCCTGACGCCATGGAAGGGCCAACTCCGGTCAGCGCGTTGATCCATGCCGCCACCATGGTGACAGCAGGGGTCTATATGGTCGTGCGAAATCATGTGATCTATGATGTGGCGCCAGGGGCCTTGCTCACGGTTGGCATCATTGGTGGCGTGACCGCCCTATTCGCCGCCAGTATCGGACTGGTCCAAAATGACATCAAACGGGTCCTGGCCTATTCCACGGTGAGCCAACTCGGCTATATGTTTTTGGCTTGCGGGGTTGGCGCCTATACCGCCGCGATTTTTCATTTAGTGACTCATGCCTTTTTCAAAGCCTTATTGTTTCTCTCGGCAGGTGCGGTGATCCACTCGCTCGAAGGGGAACAAGACATCCGGAAAATGGGCGGCCTCTATAGCAAAATTCCTATCACTTCCAAGGTGTTTATTACCGGCACGATCGCCATTGCCGGGATCCCCCCTTTGGCCGGATTTTGGAGCAAAGACGAAATCATGGCCCACGCATTTATCCACCACCATTATGTGTTGTACCTCCTGGCCGCCATCGGGGCGCTTTTGACAAGCTTTTATATGTTTCGGCTCACCTTTTTGACATTCTTTGGTCCCTCAAGGGTCGACCCCCATGTGGCTCACCATATCCACGAGTCACCCAAAATCATGACGGTACCCCTGATGGTATTGGCCGTTCTTTCCTTGATTGGAGGAATGTTCCTGGGTTTCCCACCCGAACATGGGTTGCTTCATAGCTTCCTTCATGGCGTTGCGACCCCCCTGGGGTTCGAAGCCCACGAAGTCAGCGTGGGGCTACTCTTGGGGCTAGCCACTTTCGCCACCCTCATTGCCTTGGGTGGACTAGGATTAGCGTATTACATGTACCTGTTACGCCCACAAACGGCTGACGAATGGGCCCAAAAAGCATCAGGGGCCTACACGACGCTGCTCAATAAATACTATGTCGACGAAGCGTATGATCGAATGTTTGTGGAGCCCTGCAAACGAATCGGTGAAGGATGGGACTGGTTTGATCGACATGTCATCGATCGTTTTGTGCGCGGGATTGGCAAGGCGACCGACGCCAGTGCCGCCGGGGTCACCTGGACTGAAAAGCATGTGATCTATGGTGGGTTAAACGTCATTGGCTACGCGAATCATTTGGCGGCATGGTCGTGGCGAAAACTGCAAAGTGGCATGGTACACCATTACGTGGCCATGATCGTGATTGGGTTAATCATTCTGGTTCATGTGGTCTTGCTGTGGTGGGCCGGATTATCACCAGTTGACTATGCGATGCGATAGGAAGTCATTCTAAGATGCTGGAAGAACTGCAATTCGGGTATCCCATTTTAACCTTCCTGACGTTTTTTCCTTTGGTGGGAGCCCTAATTATTTGGGCCATGAACGATCGGGAGCAGATCAAGAAAGCTGCCCTAGGGGTGGCCGTGGTCGAATTCGTGATGTCCGCCTTTCTGCTCTGGCAATTCGTTCCTGAAACGGCTGCGATGCAATTTGCCGAACGCCATGAATGGGTCCCGGCGCTGGGGATTAGCTATCATGTCGCTGTGGATGGCATCAGCATCCTTTTTGTCGGCCTCACCGCCTTTCTGACCCCTCTCTTAATTTTGTATGCCTGGGATACGGTGAAAGAACGTCAAAAGGCCTTCTTCATGAGCGTGCTGGCACTCGAAACCACCTTCATGGGTATTTTTGTGTCCATCGATCTCATTCTCTTCTTTGTCTTTTGGGAATTGATGCTCATTCCCAGTTACTTTCTTATCAAAGTTTGGGGAACGGGCGCGGACCGCCAATACGCGGCCTTGAAATATGTGCTGTATACGCTCCTGGGCAGTGTGTTCATGTTGGTGGGATTTGCCCTGTTAGACATCAACTACCATTCCGTCACTGGGGTGTATAGTTTCGACTTGCTAGAATTGCTGTCTGTCCCGGTCCCCGTTGGCCAACAGGTGTTGATCTTCTGGATGATCTTCCTCGGTCTGGCGTTTAAGGCACCCGTCTTCCCGTTTCACTCCTGGTTCCCCGATGCCCTGGTGCAAGGGCCAATTACCATGTCCGTCATGCTGGCGGGAATCAAAATGGGGACCTATGGATTTCTCCGATTCACCTTCCCGCTTCTTCCGGAGGCCTCCCAAGATCAAACAGTGGTCGCCATTGTGATGGTTCTCGGCTTGGCAGCCATCGTGTATGGAGCCATTGTCGCGATTATTCAACCCGATTTCCGGCGGCTGCTCGTGTTTAGCAGCATTAGCCATTTGGGATTTGTGGTGATTGGCCTGTTCGCTCTCAATTTCCAGGGACTCCAGGGAAGTCTGATCCAAATGATCAATTTGGGATTTAGCACGGCGGGACTTTTCTTCTTCGCCGGCTTTGTATATGAGCGGCTTGGGCACACGGATGTCAGACAGTGCAGTGGGCTCGCCAAGAAAATGCCACTCTTTGCCACGTTCTTCCTGATTATTGGCATGGCCTCCATTGGACTCCCGGGCACGAACGGCTTCATCGGTGAATTCTTGATCCTCTTGGGTGCCTTCCAAGCCTATTGGTTATACGGCGCCATTGCTGTGACGGGTGTGATCTTCGCAGCGGCGTACTTTTTGTGGTATTACGAGCGGGCAGTCTTCGGTCCATTCAAAGAAACACTGCCTGCGGTGCTCAAGGATTTAAACACACGGGAATGGGCGATTGGTGTGGCCCTGTCTGTCATGATTTTTTGGATCGGAATTTACCCTTCACCATTTCTCCGAATGGTGAACGGATCCGTTCAAGCGGTCATCGAGCGGTTAGACCAGGGAAGCCGCGCCTCCATGTCACAAGACCATCCGGTGGTGTCACGGGTCGTGCAGGACTAGCAAATTATGGCTGACTATAGTCTTCTCATCATTCTCTTTGCTCCTTTCCTTGGAGCCATCGCCTTGATCTTTGTTCCGAGGAAAGAGGAGTTCCTTACGCGAATGGTTGCCGTCGTGTCATCCGGTATTTGCCTGCTCGCTTCCGCGTATATTTTCTTTGCCTACGACACGGAAAAATCTGGATTTCAATTTACCCAGAAATTTGCATGGTCCGAGGAACTCGGCATTTCCTTTTACGTGGGGGTGGACGGGATCGGCGGACCTCTTGTTTTTGCTTCGGCCATCCTGCTGTTTGCCGGCATTTTCGTCTCCTGGCATATCAAAGACCGGACGAAGGAATTCTATATATTCCTTCTCATTCTGGCCGCCGCTACGATCGGCGTATTTATGTCACTCGACCTGTTTTTCCTCTACTTCTTTTATGAGATGTCCGTTCTTCCCATGTATGTGCTGCTAGGAATCTGGGGTAGCCACACCAAAGGCTATCTCTCGATGACTGACCCTGAGGGGATCAAGCTTCGTGATTCCGTTGGATACATTTTAAACTTTGGCTCCAATAGCAAAGAATATGCAGCCATGAAGCTGACCTTGTTTCTTTCAGCCGGAGCGGTCATGGCCCTCATGGGCATTCTCCTGATCTATCATTTTTCAGGCATGCACACGTTCGATATCGTTGAACTTCGAAAAAACGCAAATTTTTCTGGGCCCTTGGCCACCATCATTTGGCTTCTGGTGTTTTTTGGGTTTGCTTCTATCGCTCCGATTTGGCCTCTCCATTCCTGGTCCCCCGTTGGACATGCCGCGGCTCCGGCCGCCACCAGTATGTTACACGCTGGCGTGCTGATGAAACTGGGACACTTTTCCATCATTCGTGTTGGATACGAAATTCTTCCTGATACGACACGGGAATTGATCCCCATCGCGGCCATTCTCTGCGTCTTCAGTATCGTGTATGGAGGATTGGTTTCCTATTTTGCCAAGGACACCAAATATGTGATTGGCTACTCCAGCTCCAGTCATATGGGTTATATCTTTTTGGGTATGGCGGCCTTGGATTACATCAGCTTGACTGGCGCCGTCATTTATATGTTTGCCCACGCCCTAGCGACCGGCATGCTCTTCGCGATGGCAGGATGGGTCTACGATCAAACCCATACGAGAGATATTCCTTCTCTCGGGGGATTGATGGAAAAAATGCCATTTTTATCAGGCGCCTTTATTGTGGCGTGTATGGCATCTATCGGTATGCCCGGAACCGTCAATTTCATTGCCGAAATTATGATCATCGTCGGCAGTTGGCAAAAATATCCCTTCCAAGTCATCGTGGCTATCCTCGGCATCGTGCTCACCATGGCCTATTTGTTCAGGATGATGCGTGGGCTCTTCTATGGCCAATTAGACCCTGAGTATGCCCACGCGCAGGATGCCAAGGCCTTCGTGGATCGCCTGCCCTTACTGATCATGATCTTCTTCAGCATCAGCTTGGGTATTTTCCCTGGCCATTTCTACAACGTCGTCCGCTCTTCCGTCGAGCCCTTATTGGATCGGATTAATCAGGTGGCGCCGCTAATCACCCAAAACAGCACGGGGCTCCTTCCATGACCTTTAATCTGGCACTCACCGGATCCGACCTCCTTCTCTTGCTGCCAGAGATTCTGCTGACCCTCTGGTTGTGTGTCATCCTGTCCATCGACTTTTCCATGCGTCATGTTCGGCATGAAACTCTGGCTTATCTGAGTATTGGTGGGTTAGTCGCTACAATCTTGACCCTCGTTTGGTTCGATCAATCCGGCGTTACCGGGGCCTTGTTTAAAAACATGTTTGTCCTGGACCGGCTCGCCATCTTCTTTAAGATCCTTATTCTGTTCGCCACAGCTCTGGTCATTTTCATCTCCATCGACTACGTCAAAGCGTTTCGCTTCTTTAAAGGCGAATATTATTTCCTGGTCGTCATGTCCGCCTTGGGTATGATGTTCATGGCCTCGGCGAGTGATATGGTGTCGGTCTTCGTCACCCTTGAATTCTCCACCTTTGGGTTTTACGTGCTCGTGGCCTATTTGCGGGATGATCTTCGATCCAGCGAGGCCGGACTCAAGTTCTTTATCCTCGGGGTCTTTGCGGCGGGATTACTGGCGTATGGCATCAGCCTGGTCTACGGAGAAACTGGAACCATGATTTTTTCAGAGATGGCTTCAACGCCGGGAAGCTACGGTCTCGCCATCGGTTTCCTGTTGATCTTCGCGGCCCTGGGATTCAAAATCGGCGCCGTTCCTTTTCACTCCTGGATTCCGGATACCTACCAGGGGGCCCCAACGCCGGTCACCGCGTTTCTCTCCATAGCCCCAAAAGCCGCGGCCATGGCCATTCTTATTCGCATGTTTTATGTCGCCTTGGCCTCCTATAAACCGATGTGGGTACTCCTGTTCGTTGGCGCCTCGATCATCTCTATGACCTATGGCAACATTGTGGCCATTGCCCAGAAGAACATCAAACGATTGTTGGCGTACTCCGGGATCGCACAAATCGGCACCGTGCTGATTGGATTGGCTGCCGGCACCAAACAAGGCAGTGATGCGATCATGTTTTATCTGCTCACCTACCTGTTTGCGAATTTGGGGGCCTTTGCGGTGGTGATCGGCGTCAGCAATTTAATCAAGAGCGACGAAATTGAAGATTACAACGGATTGAACCGCCGCTCCCCGTTCCTCGCCGCGGCCATGCTGCTTTTCCTTTTGTCCTTAGCTGGCGTCCCGCCCCTGGCAGGGTTTATTGGAAAGCTGTATCTCTTTGTCGCCGCCATTGAGCAAGAACTCTACACCCTCTTGATTGTGGGCCTTATTAACATTGTCATTTCCATGTACTATTACCTGGTCGTGGTCAAAAAGATGTACATCAACGAACCCACCGATCCATCTCCCCTGACGGTATCCCTCCCACTCAAAACCGCCGTCTACGTCGGCATTGCCGGCACACTCATCCTCGGCATCTACCCCAAGCCCTTCATCGATTGGGCCGTCTCGGCCACCCTCATGTTTTCCAATATCGTCGCGCCTACAACCGCCGCCTCCCCGATGATTGGCGGCTGAAATTTTATCGTTCTTTCCTATCCCCAATCCCCCAATGTGTTTCTTGGGTGGTCTTACCCCAATCTTTACTCCAAGTGTAGAGCTAGTTTCCGAGCCAGAAAGGAGCCCAACGATGGCGCGGAAACTAGCTCAAGAATTGGACTAAATCAATGGGGAACGGTCAGGAGAGTGACTATGAGGAATTGCCTAAATCGCAGGGGGAAACACTTCTCAACAAAGCACTAATTATTCCAATAGACCAGGGCCTCCAGCCCGCTCATATCCCGTAATTCCCAAATGGCCCAACCAGCCACCAAGAGCAAAATGACCAGTATCACGAGCAGATAGGTTTTCCATGGTTTTGGGGGCCTGGAATGGCGAGGTAATTCACGAAAACTCTGGTTTTTCTCTTCCCAAAGAGGTTTCTTTCTTCTTCCTACAGGAAATGATGGATCACCCGTCAGTTCTTCCTCTGCGCAGGCATCTTCAATTCCCAGACCGATTCGGGATTGAGCAGCCAGAACTTTTTCTTCAATGGGAAGTAGGGAATCAACTTCTTCAACCGGTTTGCCTGGCTTCATGCCCCGGGTGAAGGAGACCCCACAATGGGGACACATGACCGTCTCCCCACCCTCTTCTCTCGCTACAGGTTCCGGAGTGACTCCGGCTTCGGGATCGGAAGCCCCACAATGAGGGCACCTTTGGATTTGTTTGGAGATGATCCTCTTACAATCCGGACACGTCCTGAGGGCCTTTTCATATTGACCATTTCCCGTATCCTTTCTTCCAGGATAGGGAAAGGCGCATTGTGGGCACGCCAAAGCCACGCTTGAAACTTCTTTTTGACATTCCGGACAATGAATCAGTGCCATAGTCAATCATCCTATTCTCTCAACTGTGTTTAATCAGATTTTAAAAGAATTTTCAGGTAAGATAAAGCAAAGCTGATACCGAATTGGTGAAATTTCTTTTCCTATGCTTTTTCAAAGCGTTAGAAAGCTGAATGGGTCATTGCCCTCCCTCCCAGTGGAGGGATGAACATTCAGAAT
>CP070743.1:1254203-1259285 GCA_020348185.1 Nitrospirota bacterium
CGTCCGTTCGCTGAAAGACATCCTCAAGGGTTTGGGCGATCAAACGATCGCAGATCGCCTGGGGATCATCCTGAGGCACCGTTCCGGGTTCTGCAAGAAGGGGCAACTCGGGTCTTAAATAAATTCGAAAAATGTCCTTCGCTTCTTGCCGGCCCGGGCGACCGACTTTAATTTTTCGATCAATTCTTCCAGCCCGGAGCACGGCTGGATCTATTAAGTCCGGACGATTCGATGACAGAATCACCACAACATCCCGAAGGGAGTCAATCCCATCGAGCTCAGCACAAAACATCGGGACCAAAGTATTCGATATATTGAAAGACCGTAGAGCCCGCCTAGTGCCAAGGATGGATTCCGCTTCGTCGATAAAGATGAAGGGGAGCAAACCCTCCTTCCGTCGTTGGCGCGCTCGAGAGAATAAATCCCGCAGCATTCTTTCAGATTCTCCCACCCACATATTCAGGATTTCAGGACCCTTGATGTGGAGAAACACTCCGGATGTGATCTCCGTTTGAGTGCCTGAGGGGAAATCTGAGGCTCCTCTATTGGCCGCCTCATTCTTTTTTTGACTCACAAGATTTCCCAAGCTGGCGGCCGTCGCCTGACCAATCAACGTTTTTCCACAACCAGGAGGTCCGTGGAGGAGAAACCCTTTCGGTTGAGTAAAATCATAGCGTTGAAAAGTGGCTGCATGCAGGAGAGGATATTCGATGGCCCTCCGTATGGCGGCAATGGCTTGTTGTTGGCCCCCGATTTGATCCCAGGTGACCGACGGTACCTCATCAAGTACATGACCATGGCTTCGAGCCGGCTCCAATCGTTCAATAACAAACCGATGTGTTGGATCAACTCGTATCTCATCACCTGGATTAAGATGTACCTCCTCCAGCTGACTGGCCCGTCGAAGAATAAGATCCTGCCGGCCCGGTTCCTGGTCAATTCGGACACGTCCATCTTCGAGCACCTCTCGAACTTTAAGGATTGGGCCATTGTCCTCATACCCTAATCCACGAATGACCACATAGGCCTCATTGACGAGAATTTGGGTCCCAAGCTGAAGTTCTCCAGAATCCAGTCGTGGGTCGACATTCGCATAGTATTCACCACCCCCCACCAAAATCCGTGCCCCACCCTCCTCAGGTAATTCGAGAAGGGTCCCGACCCGATTTGCGGGTGAGGTCAATTTTTCGACAACGGTTTTCAGCTTTTCCAATTCCGTATTCTGCTGTTGCTTGGATACCCCTTGCTGCAACAACAGATGTCGAAGTTTGTAGAGCAAAGGAACTCTCGCATCACCATCGGACAGGGAGGCCAGACACTCATCGAGAATAACAATTGGATCATCAGCGGATGGGCGTGAAGAAGTACGAACTTTAACAATTGGGGGATCGTCGGGAAAGGACTTTCCTTGGTCACTCATTGTCGGTCCACTCAAAAAGCATCATGATAATTCCTGATAGTGTTATCTTACCAAGGGAGAGAGGAACGTTTTCAAGAACAATTCAATCGCACGATAGACAAGGAGAAGATCTCAGATTTTAAATCTCAAATCTCAGATTAAGAATTAGAAGACTTCGGCTCGTTTTACTTGGAATGTAGACCTGAAACGGTTTGAGCGAGGCCTTGTGGCCTATCCTGACAGGAAAAAAAAAGGGGCTCTGTACTTGAGCCCCTGCGAATTAGAATATTGGAAACGACACAGAAGGAGGCATGGATAGCCGGATCATCGACCACCATATCCGGGCCTGCCTCCCCCCCCTCGACCTCCACCGAATCCACCCCGGGGACGATCAGTTTGAGGACGAGCTTCGTTGACCGTTAAGGTTCGACCTCCCAATTCCATCCCATTCAGTGCTTCAATGGCAGCTTTGGCTTCATCGTCATTGGACATTTCGACAAAGCCAAACCCCCTTGATTGGCCAGTAAACTTGTCGGTGATAATTCGTGCTGATTCGACTGCCCCATGCGGGGAAAATAAATCAGCCAATTCCTGTTCGGCAGTTTGATAAGGCAAACCACCTACATACACCTTTGCACCCATTGGGTCACTCCTTTAATTGTAGTGTTGCTTTGCCCTGAGAACGGAGATGAGACAGGAAGGAACGGCCCGAGAACGCGAATGGAGATTCGGCTTAGGTCTGGCTTCCGATCAGATATCCAAATGCAAAACAACAACGAGTTCAGGGGCCAGCCTATACAGTCTTCACTCCCAGGCCCACGGAGGGCAGTGAATACGCGCACCTTACCCCACCCTCATGGAAAAAGCAATAGACTTGAAACCCGAAACTTGAAACTGTTTTTTTATGCCGAATGTTTTAAGAGTTGTGGTTGCTCGAGGCCTTGAATCACTTTGTCAGTAATCATGACTTTCTCAATATTTTTGAGTGCCGGAACGTCGTACATGAGATCCAGCATGACCTGTTCCAGAATGGATCGAAGAGCGCGTGCCCCGGTTTTCATAGACACGGCACGACTGGCAATGGATTTAACGGCACCAACCGTGAACTCCAATTGGACGTCATCTAGTTCAAACAGAGCCTGATATTGTTTGATCAGGGCATTTTTGGGTTCGGTCAACACGCGAATCATGTCCTCCGTACTCAGATCGCTCAAGGTGGTCAGAATGGGGAACCGGCCGACAAATTCTGGAATAAGTCCATATTTTAATAGATCCTCCGGACGGGCCAGGGCCAACAACTGGTCTGGTATTAAGTGTGATTTTTGGTCTACCCCGGCTTCAAATCCCAAACGTTTCTGATTGGTGCGTGCGGAGATGAATTCATCAAGTCCAATAAATGCCCCGCCACAAATAAAGAGAATATTGGTGGTATCCACTTTGAGGTATTCCTGCTCGGGGTGTTTTCTCCCACCTTTGGGGGGAATATTACAGATCGTACCCTCAACAAGCTTGAGTAAGGCCTGTTGGACCCCTTCCCCCGAAACATCACGTGTAATGGACGCACTTTCAGATTTTCGACTGATCTTATCGATTTCATCAATATAAATAATGCCCACCTGTGCCCGGTCGATATCGAAATCGCACGATTGAAGGAGTTTCAGCACAACATTTTCAACATCTTCTCCTACGTACCCGGCTTCGGTGACCGTTGTGGCGTCAGCAATGGCAAAGGGGACGTGAAGAGTTTTTGCGAGGGTTTGCGCAAGAAGGGTTTTCCCGGTTCCTGTCGGACCGATTAACATCACATTACCCTTTTGAAGCTCAACATCTTTTAAATCTTTTCCACTAAACACCCGTTTATAATGATTGTGCACCGCGACAGAAAGTACCTTTTTAGCCAACTCCTGGCCGATAATATATTGATCAAGAATGGCTTTTAATTCTGGTGGAGTCAGCAGTTTAGAATTTTGGGTAGATTCAGTGGAATGGAACGGTAGGCTACCGCTGGCCAGAAACTTATTACATTGTTGGATACATTCGTTACAAATCAGAAGCGGATAGACTGTTTGACATTGTCCACACGGATATCCGCTTGGTGCCTGAATTAAATTTTTAACCTCACTCTTCGATCGCCCGCAAAACGAACAACCAGGGTCTCCTTTGTCCCGACTATCCTTTGAATTCCAAAATGGCACGATGCATCCTCAACCGAATGATGGTTCCACGCTTTCAGTCTAAGGGACAGAGTTGAAACATCTGCTTTCTTGAGTCCTGAGATGTGAAACTTTGAATGTTTTGATCGGTGGTCGTTTCCATCATATCCTCACCATCACAGCATTTCAATTTTATTTTTCTCAGAAGGTGCCATCCGACATTTTTTCTGAGGTTCATGAATTCATACACGCCGTAAGAATATTCCTATAGCCGACCCTTTCCTTAGCAAACGAGGAGAATAAAGAAAAAGAGGAAATCACCCTACTCTAGACCCGTCATTGTAGGAAGGGCCCTCCCGGAAAATTTCAGGGTTGAGGGGAAAACGGAAAAAACGGGAGTTAGGCGTTTTGCTGGAGAGGAAATGTTAGGTCAGGAGGGCATTCCAGGATCTTTGGATATTTTCAAGGGAATAGAGGTCCAATGACGTCCGCCATCCCGACTCCGGTAGAGCCCGCTGCCATTAGTCCCCACATATAGGCTATTAGAATCCATTGGGCTCATGACCAGTGCCCGAATATTCAGATTTTCGAGGCCGGTATTCACTGATTCCCACGTTTCCCCACCATCCGTGCTTTTATGAACCCCTTTTCGACTCGTGACATACAGGACATTCCTCATGGAAGGATCCAACACCAAATCACTGAGCATGTGGTCCGGTAAAGAGTCACCAATTTTCCCCCAGGATTGAGCCCCGTTCGTAGTTTGATAGAGACCGGTTAATGTCGCAATATACACATTCTGAGAATCATGAGGATCAACTTTGATCCGGGTAACCCCCAGCGCCCTGGATGATTTCAACACCTCAGGTGAAACCAGGCCATTATTGACTTTCACCCAGGTTCGGGCTCCATCCACGGTCTTATACACACCTCCACTGGTTCCCGCGTAAGCGGTTTGCGGTTGATTGGGGTCTAGATCAATCGTGATGACCATCAGCACTTCGATCATTCCGTTCATCCGTTTACCCCATGAATCCCCGCCATCCTCCGACTCAAAAACTCCCATTGAGGTCGCCGCAAAGAGATGCTGGCTGGATCCGGGCACAAACACGAGTTGGTGGACGACCGATGAAATCGTCACATCTTCAAGTCCGGCACGCTTGGACACCCAACTCTGGCCTCCGTTATAACTTTTAAAGACGGCATCTCCCTTGGTTCCCGCAAATATATTGGCTGAGAATAAGGGGTCGATGGCCAGTGAGATCACCCGGGAGTGGGTCATCCCTTGAGATATATTTTCCCAGGTTTTCCCTTCATCCCGAGTCTTATAAATGTAATCATTGGTTGCGATATAGAGAATGCGAGGCTTGGTTGGATGAAGAGCGATTTCGACCACAGGTTCACTACCGCTACATGCCGTGGAGGCAAGAATCAGACTAGAACAAAGCCAGAGAGTCAGCCTTTTCATAATGGGAATGCCAATACCAAAAGTTTCGGGTTTCGGGTTTTGGGTTTGTAGCTGCAGCATCT
>CP070743.1:1259385-1266406 GCA_020348185.1 Nitrospirota bacterium
GCGCCCGACTTCATACGGATCAAAGGTCCTTTTCTCGGCATGGATAAAAAGCGATTGAAATATTGGGAGCTCCTGGATTGTGTTATAAAACTCACGTCCTGAGACCCTCATTCCTGGAACCGCATCCAAGGTTTCCCCCCCGATAAACACCTCGGTCTTTCTCATTCGCTTGGCCAATTGCCCAAAAACATAGATGATCAGCCCGATACCGATTCCTATCAGGATCAAGGCTGTGGCCAGGGTCGGTTGCCATATCCCGGGGAAGACCGGCTGAGTTTCAAGGATGGGAAGGATCAGGTAGCGCAGCGGCACCGCATAGGCCCAAATCCCAAAAATGACGCAGAGGGCGGCCAGGAATATTGGAGGAAAAGTCATCGGCCAGGGTGTAGGCTTCCCTGATTGCAATGGGTCGGGCCGGGTGGTGGCAGGTTGCCCCAAAAATATGGCGTGCACGAGTTTCATCAGACCTGCAAGGGTCAGGGCGCTCCCAAACATGGCCGCGACCAGCCACAGAATCCAGGCCACGCCTCCTTCTTTTCCTGTTTCAATGATCGCTTGATACACCATCCACTTCGAGGCAAACCCGTTCAAGGGAGGAACACCTGATACCGAGAGTGCAGCAATCAAGAAAGTCACAAAGATCACCGGCATCGGTTTGGCCATTCCCCCTAATTGCTCGACATCTGTTTCATGGGTTCTTTTCTCAACCGCGCCGCCGGAGAGGAATAAACATGACTTATAGATGGCGTGATTCACCATATGAAAAAGCCCGCCGGCGATACCAAGAGGATTGCCCGTGCCGATTCCTAATAAGACATACCCGATCTGGCTGACGGCGCAGTACCCCAAGAGGCGTTTGAAGTCTTGCTGGACAAGCATCATGAGACCGGCCCCGACCAGAGTCACGGTTCCGATGATCAGCAACACGGTGTACATGGCCGGAGTCATGACGAACAGATCCAAGACCATTCGAGCCAAAAGATAAATTCCTAACAGCTTGTCCACCGATGCGGGCAAAAAGGCGGTGACCGGAGTAGGTGCGTCCTCCGCAGTATCCAGGAGCCAGGTATGCAAAGGGATGGCTCCGACCTTTGCCAGAATTCCGACCAACAGACAGAGGAACGCGAGCCCTGCGTGGGGTTGATCAAGACTGAGTCTGATGTGCTGGATATCGAATGAGCCGCTCAGGTTGCCCAGGAGGACCACGCCGAGCATCATTATAGCGTCGGTTCCGCCTATGACGATGAAGGCCTTTTTCGCGGTGGTGGGGGTACGTGGTTTAGTCCCAAAGCCAATCAACAAATAGAGAAAAACGCCCGTCAACCCCCAACACACCAGTAACACAATGAGGTTATTGGCAAGCACCGCTCCTAAAGCGGTACCCAAGGTCAGAAGGACGTAGAGGTCATAACTGATTCCTCTGGGTTTGGGCATATAAGCCCAAGAGTAGAGGAGGGTCAGAATGGTAAAGACTGTGAGGCATACGCCCACAGAAATGGCTAACGGATCGATGTGAAACCATTCCTGCTCAAACCACGTCATCACCGTCCCATATCCGCTTTGATCTGCTCGGTTTTCTTCTGCGAGAGCTTAATCAAGTCTTCACCGGAATAGACTGTTTGGCCTTTGGTATCACGGACCGAGATTCTTTCCGTACAACAATAACAGGGATCGATGGCCGCTAAGACGATGGCGGCGTCGGGTATGGCCCCACCGACGACGGTTTCCTTAAAGGTCGGCAAGTTCATGAAGGTTGGAGCCCGGATCTTATGTCGGACAGGCCGATTGGTCCCGTCACTCCGCACATAATGGAAACATTCCCCACGTGGTGCTTCGATGTGGCCAATGCCTTCCCCCGGTGGAATATTTTTGACCAGACATTCAATGTCTCCCCCCGGAAGTTGGCTTAAACAGGTCCGTATGATCTTGATCGACTCGAACATTTCCCCGATTCGAATCGCGACCTTATCAAAGACATCACCGTTGTGCGTGACGATCATATTCCACTCGAGCTGGTCATAAACCCCGTATGGGCAATCCTTTCGAATATCGCGAGCAACCCCGGAGGCACGGGCCGTCGGACCCACCGTGCAATAATCAATCGCCGCTTCTTTCGACAGAACCCCAATGCCTTTGGTTCGGGCATGGATGACCGGGTCGTCCATAACCGCCTTATGTAATTTTTCCAGCGTAGGGATGATGGAGTCGATCTTTTTCATGACGACAGGAATATCCTCTTCCCGAATATCTCTCCAGACCCCGCCGACCTTAAACATGGCATAGTTATTCCGGTTGCCGGATAAGATCTCCATGACATCAAGAATCTCCTCCCGGAGTTTCCAGCACCACATCCAGATCGTGTTATATCCCAAAAAGTGTCCCGCAAGGCCGAGCCAGAGCAGATGAGAATGCATCCGCTCTCCCTCGGCAACGATGGTTCGGATATATTGGGCCCGGGGCGGGGCCTCGATAGAGAGGAGATCTTCCACGGCCTGGGTGTAGGCGAAGGGATGACTCGTGGAGCAGATGCCACAGATGCGCTCTACGACGAACGTGATCTGATCGTAGGCTTGGCGCTCGGCGAGTTTCTCGATGCCGCGGTGGTTGTATCCGATCCGCAGATCAATATCGACGACGGTTTCGCCTTCGAGAGTAAGAATAAAAAACTCAGGCTCCTCCTGTAAGGGATGATAAGGCCCAATGGGAAGGATTGTCCGCGGCATTACACCCCCCGATCCCTTATGGCATTCGGATCCCACTCTTTATAGTCTTTGCGAAGAGGATAGACCCCTTCCGGCCAATCTTCGGGAAGAAGCAGTCGTGTTAACTGTGGATGACCGACGAAGTTGACTCCAAGGAGCTCATGGATCTCCCGTTCAATCCAGTGGGCAGCTGTAAAGACAGAAGTCAAGGAGGCAATCTCCAATTGTGTCTTGGGCAAAATGACCCGAAGCGAAATCACAAGATCAATATCCTCCACGGTAAAATGATAGAGAATTTCCATCTGAGTTCTCCCATCGACACCGGAGGCGATATTGAACCTTGCCCCGATGTCCTTAAAGAGAAACTGGGCGAACCGGACGAGTGAATCCGCTTGAATTTGGATATAGATCCGCTTCGCCGACTTTTCGTACACGCCGACAATCGCGTCAGAGAAACGTTCCTGTAGATGCTGTAAGAGTTCTTCGCGATTCATGTTCTAGGCCTGAGGTTGGTCCTTTGGATTCTTTTTCTGTTCGATCAACTTGATCAGCCCGGCAATGATGGCCTCGGGTCGGGGAGGGCATCCGGGAATATACACATCGACCGGAATCACATGATCTAAAGGCAACGGGCAGTTATAACTGTGCACGAAGACTCCACGGGAGAGAGCACATTCCCCAATGGCCACTACCAAACGGGGGTTAGGCATCTGTTCATAAATTCGTTTCAGCCGAGGAATGCATTGCCGATTGACTGCCCCGGTCACCAGCAAGACGTCGGCATGTTTAATGCTCCCCGTGAGTTGCATGCCAAAGCGTTCGATATCATGCCGGGGAGTAAAACAATCCAGAATCTCGATGTCGCAATTATTACAACTGCCCGTCGCGAGGTGAAACACCCACAGTGACTTCAAAAAGGCATGATCCAGAATTCCCATGTTAATTATTTCCTAAAGCTAACAAGACGGCAATCAAAGCCAGAAACGTCATGGGCCCCCAAAAAAAACGTAACACCTGACCAATCTTCAAACGAGGATTGGTATTCCGAATGACGGTAATCAGCGCCACCAAGCCGACATAAGCCAATGCGCCATAGACCAGTTGAATCCCATTTCCGCTTATGCCGCCCAGATATACGATAATGAGAAAAAACGGAAGTGCAAACAAGAGCATGCTTCTCATGAGTTGAAACATGGCCAGGAGTGTCCCGGAATATTCGATGAGCACACCATGCGAGATCTCGGTTTCGGCCTCGGGCGCATCAAACGGAACTAGCGCAAGTTTGGCTTGGGTACACATCACCGCGACCAGCAAGGCCAACCCTCCCGACCAGCTGACCGCGATAATCCCGTTTTGAGCCTGCGTGGCCAAGATGTCTCCAAGCCGGATGGAGAAATCCGCCTGTATGATGGCCACCAGTACCGCCAAAATAAAAGGCAGCTCATAACTCAAAATGAGTTTAATTTCTCTAGAGGCTCCCAAACTCGCGAGGGGATTACCCGAAGCGAACGCCCCGATGACAATGCAGAGCGAGGGAATCAGTAGGAGATAGATCACGACGATGACGTCCCCCAGAAAGGTTTGTTGAGGATGGAGGTTACTGACCCATAACATCGTCGAGACGATCATGACACTCACCAGGCCGATGAGGGGGGCGGCAAGGAAGGGAAGATTGGTCGCGCCTATCGGAATGAGTGTCTCTTTGCCCAACAGTTTCAAAATATCATACAAGGGCTGTAACAGCGGCGGCCCAACACGATACTGGATCCGGGCAGTAAGCTTTCTATCGATCCAACTCGCGAACAGACCAATGACGGCCGTCAGGAGAAATCCAAAGATGAGAAGATACAGTAGGTATAGCAATCACGCCTTCTCCCGCTCCCAATGGGTTGAATGTACAATAAGATGATCACCGACCAAAAAGGTATTGTCATCCAGTTCGGTATCACCCCGCATCAATCGTAAGGCCCCATAGGAACAGGTCTTGACACACAGCGGCTCTTCATTCTCGCCGCGGCGATCAAGACAGAAGTCGCAATTGTGGATTAACAAAGGGACATGATCCGGATAGATGGTTCCGTAGGGGCAGGCGTGCGAACAGGAATGACAACTGATGCAGAGCATATTATGACGGATCAGCAGAGAGTCCTTATCTTTTTGCTGCTCCAAGGCATTAACGGGACAGGCTTTTACACAGTGAGGATCTTCGCATCGTCGACACACAAGCGCATAGGTCGCCAATTCGGTCACCGACCGAATGCCATTATTATTGGTGAGGTCATAATAACTGCACTGGATAGTACAGGTTGGGCATTGATGGGTCGAACACACATCGAGATCAATAAACAGGCGTTCATCGCTGGCGGGTTGAGGGAGCAGATTGAGCCTCCCATGATGCATCTGTTGGGCGCTGTTGAACATCTTGAGTTCCTTGATGGCCAGTACCGAGACCGCTGTTTAAGTCCACAGATCGGGGAACTGCTTAATTTTGTCATAACAAAAGACCGGCCCATCATGGCAGGCATAGTAGATCCCAATCCGGCAATGTCCGCATTTCCCGATCGCACAGGACATATTTCTTTCCATGGAAAGGTAGATATTCGGGTCCTGAAACCCCATTTCGGATAATTTGGCAGTGGTCAATTTCATCATGATTGGCGGCCCGCAGACGATGGCGACGCCTTTTGAGCAATCCATATCCAGATCCTCCAAGAGGGTCGTTACCACCCCGACATGCCCTTTCCAGGAAACATCGCCTACATCGACCGTGAGCTGAACATCCAGATCCGGGCGCTCTGCCCACTGGTGAAGTTCTTCCTTGTATAGGAACTCTTGGGAAGATTTGCATCCCCCACGAAACAAGAGTTTCTTAAAGTCTTCGGATCGCTCAAACAGGGTATACATCAGACTTCGCAAGGGAGCAAATCCGCACCCGCCACCGACGACCAAGATTTCCTTGTCCTTAAAACGCTCAAGCGGGTAGCCTGTCCCCAATGGGCCTCTCAATCCGACCGTATCGCCTTTGGCCAATCGATGAACCGCCTCGGTGACTGTGCCTACATTCATAATGGTTAAATACAACATCTCGGTGGCCGATGGCCGTGAGGAGGGTGTAAAGGGGGCTTCCCCAAACCCGGGAATGGTTAACTCAACAAATTGCCCGGCTGCAAAAGCGATGGGCTCTTGCGGTCTTAGCTTCAGAGTCTTGATCATCGGAGTTTCGACGATCGAATCAACCACCTCGGTCTTTATGGGATTATAGGGGTTATGCCAATTATTCATTGTGGACCAACCTTTTCAAGACCCGCCGGATATCGATGTTGGCCGGGCACGCCGTAATACAACGACCGCAGCCGGTGCACGCGTTGAGACCGGCGACCTGTGGGAAAAAATCAAATTTCTTTTCAAACCGATTGCGCAGCCTCATCCATAGCTGTGGACGGGGATTCCCGCCACCGGCCACCCTGGCATAATCCTTGAGCATGCACGAATCCCACTGCCGATACCGGACAAGCTTGTCCTTCTCCTTCTCATCAGTCAAAAAGAAACAATGACAGGTGGGGCAAATCGTCGTACAGGCACCACACTCGGTGCAGGTTTTGGCTTCGTCTTCCCATATGGATGATTCGTGATTCCGCTCGATTATACCCTGAAACTGATTCTGGTAGGGGACTTCATGCTTGGCGATATTTTGCCGGACCCGGTCAACGATTTGTGTTCGTCCCTGCTCCTTTTTCGTGTGAAGGGAGGTGTCCGACTCTTGAAAAAGCGACTTGTAAGTATCGAAGACCTGTTGGCCTTTGGGTGAACCGATGTCAATAATAAAACCTCCTGTGACTTCGGAGAGATTGATGTCAAAATGACTCTCCGGATAAGGGTTCACACCGAGGGCAAGACAAAAACAGGTATCGATGACTTGGGTACAATCGGCCGAAATGATCAAATTCGCTTCCCGCGCAGCGTTATAGAACGGATCTTGGCACCCTTTGCAAAAGACCTGATCTTGGACAAGAAATCCCTTGAGATCACAGGCTTTGACACCGACGATGGCTGCCGGCTTCTGTTTTTTTCTGATGGGCTCGGGATTAAAAAGCTCAGCAACCTTTTCTTTGACAGGTGTAAAAAACCCTTTCACGGGCTCAGTCGCTCGTACCTCGCCAATAACAATATCTTTGTCAGGCGAAATATAACGTTGGTAAAAACGAAAGGGTCCCTTCTTAAATGGGACGAACACTTCATAATCGGCTTTCAAGCCATCTAACCAGGCAAAAAGATTTTCCCGGGAAAGGTATGCCATTGGCCTATCACTCCTGCAGGAT
>CP070743.1:1266506-1273778 GCA_020348185.1 Nitrospirota bacterium
CCGACAGGGCTGACCATGATCTGCGTATACAACAGCTTGTTGTCAGTTTGTCCAAATCTATGCGGAAACACTCTGCCGTACCCCCGAAGGTCCACCTCGTAGGGGCGATCGTCGTAGTGACCAAGAAGGTAGGTTGATGGTTCATTGAGCAATGCCCAAGTTTTGCCGGCGAAGGATTCGGCCTGACGCTTGGCATTCCATCCAACCACCCATTCCGGATAGGAGTCGTAATAGTAAGCACTGGTCACAAAGTCGCCAGTATCGGTCGAATACCAAAACGCTTTCCCGGCATGACCCGCCATGGCGACAGCACTCCGGTCTTTTCCCGAAACCCCAAACACTTTGGAACGGCCACCAAAATAGGCCATGAGTTTATCGCCTACGGTCTCGGCGAGGATGCTTGTCGGCGAACGTCCCTGTGTACGAGACCGTTTTTGTGCGGGGTCAACCTGCTCTCCCTTGATCGCCTTTTCCCTGCTAGGAAGAAGAGGATGTTGAGGATCTTCAATATTGTAAGAAAGCTCATTGGTCTTTTGGTCATACCACACGTTGCCAATCATCCCATGTCCTGAAGGATAGGCACCGGTCGCTAAGGTGGTATGGCCAACGATGGTTTCGGTATTGGCGTGCTGATAATGGGCATTCGCAAAAACTGTCCCATGCTCCAGCAAGCGCTTGAACCCGCCTTCAATAAATCGATCCCTGTAGCGACTCAGCAGATCCCCCCGCAAGCCGTCAACGGTCACTTGCATGACTAAACGAATTTTTGGTCGGTCTTGTCCTTGAGCAGGGCCCGAGTACCCCACAGAGCTCAAAACAACTGCCAACGCCAGCAGGCCGCTGGTGGTCCGTCCCTCAATGAGTTTCACGCTGCTTCTCCAAATTGGTTTGTTCATTATGGGTTAGAACACAATAGGCAGATTTGTCAACACTCGAGTTGAATCCCAAACGGTTCAACCCACGAATTTAGGGTTTTCGGATCGTCCCCTCCTAACGCAAAAAAAGAAATGGTGGATTGAAACATATCCCTTCAAATCAAGAACGGATGAGAAAGATTCCCGAATGGACTCGATGGTCCTGGCCACAGAACTCAACTGATACGCAGTTAGAAAATTACGGCCAAACAGGGTAGAATTGCGAGCCCCTTATGTCGGATAGTCTAAGATAAGGAACAAGAGCAGCATCATGGACTAGTCCACCAACTGTAGCTGGAGGGAAAAATGCGAAAATTTATTCCAACCTTTGTTATTTCTATCGTCATTACTGGGTTGGCATCCACACAAGTAGCAGGACAAGTGGTTGATAAAAGCGCAAGCATACTGACTGTGCCGGAGCAAATGGGGCACGAATGGCGTCATCCTACAAATGTGAAGGAGTGTCTCACGCAGATTTACCAAATCCTTCCTCCAGTGACGATCCGAAGTTCCGCCCTTCAAGTTAATCAAGCCAGACTCAATAACCGTCTTCGGATCATCATTCCAGTTAAAAACCCCAGCCAAGGCATTCAGGAGGTCCATTGGGTAGCGAAAAGCTGGATCGGGGCAAAGACGGTCCTACAATTGTTCCAAGGTGGCCAAATTGGCGGGGTCAAGGTGCTGCCTTTTGATACCCATGCCATACCTGCCACCTATTGGAAGTTTGATAAACAAGAAGCGACCATTCAGGAAGATCTGAAAGCCTGCAAAAAGGAACGTATTGCTGAACTATTTCAGTGTCGCGATTGTTTGATTACCGAATTGGTCGAGGTAACGCCATGAGATGGTTTTGGGGCAATCGATTCAACATTCAGTTTTTGTGCATGACTTTGGGACTTCTCACCATGACAGTATCCCATGGCTGTGGCTTAAACTACATCGGCAATGACCGGGAGACCGGACTGCCCTCGACCTTGGTGGTCACCGGCTGGACCAATGACGGATGTATTGAAAACTTATATGATACAGCAGAAACTTTAGCGTTTAAGGTCAATTTGGTTGAGGTCAAAAGAGAATACGAGGGGTTTGGCGCCCTCCCCATGCCCTCGCCTTTTTGGCCCATGTATACTTGCAAAGCCCAAATTGTTCCTTTCGAAGAGCCCTAACGCGAACAAGATAACGATTCCGATTTCTGAACCTTAATCATGCATCCTAAGATAGGGTTGAATCATGCACGGGAAAGTTCTTCTTAGTTTGGTATTGAGTCTCGCATGGTTTAGTGTTTTGGATTCCGAAACACCCTGGGCGGCAAATTCCCAACATCCGGTCTCATCTTCGATATGCCAATCTCCCGAATTTCCACGGTGGACGTATGATCACTCAAATCTTTTTCCCAAAGACCAACCCCTGGCCCGTCCTGAAGACGGCAGGGCATTACCCGATGGTCGCCTTATTGTAGCGGATCAACGGCACGGACTCCTTCTCATTGAAAAGGACGAGTCGCATCGGCCCTTTGGGAACTTAAAAAAGGCCGGGTATGTCCACAATCCTCCCGACTTTCCCGGAGCACCGAATGGTGTATTTCTGGAACACGACGCACGCCATGTCCTCATGGTCGACATTTTTACAGGGAAAATTTTCAGGGTGAATACCCACACGGAAGAGACCCGCCTGATCTATGACCATCCCTACGGCGTGAATAGTATCTATCGGGACCACGCCGGGACCATCTGGTTCACACAATCGACCAACAATCCGGAAGAGAGGGGGGAGGAAGATCTGTGGGCAGCCGCAAACTTGTCCATACCCACCGGTGCCATCTTCAAATTGCCAGGATCCGGGGACGCCTTTGCCGCCAAGGCAGATGAGGTAGTCAGCAATCTTTATTTAGCCAACGGAATCATGGCCGACAATTCGGAACAGTTTCTGTATGTGTCAGAATCCATGATGGACCGGGTTCTCCGGTTCCGACTTGATGTACAATCTGGGACACTCTCCGATGGCGAGACATATCAGCTCGTGCCCATCCCGGACAATCTTGCCATAGACGCTGACAACAATCTTTGGATTGTTTCCTTTTTTGCGAATCAGATCAGCGTAGTCGACCATCAGTGCCGGTCAGTGCACACGATCTTTCGTCCTAAATCGAAAAAAAGGGACGCGGCCTTGGACGAATGGATAAAAAGGAGCCATCTCGGCCAGCCTCGCCTGGACGTACTAAAGGGGAACAAAGGCAACCCGTTACCCATATCCTTGACGGGCCTGTTCTTTTCTCCCAATCATGATGCGGTCTATTTCACCGGACTCGGCAATGCGATCCTCAAATTTACGATGCCGACCGACTAGGAAAATGCAAGCCCAGAGACCTTGGGAAGACTGCCCTCGCTACGGGTACAATGCCGGAATCCTCCAAACACGCTGAAGAGATCCCCCCAAAGAGTCGCCTGGTTTTGGGAGCCGCAATCTTCTTGACCGGTAGTTTATCCCCCTTATTGGTACCTCTGGTTGCAACTTCTGAGCTGTCTACAGCATGGAAGACGGGGATCTCAGGTCTGCTTCTCTTTGGCATTCCGGAATTGGCGTTGCTGACCGCAATCGGGATATTAGGCAAGACAGGATTCAATTATCTGAAATCGAAACTGTTCGGATTTTTCAAGAAATATGGGCCTCCGGAAAAAGTGAGTCCAACCCGGTACCGTGTCGGATTGGTCTTGTTCGTTCTGCCAATTCTTGTCGGCTGGCTCCTGCCGTATGGCGCCCACCTTCTTTCGTTCTATCCGGAGAATCGGGTTTTGGTGAATGTGGCGCTGGACTTGCTATTTATTTCCAGTGTCTTTGTGCTGGGTGGTGATTTTTGGGATAAGATCCAATCACTTTTTATTCAAGAGGCGAGAGTGCAGTTTCCGACGACGGAGTAACCTATAAGGGCTTAAATTTCTGATGACCCTCTCTGGTCTCCAATTTGTAGTTGCACCATCTAATGGTGCCTCTTCAGGCAAGACCGGTAGGCCTTCCGCATCAGAAGAGGAAATGGTTTGTTTTCCCGATAGGAGTTCACCTCTCGGCCTTTAGTGAACTGCCTTATGGTGTCAAGGTAGAGGGCAGCATGAGATGCTGCAGCTACAGGAGGACAAGACAATCCTTTTCAAGAATTTCATTACAGATGGTGCCCCACATCCTACCGGGATTCCTTTGATGTCTTAAATAACGCATCCGTTCCCATTCCCCAGTTAAGGTTCCAGCCCAGTGCATCGGTCATGCGGCATTCCAGCTTCTGTACCTTGGATCCGCTGACTATTTGAAGCATTCCCACCCCTGGCGTTGGAGCGAGTGGAACAAAGACCGTGAGATCTCCGCCTGGTAGTTCTTCCACAATAGCCACGAGAATTCGAATTTCCGGAGTGACGTGAAGAAGCGCCGGATGTAATTGCCCGGGAACATTTTTTCCTGAAATCCATCTCGCCAAATTTTTCAGTACTTGGTAAGGTGGAAACCGATTAAGGACTGCCCGCTCAAACCAGTTTCCTATTCGACCGGCAATGGCCGTATTGGCCATTAGGCCTACCACAACAAACAGAACGACTAGTACCATTGCCGCGACCAAACGGTGGGTCCACAGGTCAGAAAAAAGACCGGTGGGCAAAACGTCAACGATTGGCTGCGTGAGAGCCATCAAGCCATCAAACAATTGGCCCAACATGAGATAGGCCAATAAGACCGGTAGGAGGATAAAAAACCCATCAACGAATTTAGCCCTCATCGTTCCTAGGATTTTTTTCATGGCAGAGATCCTTTAATCGAAAGCTAATGGAAGGTTGAATTCCAAGATGATAGGAGGAATGTAATCGAAAATCGCAACATCATCAACTTCGTAAATTCACGACTCGCCCAGGCAGTACGACAAGAAATACAGTTAATGAGTATAATAGGCTAACCCATTTGACCAACAATTAGATTCACCAGCACCGATAAATCATTCTTTCTTAATAAAGAGGAGGGTCACATGCAAGGAATATCTATATTTTTCAGCTTAGTGATTTGGATGATTTTTTTGATCTTCATTCCTATTCCTGCTAACTCACAAATCGTTCACGATGCCGAGTATTACGTTCTCGAAGCACAGCACGGCCAGAAATGGACTCAAGAAGATAGGGAGCTAGACGAAAAGTTAGCCGAACTGCGCAAGAAGCACGGCCGTCCCCCGAATCTCATTCACATCATGTGGGACGACACCGCCTTCGGTGACGTCGGCATTCCCGCGATCCAAAAGGTCCGCGGACTTGAGACACCGAACCTGAATATAATGGCCGCTGAGGGGATCCTGTTTACCCGTATGTATACCGAGGTGGGCTGTACCCCCAGCCGCGCAGCGTCGGCGACTGGCCGGTTAGCAGTCCGCAGTGGCATGTACAATATCGGCATGTTACTCGAGAGTCACGGGATGAGCGGGGAAGAGGTGACCATCGCCGAAGTACTCTCTAAGGCCGGGTATGCCACGGCGTTCCACGGCAAATGGCACCTTGGCGACATCGAAGAGAGCTATCCCCACAATCAGGGTTTCGACGAGGCTTTTTTCTCAGGCTATAACCAGATACTGTCCCTCAATACCCGCATCGCCGAGGGAGCCAATGCCTCGATCGGCCTATTTCAAGATATGTTGCCGAAAGACCCCTATAAACTCGACGATTCATTTATCACAAAGGGTTGGGTTCAGATCGCCGAGGGGGAGAAGGGCGGCAAGACCCGTCAGTGGGGGGACAACACCCACGAGAATTATATGAAGATTGATCCGGAGGCGCAGCGGCGCACATTGGAATTCATCGAACGAAACGCGAAAGCCGGTAAGCCTTTTTATGTTGCCAATTGGCCTATGCTGGCCAGCTTTATCCCGAATCCAAAGAAATGCGCCGTTGCCAGGAGCCTCCTTCAAGATGGTCTTCAGTGCAACATTGATCCCTTTATAGGAAAACTCATGGCTAAGCTGGAGGAGCTTGGTATCGCGGAAAACACCCTGGTTATTGCGATGGCCGATAATGGACCAATGGCCCATAACCCTCCTCCAGGAACCGGCATGAGTGAGACGATTTTCCGTGGTGGGAAGGGCGACTTCCTAGAGGGGGGAGTCCGTGTCCCGGCCCAGGCCTGGTGGCCAGGTGTCATTGGGAATGGCCAGATTGTGGGCGACATCATTCACGAGACCGATCTGTTTACCACATTTGCTCGTCTCGCAGGGGCGACCCAATATATCCCAACCGACCGGGTCATCGATGGAATTGATCAGACAGGGCTGTTGATTCATGGGGACACCCATAGTCGCCGGGATCACGTCTTTATCTATGCAGGTCCCCGGCTCGGCGCAACCGTCAAAGGCCCTTACAAGCGACATTGGATTTCCCCGGACCCGGTCGGAGAGGCCAGTGGCATTCCGGCGGCTTTTTACTTCCTGCCCTCAGACCCTCGCGAGAAAACCCCGATGCTCGTCAACCTTATCCACCTCAAACGCCCGTTCAACCGGATGAGGTTGCGCCACGAGCTGTGGAAAAAGAAATACCCTGACTCCCAAGAAGTCCATGGAATTCCCTGGACCGGGATCGAAAACGCCTCCCCGGAGGTTCAAAAGCTGGGCAAGCCGAAGATGGACCTCCAGAAGCTGCCCTTTGACCCGCTGGAGTACATTGAACACCTTGACCAGCTACCCTTCGACCCCGACATGGACCCCGCCTTGGGTAATTAAGCGGCAACCCGGAGCCCCTTACGCCTGATAGGCGGGCTGGTCAGGGGCTCCCCTTTTTGACCCCACCGATCAGGCTGAATAGGGGTATTCTGAGTTAGAGAAAATTGCCTTTTGTTGAGCCGCTGCCCTTTTAATCATACCCTCATTTGTGATAAAAAGCCCTGCAGACTGAAGAAAACGGCGGATACACCGGCGGCAGATGAGCGGTTGCTGGCCCGGACGGCGCCTACGTACCGGGTGCGGGGCCTGGCAACCCTTAAACGGAGGCATGCCGCACCTTCTAATATATTAATTTTTTAAAAAATATTATATAATTCCAACGGGGTGCTTGAATGAGACCCTGGTTTCAGCAGGCAGAATGCCCAACTGATTGGGGCATTATTCAAATCAATCAAAAGGGGGAAGAGTTATGAACAAAAAAGTGGTGTCACTAAAGCGAGCTGCGGAGGACATAACCAAGGCTCTCAAGGATGATAGGAGCTTCAACAAAAAAGAAGAAACGACAATTGGGTCACTTGGCGCCAGCCTGGTCAGTTCACTGGCTCAGTGGCGGGTGCGAAAGAAGAAAAAAAAGCGGTAACCTTTGCTTATACGTGTATACTCTCATCGGGGAGGCGCTCTCCG
>CP070743.1:1273878-1301675 GCA_020348185.1 Nitrospirota bacterium
AAAGATCTTGCATGCCTTCAAATATTTCGCCCATTTCAGGAAAAGGTGACTCATCTCGTTTCTTTCGTCCCATGACTCACTCCTTTATTAAGTATTAAAATGATTGCCATGATGATGGATTTAGATCTGTTTGTCATTTTCGAGGATACTTTGAATCACTTGCTTCAGGTTTTCTTCAGTTAAATTGGCCACTCGAATATTGCCGTCCAGCACGACAGTCGGAGTGTGAGTCACGCCAATTCGTTCTCCCCAGGCCTTACCCTCCTCCAAGGCTCGGTAAGGCTTTCCACTGGCCAAGCCTTCCTCAAATATTTTGGGGTCCAATCCGACCTCTTTGATGAGTAAGGCTCGTATGGGTTTATCAAATACTTGAACCTTGTCGACGTGAATATAGCGGAATAACACCGTCTTCATTTCAGGACCTTTTCCCATCGTACGTGCCTGTTCGTACATCTCAAATGCGGTAGGTAATTTCCCACGGATAACCGGGAATCCAACCATTCTGGTTTCCAACTGGTCTCCAAATTCATCTTCTAATTTCGTCACGACCACTTGTTCGAACATATGGCAATGCGGGCAGTAAAAGTCGGCAAATTCTAACAAAATCACTTTGCCAGGCTTATGCATCGAGGGTTCACTGATTAATTCGTATTCACCCTTGTAGGCGGGTGGGTCCGCGGCCATGAGAAGGTGTGAACCCATGACAAGAATGACGCTGGTGACGAGCACTCCCAAGATTTTTCTGATTTTCATACCTAGCCCTTTCCTTTTCTCTGTCAAATCCGGTATTCAGTGATATTCATGATAACCCGGGAAAGCAAGTCTGGAGGGGGTTAATCATTGAATGCTCCCTGAACTCTTAGCAGGCTACCATGATGAACTGTGGCATTCAACTGACGGAAGTTGAGCAATTCCATTAAGGAGGTCAATCATATGAAACTCATTAATCTTAAAGATTTTCAACAATTTTCATCTGAAAAAATGAAAAAACTCAATTTATTTCAAACCCCTCGTTTTTTTTGCGATGTCTATTGTTTTGAGCCGGGGCAGGAACAGAAAGGTCATGTCCATCAGGATCAGGACAAAGTCTATCTTGTGTTAGAGGGGGAGGGGACGTTTCGAATCGGGAGTGACAGCTCAGTCTTAGGAATTGGCCAGGGGACCATGGCGCCGGCCGGGGAGGAGCATGGAGTCGTCAATCACACACAAGACCGGCTGCGAGTTTTGGTCTTCATGGCCCCGAATCCGGGGTGAGGAGTTTTCGGATATCCTGTTCGTCCCAGGGCAAGTTAATTCCTCGCAAGGGCGGTGGATCTGCCTTCTCACGCTCATATAACGGTTGAACAGGTCGTGCACTATGATCACCGGCATACTGCACATATAGATCATGTTCTTTTTGTGAAATGGGGAGGAGTTGTGGAAGTAAAAGCCACCTTACTCTTTCCGTACATGGGGGCGTGGTCAGAGATCCGTCATAGGCGTAATAACCAAGTTGCCAGTACTCACTGGCTTCAGTGCTTTTGTTGTACCTAAGAAAGAAAGGGTTGCCAGTAAAAGTTCTGGGAGGCAGAAATTTTGTCATATCAATTTTCAACGATTTTATATCTGTGACATCTTCTGACGGTGGTATGTGTGTCAGCACCGTGTCGAATACAGAAAGGCCTTGGCTATCGTCAGTCACTTCCATAAGTACTGCAATGACCACGGCATTAAAATTTACTTCGCCACCCGGTATTTTTCTTTTAGTTTTTTTGGGGAGAAATACCCAATGCATCTCCATATCAAATGCCTGGCCACGCACCTTGTGCTCGCTTGGGGTATGCCAGTGGACTTGGCTAAGCTCGTAAATCCTTCCCTCATAGAGTAAGATACTGCCTTCATCAGCCTTAAGGAGTACGAGGTTGTGAATATGTTCAGCGTGAAAATGCGTGGGTTCAAGATGTAATAAAGCCGCAGCCAGGTGAGACTGATCAAAATGTTTGATGTCGGTAATATTCACTGGAGACTGCTGATGTCCCTTAATGCAAAATCCCTTCCACTGACCTGGCCCCTGCTTACCGAAATAATTCCAATCCTCGGCCCCCACAGAGGTTGCCCAAAATAGAAACGGTAAAACAAAACAAAGGAAAATACTTGCAGGTAAATATCCTTTTCCGGGTCTAGAAGCCGCACTGTCAAAACGAATAACCATGGAATTGCTACCGAGGTGAAATAGGAAAAATAACGGATTTCCTCGCATTGGCTTGATGGCTCACCCCTAAAACCCTGGGGCCCTCTTTTTTCCCTTATCACAACTCCTATATCCTTGCAAGGATTTTGCGCGAATCGATCTTATGGTTAGGGATTATGGTTAGGGATTCAGGTGTGTTTGCCCTATTCCAACCTCAATCGACAGGGTACCACCTGTTTGACCGACGAAGATCGCGATCCGGCTCTTTGGCTTTTGAAGGAGGCTGCCAGAACCCGTGGCTTGGGCTTAGACCTTAAGCGGTCCAGAAAGCGTTGACATAGACGGATTGGGCCTAAGGCCTGGGTGCAGAAGTTTCAAGTTTCAGGTAATAGAAACTAAGAATACTATTGAGTGTGGGGCTTATATGACAGCCGGGAGGTAACCCTGCCTTTTATATAGGGGAACCTGGTAATGCTGAAGGGAATAAAGCAATACACATAGGGCATGGCCACCGTTCCCCGTATAAATCACCCGAAACCCGAAACTCTTATTATTTAGTTCTCCAAATGCTCGTTAAAAATACTAAGGTTGGGTTCACCTGTAACAGAGAGAATACCGAGCGCCCCCTTTGCGACACGGAAAATGCTATGGTCGACGAGGAGGTAGTCTCCTGGGACATCAACCTTAAATTCAACGATCACCGAGCCGGCAGAAGGGACGAGCGTAGTCTGGACGTTCTGGTTGACTATCCCACCGATATCTCCTTCCAAATGCACCCGATCAAAAATCTCACCAATGATATGGAAGGAGGAAGCAGAATTGGGGCCGATATTACCAAAGAATAAGCGAACGGTTTCACCAACTTCGGCCTTGAGCTGCCCTTCCCCGGTAACAGCGCCGACCGATCCATTAAACACCACATAATCCGGGTTCTCCGCTAATCCTTTATCCATCGACAGTTGGTACACGCCCTTTTCATCGGTGGGCATGGTAAAGAATTCACTCTGAACCACGGCATATTCATGATCTACTTTTGGCAATCCGCCTTCAGGTTCAACGAGTATCATGCCATACATTCCATTGGCGATATGAGCGGGAATATTCGGAACAGGGGAGGCACAGTGATACATGTACAGCCCTGGAATTAACACCTTAAAGGTGACCACATCTGTCTGACCGGGGCCGGCCAGAAGCGCTCCTGCTCCTCCTCCGGGACCATTCACAGCATGAAAGTCGATATTGTGGGGGTATTTATTTGTCTTATGATTTTTTAAATGAACCTCAACGGTATCTCCGACTCGAACGCGAATGATGGGGCCGGGTACGGTGTGGTTAAAACCCCAAAATTGATATTGCACCCCGTCGGCGAGGGTTCCCTCGTACTCGTTGGCCTCCATATTCACAATGACATGAGCAGGCTCTGACCTGGTGATAGGCGGAGGAACCTGTGGTGGAAAGGTAAGTTTGGCTGTGATGGAATCTTGAGCCAGGGCCGGGCCGTTCCCCAATAATACAACCCCCACGGCGATGCACCAGAAAGCGATTTGGGAAGTGAAGTGATTTGACAGATGCATAGTGTCCCCCTTGATACGAATTTCACCTGTTAGTGAAAAAATCTTTAGCTGAGTGATTGTAAGTATAGATCTAAACGAGCCGCTTGGCCGTTTCGACGATCGTATTGGCACTGAGACCATATCGATCGAGGAGTTCAGCAGGTTTTCCGCTGTGCGGGATCTCACGGACAGCGAGTTTATGGACTCGAACAGCCTCTGCCGACAAGGCGTTCAAGACAGCGTCCCCGATTCCGCCATGGGCATAATGATCCTCAACAGTAAGAAATGTTGGTGTCGTACGCGCGCATTCGAGGAGCATGTGTTGGTCAATGGGGACGATGCTGTAGAGGTCAACGACGCGCACGGGAATGCCGGCCTTGGCTAATTCAGTTTGAGCGTTCAGCGCTTCAAAGAGGGTGACTCCGGCGGCGACGATGGTCAACCGATCCTCAGAACTTGGTTTATGGAGTTTTGATCCTCCGAGGTGAAAGGGTTCATCGTTCGGATAGAGGATGGGTGTCTTAGGACGACCTGTGCGGATATAGACCATTCCTTGATGGTTGGCCGCGGCTTCCAGAAGTCGATAGGTGCAGACAGCGTCTGAGGGATACAAGACCACGACCCCGGGTTGGGCCGCCATCATTGATAGGTCTTCAAGGCCCATTTGGGAGGGGCCATCTTCGCCGATGCTGACGCCGGCATGAGAACCCATGAGTTTGATATTGGCCTGGCTAATGGCGGCCATTCGAATAAAATCGTACCCTCGGGTCAAAAAGCAGGCGAATGTTGCTGCAAATGGAATTTTCCCGCAGGCCGCCAATCCGGCAGCGGTTCCGATCATATTCTGTTCCGCGATGAAGTTCTCAAAAAACCTTTCTGGAAAACGCTTTCCGAATTTTTCCGTGAAGGTTGAGTTTTTAACATCTGCATCTAATGCCACCACCAGGGGATTCACCTCGCCCAAGTGAGTCAACGCATCTCCGAACGCTTCTCTTGTGGCCACGGAGTCCTTGGCGGCATAGGTGGGGGTTGGTAGAGCTGCAATCGTGTGCTGGTTCCTCTGCGTTTTTTTCGGGGGTTGAATAGACAAGGATGAGGAGTCATGGCTGAGCTGCTTCGAGAGCTCCTGAATCGCGGCATCGGCTTGTTCTCGATTTAAGGCTTTGCCATGCCAGTTCATTTTGTCTTCGGCAATGGCAATGCCCTTCCCCTTAAAGGTCTTGGCGAGGAGGACCGTGGGTTTGTCTTTCGTCTGCGAGGCCGTGGCAAAAGCCTGAAGGAGGGTCGTATGATCATGACCATCAACGACGAGGGCCTGCCACCCAAATCCTTGCCAACGCTTTTGATAGCCGTCTAGATCGTGTTGTAGCAGGGTCGGATCGGATTGTCCCAGACGATTAATGTCAATGATGGTACACAGGTTGTCGAGTTGAAAGTGTCGAGCAAGTTCCGCGCCTTCCCAAATTGACCCTTCAACAGATTCGCCGTCTCCCAAAAGAACATAGACCCGGGCCTGTGACCGATCAAGATACTTATGGTTAAGCGCGATCCCTACACCCGCTGACAGGCCTTGTCCTAAAGATCCGGTGGCCATATCCACAAAGGAGAGGCGGGGAGTCGGGTGTCCTTCTAAATCGGACTCCAGTTTCCGTAACTGGAGGAGTTCGGACGGGTCAATATATCCGGCTTCAGCCCATGCCGCGTATAACAGCGGAGCGGCATGCCCTTTGGATAACACGAATCGATCATTATCCGAATTCCGGGGGTCAGTGGGATCGTAGCGCATCACTCCGAAGAAGAGTGTGGCGACAATGTCGGCCGCGGAACAGCAGCTCGTGGGATGCCCACTTCCGGCCTCGGTTGTGGAACGGATGCTGTGAATTCTGAGTTGGGTTGCCTTATGGGACAGGAGTTGATCTAACGAACTAGTAGTATTAGCGGTCACGGTTTGACTCCGAAAGTATTTAGAATTATGGAGGAGAATTGATCAAATTTTTGACGGCCGTAACGGTAACAGACACCTATCAGACAGTCAATTCGAGTAGTATTCATTATAAGGATCCTTTCTTTTTGAATGATTTATTAGGAGAAGCAGCGGATTATTCGGTCGTGTATAATAAGAACCTGGATCAACCCTTTTAGAGGGAGGAATCAATGGGAAATTTAAATTCGGTTCAAAAGCTCAGTCAGTTCTCTCAAAATCCTGGGAAGCCGGGGAAGAATATGCGATCTTCAATTTCCTCCATTTTTTTAATGGGAGGAGTGTTTTTTCTGTTAACCCTTTCTTGGCTGGGCGGGTGTTCCTCGAGTCCCAAATCGACTTCTGATCCCACGAAAGAAGAAGTGCAGACCGACTCCGACCGATTTTTCAAAAACTTGGAGAAGGAAGAAACCAAGAAGGAAGCGAAAGATGCGAAACCCTAAAGGAATCATGTGCTGCCAATCTTGAGATTGTCTCTTTAATATCTCTTAAGTCGTGTCATGAACGTCAAAGAATTATTTGAACACTATCAGGCCGGACAGGGATTCGATGAGATGTTTGAATCCCCGGGTTCTGCCAGGCCACATTATCGACGTGTATGTGATCGGCTGCAGGCGCTTCCGTTCAAAGACCTTGAGTGGAGACGGCGTCAAGCCGATCAGGCCTTTCTGCGTCAAGGCATTACCTTTACGGTCTATGGGGATTCTGAGCAAACTGAACGAATTTTCCCATTTGATCTGCTTCCGCGCATCATTCCCAATACCGAATGGCGACTGATTGAAGACGGCCTTCGACAGCGAGTTCGAGCTCTGAATTGTTTTCTGCTGGATATTTATGGGGATCAGCGCATTCTCAAAGAGCAGATGATTCCTCGAGAATTAATTGAGAGTTCTTCCCAATTTCAACGAGAGTTAATCGGATTTACACCCCCCAAAGACATTTACATTCATATCGGGGGTATTGACCTTATCCGGGATCAAGAGGGCACCTACTATATCCTGGAAGATAACCTCCGGACCCCTTCCGGCATTTCCTATGTCCTGGAAAATCGCATCGTGATGAAGCAGGTCTTTCCGAATCTGTTCTCTGACATGCGCGTTCGCCCCGTGGATCACTATCCGACTCAATTGCTGGAAAATCTTAGATTTCTTGCTCCAGTTTCCAGAGAGAATCCAACAGTCGTCCTGTTAACCCCCGGCGTGTATAACTCCGCCTATTTCGAGCATTCCTTTCTTTCGTTACAAATGGGAATTCCCCTAGTCGAGGGACGGGATCTGGTTGTGGAATCGGATCGGGTGTACATGAAAACGACACACGGGTTGGAGCAGATCGATGTCATCTACCGGCGGGTAGATGACGCCTATCTTGATCCGGAAGTATTCAAAAGTGAATCGACATTGGGAGTGCCGGGGCTTGTCAGGGCCTACCGGGCTGGCAATGTCGCTCTGGCGAACGGCATCGGAACCGGCATTGCCGATGACAAAGCGATCTATGCCTACGTTCCCAAAATGATTGAATTTTACTTGAGTGAAACTCCCCTCATTTCCAATGTGCCAACCTATTTATGCCATAATCCAGCGGATCTGAAATATGTGATGGACAACCTGTCTTCCCTCGTCGTCAAGACCGTTCACGAGTCTGGGGGATATGGCATGCTCATGGGGCCGTATTCCACAACTTCAGAACAGGACGAGTTTCGAAAGAAAATCCAGGCGAATCCCCGGAGCTTTATTGCTCAACCTTTGGTCCGCTTGTCTCATCATCCTTGTATTACGGAGGGGGATGCCAGCCCAAAACTGGTAGGCCGGCATGTTGATCTTCGACCCTTTGTTCTCTGGGGGCCCGATATTACGATTTCGTTGGGAGGGTTGACCCGGGTGGCTTTGAGGGAAGGGTCCTTGGTCGTGAATTCTTCTCAAGGTGGTGGCAGTAAAGATACCTGGGTTTTATACGGAGACGAATAGCATGTTAAGCCGGACAGGTGAGTCATTTTTTTGGATAGGACGCTATATTGAACGAGCGGAATATACCGCACGCTTTACGGACGTCCACTATCACCTCTTGACCGAAATCGCCGATCAGGATGAACAGATCAACACCTGGAAACAATATTTGGATGGAACCGGCGAATATCCATTGTTCACTAAACTATATGATGAGGTCAGCACGGCATCTGTTTTGGAATTTTTAACTATATCCCCCTACAATCCCAATTCCTTGGTCAATCTCATTTCCGCAGCGCGAAATAACGCCCGAGGCATTCAGGATCAGATATCAAGCGAAATCTGGTATTTCCTCAATGATTTTTATCTGAGCCTCAATAAAAAGTCGGACAGGGATTTTTGGGCCGATACGCACAATTTTCTGCGTTATTTGTGCCATACCTCGTATACCCTTGATGGGGTGTTTGGCAGCACGATGACTCACGATGAGGGGTGGAATTTTTATCGCCTGGGGAAAAATGTGGAGCGGGGGAGCCGGACGGCCCGATTACTTGACCAGCCGATTCTCAGTCAACCGGCTACCGAGACCAGGGGCATTTCTGAATATCACCGATGCCTGGCCATTCTAAAGGCCGCCAGTGCGCTGGAGGCCTATCGAAAATTTTATTCAGCCGAACTCGTTCCCCGAAAAATTGTTCAGTTCTTGCTCTTCCATAATAAATTTCCCCGGTCGGTTCGATTTACGACAACACTGAACCGGCGTTTGTTGGAACGGTTATCGAGCCCGAATCGCCGACCCGAAACCAGACAGGCAGAACGTCTGGCTGGCCAACTGGCAGCCGATCTCGAATTCGGAAGTTTAGAAGAGGTGTACAAAACGGGGCTGTCAGAATTTCTAAGCCAGGTGATTACCCAACTTGATCAGGTCACCAACAAGGTTGGGAAAGCTTTTTTCGGTGCTTCCGGGTATTCCGAGCTACCGACTCCTGAGGCTGCTCCTCTCCTTAGGCCGCTGATTCACTCGTTTGAGCCGGTTCAGCGAGTGGTCAAAGCCATTCTGTTAGCTCGCCACCAATTTCATTACAAATATACCGCCCCCATATCCCAAGTCACCACCATCGTTCGGTTGGCTCCCCCACAACATTATGGAATGCAACGGCGGCTTGATTTACGATGGCATGTGGACCCCCCGGCCGATTATCGTCATTTCACCGATGCTTTCGGCAATATGGTCTGGCAACTGGATCATCCCCATATCGAAAAAGAAATTGCCTGCACCGTTGAAATGCGAATTGAGACCCAGGCGAAATATCAACAAGATCAGGTTTTAGCCCCTCAAGGGGTCACTCCCCAGGAATTGGATTGTGCGGTCAAGCCGACCGAACTGTCCCAATTGACGAAGCTCGTGGATAACTCGGATTCCCTCTATCAAATTGTTCGTCGGGCAAAGGGGCGAGGCTTGTCTCCTCTTGAGTTAACCACTTCATTGATGAATCAAGTCTATGCGCACATGCGCTATGAGCCAGGTGAAACACATGTGGGCACCACCGCCTCTCAAGCGTTTGCCCTGGGGGTTGGCGTGTGTCAGGATTATGCCCATATCTTCTTATCCTTGTGTCGCCAAGTGGGACTGCCGGCCCGGTATGTGTCCGGGTATCTTCCCGGTGAAGGCCAAATGCACGCATGGGTGGAAGTGTTGTTGCCCTTAGGGGCTAAAGAAATGCCCACCTGGATGGCCTTCGATCCGACGCACCATTGCCGGTGTGATGAACGGTATATCACAGTGGCGGTCGGTCGGGACTATCAAGACGTGGCTCCCACCAGCGGACACTATTCCGGAGAGTCATCCAATCAACTCCAAACCACCGTGGCCGTTGTGGTCGAGAGTCAGGGAGTCGGTGAGTACTGGCAGAGCCCCCAATTGATGCTTCAGGAAACCAGCCCCTCCGATCATGGCCAGGAGCAGTAATTTCTCCCGTTCAGCTATATTCAGGATTCTAACCCTTTGCCACTGAATCGGAATAAACCTGCATGTGTTTTTTTCCGGTGGGAGAAGTGAGGTTCTTAGCGGCTGCTGGAATCAGCGAGAATCTGGTGTCTTGAAGGAATTTGCGTCAGGATAAGTGACCGGGCCTGATGGACTCCCGGGAGGCCGGCTCCCGTTGCATAGACAAGCCCTTTACGGCTTTTTCCTAACAACAAACGTCCTCGTTCCTGTCCTCTCATATCTGTAGCCCTGATTTCTACTGTCGGGGAGTCGAGCCCGTAACGTCCTAGAGTTGTCTCCTCCTTAGCCACCCGAAATTCGGCTGGCAAATCAACCACCCTGCTCACGAAGAGCCGGACCACATCCTGGTTGAGTATCTGGGATATGTCGTCTTCAATGACCCATTCACCGCTTTGATGAACGAGCGTATAAGACTCGGCTGGTGTTTTCACGGCAAGGATGGCTAATTCCTGTTTCTCCATGCCGAGCAACCGTTTATCTCGTAGTTTGAAAATGTCTTTCGTTAAGCCAGCGACGATGTCAGGAGCAATGCGGTAGAGCGGATTTTCATTTTTTGTCATCGCATAGGTGTCCTGAACATCCGGCGATTGGAAAAAACTCACGGTGTGGTCGCGATTCCTCGCATGAACGGTGGCTCTGACTGTTGGTGCCCCTAGCTTTTTGAAGAGTTCTTCCTTTTCCGACTGGGAATCAACAAAGCCCTGAGCTTGTAATCCTTCTAGGTCTCTCAGTAACAGCCCCACAGTCGTGCGATCAGCGGGTCCTTTCATTGGGGAGCGAAAGCTCCAATTTGGAGAAAGACCATGAGCGCCGGGTTGGCGGATGAGGATCAACGTTTCATCCCCGCGATCGATTTGAAATTTTTCAGCTTGCGCGGTATCAAAGGACAGAATCTCTTTTTTTCTAAATGTATGGAGGGATTTGTTGGCAAAGGTGAGGGGATTCAGCGTTGTCAGAATGATGATGTTGTCCGAATGCTTGCGTGCGTACAGTGTTGAGGAAAGAGGAGCGCGATTTCCCAAGTCAATCATTTCTGATGTCCCTCCGGCCGTGATGGTGAGGATCATATGAGGTGGCGTAAGACCATATTGATCGTCGTCTTGATCTTTATCCTCCCCCTCTTGTTGGATCACGCGTTGAATCTTTCCGATCGTTAAAGCTCGAAGGATTTTTCGCACTTCACGCGAGTCCGCCGGCGCGATAATCGGCTGGGTGATGTGCCAGCGGTTCTTGTCATCTCTCATCAAAATAATTTCCTCCTCTCGGGTTTTCATGGTGAGGTGGGAAATCGCGCGATCATCAAAGGGAATCAATCGCCTCTCTTCTTGTGTCTGTTGTAAGGCTTCCTGAGACTGGGGCAGATCGACAAAATACACATACGCCCCCAGGCCACCTAGAATGAGAGCAAGAACGAGGGTTATTCGAACGGGATTGGCCATGTTAAAGACGACGGCGCTTTCGCCAGACTGAGTAACCTAAAAATAAGGTAAAGCCCGGCAAAAATAGGACTTGAAAAAATAAGAGTGCCTGCTCTTGTGAAGGGTTGGGCACAAATGGGCGAAAAGCCGGTTCCTTTGGAGGGATGGAGACAAGTTGGTCTTCTTTGGCCAACCAGGCGATGGTTTTCAAGAAGAAATCGGTATTCCCTGGATAGTTCAGATAGGCGTTGCTGGCAAATGCAGAATTACCTACGATGACAATGGCTGGATCTTGATCAGGTTTTTCTGATGGCGTTTTGAGCGTTAGGGCTCCGGCAATGGTCAAGGGGCCTTCAACATCTTCTTCCGGGTTTAATTTCGGAACCGTATCTGTCAGGTTTGATTCCGCCCAACTTTCAGGTGAGGATTCAGCAAGAGAAACAAATTCCCAATCGGGTGCTTGCTCCGGCTGAAATTCAATGTATCGGGAAACAGGGAAAAGGATCGGGACCGTGAAGTCTTCTGTAATATCGTGAGTGGTGAAAGTACGAATGAGCAAGGCCGTCGGACTTCCCCGCCCTAAACGATCGCGCTCATCAACGACGATACCCCCTCCTAAAGCAATGCCCCATTGGGCTACGAACAGATCCAGCACCTCCGTGTTCTGAGGATCCGCAAGCAGCAGCAACCGTCCGCCGGTGTTGACAAAGCGGGTCATGCGAGTTTGCACTTCTGGGGAGATGGGGTGTTGTGGTGAGGCCAAGATGAGGACTTCCGTGTTTTCAGGCAAAGTGTCTTCCCCTGAGAGAGAGCGGGTATCAACTTGATATCCCTGCTTCATTAACAGATCTCTAGCTCGAAAAAAGCCTGGGGGTTGTTGATCCAATACACTTCTTTCACCGTGGCCGGACAAAAAGACCAGTTGCTTTTTGCTGTCCCTGGTGACCCGGAGTAAGGCATTGGTCATTTCAGCCTCTGACGCTTGGGTCAGATAGACTTTTTGGTCTGCACTTTCCAACACGGCCGTGTCGATGCGTGTAATACCATAGGTACGGGCCAGATCCGGTTTGCGATCGGGATCAATAAATTCTACAGAAACTTTTGGAGATTCGGTGGAGTAGGTAATTAGAAGGTCCCGAAAGGCTCGAAAGGCGGGGCTGCCTTGATGAGCAAATACCTTGATGGCGACGTCACGTGGTATTTCCCGCAAAACCTGATAGGTTTGGCGGGCTAATGTAAAATATTGAGTTTCTGAATAATCCCATTGGGGAGCATGGCGGGCCGCCAGAAAATTGACAATCACCACAATTGCGGTGGCAAGAATAAATCCGAGAATGCTGGTTGCCCCTAATCGAGTGGAACGCCGGCCAGAATAGGCTTTAAGCGATTTGAAGTGCGCAGACAAGTAGATTCCCAGGCACAGGAGTGCAAGAACTGACAGGACGGTGCCAATCCATTCAGCCCCGGGAACGAAAAGAGGTATAAGGAGACCAATGACGGCAAGGACTCCCCCTACGATACCTAGTGCGGAAAACAGGCGAGTTAATTCCATCGATGAGCGTCAACGACTTGATGGGCCGCAAACCACATGAGGGCCATTCCTGAAAGGTAATAGATCAGGTCTTTCACATGGACGAGTCCACGGACTAAGCGGTCATAATGTTCAATAAAGGAGATATAGGAAAACACGTGGCCGATTGGCGTGTCGCCAAGGGTCGAGCCGAAGGCTCCTAACAACCATAATAATAAAATTACGCCAAAACTCAGAAACGCGGCAATGATTTGATTTTCCGTTAGGGCTGACGCGACGAGTCCGATCGCTAGCATAAATGCTCCTTGAAGGAGAAGCGCGAGGTACCCCGTGAACACGGGGTGCCAATCGAAGCTCACATACGCGGATAGAACCATGGGAACTAATGCGGTGAGCGTAAGAAGAATGCAGTAAATGATAACCACGCTCAGGAATTTTGCTGTCACGATTTCATTAATACCGATAGGGGAGGTGAGAAGCAGTTCAAAGGTGCGAAGTTTCCGCTCTTCCGCGAATAGGCGCATGGTCAACAATGGCAGCACCAGCATTAAAACCAGATTGAGGTTATAAAATACTTTTCTGAAGACCAGATCGTTGATGTTGATCTGAGCAAAGGTGTCGGTCATTTGCATCATTCTCAAGGCTTGGTTGCTGGCCTCGACGACAGCCCAATAACTCAGCAACCCGAAGATTCCCAAGAACACGGCACCGACGACGTAGACGATGGGTGAGACAAAAAAGCACCGTAGCTCCTTGGCCACAAGCGTGTGAACGGGTGTCATGATTGAAAACCCATGGTCGAGAGACATATGGCGTGCCCAGTTTTTAGAAACGGGGCACCATCAAAAGTCATGATAGGTTTGCGGCGCAACATCGGTGTGCAGTGAAGAAAATATCCAATATCCAGCAAGGAATGTCGAATCATGAAGTACGGGGAGGATTTGCCTTCGGCATTCAGTAATCCTTGTTGGATATTGTTATTAATCCTCAGGCCCCTCATAAAATGACCCTCTACTGTGCAGAGGATCGCGTCAGGATATGACTAACGACGGAATTCAACTTTTATCCGTTTTGTTGGATGGCGTATTGTGCGTCAACCGAATAAACACATCCTCTAATGACAAAGATTGTGACTTCAGTTCAAGAAGCCCGAGCCCATGCTTGACGACGAATTGTGTCAAATCTTCCTGGATATCGCTGTCAAGACTGGCCTCAACGATAAAGGTATTGGATGATGGGGCTGCGCATACTTCCTGCACCCCCGGTATGGCACGCAACTGGGGCTCCATATCCGGTAAGGATTGTTTGACTGTCAAACTCAGTTTTTGCGAATGGCGAAGTCGAGCGGATAGTTGTTCGGGGGTGTCGATGGCGGCGATGCGTCCTTGATGAATGATAATCACTCTTTGGCATAACGCGGTCGCTTCAGAGAGAATGTGGGTACTGAGGATGATGGTATGTGTCCCAGCCAGACTCTTGATGAGATCACGTATCTCAATGATTTGATTCGGATCCAATCCCACAGTTGGTTCATCCAATATCAACACCGGCGGGTCATGCAGGATAGCTTGAGCTATTCCGACACGCTGTCGGTATCCGCGGGAAAGATGGCCGATGACTCGATGCTGAACATCTACTAAGCCGGTCTGTTCGAGGACCCGGCATTTCCGTTGGGTGAGCAGCTCCGAACTTAGGCCCTTGAGTCGGCCGACAAATGTGAGATATTCATGAACCGTCAATTCCAAATACAGTGGGGGGCTCTCTGGTAAATAACCGATTCGTTGTTTGACTTGTATCGGAGACTCAAAGCAGTCGTACCCGGCAATACGAAGCGTTCCTTCGGTTGGTGGCATATACCCGGTTAACAATCGCATCGTTGTGGTCTTTCCAGCACCATTTGGACCGAGAAAGGCGACGATCTCACCTTCCTTCACCGAAAAAGAAATATCCTGAATGGCCGTAATTGGCCCATACTGTTTTGTGACGTGTTGAACTTCAATCATGTTTTACAAACATGTGTGAACTTGGGGATTTTTTGGGAATTTCAAGTTTCACATGAAAGCCCTAAGATTCTTCTTTCCTGAAACTCGAAACTCGGAACCAGAAACGCGATACTCAAAACCTGTTGGTTCATGTGAATGAACATCAGAAGAATGAAAAGGAGGGCTGACAGAATCTTACCCATCCCTTCAAAATACCGTCAAGTCGGAGATGAGAGATTCGAAGAAAAAATGATAGATTGACACCCGTTATCAATTATGTATTATGCATCTATGATGAAAAACGAAAGAAATTGATATGAGGAGATCACGAAGGAAAAGGAAAAATGATACAAGTCGATGATAGTGACCACACAAGTATTACGGGGAGAGAGGAGTTGCAACAAACCACTTTTTGTGCCTTAAAAGAAAGGTGCGACGAATGAAGAGGGGAATCCATCCCAGGGAGACAACTTCTACGCAACTATCTCGAATAAGTTATGGGCTTCTCTCACTGGTTATTTTGCTGACAATCGGATGTTCGAGCCGCCAGAATATCAACGTAAAAAGTGAGGGCCTTCCGCCTGACCAGAGACGGGGGCAAGCGATGGCAGAACCGGAATCCCCGAAATTTATAGATAGCGAGGAAGAAGATCAGATTTCCGAATTTCCATTGCCTGGTGACCAATTGGCCGAGGACAAAACGCCACCTCCTGTCACACGAGAGTTGAAGGAGGTCTCTCCTCCACCCGATAAGAAAGTTTCCCCAATTGTCGTACCCGTTCCCTTAATAAAAGAGAAACAGGTGGATCTCTCCAATGTCCCAAGGACAGTAACTGATATATTTTTTGACTATGATCAATATAGGATCCGCCAGGATGCGATCACGGTTCTCGAAGTGAACGCCAAGGTCTTAACTCTTAGATATCCAGACAAAAAGGTGGTGATTCAGGGGCACTGTGATGAGCGGGGGACGCGCGAGTATAATCTTATTCTTGGAGAGCGGCGGGCACTCGCTGTTAAGAATTATCTAATTGACTTAGGGGTGCCTGAGAAAAACATGCAGGTCATTAGTTATGGGAAAGAAAAGCCCTTTTGCATTGAGCATAGTAAAAAATGCTGGCAGAAAAACCGTCGCAGCCATTTTGTCATTAATTGAAAAACCTTGAGGAGTGTTATCCCTTCCTAATAACCTCAATTCTCTCTCACCTCCTTTATTACCTTTATCGAATCCGTCCCGAATCAGTGCTGTCCTTACCAAGGGGGGCGTGGACTAATTTTAAAGTAAAGCTTTAATATTTGACTTTTGAGGCAATGTCCTTGATGCCCCAATGATTGACGAAGAATTTTGGTTTCAACTTGGTGTTTCAGAAGAAAATTTTCTTTACCTGGATGAATTCCGCGTTAGCTTGAAATAATGAAGATGGAAAACCTACTTTAGGAGGATTTATTGTTGGCGAGGTTATACGTTTTGTGAATGTGATACAAGTCAACCCAGAGTTTAAAAATATAGGTCATTTTGACACTAGAAACCCCTTTGTCCACCCACCGGGCGAGTGGCACTTCCAGCATTTTCTCCGTCGCGCGCTGTCGTCCATATAAGGTTACCAATCTTAAGAAAATTTCCACATCGAATAACCACTTTGAAATGAATGGATGTTCGAATAGTTGAATAGATAAATTTTTTGTGAAGAGTTTACATCCGCACTGTGTATCAAACACATTTAATTTTAATATCCGGGAAATAATAGACGCGACGATTCTTCCAATGAGCAATCGGTGTGTTTTCCGCTGAATGATTGAGCCGACCTGCTCTTGCCTCGATCCGAAACAACACTCAATAGGGTCTTTGAGATATTGAGTCATACTGACGCATTCTTGGATTGAGGTTGATAAATCGGCGTCGAGATATGCAATAAACGAGTGGGTGTACTTGTTATTGCAAAAATGGATTCCTCTTCGTACCGCTTCAGCTTTCCCGACATTATTAGGATAGGAAACGACATCGACCTTCCCTCGATGTTGTATTTGTAATTCCTCGAGAATCTGCAGGGTATTATCGATTGAACCATCATTCACGAAACAGAGTAAGACGTGGGAGGTGTCGTGAAGAAAAGATTGGTACTCTTCTATCGGCAATCTCATCCCTTCGTTATAACAAGGGATAACAATGCAATACTTTTCTTCTTGTTTCATGTTAGGTGGCTGTGGGGGTCATCGTGACCATCTCATTGATTGCCTACTAGAATCGAAGCTGTTGCAGGAATAACTTTCGGGGATTGTACGTGACTAGGGAAGAAATCAAAAGGATCGATTAAAAAAATAAGTCCAAAAGAAATCTCGATCTTCCTTCCAAGGAATTCCGGAAAGAATTCCAGATTCGTCGGATTTTATTGGGTCAGCAGGTACAGCTTCGAATATGAGGGGCCAAGCAAGGACTTCAGGGTGAGTCGATTCTGTTTAAAGGCCTCTGCTTGCGCTAACACACGGAACTGAAAACCAGCTTTCTGTAACTCCTTATAGTCTTGCTCGTAGATCAGAATGACAGCGCGTGGATCCGTCTGAAGGATGGAGGGGAGGCGCTCTACGGGTTTACCTGGAAGACGTTTTACTGATTGAGATGTTGGCAAAAATATTGCGAGGTCCCAAGTCCATTCGGTTGCTGTCCCAGCCGCATACACATCGACGTTCGCAGGTACGCGAGCGGCAAGGGCTTCGGGCGGTTGGAATCGAGTGTAATCGGGAAGCAGAAAAAAATAGGTAGAAAATGTCGTGGCCCACAAGGTGAAGGCGAATGCCAAAACTGCCTGATATGCCGGTTTCCGAACGATGTACCAAAGAGCGGCAACAAGGGAAATCATGGCGATAATGTGGGGCAACCAGGCCATGATGTTATCCGGGAAATTTACTGTGATCATTTGGATAGTGAAATAAAGGAGGACCGGCAGGGCGACGACTAACAGGGTTGCAATGGTCAGACGAAACCGTCGCGCCCAAATCGATGGATCCCCTTCTTGAAGAAGGCTGAGGGCCACGAGAAGGGCGGCAGGGGGTACCCCTATGAGGAAATAGTAATCAAGCTTGAAGCTTGAGAGGGAAAAAAACAAAATGGGCGAGAATATCCAGAAACCGAGCAACCGCAATTGACGTCTCATTGACTGGTCAATGGTTTTCCAGCGACGGAACCACCATAGGCTAACAATAAGGAGAGGGGACCAGGGTAGAAAATCTGCCAGAAAAGCCGTCGTCTCGTAGACGAACATGAGTTGTGTGGTTTTGTAGGAAGAACCAGTAAACCTTCGCAAATTTTCCTCAACAAAAAAATTCCAAAGGGGATCTATCCCATGGTAGACCCACACGAGTAAGAAATATGGGGCCGCAACCAACAAAAATGTCATTGCCCCTGAAAGGGGCCTGAGTTTTCTGATAATGGTCAAATCGCGAGAGACAATAATTTCCATACATATCGGGAGAACGGATAACACGATGGCCACCGGTCCTTTGACCAGAAACCCCAAACCAATGGCTCCATATCCGATGAGGACCAGTGTCCGAGGGCGCGTGGTCTGGTCCATGAGTACAAGTATCCAACATGCCAATGTGATAGTGATGCAGAGCGTGAGCAGCAAGTCCGGCATGGAGAGCCTGGCAAAAGACCAGAAAAGATAGGTTGTGGCCAACATGGCCGATGCAGTCAATGCAACGATTTTTCCGTGGAACCGTAATCCCAGAATATACACGATGATGAGCACACCGAGTCCGGATAATGCCGAAGGGATTCGACCGGCGCCATGGTTGAATCCAAAGTATTTGTAGGCGATTCCGATGAGCCAATATTGAAAAGGGGTTTTGTTGAGTGGTAACTCATGTGGCGCATGTGGAAGAAGATACTCATGGGTTTCCACCATCATCCGTGCCCCTAAAGAGAAGTGGGTTTCTGCTCGCAGGAATTGGGCATACGATCCAATATTGGTCAAAAACATCATGGACGCCAGAAAGAGCAGTAAAAGAAAGGCGGAGTGGGATTTGATGGATGCCGGCAAGACTCGGTCTCTTATCAATTCAATAAATCGTTACTGGGGGAGAACAATCGATAAGTAAGGGCTATGAGTGTGGGTGGCCATGGCTTCAGCAGATAAAACCCGGACAACCTCTTAATCGTTTGGCTGATCAGGTTAAGACAATAGCCATTGGCCCTGGCCAGGGTACAGGCAAGACCTATTGGTTTTCAAGGACCTTTAGCCATTAGTACTAGAGGCAGTATGAAAAAAAAGGGCTTGGGATCAACCAAGCCCTTTTGACTATGACAGGTAAAATGTTCTTTTGTCTATAACCGTTGTAAAGCTGCGACTCTGGCTTCAATCGGAGGGTGTGTGGAAAACATTCTCAAGAAACTCTTTGATTGACCAGAGATTTTCATGGTCGCTAATGCATCCTCACTCGTATATTGAAACTGAGCTCTTTGAACCCAACCATCTATCGCCTGCAGGGCGGAGATCATATACTCCTTTCCGACGGTGTTGGCTGCAAACCGATCCGCTGCAAATTCCCGACGTCTTGAAAACCAACTGATGGGAATCATGGCGAGAAAGGATAATATAATTTGCAAGAAGATATACGCTCCAAAACCCAGTGCCGGATTGCGCTCCGCCAAATGCCTATAGACCCAACGGCTAATAAAGTACACGAAGGTGTTCATGAGCCCAGCCAGAATGGTGGTGGTGAACATGTCTCCGTTATAGACATGCCCCATTTCATGGGCAAGCACTGCGCGAACCTCATTCTCATTGAGGTTATTGAGAAGGCCGGTCGAGACGGCCACCATAGAATTGTTTTTTGATGGCCCAGTGGCAAATGCGTTGGGATCCGGTGACTCGTATACCCACAGTTCCGGGGTCTTTACATTGAGCCTATTGGCAATTTTCTGGACTGTCTCCAAAATTACGCTTTCCGCGTGGTTTTTGGGATGGGTAATTTGATAGCCATCGATCATGGATCTTGCAATGGTTTTGGAAAGGGCCAAGCTCCCAAAGGCTCCCCCAAAACCAATGGCCAAGGCAAATATGAGATCGCCTTGATTCACATATTGGTGAAGGTTTATTCCAAATGACGGCAGGACAAAATCTGCCAAAACCGTAAACGTGATCGATAAGGTAATAAAGATCAGGATGTTGGCGAGTAGCAACAATCCAATACCTTTCCATCTATTCATCGAGGTTCCCCCATATGGTTTAAAATAAATAAGATATATCTTTCCTCGTGACTATTGTAACGCAAATTGGCACAATGACCTAAATTGATTTTGTAGAAGTTCCCTAAGAGTTTGAAAGATAAGCACTTTTTGAGTTTTGTCAAGTGGGAAGGAGAAAATTTTTGTCAAAACAACGGTTTTTTCCAAAAATACCAGTTCAATTGGTGTCCCTCATTGCCTCGCTATTGCTTGGTGCTCCTATTTCATTTTCTGAAGAACCCCTTGTCCTTCAAGCTGACCAAGATGGTGTGCAACGGGCCAAGATCAATATGGAGTCTTATGTCTATTCTCCCAATAAACTCGTTGTCGATTTGGGAAAACCTGTCGAGCTCACCTTGGAAAATAATTCGTTCCTTGTTCCGCACAATTTCCTTCTTGACTCACCGGATGGAGAACGCTTGGTGGAAGAAGATATCAGCAGCGGAGAAATTGAGACCGTTCAATTCACCCTGACAACTTCCGGTACGTATCCATTTTATTGTGATAAACAATTATTGTTTTTTCCCAATCATCGTGAGGAAGGAATGGAAGGAACCATCGTCGTCCGTTGATGGAGTCGGGCATGGCAAGGACACCATCAGATCAATTTCTTTTGCGATCCATTCTTAAACGGGTTTCGCGCTCCTTTTACCTCACGCTGGCTGTCCTCCCCAGATCTGTGAGGGACCAAGTGGGTTTAGCGTATTTATTTGCCAGAGCGGCGGATACCATTGCGGATACGGGCCAATTGGATCAGAAGACTCGCTTAGCCTGTCTTGGTCGCCTGAAAGCCCAATTTGTGAAGGGCATCGTGAATTCAGAAGATATTAGCGCGATTCGAACCCTCGTTGCCCCTAATCAGCCCAATCCCAATGAACGGATACTCATTGAAGAACTGCACCAGTGCTTTTCCTTGTATCAGCAGCTCAATCCGCAAGATCAAACCCGTATTGCCAATCTACTCCCCACATTAATTGAGGGAATGGAGTTTGACCAAGTGCAGTTTCAAGAACATGCAAAGGGAGAAGTTTCGGCGCTTCCCACCATGAACGATTTGGATTATTACACCTATGCGGTGGCCGGGTGCGTTGGTGCGTTTTGGACTAAAATGATGTGTGCGCATCTCTCCCACTTATCGGCTTGGGATCAAGAGGTGATGGTCCCCATTGGGATACGCTATGGCAAGGGACTTCAATTAGTGAATATCTTGCGGGATTTGCCGCAAGATCTTCAAAAGGGGCGATGTTATATTCCCTTACCCTTATTACATGAAGTAGGACTCCAACCAAGGGATTTATTAAATCTGGAAAGTTTCCCTGTTTTTCGGCCCATTCTTCGCCGGTTGATTTTGATCGCCCGGGATCATTTGGATCAAGGATGGCAATACACGATGGCTATTCCTCGATGGGAAATTCGGCTTCGCCTCGCTTGCATGTGGCCAATTTTAATTGGGATGCGAACCCTGAATTTGCTTGCCGAATCCTCCAATGCTTTGGACCCAACCCGTCCACTGAAAGTGTCGCGCCCTGAAGTATACCGGATGATGGCTGCGACCACGCTTTCGGGAGGATGCGGGTATGTTGGGACCGCGTATTGGGGGTATCTGCGAAAGAGAGTGGTTTAGTCTCCAGATGGAGAGGGGACAAGCAGTTTATCGCCTTTTCGAAACACCGCATAAATGGCTTGACTCGGACAAGCGTCAAGACAGAGCCGACAGGACTCTAAACAGCGTGACGCATCAAATTTATAGGGAGGGGTGGAGAGCCACGCTCCGGTTGGGCATGCCGGGATGCACACCGCATTATTGGTGCACCGGTCGGGGTGGCGAACGAGGTGATCTCTAGTTACCATCATGGGTTTGACTCCTTCAAATAATGCTTGAGAAAAGATCTCGAGCATATTCATGGGCTTATCTCTTTGATTCCCACTCATGGACCAATTGTCTGAGGCGGTCTTTCAATTCGGGAATCTGTTCGAGGTTATTGTGAATGGCTCCAAGAATGTTTTCCATTCGAGCGACCCGACCGGCATGATTATCAATCTGGTCCAGGCGGTCATATTCAGCAAAGGCCTCAGGGTGCTGGGCTTCTAAGAGGTCCCGTGCTTCCAGCAATCCGGCCGTGAGCTCTTGCGGTTCACATGTCGGAAGTGACACCACCAAAAAGGATCCATTAGAAAAAATCAAGACCACGCGTTGAGGTTTCGATTTGAGGACTTTTACATGCTGGATGGTATGTCCTATCGTTTGACTCCAAGAAGTTAACAGGCCGGGAAATTGTTTCAAAAAGGAGACTTTATCCTGGTTGGCTTTCCATTTGGCTTCAACAGACATGGTAGACCCTTGGAATGTTCAATGAATTCAGCAACAGGGTGGAAAAGGGGTTCAAGGTCTAGGAGGATTGGTCATTAGGGTCCGAACCGGGGAATAGGAAGAAGAACGCTGTAGCATGAAACGACGACCCCTTCACGTGATTGGTGAGCGGGGTTTATCATGGCCCGGCATGAGGAGCCTTTCGACAATTTCCCCTTTGCCAATATGCCGTTCCATGATCTCGGTGACATCAGCTTCCGACCCGACCCAATACCAAACGCCTTCTGGGTAAATCACCACGCTTGGGCCGTATTCGCAATGGTCCAAGCATCCGGCCTTATTGGCACGGACAAGGCCCCGTAATCCCATACGTTCTACTTCTTTTTTAAAAAAGGCATGGAGAGAGACAGAACCCGAATCGGCACAACACCCGCGTGGGTCGCCTTTGGGACGTTGGTTCGTGCATACGAAAATGTGGTGTTTAAATCCCCCCATGAACCTGAAAATCCAGAAAAACTCCTTAAATATAAGAGAAACTGATAAAATGAAATCATACATGAGCGATCGGGAAGGTGTCCAGCAAGGAGCCGGGGAGTGAGTTTCAACCATTTGTTAAAGGGGAACCGATGGTCATTGGTATTCCAAAAGAGGTGAAGGACAATGAATTTCGGGTTGCCTTGACGCCACATGCTGTTAAGCATTTGGTAACGATGGGACAAGAGGTGTTTGTTGAGAATGGAGCAGGGGAGGGAAGTGGGTTTCTTGATCAGGAATATCAAGAAGCCGGAGCAACACTGATTGCAAAAAGTGATGAGCTTTTTCACTCAGCCCAACTCATTCTCAAAGTGAAAGAACCCCAGCCCGAGGAGTATTCACAATTCCACGCCCACCACGTCCTCTTCACGTACTTGCATTTAGCTGCTTCAAAAGAACTGACGGAGGCGCTCTTACAGTCTGGTTGCATCGCCATCGCTTATGAAATGGCTCAGGATGCGAATGGGCGTTTCCCGATTCTTGAGCCAATGAGTAAGATCGCCGGTCGGATGTCCGTGCAGATTGGGGCCCATTACCTGGAAAAACAACAAGGCGGACGGGGCGTGCTTCTTGGAGGTGTGCCCGGAGTAGAGCCAGGACGCGTTGTTATTTTGGGCTCTGGCGGCGTTGGTTCATCAGCGACCCGAATTGCGGTCGGAATGGGAGCGGCCGTAACCGTCATCAGTATAGACCTTGACCAGCTCACCAGATTAGAGGAGCTATACCCCGGGCGTGTGGTGACGCGCGTGTCTACCCCCATCGGGATTGAGGAATCGGTGCTCCAGGCGGATCTGGTCATTGGAGCTGTGTTGATACCGGGCGCTCGTCCGCCTCGACTGATTCCACGATCACTCGTGAAACGCATGCTTCCCGGGTCGGTTATTGTTGATGTGGCGGTCGATCAGGGCGGCTGTGTTGAAACGACGCATCCCACGACCCACTCGGATCCGGTCTACCGTGTTTTTGATGTAATCCATTATGCCGTATCCAATATTCCGGGGATTGTTCCCCGGACGGCTACTCTGGCCTTGACCAACGCCTCGCTACCTTTTATAGTCCGTTTGGTCGAAAGTGGGATTGATCTGGCGTTAAAGAGAGAGCCTGGACTTGCCAATGGTGTGAATGTGAAACAAGGCAAGGTGACGTGTCAGGCTGTCGCTCAAGCCCATGGGTTGCCCTTTGAGCCGCTCGACTAGTCTTGCAGGACGTTGAAAAAGTCCGCCAGCGGCGTTCTCGGCCCTTTGTCGTGCTCACGTACTCCCGTGTACGCTCCGTGCGCCAAACAAGGGGGACGCCCTGCGGGACGTGGCAGGCAATGCGCGGCCTTGCTGAACGGGCCTTTTTGAACATCCTGCCTTGTTCATGGTATCCAGGCGGTTGGTTGAAAAGCCATCTCAACAATTGAAATGGCGAGTTTTTCAACAGCTTGCTAGGAGTTTGATCGGGGCGTAGCGCAGACCGGTAGCGCACCGCGTTCGGGACGCGGGGGTCGGAGGTTCAAATCCTCTCGCCCCGACCACTTTTCCTCTCTCTACAAGTTCTTTTCAAAGGTTCCACGGCATCCTATGATCGAATTTCTGAATATCATGGTGGTCATAGCCATTGTGATTGCCCTGGTTTCTTTATGGTATGCCCAGAGATTAGGAAGACAGGTGAAACATCTCAAACGCAAGGAATATTATGTTGAGCAAAAACTCAATGGAATCACAAAACAAATCTCTGAAGCCGTTGATCCTTTACGCCTTCAACTAGCCGCAATCTCTGCCGGCTACTCCGTGCCTGATCAACTTATTCGAACCGGACGTTTGTATGAAAATGTGTCTGCAGAAGAAGCCGAGGGGATCATTGCGCAAACCCAGAAGGCCGAAGTTGATCGCGTCATGATCGTGGATGTTCGGACACCGAGAGAATTTGCCTTGAGGCATATCCCTGGGGCCAAGCTCATCCCTGTAGAGGAGCTGGAAATGCGATACCATGCGGAGATTCCGATCACAATCGAGAAAGTCCTTGTCTATTGTGATATGGGAGACCGAAGTCGGCTAGCCTGCGATTACTTGAGTCGGCAAGGGTATATGAATCTCTATAATGTCTTTGATGGTCTTCAAAAGTGGAAGGGCCTTACTTTGGGAGAATCATCAGGGTCCCTTATACAAATTCAATCAAAGTCTTCTGCGTGACTCCTAAGGGATTTGTTCGAAGCCGGTCAAAAATATAGTAAATATAAGTTTGTTAGCCGACGGTAAGGGGTACGGTGACGATGAGTGATGAATTTACGATCCTAAATGTGCTTGGACCATATCGGGAGCCCCGGGAGTATGCGTTTTCTTTTGACTATTCAGTCCAACGACCTCATTGGCCGACGCCTCAGGGAATCCGGGTCAAAGTGGCCATTGACCATGAACTCGAATACTTTAAAACCAAGATTCTTCAACTATCGGGAGGGACATCTGGACAACAGCTCCGGATTAACCAGATCTTATGTCGGGCCATAGCTGATCAAAAACTCGAAATCGCGAATAAAGAAGGTCTGTTTGCTGATCGTCGGGATGTCATGATTGATCCATTTATTGACGAATTGACACATTTGTTTGGCGAGCTTGAAGCCTGGATGCAGACCGAATGTGAACGATTTAAGCGTGAAATCAAGGATACTGTTGGAGTTTAATCCCTTCCGAGATCTCCTTTCCCCCGTATCGCCCTCTTCCCATCTGAAATCGGAAATGTTTCAGAACTCCAGGGCTTGATAATGTTTCGAATACACTCCTGTTGTGGGCTCTCCAAAGCCTAATGATGCCGTTTCCGGAGTCGTGCGATTATGGAGATTAATGGCATAGTGGCCACGGACGTGCTCCATGGCCTCTTCAAAGGGAATACTTGTTGGGTAAAACTCCCCTGGTGCATGTGCTCCTCGGCTTAACGCCTTGGCGGCATCGGGAACTGCATACTCAGGATCAGAAAAGATATAGAAGTCGGCAATGGCAAAATCTCCCAATTCATCCTCTGCCGTCGTGGGTGGGACGATTTTTGAGAGAGTCCCATCCGCCCGGGCGATTCGGAGGTGATTGATCAGTGCCATCACCTGACTGTCGGTGGTATCTGGAGGAACGAGGAGAGTAATCGCGTTCATATCCGGGATGGTGGCCTTGGTTTTGAAACTGGGAACCAGGTCACTGGATATTGTTGAAAGCCTCATGGATCCGACAGATTGAGCCGGCTTTCCTGGGCGCAGTTTGTCATCTTTAGATTTGGGGATGATCATCGTAATAAAAAGCCAGAGGCCGATGATCACCCCAAAAATCACAATAATAGGGTGCACGCCGACCCGTTTCCCTTGATTTGATTTTTCAGATTGTTCTGCCATAATTATTGGCTTACCTTTTCATGACCGTTCTTTCAATTTCGCTTCTTCCCACCATCGGTCTAACTCCTCGTCAGAACAGTCACCGATGGCACGTTTTTGTTGAGCGGCTTGCTTCTCAAGAAAGTGAAATCGATGGATGAAACGGTTCGTGGCTTTTCGAAGGGCTTCTTCGGGATTAACTTTAAGAAACCGAGCCACGTTGACCACGGAAAATAACACATCACCCAACTCGGCCTCGATCTCCCTTTCGGTTTGGCTTTGATGATCGGAGGGAGTTGGAGACGCCTCTTTCCCGAACGCCTGAGAAGCGGCCACAAACAGTTCGTCAAATTCTTCTCGTAACTTGTTCAAAACTGGTGGGGCGCTTTTCCAATCGAACCCGCCACGAGCTACTCGTTTTTGCACTTGATGGGCTCGCTGAAGGGCAGGCGACACTTTGGGGATGCCATCCAAAAGGGAGTTGGATCGGGCCGTGTCCTGTTTCTCCTGACTTTTGATGGTTTCCCACTGATGGGCGACTTGATCTGCACTATGGATACCTTCCTGATCGTGTTGTTTCTGGAAAACGTGAGGATGTCTCCTGACAAGTTTTTGCGCTAAGTGGTCGGCAATTTCGTTGAAGGTAAACTCCGATCGTTCGGATGCGATTTGTGAATGAAAGAGAACTTGGAGAAGCAAATCGCCCAGTTCCTCTTTTAAGGAGCCTGGATCACCAGCGTCAATCGCTTCTAAGACTTCATAGGTTTCTTCGAGAAGGTAGGGCTTGAGAGAATCGTGAGTTTGCCGGCGATCCCAGGGGCATCCGTCTGGAGCCCTCAGACGTGCCATGAGTTCGACGAGGTTGTTAAGTTCCTGACTCATAAGAGAAAGTTCAAAGAGCCGCTGATAAAAATGAGATACCGGAATTCATACTTTAACCCTAGACCTAAACATCGAAAGAGGGAATCCGGACGCTAATGAGAGGTATTATACTGGTTTCTCCAGGTGGTTCAATGAGTAGTTTCTTGCAGCCGGTCCTTCAATAATGGTACGGTTTCTTCAAATATTTTGGGGAGGGAATGGGTATGAGTGAAGAAGAAAAGGGCTTTGTTATTCGCGATAAGCGCGGAAAGACTGAGTCCGGATCTCAGACTGAGCCTGAATCACCGTCAGCCACTTCCACATCAGCTCCTAGTTCAAGCTCTCCATCATCAGAAACGGTGGCAGAGGGTCAATCTAGTCCTCCGATCAATTTCTCGTCCTTTGTCTTTTCTCTCGGTAGCTCGTCTCTGATGCTCATGGGCGAAACGTTGGATCCTCAACAACCTGCGATTCCTGTGAATCTGGCCCAGGCCAAGGAAATAATTGATATTTTATCGGTGCTTGAGGTCAAGACTAAGGGAAATCTTACTTCGGATGAGAAGTCGGTCTTAACCGATATGTTGTATACTCTACGTATGAAATATGTTGGGGTGACAACCAATAATCCCCAATCCTCGTCTTCTTAACTTCGGAAACTGTTGATCGTCTTTGATTCAGCAAGACCGTTCGACCATATCATCGCCAAGCTGCTACCATAGGGCAGCCAGAAACCGAAACACAGAGCATATGAGGCCGAGCTTGTTGGGGAACCGTTGAGGCGTTCAACCCGCTGACTACTTGTTTGAGTAATCATCCAGGGTTGTCGTGAATGATAAGACCATGAAAAATGATGGGTCATCTTGACGAAATGAACATGTGTAACCAAGCACAACCCCCAAGCTGTTCGTGAGAAGGGTAGATGACATGAACTTCCTGCC
>CP070743.1:1301775-1306682 GCA_020348185.1 Nitrospirota bacterium
CTGAACAACTTCCTTCATGTCACCATCTAGCCAATTCTCTGATTTGGAGCCAGCGGCAATGACAATGGAATCGGCCGGCAAGAAATCGAGTCCCTCCTCTGTTTCCACCTCAAGACCATCCGGCTTTATCCCGACAGCCTTGGTCCCTTTCCTGATAGTCACGCCGAGACGCTTAAGTTCGGCTTTCACAATCCAACGGGTTGAGGCCCCAATATCCTGGCCGGACCGCTTGGTCATTTCCACCACCGTCACGTCCTTGTTGCCCTTATGGATCAATTCGGACAAGAAATCAGGGGTCTCGGCTCGGTGAATTGTAAGAAAGTGAAATGGTTCCGGTCCTAAGGTTCCCTGGCTTGCTAGATATAGAGCTGTCTCCAAGCCGACGGCATTACCGCCGACAATAACCACTTTGCGGCCTACACAGACCTTGCCGGCCAAGACATCCCAAGCTTGGTGCACATTTTTGCTGTCAATACCGGGTAGATCAAGCTCAATGGGAATGGCCCCGTTGGCCATGATGACCACATCAGGTGCAAGCTCCCTGATAAGCTCAACGTCCGCTTCGCGATCCAGCATAAGCTTTACATCGAGAGCTTTCAGATTATTGATAAGGTCCGTGGCTGTGGTCACCATCTCATGTCGACCTGGAATAAGCCTATTTAGGAGTAGCTGTCCCCCTAATCGATCCTCTTTTTCAACGAGGGTAACCAGGTGGCCCCGTTCCGCTGCCGTGCAGGCGGCCTTCATCCCGGCCGGGCCGCCTCCTATGACCAGGACATTCTTTGGTTCCATGGCTGGAGTAGGCCGACATTCTGCTTCCATACCGACCCTGGGATTAACAAAGCATGTAACAGGTTGTCCCAGGAACACTTGGTCAAGACAGCCTTGGTTACAGCCGATGCAATGATAGATCACGTCGGATTTCCCCTCTTTGGCTTTATTGGGGAGGTCGGGATCGGCCATCAGGGCTCGGGCCATGGTCACCAGGTCCGCTTCCCCGTTCCTTAGAACTGTCTCGCCGTCGGCCGGGTCGTTTATCCGGTTGCTGGCCAGGACCGGAATTGACACAACGTCTTTAATGCCTTGGGCCAGGTAAACAAAGGTTCGGCGTGGAACGGCCATGGTGATTTGAGGGACGCGGGTCTCGTGACGTCCACCCGTGACATTAATCAGATCCACACCTGCTTTTTCCAACGCCATGGCAAAGGTCTTCATTGCATTTCGGTCGCTCCCACCGGACATAAATTCATTGCCGCCCAGACGAAACAGGACCGGGTAATCCGGACCCACCGCTGCTCTTATTTTTTGGGCAATCTCCACCCCGAAGCGCATCCTATCGGACAGCCCACCCCCGTACTCATCCTCCCGTACATTGCTCAAAGGGGAAAGAAACTGGATGACCAAGTAAGCACCCATGATTTCCACCGCGTCAAAGCCTGCTTCTCTGGCCCTAACGGCCGCTCGGACATACTTGTCCTGTACAGCCATGACCTCTTCTATTTTCAAGGCCCTGGGCGTTTCTCCGGTCAAGGTGGACTGAACGGCTGATGCGGATACCGGTTGCCGACCGCCTATCATCGAAGAACTGGCGCTGGCCCCGAGATGGTTGATCTGGGCGGCAATCCGGGCCCCACCCCTTTGAACCGAATCGGACAAACGTTTAAGACCCGGGATGTACCGATCATCATGAATCATTATCCCATTGGACGTTCCGCCGTCTTCATCGACAGCACAGGCTCCCACGATAATCAAACCAGCTCCGCCCTCGGCCCTCTTGGTATAAAAGTTTATCAACCGGTCTGTGACTTCTCCATTATCGCAATAGCCCATATGCATGGCCGTCATCACGATTCGATTCTTGAGTTCCATTTGATTAACTTTAAAGAGAGAGAATAAAAAAGTAAAATCCATGTTAAGTGACTCCTTATTTTTAAAATGATTGGTCTGCAATTTTTAATGGTGTCTGGTCGGCCCTTAAAATGGCCCGTGCCTTTGTGGGGGACATAATGAGCACCTCGCCGGCAAAAAAGCGAGCCGAGGCCAATTTACCACTGTAAAAAGCAGCATCCCGTTTTTTCTCCACCAGTTCATCTATGGAGGTTTCATCAAGGCCTAATCCCTCGTCCTTGGCCAGAGTCGCCAGTTTTTCGTGGGCCACGACTGCCTGCCAAAGCAAGAGCCAACCAACGGTGACATCTCCAAGAAGTTTCAGATAGGGCACGGAAAACAAGGGCGAAATATAGGGGTTGTCCACGCTCGCCTCAATTAAAAAACTGGAGGCATCTTTTAAAGCAGATTCGGCCTCATCCAATAATTTGATTTCGGCCCTTAAGCTGGGGTGATCTTCGTTTTCTTCACAGAAATGGACAATACGCTGCAGATGAATTCTCAGGTGCTTTCCGTCGGCTTGTTTTATTTTGCGTTCCACCAGGTCCAAGGCCTGTATCCCGTTTGTGCCTTCAAAAATGGAGGTGCTTTTTTGATCGCGCAATATCTGTTCGAGCACAAAATCTTGGGTGTAGCCGTAGCCGCCATGTACCTGTATGGCCGTCTCGCATACACGGAAACCCATATCGGAACAATAAGCCTTACAAATCGGTGTCAGCAGCGCCAATTGTCCTTCCCACTCTCTCTTTTCTACGTCCGAAGCCGCGACATTTTTTTTGTCTGCGCAATAGGCTCCCCACATATTCAATGCGCGTAAGCCTTCTGTGATGGCCTTCATGTAGAGAAGCATGCGACGGACGTCAGGATGTCGAATGATTGGGACTTGGCCTGATCCCACCGGTGCAGTCAGTTCTTTGCCTTGGAGTCTTTCCTTTGCGTATGCTAATGAGTGTTGGTAAGCGGTGCCGGCATGGGAAGCTGCTTGGCATCCCACATCAAGACGGGTCCTGTTCATCATTTGGAACATGATTTGAATGCCTTGATTCTCTTCCCCTACAATTTCACCAATGCAGTTTCCATCTTCCCCGATGTTCATTTGACATGTTGCCGACCCTCTAAGACCCAATTTGTTCTCCAAGGCAACAGGCTTGATATCATTGGGCTCACCCAAGGAGCCATCTGAATTGACCCTGACATTGGGCACCAAAAACAGAGATAGGCCGCCTGTACCAGATCGTGCCCCCCCCACCCTGGCCAGAAGTACATGGATTATATTCTCGGTCATATTTTGATTGCCTGCGGAGATGAACAGTTTAGATCCTTTGAGGGAATATGTTCCGTCGGGATTCTTGGTCGCCTTTGTTTTGATGGCGCCCACATCACTGCCGGCGTCGGATTCTGTTATGGCCATCGTGCCTGACCATTGACCGGATAACAATTTCTCCAAATATCTTTCTCTCTGTTCCTCAGAACTAAAATCCGCTATTAACCTTGCCGCATTGTGTGTTAGTCCCATGTACATCCAGAAACCAATGTTGGCCGAAGCGAAATACTCGAAAACCGCCATACCCAATAAATCGGGCAACCCTTGACCACCATCTTTTTGCGGCACGGTCAAAAGCGGCCATTCACCTTCATTAACAAGCCGCCACAGGTCGTGGAATCTTTCCGGCACCCTGACATGACCATCTTCTATTTGACAACCTTCCCGATCACCCTCGGTGTAAGCCGGAACCAGTTCTTCTATTGCCAGCTTCCGTGCTTCATTAAGGACCATTCGGCATAAATCACTATCAAATGCAGTGTATCTTTCGAATTTAGAAAACTGTTCAACATCCAGTTGTTCAAACAGGATAAATTCCTGATCTCTTTCATCTGTAAGGTTATCTGACATTTGTTATTCGCTCATGCCTGTCACTGTTTTTCACCTACAACTCATTTCTTGTCGAGAATCATCCGAGCCGTACTTGTGCCACTGATTATCGTATGAATGTATCCAGAGCCGTGAAAGGCCCAAGCGCTAGCAAGATAAAGCCCGGGAACCGGGGTGTCCGGACGTGGTCTAAATATGGTATGTCCTGTTTTTGACAAGCTATATCCAAAAACCGCCCCATTGGGATTTGATGTATATCGCTCCACTGTGTGGGGCGTCGCCACAACCACGACCTCTAGACGGTCTCGAATATCTGGGATCAACTGGGCGACACAATCTATAAGCGTCTCGGTCAATTCTGCCTTTTTTTTCTTGTATGCCCCTTTCTCCAACCCACACCAGTGTTTTCCATCACAATTCATCAGTAATTGGAGAATGGAACGTCCTTCCGGCGTATCGCCCGGATTAACCACCGTATTGTTGACCAAAACGAATTGACCGCCTTTATAGTTCTCTGCCATGAGCCGATCAAACTCGTCATTCAGGTCATAACTTCCGATTACAGTCATGTTCTTTTCATAACCGATATCTTCTGCTGTTCCTTTAAGGCCGAACAATCCTACTATGGTTGAACCGCCAATCTCGGCTGTCCGAATCTCATTCAGATAATCAGGATCCACTACAGAAGGATCAATCATCTTCTCGAAAACAACAGGTGCCGCTGCATTACATACAATGAACGGGGCCTTGAATATATCACCCTTCTTTGTTTTTACTCCCGTGCATTTTCCGTTTTCGACTAGGATTTGTTCGACTTCATTTCCTACAAAGACATCCCCGTTATGTTTAACTATAGCATCTCGAAGTGCCAGGCTAAGAGAATACCCCCCACCTTGAATGTAGTCCTTTGGTTCAGATACCAGGTCATAAAAAATAGGAATATAAGTGACCGCTGACATCCGATTGGGCGGCAGTCCGAACATGGCAGTTAAATGATTTATTATGGCAGGAATTTTTGGATTTTGAACTTGGTCTGCGAAAAAGTCATCATTTGAGGCTTTCAGATATTTGTTGTATAATGGATACTTATTTGCAACTTCCTCCGGACCGAGTCCATCAGGAGGATTCTTCTGAAGGGCGGATGCTT
>CP070743.1:1306782-1313912 GCA_020348185.1 Nitrospirota bacterium
TGTAGGATTCTGGTTTGTTTCACTTATTCTTGTCATTAACCCGTTCGTCGTCTTTTCTCAAGAAGACCCTTCCCAAACGCCAGAATCTCCGGCGCAAGGCGCACCAGAAGACGAGATTCCCACTATGGAACCGGTCGTGGTCAGTGCGACCAAAACTCCGGTTCCAGTCAGCCATTTGACAAGCTCCGTCGAAGTCATCACGGCTGAGACCATAAAGAAAAGAAAGATTAAGTCCGTCCCCGAGGCGCTTCGCTTATCCCAGGGTTTGGTGATCCTTGAATCCGGAGGGCCTGGGACCATTGCCAACGCTCGGATTCGGGGCGGAACTTCCTCCCAAACCCTCGTGTTGATCGACGGCGCCATCATGAATAGCGGTACGGATGGGGCCTATAATTTCGCGAATCTCATGGTCAACGATATCGAGAAAATCGAAATTCTTCGCGGCGCTCAAGGGATGCTTTGGGGGGCCGATGCCATCGGCGGCGTCATTAATATCACGACCAAAAAAGGAAAAGGGGTTCCGCAAGCTGGTGCATTTTTCGAGTACGGGTCCTTTGCCTCCATTCGTGAGGGAGGCAATGTCTCGGGGAAATACGGTCCGGTGGACCTTTCCGGCTCTCTCTGGCGATGGGATATTGCCAAATTCTCCGCCGTCAATTATCGGCGTGGGGCCCTCGAACGGGATGCCTTTCGTAATTGGCAGGCCAACCTGCATCTCGGCGTCGACCTTCCCCTCGACGGCCGATTGGATTTTACCTATCGCTGGATTAATGGCGATACGCTGCTTGATAATGGCACGACCATTCCCCCCGGTCCCTTTGATGTGTTTGCCTCCAAAAGCACCAACAACCAATATATCTATACCGGATCCTATTACCAGCCGCTGACCTCCTGGTGGACTCAAAAACTCACCTTGTCCAGGGCACAAGAAAGTAACGTGTTTTTAGCCGGAACTAATCAACGTAGTGTCGTTACGGAAGAGACTACACCCGTTTCTAGCTTTGTCACCAATTCGGAAATTGATACCTTAAACAATCGAATCGAGTGGCAACATAACTTTCAAGTCAGCAAACCCCTTTTGGTGACCGCCGGATATCAATTTCGTGAACAGCAAGGGGAAAATATTTCCTCAACCGGCTTTCCCAACAAGATTATCTCTAGCAACGCTGGATTTGCCCAAGCGCAATTGAACCTCCTCGATCAATTTTTCGCCACAGGGGGATTTCGGCACGATGCCTTTAACAAGTTTGGGGATCCGCCTAGATCCTTTGGGAATCCGACCACCTGGCGCCTCACCGGCGGCTATATTCTCAAGGAAACCGGAACTAAATTGCGGTCGAGTTACGGCACCGGTTTTCGGGCTCCGACTATTAATGAATTATTTTTCCCGAATTTTGGAAATCCCGAATTGCAACCGGAAGAAAGCAAGAGTTTCGATATCGCCTTGGAACAGAATCTTTTTCGCCAGCAGTTGTTCTTGAGTGCGGGGTATTTTTTGAATGATTTTGAGAACCTCATTCTTGCGGTTTTTGATCCGGGAGAGTGTTCAGAATTCTCTGAATTTGCATTTTGTGCCCAAAATATCGGTACGGCCAGGGCCCGTGGAGTGGAGGCCAATTTTAAATTGACGCTGCCTTCGACGTATCCCTTTTTGAAATTATTAGAATTGCAAGGGCAGTATACGTACACCTCAACGGAAGACCTTGAGACGGGCACGGATCTTCCCCGATGGCCCGAGCATATGGCCAGTGCCTTGCTCTCCTATCAACCCATTAATGCCGTGGTGACGACCGTCTCGTTTCGTTATGTCGGCGAGCGATTTAATACGACAGGCAATCGGGACCTGATGCCGCAATTTACGGTCTGGGACTTTTCTCTCAACTGGCAAGTGAACAAAAATGTTCTGGCATACACCCGGGTTGATAACCTCTTTGATCGAAAATACGAAGAGGTCCTGAATTTCGGCGTGCCGGTGCGCTCGATCTATTTTGGCATCCGTGCGAATTTTGATGTGCCGGTACCGGGGGCCGAAAAGAAGGCGAGTTCCTAGGAGGAGTCTGATGTTTGGAGAGAAAAAAGGAGGGGAGTTATTTGAACTGGGTTCTTAAGGACTGTTGGCTGGGTGCTGTCATTCACCCTAACCCTCTCCCTGGTAGGGAGAGGGAACCAAACTTTACTTCTTTTTTAATGGCACATTGACCTTTTTCTTATAGACCTGGACTGACTGAAACGCCCGATCCTTTTGACCTATGCTCGATTCCGTTTCAACGGCCTTGACGAAGTCTTTGGGTCCGTGAATGGGAGCATAGGTGACGCTCACAATGACGTCCATCGATGGGGCATCTTTGGGGGTTGGGAAGGTAAAGACTTCTATTCGTTTTTCTTCCGGTTTCAGAAGACTGTCCTTGAGAATTTTTTCAGCTTCAAAATCAAATACCGTTTTCTTTCCATTCTTGTCTCCATACACTCTTTCGTAGAACCGCTGCTCGCCATGAACCTTTTTTAAATTTTTCCCAAGGATCGTTAAATCCAAGACTACTCGATACCATCCCGGGTGCGGCATCGGGAGATTATGCGGGACAAGACTTTGCAGGGTGACCTCAACCTGCGATTGTTCTCCTTTGACCTCAGTGGAGAAATCTAACTCGAGCGCTTCAGCCCGTACTTTTCCGAAACGGCCCGGGAAACTATGGTTGGCGACTTTTCGATTTCGTTCCCCATTGGCCGATTCCCCAAACGCTTCAGGCATATGGCAGGACTGACACGTTTTCCCGCCTTTCTCAGCCTTGCTTTCTTTCCAGTTCCCAAGCCAATCGGGCATGTTCGCTGATTTTCCACTGCGCGGCAGGGAATCGTGACAGGTTAGACAGTATTGCGAGCTTTTGTACAGATCCAGGTATTCCGATTTATGAGCCAGGTTTTCCGCCGGTTTTTTGTATCCGCCAAAAATGATCTTTTCCAATTGATACGTCGGATGGGGCGGATGCGTGTTCGGATCGACTTCTTTGATCAAATGACATTGCGTACAGCCCACTCCATCAATCTGGGGATTTTTGGACTGGACTTCCTTTATGAACATGTCGGCCTGATGCCCATACTCCAACACGTGGGGAGCGTGGCAGCGAAAGCACATTGTGGCATCCTTTTTATCAGAGGAAGCGAGAAACCGTTCCAAGGTGACTCGAAAAGCTGCCGTCACAATCGATCGGGATTGCGCCGAGGCTTCCCATTCTTCGAATACCCGCAAATGGCATCGCTTACATTTATCAGAATGAGGGAAGGCCTTTTCTAATGGTTTGCTGAGCTTCCCTCCTTCCTTCGCCCCGAATACCGTCTGAGGCACGATGATTCCGCCAGCCCAACCGAACAGGAGGAGGAGGATCGCGAGAGTCCCAATTGCCAGTCCTACAGAGAGCGTGTTGTTAGGCATATGCACTCCTGGAGAAAATTGGCCCTTCCATGAGGCCATAACAGCATTTCAATTAGAGGGTGGTGATTCGAAATGTAATGAGTCGCTGGGACGAATAATCTTTAATGATTTTTTCAGCCGCCTCGCGCTCTTTCTCCGTGGCAAGGGTCGAGAGATACCGCTCCTGTAATTCAGGCGTCGGTTCCGGGATGAGCGCATAGCTTAAGACCGCTTCGACATTGACCGATGAAAGGCCCTCGGGAATCCCCACCGTAAAGGGGATTCTTCTGGTTCTTCCACCGTTGACCAGGGGCTCAGGGATTGGCCCTCTGAGCAATTCCGCGAAAGAATGACCAAATTGTTTCTGTTGCTCGTCTATGACGTTCCCGGCTTCATCTTTCACCCGCACCGTCACAAAAAATTGTTTTAACACCGGGTCACCGCCAGGGAACATGTGAGGCAGGCTGCCGTTTCGAACTAAGACCGTTCCTTCCACTTTGTCATCATTTTTGGCTACCTCGATATCCACTCGTGGGAACCATTCAGCCTGAAGATTGCGATTACTCAGCATGATGCCGGGAATGACAATCCCTTGAAACCAGTGGCGGCCGATGGGACGGGTGAGCGCCCCTCGTTTGGAGGTCGAACTGCCGGTCGACCGTTCCATATGACAATCCTGGCAGATCGTGCCCTTCAGAATCTGGCCGGGGAGATCGGGCCGGGTCACATCCTTGACTTTGCTGAAGTGACACGACGCACAATATTGGGCCCCGCGATAGAGGTCCAATTGCTCTGAAGGATGAACCAGGTTTTCCTCAGGGTCAAAATAGGGCCCAAACATGGTGGGGCCGGGATCGATTTTGAACGTAGGATGCGCATTGGCGTTTTCCTGAATGCCATTGATCAGATGACAGGCTGAACATCCAATCCCCTCCACCGCATTTTTCTTTTTCCGACCCTCCTTCACCTGTTGAACAATCTGATCGGTATGTTGGGGAAACACCGTCACGGCCGGAGCATGGCAGGAGAGACAAAGGGCCCGTTGTTCTTGTGTTGGCTCTGTTTGAAGCCACAGCCCGAGGACCGTTTTAAACACCGGGGATGTCAGAGAGGTTCCATGCAGCAACGCGCCATCGACCCGTCCGAACGTCTTGAGATCCGGGGTTTGCTCCCGCATCCCCTTCCATTCTTCATAATGTCGATCGTGACATTGCTTACATTGGTCCGAGGGTATGAAGATCTTTTCAATTTCATCAATCCAGCTTATGTCAGACGGATTCTTTCCATTATCCTGGGCGACCGCAGAGACCAATGTAACAGTTGAAACGAGTAGGGTGAGAAAAAAGACTAACGAGAGAGACCGAAATGACGAGTGCTGTTTTTCACCTCGTCCCTTAATATGCCACATACTTCGACTTAATCCTTTGCCACGCGTACAAAGTGGAAGTTTAATCCTCCGGTAACCCCCTGGTTCGTGGGATCAGCCGGTTCATAGGTCGCCACTGAAAAATTCTGAGTCGGCATGGTTACTTCCAACGCACGGCCAAGGTCCAGCAGGGTTTTGATTTCATATTTGTCGACTTCTTTGATAATCGACTTGACTTTAATACCTGCTAAATCGGCTGGCGTCCCGCCAATGACGGCGAAGACCACGACTCCTTCCGCCTTCGTCAACCCCAGATACTCACGGAGTTCTTCATCCACTTCTCCGACGTCTACGCCAAACTCTTCGGCCAAGGTCAGTGCTTTCTCCTCAGTCATCTGTCCATTGGTTGATTGGGCGAGCCCCCTCGTGGCCCCAATGGTCAAAAAGAAGGAGAAGGACACCGACAAGAACCCATGGCCCTATCCGAAGAAAAGCTCGAATGTTCTTCCTATGGAAACACTGGCCGCGAAACATTCTACCCCCCTATGATGCCCATTCCTATTATATCAATCTTTCAGACGGATGCGTGATCAACCGGATTTCTCTGTTGATTTGACGGGATCGATCAGCAACTGCATCCAGGCGGCCACGGCTTTTTGGCCGTTCCGTTCTTTATTTTCTCCGTTCCATACGGCAAAAGCGATGGCCTGCATCCGACCGGGATCTAATACTGCTTCATTCTCCAAATCATCTCCGGGCTGAGTCAGAGGTCGTTTCATCACCACTCGCCAAAACCCACGCTTCCATTCCGCCTGCCCTTTAATTCTGCCTTGGCTCTTTTTGCTGGTCAGCGTACTAAATCCTCCTCCGATGAGATCCTCCACCGAAGACGGGCGTCGGGGAATGACTTCAAATCGACGAATGCCGCCCCCCCTCCGCTTTTTCTGTTTGGATCGCGCTAATCGACGATCCACATCGCTTTGCCAGTCGGCCTTCCAATGCCAAATATTGACATAATGATCTAATTGTCCCATGCAAAAGAAGGCTGGAGCATCTCCTAAGGGTAAGGCCACGGCCGCCCCGTCACGAAATACGCCTGGCGTTAACTGCTCATTCTTCGTGGCATCCTGCCATTCCATCAAAAAGCCGATTTCTTTTCCATTATGGAAGGATCGAATGGACAGGGCGCGAGCACTCGGGTCGGGCCAGACGGGCCGGGTGATGACTTGACCACTTAACGGGATGGGCAGAGGGGCGAGTTTCTCCCAGGCAGGGTCTGAGGGGTGAGAGGGAATTTCTCCTTCAACAAAATGTGAACGGATTACAATGCCTTGAGAACTGACGGCCGGAACCCCAAACCAGGTGAGAAGGACGACCAAACTGACAACCGCGAAACCACAGAGGACTCTATAGTGAGCTCGGCAGTTCATGTTCTCCTTTCGTGGCTTGAGGGAAGGCCGTCCACATTGAATACCCCTTATGTCAGCTTGACCCTTCTGATCTTATTTTCATTCCGCTCACAAATGTAGAGGAATCCCTGTGAATCCAGGGCTAATCCTGCCGGGGAATTCACCACGGCTTCAACCGCAGGCCGCCCGTCGCCGTGCTTGAGCATACCGGCATCCTCCTTCGCCACGAATCGAGCCGCTCCACATCCGCCCATGTTTTTATCGTCGTAGCCGCTATCACCGTTTCCCGCAATGGTGGTGATCACTCCTGTGTCTACATCCACCTTTCTCACACGATGGTTCATGGAATCGGCAATATACACATTTCCTCTATTATCAATGATCGCCCCTTCAGGAACATTCAACATGGATTTTACGGCTAATTTATCGTCTCCATCATATCCATATCGACACACCCCGGCGATCGTTGACACGATTCCCGTCGTCCCATCGATTTTTCTGATTCGGTTGGTGCCTTTGTCTGTCAGAATGATGTTCCCGGCCGCATCCACGTCGAGAGCGACAATGTCGTAAAATTTACATTCGGAGGCAGGCTTTCCGTCATCCAAATAGAACGATAAATCCAGTCCATCAGAACATTGGGGCCGAAGCCATCCCTGGTCATCACTAAAATCAATGCCAATGGCATCCCCAGAAAGTACAATGAGGTTTTGGGCCGTGAGGGGACTTATTCGGTCGTCATCTTCCGGGGTCCAGGTCCCTCCAATGGTGGTCACAAGCCCCGTCCGAGGATCATACTTGCGAATGCGGTGGGCTTGGGTGTCCGCAATATACAGATTATCATCTTGATCAAAGGCAATCGCGCCCGGATAGGTTAAATTGACTTCCAATGCTGGACCATCGCCATTAAATCCCCATTGCCCTGTCCCGACGACGGTGGTGATTA
>CP070743.1:1314012-1326677 GCA_020348185.1 Nitrospirota bacterium
CCCTCCCCGTCAAAAGGCCTTGAACCAAGACCACCTATCAAGCGTCCGTCGTCATGGATATTCACGAATTCGGGGGCAAGTTGGTGGCCTAACTGACCTAACAAAAAAGAGGCTCCTTTATAGAGCGAGTACCCAGAGATGGCACTGGCCAAATGTCCAAGTAAACTTTGGGCGGTTTCTGGATCAAAAATCACGGGAACTTCTTGGGTTGAGATTTTTTGGGCGCCGAGTCGTCGAATGGTCCGGCGTGCAGCTTCTTCCCCTATTGACTCCGGACTTTCCAAACATTGAAGCTTTGGATTTACGCTGTACCAAAAATCCCGTTGCATTCCCCCACCATTGGAATCGGTCGCAATGGGTGAAACCGAAAGAGAAAACGTTGAACTTTGATGCACGCCAAAAAACCCATGACTATTGGCTAACAACACCGACCCATGAGAAGCCGCACAATCGGCACCCTCAGAATTGGTAATTCTATGATCGACAGACATGGCTGCCTTTTCTGCACGACGGGCCAAGGAAATTTCTTCTTCGACGGTAAGCTGGGTGGGATCGTAGACCTCAAGATTGGGCAAATCTTTGTCCCTGAGATGCGTTTCGGGCAATCCTGACATCTCATCCTCAGCCACAGCATTGGCTAAGGCACAGGTATCCGTCACAAAATGATTAAGGGATTTTTTAGAGAAGTCGGAGGTTGACGTACTGGCAGATCGCTTTCCGAAAAATACCCGTAAGCCTAAGTTTTTTTCCCTGGCCTTAGCCAACCGATCGACAGCCGAAAGTCGAACTTGAACGGAAACGGCATCCCCTTCAGCCGCTAGGACATCCGCCTCCGTCGCACCTAAAGAAATGGCTTTCTCCAGTACATATTTCGCAACAGAAGCCAATTGGTCGGTCTGAGCAGGGAGAGAGGTCACAACACCACAACCAGGACAGCCAAATAGTCTTTATCCAGCATTGGTCCCCCCTACGGTAATTTCATCAATCCGAAGGGTCGGTAGCCCAACACCAACAGGCACGGATTGTCCTTCTTTCCCACACGTTCCGATTCCTTCATCAAGCTTGAGGTCCAGACCTACCATGGAGACCTGTTTAAGAATTTCAGGACCGTTGCCTATAAGGGTGGCGCCCTTGACCGGTTTGGTTACCTTGCCATCTTCAATGAGATAGGCTTCACTGGCTGAAAAAACGAATTTTCCATTGGTAATATCGACCTGTCCACCGCCAAAGGAGACCGCATATAGACCTCGTTTGACGGAACTCATAATTTCCTCAGGGTCAGATTCTCCGGCTAACATAAAGGTATTGGTCATTCGCGGCAGCACAATACTTCTAAAATCTTCTCGGCGGCCGTTGCCGGTTAGGGGAATACCCATCAGACGGGCATTTAACCGGTCTGTGATATACCCACGAAGAATGCCCTTTTCAATCAGAACAGTCCGCGAAGTCTGTGTACCTTCATCGTCCATATTCAGAGAGCCTCGACGAAAGGGAAGGGTCCCGTCATCGACGATGGTGCAGGCCTCGGAAGCGACACGCTGCCCAATGAGATCACTAAAGGCTGAAGTTTTCCTCCTGTTAAAATCAGCCTCAAGACCGTGACCGATCGCTTCATGTAAAAGAATTCCCGGCCACCCCCCTGCCAATATCACCGGCATGGTCCCGGCGGGGGCATCGACGGCATCCAGATTTAGCACGGCTTGTCGCGCGGCTTCCTGGGCATAGCGGCGAACCCGATCCTCTTCATGATAAAAAGAGAAGGCAACTCGTCCACCACCTCCAAATGTGCCCACTTGACGATTAGTTCCATCCTCGGCGATACAGGTAACCTGAAGTCGTGACAAGGGTTGAACATCTCCGACTATGAGGCCATCTGATGTCGCAACAACAACAGTTTTTTGCTCGGTATTAAAAGAGGCCATCACCTTTGTAATCCGGTTATCGTAGCGACGGGCTTCCACATCAATTCGATTAAGAAGTTCAACTCGTTCCTTCGTCGCAATATCGCTGACGGGTTGATCGAGTGGGTAAAGATTTTGAGTGGGCTCGTGACGGTGAGTCACGGCAATGGGAGTGTCGCCTTGAGGTGAATTGGCAATATATCGCGCCGTATCAGCAGCAATTTCCAAATCTCGCTGGGAAAGATCGTCCGAATAAGCAAACCCGGTTTTTTCTCCTGCCGTCGCCCTGACTCCTGCACCCTGGCTTACCCGCTTTACCGCACGTTTGACAATCCCTTCTTCCATGGATACCGAATCAGAAGTCGTTGATTCAAAATAGATATCGGCATAGTCCACATCTCTGACCTTCACCCGTCCAAGGGCTTGTTCAATTTGATGTTCATGAACCGAAAAATGAGAAAGGTCTGCGCTTGGAATTGGTTTCATATGGAGTCTACCTTAATAAGCTAAATCGAAAAACAGTATAACCTATCTTTTTTGGACGAGCAATTTTCGGGGAAATATGTCAAGAAAGCCAGTGTCTCGATCTCACTATCTTTGCGAGATGGAAACGGTGAATCCCTTAATGAATGAATGTAAAGCGGGTTTGACAATTCTTATCTTTGACAATTAGACTGAATCATCATTTACCCTAATCCTCGAGTCAAGTTTCGTTTTTGATTCTCTAACCCACTCCATGAGCGACATGCAGACTACCTCTGCTGAACAAGTCGCAGATTCCCAGCTTCTCGGTCAACTGGATTCAGACCTCCTTCCCCGTCACTTGGCCATCATTATGGATGGGAATGGTCGTTGGGCTGCACAACGAGGTCTTCCTCGACTTGCGGGACACCGCCAAGGACTCAGGGCTTTGCAAGAGGTTCTAGAATTATGCCACGAAGTCGGCGTCCCCAACCTGACTATTTATGCATTTTCGCATGAAAATTGGAATCGCCCTCTGCCGGAAATCAACATGCTCATGGGCTTGCTGAAAGAATACCTCCACCGGGAGCGTAAAAAATTCTTAGAAAAAAAGATCAGGTTTTTGCCCATCGGTCGATTGGATATGCTTCCCCATTCCGTGAGAATGTTAGTGCAGGAAGTTGCTGAGGAAACCCAACATTTTTCCTGTCGGACCTTGGCCGTCGCCCTGAGTTACGGAGGCCGATCAGAAATCATCGACGCCGTACGAAAAATTGTCAGAGATATTCAATTAGGTACCGTCACCGTTGAGCAAATCGATGAAAACTTATTTGAGCAATATTTAACAACTTACGGCTTACCCGATCCAGATTTGCTTATTCGCACCAGTGGGGAAACCCGTCTGAGTAATTTCCTGTCGTGGCAAACCGTCTATACTGAGCTGTATTTTACCAAAACCCTCTGGCCCGACTTCCGCCGGAGAGAAATCTTGCTCGCCCTCCTTGACTATCAAAGGCGGGAACGTCGCTTTGGACGCGTCCCCGAGTCCGTGCCACAACCGAGTAAATTGTGATTCGAGAATTCTTTGGCTTCCGGGTTACCGAACCCCTTTCCGAGCCAAACCCTCAGGTTTCCCGCCAATTTGACCTTCGTCGGATTTATTCGGCTCTGGTTTTCGTTCCCCTGTTTTACCTCCTGGTTCGCTATGGTCCCCCCATCCTCTTTTCTTTCTTGGTAACGGCCGTATCTCTGTTGGCCCTATGGGAATTCTATGGAATGTCTTTTCCGACCCAAGGCCACCGAATATCGATGATCGTAGGAGTTGGTCTTCTGCTTTTGATACTGCTCCCCATTCAATATCTCGAGAAGACCGGAATCATATTCATACTGACTGTTGTGATTTTCGGGGCTCTCATTTTTCTCATGATGAATTTCACCCCCGGGAAACAAGTAATTCCCACTCACCTCATTTTCCCATTTGGAGCCCTCTACATCGGAGTTGGACTTGGTCATTTCCTATTAATCCGAAATTTGGCAGAGGGTGACCTTTTTGTTTTTTTTGTCATTCTCGTGACTTGGGCTGCCGATACAGCCGCCTATTATACTGGAAAGACCATGGGTCGCAGGCCCCTTGCGCCACGATTAAGCCCCAAAAAAACCGTGGAAGGATTTGTTGGAGGACTCCTATGTGCGATGTTCGTGGCCGGCCTTAGCCATTTCTGGTTTTTCCCTTTTCTCTCCCTGGGTGAATGTGTCATCATTGGTGTTCTACTCACCGGCCTAGGTCTATTGGGCGACCTAGCCGAATCGTATTTTAAGCGGAGCTCCGGAGTGAAGGATTCCGGAACTTTGATCCCCGGCCATGGGGGAGTACTAGACCGGCTGGATAGTCTCCTCTTCACCGGTCCAGCCTTCTACTATTCGTACATCTTTCTAACCGGCGCGGCAGGTGGAATATAACCGAGGGGTAGGCTAAGGTATCTACATCTCGGGAGAAAGGGGTCGAAGAGTCAAAAAGTCAAAGGGGTCAAAGATTTCTGGAAGATTCATTGTTCTCCGATTCGGACCTTTTAAACTTTTCGACCTTTTCGACTCTTAGACCCTTGTACTGAAAAATTTGCAGTTCGAACTTTGAACCTCTGTTAAGTTATTTGCGAGGAAGCCGTGAAACACATCGTAATACTAGGCTCAACCGGATCAATCGGCGCCAGCACTCTTGACATCGTGTCCCGATTTCCAGACCACTTTGCAATCCTTGGTCTGACCGCCGGCACAAATGATGAGAAATTGGAGCAACAAATTCGAACCTTTCATCCGCGCGTCGTCGCTCTATCCTCTGAAACGGCAGCTCAACGCCTTCGTGCAAGGCTCACAAACCATCCGGTTGAAATCCTTTCTGGCGAGAAGGGTCTGTGTACCGTCGCCAGCGCGCCAGATAGTGATTTAGTGATTTCGGCCATTGTAGGCGGTTCCGGTCTTATGCCTACGATGGCAGCCATTAGGGCAGGACGTGCAGTGGCGCTAGCGAACAAAGAGCCGATGGTCATGGCCGGCCAAATGATGCAAGAAGAGGCACATAAGCAAGGGAAACGGATCTTTCCCATTGATAGTGAGCACAGTGCTGTCTTCCAATCACTTGAAGGTCACCGCAAACAAGATGTTCGGCGCATCATGTTAACCGCCTCTGGCGGTCCATTTTGGAACTGGTCCGTCGACCAGATGAAACACGTGACCCCTGATCAAGCTTTGCAGCATCCCAATTGGAAAATGGGTGCAAAAATTACCATCGACTCTGCCACCATGATGAACAAGGGACTTGAGGTCATTGAGGCACGATGGCTTTTTGATGTCCCACCTAATCAAATTGAAATGGTCATTCACCGAGAAAGTATCATTCACTCTCTGGTAGAATATTGTGATGGGTCGGTCATCGCCCAACTTGGGTTTCCCGATATGCGGACGCCCATCGCGTATGCCCTGAATTACCCAGAACGTATATCCTTGGAACCGCCGCTTTTGGATCTTGGAAAGATTGGGAATCTCACCTTCTATCCGTCGGACTTTGAGAAGTTTCCCTGTTCCAAATTAGCCTATGAGGCCTTAGAAGGAGGCGGGGGGTTGCCGGCCACGTTGAACGCGGCGAATGAAATTGCGGTTCAGGCATTTCTTAATAACGAAATTGCATTTTTGGACATCAGCCGACTCATCAGGGATACCATGAATGCTTACACACCCCATGCTTTAACGACCATAGAAGATGCCTTGGAAATCGACCGATGGGCGCGAGAAAAAGCCTCAGTTTTGGTCAAGGCATTCACCAAATAATTTCCTATTGATCGCTTGATGTATCATATGTCCACTTTTCTGGCTCTCTCTCCAGACTCCATCTATCTCTTTGCTCAAAAAATTTGGTGGTTTCTTATTGTGCTTGGAGTACTCGTGACTTTCCATGAATTTGGGCACTTTCTTGCCGCCCGTTGGGTAGGTGTGAAGGTTCTCAAATTTTCATTAGGCTTTGGTCCTAGAATCTTTGGTCGAACCGTTGGCGACACTGAGTATTTGGTTTCAGCCATCCCACTTGGAGGATATGTCAAACTTTTTGGTGAAGATGCAGCCGAAACCATTTCTCTCAAAGATCAACAACAATCCTTTTCGCATCAGTCGCTCTCTCATAAGATGCTGATCGTGGCCGCTGGACCAGGGTTCAACTTTCTTCTCACCTATTTGATCTTTACGATTTGGCTGGCCGCAGGTTCACCCCTGTTCGTCCCAACCTTTCAGGATATCACCCCACAAGTGGAAGCGATTAAACCAGGATCTCCATCCGATGTCGCCGGCCTTAAGGTGGGAGACCGTATTGTTCGAGCCAATGAAGAAGACATTTCCACTTATGGGGAATTGTCCGAGGCCGTTCAACGCAGTCAGGGAAAAAGAATGACGATCGATGTCCTCCGGAATGATCAAATCAAAACCCTATTCATCAAACCCGAATCTCAAGAAAATCCTCAGAATCCGGAAGAAACCATTTATTTGCTAGGAATCGAGGCCTATGCCCCCGTTGTTGGTGAGGTGGTCCCGGATACGCCGGCTATGGAAGCCGGGCTGGAAAGTGGGGACCGAATCATCGAAATTGAAGGGAAGGCCATCCACACCTGGTCTCAAATGACTGAAATTGTGAGAAAGCAACCTGGTCAAACCCTAAACCTGAAAGTTAAACGGAAGGACCAAATTGTATCCGTGGCGGTGACCCCAGCTCCTCAAGAAATCCCCACGGAGGAAGGACAAACCCAAGTTGTTGGAAAAATAGGAATTATCCTTTCGGGTCGTTCCGTGATGAGTGCCAGTTCAATTTTAATGGCGCCCGTTGAAGGCTTGGTTGCCACTTGGAAATGGGCTGAACTTACCTTGGTGGGGGTCTATAAACTTCTCGTTGGAGAAATCTCGACCAAGAACCTCGGGGGTCCTCTGATGATAGCCAGTGTGTCTGGCGAACATGCCGAACAGGGGATTTCCAATGTCATCTTTCTTATCGCTGTCTTAAGCATGAATCTTGGCATTCTGAATTTGTTACCCATTCCCATTTTAGATGGGGGCCACTTATTTTTCTTTACCTGTGAAGCCATCTTAGGACGACCGTTAGGAGAACGATACAGGGAGGTTGCGCAACAAGTTGGCCTGGTTGTGCTATTTTCAATTATGATTTATGCGACTTGGAACGACATCACGAGACTTCTCCAGTAAACACCGACGCCTATTGCCCATTACTAATTAGCGACTTTGTTCGAATACGTTCGCAAACACGTCATCTACTGAACTGTACCCCGACTATACCCTCATGCGCACATCCCAAATGTTCATCCCCACCCTCCGTGAAGATCCGGGGGAAGCTGAAATCATCAGTCATCGTCTGATGCTCCGAGCAGGAATGATTCGTAAGCTTGCAGCGGGCATGTATACCTATCTTCCGCTGGGGCTTCGGGTCCTTCGAAAAATTGAAAATATTATCCGGGAGGAATTGAATAAGGCCGGAGCACAAGAATTGCTTATGCCAATTCTGGCCCCAGCGGAATTATGGAAAGAGACTGATCGCTGGAATCAATATGGAAAAGAATTGTTTCGATGTCAGGATCGCCATGAACGGGACTTCTGTTTAGGGCCAACTCACGAAGAAGTCATCACGGATCTTTTTCGACGGGAGGTTCGATCGTATCGGCAACTCCCCGTGATTCTCTATCAAATTCAAACCAAATTCCGAGACGAAATACGCCCTCGGTTTGGTCTCATGCGTGGTCGTGAATTCATTATGAAAGACGCATACAGTTTTGACAAAAACGAAGCCGATGCCTTGGTGAGTTATCAAAAAATGTACGATGCGTACGACCGGATCTTCAAAAAAACGGGATTGCAATTCCGTGCTGTTGAAGCTGATACCGGTCTGATTGGAGGAACCTCATCCCACGAATTTATGGTTCTGGCTAATACCGGTGAAGAACTTATTGTGTATGACCCAGAGGAATCTTACGCCGCTAATGTCGAACGGGCAGAAGTCTCACCCCCAAAAGAATTAAGTAAGGAACCGTTGAAACCTCTTGAAAAAGTAAAGACCCCGGGGGCCAAGACCGTGGAGCAGGTCTGCGCCCTGCTCCACACCTCTCCCCACTCGCTAGTCAAAACCTTACTGTACAAGACGGAGGGTCAGGAGGTCATCGCCGTCCTTATTCGCGGTGATCATCAAGCGAATGAGATAAAGATCAAACGCAGTCTAGGCCTACACGAATTGACTCTGGCTGAGCCCGATATGGTACAGGCCCTTACAGCGGCTCCCGTCGGGTTTAGCGGTCCCATTGGACTCCAAAAGGTCAAGATTTTGGCGGACCATGCCGTCCATGCCCTTCACAATTTTATTGTTGGGGGAAATGAAGCTGACACTCACTTCATCAACGTGAATTGTGAACGAGACTTTCAGATTGATCTCGTCGCTGACCTTCGCCAGGCCCAAGAAGGAGATGCCTCTCCAATGAGCGGAGGCCCATTGCAGACGGCTCGAGGCATTGAAGTGGGCCATGTCTTTATGCTTGGAGAAAAGTATTCTAAAAAAATGGAGGCGACGTATTTAGATTCCAACGGACAGGAACACTGGGCCGTCATGGGGTGTTACGGCATTGGGGTTGGAAGAGCGGCTGCGGCCGCTATCGAACAAAACCATGACGAAAAGGGCATAATGTGGCCGATTCCTATTGCCCCTTTCCATGTTCACCTGCTTCCGGTCACCCCCTCTGTGGAAGTGGGCACGGTTGTTGAAAGCTTGTACACCGAACTAGACAAGTTAGGGATTGAAGTACTCCTTGACGACCGGGACGAACGGGCCGGTGTCAAATTTAACGACGCCGATCTTATTGGTGCCCCCTTTCAGGTCGTGGTCGGTGACAAGGGATTAGCGAAAAACACCATCGATATTAAAGCAAGACGGACGGGCGAAGTTGTCAAACTTCCCCCATCAGAAGTGACAAAATGGATAATCGATAAACTGGCTGACAGGAAAGAGTAAATCACCTATCCAATATCAAACAAGTAAGGTCGAATTACGAAGGGTTTTGAATAATTTCGTGGTTGGTCATCCTTTACTTCGAAATTCGTTATTGGCCTTTCATGGCAGCTTTCCTCCTTCCGAATTGCACACCATTGGGGCGGAAAGACAGGATTCATCACCCATAAAACCTGAGACATCCTATAACCCATTCCACAAGTAACTGATTCGACTAGACATTTGGGCCGTCCCCATACCCTCTTTCCGTTGACAAATTATCGAATCCGATGATACGGTACCTTAGGTTTTTTATACGATATTGTCACCTCTCAGTACGATATCTCTCATGCTCAATCAAATGAACGTTCGGGGGCTGTTATTTGACCCTTACAACAATGCGTACATCGTTATTCTTCGGGATGAGCAAAATTCCGATATGCTCCCCATTTGGGTGGGCAAATCCGAAGCAAGTGCCATTAGCTTTGCCCTTGAAAAGATCGCTCCTCCCAGACCCATGACCCACGATCTCATGAAGTCGATCCTGGATAATGTTGAGGCGAAAGTCATTAGTGCGGTCGTCACAGATCTAAAGGACAATACATATTTTGCGAAAATTCACTTGTTGTACGGGGATTCAGAATACTCAATTGATTCAAGACCAAGCGATGCCATTGCGGTAGCCTTGCGAACCGATGCGCCTATTTTTGCAACAGAGGAAGTCCTTCGCAAGCAAAGCTCCGAGGAACTGGAACGGTGGCTAGAGAACCTCAAACCCGAGGACTTTGGAAAATCTGAGAGCTAAGAGTTTGAGGGCCAATACCTCTTTTTCCATTTTCCAACAGTAAGACCTCAAACAGAGGATTCCCGCCGAGTACTTGCAAACATTTACTGCCGAGCATCGGACACCAGGACAGGAAAGACCACCCAAGTAGGGCGTTGAAAGAATGAGTGAGCAAAATAATCTCATCTCCTTGAAAGTGCATGGGGTTTTAGTTGACCCCAATACCGATACCCAGATTGTCATTCTGCGAGATGAAAGAAATTCTGAAGTATTACCAATTTGGGTCGGGACCGCTGAAGGAACTTCCATTCGCCTGGCCCTTGAAGGCGTGGTTCCTCCCCGGCCAATGAGTCACGACCTTATTCAAAGTTTTGGAGAACACTTAGGGTTCGAGGTCACTTCTGTGGTCATCACTGAAGTAAAAAACAATACCTATTATGCTTCGATCCACCTGACGCATAATGGATTGGAGCGAAATGTCGACTCCCGTCCGAGCGATGCCATTGCTCTGGCCCTTCGAACGAAAAGCCCAATTTTGGTTACCCCTGAAGTGCTCGAACGCCGGGGGGGAGAAAATCTTGATGCCTGGTTGGCAAAATTAGACCCAAAAAGTTTTGGACAACAAGAAGCGTAACTCGAAACCATTTTATTCAAGTTTACAATCGGGAGAAAGCCTCATGCGGTCGTTTCAAGCAAAACCTCAGGAATTACAAAGGAAATGGTACTTGGTGGATGCAGAAGGACAAACTCTGGGACGATTGGCGTCCCGTATCGCCATCCTCCTCCGGGGAAAACATAAACCCATTTTTACCCCAAACGTTGATACGGGGGACCATGTGGTCGTGATCAATGCCAGTCGCATTCACCTCACGGCAAACAAGTTCAAAGCGAAGACGTACCATCATCACACCGGGTTTCCAGGAGGATTGAAATCCGTCACGGCTGAAAAACTTCATGCCAAAAAGCCGACGGCCATTCTTTCCAAAGCGATACAGGGAATGTTGCCCAAAGGTCCATTAGGCAATCAAATGGCCAAAAAACTTCGAATTTATCCAGGATCCGAACATTCACACCAAGCTCAACAACCGGAACTTATCACATTGTCGAAATGAGTTTTTATTGTCTACCCTGAATGAAGGAATGTCGGGATGATTGAAACAGCTCAATATGCAACAGGAAAACGTAAATATGCAGTCGCCCGGGCATGGATTGAACCAGGCTCTGGTGAAATCCAGGTCAATAACAAATTGCTTGACCAGTACTTTCCCCGGCAGGCGCATCAAATTCAGGTTCGATCACCCTTTGAAATTACCGGTACCGCAGATCAATATAATGTTCGAGCTACCATTGCGGGTGGAGGAATAAGCGGACAGGCCGGAGCCTTGAGACATGCGATCGCAAAAGCCTTGATGCTATTGAGTCCCCCCATGAGGGCCACACTAAAAAAACAAGGGCTCTTGACCCGAGATCCTCGCGTCAAAGAACGAAAAAAATATGGACAAAAGGGGGCAAGGCGCCGCTTCCAGTATTCCAAACGTTAAAAAATTTTCCACCGTCTGTTTCCAACAAGGGAAGGCACGGTGCCTTCCCTTTTTTTTGGTGACGAAATAGGTTGTTTAATAAATCCGGCTGGTGCAAGGTTAATAATCACCGTGCAAAGTCTAGAGCTTAAGAGTTAAAGTGTCAAAAGGGTTAAAGAGGTCGAAGGGGTCAAAGTGGTCAGAAAGATAGTGCAGCATTTGCGTTCTAAAAGAACCGTACATCTTAGACATTCCTTCCATAAAACTCTTTGACTTTTAGACCTTTTGGCCCTGAAACCTGAAACTCGAAAACTGAAACCTTTTCCCTGTCCTATGACAAACAATAAGGTCAAAGTCGCCGTAATCGGGGCGAGTGGATATACTGGTGGGGAGTTGCTTCGCCTTCTTAGTGGTCATCCTCACGTTTCAATCGCCCTCACCATCTCATCAGAAAAATCTGCCGGCCGGGCATTAACGGAGCTTTTTCCTAATCTGACTTCCATTCTGGCTCTTCCCCTTGAAAGCATGGAGCCAGCCACCGTGGCCAAACAGGTTGATCTTGTTTTTTTGGCCCTTCCCCACACTCAAGCAATTCCTATGGTTGCGACTTTTCTTGAATGCGGGAAATCCGTCATCGACCTCAGCGCGGATTTTCGCTTAAAGGGATCGAAGGCCTATGAGCAATGGTACGGAACACCACATACCGCGCCCCATCTTCTTAACGAAGCGGTGTACGGACTGCCTGAATTGCATCGTGCCGACATTCAAAAAGCGAAATTGATTGCGGTACCCGGGTGCTATCCCACAGCCGCCATTCTCCAACTGGCACCTTTTATCGCGGGTAACCTCATTGACGTTGACAGCATCATTATTGACGCTAAATCGGGTGTATCCGGAGCCGGGCGAGGGTTAGGACTTGGTTATCATTTTCCAGAGGCCCATGATGGAATTCATGCTTATAATATTGGGAAGCATCGACACCTTCCCGAGATCCAACAAGAGTTAACTTTTCTTTCCAAAAACAAATCTGGAACAACCCGGGCCATCGATTCGATTTCGTTCACGCCACATCTCGTACCAATGAATCGGGGAATTCTGAGCACCGCCTATGCCAAATTTTCATCAAAGGCTTCCAAGGCGGATTGTCAGGAAATCTACAAAGATTTCTACAAGAATGAACCCTTCATCCGCTTGTTTGACAGTCCTGACCTGATCAATCCTAACCATGTGCGAGGATCCAACTTTTGCGACCTTGGGATGACGTACGATCCTCAATCAGGCAGACTTGTCACGTTGGCTGCCATTGATAACCTTGTGAAAGGGGCCGCTGGCCAGGCCATACAGTCCATGAATCTCATGTTAGGGATTCCGGAAAACGAAGGGTTACGATCACCCGGGTTATTTCCATAATTTGAAACCGGTTCCTCTTTTCAATTTTATTTTGCTCAAACAAGATTAGAATGAGACGAGTAAAA
>CP070743.1:1326777-1339305 GCA_020348185.1 Nitrospirota bacterium
GTCGGGAATAGAATAGTGAACACCTTCCAGTATTAATCCTCTGACATTCAGATCCGTACGGTTTCCCGCCCAATACAACACCATACTGGCTCCTAGGCTATAGCCCAGGATAAAAATATTCCTGAACCCTTCTTGCGTCAGGACATTCACCGCGGCGTCTATATCGTAGATCGTATCATTGAAAATCCCTCTTCCGTTCATTTGCCCCGCAAACGCGAGGCGGGTATTGATGGAAAATGAATAAAATCCACGCTCCAACAGGGCAGGAGGAAGAAGGCGTGGAGTTCCTCTGGCGAGGAAATTCCCCAGCAGTCCATGTACTTCAATAAGAATAGGAATTTCGCATTTTGCATCAGTGGGGCCAAATCTCCCGGTCATCAAATGGGAGGTAATGAGAAACCCATCCTGGGCGCGAAATCGTAGGAGTCTTTGTCCGGGGTGAATGTTCGAAGTCATCATCCGGAATGATCACCCAAGTATCAAGAGAGGTATGTTCATTTTCATTCAAATCGTTCTTGGAGCCATCTCACGATATTTTGCCCCAGCTCCTGATGTTTGCCCTCAAGGGTGTGACCAGCTTCCAATTCCAGCATGGTCACATCGTTGTTGCCGGCATCCCGTCCTATTTGACCAAGAGCTTGAAACTCATGTTGGTCGATCATTTCATCGTGAAGCCCATGCACCAAGAGAATGGGAACCTTGATCTTTCCAATGTGGCGATAGGTTTTCGGTCCCGTGGCTTCCGGACCAGCCAAGGCCCACCACGTTTTTAACGTATAGATTTCTGTATCAACCGGTCGCGTCGTGGTGCCATGGGCCCTTTTGATCACTATGGTTTCATCCTCAGTAGGTTCCTTCCCTGGAGCAGGAGTAAAAATTTGTCTGGCTCTCTCGAAAACCTCTTCATAGGAAGGGACACTCCCAAATCGTTCCCACCGCTTGCGAATCGTATCGGGTAAGGAGTATGGCGTTGCGATGGCCATGACGCCTCGAAATTCTGGATATTGGGAACGATTGCTTCGCAATGCCCCATAACGAATAGCCAAACATCCGCCCAAACCGTGTCCGGCAATGATGATTTTCTTAAACCCCGCCTCTTTGAGGAAATAATAGGCTGCATCGATTTGAGGCATGGTGTCTTCAAAGATGCCAAATCCGAAAAACAGTCCCAAATTGGCTAAAAGGGTATTCATGGTCAGGGAAGAATAATCATGCTGGGCGAGAAGGTGAGGAAGGAGATGTTCGGTTTCGTCCAGGAGATTCCCCAAAATCCCATGCAGGCGAAGGATCACCGGTTTATTCTTCACATGCTCTGCATGAGTTGGGGAATGATAATACAGAGCATCGATTTTGTGATGTTTAAAAGGAAAAGAGATAATGCGGCCTGAGGAAAGTTCTACATCCATATCAAAAACCCATGAAGTGTTTCATTTGTCCCCGTCGGCTATCTCCCGGTATCCCCTGCAGTAGCGATCGACAAATCCAAGGATGTGGCCGAATTCATGGTCAATTGTGTTAGTGGAAAGGCCACGAAACCTGTCTAGTTGATTGAAGCTGTTGTCCAGCAAGACGCTCCAAGGGATCGTCAATCCGGACGCCCCTGTCATGGCCTTTTGACATCCTTGATCATAGGGGGTCCCTTTACGTCATTTAGGGTGTTTTAACATGATTTGTGTAAAGTCTGGGGAGGTCAAAGCAGGTCCAAGTGATAACCTTGAACGGATGATAAAAAAACGGACTTGCCGGGTTGCTCATGGTGCGTGAGTCGAACGATTCAGCGGGGCTCTTTTTGATCAATTGGCTTATTATCAAATGGACTCTCAGTGGTTGGATCACACGACGACTGACTCGGATGATGACTTTGACGGTCCCACCAAAAACCATATTCCACCAATCGCCAGGACAGGCAAGTTCACCAGGTAGGTCCACACAGAGACCGTCAAGGCCAAAGCCGGATCCACGCCGATCTGGCTATAAAAGAACACACAGGCCCCTTCCCTGACCCCGACTCCAAAAAAGGAGACTGGCAACAAAGTCAGAATCATAATGATGGGAACAAATATGATGTGATAAATAAACGAAACCTGTGCACCACAGGCGAGGAAAAGAAAAGCGAACAGCAATATCCGCGCCACCTGAACTAGCCCGTTTAAAAGGAAGGCCGAAACAAATACCTGGTGGTTCCCCAGCAATCCTCGCAGGTCCGCATGTACGAGCATAGCCTTTTCTGCGACTATGCGAAAAATGCGGGCGCTGGGTGAAATCGTTTCTCCCTCGTGGTGGCGCGAATGGGATTCGGAATCTGGATTCCAATGACCTTTGATCCAATGAACGGTTCGAAGGGCGGCCTTTGAAAGGAGTAGAGCCACGATGGCCATGATACACAGATTGAGCACGACAATAGTCCAAAGTGTGTGTCCTAGATCCGGAGCTGCAGGCAGAGCAATCAGGGCGGCAATCGACGAGCAGAGGATCATTGTGATAATCGCCATAATTCGGTCGGCGATGGTCGAAATGGCCGATACAGCGAAACCCGTTCGACGTCCTACTTCAACCGTGCGGATAACATCAACACCAACACCGGCAGGGAGAAAAAATCCCATGAATCCGCTGACGAAGATTATTCTTAGGAGGTAAAGAAATGGTTGTCTAAAGCCGGCGTAGTGAAGGAGTAACTGCCATTTCCAGGCCATCAAGACTCGGGTTAAAAAAAAGACTAGTATTGCCGCCAATAGGTACCAGAGGTCGACATCGCTCAGCAATGGCGGCACCGCTGCTACATCCACTGTTTGCAGAATTCCGAAGATGGCAAGGCAAGAGATCGTAAGCCTTAACAGTGTGTTCCATATCCGCCTTGTCCGATGGGGTGCAAAAAACGGGGGAACAACTGAATCATTTTGATCATTCGAGCTCAAGGGGGAGGCCCTATCATTCAAAGAGAAACCAACAGACAAAGACAAGGAAAAGGGAAACCATCGTGTGTGCTAAAGGCATGCTCGTGGAGGCCGACGACCGTTACGTGTCTCTCCAAATCGAAACTCGTCCAAGAAAACTCGGTTAGATTTTAATGAGTCTGCACCTCGTGTTGCATCGGGTATCTTTGTTGGAAAGGTGGATTCGTGCACGGACTCTACCCCAAAATCCCAGCCTGGAGAACAGCAGCCTCCTCATACAGGAAATCGATGCCAACAGCAGCAACGGGTATAGGATATTTTAACGCGATGGTTGGGCAATCGGAACCGTAGCGAAGAGGTCATGAGATGTCAATCAGGCCAGTCGGCCTGTTCATAAGCCACAGGGAGGGAGGCTGAAGGAGGGGCGTAGTCGGTTGCACTGCCAAGGAAGTTGACATGCATGGCGACTGGAGAATGATTCGGATACAATGGGGTTAGTGGTTTGCGGTAGCGGCAAAAGGGAGACGTGGCGGTGTCTCTTTAGCCACTTTGTTGCCTGAACTGGTGCGAAACAGCATTTTGAAAGGTGGAAAATAATGGAACTGAGAGAGAATTGCACTAACGAGCTGATAGTACAGGGTGTGAAAAGGATTCGAACTTTGGTGGTCGTTACCGGCGTCCTCTGGATTTTGGGTTGGGCCTCACTTCTCTGGGCAGCTCAGCCGGCTCCCCATAAGATTATCTTTGATAATCAATCGGGCCAAAATGCTCTCGTAAAGTTAATCGGCTCCACGAAGTTGGTGGTCAAGGTCCCTAAACAGCGAAAAAAAACGGTGCATGCCGCAGAGGGGGACTACTACATCCTAGTGCGTTACGGAGATAGTATAAAAGATTTTACCTACACCAAAAGTGATCCATTTGCGGTGACTCAATCAGGGGACCAATACTCGATTATCACATTTACGCTGTATAGAACGAGGGGGGGAGACTTTAATGTGACACCGGTATCTCCAGAGGAGTTTGAAAAGGCAGGGCTCTCGGCAAAAGATCCAAGCCCCTAACCATCGAAGTCAGCGTTATGTTCATGGTGATGATGTCTGAGGGACCGCGGGTTAACTCCTCACTGGATCCTGAATTTTAATCTTCATTAGAACCGAACTCGTGTTGAAATCGCCATTTCCGTTCGTGAAAAAATTCTCGAACCTCGGGCCTTGGGCAAAGGCCACCCGTCGGCTTATCGAAGCCGGAACCGAGGGCTACCCCAAAAAAACTAAGCGCCGCTTAATGATTGTAAATGTGGCGGCCTATCTCATTGTTCTGGCATCGCTCAACTATGCCGTCCTCTATTCCACTACCGATTTCAATAAATATAAACTGATTGTTTACGCCAATATTTTTTTATTGGTGCTGGCGATGCTCGTGCCGTTCGCCCATCGCTACAATGATATCTTGGGTGGCGTCATCGTCGCCTTCTCTGAAATTGTGATGCTGTTTTATCTCATCTCCGTTTTAGGACGGGATTCGGGAATTCAGATGAACTATATCATCGCAGCCGCCGTCCCATTCCTGATCTTCGATCTTTCGAGAATTAAGCTCATTCTGACGATTGCCTTGAGCGCCCTGGTGTTTCATATTGCCGCCTGGTTCATGTTTCCTGCCGACGCGGTGACGTTGATCGCCGAGCCATTTCTGTTGGCTAACCTTTATGTAAACTCAGCGCTGACGGCGTTTTGCATTGTTGCCGTCGTGGCCTATTACGCCATGACCCTGGTCCGTAGGGCCGAAGCCCAGACGGATGCGCTGCTAAAAAATATTCTCCCGGAATCGGTTGCCGACAAGCTGATGATAGAACCTGACCGTGCCATTGCGGATAGTTTCAAACAAGCGACTGTCCTTTTTGCGGATCTCGTTGGCTTCACGCCATTAAGTAAAGGTCTTGGCGCTGAAGAAACAGTGAAGCTGTTAAACAACATTTTCACCGAATTCGACCACCTCGCCCTCAAATATGAACTCGAAAAAATTAAAACCATCGGGGATGCTTATATGGTCGCCGCAGGCATACCGGAACCGACCGACGATCACGAGGCGAAAATGGCGCTTTTTGCCCTTGACATGCTGGCTAAGATAAAAGAAATATCGCAATCCTATGACGCCGATATAAACCTTCGAATCGGTATCCAAACCGGCCCGGTGACGGCCGGCGTGATCGGGCGCCGGAAGTTTGCTTATGATGTCTGGGGCGATACCGTCAATCTGGCCTCGAGGATGGAATCTCATGGCGTGGTCGGGAAAATTCATGTAACGGCCGATTACAAAGGCCGCCTCGACCGCTCATTTAAATTTGAGCCGCGCGGCGTTATTCAGGTTAAAGGGATTGGCGAGGTTGAAACCTGGTTTCTCACGGGCACTCTTGACTGACCCGGTGCAGAGAATTAACAATGTCTGCTTATGGTAATCCTTGGTTGTTCGCCTGACATGGTTTCCCGATAAAAAAAATTATTAGGCTTCACTTGAAAAAGCCACAGATCCCTGGGACCGGACAAAGGCAAGAACGGAAGCAGTCTCAAGAGAAGGAGTTCCGATGAGCGAGCATGATTCGTCGAAAGAGCCTGAAGCCGAAGAGAAAGGGAAAAAGGATATTCCAGCGGACCGGCCAATTCCTACCAGTCGGTCGGCTAACGTATTTGGGGCCTCGGCTCCTACCTTGGGTACGGTCCTCGTCGTCGATGACGAACCCGACGTCAGGAAGGTAGTCGGTTTAATCTTGAAAAAGGCTGGCTATGAGGTCCTCGAAGCTGCAGATGGAGAGCAAGCCATTGAAACACTTAAAGCCGGTGAAGATCCCCTCCTTCTCAGGGTCATCGTTACGGATATCCGCATGCCCGTTAGAGATGGGGTGTCCCTCGTCAAATATCTCTTGCAAGAATGGCCATCCAAAAGAATCATTGTGTTGACCGGCTTTCCCGATTTGAACATGGCCCTGGGTTTTCTGAAGGTTGGAGCCATTGAATATTTAGTGAAGCCGGTTGAGCAGGACCGACTTCTTGCCGCCGTGGCCAAGGCATTCGATCTAGGCTCTTTTAGCTAGTTGTTCCACGTTCCGGACAAATACATTCGTGTTTAGTCAGCATCATTACCTTGATTGGTCCGGTCAAGCCTCAGGGCCTCTATGGACCGCAGGCCTCCCTAGCTATTTCCTTCCCTGCGTCGAGGTTGGTCGGAGAGCTTCTTGGGAGGTGACGGATGGCCGAAATAAGTTCAGGGTCCTACCAAGCAGAGTGGGAAGCCGTGCTGCAACCTTACCTAACCCCTTCAGACCAAGAACCCGCCTCCTAATATTTTTTCACCACACAAAGACGAGGCACTTCATACTCCCTCTCCTAGGAGGGAGAGGGTTGGGGTGAGGGTGACGCGTTTGAGCCTTCAAAAGGCCCACTCAACATACCAATACCATCTGGCGAATACCCAACCCACATTTCCATCTCTCATTGGCAATAAACTAACTGTTTACATGGAATTGCTCTAGTCGACTCTTCAAGGTATCGTCCAACAGCCATTCTGAATAAATATTGAAGACATTTGTCGTCAGACAGTGTACAAACTCGATGCTCAAGCACAATCTCATCCAAATCGCCGGGATCATTGACGAAGCGGAAGCCGAAATGCTCCTTCAATGTGGCGTTCAATATCTAGGCTTCCCACTCCGTTTGCCTGTCCATCAGGAAGACCTTACCGAAGAGACCGCTTCAATACTGATCAGAAAATTGAAGCCTCCCCGTTTCGGGGTACTTATAACCTATCTTGATGATGCGGTGGAAATCGCGACATTCTGTCGAACGCTTGGCGCCCGCATGGTTCAACTTCATGGCGATGTGGCTGTTGGCGAAATAAAAAAGTTAAAAGAATTAGATCCAGAGTTGACGGTAGTAAAGAGCCTCGTGATCGGACTTCACACGATAGGAACTCTTGAATCTTTGGTCGTTCAGATGTCGGCCTTTGTCGATGGTTTTATTACTGATACCTACGATCCCATCAGTAAGGCATCAGGAGGAACGGGAAAGATGCACGACTGGAGTATCAGCCAGAGAGTGGTCCAACTTTCAAGTCGACCGGTCATTCTGGCCGGAGGTCTCACTCCTGACAATGTCAGAAAGGCCATTCTCGAGGTGAAACCCGCCGGTGTGGACTCTCACACCGGCGTTGAGGATGCATCGGGACGAAAAAGACGCGAGAAGGTTGAAAAGTTTGTGGCAGAAGCAAATGCTGGCTTCCAACTGCTATAAACCCAGTCTCCAACTTCCTAAAACTCACGCCCGCCTGGCCAGCACCTCAAGATACTCGGCCTCCACATCAGTCGTACCATCGGTGGCGCGATTGTGTTTTGCCCAATGGTCTTCGAGGTCGCGACGCAAGGCCGACTGCTTGTCTTCGGGCAAGGCGGCAAATGCCCGCTGGGTCGGACCAAAATAGATTCGATAAAATTCGATGGTTTCCGATGTCGAAAAGGGGTATCTGAACGAGACTCGAATCGGGGTCAATTGCAGTTCAGCGATGCCGCTGGCCATTCGCTGGCGCACCGTCGCTTCATCGCCCCATAAGACGGGAGAGGGCATGCCTGGAGGTGGCGGGACGTGGGCCGATGTGACCTTGAACATCTGGCCGACAAAACCGTCGGGAGTCCAATTCGCCATGGCAATTTCTCCTCCCGGCCGACAAACCCGCACGAGCTCCGCGGCAACCCGCTCCGCACGCGGAGCGAACATCGCCCCATACATGCTCACGACGAGGTCAAAACTGGAGTCGGGATAGGGAAGTGCTTCAGCATCCCCTTCGTCAAACTGAATGTTTACCCCTTCACCTGAGGCCCGGATTCTGCCCTGCTCAAGCAAATTGGTCGCAATATCCACTCCGGTCACATTTGCGCCGGCTTTAGCAGCAGGGATGGCGGTATTACCGGTCCCACAGGCGACATCCAGGACACGCATGCCGCGCTCGATCGAACGGCGTTCAATGAATTCTTCAGCGTGCGACTTGATTGATTTCGCAATCTCTCCAAAGTCCCCAGCCATCCAGGTAGATTTTAAGCGAGCTTTGAGTCCTTCAATATCACCAGTAGGAATTGACATACTGTTTTCCTTTCATGAATGAGGTAGCGCTTGTTGTGTGGGTTCCTGTCAATTTGACGTATCAATATACACATGTGGGAAATGCGGGGGCTGCTCGGATCCATAATACTGAATGTGTCTCCGCCAGTCACGGAGTTTTGCAGCGTCTCGTGGGTTCGCGCGGCGTGAAAGTCTCTCTCTTCGAATGTCAGACGCACAGTAGACATAGTGAACTTCAACGGGAGTTTGGAGTTTTTCCCTCAGTTCGGATGGCCATTGAGGATTTAGAAGTTCCTTTGTGAACGGCCCGACAATGACGACGTCGTTCCATCGAAGGTTCTCCCGGGCGATGTCAAATAGCGTCTCATAGATGGGCTGCCGAAACGTTTTCTTGAAGACGTCACTATCACGGTCGTCCGGATCCTGTAGAGCCAGGCGGAGCCCCGCCCGAATCAGGCGTTCTGTGACCAAATCGATGTCCAGCAAAACGGCGCTTCGATTCTTCGATAGTTGCCTCCCGTAGCAAGACTTTCCTGATCCAGGGCTTCCACATACCACGAACGCTTTATTCATTGTTCATTCCTGTCCAAGATCGCTGAAATCTGACAACAAATAGGCGGCGACCTTTTGACTCCCTTTCTCATTTAAATGACCATCGAGTGGGAAGAAGTACTGCTCCGGGTGGGGATGAAACAGGTTTGCTGTTGAGTAAAGGGTTTTGGATGAAATGGATTGCAATTTCAAAATAGTATCGTGATAGGAGCCTCTCAAAATATCCTGAACTGGATGGATAAGAAAAATGTGAGTCGTAAAATCAAATTGCTCTCCTAATCGCTCGAATCGACTTAACTGTCCTTTCATGAGAGAAAGTGCATGATTCAGGGTCTCTTCTTTCGCCGCAGGAGCAAGAAGTTCTTTTAGTTGTGGGCCAAAATAAAACTTCATTACGCGAGCAATATTCGAGTGCTTGAGAATGATCTCTCTGAAATCCAAAAGAATATACAAAAACTCTGAAAAAATATCGGTATTCATTATGACATAAGATGGAGAGGAAATATTTCTAGGGGAGTGGGAAATCAAATTCAAATTCTTTCCCTGTTCAAGGGTCTTGATATTATCGTAGAGATCATTGCCTGCCCCCAGAAATTGGGTCATCGCAAAGATGAATAAAAACACATGTTGCGGACTCCATCCTTCACTTCCAAGGAATTCTTCCAGGCGATCTAACTCCGAAATCGTGCTCGCACCCGGAACACCTAAATTGGCGCAAGATATTTGGAGGGCCTTGCAGAACAGAAATGGAAACGTGTGTTCATCACTCAACCCCTGGCCAAACGTGAAGGAATCACCAAGAAAAATAATGTGAGGATTGTCCATGACTTCTGGATTTCTATAACCCTTTGGGGTGATCGTCGTTAGCGCATCATATTCCTCCGAATATTGGCGGTAGACGGCCCCTGGTTGCACGCTGTCAATGTTGAGCAGGTGCCCATCCAAATCTAATTTCTTTGCACCTGGGAACATGGGGATAAATATTCTCGAAATGACCTCGGCAAATATGAGGGCAACCAATATCCCCAAACTTACCGCGGCCAAGTTTCCCCAATAGGCTTGTTTAGTTTTTTTCAATTGGCCTTACCCTTTAATTGAACATCCTGATCACATCGAGGCTGTAATGTGCGGATAAGATATGCGGATAAGATATTAGGATAGGATTCAATCTGAAGTCCAGAAGTGGAGGTTGAGTGAAATTGTTGGGGTTGGCCAGAGCGGGGAAGGTCGCCAGGATGCACGGGTGGATCGTCAGGTAAGCGCGACATTCAAAGTGGGCAATCCTTTCCGGATGGCTAGACGAGGCGCAGGGGTCATCACCTTGGATTAAGGGAAGGGGGCGAACAGAAACTTGGACTCGTCATATCTTGCATTAGGAGTTGTGGAAAGGCACAATTCGGCTCCTAGATGGGAAAGCGGTTCAGGCATTTTGGAAAAGGGGTAGGAGGAGGTGACATGCTGCATGGTCATTGCGGGCAACGGGTTTATCTGATGAGCCTGACGAGGCTCGCGTGCATCTGCTTTCTGCTAGCAACTTGGGCGTGGCTGTCGGGCTGCTCGAGTATCGCCGAGGGTGTCACGACAGCTCTGATAAAGTCAGGCGGAGAAGACGAAAAACAGGAACAGTGTGAGGTCGTCGGGCCGGCATTCCAAGGAATGGGAGCCGCCTTGCACGCTCAATCGGAGGAATCTCCGGTGTCTGGGAAGGGGCAGAACGCGAGCAAGACAAAAGTCATGGTTGTGCATGGCATCGGGCCTGCCATACCGGATTATTCGGTCCGGCTTCAGAGAAACGTGACGCGAGAGCTTGGTCTGAACGTGCGAAATCGACGATCGAAGCGAATCGAACTTCGTGACCCGGAGTTTGAAGGAATGGACCTCGGCACCTTGACCGTCTCGCGTTATTTGAACAATGAGGGGACCCAAGAGATCTTGTTTTACGAATTGGTATGGGCGGAAATCACAGCTCGTGAAAAACGCGTGCTTGACTACGACACGTCAGAGCGATACCGGTCCCGTCGGGCGAGTGTTAATCATATAGCTAAAGAATTCTTGAACGATCGGATTTCTGACCCTCTCATCTATGTAGGAGACAGCCATCTCAAGATTCTGCAATCTGTTGATCAGGCCATGTGCTGGACGCTCTATACTGATTGGAACGAGTTGCCGGATGGAGCCGCACAGGCCTGCGACCGGCATAAGGTCGCATCAGTGGACGATTTGAAGGGCTACCAATGGGTGGTCATCACTCATAGCTTGGGAAGTCGCATTGTGATTGATACGATGGAGTTTCAAGCCCGAGTCGTGTTGAAACAGTTTCAATCGGAATTAGATGCTGAAAAGCGAGACAAGGCGCGAGAACTCTTGCAGGCTTGGAAGGACCAGACGATCCAGGTGTATATGTTGGCCAATCAACTCCCCCTGCTCCAACTCGGCCGGGGAGAACCCGAAGTGGTCGGTCAAATCGATTCCTACTGCAGACCCGAGGGAGGGCACTACGAGGAGCGTATTGTTAAAAAGCTTCAAGTTGTGGCCTTTAGTGACCCGAATGACCTTCTCAGCTATGCCATTCCACCGGCGTACGCGGACGAACATATGGATTCCCGGCTATGCCCGATGGTCGTCAATGTCAGCGTGAATGTCGTCCCCACCATCGATTTATTCAGAGTGGGCGAGATTGCCGATCCACTAGAAGCGCACACGGAATACGACAACAATCACCGCGTGCTTGGATTTATGACCAAGGGAGTCGGGAATGAGGAAGGGGAACAGGCCGCGGCCTTGGGATGTGAATGGCTGAAGACCATTGAGGATTAACCGGAGTACGATCAGTGCAGTATCATAATGAATTATTTGATCTCATTACCGTTCGAATTCCTTAACATGCCCCCGTACGCTTAACCCAGTCCAAATCAGCCCGAACTCAAAAAGGACCCAACCAACCGATAAACTTTGGGATTATAGGATTTTCATTCATCGTTGTTGTCTACTATTACAACCCTGATAGGTTAGCGCGAACCCAATCGATCGATCACGGTCCGCTGAAACTCCTCAGCCTCCCTCCGGGTTGGAACTCGGGGAGCGGCTGCGCGCAGGCTAGTTTTTATACCGTGAACTAACGAAGGATGCCGCTTTGACAGCGCTTCGGCAATGGCTTTGCCGCGAAGAGGCGCCTGACCTCTGGGGACGGCTTCGTCAACGAGACCCCGTTTACAGGCCTCAGTTGCGGTCAATGTTTCCCTCTGGAGGATGAAACGCAGTGAGCCAGAATAACCCAGGCGCGGCGGCAAACGCCTGGTCGCGCCACCACCCGGCATCGCGTCGTATGCGAGGTGACCATCACTGATCATGGCGCTTTCTCCTGCCACGATCAGATCGCACGCAAGCGCCAGTTCGAGTCCGCCGAGCTTGCATAGGCCCTCGATGCAAGCGATCGAGATGAACGGTAGCGCCTCAAGTCGGTCCAGAACTCGATTCAGGCGCTCGACTACCTCGTGGAATATTGCAGCATCACCGAAGCAGATTTTGAGCAATTCGCTGTCGAGGCCAGTGCTGAAGACGGTAAGTCCTCCGTAAACGAGTAGACAGTTGAGGCGCTGTGCCTCATGTTCCAGCTCCGTCAGGGAGGATTCCATCGCCTGAAATGTGGCAATGTCGAGGCCGTTATCTTGCCCAGGTCGATTCAGTTCCCAGGTAACGATACGGTCGTTTCGGGTTATCAGCATTGCATCCGCCGGTTAAATTGTCAGATTACGTTTAATTATACGTGAATCCTTCCTCCGTTCCTTGAATAGACCACCGGGGGAAATTTTTTATCTTTCAATTTTGTCAATTCGGACAGATCTTTCGGTTTCTCCGAAGGTTGTCGTTCGGATAATCGGAGGTTGGACACCCATCCCGTTTTCCATTTGGTTAATTTCCCCCGTTACCAGCTCCCATTGTTTTCTATTACCTTCACGGCCTCGCCTCTATCTAGT
>CP070743.1:1339405-1341938 GCA_020348185.1 Nitrospirota bacterium
GTGTAATATCAATGCCCTTGAAGAAAATCCGACCTCGACGGGGTGGCGTAAAACCAACAATGGATCGGATCAAGGTTGTCTTTCCCATGCCATTACGGCCCAGAATACCAACCACACTGCCTTCGCCCACCTCCAGGGATATGCCTTGAAGGACGTAGCTCTCGCCATAATAGGTATGAATATCATCTATTTTCAGCATTACTTGTCCGTTCCCAAATATATCTCTTGAACTTTTTGATTGGCCTTTATTTCCTCAGTACTGCCGGAGGCAACCAACGCCCCCATCTGCAAGACGGTGATATTATCTACCAGGTCGAATGCCACGTCCATATCGTGCTCGATCAGCAAAATGGTCATTTCCGAATTAAGCTTTTTCAAAGTGGAGGTGAACGAAAGGGTTTCGGCACGGGATAACCCCGCTGTTGGTTCATCCAAGAGCAATAGGCGGGGGTTTTCAATCAAGGCCAGGCAGATCTCGATCTGACGCTGGTCCCCGTAGGAGAGGTTTTTCACGAGAATGTCTCGCTTTTGCCACAGGTCAAACTCTTCTAAAATGCTCTTGGTTTTGTCATGAAGATAGTTATAGGAAGAAAGGGGCCGATACATAACATACTTCGTCCTTTCAAGCCCTTGGGCGGCCAAAAGGACGTTCTGACGGACTGTCAGCTTCGGAAACAGATTGTTGATCTGAAAAGTCCTTGATATTCCGAGGGCAATCCGCTTGTGGGTGGCAAGCCGGGTTACATCCTTGTCGAAAAGGACAACCTCGCCCTCTGAGGGGGTCAATTCACCACAGATGAGGTTAAAAAGGGTGGTTTTCCCGGCGCCATTGGGCCCGATGATTCCGTGACGCTCGCCTGCCCCGACTTCAAGGTTTAAGTGATCAACGGCTACCAGTCCGCCAAATTCTTTCGTGAGTTCTTCCAAGACCAGGCAACGCGTATCCACCCATTTCCTCCTTTTGTTAACGTTGAAGAATTTACGTTTTGCTACTTCTTTAACGGTGGATAGTCCCTCGTGTAAAGGGGCTTTTTTAGGTACTCTTCCGGAGACCACTTCCAGAATTGAGATACTTTCGGGTATGTTTTAATAACGGTGTTCTGGAGTTGGCCCCCAACCTTCTCTACTTTCCTGATGTAGGCATTCTGGATGGGATTTCCGTAATTGTCGAGCTCGAAATCTCCGCGGGGAGTTCCCGTAATCTTTAGATTTTTCATGGCGTTCATGAACTTTTCACGATTTTCCACATCCCCGTTGATGGCCTTGATGGATTCGACGATCCACTTTCCACCGGTATGAGCAAACGCGCTATAGTAATCAGCGCTCCTTTTGGCATGTTCCCTGAAGGCCGCAACAAACTTCTTGTTTGCCGGGTTATCAAGGGCCGCGCTGTAGTGCAGGGCCGTTATCGTGCCAATCGCTTCGTCTCCCATGGAAGGAAGTACATGTTCATCCGTGGTCGTACCGCCACCGATAAGGGGAATCTTAGCCTTGAGTCCGTAATCATTGTACTGTTTTACGAACTGCAGTGCTCCGGAACCGAAGAAGAGGGCGTAAACGGCATCAGCGTTCTTGTCGATTTGCCCTAAATAAGGCCCGTAATCCTGGTTTCCGACAGGGGTCCACAACTTCTGTATGATCTTTCCCCCTAACTCTTCAAAGGTCGTTTGAAAACCACCGACGTTTTCCCATCCAAAGGCGTAGTCATAACCTATGGTCACGATCTTGCGGAACCCGAGCACTTTATAGGCATATTCCCCGAAGGGATGATTCGGCTGGCTGCTGGTCCATCCCGTGCGGATGATCCACTTGGCCCGTTTTCTCTGGGTGAGGTCGTCCGGTGCCATAACAGGATAATTTGTGGGTAGCCTTTTCTTGTCCACATAGGGTTGCAGGGCATATCCCGTGGATGCCAAAAGGCCCCCCAGGATAACATGGCAGCCATCTTTTTCGTATAATTTCCGCACCTTGGTCAAAGCAACGGCGGGTTTGCTCTCGGTGTCGGCTGTGAACAACTTAATTTTGCGTCCGGCAACTTCATAGTTTTGGCTTTTAAGAAAGACTTCCAGACCCGACTGCATGTTCCTTCCAGTCTGAGCTGCAAACCCTGTTAGGGGTCCGAAATAGCCGATCTTTATCGGATCCTTGGCCAGAGACGAGGACGGCATTGCACCCATGGCAATCACCAACGCTCCAATGACAGCTAATAACATTATTTTATTCATGATTATTCCTCCTTTCGTGATTTATTGCTCAAAACAAAAAGCCTTTTTATCCACCCTATATATCTTAGGTCTCTTTATCCCCTCCTTTCACAAATAGGATTACCAATTCTTTCAAGCCACCAGGGGCAAACCAAATGAGCAGTATGTAGAGCGATCCAATGATCAAAAGCCATCTATCAGTGTAGTCGCTAACGAAATTCTTCAGAAAAACGATAATTCCGGCCCCCACGGCGGGGCCAATCAACGTACCGGGTCCCCCCAGAATGACCGAGAGAAAGGCCTCGAAAGAAGAATTCAGGTTAGCATCC
>CP070743.1:1342038-1363493 GCA_020348185.1 Nitrospirota bacterium
GTGTTTCGGAGAGAAGTCAATTTGAATTGGGCCCTTGAATGCCCTATGAGTGTTGCCCTGTTACCCGAGGACCCAAGGGGCCGTCTTCAACGTTATCACAATGCACCCTGATAATATTGTGGTCCGGAGGAGGATCTAATGATTAACCCTAGATTTGATAAATTTTATATTTTGCCACCATGATCATCGTTTTGGGCTTATGTGAAAAGCGGCCACACGCCAATTGCCATGGAGAGGGTCACCCTCTATCAGGCGGGAACGGGCAGGCATCCGCAGGCCAAAGTTTTCGGTTCAAACACAACTGATGAGAGGGGATTTTTTCACATTACCTATATCCCCCGCCAAAAACACCATTCTTTACCTGATTGCTGACGGTCCGCCATTAGAAAGGCAAAATCGAAAGTCCGGACCAACCTACAAAATCAAGAAAAGCCGCTTTCATCTGCCGACTAGTTTTAGTTTCCAATCAACGTTTAAATCCAGGAGAAGCCCTGTTCGGCTGACAATTGTTTTGGGGAAAGCCCCATTCCCTTTTGAAGTTGTGATCAACAAAAGAACAACGGTAGCAACCGCCTAAGCCATGGCACAGTTTATCAAGCGCAACCGGATCTCGGGAAAATCCCCCGGTCTCCCAAACGCCGCCGCGACGTGGAAAAATTTGCTGGAATCGGCACCAGGTAAAGTGAGGATGGTTCTCGGAAATTCGAATTATGGAGAGAGCACTTCCACCTTGCGTGAATTTAACTCTTTGGCCAATCTCCTTGCGACCTGCGTAAAGGACCACACAACCTGCCCACGTCTTTTTCAACTGACCAGAATCCCGTCCCGTCGCGCTCCAAGAAATACCTTAGAGTCTGTTGAGATTATCGCCCGTTATACTTGGCAAAACGTCCAGGAGTTGGTTGACCCGTCGGGCAACGTCTGGGTTACCACAATTGGTTAAGATCGGGATTTCAGCAACTTCAGAATCCTGGAGGACATGAGGTTGTCGTTCTGATTGGGGAGGCGGCACCAATCAAAACACCATTAATCGTTCCACCTGAAAAACCCTCGCGGGTCCACGGAACAAGATTAAGGTCATATACAGCAAGTTGACCCCGAAATGGTCAAAAGCAAGTTTAGGATCACAAATCTGACGGAAGGGAAACGCCTCTTCGGGTGCGAACCCGGCTCACCGCTTTCATCCAGCCTTCGTATAGATTCTCGCGCTCCGAGGGCTTGATGCGGGGGCGAAATCGACGGTCCACCTTTCGTAGGTGTGATATTTCCTCGGTCGAATCCCAAAACCCTACTCCCAGACCTGCCAAATAGGCCGCTCCTAGTGCTGAGGTTTCGATAACTTTCGGGCGTTCCACCTCGATCCCCAGAATATCTGCCTGAAACTGCATGAGAAAATCGTTGGATGCCGCGCCACCGTCAGCTCTAATCATCTCCACCGGTTCCCTCGTTGCCTGCATCATGGCCTCGACGACATCCCGCGTTTGGTAGGCGATCGCCTCAAGGACCGCTCGCGCGACATGGGCCCGGTTCGTGCCCAGGGTTAGCCCAAGAATAGCTCCGCGGGCATGGGGATCCCAGAAGGGCGCGCCAAGACCCACAAATGCGGGAACCATATAGATCCCACCGGTAGAAGGAACGGATGTAGCCAATTGTTCAGTTTCCTCTGCTTTTCGAATGAGTCTTAACCCATCTCGAAGCCAGCGTACCGCGGCCCCAGCTGCAAAGATCGAACCTTCAAGGGAATAGGCTTCAGTATCCTGGGGCGAAGCGGCAACAGTGGTCAGAAGATGAGCCGACCTCACCACCTTACCTCCAGTTGGCATTAACACAAAGCAGCCCGTCCCGTAAGTGTTCTTCGCCACACCAGGCGTAAAACACGTTTGCCCAAAAAGCGCCGCCTGCTGGTCTCCGGCAATTCCGGCGATAGGAACGGCTGCGCCAAAAACCTCAGGGTCGGTCTCCCCCACCACTCCCATGGAAGGACAGACAGCAGGGAGCATCCGTCGTGGGATATCGAACAACGTAAGAAGCGTGTCATCCCAGTCAAGAGTATTTAAATTGAACAGAAGTGTTCGAGAAGCGTTCGTCCGATCTGTGACATGGGCACGCCCACCTGACAACTTCCACACCAGCCAGGTATCGATGGTCCCAAACAGCAGCTCACCGTCCCCTGCTCTACCCCGTGCATTTCGAACATGGTCAAGCAACCACTGAAGTTTGGTCGCGGAAAAATAAGGATCCAGGACAAGTCCAGTGAGGTCCCGCACTTGGCTGTTTAAACCGCGCCGCCGGAGTTTGTCGCATTGTTTAGCGGTTCGACGATCCTGCCAAACAATCGCCCTGTGAATTGGCCGACCGGTGCGCCGATTCCACACAAGAGTGGTTTCGCGCTGGTTGGTGATACCAATTGCGGCTAGATCCGCTTGTCGAACGCGGGCATTCCGAAGAGCAGCTCGCACCACCCGAAGGCTCACACGCCAGATCTCTTCGGCGTCATGCTCCACCCATCCCGGACGTGGATAGTATTGCGTGAACTCCGAATAGGCGCTTCCATGGACCTTTCCACGCCTGTCCACAACCACGCCCCTTGTTCCGGTGGTTCCCTGATCGATGGTAAGGATCAGCTTGCGGGAGTTACTCACTCCATGCCCCCATTTTTCCCGCGACCCGGTTGGGTGAGGGTAGAGGGAATAAGAGGGGCCTTTGAATCATTTATGATGTAGTGCATTGTAGGCCGCGTTCCCGATGGTTTGCTCAATTTCCAGACCCATCTCATGAGCTTTTGAAGCGGCGGTGAGCAGGGAAATTTTTGTGACTTCAAAAGGCTCATTTCGCAAAATCGGAAGGGTCATAGCCGCCTCCATCACGTCATTGACTTCTGCTTCATTTTTCGGGGAGAGTGAGATTTGCCCGAGGTGTATGGGCAAGCCAACCTTGGCAAAAAATTCCGCCACTTTTTTTCCCTCATCTTCTCTTTCCTCAAGATGCAACTGGGTCAGCAACCCGATCGCCACCATCTCGCCGTGAAGGTAGCTATGATGCACCTTCGGCACGACGGTCAAACTCTGGGCAATTGAATGAGCCCCCGCCAACCCTCCACTCTCAAATCCGATACCGCTTAAGAGCGTATTCGCTTCGACAATGCGTTCGAGGGCATCATCAACTTCTGAGCGTTTGACCGCCTCGATGGCGGAAAGTCCATGCTCAAACAAGGTATTGGCGCATAACTCCCCAATGGCGCTCGCCGCTAAAGTCGGGCGAGCCCCTAACACCGTTCTTGCTTGCGAATTTTGGAGACACGTGCGGGCTTCATACCAGGTCGCCATCGCGTCCCCCATGCCAGCGACGAGATACCGCACCGGAGCCTTCGCCACGATGCCGGAATCGATCGCGACTAGAGCGGGACTATGGGGAAAGAATTCCACTCCTTTATGGACTCCATCGGGTCTATACATCACTGATAAGGCAGCGCACGGTGCATCATTTGAAGCCAACGTAGGACAGACCACCACGGGGACGCCTAGCCGATAAGCAACAAATCGCCCCGTGTCGATACATTTACCCCCACCTAGGGCAATGACGCTATCCACCGGTGTTGGCTCAGCCCGGAGAATTTCTTCCACCCGATGGACCTCCTCATATGAGCACTCCCCCTGAAACGTCACCCACGTTGAATCGACCTGGACGCTGTTTAAGCTCTTTGACACCCTTTCTCCAAATCTTTGTTGCGCGCCTACTGAGAAGAGAATCGCCGCGCGCTTGCTTGGTACGATCGAGAGATACCGTCCAAGATGATCTAAAATTCTATCGCCTTGAATATATCGGCTCGGAGCGATGAGCGCACGGGGAACATTGGGTTGCGGTCCACCCTGGACTGAAAACACAGCCTGCGGCAGGTAAGGAATGGGGAATGACATGGTGCCTTCTTATAAACAATGTTGGGAAGGACCGGAGTGAAACGGAATAGTGGAAATCATTCTGAAAGCACCTCCTCCTTGGCGCCTGCCGCCTTGAGTAAAGCGACAATTTCCGGATGGCTGAGCTTTTCCGCAAAGCGTAACGCAGTCCAATCCAGTCGGGTCGTCGCATTCACGTCAGCCCCTCGTTTTAATAATACTTGAACAATCTCCTTATGCCCGGCCCAGCTGGCGCTCATCAAGGGTGTGTGCCCCCAGGCGTCTGTACCATTCACATCCGCTCCCTCCTCTAGCAGCTGCTGAACCAGTTCGAGATCACCTTGCGCAGCGGCACTTGATAAATCACCGATGCAGCACGTTTCTAAAATTGTGATGGGAAGAATAACGGTATCTGCTGCTGAGGATAGGAACAAATAGTCGAAGGTCGCGAAGCCTTCAACAAGAACATACCAAATAGCCTTAAACCCCATACCGGATGGATACTGGCAGGGCCCGGAAATTTTGTAGGGGCCATCACAATACCTCTGGGCAGTGAAATGCCATCCAAGTCCGCTATACACTCTGTTCGTTATTTGTGAGGCATGCGCGGGATTGAGGTACTCATTATATTCATAGGGGTCATAGGCCCACCGGCTCATAATGGTTCCGCACCCGCTTGTGACGAAGCTAAGGGCAAGGAGGATGACGACGAGCGGCTTAATTCTTAAGAACGGGAACGACATAACATCTTATCTATTCCCCTTTAAATCTCCCTGAATTCCTTTCTCACTACTTTTTCGAATTAGGGTGGAACCGAGGAATCAGATGAATTTTCACAAGCCTGGAGAACTAGTTTGAATCTTTCAGCTATGAAAGAATTGCTTTCGGATACCGGACTTGCAACGCTACGGACCTTTAGCGCCAAGCCTTGGAAAATGCGATGACCGGGTCTTCAAGGCGGAACAGGGGTCAGACGAGAGTGATGCCAACCAATGGTGCGGCAAGCAGCACGAGCGCCCCAACGACCAATTTTTTAAACAATTTCCTCAGCACAGATTCAATAAGTTCCCACATAGGCTTCACCATTCCAGATAATCGGGTACAGGTTGGGGTATATCAATCCTCACTCACCTCACGTGGCATAGAATACCGAGTCCCAATGAGCATGTCCAGAATTGGGTGGAGAAAACGAGATTATTAAATGAATCGAGGGGCAGGGAGTTTTTAGTCCGCCAGAGGAGACAAAAGAAGGGAGCAAGCCTTTTGTTGTTTGTTGTCAGAGTATAGAGGCATCATCAATCATTGAAATAATGGTGCCGGAGGCCGGACTTGAACCGGCACGCCCCTTTCGGAGCAAGGGATTTTAAGTCCCTGGCGTCTGCCTGTTCCGCCACTCCGGCAATCCAGAGAAATGAGGTGGGAAATCTACCATCCGCTCGGGGTTATGGCAAGGAGGGAATTTATTGGAGAATGGCCTTTTGGTACCACTTCCAAAAATGTTCGACTCCTTCTGATACCGACACCTTGGGATCATAGCCAAGTCGTTCACGGGTTTTGCTCACATCGGCGAAGGTATAGGCAATATCTGCATCCAACATGGGCTTATTGACCAGATGAGCCTTTTGCCCGGCTAAGGTTTCGATCTGCTTTACAAAATCGTTGAGCAACACGGGTTCACCCCGACCCAAATTCAGAACTTCATACCCTAACGGGGTATCCGCCGCAGCCACCACTCCATTGACAATATCGGTGACATAGGTCCAGTCACGATGCATTTGGCCTCCATTATATAGAGGAACCTCACATCCGGTGAAGATGTTGTCCAGGACTTTATAGGCCATCATATCCGGTCTGCCCCGGGGCCCGTAGACCGTAAAGAATCGTAATACGGTAAACGGTAGCCCGTACAAGTGATGGTAGGAATGTCCCAACAATTCCCCCGCCCGTTTACTGGCTGCATAGGGGGCCAGGGGTCGATCGCAGGGATCTTCGGGGACAAACGGAATTTGGCGGGTATTTCCGTACACTGAGGATGTCGAAGCGTAAACAAAGGAAGGGAGTTTGGACGTGGAGACTCTTTGCCCCGACCGCCTGACCGCGGCATCGAGCAAAACCAAAGACCCCATCAGGTTGACGTCATAATATAGCTCAGGATTGCCAATAGACACGCGCACACCAGCCATGGCGGCCAAATGAACGATCGCATCAAAAGGATTTTCCTCAAACAATTGCTTGACCAGCTTGCGATCCCGAATGTCTCCCTCAATAAAGGTAAATCGTTGACTATGGTCCGTCTGTGCAAGTGCCTGTCGAATTTCTTTAAGGTTGGCACGTTTTCGAGCTGGATCGTAATAATCATTTAAATTATCAAGCCCAATTACCCGATCCCCTCGTTTTAGGAATGCCTCAACGGTATGACTCCCAATGAATCCCGCGGCACCGGTGACTAAAATGGTTTTTGACACTCCTACGCTCCTTACCCTTGTAGTCTCTTGTGTCTACCCTTATCTCTCGGGGACTTTCAAGTTTAAGAATGTCATTGCTAAATACTCTTGAGGGGGTGATCAGACGATTGCTAAAATTCTTTTATTATGCGTGAACCTCAAGCCAGCGTCCTCGAGACTCCTGAAGTTATCGAACGATCCACCACCGGAACGGGCGAGGACTTTGAGGCAGAAGTTATTGTCCACAATTGCGACTGTCACACCTACCAACAAGTCATCACCTTATTTTGTAAAGTCATTCCAGGTATGACCCCTACCCACGCCTTCGAGCTCGCCTGGCAGATAGATCATCAGGGAAGCGCCGGAGTGTTTCAAGGCGATCGAAAACAAGCTGACGGAATTGCCAAGCAACTGGCTGATGGTGGCCTACGCGTTGAAGTCCGTTATTGAGGAAACGACTTCGCTCTTTCAGATGGGATTTGGGGCCTATCGCCTGAATTTAACAAGGTTTTTCAACAGGATTACTTCTTTTTGGCTTTAGCCTTCCGTTTGGGCCTCACGGGAATTTTCGGCTTGGCCTTCGGTTTTATTTTAGGTTTCAGTTTTGTTTTTGGTTTTGTTTTTGGTTTTGTTTTTGGTTTTGATTTAAGTTTGGCTTTTGGTTTGAGTTTTGATGTCGGTTTAAGGGTCTTCCTTACTTTTTTCTCAGGTTTTGCTTTTTTTGTTTGCCGAGATTCAGATTTTTGGGACGTCTTTTTTGTACCCTTCGGAGTTACGGCTTTAACTGGTTTTTTGGGTGTTTTTTCTGCAACCTTCTTCCCCTTTTTCGGGGCTTTGCCCGCCTTCCCCCCTACTGAACTAGCCGGAGGGACAGGCTTGCTGGGTAGAGCTCTCACCTTTTTGAGCAACTCGCCGGTATACAGTTTGACCTGATATAACTCAAATAACAGACTAATCGCCTTCTGGTCGCCTTTTCTTGCTAAACCCAGAAGTTTCCGGCGTTGATTCATCTCCTCTTCTTCTGTATGAGAGGTCACTCGTCGCTCCATCATGGAACCCTTTCATGTGAGAATGGACTGAAGTGGACCTGCATACCCGCGGGTGATTATACAGAAACTCGTAGGCATTTACCAGTATTTTTTCCCGTTCCTCCTTCCCTCCAACATTCCGGTTCAAAGGGCAAAGTTTCACGCCCCTATCAGGATTCATGGCATTTCGTTCGTTGACACAGAATTAAACCCACCGATATAGTAACTACCGGCCTTATTCCAGAATTCTCTAGTCTTCCATTAACTTCCAACGGTCCAATCTTCAATCTTTTAAAGGTAATCCATGACCATGACGAACCGCGTTACTCAATTTTCCATTGATCAAATTGGCTTCCACGCCGTACGGTTTTCCAGTTCGGGCATTTTTGAAACTCACAAAGACCAGATGGTCAATCCCTATGCCGCCACAAAAATACCTAAAGAAGCCCAAGTTGAGGGAACCCAATACGTCCCCCAATCCGATGGAATTTTTCCCTCTATCGTTCTGCTTCATGATCGTTGGGGGTATACCTCTCAAATGAGAGATACCGCTAAACGGTTAGCCAGCGAAGGCTACGTGGTATTAGTTCCAAACCTGTATGGACGTCAGGGTGGAATGGTTACCGCGAATGCCGAAGTTGCCGACGCGTTAATGGAACGATTAAATGAAAAAGATGCTCTCCAGGATATCAATGCCTGTTGCGAATACCTCAATACCAATCTGGCAGAAGATACGTCGTTGGATCTTACAAAACGCAACGCCCATGCTGTCATCGGCTTTGGCATGGGTGGCTCCTTAGCCATTAAGTTTGCCTGCCACCGAAAACGTCTGAAAACCGCTGTCGCGTTTTATGGCAATCTTCCCGACTCTTCCGACACAGCCAAGCGCCTCTATTGTCCTGTACTCTATCATGCGGCAGGAACGAATAGTTCGGTCACCCAAGAGGATATTGACCAGTTCCAACAAGCCGCCAAACAGGAAAATAAGCATTTCGAGGTGGAACGCTATCCCGAAGCCTCAGCAGGTTTTTGCAATGAAACCCAACCGGCAACCTACCATGAGGAGGCGGCGACCCGTGCCTGGGAAGCCACCATAGACTTTCTGGATAAGCATTTGAAAAATCTCTAGCGTATCTGCCACTTCTGGAAAAACGGCTAAAATTTCTTGAATCATTATGAGACGATCATCTTGCCTTAAAAGAATAGGTTCAAGGTCCACCAATACGATTACATACCTAATCTCTGAACGTGAAACCCGAAACCCTCTTAGCTGATTTTTTTTCAGCCTTTCCACCATGGATTCGTCCCCTCCCCATCATCTTAACCTTCCTTAGCATTCCTTCTCTTTCTCTTAGTCAGCCATTGAATTTTCACGAAGTCGGAGAAATCAACCCATCTGAATTTCTGTCCGTCTCCTCCGACCAAGAGGCCACCTCCCTTTTCAGAAAAACCTTTGGAAAGTCATTAGGGATTAACCCACCTCAATCGAAAAAAAGAGGGCAAACAGCACAATCTCTCCACCGGACATCGGAGATCACCGATGAAATCTCACAATTCATGGCACAGGTCATCATCTCAATCCGAGCCAACAGATTCCCAACGATTATTCAAGCGGATGGCCTCCAATCACTAGGCCAATTGAGCAACAGAGAAGACCCACAATCTCTCTGGTTGGCCGCCAAAGCTCACTCAAATGAGCTAAACCAATTCATGAATTTGACCGCAAAGATCTTCAAACTCTCCCAAGAAATGGCCAGTCACCCTAACCAGCCCCCTCCCCAGTTTTCCACCTTTGCAGGGCATTTCGATCAAACGTATCCGCAATTGGTGGAGGGTCAAGATTCTTGGGTCTCAATCTTAGAGAAAAATGGGACCGCCGCCATCACTCACCGCTTTCATGACTATTGGGAAAAACAATCAATGAACACCTCCTCTCCGGAAAATTCCTCCGAGATCTCTCCCGACCAACAACAAGCCTATGTTCACTATTACGTAAAGACCCGACTACTCCCGGTCTTTGTTTCGCATCTCATCGCTCAATCGATTCAATAACAGGCCAGTGCTGAATATCAAGCCGGGCAATCCTGGATTCGGCTCAGGAAATGGAATGAATCGAACCAACAATTACGGGCATTAACGAGGCTTTGCGGGATGTGGCAATGGACGGTTCATAACCACCAAAACCACCAGGACCATAAAATGACCTTGTCCTTTTCTCCTTCCACCCAACAAATTCCCGGTCAACCCCAACCTGACGTGATCATCATGAATGGCGATACGGTTTACCTAAAGTGGACCTTCCCTTCAGGGTACCAAGAAGATAGCTTATTGCTGAGTAATCGCGATCAACGACTTGAGGGGACCTTTAAGAGTTCACGAGGGCCTCATGGCAACATCAGCGGAAAACGCCTCTCAAATTGCAGCCGCTAAGTCCGCGCCTTCTCAATTAAGGTCTCAGGTATTCTCTTCGCTCCATTCTCCAACAATCCCCGCCATAGGTGTATAATATGAGTAAGTATTGGTGCTGATGATGATTTCACCAGAAGTCCTTGAACCGGCAATTCAGAAGGTCGGTCGGAATTTGGCCGAGCAATCCCTCCAACGTACACCGGGGATTTTCGACCACCGACGGTGGACCAACCTTCTCCTGGATTGGGGAACACGAGATGAACGATTCAAGGTTCAATTGTTTCGTTTTGTTGATGTCTTACCGACACTTCGCACCGATGCCCAGTTTATTCGAATTTTGAAAGAGTATTTCGAAGACCTCTCTATTCTTCCCCAACCCCTGCGTTGGCTGCTCAAACGCATTTCCTCCAATCCCCTCAGTGCGCACGCCAGTGCGTTTCTCCTCCGACGACAATTTCTTAGGATGGCCGAAACCTTCATGGCCGGACATTCTGTTGAACACGCCCTCCCCGTTCTCCGTCGGCTCTGGGAAAGAGGATGCGCATTTTCAGTCGACCTTCTGGGTGAGGCCATCGTGAGTGAAGTGGAGGCTGATCGCTACCGGGATCAGTGTCTTCACACACTACAGGTGCTGACAAAGGAAACACGACAATGGCCGGCCTACCCTATTCTGGAACACGATCATCTTGGCCCACTCCCCCGAATTCAATTGTCGGTCAAGCTCTCTGCCCTGTATTCACAACTGGATCCTATTGATCCTGAGGGAAGTTATGAGAACGTGGCGGCCAGGCTTCGCCAGATTCTGGATGCGGCAGCCACTCTCCCCGCTTCCATTATCATCGATATGGAACAAGCCGAACTCAAGGGCTTGACCGTCCAAATCTTCACCCGCGTGTTTTCGGAAGAGTCCTATCGGTCGTTTCCCCACGCCGGGATTGCGCTCCAGGCCTATCTCAAAGATGCCAGCGCCACCCTCGACGACCTTCTGAAGTGGACGCGAGCACGTGGGAGCCCTATCGCCATTCGACTGGTCAAGGGCGCGTACTGGGATTCCGAGACGGTCCAATATGAACAACGGGGATGGCCTATTCCGGTCTTTGTCAACAAAACCGACACCGATGCGAACTATGAATCGTTAACCCACACCCTCCTCGACAATCTCGACATCGTCCGACCCGCCTTCGGATCCCATAACCTCCGAACCCTGGCTCACGCGCAAGCGCTGGCTGAAGCCATGAAGCACCCACCGGAAGCTTGCGAATACCAAATGCTGTTTGGAATGGCAGAATCTCTGCGGGAATCTGTTGTGCAATCGAATCGACGAATGAGGGTGTATACCCCTGTCGGGGAGTTGATTCCCGGCATGGCCTACCTGGTTCGACGGTTACTTGAAAATACTTCAAATGAAGGTTTCATCCGACGACAACATGAAGACGCTATCTCCATTGAGCAGCTTTTGGCACCACCACATTCTTTCAACGGTCAAAAAGAACTCCGTGGACCATATGACAGTCGAAACCCTCCTCGTGCCGAGGGAAAAAGATCCGATCGTTTTAGAAATGAACCCCATACGGACTTTTCGCAACCCGGATCCTTTACGCCATACCATTCAGCCCTTGCCACGATAAAACAACAACTCAACTCTTTACACCCCTACCACGTCCCCAGCGAAGTCACGCTCTCCGGACCTGAACTGATTTCAATCAATCCCAGTGCGCCGGAGGAAGTCGTTGCACGGTTTCAGTGTGTCGCTCCTCAAGACGTTGACCGCATTGTCCAACACGCCAAACCCCACCTCACATACTGGCAAGCCCTCTCGGCCCATGCCAGAGCCGATCTCCTATTCCGAACCGCCTCCCTCATTCGGGAAAAGCGAGCCGAGCTTGCCGCATGGGAGATTGTGGAAACAGGGAAACCGTTGCGAGAAGCGGATGCGGATGTCGCGGAAGCCATAGACTTCTTAGAATTTTATGGGCGAGAAATGGTTCGCTTGAGTCCAGCCCGCCAATTGGGAGACGAACCAGGCGAACGGAATCAAGCGATCTGGGCTCCAAGAGGGCTGGCCGTGGTGATCTCACCCTGGAACTTCTCATTAGCCATCCCAACTGGCCTGGTCTCTGCGGCTCTGGTGACCGGCAATGTCGTTCTTTTTAAGCCCTCCGAACGATCTCCGATGATGGGCTTTCATCTCTATAGGCTTTTTGAAGAAGCGGGACTGCCAGAGGGGGTTCTCCACTTTCTTCCAGGGGGTCCTGACTTAGGCCATGCCTTAGTCTCACATCCGGATGTCCAGGTCATTGCCTTTACGGGATCCAAAGAGGTCGGTCTCAGAATATTAGAGGAAGCCCATCAGGTCATACCGGGTCAGCGCCATGTCAAACATGTGATTGCCGAAATGGGAGGAAAAAACGCGATCATTGTGGATGAGACCGCTGATCTTGACGAAGCGGTGCTGGGAGTGTTGTCCAGTGCCACGGGGTACCAAGGGCAAAAATGCTCAGCCTGTTCCCGCGTCATTGTCTTAGACCTCGTCTATGACGCATTCCTCCAGCGGCTCAAACAAGCCGCTTTAAGTCTTCACATCGGACCACCCGAAAAACCAGCCTATCGAATGGGACCGATGATTGATGCACGGGCTCTGCAACGCGTTCGTGAATATGTCGACCTTGGAAAAGTGACAGGACAGTGCGTCCTCGATCGCCAAATTGAGCTGCCGGGATATTTTCAAGGACCTGTCATTTTCACCGACCTTGCTTCGGATCATCGCATTGTGCAAGAAGAAATTTTTGGCCCTGTCATCGCCCTTCTTCGCGCGAAGGATTTTCCTGAAGCCCTTCAGGTGGCCAATGATACCGCCTTTGCATTAACTGGAGGGATTTATTCCAGAAGTCCGGCCAATATTTCCTTGGCCTGCCAAGCCTTTGATGTGGGCAACATCTATATCAACCGCCCCATTACAGGTTCACTGGTTGGCAGGCAACCCTTTGGAGGCCATCGACTTTCAGGGATAGGTAAAAAGGCGGGAGGGCCAGGGTATTTGGAGCAGTTCATGGTGGAGCGCGTCATCTCGGAGAACACGTTGCGCCGAGGATTTGCCCCGACCCAGTGAGGCCATCTGGTCCTTGATGGTCACTTCCTCAAGCTCTTCAATCAGTTCAATGACCTTATCCTCGCTTGAAGCCAATGACGGGACCGTCTGTCGTTCAACATATTTTAATAATCCTATACCACGGCCAAACCACGCGGTCATCGTGTCCGTTCCCCGCACAGTTTGCTGCATATGAGTGAGGTGCACGTCCATCGTCATTCGGGCTTCCAGCCGGATCGACTCAGAAAATGTACCAAGAGGAACTGTGACATCCTCCTTCCCAACAACGGTGACCACCGCCTGCACATCGACTCGCTCTGTCCGTCCATCTCGATCCAGGTCTAACCCAAGATCCAGATCTTTCCGATCAAGTTGCTGAAAGGAACTTGGAATTTCAATCGGGAACCGAACAATTTGGTAGGGAATCAATTGTTTTTCCAGCGTTGTTCCAGGTTTCGACCCATAATAACGGATCCCGGCTGCATCCCGACGGTAATAACTATCGGACGGCCCTTGATCACCTGGATTGGTATCATGGAAGACCGTCAGGGTCATTCCCTCGCGTACTTCTTCTCCAATGACCGTTGAAACATTCGTAAACTGCTTTTCGGCAATTTCCACCATCCCCCCTTCGATCATTCGTCCCCGGTATCGCCATTCGTTTCCTTCCTGGTCAGGGAAATATTCATCAACAGCCGACACCACTTCCTTTGGGGTCTGGGCCAATCCAACCGAATAAATGGGGCATACGGAAAGATAGAATATCCCCACGAGGATTGAGGAGGAAAGAATGGACAACCAGTTAGCGTAAGGGGTGAAAACAGATCGCATAGTACCTACAGGCCACTCAACCTACCATACGGTCCACGATTCCAGCAAGAACGTGCACATCGAAGTCTCGGTGGTGCGGACCAGCCCCAGCTCAGCGTTACTCCTTCCAAGATGATATTCTGAATGTTGGGAATTGGACAATAAACTTCATTTGACTCTAAGATGAACGATCTGTGATGGACCTCCAGTCGTGAGGTTCGTTTCTTAACAGCATATTTCTGGCCCTCCCAAGGGTTATGGGTATCCAGTGGTGGTAGGGCTTTTTTTTGTTTTGTACTTTTATTTATGTCTGAATCATCTTTGCCCACTATCCTCGTAGCCGGTGGATCGGGAATAATTGGAAGGGCCATCTGCCAATCCTTTGGACAACACGGATGGCACATCGGCATTCATTATCACCACAACCACGAGGATGCCACACGCACCGCACGCTTCATTCAGGAACGTAGGGGAACCGCTACTCTCCTCCAAGCCGATTGTCGAGATTTCACCCAGGTTGAGCAGATGGTGCAGACCTTTGTCGCCGAATCTGGACGCCTTGATGCTTTGATCTATTCTGTGGGTGTGAGTGCTGATCGGTTAGTCGTACGGACCACCTCCGAGTCGTGGACCGATCAGCTTGCCGTCAATCTGACAGGCTGCTTTGTTATGCTCAAGACTATTGGTCCCATTCTGCAAAAGCAACAGGAGGGAGCGGTTATCATCGTGGGGTCTCTATCCAGCCTTCTCGGCTCGTCCGGTCAAGCTGCTTATTCCGCATCAAAGGCGGGGCTCATCGGGTTGATGAAAACCGCAGCCCGGGAATGGGGACCCGACAACATCAGAGTGAATGCTATTTTGCCAGGATGGCAGGCCTCCCCACTATCCGGTGCGGCGTTCCCCGATCCTTCGCAGCGGAAGGATCATGTTCTGATGCGGACCTCCTCGCCAGATGAAGTGGCCAAGGCTGTCTATCAGTTAACTCATCTGAAAGAGGTTTCGGGTCAGATTTGGAATCTGGACAGCCGAATTTGGTGAACCACCTCAATGAACAGAAAAAAGCTCCATTCACCCCGAAACCGACCCCGAGGACTGTTTATTACTGCGACAGATACCGGAGTGGGCAAGACCGTGGTTGTGGCCGCCCTGGCTTTAGCCCTCAAGCAGAAAGGGGTGAATGTTGCGGTGATGAAACCCATAGAGTCCGGCCTTCATTCTTCCCAACCGGAAACCTCAGATGCCGAACGACTTCGTGGCCTGGTCATGCCAACGCAGGCGCTTGAATCCGTTTCCTTGTATCGACTGGCTCACCCTCTTGCGCCACTGGCCGCAGCTCGGATGGCCGGAGTGACAATAGATGTGTCTTCCATCACGTCCGCCTACCAGGAACTATCCTACCACCATGATCTTATTCTGGTAGAAGGAGTCGGAGGCGTGATGGCTCCCATCTCACCAGAAAGCACCGTTCGGGATTTAATCAGAGTTCTTGGATTGCCGAGTCTTCTGGTCGGCCGGGCAGGCTTGGGGGGGATCAATCACATTCTTCTAGGACTTGAAGCCTTGCACGCACACAACATCGAGGTAGTGGGTATTGTGTTTAATCACTCCACGCAAGAACCAGACTCCGAGACTCAAAAATTGCAACATCATTCAACCATTGACCTGGTTAGAGAACTCAGAGATGTTCCGGTCTTTGGACCACTGAAATTCGAAAAAGCATGCCAACACGATTGGTTGGAAGGAATGAAATTGTTATACACACATCCTTCAATTCAAAACTTGGCCTCCCATGTCATGGAAAGGATTCCATATAACGCTTAATGGCCTGTCGGGGATTGGTAGAATCGAGAATTCCAGACGCCACGGCCACCGCATCCGCTCCTGCAGCCACAATTTTCGATACCGATTCAGATTGGATCCCTCCTATAGCGACAATCGGTAGCGAGGTAAGCGATCGAACCTTCTTCATCCCGTCTAATCCCACTACCGGTTCGTGATTGGCTTTGGTGTTTGTGGGGAAGAGAGGGCCAAACCCTAAATAATCGGCCCCCTGCTCCGTCGCTTCCACGACCTGTTCCAAAGAATGGGTTGACATGCCTATCAGACACTTGGCTCCCAGAAGCTCTCGGGCAAGACGGATGGGCAGATCGGATTGGCCTAAATGGACCCCGTCCGCTTCCACCGCTACGCCAACATCACATCGATCGTTCACGATAAACGTCACACCGGAATCCCGAGCGATTTTTCGGAGTTCAAGGGCTTGTCGATAGACTTCGTTCATCGCATCGTGTTTATTACGATACTGAACGACTCTGACCCCGAGGTCCGCACCATGTCGAAGAATATCGGCTAACGCCCAGCGCGAGGCCCAGCGCTGATCCAAAAGGAGATAGAGTCCTTTTATTTTGGAGGCGGTATTGGGAGAGTCAACGGAAGCTTCCGTCATGAAGGATGATGGCTGCCCATGAGCCGTTCAAGAAACCGGGTTGAGACATGGCCTTTTTGAAAATCGGCATTGGCAAGAATTTGTTGGTGAAGCGGGACGGTGGTTTTAATTCCTTCGATGATAAATTCATCCAGGGCACGTCGGGTTCGGGCTAAGGCTTCCTCTCGATCTTTTCCGTATCCAATCAATTTGGCCACCAAGGAATCATAATAGGGTTGAACGGTCCCACCTGACTCCATGGCCGAATCGACACGAATTCCCGGACCACCAGGAGGATGAAATTTTGTCACGGTCCCGGGACTTGGCGTAAACCGATCGGGGCATTCCGCATTCACCCGACACTCAATCGCATGCCCCATGAGCCGGATGTCCCGCTGCCGATAAGGAAGGCGAAGTCCCGCAGCCATCCGAATTTGCTCTTTGACCAGATCAATGCCGGTGATCACCTCCGTAATGGGATGTTCGACCTGAATCCTGGTATTGACTTCCATAAAATAAAATTTCCCATCTCGATCCAACAAGAATTCCACCGTGCCTGCGTTGCGATAGTGCACGGACTTCATCACCTCAACCGCCACTCGTCCCATTTCTTGACGTAAAGAGTCATCCAACGCTGGTGAGGGAGATTCTTCAACCAGTTTTTGATACCGTCGCTGGACCGAACAATCTCGCTCATTCAGATGCACGACTCGCCCGTGGGAATCCGCTAATACTTGAAATTCAATATGGCGAGGATCTTGAAAATATCTTTCGAAATACACCCCAGAATGACCAAACGAAGATTCAGCTTCGGATTGGGCGGCTTGGACCGCGGGCGTCAGATCTTCCTCCCTTCCAACCACCCGCATGCCTCGTCCACCCCCCCCGGCTGAGGCTTTCACAATGATGGGAAATCCTATGTGTCGAGCGATTGTTTTATAATCTTCTTGATCCTGAATTTCACCCTCACTCCCTGGAAGAACAGGAATGCCTTTCTGCATCATTTGCGCCCTGGCCTTCGATTTATCCCCTAACAACGCAATGTGTTCCGACAGCGGTCCAATAAAGGTCACGCCGATCGATTCACACACCTCGGCAAAGTGCGCATTTTCGGCGAGAAACCCATAACCCGGATGAATGGCATCCACCCCGGTAATTTCTGCCGCACTCAAGACATTTGGGACATTTCGGTAGCTCAGAGCCCCTTCCGCCGGCCCCACACAAACATGTTCATCGGCATAGCGCACATGCAAGGAGTGAGCATCCGGTTCCGAATAAATGGCCACGGTTTTAATGCCGAGTTCCTGACAGGCCCGAATTATTCGAACTGCAATCTCTCCCCGATTGGCTACAAGAACTTTTTTAAACACCCGATCGCATCCCCTCGTGAAAATCCCTACCCACAATGAAACAATATGGTATCAAGGAGTTCCCTCATATCTTATCAAAGAGTATACATTTTCAGGCATCAGTGGACGTATGGTATGCCACAACACATTTCACCTTCTAGGGTCACCTGTGCCCTTATAGAAACCATCCTCTTCACTCATGAAGAGACTGAGATGGAACGCGTAACGGCCATCAGTCTCCGGCGGAAAAGGGTATTTACGTTTCCGATTTGGGATCAATAAGGAACAACGGCTGCCCATATTCAACGGGTGTCGTACTTTCTACAAGAATTTTGACGACCCGGCCATCCGTTTCTGACTCAATTTCATTCATGAGTTTCATCGCTTCAACAATACAAAGGACCTGCCCCTTTTTGACAGCATCACCTTCCTCCACATAGGGATCGGCATCCGGAGAAGGTGAGCGATAGAATGTCCCCACTATTGGGGAGGTCACCGTAAGGAAGCGAGCTTGATCTTGAGTGGTCTCATGGTGGAGAGTTTCGGGGAGCGGCGCCTGATCCTGAGGGGATTGGGGTAGACCTTGGGGGGCCTGTGGGAGTGCAGGTGAGTGGTCTCGCCTCACCCTGATCCGTACGCCCTTTTTTTCAAATTCCAGTTCGTTCAGATGAAGTTTGGAGAGAAGCTCAACTAATTCTTCAATCTCTCGTCGCTGGTCATCATGCATAAGGGATGGTCACCCGTTTGAAAAACCTAAGAATCCTGTTTTCTGCCCAGGCCTTTGGAGTGTCCCACCTGAGCTTCCAGGCTAAAGTTATCGAACCCGTTCGACATATTCCCTGCTCCGAGTATCAACTTTAATGATTTCTCCAGCTTCAAGGTATAGCGGCACCTTAATCACTGCCCCAGTTTCGACGACCGCCGGTTTATTGCCTCCTGATGCCGTATCTCCACGAATCCCAGGGTCGGTTTCAACGACCTTAAGCTCTAAAAAGATCGGGAGTTCCATGGATATAGGCTGCCCGTGGTAGACCAGGATTTTGGCAACAGTATTTTCCTTGAGTAGGTCAGTATTTGCACCTAACTGTTTTTTCAGATAGGTAAATTGTTCATAGCTTTCGGTATCCATAAACGTATAATCGTCCCCACCGCTATACAAAAACTGCATATCCCGTTCTTCGAGGTTGGGTTCATCGAATTTTTCTCCAGACCGAAAGGTTCGATCAATGACACTTCCCGTTCGATAGCCCTTCAATTTGGTTCTGACAAAGGCTCCACCCTTTCCAGGCTTGACATGTTGAAATTCCACGATGTAATAGGGCTCTCCCTCAATTTCCAATCTGCTCCCATTCCGAAATTCAGATGTTGAAATCACGATTCTCTTACTCCTGTGTCGACATTGCTGGTTTTAGCCATATCAGTAGTCCTTGCCCTGCTCAAAAATTCCATGAGGGCCTGAATTCCGAGCTGATAACTGGTCATCCCGAACCCGGAGATTTGCCCTAGTGCAATCGGCGCGATGAAGGACCTCCGGCGAAATGGTTCTCGCCGATGAATATTTGAGAGATGAACTTCAACGGTTGGAAGTCCCACGGCCACGATGGCATCTCGAAGGGCCACACTGGTATGCGTATACGCAGCGGGATTGATGACCAACCCATCAAAGTTATCTTTCGCTTCCTGGATCCACATCACTAATTCTCCCTCATGGTTGGACTGCCTGGCTTCGATGTGAATCCCTTCCCTTCTCGCCAATTGACCAATGGCCATATTGATCTCGTCGAGAGAAGTACTCCCATAAATCGACTGCTCTCGGGATCCCAGTAAATTTAAATTAGGCCCATGCAGAACAAGAATACGAATCATCGGATCTGGTTGTGAAAAGGCGTGGAAAGAAGGGAATAGTTACAAGGAACCCGGACTCCCAGGCTGCAGCAATAGGATCTCGGCAAGAACGAAGGTGATTTTATCAGGCATTGCTTAAAGGGTCAAACGTGCTGAAGAAGTTTCGGGTTTCAAGCAATGAAACTCTCACCTTTTAAACTGGAAGCATGACACTGTTTATCGGGGCTTTTTGGCCAACCCCTTGCTCAGAAATGCTTTAGTTTAGGTGTCCCACCCCAGTCAGTCAGGAGATGAGGGACCCTGGGATTGTTCCATACCGGAGGCTTTTTCGAACAGGATTCGGCGTAACTCCAACATTCCTTGGGTATCACGCGCACAGTAATCGTGCAGATCCTGCGACAATCGAAGACGTTCCACAAGGTCAGATTCTTCAAAAATCATTTTCCGGTAAATCACCGAAGCCAAGGCTCCATGGCGAATTTCAAGATCATCATAGGCCAAATGGGGTGCCAAAGCCGGCAATACTGATTTAATTGAAAAAGACCCTTGAAATCCTGGATGATAATAATAATTCTGAATAATAAAAAGCAGATCCCACAAGCGATTGATCACACGGGAAAATTCGGGTTTCAGGGACGGGAAGACATTTCCTAAAGAACCGAGAAGATGCCGTTCATAGTCCGAATAAACGCAGATGCTTCCCTCCTTTCCGAGTGTGTCTAACACCCCCTGGGCCACTTCTTCCCGAGGATCTCTGTCGTCCTGGCATAAGTAGGTTTCATGACGGACAGTGCCATCTTCATATTCGATATGATTTGACCACTGAATGGGAATTGGACAGTACGGTCGGGTATTAGGATAAATAGGAATGGCCGGCATATAGGTCTCGAAATCCAAGTGATGGACAGGATATGTCACCGATCGTAGGATCGAAAGAAGCTCAGAAGAGATCCATTCCACATTATCCTTAATGCGTTGCTGCAGGACCGTCAGGCGAATATCCGGCGGGATTTCATCAATCGTTTGTATCCCCCGAGCGGTCAATCCAGTCAAGTTCTGATTTCCACCAGGCAAATGAAAGATCCATCTTGACGGTTTTTCCTTCGTGCAGTAGGACCAAAACGGGCATTCATAGGGAGTATGACAATGCCCGCTCGGCTCAATGTCCGGAGGCAGGGGCTTTTCTAATGTTTGACGCATCAACTCTAACTTTCCATTAACCTGAGATTGACGGTCTCGAACGGTATCCGTGAGGTCCGCCAAGGTAAATAACTGATCAAAGTCCAGCTCACCACCCTGGTAGATATAATGCGTATTGAGATGCATGAGGCAGGATTGGACAACCGCAATGCCCTGACCCAGGAGAACAAAGGTTTGAATGGTTACGTCATGAAGATGAATGCGCTTGACTTTGGAGGTCGCTTTGACCTCAATCAGGCGCCACGTGTCTTCCGTCAACCGCTGGAGGACGTCCACACGCACGAGGGTATCCCGATAGATAAAGGCCCCCTCAAAAATGGCTGGCACGGCTGGATCTTGAATTAACTCAGCGGTCCGTTGTACCGCTGCACGTGTTTGGCGATGGGTTTCTTCCACAAGGACTCCACCGGGAAATCGCCGACGAGCCAAGGCTCCCACTTCCGTGCCCATATCGATTAATGCTTGTCGGTCCGGATCCGCTGGTGTGGCTAATTCTGGGGCATGAATCTCTAAATACAGCCTCTTCTGGCATTGTAATCCCGAAAGAAAGCGGCTTTTGGACAAACGAAACCGTGGGCGATCCCCTGGGGTGGGTGTATCAAGTGTTGGTGTCGATGAAGAGTCCATGGAATCCTGATCCCTCATGATTATGAAATGCTGGGATTTCCTTTCAAACCCAGTCGGCAGATCCCTTGAATATTTGTCACTTCTCAAACTCTGTGGTAAGACTTTTCACTGAGGTTAGGTCTCTTCATGCCTATCGATATCGAAATTGAATCATTCTCAAATTCTGAGCACCCATCAGATCCTCAAGAACGGGAACGTGAGGAACTCCGCGCACTCGCCGACGTGATTGCGAAGCTTTTAGATTCGGCCTTTGTTCTTCCCGGTACTTCAATTCGAGTTGGGCTCGATCCTCTTCTTGGTCTCATCCCTGGATTCGGGGACGTCATTTCCAACC
>CP070743.1:1363593-1366449 GCA_020348185.1 Nitrospirota bacterium
GGAGCTTAGTCCCAAACCCAATCCTGAAGTATTAAAATCTGACCATTATCGTAAGGCGGGCCCCGTCACCTCGAAGAAGATTCTCGAGTGGGCGTAGGCGTGGCTCGGGCGAGGTTGGGCTTTGGCCCTCCCTTTTGGCTCATGGCACAAAGGGAAAGGACCAATTCGTCTAAGACTCGATGCGGCGCAGCCGAAGCTCCACCTTTCAGTGCGGCATCTGATTTCCAGAACAGGTCCCAGGCTTGGGCGCATTGCGATTCGGACCATCCCTGAATCTGACGAAAAAACTCCGTGGCACGAAAAGGAGGGATGCCCAGAACTCGAGCGATCTGAGATTGATTTGTGCCCTGCGCGATTAAGGATTTCGCTTTCCAAATACGTCGGACTTGCCAGACTAGGGCACCAAGAATGCGCAAGGGGGCTTCTCCCAATTCGAGGTTTTTTGACACAATGAAGAGTGCTCGTCCTCGATCGCCTCGCCCGATCGCCGTCGTCAAATCGAAGACCGATGCCCCAGGCTCCATTCCACGGATTGCTTCAACGTCTTTCGCACTTGCCTTGGTTGATGGAGGAAGATAATTGGCGAGTTTGTCCAATTCTCCTCGAGTGACGTATAACCCCTCTCCGGCAGTTTCGGCCAATGCTTGCGAAGCGTTGTCATCCAGCTTGATTCCCAGTTGCCCGGCTTGCTGCTTCACCCAGGATAATCGTTGATTTTCATAGAGAGGCGCGCAGTCAACAACGGTTGCGTGTTTTTTTAAGGTTTGAGCCCATTTCAGTCGTCCGTCCAGTTTCGTTCCGACAAACACCAGGGTGGTCGAGTCGTTCGGATTTTGCAGATAAGGGATCAGGGCTTCACCATGCCGGTTCGCCAATTTCTCCACCCATTTCACAATGATAAGACGTCTGGAACTAAAAAACGAAATTTCCTGAGCATAGTTTAATATTTCCGATGCGTCCGTCTCATCCGCATAGAGCACGTCAACATTAAAACCGGGATCTTCATTCCTCTCTGATTCTCCATTTTGAGGGTCCCCCCCCTGATGAGACGGTGCTACCAACGAAGCCTTAAGGGTCGCCACGGCCTCATCCCGTAAGAAGGCCTCTTCTCCAATTATTAAATACAGTGGAGCCAACCCTGACCGACGAATAGCTCCATGTAGCTCATGAGGTTTCATTTTGTATTATGACTTATTGTCAGCCTTCACCCTCATCCTAGCAGGGAGAGGGAAGTTCCGCTTTTTAAAAATGAATTCTGATTCAAGGCAGTTAAGGTTAGGGAAGAGGTTCCGTTCGGGGTTGGCTTTGGCTTGCTTGTGGGGTGGGCTTTGCCGCCCCTTGGTCCTTTTTTTCTTGTGGTGGTGGTGGGTTAAACACACCTTGTTCGCGGGCGATGAGAAAACGGTCCGATAAGTCGATGGCAACCGCTTGACCAGCCTGTTCCAAGGCACGGTTTTGAAGAATGCGATTAAATTGGAGCCCGGTTTGCCCTCCTTCCCCCTCGGGAGTAGCGCTAACAAAAAATTCGGCTGCTCCATTGGCCGTTTGCACCCATAAGACTTTCCCTGTGCGCCGATTCTTCACCTCTACTTTAACTCGGACGGACACCCGGCTCTCCTGAGTCCCGTTTTGGGTAAATGTCAAACTGGGCAAGGACACGGATTCAATGGCTCCCGCGAGCAAAAAATCCGCTTCTTGAGGAGTTCTCACCACCTCAGCACCGCTCGTGAGCTTAAATTGCCTGCGAAGGTATTGGGAATATTTAATTTCCAGGTCCCGTTCAAATGTTCGGTTTTGCAAGGGATCAATCGCTAGCAATACCGGTGGGCCTTCGGCTTTGACAACTCGTTCTCCTCCAATAGTGGGCCCATTACCCTCTACCCCAAATTGGTAGCCGCAAGCTGGGAGACCTATCAGGACGAACAAACCGACCCAGATGAGAAGGAGGATATGACGCATAAATTGTCCAAAAGAAGAACAGGATCTACACAACAAAATTCACCAATTTTTTTTCAACATAGATGATCTTTTTCGGCGTTTTACCCTGTAACCATTCTTGCAGTTTCTCATCCTGGCGGGCAACGGCGAGCACATCTTCTTTTGTGGAGTCGGCCGCGATCTGAATTTTACTGCGCAACTTTCCGTTGATCTGCAAGGGGATTGTCATTTCCGGACTGGCGATCAATGCCGGATCATAAGTCGGCCATGGCTGATGAGCGACGCTCGGGGCATGTCCGAGGGCTTCCCACAGTTCTTCTGCCAAATGGGGGGCGAAGGGGGACAGCATGACTACAAAGGCCTCTGCTGACTGCCGAGGGAGAGGATGGTCTCGAGTCATGTCGCGAACGAACACCATCAGTTTGGAAATCGCGGTGTTAAAGCCCATTTCTTCTATATCCTGCGTGACGCCTTGAATGGTGCGGGCGGTCAGTCTTGCCTGTTCAGGTGTTCCCGTCCCATCTACGATCGGGGCCAGAGCCCCCGGCTCTTCTGACTCGCCTCGAATCAACCGATGAGCCCGCTGCAGAAACCGAAACATTCCCGGAAACGATTCCGAAGACCAGGGAGCCCCTTTCTCCAGAGGGCCCATAAACATTTCATACAGTCGCATAGTGTCGGTCCCATACTCCGCAATCACTTCATCGGGATTGACCACATTGCCTCGGCTCTTTGACATCTTCTCCGTCACTTCTTCCAGAACCAATCCCTCGATGGTTGGATGAAGCGGCTGACCCTGTTCGTTCCATTTTACAGCAGAAGCAGATACCCAACGGGGCTTAAGCTCCTCGCCACTGTGTTGATGAATGGCCGTTTCCCCTTCTATCCTGACTTCTTCCGCGGAATACACGTTTGTTT
>CP070743.1:1366549-1385473 GCA_020348185.1 Nitrospirota bacterium
AGGTAATTCTTTACAGTTTTATCACTCAACCCGAGCGAGGCTGCAATCTCTTTGTTCGTTTTTCCTTCTGCAACCAAGGCCAGCACCGCCTTTTCTTGAGGAGAAAGGGATTCGAGACTACCTTCACCCGATGGCGAGGGGAGAGTCTTCATCCATCGGAAGGCTTGTTTGGTGATTGCCGGATCCAGAATTGATTGGCCGCTTGTGACGATCCTAATGGATCGAATGAGGGTTTCAGTGCCAACATCCTTGAGGAGATACCCATCAGCCCCTGCAAGAAGAGCAGCCATCACCGTTTCCTCATCCGCATAAGAGGTCAGAAAAATAACCCGTGTTTCTGGAGAGCCCTCAAGAATTTTCGCACAGACGCTAATTCCCTCGTTGTCCGGGATTCGGACGTCGAGGAGCACCACGTCGGGTTTCAGTTGGCAAGCCTTGGCCACGGCGTCCGAGGCGGTCCGGGCCTCTCCGACAACCTCAAACCCGGACTCCTGAGAAAGAACGCTCCTCAGACCTCGTAGGACCACTTCATGGTCGTCCACCAGGAGCAGGGTCGTCGTTTGTGGTGTAACGGAGGGCATGTCAAATCACCGATCGAGCTTTACCATGATACGAGTCCCTTTTTCTTGGCAGGAATCGAGAGAGAAATCCCCACCTATTTTTCGGGCACGGGCAGTCATATTTTTGAGGCCATGGCCGCCCTCCCCTTCATTGGTCGGTTGGAACCCACTCCCATCATCCCTGATCTCGAGGCAAATACTCTTTCCCCTCTTTTCAAGGGAAATGCTGATGGTTTTTGCACCCCCATGTCGCAGACTATTGGATAGCGCTTCTTGTACGATAGACGTAAGATGCATGGATTCTTTGCTGGTCAGCTGTTGAACGACGGCCTCCCCGAGGGAAAGGTTGAACATCACCGGTTGGGTGCGGGAAAACTTTGAGACGATCTCCTGAACGGCAACAGAAAAGTCCCCCGGTTGACTCATGGAAACGTCCAGCCTGGCGATGAAATTACGAATATCGCGCATCAACGAATTGATCTGGCTAATGGAATCATAAATGGATTCCACTGCCGCTGTGGGGTGTTCCATTACCAGTTTTTTGCTCAATTCCAATCCAAGCCCGAGAGCATAGCAAGACTGCAGCACACTATCATGCAGGTCCTGGCTCATCGCCTCTTGATATTCTAGAGCCTGGAGAAGCTGGTGCTCTCGTTTGTGGAGGGCATCCTCAATCCATTTCATGTCCGTGATCTCTTGGAGCGATCCCGCTAGGCGAAGCGTATTTCCTGCGTCATCCCGAATGGCTTGCCCTCGTGCTCTGTACCATCGAAACTCTCCCTGCTTCGTGCAGAGCCGAAGTTCCTCGTCAAAAGGCTCATTTCGCTCGATATGAGCGTTCCAGGCGGCGAAGAAACGGTCCTGATCCTCCGGATGCAGTCGCGAGGCCCAACTTTCTAACACGTTCGGAAACTCCTCCTCCTTAAATCCAAGCATGGCCTTAAACCGCGGGGACCACCACACCGGATTCCCGGGAAAACTCCATGCTTCATTGGGTAGACAGGTCGCATTCCAGTACCCCTCAGTTGCCCCATCCACAGCCAGAGCAAGTCGCGTTTCACTCTCTCGCAGCGCCTGTTCGGTCTTTTTTCGTTCCGCTATCTCCTCCCTCAACGCAAAGTTGGTTTGCTCAAGTTCCGTGGTACGCGCCAGAATGCGCAACTCCATTTCTTCGCGTGCACGCTCAAGGGCATTTTGCGCTTGATTCCTTTCATAAATGGCAAATTCTCGTTCCAGTGCGTATCGGTCGAAGTTAGTCCACAAGGCGCGGTGAACCTGTCTGAGCAATTCCTCAAACTCGCATGTTTTCTCTACATAGGCGAAGGCCCCAAGATTCACTGCCTCCTTCGCTGACTCATAAGACGCCCTCCCGGTATAAATAATGACGCGAATCCGTTCGCGTTTTTGCCGAAGTTGCTCCAAGAGATGTGTACGATTGAGATCCGGCAGGCTAAGATCAACGATGGCTACGCTAATATCATCTCGGTAAACATGTCCGAGGGCTTCTGCGGCGGACGTACATGCAATAGCTTCAAGCCCTTCCTTTTCAAGAACTTCCAGGAGGAGGCTCATGTCAGTCGGATGATCCTCTGCGATCAAAAGGCGCGAAAGCCGACTCCGTTCGTAAGCGGAGGCCCTACTGGTTTCCAATTCAGAATGCTGGATCATTCTTCAGTCTCCCTTGGTTAAACTCCACTGGTCCATTTTCCATCCATGGTGCATTAGACTTCTTCTCTCCAGGGCGATCCTCCAGACAACGAGTGCAAAACCAGCTCTGCATTGTCATGGCTCAGGTTACCCAGCTCTTTCCCTGTGCTGTAAGGAAGGCGAAGGCAGAAGGCGGCGCCACAGCCCTGATCGGCAACGTAATCAAGCTCCCCGCCATGGCGTTCAATGATTTGACGGCTGATCGAGAGACTGAACCCTAGACCTTGGGCCTTCGTCGAAAAGAGCGGTTCGAATAAATGCTCTCGATCGTGGGGCGACAGCCCGGGGCCAGTGTCATAGATGGTAATGATGGCCAAGTCCCGAGTTTTACTAGCCGTGAGTAGGATCTCCCCGCTCCTTTCTATGTCCAGGGCAGAATATTGAATCAAATTGGTGAAGACTTGGCTCAAATGAGTCGCATCGGCTTTCAGCAAAAACGGCTCAGGGTTAAGAGACCAATAAAACTGAATCTCCTCGGGTAGCCTGACTCGCCGATGAACATCTACAAGGATCCGTGACAGATCAACCTCCTCAATCCTCAATTCTTCCGCTCGAGCAATGGAAAGAAGGTTTTTAATCACCCTATTGGCGCCGACGGTCTCCTCTTCGGCCGTTTCGATATACTCGGCCAACTCGGGATCGGTCGGAGGAAGACGGCGTTTTAGAGCATACAGGGCGTTGCGAATGCTTCCCAACGGATTTCGGAGTTCGTGAGCAACACTGCCCGCTAGTTGGCCAAGGGCGAGAAGACGTGCTTGGGGTGCCACGGACTCCGGCCTCTTCTCAAGGTCCAGCTCGACCCCAGGGATCTCCTGTTGACGTTGGGGGAATAGCATCGGTGCTTCGCGAACTCTCTGTTCCATTCGTTTTTGATCGGTGATGTCTCTCATAATGCCAAAAAATTTCACAGGGTGATCGCCTTCTGTCACGACGGTAGGGAGATCATTGAACCAAATGGTTTTCCCATCAGCAGCGATCATACGATACTCAAGGTTTCGAGCCTGGCGCTCGGTCTTGAGCAGAATACGAGCCGTGCAGGCTCGTTCCCGATCGGCAGGATGGAGATGGGTCTTCCAGAATGTCGATTCGGCCATCCACCTTTCAATGGGATATCCAAGTATACGTTCCGCCTGTGGACTCACATAGGTAAATCGCATGGTGAGGGGATCCGCTTCCCAGACGATTCCATCGACGGCGGTTGCAAGGTATTGACAACGTATTTGCCATTCCTTAAGCATTGTCTCGCGAGTTTTTCTTTCCGTGATATCCCTTGCCACGGCAGAAATCATGTTCCCGGCAAGGGACGTCACCCTCCACTGGATCCAGCGGTAAGAACCGTTCCGACACCGATATCGGTTTTCAAATTCTATGGTTCCGGGACCTGCACCCAACTGCTGAAGAGCAGCGGTCGTCGCCTCACGATCCTCCGAATGAACCAACTCGATGAAGGGTCTGGACAGAAGCTCATCCGTGGAGAAACCCAAGGTGGTTTCAAAGGCCGGGTTAATCCGTTTATAGTATCCATCGGTCCCCGCAAGACAGAGCATGTCGCGGGAGGCATTAAAAAATTGATCGCGCCGCTCTTGGTCCCGTATGCGCTCGGTAATGTCTACTCCGATGCCTGCGAGCAGGGTTTCACCGGCATAGTTCCGAAATGGGAACTTGAACACCAGCCAGTGATGCGTCTCTCCGTTTAAAGCGTTGATCTGTTCCTCAGATTGCACAACGCCGTTCCCCGCTAGAACCATTCGGTCATGAGCATGCAGTTTCTTGGCTGTTTCGGGAGGCCAAAGGTCAAAAACCGTTTTCTCAAGCCACATTTCTGCAGGTCTTGAAAACAATTGACAGAAGGACTCGTTAACGTGACAGTACCGCCCTTCTCCATCCTGTAAAAATGCGGGAGCGGGGCTGTGGGTGAGAAAAAGCTGAAACCACTCTTCCCGGGTACGAAGTTCCCTTTCTGCCCACTTGCGCTCGATGAATCCCCCAATTTGGGCACCAAACGCGGTGAACATTTGACGGTGTCCGGGTGTCAAGGAAATTGGGGAGAAAGTCATAAACTCCAGGACCCCAATGCACCGATTCGCCACAACGAGGGGGAAAGCGATCGCGCCCTGGAGGGCAGCTTCGGCTGCTTTTGAAGGGTGGGGAAAATCAGCAAGGACACGGACATCATCGATTGTGGCGGGTTCGACGGCGGCCCAGACTTTTCCCGGGAGCCCCCTTCCTTCTGTATAGACCATAGATCTGACGATTGTTTCAAAATGCTCCAGCCCAGCCTCAGCCTCGGTCCACGTTTCCGAACAGTGCAATCGTTCGAGAGTCGCATCGGCTTCCCAATAGGCAGCAAAGGACCAGCCCCAATGTTGGCTAATCAGTTGTAAAGCAAATTTCATCCCTGTAGGGACGGAGTCAGCCTGGGCCAATCCCTCTCCGAGGAAATACTGCATTGCCAAGCGTTGGTCGCTTTGCCTTCTCTGTTTCTTCTCCCGCTCGAGGCATTGCCTTGAGCTGATAATCCGCTTCACCAGCATCATCACCAGGAGAAGCATCACCAAGACTTGCCCAATTTCCAAGACAGTCATAGACGACATCCCTCTAGGACTGTGTGTTTGGGTAATGTTCCAACCTCATGAACCTCGGGTCCCCCGCCGCGGTTCAGAACTGCCCATGCCCCCGTACGAAGCTCATATATGTTCGAACTGGCGTGAGTAGCGAGACACACAAATCCTCTTCAACCTCCCCTTTCTGTAACGCGGTAGGCTCTCTCAGGATTGGAGGATACGATTTTTGGGAAACGGACGCACCTGGCGAAGTCGCCAGGTGACTAAATGGCGTAAAAAGTGAAACATGTGCCTCTATGGCCCCGATCCTGGGCGCTTTATAAGGAGGCAGTATGGTTGCCCTGCATGACATCGGATTTCAGGAAGGAGAATTCTTGGTCAAAACGCTTTGCGAACAGAAGGAACTTGAGGAGGCCTATCGGTTACGCCACAAGGTGTTCTCCCAAAACCTTAAGTGGGTCCCTTCTTCGGAAGATGAGATGGAGGTGGATCCCTATGATGCCTTGGCAACATCCGTTGGACTACTTGCAGGCTCCGGAAGGTTGTTAGGAATGTTTCGCCTCTTGTCCACGCAAGGGCCATTCATGCTTGAAAATGAATTTCGGTCCGTTTTGCTGCCGGGGTGTTCGCTCCGAAAGGAAGCGGATACGGTCGAAATCACGAGGCTCACCGTGGACCCAAGTTTGAACGAAAAAGGGCTTTCTTCGCGTCTGATGCTGGTCTTGTTTAAAGGCGTCTATCAGTGGTCGATCGGTAACAATATCCGTTACTTGTATATGGTGGTCGAAAAGCGTTTCCTTCGTATCCTTCGTGCTATTGGCTTTCCTTGTGAGCCCATAAGCCCGCCCAAGTCGCTCCCTCCCGCCGGTGCTCTGTCATTGGCAGCTATCTTGGATTGGGAGCAATTCAGATATGACTCTGGGAGAAAGCGACCGGAGTTCCTCGATTGGATGGAATCCTTGGGAAGGGTGAATCCTTTTGGCGAGGAGGGCTTACCCTCAAGGATGCCGGGGAGGGCCGCGTTAGAGTCCGCGATGGGGAACAAAGACGAGCTGAGTACGACTGGCGAGCTTGTCAGGGTTTAAGGGGTAGAGGAAATCGTCCCTGGAAGAGTGAATGAGTTCCTGTTCCGGATGCGGGCGGTAGAACTCAACCTGAAAGCATGTGGGGAAATTTTCTGGGGCGGGAGAAGCGGATCGTCCTTATGCCGTGTGAGAAATCATTCTGTTTTCAACGGCCATCGCGACCGCCTGGGTCCTGGAGGTGACATCGAGCTTGCAAAAAATACCCTCAACATGGAAGCGAACAGTCCGTTCCGTTACTCCAAGTATCCGCGAGATTTCCCAGTTCGTTTTCCCTTGGGTCATCCATTTGAGTACGCTGAGCTCTCTTGGTGAGAGAGAGAAGGCCATGACAGGAGAAGGAGATGGAGTGTTTTGTACCAAGGGGTAGTGAAGATGATGCGCTAAGTATTCAAGTGCTCCAGCGTAGTGTGGATTCTCGGCCTTGTTCGTACCGGCGAAAGAAAAAAAACTGCAGAGGCCTCGTTGAGAATCAAATGCACCAGCCGTTACCCCACCCGCCAGGCCGAATGACCGGGCATGCTCAATAAATTCTTCCTCCTTCTTGGAGCCGGCCGTCTTGTAGGTGCTAGACCAAACTTGAGTCTGAAAATTCTTCGCATGGGAAACTAATACAGGGTCTACCTCTGCGTATCCGTTCTTGGCGTAATGATACAGCCAGTCGTTAGGATAACTTTCATTGAGAAGGTGGGAAAATTCTTGAACATTTCCCAATGGCCCGACGGCCGCAACACCGGCAATGATAAATTCGCAGGGAAACACCTTCCGAATCTGACCGAGGACGTACTTAATTTCCTCATCAGTTTTTGCTTCCACCGAATAATGAAAAACCTCCAGGAAGTCCTGGAGTTCGCGTTTAGAAAAATGGCGAAAGGACTCAAAAGGGAAGGGTTTCTTCTTGTTGTTCATGGTCAACAATCAATGGTCTTCAATAACCATCCCTTTTGTGGGAGCTTGGTTAATTCGATAGCGTGCTCGCCCTAACACCGGGCAGATTGAAAGACGCTGCCCCCTTTAAATGGAAATACACGGACACTGGATAGTCTCGATCGAATATATAGGAAATTTTCGAAGAGATTCGACTCGGGGAAAGAAAAAAATGCCTCAAGAAACGAAGTCCCGTTATTCGGGCTGCGGGTACGTATTTTGGCGTGTAGAAATGTTGGCTGATACGGGAGGGAAACTAAAATAGAATTGAACAATAGCATAAGAAAATACCTTAGACTGAGAAAGGAGATTATTCTCCTCATGTGTAGTCTTTGCTTTTCTTAGGTACCCTTGTCACCGAGATAGATCTATATAGCCTTTATCATATTTATTAGGAATGAAGTTGTAAAGGGAGCCGTTTGCCTGTATTCAAGTAGGAACATTCGGAGGGGGTATAGGCCCTGGCGCTTGTAGGAATTAAGGCCCCACAGGAGTCGGGCAGGAGAAAATTTCCTGTAGGACAATATCTGACAGGTGCCTTGATTGTTAAAAGAAAATGATGGGGATGAAAACCGATTTTTGGGATACTGGTACCGGTAGCTAGTAGCCTAAGACACTTAGGGTCGCTATAAATAATAGATTGCTCGATCAGTGCTATGGCCTCCTCCACGGGTGAAAAAGAGTTCCTCATTCAGTAATTCCTCACGCAATTTCCCGATCAAACTTTCCACCTAGCCAATCTCCTACAGACTGCCGGATTCAAGAAACAACGTCTGGGCGACCATCCGAGCCAAACAGTGCCGGAGCACCTTCATGGTGTCATCGAACCCTTTATCGCAACGCCGGGAGGCCGGACTTGCACCAGGCCATATTCTTGGTGTGAGAGTTTACCGTTATCCCCTCTGACAAACAGGGTTCCGCCTGTCTCAAATCGTTTCCCCCTGACTCGATTGAACGGCCCTTTCCCCAATAGCCAGGAATAACAAGAGGGTTGACCTGTGGTGATGAATCCTTCAACTGGGTGGCTTGGGGAATATATGGGAACGTTTGTACCTAACGTTTGTACCTAACATTTGTTCCTACTCAGAGGACAAATGTATCTGCTAACTGAGTTTTCTTTAGGGACAAAAAAGTTCCCAATTTTGGGCCATCTGCACCTAACTTGTTCCCCGGAATTTATCGTTTAATGGCATCTTGGTGGCAAAGGAGGAATGGAACCATGGCGTTATCCCGTAATTGGTCTGCCAAAAGCCAACACTATCGGGCACTAATCCCAAGGGCACCATTCATCAAATCAGCAGAATCAGGCTTGCCTTCCCCAAAAACCTTATTAGATTGGGTAAGTCCTGAAAAACCTAGAGGAGTTCATCACTATGAAACAGGACGCACTTATCACAGGAAAGTGTTTTCAAAGGAACTTCCATCTCTACACGGCTGTCCCCCAGAGGCCATGGGGACACCAAACAGCCCCTGCCGCTGATAATTCTACCGATGGAAGAAACAAACCTCATCCCCGAGCCATTATTGTTGCCATGATGGTTTCGTTGATTTGTCTGGCCTTGAGCCCGTTGGTATTGGCCGCCACATTCACGGTGACGGATACCCCCGACTCCGCAGAAGATTCGTTGCGTCAGGCAATTGAAGCTGCTTCAGAGAACACTGAGGCCGACCTCATCGAATTTGATCCTAAACTAAACGGGGAAATCATCCACCTCACCCAGGGGTCTCTTGTCGTGACTGACGACGATCTTACTTTTGACGGGTCTACGGCCTCAGGCCTCACAATCAGTGCCGATGGCATAAGCCGAATTTTGGAGGTGAAGGCTAGTGCAACTGTCGAGGTCGTTCAGCTCACACTTTCGGGCGGAGATGCTTCTAGCGAGCAGACGAACACGGACATGGGGGGCGGGATCCTCAATAAAGGAATCTTATTCGTCACGACCTCTACGATTAGGAATAGCAGCGCTGACATCGGCGGAGGAATCTACAACGATGGTGGAACGGTGACGATTACTCATTCCACCATTACTGAGAATACCGCCGCCACCGCTTCTTTCGTATTCCACGGTGGCGGCGGAGTCGCTAACGACTCGGGATTGGTAACAATTGAGAGCAGCACTCTTAGCAATAACGAGGCCGGGAGCTCGTCTGTCCACCGGATTGGTGAATTCGGGGGAGGGGTCTTTAACCGTGGCGACCTTGGCACCGTTATGATCATCAACTCCACCGTAAGCGGTAACGAAGCTGGCGACGATGGAGGCGGACTTTACAACCACACCGGAGACAAAATGGTGGTGATAAGCAGCACAATTACCCACAATACCTCCGCCAGCGAAGGGGGTGGGATGGACAACTTTGGATTGGTTGAGATCCAAAACACAATCTTGGCTGGAAACACTGCATTGGAAGATACAGAGGTGAACAACTGCCGTAGCCTTTACGGCTCTATCACTTCGAAAGGGCACAGTCTCATAGGTCCGGGGTGTAGTTTCAATAGCCCTACCAGTACGGATTTGGTTCTTGGCGAGGATACTCCAATTGACAGCGTCCTCGACCGCACACTCGGTGCCAACGGCGGCCCCACCTATACCCACGCGCTGGTGATCGAAAGCCCTGATTTCGAGGGAGAAACCCTGGCCCTTGAGTTCGAAAATCCCGCTATCGATGCCGGAAGTTGTGAAGGCATCGGCGAAAATATGGTCGACACCGATCAGCGCAGTCTCGATCGTCCGGCCAATGCCGACGACCCCTGTGACATTGGCGCCTTTGAGGTTAATACCGAGTCCTGTCTATCCAAACAAGAAGGGGATTATGACAACGGCGCGACCTGGAGTTGCGGATTTAGACCTTCCAACTTAGACAATGTGATCGTGGCACCCGGGCACACGGTGACCACCGTCGATGATGAGGAAGTGAAAAACCTCAAAGTGGTCGCTGGAAAAGGACGTGAACGAAAAGGCGGCGGCGAGCTTAAGATGGGCTCTAAGATTATCAACGTACACGAAGACTTGATCATCGACGGAAAGCTGGACCCCGGAACGAGTACCGTTGAAATGAAAGGAACAGAAAAGCAATTAATCAGTGGCGAGGGAACAAAGCAATTCTACAGACTGCACATCAGCAATGTGCCCTCATCTCCCGGCGATTCCGCCGACGTGGAAACAGAAGGACCAGTCGAGGTCCTCGAGGAAACGCGTGTCAAGCAGGGACAGTTTCGTCCGGACGACCAATCCCGCTTTCAGGAATTGGTTATTGAATCTCAGGGCATCATTAAACCCAAGGTCGAGGCTACAATCGAGGTCAAGGGTAATTTGATAAGTGAAAGCTCCACCGGCCTCGCGCACAATGAGAGCACGATCCGGTTCACGGGGTCTGAAAAGCAAGTGGTCACAGGTGCCGTCGCCCTTAAGAAGATGGAAGTCGAGAAAGTTACCTCGAATGACAACCTCAAGGCCCTGGAGCTTGCCCCGGGCACCACCGTCGAGGGCGCCACCCGGATTATGAAGGGGCAGCTCTCCCCGGCCACGGCCACCACGTTCGAGGGGATCGCCATTGAAGCGGAGGGCAGGCTGCAGCCTGCCTCCGAAGCCACAGTCGAGATCAGAGGTAATCTCAGTAGCGCCACTCCCATCGCCCTCGCCCACAACGAGAGCACCCTGCGTTTTACCGGCGCTGAGCAACAGACGGTGACCGGCGGTGTCACCATCAAGAATCTGGAAGTCGAAAAGAGTACCGACCTTTCGAGGGACTTGGTGCTCACCCCGGGCACCACCGTCGAGGGCGCCACCAAGATCATGCGCGGGCAGCTCAGCCCGGCCACGGCCACCACCTTCCAGGAGGTCGCCATCGAATCTAATGGCATGTTGAAGCCTGCCCACGCAGCCACGGTCCTTGTCAAGGGTGATCTCCGCAGCACCACTGCCGCGGGCCTCGCCCACAACGAGAGTACGATACGGTTTACCGGCGCCGAGCAACAAACCGTGACCGGCGGCGTCACCTTTAAGCACCTGGAAGTCGACAAAAGCCTCGAACCGCAGACGGAATTGATCCTCGCCGAACGAACCAAAGTCGAAGGCGAGACCAAGATCATGCGCGGGCAGCTCAGCCCGGCCTCTAACACCACCTTCCGGAAGGTCGCCATCGAAGATGATGGCACGTTGAAGCCTGCCTCGGAAGCCACAGTTGAGATCGAGGGGGATTTGATCCGGAGGGGCGACGGGAACTTCGCGAATAACGACAGTACCATACGGTTTACCGGCGCCGAGCAACAGACGGTGGAAGGCGGGGTCACCTTCAAGAACCTGGAAGTCGTGAAAAGCCTCGAACTCTCTAAGGATTTGGTCCTCCTCGAAGGAACCAAAGTCGAGGGCGAGACCAGGGTCATAGCGGGTCAGATTGCAGCGGCCAACGCCATCGCGTTAACGAGCGTCCACATCCTTGCTTTAGCCAGTTTTCGTCACAAGGCGGGATCGGCAATCGAAATACAAGGGGATTTCCTCCTTGAGAATGGAGGTCTATACGACCCCAATCAAGGATCAGTCACATTCAATGGCGACTCGGGCGAACAGAATGCCATTTTCGAAGGAGGCACCACGACCATGAATGTCAACCTGATCAATCCTGATGGCCTCCATGCACGTTACGCAGAAGGGACTGCCGGAACTGCAACCTTACAGATTTGTGACTCGAGCGTTAGGCTCGATTCATTCGATACCGGAGACGAGGCTCTCGTGAAATGCGAATTCCTTAGCACCGACGTTGTCGACGGCCCGATTCAGGTCGCGCTGGCTGATGCGGAATTGACGGTACCCGATGAAACTAGCGTCACAGCCACCCCAGTCGAAGGAGGGGATTTTGAGATCGAAAACTCTGCAGATAGCAATGGCTCATTAGTCGCCTCCGTTGATGGGGTTGACTTGGTAATCAGCCCTGGCGAAGCTGCTGAAACCAACGCCAAGGGAGCACTTGGACTCCTTCGAGGAGATGTCATTGGCCTGGACCTGCAGAAAGGAATTCAAAATAGCCTGGTGAAAAAGGTCGATTCGGCGCTAAAGAAGCTGGCAAAAAACAAAATCAAAACGACCATGAACAAGGTGAACGCCTTTATACACCAAGTACAGGCGTTAAGCGGCAAGAAGTTCTCTAAAGAATCCGGGGATGCACTGGTTTCCGCAGCCCAAGGGGTACTCATTTTGCTAAACGTGTCTTGAGGCGAATCCGACAGGTTGGCCTTTTTTCTTTATACTGATCTAACCTTTCTAAGAGATGGGAAATCACATGTAAAGGAGGGTGCCGGAGAACCAAAACCTACATGGTTAAGCAAATTTTCGCTAAATAAGGAGAAGCCGTGATAGCGCTCAATCGGGAACACGCGGTTTAGGAACCGTGCTGTGGTCCGGGCCTTTACCACATACCTATTCTAGCGAGAAAGATAGGGCTAGGTGAAGGTTGAACAAGCTCCACGGCTGGAAGAGCTCAAAGGCGAAAATACCCGGCTCAAGCACGCCGTTGCCGATCTGACACTCGACAACCTTATGCACGGGGAAGCTGTCGAGGGAAATTTCTCTGCCCCGACCGCCGCGGGTGGAATGGGCAGGAGCTCAGCGCCAACAGCAGCCGGTGTCGGAACACATTCAATAATGTGAGGCCACACCGATGACAATGAGACTGTCAAAGCCGGGGCATTGTTCCGAGGTGCCCTCCTGTTCTATTTAGTTCAACAAGATATCGACGCCCTCTTAAATCCTAAAAAACCAGAAAGAAAAGACCAACCTCACTGGAAGGAGTCACTCATCCTGATCTCTCACCTACCCACCTGCCTTGAACAAGGCCGGCTGGGATCGATCCCGCGCCCTCCTTAAACACATTGTTGACCGTAAGACTCCCTCACCAAATGAGACTTCATATTGAGGGGACAAAGAGCAGATGAGATTCCACACCGACCTCATAAGCAAAAAAAATCCCCCTTTACAACCCTTGAAAGGAAATTGTGACGTAGGTTACATATACCGAGGCCGGATTCCTTCATAATGGAATTTCACTTTGCAGACGGGACCCGGCCTGCATTATCTTTTTACCGATAACCTTGCCCTTACGGGGTCGGCCCGGTTTAATCACATTTCAAACGCCAATGGAGGCCAACGAAATACAGGGCACAACGCCTGGATGTTTAATTTTGGGTTCTCTTTTTTCTTGCCCTGAAGGATCAATCCCCTTAAGGTCTAAAACTTATGTCGCCCCTCTCCAAATGTGAACAGCTCGGTCAGCAATTACCTGAACTCAGCTTAGTGCACGACGAATCTCTCGCAGCGCCGAATATCATCAAGGAAATTCACGAATTGTCAAATGAAGCGTTATTTGGTGGAACCATTGAAGATTCCGATATGGCCCAAGCTGCTCGAGCAGGATTGCTCCTGGAAGCCGGGGGTTGGGATGACGCACACCGGATTGTTCAAGAATTGGATACTCCGGAAGCTCAATACTGGCATAGCATCGTCCACAGACGCGAGCCGGACTCTTCCAATGCCAAGTACTGGTTCCGCCAGGTGGGGCACCATCCTGTCATGGCCCAATTACTAAGCATTCTCAGCGGGCCTGGAGGACCGGATAAGACCCTTGTCCAGCGGTTCATCAAAAGCGAAAAATGGGATCCGTTTAAATATGTGGACGTTTGTATGGCTTGTCACCAAGGTACCCGGAAGGAGCTCCTGCCGATTCTATTGGATATTCAGAAAAAGGAATTCACGTCACTACTGGACTATTGCATACAACATGCGCTGGGCGTATGGTTGGAAAATGATTAGAGAATTTTTAAAACTGATCAAATCCTCGTTTGTGTTATTAATGCTTTTCGGTTACCCTAACCCTTAACTGGCCTTCAGTCTGGTAAGGGGATCCCGGTCTAGTTCCGCCTCCTGGGCTTGAGTCGCAAGGAACTCGGCTGCTGCCCCGGCTTCACTCTGACTTATTTTTCCCCTTGACTATCATAAGTGCTTCCAATCAAAATTTAAGGTTAAGCCCTGTTATGTTTATGATCGGTCCAAAATACCTACCTTCGTATTCTCCTGAACCAGAAAGGTTTTTCCCCATATGAGATTTCTCGCCGTTCACCCTGGTCCGTTGATGTACACCAAAATATATTTGCGACTCGAACCCTTGGGATTGGAGTTGGTGGCCGAGGCCGCGCGTCGAGCCGGGCATGATGTTCGGCTCCTCGATCTGCAAACTGAAACGCACAAAGACTACTTCAGAATGCTTGATGACTGGAAGCCTGAGGTTGTGGCCTTTTCATGTAATTATCTGGCCAATGTCCCGGAAATTGTCGACTTGGCCAAATCGACGAAGGCGAAACTTCCCTCAACATATGTGCTGGTTGGAGGGCACAGCGCTTCGTTTGTGGCCCAGGAATTCTTAGAGCATGGAGAAGGGGCGATTGATTGCGTGGTAAAGGGTGAAGGTGAAGCGGCTATTGTGGAGGTCTTGAAAGCGGTGGAAGAGGACCGGGGAAATGTTCATCAGGTTCCCGGGGTCGTTTCTTTGCAAGGGGAAGGACCTCCGTCCCGATTCGTGCATGATTTAAATGACCTCCGACCCGGCCGGGATTTGGTCCGTCACCGCAACAAGTATTTCATCGGTGTCTTGGATCCTTGCGCATCAATTGAATTCACCCGTGGCTGCCCATGGGATTGTTCTTTTTGCAGCGCTTGGACGTTTTACGGGAGAAGTTATAGGCCTGTGAGCCCCGAGGTGGTGATTGAAGATTTATCGCGGGTAAAAGAACCTGGCGTGTTCATTGTTGATGATGTGGCCTTCATTCAGGGCAAACATGGGATGGAAATCGGAGAAGCCATTGCCCGTAAAGGGATCAAGAAACAATATTATCTCGAGACACGGGGAGATGTCCTTTTACGGAATAAAGAGGTCTTTGAGTTTTGGAAAACACTGGGCCTGAAATATATGTTCTTGGGTGTGGAGGCCATTGATGAAGAGGGATTGAAGCAACATCGGAAACGGATCAGTCTCAGCAAAAATTTTGAGGCCCTTGAATATGCGCGAACTCTCGGGATTACCGTGGCGATTAATCTTATTGCTGATCCGGACTGGGATCGGGATCGGTTCGAAGTCATCCGTCAATGGTGTTTGGAAATTCCAGAAATCGTCAATGTCAGCGTCAACACGCCTTACCCGGGAACCGAAACGTGGCACACCGAATCTCGGAAGGTTCAATCACGTGATTATCGACTCTATGACATTCAGCATACCGTCCTGCCGACTCGATTACCTTTGCCGGAGTTCTATGAAGAGTTGGTGAAGACCCAACAGATATTGAACAAAAAACACCTGGGCTGGAGTGCGTTGAAGGGGACTGCAAAAATCGCAACCGGCCACCTTCTGCGGGGTCAAACGAATTTCGTGAAGATGCTCTGGAAGTTTAATAGTGTCTATAATCCCAAGTTACAGATTGCCGATCATCAACGACCGGTCAAATATGAAATGGCCCTCCCCCCTGCCCCACAAGAGTCCGTAAATGCGAAAGTCATCTATATCCACAAAGCTCGCGGCCGAAAGAGTCGTGCCATCGACGACTCCACCGAGCAATTCGTCGAAGAGTCGCGGATGGGGACGAGTGTGTAAATAAGTTTCGGGTTTCAGAGTTTCAAGTTTACTTGATCTCACCTACCTAAAATCTGCCCTTCTGTTTGTAGCTGCACCATCTCATGGTGCCTCTTCTGTGAACACCATTAGCAAACCCCGCGACTAAAGAGTAGAGGACATTTTCCGCTCACTGCCCTCACTTATTTTGCTGCTGTGTCTCCAACACATGGTATTCCGGCGGAGGGCAGCATGAGATGCTGCAGCTACAGAAGAATTAGAGGGAGAGGGAGTTTACAGGAAGCCAACGGCGTGGAGGAGGACGATGAGCACAGCGATGGGGGCGATGAACCGGATTAAGAGTATCCAAGCTTTGTAACCGCGTGGATTGGTGATATTCAATTCGGATTGGCTCGAGTCTTGGGTCATGATCCAACCGGCAAACACAGCAATGAGGATCCCACCAAGTGGGAGCATCAGATTGGATGTAAGGAAATCCAAGAGGCCGAAAAATGTCATGTTAAACAGGGTCGTCCCAGACCAAATGTTAAAGGAAAAGATCGTCCCCAACCCCAGGAGCCAGGTGAGGACTCCACACCAGAAGGAGGCCGCGGCTCGTGTCATGGCAAATCGTTCAATTAACAACGTCACGGCTGGCTCGATCAAAGAAATGGATGAGGTCCACGCGGCGACCAGCAGGAGGACAAAAAACAGAACACCAAAAACGAGCCCGCCCGTCATTTGGCCAAATGCCACCGGAAGAGTCTGGAAAATCAGACTGGGGCCAGCTCCGGGCTCCATTCCATTCGCAAAGACGATTGGAAAAATGGCCATTCCAGCGATAAGGGCCACCGCCGTGTCAGCTCCGGCAATGGCACACGAAGTTCCGGCAATCGAGGTGCCTTTCGGCACATAGGACCCATAAATCATAATGGTTCCCATCCCAAGACTGAGGCTGAAAAATGCCTGCCCCATGGCCGTCAGCATGCTCGTCCCGGACAATCGGCTGAAATCGGGAGTGAAGAGAAAGGCCAGACTTTTGGAAAAATACCCCGTGGTCATGGAATACCCCATAACCATCAGGAGTAACACAAACAGGGCCGGCATCAGGAATTGTACCGCTTTTTCCAGACCACTTTTGACGCCTCTCGCCACCACGACCATGGTCATGACCATGAAGAAGGAATGCCAGAAGAACACTATCCAGGGACTGGAAACAAAATCTTCAAAAAGTTGTTGGGCTCCTTCAGCAGTGGCCCCATGGAAGAGCCCCCCTGCTGACTTGAACACATACGCAATCGTCCACCCCCCTATGACACTGTAATATGACAAGATCAATACCCCGGCTACCGTTCCGGACCATCCGATAATCTGCCACCATTGACTGCCTCCAGTTTCCTCGGCCAAGGTTTGCATGGTATTGACCGGCGATTGACGGCCCCGTCGGCCCAGCATGACTTCTGCCATCATCATGGGAATACCAAGAGCCGCCACGCAGAGCATATAGACGAGGACAAATGCACTTCCTCCGTGTTCTCCCGTGAGGTAAGGAAACTTCCAGATATTACCCAGCCCGACGGCCGCGCCGGTTGCGGCTAAAATAAACGTCCACCGGGATGACCACTGGCCGTGTATGGATTGACGCTCGGGTGTGTTCGGTATTGGCTGGCTCATTGTGAGGAAGGCGAGGCGGAGTGTAGCTTCAAAGAATCGGAATGTTCAAGGGGTCAATTAGCCTCATAGGTCAAAGGAGTCGAAAAGTCGAAAGGGTCCAAGAGTCAATACCTTAATAAGTCCGCCACTCTTCGATACCGCCAAAACAAATTATCCTATGACTTCTTTGATTTTTCTGCTCCTTTGACCCCTTGGTCTTTTTCGACTCTTTAGGCTTGTCGACCCTTTCGACTTTGCAACTTTCCCCCCTTGAGATACACAAACAGCCACACTATAGTGATGGGTTGTCCCTCATTTGGATTTTCGCGTAAGTTCATTATGTCATTTTCACTTTCATCCCTCACCCCGACCCTTTCCCCAAAGGGGCGAGGGAGACTGAAGAAACAGTGAGCTCAGAATCACGAGACCGACGGATCATTGCCATTGCTCCAATGCAACCGGAAAAGTCCGCCTACGCGTTGGCGCGTTATAGCCGATCGCCGGATTCGATTGAAGAGAGCTTGCGATGGGTGCATTCCCATTCCTCAGAAAAATTCTGGGAACAGTTTTATTTTGCCTATGGGCATGGTTCGATTGCTGATTTGGGTCACGTCACCCTTTGTTTCGAAAATATTTCAGAGTTGGCCGCTATTCGTGTAGAAGATGAACCACTATGGGATGGACAAGCCAAATCCAGCCGCTATCAAAATTTTGTGGCCTCGGGGTGCTTTGTTCCTCAGAGCATTCAAAATTCCGAGACCGAGGGAGTGTATCAGGGGATTCTGGGCAGCCTGTTTAACATTTATTCTGAGCTCAAAAACCCGGTTCACCAGACCTTATCTGAGCGTGATCCTCGTCCGGAGTCCATGTCTCAGGCTCAATATGACCGAACGATCGCCGCACGGACCTTTGATGTCACCCGGTATCTCCTCCCTTTAGCGGTCAAGACCAATGTCGGACAAGTCGTCAGTATTCGAACTCTTGAAAAACAAATTACGCGATTGCTGTCGTCCCAGTTACCGGAGCTTCGTGCCATAGGAGAGGAGTTGAAAGAGGCATGCGCCAAACCACCTTCGCAGGTGTGGGCTGAATTAGAGAAGCACGATCATGCTCCCGGTGAACCTTTGGCACCGACCTTGGCACGGTATGCCGGTGCAAGTACGTATCAATCTGAAGTGTACCGGGATCTACTTCGGCACACGAAGGAAATTGTCCAACGAGCAGGCTTAGATCAACCAGGTCAATGGGCGAGCCAGCCAGACCCGGTTGATCTTATCCCCTCTCATCCTCCCCTTGATGAAATCGTCACCACCCTTTTGTATCGGGTCAGTCATGCGCCCTATCGAATGCTGTTGCAATTGGTGCAATCCTGGTCAGAAAAGGAAAAGCAAGATCTGATCGATATAGCCCTTCGGCAACGCGGCCAGTACGATGAGTTGATCAAAGAATTTCGATCCGGTTATGCCTTCATCTTTGACATTCTGATGGATATTGGGGGATGGCGGGATATGCACCGGCACCGTCGGTGTCAACAAGTCCAGCAGAACTTTACCACCCTCCATGGATACGATGTCCCGCCGGTTCTGGGTGATGCCGGAGTGGAAAATGCCTATCGACAGGCTATGGATGCCGTCAAGCGGGATATTGAAACGCTTCGAGGCCAAAATCAAGAAGCGGCTTTGTATGCCATTCCCTTTGGATTCAAGGTACGATGCCTTTTTAAAATGGATTTCGCGGAGGTGGAATACGTCTCTCAGTTACGATCTGGCGTCAAGGGTCATTGGTCTTACCGGACCATCGCCTGGTTCATGAAGCAAAAAATTGCGGAGCGGTATCCCT
>CP070743.1:1385573-1388512 GCA_020348185.1 Nitrospirota bacterium
TTGCGAACGTGGCTTCCCGATTTAGTTTCTCATCCAATTCCGGCGGTACAACATAAGACGGGGGAGTCGCACAGGCCGCAACAGTGCAGAAGACCAAGAGAGAAAAGAGGGTCGATCTGGAAAATACTCTCATGCTAAGCTCGTTTTTGGTGCATATCTTTCATGCACGGTTTTGTTCAGGAGCTGGTCCATCCAGCGATTTAAGGGTCTGGAAGATATCATACCTTGGGTTGCATGAAGTTGCCACTGATTTCATAATCGAATAATTCCCGACATCTTTATTTAATTTATTCATGCGCTGTCCCATGTGCATTCGTCATTCTGAATGGTTCATTTTATGGCAGATATTGGGAAGGTTAGGAACTAGGGAATTACCTGGTTTGCAATTAATTATGGCCTAGAATCGAGTCCATGACCTGGGGATCTGGTAAAGAGGGGAAAGGTGAGTCAAACTGGAGATTCTACAAAATGAGCGACTAGGGGAAATTTCGTTCCATACTAGGGACTTGCCGAGTCCTGGGAATACCCTTTCTATGGTATCTAATATGGATATTTTTCAGTATGCTGAGACCAAATATTCAACCCAATTTGAAAGTATTGATAAAAGGATTAGAAATGGCAATGGTTATTAATGCCATAGGAGAGAAGTCATCATGATCGGCCCCTATCAATTCGGAAAGGTGACCATTGACGGTATTGATTATGATTCGGATGTGATTGTCTATCCCCATCACGTGGAAGACAAATGGTGGCGGAAAGATGGTCATCGTCTTTGCTTGGATGATTTGAAAGGCATTCTTGGTGAACAGTTTGATACGCTGGTGGTGGGAACAGGTTACTTTGGGAGAATGACCATCGATCCTGCGGTTCCCGAATTGTTGAAGCAACGAGGGATTACGTTCATTGCCGACACAACCGCTAAGGCGTGCTCTGAATTCAACCGACTAAAAGAGACTCAGAACGTCATTGGCGCGTTTCATCTTACCTGCTGAAGGAGGATGGGTTTTTGGTATTGATGCAAAAACGAGCTGCCTATTGCGATCTTCTTGAATCCGGCCAATTCGCGGAACGGGTGGCTTTGGCCCGTGAACGTCTTCGACGGTGCCAAGTCTGTCCACGGCATTGTGCGGTGGATCGGTTAGAAGGGGAGTTCGGTATCTGTCAAGTGGGCGCCCAGCCGTTTGTGGCTAGCTATGCCCCCCACTTTGGAGAGGAACAACCCCTGCGTGGAAGAAATGGGTCCGGCACGATTTTCTTTGGGAGTTGTAACCTTCGATGTGTCTATTGCCAGAACTATGAAATTAGCCATCTCAAGGAAGGAAAAGAATTTCCCCCGAGTCAACTTGCTGAAGCGATGCTCAGTTTGCAGGAACAAGGCTGCCATAACGTGAATCTGGTGACTCCTTCGCACCAGGTTCCCCAAATTCTGGAAGGGTTATTGTTGGCGGCCGAGCAGGGATTGTCAATTCCCATTGTGTATAACACAAGCTCGTACGATGACCTGGATACCTTAAAACTACTGGATGGCATCGTGGACATTTATCTACCGGATTTTAAATACAGTGATGCCGATGTTGCGCTTCGGTATTCCAAAATTGAATCCTACCCGGACATTGCCAAGACGGCCTTCCGGGAGATGCACCGACAAGTTGGGGATTTGACTCTGGATGCGCAGGGCATCGCGGTGCGAGGGCTATTAGTGCGCCATTTGGTTTTGCCGGGAGGCTTGGCCGGGACGGCCGAGATCATGAAGTTCTTGGCTGAAGAAATTTCCATAGATACGTATGTGAATGTGATGAGTCAGTATCGCCCTTGTTACCGGGCGTTCAGATATCCGCCATTAGACCGGAGAATTACGGAGGAAGAGTATGAGGACGCTATCAAGCTAGCCCAAGACAACGGGCTTCACCGGTTGCATTCAGAAAAGCCTGGAAGCGCTATTGCCTGGATGGCTGAATTATGAGCTTGTGAAAGAGGGGAAAGAGAATTTATGGTAAGAGATAAAAATATTATTATCGGTGTGGACGGATCGGATTCTTCATATCGGGCTGTCTCGTATGTTGCCGAACTGATTGCTCATCAGAAAGGGATTCTCGTCGTACTCCTTCACGTGCTCCCTCCCATCCCTCCTGAACTGTTAGAATTCGGTGGATCCGAGGATCCTGAAAAAGAGGGTGCCTTAAGCAAGGAATTAAAAAAAGACCAGGCTCAGTGGATCGATAATGCGAAGAAGGCGGCCCAACCCATCTTGGAAAGAGCCAAGAGCGTTCTCTATCAAGTTGGAATTGCCCCCGAAGCCGTGACTACCCTATTTTCTGAATCCATCCATCAGCCAGAAATTGTCCGAGAACTCATCGAGGCCGCTACGAAGCAGGATTGCGGAACTGTTGTTGTTGGAAGAGAGTCTTACTCCGGATTTAGTGAAATGATGCAGCGCCATGTTGGAGAAGAGCTTGTGCGAGAAGGGCGGGGATTCGCTATTTGGGTTATTGAGTGAAGCAATCAACCACGTAACTAATGCGCGGGTATCAAGAATCGGATGGATGTATGGAAGGCTGGCTTGTTCCCCCGCCTAAAGAGCCCACAAAGACCAGTGAGGACTTGAAAAAGGAGCGGGAGGATAAGGTTCGCTGGCTTATTGACCAAGGCTACGTAAAGTCGAAACGAATTCAAACCGCGATCCGGCAAGTGCCGAGGGAAAATTTCATCCCCTCGTCTTACCGGGATTACGCGTATCTTGAGGTTCCACTTCCTCTTCCCGGGGAAAAAGCGACGGTTTCCTGTCCGCACAGTTATCCCCTGTTTTATGAACCTTTGGGGCTCGATGAGGGCCACCAGTTCCTGGAAGTTGGTCTAGGATCCGGTTATGGGGCGGTTTTGGCGAGAGAAATCGTCGGGCAACGTGGTCTGGTTGTATCCATTGAAATCGATCCGATGAC
>CP070743.1:1388612-1391963 GCA_020348185.1 Nitrospirota bacterium
ATCGATGGGAGGTCCGGTGACATCAATTTCACAGGCAAGATGCAATTGTTGAACAGGATGGCCTTGCCAGGTTCAGCAATCGGTGGGGTCCCGGAGACGAGCGCGGAGACCTCGCTTGTAAAATCATCCACGCTGGTCGTTACTCGTTGCTGGGCAGCCTCTTCGGAGTTCTCAAGGCTCGGACAGTCGTCGCCCCATCGCTCCAATGCTTGGTCGTACCGGTCCTCATAATTACGCTCGCAACTGGCGAGCCTCCGATTGAATCTATCGATATCCTCGGTCCTGGCAAACGTTGCTGCCGCCCTCGAAATGCAGGCGGTATGTGAGCCGATAATTTGGTATATTCTCGCCTCACAAAGCTGTTCGGGGGACAAACGAGCCAAAACCAAGGGGGCAAATGTCAACGATCCCCAAATGAACGCCATAATCAGGAGTATTGATTTCGATACACTCTACACCTCATCAAAACCCTCCTGTCTGAATAAGAATTGGAATTATGAAAGCCTTTTTTGCCCAAAAAGGAAAGTACCAAAGAGGTACTGGGAAATCAACGAAGCCAATCAGGAGTAAAGTAAAAAAGGGGTACACTAAGGCACCCCTTTTATTGATGATATATCTCAGTAAACATATAGGTGAGGTTTTTTACAGTTCGTTCAAGCCCCAGTCGTAATCCAGATAGTACACAGTCAATTTGTCGTTCGTGACCAACGCTTGGAGCGGTTCAGGTGAATAGGGTGCGATGAAGGTACGCACACCGCCTTTTGGTTCAAAATCTTCTTCAAACCACTTAAAGATCGAGGATACATACACGTACCCTTTCTTGTCATCAACCGCCAGGCCTTTCTTTGGATTGGCCAGAAACTGAGTCATTTGATCATCGAGCTGGTTGTTTAACTTGTCGGCGGTATAGGCTTCCTTCCTGAGATCCGGGCAACTCACGGACGCACACACGATCGCAACATGGATTCTGGGTTCACCCATTTTTCGCAAAATCTCATGTTCAATTTCGTTTAACGTTCTTTCCTTCCCTGCAACTACTCCCACGGGCTTTTTCCACACGGCGGTAAAAAGACTCCCGGCGTCTTTAATACTTTTTACAGGATAATTGTCCAACACCATTTTTGCCGCCATGATGTTGTACACGTTAATCCAGAAGGCCAGTTTCTCATCTTTTGATTTCAAAGTTGAGAGGGAGGCGGCCTCTATGTCCTTAACTATTTTCGTATAGGCGGAATCTTTCGCAAGCTTTTTGTAATCTACCGCATTGAGTGTCACACCATTAATAGTCTTGGAGTCTACATATTTCTTCAGTATTCCATCCCAAGAGGAAAAATCGAAGGCGAGGGCTGGTTGGATAAACACAAGTAATATCATGCCAACAATAAGACACGTCTTTAGCAGTTGGTACCTCATTATGTTTCGTCCTCCTTCATTCATATGAATTGGTTTAGCGTCTTTTTAGATAAGGATATGGGTGACTTGTTATTACTTTCTAAGATTATTGCTTAATATCCAGCATCAATAGGTGCTTTTGGCCTTTACCCTCACCCTGCCCTCTCCCTTATAGGGAGAGGGTACTTGTCCTTTTCAATAAGTCTTTTTTCCGGCTTTGGCATTACAACTTTCTTGAAAACAATCATAAAGTCTGGCTCATCCACCAAACCACAAGGGGGAGGACTAAGCTACAAACAATTATTAGGCCCCCGGACACCATTAATAGAGGCCCCTTCATCCTTGGTGAGGTGATCCGTATTTGATTGCCTAGATAAGCGAGGTACGTTCCGATTCCGATTGCAGGTAAGCCAGCCACCATGGTTATTCCCAACAATAAGAGGTCCTTATTAAGGCGTGCCTGGTCGGGAGCCTGTTGAGGGGAGGGTTTGATTGACTGAAGGAAAGAGTGGGTGAAGAAAATAAATCCGATTCCGAGCACCAGCAGTCCCACTGACAAAATGACAATCAGGGATCGATATCTTTTTTGCGAGGGAATAGACATTCAGGGGGTATCAAGGGAGAGGAAGGATTTTGAAGTCCTTGTAGGGTTGATTCGGTTTTATCAACCTTCAATCAGCAAATTCTTTTTTACAAATTCCTGCACCCCCTCTAAGGTGTTCACCATCGGAACAGTCGGCGGAAGGCCCGGCAGCTCGCTTCTGTCATGTAAATAGGCCACCAAGGGTCGTGTATATTTTTCGGCTAACATTACTTCACTGAGGGTACCTGCGCCACCAGGAAATGCGATGATGATATCCGACGAGAGAATATTGATGTGATTTCGAGAAAAGAGCTCAGCCCCTTGATTACCACTCAGAGAAAGATGCGTGGCAATGGGAATTTCAACCCAAGGATTTGGGTATCCTTTTTTCGGTCGGCAGAACGGATCGTCAGCCTGGCAGGGGAGCACACCAATCACTGACCCTTTTCTATCGGGGACTTCAAAGAACGCTCGACTGATTGAGGTCATGACACCGCTACCGCCACCCGTCAGCAAATGAACCCCCTCTCCGGCTAACCACCGTCCCAGATCGGTTGTCCGTTCTGACCACTCGGTGTCACCGGACCCCATAATACCGACAATTGGCAGACGATTTTTCACGATACCCTCAGGGCAATTTCATATCCCGCTACCCCTTTGGGGATTGAGTAGAAAAAGACCGAGTGGCACCAAGGTGAAATTTCCGGCAACCTGCCAGATAGGCGGTAAGGTGATCTTCAACAAACTTTTCCCGTATCCAGGGATGGACAGATAGAACTTCCCGATCTTTTGGTTCAATGATATACGCATACGCGTGATACCAGTGACCTTCATCAGTTCGAACCGCAATAGATTGCCGCACGTAGATTTCATCTTCAAATTTATCCAACAGCATTAAGGCTTGTTGGGTCACCTCGAAATACACGCGCCCGCCGGTCGTTTCCCCTGAGACAGGGGTCATACCCGGATAGATCCGCCCCTTGAGGAGAAATCGGGCATAGTCTTCCGCAATCGCTTCTGCAGAATCAAACACCCAGCCGGTCACCGCTTCCATGACAGCTGGAACCTCAAGGGTCCCATAAGCAAAAACGAAAACGCTTGACATGTTTTACAATCCTATTTCCTCCAACCAAAATACGAGACACTTTTGGGCCACCTGGGCCAGAGGCGGGCCCCAACGCTCTGTATCGGCTCGAAGTTGGGGAACAGAAACATCTGGAGTGGAAGCAATCTCGCAAGCATGTCCGATCAGCCAACGCTCGATTTCTCCCGGAAGCACTTCAAGGTGGAATTGAAGGCCAAGGGCCTTGTTTCCCCAACAGAATGCCTGATTTTGAGCAATCTCAGTCGAGGCGAGGAGCGTGGCTCCTTCAGGT
>CP070743.1:1392063-1403328 GCA_020348185.1 Nitrospirota bacterium
ACATTTCCCCCTGGCACCCCCCAAAAGCACCTTAGGAACCGAAGAGGTCGATGCCAATTGAATGTTCTAGCCAAAAGGAGATGAAACAGGAGGGACTTTCCAACCTTTCAGATTAAAATTTGAGTAATTACTGGGCACCAAAACTTGAGTCGGTGTAGCCAATTGCCTCATTTCTATCCCCCTAAAAAAGGCCATTTGCCTTTTTCCTTAGAAAATTGAATGAATCTATTCAATGGCATTGTTCTTGATAAAATCTGATGTACTCTCACCCCTCGAAAGGAAGGGGTGAAGGGATTCCATAGCTCATGAATTCTTCACTGATGGCGGATTACGAAAAATAGAAGGGAGATTGACTTATGAGGTCACTTATAAATTGGTCATGGCGAGGGTTATTGCCAATCACCGCTGGTCTTTGGCTTGGGATTGGAACCGGATTTTCCGAACAAGGGGTTGATTTGATACCCCGGGTGCCACCTGACCAACTTGCAGAGGCCAAAGCACTTCATAACCCCCATAGTGTCACACCAGATTTTGTCGAAAATGGGAAAGCTTTGTATGAGGGAAAGGCTTTTTGTTCAGCCTGCCACGGTGTCGATGGGACCGGTAAGGAACAAGATGTCAGAACTTCTCGGGTCGGCACCCCCTCCCCACGAAATTTTGGTGATGCTGCCTGGCAGGCTTCCCGAACTGACGGAGAACTGTTTTGGATTCTGAAACATGGGAGTCATGGGACTGACATGGCGCCTTATCTCCCGCTCTATTTGACTGAGGAAGAGGCGTGGCAAATCGTGACCTATATCCGATCTTTTGGAAAATCATAGTCCTTCGTTTTTTGTGAAGGAAATCGAAATCACGCAATACAAGATAAGGAGAGAGCAAATATGGCAACCATGATTATTTCCGGCAGTCGCGGAACTGATGACCCAACAATGGCGACCCTGCCCTTTATGGCAGCCAAGACCGCCAAAGAACAAGGGCATAATGTTGTCTTGTGGTTATGGAATGAAGCTGTGACATTAGGGCGAAAAGGCACGGCTGACCATGTGAAGGGGGTCAATCTGACTCCTCTCAAGGAGCTATTGGCAGCTGTTCAGGCGGCTCATATTCCGATTTGGGTGTGCGGAGCCTGTGCCGTGGCTCGACAAATACAGGAAACGGACCTCGTGTCAGGTGCGACCATTAAGGGGATGCCGGACTACATTCAGGCGGTCACGGAGCTGGACCGGAATATCTCTTTTTGAAACCGAAAAGGAAGAGGGACAATGCGGACTAAAACTGCTCCTCTCGCGACAGCGATCATCCTCCTGATCAGTATACACCCACTCTCTGCGGCTGAACGCCATATCATGGAACCGAGGGTTCCTGCAGACAAGCTCGCGGAAGCACGGGCATTAAAAAGTCCTTTACCCGATTCGCCTGAGGTCGTGGCTCAAGGAAAAGTCATTTATGAGGGCAAGGGAACCTGCTTCAATTGTCACGGTATGAAGGGCCGCGGAGACGGTCCAGGTGGTTCCACCTTGAACCCCTCTCCCCGAAACTTTCGTCACCGAGGCATGTGGCATCATCGATCCGAAGGGGAAATCTTTTGGGTCATAAAACATGGGAGCGAGGGGACGGGAATGATACCATTCGGGGGGCTTCTTTCGGACGAAGAAATTTGGACAGTGATCCAATACGAGCGCAGTTTTGCCAGTGGACGAGGCCACAGAGGAATGAGGCGTCATGGTGGAATGGGGCCTATGGGCCATGGCAAAGGGATGAGAGGTCGGGGACAACATGGCATGATGGGTTCCGGAGAGCATCATGGGATGGGAGAAGATGGATGTTGCAGGGAAATTGAAGATTGACTTAGGGCCGGATGAAAGGAGGAGCCCCATGTATCGCGTGCTAGATGAAAGTACTGGCAACGTTGTTGGAATACAAGTTGATGGGAAATTAACCAAAGATGACTATGGTGTCTTGATCCCCTACTTCGAAAACTTAATTAACGAATGTGGACCTCTGAATTTGCTTTGCGATATGACCAGATTTGATGGAATGGAGATCGAGGCATTTTGGGAAGATTTTAAATTCGGCATCCGGCATCTTGGGGATTTCAAACGAATGGCTATCATTGGAGACCAAACCTGGCTTGAATGGTTGACAAAAGTCTTTAATCCGTTAGTCAAAACTGAGGTGAAATATTTTCCCCCTCAAGAGATGAATGATGCATGGGCATGGGTCAAGTCCTCACCTGAGGGGTAAATTGGCGTGATTGAACTGGATGAAGTAGAACAATCTGCACTAAAAGAATTTTTGCATGTCCTTGAGGAACAACATTTTGAATCCAAACCCACCGTCCTGACCAGTCGCATAAACCGAACCGCAGACAATCAAATCATGGTCCCTCTCTCAGTAAAAGGGGAATCCCCTTCCCTCCACATGGCCCTCCTCATGAGCCATAAAGCCGAACAGATATACAAACAGACCGCTTGCCGATTAGTTCTGGGACAATGTCCGGAAAAAGACCCCAACGGACAGATTTATGTCTGGATCGACAACCAATGGACCTCCCTTCCGTAGTCCTCAATTGATGGCCTCTTGACTCTCGAAGTACATTCACCCTGAAAGCCCTAGATTTGAAAACGCAAAAAGCATGAGGCCTCGAAAGCGTTTCACTTACTTTTAAAATCAAAGTTTACCTCGACAGCATCTACCTCCGACACTTCTATCGTCTGCTCAACTTTCCCCATTTTCGGATGCCAGGCCACAATGGAATGACTACCCGGGGGAACATTTTCAATTGTAAAGGAACCTTTATCATCCACAATGCCATAAAAGGGATTTTGAACAGGGAGCAGGAAGCTCCGCATCCATTCATGTTGGTCACAGGTTAGGCGAATGATGGAGCCCTTCTTCAACATTTTCATCTTGACTGGCTTGTTCAATTCGGCCCCCTTTATCGGAAGTCCAACGCTAAACAAAGGCTTTGACCGAGGTTTCAGGACTTCATAGGCGCGCACGGTATGCGCGACTCCTTTCTCAGCCTTGGGATCACCGGGATCTGCATCATGATTGACAACTCGAACGTTTTTCCCATTGACCACAATCGCAGTCAGGGGGAGAAAGTCACACAATCGAATATCAACGTTGGTGCTCTCAAACTTATCCATCCATTGTTCGTCCCGAAGACCTTGAATATACACAATGGCATGCTTTAATCCCCCGTCGCTACTCGTTTCCACTGGGTGAATGACCCGCCGTCGACCCTCATCACTGGTGTCAGGATGCTTCCCACAGAACCTTGAGTTTGGAAATGACGCAAAAACGAATTTTTCTGCAGGGGGGAGGGTCCCATGATAGGACACTTTTCCTTTCACTATGCCACCACCATAAGCCAGATAAGGGGCTATCATGACGGCAACAAAAAAAATGGATAAAAATCTGACGTTAATTAATGAACCCATTAACTTACCTCCCAATTTTTGGGCTCTAGGGGTTTGAGCACAATTCTCTTCTTATATATTGAAACCGATTCTTCAAAAGAGGAACCACCAGAACCACTTTTTTGAATTATACTCCTTTTCCCCCTTATAAGGTGTGGGGGGACAGCGACATGCCACACATCAACTAGTATTTGGTCTCAAGAGCGTCGCGAAAAAAACTTTGTCATCAGGACACCGTAAATTCGGGTGATTAGGTTTTTTCCTACAAACAGCGGGCGATTCTGTCCGACAGGGAAATTTTGTTTATTCCTCTTTGGGACGTAATTATTGTACATTAGGGATGCAAGCTGCTATGACTGCAAATGGGCCAACCCATTATGGGAGCTTTAATAATGTAAACCAAGATTCTTCTACTATTATCATGGAGGATATGTCTCATGACTCGAGACGAGGCCGGGCGTCTACAAGAGTTGTGGAAAGCCAATAATGGCGATAAAACCTGTTCACATGGTCGGTTAGTTGACCATTTAACTTCCGAAAAGGGCAATAAGACGGGAATGTGCGTCTGTCTAGAATGTGGAGCCATTTTCCCAGATCCCCTCAACACCCTTCTGTCGAATTAGCCCACAACCCTTTTTGAGAGGATATTTTGTCATGCAAAAGTCCAACTCACCCCTTGCAAAAATTTTGGCGGAAGTTGTGTTCTGGGTGACCATCATTTTCTTATCCCTTTTCCCCTACCCACAAGGAGCGTTGGCTGAAGAAGAAGATTTGGCAAAAGGGAAAGCCCTGTATGAAAAACATTGTGCGGTGTGTCATGGACCGGAAGGGAAAGGAGATGGGTATACCCTCCTTGATCCCCCACCAGCAGATCTCACCTCAGAAGTCATTCAAAAGAAATCTTATGATGAACTCTGGCATGAGGTCCACGACGGCATTCCCGATACTGCGATGGGAATGTGGAAGGTGGCCTTGTCTGATGCGGAAATCACGATGGTCCTCGCGTATGTAAGAACCCTTGCTCAATAATTCCCCTCATCTTTTCAAATAAATTGATCACTTTCATGCACTGATGAATTGATATTTAATCGCATATTAAATCCTTTTTTCCTTCGATATTTTCGTAGCTTCGCAACACTCGGTCGAATGATGTTAGGACTGAGGGTGATCAAAACCTTTAGGCCATCAACACAAAAAAGTCTAAAACGGTCCATAGGCACAGATAAGTTTCTTGGGAGTGATCATATGTCTGAGAATATCCGACCTGGAAACCAATCCGACTAACTTCCCATTTCTCACCACCGGCACTCGAAGAATATTCTTTTTTTTCATCATCTGAAAAACAGCCTTTAGCGTTGTTTCTTCCTCCACTACGATCGGAGTTTTGGTCATAATGTCTCCAGCAGTGAAACTCTCTAAATCTTTCCCACTATCCATGGCTGTTAACAGATCCAGCTCTGTGACGACACCGACAAGTTTCCGGGTGTGTTCAATAACGGGAAATCCGCTTTTCCCACTGGCTAGAAAATGGGCGGCTATGTCCCGACCTGATGCTCCCCGACTCACGGCCAACACCATGGTATTCATCACCTCTCGCGTCTTCGCGTTAAGAGTTGGCGCCTTCTTCATGGATGATCTCCTTTCTCGGTTAATCCGGAATAACAATCATTCTCACAACCTGACGGCCCATCGGAGGGAGTTCATTATCTGACCCCCCTTGTAGGGCCTTGACGATAGTGAAATCCAAGGCCACTTCGTCGCAGGTTATAGGAAGTTGGAATATTTTACCAATTACCTTTTTGGGAATAATACAAATTGCTTTCCTTTGGATGATTCTGTTCATCTCATTGTATAAACTAGGAGCAATTTGTTCATCCAAATATTTCAAAAGTCATTTTCGAGTAGTTTCTTTCTATGAAATCCTGGGACATTTGTTTCTTAATTCTAAGAAAGGCGATGTACAGGAGGTGATTTAATTACATACATTGGACAAATTCAGGGGGCACAATATCACACTCGTTTTATGCCTAGGTGTGGGGAAATGCCACATGGTAGTTTTATCCAAAGAACATGTAACAAACAAGTCTCCTTAACATTTGTACGATATCGTCTTGGCACCAATCTTGGGTGGATGTAACTAGGGGCATTAGGCCGAAACGAAACCCGATGAGACAACGAAATGACACAAAGTCACCTCAGCGATATTCCTGAAACTATTCCTGCTGCCTTTGAAAAAATCTGTCGGACTGCGACCGATCGGATCGCCATGCAAATGAAGGTGGAGATGCACTATCAGCGGTACACCTATACAGAGATGGCTCAACAGGTCCAGAGTTTTGCCATCGCCTTAATTCAACAAGGAATTCATCCCGGAAGTCGCGTGGCCATTGTCAGCGAAAACCGTCCGGAGTGGGTGATAACCTACCTCGGCATCGTCACTGCTGGAGGGACAGCCGTTCCCCTGGACATTCAAATGACAAAGAAGGAAATTTTGTCACTTCTCGAGCAGTCCGAGAGCCAGATGGTCGTCGCCAGTGACCAGACCAGGGAACTGGTCAGAACTTTGCCCCCCACTACTCGCTTGATCACTCTGGATTCAAGGACAGGGAAGGAGGAACTCATCTATGAGGAACTGCTCACCCAGGGATTGAAAGGAAGTATGACGCCGGTTCCCATTCATCCTGAGGATGTGGCCTCGCTCCTCTATACATCAGGGACGACCGGGAAGCCAAAGGGCGTACTTTTGACCCACCGCAATCTCCTTTCGAATGCACGGGCTATGATGAATTCAGGATTGGGCTCTGGCGATGATAATTTTCTCCTGATGCTACCTCTGCACCATGCCTATCCCTTCATGATTGCATGTCTGGTTCCATTGCTCATGGGTGCCAAAGTGACGTTGCTCCAAAGCCTGAAGGGACCTGATCTTGTTCAGTGCGTTCAAGAGACCCAGATCACCATGTTGGTGGGAGTTCCTCAGGTGTTTGCCATGATACGGCGGGCCGTGTTTGATCAGATCTCTCGCAAGGCTCCGTTCATCCGAATGCTTGTCAGCGCGTTTCTGGTCGTATCGGGATTTTTCCGCAGACGGACCGGCTGGAACCTAGGCCGGGTCTTCTTCAAGGAGATCCACCAGCGATTTGGTGGTTCCTTGCGCCTCCTGTGTAGTGGAGGAGCAAAACTGGAACCTGAAGTCGCAAGCGATTTCGAGAGATTAGGGTTCACGATTCTACAAGGCTATGGGTTGACCGAGACCTCACCCGTGATAACGTTCACTCCATTAGAAAAACCCAAGCTTCCTTCGGTAGGAGTGCCGCTCCCAGGTGTCACCGTGAGAATCGCCAATCCTGACGAAGGGGGAATTGGAGAACTCCTGGTGAGGGGTCCCAACGTGATGGCAGGCTACGACCATCACCCCGAGGCAACGGGCGAGGCCATTCGCGATGGATGGTTTTACACTGGCGATTTGGGCTATCTCGACCAAGAGGGCTACCTGTTCTTGACTGGACGGAGCAAAGAATTGATTGTGACCGCGGGCGGAAAAAATATTTATCCGGAGGAACTCGAAAAGGAATATCAATCCAGTCCGGCCATTGCGGAAATCTGTCTCATGAGCGGAGATCTCATTGAAAAGGGACGAGAAGGGATTCATGCCATTATTCTCCCAGACTTTGATTTTTTAAAAACTCAAAAACTTCTCGATGTCCCTCAGCATCTCAAGTATGAGCTCACCCGGATCGGCATGACGATGCCTCCATACAAACGCGTTACCGGCATCTCTCTGGTGAAGGAGCCGCTCCCGCGAACACGTCTCGGCAAGATCAAAAGGCATAAGGTGCTCGCCTTACTTGAAACAGAACCAGAACATGAAGAGGAAAAGCTCGTGACCTCTGTAATGGAACAAGAGGTCTTGGCCACCGAAACAGCCCGGAGGGTGGTCACCACGCTGACGACCCTTCTCCCAAAAACCAAACTAATTCGGCTGGACGATCATCTGGATCTCGATTTGGGATTGGATTCGTTGAGGCGGGTTGAATTACTTGCCTCACTGGAACAACAGTTCGGCCGGTTGCCCGATTCCATGGCCACGGAAGTCATTACGGTGAAAGATCTCATTGAAAAAATCAACGAATCGGTCAAGGAGCCAACGGAAGAGACAATCCAAGGGTTGCAGTCGTGGGAGAACCTTCTCGTGGCTCCTCCCCCATCGAAGTTGACCACACGTCTGCTCCAAACTCCCTCCGTTTGGCAACGGTCGGTCGAATCGGCAACCCGGGGGATTTTATGGATGATCTGCCGCTTGGCTTTTCGCCTTGAAGTCAAAGGGCTTGACCATCTTCCGAGACAGGGACCGTTTGTGTTGGCCTCCAACCATGTGAGCTACGTTGATCCGTTTGTTATATTGATTTCGGTTCCCCCGGCCGTGTTCCACCGAATATTTACATTGGGCTGGGAGCCCTATTTCCGTGGGTGGATTGGCCGCTTTTTTGCTTGGATCGGGCATGTCATCCCGATCGGGCCGGATACATCACTCGTGACCGTGTTGCAAACCTCAGCAACAGGTCTTCGGCAGGGAAAAAGTCTTTTGATTTTTCCAGAGGGGGAACGAAGTATCGACGGTCGCCTTCTTGAATTCCGGAAAGGCATAGGAATTTTGGCCTGTGAATTGACGGTCCCGATCGTTCCAGCCTGGATCGAGGGGACGTATAAGGTTTTGCCCGTTGGGGCCCGGTGGCCGCGTCTACACCACGTAGCCTTCCAAATTGGAGAGCCGTTCTCCATCACCCACGATCAGATCGAGGGTTGGAAGAAGGAAGGAGTGGATCCGTATGAAGCTGCAACACGCCTTATTCAAAAGCAAGTCCTTGATTTAGCAAACTAAGCCTGTCCTCTCCATGAAATCGTCCGCATTGTCATACTTGAATATTCCTGACAACCCTGGCCCTCTGGCCCACCATGAATGTTTTTTCCAATTGAATGAAATCCAGGGGTTATCTGAAATGCCAAGCAAGGCCTGCGGCGATAATATTGTTCGTATAGGTTCCCTCAAAGCCAAACGCCTGACCGGCACGCGTTGTCCGCAAGTCAAATGTTGCTTGGTTATATTTGTATTCAACGAAAAGGGCGAGGGAATTGGTCACAAATCCTCGAAAGCCCCCAAGAAAAGCAAAACCCGGCACCCAGTTTTGGGAAAGGTCTGACCCCGGGAGATCGGTGTCAATTTCTGCAAAATACAATCCGAATCCGGCTCCCGCGTAGGGTTGAAATCGCTCTCCAGGATATCGGATAAGTGCGTTAAAGCCCCAGGTAAGGACCTGTAAATTTGCATCAACTTCTTGGGCTCCTTGGGGAACGACGCCAGAAAATTTAGGGTCAGTGAAGTAGCCTTCCGTCTCAAAACCGAACCACTGGTAATCAGGCAGGTAAGCTCCTGCTTTGGCTCCTACCATCGCGGCATTTCCTAGGCTAGCATCCGGCAAGGGATCATCCGGAAAACGACCTTGGGTAGTGACATCGCTAAAGTCATTAGGAATACTATAGCCCCCCATGGCCCCAAAGTAGATTTCCGCTTGCCCGATTCCTGGGATGAGAAGCGCGGATACTATGGCAACCATGCAGTACAGAAACATATCTTTTAGCCAACGCATCCTTCATTTCCTCTATTTGGGTTAAAAAACAACTTTTTAAAATGGCTTTCCCTTATGTTCTAAGTCCTTGGCTCTGGCACAAAACTTACGCGTCCTTTATCTGTTCTGGCTCTCATTCCCATTTCTTTAATCTCGGATTCGGCAGTTGTGGTTTTGTCAACAAGACTGACGGCTATTTTGAAGTCGCCCAGGTCCTCTTGGTGCATCATCGGAGACTTCTCCACAAGGAAAAACCGTTGTGATGGTTCCTTGCTCGGATGATCCAATAGAAAAGGCTGCACATAATCAGCAGCACCCCAAGACCCACGGTGAGACCCCAATAGGGGGAATTGAGGGTAAGGTTGGTCCACCAGACTAATGGCCAAAGTGCAACCCGAATGACCGCTTTGAGTACGGGCTGCTGGCTGATAAACGCCGCCATCGGAGGACTGAAAAAATAGTATGCCTCGACCAGGAGTTGGCCGGCGGTGGACGGAAGCAAATATTGATCACGAAACTGCCGTAAGAGTTCTACTTCCCGTGCGAGGGGCGAGCCATAGGCGGCTGTCGCTATAAAACACCCGTCATCGCCTCCCTCACCTCCCCTTGGCACCCCCCCCGGAGTCGGCGCCACTGTTCTAGAGGCCGTGGTTTCATTGTTGCTTAAATCCGGATCAAAAGTTAGCGTCGACACGCTCGCAGCGTTGGTGTGGATTCCTTGTGTGAGTTCCACCGAGTAGTCTAAGGTGACTATCTCATCTGGAAAAAGGTTTCCGAAGTCACAGCCTATAACCAACTCATTCTCTTGGAGGTCGGGCAACGTAAAATCAAACTTTTCAGTGCAGTTGAGGCCCATACAGGCAGCACATTCACATGAGGTACACTCGGACGGACCATCCGGGGAACCCGGAATGTTTTTCATGGGCTTGAAATCTATCCCATCTTCACGGTCTTCAATGGGAGTTGGAGGAACGCTATCAAGGTGTTCGAGAGTAGTTGGAGGAATCCCATCTATTTCCTGGACAGTAATGCGGCTCCCCGCTTTGACATCAATGCCTAAATCGGGGCCATCATTGACGACCCTCATCTGCCAGGTGGCGGTTGCTCTACCAGAAGATATATCGGGATTAAGAGTACCCCCGGTCGGCCTTAGCGTTACCAATAAATCGGCTTGTTCGGTGCCAACCGGTACCGTGACCAGGGTTTCTTCTTCGTCAGTATTATTACTTATTCGTGGATCGGTTGTGCTACTGGTCACAAAAGCCTCATTGGTGAGGTCCCCCAAAGTCGTCGAGATTACCGAGAGGGTAACGGTGGCGGCGGATCCGGCCTCCAAACTCCCTAACTGACAGATCAGCTCACGGTTTCCCGTGCAAGTGCCTTGGGTCAAAGTGACCAACCCCAAGGAGACACCCCGGGGCAACGTGTCCGTCAGAATGACATTCGTAGCTGTGTCCGGCCCGTTATTGGTGACCTCCAGTGTATACGTGAACGGGACCCCGATGGTTGCCGGATCGGGGTCATCATTTTTTACCAGCGATAAGTCGGCCATGAGGCCGTCGGGTGGAGCGATCACCTCCGTGAGCACTTTCACACTGTTGTTAGACACATTGGGGTCCGGGAGGGCACTCAAGACACTCGCGCTATTGGTCAACGTTATCTGTGAAGCCAGTGGGATGCCGGAAATGGTGATGGTCGCCTGGTCGCGAGCGCCAACCGTGCCCACTTGACATACCAAAGGTTTGCCCTCGCAGGTTCCTTGGCTGGCCAACCACGCCGTCCGACGGAAACGGGGGGGCGGCTTAGTCGTCACCGTGACCCCGGTGGCTGTAAACGGTCCCCGGTTTGTGACGGTAATAGTGTAGGTTAAGAGTGCTCCCTGTTCTACGGGCTCGGGGGCATCTCCCATGGTGATTATCATATCTGTTCGTCGGAGGTTGGCATCGCTTAGTTTCGCCACAAACCCGCCTGACGGTTGGGCTTGCAGAGGCGCGGTTCGGGGAAAGTCGGATGAGGTTGTCCTCCCTCCGACATAGATATTGGAGAGGTCATCCGAGTCATTCGCGGTTATCGCGCGTCCTTCATCGTCACCATCTCCACCCAGGTAGGATGCATACTCCAGGTCCCTGCCGCCGGAAGAGAGTTGGAGGACAAACGCATCAAAGTTTCCCATCCCTGGGGTTTGCTGCGGAGCGGTCGCCGTGAAGGGGAAA
>CP070743.1:1403428-1406045 GCA_020348185.1 Nitrospirota bacterium
GTCAGGACCTCTTCGAGGGACCCGTAATCCTCACTCCAATAGGATTCCTGGCGAATGGGTTCGACGCGTTGGTCCTTCCAGTCGTAGAGGGCTAAGAGGGTCTTGGTTCCTCCAATGTCTCCAGCAAGAATCATCGATGGCTAAAAATGAATAGAAAAAGTTTCGGATTTCGGGTTTCGAGTTTCAGGATTCAAGTTTGTAGCTGCAGCATATCATGCTGCCTCCGAATGTCTAAAAAGTGAAACCAGGCCCCTTTTCCTGCAACATAGCGAATGTAATTGGGAGGTGCAAGGAGGACGATTACCTAGCCAGGGGTATCGAATCGAGAAATTTCCATTGAGAAAAGGTAGCGGCTTGACCCAGTTGACGGCCGTGGGAATCCACCACATTCCAGACGATGGCGCCTTCGACTAAAAATCGTTTGCCGGTCTTGGAGATACGAATCCCTCGGTAATCATCAATAAATCCTTGATGGGATGCCCGCTGAAGCATCTCGGCTCGTTCTACCCGGCTAAGAGGTTCCGCCGTCAAGCGAGAGGGAGTACGGGTCAATTCGTCCCAGGTCGTCTCCCATAAGGCCAAGGCCGCGCGGTTGCCATAATTCAGAATGGGATCATCCTGCAGGCCATGGGAAACCACGACAAACGGACTGTCAAACAACTGATGAGACTGTTCTTGGGCATTGCCACTTCGGACAATCAATTCATGGTTGAGCCAATGATGATGGCTATCTAAAAGTAATTGAGTCCACTCAACAACAAACGGTTGTTTCCAAATGATCCCAGCCGATAGATCTGGCGATTCCTGCGGATCATGGATCATAAGAAAGGATTGAAAAAAAACCGAACCTATCGCTTCAACCCAAGGAGACAGTCACGGCTATCAACACTTGAGCGGTCACCAAGGTCGTACCATATTCAATTCGAAATCTGTTTCAGAATCAGATTGGTTATCTGACCTGGTGAAGACTGATCAGTGGGTATCACATAGTCTGCTGCGGCTTTGTATTTGGGTATCCGAGTTTTAAGGATTTCTTCGATTTCTTCTACAAAGGTCTTTGTTCCCGATAAGGAAGGACGTTGGGAGTCGGGGCCGATCCGAGATGCAATGGTACGAACCTCGGCAGTCAGCCACACCGTCACGCCGTTGGCCTTGAGTGCGGCCACATTTTCATCTCTCAATATCACCCCACCTCCCGTGTCAATAACCAGCTCATCTTTATCGGTTAAGGATTGACAAACAGCCGATTCCAGATTCCGAAAGTGATCCCATCCAGACTGTTCAACAATCTCAGGAATAGACAGCTTAGCCCGAGCGATCACTTCCGCGTCAGTCGACACCACAAGCCTTCTTAATCGCTTGCCTAGTAATCGGGCGACCGTGCTTTTTCCGGTGCCTCGATACCCAATAAGAACAATATTCACTGGAACCGTGCTTCCAGGACAGCCCGCATGACTTTGAGAGGCGCGGGATGTCCCGTCCATCGTTCAAATTGGCCAACAGCCTGGTTCACGAACATCTCTACTCCTCGAATAACCGTGCAGCCCTTCTCGCGGGCCTCACGAAGCAACCGTGTTTCCAGTGGATTGTAAACAATATCCATGACGGTCAGCGAGGGATTCAGAAGATGTTGAGGGACGCAGCTTTCTCCGATTTTGGGGTGCATTCCGATAGGGGTACAATGAATGAGCACATCGGTATGGGGGAGATTCTCACCTAAGGTCTCGTCAGAAATGGCACCTTGCTGGACCTCGACAGAAGTCTTTTCCCTAATGTCTTGAACCAGTGAATTTCTTTCTTTCTCATCAATACCCAATATAGTGAGTTCCCGTACAGCATCCTCGACAGCAATGGCAAATGCAATAGCTCGGGCCGCCCCGCCTGACCCCAAAATCATGACCTTGTTCTGGCCCAACATGACTCCAGCCTGTCGTAAGGCGAGAAGAGCCCCCGACGCATCCGTGTTATAGCCCGTCAATTTCCCATTTTCCTTCACAATGGTGTTCACGGATCCAATATGGCGGGCGGTCAATTCAATGTCATCAAGGTAGGACATGACGGCCACTTTATGTGGAATCGTCACGCTAAAGCCCCTGAGATTGCCCAGGGCTTTTATGCCCATTATCGCGCCCTCGACATCTTCTACAGGGAAGGCCAGGTAAACAAAATTGAGACCGAGATGTTCAAAGGCCGCATTATGAATGGCCGGAGAAAGGGAATGCTCAACGGGATTCCCGAGAAGACCACAAAGCTGTGTTTGAGTATTTATCTTCATCGACACTAACAAATTGTAAATTTCGGCTTTCGGGTTTTGGTTTTCGCGTGAAGCATCAAGTTTCTCTTTTCTTTTGCCTGAATCCCGAAACTTTTTTAACGTGACACTCTTATCACATACTGCGGTCGGAAAACTCAACCAACAGGTATAGAGCATTAAACCGGAATGCCAGCCTTAAATTATTCAGATTCCTCAGAATGCTGATCCTCTTGGTTAACGGGTTCTATTAAATAGATCACGTCCAGTCGCTCGACGACATAGACATGGGAGCGGGTTTCCGTTATCCCCAACCCTTCCCAGTCCACCGTCAGACTCTGGTCCGTCCCCAGAATCGTCCAGGCC
>CP070743.1:1406145-1410148 GCA_020348185.1 Nitrospirota bacterium
CAACCTAATGGCCCGTCAACTAATTGCTACTCCTTGCCTACGTTCTCATTGTTATTTCCAATACAAAGCGGCCAAGACTCCCCCTAGCCAAGCTAAAACCGAAAGGCACTCTTCGTAGCCTCTTTTGCAGTTGAGAATTATCGCGGTCACGCACTCAAACGCTGCTATACGCATGCCTCCAGGCGGGCTGATAGGCCCGCGGTAGAGGGGTTGAAAGGGAATAAATTATGGGAACTGCTTTTGTCCTTAAAAGAAAATGTGATATAAGGTAGTGACGTTGAACACCTGTAGCCACCATTTTGGTGTATGGTTTTCTTGTAGTAATGTCCGGAACGAGCGTGTTAAATTTGCCGTAGGAGGTTCAAAGTGGCCCCTTCAATGAAATCCACAACTCCCTTTCTCTCATTCCTTGTGCTCCTCGGTGTTTTATTCGCAAGTTGCGCCTCGCTCGATGATCGGATGGCCTCATATGTAGGCCAACCTCGGAGTGAACTCGTCAATAATTGGGGTCCCCCTCATGAGGAAACGAAATTAAAAAAAGGGGGAACCAGGATGATCTATTACGAACAGAACCCCCTGATCCACCCCAACCAAATTATCGATCCTGCGTTAAATCAATGTGAGAAAATTTTTACGACGGATTCCCGCGGGATCATCAAATCCTACAAACACATAAACTGTGGATAGGGTGGTTTTAAGTAAGGAATAGATCACATGTTTTTTAGTCGGCCCAGGACATTTCAGCCGAAACTCTCTTTGCGAATTGCCATATCCTTCCTTTCCCTCCTTGGGATCCTCAGTGTTTTGTTGGCAGGTTGCGCCACGGTGGAAGAACAAATGGCCGGGTACGTGGGGCAACATAAAAGTGAACTCATCAACAATTGGGGCCCCCCTGCCGAAGAAAAGAAATTAAAAAATGGGGGATCCCGTCTCGTTTATAGGGAACAAAATCCACTCATCCACCCCGGTCAATATGTAGATCCCGCCTCGAATATTTGTGAAAAAGTTTTTACGACCGATTCCCGCGGGATCATCAAATCCTATAAACATGAAAACTGCGAGTAAGTGGTCTGGAAGACCACCATTTCAAATCTAAAATTTCAAATTGCAGGGGAACCGATTCTTTCCTCCTTTCCCTGAAACTTGAAACCCGAAACTCGAAACGTTTTTGTGATTTACCCTAATACGAGGTCGGGGGTGGCAGGTCGATTTCCGGCTTGCTGGTCTCTGGCAGGATTTTTCCTAAGCGTCGGTAATATTCTCGAATGCGATCTTGTTCCGCAGAGGTGAATGTCACTTTCTCTTCTTTGTGAAGCTCGACTAACTGTTCCACCGCTTGCTGTAAGGGCGTGACGGCGTCGAACACTCGGCCTCCCTCAAACGCTTCGAGAGAATCCAAGAAGTAAGTGGTGAGAACTTTGAACGTGGATTTTCCCGCTCTATCCCGAAATCGGTAAACAATTTCTTCATAGGATTCCGCTATCTCCAGCGTCGGCCGGATTCCTCCCGACATAGCCATTAAAGTATTTGACGGGACTTTGGCGGCGAAGGCCGCAAGGGCTGCAATCAGCTCTCCCAGAATCTCGACCACCTGGCTGGGTTCAATGTCTTGGGGCCGGCTCATAACGGGATTTTCAAATTTCCAGGTTTCGGGTTCCGGGTTTCAGGTCCGAAATTAAAAAATTTCAGAATCAATTCGGTTAACTGCAGACTTGTTCCTACTTCCCTGTTCGACATGTTCAGACTAAAAATCTACAGGAAATCTCCTGCAGGGTGTCAAGTGGCCAGAGGTTTTCATTTTTCATCCTCAGCGAGTGTCGTAGATTTCATCAAGGCTTCGACTATTTCCTTCATGTCGAATGGCAAAGGGGCGGTGAACTCCATTTCTTTCTTGAATTCAGGATGAATAAAACCCAACTTCTTCGCATGGAGCATAACACGAGGAATCATGACGGTTTCGACAGACATCACTTTTTTCCCTCCATAGGTGTGATCACCCAGAATAGGGCAACCAATCGCTGACAAATGGACCCTCAATTGATGAGTCCGCCCCGTTCCAGGAACCAACTCGACCTGTGCCGCGGCCTTGCCAAAACGTTGGAGAATTCGGTACCGGGTGAATGATTCTTTCGGCCTCGCGGTTCGAGAAGAAAACTTTTTTCGATCTTTCGTGTCTCGACCAATCGAAAGGTCAATGCGGCCTTCTCCGGATTTCGGTTTGCCCCAGACAAGGGCTTCGTATATTCGGGTGATGGAATGCTTCTTAAATTGATTCGCCAACGAGCGATGCGCCTGATCCGTTTTGGCAACTACTAAGATTCCTGTCGTATCCTTATCCAACCGATGAACGAGGCCAGGTCGCTCTTTCCCACCAATGACGGAAAGGGATCCCTGGTGGGTGGTCATATGGTAGAGCAGGGCATTGACGAGCGTGCCTGACCAATGCCCCGGGGCGGGATGGACGACCAGGCCCGCCGGTTTATTCAGAACCAACAAGAACTCATCTTCATACACAATATCAAGGGGTATGGGTTCGGGGCCGATTTCTAGAGGCTCAGGACGAGGGACAATAAGAAGAATCCGATCACCCGGCTTGATTTTATGGCTCGGCTTGACGGTTTGGCCATCGACGGTAATGTGTCCGTCCTGAATAAGCCGTTGAAGCGCCGTCCTGGAAAAATACGATTCGCGATTAGTCAGGAATTGGTCCAGGCGTTTCGTCGTCTCACCTGGTGTGACAATAATTTCGGTCCGCTTTTCGACATGCGGCATGGAGGGGATTCAAAGTCTAAAAGGTCGAAGTGTCAAAGAGTCGAAAGGGTCAATATGCCAAAGATTCCAACAAGTCATAGGACACGATGATTTTCTTTTTTTCGATTTCCGGACCTTTTAGACTCTTAGACCGTTTCGACTTTTCGACCCCTTGATCTACAAGGGAGGAGAGATTACCGGTTGCGGTGTTTTTCGGCAATTTTTTTTCGGAGTCGGGCTTTTTCTAAACTGACCTTGGCTTCCTCAACTTCAGAGGGGAGGCCTCCTCGTTCAAGTCGTGCTTCCGCTTTGGCCACAGCAGCCTCAGCGCGCTCAACATCAATGTCTTCGGCTTTTTCGGCGATTTCGGCAAGTATCGTGACTTTTTGGGGTGTCACGTCGGCAAATCCCCACAGGATAGACATGTATTCTTTTTGTTCGCCAATTCGATACTCCAGCTCTCCAAGGCGAAGCGTTGTGAGAAAATGGCAGTGTCCGGGGAGGACTCCGAAGTCTCCCTCGCTACCCGGTGCTGACACATAATCCACTTCTCTACTCACCAGAAGATGGTCAGGTGTCACGACTTCAAGGAGAAGTTTCTTCTGTACAACTCCTGTCGTATCAGCCATTACCGCTTGATCCCCATTTTTTCGGCTTTTTCCACAACTTCTTCGATCGCTCCCACCATATAGAAGGCCTGCTCGGGAAGATCGTCATGCTTGCCTTCGACAATTTCTTTAAAACTGCGAACGGTATCCGCGAGCTTCACATATTTGCCGGGTGTTCCGGTGAAGGCTTCGGCAACATGGAACGGTTGGGAAAGAAAACGTTGAAGTTTTCTGGCGCGGGAGACAATTTGTTTATCGTCTTCCGATAATTCATCCATGCCGAGAATGGCGATGATGTCTTGGAGGTCTTTATAGCGCTGAAGCGTTCCTTGAACCTTTTGAACAACGCCGTAGTGTTCTTCGCCTAAAACCTGGGGATCCAAAATTCGAGAGGTGGAGTCCAATGGGTCCACAGCCGGATAAATACCCAATTCCGCTAAAGATCGAGACAACACGGTTGTGGCATCCAGATGAGCAAAAGCGGTGGCCGGCGCCGGGTCAGTCAAGTCGTCAGCTGGCACATAAATCGCCTGGACCGAAGTTATCGATCCTTTTTTGGTTGAGGTGATTCGCTCTTGTAGGGTGCCCATTTCCGTCCCCAGCGTCGGTTGGTACCCGACAGCAGAAGGCATGCGTCCTAATAA
>CP070743.1:1410248-1412499 GCA_020348185.1 Nitrospirota bacterium
TTCGTCACTTCGAGATGCGCGCAATGCTTTTGAGCGTGAGTACATCACGACCAAGCTTCGAGAGAACAGCTGGAATGTTTCAAAAACGGCTGACGATTTGAAGATCGAACGTAGCCATCTTCATCGAAAAATCAAATTATTAAATGTTGAACTCCACTCGGAGAATTGATGGGGTTGTGCCAATGACGGCCCCTGATGCCAGCGGGCTTGTCTCAGCCCCTCCCGTTTTATCAATTGAAAAACTTGTGGCGGGAGGACAAGGCTTGGGACGGGTAGGGTCTCAGGTTGTCCTGGTGCCTGGAGCACTGCCTGGGGAGAAACTGTCCGTTCATATTGGTGACAAACGTCGGGGAGTGCACCAAGCCGAAATCCGGAAAATTATTCAATCCTCCGTCGATCGTGTAGATCCTTCCTGTTCCATAGCCGGACAATGTGGCGGTTGCCAATTTCAACATCAGGCCTACCCGAGTCAACTTATCCATAAAGGGAAGATGCTTCAAGACACGCTTTTGCGAATTGGTAAACTCTCCGTTCCTGATATCCCAGCGGTCGTTCCTTCCCTCCGGGCGTTTCATTACCGGAACAAGGTTCGTTTCGTGGTTTTTAAAGAAGGCTCGGGGTTTCAACTGGGTTTCTTTAAACGAGGGACCCGAATTCCTATTCAAGCGACCGATTGTCTCTTAATCCCGGAACCTGCCAAAGAGTTGGTGGCCAAGCTGGCCCGGTGGCTTTCTATCCAACGAACACTTCCAGTATTTGTAGAAAGCCTTGAAGTTCGTTGGTCAGAATTTTTGAGCCAAGGGTTGCTGATTTTCCGGGGAAAGGGTCGACATAAGCATCAAGCCCGTGCATGGCTGGAAGCGTTTGGATCGCCGAAGGAAGTTGCCGGATTCATATTTGAATATGCGCAATCGGATCGGGATCGTGGATCAAAAATCTCTCCTGTCATTGCCGGGCAGGATCATCTCATTGAACGATTTCATGAGTTGACAGTACGGATTGGGCATCGTTCCTTCCTGCAGGCCAATTGGCCAGTGTATGAAGCGTTAGGGGAAAAGCTTTTAGAATGGGGGGAAGATCTCAAGGGGCATCCTGTTCTTGAACTCTATGCCGGTGTGGGGGCTCTGGGAATGACGCTGGCCAGAAGGGGAGCCCTGGTCACCATGGTGGAATCGAATGCTAGCGCGCTTGCCGATGCCCGGCGGTCAGCAACTCTCAGTCACGTTGGACGATGCCGGTTTCGAATAGGAACCGCCGAGACGTATTTGGCCAGCGCCAATACCGGGGAATATGAGGCCATTATTCTCGATCCACCTCGAACCGGTCTGAGCCCCAAGACGATACAAGAGCTAGGCCGGATTCTGGTTCCCCGGATCTTTTATGTCTCCTGTGATCCGGCAACCTTGGCGCGGGACCTTTCCCGTTTAAGTTCCTTTGGGTATAGCATTCTCCGGATTCAACCCTTTGATATGTTTCCCCAGACGGCCCATATCGAAACTCTCGTTGAACTCACGTTGTAGATACCAGTTTCTCCACTTTCTCCTGAGACAGGAAAATCACTATGGCAACCTATCGTGAGGCCGGTGTTGATATTGAGAGCGGCGATGAATTTGTGAAGCGTATTGCCTCTCGAGTTCGCACGACCTTCAGAAAAGAAGTGATCGGGGGACTGGGAGGGTTCGGCGGTCTTTTTCGATTTCCTTCAGAACGTTTCAAAGAACCGGTACTCGTTTCTGGGACCGATGGGGTTGGGACAAAATTAAAGATCGCGCAGTTGGTAGGGCGCCATAATACCATTGGCATTGATCTGGTCGCGATGTGTGTGAATGATATTTGCGTGGGTGGGGCGGAGCCGTTGTTTTTTCTCGATTATTTGGCAACGGGGAGGCTTGATGTCTCGATAGGGGAGTCGATTGTTGAAGGAATTGTCACGGGATGCAAAGAAGCTGGTTGTGCCCTGATTGGTGGCGAGACCGCGGAAATGCCTTCTTGTTATCCTGAAGGAGAATATGATTTAGCCGGTTTTGCCGTCGGGGTAGTGGAACGAGCCAATATCGTTGATGGCAGTCGGATCGAAGTCGGGGACGTCCTTATTGGGTTGCCGTCAACCGGGCTTCATAGTAATGGGTATACCCTTGCTCGCCGAGTTCTCTTGGACAAGCAAGGGTGGACAATCGATACCCGGGTTGAGGAGCTGAGCCATTCTCTCGGGGAGACTCTCTTGGAACCGACGAGAATTTATGCCAAGCCA
>CP070743.1:1412599-1414066 GCA_020348185.1 Nitrospirota bacterium
ATGACAGGCCGTATCTCGATGGTATCGGAATCCTTTAAGACTTCATCGTCAGTCACTAAATCATTGTTGCGAATGACCAAATATCCTTCGGGGATCAGATGCAGTTCCTTTAAGAGGTCTCGGACCCGTTTGGGCCCGGTTATTTCAATTTCTTTGGTGGGTTGCCGAATGTGAACTTTCATAATGAACTCTATCATACGGAGCCAGCATCATAGTTGGCAATTGCGGAAAACTGACTTGTTAGGATTGTGCGAGGGTTGAGAAAGATAAAGACGAGACTGGAAGCGAGGGTTACACTACGAGATCGATAAGAGCCAGAGCTTGAGTGGAGAGCTATGGCTTGAAGGGAGAAAAGACTATAGCGAGCGCCATTTCCGGTTATCGGACTCAATGAGTCGCTCAGCTTCGATGGGTCCCCATCCCCCAGATGGATACTCTGGAAGCCACTTCGTTTTGTACGTGGCCCACCCTTGCAGAATATCGGTGACCCATGACCACGATGCTTCAACCGCATCTCGGCGCATAAACAGGGAGGCATCTCCAGCCATCACGTCTAAGAGCAACCGTTCGTAAGCCTCAGGGGACGGGACGTGAAAGGCGTCCCCGTATTTGAAATCCATTTCAACCGGATGGGTCTGAGCTTTGGACCCGGGGGTCTTCGAGATAATCCGCAGCGCCATGCCTTCTTCCGGCTGAATTTGTAAAGTCAGAAGATTGGGAGCCTGCGAGGGATGGGGCGGAGCGTTAAAGAGGATTTGCGGAATGTCTTTAAACTGCACAGCAATCTCAGATGCGCGTTTGGGCATGGCTTTACCCGTTCGAATGTAAAACGGTACGCCAGCCCAGCGCCAATTCTCGACAAACACTTTAAGCGCCACAAAGGTTTCGGTAGTAGAATCCGGACGAACCCCCTCTTCCCGTCGATAGCCGGGCACCTCCTTGTCCTTGATACGTCCGTGGGCGTATTGCGCCCGAACCGTCATTTGTTCCACTTCTTTGCCTCGAATGGGTCGCAAACCTCGCAATACATCCATCCGGGCATTTCTCACCACATCGGGATCCAAAGAATAGGGTGGTTCCATCGCAATCAGGCAGAGCAATTGTAAGATATGGTTTTGCACCATATCACGAAGCGCTCCGGCTTCTTCATAATAGGAGGCGCGGGTTCCTAAGGTTTCGGCTTCACTGACGGTGATTTGCACGTGGTCAATATATTTGTGGTTCCAGAGCGGCTCGAAGATGGAGTTGGCGAATCGCAGGACCATAATATTTTGCACGGTTTCTTTGCCGAGATAATGATCGATCCGGTAAATCTGGGATTCGTCGAACACACGTCCTATCGTCGTGTTTATGTTTTTGGCCGATTCCAAATCCCGCCCGATAGGCTTTTCCACAATAACGCGAGAAAAGACCGAACTATTTTCGACCGGGTAAAGCAGTCCTGCAGCAGAAAGTCCTTCGCACGCA
>CP070743.1:1414166-1416562 GCA_020348185.1 Nitrospirota bacterium
GGCCGCGAAATAGAAGCCACAGCCGAGATCACAGTCTGGGACCCGCCCAATCAATTCGCCTTCAGATTGCCCAAAGGGCCGTTTCCGCTCGAGGGCGCGAATATTTTTGAACCAAAAGGGAATGGCACACAAGTTACTCAGACCGGGACTGGTGAGCCTGGAGGTTTCTTTAAATTGGCGGAGGGATTAGTCGGTAAACAGCTTAAAAAGCAGCTCGACACCAATCTCAGCGCCTTGAAGCTTTTGTTGGAGGGTGGTTCGGAGTAAGCATACAGAGTTTGATTTGGCGTATCTGTGAAAAGGCATAGAGCTGCGACCGCAAGGGCGCCTCGAATGGTGGCGAGTCATCATTCCGGCGTGCCAACTTGCTGCTTTGTATAGTTATGCTCTGGTAACAACCTTTCATGGGTATTTGCTGATCCTCGGACAAACACAAGTTTGCACAGATGGGGTCATTTATTCACGGTAATACTGGATGTGGTCCGGCTGGTATTCGTACAAAAGTCCAACCCATCCATCATTGCCAATTAAATGTGCGCATCGGAAAATGCGCCTATCCAAAACCAAAGGAGAGCAAGATGACAAGTAAAGCAGACGTAATAAGAAAATGGTACGAGGAGTCATGGGCCAATCCGCCATCAAGCAACGTGGATGCGGCTGCGAAGTATTTCTCGGACGACTATCAAGGTCTCGATAAAGACGGTAATGTTATTTCAGACAAAGCGACAATTGTCGGCACCACCGAAAAATTGATGAATGCCTTTAAAGACTTCAAGGGTGTGCTTCACGATATTTCTGAAGAGGGTGACAGCGTCATAATGACCTTTCATTGGGAAGGGACCCACACGGGAGATTTCGACCTGTCGGCGATGGGGATGGGCGTCATCCCAGCCAGTGGCAAAAGGGTTGAAACGCCGGAATCCAAATCCAGATTCATGGTTGAAGGCGATCAAATCGTAAGCAGCCAACCGATTTCCGGTGGATTTGAGTCACTCCTGGCGGGTATTGGGGTGAAGCCGCCATCAGCATAACCCGGGGCTTCACTGCCGGGTGTCTTAAAAAAAAGCATATTTCGCAATCCGTGACCGTAAGTGCTCAGTGAGTATTGGCGAGCCATCATTACGACTTGCCAGTAAGTGTGTTTGTGATGCGGAGGAAATGACAAATGAGGAGTAAAACACAATTGGAGGTGCAGGATGTCGAACTCAAATCAGCGTCCCCGTTTTAAATGGCAAAACAAGGTTTTGCGGGATGACGTTTACCCATTTCGCCTGAAAAAATTGAGGGAGTTCTTACTCTTTTATTGGGAGGCTGAAACCCTGGCTCAGATGAAAAAAACCAGCGTGGAAGAGCGCAAAAAAATCCTGAGCGAGGTCGCAGTGGAGATTACGGCCCAACGCCAGGAGTGGCAGGATCAATTTGAGGTCGCTTTTGTGGATCTAACAGCAAACGACAAGTGGTTTGCGATGAAAACCACAGAGAAATACCAATTATGGTATTTGCAAGACCAGATCAAGAATACAAAAAATTCCAATTGGAAGAGGATGCGACGGTTATTGGATTTGTTTGAGCAGAAAGACAAATTACCCCCGGCTATCAACCTGGATGCGGACCCCAGTCCTGAAGACGTTACCCTGGCCAAATTGGCCATTGAAGAGAAACACCTGGCCCATATGAGCCACGATGATTTGCTCAAAGCGATTCTTGACCGGTTTGATGCAGATCCCGATCAATACCCGCAATGGTATCAATATATGGTTGTGCATTTCTCCGGCATGAGATATCTGAGCGCGCACGGTTCATGGGCCGATCCCACATATCTCCTGGAGTTGATCGGGCAAAATAATAATATTGCGATTCCCGATGTCCCTGAGCCTGACGCGATGTCAATTCCGGCAGATCAAACCGCCCTTGAGCAATTAAAACTGCTGAAACCGAATATCCCCAGCTGGATGTGGAAGAATGTGGTCCGTTTTACGCCGCTGCAGATCGAAGAAGTGACCGAAAACGACACAGACTGGGAAGTGTACCCCAAAAACCGCAACGAACCCGGTTTTGACAATAACTTTTGGGGCAGTACGTTCACAAAGTGGTACAAGAAAGATATCACCCAATGGCGGGCACACCACCAGGCCACCCTCGATCCGATTGTCAACCGAGCCGTGTGTAATGAGATATCCGAACTTATCCTGCACATGCGCTGGCTTACTCCTTCTGGCGGGTTGAATCATAAAGTTGATTGGTACCGCCATCGAGCAAAGAAAACGGAAAAATTATCTGTAAACCACTCCCACAAGGCCATTTTCAAGCGCGCCACCAGCGTGGCCGATTTCCAGCCTGGGGCCAGCATATTCTGGCTGGAGTGGTATCCCCAACCTCCGAATTCTGCCAATTAC
>CP070743.1:1416662-1429365 GCA_020348185.1 Nitrospirota bacterium
GAATTTTTGGTCCGACCCGCAACGCAGCCCGCATTGAATCCAGTAAGTCCTTTTCGAAGGAACTGATGATGCGGTGCAAAATCCCCACCGCCAAAGCCGACACCTTTGATAGTCTGAGCCAAGCCCTCCAGTATCTTGAGTCTCACCCTACTCCGGTGGTGGTGAAAGCTGATGGGCTGGCCCAGGGAAAAGGTGTGATCGTGGCGCCAACACGGGAGGAGGCCAAGGCGGCGGTGACGGCCATGCTTGGGGATCATCAGTTTGGGGAGGCCGGTGCTCGCGTAGTCATCGAGGAATTTGTTGAGGGGCAAGAGTTAACGGTGATGGCATTTGCCGACGGGCGAACGGTGGTGCCCATGGTGGCCGCGCAAGACCACAAGCGAATCGGAGAAGGCGATACCGGACCCAACACCGGAGGAATGGGGGCCTATACCCCAACTCCGCTCATCAATGACAATCTTCGGCTTCGTGTTCTGCGAGACGTGCTGTATCCGGCTGTTGAAGGATTGTCTCGAATGGGAAGTCCATTTTATGGTGTCTTATATGCGGGGCTGATGATCTCGCGTGACGGCAACCCTTATGTATTGGAATTCAATGCCCGATTCGGTGATCCTGAAACCCAAGTGGTGCTTCCCTTGCTCAAAACTGATTTGGTTGATGTGCTTGAAGCGGTTGCCGAGCATCGATTAGATCAGGTCCACGTCGAATGGCACCAACATGCAGCCGTGTGCGTCGTGATGACTTCAGAAGGCTATCCTGGAGCCTACAAGAAAGGAGTGCCCATCACGGGTTTGTCAACACCTGTGCAAAATCAGGATGTGGTGGTCTTTCACGCCGGTACCGGGAAGGCCGCTGAAGAATTTGTGACCAACGGTGGCCGTGTCGTGGGGGTGACAGGTCTTGGCCCCGATCTTCGGACAGCGCGCAGCCATGCCTATGAGGCCATCAAAAGCATTACCTTCGATGGCTGCTACTTTCGCCGAGATATTGCTCAGCGAGCCATCCCCACAGTTTCGTAATGTAGCGCCGGGCTGACCATGGCCAAAGTCCTTCCGTTCCCGGACGTGCCGTCACAAGATACCACCGCAGAAGTAACCCGTTGCATACAGCAGGATGGTGTCATCTCGGTTGCAACTGAGAGTTTTTTTGCATTAGCGGCAGGTGTTGAGCATGGTGCAGCCATCCAACGGGTTGTATCCATGAAGAAGGATCGGCAAGCCAAACCGATCCTTGTATTGATTGGGGAGAGAGCACAGCTCATTCCATTACTCTCTCGGATTCCCCCAGGGGCTGAAGTGCTCATTGATCGCTTTTGGCCTGGCCCCCTGACCCTTGTGTTACCTGCCGCTTCCCACCTGCCCGATGCGCTCACCGGCGGAACAGGCACCATTGGTGTCCGTCAACCACTGACCTCCCGACTCTTGGCCTTGCTCCGGTCAACTGGTCCTTTAACCGGGACCAGCGCCAATCGTTCGGGTGAAACACCCTTGCAACACCCCAGGGAGGTAGAGGAAATTTTTGGGAAAGACCTTGATTTGATTTTAGATAGCGGCCCCTCGCCTGGTGGAAAGCCTTCTACCGTTTTGAATCTGGTTGGAGAAATTAGGCTTCTCCGAGCAGGACCCATCTCGACTCAGGCGATTCAAGAAGTGCTTTCCACGGTAGGTTTGACACTTGTGGAATCGCGGGAATAATGTCGTTGATGAACTTCTCTTAAGGAAAGCAGTGGAATGTTAAGAATGTGTTTGACTTTCTCAATATTCAAAGTCAGATCCCGCGGACGAATGAGTCCTGCTTCAGCCCTTGTCGAAGGAACAATCCTCTCAGTCGGAGTTCTGTTGTGAAGGGCTAATATCCCGAGACCGAATTCCCAACGAGTCAACGGATCAGGCCCTGCAATGTTAAGCATGCCGGAAAAATCCATCCTGGTAAGCTCCAAAAGACATTCGGTGAGGGTGTGGATCCAGATTGGACAACGGATTTCGTCGGTAAACAGTTGGATGGTCTGGCCTTTATTGAGCCCGTCAAGAAGCCATCGAGATTGATGATCAACCGGATCCATTCCATACATCAGTGAGGTTCGAACAATGGCGGCCTTCGGAAATAGAGCGGCAACGCTGTGTTCTGCTTCAGCCTTGGCTTGGCCATAATCGTTTATGGGCTTTGGACGGCTCTTTTCATCGTAGGGCGCGTCTTCGCCATCAAAGACCAAATCCGATGAGAGGTGAATCAGTCGGCAAGGAGATTCCTTTGCACCCTGGGCAAGGTTTCGAGCGGCTGGTACGATGGCCTCAATTTCTTCCAATGAACGATTGGAACAAGCCGTATGGATGATCACATCTGGATGAAGAGAAGTGATCAGCTCTTTGACTCTTCCGCCATCTCGCAAGTCGCAATGATGCCACGTCGTTTGGAGACCCTCAGGAGGTGGAGTTTGAAAGTAAGTCGCATGAGTCCGCCAACTCCCCGCATGGGAGATAAGATGTTGTCCCAAATACCCCGCTCCACCAGTGATTAAGAGTGTATTTTTCATAGAAAATAGTCTAAGGGGTTAAAAGGGTCGAAAAGGTCGAAGGGGTAAACTGACCGGGAACTCCCCCAAAGGCTTACATTCCGGACCTCTTCGCCTTTTTAACCTACCCAACCTCTTTGACCCTTTAGACCCCTTTGACCTCTTTTACTTTTTGACCTCTTCAACATTCGACCCCTTTGACCCCATGGTTTTTCGACTCTTCCAATCGGTTGTTCCGCGATGGACGACTTTCATAGAATGAAGGAAAGAGTAAGGAAGTATCAAGAGCCAGGGCCGCCATTGTGAGAAAAGGAAGAATCTTATGATTGATTTACGGAGTGATACAGTCACAAAACCTACACCGGCCATGCGTGAAGCCATGGCGAATGCCGAGGTAGGGGATGATGTCTATGGAGAAGACCCCACGGTCAATCGACTTGAGTCAATGGCTGCGGAACTATTGGGGAAACAGGCCGCGTTGTTTGTGCCAACCGGCGTCATGGCTAACCAGCTTTCCATTCGTCTCCACACCAAACCCGGCGATGAAGTCATTGTCGAGAGCACCGCTCATATCATTCGCTATGAAGGCGGATCGGCCTCGTCATTGTCCGGCGTGCAACTGTGTTGTGTGCCCGGTATCCGTGGAATCCTGGAGCCTGATCGGGTTGCGACAGCCATTCGTCCACGTGATGTCCATAATCCTCCGACCACCTTATTATGTCTTGAGCAAACCCATAATAGTGGAGGTGGTTCAGTCTACCCCTTAGCTACCATGCATCGGTTGGTCGGGCTAGCGAGAGAGAATGGCTTGGCGTTGCATTTGGACGGCGCGCGTTTATTTAATGCTGTAGCGGCGACCGGCGTGTCCGCAGCCGAGTATGCTCAGCCGTTTGATACGGTGTCCTTTTGTTTGTCAAAAGGCTTAGGCGCTCCTCTTGGATCGATGATCGTCGCCGATCGTGAGCGTGTGACCCAACTTCGACGCTTGCGAAAAATCTTCGGCGGTGGAATGCGTCAGGTGGGGATTGTGGCTGCCGCGGGGATCTATGCCTTGGAGCATCATATCCCAAGGCTGAAGGACGATCATGTTAATGCCAAACGTCTCGCTGAATTGTTGCAAACCATACCATCGGTGTCCGTAGATTCCAAACAAGTCGAAACGAATATTATTATTTTCACGGTCCGACCATCCATCAAGTCGACTGATGAATTAGTAGCCGAATGCAAACAGGCCGGGGTGCTTCTCAACGCAGTTGGAGACTATGCCTTTCGGGTTGTCACTCACTTTGATGTATCCGCTCAAGATATCGAAGAAGCCGGCCGAATTTTTCACAAGGTATTTTCAAATTGAAAAGCCAGGACTCTTCTTCCACTCCTTTGACAAAGGGAGGCGAGGGGGGATTTTCCGCCATGTCACATCAGGGGCTAGTTGGTTATGCCTTGCGTTGACAGGTCAATAGATCCCTTCCTACAATTTAGATGATCCAGACAATAGAAAGGATAAGTAGTCGTGACCAAACAAACGGCGGTTTCTTTTGAACAAATTTCCCGCGTCTTGGAATTAACCGACCGATTGGAGATATCTCGTGAGTGGGTGGAAATCCCGCTTTCATCTGCCAATCCAGGGACAGTGAAAAAATTGCCTAACGGGAAACTGGAAATTGTGGTCGATTCAGAGGTCCTGTTTGAAGACTGGTTGCAATCGCTTGAAAATAAAATCAAAGCGGTTATGGACTTATAGGAATTGGGAGACAATAAAACCGATGGCGGTTCGGGATCGAGATTGGCCTGGCTATACGCTGTGGTACTGCTGCCGGGAATGTGGTCGTCTTTGGACGTATCAGGGCAGCGACGTGGTGGCGCTGGATCCAAGTTTTGCTTTAGGGCCAGCTCAAGTCAGTGAAGGGGTTTCCGGACGAACCTGCGCGATTTGTGAAGGGACGTGTAATGCCCCGGCCGCTGAGATTTAATGAAGGTTCCTGAATCGATATTGACCTTGCCTCTTGAGCATTCTCAACCCTCTGCCCCTTAACCAGCTAAACACACCGCATCGCCTTTGGAATCAGTTTCTCCTTCACCTTCCCTCGTTTTCTCAACTGACCATTCAAGAGGTGTGATGGTGATCAAGTGGCCCTTGAGGGTGTAGAATTCTCCCTGAGAAATTTCCACTTTATCGCCTTCCGACACTTTCATGTCCAAGACCGGCTTTTTAGTTTCAGTCTGTTGAAGCAAGAGGCCGTCCTCTTTTTTGATGAGTTCATAGGTCCCCTGATGGTTGATGATCAGGGAGCTGGCTTCAACTTTCGCATGAAGCTGCCCCACATTGTCAAAAATGGCAAAGTTCAGATGCAAAGGGCCCTTTCCCTTGCGGAATGACAGTTCGATTTGGGGAAGACCTTCAATTTCAATTGTCCCATTTGAATTTCGATACCAATGAGGCCCAACTTTCACATCCATACCGCGAATCCCCTTTCAATACAAGAACATTTCTGCATGGTTCACTTGGTTGTTCATCTCGTCGAATCCTATGAACCAATGAAAATCCTGTTCTAATCCTTCTCGCAAAATTTATGTTTCTCTCCCAATGGCTTCCTGAGATGAAACCTTTATCGCTGTCTGATCCGGTTAAGAATCAAAGCCACACAGCCCCCCAATATGCCACCACCAACAATCGTGATAATGATTCCCACCACTTCGACTTCCCAAAACGGTTCCTGGGCCACCATCATATCGCGAAGGCCTCCCTGGATCATGATGACCGCAATCGTCATCAAGGCGCCGATCGTAAACCACCAAAAAAATATTTTAATTGAATCCATAAGAAGACTGTGGAACCCCCATAAAATTCTATTTACACCTATTCACCGATCGAAAAGAGACCCACAATTGAGATCTTACGTTTTGGGAGTAAGGACTCTATTTCTTATAACTCGGAACCTGAAAATTGAAACCCGAAACGTTTTTCATGCTTTATACGATTAACGGCCTGTCCAATGTTCGGTACTGAATGGCCTCCCCTAAATGGATGGTCTTGATCCGATCCGATTCATCCAAATCGGCGATAGTCCGCGACACACGAAGAATTCTTCCATATGCCCGGGCCGTCAGCCCGAGTTGTGAGACAGCTCGTTCTACCAGGTTTTGTCCCTCCGCATCAATCTGGCAATACTTTTTGAGGTGTCGAGGCTTGAGTTGAGCATTACTGAATACGCGCTCTTTTCGATATCGATCGGTTTGGCGCCGGCGAGCTAAGGTTACGCGGGTTCGAATCGTGTCGGAGGGTTCAGAATCCCTCCCACTCGCGAGGTCCTGAACAGGTACTGTCGGAACATGTAGATGAATATCCAGCCGATCCATCAATGGTCCAGATAGCCGAGCCCGATAACGACGAATTTGATGGGGGGGACAGACGCATTCCGTCACGGGGTCGCCAAGATATCCGCAAGGGCAGGGGTTCATCGCTGCCACGAGCATGACATGGGCCGGATAGGTCAGTGAGGCATTGACGCGAGTAAGAGTGACCGTCCCATTTTCCATTGGCTGCCGAAGGCCGTCCAAGACGGATCGTTTAAATTCCAATGCCTCATCCAAGAACAGCACACCATGATGAGCGAGGGAAATTTCCCCTGGACGAGGAATCGTTCCACCACCGATCAACCCCGCCTCTGAGATAGAATGGTGAGGGGAGCGAAAGGGACGAGTCTTTAAAAGAGGAGAGTTTCCCGGAAGAGTGCCAGCTACGCTGTGTACTTGGCTGGCTTCTAAACACTCCTGATGGTCCATGGGAGGGAGGATACCGGATATCCGTTGTGCCAGCATGGTTTTGCCCGAACCAGGAGGTCCAACCATCAGGACGTTGTGCCCCCCTGCCGCCGCAACTTCGAGGGCCCGCTTGGCCTGGATTTGTCCCTTCACATCTGCAAAATCCTCTTCAATGGGAAAAGAAAAATACTTCAAGGAAGAAGGGTCAACCTGTGTAGAATCTAAATGGGCCTCACCTTTCAAAAAACCTACCACCTGAGAAAGAGTATGAACCCCATAGACGGTTGCGCCTTCCACGACTGCAGCTTCTTCGGCATTTTCGGCGGGAAGAATAAGTGAGTGAGTTGTACGACACTCCATGCCAAAGGAGAGGCCCCCCCTTACCGTTTTGACCCTGCCATCCAGCGATAATTCTCCAACAAGTACGTATGAAGCCACTTCTTCTGGGGAAAGAATCTCTCTGGCTAACAGGATGCCAATCGCAATCCCTAGATCTAATCCTGAGCCCTCTTTTCTAATCCCAGCTGGCGCAAGATTAACGGTAATTTTCCTCGCAGGGAAAGAAAAGCCGGTGTTTTTTAAAGCCGTTCGCACCCGATCTCGACTCTCGCGGACTGTCGTGTCGGGAAGGCCTACAATGGAAAACTGCGGGAGCCCTCCCCCGATATCAACTTCCACCTCAATCAGATGGGCCTCTAAGCCTACCAATCCCGCACTCAGTACTTTCGCAAGCACAGTTCTCTCTTCTTTCTTTTATTAGCCCGCTCTCTAAAAGCACGGGGAGTCAATGGGGGTTAACCGCGTGGTAATTTTCTCCCCTACTCTTTCTTTTCGAAAGAAAGGGATAGATTTCTTTAGTTTTTTCCCACTTTTGGCAATGAGGGCTGGGTGAGAGCTTCAGATGTTGGTAGGAAAATTTAGGCTTTTAGATCTCCGAGATCAATCCTATCAATGGAAAGGACCGTGGCAAGCTCTGGTACGTGTACAAATGCTAAGAGGTCAAGGAATTTGAGGAGATGGCCGACGATGATATGGGGACTTGAGCGGGTTTGAAACGACTATTTAGAAAGTCGGTGTTCGATGGCGTATCGGATCAAATCTGCCGTGGTTCTCAATCGAAGCTTTTCAAGCAGCCGTGATCGGTACGTACTCACCGTCTTGACACTCAAGGATAGCGCCTCGGCAATATCCGAGACCGTACTGCCAGTCCCCAGATGTTCCAACACTTCGAGTTCTCGGTCTGACAAGGTTTGGTATAAAGGCGTGGTGCGAGGGGGGGCGATACTTGCCGCGAGCTGTTCGGCCAAAGAAGCACTAACATATCTTCCCCCGTCCAGCACTTTCTTGACCGAAGAAATCAATTCTTCAGGGGCACTTTCTTTGTTAAGATAGGCGGCGCCCCCAGCTTTGAGCACGCGTATTCCATACTGATCCTCAGGCGAGAGACTCAGAACGACAACGGGAAGATTCGGTTGCAAAGATTTCACTTCTTTGAGAATTTCGACTCCGTTTCTATCCGGGAAATGAATGTCGAGAATCAGGATATCCCATTTCTGGGCTTTGACTAAATCAATGGTTCCCTTTGCCGTTGAGGTTTCAGATATCGTCGCTTGTTCAAATTCTTCGGAAAGAACCTGTTTTAAGCCTTCTCGAACAATGGCGTGGTCGTCAGCTACTAATATCCGAAGCATGGGTATTCTCCCTTCATCAGGACAATAATGGAATGAAAACGGTTGCGCGAGTCCCTTTGCCGGATTCCCCATGGATTTGAAGTTTCCCCCCGAATGGAGCGATTCGCTCTTTTATTCCAAGTAACCCGAGTGAGGGCCCATGCCCAATTTCGCGTTCAGTAATACCACGACCATTATCCTGGATGGTTAATATCACAAAGTTATCCTTTTGGTGAAGGTCCAGATTGACTTTGGACGCTTCAGCATGCCGCATGACATTCGTCAAGAGTTCCTGGACAATGCGAAACAAGGCTGTGGCCCGTTCCGCTCCCAGGGCGGTATTCGTCATGTCCGGAGCTGTGGTCACTTGGCATTGAACGCCCGTGCGGCCTTGGAATTCTTGGGCTTGCCATTCCAAGGCCGGGATCAGTCCCAGGTCATCCAATATGGTCGGGCGTAATGAGGTGGCAATACGGCGAACGGATTGAATGGTCTGATCCAGTAAGGTTGACATCCCTTTTAATTTGTTCAGGTACGGCTGGAGTGAAGCCACTCCCTTTTCCTTGGCAAGATGGCGGTTCAACCATGCCGTATCAAATTTTAATCCGGTCAGCATTTGCCCAAACTCGTCATGGAGTTCTCGAGCGATGCGTTTCCGTTCTGATTCTTCCGCAGCTTCCAATCGGGCGGTCAGCTCTCGTGTTCGCTCATAGGATTCCCGAAGTTGTGATTCCACCATCTTTTGTTCAGTAATATCGGTCGACACTCCCAAAACCGATGGTAGGGTGGTATCGGCAAACACAAAGGGAATCTTCGTGGTATGAAGGTAATGCAATTCCCCGGACATGTCAGTCAGCTGTTCTTCTTTGATGACTTTGACTTTTCCACTTTCGATCACTTCTAGGTCATCCTTTCGAAATTTATTCATCTCTTCTTGTGATACGGCAAAGTCCTCATCCGACTTTCCGATTAAAGCCTGCACGGTTGTCCCATACAAATTGGCTAAGGCTTCATTGCAGAGAATAAATCGTCCCTCTGTATCCTTGGCAAAAATCAACTGAGGAACAAGGTCAATGACCTGGCGGAGTCGTCCCTCACTTCTTCGCGAAGCCATTTCAGCCCTATTGCGTTCGAGTTCAGCTGCTGCACGAGAGGCAAAGAGTTTAATGATCGGAATGGCACCGGATTCTGCGGAGATCTCTTGTATATCCATAGCGACCATATGTCCCAAGATCTCTCCCGATTTGCTGAACAGGGGATATCCCACGTAGCTTTCTACGTTCAAGGTCTTAAGATCCTCGTCATGAGGGAAGTGTTGTTGCACATGACGGGGGTAAAAACACACCTCGCCTTCAATGACCTCTTGGCATGGAGTATCAACAAGACCGTATTCAAAGTTTTCACCAAAGGCTGTCCCATTCCAAAAGGCCAGGGTTCGTAGTGTTTGCTTTGACGGGTCTACACATTCTGTAATGAAGGCATATTTGAAATTGAGGCAGTTGGCCAGCGTTTTGACAATAAATTGTAAAAAATCTTTCCCCGTCAGGGTGGCTGCGGTTTCTGCGAGAGTTCGCAAGGCATCTTCGATGTTTTTCCGTTCCGTGATGTCGACCAACACTCCGATGTAATTGGTGAGTTCCCCTTGGTCATTAAAGACCGGGGCTAATTTCAGGTCATTCCAAAAAAGGGTCCCATCCTTTTTGAAGTTTCGTAACACGACCTGACATCCTTGTTTGGCTTTTATCGCAGCACGAATTTGGTGGAGCCCTTCTTGATCGGTGTCGTTTCCCTGTAAAAACCGACAATTCTGACCATAAATTTCGTTTAAAGCGTAGCCAGTAATTTTTTCAAACGCCGCATTGCAAAAAATTAAGGGGTTGTCAGGTTGTTGCCAGTCTGTGATGAGAATGCCATTCGGAGAACTTTCAAGAATGTGATTGTGAAGCCTGGTGTTTTTTTCGGCTTCCTTTCGTTGGGTAATATCGGTTGAAATTCCACACAGGGCATAGGGAGTTCCATTGGCATGTCGAAGAAGGAATTTGTTTGAAATATAGGTGTGGAGTCCGTCCTCGTGAGGAGCCACTTCTTCCCGTTCCAAAGGTTCCCCATGATCGATGACCTTCTGGTCGTTTTCTGTAAAGGTTTTCGCGATCTTGTAGGGGAAAATGTCAAAATCGGTCTTACCTTTCACACTGTCTCGCGTAAGATTGAAGAGTGTTTCATATTTCCTGTTGATGAGCAGATATTTTCCTTGAAGATCTTTGACATAAATGACTGCCGAAGAGTTGTCCAAAATTGACTGAAGCCTCCCTTCGCTTTCGCGAAGCGCTTCCTCGGAAAACTTTCGTTCCGTGACGTCGCCCATAAAGCAACGGTGGCCAGTATGGGTTCCATGTAAGTCAAATTCCTTTATCAGCAGGACATGTTTATAAAAAACGGATCCATCTTTTCGGATGGCCCTTGATTCAAATTCTGATTGGCCCTCCTCAAGCATGGTCTGATACGCAGCTAATGGGATCGGCAAGTCCTCGGGGTAAACCGTCCGTTCCCATGGTAACCCAATAAGCTCTGAAGGATCGTACCCCATCATTTTCGCGTAGGCCGCATTGACCTCTACATATTGGCCATTCTTATTGAGCCTGGAAATGGCCGGCATGGCCTTTGAGAGGGCCAAGTTGATATTCCTGATCGAGGCTTCGTCTTGTTGACGCTTCAACTCATTACCCAACCATTGCGCCATGAGCATCAAAAAGTCCTTGTCCGTTTCGGAAAACTGACCTTCATGGGGCTCCTTCCCGATAAAGCAGAGAGTGCCGAATGTCTCATGGCCGACAAGAACCCTCATTCCTAGATACGATTCGAGGCCTAAGGCTGTATATCCCGGATCGTTTCGCCATTCAGAAGAGGAGGCATGCTTGATCATGATCGGTTCGGGTTTGCGTAACGCCTGATTACAAAAAGTGTCGCATAAGGGGACCAGGGTTCCTTCTTCGATGAACCCATGCGAAGGGTAGGCATATTGTACGATTAGGGTTTCCTCATTTTTTCGAGTTACCAGCCCCATAGGCAGGCCGAATCGACGACAACCCAATTCCAATATGTCGCGAATGCGATGTTCAAGGTTTGAGGTGGGCGAGGAGGTGATTTCATAAAGTTCTCGAATGGCCTCTTTGCTTGAGCGAAGCATCTCTTCAATGTGTTTTTGTTCGGTGATATCCTCGCAGACAATGAAAAAGACGAATTGGTCATGTGCCAATTTCAGGACTCTCACCGTCTCCCGGACCCACAGCAGGCTGCCGTCTTTTCGAAGTTTGCGAGCTTGCCAACGCCCAAGATTGTCGGGATCTTGCAAACATTGTTTCATTTTTTCTTGGACTGTTGACTTATCTTCATTGAAGAAAACATTCAATACAGGTTTTCCAACAAGCTCATCCACGGTGTACCCGAGTTGTTGAGCGCCAAATTGGTTGACCGAAAGGACCCTCCCTTCTGAAGAGACGGTAAAATACATGGTTGGATTATCTTCATAGAGGACTCGATATCGATCCTCGCTATTCTTGAGCGCTTCTTTTCCTTCTGTACATTGAATTGCGATTCCCGCCAGGGAGGAAGCTGTCTCGAGAAGTTGGAGGTCGAATTTCGATGGTTGTCGGATTACGGGGTGGGAAATGGCAAATGTCCCAACCGGTTTTTTCTGTTCCGAAAGTATTGGTATGGACCAGCAGGCTTTAATTCCCAAGGGTCTGGCGGTTTCTCGAATCCGGTCCCAACGGGGATCTTGTTCAGTATCTGTAATGATGACGGGCTCCCCCCTGAAAGCGGCTGCTCCACAAGCTCCAGAAAATTCTCCGGGGACGGTACCATTGAGAATTTCACACACTGTTTCCTGCCCCTGAGATGCTGCGACGACATTCAAAACCCCCTCACTTTTGTCGATCAACATGGCCGTGCAAATGGATGAGGGAACGATCTGCTCGACCTGTACGCATAGGTCATTTAACACTTCGTTCAGGGAATTCCCTGTAACCGTCTTTTCCAAAATAGTGCGTTGGAGGTTTTCCCGTTCCTCACTCATTTTACGTTCTGAAATGTCCACGCCTATCAACAGCATGCGAGTCGGTTTGCCATTGGCATCCCAGGCCACAACTTTGCCGCGATCAAGGTTCCACCGCCAGTTTCCGGATTTCATGAGAATTCGATTCTCACTTTCGAAAATCGGGGTTTTTCCTTCTAGGTGGTCCTGAAGCTGTTTTTTTACCTCTGGCCAATCCTGGGGATGAATGAGACGTTCATAGAAACTGAAATGGTGGGTGACTCCATCATGGTCATATCCAAGGGATCGACACCACGAATCACTGAAATTCACGGCATTCGATTCAATATTCCAATCCCAGACCCCTTCATGCATGGCCTCCAACAGTGTTTGGAGACACTTATCGGCTTTTTTAAAATTTTCCCCGTCTTGCATCGGTTTTGACCCTAGGATCTTGCCTGCCAAGATGCCAGTAATTCCAAGGCTAGGATAAGGATAAAATGTTTACCCTTTTTCCCCTTCTCCTAGCGAGAACCAATTACAAACAGACCCTATAATTGAAGCTGTTAGGGTAAACTTTCAAATTGGTGGATTCAAGCATAATCTGACAAGCCGTTCATTTTATCCTACTATTTTGTGGGAAATTTGGGAAGGCCCAAAATAATTTCAGAGGGACAAATCAATACAAGACGTCCGAAAAAGGCCAAGTTTTAAATGGGGGTGTTA
>CP070743.1:1429465-1432403 GCA_020348185.1 Nitrospirota bacterium
TGCCGTCATAGTGTTGAATGTAAAACTCCCTCTCCGGCCAATCAAATCTCATAATTCCGGCACTGCCGATCAGCCCGTCAAGATGCGGGCCATCCAGAGCCATATAGATACTAAACTGTTCCTCGTTTTTCATGGTGATTCCCCTCTCGTATATTGTGTTTCAGATAGAATGAGAAGAACTTGCTTTCTCGGGGGCAGTGTCTGAAATGGATGAATGATAAGAACATGCTTTCTGGGAGTTAGTGTATGGCGAAAGGGCAGTTGTTTGTCAAGGAAAAAATTGAGTAATCTATATAAAAAACAGAATGTTAGAATGAGACAAAATTATTTTTTATGATGCAGTCCTAATAAATGAAACAAATTTCATTGGCTAAATGTCTAGTTGGTCTGAAAACAATGAATTTTTTAAGCGACTATGCCGCCAGGACTGTACAAAAACTTTTTTAACTCACATATAATCACATTAAATTCATTAGCCGATTAATATAGTTAGCTACCTGAAAAGACCACCTTCGGACCCCATATTTGAAAAGGCGTAACCTTGAGGTTCCACCTTATTTATCTTAGTTACAAATCTGTTAATACTTTCTCGGCCAGGCTTCGTTCTTCTTTCTCCCTAAGGAGTTGCCCTTTTCAAAGCTCAAATAGTGGCAGACCAAATGCCTGTTCTTAGTAGTTCGATTAGAAATTAGAGCCAATTTCGATTTTCACTTAAGATAAACATAGCGCAGTGGGTTCCTAATTTCCTCTAGCTAGGGTGCTAACCTTAAAGCTCCAGCAAGGTTGCATTAATACTCATTCAATCATTTGACTAAAATTTATTTTTTATAAAGAGAAATTTAAATTTATAATTGATTTACTTTTTTAAATGTAACTCACTGTATTTTTTACAAATTATTGTTGACTTCTTAATTTCTTATTCATATAGGTAAATAGGTTTATTGAAAAATAGTCAATTGAAGAACCAATAGATCTCTTTTTTAAAACCCTCAGGAGGAGCAAAGCCAGGAGGATAAAAGTGGTCGAAGGTGTCTTAAACCCCCTTTCTTTGAAAAAAGCTGGGGGTTTTTATTTTTGTGAGGTTATTGCGGACGCCTTTCTCTACAATTGCCAATTAACTCAGAAAACAAAACTAAATTTACTCTTTCTTCGTGATTTTCACTGAACCGAGAGCAGAACCAACATCGGGAGATCGGACCGTCCGGTACCATCGGAGGCTCGCGGGAAAAGTGGGCACCGTGGAACTGTGAAAGCGCCCCCACAATTGAAAGGGTGAGGGAGGCACTTCTGCAACTATAATTGCGGGGAGCTAAGCCAAGCCGGGTTTTCCCTGGTCACACAGTCCATGTCAGATAAAGGGGGGTAGCCATGGTCAATGAATTGAGTTCTCATCCCGTGCCTGTGAGACTGCAAGAGAGGAGGAAAGGGAGACCGATGCGACGCTCCCTTAAAGTTCCCTTGGTGTTCCTTTGTCTCATCCTGTCCTCATGTTACCCGTGGCTATACCCAACAACAAAAGGGCCAACAATTAAGCTGCAAATTATTGCGGGTACTACGAAAACAATAGTCCTTGATGATATTGATAATGCTCGAAACATAGGGGTGGATCACCTCACAATTTTTGGTGTTGGGCAGCAAGTTCCTTCCTACGCCAGCTTTAGAGTCATTTCTAGACCGATTGGTGACACGACACTTCAATTGACCTTTGAAGCCGACGCGAAAGCGAGAGAAGACATTTTCAAGGGATGGGTACCATTGCGAAGCGGTTTTGGTAAGCCAGGCATTATATCTCCCGTTACAATCCATGTGATCGAACCGAGTGATGATTTCATCCCGCGAGGAGCCAGGATACCCTCAGCTGACCGGATAGTTCGAGATAAGAACGGTCAGTTGGTGGTCAGAGACGAGCTCATCGTCATGCTGCCAATATTCGCACCATCCGCGATGGATTCGGTTGCTGCATCGAGAAAACGGAGGGGGTTGGTTAAAAGAGATGACGTTCTTGTTGAACCGATCGTTGTCTGTCCACCGATCAAGTCTGAACCGCGGTGGGTCCCATCTTTGGTAAGTTTTAAGATCGACTCTTTTGTAAAATCAGGAATCCATTATTCTGTTACGCCAGAGGAAGGCGGTTATTTTATAACGCCAGAGAAAGGTCGTTTCTCAGCGCCATTGGTCGAGCCTCCTATTTTTATCGTGCCTGATATCGGCACAGCCGAACGCGCTGTGTGCGAAATTGCATACGGCAGGGTTAATGTAAATGGCGACGAAAAAGAAATTGGAGGGGTATTTATCGGTTCGATTCCCGAGACAAGAAGCTTTCAAATGCGGTTCCCGGAAGTTGACACCCTGGAGGATCTGGCAGAGAAGCGAAGGCTGATCTTCGCAAACTTTCCGGCGGTGAGCGCGGTCTCGAGATCGTTCGTGGCTGAGGGCCAGCCGGCCAATGCAGTAGACGAGTACCACGCGGGCAACCTCCTACCGTCGCCTCCTTTCCCGGCGGCCGATGAGGGCAACGGCGTACCGAATATAACTATTTTTAACAATGCTAACGTGCCGGCAGCGTGGGATTTGACCACGGGACACAATAACGTTCGAGTAGCAGTGATTGACTGTGATTTTCTGCATACACACTCAGACTTTGGGTCGCCGATCCCCGCTTCAAATGTGGAGAGTATTTCTGGCAATAAATCCGGCTGTGGCCAGCACGGCACTAAGACAGCCGGGATCATCGGGGCTAAGGGAACGTCACCGCCTAGCACCAACGGGCCCGGAATCGCCGGATTGGCTTGGAACATTAAGATGCGGCTGTACGACCCTCTGAATGGAATTGACACTTATGCAGCAGAAACCTACCCGGGTACGTTCAAGAGCGAGATTGCGTTTCCCACTGCAGAGGCGATGATGCAGGCGATTTCCGATGATCTAACAGGATCGC
>CP070743.1:1432503-1435542 GCA_020348185.1 Nitrospirota bacterium
TTACAATTGTGGAATGTGACATCGGGGGAATTTTTGTGGGAATCGTTTGGCGAAGGGATGATGACCAGGGAGGTTCTCTCCGAGTCTCGAGGATCGATTGGAACCATTGCGCGAAACATTTGGCGGGGAATGATTGAGGATTTACTTCAAGGCAAGACGAGTTCATACTATACAGGTGTGGAGCCTGTGTATGCGCGACCTCTTTCCAAGACTCAGGAGTAATTTATCAGATCGGCCCGTTTCCTCAGGATTTCCGGTGTTTCTCTTTCTCCCTCTCGCCCTCACCCTTCCCCTCTCCCCTCAGGGGCGAGGAAAACGGTTGATTCAAATTTCTCAATGCCATCTCCCTGTCAGTTGGCTTCTCGGCATCGCGTTCCTTAGCGGGTGCGCAAGTTATACGCCACCCACATCCGTCGCAACCGAATTCCTTTCCCGCGCCAAAACCCAGAAGGAGGGTTCAGTCGGAGTATCTGCCGTTGTTCTAAGTGCGGAAGAAAGTGAACAAGTCTTTGCGGCTGATCTGGCCAAGAATGATATCCAATCCCAAGATGCCGCATTGAAAAAAGCCAGGGCCTCCGTGGACGAACGCAATCACTTGCGGTTGTGGCGCGCTCCAGTTAATTTTCAAGGGACCCCCGTATGGGTTGGTCAGATCAGCCGTGATATCGGTGTCAAGCTATCCAGTAAGACGGTGGTGACGCACAAAATCGATCCGGTCGTTGATGAGGCGCGAACCTATGTCGGACTGGATCTGCTGGTGTCTCAATACTTGGGGCAAGTTGGGTACTTCGGCGAGGTGGGTATTTCGTCCCGGTCAGCTCCCAGGTTCAATTACACCAAGGATCCCTACTACACTGACGGACTTCGAATCGTCCTTTTCCTGACTGAGAACCCCCTTGCCTACGATGAGATTCAAGGGTTGGATTGGGAGCAGCCCGCTACTAGACTGAAAAAAGAGGAGCCGGATGAATAAGGACTTGCAATTTGCCTTGCCTCGTTCGGCCCATTGACTCATTTCTCGCCTAAGAAAAGAATCCCCGAGCAACGGCCGTCCATTTCTCAAGCCCCAGAGCGGCTAACACCAATTCAACTGAAAGCGCAGCCAGGATCATCCCCATGGCCCTGACTAATATGGCTGCCCCGTTCTTCCCGATGACTCGGAGAATAGGAGTAGTGACAAGCATGAACCCATAGGTCACGCCAAGTATGATGAGCAAAAGGAGTGTGGTGCCTAGCTGAGTGGAAACGGCATACATACTATTGTCAGTTGACTGGCGAGAAATGGCGCTATTAAGCCCCTTTTTTGATTTAGACCCTGTTTCTTTCGTATAGTTGTTCGTTTTGAAACTATTTTTCGTTTGAAGGCTGTAGTTTTGATTGTTAATAAAGTATTTACCTTTTAGCCCATCGATAGTTTTGGATAAGCGGTGAAAGAGAAACTGCTCATTGTTCTTTTTGTCTTTTTGTTGTTTCAGCCAGCTAGTCCGGCTCACGCTGAAGTGCTGGGTCAATTCAAATTGAAGAATGGCAGTTTGCTTTACGGAGAAATCATTGGGATGAAGGGTGGAGTCCTGAAAGCCAGAGCCGCTGAAAGTCTCAGCAATCCCATCTATTTTAAATGGGGACAGGTTGAGGGGTTTGCCACCGAAGAGCCGGTCACAGTAACCCTGAAAAATGGTGAGTCTGTCACCGGGATTGCGGAAATGGATGAGCCCGGGTTTCTCAAGCTAAAGTCAGACCTCTTTGAGAAGTCCAAGTCGATTGAGCTGAAGTCGATTGTGGCGATTAACGCCGGCAAGGATCCAACAGCCACCAAAGACGCTCCCGATGAAGTTTTTCTCAAGGATGGATCACATATCTCGGGAAAAGTTGTTTCCATGGAGGATGAAAATCTCAAGGTCGAAACCCCCTATACCGAAGCGGATGATATCCTCATTCACTGGGAGGATGTGGATAGGATTGTGACAAAGGACCCATTAACAGTAGAGGTGTGGGAAAAAGATGTAGAAGAGAGGGATGAAGATAAATTTGAGGCTACCACCCGACAGAAGATGAAAACCGTGGCAAATACCGAAGACTTTTCCCTGAGTAATGTCAGGACTATCAATATTCCCGAACGTCGCTATGATGGGGCTTTTGATATGGGAGGGAGCCGTTTGGCCGGGAATACCAATACCGCGGCTCTGAATGCCTCGTTGCTGCACACCATCTGGACAAAACATCACCGTTTCCACATTGACGGGAAATATAACTTTGCATCAGCGGATAACGTCGAAACTGCCAATAACGCCCGACTCAACCTGCGGTATGATTATTTCTTTTCCAAGAAGATGTTTATGCCTGTTTTTAATTTTCTGGAACAGGACCAATTCCAAGGGTTGAATGCTCGTGCCACGTTAGGTCTCGGGCTCGGTTATCAATTTTTTGACAAGGATAGTCATAAATTAGCCGGATACACCGGGCCGGCCTGGGTTTATGAAAATTTTGTGGAGACCGGGACCACCGTCACTCCCACCTGGGCGTGGGGGTTGAGATGGGAGAAGGAAATCTGGTCTGAAGACGTCACGGTGTTTCACAATCAACAGGGTTATCGGGACTTTGGGGACCAGGGGAGCCAGGCTCTCCGGTTGGTTTTTGAACAGGGGATTCGCGTTGAAGTGTATGGTGATTTGTATTTGAAATTAGAGTTTGATTGGCGGTTCAATAGCCAGCCCGAACCGGGGAAATTAAAATCCGATGAATCCCTGATTTGGGGGTTAGGATATAATTGGTCGAATTGATGGGGGTTTCCCGAATATCATTCCTTTTTGGAAATTGCAATTTGGAGAAAACATAATGGGTTACATTTATCTGTCCATCGCCATTGTGTCTGAAGTCATCGCGACCACCGCCCTTAAGTCGTCCATGTCCTTCACACGCCTTGTGCCCAGCCTGATTGTCATAATCGGTTATTCCATTGCCTTTTATACATTGTCGTTGACTCTGAAAACGATCACGGTGGGAGTGGCGTATGCCATTTGGGCCGGCCTGGGTATTGTC
>CP070743.1:1435642-1438499 GCA_020348185.1 Nitrospirota bacterium
TTGAAAAATGGGCTCGGGTGCAGCCGGGTATTGTTTTGACTGAGCTCAATAAGCGGCTCCTGGACGACAAGTTGATGTTTGGCCCCGATCCATCGAGTCGGGACATGTGCAAGCTGGGAGGCATGTTGGCCAACAATTCCTCCGGACCCCACACATTACGATATGGATCTGTGAAGGATAATGTCCGTTCCTTACGGGTGCGAATGGACACCGGTGGTTGGCTGGACGCACAAGCTCATGGTCTTGACGATCCGGTTTTGTCTCAACTTCTCGATGACCGACCTGTACTGAAAACGTTCATGAATCTTGTGCGGGAGCAAGGGGCCTTAATCAAATCCCGACGTCCTCGCGTGAGTAAGAATAGCTCAGGATACAATGTCTTTGACCTTCTCGACGGATTAGAACAAGGAGTGCTGGATCTTCCCAAGATCTTCGTGGGAAGTGAAGGAACCTTGGGGATTTTTAGTGAAGCCACCCTGACGCTCGTTGACCGACCGCGGTCCACGGCCACTGCCATGATTCATTTTCAAAATCTAGAAGAATTAGGTGAGGCGGTTCCGGAACTCTTGGAGTTGACTCCCAACGCCCTTGAAGTCATGGATGGGACCACCCTCGATTTAATCGGTCGCCGCCAGTATGACATTCCCCGGGACTCGGCGGCGACCTTACTCATTGAGTTTGATCAAGGAGAAGATCCTGCAAGGAGTGAACGATTGATCTCTTTGTGCCGAGGGTATCGGTTGGCGACGGATCCTGTCCTGGCATTCGATCCGGAAAAACAAGAAGAACTTTGGAAAGCGCGAAATGCCTTATACCCGACCCTCTATCGATTTGGTCAGGGGAAAAAGCCTATAAATTTTGTCGACGATGTGGTGGTGCCGGCCCATCGCACGGCAGAACTCATTCGTTATTTGGAAGGATTCTTCAAGGGCCAAAATGTGGAGGTCGCCGTCTTTGGCCATATTGGTAATGGCAATGCCCACATCCTTCCCTTATTAGACCTGAATGATTCTCAGGATTTCGAACGGATGCTGGAGGGGCACCGAGAGATTCACCAAATGGTGTTGGAACAGTTTAATGGATCGATATGCGGAGAACATGGGGATGGTCGCGTTCGGGCCGAATGGGTGCGTCGTATGTTTGGGGAAGAGCTTTACCAATTATTCGTTCAAATAAAAACGACTTTAAACCCAACGGGACTCTTTAACCCCTGTGTCAAAATCAGTGATGAATCGTTCACCCAGCACATTGATTATGAACGCTTGTCGAAACCTTGTGCGACCTGTGCCAAATGTAATTCGGTTTGTCCCGTCTATGATGTGTTTCAGTCGGAAGACATGAGTTCCCGTGGATGGTTTGAAATTGTGACCGCCAGCGATTATAACTATCTGAATTCCAAGCGGGTGGTGGAAGCTTGCCTGAATTGTAAATCCTGTCGAACGATCTGCCCGGCTGACGTTGACGTCGCGGATCTTATATTGCAGCGACGAGCTGAAAACCCTAATCGATTGGCTGGATGGGTATTTGCTTTGCATGCACGCCAAAGGATTTTCGAGCCCTTACTGAAAATGGCGGCTTGGACGCAACCCCTCTGGGATCGATCCCACCTCCGGACCTTACTCGATGTTGTGACGAGACCCATCCTTCGTCGATTGGCGGAAGGCGCCAGAATTCCGCCCAATTTGCTACTTCCCCAATTGGCTAAACGACATCTTCGTGATCGATTTCCTGAATTATGTCAGGCCGATCATCTTAAGAAGGCACGGGTTGCCTATTTTCACGGGTGCGCCGCTAATTATTTAAACGATGGGGTGGGTGACGCCATTGTGGCCCTGCTAGCCCGTCAGGGGATTAAGGTGGCATTGCCGCCGCAGCGGTGCTCGGGGACCCCGGTTGAAACCTACGGATTCCGGGATTTAGTGAAAGAAGGGGCACGAGAAAACTTACAAAACTTTGCCTCCTATGACATCGTGCTCACGAGTTGTGCTTCCTGCACGCTAAGTCTTAAAGACTATATCCGCTTGTTTCAAAACGAACCCGAGGAAGCCGCTGCTGTCAATCTCGCCGGCCGTGTGAAACATATTTCGGAATACCTGGTTCAACAGGGGCTGTTTGTTCCTGGGCCGGAGGTTAGTCGGCAAAAAAAGAGCAGTGGAACGCAAAAGGTCACATACCATTCTTCGTGCCATCTTCGTGCGGCCGGTGTGACGAAAGCACCACGGCAGCTGCTGGCTCGACTCCCGGGTTTCACCTATGTTGAAATGCAAGATGCCGATCGATGTGCGGGTGGGGCGGGTACCTATATCATCAAGGATTATGAAGTTTCTCAGCGTATTTTCGAACGTAAACGACAAGCCATAGCGAAAACTCAAGCGGACATTGTCGCCACAAGTTGTCCGGCCTGCATGATTCAGTTACGGAATGGCCTTCGTGACAAGGTGATTGTGAAGCATGTGGCAGAATTGGTGAATGACGCTCAGCAGGAATCCGTTGCGGGAGAGGAGAAATCTTAGGTTTTGTATAGACAAAGGAAGTGAGGTGGCAATGATTAAAGTGCTGATCTTTGGGCAGGCGCTTCGTGATGCAATCGAGGAACAGGAAATTGAGTGTGAGGTGGCAGAACCGATGACAGTGCGGTCATTATTTGAATCTCATTCGGAAAGTTTTCAACCCCTCCAACCCTTTCTCAAATCCAGCCAGTTGATGATCACGGTCAATCAAAAAGTCTCAACATTGGAAACTCAAGTGAAGGATGGCGATACCATCAAATTGACCCACCAATTTCACCCGGATCATGAAGGGATGATGTGGCATAATCCTTAGACCTTGGAATAGAAAAGTCGAAAGGGTCTAAAGG
>CP070743.1:1438599-1447822 GCA_020348185.1 Nitrospirota bacterium
AGTCTTTTGCATCCTCGTCTGGAAATTTCAGCCCGTAGTCAGACAGGGTTCGCCTTTTTCGTTTTTTTTCCGCGTTGACAGGCATCTCCAAGCCGTTAATTTCCGCGCCGTTGGCGTACAAATAGGGGACCAGAATTAAATGTTTCTCCCGGTCCACTGCCAGACCAGCGGGCGAAATCAAAAACTCGGCAATGACCTCCTTCTTGAAGTCCGGTCGGATTCGCCAGATTTTTCCCGCCGTAAAATCAGAGACATACATGGAACCAAACCGGTCGAAATCAATCCCATCCAGATTGTGAAACCGACGGGAGAAAAAGGTATTGGCCATGAGCTCTGTGATGTTTCCTTTTTCATCGATTCCGAATATCTTCCCTCCGTTCCAACTTACCCCGACGAGATGTCCGCTTCGTGGATTGATGGCCAACCCTCGAGGGCCCGAAAGACGTTCATCTTGGACAAAAAGAGAAACCTCATAATCCTGAGCCGGATCAATCTGGTAAATGGCATTGGTATCAGTATCTGAAACGTAGAGTCGTCCGTCAGGTGAGGCCGTGAGTCCGGCTAATGAAGAACAATGATGCCGGGTAAGGGATATGGAGAAAACCGGTTCCCCCGTCGTCTTATCAAAGACTCGAACGGTATCAAGATCAGCGACAAATAGATGTTGCCCCAACAAAACCATGCCCGTGGGCGAATGGAGAACAGTCGGCCCTTGCCCATCATAAATAAAGTGCAGATCAACGACTTCACCCTCCTGATTCAATTTCGTAATAAACCCATGGTTGGCCCGATCCCCCGGGTCACCATTGGCATTGGCAATAAAATATCCTTTGCCGGGGTCGACAACCGTACTTTGTGGTGATTTGAGGTTCCCTATCGGATTGGACCACACGACAGAAACAAGGCCAAATACCAGAATCCAGGCCAAAAGGGGAGGTGTAGCCAAATGGGTAAGACGTAGGGTCATGGAATGAATGTTAAACAGAAGGAGAGGCCTGGACGATAGGGGACGCCATTGCAGAGAATAAAGGTTAGGTGGTGAGCCCCAACTGTTCTCAAGGCATGGTAAGTGACCTTTTTTGAAGCTGTCAAGAAAAAGAAAGAATGGGGTTTCCATTGACGAAAATTTTGATCGCCTGATATCGTAAACGGGTTTTGTCCATTCAGGAACCTGTAACCAAGAAGAAGAGGAGGAAGCGTGGCCGCACATCTCATTGATGGGAAAGCCTTAGCGCTTTCCATCCGGGAACAAATCGGCAAAGATGTGGCTCAATTGGCAGAACAAGCCAACGTCACCCCGGGCTTGGCCGCCATTTTGGTGGGAGAGGATCCCGCCTCAGCCATTTATGTCAAAAACAAAAAGGCCGCTTGCGGGAAAGCAGGGATTTACGCCGATGAAAATAAGCTTCCCGCTTCCACATCGCAAAGTGAACTGCTGGCGCTCATTGACAAAATGAATGCCGATCCGAAAATCCATGGCATCCTGGTCCAGTTACCCCTTCCCAAGCACATTGACAGCAAAGTTATTTTAGAGGCGGTGTCCCCGGAAAAAGATGTAGACGGGTTTCATCCCTATAACGTCGGCCGATTAGTTGCAGCAGACCCCGTTTTTGTTGCTTGTACCCCAAAGGGAGTCATGAAGATGATTGAATCCATTGGACAACCCATTGAAGGAAAACGAGCGGTGATTATCGGCCGCAGCAATATCGTCGGGAAACCCGTCGCCCTGTTACTGATGCATGCCAATGCCACCGTGACGGTTTGCCACTCGCGAACCAAGGACTTGCCAACCGTCTGTCGCGAGGCCGATATCGTTGTGGCGGCCATCGGACGCGCTAACTTCGTTACCCGTGATATGATAAAAGAAGGCGCCATCGTCATCGACGTAGGCATTAACCGGCTGGAGGATGGACGTCTAGTCGGAGATGTCGACTTTGAAGGCGCCAAGGAACAAGCCGGCTGGATCACCCCCGTCCCAGGCGGAGTTGGCCCCATGACCATAGCCATGCTTTTACAAAATACTTTGGAGTCGGCAAAGCGTTTCGCTAATAAATAAAGCTCTTATACTTCCCTCTCCCTTTAAGGGAGAGGGCAGGGTGAGGGTAAAGATGCTCAAGAAGAAAAATTCAATGACCGTCCCCGAATTCAAAAAAAAATTCAAAAACACAGGCAAAAAACTTGTCGTCGTCACGGCCTATGACGCCCTCTTCACAAAGATCGTCGAACAGGCAGGAATCGAAGCAATCCTGGTAGGCGACTCCCTCGGCGTAGTCGTTCAGGGAAAGCCCAATACTCTGTCAGTCACTATGGAGGACATGCTCTATCACACCAGACTTGTGGCCCAATCGGCGGAGCACTCCTTGGTCATCGGCGACATGCCATTCATGTCCTACCAGGTGAGCGTAGAAGAAGCGGTCCGAAACGCAGGGAAGTTTCTTCAAGCCGGCGCGGGAGCTATCAAACTCGAAGGAGGTAGCCAGGTTTTCGATCGGGTGAAGGCTATGACACGTTTCGGCATTCCCGTGATGGCCCATATCGGGATGACTCCCCAATCCGTCAATCAATATGGTGGCTATAAGGTTAGAGGTAAAGAAAAAGATCAGGCCCAGGAAATGATCGAGGATGCCAAAGCTTTGGAAGCGGCAGGCGCTTTTTCCCTAATTCTAGAGGCGGTCCCGGCGAGCCTGGCTCAAACGATTACCAAAGAAATCTCCATTCCCACAATCGGAATCGGCGCCGGACCGCATTGTGATGGCCAAGTTCTCGTCCTCTATGATCTCCTGGGGCTCTTTGATGATTTCCTGCCTAAATTTGTCAAACCGTACGCCCATCTTAAAGCCGATGCCCTTCAAGCCCTCCGCCGCTACAAAGAAGAAGTCGAGTGCGGCAAATTCCCCACGGATTCGGAAAGTTACCACTAAAATTACTTTTCAAAAAACCCATACTATTCAGTTTTCCGACATTTCTTTTTCAAGATTCTTGGTATCCTCGGGAATAGGCAAATTCTCGCAGGTGGGCCGATACTCTTCCTCGCCCAGATAGCGTTGCCATTCGTCCCGGGTCAAGTTCCGGGATAGGAGCGAACACCCAATTCGGATTAGATTCTCTGAATTGTAGCTGGGGCATCCTATGCTGCCCCTGGCAGGAACTCATTGACTTAAGATGCTACATCAAGGATCGCGACGCTTGCTGGAGATGCCTATCCATTTTCTCTTTGTTCACGGGAGTTGTGATTGGTATTTTTGGAAGAGGCACCATTAGATGATGCAACTACAAATAGGTGGACAGGGTTATCGAGGGAAAGGACCGTGGACCCTTTTTCTGATCAATGGTATGCCTTGAAAAGGCCCCATATTCCGGTTATGCTGATCAATTAACTTGAATGCATGTTTTCGAATGAAAGAGGATCGTAACTGTGGACTTACCTAATGATTTAGCGGCCTGCCGGAAAGAAATCGACCGGCTTGATGATGAGATCCTTCGGATCTTGAATGAACGCTCCCAATATGTCATTCAAGTTGGGAATTTGAAGAAAAAACGGGATGCAGAAGCGCATCTTCACACTCCGGGCAGGGAAGCCGAGATTGTCGAACGATTGACTCAACAGAACCAGGGGCCCTTTCCCAGTTCGGCGATTCGGCCTGTCTATCGGGAGATCATGTCCGCCTCCCTGTCTCTCGAGGGTTCTCAAACGGTAGCCTATCTTGGTCCGCCAGCTACGTTTACTCACCTTGCGGCATTACAAAAGTTCGGGGAATCCGCTCAATTCCTCCCAGTGGGGAGCATCAAGAATGTCTTTGACGAGGTTGAACGGGGCCGGGCCAGGTTTGGTGTCGTCCCTGTAGAAAATTCAACAGAAGGAGTGGTGAACCATACTCTGGATCTCCTTGTCGATTCTCCATTGTTGATCTACGGAGAGGTGAGGCAGGAAATATCCCATCATTTTCTCTCAAAAGCGACTGACTTAAGCCAAATCAGAACCGTGTACTCTCATCCACATGCAATTGCCCAATGCCGGAACTGGCTTGAGACTAATCTTCCGTCCATTGCCGTCGTTGAGGAACCCAGTACTGCACGGGCTGCGGAGCGTTGCGTGAATGATCCGACGGCAGGGGCTATTGCCTCGGAACTGGCCGCACAAATCTATGGCTTGGGAATACTCCAGGCTCGGATTGAAGACAATATTCAGAATTTCACGAGATTTCTCATTTTGTCTCAACGTGAGGCAGACCGGACCGGAAAAGATAAAACGTCCATCATTGTGTCGGCAAAAGATAAGATAGGCGCCCTCTATGATCTTATTCGGCCCTTTTCGTCGTATGGCATCAATATGACCAAGATCGAATCTCGTCCAACGCGACGCAAGGTATGGGAATACCACTTTTTTATGGACCTTGAAGGCCATCGGGACGATGACCGATTGAAAAAAGCATTAGAAGAAGTGAAAGGCCGATGCCTGCTTTTGAAAATTCTGGGGTCCTACCCGGCCCACAATTAACCAAATTCTTGCTCGCCTAAGAAGAAATTCATGTCTTTAAAAGTTCATAAGAATATCGCCTCTCTTGTTCCTTATTCCCCAGGGAAACCTTTGGATGAATTAGAGCGGGAACTTGGGATATCCAATGCGGTGAAATTGGCTTCGAATGAAAACTCTTTAGGCCCATCGCCGAAAGCGCAGGCGGAGCTGGCCAAACATATTGGCCAGCTTAATGTCTATCCTGATGGTGGGGCGCATTATCTTCGCCGAGCCTTAGCTGAGCGATGGAAGGTCGATCCCGCTCAGATCGTGGTTGGCAACGGATCCGATGAGGTGATTAGTTTACTCGTCAAAGCATTTGTCGCACCAGGTGAAGAAGCTGTGATGGCTGACGACACCTTTGTGATGTATAAATTAGCCGTTCAGGGTGGACATGGAGTTCCGGTCAAGGTCCCTCTCAAAGATTGGCGCCACGATCTCCCGAGCATGGCCGGGGCTATCACCGACCAAACGCGACTCGTGTTTGTTTGCAATCCGAATAATCCGACCGGAACCATGGTCTCTCAAGCAGAGGTCGACGTGTTTATGAAGGCGGTTCCTGATCATGTGATTGTCGTTTTCGACGAAGCCTATTATGAATATGTCAGATCGACCGAGTACCCGGAAAGTCTTCAATACGTCAAACAGAACCGGCCCGTCGTTGTGTTGCGGACCTTCTCCAAGATATACGGATTAGCGGGATTGCGCGTCGGATATGGAATTTCAACCTTGGAAATCATGGATTATGTGAACCGGGTACGACCGCCCTTTAATTCCAATAGCCTTGCTCAGGCCGCTGCCCTTGCGGCCCTTGATGATGAAGAGCACGTGGCGAAGAGCCGGGCGATGAACATGACGGAGATGGGTGTGTTAGAAAAAGAACTGAACTATTTGGGTTTATCGCCCATTCCTAGTCAAGCCAATTTTATTTATTTCGATACCAATCGGGATGGTCGACAAGTTTTTGAGGCTCTCCTTCGTAAGGGTGTGATCGTCAGGCATATCAAAGGTTCGATGATTCGCGTGACGGTGGGACAAGCCTTTGAGAATCAACGGTTTCTCGAAGCTCTCCAGGATGTTCTCACTCATTCTGGCTAACCAGGATCTTTCACTATGATTATTGTCATGAAACCTGAAGCGGCGGACCATGATGTGGATCATCTTGTGGAACGTCTGCGAGAGCTCGGGTTAAAGGCCCAAGTCACCAAAGGGGAAGAGCGGACCGTTGTTGGAGTCATTGGTGATGACCGGCTCCTCCACGACCAACCGCTGAGCGTTTTCCCGGGAGTGGAAAGCGTCACCCCGATTTTGGCGCCATGGAAGTTGGTGAGTCGTGAATTTCAGAAGCACGATACCGTCATTGATGTGAATGGCGTCAAGATTGGTGGAAAAAAAATTACGATCATGGCTGGGCCCTGTGCAGTGGAAAAACTCGAACTCACCGTTGGGATCGCGAAAGAGGTTTCCGCCGCGGGGGCGTCGATTTTGAGAGGAGGGGCCTATAAACCCCGAACGTCTCCTTATTCCTTTCAAGGGTTAGGACAGGAAGGACTGGATTATCTTGTTGAAGCCCGAAAACAGACCGGCATGCCTGTGGTCAGCGAGATTTTGGACGCCCGGGATATTGGACACTTTTTGGAAAAGGCCGATATTATTCAAATCGGCGCAAGAAATATGCAGAATTTTGAATTATTGAAAGAGGTGGGCGACTATGACAAACCCGTGCTGTTAAAGCGGGGGCTTTCGGCCACCGTGAAGGAACTCTTGTTGTCTGCCGAGTACATCCTGTCACGGGGTAATCGGAACGTCATGCTCTGTGAACGTGGGATTCGCACCTATGAGACTCTGTATCGAAATACCCTGGATCTTACGGCTGTGCCGGCGCTCAAAGAAATGTCCCATCTGCCCGTGATTGTTGACCCCAGCCATGCTACGGGAAAATGGAATCTGGTTGCGCCCATGGCTAAAGCCGCCATTGCTGCCGGAGCCGATGGGTTGCTGATTGAAGTACATTCCGATCCTGAATTTGCCCTCTGCGACGGCGAAGAATCCATCAAGCCATCCCGCTTTAAAGATCTGATGGCCAACTTAAAGAAAGTCGCCGAAGCCGTCGACCGGGAACTTTAGATCTATGAAGACCTCCCAACTCTTGACCCTTTCTCTGAACATTTCCCTCTTTCGACTTTTCGACTCTCAGACCTTTTTAACCCCTTAGACCTTTAAAATGTACACTTTCAACCCTAAACTCTGACTTTCTTGTATGGGTGTTCAATTTCGACAGGTTGTGATTGTTGGGGTCGGCCTTATTGGTGGCTCCCTTGGGCTGGTTCTGAAACAAAAAGGCTTGGCAGGGTCTGTGGTCGGCGTTGGCCGTCGAATTGAAAATTTGGAAAAGGCCGTTGAACTTCATGCAATCGATCGGTATGAAACGGATGTGCGGAATGCCATCCATGATGCCGATCTGGTGGTATTAGCGACACCCGTTCAGACGTATGCCTCTCACCTCCGGGATTGGGGCCAAACCCTACAGTCCGGTGCCATCGTGAGTGATGTCGGGAGCGTGAAGGGCGGCTTAGTCGAAGAAGCCGAAAAGCTTCTGCCCGCCGCCGTGCACTTTGTCGGAGCTCACCCCATAGCTGGTCGTGAAAAGTCTGGTGTTGCCTATGCCTCACCAAATCTTTTTGACGGCGCCCGATGTTTGGTGACCCCTACCAAGCAAACCGACCCACAAGCTCTGGAAGCTATATGTCAACTCTGGGAAGCGGCCGGGTCGATTGTCCTTTCCATGGATCCCTTCGTCCATGATTGGGTACTTGGGTCCGTCAGCCATCTCCCTCATGTGGCGGCATTTGGTCTGATGCATGCACTTGATGATCTTCAAGCACAGATGGAGGCCCCTGTCGATTTATTGGATTTTTCGGGAGGTGGTCTCCGTGATACGACCAGAATTGCTGCCAGTTCCCCAGAAATGTGGCGCGATATCAGTCTGGCCAATCGCCAAAACCTTGTGCGAATGATTGAGACTTATATTCAACATTTAGAGAAGTTTAAGGATCTTCTTGAAAAAGAGGATGAGGTTGGATTGGTGGAGGTCATGACCAAAGCAAAAGAGTTACGGGAGCGGCTCAAATGAGTTCGTGGACGATTACCCCACAAGGCAAGCCTCTTCGAGGGACTGTCCAGGTTCCCGGCGATAAATCCATCACTCACCGGGCTCTGATCTTCGGCGCCTTGGCTGAGGGAAGGTCTACGATTACTGGTTATTGTCGGGGCGAGGACTGTTTGAATACGTTGCAAGCCGTCCGGGCCCTGGGAATTGAAATCCAGGAAGAGGGTAGTGACCGTTTACAGGTCATGGGAAAAGGTCTGTGGGGGTTGAGCGAACCCACCTCGGTGATTGACTGTGGAAATTCCGGGACCGGCCTTCGTCTGCTGGCCGGTGTGCTCGCCGGACAGGACTTTTTTTCTGTTTTAACCGGCGATTCTTCATTACGAAAGCGGCCAATGGGGCGCGTTGTCACCCCGCTTCGGCGAATGGGAGCCACGATTGCAGGAAGAAAAGCCGGAGAATATGCGCCTCTGGCCATTACTGGAGGGAATTTAAGGGGGCGTGAGTATGTGTCGCCTGTTGCCAGCGCTCAAGTCAAATCCAGTGTGCTCCTGGCAGGGTTGCTTGCCGAGGGAGGCACGACTCTGACGGAGCCGTTAAAGTCGAGGGACCATACGGAGCGCATGCTTCAATATTTAGGTGTCCCCTTGCAGATCGATAAACTCACGGTTTCTCTCAATGGGCGAACCTCATTTCAAGGGGCCTCACTGGCTGTTCCCGGGGATCTCTCAGCGGCCGCGTTTTTCCTTGTTGCCGGCTCCATCGTTCCGAATTCTGAGATTTTATTGCCACGGGTTGGGGTGAATCCTGAGCGGACTGGAATTTTGGACGTTCTCATTCAAATGGGAGCCAACATAGAAGTGAGAGATTCACGGATAGAATCCGGGGAGCCTGTTGCCGACCTCCTCGTGAAGTCGGCTACTCTGCGGGGGGTCCATGTGGGTGCTGAACAGGTTCCAAAGACTATTGATGAATTTCCAATTCTTTGTATAGCTGCGGCCGCAGCGGAGGGAGAAACCCGCATTACGGGAGCGGAAGAGCTCCGAGTCAAGGAAACCGATCGAATTCATGCGATGGCTACGGAATTGAGACGACTTCACGTTCCGGCAGAAGAAACCCAAGATGGCCTATGTATTCAAGGGAAGGCGACCCTTCGAGGCGGAAGTTTTGGAAGTTACGGGGATCATCGGGTGGCCATGTCCTTGGCTGTGGCCGGTCTGATCGCTCAGTCCCCCATTCTGATTGATGATGTGGCGTGTGTTGAAACCTCCTTCCCGGGGTTTCTTGACAAGTTATTGGATTTATTGACAAATTCCCGTTGAACACTATAATAGGCTAGCGAAAATAAAGGGGGGGAGGAGTTGCGATCCTGCACCGGAGCTTGATTGTCACGATTGACGGTCCAGCAGGCGTCGGGAAAAGTACCACAGCGAAACGTATAGCTGAACAGCTGGGATATGCGTACTTGGATACGGGTGCGCTCTATCGGGCTGTCGCCTGGAAAGTGAAAACCACTGGGGTCGATCCTTCGAGTGTTGGCGAAATCGAGGCACTTCTTTCTACGACGACTCTTCAGCTGATTTTTCACCATCGGTTCC
>CP070743.1:1447922-1453085 GCA_020348185.1 Nitrospirota bacterium
GCGAATGAAAAAGACTTGAAAGATGTGCCCGAGGCCGTTCGGAATGAGATCGAGTTCCTCTTTCCCGAATCAATTGAGGAAGTCCTGACTCTCGCTCTTCAGATGGACAGTGGGACACCGAAAGAAACGTCCGCCCATCCGGCCGGCGAGTTGACCGTCAGCCAATCCTAAAAATTAAAAAAGATTAAAATTTAAATGTTACAGGCAAGGAGTGAGAATTCCCCGGGTCTGATATGGGACTCACAGGTTATTCTTGCTTAGCGCCTTTTTTGATGGGTTGTATCTGGATGGGTTTAATGTCGTAATAAATATCCCGTTCCGCGCCTCCGAAAATGACGGAACCAGGGCAGGATCGTACTAATTTCCTCGATGTATCACTGACGACATTAAAAAATTCCGCACAGGATGAACAGACGCCGGCATTTTCGCTAACGGTATAGGGAACCTCTTCGCCCTCTATCTTCGTGGTAACTTTGCGAGCGAGAAAGTTCGCATGATTGGCTTTTTGGTTGAGCCAATATTTCTTGAGATTGTCCCCCTTCCCCCAAAATCGATATACGGTAAATAGGAGCTTAAACATGATAGCATCTATCCACCCAATTCCTTCCCATTCCTTTGGCTTATTTTTTTGATAGTCCTCGGAGCTCACAATTTCATTCAACTCTTCCTGGTTAGGTAGCCGTTCCGGCAGAAAGTCCGATGTCAACATCTCCGCGTCGAGGAAATTATCGAGGGCGTCAGGAAGCTTATGATCGCTCATTAACATGTAGTGCCCTTCTTTGGCAGATTCGCGGTACCAGGATCCTTGCCTGACACAAATCCGGCTCCAGACCTCAGGAGGGGCATAAATAATATCGCGGCCACGGGACTTAAGCACCTGGCAGGGCGTGAGGAGGGTGCTGGACAATTTATATCCCTCCTTTTCCAGGAATTCTCTGGAAGCCGAAAAATCCTCTTTCTTAAACCAATAAAGGAATCTATTTATAGGTGCTGGGTTCTCCATGATGAATTCCCTCCCTTGGGACAAACTGTCTCAGTACCAACAACTCTACGGCATGCCTTAGGAGGATTCAAGGCTTATATTGGATAACTCATTGCGGCTGGTGACCTTTCACCCTCACCCTGCCCCTCTCCCTCAATAGGGAGAGGGGAAAATCAGACATAGGGAGAGGGATGTTGGTGTTTGGCTTTTCAAATATATACGTCAGGCTTAATGCCCGGCGGGGTTGTTCCACTCGGGCAGGAGAACCATGCAGTTGGGATTAAGGCCCTTCGCATTGAAGGTGTCGATATTTCCGACAACCGTCTTTTTCTGAAGATCGATGACGGTGATCGAGCCCTCGCTTAACCCCGGAAGGTTCAATAGAGCGTTCTGGACGTAGGCGTAGCTCCAATCCTTGGTAAAGGCCACATGATGAGCACCTGCGCCGGCAGGAAGGGTTTCTAAAAGCTTCGGCTTCTGGGGGTTCTCGCTGATATCGAAAACATGGAGTGAGCCTGGCTTTGCCGTCGTGACATAGAGACGATCCACGGCCTTATTGAAGTACATCTCAAGCGGGATCCCGACATTGTGCTCCGCAAAATCGACCGCAATTTTGACGACGAAATCCTTTTTCGCCGAATCCCACGTAGCCGTCCATAGGGTGCTGCCGTACATGTTAGTGATATAGGCCATTGGCGGATTAGAACCCGGTTTGAAGAGAATTTCCACCGGCGCCTCACCGGAGGGAGAGGCTTTGGTCGACACCTTATGAGTAGACAAGATTTTGCCAGAACTGGCCTCAATGACTGTGATGGTTTCACCGGCATCGCCAAGATCAGAAGGACGCACCGTGCTAGTCACAAGGAGACGGTCAATACCGTCATGTACCGCAATGCCATGGGGATAGGGCTTGGGCAATTCAATCGTTCTCGTCGGCTTGTCCGCGATGGCGTCCCCGACCACAACCCTCTGAGAACCCATACAGGTCAAATACCATGTTTTGTTGTCATTAGAGAATATGATGTCCTCGCCTTGACGACACCCCGGAACCTCCACGACTTTCATCCGGTAGGGAAACCGCATCATATCGATGACGCGCAGTTCACTCTTCCCGAGTGCGGTGACGTAGGCCTTGGTCGCGTCCCTGTTGTAAAAGATGTGATGCGCAACGAGGTTGTGCGGAAGGGGGATATCCATAAGCGTCTGTCCGTAAGTTGAAGAGTTCGGGTCGACATCAATGACCGATATCCCCTCTTGGCGGATCGGGTTCCCCTTCTTGCTTTCATAATTGAGCATGGCTAGCGTTTCCGCCTGAACGAGTGCGGGACACAGAAGAATCACGGCCAAGAAGATTAATGCGGGTTTAGATGACCGATTCATAGCTTGCCTCCTTCTTTTTGGATTGAGCTTTCTCATTATGACCATCAGAACCTCTTGATTTCCAGAAAGGGACGTTTCCCTTGAAGACGGGACATAGGGCCAGAGCCGGCTCCTCAGATAACCATTCGGGCTTCAGGGAGTATAAAAGGAAAAACCAAGCAAGAATAACCAGGCATTGATGCCAACATTGCGCTCCCCTACCCCTCCATCGGAGAGATGGTGAAAGCGAAGCCCCGCAGAGAGTGCCGATTTCTCTGTGGTGAAATATTGCACGCCGATCCCGGTCTGCACAATAAATTGACCTTGGCCACTTTGCTCAGGTATTCGAGGGGCTAAATCCGTCCACGCCGCTCCAAATCCGGCATCCCAGTAGGGCATCCACCGACCGAAGGAGAGAAAGTCATATTTCACATTAAACGTTGCACCAAACAGGGAGGCACTAAAGGGTTTGATAAAATGAGCTCCGACCGGTTCCAAAAACACTTCCCACGCTCCACTGAAATACCCGGCTTCAAGTTCATCTGTGACAACATAGCCAATCTGGGGCAGGAAAAATACGGCACTTCGGTTTGAAGAGTCGGCATTCCCAATACCCGTGTTCGCCTGCCAATACCCAGATTGAAAACCAAGCTCAACGGTTCCTTTATTAATAATCTGCCAAGCTTCGAAATTCGCCCAAGAGGTCCCGCCCCCCCCAAGCCAGGCTATCCCTATGATGTATAAGATGGTTATACAACGACCACCCCTACCCCAAACCCTAGTTTTCTTGATTTCCGGCCTCCCGAGATTCTTCTTCAATCCCTGATAAATATCGCGACCCGGATCTTACTCAGTTATCACTTCTCAAGCAACTGTTTACCGAGATTGTGGGATTTCTTTGAGACTTTTTAGCCTAATAAAGAGATAATTAAATAAAAATCTTCCTTTTGCCGAAGGTTTCTACTCGACAAATTAACAAGAGGCGAAGGAGCTCTTCAGAGAGGTGGAATGATAAAGACTTGAAAGATGTTCCAGAAATGATAATGAAAGATATTGAGATTCTCTTTGCCGAAACTATTGATGAGCTGCTGAGCCTTCCCCTGAGAGAAAAAAGCAATGCATCGAAAGAGTCGTCGGCCTAGTCTTTTGCTCCCGGACTTAATCGGTAAAGCGTAAAGGTGCCCCCGGGCTCAAGGGGGTCTTGGTCTTTCTCAATTCGGGTATACCACCAACTCCCGCTAGCGGATTTTAAGTCGGGGTGCAATTGAAGTTCAAAGCCGCCCTCCCGATCGTTTTCCTCCTGATGCCAGGTTCCTTTCCACACTCCGTTCGAAAGACTTGTGGTTTCAAATCGTCCCTTTTTCCACTTGTAGGTTCCCTTGCCCTCCTGATCAAGAGTCAGTTGATAATTCCTGCTCCCCTCTTCATATTCCCAGCCACCGGCTAACTCTTGAATTGTAACCCCGGATAGGGGTTTCTCAGAGGGAGGAGGCAGACTGACAGGTTTTTTTGTTGGGACGGCTGGACATCCCCATACTGCAAAACTGCACATAACCAGCATGACTATGAGTCTGATCGGCATGTACGTCCTTTCTCAAATAAATTTGTCATGATCGGGAAAGTTCTGTTCAGAAATATAAGAAGTAACTGAATACTATTCCCGTCCAATATTCCGACTTCATGTCAACCTCAATATTTTACTTTATTCACCATTAAACTTAAACAATGAGGAAACCAATGGGAGCGGTATGAGCTCCAACAAGGCATTGAATTAGGAGCGTCATTATTACTTGGTTCCCGGGAAAACCGCTCTGGTTTCTGGACCTTCCAGGCCCGCGCACTCCATCACATAGGGCCAAATTTGGTTTGGGTAATGAGCACGTCCGGCCATCGTTTCATAACCATAGCTCTCGACTTTTGTCTGATTTTCCTTTATGTGGATAAACAGAAATTCAAAAGTCATCGCGTTGTGAACAAACCCGAACGGTTCATACACCCTTACCACTTTTTGTGCCTCATTGACGCTCATTCGAGCTTTTCGCGCCACACCGGACACCTCAACTTTCTGATTCACACATTTCGCTAAAGACTGATAATCTTTTCGGATGATTTCTACGCGGGTTGGTGGAGAGTCTCGAAGATGCGGTGGGGAAGCGCAAGAGCTGATAAAGAACAAGAGTAGGATAAGGCGAATGGGCATGTTGATCCTTGCTCGACCCTTTTAAATTTGTAAAACATTATTTCTTCACAAAGCGAATATGAGCCTTGTACTCTTGAATCGCAGCCGCTAAGGCCTGCCCGCCAAGGGGAATATTAGCCTCGAGCGTATCTTCAATCTCCGGATCATCGATGATGACATCATAGCGTTCTTGCACGTTGGTCAGTATAGCCCCTTTGGTCACTTGGCGAGGCATATATATTTCCTTCCAGACTTCTTTTTCAACCAGGCAGACATCCTTGAACCGATCGTATAAAAGGGTCAGTCGCTCTGGATCCGTTTCAACCTGCATCTCTTCTTCCATTGCCGCTCCTTTTTGGTTTCTGACTCTTTAGGTTTTGTTGTTACTACGCATTCTTCCGCTTACTTTGACCAATTGGTGCTTCCCTCCTCACCCCAGCCCTCTCCCCCAAGGGGGCGAGGGAGATTTTAGGATGGAATTTGGCCCTATCACTTGGGTTCTCCGTATCCTCCTCCGCCGGGTGTTTCGATTTTCAACACATCGCCCGCTTTGACTTCAATGTGGCATTTGCCGGGTAATTCTCGAGTTTGTCCATCGCGAAGCAGCCGATTCCGACCTGGCTGTCCGGGATGTCCGCCGTCA
>CP070743.1:1453185-1455223 GCA_020348185.1 Nitrospirota bacterium
AAAAGGCCCTGGGTGCCGATAGTCCCAGATTGGCGACGTATCTCAGCAGGCTGGCTTCCCTGTACCGCACCCAAGGTCGGTACGACCAAGCCATTCCGCTCTTAGAACGGGCCGTCAATAACATTGAAGGCCAACTCGGAAAGGAAGATCCTGCCTTGGTGGGGCCACTCAATAACCTTGCGCTGATTTACACCTCACAGGAAAAATTAGAAAAAGCCGAACCCCTGTTCAAGCGAACCGTGGCCATCGTTGAAAAAACCAAAGGGGAAAATCATCCCCTGTTAGAACGAACCCTCCGGAACTACGCGGCTTCTCTCCAACATGCCAACCGTCACGATGAAGCAGAGGCCCTGATTGCACGTGCCGACAACATTCGGAAAGAAATGGAAAACAAAAAACCTGCGAGTTAATTGACCTGCCTATTGTCCAAAACCATCAACTCAGGATTTCGTTAGGACATTTGACGCATTCTTTAACCATTACCTGCAACCCAAAGTGATACTATGAAAAAACCAAGAATCCCTCAATGTCTTACAGCTGTGATTTTTCTTGGACTGTTTCTTCCAGGGTTTTTTCAAACGATAAACGTTGCGGCTGCCACCGAGCCGCAACAGATTCAACCGGGCACCCTGGATAGTGTTCTCAAAAATGGGACCCTTCGAGTGGGCGTTTCCCTCTTTACGCCATGGGTTTTGAAGAATAAGAAGGGGGTCCTGGTTGGATTCGAAATTGACGTCGCCAACCAACTGGCCAAGGATTTGGGGGTTCAGCTTAATCTGAAGGAGTTTGATTGGGATGCCATGGTGCCTGCTCTTCTGAATAAGGAAATCGACATTATCGTGGCTGGCATGGTCATTACTCCTCAACGCGCCCTGAAGGTGAATTTCAGTCAGCCTTACGCAAATTCAGGAATTGGGTTGGCCACCAATCTTGCTCTCACTAAAGATTTTACGGGACTAGGGGATATCAATCGTCAGCAGGTCAAAGTTGGTGTCGTCACCGGAACCATCGCGGAAGAGGTGGCGAAGCGCCTGTTCCCTAAAGCCACCATTCAAAGCTTTGTTAAGAGTGAGGAAGCGGTTCAAGCGCTCGTCCTGGGGCAATTGCACGGGTACGTCGAACATGACCCCATGCCAACCTATCTGGCTTTGGAACATCCCGGGAAAATCGATGAACCCCTTTCGGAACCATTACTGAGCACAAAAGCTGGTTTCGCCGTGAACAAGGGAGATCCTGATTTTATCAATTTCCTCAATGCGTGGATTATCGCGCGAGACGCCGATTCTTGGCTGACTTCCGCCCACAACTATTGGTTCGAAACCTTGCAATGGCGTGAAGAGGATACCCGGGCAGAATGAGTTGCGCTTTACCGGCCCAATGTTGGAACCCACCAACCCTAGGGTACTGGCTTCTAGCTCTGACACTCCTGGCAGCCCTGGCAACAGGGATGGCCCGAAAATCCAGCGTCTCCCCCTCCCTTCCAGATCAGAATTCCTACCGATCCAGCCAATCGGATATGGCCATTGAGTCGTCGAATTGGAGAAGTGAGGCAACCGATTACGAAAGTTGGCGAGAGCCGCCCCCTCCGGCATCAAGCAATTGGCGATCAAAGTCCAGTCGGCCAAGTACCAGAGGATCAAACAAGAGACAAACCGAGTATTTCCCGGAGTACAAACCCGGAGATCCCGCGTTTTATAATCCTCACACCGGAGAACAAGAGGATCAGATCAAAGTATTCGAGTTTGGACGATAATTCCCTTAAATTAGAACCTAGAAAACGGATTCACTTCGAGCAAAAAATATATTCAGGTCGCTCCCATAACCAGCCTACTATCCCAATCCACTTGCCTATTCAAGAACGGCGCATTTCCCTAATTCAACCCATTGAATAGAAAAACTCCTCCTTTGCAATTTTTCCATTCTTGACAGTGTACAGTCCCATTTCCTCCATGCTCATGCGTTGACCCGATTGAGGCCCACATTTGGGGGTTACATCGAATTTAAAATGGATAATAAACTGATCCCCATTGGGATATGG
>CP070743.1:1455323-1458457 GCA_020348185.1 Nitrospirota bacterium
CATGTATGGCAGATCGGAGGCGCGTGGAACTTATTTCGAAACTCAACCGCTGTATTGCTGTCCCAGATTTCTCGAAAATTTCGCTCTAAGAGATTTCCCAAAGGTCTGTCAAATGATGAGCAAGGAAGCAGGTTCCCGTTAGGGGCAATGGAAATCAATCCGTCACAGGCAGCGCAGCCCTTGTTGCCCAGGTCATGGACAATAGGATTGAAGATACACAGGGGTGTTGGAGAATACCAGAGAAATTCTATACCCAAGGCTTCGCAGGCAGTTTTGACCTCAAGAATCCTTTCGGCCACTTCAGAATAAAGAAGAAGAATCTCTCTGTGGTGGCCGGCAGTGCCGGTGGGAATGACCAGGTTCATGGAGAGGCGGTTGATCCCAAGAAAGGCGGCCAATAACGGCATCTGTGTCAGGTTATCCATATTCAGACGGTTCATGGTGGTATGGTGGTGAACCGTGATTCCGAAATCCTTGAAATGTCTAATGCCCGCCACGGATCGCTCAAAGGAGCCTTGTACACCTGTTATCTGATCGTGAACCCCTGGCCGAGAGCCCTCAATACTGACTTGTGCCGAATCGAGTCCCGCATCCACGAGTCTTTTTACCCTCTTCTCGGTGGCCATGGTGCCGTTGGTGATAAGGTTAACCCGGAAACCAAGTCTCTTGGCATGGGAGACCATTTCGGGAAGGTCGGACCTGAGTAAGGGCTCTCCACCGGTAAAACTCACCGTAGGGGCCTGGGCATCATGATAGATGATTTCGAGGATTTTTTTGATCTCCGCAAGCGTCATTTCTCCGTTGGCCTTCGTCGTACAGCCCATCCCGCATCCGGCATAGCAAAATTTGCAGCTCAGATTGCAGCGGTAGGATATGGCGACCTCGGAGAGCACGGGAAGCGTGTTATAGCCTAGCTGAAAAGAGGATCTTTCGATGGCAGGAGACCGGTAGAATTCGCCGAGCTTTCCTTCTAAAAGCCGTTTCAAATCGTGGAAGAATTGATACAAGTCGCTTTCCACTTCCAATTTATTCTCCTGTGACCGGATAATATCCATGACCGAACCGCTCCGATTGAGCAGGAAATCGAGTATCTCCACACCAGATTCATTGATCTTGTAAGCCATATTGGGTTTCTTGATAAGGAGCCGGTCCTCCTTCCGCACATGGATGTATGGTTTGGCATTCCGAATGAATTCATCGATCCAGGAAAGGTCCATTAATGAGAACCTCCGCTGACGCAGGCACCGTGGCAAGCTGAGTGACAGGCCGAGTGACACGCTGAGTGACAGGCCGAGTGGCAGGCTGAATGGCAGGCATCGTGGCATACCTCTAAAGGGCCTTCCGGCACGGAGAGAAACTGATCGTATGCCAGATGATCTATGGTAACCGGGAATGCGCCGTCATATCGGTCATGAGAAGAGTGTTCTTCTGACCTCAAACCGTGATAGTGGTGGTACCATGGGCCCCAGCTGCGCCCGGTGCCGTCCTCGCCTGCCTCTGTTTCCCCGAGCCTTTCTCGGTAATACTTTTTCATTGCCTCCACATCACAGTCCCAAGCTTTGTGCCGAATATTTTCCATAGCTCGCAACATGATGTCTTCCAGTTCACTCACTGTGAATATGCGGTCTCTGCCGGCATTGTGGAACATAATCTCATATTCTGATTGCAGATTGGCATCCTCAAGGCTCTTAAGTACTTCAACCCGCAGTGGGTCACGGCTTACTACCTGCATGATTCCCCGTACCTCAAAGCTAGTGAGCATTGTACTCAATATTTCCTGAAAAGGACGTTCTAAGTAGAAGCCGGCTTCCACAGGATCCAGATCCTTACAGACTTTGCCAGGCACCTTGAGGGAAGCAAGCTCCAGCTTGGGAGACGCCCAGGTTTTTCTGGCCCAGACTACCTCTCCCAAGCCATCTTTGGCTGACAGCAGGGACCTGTGTTTGGAGACCAGAATCAATATGAAAACAACCAATAAGAACGCGCCAACAAAAAGGATGATCAACCGCTGATTAAACCTCTTGGGAAAGGAAGGCACAGGGACCTTAGCCTGACTCTTTTTGACCTGTGGGGTCTGGTGGAACTTTGCTAGAACCGGTGAAAGCTCTGGCAGATGGTATGCCGGGAGATATTGTTGAACTCGGAAATGATAGCGTGCCGGAAGTTTTTTCCTGTGTAACCGGACAGTGAAAAAGGGCTCTCCATCTCTTTCCGTAGCGGGATAGTCTATCTTATAGTTCTTATTCATCCACTTTTCAGTGCGAAATCCCATATCTTCTATAAATCCCGGGCTATTTTCAGAAGAGGGTAAGGGGATGGGATATTCGATGGTCACTGTTTCGTGGCTCAACGGCTCATCCCACTGAACCGTCGCCCAGTTCAATCCAATTAAAGTGCCGAACTCCGTGGATTCTGTGGTAAACAGATAACCCGAGCTGCCAAGGTCGGTAGCATAACGAAACCGGTAAGTCACTGAGCCCTGGCTCACGCCTCGCCCACCGGCAAGGATGATATCGAACTTATCCCCCAGGTCCTTAATTTCCAGGGCAATCCGCTCGCCGGAATCAGTTGTGGCGGCCGAGTTGGCAAGGTCAAATACAGGTCGTGCTCTGCCCCATCCCTGGAAATAGAATCCATGAAGCTCACCTCCTGTGACCTTATACCGCACCGTATACACTACCGAAGCCTTGCCGTCGTTTAAGATCCTCACGTGCACTTCCACGAAATCCAGTTTAGCCGGGCCGGCAACAGCCTGGCTGAAACAGAAGATAACGACCAAAAATGGTAAGAACCAAACCAGCAGACGTTTCATGGTTGGCCTCCTGCTTTTTTTCTACCTAATCTGCCGTGATTTGTAGATACGAAGTTTGGAAAGTTTATCTGATGGTTCTCCCGGCTTTTAACTAAACGTATCTTTTTTAAAACCTGACATATACGAATCTGGGGAGACTATGATTTGGACTCCCAACAGAACAAACGTTCTGTCAGAAGCGTAAAGGGCACATTTTGCGCGGTTTCTCCATTGAATCTTCGCCTAATTATTAGGTAAAAGTTTAAGGAAAACCAGTATCTATTTCAGCGGGAAAAGCAAATTAGAAATTTCGGTGTCGCTCAACAGGCGATTATTAATAGTT
>CP070743.1:1458557-1461087 GCA_020348185.1 Nitrospirota bacterium
GTGTACTATACCGGTTTTAATTCTGGAAAATCTTTCGGAGCGAATAGTTATTTTATTCACCATCAGGAAGGAAATTGGCTCATCGACTCTCCCCGGTATGTCCCTCATCTCCTTAAGGCGTTTGACCGGATGGGAGGCATCAAATATATTTTTTTAAGCCATGAAGATGATGTGGCTGAGGCGGCCCGGTATGCCTCTTGGTTCGGTGGAACTCGAATTATACATGCCCACGATGCGGCGGCAATGCCAGGTGCGGAATGGATTGTGAAAGAATCCGGTCCATTTCAAGTCATCCCTGATTTTTTAGTTATTCCCGTTCCTGGGCATACACCGGGCAGTATGGCTCTATTGTATAAACAAAGATTCTTGTTCACGGGTGACCACCTTTGGTGGGACCGAGAGACCAATACCCTGGAGGTCCCGTCAGTCTATGTCTGGAATGAAGAACAACTTCATCGGTCTACCAGGTGCCTAATGGAATACCAATTCGAATGGGTATTGCCAGGGCATGGTAGCCGCATCAACCTCCCGGGGACTCAGATGCGGCTCGAACTTAGCCGGGTAGTCCAGCGTTTTCACAAAGCTGAGTCCCTTAGGGCTTAGAATCTAACGCAACAATGTTCTGGAGCAATCTTGCTTCCGGCCAGGAGTTAAGGCTAGGTGACTATTTTCGTGAATCCTGAAAAATTCTAAAGTTTCAACAGGGTCTTTTTCTTTGTCTTGCGAGGTGCAATGAATTTCAGGGGCGATGAGCTCAAACCATCACGAACTCCTACATTGCGAGCAGGAATCGTCATGTTCGGATGGTTGTCATTCTCCCTTTTGTTGTCTTGTGCAACCCTCAGTTCGGAATCGGAAACACAACCCCTTGACCCCATGATGAAGGGGTTACATGGGTGGCAAGTCACACCGCTTTTTACAATTGGCCAGTACCTTCCAACCGTTGAGAAAGCGCTCTACCCATATCAATACCAGCCTGTTGGAATCCTCGACGGGATAGGGGCTTTTCAAAAGACTGATCGCACTGTTCGGGTCCTCATCAATCATGAACTGGAAAAATCGGCAGGTTACTCCTACGCCTTGAGAAATGGGACGGTATTGACCGGAGCGCGAATAAGTTTTGTGGATGTTGATCGAAGTACGCGAAAAATTGTGAATAGCGGATTAGCCTATGATGTCATCTTGGATCGTCAGGGGAGGATTGTCATCGCCGCAGAACAGATTAATCAGAATGGAAACTTTCGCGATGGCTTTTCTCGTTTCTGTTCGTCAACCCTTGTTGAGAGGGGAAAGTACGGATTTAAGGATGCCTTATATTTTTTAGGCGAGGAGGTCGGGTATCCGGTGATTCATCCCTATGGGGGATCTTTATGGGTGTTAGATGTGAAATTCGGGATCCTTCACGGCGTTTCTGCTACGGGGCGTATGAATTTTGAAAATATTGCCCCCTTGAATATTGAGGGGGACCGGGTGGCAATGCTTTTAGGTGACGACACGATCCCCCAGACGGATGCCCCTGATGCATTTGGGCAAGAGGCAAATGCGACGACACCTACTGAGCATGTCGTCGCAGCTCCGTTGTGGTTGTACATTGGTGAAAAGAATGCGTTGCTCAATGAGATTCAGGAAGCCTTGCCTCCTGGTGTTCTCCCACGAATTAGCGATTTTCTCAATAGAAATGGTTTGTTGGTGGGGAGGTTGTATTATTTTATTGCCGATAACGGCGTGACGACGGTATCGGGATTTAAGGGGACCGGATCAGTTGTAAGCGGCACCTGGCGTGAGCTGGAAGTATTCGATGCATCAAGAGCCAATCAGGACGGATTTGATGAATTTGGATACAAAAATGGGTTCACGCTTCGTAGAGAGGCCAAAGCGGGTGGAGCGTTCCAATTTTCCCGACCTGAAGATGTCAGTACCCATCCGAGGATAGGCACCCGGGTTGCCTTTGCATCGACCGGGCGAGGAAGCGTGTACGGTGGTCATGATTCGTGGGGGACAATTTATCAGGTCGAGGTTGATCTGGAAAATTTGGGGGCCACTCTCACAATTTTGTACGATGGGGATGATGCAGGAGGCGGACAAGTGGAAAGCCCCGATCACGGAATTCGCAATCCTGATAATCTTGACTGGGCACACGATGGATTCATCTATGTACAGGAAGATAATGCAAAAGAAGTTTCCCCCTTTTTCGGCAGCGTTTCGGGCAAGGAAGCATCAATTTGGCGCCTGAATCCCGAAAACGGGGAAATTAAGCGTATTGCTCAAATCCCAGGCGGAGGAACCACGGTAATAAATTGGCCCCTCATCGGGGAATGGGAGTCTTCCGGAGTTTTAGATGTTTCGCATATATTTGATACTCAGGGAGGAGGGAAATTACTTCTTGCGACCGTGCAAGCCCACACGAATAAGGATGGAGTGATCCAAGAAGCCGACTTAGTCGAAGGGGGCCAACTCATTTTTCTTCACAAAGAGTAATTTTTTGCCTGAGCGAAAAGAATGAGGTTCCAACTTCAAGTTCTCAGTTCCA
>CP070743.1:1461187-1462422 GCA_020348185.1 Nitrospirota bacterium
ATACAAAATCTCGCCATGAATCTTCTGGGTGGAGGGATAGGGGGAAATGTGATCATTTCTGCTGAACGCCCCCTGCGTATATCGGCAGGGTTTGAAGTGGCGAATCTCGATGCCAACCAACTCATCAAAACGGAATCAAAAATTAGTGGTGATAGCAACATCGCCGCGACAATTGGACTCACGACCATTCTGCAGGATGCCACGGGAGCCGTGGATTTGAGCCGATTGGAGTGCAACCTGCACATTACGCATATCGGGAAAGAAGCTCTGGATCGCCTCCTCGTGTTCCTGGACCCGGAAGGGAGCAATCCGACACTCTCCAATGCCCGTGCCCAATTAAAACTCGCCAATCCCTCCAGGGTGACGGTGGAGGTGGCCAGAGGCCAATTGAATCTGACGATTCACTTTCAGGGGAGCTTGATCCCCACCTTTAGACTAGATCGTGTTCCTATCGCCAAGATGAAAAATATCGAAAAACTCACAGCTGCCATCCCTAACTGGAAAGACCTGGCGAAGGTGTTGGAATTGATCGGAGCTGAGACCTACTCGTTCACGCCCGAAGGAGAAATAGCGTTTCAATAATAAGGTAGAACAGGAAAAACTCAAGAGGCTAGGGAGTTAAAAAGCATTTGAGGACATTCGCCAACAGGTTTTCTTAAATTTGATAAGATAAACAAGACCTTGATCAAGAAGGAGCCGTTTTGTCATGTTCCATCTCCCAATACCATTCCATAAGCTGACGCACACGTTAGGAGTCGATCCGATAAACTGGATAATTCCGACCCTTCTTCTCGTATTACTCGCCGGTTGTGGCGGTCCCTTGGTGGGGGTCACTGTGGTTGATGAACGCACAGCCCTGGAAAACCAGGTGCTCGGTACATATCAAGAACTCAATCAACAAGTCATGCTAGTCGCCTCCGTTCGCTATATCGATCCGAAGGGAAAATTAAAACAAACCCAAGAGCTCCCTCCAGGGAAAAAAGACGTCGTGCGCGCCCTCCAACGAGTGTCGTTTAATAAGGATGATCTCAATCGCTATAAATCTCTGGGGATAATAGGGGAAAACAATGAAGGTGGCATCACCCTCCTGGAGCCGGCAAAAGTCGAACCGGCTGACCGGGCGTTTTTAGACAATCTGATTAAGGAGGAAAATGAGGATCGCGCCGCCATCATGAGCCGAATTATTGAAACCAACGAGACCCTCTCCTCCACCGATTTGCCACGTGTCCACAAAA
>CP070743.1:1462522-1468967 GCA_020348185.1 Nitrospirota bacterium
GTAAAGGCGCTTAGAAAGACCGTGCCCGTTGGAGTGGCTTCCGGATAGGCATCGGTGAGCCAGTTATGGAGGAGTGGGAAGGCCGCTTTGACGCCAAAGGCGATAAAGAACAACCAGGCTGCCGTTTCATCCCAACTGATGACATCGAAGGAAACGGACTGGAACTCCCGGCCGTGTATGAGGATACCGACGAGCAGCAGCAGGCCTGATGAGATCTGAATGATCAAATAGCGGAATCCTGCTTGAATCGCTTTTGAGCTTCTTCTAGCCCAGATGAGAAAGACGGAGGTAATAGCCAAAAGTTCCCAAAACACAAAAAGGGTAATCAGATCTCCTGCAAATACTGCCCCAATGGCACTGCCGGCATACAGAAGTCCCACAACATGTTGACTAGTTTCTTTCAGATGGAGAGAGAAGACGATTCCGAGGAAAGCGGCCAGATGAAAAAGATACCCGAACAAGAGACTAAGCCGGTCAATTCGCAGGGGGGTCAGTTGGTAGGAAAAGAGGGTGAGATTCCACGTCATCCCTTCACTCATATGGAGAAGATTGAAAGCCCCGGCCACAGGAATCAGACATAACAGGACCACACGACCCCAACCGCGAAAGAAAGGGAGAAGCAGCGCTCCAATGAAAAAAAGCACAAACGGTGGAATATCACCGATCATAATAATCTTCCCGACGCATCAAAACTTTTCGAAGTTCTTTGGCCACCAAGACTAAAATGACGCAAGCCACCCACCCGTAGATGGCGTAAAATCCCCAAAGGTGTTCCCACGAGTGCACCATGTGCCGATGCACGAAAAAGTCTACAAGGAACAGGACGGCGCAGATGATATAAAACCCATAGAGCAGCTTTTTAACATTCCGGGGGTTGTCCCATATCCCGGGAGGTTCAAGAGGATGTGTCTTTTTCTCCATGTTGGTACTCCTTAGTAACCTGAAGAGGTCCAAAGTTTATCGTTCATAGTCTAAGCTTAAAGGGTCCAAAAGGTCGAAGGGGTCAAAGGGGTCTAAGAGTCACGGAAATTCCAAGTCAAGAAAGTCAAAAAGGTCCAGCACTCGCAGACAGGGAAATACGAAACTTTTATAAACCTTGCGACAGTTTGGCTTTGGGAGTTTCTATTAGTCCAAGCCTTCGACCTCTTTAACCCCTTAGACCCTTTCGACCCCCTCTTTCTTTCAACCCGAAACTAGAAACCCGAAACTTTCTTCCATTACCTTTTAATTCACAGAAATAATCGTTTCGAGCAGGGCATACAACCCATCTGATCCAAAGAATAAGACCAGGCATCCCACCGATGTGATCACCAATGCAATCAGGCAAGGCAGTGGGGCTTCTTGCAACCCTTGGCTGACTTTTCCATCTTTGGGCTGGTTGAAAAACGCTCGAACGGGAATCGGCAGCAGATAGGCGATGTTTAAGAGGGCACTCAACAGTAACACCCCCAACAAGGGGATCTGCTGAGCTTCGAGGGTGCCGAGCGCAAGATACCATTTGCTCCACATCCCCCCCATCGGCGGAAGACCGATCACGCTCAGGCATCCAATGAGGAAAGCCAGCATCGTAACGGGCATCGCACGTCCGATCCCATTCATGTCACTAATTTCTGTTTTATGCGCGGCCACCATGATGGCCCCAGCGCCGAAAAATAATGTGATTTTGCCAAAAGCATGCATGGCAATATGCATACCGCTTCCGATCACACCCCACGCATTGGCCAACAAGGCCCCCAATATGACATAGGACAGCTGGCTAATCGTCGAGTAGGCCAACCGGGCTTTGAGATTATCCTTTGTCATGGCGATCAAGGATGCCACGACGATCGTGATCCCCGCCAGATAAAGAATCCAGGGGCGGGAACCAACCTGGCTCAAGAGATCGAGTCCAAAAATATAGACGCAGACCTTGAGAATGGTGAAGACCCCGGCTTTGACCACGGCGACGGCATGGAGTAAGGCACTCACCGGAGTTGGGGCGACCATGGCTGCGGGAAGCCAACGGTGAAAAGGCATCAATGCAGCTTTGCCGATTCCCAGTATATACAACACAAACAGGACACTGATGACCGTTGAAGACGCCTTTCCGTCGAGTATGCCCCCCGGCGTGAAATCTAGGGTTCCAGCTAAGACCCAGGTCCAAATGATGGCCACTAATTGAAGCCCGATTGATGTGAAGAGGAGGAGGCCCAGGTAAAGCCGACCGGCTCGCTTGGCCTCCTCTGTTCCTGCATGGGTGACCAGGGGATAGGTGGAAAGGGTCAACGTTTCGTAAAACACGAATAACGTGAACATATTGCCGGCAAAAGCGACGCCCATCGCACTGGCGATGGCGATGGCAAAGCAGACGTAAAAACGGGTCTGATGAAGTTCGTGATGGCCACGCATGTACCCAATTGAATAGATTGAGGTCACGATCCAGAGGAAGCTCGCGATGAGCGCAAACAACATACCGAGCGGTTCTACCTCCAGAGCGAGGGGAAGATCAGGCACCGGTGTCAGAATCACGAAGCCGGGTCGACCACCATGAAGGAGGTCCGGAAGGAGCTGGGTTACGAGTAAGAACAAAGATCCCGCTGTTATGAGGGTGATCGTTTCCCGTACATTGGGAGAATGACCGGTGAGTCCGATCAAGACGGCGCCAGCTAAGGGAACGAGAATAGCCAGAAAAGGGATCGTGTCCATTATGGGCTGCGTTCCATCAGGAAACGAGCGGCTTGATCTGCGGTTCCGATCGTCAAGGAAGTTTCAACTCCAAAATACAGCGTGGTGCCAATTAAGATCCATGTCGGAATCAGCATCGAGAGTGGGGCTTCTTGAACCGAAGGACTCTCCTGGGGAGTTGGACGAAAGTACGCCACTTCGACGACCCGCCAGATATAGACCAATGCCAGGAGGGAACCAAGGAGTATTCCCGCCACAACCAACCAATATCCCTTTTCAATGGCCCCAAGAACCAGATACCATTTGCTCATAAAGCCAACCGTCAATGGTACTCCAATCAGCCCAAGGCCTCCAACGACAAATGCGGCCATGGTCCATGGCATCCGTTTCCCAATTCCATTGAGTTGTTGAATATTCACGGACCCAATCTGATACATCACGCACCCCATCACCATAAATAAGCCACCCTTCATGATGGCGTGATTGAAGAGATGTAATATGCCGGCCGTGAGTCCGGTGACTGAGGCCATGCCAATCCCCAACAGCATATAGCCAATTTGCGCGACGCTGGAATAGGCGAGCAATCGCTTGACGTTGGTCTGAAAAATCGCCACAGTCGAGGCGCCGAGTACCCCTGCAAGACCTAAGGTCAGAAGAATCGTCCCGACCGGCAGGGTTTCAAACACGAAAGGCACTCCAAAGATAGTGAAGAAGAAGCGAACGAACACATAGACCGCCACTTTGGTCGCGGTTGCTGCGAGGAAGACGGTGACGACGGAGGGGGCATAGGTATAGGCATTGGGTAACCAGAGGTGAAGGGGAAACATGGCCAACTTGAGCCCGATGCCGACTGTTAAGAAACCGAAAGCCGCCAAGACCGTTCTCGTGTGGAGGACCTTGGGAAGGCGCGCCCCGAGATCAGCCATATTGAGGGTGCCGGTCATCATGTAAAGCAACCCAACGCCGATGACAAAGAAAGTCGCACCGATGGAACCCATAATCAGATATTGATAGGCTGCAGTGAGGGCGCGCCGATCTTTCCCCAGACTAATCAAGACATAAGACGACAGAGAGGAAATTTCGAGGAAGACAAAGAGATTGAAGGCATCGCCGGTAATGACGATGCCCAATAAACCGGTCAGGCATAACAGGAACGCCGCGTAGAAAAGCGGGATTTGATTTTCAGGAATATCCTTCGTCACGCTCTCACGAGCAAACGGCATCACAATAGCACTGATGCTGGAGACGATGAGCAGGAGAAACCCGTTGAGCACGTCAACGCGATACTCAATGCCCCAGGGGGCCGCCCAGTCACCCAGCGCATACGAAAGAGGGCCCGTTGTCAGGACCTGACTCAACAGGAGTCCTGCTACCACTAAGGTGCTCCAACACACCAATAACGTGAAGCCCCAGACGATCGCTCGGTGCCGAATGAGTACGCAAAGGGGTGCCGCAATCAGCGGGATGACAACTTGTAAGGCGGGAAGGTTGGCAAGAATCACGAGAGGGTATCGGCCTTCACAATCTCGTCTTCTTCTATGGTGCCGTAGGCTTCCTTGATGCGGACGGCTAAAGCCAAACCCAAGGCGGCGGTCGCGACACCGACAACGATTGCGGTAAGAATCAGGACGTGGGGCAGGGGATTGGAATATCGCGTGAAGCCTTCACTGATAATTGGGGCCGTTCCTCCTCCAACTTTTCCCATGGAAATGTAGAGGATGAACACCGAAGTCTGAAAGACATTCAGGCCAATAATTTTTTTGACTAAGTTGCCGTGCGCAATGACCATATAGAAACCCGCCATCATGAGCACAATCACGATCCAGTAGTTGTAAAGACCAAAAGCCCACATGATTAGGATTTGCGTCCTGCAAAGGCAAAGAAAATGGTCATCATGACCGATGCCACCGTGATAAAGACCCCAAGCTCGACCAGGAGAATCCCCAGATGCTGGCCGTGAACGGGGTCATGCGCCAGGACATTGTAATTCAAATATTTTCCGTTGAGGGCGATGCCGGCAAGCCCGACGGTTGCGTAAAGGAGGACGCCGACGGCAATGCCTATTCGCAGTATGGTAGGTGAAAATACTTTTAAGGCGGTCTCGACCCCAAAAACCAATCCATACAGGATGAGGCCCGCTCCAAAAATCACCCCGGCTTGAAATCCACCGCCAGGTCCAAAATCGCCATGGAACTGAACGTAGAGGGCGAACAGCAGAATAAACGGAATCATGAGTTTCGCCATGACCCGTAGCACCGGATTGTGGGTCATGCCGTTCCCCCTGGTTTTCTTTGTCCTAATCCCAACAAGATGATCACGCCTAATCCAGCCGTGAAAATGACCGTGGTTTCGCCAAGGGTGTCGTATCCTCGATAACTGGCAAGAACAGCGGTTACCACATTGGGAACACCTGTCTCAATTGGGGTATCTCTTAAGTATTTGGGAGCGACATGCTGGTGAACCGGTGCCTGGGGATCTTCAAAGGCCGGCATGTCTAACGTTCCGTATATCAGGGCTGCCCCTGTAAAGAGGACGATTAAAAGAGGGATCATGGTGTGACGACCCGAAATCTTTTCTTCCGTGCCGGTGAGGGCAAGGGTGCCGATCATCAGAACCGTGGTAATGCCTGCACCCACGGCAGCCTCCGTAAACGCCACATCAACCGCATCCAGAACAACAAATAAGACAGCGGATAACAAACTATAAATCCCGGACAACATGGCCACGGCAAACAAATTCCTCAACCGGGTCATGGCCAATGCGACGACCGCTAAAAAGCCAAGCAAGATAAAATCAACGAATTCAGCCATGATCAACGTTTGAGGGATTGTCCTGTGAGCGGTCTCAGGTTTCCATGGAGAGCCGATTTGGCTAATGCATGGGTTGCCGTGGGAGTTGTGAGCAACAGGAAGGCAAGGATCATCATAAGTTTCACGGAAATGAGGTTGAATCCAGCCTGGAACATTAAGCCAATGAGAATCAAGGCTGCCCCCAGGGTATCCGTGATTCCGGCAGGGTGGAGACGCGAAAAGAAGTCGGGGAACCGCATAAGGCCGATCCCGCCGCTAACGGCAAAGAATGAACCAAGGAGCAAGCAAATCCAACTCAAAATGTTAAGCAGTTCGCCCATTAAGAATTCTCCGGTTTATGGCTCAAATGTTAACATCAAATATTAGGGGGTGGAAAAGGTCAAAGAGGTTGAAGGGGTCGAAGAGGTCAAATTTGACTTTTCCACTCTTTTGACTTTTAGACCATCTGGAAGCCCACTACTCTCCAAAATGGCCGGGATGGGCCAGATCACCGGATTCAAAAAATTTTAATATGGCAATGACCCCAATGTAATTGATGACCCCATAGACCAATGACAGATCCAAAAATTCCGGTCGGCCCATCAAAAACCCCAACACGGCGATCGCCAGAACGGTTTTAGTGCCGAACATATTGACCGCTAAAATTCGGTCATATAAGGAGGGACCTAAGAGAGCTCGGCTGAGGGCCAGCGCCATGGTCACTAAAATTGCGGCCATTGTCACATCAAACATCATATTGGCTATTCCAGTTCAGCGACTCGACGGTCCATCACGCCCGATTGGAGATCCTCCGCAATTTCCTGCGTAATAGCATGGACTTCAATCTCGTCATTTTTTACACTCATAGAGACGGTGCCGGGTGTCAGAGTAATGGAATTGGCAAAGACGATCTTTCCAAGGTCGCTGGCTTGACTGGCCTTCACCCGCACCACAGTAGGGTTAATAGGCATGGCAGGGTGCCAGACCAACTT
>CP070743.1:1469067-1471759 GCA_020348185.1 Nitrospirota bacterium
TGGACGCTGCCATACAGCCGGATTTGCGCCCTGTAGTTCATGGCGATGTAGACGATCATGGAAAATGACACGCCAAAGAAAATGTATTGCGGTGTTGGTAGCAACAGTGATAAGCCGGAAATCCCCAGCATAGTTATAGTGTTGAGTATAATGTATCGGCGGTACTCAGGTGTGTTCACGAAGTACGCTGTCTGCTTGCCAAGATAAAGCATCACCATACCGGCTATGATCATGAGGCGAAAATCCCCTATGTTCAGGTCGTTCAAGATTGCGTGGCGAATCATGTTCGCTAATGTGGCAAAAGAGATGTAGGTCAACAGCTGGGAGTAGAGTATGGCGTCCCCGTCTATATCGCGGTTGCTATTGATCAGCAGCGGAAAGGAGTCGAAATAAATCCACCAGATCATGCAGATGAAAACGAACCCTAACACCGCCGTTACCACAGTAAGAGTGTCCCAAGTCATATCGGTCAGGCCGCTGGATATGGAAATAACCGATTCACCAAGAAGAATGATGGCCAGCAGACCCACACGCTCCACCAGATGATCTCTGTCCACGGGGATTGTGCTGCCAATGATGAATTTACGTCCCACCATGTCGAACAGTATCCCAGCGTAGAATACGATAATCGCACCAGGTAATTCAAAGAGGACGGAACAAGCGCTTATCAGTACACCCACCAAATAGGTGTTGCTTGTCCTGATGGCGAATTGCGCCTCGTCCGGGTGCCTGCGCGCCGCCGAGATATACATGCCGGAGATGAAAAGCCGGGCAGTACAGTAGATAAGCACGAAGGGGACATGATTTTGGCTAATCTTTTCGATTTGCACCGAGGCCAGCATAATCAGGAGCATGAGGAGAAGCGTGGCTATGCGGTGCGGCCTGGTGTCGGCGTCGAACCGGTTGCTGCAGACGGTATGCCCCACCCATATCCACCACATTGGGGGAAAGGCCAATAAGAAATGCAACCATACACCCTCGCTGAGGTGCCCGTGGTGGGTATGCGCCAACAGATGGGTGAGCTTGCCCAGCGCCACAACGAAGATCAAGTCGAAGAAGAGTTCGAGCCACGTGGCCTGACGCGGTTCACTCAGATATAGCAGTCCCTTATTTGCCATGATTTATAATTTCTCGTCATCAGAATTGAGGAACAATGACTTACAACGATGCCCTGTGGAAGGAGGTCAAAAGGACATCCTCACCGACGTGGGCAATGCCTATATCGATCTCATTGATCATTTTCTCTTTATCCCGCGGCAGCAACCCCGAAACTCGTACGGTATTGGTGGGATGGACACCGTAAAAGCGGACATTGTCCAACTCAATGTTATTAATCAACTCCTTTTCCTCTTCTAAGATCTCCATCTCCGTTGCCGGTACGAACAGCCCCTGTTCCATTTCGGCGTAAAGCTCAGTACCATCGAAAATGCCAAGGGTCCCCACCCAAATCAAGCCGGGGCTGGTTTCGTTGAGGAATTCCGCCGTGAACCGGGCATTTTCGAGGCCTTTACCACTACCTGCGACGCCGAGCATCAGATTGGCGATGTGATTGATTCCGGCCCGGTTCAATCGGTCAAGCTGATGTTTGGCTTCCGCCACGGTGTGTCCCTTATTGATGCGGGCCAAAACCTCATCCCAGCCGGATTCGACTCCCACATAGAGATCGTTGATACCCAGCCTCCTCAAATCGTCCAGTTCATGATCGCTTTTGGTTCGGATGTTCTGAATGGAAGCGTACATGGTGATGGCCTGACACTCCGGGAAGTAGAAATTGATTCTCTCAGCGATGTTTCCAAGGGTTTCTGCCTTCAGAACGAAAGCATCTCCATTGACCACAAAGATGCGTTCCGCTTTCGGGAAGATCCCCCGGGCTTCCTGCAGATCCTCTTCGATCTGGTCCATTGCCACCCGGCGGAAACTCACGTCCCGGTACATATCACAATAGGTGCACCGGTTGTGGGCGCAGCCCACCGTTACCTGAAGCAAAAAAGAATCCGCCTCCGGCGGTGGACGATAAGTTGTACCTTCATAGCGCATAACGTTATCCCCTCAAACGTTTAGAATTGAAATTGCTTGGACAGTGTTTCGCTTTAGCCTTTTTCTTGGTTGGTAATTCGTAAATGGCTTACCCGGCAAGAGACCTAACCTGTCGACATTGCCCGCATTCTTCCTTCGACTTCGCGCAGGGCCGCGCGAAAGGTCTCAATGGACTGGGCCCCGGTAAGAGAACCGTATCCTTCGATGAGAAAGGTCGGTGCGGCGCTGATCGAGCTGTTCCTTGCCATGCGGGTCGTCTCCTCAAGACGGGGGAGGTAGGTCTTGGCCTCCAGCGCCGCGTTGAGTGCTTCAGCATCGAGTCCGACGCTCCGGGCCAAATCGAGGATGACCTCCCTGTTGCCTATGTCCTTGCAGTCGGTGAAGAATGCCCGGAAGACGGCCTCGTGATACTCCTCATAACGGCCATGTTCCTTGGCGAATTCCCCGCCTTCTAGAGCTTGGCGAGAGTTGCTCATCAGGGGCTGAGGACCAAACCGCACATCCATCTTTTTGCCTCGCCCGTCGAGTTGCCGGAAGAACGCCTCCGGGTTCATGCTGGGAAAGTAATCCGCCCAAAGGACGCCTTCCTGCGGTGTGTCCGGGTGGATTTCGTATGGTAGCCACTCCTCGATGATGGGAAATTCCTGCTTCAACT
>CP070743.1:1471859-1477872 GCA_020348185.1 Nitrospirota bacterium
ATGGGGCCAGATGTTTTTCCTGGAAACATCTGGGATCCGTGGTCTCGGCCGTTTTGCGGGCGACTTGAGCCAGCCATCTGGTCACAGCCAAAAGACAATTTCTTCGCCCTGAGAGGTGCCACCGCCATTTGGGAATCCGATGCGTGGGCACAAACGGGTACACCACCAATGGATGAGCCAAAACATTGGCCTGGGCCAACGGGAGAATCATGCTCGAAGCCAGCGCGGGACCGAGTCGTTGCCGAACCTGCCGAATTTTTTCGACTTCTTCCAGCAAATGAGGCTGATCGGGGAACCGTGAGGTTTTAATAACGACCCACGGCTTGCCTGTTTCGTTTAGGACCGTCGCGATAATCGGATTCCCTTCGCCTTTTTGCCCTGAGTAAATTATCCAATTTTCCCTGGCAAGATCCGCCAGTTTCGCCAGTTGAGGGTGCGTATTGAAGGCCGCTGCGACGCGCTCTTGAAAGGTAGAGGTTCTGCCATCCTCCAGCCGCCATGACAGTTGGAACCCGCTTGTTGAAGCGCCGGCTTGGCCCATTTCGCCTAGTGCGGTTTTCAGCCTCCGCTTCAAAAGCTGGAATCGGGAAATTTTGAGATCGCGTATGGCGACTGATCGTCCCTTTCGCGTATTGGGAATGAGATACCGAAAGCTGGGCCAACTGGGATACCCTATCCAACCAGCCGAGGGGAGGGTGGCCGTTCCTGCCGTTTTCTGAGGGTGGACATCCCATAGACAGAAGATCCCATCGTTATTGAGGTGGCTGTCGGCCATCTGTGTTCGGGAAATGATCAAATCGTATTGGCCAGTCGGGCGGGATACCACCTCAAGACGGGGATGTTCCGGCAACGCCGGCCGTCTCTGAGGTTCTTCCCTCTTTGTCCAGAGCCGGATAATTTCGATCTTACCCACATCAGCCAGCAACGGCGGAATAAATTCACAGTCCTCGACATCGTCATTGATTAAGACTCGAATCTCAGGTCCCAAAGGCAGAAGGAACTTGAAATCAGCAAGACGATAATCGATTTGATGCGCTTCGTGGATAGTGGTTGGGAGATGGTGTGACATTTGTCCTGTACTCATTTATCTTATTCCCTAAGGTCGCAGGGGCGATTCATTCTTTTATTTCCCCAATACCCGATCGTAGAGACGAACGGCAGCCTCAACTTTAGCCTCCCACCCATATTGTTGTTCCGCCCGCCGCCGACCTTCTTCCCCTCGTTGACGCCAGGACTCGGGGTCTCGCACCAGATCAGTAAAAGCCCGGGCCAGTCCATTGACGACGGCTTCCGGCCCCGATGGTTCGATGGGTTCACCCACTCCCTTATCCACAAGTTCCGCCGGGCCTCCAAATGCAACGGCAATGACCGGCCGTGACATGGCCATGGCTTCCAGGAGAACGGCTCCCCCCGATTCTCTAATGGACGGTAAGCAGAGCACATGAGCAGTCCGAAGTTCCTCGGCGACCTCGTCCAGCGAACGGTTCCCCAGAAAATAGACGAGGTCCGCGACGCCACAGTCTCTGGCAATCCTTTTCCACTCTTCCTCCATAGGCCCTTCACCAACAATTCGGGCTTGCACCGGTATCTTCCCCTTCACTTGAGCAAGGGCTTTCAGAAGGAACGGAATACCTTTTACCGGGACCAGCCGGCCCACAAACAGAATGTTAAGCGGATTCTCAAGGGAGGGTGGCGACGGCCAGGGTGTATTTGTGAACCGACTCAGGTCAACGCCATTTTCCAGCATGGAATGACACTTTCCCCGATACTTTTTGGGGACGGCTTCCACGGTGGCCCGTGTAGCGGTCAAGATCATTGAAGAATGACGGGTAGACCCCACCATGCTATCAATGATCCGGGATATATTTCGCATCGGATACAACCAGGCCGAGTCCTCCTTCATCACTGAGGAAAAGGCCTTGGGCACCCCCAACCCGCTATTTAAAGGCCCCCGGATGAGGGGCAGTTGGAGTTGGTGCAAACAGGTCGGCGCGGCCATGGTCAAGGGCGTCACCACATGAATCAAATCCCAGGTTTCCCCCCCATTCATCCTCTTCTGTATCATTCGCTTAGCTTGTCGGTCGAATAAAAAGAAATCCAGCGAGGACAGAAGAAACACGGTATGTTGAGACTTGGGAAAGAGGCGGGTGGCCAACCGGTAAAGAGGGCCTGCAAACCACTCGGTATCCACATACACAATATCGGCGTTTGGGGCCATGCCAGCGGCCTCAATAGCTTTCTGGTTGCGCACGTGGGTGATTAAGGTTGTTGGAAGGCGCCGGGAAACCCGTGCGTACCATTCCCATCCAATTTGAGAGACGGACCCCATCCCCGGACCACATTGATAGGCGGCTAACAGGACACGAGGCTTACGAGGTTCCGATACTGTTTCCATCTCCATCTTATCTTCACTTTGCGGCACGATTCCTTTGAGGGACATGAGCTGGTCAATGTTGGAAACGGTGTGTGATGCGAGTGACCCTTTCACGTGGACACCTCCTTATACTCAATCAATGATTGCCGATCGCCAGCCCGCCTTTTTTTCCAATACGTCAGTTGGCCGATCAAGATAGGGATCTGTTGAAGATGTGAATGCATACCGTATAACAGCATGGTGAGGGGATCTCCACCCTTCCAGCGAAATTTATACGCACTACGCAGGGCCAAAGCCCCGTAGATTCCTAGGACAGCTAGGGCCGGCACCCATGATGGCCAAAGTGCTGCAAGAACCAGGCCGGTCGGACCTAACACCAATAAGCCCAGTCCGCGCTTCACGTTCCTCCGGCTTTCACTTGACCACAGCGGTAAGGGCGTATCGCGATAACGTTCGGAAACCTCTGCATAGGCGTAGCCCGTTCTGGTGGCTCGCCGCCAATATTGTCCCCATCGATGGATGGCCAGGTCATGTCCGGTCATGGGGTAATCTACCTGTTGAATGACGAATCCTTTTTCGCGCATGCGTCGACACATATCCGGCTCCTCACCCGCAATCAGGTTCTCGTCATACCCCTCGACTTCTTCGAGAACCTTTCTTCGAATGATGGCGTCGCCGCCGCAATAATCAGCCGGCCCCGGTAGGTTGACCCAATCGAGATCCAACACCCGATTAAACATCGAGGCCTCTGGGTGGATTTCGCGGCGTTGTCCGCACACCACGGCAACTTTTTCGTCATCGAAGAGAGACAGAGAATTAAGGACAAAATCAGGGTGCAGTATGGTATCGCCATCAAGGAACAAAATCAGCGAGCCGGAAGCTTCGTGCCATCCCGCATTGCGTGCCACTGCGGCGCAAGGTCGCCCCGGTTGAATGCAGATGACTCGTGCACCCAAATCGGCAGCCCTTTGAGGACTCCCGTCAGTCGAAGAGGTGTCAACATAGATCAGCTCCAGTTCGCCCCCATGGGGTCGCATCTCCTTCACCGACTTGATGCAACGGATCAGACGTTCCCCTTCATTTCTTCCAATAATGACCACCGAAAGGGTTGAGGTTTCACAGCTGCGTTTCATTTATTTCCCCCTTCCATGACAAGCCTGTAATCCGCAAGTCGGGCTTGAGCCGAGAAGCGGTTGGCGAGTGCTGCCTGCCCCCCTGCCACTATCCGGTTGAGTGATTCGGGAGAGGCCTGAGTGAGTTCTAACAATCGCCCGGCTAACGATCCGGCATCATTCGATCGAAATCGGTATCCTGATACCCCCTCCTCCACAACACTTCCGGCCCCACCGGAATCGGGAACCAGAACCGGCACGCCGGCAGCCATGGCTTCCAAGATCGTTATTCCAAAGGGTTCCACGGGACACAAATGCACCAGCAAATCAGCCTGGGACAATTCTTCGAGAGCATTGGGAAGAAAACCGGTGAAGGTCACATTGGGATTTCGTGCTTGCGCCCGCGCCCGTAAGGTTTCCAAATCCCAGCCGGCTCCTAGGACCCGGATCTCTAAAGAAGCCAAGGCCGGTGTGCGATCCAGGGCATCGAGTAGAAGATCCACTCGCTTGATGGGATCAATACGGGAAACCACAATGAGCCGTCGAACGCCTGGACTTGTAAAAGGGGGCCGCTTTGGCGTCTCGGCGATGCGCTGTTCCGAAAGAAAATTTTCGATTACGAGGATTTTGTCTGGGGTGACGCCGTTCGCAATTAAGCGCTGTTTCACAAATTCGGAGACGGCGACGAACATGATTCCGAATCGATTGAGCCACTTCTTGCGTCCGTAACTTTGTCGTTCGTCCGTTCCTCCATGGACAAGGTGCAAATGGATGGGGCGCCTTCGATACCAGACATTCCAAAACCACGCGATGAGCGAGTGCCACACACCCGTTGACATAATGGCCAGCCGTCCATGGTTTGACCAGTATTCTTGCAACCGGCAGGACAGTTCCCAGATGGACGAAAATTTCTCCACACCGAATCCGTGACGTTTCGCTTCCTCGTGCACAGGGCCCGGCGGAGCAAAAATGGTCGTTTGAAATTGATCCCGAAGTCCCTCAGCCGTGATGAGAGCCATCCGTTCTGTTCCGTAGAGATTGCCGCTATGAAGAATATACAGGAGAGGCGTTCGTTTCATTACAATTTCCTCATTTGTTGCAACAAGCCATTGCCAAAAGGCCACCATCGACCAGATTCCACCAGGTTCAACCAATCATTCAGAGACCGTTGGGACGGGAGTGTCGGCATATTATTCAGAACCGCACCGACAACGGCAGGTGATACGCGTTCAAGGGCTCGAGCGGTTTCTCGAACTTTTTCCGCGGTGACTTTTCCATGTTCCACAATCAGAAAGACGGCTTCTCCGAGCCCACACACATATTCGCCGTCCGAGTTGGACGTGAGGGAAGGCGCGTCAATGAGAATTAAATCAAAATGTTTTTTGAGGCTCTGGATTGTAGGGCCTAGCTTTCCCACCTCTGATAATCTGGAGATGCCGGGAAGGCTTCCAACCGACATGCGCGTAGAAAGTTTCTTTGACGGTGAAACGATGGCATCTGGAAGATTCACTTGTTCTCCGGCGACGTTAAGCAATCCAACATCTTGCCCCTTCCCCATGTAACGAGAATCGGCCTTTTGAAGGTTGGCCTCCACAGCAATGGCCCTGGTCCCCATTTTCTCGAGCTCACGGACGAGATCCAGGACCACCGTACTCGTCCCACCACCAGGTAATACGGAAGAAAAGACCGCAATGGAGGTGCCCCTCGAACGTCGCTCATTATCCAACGACAGAGCCAGCCGCTGAAGCCGATCCTGGCTTAAGGTTTTCCCATCTCTATTCGACATATCCGGAATCCACCCCACGGGCGGAAAGCCGAGAACTCCCTCCAACTCTTTCACCCCCTTGACCCGGGGATCCAGGAAGTCAATGACCGTCGGTGCCAGAAAAGCAATTCCACAGGCTGCGATCAGCACCAAAAGCAAGTACTTCTTTCTTCCCCCTTTGTGAGCCCCCTCAGGGTGGAGCGCAGTCGTCACGAGACGAAGGAATCCCGGGGCATCAACCTCCAACAGCAAAAAGCTGATTCGGTTTTGAACGGCCTCGAGTCGCTCGTGCAATTGTTTCAGTTCTCTTTCTAATCTGAGACCATCTTGAAAGATTGCCGCGTGCCGGGAGGCCTGGGATTGCAGTTCGCTGACTTGAGCGAAAAGCTCGCTCTCAACTTGCCGAGCACGATACACTTCGGCTTTTCGCTTGGCCAGGTATCTTTGCCGGCTGGATTTCACAAGATTTTTAGTCATTTTTTTTACCGCACGCCCAAGGTTGGCTAATTCTGACATGATGATCTCTCGACCGGGATGGTTAGGCCCCAGGGCATTCAACTTCGTGAGAAGTTCGCTTCGCCGTTTATTGAAGTTGGCCTTAAGGCTGGTTAAGCCGGGATCTTTGTCGACGAATTCCTGCGCCTCGGCTGTTAGGGCGGAGCCGGCCTCTTTTCGCTTGTTTCGATCTACCGCGGCCAGCTCAGCCTCGGCTTGTATTCGATACCGCTGTGCGGAGGCGAGCGCCTCACGGCTGTTCAGTAA
>CP070743.1:1477972-1482863 GCA_020348185.1 Nitrospirota bacterium
CTATTCTCCTTGGAGTGGTGATGGCCCTCCTGTGGATCCTTGCAAAACTCTGGCAACTGGTAGTGTGAATCTCCATCCGACTTATGGCAGAACCAGGATGCGGCCTATTTAAAAAAAGGAACGCTATGTTAACAACCAACTCTCCTGTGGATAAGTTTATCTCATTGAAACAATTCTTTATTGCCTGGCTCCGATAAATCCTTCTCTCTCAACATTCACAACAACTGGACTGCCACGGAGTCGGCAAAGCGGCGGCCGTACGGGGTTAGGCGGAGAGTCCTTTCGTCATGACAGAGAAGTCCCTCCTCGATCAGTTGATAGACCACGCCCCTCCACTGGTCATCACCCGCCAACTGTTTTAAACCCTGAATATCAAGCCCATTAACCAATCGTAATCCGAATACCACTCGTTCCCGATCCGCTTGATGTTTGGACATCACTTCAACGGATGCAAGTGGGATTTCTTGATCGTCTAGTCGCCGACAATACTCCGATAAGTTATCCACATTTCCAAATCGAACCCTTCCGATACAAGATTGGGCGCTTGGCCCCAACCCCAAATAATCTTGGAAGGTCCAGTATCGAAGATTATGCCGACATTCGTACCCGAATTGACAATAATTAGAAACTTCATATTGGTGGTATCCCGCATCTGTTAAAGCCGAAGCCGCAATCTGGCACATCCTATTTTCTAACTCAGGGTCTCCAACATGAACTTCCCCTCTGTGTTGAGCACTATATAAACGGGTTCCCTCTTCTAAAGTAAGGGCATAGCAGGACACATGAGTGGGGTTCAGGTCGATGATCTCCTCTAAGGATTGTTGCCAGCTTTCCAACGATTGGCCTGGAAGTCCATACATGAGGTCGAGACTGATATTCTGGAATCCAACCTGTCGAGCTTGTTCAAGGGCTGTCCTTGTGTCAGGGATGTTTCCCGATCGGCCTAAATGCTCCCAAACGGATTCGTCAAACGATTGGGCACCGAGACTCAGACGATTCACTCCCGCTTTTCGTAACTCTTGCAGCGCAGACAGCGTCACGGTTTCCGGAGAAGCTTCTATCGAAATCTCGACCTGGGATGTCAGAAGAAAGATCCGGTTGACAACTTCGAGAATGCGCACAAGCTGTTTAGCGTTCAAGGAGGTCGGCGTTCCACCTCCCAGATATACCGTGGACACGGGTACGGGTCCCAACTCCTTTCCCCACAAAATGAGTTCCCGCTCAAGGGCAAGGAGAAAAGCGCGAACCAGTTCTTCCCGGTGAACCATTAAATAAAAAGCACAAAAATGGCAACGCTTTCGACAAAATGGGACATGGATATAGAGACCTAGATCAGTGAACTCCTGTCGGCTTCGCAAGTATGGAAAAAGTTGATTGTGACTCATTGGGATAAAAGCAACTGGCTCATCGGATCGAGTGGTCAATTCGACTTGAAACTCGAAACTGTCCCTTGGCTATTCCAGACTCGAGAGTTAAGAGAGACACTTGCGCTCAAGCTCATCATAATATTTTTCACGGTAAAGGGGGCAGTTGCCCTTTTGACGAATTATGTCGGTCACCTCCATCACCATTCTTTTATTCCCGCAGACATACACGGCAAGATCATCGACCACAGGAATGTTTTCAACTAATTGGGTCACTCTTCCCTTCGCCCCACTCCAGTTCTTTTGCGCACGTGATAAGGCGATGTGGAAGGAAAAATTGGGATGTCGTCGGGCCAAGGCATCGAGTTCATGTTGATAATAAATATCTTGCTCACTCCGAAGTCCCCAAAAGAGAGTGACGGTCTTGGTGATTGGCCTTTCAAACAGCGAAAAAAGCATCGAACGGAAAGGAGCGATCCCAGTCCCTGTTGCCACAAACAGAATATTACGCGGTCCATCATCATGAAGACAAAAATTACCGTTCGGGCCTCCAAACGGAATTTTTTCACCCGCTTTTTTGGTAAAAAGGTAATTGGGCCCTATGCCTTGCTCCGATGCACTCAGTAGCAACACAAGCCTTCGGGGCTGATTTGGAGGAGATGCCAGTGAGTAATACCGAATAGCCGGTTTGGAGCCCCGGGCAGTTGGGACTTCAAAAGAAAGAGATTGTCCCGGAGAGAAGACCAACTCTGATGGCTCAAGGAGTCGAAGCGTGAGTTCCCGAACGTCAGAAGTTAGGTCGCGGATACGATCGATAATTGCGAGGCCCTGGCCGATATGCATGAGGCAGAATGTAGTGGATTGAAAGGTATTCTGACAACCTCGGCCATCGGAGAGTGACTAAGAGTCACAGGGACTCTTAACCTCAACTTTAGACTTTGAACGCTGCACCCTTTTTCAGGGGTTTGCGAGAACACTCTATGGCCCTGTAAAATTTTCCCTCCTACTTGGAATTCTTATTATACCCGAAGGTTGGAGGAAGCCCATGATTAAAAAAATTCATAAATCCGATGAGGAGTGGAAGCAACAGCTGACCCCCGAACAATACCAGGTCACCCGGGAGGGGGGAACAGAGGGAGCGTTTACGGGACCATACTACGATCACAAAGCCAAGGGGACCTATCATTGTATTTGTTGTGGAACTCCCCTGTTTCGCTCAACAGAAAAATTTAACTCGGGAACCGGTTGGCCCAGTTTCACCTCACCGGTCGATCAGGAGGCCATCGAAAACCGTGAAGATCAAAGTTATGGCATGGTTCGGACCGAGGTCACCTGCTCAACATGTGAGGCTCACTTGGGGCATGTGTTCGATGATGGACCATTACCCACCGGTCAACGATTTTGCATTAATTCAGCTTCGCTGAAATTCAATCAGGAGTGAGTACAGAATGAAAATAGTTTCGGGTTTCAAGTTTCGGGAAAAGAGAAGTTTCGGGTTTTGGGTTCCGCGTTTCGGGTTAAAAAAGGCCAGTACCCTATTAATTATGAATTTAGGACGAAAAAAAATAAGGCCCCGTCTTCTAGACGAGGCCTCTTAAAGAACATTTTGGGTGCGTTAAATCCAGACCGGCATTAAGCTCTTAAACTGCAAAGGAACTTCCACACCCACAGGTTTTTTTGGCATTGGGATTCTTTACTGAAAAACCCGATCCCTGCAGACTGTCGACATAATCAATTTCGGCACCGCTGAGCAAAGGGGCACTTTGAGAATCGAGAATAACTTTTATGTCATCTTTCTCAATTACGGTATCATCATCGCTCAACTTGGATTCGAATGCCATGCCATATTGATACCCACTACATCCCCCGCCTTTCACATACACGCGTAGCCCAAGGGTATTTTCCTCTTCTTTCGCAAGTTCTTGAATTTTTCCTGCCGCGATATCTGTAATGGTCACCATAATTTTCCCCTATCTGACTAATACAACAGTCCATTAACCCATGCCTGGAATTTTCCCCCGGCAAGGGCAGGATATGCTTCGGTTAAGACATCCCGCCCCTGCCACTATCAAATTTGTGACCTCTTATTTGGCCTCAATTTCTACCACGCGAGGTTTGGCCTTTTCATGCTTTGGAACGTTCACCGTCAGGACTCCCCGCTCATACGTCGCTTTCACTTTTTCCGGGTCAACGTAAGAGGGAAGTTTGAAGGTCCTGGAAAAGCCTCCATACCGGAACTCCCGCACGTGATAGCCATCCTTTTCCTCTTTTGAATCAGCCTTTCGCTCCCCTCGAATCTCAAGAGTATGATCGTTCACCGAGAGATTCACATCTTTCATGTCTATTCCCGGCAATTGCACGTCAATTGAGATTTTCTCTTTGTCCTCATGAACATTAACAGCAGGCTGCCAGGGTACATTCTCATCCTTCCGATCATCCCAGTATGGTTTCAGTGAAAAGGGACGACGGAAAAAATTATCAAAAGTTTTATCGATTTCTGTATACGGATTCCATTTGACCAACATATCTTCCTCCTTTTTATCCTGACTAATGAATGGTGTTTTGTGGTTTTTGCCAGCTGGGCTTCATTTCCATGTAAATTAAGATAATCACGGTTTAATGTAAGTCAACCCGCCTTCATCGCAATTGCAAATTATTTGCAACTTGGATTTTTCAACCGTTGGCTGTTCTTCTGGCCTCATGGAAATTCAATAACCACAAAACTCCGAAAGGCAAGAGGCCCATTGACACCGAACAGAGAACCTAGGACCAATCCGCGCCTAACCGGTCCACAATAACCTGTCGCACAATCGTATTAGGGCCAAGGGTTGCCAAATAGATCGCCGTTTCGGCCACATCAAAAGGGCTAATTTTTCCGCTTTGGGTGATGACTTCCGTTGGAAAATCCACAAGATCATCCGCCACAGCGCCAGGGCAAATCGCGCAAACCTTGATCCCACATGATCGACCTTCATCTCCCAGGGCCTTGGTTAAAGCCATGACGGCAAATTTTGAAGCGCTATAGGTTCCAGTACCTGCCCAGGCATCCGTCCCCGCCACACTCGACATGTTGATGATTGTCCCTCCCCCCTTTGCCTTCATATGACGAAACCCTGCACGGCAACAAAAAAATGTTCCGCGAATATTGGTATTTAATACGTCATCAAATTGTGCGGTGCTCGTATCTGCAACGGGTCCACCACCAAAAATCCCAGCATTGTTGACCAAAATATCCACCCCCCCACACTGTTCGGCGGTTTGGGAAATGAGGTGTTCCACCTGCCCTTCATTTCGTATATCGGTTGGAATGGATAGAGCCTTCCCTCCTCGCTCGTTGATCATTCCTGCTACCTGCGAAGACAACGACACACGACGAGCTGCAATGATGACTGTGGCTCCCTCTTCTGCAAACCGTATTGCCACCGCTTTTCCAATCCCGCTACTACTCCCTGTCACAATCGCAATTTTTCCTTCCAGACGTCTTAATTTGTCCATGGTTTCTCCCTCTGGATACATCTATGTGGTCC
>CP070743.1:1482963-1491511 GCA_020348185.1 Nitrospirota bacterium
GATTGTGGACAAACGAGAAAATTGTCCAGGCCACAAAAGAAGCTTGCTTGAAATAGTAGGAGAAGGGTAAAAATAAAGTCAAGGAAGTCTCTTGGGAACCCGGATTTTCATCACTTTACAATGTTGACTCTTGACTTATATAATCAATCGCCCTCTTGACGGTTCTTCTTACTCGTATGACAATCAATCAGTGATGTGAGATAGTTGGACTTCGGTACTATCAGCTCTCTACCCTCTTCCGTCACAATATCGTATTTATCTCTCCCAACGTGGATTCCTCCTCTCTGACGGTATTTTTATGTGTCGGTGAGCGGAATTGTGGATGGATCTAGGCCAGACTCGATTCCAGTTCTCTCGTCCTGTTGCACGGGAGTGGCCCCGGGTTTTTCAAATGTTGGATTGGGAAAGATCATTAACTGCTATTTCCTTTTGATATTTCTTTTGGTGTGGTGGCCTTTGTCCATCTTACATGCCGAGGAAGCTCGCCTGCAGATTCAGTCTATCGACATACGAGGAAATAAAAATATCAAAGCTTCGGTGATCAAGGATAAATTGACGGTAAAACCCGGTGATCCCTTCAGTCCAGATCGTATACGGGACCAGATTCAACTCATATACGCTATGGGCTTTTTTAAAGATGTGCAGGTAGAGACGGATACACGACCGGAAGGCGTCCACCTCGTTTTTTTGGTACAAGAAAAACCTTTTAATGTCGAAGTGGTCTTGGATGGATATGATAAACTCAATGAGGACAAACTTCAAGAAAAGATCACCATTGGCAGTCAGGTGTGGCTGGACCAGGAACAAGTGAAAGTGAGTACTGAGAATATTCGTCAGGCCTACAAGGAAGAGGGGTATTTTAATGCCAAAGTTGTCCCCGTTATCGAAACCATTGAGAGCGATCGAACCCGGCTGACCTTTTTTATTCAGGAGGGTGAGCGATCCTATATTAAAGCCATTCTGTTTGACGGTCGAACCGTCATCAAAAAAAAGGAATTACAGGCGATTATGGCTAACCGGGAATATGCGATCCCCTGGTCCTGGTTTACCGATGCTGGCGTGTTCCGACAGGATGAAGTTCCGAATGATGTCCAGCGGATCGTGGAAGTGTATTCCAATAAAGGGTACTTGGATGTGAAGGTGGGCACCCCTTCGATTGACCTGAGTGAAGATAAAAAATGGTTTACTTTGACCTTTTCAATTGTGGAAGGGGAGCCCTATACCGTCAGTCAAGTGTCGTTTGATGGTAATGAAGAACTCACGAGTGATGAACTGGAGCTTGATCTGAACATTGAGCCCGGGGAGGTCTTTCAGCGGGTAAAAATCCGTGAGGAAGTCACTCGTGTCACGGATTTGTATGGGGAAAAAGGTTATGCCTTTGCGGAGGTGGTTCCGAAGATCCTGCCCGATCCAAAGAGTCGCAGTACGGAGATTGTCTTTAAAATTGAAGAAGGAGAATTGATCCGCATTCGAGAAATTCGAATATCGGGAAATGACAAGACCCGAGATAATGTCATTCGGCGGGAAGTCCGTGTCGATGAACGCGAAATGATTGATTCAGTGGCTATTAAGCGAAGCTTTGAGCGTCTGAATAACTTAAATTATTTTGAGTCCGTTGAAATTCTTCCTAAGCAAATTGATGAAGGCCAAGTGGATCTTGATGTAAAAGTCAAAGAAAAAGCGACTGGGTCGTTTAGTGTCGGAGGGGGGTTCAGCACCTTGGACCTCTTTACAGCTATTGCCGATATTACCGAAGGGAATCTGTTTGGATTGGGCTATCTCGTACGGGTTCGGGGACAGCTCGGAGGACGTCGAACTGTTGGCAATCTTACCTTTCGGAATCCGGCTATTTACGATACTCCGACATCCATGCAGCTTGACGCCTTCAGTACCCGGACAAACTTTCTGACATTTGTGGAAGATCGGGTGGGTGGCAATGCAGTATTTGGGCGGTCCTTCTCCGAGTTCCTCTCTGGTTCGATAACGTTTGTGGGGGAACAAATCCGGATTAAGGATCCTGCCCCTGACGCCCCGGAATCCATCCTCGAACAGGTCGGGACCCAGTCGACGACAGGGTTTCGAGCTTCCGGTTTTCGAGATACCCGGGATTATTTTCTTGATCCGCGAACAGGATCCAGGGTCGGGCTCCGATTGTCATTAGGAACTGATGCACTCGGAGGCACGAACAATTTTATCTCCTATAGTCTTGATGCTTTGAGGTATATTCCTGTTCCTCTATGGGACCTTCGTTTCGCGTTTCGGGCCCGAATTGGACAGGGAGAAGGATTTAAAGGATCTCCATTACCCGTATCCGAGTTCTTTTTTGTGGGCGGGATCAATACTGTACGAGGCTTTCAATTTGGTCGCGCCGGCCCAGTCACCTCAAGCGGAACGGCTGAGGGAGGAACGGCGCAGTTGATATTCAACAACGAATTGATTTTTCCCGTTCTGCCTGATGCTAAATTGAATGGTGTGCTCTTTTTCGATTATGGAAAAGGATTTGCTGAAGATGAGTCACTGAGTTTTGATCTTCGTCCGGCTACCGGAATCGAAGTCAGGTGGATTTCTCCGTTCGGCCCTCTTCGGGCAGCTTACGGACTTAATTTAGATCGTACCCCGCAGGAGCGAGAGACGGTTTTTGAGTTTTCAGTCGGGTCAGTGTTTTAAAGAATGGGATCGAGGGCATAACAAGGATGAGAATAGGATGTCTTAGAATGATGCGGAATGCGGGTTCTCTTTTATGGGTTCTGAGTCTGAGTATGCTGGTGACGTGGGGAAGTGGATGCTCGTCAACATCTGCTCCCATTGAAGATGGGGGTCTGATTGGCGTATTGGATTTTCAAAAAGTGCTTAATCAAACCGATGCCGGAAAAACGGTTACCGAATCTTTGAATAACTTTATGAAGGAGCGGCAAGCTCTTATCGAACTGGAACAACGTGAACTTCGCCGACTCGAAAACGAAATTTTGGCCCAGGGCAGTGTATTAAGCGAAACCGCACGTAAACAGCGTGAAGAGACATTTCGGCGCCGTATGATGCAATATCAACAGAAGGTAGCCGATCTCAATCAAGAAGTCCAAGAAAAACAAAAAGATTTGCTTGCAGGGTTTCGTCAGAGTGTTGAGGAGGTCGTGGCCGAAATTGCCCGGACCGGCAATCTTCTGATTGTTGTGGAATATGGGAAGGGGACCTCGACCCTTTACCATCAGCCCAAATTGGATATCACGGAAAAGGTGATCCTGGAGTTGGACAGACCATAGAATGGGGTCTTATTGCCCCCAAACCTGTTCAAAGCCAAAATTGTACAATCAAACTTGACCACGAACATTCAATCCCTGAAACGTTTGGGTAAGAGGAGCCAAAAGAATGTCTGAAATCGAAATGGATAGTCTGGCCATTCAAGAGATACTGCCTCACCGATATCCTTTTCTCTTAGTTGATCGAATTGTTGAATTAGAGGTTGGGCAACGAATTGTTGGAATAAAAAATGTCACTCTGAATGAACATTTCTTTCAAGGGCATTTTCCAGGTCAACCAGTGATGCCGGGTGTTCTTATTCTTGAGGTGATGGCCCAGGTCGGAGCCGTATTAGCTTTAAAGACGAGTCAGGAATTGGGGAGGCCGGTCGTGTATCTGACCGGCATCGATAAAGCTAAATTTCGAAAACCGGTTGTTCCCGGAGATCAAATTCGAGTGGAGGTGGAAGTCTTGCGCCGCAAACCACCTTTTTGGAAAATGCAAGGGAAAGCCCTCGTGGGTTCTTCCCTCGCCTGCGAAGCTGAGATGACGGCTATGGTGACGGAGGCAAAAACCGCCTGACGCAGAGTTGTGGGTCATTCCTGATACTTCATGATTCGACCATCAGTATTCGATATTCAATATATTTTCAAGAATCAATTGATCTTTTTCGTTCGTACCTATAGGTTATACTGTTAAGGGGAATTCCCTGTAAAATTATTAGGCTCTTGAATTAATGTTCTCGTAGGGGCGACCATGATACGACGCGGCGATCGAAATGTGAGTATTCATCCGACAGCGGTTGTTCATCCAAAAGCGGAATTAGGCGAAAATGTGGTCATTGGTCCGTTTTGTGTGGTTGGAGAACATGTGAGGATTGGACGAGGCACTCATCTCATCTCCCACGTGTACGTGGAAGGCCATTCCAGAATTGGTCAGCGGTGCAGGCTGTTCCCCTACGCCTCAGTGGGAGCCCCCCCTCAGCACCTTCAATATCATGATGAACCGACACAAGTGAATATTGGGGATGATAATATTTTACGAGAATATGTCACGGTCAATCGAGCCACGGCCTTCGGGGGTGGAGTGACACGTATTGGAAACCATAACTTTTTAATGGCCTATGTGCACATTGCGCACGATTGTGAAATCGGAGACTATGTCGTCATGGCCAATGCCGCGACACTGGCCGGACATATTACCATTGGAAATTATGCGGTGATTGGGGGCTTAGTCGGCATTCACCAATATGTTCGAATCGGGGACTATGCCATGCTTGGAGGCTGTTCCGCTCTTGGACGAGATATTCCACCCTTTATGCGGGCGGCGGGCGGCTATCGTGCCAAGATGTTTGGGTTGAATTCGATCGCTCTGCGGCGTCACGGGTTTACAATGGATCAAATACAAACGCTTCGACAAGCGTATGATCTTTTGTTTCGGCAAGGGCATCGATTACATGAGGCCATTAGACTCGCTCGAACGCAATATCAGGAAAGCCCAGATGTGTTGAAGTTGCTCACGTTTCTCGAGAGTTCGCGAAGGGGGATTTGCCATACCTCTTCTAGAGAACTCGATGAGGAGGAAGAATAACCCTGTGGCACATGTACAGCCAGATACACAATCGGAGAGACCACCCACGAAACTCGAACGTTCCAAGGAACGGATTGGGCTCATAGCCGGAAGTGGTCGATTTCCTATTATCTTTGCAGAAAATGTTCGACGATTGGGCTATAGCGTTTCAGCCATTGCTCATATTGGGGAAACCGCTCCTGAACTCGAGGATTGCGTTGATCGAATTCATTGGATCAGAATTGGTCAATTCAGCAAGGCTCTCAATGCACTGAAATCGGATGGCATTCATCAGACAGTGATGCTTGGGGGAATCAAAAAGACTCATGTCTTTACGACCGTCAGACCTGATCTTCGGGCCCTTGCCTTGTTCAGTCGGTTACGAAATTGGAAAGACGATGGTATCTTACGAGCGGTGGCAGAGGAATTGGAACGAGAAGGTATACAGATTCGTGAATCCACCTTTGGGCTTGAGGGGATCTTGGTAGAACAAGGAATCTTGAGCAAACGGACTCCCACTAAAAAGGAATGGCAAGATATCCGATTTGGTTGGGACATCGCATGTGAAACTGGCCGTTTGGATATCGGTCAATGTGTTGTGGTTAAGGATCGAGCGGTTGTAGCGGTGGAGGCCGTAGAAGGGACGGATGAGGCTATCAGACGGGGTGGGTTGTTGGCCAAGAGCGGCGCGGTCGTGGTAAAACGAAGCAAGCCGAACCAGGACCTTCGCTTTGATCTTCCAGCTGTGGGTCCGACGACTGTTGAGACAATGTGTGCTGTCAAGGCGTCGGTACTCGCGATCGAAGCTGACCGAACGGTTCTGCTCGATCGAGAAGACATGCTTCGGCAGGCCAATGCTGCCGGGTTAGCCATTGTGGGAATTAACGCGCAGAGTGGCCCTCCTGGTTCACATTGATTGTGTTCATACTGGTGGCCCCACGAGTTCCCTGGTCCCCACCTTTTACATTTCCCCATTAAATTTCTCACTAATCCACAATCGTGATGGATAGACTTAGGGTTGGAGTCATTGGCGTTGGCCATCTTGGGCAGCACCATGCCCGGATATATTCTATCCTTCCCAATACCAATCTGATCGCCATACAGGATCTTGATAAAACCCGAGGGCGGTTGATTGCCAAGCGGTATCGTGTGACCTTTTGCGAAGGTCTGGAGAATCTTCTTTCCCAGGTTGATGCCGTCAGCGTCGCTGTGCCGACTTCGGCCCACTATCCTGTAGTAAAAACCTGTCTTGAAGCCGGGCTTCATGTGCTGGTTGAAAAGCCGATCACGTCGACCATTGAAGAAGGGCATGACCTGGTTCGACTGGCAAAAGACAGACAGGTGATACTTCAAGTCGGGCATATTGAACGTTTCAATCCGGTGGTTGAGGTGGCCCGTTCCTACATTGATAAACCAGGGTTTCTCGAATGTCATCGCCTGGGCCCCTTTCAGCCTCGGGGAACCGATGTGGATGTGGTGCTTGATCTGATGATTCATGATCTCGATATGGTCTTGTCCTTCAACCTTGGGCTTGTTCAACAGGTAGAGGCGGTCGGCATGCCTGTATTCACGGAGAACATTGATATTGCCAATGCTCGAATTGAGTTCAGCCAGGGTTGCGTGGCCAATCTGACTGCTAGCCGGGTCTCAACGGGCAGGCTCCGCAAGCTTCGAGTGTTTCAGCCTGATTGTTACCTGTCCGTGGATTATCAAGCACGTGAGGCCATCATTCATCAACGCGTTGGTGATCCGGACCACGAATCCACTATTCGCACCCAGTCTTTACGTGGTGAGGATGATGAGCCGCTTCGACGGGAACTGTTAGCGTTTGTGAAAGCTGCCAAAAATGGAACAGAATCCCCTGTCCCAGGCGAACAAGGGGTGGCCTCGTTGGAACTGGCTCACCGGGTGCTCGAAGCCATTCGCGTCTCCGGCAGACTCGCTAGGCGACCAGCATCACGCACGATGTCTTCGTGACCATGCCCAGAATTTTTATCGTGACAGGGGAGGCGTCTGGTGACCTCCATGGTGGCAATTTAGCGAGAGAAATTTACTCCTTGAATCCCCATGCTACAATTCAAGGTGTGGGGGGACATCACATGATCGACGCTGGGGTGAAGTTGGTCCCAGAAATTGAACGGGTGGATGCCATTGGGATCCCGGGAGTGAAGCAACTCTTGAGGGGGTATCGAACCATCCGTCAGTTGAAAAAGGTCTTGCGAAATGAGCGATTCGATGCGGTGGTCTTTATTGATTCTCCCGCCATGAACCTCCGACTGGCAAAATCGGCTGCCAAGGCCCACCAACGTGTGATCTATTATATTGCTCCTCAAATTTGGGCCTGGGGGGCTCGTCGTCTTGCCGTGATTAAGCGGGTCGTGAACCGGGTGATTGTCATCCTCCCATTTGAAGAGGCCTTATTTCGTCAGGCAGGTGTCCCTGCCGACTTTGTAGGACACCCTTTGCTAGATACGATGGCTCCCTCCTACAATAAGCCCGTTCTCCGGGAACAATTCGGATTATCGAAAGATGGGTTGGTCATTGGAATTGTGCCTGGCAGTCGTGAGCATGAAGTGAAAAATTTTCTTTCCATCATGCTTGGGGCAGCTAAAAACGTTGTGACGAATTATGGAAAGGTCCAATTTATCATTGCGCAAGCCCCAAACATTTCGACATCACTCATCCTGGAGGTCATGAAAACACCTGAAGTAGAGGTGAAAATCATACCCCATTGCCCCAACGAGGTAATGGCAGCATCAGATTTGTTATTTATCGCATCCGGGACGGCCACGCTCCAAGCTGCGATTATTGGAACACCGATGATTATTGCCTATCGGGTTCCATGGCTGACCTATCAAATTGGGAAACGTTTGGTGACCATACCCTACATCGGATTGGTTAATATCATCGCTGGGAAATTAGTGGCTCCAGAGCTAATACAACACGACATGACCCCGGAGCGATTGGGCAGTGAGGCGCTTCGATTGTTGAGAACTCCATCCCTTGTTCAGGATATGCGAGAAGCCTTTCAGCGGGTCCGTGAAGCCGTTGGCTCACCCGGGGCTTCCCGTCGAGCGGCCGAACTGGTTTTGAAGGAAATACGAGCATGAGTACGTTTTGGCGGCTGATTCAATATGTCCGTGAATATCGACTCAGATTGCTAGGTGCCTGCTTGTGTTCAGCTGGTGTGGCTACCCTTATGGCTGTGAATGCCTGGTTGGTTGAGCCCGTTCTCGACAAAATATTTATCGAAAAGGATCAATTTCTCTTATTGATTATTCCTGCTGTCCTTTTAGTGGTGACGGCGCTTCGTGGAGTGTTTGCCTACGGTCAAGCCTATTTGATGAGTTATGTCGGCAACTGGATTGTGGTCGATGTCCGTCAGCAGCTCTTCATGCAGCTCATGCGGCTTCCTGTTCGGTTTCATGATGCGAATACTTCAGGTCGATTGGTGTCCCGGGTCATTCATGATGTCAACCAGATGGCTAATGCGATTCCAAGTATTTTAAAAGATCTCTTTCAACAGAGTTTGACCTTTCTCGCCTTAGTTGGAGTCGCGTTCTACCAGAATTGGAGACTCGCGACTATTTTAATATTTGTGGTTCCTCTTTCGGCCCTGGTGTTGGTGAAGATTAGTCGACGATTGAGGAAACTGTCTACCCGGGGCCAGGAATCTATGGGTGACATGGCCTCCGTGCTGAAAGAAGCGTTTTCCGGCATTCGTATTGTGAAGGCCTATGGC
>CP070743.1:1491611-1496131 GCA_020348185.1 Nitrospirota bacterium
TTCATACACATCGGCTGGAAGTTTCCCAGGCTTCCTGACCGGAACGAAACCAGCGTTCAAGTGATACGCCAGGGGGCTACCAACAATAAAGCCTCGCGATTCAATTCCAACGACCTTGGAGATATTAGCCGTTTTATATTTCTCTGTGAGGTCATCAAGAATTTTTCGAAAGGTTTGAGGATCCTTAAGAAGCGGTGTAATGTCATAAAAGAGAATACCGGGCTTTGGAAAATCAGGCACTTCCCGAATGAGAGTTTTGTAATCCATATCGGTCACTATAATACTTTCTTGAGCTTCTCACAACTCACAAATTGTCACGGTGACATGTTCAACTTTGAAGAAAATAGTCGTCATTCACCAAAGGTCCATAATTCGAAACCCATCACGTTCTTCTTGAATATCCAACCATTTCATATGAAGCTGATCAACTTGAGCAAGGGCCGGGCCTTTCTTTAAAGAGACCAGAAAGAGATCAATTTTTTCTCTCGAGCCTTGAACTTCTAGTTCGACCCGCCCATCCGATAAATTTTTCACCCATCCCGACAGCCCTTCGCTGACCGCGTTTCTATGAACAAACGCTCGATATCCAACCCCTTGAACTCTGCCTTCAACCAGAACGTGGGCACGAACGATATTTTCCACAGAACAATGCCCCGAAAGCCTAAAAAATGTTCAAAGCCTACATTTAAAGTGTCGAAGAGTCGAAATGGTTCGGGAGTCTAAAATGTCTAAGGCTTAAAAGCGGTGAGAATGCATTTCCTCGTTGACATTTTAGACACTTTAACCTCTTCGACTGTTTGACCTTTTTGCTGGCTACCCAAACGATTCGGCCAATTCCTTCCCAATGCGAGTGCCTTCTCGGATACAGTCAGGAATCCCAATCCCCTCGTAGGCGGCTCCCGTCAGGTATAACCCATTGAAGTCTTGCTCGCATTCCCGAATTTGTTGAAGACGATCAAGATGGCCACACGTATACTGAGGCATGCTCCGTTCCCATCGAAAGACCTTGGTGTAAATTGGAGCTTGTGTCATCCCGACAATCGCAGAAAGTTCCCCCCGAACATAGTTCACTAAAGCCCCATCGTCGTAGTCAAGAACGGCCTCACGCCCTGCCCCTCCGACATAGCAGCGAACCAGTGTCTGATTCGGCTGAGTACGATTCGGCCATTTTAACGACGTCCATGTCGCGGCAATGAGCGACTTGCCTTCTTTCCGGGGGATAACAAATCCAAACCCCTGTACAGATTTGGGTACATCTTCCGCTCGGTATGCGAGCGACACCGTGGCCGTCGACGCGTAAGGAATTTGACCTAACAAGTTGGAAAGAAACTCGTGATGAGGCTTCATCAATTTTGAAGAAACATAGGCTGGGGTAGCCAACACTACCCTATCGGCCTTCAGCATTTCACCATTCTGAAGAACCACGTTATACCCATTTGAGGTGGTATTTGTCATCTGAAGATCACTCACCTGTTGTCCCAATCGTAAGTCGGCTCCATTCGACTCCACCCGTTGGATCAGGGCATCGATCAACGTTCCCAGTCCACCACGAAGTGTCACAAACATGGAAGATTTGGAGCCAGAAGGTGAAGATTTTGGTTTGGAGCGTTGGGCCAGAACTCCTTTGATCAGCCCTCCATATTTCTGCTCTAATTCCCGAAAGCGCGGGAAGGTCGCCTTTAGACTCAGTTCCCGGGCATCTCCCGCATAAATTCCCGCCACTAACGGCTCAATGAGGCGATCAAAGGCTTCTTGTCCCACACGGCGACAAAAAAAAGAGGCTAACGATTCGTCATAATCCGGCTGACGCAGAGGAGGGATAAACCAATCTGCCCCCATTCGAAAGATCCCTCCCCATGATATCAATCCGCTGAAGAAGAGGGAACTGACTCGTGTAGGAATAAAAGAGACTAATCCTTGAGGAATTTCTCGTAGTTTCCCTCGGGTGAAACAAAACGTCCTGTTATGTTCCTCATTCGTATTCATTAATTGATGACTCAGTCCCAATTGTTCACAGAGGTCACGCGCCCACGGTTTTATGGATAAAAACGAATCGGGCCCACCTTCAATAATCAATCCCTGAACGTGGTGCGTGAGAATTTTCCCTCCCCATTGCTGCTGACTGTCAATCACCGTGCAGTCGATCGATCGGCCGACCTGTTGACAGGCTTCTTGAAAAGCCAATGCCGTTGAGAGCCCTGAGATACCACCACCAATGATCACCACATGAGGCAAGGGAGTTTCCACTGAATAACAGGAGATAGATCTGACTTCTTCGATTGGTTAGATACTGAGGCTTTTTACGTGAAACCTGAAACTGTTCTTCCGCGGGGCTTTCCAGGATCCCGCAAGAGCTGGCTGTCAGTTGGGGAACCTCTGGACACATTCAATGGTGGCATCCACCCCTTCAAGCGGAGTGTGGGGAAGAATACCATGTCCGAGGTTAAATATGTGGCCGGGCCGGCCACCCGCACGTTGCAAAATGTCCCGCACCCGACGTTGGATTTCTGGAATGGGAGCCCCCAGGACTATGGGATCCAGGTTTCCTTGCACGGCGACATCATACCCGATGGTCTGCCAGGCATCATCGAGGTGTACACGCCAATCGAGGCCAACGACCTCACAACCCGTTTTCCTGATAAGCGTTAATAAGGTAGCCGTTCCCGTTCCGAAATAAATCAGAGGGACTCCCTCAGGTTTTAATGATTGAACAATTGCCTGTATGTGGGGAAGCACATACTCTTCATAATCACTGGGATTCAGGCAACCGACCCAACTATCAAATAATTGGATCGCGTTGACCCCAGCGCGAATTTGCATACGCAAATATTCAACCACCACGCTGGCGAATTTTGATAACATTCGATGCCAGGACTCTGCCTGGGCATACATCATCTGCTTGGTCCGAACATAATCCCGGGAACTCCCACCTTCAATCGCGTAACTCGCAAGGGTAAAGGGAGCCCCTGCAAATCCAATCAAGGGAACCCGATCAGCGAGAGCGATCCTCGTTTGACGCACGGCCTGAAAGGCATAGTCAAAGACTTCCCCACCAATAGCCGGGAGTCGCTCTACATCCTCGTCAGAACGAATGGGATGATGGAGAACAGGTCCCTTACTTTCTATGAATTCCAATCCTAATCCCATGGCATCAAGAGGAAGGAGAATATCCGCAAAGATAATCGCAGCATCGACATTAAATCGTGTAATGGGTTGAAGCGTCACCTCGGCAGCCAATTCCGGCGTTTTACAAATTTCCAATATCGAATGTCGGCGACGAATAGCTTGATATTCGGCCATATATCGACCGGCTTGTCGCATAAACCAGACGGGAGTCCGGTCAACAGGTTCACGTCGACAGGCTTTTAGGAATCGATCATTCATCATGCACCTTTAAAACCACTCTTGTTGAGGCTGGGAAGGTGTTGTAGGTACATTCAGTAAGGGCAGTAGAGTCTTTCGAAGGGCCTGGCAATCCTGATCCAGGTCTTGAGCCTGGTCCTCAGATAGGATATAGGCATCCTCCGCCGCCAATTCAATGCGGTAATGCTGTTCATTAAGCGAGAACCATTCAATATAAGGGGGTGGGGGCAACAACGGATGAGGATCAAAAGAAATAAGGCTGACCTTTCCGATCTGTGGAACATCAAAGTCAATTAATACTTCCGCAGCCCGGGGATCCTCCAGGTACTTGGAGTTGCAAAATCGAATAACCCGACCGGCAATTTCCCCGCTCATCGTCCCCTTCAGACACACATCAACAGGCCCTAACCCGGCAATGGTCATGCGTCCAACCACACTCCCATTGACGCGACCATCCAGGAATCCCTCTTTGATCCATCGAAAGTTTCCAAATTTTTGTGCCATAATGTCGACGAAGGAGAAAGCTCGAAAAGCCTATGGGAGGAAGAAGGGGAATCAGCCCATAACCCTGTTCATACTTCAAGGCTTGCAAAGAGGGCATCGATCCTGTCGGCTCGCTCCACAATTTTCCATGGCATCCAGAGCGGTCTCTTTATCAGGATATTCAAACCACCCTCCTTCCCAAAAATCCGCACGGTGCGTGGTGGAAGGGACTTCCAAGCAACGTTCTTTATGAAGCATGGCTTGGTCAAGCGATCGTTTCAAATGGATCCAATAGCCCATCATAGAGACCTGAATTTCAAGACGAGTGGTGAAGAGGAGAAGTTTTTTCCAAGAGGGGTGAAATGACAGGCGATCTTAATCCTCAAGAAGTTGCCATTCATCCTTTTCGATAAACACCTTCTCGCCGGCATCAAGCTTTTTCACGTCATCTCGACTAAAGAGACGCCGATACCGATCAATCCGTTCCGGATCGTCAATCCGTTCTTCTTTTACCAAACCACTGGCCAACTTATACTTTCGAAGTAATACGGACATTCACATCCTCCAAGGTGAAAGAATTTTTGATCATTTTAAGGGGCAGAGCATACCGAAGTCTTTTAAAAAGCGTCAAGTTCTTTCCACCCTTTCTCTTGGAGAGGGTCCAACACCATAGC
>CP070743.1:1496231-1504492 GCA_020348185.1 Nitrospirota bacterium
GCCGACAAACGATCGACCCGGCTCCATGATCAACTGACATTTGAGGTCCCGCAACAATGGTGAAATGGCCTCTGCCAAATCCTTGGGATGGGGCGGCGTTTCCTCCGCATACGTGATTCCCAATCCTCCACCGATATTGAGATAGCGAATGTCGGTTCCGCGGGATTGGAGCGTCTCGATCAAGGTGAGAACTTTTTTCAGGGCATCGATAAAGGGGGTGAGCTCGGTCAGTTGCGATCCGATGTGGGTGTGGACTCCTACCACCTCAATGTGAGGCAGGGTGGACGCCAGCGTGAATTCTTCAACTGCCCGCTCCGCCCCAATGCCGAACTTGCTCTTTTTCAGGCCCGTCGAAATGTAAGGATGAGTCTTGGGATCGATGTCGGGATTGACTCGAAGAGCCACGCGCGCCCGAAGTCCCATTTCTCCCGCCACATCGTTGATCAGCTGGAGTTCACCAGAGGATTCAACATTGAACATCAGAATGTCGGACTTCAGGGCTTCTTGAAACTCCTGACGTGACTTTCCCACTCCGGCAAACACGATTTTTTCTGAAGGCACGCCCGCTTTCAATGCTCGATAGAGTTCCCCTCCGGAGACGATATCGGCCCCACTCCCTTCCTTCGCCAGGGCCCGAAGGATCGATAAATTCGAGTTGGCTTTCATGGCGTAGGCAATGATATGGGGAATCGTCCCAAATGCCTGATCGTAGGCCCGATAATGACGAACCAATGTCCGGTAACTGTAGATATAACAGGGAGTCCCGACATCCCGCACGATTCGCTGGATCGGAACCTCTTCGCAGTACAGTTCCTTGTCCTGATAACGAAAATCATGCATTTTTGGGCGTCTCTTCTAAAAGCCCCGGATCGGATACCCCGATTTCTTGCAAGGTTGATTGAAAGGCTTCTTTGAGCTTTCGATACCGGAGGTTGGCATAGGGCTTCACCGACCTCAGGAACTCTCCATCCATCAACGTCTGAATGGCCTTGGGTGTGGCCTGCCGCAGGTGCTCAAAATTGACCACGATATCCATCCGGGCATCTTTCGCGGCCTTTTTAATGCGCTCCAGCAATTCCTTGGCATTGAGATCATCCAGGGTGCCTTCCAGCTCGATAAACAACGCCGCAAAGGCATCGTGGCGACGGGCACGAATATTCAAAAAAAGTTCCTGTTGCCCGACCGCTTGGACATTTTGTTTCAGGGAATAGAGAGCATTGGGAATGAGTTGGTTCGTGTCAAACGTCGGCAATTTCGTTTGAAGATTCTTGATGACCTTGGCCACCGGGGACAAGCTGCCCGGGGGCGATGTCCGCTTGATCAATTTTCGGAATTCCCAATTCATATCCAGCCGTGGAATCAGTCGTTGCCCCGTATGACTAAGGCGACGCCAAATCGACGGCCATGAATAGAATTGATGATTGGCCCAGAAAAAGCCTTCCAGAAGTTGTTCCGGGCTCATGCGTCTTGGTTGAAACACTACGTGCTTGCCATCATATTTCGACCAGTCTTTATCGAAAATGCGGCCTTCACGTTCGTAGCGTTCATACAAGGCGGTGCCCGGCAAAGGAGTCAAGACATTGAAATAGGCCAATTCCACCCTGTTTCGCACGAGAAAATCGATTGCGGTTTCAAAAACCGACTCATCGTCGTTATCAAATCCGAAGACCATGCCCGGATTCACCATAATCCCATGGTCATGAAACATTTTAATTTGGTCTTCGAATTTCCTCACCTGGTTAAAGTTCTTATTGGTCTCGTCTAAAGAATCAGCGGAGACGGATTCCAGGCCGACGAAGACGGACACGCAGCCACTGTCAGCCGCAAGTTTGACCAATTCTCTGTCGTCCCCCAAAAACATCGTGGATTGGCAACCCCATTTGATATTGAGCGACTTCATCGCGCTCCACAATTCCCGGCAATAGGCTCGATGACTATTGTGCAAATCGTCGACAAAGGCCACGATGGATCCCTCTTCCAATCCGACCCAAATGCGTCCCGCCGTTTTCATCGCACCGAATAAAGAGTCTTTCGTCATCCGTTCGACCACCTCCGAGCGAATCCATTCTTTCACCTTTTTCATTTCTTCAATGACCTCCGGCACAGGACGCCGTCGGGTGGTTTTCCCATTAAAGGGCGAGACACTGCAGAATTCACAATCAAAATGGCAGCCTCGTGTCGTAAAGGTGCAATGGCGGGTCATATAGGAGTCGGGGCTCAGTAATTCCACGCGTGGGCTGCGGTACTGTTCCAGAGACGGGAACTGGTCCATTCGATACATTCGTCGAAGCGTCCCCTTTTCAAAATCCTCAATGACCTGTGGCCAGAGGTCTTCGGCCTCACCACACACAATGGCGTCGCAGTTTTGAAGGGCCTCTTCAGGACAATAGGTGGGATGCACGCCGCCAAGCACCACCGTTTTCCCTCGTTTTCTGAATATTGCAGCCAACTCATAGGCCCGTGGCGCATAACAGGTCATGATGGAAATCCCGACCAGATCGCACGGCTCCTCCCCGGTGATTTCTTCGACCGCTTCATCGATCAATGTGACATCCCAGTCCGGCGGCGTATAGCCCGCAATGACGGGCAAACTCAGCTTTGGAAACCAGAATGCCCGGCGCTCTTTTGCGGTCATCCGATAGGGATTGTTGCGTGGATAGGGGTCGAGCAATAACAATTTTCGACGCGTGTCGGTTGATGGTCGTGTGCTCATTATTTATGTCCTCCTGGCTGGACTATGTTCTTGAAGAATTTCACTACGCCTAAGCGTGGAGTTTGAGATATTCTGCCATGTCTCTCGTCCTAAAGCGAGAGAATTCCATTCTATCATGTGGATCTTACCGGGTTCCGATGGGACGAAGGGGAGGGAGCTCAACAGATTCTTCTTCAATCGGAACCTCGTCGTCTGAGGATTTCTCTTGTTCCTCCATTTGTTTCTGCTGCTTTCGCAGTTTCGCTTCGATTCCCACATCTTCAGGTGGGATGGGGGCGTTCACTTGGCCACAGGCTGGACCTAGTGCAAGACATAGTATTACTGGGATGAATCGGAAATGCAATCTCTGTTGAGTCGCCATGCCGGATCTCCTTCAATTCTTCCAGAAACGGGTTTACCCCGACTTGAGGAGTTGATTTTCAACTTGCCGTAATCGACTTTCCACTTGTTTCCGAGCGGTTCCTCCAACCTGCTTTTTCCGATTGATCGCGCCGTCGGGTGTCAGGACATTACGGACATCCGCTCGGAATTGTGATGAATAGGATTTCAGATCCGCCACCGTGACCGTGGATAGGTCTTTATTTTCATCCAAGCAATCACGGACGAGTTTTCCCACAATTGAATGGGCTTCCCGAAACGGTATCCCTTTTTTCACGAGGTAATCCGCGAGTTCAGTAGCAAGAAGCATCCCCGATGATGAGGCCTGGGCCATCACCTTTTGACGCACTTTCAGTCGGGAGATGAGTTCGGCACAGAGGGTGAGGGAAGCTGTCACCGTATCCAGCCCATCGAACAATGGTTCTTTGTCTTCCTGGAGATCTCGATTATAACTCAACGGAAGCCCTTTCAACATCGTCAAGACCGATACCAGGGATCCATAGACCCGCCCGGTTTTCCCTCTGATCAACTCTGCCACATCGGGGTTTTTTTTCTGAGGCATCATGCTGCTACCGGTACAGAAGGCATCGGGCAAATCAAGAAATTGAAATTCCTGTGAAGACCACAACACCAGCTCTTCGCTGAGTCGGGAGAGATGCATCATCAGAATGGCCAGCGTATTTAAGACCTCCACCACAAAGTCCCGATCCGACACGGCATCCAGACTGTTGGTCGTGATCGTGGGAAATTTCAGCAGTTTGGCCGTATACGACCGGTCAAGGGGATAATTGGTTCCAGCTAAGGCCCCGGAACCCAGCGGCATGACATTCACGCGAGTATAAGCATCCTGGATTCGACCTTTATCTCGTTCGAGCATCTCCACATAGGCCAACCAGTGGTGTGCTAAGAGCACGGGCTGGGCACGCTGCAGGTGGGTATAGCCGGGGATGATAATGTTCAGGTGCTTTCGGCCCTGGGCGAGAAAGGCCTTTTGTAAACTGATGACACCCTGTTTCACTGTGATCAGGGAATCTCGAAGATATAATCGAAGATCCAACGCGACTTGGTCGTTGCGACTTCGGCCGGTGTGAAGTTTCCCGCCCAGTGAGCCGATAAGTTTGGTCAGACGACGCTCGATGCTCATGTGAATGTCTTCGTCTTCTTCTCGAAAGGCATGTTGGCCACGACGGATATCCAAACGAATCCGTTCCAACCCTCGAATGATCCTGGTGCATTCGGAGTTCGTCAGCACTTTCGCCTTCAGGAGGGTTTTACAATGGGCGATGCTTCCTTGAATATCATGAGCGTACAATCGCTGATCGAAGGGGAGCGAAGCCGTAAACTGTTCTACCAGGCGATGGGTCCCCTCGGTGAACCGCCCCCCCCAGGCCTTGGTCGAAGAGGACTTGGCCTTACGGGGTTTGGGCTTCACTACCCTTGATGGACGATTGCCCGATGAGGTTGATTTGGTGGGGATTTTTCGTTTCTGAGCTATAGCTGGCATGCCACACTTTTTACCTTGAAGTACCCAGCCGACTGCGTCGAACCGCTAATCGTAAGGCATTCAAGCGAATAAATCCTTGGGCCTCTTTCTGATCGTACCCCTCGCCTTCCTCGAAGGTGGCAAGCTCCTTGAGATAGAGGGACCGGGCAGACCGACGACCCGTCACGGTGCAATTGCCCTTATACAATTTGGCACGAACCGTCCCGCTGACATCCCGCTGGGCCTGGTCAAAGGCCGCTTGAAGCATCTCCCTTTCGGGAGAGAACCAGTAGCCATAATATACCAGTTCTGCGTACCGAGGCGTCAGACTATCGCGGAGATGGAGCACTTCACGATCCATGGTCAGAGACTCTAGTCCTTTCCGGGCCACATGGAGAATCGTCCCCCCTGGAGTTTCGTAGACCCCGCGAGACTTCATGCCGACATATCGGTTTTCGACCAAATCCACCCTTCCAATTCCATGCTTGCCTCCCAGTCGGTTGAGATGAGCGAGCAATACCGAGGGTCGCATTTTTTTCCCATCGACGGCCACCGGATCTCCCCGATGAAATTCAATTTCAATGTGCTGAGCTTTGTCAGGAGCTCGTTCGGGGGACACGGTCATCTGGAAGAGGTTCTCCGGGGCAGCTTCCCAAGGATCTTCCAATTTCCCCCCTTCATAACTAATATGAAACAAATTCAAATCCATGCTGTAGGGTTTGGCTTTCGTCACCGTGATCGGAATACGATGTTTGCGAGCATACGCAATGAGATCTCCCCGGGATTTGAGGGTCCATTCCCGCCACGGTGCGATCACCTTGATGCCAGGATCAAGGGCCGCATAGGTTAATTCGAATCGGACCTGATCATTTCCTCTTCCCGTGGCACCATGGCTGACCGCTATGGCCTTTTCTTTTTGGGCAAGTTCGATCTGTCTACGGGCGATGAGAGGACGCGCAATCGAGGTTCCGAGCAAATAACTCCCTTCGTAAACGGCATTGGCTCTCAACATCGGGAAAACATAATTCTTCACGAATTCTTCACGAAGGTCTTCCACGTGGACCTTGAATGCACCCACGTCCTTGGCCTTGCGTTTGATGGCCTGTAAATCTTCTCCCTGCCCTAAATCCGCGCAAAACGCCATGACGTGAAACCCATAGGTTTCCTTGAGCCAATGAAGGATAACCGAAGTATCCAACCCGCCAGAATACGCCAGTACCACTTTAGGGGCTGAGGTTGACGAGAGAGCCGTTCGGGATAGGGACTTGGTCAACGACCGAGAAGAGTGCTTCATGAGGTTGAGCCACCCAACCAATCAATCAGAATCGCTTTCTGCATGTGCAGCCGATTTTCGGCTTGATCGAGAATGACGGATTGCGCTCCATCAAGGACCGATTCAGAAATTTCTTCCCCTCGATGAGCCGGCAGGCAATGCATGACCACGGCTCCCGATTTGGCGATTTGGAGCAACCGTTCATTTAATTGGTACGGCGTGAGAGCTTTTAAGCGCCGTTTCTGTTCGCGTTCTTGTCCCATGCTGATCCAAACGTCAGTATAGAGCACATCCGCTTCTTTAGCCGCCACCAGGGGATCTTGGGTGACTTCGATGCGACTGCCTGTCTCACTGGACGCTTCTTGAGCCCAATTCACAATTTTTTGGTCCGGCTCGTATCCGGAGGGGCATCCGACCGTGATATGCATGCCGGTCTTCGCCGCCGCCTCAATCAGAGAATTGGCAATGTTGTTTCCGTCGCCGATATAAGCCAATTTGATGCCCTTGAGCCGTCCTTTTTTCTCAGAAATGGTCAAGAGATCCGCAAGGGCTTGGCAAGGGTGACACAGATCCGTCAGCCCATTGATGACTGGAATCGTGGCATGTTTGGCCCAGGCCTCAAGGGTGGTTTGGTCGAAGGTTCTGATCACCAACCCATCAAGATAACGCGAGAGGACCTGAGCGGTATCAGCCAAACTTTCGCCTCGACTGAGTTGGATTTTCTCAGCGGCGAGAAAGAGGGCTTGCCCCCCGAGTTGATTCATGCCCGCTTCAAAGGAAACCCGAGTTCTGGTTGAGGGTTTTTCGAAAATTAACCCAAGCGTTTTTCCAATGAGTGGTCTACTCGGACGACCTGACTGGAGTTTCTTTTTGAGGGCGTGGGCCTTTTGAAGAAGACGAGTCAGCTGACGAGTGGAAAGGCTCGCGACAGTTAACAGGTCTTTTTTGGGCCTGGCCACAGACCGGGAAACGGAAGGGGTGGGGTGTCGGTTAATTGAAGAAATGCCCAACGATGGCATGGTGCTCAATCCGTTTTGTCAGTATTGAAAAAGGGCGGGGATGGAATTGTTTCGGGTTTCGAGTTTTGGGTTTATGTCTTTCATTTTCGTCAAATCCCGTATTTTTCAATTAGTGTTTGGTGTTGTTCAACCGTTTAGTCAATACATCGGACAGGACGGTGAGAAGATGATCAATTTCTCCAATTTGAATGATCAAAGGAGGAACCAATCGAAGCACCTGTCCCATCGTACAATTAATCATCAATCGTCGCGCCAGGCAGTCCATGACGATGGGCTTCCCATCAATGGTCAGTTCAATTCCTTGCAGAAGGCCCATTCCCCTGACGTCTTTGATTAGTGGGATCCGCTCTTGGAGGGCATGAAGTCCCTTCTCAAGATAAGCCCCCGTCTCACGGCTTCGTTCAAGCTCCCCCCCCTCCAAGAGGATCCGAAGTACTTCAAGGGCCGCGGCGCAGGCCAAGGGGTTGCCTCCAAAGGTCGAGGCATGGGTACCGGGGCCAAAGACCTTGGCCACTTTGTTGATCGCTAAACATGCTCCAATCGGCAATCCACCCCCGAGTCCTTTTGCCAACGTCATCACATCCGGTTGGATCCCAAATTGGTCATAGGCGAAAAGCGTACCCGTGCGACCCATTCCTGTCTGCACTTCATCCACGATGAGCAGAATATCCTTTTGCGAACAGAGATCTCTCACAGCGCGGAGATACGCCTGATTGGCCACCACCACACCACCTTCACCTTGAATGAGTTCCAACATAACAGCGGCGGTGCGGTCTGACACCGCCTTCTCTAAAGCCTCAAGATTATTTAATTGAACATACGTGAACCCTGGAAGAAGTGGCTCAAATCCCTCTTGGACCTTGGTCTGTCCGGTGGCGGTGAGCGTGGCCATTGTTCGACCATGGAAAGAATTCACCATGGTGATAATTTCGTATCGACTGGGACCGTAGTGTTGATGGGCATAGAGGCGGGCCAATTTGATCGCAGCCTCATTGGCTTCAGCTCCGCTATTACAAAAGAAAACCTTCTCGGCAAACGAATGCTCGACCAGTCGGCGGGCCAGTTGCCCCTGAGGTTCCGTGTAATACAAGTTCGAGGTGTGAATCAGATGGCGGACTTGTCGTTCAATGGCGGCCACTAAATCGGGATGGCCATATCCGAGAGTATTGACGGCAATCCCCGCCACACAATCGAGGTACTCCCGCCCTTCGGCATCATAAACATGGCATCCTCGACCACGGGTGATCGCCAGAGGAAGACGGTCGTAGGTATTCATTACGTATTGGGAGACAATTTGTTGTATTTCTTCAGTCAGCATGAGAAGCGAAACCCCGCGTGAATACTGGCGAATCTAGCACAAGGGTTCTCCAGGGTGCAATAAGAACTCCATAAGGG
>CP070743.1:1504592-1508609 GCA_020348185.1 Nitrospirota bacterium
GATCCGGCATAGAGGATCCCCTCTTTTGTTATGGCCAGAGTCTGAATACTAGGAGCAAAGGCCTCCATTGGGCTACGAGAAGAATCACCATGGGATAAAGGATCAGAGCCCCTTTCTTGAAGTAATCCAAAGCCATTTCCCACGGCTGAATATCCCATCCCACTGATAAGGATGCTCAAACACACGGTCGCAGAGAGCAAGTATTTTCTCATCTCAATCATCAAAGAAATCGTTTTGCCGGTTCGGAATATCGGCGACTCTAAGGTTCAACGGCGGGAGTCAAATTTAGGACTCAAGGCCGCCCTCTTCCTCAGCTAAAGGATCAGGGCTAGCCTTTTGAACCGGCCGTCCGAACATTTTGGCACCGATGATTCCGAATTCATAGAGGACCACTAATGGGATGGCCATCAGAAGCATCGTAAAGAGAGTCGCATCAGGAGTGATCACAGCTGACAGGATCAGAGCCACCATCGCTGCATGTTTCCTGTAACGAATGAGTAAGGCGGGCTCAATGTATCCAACTCTTGCCAACAGCGTCAGCACTAGCGGAATTTCAAATGCAAACCCAAAGGCCAGAAGAAACTTGACGTTAAAATCAATATAGGTCCCCACAGCCAATTCGGGCGTGAGAGACCGATCCAAGCCAAAAGTCACAAAGAAATTAATCACCAAGGGCAAGATGATCAAATTGCAAAAAACCAGTCCCAACACAAAAAACCCAAGCCCCAAGCAAAACAGGGGGATCGCCCAGCGTTGCTCCCCGCTCAATAGGGCGGGTTCGATAAACTTCCAAAATTGATGAAGGATGACTGGCACACTCATCACCACAGCGGCTAAAAACGAAATCTTGATCGAAGCAAACAACGCCTCAGCTGGAGCATAAAAAATCAGGTCATCTTCGAAAGGACGTTTGAACCAGTCAATCAGAAAGGAAGAATAGGAAAAGGCCACCACAAACCCCACCATAATAACCCCACCAATGAGGAAGAGGCGGCGTTTGATGTCTGAGATATGGCGTTGTAAGGGGTGAACCAATGCAACCATCTGGTGGCCACCGATGAAGGAATGCGAATAAAATCGAGGGAACGGGACAGTCCCCTCGGTGGAATTATCAACTAACGATTAGTACGACTCATTTTAAAAAGCTGCTGACTGCTGGAGATCAAGTCGGTGCTGCCGGATGAGGTCCGCCATTCGGTCTTTTTTTCCGAGTTTTTCCTTTTGAATTTGTTTTTTGAGAATTTCCTCTTGTGGCGTCAGCACATGGTGTTTCACCAGCTCTTGCAATTCAGCATCCAACCGATGATGGGATTCTTCAAGTTCCCGGAATTCGGGGTTAGATGCTCGTAATTGCTCTACGATTTCTTCGTCAGTCAACATAGGAACCCTCCCTTCTCGAAATGGTGAGTTTTGTCGTCCACTCTATCTATTTCGGTCTTTCCTGACCTATTTCGATACATCGAAAATGGGCCCCGTGAGAGGATCAAGGGACATTAGAATAGCATCCTCATCCGGATTCGTATAGTAGGATTTTCGCTTAGCATACACGGTAAAACCAAATTTCTGATAGAGTGCTTGGGCCGCTTGGTTTGACTCACGCACCTCCAACAGCCCCCGTTGGGTCCCTTTACAGAACCCCAAACTTAAAGCTTGGGAAACAAGCTGCGAGCCCACCCCATGACGTCGCCAGGCAGGGATGATAGCCAAATTGAGAAATCGCAATTCATCAAACACCAGCCAGAAACATATATAGCCGACCACAGGCCCAGTCGGTCCAGAGGAAATCTCCGATCGAGCCGTTAGAACCACACTAAACTCATTGCCCTGAAGTTCTGCCTCAAAAGACTTCCTGGACCAGGGGACCGAAAATGAAACCTGTTCAATTTCAAGCATCGACTCCAAATCTTCAAGTGAAGCTTTAGATATAGAAAATTTCAGTTCCTGATTCTGCCCTATCATCTTATTGTATTTCAATTTCTATTTTTTATTGAAATCTTTATCCCTGAGATCCCTCTTGGTAACTTTGAACTTTAGACTTTAACCTTTAAAGCTGAATTCCCTCAACCCTTCATTTCGGCATATGATGGCTGAATATAGTGCGGGCCTACTCCATACTCCGCGAAATTCCCCGTTTTGAACCGGGATAAACTTGCGAGTCCGACATTGACAGCCGATGCGTTCATGGCCTCAAGAGGGGCTTCTTTCATCAGCCCTGTCATTTTGGAAAAGGATTCTCGGTTCAACATCCAACCCTCACCAAATACCAACATTGTTTCTGATAGAGACTGAACCAGGGCGTCTAGGGGACCAAATTGCTCGGGGACCAACTGAACGAGTCTTTCTCCCTCCCAACGAAAACACGCCCAATAGACAACTCCACTTCTGGCTTTGAGAATTGGGCAAATTGGTCGCTTTGCGCCTCGAAGGTTCCATGCCATGGCCTCCAACGTCGGGACAGCAACCAGAGGAATTCCCAGGGCCATTCGAAATCCGGTCATGGTGGCCAGCCCCACACGCAGCCCGGAAAAGGAACCCGGCCCTATGGAAACGGCTAATCCTTGTAAATCGGACGGCTTCAAAGCCTGGGATGACAAGGCCTCGTGAATGGCAGGCAAAAGTATTTTGGTATGAGAGCCCTTTGCTTCCTGACAAAGATGAGATAGAACCCGATCTTCACGTAGAAGCGCAATGCTTTGCAAACTTGTTCCCGTTTCAACAGCAAGAATATTCATTTCCCATCAATTACTTTTGGTTCCTATGAGGGCCAATAACCTATCATAACCCGTAATCCTCCTTCACAGGGTAATGGTGAGCCCTATCATATAGGGGCCGATTCGGCATTAGCTGCAAGCTCCTGGAATGTCAAGGTCATGGATCCCCCTTGGGATCTGAGATCTTCAGCCCGAATATGAAACGGCAGGCGAATGGGGGATGAAATAGAAGGATCCTTGGACTTGACGGCCCGAAAGTCGGAACACTCCACGACCATAATCGCTTCTTCATCTTCAATGAGATATTCAACCTGGATCACGTCAAAGGTATCTCGATTGACCCACACGCGTGTCATTAAGGGGTCATTATTTTTCCCTTCCATCTCTATCATGTTCTGAATATCAAGACGAAAATTTTCTCCGTCCTGGTAAAGCAGGACTTTACTCCCATCCGCATCATCAAATTTTCCAAGAATGGCATCCATGGTCCTAATACTCATCTCAACTATACGACTGACATCTTGAGAATCGTCGAGCGCGGTAATCTGCCCCTGAACCGCTTTCCCCGAGGAGGGAATATTGAGCTTATAATAATCACCATCCCTCTGGAATTCGAAAATTGTTCCTCCGACTCGAGCAAACCCTCTAAGTCGGATCAAATAAGGGCGCTCATAGAACAACACTCCATCAAGATTTTGGCTAATCGGAAGAACCGATGACCCGGAAACAGAAGCCCGAAACAACCCTTTGACCGATCGAATCCTTGCTTCGCGTTGTCGTAAGGATTCTAAAACCCATTCCGTCACTTCATCATTCAATGGCACCTCAGGTTGTCCAGAAAACACCGCACATCCCGAGACTATAACGAGAAGCGCAAGGGATCCCACTCTTTTCACATGATTGGAAAATAAAGCCTTTCTCGAAATTGTTGAGTAATGCAACATTGTCAGCATTTCAAACACGGTCGGGAATAGTTTCAGGTTACAAAGTGTAGCTGCGCCATCTTATGGCGCCTCTTCGGGTCACCGAAACCCAAATCCAGAGCTGAATTGTTTCTCGAAGTTATATCATTCATCCTATGACGCACTTCCGGAACATGACGTTCGTCGGGGGGCAGCATGAGATGCTGCAGCTACATTCCGAAACCCGAAACCTCTTATTTTTTCACCCACTCCAAAACATCCCGGACATCCCGGATCCCGATCGCCTCTATCCCCTCTATTGACTGGTATTTAAGGAGATTGGGTTCAGGAAGAAGACACCGATTGAATCCTAACTTGCAAGCCTCCCGCACGCGAAGTTCGAC
>CP070743.1:1508709-1530163 GCA_020348185.1 Nitrospirota bacterium
ACCTTCCAAGCCGGGACAAATTTTCTTTCAATTCGGCATAGGTCTGGGTAACCGGAAACTGTGAGAATTCATCTTGAATGGTAGAGGGAGGACGAAACAATATGCCACCATCCGCCTCTTGCAACATGGAGATGTCGTTGTAGGAATCACCAGCCGCGAGAACTCGAAACCCAATATTCTTAAACGCTCTAACCGCTTCTCGCTTCTGATCGCGCTTCCGCAGGTGATAATTGATAATGAATCCATTCGCGTCAACTTCCAAGGTATGGCAAAAAACCGTCGGACGGGCCAACTGCTTCATAAAAGAAGAAATAAATTCGTAAAACGTATCCGACAAAATGACGACTTGAGATCGTTCCCTCAGCCAGGCCAAGAATTCCGCAGCGCCATCAAGGGGCGATAATTCATCCGCAACGTTTTGGATATCCGTCAGTTTCACTTCGTGCTTTTGGAGAATTTCAAGCCGTTTGAGCATTAGTTGATCGTAGTCAGGTATTTCACGGGTCGTCACTCGAAGCTCCTGAATGGCCGTTTTATCAGCCACCGCGAGCCAAATCTCGGGCGTGAGAACCCCTTCCATGTCTAAACAGGTCAAAATGGGTTGGGACATAATGTTCTTGTCGTTCTTAGTCTAGGAGAACTCCGTCAAACGTTAGAGACGACTCCCTGGAAATCGGATCATAATAAAAAGTCCTGCCGGGAGCAATCAACAGTCATGCGGGGGATCAACCATACGAATCCATATGAACCCCACCCCTTCCGTTATGGAGAATTGGCGTCCGAGCGGTGCGAAAAAGGATTGACTCCCAAGGCGTCGATGAGATCTTCAGGTTTTTCACAATAATAATCTGGGTCCAACGCCATGACCTTCTCCCGATGACCGTATCCATATCCCACAGCACAGACCTTCATATTGGCGGCTTTGGCTGCCCGCACATCATTGGTACTATCCCCCACCATGATGGCTCGATCAGGCGAGACCCCCACTTTGTCCAGGGCCCTCAGAAGCATCCCAGGGTCTGGTTTTAACTCCGAACTATCCTCAGGACTTTCTATGGCCGTAAATAATTCTGTGACTTGCAATCCTTCTACTATTTTGAGGGTGTACTCCAAGGATTTATTAGTCACCACAGCTTTATGCACGGGGTGAAAATGTTGTAGGACCGCCCCAATGCCTGGATAAAAACGGGTCGTATCCAAACAATGCGTCAAGTAATGTAAACGGAAGATTCGTAGGGCTTCCTCATATTGTGCCAGGTTTTCTTCACCCACCGACAGTCGGAGAAGACGTTTCACCCCATCTCCCACGAACCCGAAGATTTCGTCCGGCGTTCTTTCGGGCAATCCTAAATCCCGTAGAGTGAGATTGACGGAGGTCGCAATATCTACTTTGGAATCAATCAAGGTTCCGTCAAAATCAAACAACAACAATTCTAAAGAGCGATCTTCAAATATAGAGGGCATCATTTGACCTTTCCTAATTGTTCCTCAAGTCTTCGCAGGGCAGCTTTCTTGACCTTAGACACTTCATTCAATCTTTCCAGTCGGACGAAATCAAGTAACCTATTTTTGCCCACGTGTGGCCGAATGAGGGGTGCGACAATCTTCCATTGGTTTTGAAATTCCTTGATATGAAACTTCTGGATTTCGTTATGCGATTCTGCATAAAAGCTTGCGGTTTCCCAATTCATGTATCCCACGACCTGGTATGTCACCGGGATGAGCGCCTCCAGCTTATTAATTATTGTCCATTGTGTGACGTCCTCGATGACTTCATATTTGGAAATGACCACGACACTTCCCCAAGCTGGTTCTTCCTTCCAGTTAATGTACGGGCGAAGCACTTCAAATGAACGGGCATTCAGGCGAGCCCCCCGCGAATCCAAAGAAAGGTATTTTTCGACAATCTTACTTGGATCATTAGTGATATCTCCCATCAAAGCCGAAGTCGACTGGGGGGACACGAGTATCATCAGTCCTAGCAGGATGTTGAAAAAGGCTGCGGTCAAACCGTTTCGGGTTCCAGGTTTCATGTTTCACGTGAAACAGCTCAGAGTCTTGAATATTGGGGCTGAGATGGCCGATTGACACACCTTAACAATTATGAAAATGTTGAGTTCCTCGCGCCCATGATGATTCACAGGAGCCTAGACGAAGGGCAAAATGACGCATTGAGCAGAAAGATACGACGTATGAAAGAAAATGGGAGGTGGGAGGCGGTAACGTCCAACTACCCTTTTAGAAAAATCACCAGAACAATCCCGAGAAGAAGCCAAAGAGGAATGGAAAGCAGTAACCCCCAAACCAGTCCCTGGACTGTCTTTAACCGACTCCTTACAGTGCGCCCCTCAATCGCCTTCAAAATTCGAATCTTGACATCCTCCAGGTGAAATGGCTTGGTAATAAAATCATCTGCGCCCCGCTTCACAGACTCGACCGCAGTCCCTATCGACGGATGGTCAGTCATCATCAAAAAGATGACCTCCTCACTGACCTCACGAATCCGTCTCAGCAACTCAATCCCATCAACATTTGGCATGACCATATCAGCCAGAATGACTTCAAAATCACCTTTTCGATACTTATTAAGCGCATCCTGTCCGTCCTCAGCCGTCTCGACCGCGTATTGGAGAGAAACCAGATTTTTCGCTAACGCCTCCCGGATCTCCTCGTCATCATCGACAATTAATATCCGCTCAACCATAATGGACGACCTTGTCGATGAACAGGTCCTTCAGCTTCCAACAGGGAACGATCTCACAACAAACGGTTATCGGCAATTTTTTCTTATACCACTGCTTGATGCATCATGGGACGACCGGTGCATCAACCACAATGACATCTTCCGGTACATTCAGTTTCAGCTGAGCCGTATCGATCCCCTGATTCACCTTGAAATTCGAGAAGTGAAGAGTCGAAATATTCCCACTGATTTCGTGAAGGTCCATTTTCTTGATCAAAAAGGACGAAGGGTCAATTTCTAATACCACCCGGGTCACCGCCGACCGCTCTTTTTCTTCCGGTTTGGGCACGAGGGTAATCAGAGGGAGAGCTTCCTGGCGAGATTCCTCCTGATCGGTTGGAAGGACGTCAAAGTGCTCGGCAAGTTTTCCAGCTCCCTGCAGCAATGCCAGGGGTGCCTTTGAGGCGGCAATTTGGGTTAAATTCGCTTTCACCACCTGCTTATGTTCAGGGGTGTAGACCATCACTTGATCTCCATCAACAAAAATCTGTTCCACCGAAGGCTCCACATAATCCCAACGAAGCATTCCGGGTTTTTTCAACAACACGCGCCCTTTTGAAGAAAGGCGAGTTTCAAATCCCTCAATTTTCGTTTCCTGGGAAAAATCAGCTTGTAGATCTTGGGTCTGCTCATAGCGAGAGTCCACTTTGCCCACCAAATCAAGGACTTGCTTCATTGGAGAAGCGTACCCCAGAGTTTGTGTTCCCAAGACCATCAGGACACCCAACCACACACCACCCCACCCGTTCATCCAACATCTCCTATAACAGCCTGACTGGACAGCACCTCTCGTCTTCCATCTCGCCCTGGGGCACTGACTAATCCCTCCTGCTCCATTTGTTCGATCATCCTGGCTGCCCGCGGATACCCGACGCGGAGACGCCGTTGAATCAGGGAAGCAGAGGCTTGCCCCGACTCAATGACCAACTCCCGCGCCCGCTCATACGTGTCGTCACGTTCCGCATCTTCTGGAGAGACGTCCTGTCCGGAAAGAAAATCATCTTCAGAGTAGGCCGGCCCGGCTTGCTGCTTCACCCACTCCACCACACCTCTGACCTCATCATCAGACACAAAGGGGCCATGGAGTCTGGCAATCCTTCCTGTCCCCGATGCCATATACAGCATATCACCTTTACCTAATAGCGCTTCAGCGCCATTGGCATCAAGAATGGTCCTTGAATCAATCTTGGAGGAAACCTGATACGCGACCCTCGCCGGGAAGTTGGCTTTAATCAAACCAGTGACCACATCAACTGATGGTCGTTGAGTCGCCAAAATTAAGTGGATACCCGCAGCCCTGGCCATCTGGGCTAATCGAGCGATTCGGTCTTCGACCTCTTTAGGGGCCACCATCATCAAATCGGCAAACTCATCAATGATGATGACAATGTAAGGCAGGCGGGTTAAAGATTCATCGTTCGACTCGCTGGGTGAATCCTCTTCCTTGAGATCGCCGTCTTTCGAAGAGGTGTCCCGATTTTTCGAAGATTTAAATAAGAGCGGCCTTTGAGGAAGATCCTCTCTATTTTCCGAATGCCCGAGTCGTTCATCGACCTTCCGGTTGAAGGCATCAATACTCCTCACGCCGTAGGTGGCCAATAAGCGATACCGACGTTCCATTTCTTGAACGGCCCAGGTTAATCCGCGGGCAGCCGCCTTTGGATCGGTCACAACCGGTCGAATCAAATGTGGAATGCCATCATACACTTGCAACTCCAACACTTTCGGATCGATCAATAACAGTTTGACTTCATCGGGATGGGCAGAAAACAAGATGTTGAGCAACATGCAGTTTATTCCGACACTCTTCCCCGCTCCTGTGGCCCCCGCCACCAGCAGGTGCGGCATCGTTCGCAAATCGGCAACGACCGGACGTCCATAGATATCCTTTCCCAACGCCAGAGCCAATTTTGATCGGGACCGGGTAAAGGCTTCACTTGTCAGAATGTCTTTTAAAGAAACGGTTTCCCGGCTTGGATTGGGAACTTCAACTCCCACGGTCGACTTTCCGGGCAACGGGGCCACAACCCGAACCCGTAACGCCTTCAGGGCCATAGCCAAATCATCCGCCAAACTCACGATACGAGCGACTTTTATTCCGGGACCTGGCGCAAATTCATACATGGTGATGACTGGACCAGGGTGAACTTCAGTTACCTTTCCTTCAATTCCAAAATTCGAGAGGGTTTGGGTAAGTATTTGGGACTGCGTTTCCAAAATGGAATCAGTTTGATGGGCAGGTCGTTGAGAAGAGGTCGTCAAAAGATCAACGGGAGAAGGAAGGCGATACGTTTTCGCCACCGCGCCCTTTACTGGAGGAATGGCCTGATCCTGAGGATTCGAAATATCCTCTTCCTCTTCCTCTTCTTCTTCTAATGAATCCTCCACCCCACCTTTCACTCTCCGACTTTCGGATGCCTTGTTATTTTCCGTAGAAGAGGAGGCCACATCTCCAATACTCCCCCGGATTGAAACGGACCGGTTAATTTTGACGGATTTATTGGGCTTGATCGTTCTACTTGACTCTTCATCCGGGTCACGTTTAGGAAAAATGGACCGGGTGGCGGTGAGGCTGACGGCAACTACGTGAGGAATCTGTCTCACCATGCCGACCAGCAGGGTCGGGGAAATAAGAAGAAGAGAAACCAGTAGCCCGGATAATAAAACAAGGTGACTTCCAAAATTCGCGAGGTACGCTTCTAAGATCTGAGCAATCCATTGCCCACCTATTCCACCTGCCAACCCGGAAGCCACTATGCCCTCTCCAAAAATCGGTACGGACGAAAAACTAAACTGAAAAAGGGCGCTGAGGGAGAGAATCGCCAAGATTGAACCGAAGACATGACGATACTTGAGGTGAATCTCTTCACCCAACATCTTCTGGATTCCATGGCCCATAAAAAAGAGGGGGATCAAATAGGCAGCCCCGCCAATCATGGCAAAGAGGAGAAAGGCTATGGTGGATCCCACGACGCCGATCAGATTGTGTGGCGAGGTCTGGCCTTGGGTGACCCCATCCTCCTGACCCTGTTCAACAAAGAGGATTGGATCTCCGGGCACAAAAGACACGACGCTCAGGAACATCATGACCCCGAACGTCAACAGCACAATGCCCACCACTTGGCCCGAAATCGGCGAAGGATTGCCTCTTCTGCCCTTTTGGCCATCGCGACGGGCACTAGGGAAGATACTCATAGCGTAAACTCTATCATAGGGGTTTCTCTTTAGCAAACGAGCGATCGGCCGTAGGCCGATTTCAGATCTCAGATTTCAGATCTTAAATTCTAACAAAGAAAATTCTTTATTGTTTCATTTAATTCCAGTTCAAGGCAGTTAACACCAAAATGCCGAGTTCGCCTTGTACCGACTGATGGGACTTAGCATGATCCTCGGACTTTTAAGATTGCGTGTGTCAAGTTGGTGAATTCTTTTACGGTGAGAGTCTCCGCGCGACGCTTGGCATCGATTTCCGCTTGGGTAAATGCCAATTGAATTTCATGAAGAGGGAAACCTGCATCACGCATCGAGTTCGAGAGGATTTTTCTTCTGTGAGAAAACGCCGCCCGCACAATCTGACGAAACAAATTTGCTTCGGCATCCGCAACCGATTCACTTCTCCTCACATCTATTCGCACCACGGCAGAATCGACTTTTGGAGAAGGCCTGAAGCACGAGTTGGGCACCTGAAACGCAAGACGCACATCAGCTATATGTTGGATAAGAACCGACAGCACGCCATAGTCACGAGTTCCGACCGGCGCGACTAATCTTCTGGCGACCTCTAATTGAAGGGTCAGAACCATGCGCCGGATGTGAGCTCTCGCATCGAGGAACTGAAAGAGAAGAGGAGTTGAAATGTTATAGGGAAGGTTCGCGACTATCACCGTCCCGGGTGGCAAAGTTGCGTAGGGAAATTTCAATGCATCTCCATGTATGACTTCGAGGTTTGAACTGTGAGCAAAAGCGTGGGTTAAATAGTCGACCATTCTTTTGTCCGTTTCGATCGCCCATACCTTTGCGACTTTCTGGCACAGAGCGGCCGTTAAGATTCCCCGACCAGGCCCAATTTCCATAACCCTCTCGTCAGGGTGAAGATCCGCAAGGTTAATGATTTTCTTAATTATGTTTGGGTCGATCAAGAAATGTTGCCCCAGCCGTTTTCGGGGAGGGGGAGGAGAGATAAAAGTCGTAGGAGTTTCGGGTTTCAAGTTTCGGGTTTTAGGGGGAAATTTGAGAACTCGAAGGAAGAGTCGAAGTGGTCGAAGGAGTCAAAAAGGTCTAAGGGGTCATAAGAAATAGGAATCTCTGTTCTTTTGAGTGCTGGATCGTTAAGACTTTGTTGCTTTTGGACTCTGTGACTCTTCTAAGGTTCCAAGCGCCTGACATTTTTGACTTTTCGACCTTTTCGACTTTTTGGCTCTTTGATTTTGTTTGTTACTCCGGAGGTAGGCCGTTGGTTTGAATTTCCTTCGCTAATCTTTTGAGATGGCGACGACACATCTCAACATCATCTGAGAGTTCATCAAAAAGGTCACCAGCTACATAGGACGTTTCCAGCCAGTCCTTGGACAAACGCTTTCCCTGTTCCTGGCTGATGTGTTCGGTAACCGCCAGGACCACTTGCTTTTTCCATTTTTGAAGACGTTCGTTCCCTTGAACCGCGTTCAAGGCGTTCAGCGCCTCCTGATGAATGATGTCGAGGGATTGAATCTGTTGGTGTAAAAAACCCAATGCGGATTGTTCACGCTCGGTCATACTATCACTCCAAATGAGGTTGACTCGTCAATTTCATTCCCGGTGTCACCCGGTGCCCGGACACAAATTGCGCAACTGGCATCCGTTTTCGATTCGCCGGTTGAATTTCTGTCACTGATAAGAGACCATCCCCGGTCCTCACTACTAGGCTCTCTTTCCCAACTTTTACAATGGTTCCGGGAGTCTCGTCGGGGGAACCAGTCTCCTCGAAATCGACTAAAGGGGATCCTTTCCAAATGGTCAGACGTTCTTGCTGGCAAAAGGTGTAGGCACCAGGCCAAGGCGACAACCCCCGAATTCGATTGACGATTTCAATGGCGTTGCGATCCCAAGGAAGGTTTCCGTCTTCCTTTTTCAACAACGGGGCCATGGTAGCTTTCGACCCGTCCTGGGCAATTGGCGTAATCTTCCGGGAAGTCCACCCCCGCAGTGTTTCGATTAGTAACCGTCCGCCAATGTGCGCAAGACGAACTGACAAGTCCCCGGCCGTCTCGTCAGGATGGATCGGGACAGCCTCCTGCAATAAGATGGCACCTGTATCCATACCTTCATCCATGAGCATTGTCGTAATTCCCGTTTCCGATTCCCCATTGATGATAGCCCATTGGATCGGAGCCGCGCCCCGGTAACGGGGCAACAGAGAAGCATGGACGTTGAGACACCCACGCGGAGGCAGATCAAGAATGATCTTGGGTAAAATTCTCCCAAAGGCTGTCACCACAATCATGTCAGGCTTCCATTGCTCCAACTCCTTCAAGAACTTTGGCTGTTTCATTTTATCGGGCTGAAGTATTGGCAGACCATGAGAATGAGCCAATTCTTTCACCGGGGAGGCGCTGAGCGCTTGCCCACGCCCACGAGGACGGTCCGGCTGGGTCACCACCCCAATCACCGGAAACTCAGAATCTAGCAGCGCCTCCAGAGTCGGCACCGAAAAAGTAGGAGTCCCCATAAACACGACCTGCATGACAATTCCCTTACCACCTTCCTTGACTCGAATCAATACACGCTATCCAGAAGTTCCTTTTCCCCGCAGCAGATATCTCAACGGAATCGCTCGCCTCAACGAACCTCAGATATACGTATATTTATCGATCTTTTAAATTGACTCACTCTGAATGCCTATGCTACAAAAGTTTCCTGATGAGAAGAATTCTAAGACAGACAGAGGCCCAACCGTTCAGCCCTTCATAAGACAGGAATCGTTATTGTATGGGTGGTCATAGTCATTGGTCGACAATTAAACGGCATAAAGGTGCGCAGGATGCCAAGCGCGGGAAGATCTTTACGAGAGTCATCCGTGAGATTTCGATTGCAGCGCGAGGCGGAGGCGATCCCGATGGCAACCCGACTCTGAGGCAGGCCATCGCCAAGGCCAAGGAAGTGAACATGCCTGCCGATACCGTCAAGCGTGCCATTCAACGAGGCACCGGGGAATTGCCTGGAGTCCACGTGGAGGAATTTGCCCTGGAAGGATACGGACCGGGTGGGACGGCCATTTTGTTAGAAGTCCTGACGGACAATCGAAATCGAACTGTCGCGGAAATCCGAAGCCTTCTCACGAAAAATAATGGAACGATGGCTGAGGCCGGTGCGGTGGCTTGGCAGTTCCAAAAGAAGGGTTTACTTGTGATCGATGATGATAAAGTTGATGAGGACCAACTGCTTTCACTGACTCTGGAAGCTGGAGCCGAGGATGTCAAACATAGTCAGACGTCATTTGAAGTAATCACGTCTCCCACCGACTTTGAAGCCGTGAAGAAAGCTCTGCAAGACGCACAAATCGAACCGAACCTGGCCGAAATCACCTTCCTGCCCCAGAACCTAATCAAACTCGAGGAAAAGGCTGCGGAGCAAACCCTGAAACTCATGGAAATCCTTGATGATCACGATGATATCCAAAAAGTTCATGCGAATTTCGACATCCCTGAGGAAATCATGGAAAAAATGGCATCCGTAGGGTAGATGAGGGCCAATCCAGACCCCAATAGGGCCCCCTGAGGCTCATGACGTTTCCTCTAGACCTAACCTCCATCCCTCCCATCCTCAAGGTTCACAGTAATCTTCGATCGTTAACCGTTCTGTTGCTCCGCCTTGCAATTATCTCATGATCGCGGGACTTAAAGGTCGCCTTATTAGGAAGTCGCCTTCTCAAGCCATTCTGGATGTCAATGGTGTGGCCTATGATATCCATATTTCTCTCAGCACCTATTTTCAGTTGCCAAAACTTCAGGAATTCGCCACGCTCCAAATCTCCACCCAATTACGGAATGAATCCATTCAATTATTTGGATTCCTGACCCTTCAGGAAAAGGAAACCTTTACCTTATTAACCGGCATCACCGGTATTGGACCAAAACTCGCTCTCAGCATTCTCTCAACCTTGAGCGTGAACGACCTTCTTTCCTCCATTCAATCGAATGATATTGACAGATTGTCTTCGGTTCCTGGAATTGGAAGAAAATCCGCAAGTCGAATCACACTCGAAATGAAGGACAAGATTAACCGGCTTCAGTCGGTGGACATGCCACCCGGGGAACCTCCTAATAAGTTCTTGTCCAACGAGCTCGAGGAAGATGCCGCGTCCGCTCTACTCAACCTCGGATATCGGTCCACCGAGGTGAAGAAGGCCATTCAGCGCAGTCTTCAAAACAACCAGGAAGAGTGGAGTCTGGAGAATCTAATCAGGGAATCGCTTAAAGAATTGGCTAAAGGCTGATCTTCGGAGGGCAGGGACTTAACGTTCCACATAGTGATATGGGGATGGTTAAAGTTCGAAGTTTAGGAGTCTAAGAGGTGGAAAGGGTCGAAAAGGTCGAAGGGTCCAAATGTTCTAAGATTCACAGGTTCAAAAAATCGAGGAGGTCCAGGGCTCTCGGAAACAAGGAAAACACCCGATTTGATGACCTCTTCGACCCTTTAGACTCTTAGACCTTTTTGACTATTCCCTTCTTCGAACTTGAAACATGAAACTCGAAACCCGGATTTTTTTACAGGCTTTCCCGAATCTTCAAACCTTTGTAACCGCTTTCCAAAATTCTTTTAAAAAATCGAAGTACGTCTGCTAGATCCAGCCAGAATCCACAGTTAATACACCGCGCATGGAGCCGTTGTGTCCAAACAGAATAATGACGTTCGACCAACATCCGCCCCTGGCACTTGAGACAAGTCATAATCCAGATCAAGAAAGTTGTAAATGAATCCTGTGTTCCACTCTGCTCCATCCCACCGGTCAATGGCATTAACGAAATCGGGCGAGAATAACCGCTAAACAGCCCGCCAGGAGACCACCACCGAGAATGGTGAGTCCTACGGTCAGAATCCCTGGCGTGGAACTAGAGGAATACGAATCATAAATGAGATCCCGCACCCCACCCTGAACCATGAGGACCGACAGGGTGGTGAGAACTCCCATGCCAAACCACCAAGCAAAAGTGCGCACGGACTCTTTCGTCGATTTAAGGCCAGATGAACCCAGACTGGCAATCGCAGACCATACTAGGTTTAAGACTCTAGCGGAGGGCCTACATGCTGTCAAGGACAGGAAGGGTAAAGGGTTAAAAAGTCGAAAGGGTCCAAAAGTCGAAGCGTCGAAGAGGTCATCAAATCGGGTGTTTACCTTCCTCAAAGGGTCTTGGACCTTTTAGACACATTGACCCCCTGGACTTTTTGACTTTGATTTTTGATGCGTTAGGACTCTGAAGATGGTTCGGTCGTGACTCGTGTTTTCAACCCATGATGCAAAAAAATTGACACACTACTGGCGGCGTTGTTGGCAACAGCAATGCCAGGCTGTTCGCCCCGATCCGCAGCGACGGTCAGCGAAGTCAGAGCAAAAGGGCCATGTGGGGTGGGATAGTGCCTAGGAGGGTATCGAAAGGTCCCATCCCCTTTTCCGAAAAGCAGGGAAATACTTCCGGATTGGATATTCACGATCGCGACATCCAATACCTTATCGCCATCAAAGTCCTGAGCTAGGGCATGATTCGGCCCCGCATCGCCTCCGGCATCTTGCCCTTCTTGAAACGTTCCGTCTCCATTCCCCAGGAAAACGGTAATCGTATTCATTTGACCATTCACGACAAGGAGATCAAGAATCCGATCACTATTAAAATCAGCAAAGGAGACGGTGAGCGGTCGTTTCCCGGTCCGATAATCAGTTGGCGATCCGAACGACCCGTCTCCCACACCCAACCAAATTGATACAGCACTACTCATCGGACCACCATTGGTCACTGCCAAATCCAGGTGACCATCTTGATTCAGATCGTTCGTGACAATAGAGGTCGGCGTATCCCCGTATTCATATAGAGGCCCAAGCCGAAATCGGCCGTTGCCCAACCCCAAAAATACTTGCAATTTGTCATTACGTAACGCGACGACCAAATCCGACAATTGATCTTCATTGTAGTCTCCATTTGCAATGGCAACGGGAGTCCGCTGGACCGTATACCGACTCCCACGGGTAAATACCCCATTGCCTTCTCCAAGAAAGATCAACACACGATTGTCACCCGAACACGCCACAGCTAAATCGAAATGCTGGTCTAAATTGAAATCCTCAATCACCAAATTTCTCGGTTCTTGGCAAGCAGGAAACGTGACTTGATCTTCAAAGCTTCCATCTCCTTTCCCAAAAAGAATAGATAAGGAATTGCCGCGTATATTGCTGGTAATCAAATCTGCAAACCCGTCCGCATTGAAGTCCTGTGAATTAATGGAAGTTGGATTTTTTCCAACTTTGTAGGTCTTGTACAAATACAACACATCCGGAGGAACGTAAGACTCCTGGTTAGGACAACCCAAGAGAAGGACAAAGAGGAGGGGGAAAATTCTGGGAGAAATCATGGATCCTGTGAAATGGTCGTGCTACCCCAGGTTTTGCACAGAAGAACGACTTTTGACCCAATAAACTGAGAAACCTAGGTCTCCTGCACTATTAAAGTGCTGGTTTTAGCAAGAAACGATGGGCAAGTAAACGGTTTCCCGCGGTTTGGGCAAGGAGGAGGCTTCCTCTACAAATCCCCAAAAGCCACAATTGAACCTTATCCTCAACCGATAACCCAAAAAAACTTATATTTCCTGCCCAAGAAAAATGGCTCCTACTAGAAGACAGGGAAAAGAATGTGTTATAGAACGCTCTCTATTTTCAGAGGAGGCACACATGTCTGACAAGGAAAAGCGGAAGATTGAGCTCACCATGTTCGGGGTCGCCGAAATTCTTAAATGGTGTATTGCAAAAAATAACGGTCGGATTCCTGGCGTCGATACGGAAGGCATCAAGAAAATGCAAGACGCTTTGGCAGAAAAACCAACGGGAGTGGATTACTTCACGTTAGATCAGTTTTGGAAAAAACGAATTGTGTTTGAGTTCACCCCAGAAGAAATCGCCACGATCGATCGATGCCTATATGATATTCCTAATTTTGATGGGGCACCATTGCCACAAATCAGGTATAAGTTCTGGCCAGAATCCGCTTGACCCAATTTCCCTCTTTTTCTCTTCCACCTCAATGGGCAAGTAAACATCGGCTAACCCTCACAGAAGGGTAATCTACTTTTTTGCCCCAATTCTCCTTCCAAAGTGGTTGAACACCAACTCCGGAACCTCTGATGGCTCAAGGTACAACCGAGAAGGGCGGGCTAAGAGACCCGAGTCCAAAATTCAACGGGCTCAAGTCTGGTTTTTTCCTTAAATGTGAAACCTGAAACTCGAAACTTTTTTTTGAATCATCATCCCTGCCCCTGAAGAACATCCATGGGAGAGAAATCATCTGTCAACGTGATTCCAGGTTCGAAAGAGACGGGGCGATGAGCTTGAAAAAACGTCAACGTTTCAAATGGTAAACGGTTTTGTTGAACAAGGTTGTTGAGCAATTCATGAAATCTTTCCCTGTCACGCATTTTAATCACCCCAGGCCCGGCAAAGAAAATAGTATTCACCGAACCGGACGCCGTCCTCAGCCAGGATGGTCCTGGAACATTAAAGGCTTTGATTTCCGGGAAAACGGTATTCATGGTTGTGACAATAGCCTCCGCGCGGCGTACATCAGGAGGCGCATCAGACGAAGCCAGATTCACCGCCACCACTCCCGAGGGTGTGAGATGCGATTCAAGTTCGCGATAGAATTCCTGGGTCGTCAGATGGAAAGGGATAAGATGTCGAGCGAAGACGTCGACCCAAATCAAGTCATACTGTTCCGATGTGTTGCCAAGAAACGTGCGTGCATCCTGGACATACACGTGGTGGGTTGAGGGAGCTTTGTAATCGAAGTACGCCTCAGCCGCCTTCACCACCGACGGATCCATCTCAACCACATCAAGTTCTAACGTTGGCCAGAATTCGGCTAACCATTTGGCCAAAGACCCACCTCCATGGCCAAGAATCAATCCCCGTTGAGTTTGTTCCGGCAAGGGCAGAACTCCCATCATGACTTGACTATAGGGAAGAGCCAAAAATGTGGGCGCGACCTTCCACATCACGGCATGAAAGGTATTGTTCAAAATGAGAAATCGAAGTTCTTCAATATCTCGCACTCGCAATTGTTGGTAAGGGCTGTCTTCTTGATGAATGGCAGGCGGCAAAGCCAGGACGGGGTGAAAACTCGTCCAACCCAGAAAAGCCAAACCAGCCAAGAGGGGCACGAGATAGGTCGGTCGAAGGCTAACCATCCACCAGGCCCATAAGAAACCTAACCCAGACAGTACCAGACCCAACATGGCGACCAAGGTTCCACTTCCCAGCCAAGTCAACAGGTAAAAAGATGTCCCCCAGGTCCCGATTAAACTGCCGACTGTAGAAATAGCGATCATTCCACCCGTGTGACGTCCAAGGTGTCCCATATCCGCAATAGCGAGGCGCAACAACGCCGGGAGAACCCCGCTTAATCCAAACGCCGGCACCCCTAACAAGACACTGGCTGCCAGGCAGGGTCCCCACCGAGGATCTTGAATCCATTGAGAGACAGTAAAAACCACAGATTGCCCGGCCCAGGCCAACAGAAGCGTCCAGACCCCGGAACCCAATAGCAATACCGTCAAAACGGCATAAGGCGACCGTCGATCAGCTAACCAGCCGCCGGCCGCATATCCCGTGCTCATGGCCGCCAGAACGACCCCAATCAGCGCGCCCCAGACAAACAACGAGCTTCCAAAGACAGGAGCGAGGAGTCGGCTGCCCAAGATCTCGAGCGCCATGACCACGGCCCCAGTGGTGAAAGCCGTCCCAAAGAACCACAAACGTGAGGGAGTCCGTTGAGTTGAGGAAGTTTTCATACAAAATTTGTCCAGGTGGCAAAAGGGAAGGATGCTAAAGCAACGCTAATACGGTGTCAATTCGAAGAATACGGATAAACAGAAAGAGTGAGGCCTTCATTTCCTGGCCGTGTGTCGAACACGATGCCAGGCCCAGGATTTCACTCAACGAAGGATCCGTCATTTATAGATTCTTGCCTAGGGATTAGCTACAATCCTTTTGAATGACCGACCCACCTAAGTCATCTCCCTCATCGACGCCAGCCGCCCAATACACTCAATCCATTTCTGGCGCGGCAGGGCTCATCGGGGCCGCAACCTTCACAAGCCGAATCCTGGGTTTTATTCGAGACATTGTACTGGCTCAACTTTTTGGTGCAAGCGCCTCTGCTGACGCCTTTTATGTTGCGTATCGAATTCCTAACCTTCTGAGGGAATTATTTGCCGAAGGGTCAATGTCGTCAGCCTTCATTCCGGTTTTCACAGAATACCATACGCTTCGTTCGAAAAAAGAGACTTGGGAACTTGCCAGTGCGGCCTTTACGACCCTCGTGACGATTATCACTGTCGTCACCCTCTTGGGAATAGTAGCAGCTCCAGGGCTTGTCTGGCTCCTTGCGCCAGGATTCCATGAAGAGGCCGCCAAGCTGGCGACAACGACATTACTGACTCAGGTCATGTTCCCCTATTTGTTTTTTGTCAGCTTAGCCGCCTTTGCGATGGGAATACTCAATTCCTTCCGAGCGTTTGCATGGCCCGCAGTGTCTCCAGTGTTTTTCAATCTTTGCATCATCTTCTTTGCGCTGGGGGTTTCACCCTTGTTTCACGAACCCATTATCGCCGTTGCGGTGGGGGTGGTGGTCGGAGGCTTGGCGCAATTCCTAGTGCAATTGCCCGCCATTCACAAACGAGGGATGCTTTTTTCCTGGCGGTTTCAACCGGGGCATCCCGGAGTTCGCCAAATGGGGCTGCTCATCCTGCCCACATTAGTAGGTCTGTCCGTCTATCAAGTCAACATTACCGTCAATACAATCCTGGCCTCTTACTTTTCAGGCGGACCAACATATTTATTTTATGGCACGCGATTAATTCAATTTCCATTAGGGATTTTTAGTGTAGCATTAGCCACCGCGATTCTTCCGACTCTTTCAGCCCAGGCCGCACGAAAAGAATTGGACGATTTACGCCGGACGATAAGCTACAGCCTTCGCATGATTTTCTTTATCATCTTGCCGGCGATGACGGGACTGATATTCTTGCGTGAACCTATTATTCATCTCTTTTTTGAACATGGAGCCTTCTCCGCCCGGGATACCGCTGCGACTGCCGGTGTCCTTCTTGCATTCTCGCTCGGCCTCTGGGCCATTGCCGGGAATCGAATTTTAATCACTTGCTTTTATTCTTTACAGGACACCAAAACTCCCACCATGGTTGCCATCTTAGGTATGGGAACCAATCTGGTCTTCGCGTTGTGGTTAATGAGTCCCCTTCAGTACAGAGGATTGGCGCTAGCCGCATCTCTCTCGGCCATGGTGAATTACGCGACACTCCTGGCAATTCTGACCCGACGACTTGGCGGTCTGAACGGGAGGGCTCTTCGCCTGTCATTCGCGCGAAATGTGTTGGCACTGGTTCCTGTAGCCCTCGCCTCCTATTGGGTTGCTGAATTGGCGGTTTGGCATCGTGAAGCTGAATGGATAGCCAAATCTGTTATGTTATTTGTCGGAATTGGGTTGAGCGCCACTGGGTACTTCGGTGTGCATGCGCTTCTACGATCGGAGGAATTGGAGGGTTCCTGGGGGATCGTGAAGAAGAAACTTCGATTGAATTAGTTGAGGGTTGCTCGTCAAAAAAGATTATGAAAGCGGTCATTCAACGTGTTCGGAAGGCCTCGGTGGAAACAGATGGGCGCATTATCGGACAAATTGAACGAGGACTGCTGGTTCTGTTGGGAGTGGCCCAGGGCGATGATGAAACGGATGTGGCATTTTTCGTGGAGAAGCTCCCCACACTTCGAATATTTTCTGACGAAATCGGAAAAATGAATAAATCACTGGAGGACATCGGGGGTGCCGCCCTGATCATTTCTCAATTTACCCTATTGGCTGACACCGACAGAGGCCGAAGACCAAGCTTCGAACAAGCCGCCCCTCCTGAACAAGCCAATACCCTCTACCACCAATTGATGGATCGGCTGCGAGGTCGGGGCCTTCACATTAAATCTGGCATTTTTGGCGCCTCCATGGTCGTCTCTCTTGAAAACGAGGGCCCGGTGACCCTGGTTCTGGACTCTCGCAGTGGTAAACAGGTAAAAAGGAAGTAAGATTGGCCAAGGTTCCAGCGATCAGTCTTGATTATAGAGGTCGGTTTACGCGATTATCCTCGATGAAGGGAGGGTTATTATGGAAACCCATGTTCCGGAGCACCATCCCCTGAGGCAGCTATTCGGGGCTTTAACCGAACGAAATTTCACTGAAGCCCTGGGGTGGCCCGATTTTCATGTCACGGATTATGTCTCGAATCTATTGATCGAATTCGCCCATGTCGATCAACTCACGAAAATTAAGGATCAACAGGGAGAAGCCGTCGAGACGGTTGTCGAATTGTTGTATGAGGCGGAGTCGTCGAATCAGAATAATGAAGTCGAGAAAGAACGGGAAGTCCACCGCCACATTGGTGATCTCACCTTGTTCATGGCCGGGTTGTTCCCCGAGTATCTGAGTCGTATTAAGTGTTCAGGATTGATTCACCATAAAGACTTTCTGGTCGACTATGTGAAGGCCGGGAAACGGTCTTATGGCATTGTGGCCACCTATCAGGAACCCAATGAGAAGAAACCTTCCACTCTTTTCCAAAGATTATCAAGCAATTTCGAACTCTGTGTGGCCGGATTAGGTTTTGTGCGCTTAGATCTTGTTCGCATGCAGAATCCGGTCTATCGTAAGGCCAAAAATATACTCCTTCATTGAAATCTCTCCGCCTGACACGACCCACCTGGAGGGTCCTTGCCCATGGGGGAGCTGGCCCCCGTCGATCAACCGCCGCACAACGTACCTGCCTTACTGAAGTTCTCATTCTCGGGTCCAACATACTCCAAGTAGGACAATCGGCCTTGGATGCCGTTGAGGCCATGATCCGGCACTTAGAAGACTCAGGACTTTTCAATGCAGGCTCGGGCTCACGACGGCAATTAGACGGAGTCCAACGAATGGACGCCTCAATTATGGAAGGCAAAGAGTTACGTGCTGGCGGTGTGGCAACCCTGGAACTCGTTCGCAATCCCATTATGGCAGCCAGACTGGTTATGGAGGAGACCGATCATGTGTTGGTCGTCGGCCAACAGGCCACGCGCCTGGCAAGACATTTCGGATTGCCCAGAATTCACTCAGTGAAAAAGGCCGCAAGGCAATCGTCGGGTAAACACAGACCCCTTCCAAATGAGAAAACTTTAACTCTTTATAAAAAAATGGCTCAGTACGGCACCGTCGGTGCTGTTGCCCTGGATCAACATGGGCATCTAGCGGCCGGCGCCTCAACGGGAGGTGTTCCCGTTATGCTGCCAGGCCGAGTTGGAGATTCGCCCTTGATCGGTTCAGGTGTCTATGCCGATAATAGAGCAGGGGCGATTTCTATGACCGGTCTTGGAGAGGGCATTATACGGTTGGCCCTGGCTAAGCAGATCGCGAGCGCCATGGAGAATGGAAGGAGCCCTGTTCAAGCTGCCCGCCAATCCCTGAACAAGTTAGTGAATCGGATTCAAGGTCAAGCAGGGTGTCTGGTAATGGCACCGGATGGGCGATTTGCGATTCGGCATGTTACCCCCTTCATGAGTGCCGGCCACTGGAACGGGAAGGGCAACCCCATCGTTAACGATAAATTTTAACCGACGCCCACAAAGTTGTTTTTTCAAGGATTCCTCATGCCGCATGCTATTTTTCATCTCGCGTTCCCGGTAAAAGATTTGGAAGAGACGAAGACGTTTTACGTTGAGGGACTGGGATGTTCCCTAGGACGTGAATCACACGTCGCCGTGACTCTAGAACTTGGAGGCAACCAAATCATTGCGCACCTCAGTAAACACCCCCCGGACCCACCACAAAGCATTTATCCTCGACATTTCGGGTTGGTTCTGGAATCTGAAATGGAATGGCAGATATTGGCTGACCGGGCTAAGGCAAAGAATTTAAAATTTTATCGGGAGCCTTCCCGCCGGTATCAAGGGACGCGGATAGAGCACCGCACCTTTTTCTTGGAAGATCCTTCACACAATCTTTTGGAGTTCAAATACTATACCTACCCATCTGCCATATTTGAAGAACAGGATTTCGCATCAGTCGGTGAGGATCATGAGCAGGAGTGAATACCTTACGATAATAACTCCAATTCGCCTAACACATCTTCCAGGTGAGCGTCGACTTTGACTTTGGGAAAAATGTGCGCGATCTTTCCCTCCACATCAATGACATACGTTGTCCGTTCAATCCCCATAAATTTCCGACCATAGAGTGATTTTTCCTTCCAAACCCCATAGGCTTGAAGAGCTTTTTTGTCGACATCACTCAGCAAGGGAAAGTTTAAATCGTATTTCGTTGAAAACTTTTTGTGTGATTCTACGGAATCCGCACTGATTCCGAGCACGACAGCTCGGCTATCCCGAAGGTCATCGATTCCATCGCGAAACGCACAGGCTTCCTTGGTACAGCCAGGCGTATCATCTTTCGGATAAAAATATAACACCACTTTTTTCCCCTTAAAATCGGACAGACTAACTTTCTGACCGCTATCGTCAAGTAGCGTAAAGGGTGGAGCGTTTTGACCAACCTTCAGGCCGGTGGTTTTGGTGGCTTTTTGTGAAGAAATCGTTTTCTTCGCTTTCGAGGTCGGATTATTTTTCTTTGATGTAGACCGAGAAGCTGATTGTTTCATTATATCCTCCTCTTTTAAATTGATTTTGCAATCGATAAATACACTTGATCAATCTTATGCACAAATGAGATTAAAGAATGAAAACGCGATCGGCATCAAGTCCCCAGAATCATAAGGTTTTGAGACAATCTATCATAGAATGTCCTGCCATGACATGCACCGTTACACCAATGAAGACGTAGTGAACCCATACGATCTCAACATCATTGCTGACGAAAATATTCCATTTGTCCAAGAGGCATTTGGAACGGTGGGTACAGTCAAACTCGTTCCAGGTCGAGCCCTGAGTCCATCATTCGTTAGAGACGCCCAGGTTCTCCTTGTCCGTTCAGTGACCCAGGTTAATCGCGAATTATTAGGAGGAAGCCCCGTCCAATTTGTGGGAACTGCAACCGCTGGCCTCGATCACATCGATTCAGAGTATCTCCAAACCAATGGGATTGCATTCGCTTCCGCCCAAGGTGGCAATGCAAACTCGGTCGCGGAATACGTGGTGACGGCCCTCTTGAGCATCGCAAGACGACAGGGGCTGAGTCTCGCAGGCCAAACCATTGGTATTGTGGGGGTGGGCAATATTGGACAGTTGGTTAAGGTAAAGGCTGAAGGATTGGGTATGTCCGTCGTTCTCAATGATCCGCCTCTGGCCCAGGAAACGGGGGATAAAACGTTTCGCCCGTTGAAAGAGGTTTTGGACTGCGATGTCGTGACCCTTCATGTTCCGCTCACATATGAGGGCCCTTTCAAAACCTTCCATTTTTTCAATGATGCCACTCTCGCAAAACTCAAACCATCAGCGGTGTTCCTCAACACCTCGCGGGGTGAGGTTGTAGATACTCGACCCCTGTTGAACCGGTTACAAAAGAACACTGTTGGGTCGACAGTGCTTGACGTGTGGGAATCAGAACCCGACATCAATTGGGAACTCTTCAAAATGGTGACCCTAGGGACCCCCCACATTGCCGGATATTCACTGGACGGAAAGGCAGAAGGGACGTTGTTCATCTATCAAGCGCTGTGCAACCACCTTGGCCTGACCCCGTCTTGGAACCTCACTGACTCTTTGCCTGCTCCGGCTGTACCCCACATCAACCTCGACCCGCGAGAAAAACCCGACGAACAAATCCTGAGTGAATTGATAGAAGCCATATATAATATAGAAGCCGATCACGCTCGAATGGCTGCACTTCGCCAAATTCCCCATGAAAATCGACCCCTTGCATTTGACCGGCTTCGAAAAAACTACCCTGTTCGGAGGGAGTTTCACCATACAACAGTAAGATTGTTAAACGGGGAGACAGAAATACAGCAAAAGGTCGCCAGCTTAGGATTCAAGATAGAAAGGTGAGATCTTGCCGAGAATGATAGCCATGGGCGAGAAAATGAGAGGTAGGGAACGTGTCCCCCGCATCCCAAAAATGACCACTTCCCTCAGAGATTGACAACAGCATATACTTTATTTATATTGCCAATAATTCCCATCGGAAAAGTATGAATTGAAATGACCAAATTCCCAATTAAGATCACCTACGGGATAGTCGCTCTCCTGGAATTGGCTTTAAACAGGGAGAGTACGCCCCTTCAGGCCAAGTTGATCGCTCAACGACAGGAAATTCCCGCTCGATTTATCGAACAGATTTTACAGGCGCTTAAACAAGCGGGGATTGTCAGTAGTCTCCGCGGGGCCCAAGGCGGGTATTCGTTGAGCCAGGATCCCGCAAACATTTCCCTCGCCGATATCGTGCAAGCCATGAATGGGCCATCGGCATCTCCGGCCAC
>CP070743.1:1530263-1543902 GCA_020348185.1 Nitrospirota bacterium
CCCCCTTAGCCCTTGCCACGGTTGCAGAAATGTTTTCCCAGCGACGAGGAGAGGCGTTAGGGTGGTACACCTCGGCCACGCAAGGAGGTGGATTACTCGGTCCCATGCTTGGTGGGATTTTGGTCTATTCCATTGGCTTTACCCCAACCTTTTTGACCGCTGGGGTCATTGGAGCCCTCAGCGTCACCGTATTTTTCTTTATCCCAAAACAGGAATCATCAAAACAGCGTAAGACTCAGTCATTGAAATTTATTATTGGCGAATTCCTAGATGGATTAACCAGTGTGGTCAAACACTCCGGAATGCTTGCTACAAGTTTTGCCGAAGCGGCCAAGATGATGGCGAACGGCACACTCATGGCCTTTCTCCCACTCTATGGACTATCGATTGGTCTCAACGCGGCAGAGATAGGATTATTATTTGGTATCCAGGCTCTCACTTCGCTATTGTCCAAACCGACCATGGGACGCGTTTCCGACCGATTGGGCCGAGAACCCCTTATCCTCCTCGGGCTGTGCTGTTGTGGAGGAATGATCATCTTTATGCCTCAGACGGATATGTTTTCCCTGTTACTCATCCTCGCGGCTGGATTCGGCTTTGGGGAGGCTTTGGTGACTTCCTCATCTGCGGCATTGATCGCAGATCTATGTCAAGGTAAATCGATTGGGGCCGGTATGGGATTGAGGGGAACGATCATGGATGTCGGACATGCCAGCGGTCCCCTCGTTGCCGGATATCTGATTGGCCATATCAGTTATTTCGGAGGATTTGCCATCATCGGCGCCATTCAATTCCTCTCGGCATTGTTTTTTGGCCTGATAATGATGGGGATCAAGAAACCTGCCGTGTTATAATGCGAAGACCTTGGAATCTTTAAGGAGCGGTTTTTCCAATGGACGATACGATGGCAACCGGCGATATCATCATAGGTCTTCTCGCAGCCCTTGGAGTTGTGGTGTTGGTTGCGGTATTTTTCTTTGTTGTCAAAAGAGTAATTTTTAGCAAAGAGGAGGAGTAGAGCCATCTTTTCTTTACATCTTCCCATCCGATATTGAGGCGAGGGATACTCCGCTTCTCCTTTGCGATGGGAAAAGGGTAGCTGATAGTCTTTTGAAAGAGAGCAGAAATGTTTAGCGGAATAGTTGAAGAAATGGGGGCCTTGAAGGCCGTGAAAAAAAGCCTAGGCGGGGCACGAATGTCCATCCTTGCTTCAACTGTTCTTCAAGATTTGAAAATCGGGGAAAGTGTCAGTGTATCGGGTACATGTTTAACGGTCACAGGAGTTGAAGATCAAGAATTTTTCGTGGACGTTTCATCCGAGACTCTCAATCGGACCACATTAGGATCAGCGACGGCTGGCACCCCCGTGAACCTGGAGCGGGCCATGAAACTCAACGAACGCATCGGTGGTCATCTCGTGACTGGGCATATCGATGGGATGGGACTCATTAGAGGAAGGGTCGCCGATGGGAATAGTGTCCACATCACCATTGAGGCTCCGGACGAAATTTTGCGATATTGTGTCCAAAAGGGGTCAATTACTGTAGACGGTATCAGTTTGACCATTAATACGGTGTCTGAAAAGGCATTTTCGGTTGCCATTATCCCGCATACGGCCAAAGTGACCACTATGGGCTTGAAACAACTTGGCGACTCGGTCAATCTTGAAAATGACCTTATCGGCAAATATGTCGAACGACTTCTTCAAAACAGCGGTCAACTTCCTGTCAGTCCGCAGCCAGTGATCGATCGGGATTATCTTCAAAAACGTGGGCTCATATAATCCCATTTCGAATGCTCCAAGGACGCCCCCTTATTCGCCTTTTTCTTGTCGTGACCCTGTTTATTATTATCATTCCGAGTATCCTTTGGGGTGTTGTCCAACTCTACGAAGTGATATGTTCCTCATGTGGTTGTTGTGAGGGAATGCCCCGGCCAGGAAGCCCATAGCAGACGGTAGAAACACCCAACCAATCAAACATTGTGACCTTTGTGATCCAACCATTATTCACTACCCCAAAAGGAGAACTATAGGATGGCAAAAATCACTCCCTTCCGGGCTGTAAGGCCCAAGCCCGAACTCGCTGCCCAAGTCGCAGCTCCTCCATACGACGTGCTTTCATTAGAAGAGGCGCGAGACATGGCCAAGGGAAATCCGTATAGCTTTCTCCGCGTGAGTCGAGCCGAACTCGAACTCCCAGCGGAGACTGATTCCTATTCCCCAGCTGTCTATGAAAAAGGAGCAGAAAACTTACGTCATCTCATCAAAGATGGGATTCTTTTCCAGGAAGCCCAACCTCTTTTAGGTGTATACCGACAGCGGTGGGGAACGCATGAGCAGACGGGCTTAGTGGCACTCGCGTCTATCGACGAATACGATCGTGGAATTATTAAAAGACATGAGCTCACCCGCCCCGTAAAAGAAACAGATCGGGTTCGCATCATCAAAACTCATGAATCTCAATCCGGGCCAGTCTTGCTATTTTTCAACCGCAAAGCCAAGTTCGATCGCTGGCTCGAAGGTGTCACCTCAACCTCGCCGGATTTCAATTTTGTTGCTGATGATGAGGTGGAACACACAGTATGGAGTGTGAGGGAACCCTCCCAAATCCAAACGCTGGTGGAAGATTTTCGGGAAATTGAGGCATTGTACATTGCCGACGGACATCACCGATGTGCGGCTGCAAGTCGAGTTCGAGCCATGCGTGACGACCCAACCTCAACTGCCCAGGACAACCACACTGGTGGTTTTTTATCTGTGATTTTTCCCCATGATCATCTTCAAGTTCTTCCGTATAACCGCGTGGTTCGTGATCTAAACAGTCTGACACCAAAACAATTTATCGATAGGTTGAGCCAAGGCTACGATCTGCAGGTGGCCAATAATCCTGGAGAACCACCTCCGCACGGATTTGACATGTATCTGGAAGGTCAATGGCAAAGGGCAACCCCGAAGGGAACCCAAAAGCTTTCGTCTGAATTTGAGGGGGATCCGGTCCGCTCTTTGGCAGTATCAGTCTTGACGAATCAGGTGTTAGACCCACTATTGGGAATATCAGACCAACGCTCTGACCCACGAATTGATTTTGTCGGAGGAGTTCGCGGTCCAGAGGAACTTGCGGCTATGGTGAATCAGGGTCATTGGTCGGTGGCATTCTGGTTGTACCCCACCACAGTGGCTGAACTCATGGCGGTCTCGGATGCCGAACGCATCATGCCCCCCAAAAGTACGTGGTTTGAGCCAAAACTCCGGGACGGATTGTTTATCCATATGTTACGCGACTCGTGACGAACTTACACTTTTTCGCTGAACTTGCCTGAGGTGCAGGGGCCCCAATATTGGTTATTCTTCCAGAGTGGATATATCCCCGGGATCTTGCCCAAGTTCTTTGGCTTTTAAGACACGGCGCATAATTTTTCCTGAACGGGTTTTTGGCAAAGAGGGCACGACTTCAATTTCTCTGGGAACGGCGATTTTCCCCAACTCTCTTAATACATGATCTTTGAGACTCTTGATGAGGTCCGTGCTTTCATGTTCCCCCTGTTTGAGAATCACAAAGGCTTTGATCATCTCACCGGCCGTTGGATGGGGTTTCCCAATCACCGCAGCTTCGACAACCGATTCGTGGCTGACTAAGGCACTTTCCACTTCGGCAGTGCCAATTCGGTTTCCCGCGACCTTTACCACATCATCAGCACGACCCATAAACCAAAGGTAACCATCTTCATCTTTATGGCAGACATCTCCCGCCGTATAGACGCCGGGAATGGTATTCCAATACAGCAGATACCGATCCGGATCTTTATAGATCGTTCGCATCATGGAAGGCCATGGTTTCGTGATGACCGCAAAACCTCCGCCATGATCGGTATTCTTCCCTTCCCGATCCACAACATCGGCTTCAACGCCAAGGAAGGGACGAGTAGCTGAGCCAGGCTTTAAGGGAACGGAGGGGAGGGGAGTGACCATAATCATTCCTGTTTCGGTTTGCCACCAGGTATCCATGATGGGCTTGGTTCCACCGGTGACGCGATGGAACCATTCCCACGCTTCAGGGTTGATGGGTTCACCAACCGACCCTAACACTTTCAACGAGGAGAGGTCATATTTTTTTGGCCAGTCTTCCCCGTATTTCATCAGCAACCGGATAGCTGTCGGCGTGGTATAAAAGATGGAGACTCCATACTGTTCGATCAGATCCCACCAACGACCAGGATTAGGGTAATCAGGCTTTCCTTCAGCCGTCAAAATCGTGGCACCATTCAAAAGTGGTCCGTAAACGATGTAACTATGACCGGTGACCCATCCTGGGTCAGCGACACAGAAATACACATCTTCATCTTTGAGGTCAAAGACATATTTGGTGGTAATATACGTTCCAACCATATACCCGCCGTGCACATGAACTACGCCTTTAGGTTTTCCCGTGGTGCCCGAGGTGTACAGGATGTAGAGGGGCGTCTCAGAATCTAACGGTATGGCCTCACAATCCGTGGACTGACCTTGCACCCACTCATCCCAATCGATTTCCTTGGGAGCCGTCAGTGGGAAATGACCTTTTTCGCGCTGCACCACAATGACTTTTTCGACCAAGGGGCAATTCGATACGGCTTCATCTACAACGGTCTTTAACGGAATTTTCTTTCCTCTGTCGTACCCCAAATCAGCCGTGACAACTACGCGGGCTTCCGCATCCTGAATCCGAGATTGAAGAGCTGGTGCACTGAATCCGGAATACACCACAGAATGAATGAGCCCAATCCGGGCACAGGCTAACATCACGAAGATCTGCTCGGGGATCTTGGGGAGATAGATGGTGACTCGATCTCCCTTGTGAAGGCCCAATGATTTGAGCGCATTAGCACTTTTGTTCACCTCCCGATGAAGCGCGGCATAGGTAAAAATTCGCTCTTGTCCGTCTTCGCCAACCCAAATAACCGCAACTTTGTTTTTTCGCCAGGATTTGGTGTGACGATCCAAACAGTTATACGAAATATTGCACGTCGCCCCCAAAAACCATTTTGCCCAAGGGTAATTCCATTCAAGGACTTTATTCCATGGTGAAAACCAGTCCAGCTCTTTGGCGATCCCCTCCCAAAAATTTTCTGGATCTTCAATCGATTGTTTGTATGCCTGCTCATAGTTCTGGATATAGGTGCCAGACTTAATTGAATCAGAAGGCTGGATCACACGACTGGTTTTCTGAAGCGTTTCAATCGTCTCGGCCATGGAAGGGGACTCCTTTAGTTAAGTAGTATGTAGATAGGCAATCAATTTACGAAATGTTGAGGTCATTATGCTAATGTTCAAGAGAGGCTGCAAGGGTTGGGCCCTCCCATGGAGGAATGACTTCATGACTAAAATTTGTAAAAGTCCCAATGTCAAAAAGTCAAAGAGTTAAAGGGGGCAGTAGGTTTTGAAATGATAAATCTTAAGGGCGCTAGCGCTTTTAGATTTTTCCTTTCTGCGGACTTTTCGATTTTTCGACCCTTTCAGACTTTTAGACTTGTCCCGCTGATCGAGCCGGCTGATGTTCAGGGCGAAGTAAGTCGAAAATGGTTTTGACCGGATTAAAGGTGATATGAGGGACCTCTATAAAGAGGGTATTCCAATTAGCCATGGCCCCATTCCAAAGGCCGGGGAGTTCAAGGGCTTTCAAGTCACGCCCCTCATGAGATTTTCGTGAGATCGTTCCCGTATCCGGGTCAGAAAAATCCTTTAAATTAAATGCCTTGCCCTGAAAATCCTTTAGCCCACACACCAAGTCTACCGGATTAAAATGTGTAGACGATCTCCAGATCGCTTGTTGTTCAGACGAATGGGGATCAACCTGCGAGGACTCCACAATCTGCAGTGATAGAGAACCATTCGAGTGTTTAACCCAAAAAGGACCACCGCCGGGTTCCCCCGTGTTCGATACCATGCCGCAAACTCGAATGGGGCGATTAAATTGTCGAAGGAAAAAGGTCTTTTGTTGCTGTCTTGACCAATTGGTGAATTCATCGGGATTTGAAAGGCCTAAAACCTCTTGAGTAAAGGTCATCATATTTCGGCAATGTTCAGCAGTGAATTCGTCACGCATAAGAATTCTTAAATGGGAAAAAAGCTTTTCTTGTACACTGATCAAATATCCACCTAACGCTTTTTTATAACGAGTTGTCGTATCTATGAGTCTATCGTGAACAACGTTATCGATATTTTTAATGAAGACAATATCTCCTTGTAGGTTACTGAGGTTTTCCAAGAGTGCACCGTGTCCACCAGGACGAAACACGAGTCTCCCATTGTTCCCGCGAAATGGTTGATTCTGCAAATCAACCGCCAGGGTATCCGAGGACGATTTTTGTTGGGAACAAGTCATATCAAGAAATGCTGTATTCGGATCAAAATGAGAACCAAAGGCAGAAAGATATTGCTCCACCAATTCTTGGTGTTCCGGGGAGACTGTAAAATGTAAATGAACCGTGTTCGTTGAATCCTTGGCATACGCAAGGCCTTCGAATATATGTTCCTCGATTGGTGTCCGGGTATGTTGTGGATACCGATGAAATTTGATAAGCCCCTTGGGAAGTCGGGCATAGTTTAAACCAGGTGAGAATAAAAGGTGCTTGAGAATAGGCCCATATTGATGTGCCTGGAGAAGATGGGAAAGTTTTAACCCTTGTTTGGACACCTCGGCGGCAAGATCATCGAAAAACGCAAATGACGTCATCTTCGAAAAAAAATGGTGACATTCATTTTGATCAGATCCCGAAGGCACACTGTTCCCGCAATCATCTTGGGTGAGGGACGAAGCGGCATTCCAATAAGCCAGTAATGTTTTAAACATTCGGCTTGCCGCTCCGGATGCGGGTACGAATTTTGTTACACGACCGGATAATTCGGCTTGGTGAAACAGATTCGCATAATAGTCGAGTTCTGAAGAGGAGAGGCAGGTGATTCCATTTCCAATCGTGCAGGGACGATCAAGTATTGTGAAGGGGACTCCCCGCCGAAAGATGGCGAGTTGCTCTTCAACCAATTTGGGTGGGATACCCTTATCCCAGAATTGCTGTTGATCCGGCTCAGAGAACATGGTGCCAAGGGCAATTTCGAGTTTTTGTTTTCAGGTTACAAGAAAGCTAATTCTTCCACGCTAAAGATTAGACGTAGAAATTGGGGATTCACCACCCCTGTTGGTTTCCAAGGGTGAGTTGAATGTTACAGAACGCCTTTAATCCTGTGAGCCGCCGGTTAGGTATCCTAATCCGATTTTTATCGCTCGACGGGTCACTTCGGTCCATCGATTTTCCGGGTATTCAGCTAAAACTTTAGCGACTTTAGGATCCTGAATATCAAGTTGGGTTATCTTAATAATGCCATCTTCGATTCTCACTTCCCCCATATGGTGTCCTCCCTAGAGAAAATCTTATAAAAATAATGTGGTGCGGCCCCGAACTGTCATGGGCGTATTTGCTTTTCAATTCCTTGACAGCCCATGGGGGCGATGTTAGCATTTTTCCTACGAATTTCGCTAATAAAAGCCGCTCGTTATAATACGCCGGTGCGGAACATAGATAGCAATATTAAACTAGGGGGAAATACCATGAGAACACCACAAAACCCACCTACCGTCCCAATTTTCGCCTTCGCCGTAGGACTGTCGGTTTTAATTTTGGCTTCTTGTGGTGGCCCACCCGAGTGGGTCCAGGAAGGTTCCGGCCCCTTAAATGAAGACGGGGAGAAAGCCATTTATGGAGTCGGGTCGGTGACAGGTGTGAGGAACGAACCCTTGGGTTGGGAAACTGCTGAAAACCGATCACGTGCTGAATTGGCAAGATCCTTCGAAACCTATACAGCCTACCTTATGCGGGATTATGCCGCTTCCACGACGGCACAAGATTTCACGAAGTCCTCCGAAGAGCAAAACGTTGAACGGGCAGTCAAAACTTTTACCGCCACCACGCTTAATGGAATCCGCCCAATTGATCGTTATAAAGATGAAGAATCCGAAAGTTATTATGTCTTGACTAAACTGTCTTTTAAAGAAATGCAGGAAACGTTGGCACAAGCTCAAGAGCTCAATAGTGAAGTGAGAGATTTTGTCAGAAAGAATGCCCAGCGAGCGTTCGAAGAATTGGAAAAGGAAGAGGCCAAACGACGAAAAGGGTTATGATTAAACCGAGCCTCAGCAGGAAGGGCATTTGGTCCAATAGGCATTTTCCTGGAAGACAGGTCCTATTATTCAGTTTTGTCTTGGGTTGTGCCCTCATCATGTCGGGGTGTGGGAAAGAAACTCGAGTGACACGCGTCGACAGCGATGTCGTGACAGATTTTAGTGGCCGTTGGAATGATACGGATTCGAAACGTGTCGCTGAAACGATGGTCAGGGAGATGATCTCTCAACCTTGGCTTGGTAATTTCACTCGAGATAATGGGAAACCTCCAGTCGTGATCGTAGGGACAATCCTGAACAGGAGCCATGAACATATTAACATCAACACGTTTGTATCCGACCTCGAGCGTGAATTGACAAACTCCCAGAAAGTCACCTTTGTCGCGAACAAGGCGGAGCGGGAGGAAGTTCGGGAGGAACGTCGGGATCAAGCTGTTCATGCCCTCGAAGAAACCCAAAAAGGGCCGGGGAGAGAAATAGGAGCGGACTTTATGATGAAAGGCTCCATTTCTACCATCCAAGACGAAGCCGAAGGGGTGAAGTCGGTGTTCTATCAAGTGGATTTAGACCTGATCGATCTGGAAAATAATGTCAAGTCCTGGTATGGCCAAAAAAAGATTAAAAAGGTCATCGAACGAAAGCGCTTTCTTTTTTAGTTTCAATGATTGCCTGTGAACTCCTGCAAAGTCGGCGCGGATCTCATTTGCCCCCTCTGTAATTTCCGCCCCCATTCTTTTTTTTCTCACTCTCCTCATTTTCATTCTTCTCTCTCTGCATGGCGATTGATCTCCATCCTTGCTTCCCTGGTGTGCTTGCTCCAGGGCTGTGGTCCCACGCTCAAGCATTATCCACAGGTCGAAGAGAGTCTCCGGCAGGGGGATCCTCAAAGGGCCGTTGAGCTTGTCGAAAAGGCTGAAGATTCCTATGACGAAGACAGTTATCTTTTATATTTAATGGATCTCGGCATGACCCTTCATTTAGCCGGTCAATACGAGGAGAGCAATCGGTACCTGGAGGAAGCTGATGAATTAGTTGCAGAGCAGTACACCAAACGACTTCACGATGAAGCAGCCGCCATGTTGATTAATGAGGGTGAATTACCCTATCGGGGCGACCCCTACGAACAGGTCATGATCAATGTCATCAAAGCCTTAAACTACGCGTTGTTGCAAAATCTTTCTGAAGCTCTTGTTGAAGCAAGAAAAATTGACCATCGATTAAATGTCTTGAATGATTCTGTGGACCAGGATGAGTATCGTGAAGATCCGTTTGCTCGTTATCTCACCGGGGTGCTGTATGAAGCATCCGGCGATTTAAATAATGCCTTTATTGCCTATCGAAAAGCTGAAAAAGGATACCGTCTTGCCAGCTCCTGGTCCGGCGTCGCGCTTCCTGACACCCTGAAGCAGGATTTACTTCGTGTGACGAAGGCGCTTCATTTTCCAGAAGAGCACCAACATTACCGGAAGATATTCCCCCAAACCCCTGACTTTGAAGATACTTCGTCAGCTATAGCTCAGGTTTTTGTGGTGAGCTATAACGGCCGGGGCCCGATCAAAGAGGATGTGTTCCTGGATGTTCCCTTAAGCTATGATGCATTGCAATTAGCTGCGATTAACAAGTATGGCCTGGGTGGCGGAACACGGCGCACCCGTGGTCGTGATGCGATTCTTTATGGGCTTCAAGGTCAAATTGTCAGGGTTGCCCTTCCCCAATTGGTTTCCCATCAATCTCAAGTGTCCTATAGTACCGTTCGAGCCGAACAACCGGGGTCACAATATGAAACGATGACGGAACGGGTGTATGATGTAGGGGCCACAGCTAAAAAGAATTTGGATGATCAGTTTCCAACACTCATGGTTCGGGCGGCCGCCCGAGGCGCTCTCAAATACGGGGTTGCTCAAGGTATTGGGCAAGGCGTTCGGGCTTCCATAAATGGGAATGAAGCCCAATTGGTGGGAACCCTCGCGACTGCTATTGCCACCATGATGGTCATTGCCTCGGAAGAAGCAGACATTCGGAGCTGGCAGACTTTGCCTGGAGAAATCCAAATTGGTCGCCTCTGGTTGCAGCCTGGAGAATATACCATCACCGTAGAATCCTTTGACCAGGAGGGAGAACCATTGGCTACCTCCTCCCCCTATGTCCTTTCCTTATCCACAGGAGAAACTCATTTTCTCACCCAACGGATCCTAGATTAAATCGTAGGATGAAGTCTCACCCCGCAACGGTTCTTGCATGTGTTGTTATCCTATTGATCATCACTCTTTCAGGCTGCGCTGTGTTTCCGAGCGATGCTCCCCCGGCTTGGGTCAATGGAGAGAGCGAAAAATTTCCCAAGGAATTGTATTTACTTGGGGTGGGGGAGGGTGATTCCCGAATAGTAGCAGAGCAACGGGCCTATGCGGCAGTCGCTCGAATTTTTGAAGTTCACGTGGAAGCCCAGTCTCGCGATTCGGAGACCTATTCCATCCAAGAACGCGAGGGAACGTCGCAAACTTCTCGACAGGTCACATTGGACCATGTGACCAAGGTCTCAACCAAAAAAATTTTAGGAAACGTCATCATCCTGGCCAGATGGGAGCAATTACATCCCTACCAATATTTTGTATTGGCCGGGATGGACCGAATTCAGTCTGAAAAAATCCTCCGTGAAGAGCTTTCCGAATTGGATGAGGCCATCGACAAGGATGTGAAGGAAAGTCGCTCGGCAAATGATTCGCTGACTAAAATTCGAAGACTCAAACGTGCAATAAGGAGTACCGAGATTCGAAATGAAATAAATTCTGATTTGCGAATTGTTCGCTCGAGTGGATTAGGAGATCCACCGGTTTATCATTTGGAAGACCTCAATAATGAATTAGCTCACTACCTTAGAGAGGAACTCAGCGTTCGCCTTCAAATCCAAGGGGATCAAAATTCTCTCATCCGACGAGCCCTTCTGGAGGGACTCAGTCGAGAAGGGTTCTACCCCATTGACCAGGAAAAGGCTTCACCAGCCACGAATCGGAATAAGAGCTTCGCTCCAAAGGCGAAGGCCGACCTATTGATAAAGGGGGCGGCAACAATGTGGGAGTTGGATTTACCGGATCCGCGCTTTGTCTATGTTCGGTGGTGTGCCGACCTGCTCGTACTTGAAGACAAACCTCAACGCATCATCGGAGTGGTATCCCGTTCGGGACGGGAGGGACATATTACGAAGGGCGAAGCTTTTGTCAGAGCGAGTAAAGCCATGCAGGCCGCTGTGATCTCTGATGTGACCGATGCCTTGTCTGATTTTATCTATGGAGAATTAGAAGAGTTAGCCCCTCCCACATCTACCGCTTGTCCGCGGTAGATATCAGATTTCAAATCTCAGATGGAACTTTAGGCTTTGAACTTTTTGCGTTACGTGCAGGAAAAGTCTGCCCGAAGGTCTTCAACCAATTGGACCCATTCTTGAGTTTTCTCTGTCAAGCGATCGTAGAGATCGCCAGAATCAGCTGCAGAGCCCGGAGTCGCCTGACTCAATTTCCTGCTGGCGCTTCTTCCGTGGTTTTCAGCCAGACTTAATAATTGACAGACACCTGAAGGCGCTGGATGTTGTCCGCCAGCTTGTTCAAAGAGTGCTAGAGCACGGTAGGCATTTTCCTGTGTCCGAAATAGGTCTTCAGCGCCCTCATAGACAAGTTTCGTTTGTGGATGGCCTTCTTTTTTCGCCAACTCGGATGCCATAAGGGCTGCTCTTCCTATAACGAGCGAGGCGCCATTAGGATCCCCATTCGCCATCGCTTCTTCCGCTTTGACCTCCAAGCGATCCATCTCCGCTTTCTCCCCTATCACTTGGGCTTCCGCTCCCGTTAATTCTCCAATTAAGGGGATGGCGGCAATTAACACAATGTAGGGAAAGAATCGAATTCGACAATTCTTCTCTCGTGAAATACTCTTGGAATATCGATGAATGCTCCCTGTGCCTCCGGTTTCACACGTTCACATTCGTTAACCCATCTACTGAATTTGACCATCCAGGTCGATCTGTTTAAACGTCCAATTCGTCGCGTCTCGCAATGTTTTCATTTCAGCAGAGGTATCGTAAATTAACCAGATTTTTTCTTGCAGTTTAGTGATGGGAGCAATGGAATTTTCATTTCGTAACTTGCCGAGACTCCAGACCACTTCCGTCAGTACCGGAAAATCAATATCTTTTGAAGATTCCATGTGCTGAAGATTCTCGTTGAGATAATCCAACAAGGGAGGCGTAATGGAGGGGTCGCCTGTCGTTGCACCAATATCTCCTAAGCCCTTGGCGGCGGCCGCACGAAGGGTTGAGTCCTCTGAAGTCTTAAACAATTCAGTGAGATAAGGAATAGCATCGCTCCCGGTGGCGGTCATAGCCGCAATCCCTTCTTCCGCCAGAGCGGGGTCTTTAATGATCTCTTTAAGGTGGGGTAGGGACTCATGGGAGCTAATGCTGGTCATGACTTTTAAAATAGTCAGTTTCCGTTGTTTTGACGTTTGAGGGTTATCTAGCAGTTTGAGGAGGCGATCATCCTGCCCCCATTCTGCTGTAATCATGACAGGGAAATCATATTCCTCTAATTTGATCTTCAATTGACTGAGGGCATAGTCTCCAGACTTTTTTACCTTGGCTTTTTGAGCAGCTTGTATGGCATCGTCGAAATCTGTTCGGACTTCCTTATACCATCCAAGATCCCGTCCATTGAGGTGATACCCAAACAAGCAGGCCGGACCTTTCCATAAACGTGCGGGGGCATCAACCATTTCCGCGTCGCCTCCGGCCCTGGTGGTTCCGGCCCACTTTTTGCGTTCCTCACATTTCACTCGAAACTCAACATCATGGGGGGATTTCCTATCAGTGACTATTGTATACTCCATTTCTTCTAAACGTCGCTTGACGACTTCCTCTAGGGGTGCTCCGTCAGCACGTCCACGTTCCGTTAAAGCCAATATCTTGATAAAAACGGTTTGGACATTCGCCAATTGAGCTTTTTGCTCTTCTGTAAAGTGTATTCGTCGGGCAAAACTTTCAGACAGACTAGACAGGGCAAAAAAAACAATCAGGAATCCATAAGTCCAATATTTCATCATAGGGCCTCCCCTGGGGAAAAAGAAAGAAAACTTAACTGATATGGCCATCCAAGTCCAATTGTTTGTAGGACCAGTTCGCGGCTTCTCGCAAAGACGCCATTTCAGGAGAATTATCATAAATTAACCAGATTTTCTTCTGGAGTTCGGCCATAGGAGCAATTGAATTTTCGTCACGTAGCTTTCCCATCGACCAGACCACCTCCGTCAGAACCGGAAAGTTAATATCTTCTGAGGTTTTCATCGTCGCGACAGCCGCCTTAAGATAATCAATCAACGGAGGAATGGTTCGAGGGTCGCCTGTTGCAGCCGCGACCTTCCCTAAAGCTTTGGCAGCTGCCGCTCGAATTGCGTCCTGTTGGGAAGTCTGAAAAATATCAATTAATAACGGGATGGAT
>CP070743.1:1544002-1547102 GCA_020348185.1 Nitrospirota bacterium
TGCAAGCCGGTATTGAACCATTGGGGTGAGTTGGGAGCGGCCATTTGGCGAGCCAACATGTAACAGAGCTCATCATGGAAAGCCTGGGCGTCTTCAGAAGAGTCAAAGTACTCGTGGGTCTGGCCCCAGTGAGTCCAACATCCAGCAAGGCGGTGAAAGACCTGGCGGGCATCTCGTTCCCCACCAAGAATTGGATGTCCCTGTTCATCGTGAAGAGGTTGCCCTGCGTCATCTTCCTGCGGAACCCCAGCTTTTCGGAAATATTTTTGAGCCAGAATATCTATGGCTAACTGGGACCAGTGTTCCGGTGCCTGAATGTCGGTTTGGCGAAATACCACCGATCCATCGGGATTGCGGATTTCTGAAGAGCGAGTCGTAAAGGGAATATTCTGATAAGGACTTTCACCGGGTTTGGTATACCGACGCTCAATTTTCACCGTGCTTCTCCTTTCCCAGTTAGACGCTCAGGGTTTCGGTCAAGAAATTTCGTAGACAACTTTAAAGAAGGTTCAATGTTCATCTTAAAAGAGATGCCAGTTTTTGTTCTTCCGTTTTTTTTATGTTTGAAACGGTGCCCAGCTTGTGCTCGTGCCATGAGATTTTTTGGTGTTTCAATGGTTCCACAACAGCTTAGGGGAAAATGCTAGACCTTTCGACGAAAGAGCCGATCGATACTGTCAATAATCCTCAGATAAGGAAGTGAAAAAAAGAGAAATCTATCGAAGATCGAATATGCGACAGACTCAGGAAAGCCGGAGAAAACATTCTCTACTAAAAAAGCTGGATGATTGTAGTTAATAGAATATCAGAGGAATTTTTCTTGAGCTTACCGACACAATTTATAGCGGTTCTTAAAAATTGTCAACACAAAATGTTGTAGTTCGCCTGTGATTTTTGGGGATACAGGTGTATTTCTTGTGAATAGCGAAAACTCATGTCCCGGTAAGGAGATACGTTGGAAGAGTCGTGAGTTATCCACAAGAATAGACGTTTGAATACCAATTTCATCAACAAAGTTTCTCCTGACAGGAAAAAAAATATCAGAATTCACATTTCAGGTTTCAGATTTCTAGAAAAATAGACTCTTCATCATTCCTGCGCACCCTGAAAATTGAAGAATTCAATAGAACGGAATATCCATATTTCCTTTGGCTTCTTTTCATGTCATGTGGCTACCGAAATGAGTTTGACAAGGATCTTTAAGACTTCCTATCGTGTGGCGCGCGGAGGGTACACGGAGTACGTGACCACGACCAAGGGCAGAGAACGCCGCAGGCCCGTCGGCCGAAGCTTAAACGGAAGCTGGCGGCCTCTTTCAACATCTTCCTAAAGAAAGGTCAAGGGATTATGTACGTATGGAGCAAACGCCTGGTCATTGGACTGTTAGGAGCCTTTATTCTTTTGGAGATCCTGTTTTGGGCTGCTGCGAGTGGAGGGGGCGAGAGTCAACTGTCTTTCCGAACCACGCATTGGATAGCCCTGAATTATTTCCTCTTGCTGATCTGGCTCTTCGTCTGGATGTTTGACCAAGCCCGAGTGCGAGGGAAAAATGTATGGGTTTGGTTCATTCCCTTTATCATCGCCCCTCTTCCGACGTTAGTGGCCTATGTGCTGATTCTTCAACGGCGAAGACATTAAAGGGCCGAGCTCCTTATCCAATGACGACCCGGGCTTGGGGATAACGATATGTCGCTCGGGCAGGGGTTCTCAGGGCAAACAGTCCGATCATTAAGGGCCCAAATCGACCCAATAACATAGAGAAAATAATCATGACCTTTCCAAAGTCAGTCAATAAAGCGGAGAAACTTCTCCCCCCTCCATCACCGAGTGATAACCCGACAATGCCCATCGCGGAGGTCACTTCAAACATGAGGCCAAGAAAAGGTCGTTCTTCGGTATAGGCAAGTAAAAGGGTGACGAAGGTGATCATTGTCAAGGCCATGATGGAAAGGCACAGGGCCCGGATAATCAAATCCTGAGGAATGCGTCGATGGAACACTTGGACATCGGGCTTCCGCCGCAAAATCGTCCAGATCGTTAACATCACGATAGCGGCCGTGGTGGTTTTAACCCCTCCGGCCATACTACCTGGGGATCCGCCAATAGCCATCAGAAGAAGAAGAAAGTACAGCGTCGCATCGCGCATGCTGCTGAGGTCCATGGTAGAGAATCCGGAGGTCCGGGAGACAGTTTGGAAATACGAGGTCATCAAGCGCTCGCCAAAATTGAGAGATTGAAAGGTGCGCGGGTTGGCCCATTCCAGCCACGCAATGCCAAGCGTGCCTATGGCAATCAGGATTCCTGTGGTGATGAGCACCAGTTTCGTATGGGTCTGAAGACGAAAACGTCGGCCCTTAATATTGTCGATGAGGTCTTCAAACACCAAGAATCCGATACTGCCGAAAATAACTAAGACTGTCACAATCCCATTGATGGATATATCGGATTGATAGGACGCGAGATTGTTGGAAAATAATGCAAAGCCGGCATTATTGAATGCAGAGACGGCGTGAAAAATGCCGAAATACACAGCTTGTCCCAGTTCCATCTCAGTTGCAAATCGAAGGATAAGAAAGATCGCGCCGATGCCTTCAAAGGAGAGTGTAATCAATGCCACCATTTTGACGAATCGAATAGAGCCTTGGAGGTCAAAGGTACTCAGTGTTTCGCTCACCATCATTCGGTCTCGTAATCCAATGCGATGGCCCAATATGAGTAAGACTACGGTGGCCATGAGTGCATATCCCAATCCTCCGACTTGGATAAGGGTCAAGATGACAATCTGCCCGAAGATGGTGAAGTCATGAGGGGTATCCAGGACAATGAGCCCCGTCACACAGACCGCTGAGGTCGCAGTAAACAGGGCATCAAGAAAAGTGATTTCAACGCCAGCCGGCGTCGAAACCGGCAACATGAGCAGGAGCGCTCCGATAAGAATCAAGATGGACCCAGCCACGGCTACAACTTGTCCCGGAGCAAGGTGAATCCCCCCCAACCACCTTAAGAATGATCGTCCCAGTGCTCCACTGCGCTCTAAAGTCAGCATGTCGATTTTCGAGTCCGAGGCCTTTGCATTAGTAAAACCTTTCCTCAGCTCCTT
>CP070743.1:1547202-1550386 GCA_020348185.1 Nitrospirota bacterium
GCGCCAGCGACCACAGGGTTTGTGAAAAGTTCAGTCCCGGCGATGGTTCCAAAGACCTGAAGACTGCTTTGGAGGGCGACCCGACCTTCATACTGTAGGGCGGCCTGTGCTTTCTTGGGGCAGGACTCCGTGAGGAGCCGCACCAGCAAATCCGCCACGCCTTGGCTGGTTTCATGCCATTCTGAATCTGGAAAGGTGCCGAAGGACGTAATGGCGGGATGTTGGGAAAGGGCCATGAACAGCCACTTCACTAAGACCATTCTCGTTTCGGGCGTTGTGGATTCAACCAAACATTTTGAGAGATCGTCGGTGTAAGGACCGGCATGCACGGTAGGAGCTGTCATGAAAGCGAACACGATGGTCAGAATTCTCACTATAGAAGATTTCATTCTGCCTCCCATGCTGATTGATGGTCATGAGGTCTTAACCCTTCCCCCTCAGTATCCAAAGCCCCGTTCGGCGCGGGACCTCTCACAACCGGGTGGCGGGCAAGGAACAAGACACCGCCTAGTGGAGAAGGTGCACGAGGCTGCCAGTGGGGCAGTGACGTGCGCGGTTAGGAAGCTGGCATGCGGGGGTGCCCCTCGGTGCGGGAGCATTCACCCTGATCCCTTGAAGGGCAATTCTCCTACCCTTTGTTCCGGCCCGTCCTGGGAGCGGATCCCTCCGAGGTAAAGTCCACATGCCCACAATTGATGCATTTTGGAGCAGCTATGCCGTACAAAGGTGTCTCAAGATCAAAGTACCGGTCTAGGACACAGAAGCCGTGGCACCGGGGACAGCGCATCACATGCCTTTCTCCCTTGCCCGATCCATACAAACATGGCCTTTCCACGTCGTGACGAGACCCCATTCCACTCGGGCGGCTGAGAAAGCACCTGCCCGAGGTCCCGCGGATGGGGGCTTGACTCGCATACGGGATAAAATCACTGGTCGCCGCATTAGGTAAACTCCTCTTGGTTAGCGGCGGAACCGAAGCACACTACACATCAGGATAAAGCACGCCCACACCACCCACACCACTTTGACCATGATTGATGACCAAAACAATTTCATCCCGTCTCCACCACTTCTTCGGCCTCCCCTCATAAGTGTTGGTCGGAGCATCACCCGACACCACCCCGAAGGGACCCATCTCACCCGGGCGGCCGGGTAAGACCGCCAGGGTGGCGTAAAGATGGGCTGCAATGGGTGATTGCCCCTCGCCCCATTGCACAGATAGATCCCTAAAAATTTCCTGGAGTTATCCTAGCCGCTCACCTCTGACGGGGGCTCATGCCCAGCACCGTTTGTCTCCCCCTCCCGCTTGGGGTGGCAACACAGGTACTCCTCAATGGCCGTGAGGGAGTGCATGGTCAGAACCTGGGCCGTCAGAATCTGATTCAGCTTTTCCAGCATCTCCTTACTCATGGGGTCCCCAATCGTTAAGGGTATACCCACTTTATCGGTAGAGTCCCTAACGAACTTGAGGCCATCTCCTCGCTAAAGAGGGGTTAGCCATGACACCGGATCAATTCTGTAAGGGGATCGAATGTGGTGGGGATTGAAAGGTAGACCTATGAGGCGGTGAAGAGGGAGTGGGGTACACCCTAGGCCTGCACGATGAGAACGCCGAGAGCCGCTAAAAGGCCACCCAGTTCATCGGGCATGGGTTCGAACTCAAATATGGCTCTTTTCAGTGCCCTGAATTGCGCATCGGTATACCCCCCTACCTGCGCCAGGTGTGCAAAGCCCTGGTTGAGCAATTCGATGAACCAGGTCAGATCGCGAAACTGCTCCAGATGTTTTTCTCGTTCCGTCATACTTCACCCCTCTGTTTTCTTTTTCGGCTGAGCGGGTTGGTTTCTTGAGTCGCAAAAACATACCCCCGCTTCCGTTGTGCGAAACAACCTAACCTAACACGCATAACAACCATCCAACGCGTTGACAAAATTTGAGAAGTGCCGCATAGTTCAGGGCAATGTCATTGTAGGCACTACATTTTGGTAGTTTGGTTCTAGGAGGAAGGACGTGTTGAATCCGACGAAAATATTGGCCGAGGCGCTTGGAAATCATTTGGAGAATTACTACGTCGCGATGTTTGGACCGGTGGAGCCCACCTATCCGGCTATGCTAAACCTGGCGGCCCGCACGATCCTGGAGGTAATCGCGAACAGCGATGCACCCTACCATAATGTGCAACACACGATGCTCGTAACCCTTGTTGGACAGGAGATTCTCCGCGGGAAACATCTTCAGGAAAGGCAAACGCCTGATGACTGGCTTCACTACATTAGCGCTTTATTATGCCACGATATCGGGTACGTTCGCGGTGTATGCTCCGGCGATACAACCCATTCGTTTGTCATTGATGAGGCCGGCAATCGTATCACGCCACCTCGCGGAGCCACCGATGCGTTCCTGACCCCCTATCATGTGGATCGCGGCAAAATTTTCGTGCGAGAGCGGGGCGGACCTATCCCATTTCTGGATGAGGAGCGGGTCGCTAGAACTATCGAGTTGACCCGATTCCCCATACCAGATACCAGTGATCACCAAGAGACCAATACTGAGGCGGGTCTTGTTCGAGCAGCCGATCTGATCGGCCAACTGGCTGATCCGGAACATTTGCAGAAGCTTTCCAGCCTCTATCACGAGTTCGTTGAGACAGGTACCGATAAGATTCTCGGCATTGACAGCGCTGCGGACCTAGCAGATCAGTACCCGAAATTCTACTGGAATGCGGTTCAGCCTTACATCAGGGATGCAATCAGATATTTGGAGCTAACGCAGGACGGCAAGCAATGGCTGGCTAATCTCTATTCCCACGTCTTCGCCATTGAGCACAAGCAATTCCGTTTTGGCCCCCACCAGGGTAAAGAGTCAATAGACCGATCCAAGCAACCCTAGTTCAAAACCAGATCGGTGGCTGGTGTTCCCTTCCCCAGAAACCGGGCCAATTTTTAGGGAGGAGGTCACTTTCTGGAGAAGGATTCCTTCACGACACGCCATCTCAGCTCCTGTTATGTTTTAGATAATTCCACCCAGAATATGAACCATCCCTACTAAATCACCTGGGATAAATTTTTCCAACTATGGGAAAAGTTTTTCTCAATGTTTTCAGGTAGGGGTGGTGAATTGAAAAAGCTTCCAATCATGCTAACTTTTTTCTGCACAAGTTCAACAGGTTATGAATTTTTAACAG
>CP070743.1:1550486-1554513 GCA_020348185.1 Nitrospirota bacterium
GGACTACCGTTGTTCTGGCCTGTGCAGTTGGTGGAGTGGTCTTGCTTGGAATTTACCCGGGGCCTCTCGTCTCTATGACTCTTTCAGCCGTGATTCCCTTCAAATAATAGTCTTTCATCGATCAGTTAAAAACTCCCTTCCTTCTTACTTTCTTCGAAGAAATCCCGGGGAGGAGACTGGAAAGAAGTGCGACGATATTCATCCCCCATCCTCATTGTGGCCAAGCCCACTTCCGTGGATGGGTATAAATGCCTACGCAAATAGGGGCCATCTCGTTCAATGGGGTCCAAACGAACATGTACATTTTCCTACACGAATGCTACCCTGTAACGGCCAATGCCTGAATCCGAAGACACGAGACAATTCAAAGAGCGAATCCAACGCCTGGAGCAGGAAGTGGAAGGGGCCCGCCGAATCAGCGAGGCCCTGTTTCAGCATCTACGGGTGGATGATATCGTGAAACAGGCTCTTCGAGTCGCGTTGGATGTCGTCAACGCCAGGAATGGATCGGTTCTCCTTGCAAACTCCGATACAAAGGAACTTGTTTTTTATCATACGATTGGTGAAAACCCGGTGCCCAGCGGAACGGGGATTCCGTGGAATAAGGGAATTGCCGGTCAGGTTTTTCATGATGCAGAGGCGATGATCATTGAGGATGTCAAAATGGATCCCCGCCATTTCGAAGACATTGATATTATGACCGGATTTACCACTCATGATTTGATCGCCATACCGCTGAAACGTTGGGAGGGTGATCCGGTCGGAGTGATGGAAGTCATGAACAAACGTGACGGGCGGCTGAATAAGAATGACCTGTCCATTCTAACAATTATCTCCTCTGCGACGGCTATTGCGGTGGAGGAGTCCCGCTTGTTTGATGAATTGAAAATGGCTGAATTAGGTCGTATGGTTGGGGACATTGGTCATGATATTAAAAATCTGTTGACCCCTGTCGCCAATGGGACTTGGCTGCTCAAATCCGAACTTGAGGATCTGTATGCAAGTAATGCCGCAGCCGCCAAAAGCGATAAAGGGAAGAGTAGCCAAAAACTCTGCTATGAAATCCTGGAAATGGTCGATCGAAATACCCGGCGGATTCAGGATCGAGTGAAGGAAATTGCAGATTGTGTCAAAGGGTTAAGCAGTCCCCCTCAATTTGGTCCTTGCAAGTTTCAGGAGGTCATCGCGAGCGTCCTTCAAGCCTTGCAATATGATGCTACCCGAAAGAATGTCCTTCTGCAAAGTCAAGGGGTAGAGGAATTACCGGAGATTCAGGCTGACGAGCGCCGCCTGTTTAATGCGTTTTATAACTTGGTCAACAATGCCATAGCGGAGGTTCCTTCCGGAGGCTCAATCACGGTTAAAGCCCACATCGAACCCAATAAGGTCAGTATTCTCGTTTCGGTGGTGGATACCGGCCGGGGGATGTCCGAAGAGGTACGCCAAAGTCTTTTTACTAGCCGGGTCGTGAGTCGAAAACCGGGGGGGACCGGCCTTGGGACAAAAATTGTGAAAGATGTCGTGGATTCTCATGGAGGAGAGATTAGTGTGGAAAGCCATATCGGTGTTGGAACGACCTTCTATATTCGTCTTCCCATTCAGCCACCTCTCCTTTCGCCCCCAAAAATTCATTAAGTACCTCTGGACAGAGCACCAATCTTTTCCCACGAGCCCACCGCCTGGGATCGTTCAGGATTGAAGCCTTTCGTTACCCTATCTACCTGGTCACACCAAACATACATTCTGTTTCTTTTTAACTTGGAATATCCGCCACCTTTTCCGCGGACTCACCTGTTTCTCTCCATTTTCCGAGTATGATTGGTGAGCGGATCCCGGGCGAGATGGGATCGTCTTGAGGCTCGAAACATGGAGATTCTCTTGAATAAGTCGGAGTTTATTGCAGTTAAGGGAAGCATTTGATAAGCTGACCATCCTTCCGTACATTTCTTGTTAGACGTTGAGAAATTCAAACTCAACTAAGGTTCTCTTATCGTTCATCTCGTATTACCATCCCCACCGGGGAGTGGCAGTGTGAAAGATTTTCGGGTTTCAAGTACGGAGGAATCCCAAGGTCGAATAGGACGAAAAGTCGAAAATGTCCAAGGGTCACAAGGTCAAAAAGTTGAAAGGATCATGGGCTCTTGGAAGCAACGAAATCGCATTATCTTAGGGCCTCTTTGACCCTTCGACCCTTCGACCTTTTTGACTTTCCAACTTTGAACGTTCCAGAAGTGTCCACCCCAAACTCCTATCGAGGTAAAGCCGATGGCAGGTCTCAATAAAGTTCTCATCAGTGTCTCTGATAAGACAGATATTGCGAAAATTGCGAAGGGGCTCGTCGCACTCGGTGCTGAGATTTTATCGACCGGCGGAACAGCGAAAACCTTGCGCGATGAAGGCATTGACGTGACGGAGGTCTCCTCGTATACGGGTTCTCCAGAAATTTTAGGCGGACGGGTGAAAACATTACATCCCAAAATTCATGGAGGCCTGTTGGGTCGCCGGCGCTTGGATGTTCACGTCCAGCAGATGCAAGAACAAGGGATTGATCCTATTGATGTCGTCGTGGTCAATCTCTATCCCTTTGAAGCGACCATATCCAAACCGGGATGTAGCTTTGGAGAAGCCATTGAACAAATCGATATCGGTGGTCCCTCGATGTTGCGCTCGGCCGCAAAAAACCATGAGGATGTTTTAGTTGTGGTCGACCCTGCTGATTATGATCGTGTGCTTGAGGCGTTACAGACTGGCACCGTTTCGTTGGATCTCCGCCGTGACCTCGCCCGAAAAGTATTTCAACACACCGCACGGTATGACAGCCTTATTGCCAAATATCTCGGGGAGCAGGCCAACGCGTCTCCGGATAACAAATTCCCAAGTTTGCTCTCACTGCAGTACGAAAAAGTGGAAAACTTGCGATATGGGGAAAACCCTCACCAACAAGGAGCGGTGTACCGTGAGATTGGGGGGAAGGAGCCGTCGGTTTCTCACGCCACACAACTTCATGGCAAAGCCATGTCTTATAACAATTATCTTGATGCACATTCAGCATTAGAATTGGCCAAGGAATTTGATGACACGGCAGTGGTGATTATTAAACACAATAACCCCTGTGGCGTAGCCTTGGGATCGACCAGTGTTGAAGCCTATGTGCGGGCGCGGGAAACCGATCCGGTTTCTGCCTTTGGTGGGGTCATTGCTTGCAACCAGGTCGTGGATCTCGCCATGTCCAAAGAAGTGACCTCTACATTTGTGGAAGTCCTTATTGCGCCAGAATTCTCTGAAGAGGCTCTCGCCGAGTTGAAGCGAAAAAAGGATTTGCGACTATTGGCAGTGGGGTCGCTCAATGTTGCGGATCGAGAAGGTCTGGATATGAAAAAAATCGTTGGTGGCCTTCTTCTTCAAGATCGGGATCTCGGAATTCTCAGGGAAGTCGGCGACCTCAGAATTCCATCGCAGAGGCAGCCCACAAACGAAGAATTTGAAGCCTGCGATTTTGCTTGGAAGGTGTGTAAGCATGTGAAGTCCAACGCGATCGTGTTTGCCACCAAGAATCAGACGGTAGGCATTGGAGCCGGACAAATGAGTCGTGTTGACTCCGTGAAGCTTGCAGACATGAAAGCCGTGTTGCCGGTTAAGGGGGCCGTCATGGCTTCCGATGCCTTTTTCCCCTTTCGAGATGGCCTTGATGTCGCCGCAAATGTTGGTGTGACCGCTGTGATCCAGCCCGGAGGCTCCATCCGTGATGAAGAGATAATCAAAGCCGTAGATGAACATCAAATGGCGATGATCATGACCGGGATGCGTCATTTTCGGCATTAGGAATGGGGAAACGGTCGAAGAGGTTGAAAAGTCGAAGGGATCGAAAGGGTCAAAAAGTTGAAGAGGTCCCAAAGTAAAAAAAGTCAAAAAGTCTAAAAGGTCAAATGCTCCGATAATAACGAAAACGCATTATCTTCTTACCTCCTTGACCCCTTTTACCTTTTCGACATCTTTAACCCTTTCGACCTTTAAATCTGATCTTTGA
>CP070743.1:1554613-1555754 GCA_020348185.1 Nitrospirota bacterium
TACCGCCGTAACGGTGGTTCGGAGCGTCCCGGGGGTGGAATGGGCTGTTCCCCTCTATAAGGGATTGCAACGGGCCAGACTCGAGGACGGAAATTATGAGGCAATTTCCCTGGTTGGGTTGGACGCCACCACCTTAATTGGCCGGCCGTTAGAAGTCCTTGAAGGTCGGATTGAAGACCTCCGGGCTCCTGAGACCGTCGTCATTGATCAGTGGGCGGTGGAACGGTTGGGAGGTCCAGAAAAGATCCACCTTGGGACGGTGTTTGAAATCAATGATCGCCTTGCGCGCGTCGTGGGGATTGCGAAAACTCAAAAAAGTTTCCAAAACGTTCCCTATGTGTATACGACGTATGATCGGGCTTTGGCTTATACGCCACCTGAACGGCGAAAATTGTCCTATGTCCTCGCCAAACCCATTGATGGGGTCACGCCGGAGGCCCTGGCCAGACGAATTCAGGCAGAAACGGGATTAGGTGCCTACACTTCAAATGAGTTCAGCTGGAAAACCATTACGTGGGTCTTGGAGAATACGGGGATCGGTGTCAATTTTGGGACAACCGTATTGTTGGGATTTATCGTTGGGATGGCGATCGCAGGTCAGACGTTTTACCTCTTCACGGTTGAGAACCTAAAACAGTTTGGAGCTCTCAAAGCGATAGGCGCCAGCACAGGTATGTTGGCACGGATGATCCTTCTCCAAAGTTTTACCGTTGGTTTTATTGGGTTCGGCGTCGGAGTTGGGCTCGCCACCTTTTTTGGATTGACGGTCGCGGGGGAAGGCCGTTTGCCGTTTATCGAAACCTGGCCACTGCTGGTTGGAGTTTTTGTCGCTCTGGTCAGTATCTGTTCGATTTCCAGCGCGATCAGCATTCACAAATTAGCCAAGCTGGAGCCCGCGATTGTCTTTCGAGGATAGCCATGACGGAAGTCACCAATTCGACAAACGGTTCTGAATCCCACATTTTGGTGCGTGCCCGTGGCATCACCAAAAGTTTTGGAGAAGATGACGCTCGGATTCCTGTTCTCAAAGGTGTGGATTTGGATGTGGCCATGGGAGAAATTCTTCTCCTTGTGGGGCCCTCCGGGAGCGGAAAAACCACTCTCCTTTCTGTGATCGCCGGAATTCTTGATCTGGATGATG
>CP070743.1:1555854-1560741 GCA_020348185.1 Nitrospirota bacterium
TACGTCGTCTTTCGTGGACGATTGAGGACAATGGAATTTGGTGTCGGCGATGAAAGCTCAGAAGTAGAGCTTGTGGCCCTTGAAGACATTCCTTGGGACCAATTGGCCTTCCCGGTTATTCGAGAGATTCTGGCTCGCTACGCTGCAGACCGTCAACAAGGTCAATTTCAGACGCACTTTGGCGAGTTACCAAGTTGGACCTTCAAATTCTAATGTTCACCGGGAATAGCTGGTATCCCAAAATATAAAGGTTGAACCTGGGGGTGGTGGTTCACTTCCCAACGTCACTTTCCCTAGTCCGACTTGGCAGGGTTATAGGAGCGGATGAAAAGATTTATCGAATATCGAATCATGAAGAGAGAGAGGTGGTTTGTCCTGCCGATGAAAGGTCCGTAAAAAAAGATTCAACTCGACGGCGTTCGTGTTCCAGAAGTGTTTTTTTGATCGTCAATCCTCCCCCGTACCCCACGAGATCACCTGTTTGCCCAATGACCCGATGGCACGGAACAATTATGGACAAAGGATTTTGCCCATTGGCGGCCCCCACGGCTCTGGACGCCTTGGGGTTTCCTATCCGGCGAGCAATTTCCCCGTATGACACAGTTTTCCCATATGGAATCCTTTGCAATGCCTTCCAGACTTTCATTTGAAAGGGGGTCCCCTCAGGAGCAAGGGGTACCCTAAACTGAGTTAATCGGCCACCAAAGTACGCATGAAATTGTTGAATGACCGCTCGGAAGAATTGTGAGTCCTCTTTCCATTTCGGATCGGGCGCCTGGGCGTTCGGACCATCTTGAAAGTTGATGAGTTTCAGTCCACGCTTATCACCGGCGATCAGAATATTTCCTACCGGGCTCTCCAGGAGGCAATAAAACATCTCGGAAGTTTTGGTATTCTTGTCTCCCATGACTTCACCGAGAGAATCACTTCATGATCAAAATTAAGAAATCCAAAATAACATAACCATCATCGGTTCACCCAGTAAAAAAAACATTTATTTGGATTTTTTAACCTGAGACTCGAAACCCGAAACGTTTTGGGGTTACCAGAAACCCGAAAATTTTTGGGTTCTCCGAAACTAGAAACCCGAAACTAATTTTTGGGAGTAGACACAAAAGGAGGGGTTGAGTATGATCAGGTCCATGCCGATTGGTTCACATATTCAAGCCTGGCGTCAAATGCGGAAGTATTCTGTGGCGAACCTCGCTAAAAAAGCCAACCTGGAACAAGAAGAGCTCGAAGCCATTGAAAAGGGGGAATTTGATCCATCGGTTTCAATCGTAGAAGCGCTTGCCGAAGGGTTAAGCATTCCTTCCGCTTGGCTCCACTACGAACCTTCTGCCTTAAAACTTCTGTTGGCCGACCCTGATGATGAGGATAATGATTGGCTCGAGGCCGACTCGCCTGATCCTGTCACGGCCCGCATTCTGTCAGGGACACAATACGACCGAACGCTTTATGTCCTCCTGACGTCTTTGCTACAACATGGGGAACCAAAGCTCCTGCGAGCGGCAGAAGTAAACCTGCGGAGCTTGCTGAAACAAGCCCAAAGGGCCACAGTCCCCTGGCAGTCCCGTACTCCCGGTCACTTTGAACCACCCAGTGACTAAAACAAAAAAGCCACCCGGACTCCCCTTTCTTAAAACTTCCCACATGAAGACATGGAAGCCCTTCCTCCAAAAGGGCAGGACCTAAAAGAGTCAAGGGCTCCCTCAACATTCTGAGGGAGCCCTATTCTCCTCTGCCCGACACATTCACCAGTCGCCTATTTCGACCGTGATACTTCCGTTCACCTATTTAGCGTCTATTAATTTTCTCCTTTCTTAGCTGCAGCATCCTCATTTTCTTTTTTGTCAGAATCTTTCATCGTATCTTTTTTCTCTTGCTCTGAAGTAGAACTGGCAATGACGCCGTCTTTACCTTCCGCTTTTTTCTCGGATCCTCCAGCCAACAGCGTCGCCGGAGCAAAGGCCATCATCGCGACAAAACATGCAATCGTGATTCGCAGAGTGAAACGTGCAAAACGATTTTCCATTGTTGAAAACCTCCTCTTCGGGATAAATAAAATTAAATATTCCTCCTTGGTCAATGGAATCCGCGGCGCCAGAATTCGGACCAGTGAGCCTTTCTACCCTCAAGCAATTCACGTACCGTTCTAGCTTCATTCACAAGGGGAATAAATATTTCAATTAGTTAGGAGAAGACTCTATTGTGTTGAATTTACATCAGCTGTATTCAGATTCCTGCACATTTCAAGGAGTGCCCTACACTTTCAATATCGATTTTTTTTCAGAATAGCCGTCTCAAGGAAATTCCAGGCAGGTGGATTGTGGTGAGATTTTTCGGAATATGACTCCCTTTCCCTTTCAGGGAGAGGGAAAAGGTCATGTTGAAACATTCGCCAATTCATGAATTCAATAAAAAACGGGTCCATGATGATCACACCTCTAATGATGGACTTCTTTTCCAAAGCCAAAACGACTGAAGACTGTGGCCTAAGACTACGGCCATCACTCCAATGTACAATCCGGTCACCTGCCCATAGTATGTACCGCCAACCAGAATGGTCGAATTCGTGAAAAGATAGATAATGACCGCTTGAATGATCGCTTTTGTTCGCCGACTCTGAACAAGCATACCCTGAAAAAAGCTTTCGATGACACTTAAGGCTGGCATGAAGATCGCCAGCCAAATCGCACTGGCCCCGAGAGCAGTCAGCTCAGGAGAAAGTCCGGCCAAATCCGCAAACCACACAGTGGCCAAAGGAGTCGATGCAATAACCAGGAGTAAACCACTGGTGGCTACTCCCAAAATTTCGGCAAATCGCCTAAGTGTTTTAATGGACCCCGGTCTTTCAATAAGTGCCACGACCACTTCCTGATAAGCCAAGCCGAAGCTTCTCATGGTGAATGAAAGTCCCGCTAAGACGGGCCATACAGCCAAGGACTCGAGCGCCCGGGGCATTCGGCTTAATGCCGCACTTCCGATTGGCAGAGACAAAAGAGTCAGCAGAGGCGTAACGGCAAGGGGAAGATAAAACGTCAACAGCTGTCTCAACGTAAGAGAATCTGAAGTCGCCCCTGATTGGTCCCTCAGAATTCTTAACAGCGGTTGCACTCGAATATGGATAAAGAGTGCTTCGCTCATCACCCCCAGCGATACCGCTGCGGTTCCAACCACAATTCCGGGAATATCTCCAACGAAGAGTCCCAGGAGCAGCACCGTCCCATTTGCCGATAATCGGACAGCCGTGCCTATCCCAACAGAATGGGTGTGTCCAAACCGAATGAGAAGGCCCTGCTGAAAACGGCGCACGGCGATGGCGGCCGTCCAGGGGGTCATCAGCATCAACCCCATTCGAGCCGGTTCCACGATTTCATTGGGAACACCCAAAACTCCAATCACCACTACATCATAGAGTGGAGTAAACGCGACCAAGATATGAAGGAGAGTTAGTGAGCAGGCGAGCTGAAGCATAAACCGTCGAAGAAACCGATAGGCGTTCCAATCTTTTGACAAAGCTGTCGAGGCGGCCAGAAGCATAATCACCGGGGCCTCAATAAGGAGAGATATCGGAAACACGACGCCGCCATAGGCCGCCAGATGAATTTCAGGCTCCGCCAAGCGAGCCATGATCGCACTCACGGCCGGGAGTTCAAGCCCCATGAGAGCCCAACTTCCAGCCAAAGGCCACCACAATTGAAAGACGGAAGAGAGGGTAATAGTGGACTTCTGGAGTTTATCTTGTTCCATAAACAATTGAACCATGGAAAATGGGACAATGTTGGCTAGGAAAACAAGGGGGACTAAAGAGCAGAAATGTCTTCTGGCAGGGGAAAGAAAAGGTTATTGAGGAAGAAGGCAGCCTGTTCAGTACTTCGGCCGTAGGAGCCTAAGGAGAAAAATGTTCTGTCCGTCTCGACCAGGCACACCCATATATCCAACCAAAACAAGCCAATACGAATACGATAGAAGCCAACACGAACATCAGAACAACGAATGAAATTTTTTCTACCATCGTCAAATTCTCCCCCTCTGGCACATAAAAATCATTCAGGCCATCTTACTTTACTTTCTGTCGGCAGCGGAGTCGGCCTTTGCCCGCTATCGGGGAATCCTGGCTGACAAGGCTTCAGGATCCAGGCTTTTGGGGCTCTGACACTTCAAAATTTAAACTTGGAAATTAAAACATTTCACCTTGGCTTTCTAATTTCCCTGGCCTTCCGGCCTTTTAAATTGTACCACCATTTCCTGTTCAATTGTCCAATCACTCAATGCGGGAAATTTTCCTTGTGCGTTGATCCTGTTTTCTTTTCCCCCCATCTTTCTCAACCATCAGTTCATCATACCTATCCACTGAAATAACGTCACCCCCTTTTCTCGAAAAAGCCTCATCGGCAATAGTGAGAAAGAAAGGAAGAATGAATGCTATGAAGACGGTTAGCCTTGTTGTTGAGCCTTTTCAATTTTCGCCCAGGAATCTCGTAAAGAAACGGTCCGGTTAAACACCAACTTCTCATCACTCGAATCGGAATCCACACAAAAATATCCCTGCCGTTCAAACTGAAATCGTTGCCCCGGATGAGCCCCAGCAAGACTCGGCTCGACCAAACACTCTGTCAATACTTGCAATGAAGCAGGGTTCAACCATGACCGATAATCTCCACCTTGGTCTTCATCCCCCGGATTCGCTTTGGTCAATAAGGGCTCATAGAGTCGAACTTCGGCGGGTTTCGCGCGGTCAGAGGAAACCCAATGTAAGGTTCCTTTGACCCTTCTCCCCGAGGAACCTGACCCGCTCCGTGTTTCAGGATCATATTGGCAGCGCACCTCAATCACCTCCCCTGTTCGGTCATCCTTTATCACCTCTACACACTTGATAATGTA
>CP070743.1:1560841-1566966 GCA_020348185.1 Nitrospirota bacterium
ATCATTGACGGGTCTCACCCGGGATTCCCTCGAATCGGGATTGGCATGACCGCGGCAAAAGTAGGGAACCGATGGCGAGTAGCCGTGTCCAAGGCCACGGGACCCGCCAAAAGAGGAGGGATCCGTAAAGGAGATATTCTCTTGTCGATTGATGACAAGGATATTACCTCCGCTGCTCAGTTAAAAAACTTTTTGATCGAACGCAAAGCCCCGGGGCAGCAGGTCACCATCCGAGTTCTTCGAGGCGAAGAGGAAAAACTCCTCTCTGTCACCTTGGGGAAAATATAAAAAAATAGTTGGGTGGGAAATTTGAAAGAGTTTCAAGTCATGCTCCCTCTCCTTACCTCTTCCATTCTCCCTCGCCCTTGAAGGGAGAGGGTTGGGGTGAGGCTCAATGTCACCAGTAGATACTTAATTCCTGAACGGCTCGTTTTGAATTTGGATCGTCAATGGATTCTACGCATTGAATTGAACTGATGTAGCTCTCTGGCAGACTATTCTCAACCGCCCCCCTGAGGACATGCTCCTTGTACCAATGATAGGGCTTCAGCGAAGGATCAATGCAAATAGCAAAATAGGCAAAGGCCTCGTAGCTGCTGCCATTATCCAGGCTAAGTCCAACAGTTCGCTGTTCGTAACCCACCCCGATTCCTTCTGCGCCATCAAGTAATATTTTTTCTGACCGATCCAAATCAAATAAGATGCCAATCACCACTTCGTCCAAAACCAGCGTTGGATAAGCGTTGCATTTCCCTGAACCGTCGTTCTCACTTTTTTTGTGAAAGACGAGCTGATGTCCGGGTAGGGTCGCTACACCGACTTTTTGGGCCGAAGGAACTCGCTCTCTGAGTCTCCGCTCGGACATGTTTGAGCCATAGGCGAAATACAACATCTATGAGATCCCTTTATACAGTCGAAGGTTTTTCTACTTTTATTATAGCCAACAAATCAATATTGGTGATGAAACAAGTTTGTAAGATATTGAAGAACGCTTGCTAATCTAACCGAGAAACGCCTACTGTAATTTTCTAGGTTTAAGTCAGACCTAAGGAGATAGGAGGAAGTTATGGATATGAATGAAAAGATAGTCAAAGCCAAGCAGGCTTTGGCATTTCGAGGGAGGGGAGATTCCGCTCGGGAAGTCGATATGAGTTTCGGGGATGAACGAGTGCCGCCAGGCCAGCATTTGGTCAACAACTGGCCTGTGCTGGATCTCGGCCATAAACCTGAAGTTTTACTTGAAGAATGGAGCCTAAAGATAGATGGGTTTATTACGCATCCCGTGACATGGAAGTGGGAAGACTTCCAGGCTCAACCCCTCTTTAAATCCCATTCTGATTTTCATTGTGTCACGAGCTGGACTCGCCTCGATAACGATTGGGAAGGGGTCAGTTTTAAACGATTGCTGGAAGTTGTCCAACCCCTGTCTTCCGCCAAATTTGTCCTTTTTGAGGCCTACGATGATTACACCACCAACTTGCCGTTAGAGGTCTGTGATGATGACGATGTCCTGCTCGCTCACAAATGGAATGGACAACCACTCTCAAAGGAACATGGCGGACCGGTTCGAATGATTATTCCGAAGCGGTATGCCTGGAAAGGTGCGAAATGGGTCAGGAAAATCACGTTTTCCGATCGAGATCAGAAAGGGTTTTGGGAAGTCCGCGGCTACTCGAATACGGCGTTGCCCTGGGAGAATGATCGATATGGATAAGGGGCAGCTGGGAAGAGGGTGAATGGTAGGTTTGTGGTTATAAATCGATTCAACTATGTGTTCTGATGATCGATTAACAATTCACAAAGTTGAAATTTGGCCGGTGGATATCCCACTCACGGATCCGTTCGTGGTGGCCACGGGGGAACTGGGATCTGCGAAAAACATTTTCCTCCGGATCACGCTTCAAGGTGGGAGCGTCGGATATGGAGAAATTGCGCCGTTTCCCGATGTCACCGGTGAGGACCGAGCCTCCAGTTTCGCGAAGGCGAAAGAATTGGCTAAGGCCGCGTTGGGCCAATCGGGCGGCCGCTATAGAAAATTGGCGAAGGTCTTTCAAGAAATTGCCCCGAGTCATCCGGCGGCCCGTTGTGGGCTGGAGACCGCTCTTGTCGATGCGGTGTGTCGTGCCGGAGGACTGCCTCTCTGGTCTTTGTGGGGTGGGGCCGACGTTCGATCCCGCGAAACTGATATCACGATACCCATTACCGATTTAGATCGAACGCAGACTCTCGTTCGTGAATGGTATGGCCAGGGATTTCGGATGTTCAAAATGAAGGTTGGGAAGGATGTTGATCAGGATCTCCGACGACTAGAGTCCATTCAACACTCCTTTTCCAATGTTGCGTTTATTGTCGATTCTAACCAGGGGTTTACTCGGGAAGAAGCTTTGGACTTTGCTAAGGGAGTGAAACGTGTTGGCGCGACGATTCATCTCTTTGAACAACCTGTTCCAAAGAATGATTTGGACAGTTTAGCTGCATTGCGGGCCTCATTGGATATTCCCATCGCTGCGGATGAATCCGTGCAAACCATTGAAGACTTAAAAGCGATTATTCAACACAAGGCCGCTGATTTTATCAATATCAAGATTACCAAAAGTGGTCTTCTGGAAGGGGCAGAAATGGCATCGTTGGCCCGTATGTCCGGGTTACGGTTAATGATCGGTGGCATGGTGGAAACTCGTGTTGCGATGGGCTGCTCATTCAGTCTTGTCTTGGGACTTGGTGGGTTTGAAGTTCTTGATCTTGATACGCCACTTCTGTTGGCCCAAGATCCAGTTGAAGGTGGATATGATTATGTAGGACCTCAGCTCCACCCCTGGGGATCCTCCGGTCTGGCCATGGAAGTCACGCCTTCTGCGGAATGCCTCATCCTCGAACACTAGCAGAACCTGGAAGAAGCGCGCGCTCAACCTGTCTCAAGCTTTACGTGTTATGACCTCACATCCAGAGTTTTTCCCCCGGGCATGGGAAGCAGGGTTCCCAAAAATTAAGAATTCTTAATCTGTTGGATTTTTCCCCGCCTTTGAGTGATTCCTTCTTGCATGGTTTCTCTTTAAACGGGTAGCATAACTTTAGGTACATTACACTCCAAGAAAGGAACATTCGTCGAATGAAAATACGATCCCGAAGGTTTGGTGCATCCCCCTTAGTGGGTTCTTTCCTTTGTGTTCTTTTCCTTCTGGTCCAGACGGTTTCCGCTCAAGATCTGGCGACCTTTGAAAAACGAGTCACCCAACATACCTTAAAAAATGGCTGGACGTTTATTATCGTCGAACGGCCGGTGGCGCCGGTGTTCGCCTTTATGACCAGGGCGAATGTCGGTTCGGTTCATGAGGGGCGGGGAGTTACCGGATTGGCCCATATGTTTGAACATATGGCCTTTAAGGGGACGCCCCGACTGGGAACGACTAACTATGAAGCTGAGAAAAAGGCCTTGCAAGAACTCGAAGAGGCCTACCTGGCGTACCAAACCGAACGACTCTCCCCAAATCCTGACCAGGAACGTCTGAGTCAGCTTCGCGAGAATTTTGAAGTCAAACAAAAAGATGCCGCGCAGTATGTGGTCAAGAACGAATTTGGTGACATTATTGAGCGTGAAGGTGGGGTCGCGCTGAATGCGTTTACCAGTGCCGATGCCACTGGATATTTTTATGCTTTACCGTCGAACAAGGTCGAGTTGTTTGCCTACCTTGAATCCGAACGATTTCTTCACCCGGTCTTTCGGCTATTTTATGAGGAACGAGATGTCGTCATGGAGGAACGTCGGCTGCGGGTGGAAAGCCGGCCCATTGGGCGACTGCTTGAGCAATTTAAGTCAACCGCCTTTATCGCCCATCCCTATCACCATCCGATCATTGGCTATGCGAGTGATATTCAGTCGTATACGATGACGGATGCTGAAGCGTTTTACCGGACGTATTATGTTCCTTCGAATCTGATCACCGCTATTGTTGGTGATGTGAAAGCTGAAACGCTTATTCCCATATTGGAAAAATATTTTGGGCGGATCCCTGCAGGGAAATCCCCACCTCCGATTCGTACGACGGAACCCTCTTCCAACACTGAAAAGATTGTGATTCTCAAAGATCCGTCTCAGCCATTTTATCTGGAAGGGTACCACAAGCCAGCCGTGAGTCATCCTGATCAGCCGGTGTATGATGCGATTGATGATATTCTGACTAATGGGCGGACTTCCCGTTTCTATCGGGCGTTGGTGCGAGACAAAAAAGTTGCCGTCAATGCGGGTGCTTATGGCGCCTATCCAGGCGAAAAATATCCTCATCTCTGGGTGGCCTATGCCGTTCCAGCCCGTGGCGTGTCCAATGAGGTCGTGCAACAAGCCATTCGAGAGGAACTGGATCGTTTGAAGGCCGAAGAGGTTACGGACGAAGAACTCGCCAAGTTTCGCACTCGAGCCAAGGCCGGCGTGATCAGGGCCTTGGGAAGTAATTTAGGACTGGCGATGCATTTAACGGACTATCATTTCTTGTTTGGAGATTGGCGCGAGCTGTTTCGATACATTACACGATTGGACAAGGTTACCAAATCCGATATACAGCGTGTTGCCACAGAAACGTTTCGGGATACCAACCGTGTTGTCGCGATGATTAAGACGGAACCCGCTCCCCCTTCAGGCCTGCAAACGACTAAAGCCGAAAATGATTGAATCGCAACCAGAAGAAAGGAATCAAAGTGTGATGCCAATGTCGAAAAAGATTTCGGTCCTGTCCTGGTGCTTGCTGGCGCTGCTTTATAGTGCTTCGATAACAAGTGCGCAGGTTGAACGAGTTCAGGAATTAACCTATCCCCCACTGGCTGAACTGGTGATTCCTGAACCGACCCGTGTGACTCTGGAAAACGGAATGACCGTACTCTTGTTGGAAGACCACGAATTGCCCCTGGTCAGTGTCTCAGCTCAGATCCGGACCGGATCACGGTTAGAGCCTGAGGATAAGGTGGGGTTGGCTGGATTAACCGGCACAGTGATGCGAAGTGGCGGAACGACCTCCCTTTCAGGAGATGACCTCGATGACTATTTAGAAGGCAAGGCCGCGGTGATTGAGACAGGTATTGGGGGAACGATGGGGACCGCATCGATGAGTTCTCTGACAGAGGATTTTCCAGAAATCTTGAAAGTGTTTGCCGACGTGCTTCGTCATCCCGCCTTCGATCCGGAAAAACTGACCATTGCTAAAAACCAGGCCATGGCTCGTATTGCCAGACAGAATGACAACCCCGATAGAATTGTGTTGAGGGAATTCTACAAACTGATTTATGGAAAGCATTCGCCCTATGCCAGAGTTGCCACCTATGCCACGGTGAACTCTATATCTCGGGAGGACATGATCGCCTGGCACAAAAAGTATTTCCACCCTAACCGGATTTTACTTGGGTTGGTTGGAGATTTTAAGACCAAGGCCGCTATCAATCTGGTGAAGAAAGTTTTTGGGGAGTGGAAGCCCGGTCCCAAGGTCGAGGACCCTTTGGCACCCTATCAGGATTCCTCGCTTCCCGATGTCTTTTATGTCGAGAAAAATGACATGACCCAAGCCAAAATCGCCATGGGCCATATCGGAATCATTCGGAATAATCCTGATTACTACCCTCTGGTGATTGTCAACCAGATCATGTCGGGATCCTTCGGTGCCCGACTCTTTTCGAATATCCGATCGCAACAAGGTCTCGCGTATGATGTTCATGGAGGTGTGGGCTTTCATTGGGACTATCCCGGTGTGGCCAGTTTGGCGATGTCAACCAAAACTGAGACCACGGCCAAGGGCATTGACGCTTTGATTACCGAGGCGAACAAGATGGTCTCTGAACCGCCAACTGATGAAGAAGTGACGAAGGCCAAAACGAGTATTCTGAATTCATTTGTCTTCTCGGTCGATTCCCCAGGGAAAGTGTTGGGAAAATTCCTCACCTATGAATATTTTGGGTATCCATCGGATTGGCTTTTTCGATTCCGCAAGGGGATTGAAGCGGTCACGACAGCTCAAGTTCGAGAGGCCGCCCGAAAGCATCTTCGTCCCAAGGATTTTGCCATATTGATCGTGGGTCCCCGCGAGGGTACCGCACCGGCACTGGCTCGATATAAGAAGGTGAACGAGTTGGATATTTCGATT
>CP070743.1:1567066-1572987 GCA_020348185.1 Nitrospirota bacterium
CGCCCATGTCTTCGAGATGGTCGTTCAAAGAGGTCCCGTCAAAAGGGGAATAGGCTTCCTTTTGCGGATTCGTGGCGCTGGAAATAATCAGGCTCCCGTTGGGGATGTGAAGGTCGGCGCGAAATTGGGCGCCCCGAGATCCTTGTACGCAATGGACCGGCCATATTCCGCCCTGCTCTTTGAAGGAGCTGTGATTGGGAGGGTGCCAGTCGCGGGTCGCAATCACGGGTAGCCCCTCGCTCTGGAATAAGCTGATGTAACGATTGATCAGTGGAATGATCGCATCTCCTTCTGCGACGGGAAGCGCACCGCCTGGGCAAAAGTCATTTTGCAAGTGTACCAAAATCAGCGCAGACTTTTTGTCCGGGTGGAGATCGGAGATGGATCCAGAAGGAGGGAGCGTGGCCTTTTTGACAAGCTTCATGGGTCAGGGGACAATTTCGGTGCCAATCCCCTTGTCTGTGAATATTTCTAAAAGAATCGCATGGGGAACCCGGCCATCAATAATGTGCGCTTTATGGACTCCTCCCTGAAGAGCGGTGAGGCAGGCCAGGACCTTGGGTAGCATACCTTCGCTAATCGTTTTTTTCTTGACCATGCGCTCCATATCTTTGCGGGACAATGTCGGGACGTGGTGGTGATTGGCATCCCGTATGCCTTTGACATCACTGAGCACCAGAAGTTTTTCTGCACGAATGGCCGACGCCACACTCCCCGCCACCAGGTCGGCGTTGATGTTGTGCGTCTTCCCCTTTTTGTCGACACCAATTGGCGCAATGACGGGAATGAAGTTATCGTCCCGGAGTTTTGTTAAGAGAAGGGAATCGACCTTATCTACTTCGCCGACTAGACCGTAATTCTGATCATCCGTTGAATCTGTTTTGTCGGTGAAGCTGTGAAATAATGCCTTGGCATCAAATGGTTTGGTGATGATCAGCCGGCCATCCTTGCCCGTTATTCCCACAGCCTTCGCACCATGTTGGTTGAGAAGCGTAACGATTTCCTTGTTGATCTTTCCCCCCAAGACCATTTCGACCACTTCCATTGTGGCCTCATCCGTGACCCGCACCCCATTCACAAATTTGGCCTGAATCCCCAGAAGATCCAGCATCCGATTGATCTGAGGCCCGCCCCCGTGAACGATAACCGGATTGAGTCCCACATATTTGAGGAGAACCACATCTTCAGCGAATCCATCCTTGAGTTTATCCTCTGTCATGGCTTTTCCGCCGTATTTGATAACGATAGTCTTGCCGGCAAAGCTCCGAATGTACGGGAGGGCCTCAACGAGAATATCAGCCTTTTTAATAAGCGTATCCATTTCGTGTCACTCTTTTATATCAATAGTGAGATGTTGGAGGATTTCATATGATGACGTGTGCCCTTAAAGAATGAATCGACTAAGATCCTGATCCTTAACAATATCCTGTAATTGGTCACGAACATAGGCCGCATTAATCACAACTTTTTTGTCTTTGAGTTCTTGGGCTTCGAAAGACACGGCTTCCAGTAGCCGTTCGACTAGGGTGAATAATCGCCGGGCGCCGATGTTTTCAGTGCGATCGTTCACTTGGACTGCCGTGGCGGCAATTTCCTCCAACCCATCTGGAGTAAAGTCAATACTGATATCTTCAGTTGCTAAGAGTGCTTGATATTGCTTCACGAGGGCATTCTTCGGTTCAGTCAAAATGCGAATGAGGTCTTCTTTGGTCAAGGGTTCCAATTCGACCCGGATGGGGAAACGTCCTTGCAACTCTGGAATCAAGTCTGACGGTTTGGCGACATGAAAGGCCCCAGCGGCCACAAACAATATATGATCGGTCCGAACGGGTCCATGTTTGGTGTTGACGGTGGAACCTTCGACGATCGGCAACAGATCGCGTTGAACCCCCTCTCGGGAAACATCAGGCCCCATCATTTTTTCCCGACCCGCAATTTTATCGATTTCATCAAGGAACACAATGCCGGATTGCTCCGTTCGGGTAATGGCCTCTTTAGTCACTTCATCCATGTCAATGAGTTTTTGGGCTTCTTCCTGAGCCAAATATTTTAGCGCTTCCGCGACTTTCATACGACGACTTTTTTTCTTGCCGGGTAACAGGCCACCCAACATTTCTCGCAGGTTCTGCTCCAGATCTTCCATGCCTCCTACATTGGAGATGATCCCGACGGGCAGTCCTCGTTCCTTTGTTTCAATCTCTACGGAACGACGGTTCAATTTCCCTTCCCGAAGTTGTTGGCGCAATTTCATGCGGGTGGTGTCAGTTGGTCCTTGAGCTTCGGGCTGGTCATTCTCGCCGTTTGTCGGCTCAAGTGGAGGTTCTTGCATTGCCGGGGAACGAGGGAGTAATAAGTCCAAGATTCGTTCCTCTGCCATTTCTTCAGCTTTTTTTTGGACCTTTTCCAGATATTTCGTTTTCACCATGTTGACCGACAATTCCGTCAAATCTCGGATGAGGGATTCAACATCGCGTCCGACGTAACCCACTTCCGTAAATTTGGAAGCTTCGATCTTAATAAATGGGGCATCAGCTAATTTAGCCAATCTGCGGGAGATTTCAGTTTTTCCGACCCCGGTCGGTCCGATCATAATGATATTCTTGGGGTAAATTTCCTCCCGAAGCTCAGAGGGCAACTGTTGTCGTCGCCAACGGTTACGCAAGGCGATGGCCACCATGCGTTTCGCATCCTGTTGTCCAATGACGTAACGATCCAGTTCATCCACTATCTGACGTGGAGTCATGCTATCCAAGGGTGTAGATGTATGGGTGGGTTCAGGATTCATAGTTCAGGACTTCAACTCCTCAATGATCAATTGGTGGTTAGTATAGATGTCGATTGCTGCCGCAATTTCCATGGATTTTTCCACAATTTGGGGCGGTTCCAGAGAAGAATGTGCGACCAGGGCGCGAGCCGCCGCTAAGGCATACGAACCGCCCGACCCGATGGCCATAATACCATCTTCCGGTTCAACGACGTCGCCATTTCCGGAAATAATAAACGAATGCTCTCGATCTGCCACGCTCAATAAGGCTTCTAGGCGACGAAGAACGCGATCGGTCCGCCAATCCTTAGCTAATTCAACGGCAGCTCGGGTGAGGTTGCCTCGATATTCCTCCAATTTCGCTTCGAATTTTTCGAAAAGGGTGAATGCGTCAGCCGTGGCTCCAGCAAATCCCGCCAGAACCTGGTCATGGTGCAGTTTTCTCAATTTGCGAGCATTGCTTTTCATAATGGTCGTTCCGACGGTGACCTGTCCGTCTGACCCCATGGCTACTTGGGTACCTTGACGAACACAAAGGATGGTCGTAGAGCGAATAATCATTGTTCCCCTTGCCGTAATGATTTTTGTTGCACTAAGAGCTTTCCTGCGCGAGGATGCGCACGGTCATACACTTCCATTAAATGATCGGTGGCCACATGTGTGTACTTTTGTGTGGTGGCCAGAGAGGCATGTCCCAACATTTCCTGAATGGCCCGAAGATCCGCTCCTTCATCAAGAAGATGAGTCGCAAATGAATGTCGAAGCGTGTGAGGGGTGACCGCTCCACCCTGGAGAAATTGAGATGATCGTTTGACCATGCGCTCGACGCTTCGGGCAGACAGACGCCCACCTCGATTGTTTCGGAATAATGGGAACCCTCCAGCTCGTTGCTTCCGATTTTCTTGGGAGGGACTGGTCTCTTTGTCTGGAGACCCTTTCACCGTCTTATGGGAAAGTTGTTGACGATATTCTTGTATGGCATCTACGGCGAGGTCGCCGATTGGGACGATTCTTTCCTTTTTCCCTTTTCCTTGGAGACGGACAATGCCAGTCTCCAAGTCGAGATCATCACAATTTAATCCTACCAACTCACTCACCCGAGCCCCGGTTGAATAGAGTGTCTCGAGAATTGCCTTATCCCGGCTGGCGACAACGGGGTTTCCGATTGCCCCCTCCATTAGTACATTGGCTTCGTCCTTTGTGAGGACTTTGGGGAGTCTTTTCCCTAGTTGAGGAGATCGAACGTGAGCGGCCGGATTTACCTCAGTCCTTCCCTCTTTTGTTAAGAATTTATAAAAACTTTTGAGGGTGGCCAATTTTCGTGCGAGTGACGATTTCTTTTCTCCCTTTTGGTCTAACCACATCAGATAACCCCGAATGGTGAGCGTGTCAACTGATGCCGGTTCTATTGAACTCGATGAATAATGAGGGAGACTGTGACAAAACGACTTAAATTGACGAAGGTCTGCCTGATAACTTCGAATAGTCTCGTGTGAGGCTCCCCGCTCCAGATCAAGAAACGTCACGAAAGCCCGAATTGCGTCATCCATTCTGTAAACTCATTGAAGGCTCGTTGTTGTATGATCCGCCGCTTCTCCTGCTTATCCCGAATCGTCTGTGGAAGCGGAGGAAACAGGCCAAAATTGGTATTGATGGGCTGAAAGTAGCGTGGATCACTAGTTGTAATATAGTGAATCAGAGCTCCATGTGCCGTGGACGGGGGAGGGGTGGTCAAAGGAAGCCCTGCAAGCTTTCGTGCCGCATTGATTCCAGCTAAGCCCCCACTGGCAGCCGCCTCGACGTACCCTTCCACTCCAACCAATTGGCCTGCAAAAAAGGTGGTTTCTTGCGATCGGAGTTGCAGGGTATCCGTCAGCAGTTGTGGAGAGTTGACAAAAGTATTTCGATGAATACTCCCAAGACGTAGAAACTCAGCTTCTTCTAATCCGGGGATCATCCGAAAAACCCGCTTTTGCTCAGGATAGGTCAGTTTCGTTTGAAACCCCACCATATTGTAACAGGATCCATGCCGGTTTTCCGGTCGAAGCTGCAGTGCGGCGTAGGGTCGTTTCCCGGTTTGGGGATCGACCAGCCCTACGGGTTTGAGGGGACCAAAGAGGAGGGTTTGACGACCCCGCTCGGCCATGACCTCAATGGGGAGACACCCTTCAAAATATGGAGTTTTTTCGAATTCCTTGGACTGCACCCGGTCTGCCTTGGAAAGGGCATCGTAGAAATGATCATAGGTCGCTTTATCCATCGGACAATTTACATAATCAGCCCCTCCCTTACCGTACCGAGATGCCCGAAAAGCCTTGTCCATCCTGATGGAATCGGCGTCAATGATTGGGGCAATGGCATCGAAAAAGTATAAATGGTTTGAGTTGGTGAGTTGGCTTAACGACTGTGAAAGACTTGGTGAAGTGAGGGGACCGGTCGCCACAATACATAGCGCATCATCGGGGATGCCTTTGACTTCCTCTCGCAAGATACGAATATTGGGATGGCTTTCCAGAGCCCGAGTGACCCCCAAGGCAAATTGGTCTCGGTCGACGGCGAGGGCGGATCCGGCCGGAACGCTCACCTTGTCGGCAATCTGGATAATAAGCGAATTTAATTGGCGCATCTCACTTTTGAGGATCCCCGGGGCACTAAATTGGTCGTTGGATCCCAGCGAGTTGGAACAGACAATTTCCGCTAGGTAATCGGTCTTATGGGCGGGTGTGCCCTCTTTGGGTCGCATTTCGTAAAGCGTGACCTTGGCTCCCCGCGTCGCGGCTTGCCAGGCGGCCTCGGAGCCGGCCAACCCGCCGCCGATGATGATGATGTCTTCTCTCATTGTAAGAATATTGTCAGACGTTGAAAAAGGCCGTGGCCAACCCGTTTCAAGTTTCAGGTTTCAAATGAAAAGACTCAGAGTCTTAGATCTTGGTTGTGAGGATATTTGTTCCAATTCATACGAATACGCTAAAAATATCTTATCATTATAAATGTCATTCTATTTGATGGAAAAAGCCTGTCGATTCTAAGAACCCTACGAAAATTCTGTCAACTTACTAATCGTTTGACAATTGGGGCGATGGCCTGAATGACCTGATCGTGACAACTTCCATTGGTTCCTACGAGCCCATGGGTATTTTTCAAGGTTGTGGGGTGG
>CP070743.1:1573087-1578043 GCA_020348185.1 Nitrospirota bacterium
TGCACATTGGCCATGCACTAAACAATACTCTGCAAGATATTCTGATTCGTTGGAGAAGGATGCAAGGGCACAAAACCTTGTGGCTTCCGGGACCGGATCATGCCGGCATCGCGACACAGAATGTCGTTGAGAAAAAATTGCTGGAGGAAGGAAAGACCCGTCAGGAGATCGGCAGAGACAAATTCATCCAACTCGTTTGGGAATGGAAAGAGCAATCGGGCAATACAATCATCCACCAACTGAAACAGTTAGGTGCTTCCTGTGATTGGGATCGACTTCGTTTCACCATGGACGAAGGTCTTTCACAAGCAGTTCGGGAAGTCTTCATTCGGCTCTATGAAGATGGACTCATTTATCGCGGGGAACGGCTCATCAACTGGTGTCCTCGTTGTCGCACGGCCCTTTCGGATATTGAGGTCGAACATGATCCCATCAAAGGGAAGCTCTATCACATCTTTTATCCTGTCGTAAATGTACCTGATACATTTCTGACTATTGCCACCACCCGTCCAGAAACCCTGCTCGGCGATACTGCAGTTGCCGTCCACCCTGAAGACGAGCGCTACAACCGTCTCATTGGACAATCACTCAAACTCCCGCTGACAAACAGAACCATCCCCATTGTGGCGGATCCAATTCTTGTTGACCGGGAGTTCGGGACCGGAGCCGTAAAGATCACTCCCGCTCATGATTTCAATGACTTTGAAGCCGGCCTTCGTCACAATTTGCCACGCCTTCCCATCTTTGATTCAGATGCCAAACTTGACCCGAAGGGCTTAAAAAATGCCGATGTTGAAGATGAGGTCGCACACCATGTTGGGGGAAAGTCCACCCTTGAAGCCCGAGAAATGATTGTTGACTTGCTTCAAGCCAGGGAGCTGTTAGGGCAAATTGAAACCCACGATCAAGCCATAGGGCGATGTTATCGTTGCAAGACCGTTGTCGAACCCTTTCTCTCGCCTCAATGGTTTGTTCAAATTCAACCCTTGGCTCAACCAGCTATCGAGGCGGTGGAAAAGGGCCACATTCGAATTATCCCTGAAGGGTGGGTCAATAATTACCTTGGCTGGATGAAGAATATTAAAGATTGGTGTATTTCGCGACAGCTTTGGTGGGGTCACCAGATCCCTGCCTGGTACTGTAGGAATTGTTTGGGAGATGACCACGGTGACCAGTTTTCAACACAATCATGCCTCATTCCCCCGGATGCGAAGCCGGTTGTGGCAAGAGAAGCCCCCGAAATATGCCCCAATTGTGGAAAATCGGAATTATTTCAAGACCCCGATGTCCTGGACACTTGGTTTTCCTCTGCCCTTTGGCCGTTTTCCACCTTAGGATGGCCCAAACAGAGCCACGATTTACAGGCTTTTTATCCGACCTCTACGTTAGTCACCGGATTGGACATCCTGTTTTTTTGGGTCTCCCGCATGATCATGATGGGTCTGAAATTTACCGGAGACGTTCCTTTCCGGGATGTCTATATTCATGCCCTTGTTCGGGATGCCGAAGGCCAAAAAATGAGCAAATCCAAAGGGAACGTCATCGATCCCTTAACCAAAATGCAGGAATATGGAACCGATGCATTGCGATTTACCCTTGCCTCTATGGCTTCCCCTGGGCGTGACATTAAACTGGCCGAAGAACGAATTGAAGGATATCGAAACTTTGTCACGAAAATCTGGAATGCTGCCCGGTTTATTTTATTACACACGGAAGGGCAGTCAAAGATACTTCCTGCTCAAAAACGATCGTTTGCTGATCGTTGGATATTAGCAAGGTTGAACCAAGTCATTGTAGATTCCACCAGTGCCCTGGAAGCCTATCGATTCGACCGGGCCGCCTCTATTCTCTACCAGTTTCTTTGGCATGAATACTGTGATTGGTATATCGAACTGGTTAAGCCGGTCCTTCAAGGGACAGACAGTGAAGAAGCTCGATCAACTCGCCATACCCTCCTTGAATCATTTGAAGTCATCCAAAGACTGCTCCATCCGCTTATGCCATTTATTACAGAGGAAATCTGGCAAGCCCTCCCCCATCAAGGGAAAACCATCGTCTTGGGACCATTTCCGCAACAAAATAAAGATTGGGACGCTCCAGACATTGAAGCCGCCTTTACCAAACTCGACCAATTCGTCAATGCTACCCGGACCAGCCGGGCCTTGTTAAATTGTGGTCCGACACAATCTCTGCTTTTTCTGGGAACCTCTAAAAATGTAAAAGAATTTGACACGCTCAAGCAGGTCCACCTCCATCTCCAACATCTCTCACGCGGGACCGTTCAACTTTCGGAAGAAGGAGATTGGCCTTCAACAAATATTCTGAGGTTAGTCGTCGGCTCAATTATGGTTGGGACAAAAATTGAAGGAGATATCGATCTCCAAAATGCTCTCAAGAGAATAAATAAACAGACACAGGAAAAACAGAAAGAGGTTACCCGCCTTGAGAAACGCCTGGCCTCTCCAGACTTTGTTGCCAAAGCTGAACCCGAGGTCGTTCAAGACTCCACTGAGCGTCTCAAAGTTCTTAAGGAAGAAATGGCCTTATTGCTCAGTAGTGAGACGCAGCTTCAAGCCATGCTTGGCAATTAAAACCCCATGAGAGCCCCCTCTCCTCGCTCCCAACATATAAGAGCGATTATTCAGGCAGCTCTTAATGAAGACCTTCCGCATGGCGATATCACCACAGAAGCGCTTTTTCCGGATGCAGTATTTGCCCGAGCGGTCGTCGTGGCTAACGAGGGAATGACCCTTGCAGGACTCGGCATTGCCCATCAAGTCTTTAGGGAAATTGACCCCTCACTCAAGATAAAGAACTCCCGTAAGGATGGAGAAACTGTCAGACCGAATACGACTCTTTTTATCATTGAGGGGGACGCCCGATCGATTCTGAAAGGTGAACGGGTAGCGTTGAATTTTCTTCAACATCTCTCAGGCATCTCCACGCTGACCGCCAGATTTTGCAAAGCAGTGAAAGGATATTCCACAAAAATCCTTGACACCCGAAAAACCACTCCGGGCCTTCGCGTTCTTCAAAAATGGGCGGTAAGATTGGGTGGTGGGACCAATCATCGATACTCCCTGAGCGATGGAATCTTAATCAAGGACAATCATCTGGCTTTGCTTCAATCACAAGGTCTTGGGATCGAAGACGCATGCCACTTGAGTCAAAAACGTCGACCACATCATCGCAAGATTACGGTGGAAGCGGAAACCTTTGAACAAGTACGCATGGCCATCAAAGGAAATCCTGACGTGATATTGTTAGATAATATGACACCCAAGATGGTTGCCAAAGCCGTCAAACTCATTAAAGGTCTCGCTTTGGTTGAAGTTTCCGGCGGCATTACCCTAAAGAATGTTCGACATATGGCCACTGCTGGGGCAAATTTCATTTCCATCGGCGCACTCACCCATTCTGCGCCAGCCATGAATTTGAGTTTGAATTTTTCCATTCCAAAAAAGCGCACCCGGCGCTTGCCGAGATGAAATTTTATGGACAATTCGGTCGACTTTTCTCCCCTTTCCCTTGAATCCCTTCAACCCCTTATTTCGACAAAATGGCTTGGGCGTCCTGCGTTTCTGTTCAAACAACTCAAGTCGACCAATTCCCATGCCTTAGGGTTAGCAGAAAAAGGCACACCCCATGGAACTGTCGTGGTTGCTGATTGCCAGACGGCAGGAAAAGGTCGATTGGGAAGAGAGTGGCATTCTCCAGCAAATATGAACATTTACTTTTCGGTCGTCCTGACTCAACCGCCCGCCTTTTCTTTTTTTTCTTGGATTCCTTTGGCTACAGGAATCGCGATCGCAGAAACGATTGAAGAGATCGCAAATTTAAACGTTTCATTGAAATGGCCCAATGATCTTTTATTGGACACGAAAAAATTAGGTGGAATTCTGTGTGAAAGTACAACCAAGGGACCGAACGGCCGGGCGATCATTGTAGGGATTGGGATTAATATCAATTGTCGGGAAATTCATTTTCCCCAAGAGCTGAAAGCGATCGCCACTTCCTTGGCCGTTCAGGCTGGGCAAACATTTGACCGCCATGCCTTGCTGGGTACGGTTTTCTCGAAACTGGAATCCTATTATGAAAGGATTTGGGATTCGGACCTTTCAACCCTACATTCCAGCTATATTTCACGATGCTCAACCTTGGGTCGTCACGTCCAGGTCCGGTTAGCCGGCAATACCCATCTCGAAGGAGTTGCCTCAAATATCGGCCATGAAGGAGAATTGCTTGTGATTCCTTCGAATTCGTCGGTTGCTTCAATGAGTCACAAGCCCTCCACGATTTCCATACGAGCTGGAGATGTTATTCATTTACGCTGAATACATTTCCCAGCCTAATTGAAACCTTTCGATGACACCCCCATTCGTCTCTTTTATGTAATCTTTGTAGGACAACTATGGTTTTGACCATTGATTTAGGGAATTCGCAGATCGTCGCTGGCGTTTTTAAGGATCAACAATTACATGGAGTTTGGCGTTTGGCCACAGATCAGAACAAAAAAGCTCATGAATATGGAGTTCTTTTCTCCTCCCAAATGGCGGAATGTGGCATCCATGTCAATGAAATTTGCGGTTGTATCATGTCTAGCGTGGTTCCCCCGATGACTCCTATTTTCGAATTCATGGTGGAGTCTATTTTTCATCAGTCCCTAGCCGTAGTTTCATGGGACTTTCCACTTGGCTTGACATTACGGTACGACCATCCCGAAGAAATTGGGACAGATCGCCTCGTCAATGCCGCCGCAGGATTTGATCGGTATCGTTGCAATTTAATCATAGTCGATTTTGGGACGGCCACGACCGTCTGCGCGATCACCAAGGAAGGGGAATACCTTGGCGGGGTTATTGCCCCTGGCCTTAAAATTTCCGCTGACTCTTTAAGTCAACATACAGCCAAACTACCCTTGGTGGATTTAGTTGAGCCGAAATCGGTCATAGCAAC
>CP070743.1:1578143-1582218 GCA_020348185.1 Nitrospirota bacterium
TTCCTGGCTCTCAGTTTTTTAAACTTTTTATAGTGTACAAAGCAGTATGGCTGTGACTATTCCGCATAAACCGACATCCATGAAGACCCCCAAAATTGGTTCCTCCCGTCGGCATGCGCGTCAATTGGCTCTCCAGCAATTATTTCGATGGGAGTTTGATCAAAGCCAAAATCACGAAAGCGAAGTCATTAGGGCTGGTCGATCGACTTCTCCTGAAATACGAGAGTTTGCGAATCAAATCGTTCAAGGGGTTTTGTCCCATCATGGAGAATTGGATCAACTCATCAATCAATTTGCGGTGGAATGGACCGTCGACCGCATGCCTGTGGTCGATCGGAATATTTTACGATGGGCCATCTTCGAATTGCTCTGGATCCCTGGTATCCCGGCCAGGGTGACTCTGAATGAAGCTATGGAATTGGCCAAACGGTTTGCGGATGATGAAGCCAGGCGATTTATCAATGGGATGTTGGACCATCTTCTTCGGAAAGAGCCTCGCCTTGAATTGAAACGTTCAGAACTAACTTCATAAGGAAAATATCAGTACTGAGTTCTAACCTCTATGTGTTTTTCCCCTGAATCATATGATTGAACGTTATTCCCTCCCGCGCATGGCCTCGGTCTGGACCCAGACCAGGAAGTATCAACGGTGGCTCGACGTCGAATTGGCCGTCTGTGAGGTGATGGAGCAAATAGGAAAAGTGCCTCGCGGAGTGGCCGCTCGTATAAGGCGAAAGGTTTCCATCGATCCCAAGGGAATTGACCGAATTGAACAGAAAGTCAAACATGATGTCATTGCGTTTCTCGAATCGATTGCAGAACAGGCGGGAAAAGATGCTCGGCATCTTCACGTGGGACTGACTTCGTCAGATATTCTCGATACCTCGTTGGCTCTTCAGATGGTCGAAGCAGCCGATCTGATTCTTCAAGATATTCTTACTCTCCTCGACACATTGCATCAGCGGGCGCTTGAACACCGCGGGACTCTCATGGTTGGACGCTCCCACGGAATTCATGGAGAACCGATTACCTTTGGGTGGAAACTTGCCATTTGGTATGAAGAGTTTCAACGTCAATGCCAACGTTTGGAAGCAGCCAAGAAGGATATCGCGGTTGGAAAATTATCCGGCGCGATGGGCACCTTTGCCCATCTCTCTCCTTCCATCGAACAGAGGGTCTGCAAAAAACTTGGACTAAAGCCCGCCCCCATTTCCAACCAAGTTGTTCAACGGGATCGGCATGCTGCCTTTGTATCCGTCCTCGCACTGACGGCAGCCAGCATTGAAAAGGTGGCGGTCGAAATCCGGCATTTGCAACGAACCGAAGTGCTGGAAGCCGAAGAATATTTCGATGTCGGACAAAAGGGATCCTCAGCGATGCCGCACAAACGCAATCCCGTAGGTTCTGAGAATTTGAGCGGCCTGGCCAGAGTGATCCGCGGCCATAGTCTCGCGGCCTTGGAAAACGTGGCGCTCTGGCATGAGCGGGATATTAGTCATTCCTCGGTCGAAAGGATTATTTTGCCAGATAGCACGATTCTTCTGGATTATATGCTCGTCAGGCTGAATAAGATTCTCAAAACGTTAGTGGTCTACCCCAAAAGGATGATGGCCAACCTTAACCTTACGGGAGGTTTGGTGTATTCTCAAAGACTGCTTTTGGCTTTGGTCGACAAAGGGGCGGTTCGGACTGAGGCCTATGAAGCCGTCCAGGCCCATGCTATGGCTGCCTGGAAAGGGCAGGGAGATTTTCAGAGTTTAGTGGAAAAGGATGCCTTCATTTCAAGGCATTTAAGTCGAAAAGAGATCGCCTCGTGCTTTGATCCTAAATTGTATCTTAAGCACCAAGATCGGATCTACGCACGGGTTTTCGGGAAACACATTTCAACTAAACACACGAAACTATCAATGACGAAGTCCAAATCAAAACCATAAAGGAGAAGAGGACCAATGGAACGCGGATCGTTGTTGTATGAAGGAAAAGCCAAAAAGGTGTTTGCCACACCAAATCCCGACCAGGTTATTCAATATTTCAAAGATGACGCGACAGCCTTTAATGCGCAGAAACGTGGAACTATTTTCGAAAAAGGCATCGTCAATAATAAGATTTCAACTCGGTTGTTCGAGCTGTTGAATGAAGCCGGCATTCCCACGCATTTCGTTGAAGAGCTCAGTGATCGAGAAATGCTGGCCAAGCACGTCTCTATCGTCCTTTTAGAAGTGGTGGTTCGAAATCGGGCCACCGGAAGTTTGGTGAAACGGTTAGGGCTTGAGGATGGGATGGTGCTTGATCCCCCTCTTCTTGAATTTTTCTACAAGAAGGATGAATTAAATGATCCTCTGGTCACTGAAGATCACATTCGACTACTCAAATTGGCCGATGAGTCCTGTTTGGCCCAAATGAAAACGCTCGCGTTCAAAATCAACGATGTGCTCACTCCATTTTTTAAATCTCGAGGTATGCTGTTAGTGGACTTTAAATTAGAATTTGGGTTTTATAAGGATCAACTCATTTTGGCCGATGAGATCTCCCCCGACACTTGCCGGTTATGGGATATCAAAAGCGGAGAGATTTTGGATAAGGACCGTTTTCGAAAAGATTTGGGTCGGCTCGAAGAAACCTACCAGGAAGTGTTGAAGCGAGTTAGTGCATAGACGAAAAACCACAGCAAATAGAGTATATCAATGAAAGCCAAAATTTTCGTGACCCTTAAGCAGGGTATTCATGATCCTCAAGGTCAAGCCATTTATCAGTCTCTGACAACCTTAGGATTCCAGAATGTAGCAGACGTACGGATGGGAAAGTTGCTGGAGGTTGATCTCAAAGAAACCGATCAGGAAAAAGCCGAATCCACCGTCAAATCCATGTGTCAAAAACTCCTTGCCAATCCGGTCATTGAAGATTTCCGTTACGAACTTCTGGGGCCATAAGGATGTCAAGTCAATGAATATTGGGGTCATCGTTTTCCCTGGCTCCAATTGTGACCGAGATTGCTACCATGTTTGTCAGGAAGTCCTAGGACAACATACGCACCTCATCTGGCATCAAGAAACCTCCCTGCGGGGAGTCGATGCCGTCATCCTTCCCGGTGGGTTTTCTTACGGAGATTACCTTCGGACCGGTTCTATTGCCCGCTTTTCGCCTATCATGGAAGCCGTCAAAAGGTATGCTGCTGAGGGCGGACTCCTATTAGGCATCTGCAACGGTTTTCAAATTCTGTTGGAAGCCGGCCTGTTACCAGGAGCCATGCATCGGAATAAAAATCTGTCGTTCATCTGCGAGGATGCCTACGTCAAAGTGGAAAACGCCTCCACTCCCTTTACCAGCCAATGTGAATCGGGCCAAGTTCTAAAACTGCCCATTGCCCATGCCGAAGGGAATTATTACACCGATTCCGTGACGCTATCGGCTTTACAGGCCAACGCTCAAATCGTTTTCCGGTATTGTGATCGAGACGGGAGGGTAACACCGGACTCAAACCCCAATGGCTCGCTCGATAATATCGCCGGAATTCGGAATGCGGCTGGGAATGTGGTTGGTTTGATGCCGCATCCGGAACGGTGTGCCGAAGAATTGTTAAATAATCAGGATGGACTCTTAATTTTTCAATCAATGCTGAAAGCCTTCAACCAACCGGTCACCAAACCATAAACACTTCTTGTCTGTAAGTTCCTTGCCGGGCCTTCAGCAACTGTGACATTCCCATCCCATCCCCGTTTCCGTGAAACAACCCTAAACGGATAATTGAGGAAGCCAGTGATGAGTGAGACTCCCCTCCAGAGCTTTTTGGGTTATTCCGCTGCCATGTCTCCCGATCAGGTGGCGATTAATTACGGATCTCGAAATATCAGTTATAGGGAGCTGGATCGCCGAATCCGACAGCTTGCTACCGGCCTGCTTCACCAGGGGGTGCAATCCGGGGACCGAGTGGCCTTGTTTGTGCCAAATTGCCCTGAAGCCGTTATGGCTTTGATTGGCTGTTATATGATTGGCGCGGTGGCCGTTCCACTCAATTACCGTTATCTGGGTGAAGAAGCACGATCGGTCCTCAAAAGAACTCATGCCAAAATGCTGA
>CP070743.1:1582318-1585925 GCA_020348185.1 Nitrospirota bacterium
GCTGTTTGCGGAAAAACGAGTCAAAGTGGGCCAGAAGAATTTGGCAATTGTTGAAGGTTTGCTCCAAAGGGTCAGGATCCGGGTACAAGCTGGTGACGCGCCTCCTTTTGAGGAAGTCCGTGTGAATGTTGAACTCATGAAGGTGAGGAAAGAAGTCGTTCGTGCTCGGGGAGCCGTTCGTGCAGCTCGCGCGACACTCAATACGCTGACAGGGGGCGCGCTAGGCTTTAAATATTCTTTGATGGGGGATTTCGCCAAATGGCCGAAAGGATTAGAGTTGGAAGTTCTGACAGCCTATGCCCTCGAACAGCATCCTGCCTTAAAGAAACTTCAAAAATTTGTTGAACAAGCCTCACATAGCCACATTCATGAAAAGGAGGCACGGGTTCCCAATTTAACCGTAAGCGGGTCTTATCAGCGAGATGCCGGGCGGGAAGCGTATATCGGTGGATTGAGAGTGAATCTTCCAGTTTGGTACCTCCGTGAGGGGGAGATTGCCCAAGCGTTGGCAAGTCAACGGCAATTCGAGGGACAATTACTTCGCATGCAAAACGCTCTGATCAGAGATGTGAATCGGAATTTCCAATTGTCTTCAACCGCCGCCGGTCAAATTACCACCTACAAGGAGGGTCTGCTGAAGCAGGCACGAGAATCGGTTCGTATCGCGCGAGTCAGTTTTAAGTATGGAGAGACCAGCCTCCTTCAGGTGATTGACGCCCAACGTGTCTACTGGGATACGCTGATAGGCTACGCACAAGCCCGCTTGGATCTTTCGATCGCCATGACGAAATTGGAACGGTCACTGGGGCGTGTTCCGTGGGCGAATGAGGGGCCCTCAAGTTGAGAAAGGTTAATCAGTTTGTGGACACAAAAATAGCAGCTTTGCGTCTATCAGAAAACCAAGTGGATATTTGGTGTGCTCGGTTGCCTGCCGTTTGGGATGACGGGTTGTTTCATTCGTATTGTGAAATTCTCACCTCCGAGGAGTCTGAACGATATACCCGCTTTGCGTTTGAGAACGATCGGCGCCAATTTCTACTAACCCGTGCTCTAGAACGAGACGTGCTGTCCCGCTACCTTGGCGTCGAGCCTGCGGCATTGGAGTTCACGCGGAATGAATTTGGGAAACCCGCCTTAGCCGAACCAAGCGGATGTCCAATCACGTATAGTCTTTCCCATACCAAAGGCCTGTCTGTTTGTGCGGTGGCGTTCGAACAGATGATTGGTGTTGATGTGGAAAGTCTTCAACGGACTCCGAGCCATCGGGATATTTCAAAACGTTTTTTCGCAGCCCCCGAGGCCGCTTACTTGGAGACTATAGATGAGGGCCAGAAACGTGCTGAGTTCATCAGGCTGTGGACACTCAAGGAAGCCTTTGTCAAAGCCCGTGGGCTGGGGCTTTCCATCCCGCTCAACAGCTTCGAAATAAAAATGTATCCCGATCGGCCCCCTTGGGTGTTTTTCTCAGATGAAGTTCACGGTCACGAAGCAGATTGGCGATTTCTGCAGATTCGATTTGGACACTCCTTTCATATTGCCATAGCTCTCAATAAGCCAAAGTCAAAAGAGCTGGCGGTCAGGTTTTCAACCATCACCCCATTGACCGAGGAAAGGGCATCTCTCATTCTTGAGTCAAACGGACTGAATACATGGGTGGTAGAGGAAGTCTGAGCATGTTATCGGAAATCTTGTGGTTTTTGGGTTGAGTCAATGAGTTATAATGGACTACCATATTGTGGTAGGCTCATGAATCAATACCTAATATGTGAGATGAGAATCAGACTTTTATTTAGGAGGAGAAATTGGTCATGAAAAGGCTATTCGCAACGCCGTTAATTGGGGTCTTCCTTTTTGCACTCTTCAATCTTCTGGGTACCACTTCCTGTTCCTTTACCAACACGACTGAGTCGATTACCGATTCGACTTCCAGCACGTTTAATTGGTATCACCCTGGAATGTTACAGAAGCAGCGGAAAATCGAGTTCTTTGCGAAAGCCAACTTTTCACGATTAAAAGAAGATATGGCGGCAGGGCAAGGTGAATACCTCACCTCTCTTGCCACATTGATGGAAGTCCCACAAAACGATCGCCAGGACTTCTTTGATCTGACAAAATCCAACTTTCAGGATTTGTTCCCCTCCGACCAAACCACTTCAGAAGAGATGCTTTCCGCCCTCGCCGTGAAATTATCGGAAGCGAAACGTAGCAGGGTGGCCGGTCAACCAATTTCAGGTTGAAAGTTCCTTTAATTCCTTCACACCGAATCTTCGGGACTTCACATCGTCTTCTGGTTGGCCTGATATTGGGGCTGTGCCTCGGATTTCAGGCCGTACCTCAAGCACAGGCGGATATCAAGAATCCCTCTACCTCTCCATACCTTCAAGAGTTGATTCATCAGGCTACCCAGCTTGGGTTAGCGGATCAACGATACTGGCATCTCCTGCTTCACTATCGTTCGGATGTGTTTGAAGGATTCACGAGTCAAGCGGACGATCCGGATTTTTTCCTGGCTCCAAATGGGAAGACCGATCCCCAGGCCGAATTGGAAGCCACGCTTCAGGCCTTTTTTTCCTCTGATGAAATCGGCGACATCCATCAACCTGCCCAATGCGCGTTCGTGGCTCGTTACCACTGGTTGAACACTCAACTGGCATTCGATCCGCGTCGTCTTCCCAGACAACCATGCGAAGAATTTGATTTGTGGATGCAGGAATTGAATCCTGCGGGGGTTTCCCTCATTTTTCCTTCGGCCTTTTTGAATAACCCCCCTTCCATGTTTGCCCATACCCTTTTACGTATTGATCAGGTAGGACAAACGGAAGAGACTAAACTCCTTTCCTATACCATTAATTTTGCTGCCCGGCCGACCACGGAATTTTTTCTGACCTTTGCGTACATGGGACTCACCGGCGGGTTTGAAGGATATTTTTCGATCAAACCCTTCTATGAATTGGTGAAAAAGTATGGGGATATTCAAAACCGGGATATTTGGGAATATCAACTCGACTTCACCGAAGAAGAAATACTCAGATTATTGATGCATGAGTGGGAACTTCAAAAGATTCATTTTGACTACTTCTTCTTTAAAGAAAATTGCGCGTATCAAATATTATCCTTGGTGGAAATCGCCAAGCCTGAATTACATCTCACCGATCAATACGTGCTTTGGACCATTCCCGGAGAGACCGTCCGTCTGATCTCCCAGCAGTCAGGTTTGGTCAAGCGAGTGACCTTTATGAACTCCCGGACGACAACCATCCGCCGAAAGGTCGATGCGCTGAAACCGAACGAAACACAAATGGTATCTTTGTTGATCCACGATCCGGCTGGAATGCAGGATGCAAGATTTCAAAGCCTTTCCCCCGAACGCCAAGTCTTTCTCTTAAACCTGGCTATCGACTATTTCCAATATCATGTAATTGGACAAGAAGAGGAGGCGGATGAGGAAAAAGCCCAACTGCACCGCCTGCTCATTGCCAGAAGTGAAATGAATGTCCTTCCGCCACCGCTTTTCATCAGCCCCTTTACGAGTCAGCCGGAATTAGGCCATAAACCGGCGCGGGCTGGTTTCGGAGTCGGATGGCGACAGGATGAAATTTTTCTGGAG
>CP070743.1:1586025-1594526 GCA_020348185.1 Nitrospirota bacterium
TCCGGTCTTTCTGGCCACCGTCCGTCGAATTTTCTGAATGAGGCTGATGACATCGGAAGCCCGTGCTTGCCCAGTATTCACAATAAAATTCGCATGCTTCGGGGAGATTTGCGCATCACCGATTCTCGCTCCCTTGAGACCGGCCTCTTCTATTAACTGTCCGGCGGAACTGCGCGGGGGATTTTTAAATATGGAACCGGCATTAGGAAGGGTCAATGGCTGAGTGCTCTTTCGATATTGCAAATAACTTTTGGTTAAGCCTTCAATTTTTTTTCTCGTTGAAGGGGTTAACTGAAACCACGCCCCAACAATCACGCCCTTGGGAACATGGGCTCGCCGGTAACCGAATAAAAGATCAGCGGCCTGACGAATCATGAGAGACCCCCGACCATCCACCATTTCAATGGCATGAAGAACATCTTTCATCTCACCCAGGCGGGTGCCGGCATTCATGATGACTCCCCCACCGACCGTACCCGGGATTCCTGCCGCCCATTCCAAACCTGAAAGCGATCGGTGAATCGTATGTTGCAATAAAATCGGCATGCGAACGCCCGCCTCGGCAAACACCATGTCATCCGATTCATCTCGAATGTTCGTGAAGTGTTTCAAATTCACCACAATCCCCCTGATGCCCCGGTCTCGAATGAGGACATTCGTTCCTCCGAACACGAACATGGGAAATTGGAGGGCTCGAGCCTGGCGAACCAGTTGACACAGATCTTTAACATCTTTGGGAAAAACCACTGCATCAGCCGGACCTCCAATACGAAAGGACGTGAGGGGCGATAACGGTTCGAAAAACCTCTTCTCCCCCCGGATGCCATCTAAGGCCGCAAGAAGCTTTTTCGGTACCTTCTGCCGACGGGGCTCATTGTCCTGCTTGGATCTCTGAACATTTCGAGCCATCGCACCACAGGGATTAAGATGACGACAGGTCCGCTAACAGCTTTTCGCCAACCTTCCAGATGTCTCCTGCACCAAGTGTGAGTACAATATCCCCCTCGACCAATTTCTCACGAACACAGTCGGACAGATTTGGAATGCCATCAACCCAATGCACGGACGGATGGCCTGACGACTCAATTTTCTCCGCGATGAGTTTTCCCGAGATTCCCGGCATCGCGGCTTCCCCGGCCGGATAAATATCGGTCACAAAAACCACATCGGCTTGTGCAAAAGCATCGGCAAAATCATCAGCCAAGTCCCGGGTTCGGGAATATCGATGTGGCTGAAACACCGCCACCACTCGTCGATCCCCTACCGTTTTTGCTGCGGCGAGTGTGGCCCGGATTTCTGTGGGGTGATGACCATAATCATCCACGATCATGACATGCCGTTTCTCGCCACGAATCTGGAAGCGGCGTTCCACCCCAGTGAACGAAGCCAGTCCGGTACGAATCAGATCCACGGGAACATCCAATTCCATCGCCACGGCCATTGCGGCCAGCGCATTGGATACATTGTGAATTCCTGGGGTGCGTAAACGGAACGGACCTAATTTTTTCCCACGCAAATGTGCTCGAAACTCCACCCCCCTGCCGGTGGCCTTAATATCAGTCGCCAAGAGATCGGGATTTCCTCCATCCGCGTAATCATGCAATCCATAGGTCTGGTATCGTTTGCTCACGCGGGGTAAGAGAGCCTGTAACCTTTGGTCGTCGGCACACAAAATAGCCAAACCGTAAAAGGGCACTTTGTTGATGAAATCTAAAAAGGCCTCCTGCAACGGCTCCATACCCTTGTAAAAATCCAAATGCTCACGATCTAAATTCGTCACCACCACGATTGAAGGGGTCAGCCGAAGGAACGATCCATCACTTTCATCCGCCTCAGCAATTAATAAATCACTCCGCCCAAGCCGTGCATGTGTGCCTAAGGCATTGACCTTTCCCCCAACCACGAACGTGGGGTCCAAGCCCGCTTGGGCCAGGACCGCCGCAACCATCGAAGTGGTGGTCGTTTTTCCGTGCGCTCCGGCTATGGCAATTCCGTATTTCAAACGCATCAGTTCCGCTAACATTTCAGCCCGAGGAATAACGGGAATGACCTTGGCTCGAGCCGCGACCACCTCTGGGTTGGTCTCAGCCACAGCAGAGGACACCACCACCACTTGCGCTCCCTCAATATGCGATTCCTGATGCCCAATAAAAATGGCGCCACCCATTTCTTCCAAATGACGGATAGTTTCCGAGTACGTGAGGTCCGATCCAGTCACTTTATACCCAAGAGTCAGTAGGACTTCCGCAATACCACTCATCCCGCTTCCCCCGATCCCCACAAGATGAATGTGTTGAATTTTTCGAAACATCGTTTCCCTCTACCCTGATCAGGATAAGGGTCAATATTCAGCGGTTGGCCAAAAGATGCTGGCATTCTTCAACCATGCTTGCCGTCGCATTCGTGATCCGCCGCGCAAAACTCCTCTCGGCCATCACTTTCAAAAGGTCCGGATGGTTCAGGAATCTCTCAATTTCTTGAACAAGACGACCTCCAGTTAACTCCGACTGAAGAATGACTATCGCGGCTCCTTCGGCTTCAACAGCTCTGGCATTCTTTTCTTGGTGCCCATGAGTCGCATGAGGAAAGGGAATCAATATGGCCGGCTTACCATACGCGGCCAGTTCCGCCAGGGTCCCGGCGCCCGATCGGGCAATCACGAGATCAGCCGACCGCAACACCTGAGGCATGTCATACAAAAAAGGGACAACCTCCGCCTGTGCGCCAACTTCTTCATAGAGCGTTTGCATTCGCGCATGATCATCCAAACCCGTTTGATGAATGATGTGGAAATCCTGCCGGAGAATCCGTGAATGCTGAAGAGCCTCTCCCATCGCCGCATTGATGGCTCGGGCCCCCTGACTTCCTCCAAAAACAAGGAGGGTTTTCAGTTCCCCTGAAGGAGAGAAGCTCTCGGCATGAGAAAACTCTTGTCGCAACGGTGTCCCCACAATGCGAATCTTGGAAGGATTGAAGTAGGTTTTGGCTTGCTCAAAGGCAAGAAAGATTCGATTGGCCAAGGGGCCCAATACCCGATTCGCGAGGCCAGGCATCGCATTCGGTTCTAAAATGACCCGATAGATTCCCAAAAGCCATGCGGCGAGAATGACTGGGGGGCTGAAATAGCCACCCGTTCCCACAACTAAATCCGTGCCTTTTACTTTTAATAAACGAAGAGCCTTCCAAATGGCGTGCGGGAGAAGAAACAGTGCCTGTACAGTTCCCCAGGCACCTCGGCCAACTATTCCTTTGACATTGATGCGGGCCAGGGCAAATCCTTCATGCGTCAGGATAGATTCCTCAAGATGTCGACCCGCTCCAACGAAAGTAATCACTGTCTCTGGATCCTGTTGCTGAAATTCCTTAGCCAGTGCCACAGCCGGATATAAGTGCCCTCCCGTGCCGCCAGCAGCAATCACGATATTCATTCAAACCACATGGTGGATCTCAGATATCAAATTTCAGATCTCAAATTAATACCATCAGGCCCTGAGGGACTTTAATGAGGGTTGACGTCACGGTGCCTTGCCACACTGAGTAACACGCCAACTGCCAGCATACTCGTCAGGAGGGAAGATCCTCCATAACTCACGAAGGGCAACGTTAATCCTTTGGTCGGAAGAAGCCCACTCACGACCCCGGCATTCATCACAGCCTGAACTCCTAATAACAATGTGACTCCAAGTGCGAGGTATCGACCATACACATCACGCGCTTGCGCGGCCACCCGAAACCCCTTGATCACCAGCACCGCAAATAGCGCCAGCAGGGTGGTAGTCCCGATCAATCCGAGTTCCTCTCCTAGTAATGCCAGCACAAAATCCGTATGGCCCTCAGGCAGGTAAAGAAGTTTCTGCCGTCCTTGAGCAAGCCCAACGCCGAACACGCCCCCATGCTGCAAGGCGACAAAGGATTGAACCAATTGATAGCCTGAGCCAGTCGCATCCACCCAAGGATTCCAAAAACTGACAAGTCGTTCCAATCGTTCCGGAGAACGCAATATCAAGCCAGCCATAAGGGGCACGAGGAGTAGTCCGAGGCCGAGGAGGTGAAGATATCGTGCTCCAGCTAAGTACAATAGACCCACCATCACGGTCCCTATCACCACGGAACTGCCAAAATCGGGTTCAATCACAATCAGGAATGACATCGCACCAACCACCAGCACCGGAGGCAAAAATCCGCTCCGCCATTCATTGAGGCGCAAGTCGGGCTTTGCTAAATACATGGCCAGATATAAGACGATAGCCAGTTTTGCCAGCTCGCTTGGTTGAATTGAAAACCAGGAAACATGCAGCCAGCGTCGTGCCCCATTAACTTCAGAACCAATGAAGAACACTAACACTAACAAGGCGACACACCCGATTAGCACCTTTGGTGTAAGAGATCGCCACATCCCATAGTCCAGACGAGCTGTCACAAACATAATCAAAAAGCCCAGTGCCAGCCATATCCCCTGCCGTTGGAGAAAATAGGTCGATTCACGAAACCGCGTTTCCGCCATCACTCCGCTGGCACTAAAGACCATAATGAGGCCAATCAGGGTCAAGGCGATGACCACACTGAGAATGACTCCATCCAGCGATCCTCCCTGCGGGCGATTCCGGTGATCAAACAAATCCGACCAACTGAAAGATAGCCTCTGGGTGTTTTTTCGTCTCATGGAACTGAGTTGCCCTCTTCAATTCTCACACAAGCTGATGAACGAGTCGCTTAAATTATTTTCCTCGCTCATCATAATTGCGAAACATATCAAAAATTGCACAGGCGGGGGACAGTAAGACTACGTCACCAGCATCCGCTTCGCGGTCGGCCAAGGTGATGGCCTCCGATAAACTTCCGGCCAAAGAAATGGGCTTCACCTCATTCAGGACCCGGACCAATCTTGGGGTGGCCTCCCCTATGACAAATACCCGTTTGACTTTTCGGCGGACCAGATCCCTGAGCGAATTAAAATCTCCTCCCTTATCCTTGCCACCGAGAATGAGCAGGATCGGTTCCTCAAAACTTTCAAGCGCTTTGCCCGTCGCATCAACATTGGTTCCCTTTGAATCGTTGAAATACTTCACACCTCGAACCTCACGAACGAACTCCATCGCATGCTCAAGGCCCGGGAAGGTACTGACCGCCCGCCGAATCGCCTCAAGCGGACATCCACAAAGCATCCCAATGGCCACAGCGGCCAACACATTGGCCACATTGTGATTCCCCGGAAGGCGGATCTGATCCTTCGTGACCACAACCGTTTCCAAATCATTGAGCCTGGCCTTGATTTCATGGCCCTGCAGATAGACCCCCTGCTGAAGAGAGCGAACAAGGCTGAATCCAATCACCGTCCCGGATAGAGCCTCCCCCATTCCTGCAATAATCGGGTCATCAACATTCAGGACGGCCACATCCCCGACGGTTTGATTTTGGAAAACCTTCTGCTTTGAGGCCTGGTAGTGGCTTAGGGAGGGATGCCGGTCTAGGTGATCGGGCGTGATGTTTAACAAGACGGAAATCCAGGGATGGAATTGTTCGATCGTCTCAAGTTGAAAGCTGGAAACTTCTGCAATCACATATTCGTAGGATGAGGTGGAAAGGCGTTGCGGCCAAACTGAGGCTGAAGGCGGCAAGACCGCTTCGCACAAGGGAACTCCCACATTTCCCCCGACAAATGCTTTTTTCCCACTCTCCTCTAAAATAGCCCCTATCAGACGAACGGTGGTACTTTTGCCATTGGTTCCCGTCACGGCAATAAGGGGAACATCGAAAAACCAGGAGGCCAACTCAATTTCGCCAATGATTCGGACACCACAATCCCGGACTGTTGTCAGAGCGGGATGGTCGGTAGGGACCCCCGGGCTCAGCACAACAAGATCGACGTCATGCAGAGCGTCTTGTAAGGCTATCCCCGTCAACACGCGAATCGCATCTTGACGAAGAGAGGCGATCTGATTTACCAGAACCGATTCATCTTTTTCATCCACAATCGTGACTTGCGCGCCGACGGAATGTAAAAGATGTGAGGCGGCCACACCACTTTTTCCGATTCCCACGACCACAACCGAACATCCCCGTAAGTCGGGAGGGGTTACAAAACGTCTGGCTTCCGGTTCAACCATAGTTCCGGTTCCGCTACACAACGTTATCATGAGTTACCTGAGCTTCAGGGTGCTGATACTGAATAGCGCTAAAATAATGGCAATAATCCATAATCGAACCACCACCTTCGGTTCCTGCCATCCTTTCATTTCAAAATGGTGATGCAACGGTGCCATTAAAAAAATTCTCTTTCCTCGTGACTTATAGGAAGCTACCTGAAAAATGACGGAGACCGCTTCCATCACAAAGACTCCGCCAACCAGCAGCAACAGCAATTCATGCTTACAGACGACGGCAACCGTCCCTAAAGCGGAACCAAGGGGAAGCGAGCCCACATCTCCCATAAACACTGACGCAGGATAGGTATTGAACCAGAGGAATCCCAAACTTGATCCCACCATTGAAGCCGTGAGGACGGCTAATTCCCCGGCTCCTTGAATATGGGGGATCAATAAATAGTCTGACACCAACTTATTGCCAACCGCCCAGGCCACCACCGTGTAGGCCATAGAAGCAATGATGACAGGCCCAATCGCCAATCCATCGAGTCCGTCAGTCAGATTCACGGCATTGGAACAACCGATAATGACCAAAATGGCGAAGGGGATGTAGAAGACGCCAAGATCCGGCGCAAAATTTTTGAAGAAAGGCACGCTGAGTTCAGTTGAATAGGCCGGAGATAAATAAACAAACAACGCAATCCCTGCGGCCACCAATAGTTGGCTGAACAATTTTTGTAAGACGGTCAATCCCTTTGAACGGGCCTTTCGAATTTTGATGTAATCATCGACAAATCCCACTAACCCGAAACCGACCACGGCAATGATGACAAGCCAGACGTAATGATTCGTGATATCCGCCCAAAGGACTGTCGTCAACAGAACGGAAAACAGAATGAGCAGTCCTCCCATGGTCGGAGTCCCGGATTTTGTCAGATGACTTTGTGGCCCTTCATCCCGAATTTTTTGGCCCAAACCCCATTCTTGAAGTTTCTTAATCATGGGCGGAGCCAACACAAAGGCGATGAGAAACGCGGTGATCGCCGCGTAAATCATTCGGAAACTCAGATACCGAAAGACGTTAAAAATGGCAAATTCCGCATGGAGCGGATAAAGCCAAAGATAGAGCATCTCAACCGACCTGCCTTATGGAATCATTGAATAAATCCATACGTTAGAATTTCATCCATTCATCTATTCTCTCCAACATTCCCCTGCGCTTCATTGACCTCCATCCATCAGTTTCAACACTCTTTCAATCTCAATCCCTCGCGAGGCCTTCAGCAAGATCATGTCTCCTGGACGTGCCAACTTTTCCAGGATACGGGCCGCGTGGGGAATACTCCTTGCTCGAGAAATTGAACGAGCAGACATCCCGGCCCTTTGGGCGCCTTCAACAAAGCATGGCCCAAACCGTCCACAGGCAATAAAATGCGTGAAACCTTGTTTGGCCACAAAGGCACCAATTTCTCGGTGGAATTGGTCTTCCTTTGCGCCCAATTCCCGCATGTCCCCCAAGACCGCGATCGTTCGTTTTCCCCCTCCGAGGTTGGCTAACAGAGTCAGCGCCGCCCTCATCGAGTCCGGATTGGCGTTATAACAATCGTACAGAAACGTTATCCCCTTCCATCGGCGAATTTCTGACCGCATTGGAGCAGGCCGAACGTTCGCCAACCCTTCCGCCAGATCTTCAATTGGAACTCCCATGGCATAACCGACGGCGGCGCCAGCCAAGGCATTTGAGACATTATGATGTCCTGCGAATCGCAGGCGAATGGCCTTGGCCTTACGCCGGGCAGGAAGATGCAAGCGAAACGTCGTTCCTTGACGATCGAACACCACATCACTCGCGCGGACGTCAGCCTTTTGTGAAATTCCGTAGGATACAACCGGGCAAGTGGCCTCCCGGGAAAACCGGCCAAAAAAGTCATCATCGGCATTCAACATGACGACACCATCATTGGGAAGATTGGCCAGCAACTCCGCTTTCGCTCGAGCCGACCCTTCGAGACTTCCAAAAAACTCGAGATGATCTGTCCCGACGTTCGTGATGACCCCAAAGTCGGGGTTGGCCATCTCACATAATCGAGTCGTTTGCCCTTCCTCATCCACACCCATTTCAATGACAGCGGCCTCATGCCTTCCGTTCAGTCCCAGGAGTGTCCGGGGCACACCAATACTATTATTGAGATTGCCTTGGGTTTTCAGTAGTCGCCACCGTTTCGACAGGATGTGACTCACCATTTCCTTTGTCGTCGTTTTCCCATTACTTCCGGTAATGGCCACAACGGGAATGTGGAATTGACGCCTGTGAACAGCTGCTAAATCTTGATAGGCTCGTAAGGGATCATTGACTCCAATGATGACGACAGGCACGTGGGATGGTGAACTCGCCATCCGGCGAACGCTAGATGA
>CP070743.1:1594626-1597661 GCA_020348185.1 Nitrospirota bacterium
CAGGGGACAGTTTTCACACTGATGAAATTGAAGCTTGGTCCAGTCTGGCTTAGAAGGGACAGTGGCGGGCAAATATTCGAGCGTTATCGGATTGAGCGATAACTGAAAAATTTTTTCCGTACGATCGTCAAACTCAAACCTATATTTGTAGCGGATTGGTTCATCCATTTCCAATACCACTTTCCGGGCTGCTGGCCCATAGGTTGATGTCTGAGTGTATAGGTAATTCTAGGATAAGTGCTCAAAAAAGGCAATTTAATTCGTACAAAGGATCTTTCACCTTCTCCTCTTGCCTTCGCCACGCCTACTCCTCAAAGGGGCAGGTTATCCCTTTCCACCAGGGCCTTCTTCCTCTCTGTTCCACCTTGATAACCTCCGAACGTGCCGAGCCTTTGAGTGACGCGATGACAGGGGATCAAATAATGAATGGGATTGTCCGCGATGGCATTGGCGACTGCCCGTGAGGCTTGTGGCATTCCCACATATCTGGCGACGTCGGAATAGCAAACCATTGAACCGGTGGGAATGTGAAGCAAGGCCTCCCAAACTTCGAGTTGAAAGTTGGTCCCCTTCACAAGAAGATACATGGGCGTTCGGTAGTTCCGGCTGGTTGGAAAAATCCTCTCAAGAAATGGTCTCGTCACGTTTGAATTTTCCGTCAGTGTGGCCTGATCCCACCGATGGGAAAGGGTTTCCATCGTTTGTGGTCCATTTCCATTCTGAATGAAGGTCAACCCGCACGAGCTAAGGCTGGTGGAGCCGACAATAGGGAATCTTCAAACTAAGGCCCCGGTGGTCCCCCAAACATTAGGAGAACAGATCCCACGACCAAAACCTGCACCACCCATCCAATCACGCACACACCTACTGCCCGGAGGGTGCTGTGGTAATCCAATGCTTGGCGTACCGCAATGACCATCGCCACAAGCATCCATATTCCAGCAATAAGATGCACTGGATCAGCCAAACCCGGGATGAAGCCCAATACACGAATCAGACCCGGAGCACTCGAAAACCCGATGGTCCGCAGGAGTTGTCCGAGATCAGCATGCGTTTGCGGTTCAGGAAGGAGTTTCGTGCCAATAAAATACGTCATGAAAGCCCAGATAAACCAACCGATTAAGGCCCCGGTTGTGCCAATCACCATCCCCTCAACGCCAAGGGCCTCAAATAGGACAACTCCGCCCGCAAGGCTTGATAGCGCAACCACAGCCATGGCTGGCCCCAGAGCACTCTTATCGGCCTCGACTTCTTCATAGACGTGAACATCGAGCATCGAAGCTCGAATCATCCGACTCACAAACGGTGTCATTCGTACCCTTTTCCTTTCCTCTGAGGACGGATCTCCATTAACCCTAATATGTCACGCTTCCAAGCATTGGCAAATTAAATCTTTTTACCATAACGGGTTGTGAGAAAACGATTAAGCCTGTGGGAGACATCCTCAAATAATTCTGTCTCTGTTCCCTCGTCTCATCTCTAGATTTTGAGTTTTCGGCCAATGTGCTATATTCTCAGGGCCTTGAAAATATTGCCTGCCAACTCAAATCTCTTCTTGAATGAACAACCCCAAAAATGGAAAACTGGGTGGATATGTTCATATTTCCTCCTGGCGCTATTCTTCCTCGTTTCAGATGTTTTAGCTCAAACCCCTAATAATACTTCCACCGAGGATGACGAACCCGAACAAACTCTCCAGCAGAAGTCCCTGGATCCCACGGCTAATTTAAAGCAACTTCAAATTTCTAACCGGTTTATTCCCAGTACCTTTGACCAGGAAGGCTATGCCAACTTCCTGGTGCCCCAAATCATCTATCCGGTTCCCAAGCGTCCCCTTATTCCGGTCAGGCAAGTGTTTGGCCTTTCGTTTCCCATTGTCACGGCGCCGGGTGGCCCAACGGAATTCAGCGATATGCGGTTCTTTGACATATTCATATTTGGCGAACCGCATAAGAAAACAGGAAATTGGTTTCGATGGGGAATAGGCCCAACGTTTGTCTTTCCCACCGCCACAGCGGATGGGTTTGGATCCAATAAGTGGCAAATCGGACCCATCGCAGCGGCCATTTATTCTGCCAAGTGGTGGCAGATCGCTCTACTCGTCGAAAATCCGATATCCTTCGCAGGAGACAGCAATGCCCCGGATGTCAATCGCCTGTTCTGGGTACCCATCTGGATCTATTGGTTGCCGAAGCAATGGTATTTGGGCATACAGGGCACTCCCAAGTCGGTGAATTGGGAAAACGATGCCGCCCTCACGTTTCCCCTTTCTCTCAGACTTGGAAAACTGACAAAATTCGGGCGCCGGGCAGTCAACGTATTCGTGGAACCCGAATATACGGCCATTCATGACGATAATATACCCGTCCCTGAATGGTCAGTGAGGTTGGGAATTAATTTTCTCTTCCCGGAAGGGTTCTAATCTACCTCCTCCTCAAATTTCTCTCGCCTCTTCCGGTAAGGGGCGAAATTTGCATGAGAAATTTACTATACTATAGGTCACAAAAACGAATTTGCAGAATGCTGCGGTCTCCCCTTCTCCCTCTCCTTAAAAGCGAGAGGGCTGGGGTGAGGGTTTAATCTGGTTTCTTACTGGAGGATGTAATGCCATCAAAAAAAACTCCCTCACCTAAACGATCAAAAGTCACTACTCAAAAGAAAAAACCACGCGGAGTGGCAACCCGTCGGGCCCCAATGCTGAACTCGGAGGCTTTAGACACCCTAGCTGAAAGATTAGATATGATGCTCCCAGAGGTTATGTCCCGCATTGCGGCTGTCGAGCACGTAATGGTGGAAAAGGGCGTATGTTCACATGCGGATCTCAGGAGAGCACGGCAATTCATTGATGAACAGGAGAGCTGGTAGCGGACTCTCCAAAAATTGAATTCGACAAAAACCGACTGGCACCAACATGAGGGAGAAAACATGAGTGACGTATCCACCGAAAAAATTGAGCGTTGTATGATTCGGGATCTTGAGTCGGTGAGCCAAGAAACAAGTGGAGTCATCGCTGCCCGCCGAATGAGCTCCCGGCG
>CP070743.1:1597761-1606300 GCA_020348185.1 Nitrospirota bacterium
CATCCACACGCGAAGCATCGGTTCATCCATAATGCCGGTTTCGATTCCTTTGAGCCATTTGTCCCACCAACGTAAAGCCTCTTGCAGAAAGCCAATGGCGGGGCCGGGCATTCCGATATGGGGGTATTTGTGTCCCCATGGTCCGATTAGGCCTTTGCGCGGAACGGTAAGGTTGGCGAGGAGGCGAAAAACCGCATTGGAGTATCCATCAGCCCAACCACTGACCGCCATGACGGGACAGGTAATATCGGAAAAGTTTTCACAAATGGAGCCATGCTTCCAATATTCATCCCGACGTTGATGGCGAAGCCATGTCTCCAGCCACAACCCACTGCCTTTTAACCGTTCGAGCCACAGTTCTCTCCAGCGATCACCAACGAGAGCCGGGTCGGGTGGGCAAGAGTTATAGGCAAACATGGTTGAAGCCCATGAGAGGTTATCGCCCAATAGGCACCCGCTCATATGATGGATGTCATCGGCATAGCGGTCATCGGTAGAGCAAAGGCTGATGATGGCTTTTAACTCCGGGGGACGACGGGCAGCGATTTGAAGGCCATTAAAGCCACCCCAGGATATTCCCATCATGCCAACGGCCCCGGTGCACCAGGGTTGTTGGGAAATCCATCGCAGGACTTCTATTCCGTCTTGCAATTCTTGCTCTAAGTATTCGTCGCTCAGGACACCATCAGATTCGCCACTGCCTCGTAAGTCCACACGAACACAGGCATAGCCGTGACCGGCTAAGTAGGGATGGGTGATCGAATCTCGATGGGCCGTCCCATCACGTTTACGGTAGGGAATGTATTCGAGAATGGCGGGGACGGGACGAGACTCGGCGTTTTCGGGCATCCAAACCCTGGCGGCAAGGCGGATTCCGTCAGGCATCGGGATCCAGACATTCTCAATCTCCCGAATTTTACAGGGGAAGGAAGTAACGGTCTTCAAAAAACTTCTCCAAACGACAAAGGAAAAATATTGAAAACGTGTTTAATAATTAAGAGAACTCGAAATTCAGATACTCAAGGCATTTTCGATGATTGTCAAGAAGTTCCTGTTCGTCTTGGGCTCCCATAAACATAAAACCTAATTCATAACTATAACTTTCCTGGTTTAACAGTTCTGATGGTTTCATCCCTTCTTTGACATGGATTTGGATCAAGGTCTCAGGGAATAATTCTTTGACTTTCCTGAGTTCATCTTTACTTGGGATTCGCTTGATCACCGCGTCTTCGTGGGTTCGCAAATAGAACTTGGCCGCACAATTAAACATCCCCTTTCTTTTCGGAAAGGCAGGCTTGTTGCCGAGCGCGATATCAATCATGACTTCGTGATGAGAAGCCCCATCGACCTTTTCAAACAGATCACAATGGGATTGGGAAATTCTTGGATTGATCTCTAGCAACCAGATCCTGTCGTCATGTTCATCATAAAAAAACTCTATATTAAAGGGGGAGTTGTCGAACTGTATCTGCGTTAAGACTTTTTCTGCAATGTCCACCATTCGTTTTTGGACAAGGTTTGGCAAGCTCGATGGAAATTGGTATCGGGCGAATGTGGATCTCTTCGGTTCTCTGATTGAATCAACCACGCCATAGACCTCACACTGGCCTTTATACACATAGCCTTCAAGCGTGCATTGTTTGCCTGAGATAATTTGCTCCGCAATGCAAAACGTCCCATGAACGTTTGCTACTTCAGGTGGGAGAGGCACTTGACGGAGAAAGTAGTTAAAAGGAATCCCGAAGCGGAAAATCCCCTCTCTGATAATCCCGACACATTCATGGAACTCCTTTTCATTATGGATCTTGAATCCCAGCTGGGAGGCAAAGGACTTTATGGGTTTGATCCAAAATGGATATTTCAAAGGGATACTGGATAACGCATCCTTGTCGAAAGGATTAAAGGCGCAAAACGCTGGATGGGCAGTGGTGACTTTGCTCTGTTCGATCCGGCTCCAATACTTATGTGCGCACTTCAGAACACTTTCAAGGGATGGAGCGGGTAGGTGGAACCGGTGACTTAAGAAGGGTGTCAGGCAGGTCACCGGGAAATCCCAGTAGCCGACGATCGCGTCAATGGTACCGGAAAAGGCCTCGAGCTTGGTTTCCGCTTTTCTTATCAACTTCTCAATGGAAAAGGGCTCTCGGGTTTTGACTTCCCCGACATCCAGAAGTGGATGGAAAGTATAGGATTTGGCTTGTTCTATGGCTTTTAGTTTCGTGTAGTTGAAATCATCAAAACCAACGACGAATATATTCTTGGACATTGATCAATTCTTTAGATCGGATCTGGTTCTTCCTTTTTGACTGTGACACGCTACGTGAACTAAGCGAGAAATGAGAGGAGGGAACCCGTCAAACTTTAAGAAATCTTAAGAAGTGTCTTTCCGGAAATAGCCCGCCTATTTGTATTGACTACCGCCGTTTCGACCTGATCTTCCCAGGTATGAGCGAGGGTATTGAGCTGATCGAGGATCGTGGTGAGCTCTCGGCCTTCTTTGGTGAGCCCGTAGATCACCTGGGGAGGCACCGTCGGTTCCTGGTGTCGATAGATGATCTCAGCTTTCTCCAGGGTTCGCAATCGTTCGGTTAACATTTTGGAAGATATCCCAGGCATTTGGCGTTTGAGTTGGCCGAATCGAGTCTCACCATTGTGGTGGAGGCGATACAGAATATAAATAGTCCAGGGCCCACATAGAACCTTAAGTAGAGAATCTAGTGGGCATCCAAAGGAACTTGGCGGCAACTTCATAGTTACTTTTTGGTACCTACTTTACTTTTGTAATTAGATCATTATCTTAGCTCGTGTGGGATAAGGACACAAGTGGCCTCTAAGTCATTGTTTTTTAAACTTTAAGGTGAGAATGTTATGAAATGTACACGATGCCAAGGATTAATGGTGCTAGACAAAATCTATGACCCGGATGGTCAATTTTTACATATTGATGTTTGGAGATGCCTGAATTGCGGTGAAACATTGGATCCTACCATTCTCCAAGCTCGAAAAGAGAAAAAAACCAAAGACGAAACGACCGAATCGACTGCGAAGGCGAGATGAAGTGAATGAAATCAGAGCAACCCCAGTTTCATGTTGAGTCAAAAAATACTGATAAAGGGGGTGAAAAAAAGAAATGGAATCAATGGTTGATAGTGCCATGGCTGTGATGGGAATCCTCGCAGGGCTGATGCTCTTCTTTATGAGTTGGAAGGCTTCAGAATCAGCGGGGGGATTAACTTTCACTTTGTTCGAGTCGAAAAAATTTGAAAGGCCAAGGGCGATAAACGGTTAGACTATCAGTCATGGGAAAAGAACATAATCGATTTGGAGGTTTTCACTAATATAAAGGTTCGTTATGACTAGAAATAGATTGACAGATAATGGGATGCACCTCTTATCCGGCGAGGCGAGGCATGACCAGCTTCGGGCCGATGATCTGATGAATTCTTCGGTCGTTGAAACAAGAGCGCCGGGGTCGTTGAAACATCTGCTCGGTTCCCGTGATAAAAGGGAGCAAGACGAGGGTGAGGAATCCGTCGGATATACAGAGGAACAGCCAGAAGAAGCTCATAAGGGGACGGATGAAGCTTTCCTTCCCCCCAGTGGATCGATAACTCTTTTCTTGAAAGAAATGGGACGTGTGCCTCTGTTAAGTCGCGATGCGGAGATTCATTTTGGGAAACAAGTAAAAGATGGAAAGGTGGAATTGCTCAGAGCGTTGTCAAGTCTGCCAATGTCGCTTTCCAAGCTGGAGTCTGCAAGAGAGCAATTGCATCGCGGCGAGATTCAGGTGAGTGACGTGGTCATCATCAGTGTGCCACTAGGGCAAGAGTACGACCAAGTTTCGATGGAGAAGCATTCTGATAAAGGCCAGTATTTCAAACGGACCCTTTTGGAACTCAATGCCATTTCCCGTTCCTCCAAATCTTTGCAGTCCCTGTATGACAAACAGTTAACAGCCTCAGGGGGAATATCAGAGAAAGCGATACCCTTCGAACAACGTATCGGGGCGTTGCAAGGGCAAATTTGCAAGAAGGTCGCAACAATCGGCTTACGCCCGGATTTTCAGGAATCGATGGTTAATGAGGCGAAAAGGATGGGCGGAGAAATTGTTTCGAACGAAAAAATCATCGAGGGCTGTTTCCGCAAGCTCGGTGTCACAGGGAAGGATGGACTCCGATTAATCCATAAGCTGTCTAAAGACCGTTCGGCCTTTGTGACGACACGCCGAAAGACCGGCCGATCGAGCGAAGAATTGCGTTTGATTATTGACGATTTTGTGATGGCTCGCTCCAATATCCGGAATCTGGAGAAAACTGTTCTGAAAATGCCAGTTTCTGCATTTAAGAATGCCTTACGCAGTCTGAAGGAAGCGGAAAAGAAAATTGAATTTGCCAAGAATCAATTAGTAGAGGCGAAACTTCGGTTGGTGGTGAGTGTGGCCAAACATTATAGTAACAGGGGTCTCCATTTCCTCGTTCTAATTCAGGAAGGCAATATCGGGTTAATGAAAGCCGCTGATAAATTTGACTATGAGCGTGGATATAAATTCAGCACCTATGCGACGTGGTGGATCCGGCAAGGGATCACCCGGGCCATTGCCGAACAGGGGAACACCATTCGCCTCCCTGTCCATATGTCAGAAACGCTGCAGAAAGTGAATCGAATTTCCCGACAACTGGTGCAGCGATTTTCCAGAATGCCAGCACATAAAGAAATTGCAGACGAGGTTGGTCTTTCTGTGCAAAAAGTGGAAGAAGTCTTAGAAAGCGCCAAAGATCTGGTGTCACTGGATGCTCCGACGGTCCCAGGGGAAGACATGCAGTTAGGTGATCTTATCGAGGATACCAACAGCATCTCACCTTTAAATGTGGCCGATCGTCTGAGTATCCAACGTCAGCTCAGCGAGGTGCTGGGGAGTCTGACTCCTCGCGAACAGACCATTCTCAGAAAACGGTATGGGATCGGGTATGGTCACGCCTTGACGTTAGAGGAAGTCGGCGCGGATTTGGGAGTCACACGGGAGCGCATTCGACAAATTGAGGCGGGCGCGATGAAAAAGCTGAAAGAATCTTCCTGCCGAGATCGACTCCAACCACTGATGGAGAACCTGTAAGTACCCCAGACGTGTGACGGGGTATTGTCAACTTAACCTGCTTTGACCAAAATGAGCCGCACTCGCCGCACAATGCCAACGCCTCTTACTCGCATACCGCTTCCTGCCAAACTTGAAACGCCTGAGTACGTAAGAGCCGATAGTTGACTGCCTGCATCAGGTGCCGGACGAGACGAAACAGATTTTGTGTGAGTCCATGGAGTGTGAGAAACCGTTGCGCTTGATCTACTGAATGAAATCCTCGCATTGCCCGCTCTTGTTGCCGTGTCGGTTGATGCGAAACTTCCGCTCGATTATTCGCATAGACATGATTCTCATGGTGCACGGTCGCCATTACCGTGCGATGCGCAGCGGCATAGCTGCGAAGTTTGTCGGTGATCAGCCATCGAGGCTCACTGCCTTGGCCTTTAATGAGACGGCGGAAGAACCGTTCCGCGGCCCGTTGATTTCGGTGATACTGGAGAAGAATGTCAATGACATCGCCATCCTGATCGACCGCCCGGTACAGATAGTGTCGATGTCCCTGAATGGTGACAAAGACTTCGTCGATATGCCACGTATCGCCTAAGCGGCCTTGGCGTTTTTTGAGTGTCCGAGCGTAGTCGGGCCCAAACTTCTGGCACCATTGCCGAATGGTCTCATACGTGACGGTGATGCCTCGTTCAGCCAACAACTCTTCGACCTCACGGAAACTGAGGCAGAATCGATGGTAGAGCCACACGGCGTGGCTAATAATTTCAGAGGGAAACCGGTGACGTTGGTAGCTGGGTGTTGGCTTTTTCATGCTGCCCAGTCTGCCAAACCCGAGTTAAATTGACAATACCCGATTAAGGGGTGGCGCCCGTCTTTAGCTCTATGCCTTTTTCTTGCATCAGTCTCAAGAGAAGTTCTAAATTGGCTCGCGCGCCCTCGATCCCCGGGTTAATCCGCAAGGCAGCATTAAAGTGGCCCGCCGCCTCAACGTACTTCTCCTGACTGGCGAGGGCAGCACCCATGGAATTGTGGGCCTCTGCAGAATGCGGTTTCATTCTTAAGACTTCAGCATAATGCTGGATTGCCTCGGCGAATTTTCCTTGTTGGTACAAAGCAGCGCCCCAGTTTAAATGCGCGGGCTCAGAATTCGGATCCAAAAGCAGGGCCGTAGAGAAGTGATCTATGGCTTCCCCCGAACGGTTTTGCTTAAGCAAAACATTACCCAGGCCTATATGTGCATTCGGGTAATTGTTCGCTAAGCGTAGCGACTCGGTATAGTGATGCACGGCCTCGTCTAATCTCCCCTGGTCGGTTAAGACTTTACCCAGATTATGGTGAGCTAAGTAATAGTCGGGCTTGAGGCGAAGGGCAGAATAAAAGTGTTGGATGGCTTCTTGGAATCTATTTTGGTGATATAGTTCTTTCCCCAGATTGGTGTGGGCCATCCAAGAAGAAGGGTTTTTGGTGATCGTATCACGCCACAGCGTTTCCAAGTTTTTGTAGATGTATCCTTGCCTCCAGACCAGTGTCGCAAGCACAACGAGCAGGACAACTCCGACAGTATATCCTAAGCGCCTGGGCAAATATTGCTCCAGGCCGCTCCATAACAAGGCAACGAATAACGCAATCAGACCTATGCTAGCCAGATATTGAAAATGATCGGCGACGAATGAAAACTGCATGGGGAAGACATCAATGAAACCCAGTGCTGGTGCGAGTGTGCCCATAAAAAACAGTACTGCCGCTAGTGGTGCTTTGCCAATCTGTTTTCGAAGGTACCAAAGCACGGCCAGAACGAGTGCTACCGACAGCGGGAAAAAATACTCCCACCAAACATGAGCATCGATATGCCAGCGCGGATAACTGAAAGTGAGCGTGGAAGGCCACAGAAGTTTACCCACGTAAAACCACAGCACACGCCCGGCAATGAGGAAGCGATCGAGGATAGACAAGGATGTCCATTCTTCTCCTTGAGCGCCGACCACGTTTTGCTCCATCCACACGGTAGTCAGCCCTAAGGCAACACCCAAAACGAAAAACGGGATCAGTGGCACGAAATCACGCCACTGGAGTCGGTCCCGTTTCCACCACAATAAGAGAAGAATGACCGCTGGCAAGGTACAGGTAACAGTCTTGCTCAACAGGGCACAGAAGTAAAGAAGCAGTGCTAAAACGTAGAATCGCCAAGGAACTACGTAGGTGTTAGACTCTAGGGTGGCTGAATCATGGCCACCCGATTCGGTATTTCCCAAACTAAGGAAGCGGAGGTAAGCTAACAGCGACGATAAATAGAAGAAACCGGAGAGAACGTTCTTTCGCTCGGTGATCCACGCCACTGATTCCACATGGACGGGGTGAAGCGCAAACACGGCTGCGGCCAGCCATGCACCGGGCACTGACAAACGGGTGAGCACTAGCCAAACGAGAATGGCGTTGAGCCCATGCAATATGACGTTGACGAGATGGTAGCCCAGAGGGTCCAGTTCCCAAAGATGGTACTCCACCCAGAAGGTGCTGTGAACCATGGGGTAATATTGCGGCACCGCGCCGATTTCGAACCAGATCCTGTATAATCCTTGAAGGCTTCTCAGATTCTGGTTTTCAGTAACATAGGAATCATCATCCCAGACAAAGCCGCCATCGATGGCCGGAACATAAGCGACGATTGTTATCAGAAGAAGTAAGCCTCCCCATAACACACATCTCCTCGAAGATATTCTCCTACCTTTCATATGGTCTCCATGCCACTACCAAGAATAGGCATTTCAAACGCTATTTTGGGGCAGGCAGAATAGTACCATAGAGGCCACGGAAGGGCCATTAGCACCTCTTTCGCACGGGATATTCCCAAGAATTGGGACACAGGGGGAGGCTTGAAATGTGTGAAGGGCAAGGGGGAGTGTTGGCTCAGAGCTGGAGCCGGATGGAAGCGAATTTTATCGGGTCTCCGGTGGGCTCAGGCCGTCTGAAAGAGCGGGTAGCCCTGCACTGGCGCACGAGGTGGGGCTTTGGTGGGCAAGCCCAAATGGGCGAGGATCTTGGCAATCACTGGGGGATCTTCAATGGCGGCGATGAGCGTCACGCCCCCCCACAGTGCGAACAGAATGCTATGTCAATCCCGAACACGCGTTTGAGCAACTGGGCCCAGCTCAGGCGGGCTCGCGTTGAGGCAGAGGGAGTCTCGCCGTCCGCCCCAGCAGGGGCAGACACCTGGTCGGGCGGGCCGGGGACAATCTGAGGCCGGAGGGCCGCGTTGGGGGCAAGCACACCATGAAAGCGAATGAGATGGAGCCGGGGCCGCGGGACCAGGGCCGCCAAGCGTTGCAAAAATTCCAGCGGCGCCATCACGACATGCGTCGTCCCATCGCGGTAGGGCGTTTTCAATTGAAGCACGACCTCGCCCGTCGGTGTGCGACTCAGCCGTTTGTGGCCAAGGGCAGGACGCGTGATGTA
>CP070743.1:1606400-1612605 GCA_020348185.1 Nitrospirota bacterium
GTCTAAGAGTCGAAAAGGTCTAAGAGTCAAAAGATCGAAGAGTCAAAAGGTCGAATAATCAAAAGGTCAAACACTCTAAACGGCCCAGCCATTTTCGAATAAACTAGAATACACTTTTCTTATGACCTCTTTGACTTTTTGGACTTTTCAACTTTTAGACCAGAAAGCTTTCTACTTGGTAGGTTTTTGACTAACTTTTGGGAGGTCCGGTTGACCGGTATCCTTTTGGGCAGGCTCCCCAAACCCTTGCTCACGGAACCGCTTAATCAGCCCTTCATTCGAGGAATCGAGTTTAATCGAACGAGACCAGGCATCTTTCGCTTTCTCTCGCTCTTCCAATTTCAAATAAATCTCACCCAGGTGTTCAAAAATGACCGGATCGTCAGGGACAAGGGTGAGGGCACGCTGAATGGTCTCGAGCGCTTCTTCGAGACGCCCCATTTTAAAGAGCGCCCAGCCTAAGCTGTCCACATAATACCCGTTCTCGGGCCTCAATTGGACAGCTCGTTGAGTTAAGTCAAGGGCTTGTTCGATACGAACACCTCGATCCGCGTAACTATATCCCAGATAATTGAGCGCATCGGCATGCTGGGGGTCCAGACTCAACGTTTGTTCCATTTCCCGCACAAAATCATCAAATCGATTCAACTTGTCATACGCGGTCCCGAGATTAAAATGGAAATCGGGGTTCATCGGGTCCTGTTGAATGCCCGCTTCAAATTGAGTCGCGGCTAGTTGATATTGCTGGGTCTGCATGTAGGTCAACCCTAACAGCAAATATGGCTCGGCCCGTTGGGGGTTGAGATTGATGGCTTGCTCTAAATAATAGATCGCGTCGTCATAATTCTTGAGTCGGTAAGATAAAAATCCCAGATGAAGTGTACTATCAAAAAAGGTCGGATCGATCTCTAAATTCTTTTTGTAGGCTTGAATGGCCCGGTCATGATCCTTCATTTCCTCATAAACCAGACCCAAAAAGTCACGGACTCGGAGCTCGTCTGGGCGGGTTTCGAGAATATGATTCAGATCCTCTGCGGCCTGTTGGTAATTGCCCATTTCCCCTAATATGAAGGCCTTTCGAACTTGGGCACTGAGGTCATCCGGATTATCCTCCAAAATGAGCTCAAGCTCATCAAGAGCCTTGTCATAGGATTTGTCGCGGATATGAAGACGAACCAGTTGCAAACGAAATTCTTTGTGATGCGGATTGACTGATTGAAGAAACTCTTCATACAACCCTATGGCTTTGGCGGGTTCTCCGTTTTCCTCGTAAAGACCCGCGAGACCCCGATAGGCACGCTCAAAATCGGGTTTTTGCTCAATGGCTTTGAGAAAATGCCTTTCGGCTTCAGCATTTCGCTTGCGTTCTTTTGCTATCTGAGCCAGGTAGTAATGCGATTGAGGTAAATAGGGGACTTGTTTCAAGGCCGTTTCAAAAACCTGTTCGGCCTCGTCAAGTCGTTTCAGGCTCAATAAGAGCACCCCTTTGCCAATGTAAGCCTCAACGTTGTCGGGTTCTCGCTGTAGGGCCTCATCAAATAGAGTCAGCGCGCGATCTGAGTGGCCCGTTCCCGCATAGATTTTCGCCAACCGGATCAGGTCCTGACTATTGGTCAGTTGGTCGATCGAAATCTGGTCGGCCACATCCACGGCGGCAGACAGCTCTCCATTGGCGAAGTGAATTCGGGCGATCCTGATTTTTAGATAAGCTGAATCCTCATCGTATTGGAGGCTCCGACGATACTCCTCAAGGGCAAGAGAAGAATCTTGGTCAATTTCGGCCAAGTAACCACGAAGAAAATGGTAATAGGCTTGAGGATGCGTAACCGGGGTAACGGTGATTTGAGGATGCTCTGACTGGGATGGCACCTGGGGGGCTGTTCCACAGGAAATAATCATCATGGGAACCACCAAGATGATGACAGCCAAGCGCCCCCAACAGGGGGTCATAAAGGAAGAATGAGGGACATCAGGATTTATCAAGTTCAGCCAAGCCATAAAATAGTCTTACGACAATTATATCGGAAAATAATCTCTATGGGTTAGTATATCGGAAAGAGACCACAATTGAGAATTATTTTCAAGCCGGATCAGGGGTTTCTGCAAGATTATTAAATTTCGCGTATCGCTCATGAAATTGCAGTCGTGGCTCCCCTATCGGGCCATTCCGGTGCTTACGAACGAGGATTTGAGCAATCCCCTTCTCTTCGGTTTCTGAGTCATAGACTTCTTCACGGTAGATAAACATGACGACATCGGCATCTTGCTCAATAGCCCCCGATTCCCGAAGATCAGCCAACACTGGCCTTTTATCATTTCGGTTCTCAACAGCTCGACTCAACTGTGACAGAGCCAGAACCGGAATTTCAAGTTCTTTGGCTAACGCCTTCAAGGCTCGGGAAATGTCGGATATTTCCTGCTGCCGGTTCTCCACATCTCGCCGTCCTTCCATTAATTGGAGATAGTCGATAATGATCAGATCGAGACCATGCTCTGCCTTGAGCCTGCGAGCTTTTCCCCGCATTTGTTGAACGGTCAGGTTTCCAGAGTCATCAATGAAGATCGGGGCTTCTTCCAATCTTCCGGCTGCGGAGGTTAAGGCTTTCCAGTCCTCACTGGATAAGTGCCCGGTCCGAAGATTGTGGGAATCGAGAAGTGCTTGGGAACTGAGCATTCGCAAAACCAATTGGGCTTTTGACATTTCCAAGCTAAAAATCCCCACCTTGGCATGTGCATGGATCGCCGCATGTTCGGCTATTCCTAACGCAAGACTCGTCTTTCCCATACTGGGCCGACCTGCAATAATGACCAGATCAGACGGTTGTAAGCCTGCTGTGAGGTAATCCAGCTCCGTAAACCCAGTTGGAATTCCAGTTATGCGTTCCTTCCGGCTATATAATCGATCGACAATTTCAACGCTTTCTTGAATAATTTGATTGACCGGGATGAACGACCGCCCCAGTTTGCCCTGGGCAAGTCGAAAGATTTCCCGTTCAGCGTATTCCAAGAGATCATCCGTTTGGCCGGTTCCTTCATACCCTCTGGACACCACATCCGTGGCCGTTCGGATCAAGCCTCGGAGCAAGGCCTTATCGCGAACAATTTTGGAGTGATAGCGGATATTGGCCGCACTGGGAACGATTTGAACCAGCTCGGCAATATAGGCGGAACCTCCGATCTGGTCCAGCTTACCATTGCTTCGTAAATATTCTGTCAAGGTGATTTGATCGACGGCTTCATTCCTTTCCGACAGATCCATCATGGCTTGATACAAGGTGCAGTGCCGGCCTTGATAAAAATCCTCATCGGTGAGAATCTCCATGGCACGGTTTAACGAGGCGTTATCCAAGAGAATAGCTCCAAGGACGCATTGTTCAGCCTCAAGATTTTGCGGAAGGAGTCGAAGGTCCGTGATCTCAGAGATTGGCATAAGATTGGGCCTTTATCATGGCGGGCAATTCTTGAATGGGTACTTGAGAAATCTTAGGCCGTGTTCGTTTTGAGGAATAATCGAGGAGTTGGACAACCTTATGTGACAGACCCGGTGCTCCCAAAAGAATGACGGTTGAGGTTGCCAGACTTTGACCCCGCTCACGGGCATGCCGGATAAACTGACTGGGTTCACCCTGGATGGTTTCTTGAATAACATGGACGTCAAGTTTTCGTAACCGCTCCGCAAGCCGAAACGTTTGACTATACAGCTTTTGTGGGCCGACAAGGAGAATGGGCGGTTTTCCATCAGCGGTTTGAGGCTCGCGTTGGTCCAAAGCGGCAAAGACTCGGTCCATATCCAAGGCAAACCCAGTGGAGGGGAGACTCCGACCAAACTTTCCAAGTAAATGATCATATCGCCCGCCTCCACCGAGTTCATAACCGAGCGTGGCGGTAAATACATCAAACACGACTCCGTCATAATAGTCGAACCCGCGAAACTCACCAAGATCGATGAGAATATGGTCCTTCACTCCCGTGAGTTCCAGGAGTTCATACACTTTGGCCAAACGTTCGAGTGGCTTCTTCAAGGAGGAGTCCCGTCCAGCGGCCTTTCTCCCCCATTGTAACACGTCGTCTTGGCCATACCGGCCCGCGGCTTCAAGGATCACATGGGCCTTCTTCCGAGGCACACCTTCTTGAGACATCACTTGTTCCAGACGCGGAAGATCCTTGTGTGCTGCTGCAAATTCTGCTTCCTTTTGTGCCGCTTCCGACATGCCTGTTCGTTCCAAAAGCACTTTGTAAAATCCCACATGGCCAAGGGAAACCTTAAAATCCGGGAGGCCGATGTGCTTCAATGATTCGATCAATAAGGTAATGATTTCTGCATCCAAGTGAGGATCATCGGCGCCAACGAGTTCGACTCCCACCTGGAAGATCTCTCGTTCTCTTCCAGCATGTTCAGGCTCGTACCGAAAGACGGTTGTTCGATAGGAAAGTCGCAGGGGCAATCCCATCCCTCCCATATCCATGGCCACGATCCTCGCGATTTGCGCCGTGACGTCTGGACGAAGAACCAGAATTCGCCCGGTTGTCCAATCAGCAAATTTATAACACTTTTCCAGAACTTCCGGAGCTAACCCAACGGAAAGGACATCGAGGTATTCGAAGGTAGGGAGGATGATTTCCCGATATCCCCAACAGGCCAGATGAGCAAGAAGTTGGTCTTCAAGCCTTCGCACCCTTCGGGCAGTATCGGGTAACAGAGTGGCCGTTCCAATGGGAATGAGCGAGCGTGCCGGTTTCATGGCTCAACAGGTCCGACGGTCGACTCGTCCTACCCCAAGGTAGCCTGAGAATAGAGTTTGGATGGGATCTCAGGAAGCAGGAAGGGCCGCATGAAGATAGGTTCTGGTCCCAAAGACTTATGGGTCGAATAGTCGAAGGGGTCGAAGCGGTGGAAGAGGTCGAATGGTAAAAGAGGTGTTAAGATAATTTGTTTTGGCAGATTCTTAGAACGTTCGACCTATGAGATTTTTCGACTCATTGATCATTTCGACCCCTTCGACCCTTTCGACTTTTTTTACCCCTTCGACTCTAGTTTAAGTTTTTGAAAGATCTACCAGTCTAACAGAAATGATCCCCTTCTCGCCCTTGATCGTTTCGAGAACTTGAGCCGGTGGAGGAGAATCCAACCCAAGGATGAGTAAGGCTTGTCCACCGCGTTCGCACCGCGAACATTGCATTCGGGCAATGTTCACGCCCTGCTTTCCAAGGATATTACCGACTCGCCCGATGACCCCAGGTTGGTCCTGATTATCGATTAAGAGCATTTGCCCCTCAGAGACCACCTCCACTTGGAATTGGTTGATCTCCACGACTCGGGGTTCTTGGCGATGGAACAATGTTCCGGCGAGCGCATAACTCTTCTGTCCCGTTTCTACCTTGATTCGTATCAAGCTGGTAAAGTCCCCGGCATCGCTGCTTTTGACTTCCTTCACCTCGATTCCCCGGTCTTTGGCAATGAGCGGCGCATTCACAAAATTAATGACATCTTCCAAGATTGGGCTCAGCAAACCCTTCAGAACGGCAATGGTCAAGGGTGCCACAGTCAATCCGGTGACTTCTCCGAAATACTCCACGGTCACGGACTTAAGCCCGCCTTCAAGAAGTTGGGCCTGAAACGACCCCATTCGCTCGGCCAACGTTAAATAGGGTTGAAGGTTGGGAAGCACTTCAGGGGACACAAAAGGAACGTTGACGGCACCACGTGCGAGCCCTCGCTTGAAATAATCGACGAATTGTTCAGCAATGATAACAGCCACATTTTCCTGAGCTTCTTCCGTCGATGCCCCAATATGGGGCGTGCAAATAAAATTATCCAGCTCGACCAAGGGATGATCCGGTTGAACGGGCTCTTGTTCAAATACGTCAAAGGCGGCAGCCAGGATTTTCTGAGATTTTAACCCTTCATACAAATCCTGTTCATTAATGATTCCGCCCCGGGCACAGTTCACGATCATCACACCATCTTTCATTTGGCGAATGGTCTCAGCATTGATGATTCCTCGAGTTTCATTTGTCAGAGGGGTATGAACGGAAATGATATCGGCCCGTTGAAACAGTTCAGCCAATTCCACAACCTCAATCCCCAATTGCCGCGCGCGATCAGGGGCTAAATAGGGGTCATAGCCGATCACATTCATGGAGAGCCCTTGAGCCAATTTGGTTACGTGGGTGCCGATTTGGCCAAGTCCAACCAAGCCGAGAG
>CP070743.1:1612705-1614472 GCA_020348185.1 Nitrospirota bacterium
GAGGGCGGCATAATGGATCTCTGGGTCCGTGAAGCTCGCCTGTTCAAATACGGCTCTGGGACCGGAACCAACTTCTCTAAATTACGAGGTGACGGAGAGTCCCTATCAGGAGGTGGCCAATCATCCGGGCTCATGTCATTTTTGAAAATCGGGGACAGGGCTGCGGGTGCCATTAAATCCGGCGGGACAACTCGTCGGGCTGCCAAAATGGTCTGTCTGGATCTTGATCATCCCGACATTGAAGAATTTATTGATTGGAAAGTGATCGAGGAACAGAAAGTGGCCGCCATGGTGACGGGATCCAAAGTTTGTGCCCAACGGCTGAACACCATTCTCACGGCCTGCCATGTCCCACAAGCGAATGGAAGCTCGCAGGTTGAGACCGATCTTCAAGCGAATCCCAAATTGAAAGAGGCGATCCATTCAGCCCAAGAGGCCATGGTTCCTGAAGCGTATATCCAGCGGATGTTTGCCTATGCCAAGGAAGGATTCACCCATTTTGTTTTCCACGAATATGACACGAATTGGGATAGCAAAGCCTACCAGACCGTATCCGGACAAAATTCGAATAACAGCATTCGCATATCCAACCGATTCTTTGAGGCGATGAACCGGGATGAAGATTGGAATCTCACTCGGCGAACCGATGGAAAGGTCAGCAAAACGATCAAAGCCAGAGACTTGTGGGATCGTATTGCCTGGGCGGCCTGGATCTGTGCTGACCCAGGAGTCCAATACGACACCACCATCAACGAATGGCACACGTGTCCGAATGACGACCGCATTAATGCCTCCAATCCTTGTAGTGAATATATGTTCATTGATGACACCGCCTGCAATTTGGCCTCGCTGAACTTGGGCCGGTTCATCACTCCCGAAGGTCATTTTGACATTGAAGGCTTCAGGCATGCGGTGCGTTTGTGGACCGTGGTGTTGGAGATCAGCGTGCTCATGGCCGGCTTTCCGAGTCGCGCCATTGCCGATAAAAGCTTTACCTATCGCACCTTGGGTTTAGGGTACGCCAATCTCGGGTCTATGCTGATGAAATGGGGCATTCCGTATGACTCCCCACAAGCCTTATCGATCTGCGGGGCGATCACGGCGATCATGACCGGAGAAGCCTATGCCACATCGGCGGAAATGGCTTCCGAGCTGGGGCCTTTTCAGGCGTTTCATCGACATCGTGAGTCCATGCTGAGAGTGATTCGGAATCATCGACATGCGACCTACAACGCCCCAACCGAGGACTATGAAGAGCTTTCCATTTTTCCATTGGGCATTCAACCTGAGCATTGCCCAGACGATTTACTGCTTGCTGCTCAACAAGCCTGGGATCGGGCGCTGGAATTGGGGCAAACCCATGGATACCGAAATGCCCAAACGACGGTGATTGCCCCAACCGGCACCATTGGGTTGGTCATGGACTGTGATACCACTGGCATAGAACCGGATTTTGCCTTGGTGAAATTCAAGAAACTCGCCGGTGGTGGATATTTCAAAATCATCAATCAAAGTCTGCCACCCGCCCTCCAGACCCTTGGGTATCAGCAATCCCAGATCCAGGAGATTATCACCTACGCAACGGGAACCCGGACATTAAAAGACGCACCGTTCATCAACCATGAAACTCTTCAATCCAAAGGATTTGATCGCTCGGCCATTGAACGAGTCGAAGCGGCCTTAGACGGCGCATTTGATATTCAATTTGCGTTTAATCAATGGACCTTGGGGGAAGAATTTTGTCGAGACACCCTGGGATTAACCGAT
>CP070743.1:1614572-1616244 GCA_020348185.1 Nitrospirota bacterium
TGCCCTGTTGTCAATACGGGAACTGAAAGAGCAGCTCAAGGTGTTCTGATAGAAGGGAAATTTCTCCAGCTAATACTCCGATTCTTGCAGACATACTCACTCCGACGAACGGGTTTGGTATGAACTCTAATGGAATGAAGCGACTACCAAGTTCTCGCCATCGGTTCTGGAGCCTTCTCCTGCTTGCCATAATGCTGCTGGGGTTATGTCCGGCGATCCTCGCCCAGGATTCCTTTGTCTTTCCCATTGAGGATGAACGAGCTCGGGTAACCTTTGTCCAGGGGGAAGTGCGGCGCCAAACACCACCGGAAGGTACATGGTCCGCCCTTACCCTTGGCGCTTTTGTGCAGGCTGGTGAAAGAGTCATGACCTTGAAAGGTGGTCGGGTGGAACTGCAGTTCCCCGACAGAAGCATAATACGGTTCGATGAAGAAAGTGATGTACGGCTTGTAAGTGCCGTATACAACCAGGCGCAATCCAAACGCGACGTTCACTTCAGTTTGATGTTGGGTAAGACCTGGGCAAGTATCCAGGAAGCTTTCGGCAGCAGCAGAGGCGTTCAGGTGGAAACAGACAATGCCATAGTGGGGGTGCGTGGCACGGTTTTTCGGATGAATGTAAAACTAGATAGATCTGCCATGATCAGGGTATACCAAGGTAGGGTGGCAGTGAGCAAACCCCACCGTATCCCGGCCCCGGGGGAGCCAGGGAGCGAAGTGCAAAGAATCCCAGGTCCAACTAGAGTACCAGGACCCCACCGGGTGACCATGGAGGAATGGATTCGCATTGTGGAGTCAATGCAGCAGATTACGGTAACTTCTGAAGGTATTCCTTCTAAGCCGCGTTCATTCACCATGGAGGAGGATTTGAACGACTGGGTGCGGTGGAATCTGGAGCGCGATCTCCTGATCTGAGACTATTAACCGTTTCGTCTGCCGACACTGAGCCAACGCTCGAGCCAAGTTTAACGGTGCCCAACATTACAAAGCGCGAATGCCAACTGCCTGGGCGTCGGTTAGTTAGCCCACATATTTCATGAATTGCCTACTGCGACCGCGGATATGGCCGTCCTCCGGTCGTCCTCGGACCACGAACCCTGCGACGTACTGTTCAAGTACGCCTCGGGTCCGAGTTCCTGCGGTTGACCGGTTAGACGCCCATCTTTACGGTCTCGTGACTCCAATTCATGAAATATGCGGGCCAGAGGATTGGCCCTGACGTGAGGGAGCACAGTTGGAGAATTATTGTTGAGCTGACCGAACCAATCTGGCCCGCCTTTTGCATTTCCCCTTTCGAGCCGTTGATTAGAAAGCCATCCTTAATCATAATAGAAAAGGCAGAACAGAAAGATCATCATATGGCTGTGGAGTTCGATTACTTCAGCACCTACCAAGGAAATCGGAGTTGAACTATGGCCCGTATTGATGCATTTTTTAAACTGATGCATGAGCAGAAAGCGTCCGACCTGCACCTTGTGGCTGGACAGCAGCCTGCCCTTAGAGTTCAAGGTGAGATGGAGCGTGTCAAGTACAAGGTACTGGAAAATGATGAACTCAAGGGAATGCTTTATGAAATTACGCCCGAGGATAAAATCAAGACCTTCGAAGAAACAGGAGATGTTGATTTCGCCTATGAAATACCAGGCTTGGCGCGATATCGCTCCAATTATTTC
>CP070743.1:1616344-1619395 GCA_020348185.1 Nitrospirota bacterium
AGAGGGAAAAGAAGTACAATAACACAGTCGGATCATGCGAAAGTCGGTTCATTCCCAGGCTTCCACTTAATACTGCAGCCCGCACTTGGTTTTTGGTCTGAGCTCACGGGTCTCTCAGAAAGCACGGCGTCTAAAGCCATCCTCACATCCTTCCCGGTCACTGGCCAGTTATTTCCAGGACGACTCTCATCGAGCTGACCACGGTAAACAAGTTTTCTGTCCTGATCAAACAAGAAGAAATCCGGAGTGCAGGCAGCCGCGAAGTCTTTCGCAGTTTGTTGGCTTTCGTCGTAGCAGACCGGAAAGGTGAAGGCCAATTGTTTTGCCATCGTTCGTAGCTGTTCGGGTGCATCATCTGGATAACGGGTGGCATCATTACTACAGATAGCTACTATGCCGACTTCTTTACTCTCATAGTCCTTGCCCAACCGTGCGAGCTCTTCTTTCACATGTACAACGTAAGGACAATGCTTACAAATAAACATGACCAGAACACATTGCTTCACAAGGAAATGGTCCGGGGAAACCATCTGGCCCGACACCACATCCGGGAGGCGAAAGTCGGGGATACGGGTGCCCAAGGGCATCATAGTGGAATGTTTCAAGGCCATAGACCTGATTCCTTTGCTTCACATTGCTGAAGGAATTTTCCCTTTTTAAAGCAGATTTTTATCGCGAACGGTCCAGTCAGAGCTTAAAGTCTAAGGGTCGACAAGGGTCAAAAAGTCAAAGAAGTCCGACGCTACTAAAAGGTAGAATAAGCCTTATCTTATGACTTCTTCGACTCTTCGACATTGGGACTCTTCGAACTGCGAGATTTATCCTCGTTCGATACTGATCGAAACCCCATTAGGTTGTCGTTCTTTTCCAATTTCTAAATCGTGACAGCAATTCCTCCCGAACATTTGGTGGAATCGGGTCAGAAGGTAATTGCCCCAAAGTATGAATAGTATATTTCATTTGGCGCAAATACCTCCGACAGGAAATACACATTCCCAAATGCATGTGAAACCGAAAGCGATCCAAAAAAGAGAGTGTCCCCTCAAGATAGTCCGTGACCACCTCGGTGAGTTGCTTACATGTTAATTTTCCTCCCATATAATCCGTCACAATGGGTTTTCAGGTGGTCTCTTTCATGCCCCCCTTTGATTAGGCCTGAGATAGCGTTCAAGTTCTTGTCGTACTCGAGATCGCGCCCTATGCAACAGGACGCGTTGGTTAGTCTCACTCAGATCTAAGATATTACAGGTTTCTTTTGACGTCAGGCCTTCAATATCCCGTAAGGTCATGACGTGCCTTTGCATCTCCGGCAACATTTGGATCGCGGTATCAATTTGTTTCCGCCCCTCTTTTGAGACAAGAATACGTTCTGGCGTGTGTTCATCCCACGCATCAGGCGGAGAGGCCCAATGGTCCGCCCAAAACCCAGACTTCACAAATCGGCTGGGATCTACCGCTGGTTCATGACTGTCATCCCCTGATCCGGTTTTTGATGGGTAAGGTTCATATCGACTTTCACGTTGCCCCCTCGTTTTGGCGCGATTCGTCAGAATCCGAAACAACCACGTTTTGAAAGATGATCGTCCTTCAAAACGGGATAATCCTTCCAGTACACCCAGCCAGGTTTCTTGAACCACTTCTTCGGCAACTGCACGACTGGGCACAAAAGTCATGGCTAATCGAATCAAGGATCCGGAATATTTATCCACGACTGTCGAAAAAGCGTCCTCATCACCCCGTCTGAGAGCTTCAAGGAGCTGAGCTTCTTGAAGCGTTGTTTCCTGTTGGGGACCGGACTGATAACTTGTCACGGGCTTGTGGGCTGAGAAAAAATGTCTGGTTTTCTATTGTGCCAGTGTTGTGATTATCCACCCCCGCCCCTACATAATCAAGCCACCTCCATAGACCTGGTTACCGGAAATTTTCGTTATCTTAAATAGATTGGGTGTTATAAAAGAAGATAATGACAAACACATACAAAAGTCCTTACACGTGGTTCAAACACCATCATCGTTTGTTAGCAAAGGGATTTTTTTTGTGCAAGGACTTCCTGGCTGCACAAAAACTTCTTCGAGACTTCAAGGGGCGGGACATCCGGGAAGAACGAATGAAGTGGAAAACCTGCTGAGCTAATAATTTCTTGAAAGATCAAACCGCCTGGATGTTTTCACGGCGGGGCAAAAACCCATCAACGACAGCTGTACACTCTCTGACCAGTGGGCTCCTTCCCCTCTGACTCCGGGTTGTGAAGATATAGGTTCCCCCCGTTCAGAAGGAAAATCTTGTTAAGGATCTCAACAGTTTATTAGAACTCCAGAAATAAGAACCCTTCTAATCCTTACTCCTCTTTCTTAATCTGTTCACTCAAATAGTTTTCAAGTCCGACCTGCTTGATGGTCTCTAACTGGGTTTCAATCCAATCAATATGCTCGTCTTCGTCCGTTACCATATCTTCGAGCATGTGCCGGGTCGTAAAGTCTCCAACCTTGGTGCAGTGAACAATGCTATCAGACAATAGTTTGACCATATCCTTCTCTTTCTGTAAATCCGCTTTCAATTGTTCAGGGACGGTTTCGCCAACTTTCACGGTTCCCAGCCGTTGCATGTTCGGCAATCCCTCCAAATACAGGATGTGATCAATGATGGATTCCGCATCTTTCATTTCACTGTAGCTTCTGGATTGAACATGATGGAATAACCTGTCGTATCCCCAATTCTTACACATCTTGGCATGGAGAAAGTACTGATTGATGACCGTCAACTCCTCCGTTAAGATCTTATTCAGTAAATCGACAACTCCCTGTTTGGCTTTCATAACTGGCCTCCCTTGCGTTGAAAATTATTTTTAAATTCAATTTTTTCTTCCTATTCTACCCGCGTCTCCAACAATGGGACCACCTCGCGAGTGGCCGTTAATCGGATCTGCCGATTCCGCTCTCATTGCTATAGGCATATTTTACTTTGGAAGATATTTATTAGTCAATATTTATATTTAAGTGTTTATAATTAACTTTGATTTTCTTTATCAATACAGTTGATTTAGATTCTCAA
>CP070743.1:1619495-1629858 GCA_020348185.1 Nitrospirota bacterium
CAAAGGAAATTTTGCAGAAGTTCAAACGAAGGTCGTCTCTTCAAAAGCAGAACTTCCCCTGGATTATCGGCTGCTGAACAAAAACGGAGACTATCGGGTCTATGACGTCGTCATTGATGGGGTCAGCCTGGTGAAGAACTATCGTGGTCAATTCTCTCGAATTATTAAATCTTCGTCCTATGATGGGCTTCTGGAAAAACTCCGTACCAAATCCGATCAGTTTTCTAAGCCCAAATAAACACCCACTACCTCTCTTTCCAAGCGCGAACCAACCAAGGATTTGACAAAGATTTGGCATTTGTTCTCTTAAACCTGAAACTTGAAACCTGAAACTCGAAACTGTTTTCTAAAGGTCTTGCCCCACATTACTAGAACTTCACTCTGCTTTGTGGTGGTTCTGGTCCACATCGGTAATCTGATCGGTCTGGTAAGCGTTACGTGGTCGATGAAGGAGTCCGAAGAGTCGGTAGGGAGCATTAAGGAAGAAATCGAACGCGTACGGGCCTTACCCTACACCACGGATCCTCTTATTGCGACCGAGTTAGCAGGGCTTTATCTCGATTTAGGCAATGAAATTGATCAAGACCCGGATCAGCGCATTGCGGAGTATAAGGAAGGAGCTCGAGTAGCCCAAAACGCTCTTGATTTAAAGGAAGATCTTGCCGATGCCCATTTCTATTATGCCGCGAATCTCGGTAGTGCGGCCTACCTCCAAGGCATTCTGGCTTCCTTAGTGAACCTCCAGGACCTCACCGACCATGTCACTCGGACCTTGGAATTACAGGAAAAACATGCCCCCGCTCATCACATGCGAGGGATGATGCTTGAAGAGCTCCCTTGGTTTTTGGGTGGGGATTCAGAGAAAGCCTTGCAACACCTTCAAAGGGCCGTGGAAATCGATAATTATTACATGCATGCCCGACTACATTTGGGAGAAGCCTATCTCGACCGCGATAGGATTAACGAAGCTATTCAGGAATTGCAATTTGTCGTTCTCAACGAGCCACGGGAATCCAAGAGGAAATGGGCCAAACAATACCGACCAGAGGCGGAACGACTTCTCAATGAAATCAATACTGAAATCCTTCATGCATCCCCCTAATGATCTATCATCTAAAATCCTATTTGAAATCAAGGTGTTGGCTTGGTACCATGCTTGACACCATTGTGGAAGTGTGGGAAACTAAACGATTAAAGGAAAATACTAAGTATATCCACTTCAGTGTTCCTCCAACCACAGCCATTCTCTACATTTGAAAGGGTTGAATATGTCCTTACTTAAAAGGATCGAAAGTCCTTCCGATCTAAAAAAACTGCCACCTGACCAATTTCCAATACTTTGCCAAGAAATACGAGATCTAATTTTACCGATTCTGTCGAACGTCGGCGGTCATTTAGCTTCTAACCTTGGAGTGGTCGAGCTGACCGTCGCTCTTCACTATTTGTTGGATACCCCGAAAGACAAAATCGTTTGGGATACCGGAAATCAAGCGTATGCTCATAAACTGCTCACGGGGCGACGGGAGCAATTTCACACCTTGCGTCAGTTTGGCGGGCTCAGTGGTTTCTGTAAACGAGAAGAAAGCGTCTATGACGCCTTTAATGCCGGTCATGCAGGGACGGGGGTCTCAGCGGCCCTTGGAATGGTCGAAGCCCGAGAACAGCTCGGTCACAGTAATAAAGTGGTCTGTGTAGTCGGAGATGGAGCCTTGACCTCTGGGATGACTTTAGAAGGCCTACAGCATGCCGGAGGGCTTCATAAAGATTTTGTCGTGATTTTAAACGACAATCAGATGTCCATTTCCCGGAATGTCGGGGCCATTTCTGCCTATCTGAATAGGACCTTTACTGGGGAATTCTATACCCGGTTGCGAGAAGAGACCTCCCAATTGCTGACAACCATTCCCCAAATTGGTGAGAACGTCAAACGCATAGCTATGCGAGCTGAAGAGCTTGCGAAAGGGCTGATACTGCCCGGTCTGCTCTTTGAGGAGTTAGGCTTTCGGTATGTCGGGCCTATCGATGGGCATAATTTTGAACACTTGTTGCCGACCCTGGACAACGTGCTGAAACTCAAAGGGCCCATCTTGCTTCATGTTATTACCAAAAAAGGCCTGGGCTATGAGCCGGCAATGAAAAACCCTGTATGGTTCCATGCCTGCTCTCCCTTTGACAGAGAAACGGGAAAGCCAATCAAGAAATCTAATCGGCCCTCGTATAGCGCAGTGGCGGTGGATACGTTGATCAATCTTGCCAAACAAGACAACCGAATTGTCGCCATTACAGCAGCGATGTGTGAAGGAACTGGCTTGTCGAGTTTTGAAAAACACTTTCCCGATCGGGTGTATGATGTTGGGATTGCTGAACAACATGCGGTCACCTTCGCGGCTGGGTTGGCGACCCAAGGAATGCGCCCCGTGATCTGCATGTATTCGACGTTCCTTCAACGGGCCTATGATCAAGTGGTCCATGATGTGGCCACCCAGGATTTACCAGTGACGTTGTGTATCGATCGTGGTGGGCTTGTGGCTGAAGATGGGACAACCCATCATGGGGCGTTTGACTTTTCCTATCTCCGCCATGTCCCCAATATGGTCGTGATGGCCCCAAAGGATGAAAACGAATTGCAGCATATGATGAAAACCTGTCTTACCTACGAAGGCCCAACAGCGGTCCGTTACCCCAGGGGAGCCACGCTCGGGGTTGAGATGGATCAAGAGCCCAAAGCCCTTCCTATCGGACAAGGAGAAATTTTGAAGGATGGGTATGATGTGGCTTTGGTGGCGGTGGGTGTGACCGTTCGTCAGGCGAGGGAAGCGGCCGACCGTTTGGCCCAGGAGGGTATTTCAGCGGCCGTGGTGAACGCGCGCTTTATCAAACCCCTCGATACGGACTTGATCCAAAAAGTGGCCAAACAAGTCAAATGCATTGTGACGGTAGAAGAAGGGTGTCGGATGGGTGGGTTTGGGTCTGCCGTTCTGGAGTGTTTGTCGGAGGCCGATCTTTGGCATGTTCCGACGAAAGTGCTGGGTCTGCCTGATTGGTATATTGAGCAAGGACCTCAAGAATTACTCCGAGAAAAATATGGATTAACAGCCGACGGGATTTACCATGAAGCCAAAGCCCTGATGGAGCGAATTTCCCTGCATTCGATGATCAACCAACCCGGTTAAATATGCATATTTCTAGACGTAAGACCAAGCAAATATTTGTAGGGTCCGTTCCGATTGGTGGAGGAGCCCCTATTGCCGTCCAATCCATGACGATTCCCCATCCCAGTGATGTGGCCGGAACCGTTGAGCAAGTTCGCCGATTGGAACAGGCGGGATGTGAGCTCATTCGAGTCGCCGTCCCGGATCAGGAGGCGGCTGCCGCCCTTTCAAAGATCAAATCCCAGATGACGGTGCCCCTCATTGCCGATATTCACTTTGATCACCGACTAGCGTTAAAAGCTGCCGAGGTCGTCGATTGTGTCCGAATTAATCCGGGGAATATCGGCCCCTGGTGGAAGCTCATGGAGGTCGTCAAGGCCGTCGAGGATCACGGGATTCCACTTCGGATTGGGGTTAATGCCGGGTCACTCGAACGACACTTGTTGGAGAAATATGGATATCCGACCGCCGAAGCCTTGGCTGAATCAGCTTTGATGACGGTTCGAGCATTGGAGGATGTTGGGTTTACCAATATGAAAGTTTCGTTGAAGGCGTCTGATGTGCATATGGCCATTGACGCCTACTGGCATTTTGCCAATCAATCGAATTACCCACTGCATCTGGGGATCACCGAAGCCGGGACCACTCAGACCGGGTCAATCAAATCCTCCCTCGGTATTGGCTGGCTGCTGATGAATGGGATTGGAGACACGATTCGAGTTTCCTTGGCTGCGGATCCGGTAGAAGAGGTTCGAGTGGGTTTTGAAATATTAAAATCGCTTGAACTGCGCCATCGAGGAGTGAATGTCATCGCATGCCCGACCTGTGGCCGGGTAGAAATCGATGTTGTGCGCATGGCTAATGAATTGGAACAACGTCTGGGGCATATTCACACACCCCTGACGGTATCGGTTCTTGGTTGTGTGGTGAACGGGATTGGAGAAGGAAAAGAGGCCGATATTGGAATTGCGGGGGGGCAGGGAGTTGGAATTCTTTTTAAAAAGGGCCAGCTTGTCAGAAAAGTCCCTTCTGAAGAATTAATGGAGACGTTGGTTCAAGAAGTCGAAGCCCTCGCCAAAGAAAAAGAAGCGGAAAAGGACCATGCGCCTCCTCCCCAGTCTGGAGCCATCCGGCCGGTGGAAGACCTGGCCCATCATTCCAGTTTGACCGGTCCGACGAGGAGTGAAACTTCTCATTCCTCCAAAGAGATCCCTGTGCTCCCTTCCGTGTCCTAATTCTGATTTGAATTCCGTTGTGTATGAGAGTTGACATCTTCTTGTTTTGGTGGACGTCCAGTCACTATAATTGGATGAATGGCGCCGTACCCAAGTGGCTAAGGGAGCAGTCTGCAAAACTGCGATTCAGCGGTTCGAACCCGCTCGGCGCCTCCAAGTTCGTACTGAGTCAATAACCAAATTCGCGTTTCGATAGAAGGATAGACTTATGGCACTTCCGATCTCGCAAGCCTTTACCGTCGCAAAATATGTGATCACCCAAAAAGCCAGAAGGGTGCAACGTTATCCCTTGGTGCTGATGCTTGAACCGCTGTTTCGGTGCAATCTTGAATGTGCAGGTTGTGGAAAAATTCAATATCCCTCTCATGTGTTGGACCGACGATTAACGCCGGAACAATGTTGGGCTGCTGCTGATGAATGTGAAGCGCCGATCATCAGTATCCCGGGAGGGGAACCGCTCATTCATCCCGAAATGCCGCAGATTGTCAAAGGGTTAATCGAACGAAAAAAGTATGTGTATTTGTGTACGAATGCGATCCTCCTCGAACGGAAAATGGCAGAATATTCTCCCTCGAAATATTTGACATTTAGCATCCACATGGACGGCCTCAAAGAGGATCATGATTATGCTGTCTGCCGGGATGGGGTGTATGAGGTGGCGGTCAAGGCCATTCGTTCAGCCCTTCAACGGGGGTTTCGCGTCACCACGAATACCACGTTGTTTGATGATGCCAATCCACCCCGAGTTAGACAGTTCTTTGACGAAATGATGGCATTAGGTGTGGAAGGGATGATGATTTCCCCTGGCTATAGTTATGATAAGGCTCCTGACCAAAATAGTTTTCTCAAACGTGATCGAACCAAAGCTCTCTTCACCCAACTGTTGAGTCACCGGAAGCGAGGCTGGCAATTTAATCAATCTCCCCTTTTCCTCGAGTTTTTGATGGGGAAGCGAGAGTATGAATGTACCCCGTGGGGGAACCCCACGTACAACATTTTTGGATGGCAAAAGCCGTGTTATCTCCTTCAAGATGGCTATGCTTCAACTTTTCAGGAGTTAATGGAAGGCACAGAATGGGAACAATACGGCACCGGTCGAAATCCCAAATGTCGTGACTGCATGGTCCATTGTGGGTATGAAGCTTCCGCTGTTGAAGAAACATTCGGCTCCTTGTCCGGTTTTTTTGGAACGGTCCGTTCAACCCTTTTTCCCAACGCCACCTAATCCCAATTTCGGGTTCAAGGAAAGTTGTCTTTTCTTGAAACTTGAAACTTGAAACCCGAATTCTGGCTCCCACCTGCTTATGGCCACCCAACCTGACTCTCCACAATTTGAACAGAGCCTTGAAGGGAAACAATTCAAACTGGTAGATGCCGAACGGCGAAACAAAGTAATCGAATTAGCCTTCGATTATCGAGGAGATGTGACCTTGGAATTACGTTCTGGTGACCGTCTTGAAGGATATGTGTATCATCGAAATAGTCGGGGCCCCTCTCCTTCTCTGCATGTATTTCCCAAAAATCAGGCAGGATCCAAGGAGGTGGGGTATGAAGATATCGTGTCCATAGTCTTTTCGGGGGAAGACACGGCTTTTGGGAAATCATGGGAGGACTGGCTCAACAAAAAGAAGCAAGACTAGTGGAAAGAATTAGATAAAAATAATGGAAATGTCGATGGTTGTTGTAGGAGTTTGTGATATCGTAGGTTATCTTGCTCAGGATTGTCTTATCATTTAACGGGGACTCGTTCTTCCCGATTTTCTAACAATACAATTGAGACGGATGCCAGTTTTTCCTAAGTGATTGACATGGCTCAGCGTCTATGCTAGAAGTCTCGAACTTTTTGGCCGAGGTCTGCCTCTTTTCCAGGGAAGGTGAGATGGTGCCAGGGGGCTCCTAAGAGGATGGTAAACGAACTACTCCTATTCACGAGACGCTAGGAGTGAGCCGTATGCTTCTCTTTCAGGACCCACCGATTTCGGTGTAGTTTTTCTCTTCTTTTTTGCCCTCTTCTCCATCGAGCAAGTTTTTGCGAAATATGAGGTCAACGAACGTTTTTCTTTTCAGGGACGTGATTGCGGGGAAAAAAGAAGGCATTCATCGAATTGGGCGACCTTGCAAATTCGAGAGGCGCTTTTGTTCCTGGCTTGATTGGCAGGGGGAAAGCGTTTTTTTATGACAGAAGAAAGATAAGAAAAGTTCAACAATAATCAATAAATCGCGGCTTTGGATGATCACAAAGCCAACCGGAGGGGTCATATGAACGCAAGCGAAAATTTCAAACCCATTTTGATGGTCGGTATGTTCTTAGCAAGTCTCATGATCGTGGCATGTGCAGAAGAGGGACCCCCGAAACCTCCCCCGCCGGCGCCAGCGGAATATTCGGATAAACATATGCCGGAGGGCTATTGGAATAACCCAGAAATCATTGAACAGGGGAAGGCGATTTTTACTGGCGCCGAAAATATCGATGTCAATTGTGCCAGTTGCCATGGGAAGGATGGCAAACCGGTCAAGGCTGGCGCACGGGATTTTCGCAGAACGGAGCAAATGACTCTTTATTCTGATGCTCAATGGTTTTGGCGAGTCTCGGAAGGGGTGAAAGGGACCAAAATGAAAGCGTGGAAGACCAAGCTTTCTGAGGAAGAACGCTGGAAAGTCATCGCCTATGAGGCGACCTTTGGTCTCAAGGGAAAAGAATACGATGTCGCGAATAAGAAATGGGTGCCACAGGGAACGGCAGGCCAAGCTCCGGCGGCGGCAGGTGAACCTGCAGGCGAGGGAGCTACTGAAAAAGCTGCCGAATAGTTTAGGAAACTGAAAGCCAAAGAAGGAGGGCCACGACCCTTGAAAACATTAAGCCGAAGTTTTCTGATGTTACTAGGCTTTTGTATCGCCGGTGCGGCGGTCGCCTATGGACAGGCTCCGGATCCACCACCGGTAGAGTTCCCGTATACTGGCAACCGTACGGGCGTTTGGATAGTGGCTCAGCTTCATATCCTGTTTGCCGCCTTTATCCTTGGAGCTCCGATTTTTGCGGTAGTCTCCGAGTGGCTGGGTTATAAAAATAACGATCCCAAATATGATCGGTTAGCCAAAGAGGTCATCAAAGTGACCGTCATCCTGTACAGTATGACGGCACTAACTGGTGGGCTTTTTATCTTTGTCCTGCTTGCCACCTATCCCGGTTTCACCACCTGGCTGATTCAACACTTCTTCCTGATATTCGCCGTTATCTATCCTCTTCTATTCATCCTAGAAACGATTGTGTTGTATACCTACTTTTATTCCTGGGACTCGATGAAGGGGTCGAAGAAGGCCAGGCATATTGCCTTAGGCGTTCTTCTCAATATTGTTGGGACCGTAACCCTTTTTGTGATTGACGGTCCTACCGCGTTCATGAATACCCCGGCGAAGGCGGCGGAGGGTTTGTCTCTTATTGAATTTATTCAAACCGCTACCCTGTGGGATAAGGTGGCCAATTACAGTTGGATGCCTCTCAATCTTCACCGGTTGGTAGGAAACGTCACGTTTGGTGGGTTTATCGCAGGCCTCATTGCGGCCTATATGTATATGCGTTCGAAATCCGATGAGGAACGATCCTATTATGATTGGATGGGATTTGTTGGCAATATGATTGGAGTGGGTGCGCTCTTGTTGCTACCCTTTATGGGGTATCTCTTGGCTTACGAACTCTGTGACTATGATGCCTCGATCTGTCCATACATGATGGCGGACCAGCTCTCCATGTTCTTTGAAATGCAGGGAGCCATGGTGGGTCTTATATTTCTGGCCAGTAATTACTACATCTGGCTCAGTATGAAGCGGATTCAGGGGGTTGAGAATGTAAAAATTTCCGGGTTAGTCATGTTGGCCGTCATTCTGATGCCTGTGATCATGGGAATTGCCTGGAAACTTTTCCCACCGCCGGAATGGCAGTCCCTTATCTTTTTGGCCGCGCTCGTGATTCTCCCGGCTGTGCTGAGTAAACTGCCGGGGCTACGGTTCACCGTGTCGGCCTTTACCATGATTAAAGTTGGGTTTTTGATGATTGTCGTGGCCGACGCTATTTGGATGACGCCTCATGGTTTTGTGGCGACGCAAGCCTTGGCCACCGAAGATTTAGAATTGCCCTCCTGGGCGAGCGAGTTGGCCTTAATGCCAGCCAAAAACGCCGCGGCCTTTACCTTGGTATTTCTGACGATTGTCAACTACATTCTGTACAATCGGGCCATTCGAGGCGGAACGATTGTGTGGGGGAAAATCGATTTTGCCTCTCAGTTCGTGCTGATTTTCTTGGCCTTCAGTGCTATTTGGACCATGGGGCTTATGGGGACGGTACGCTCCCTCACGAGGAAATACTATCACGTGTACAATCTGATGCCTGATTTTACTCCGGAAGCCTTCACGCCCACTTTGGCCTATTCCGCGTGGTGGATCACCGGGGTGACCCTGGTGTTTTTTATTGTGGTAAGTTTTGCCATCTTGGTGACGTTGAGAGTTCCTGAACAAAAAGCCCAAGCCCCTATAGGGGAGGCCGTTCCCGCGGGGGCTAAGTAAGGACAAAGGGAGACATGCATGGCTGAGCAAAGTCTGACCAAAAATATCCTGAAAAAGGGAATCTTTGGAATCGTGTTGGGGGTTGTATTGTTCCTGGCTGCGGAGTATGTCCCCCCAATGTTTGGTGAACACGGCTTTCCGCTCGTCTTCAAAGTCATGTTCTTCATGTACGCCTTGCTGGGCGCCATCGTTTTTATTTTGCTTGACGCGCCTTCCATGAAAAGGCTGGAAGGTGTTAAGGCTATTATTGGGTTATTGTTGTTTTATGTCATAATCTCTGGAATGTATATTGGCGGGGCTAGTAGTTTTCCGCAATATGATCCTGAAATCGAAAAAGGTAAAATCGAAAAAATATTGAAACGAAGGCGAGCGATGACCGAGCAAGGGAAGGCCGAAGAACTGATTGCTCGCGCCAAAGTCTTAAATGAAAGGGCGATGGCCATTACGAAGAGACTGGATACTTTAGGGGTAGGCGCCCAAGTTGAGGTTGCCAAAGTCGACTCCTCGCCGGCGGCTGCGAGTGGAGACTTGGTGGCTCTTGGGAGGGAACAGTGGGACCTTCAAGAATGCTACAACTGCCATAAGTTGTTTGGCCTGGGAGGGAAAAAGCGCGGTCCTATCCTTGATAATATCGGGAATCTCATGACACCTGAACAGTTGAGGGAAAAGATTCTTGATCCAAAGAGTTGGAAGGCTGAAGGATTCGATAAGCAATATAAGAAAGGTAAAATGCCGGATAAATACAAAGACCTCATGTTTGATGAAGAGATTGATGCGCTGGTCGCCTTTCTTGCGTCATTAAAGGACACGTCGGTGAACACACCCAAACCAATTAAAATGAAATAAATCCAATTCTAGGTTCTCATTGACCATGCAACCCAAGTTAACCGCCAAGGCCCGCTGTGCTGATACGGAAGTCGGATCAATCTCTAAGGTGATTGTCGATCCGATTTCTCACGAAATCAGCCATGTGGTCGTGCGCGAATCCAATGGCCGGGGCATTGAACGCCAACTACCCATCGGACAGATTCAAGAAGTCGTCAATGAAGAAGAAATCATACTTCGATGCACACCAGAGGAATTTGGTCAATTTCCGACTCTTGAACGCGACCAATATGTCACGATCAAGGAAGTGGAAATCGCGCACTTAGAGGATCGCATTCATGTCGAGCCAGGGGAGATTCTGGTTCCCCTCCCTCGTCTTGAGCGAGATGTTCCCCGTCGGACGTTTTTCACCAATATGACCCACGCCATTGGGACGCTCATTGCCTTACCACTGGTGTTTCCGGTGTTGAAATATATTATGCAGCCGATGTATCGACCGTTTGATAATCAATGGTTTCCCGTGGGCAATGTGAAGAAGGCCAAAAAAGAAAATATCGGATACCAATTCAAGTTCACGCGAGGCTTTAAGGA
>CP070743.1:1629958-1636487 GCA_020348185.1 Nitrospirota bacterium
CTTTGGGCAACGGGATGGTCAGGGTCGAGGTCTCAAGGGAAACGTGTGCCCATTTCAGACCAAACTGTTCGCCCCTTCTTAATCCTGTTTCAATGGCAAACGCTACCACGGCCCAATCTTTGGGTTTCATGACGGCCTGCAAATGCTGCAATTCCTCAGCTGAAAGGTATCGTGTCCTTCTCGCTTCAGGAAAGAACTTGAGTCCGCTCACCGGATTTCGATTGAGCTTTCCGTCCTTCACGGCGACCATCAATACACGCCTGAGAAATGCAAATTTTCGGTTGATGGTGGCCGGCTTTAACCGTCCCCTCGCTTTTAATTTGGCCTGAATTCGACGGCAATCCTCGGTGGTAATCTGTGTAAGGAGTTTCTTTCCAAGGAGTAATATCCAAAATCTTCCGTAGCGGCGTTCATTACCAATTCCTCGATTGGTCGATCCCTCCAAATAACGGTCAATCCAAACCCGAAGGGTAATGTCCTTAAGTGTTTCAAACTTTTCCGGGAAGTATTTCCCTTCTCGAATTTCAGCCTTGAGCCTTCCATAGAGAGCTCGTGCTTGCGTCTTATTATCGGCCCGATGCCATTTCTCCCGCCCGTTTACATAGACACGGCACCACCACTTGCCCCCTTTAAAGACAATCCCACGATCTTTGCCATGTTTCCGTGCCATTTAGGAATGCCTCCTTTGAGTCCTTGTTACTTTCCTGGAAACCGGTTTCCGGGATACACCCTTGGGAGGCCGTCCCTGCTTCCCCTTTCTATGTTCCGGCGTGGCCAGATAATTTCTGGAAGCCACCCGGGTTTGACATCGCTTCGAACAATAATTTTGATTCTTCCTTACCGCCAAAAAAACAAGCTGGCATTCCGGACAGCGGCGAAGTAGGTGCCCGAACTCTTTTAACCCTCCTAACAGCGCCAGGCACATCGGTGCCTCGGGATCATGAGCTTGATACTGTAGATGCCAGGAGGTATCTCCTGTTGCCTCTGGAGGGTAAAGGTGCACAGATAGGGCGGGAGTATAAATCAATATAGGTTCCCCATTTAAGACTTTTCGGAAAATCCCTTTAACCGACTCAATAAGAGAACGAATAACATCTTTATTTAAGTGCGCTTTTATTGCTTGAAGGGGGTCGCCCCTTTCCGAAAGGAGTTCCTCATATCTAAAAGGATCATACTTGGAAAAAAGTCCTGGTCTTGAAAAAACCACACACGCAGCTTCATATTGAAGATTCAACCAATCACCCTCGGAAATCCTATCAACATCTGTCTCTGAGAATTTAAGAAACCATTTCAGAATATCTTCAGGAGACTCTCCAATCCTTTCCTCTGCCTTGGCGAATTCCTCCACGGCAGTCATCCAGGAGTGTGCAACGGATTTAGGTTTTTTTGATTGGGTAGGCGGCATAGGTTAGTGCTAGAGGGAGAAAAAATAATTATTTATTGCAATTGACAATTCACAATAAATAATAATATTAATAATGAACCATATAGATGCTTATTGTCAAACATTTTTAAGGAAGGAGACGGAACCAATGCGATTCGAACGTAGGCTTCGAGTTCCAGAGTTTGCCAAATTAGTGGGATACAAGCCCTCTACCATTCGAAAAAAGATTCTTCGCCGGGAAATTGCCTATCACAAAATTGGGCGAATCATCGCGATCCCCGAAAGTGAGGCGGAGAAACTTCTGAGAGATTTTCGTCCCTCCATTCAAAGTTGCCAGGCAAAAGAAGAAGCTGAATGACTCCATGCTGAAATTGATAAGGAGGCAACATGCCTGGAAATGCGAGTGACCTTTAACGCATGAATCAATTCTAAGTCATTAGTCCACGTATGAGAGGCAAATTCTTTCCCGTCGATTCAACGATTCTCTCGCTATTGCTTGACCGATATAGGGCGGAAGCATGGGGGGAGCTTATTTTGGCCTATTTGGTATTAGCCAAGCATCAACAACGCGGTCAACCCTATACCACAGCCGGGGCTCCAGCAATCGCAAAGGCGTTGGGATTGAGTAGGTACCGAGCTGAACGTATTTTAGACGAATTGACCCAAGTCAATTGGGGACGAGATCCTGATCAACAATTGTTAGGTGAGCCAATTGCGGTAAGGAAAGCCCTTGGATTAAGGATCCCCCCCATGGTCGGGAACTATCGTGTAAAGGTTCTTCCACGAATGGGGGAAAAAATATTATACCTGCCAAATCGGCTGGTAGAAGAAAATAATGCGCGTGAATCTCCATTGCAGCGATTGAACAGTCTCCAGCCTCGGTCCCTCCGATATGATGCTCTTAGCATCCTGTTGAAATGTTATGAATATTATGACCTTCAAGGAAAAGGCGGAATGGACCCAAGAGAGAGTGTTTTCGCTCCCTGGGTAAATAGTGGGGAGGTGTTAGAAGGATATTTGAAACTTGGATTTCAGGGATCTCGCAAAGAAATTCGAAGAGATTGGTTTTTTTGGTTGGTTTCCAAACCCGACAATATTTGTGCTCACAATTCCTTTATCGACCTAACTGTCAAGGGAGATTTAGATCGATTTCGGTCGGCCTTCCATTCTCTCACAGAAAACGGCTTTCTGTACGAAGTCGCCGTGGTTTTTGATGGAAACCCAATAACCACTCCGTCAGCGGAACCGCTGTACCCTCTCCGCGTTTTTGATCAACGATATCGGGACTTATCCTACGAAAAGGGAACTGGTGTCGGAGGACTCTACGCAGAAGCCTATAATTGCTTGGACCGATCTGGACTAATGGATGAGAACTGTGGTGACTTCCGGTATCAAACATTTGCCAATTATTCACAAGGGGGGGAAGGGACTGGATTTTATGCGATCGCGGCTGATGTCAAAACCGCGCTGGTGATGAGCGTGTTTCGTCTCCGGTTTTTAGCCATGGAACACGATGCTGGACTTGGCTTTAAAGCTGAAGAGGTTCGTGCCTCTTATTGGAAGGAACTTTTGGAAGCATCATTTCGGTAAATGGTTCCCCAGTTAGATAAAAAACCCTAGAACTAAAATCAACTAACAGCACTTCAAGTATTCAAGGGTTCAAGTTGTTCAAGCATTTCAAAAACGGCATGAAGCATTTAGTAATACTTTCACGGCCGACAAAAAAAGGATAGAGGGAATCATAACAACTCAAATGGCCCCCTTTCCCCTCGTGCCTGCCCTGCGTTCAATTCACCCCATGAAGGAGGCATAGCCCCTTCAATACCCTCGGTAGGTGTGACCCTACGGCGGTTTAGCAAACCGGGTTGTGCCTCTAGGCCCACTACGTGAGCAACCACAAGCCCACAAAAATCACGCACTTAAAAAGAGAGCATAGGCATGTGTATGGATGTGTTTGATTCTCCGTGCCCCCATTATGCCCCCAAGGTTAGGTCTTATACTGACAGTACAAATATGTAGATTAGAGGTTTGTAACGGTGGATATTGCTGGATTCCTTCACCGGCGGCCGTGGGCCGCGAGTATCGAAAAAGTTTGACATTCGTGGCAAATAGATTCAGACTGTAACCCTAACCACTCGACTCGTCCTGTACGACATAAGAGATGCTTTCTTGTGCTCCAAGAAGGCATCTTTTTTTGTATGCGCGCCAGGTGGTCGAGCTACCTTCTTACATGCTGGGCGTGTCATGTATTATAAACTCAATTATTTTGTTCATCAGGAGGGTCTTAGGCGTACACCTAAACCGATTCTTTCTAGTAGAGGAGATCCAATGCGTATTCTAAGCATTTGCCTCTTGGTGCTCGGTGTGGCTGTGCTTACCGTGGGTCTGTGCCCTACCAACCTATATGCGACCGGAGCGGGCAACCGGGTCACCAACAGTCCGGCTGATTACCAAAATTTCAACAGTGCTGGGGCTAGGCGACAAGCCTCTTTGGAGCGATTTCGCCACAATTTCTGCATCACAGCCGCGCACCGTCTCGAGACCATGCTCGAGGGGCTGCAGCCGAACCTGGCGGATTCATCGATGGTTGGGCTCACCCCCTTGGACAATCCCTACCTCAAAGCACCGACCTTTCAAAAAAGTTACGACCGCTTCATCGTTTCTGGGAATTACACTCCAGGGAAATTTGGTCCCGCTTTTCTGCTAACACCGTGAGCCGATTTCAGTGTGAAGCTGGTTGCAAACCAACAGAGCCTGGCTGAGGGCTTGGACCTGCCTGAGGACCTGACCCTGCCTGAGGGCCTGGAGGAACTGGGGGAAGTGTTGAATCTCCTCTGCCTTCCTGAATTACCCCCCTGGGTACCCGTCGTGGTCAACAAGCAACAATACGCCGAGTGGCTCAGGAAGCCCACAGTCAGGAGAATGCTCCGGGAGGAGCCCGAGCAGTTCCCCCTCTTTGCTCTCACAGAAGCCCCCTCCAAGGTTCCCTTCCAGGGCGTCTGCGACGCGGCCTGCGCCCAAACGAGGCAGGGGCAGAACGACCAAGACCTCCGCTCCATCAGAGGGGCGTGCCGGACGTTTTACAAACGTGAGTACTGCTTCAAGTGGGCCATCCCGAAGCGAGAATTTGAGTGGACCGGCCGGTTCGTAGTCAAGTCGCTGGGGCTGGAAACCAAACTCACCATTCGGGGGAAGAAACAGAATGGGAGTTTCGACATTCTCATGGAGCAAGGGTGTGTGACAGATGAGGATCCGATTTGTGTGCAGAACCTCGTGTACGGAAACGTATTTTACACTATCACGCACAGGTGGCCAGACATCGAAGGAATTAGTACCGCTATTAATGGTAAGTGCATTTATAGCACGAATCCTGTCTCAGTGGATGATCTGAACTTTCTCCTGAGGAGCGCCCGGTTCGTGGGCACTGAAAAAGTAGATCAGGAGAAAATGGATCACTTCCGTGTCACCTGCCTCGGCCGGACTGTGGTCCCTCTTCTTGGTAGAACCGTCGGCTTATGTCAGGGACTGAGCGTGTTTTCTGACTTATACGTCCCCCGAGGCCGAGGCAAACCGTTTTACCGGTGGCTGCAATATGGCGACGGCGTGGGCTTGGACCCGCAACAGGACGAGTGGTTCTTTATCGATCGCAAACGCCATCGGGCGGGCCCGATCCGCCCGCCTAAGCAATGTCTTACAGAGGACGACAATCCAGCACCCGACGCCATTCCAGTTCTTCAGCAACCATGCAAGAACCTTGTTTTTTTGCAGTGAGATAATGTCTGTAAACGTTACAGTTGCAAAGAGCTCTATTCTTTTATCAGCTGATGGGGCTACAAATTCACGTCGTTTCGCTCAACGTCGGTTTCGGGGTGCCAAGTCGAAGCCACTTACCACCAAGAGAATGGTGATGGGACATAAGCAACTTAACGGAGTCCAGATCTATAGCGGTGTCGAAGAAAGGGGCGCTTCTTGACTTGATACATAGGCGTAGCTAGGATTTGAGGCGTGCCGCTAGCGCATCATTCTGATGGCAGCTCAGCTGGACGCCTCGCGTTTGACGAATGGAAAAATTGGGGCGTTCCCCTTTTGTTGAGTCAACCGCCGGCCGTTGCGTGCCTGCACGTTTTGGGCCGTCGGCACGTCGACATAATCAAACTGAACGCGCTGAAAGGGGGGTTCCCCTCCTCGGTTTGTCTAGAAATACCCCTTTTGGCTCACCAATGCCACAGAGAGTTGTTCAAGGGTGGGCATTGCTTGACACGAACCAGTGTTGACACTTCGAATTTTTCAAAGTTTCAATTTGAGATTATCGATTTGTCACAAGCGCCGTTTTGATATACGCTCACTAGGCTTTTGAAGGATCCTTAAATTGGCCTGGGAAAAGGTTCTTGCCCCTTGGTCTCTGAGACCCCAGATTCAAACCTGCTGTAATTCCGTCAGGGACTTCGAACCCTTTAGGGAATTCACGACAAGCCAATTGTAGGCCCAGTATCATGAGCCCGTCCCGTATGGAAGAGACCCCACATTCCATTCTGCTGATCGACAACGATCCGGACTTTATGAGAGCGGCCACGTATTTCTTTGGCGAAGCCGAGTATGTAATAGACGTGGCTGAGTCGGGATATGAAGCGATCACCAAAGTCAAAACTCAAGCGTATGGAGTTGTCCTACTGAATCTCGATCACATCGACCGAGAAGGTTTGAGCTTATTCCATTCGATAAACCACTTCATCCCGGAGGTGCCGATCGTGATCCTGGGGTCCCATCCCTCTCAAGAAGAGAAAATAGCCTTTCTCAAGGGCGGAGCCTTTGACTTTCTGAGCAACCCTTTTACGATTTATGAACTGAAAGCCACGATCCGTCGGGCATTAATGGTGAAATTCCTGGGAGAGCTTGCTCACAAATGGCCTCCCAGTTTGATTGCGAGTGAGGATCGATTCCGGGCGATCGTTGAAGCCGCCACCGACGCAATTATATTAAGTGATAAAAAGGGGAATATTTTATCGTGGAATACAGCAGCCCAGGCGATGTTTGGGTATACGCAAGAGGAAATCGTCGGTAAACCATTGACCAATCTCATGCCCGAGCGGTTTCGGGAAGCTCATCAGCAATGCCTTGAGCGTAGCCTGATCACCTCCGGAACGG
>CP070743.1:1636587-1641411 GCA_020348185.1 Nitrospirota bacterium
TTGGGAAAAATGGATCTCAAAATGCCTCTATACCGGTCGATGGCGACAGGCGGTTCAGCGCTCGGCGCTGGCGCTCAAACTGATGATTTTTAAACCGAGCGGCGCAATCGCAGCCGCCCCCACCACTAGCTTGCCTGAGGAAATTGGGGGCATTCGGAATTGGGATTACCGTTTCAGTTGGCTACGGGACTCGGCCCTCACCCTTAATGCCCTCTTCCTGCTTGGCTACAAGGAAGAGGCGACAGCCTACATGAATTGGTTGATTGGAAATTGTGATTTTTCAAACGGCGCGGAACTCAAAATTCTGGCTCCGCTGTCTGGGCAAGGGACAACCGAAGAACGAATACTCGAACATCTTGAGGGCTATAAGCAGTCTCCCCCGGTCAGAATAGGGAACGCCGCGGTCCACCAATTGCAATTAGATATCTATGGGGAGCTGCTGGATTGTATCTATCTGTATTCGGTCTACGGTGAAACACTTCATTCCACCATCCTAGACTCCGTCCAATCGCTGGCCGAATTAATTTGTGTCCAATGGAACCAAAAGGATGCAAGCATTTGGGAGGTGAGGGGGGAACTCTGCCATTATACATATTCCAAACTCATGTGTTGGGTCGGTCTTGATCGGGCCATCCGGATTGCTCAGGAATATGGATTGAACATCAATCCGCATGTCTTGAAGGCGACGCAAGACCAAATCCAAGAGTTTTTACTTAAGAGGTGTGTGGATCAAGATAAACAGTATTTCATTCAGAGCCCAGAAAATCCCGTCGCCGACGCCAGCAATTTACTCATTCCCATCTTTGGCTTTTTGTCCGCTCGCCATCCCCTTGTGATCAATACGATAGACCAAACCCTCGCTCAGTTGACCCGAAATCACATGGTCTTGCGGTATGATACGGAGGATGGACTGGCGGGGTCAGAGGGAACGTTTAACCTCTGTACATTTTGGCTGGTGGAGGCTCTGGCTCGGGCCGGTCGGGTGGAGGAGGCCATGGAGTATTTTAGACATATCTCGGGAACGGCCAGTCACCTTGGCTTGTTTGCTGAACAAACCGACGAGGCTACCCGGCAGGCTCTGGGAAACTTTCCCCAAGCATTTACACACATCGGCCTCATCAATGCGGCTTTGACCCTTAATCAAATCATGAGCAAGAATCCGCCGGCGTGAATAGCCTTTACTAATCCCTAGCCAGCTGCTCTCGCACGGGTTAAACCTCTGGTCCTTTCCGGAGTTTTTCGGTTTCTGGACAAGCGGGGAATGATTTTCGCTGGGACGCCAACCGCGATTGAACGGGGCGGCACATCCTCAAGCACAACGGCATTCGCGCCAATCAGAACATCATCTCCGATCAGAATCGGTCCAAGAATCTTTGCCCCCGCCCCGATGTCCACCCGATTTCCGATGGTGGGAGAACCCGGAACACCCGTTCGCCGAAGTCCGATCGTCACTCCATGGCGGAGCACCACATCGTCACCAATCACGGCATCTCCACTGACGACGATTCCGCCAAAATGTTCAATCAGGAGGCGACGCCCAATCTTGACTTCACAGGGAAGATCGATGCCAGTGACGATCTGGCTCAGCACTTTCAAGATCCTGTAGGCAAATGACAGCGGCTTCCGCAATAATCCGGGCCGAACGCGATAGCGCCAGCGCCCAAAGCGATACACGACCATGACCCAGAGGCCCTGCCGGGCCAGGTCTTTTTCATACACCTGCCAATCGGCTTTAATATTCTCAAACATGGTCATCCTCCTACCACGGGGGTGTGGGTGAATGCAGGCCGCCCGCCGTCTCTCTCCAGGCTTTGCTCATGAGACTGACGAATAATTGCGCTTCCTGTATTTTCTCTTTTCTTGTCTGATCGCCGGCGAGGCGATTTTTCCATGCACGCATTCGGTGCCAGAGCGTTTCAAAGGCCCTGGCCTGCCAGGCTCCCCAAGGTCCATGATGTTTCCGATAATAGAGGAGAGCACTTCGCATACGCCACAAAGTCAATTGTGTTCCGGCTGGTGACAGATGAAGATGATCCACCGTCTTTGAGGATTCTCCACCCAGATGGATCACCATCACATCTGGCCAATACCAAATGGAGTGCCCTGCTTTTCGAATTCGTTGACAAAGATCGACCTCTTCAAAGTAGAGAAAAAACCTCTCATCGAAAAATCCTATCCCATCTAAAACGTCTCGACGAATAATCGAGAAGGCGCCCGGGACCCAATCCACCTCCGCCGGCTCTTCCGGGTCTGCCCATGTGCGATCGGACCGGCCGAAAAACCTTGAGAGTGGGTATTGGGCAGACAAGCCCGAAATGGTCAGAAAATCATTCAGCAAGGACGGAAACATCCGGGCCGATGGTTGCCAGCTATAATCAGAACCGACCAGTCTCCCCCCTCCCAGTCCCACCGTGGGATCGGCTTCCATCTTTTTAACGGCGGTGGGAAGGGTCCCCGGACAAAGAAACGCATCCGAATTCAACAAGACGATGTATTTGCCGGTGGCAACTTCGAATCCGCGATTGTTGGCACCGGCAAAGCCAAGGTTCACATCACTGCATATGACCTTCGTATCCGGAAATTCAGTTTGGACCATCTCCGCTGAACCATCTTTAGAAGCATTATCGACGACAATGGTCTCATAGGAGATCTCTCCGGCCTGCTCAGCGACTGTCTGCAGACATCGCCTCAGAAGATCCCGGGTGTTGAAAGAAACGATAATGATCGAAACCATTGGACTTGCACTTGGAGTCATGCTCCACCTCCATCTGAATGACATGAAATTGAGACAGCTTCGGCATTCGACATTGTCACTCTCACTCTGATGACCTGTTCCATAATTAGCGTTCGGTTCTCACCCATTGCGCGTTTTTCCTGGCCATTTTCCCCAGCATGGGGATCAGAATGACCTTCCAAATCAAGAAGACAGGCAGTCCCATCAGAGCAAAAAGCTCCTTCGCTTCGCCGCCACCTTTTCGTAAAGCCAACAACACGTGGCCGGCGACGATGCCAAGAGCCGTGACCGCGTACCAGCGGGCCGGACTAGGACCTACCAGGAGTGCCATCATCAGCAGAAGAACATGGAAGCTTAATGGTAAAAGCAAGAGCTCGAAGAGGGGTTCGACGAAGCGCCATTGGCCTTTGAAAACCTGCAAGAGGAGTCCCGGAATCCTTTCCAGCATTAACCGAAAGCGACCGCCTTCCCAGCGGGCTCGTTGATCAGTTGCGCCGCCAGAATTTGTCGGAAGATCAGATCTCACCGTCGTGGCGTCAGTGAAACGGATTCGTCGGCCAGCTTTGATGAGCGACAAGTGGTACTCCAAATCTTCGGTAATCCCACGCGCTTGGAATGGGACGGCCTCCAGTGTATCCCTGCTGAGGGCAAAGCCATTTCCCAGAATACCGACCGATACACCCCAGCGATCCCGAGCTTGAGGACGAAGGTGGTTGAACGCGAGCACGGCAAGTTCGACGAGCCTCGAGCGGAAAGTCTGATCCCGGCTTGTCGTCAAATACCTGACCTGGACTCCATCAGCCCCGGTAGCCAATAGCCGTTTACATTCTGCTATCAAGTTCGGCTCAACGAGCGAATCCGCATCAATAACCAATACCGCATCAACATCTCCTTTGAGCACCCTTTCAAAGGCAAATTGCAACGCATACCCTTTGCCTCGTTGATCCGGCTGATTTCGCTCCAAGACGCTTGCCCCCGCCTCCTTCGCTTTAATGGCGGTGCGATCAGTGCAGTTATCAGCCACCACAACAAGGGGATCCTCACTGCCGACTCCTGGGCAAGCCAGCAAGCTTCTGACCGTCCGTTCAATGCCGGCTTCTTCGTTATGAGCCGGAACCACCACGGCCACACGCAATGGGGGTTGGTGATTTGCAGATAATTGTTTAGTCCTTGGCCGGATCAATCCGCCAACATTGAGGAAAAGGAGTTCGAGCGAACCGGGCACGGTCAAAAGAACTGTCAGGAATCCGATTCCGATTACAACATAATTGAGAACGTCGCTGTTCATAGCTCACCCTCGCATATCAACATATCCCCACATACCGGATGTTGGGAGTTAGAATGAAAGACCAAAGTCCTATCGAATACGCTTGGCAGAAGAGGTTCCATCAGACAGACCATTGGACCTATGACCACCGTTCGAAACCGAAGAGAAAGAAATTGATGATTCACGGTCTTGCTTCAACATGAAGATTCAAAGTTTCTCCTTCTCATTAGAGCAGGAGGCGTGCCAACCTTCATCCTGGATAAAAAATGAAGGAAATATAAAGAAATATGTAGGAATCTTAAGAGGTTAGGACTTCACGAGCGCGTAAGGTTTCAAAGGAGCATGATATTGGTCGGTAAGTCTTACAAAATTACTGAGAGAAGCAGACTGAAAAAATTACAGGGGTAGAATTTGAGGAAGAGGTTCTAGGCATGAGACTTTTAGCGGTATTTGTTTCCTAAACAATTTTCTTGATTTAAGGTGAGACGAACTCTCAAGAAAATTAATGCTCAGAAGGTCTCTTTATTTGGCACCACGACACCCACCCCCCAGGCCGGAAGCTTCATTGAAAGAGCATGGCCCTGGATATTGATGGGTTTTCGGACGATTCGCACTTCTTCTTTAAATTCATTGGAATGCTCAGGTGACTTCCCGTCCATAACCCAAAAAGATTTTGGGAGAGGAAGGTCTGAAGCTTGAGGAAAGTGGATGATCACCTTCATCGGCTTATCTGTCTCTGATACCAAGGCTAAGGACCAACCCGATGGGGAACCAAACGCCGCGATGTGGACACGCGGTGAAGAACCTGGCTTTTTTTCAGACA
>CP070743.1:1641511-1651866 GCA_020348185.1 Nitrospirota bacterium
AGAACAGACTCGACTTCGGCATTCGCTGGAGCCCAGCGTGATTTATGAGTATGTCCCGGATACCAACCCCGACAAGTACGTCCAAGTTGATCAGGTGGATGATCTTATTGCGAAAAATCTGGTGACATATTCATTGAGCACCCGACTCAAGGAGCAAAGTGATGCGGGGCAGAGCACCACTTGGCTCGATTTATTTGTCGCGCAAAGTTGGCATGTTGATGAGATCCCCGATCTTGCCACCCGCTTTTCCAATATTTGGATTCGGGCAAAAATGGAAAAGCCTTTAAGTTTTTCACCGCTGTTCTCGACCTTCCAGGTCAGCGTGGATTCCTTTGTCGATCCCACAAAAGGCGAACTGGCCCAATTAAATACTGATGCCCGGCTCCAAACGAGTAATATTTGGTATTTCGAAATCGGACAACGCTTCGCGAGATCCGGGGTACAAACCCGACGCGGAGATCTCTGGAATCCCATTTCTTTTAACGAGGTTTTGACCCCACAAGACAAAATTGAGTTTGTGACGGCCACGACCGCGTTACGTTTTCCATTGGGGGTCACTGCTGGGGCCCGAGTGTATCATGACTTTATCACTGGGGAAACCTCCGAGTTGGATGTGGTAGGGGTCTACCAAAATCCCTGTAAATGCTTTTCAATCGGCATGTACTATATCCAATTCCCTGATCGACAACAGTATAACGTCTTAGTCAATTTGACCGGTTTAGGAGGAACCCAGGGACTCGGAGCCCAATTGATGCAATCCATCCTCGGACCCCTCATGGTGGGAGAGCGAGGGGTTCCTTGGGGGACCTACTAAAAGTTTCGAGTTTCTGGTTTCAAGTTTCAGGTTAAAAGACTAGAAAGTTTGCCTGCTTGTATTCGACCCGTTGACCGCCTTCCGTCAACAGTTCAGGAAAACTCAAAATTAGATATTTTAAACTAAGATGTATTTTGTAATCCTCATATGTAGGACTTGATTTTTATCGAAGGAATCATGTTAGCTATGCCGCACCTTGGGATTTATCACGGTTGAAAATCAAAAAATTTTCCTTATGGAAAGGAAAGTAGAAATTTTATGAGTCGCCTGGAGGTCACATCCTCCGATCATTTTGAACCCTCAGGCAACATCCTTCTTGTTGAAGATGAGGAGGATGTGAGAGAAGTTTTAAGAAAACAGCTTCAAAATGAAGGCTACGAGGTGATTGGAGCGAAAACAGGAAGCGAAGCCCTGGCCTTGGCAAAGCAATCGTCATTCGATGTTCTCCTGGCCGATGTCATGATTCCTGATTTGAATGGAATTGAGCTTGTCCAAAAAGTGGGCCAATTGGAATCGTCTCCTGTCACAATTGTGATGACCGGGTATGGAACAATTGAAATGGCCGTGAAAGCCATCAAGGCTGGGGCTTTTGATTTCCTACAAAAACCCTTTTCCGTCGAATTGTTAAGCGCCACGATAGGCAGTGCCCTACGCGTGAAATTTCTGCGTGATGAAAATGTGGCATTACGTCGGACGGTCAGGGGCCAGTTTGGCCTTCATAATTTGGTCAGTGCGAGTGAGTCAATGAAGGAAGTCCTTCGTATAGTGGAACATGTGGCGGGTACGGACAGCACCGTTTTGATTCTTGGTGAAAGCGGAACAGGAAAGGAACTCATTGCACAAACCATTCATTTTCATAGTGCCCGGCGACAAGGATGTCTTCTTCCTGTTAACTGTGGGGCTATCCCTGAGGCCCTTATAGAAAGCGAATTGTTTGGTCATGAGAAGGGAGCTTTTACCGGTGCCGCGACGGCAAGGCCCGGGCGATTTGAGCTTGCCTCAGGAGGGACCATTTTTTTAGATGAGATTGGGGATTTGAGCCTGCCCCTTCAGGTTAAACTTCTTCGCGTGCTGCAGGAACGGACTTTTGAACGGGTAGGAGGAACACGAACCGTGAAAGCGGACGTGAGGGTGGTGGCCGCGACCAACCAGGATCTGGAAGCGCTGGTGGCCACCAAACGGTTTCGAGAGGACCTGTATTATCGATTAAATGTTGTGCCAATTGTTGTCCCTCCATTGCGGCACCGTCCAGAAGATATTCCCTTGTTGGGTGACCATTTTATCCGACAGTTTAATGAGTGGCGTGGCTCGGACCTGACTGGGATTTCCCCGGAGGCAATGGGGTCACTCTGTCGGTATCAATGGCCTGGTAATGTGAGAGAATTGTCAAATATTATTGAGCGGATTGCGATTCTCAAGCGCCAGGGAATCATTGAACCCCATGACTTACCAGAGAAAATACGGCATCCTCGGGAGACCTCCGCTACAAAAGTTCCAACATGTATTCCTGTTGAAGGATTAAATCTTTTTCATGCTGTTGAAGAATTCGAAAATCAATTGATTGTCCAAGCCTTGGACCGCACCAATTGGGTGAAAACTAAAGCTGCGAAGCTTCTGCATATTAACCGCACCACTTTGATGGAAAAGTTAAAGAAAAAATCCCTAGCCGAATTTGTGGCCCAACGGGCCTTAAAAAAATCCGGCTCCAGTCTCTAGCCCCCTAACGGGTTACCAAAAGGTTTCCGGTCTCGTTTTTCTGGTACAGACCCACTATCCTGAGACTTACCCGTAACCTCCCCTCCCTCCTCGTGAGTCGAGCCTTCTGACTATACTGCCAAAACTCTGACGGAATTGAATTTACGTCAGAATTGATCTTTCATGATATGTAGTCCAATTTCCTATTGAATGATAGAATTTGTCCTACATTAAATGGTATAAAATTCAGGTCCGAATTTTGCTTTAAGTTCCTTTTAGGTTCTGTGCCTTGAAAAAGGCCACAATGACGCCCAGTGCGAGAGTTTTTATTTTGGGTGAGTGACTCGATTTTGCCCACTTTATATGAAAAATGTTTAATCGATCGATTCTCCCGAGACGGTGAAGGCGGTCCGGAGGGGCGGATGGAAATTGGCAAGCAATTTTGATTATGACCAAAAAGTACGGAAGGAGTTTCAGAAGTATATACCAAAAAGTAACGAGGAAATGATGGTAGGGGTTGGGTTGGACGAAATAGAAACACAAGTTGAAGGGATTCCCATGGAAGGAGTGACTACGTGATCAGTAATTGGGGGAAAAAAGGCCTCATCAGGCGGAAGCCCGGAGGTCAAAAAAAAATTACCGTCAAGCAAAAACAGATTCCTGAGAACGATTTTGGTCCCAAGGAAAAGGATCTTGAAAGCCTGATTCGGGAATTTGTCCCAATAATAAAATTCATAGCCTTGCGCCTGGCCATGCGAATGCCCAATGGACTGAATATCGAAGACTTGATTAGTGTTGGAACGCTGGGGCTTCTCGATGCACTTGGGAAATTTGATCCCACCCGTAACATCAAATTTCGTACGTATGCGGAGTTTCGGATTCGAGGGGCGATGCTGGATGAAATCCGGGCCATGGATTGGGTCCCTCGGTCCATACGGAAGCAAATTGGAAAAATTCAACATGCAACCAATGAATATACCCGTCGCAATGGTCGCCCTCCTACAGAGGCGGAACTGGCTGGGGTACTTGAGATGGAGGCCGAAAAGATTGATAAAGTTCTTTTGCAAGCCAAAGGCACAGTGCTGTTAAGCCTTGAGGATATCAGAGCTCAGGATGATGAGCCCCAATCTGTTCTGAATGGGTTGGTGGATCAAGATCAACCAAACCCCTTAGAAGCGTTGCTCATTGAGGACAGGCGCAAAATCTTGGCTGACTCCCTTGAGCGGCTTCCAGAGCGGCAACGCTTGGTCCTGAACTTGTATCATTTCGACGAACTCACGATGAAAGAAATCGGTGCCGTCTTGAATGTCACGGAGTCCAGAATCTGCCAGCTTCACGGGCAAGCCATGATTCGGCTCAAAGCCCTTTTGCACAGCCGAATCGTAAGGAAATGAGGGGTGAAAGGTGCCGGTAAGGCTTATTCATTCTGTCCTCACGAACTCAGCGTTCAGGTGGTCTCTCCCAATCCAAGAATTCGATGTTGGTAATCGACACCATTCTACTGGACAACCACATGGCGAGGCGATACCCATCCGTGAAATAAGGGTCGCCGGTGAGATTCTGTCGTGGCTCGTCGATTGAGGCTGCACCAACTCCCTTCACATACGCATTTTTCATCAGGCCATGGGAGTATGCCAGATCCTCAACGAGAAATTCTCTGGCTTCGTCGACATCTGGGTCGATTTTATGGGTGGTGACCGTTCTTGTGGTAAATCGTACACCGATATCTCGACTGATTTGGCCAATCCAGACCTCATAGCCATCGAATATTATTGGTGTGATCCAAAGGCGCAGATGATTTCGCAGGTGGATCGATCCCCGAGCTTTTTGAAACGCGGCATCCTGAGGTCGATCAAAAACATAGAGGGCGCTCACTGGTGAATACCGATATTCGGATCCAAAGAGAGCAGAAATCCCCGTTTGAAATGCTGACACCGCGTGAATGGTCTCTGTCTCATCCCACCCGGCCCGCATGAAGGCATGGTAGATGTCGTCGGATTTCTCTTTTCCCAGGATGACCAGATTTAGAGGATCACCCATCTCGGTTCCGTCCTTACTTGTGGTACAGCAAGGAAGGCTTTCAATGGCTTTTCTAAATTCGTCTTCTTGTTCGGCGGTGTATCGCAGGATTTCTTTACTTGGGTATATCGCATCAATATCAATCTCCCGGTGGTCGATTTTTAGCCCCGGTACCGGAATAAAGAACGTATAGCTTCTAATCTGTTGGTCTGTTGCGAAGAGGTCAACGCTTACGCTTTTGGTGCCCTCATCGAGAGTGGTGAAGACGAATCCTGATCGGGTACTACCAGGCGGAATGTGGTTTCCCAAATTGATTTCATAGAAGAAACGATCCATCTGGGCGTTCGCATCGCTGGAGAACGCATAATGGTTCATGTAAGCAACTTCCAAGGGGGCGAAGTAATCGGGGTCCACTCCCCTCCGTACAAACCAATAGCCTTGAGTGCTCTTATTTTCGATCTCCAACCATATCGGCTGAATGCCTTTGTTATACAGGTCTAAGTCGAAGACTTGTTCGGTTTCGTCCTCGCTCAAGACAGCAGCCGTGACCCGAACTTCACCCTTCACCTGGGTCACCGCTCGCTCCATGAAAGGCACTTGGTCCAGTGGCATAGGTGTAAAGGATGCACACCCAGTTACAACCAGTAGAAAGAGTCCAATCAACGTTCTATGGACGTGGTTATTGAGAATTTGTTGCGTCATGACCCTTAGCTCAATTGGTCCCGGCGAAAAATCCATCTCACTTAGAATATCAAAGTTGTAATCAAGGTGTCATGAGATCAATACAGTCTGAACAAAGGCCGGCCGATATTATCTGACCTGTCGGATGCCTGGGGGAAGACAATGTTCGTGCCATTCCTCAAGTGGAGGGGCCCATCCGCCGAAAAGACAAATATGAACAACCCCATAGGTAAAGGTCATTCAAAAGTAGGAAGGCACTAGTAGGGGCCGTATAACAATGGGATAAACGGCGGCGGATTAAGAGAGGGACGACGATATGCTCATACTCACTCGGCGAATCAACGAGGCTATTCGATTAGGCGAAGATACCCGAATAGTGTTGGTGCAGGTCAAAGGTGGCCAAGTTCGAATCGGAATCGAATGTCCACCCCATGTGAGGATTTTACGAGAAGAGGTCTATCAAGTTGGCTCTCAAGAAAATCTTAAGCCTGTTTCGACTAGTGGTGAGCAAATCATTTCCCTTCCTAACCCTCAAGCTCTCTCTGAAAAATTATCTCGCTAAGGGAAACGGTACAATCAACCCTCCCATCATGCGGCGTCCGAACCGGCGCCAGGGAGAGTTCCGTCAAGTATGCAATCTCATTTCACGTAGAATGGTTTCAGCTGCTAGCGCTATATCAGAGTCGGCTTGGTGGTGGCGGGTGAAGATGCGAAATTGAATCAATTGAGCAGGTAGGTAATCAAAAAATTTCTTCAAACTTTCTTTTTCTACTTTTTTCCTCGCTGGTTCATACACAAAAATTTGAAAACCCCCCATGTTTAAAAGATTGATGGGACGTGGATCTTTATGAGCCATATCAATTCGGAATTCAACATTTTTCAGATGAAGTGGGAGAAGCTTCCGTAAATGAGACTCAAATTTCTCAGGATCAACAATCCTTGGTTTCTTATGGTCCCACTGCGTGGGGAGAAGGGTACTGTAGGCCATTTTCCATTTGACGTCACGATTGAGGATTCGGGCCCATTCCAATCCTAAGCGTTTTTTTATTCGGTGGCAGGTGAGAGGCCATTGCCGTACAGATTCACTGACGGACCAATCGGTGAGGGTAAGATAAGACTCCATACGGTCGAGCGGATTGTAGGGAAAAAGAAATTTCATGGTTTGATGAAAGATTTCTTGCAGGTGAATGTCAATAGCTCTGGTCGTACGATGATAATACACATTGGAGTAGAGGTAGAGCCTGGCGTTAAGAAACATTTGAAGGGCAGGAAGGCCAGCTTGATGGATGGTCAGCCCTTTTGGGCTAAAAAATGAATAGTGGAGTAGGCGATCAATATCGATGGGACCAATGGCGACCCCACACATATATGAATCTCGTAAAACATAGTCACAATTGTCAGCGGTATACACTCCTCCGATAATCGGTTGTAAAATGGTCAACCATCGGGGATAGTTGAGAATCGCTTTATGAGGGTCCTTTAAGATTAAAAAGGCAATGTAATCAGGTTCTAGTTTTTCTCCCGGGGCAAATAATGCTGAAGGACTTCGAGTGAGGTTTCGGATAATCGGGGCTAAATGTTCACGAACGATCACCTGTCCTAGGTGTTCATGGGTCAGGTTATATTGTTTTAGAAAGTGGTGGTCGAAGAAATGGCCGAAGGGGCCATGACCGATGTCATGGAGAAGAGCGGTTATACGAAGTAATTCTTCTATAAAGGCTTCCGAGGGAAGATCCTTGACCGTCTCCCTTAAGGTTGGGTAGAGGGATTTTGCGAAACGACCAGCCAAATGCATCGTCCCTAAAGAATGTTGAAATCGACTGTGTTCGGCTGAGGGGTAGACCCAGTGGGCACTTTGGAGTTGGTAGATAGAACGCAATCGTTGTACCCAAGGCGAATCAATAAGATCTTTTTCGGTTTGTTCGGAAAATGGATCCGAGGAATAGGGGACCGTAAATGTTATGTATCCATGGATGGGATCGGCTATGAGAGCCACCCCGTCATAGGGGACGTTGGACTCAGTTGGAAAATCAGGATTAAGAATAATTTCGGGTTTCAAGTTTCAGGTTTCTCGTATTAATGCCGAAAAATATTGGAATGACAGGGTCGAAGGGTCGCAAGGTAGAAGAGCCAACGGGTCGAAGAGATCAGGAAGAAATGTCAGTTCCGTGTTTGAATACCTCTGGACCTTTTAGATTCTTCAACTCTTCGACTTTTTGACCTTTTGTACTCTTAACCCTTTTCCGATTTTTAGACTCCTAGATTTTGATTTTATTTCGCCTTTATGGCCCGGTATCGTTGAATAGTGTAGAGCATGATCGGGTACGCGAGTAATGCCCCTAGCACACCAAGAATGCAAGCTCCCACGATAAAGGGAAGCAGATATTGGGAGATGATGTCATAGAGATTCTCTATTTGGATATCCTGCCACTGGAAAGAGGCAGTCGGCGGTATACCAAAAAGAGCAAACCCTGTATACAAGCTGCCTGCCAGAATGGGAATGATGGTCCAGGGGTTGTTGATCAAGGCCCCCAGGAAGACCACCAAATAATTCAGTCTGAATGCCCACGCGCACAAGACGACACTCACGGTATGGAGCCCATAATGAGGCGCAAAGGCGATAAACACCCCAATAGCAAAAGCCAAAGCTGTTCGGTGTGGTGATTCCTGAAGGTGCAGAATGCTGATTAATTGAGTGCGAACTGTGGAGAGAGAAACCATCTTAGACAGGGCGGTTCTTCTTCCGGAAATGATCGTAACTGGTCGGTACAAGAGGGTGAGACGATCCGTTGGCTAACTTGATGCGCATGCCATGCTTTCGAGGCTCAATTGTGCCGATGGCTGTTATCTGAACCCCGTCATGCCTTTCGATATCTTTTAATTGGGTTTGATGTTGTGCCGGCACCGTAAAGAGCAACTCATAATCTTCTCCTCCTTCAAGGGCAATGGAAATTGGATTTAGATGTTTATGGCGGGCAAAAGATCGGCATTGCGGCGAGATGGGAATTTTTTTGGCATCGATCATCGCGCCGACCCGACTTTCTCGACAAACATGACCCAGATCTCCTGATAATCCATCGGAAAGATCAATAGCGGCGGTGGCCAGTCGGTGGGTGGACAACCATCGACCAATTTCTAGACGTGGTGTTGGGCGAAGGTGGCGGTTGATCAAAAATTGTGATAATCGCTTTTCGAGACGTTGTGTGGGTTGGGCTCTCTTACTGTGCAAGAGTTTCAGTCCCGCCCAAGAATCACCCAGTGTTCCGGTTATGTATATCGTATCCCCAATTTTGGCTCCACCTCGCGGAAGGGCTCTAGAGTTCTCGACGGTTCCAAGAATCGTGACTCCCAAAAACAATCCCTTCTTCGAAGCTGAAGTGTCTCCTCCAATCAATTGTAGCTTATATTGATGGCAGCAAGACAGGAGCCCACGATACAGAGCCCGGACGTCGGTCTGTGAGTAGGCAGGTGGTATGGCCACAGACGTGAGTACATAACGTGGGATACCGCCCATGGCGGCTATATCGCTCAAATTCGCGATGATGGCTCTATACCCAATTTCGCGAAACGAAGTCAGTTTGAGATCAAAGTGAATACCTTCAATCAATAAATCGGTTGAGACAAGAAGATGCTCGTTTTGAATGAATTGAATAATCGCGGCGTCATCCCCAATTCCTTTTAAGAGGGATGAGTACCCTGGGCCGGTTGAAGATTGTCGCCTTATGGCTTGAATGAGTCGAAATTCGCTGCTGTCAGAGACTCGTCTCCGATTGGATGAAGGCATGTTACGAGCCGGAAGACAGGGTCCGGCTGGTGACTTTGTGGCGAAAAGGTGAACGAGGTCGTGGAGATGCGATGCGTTTTCGGCGAACGGGGGTCGTTTGATTTTTGATCGCTTGGGGTTTCAGGCGAGGCTTGGTCTTAGATCGAAGTGCGTGTTGAATAACTTCCAACGTCGTATTCACGAATAGGAAACGAAACCCACGGAGAAGATGCTTGGGAATTTCATCCAAATCTTTCTCATTTTGTTTAGGTAAAATGACACACGTCAGTTTCGCACGTTTCGCAGCAAGGATTTTCTCTTTTAATCCGCCTACCGGGAGTACACGCCCCCGGAGTGTCACTTCGCCGGTCATTGCGACATCTCGACGAACAGGTACGTTATTCAGGCAGGAAGCCAGCGCGACGGCCATGGTGATTCCAGCCGATGGACCATCTTTGGGAATGGCTCCTGCCGGAACGTGAATGTGTATATCTTTTTTTGAAAACGCCTCCTGACGAATGCCCAACTGCTTCGCCTGAGCACGGATATAGCTAAGGGCAGCTTGGGCCGACTCTTTCATGACATCGCCTAAATGACCGGTTAAGGTCAGGTGTCCCTTTCCTTTAATACCTGAGGCTTCCACATACAGGATGTCTCCTCCACTTTCGGTCCAGGCAAGACCCGTTGCCACTCCAACTTCATCTTTTTCCTGCTCGAGTTCGGGGAGGTATTTTGGCACTCCCAGGTACTTGTGAAGATTGTGTGGGGTAACGGTGTAACGGTGTATGTTTCCCTCCGCAACTTCCTTGGCGACTTTTCGCATCACATTGGCAATTTCCCGTTCAAGATTTCGTACCCCCGCTTCTCGTGTGTACTCCGAAATCATCTGTTGCATGGCTGGTTCCGAAATGCGTAAATGCTTTTCAGTGATCCCATGTTCGGACAGTTGACGGGGAATGAGAAACCGCCTGGCAATGCCGAGTTTTTCTTCTTCAGAATATCCTGGAATCTCAATGATTTCCATACGATCGCGAAGGGCCGAGAGAATGGGGTCGGTGAGATTGGCAGTCGTAATAAACATGACGTCGCTGAGATCGAAGGGTACTGCGAGGTAATGGTCCGTGAACGCGTGGTTTTGTTCCGGATCCAACACTTCAAGAAGAGCCGCTGAGGGGTCACCGCGAAAATCCATTCCTACCTTGTCAACCTCATCGAGCATAAAGACAGGGTTGGTGGTTCCTGCCTGTTTCATGCCTTGAAGGATGCGACCGGGCAAGGCCCCGACATAGGTTCGTCGGTGCCCTCTGATTTCCGCCTCATCCCGTATGCCGCCGAGACTCATTCGAACGAATTCGCGACCTAAGGCTCTGGCGATGGACTTCC
>CP070743.1:1651966-1656948 GCA_020348185.1 Nitrospirota bacterium
TTCAGGTTTCAAGTAAAATAGCAACGATTGCCGGCTCCTTTTGGGCAATAGTTTGTTTCACCCGATTCAGGGTAATTGACAAATTTGTTTTTTTATCAGGGTTTAACGAATTTTCTTTGCAAGGGGGAACGCAATGAATGTTTATCAACTCTGGAAGTCATTACTAATTTTTGGGATTTGGCCATTTCTTCTAATTGGGTGTTTTGGAGATCCGGCTCCACCACCCCAGCTGACCCTCAACGCTCCGTTTGGGGCCGATCCCGCTGCAGTGGCGGCCTTGAAAGAGGGAAATCAGCGCTTTGCGGAAGGTCGTTGGGGAGCTGCCAAAACTTTGTATGAGCAGGCGATCCAAGCTCAACCTGATATCGCCGAAGCGCATTATAATCTGGGCTTAGTGTATGAACGGTTGGGGGACCGGCAACAAGCCCGTCATTTTTACATCGAAGCTGCGAACCTGGCTCCGGGGCACAAAACGATTTGGGATTCCCCCCCTTTAAAGAGGCATGGCAATGTTGAGATTAAAGAAGAGCCCCAACCTGAGCCAAAAATGCCACCCTTAGGTGGCGGCGGCGGTGGCGGTTTAGGGGGAGGAATATAAGTTTAACCTTTGACGTTCATACTTCACGAGTCGAACAGTCGAGGGGGCAAAGAGTCTAAAGGGTCTATAGGGTGGAAGAGTCGAAGAGGCACAAAAGTCTAATAGTTAAAACCGTGTCGTGCTTTTGTGAATAGACAATCCCATCTTAAGACTTCCAGACTCCTTCGACCCAGAAAATTTCCGTATCCTGTTCATTTTTTACCTGTCTGCTGTGGAAGTTCGGTATCCTCGTACGATCATAAAAAGGCCTAAGGCGACCATAGGAAGGCTCAGCAGTTGTCCCATGCTGAATAATCCAAAGAACAACCCCAAATGGCTGTCTGGCTGGCGGAAATACTCAACAAAGAAACGAACCATTCCATACCCTGCGATGAAGCTCCAAAAGACGGTGCCCGGCGGTGTCTTGAGCCGGTTGATTACCGTCAGGACCGTGAAGAGCAACAGTCCTTCCAGAGCCGCCTGATATAGCTGAGAAGGGTGGCGACAGTCAGGCCCGCCATGTGGAAATACCATGCACCACCGCACGTCCGTGGGGCGGCCGAAAAGTTCCCCGTTAATAAAGTTTCCAATTCTTCCCAACCCCAATCCGATCGGAGCAACCCCGGCTGCAAGATCAGCGATGGTATAAGGAGCAATTCCTCTACGCCTGGAATAAATCCACAATGCGATACACGTTCCAAGAAATCCTCCATGAAACGACATGCCGCCTTCCCAGACCGCGAAAATTTTTAGAGGATTTTCCAAATAAAAAGGTAAATTATAGAAAAGGACATATCCCAATCGCCCTCCCAGGAAAACTCCAAGTGCGGCAAACACGATGAGATCGGACAATTGTTCCCGCGAGAACGGAAAGTTTTTGGCTGTGGCTCGGGCTTTGATGAGGAAATAGGCCGCGAGAAGCCCCAGCAGGTACATCAATCCGTACCATCGGAAGGCAAGAGGCCCAAGACGAAAAAATACTGGATCAATTTGGGGAAAGGGAATTGCGAACAATAAATCAGACATACAAGTTAGCCTTTGAAGGAGTACAAAGTTTATAGGTGGTCACCCTCTCTCTCTTTAACCCTCCCCCAAAAATCTTGAGTCCAACACTTGGAGGGAAAGCTCATAGTATGGGGGTGTTAAGAGTATTGCAAGAGTTGAAATAATTTCCTGGCCCATAGTGAAGAACCCTGTTGCCCAACAGGTAGGCCTCCCGTATCATAAATATCTGTAGTAAGATTCCTCGTGATAAGTTAACCACCCTACGCGGATGAACAAATCTGTTCCGATCAAGGCTCTTGGAGTCCCCAAGAGGCGCCATGAGATGGCGCAGCTACACTTTGAACGTCTTATTTTGTGGAGAAACCTCTCGTGTCTGATCCTGTAGTTTCATGGTCTCGTCCCCGCGACGCCGAGATTATTCTTGATTGCATCAGTGATGGGGTGATGACCATCGATCTTCACAAACGTGTGACCTTTTTGAATCGGGCCATGCGGACCCTGCTCGGCTATGAGGGGGAATTGCCCGGCGATCTGCTGGCTTGTGATGTATTAGTACAGAGTAATATCTGCAGTAGCCAGGAATGTGCCCTAGAACGAGCCTTATGCGGGGAACGCGTTTCAAATTATGAAGCATTGGTTCGCCGCAGGGACGGACGTCTGGTTCCTGTAAGTATCAACACGGATTTTCTGTGTAATGAGGAAGGCCGGCTCATAGGGTTGATCGAAGTTATTCGTGACATTTCCCTTTCGCAAGAGTTGACGGCAAAGGTGACCGAAGTCAACGAGTTGAAGCATCGACTAGGAGAACAAACGAAATTTGAAAATATGGTTGGCCGAAGCCAGCGCATGCAAGAAATTTTTTCCAAGCTTCCCGCTATTGCTTCCTCCAAAACCTCAGTTCTCATTACCGGAGAAAGTGGAACAGGAAAAGAGCTCATCGCCTACGCTCTTCATGCCAATAGCCCTAGAAGACAGGAGCCCTTCGTTGTGGTCAATTGTTCCAGCTTGTCGGAAGGTGTCCTGGAAAGTGAAATTTTCGGTCATGTAAAAGGGGCCTTCACCGGAGCTATTGTCGACAAGCCCGGGAGGTTTGAATTGGCCGATAAGGGAACGGTGTTTCTGGATGAAATTGGTGAACTGAGCCTGCCCACACAGGTCAAGCTTCTTCGTATCCTGGAACATGGGGAATTTGAGCGTGTTGGGGCCAACCACACTATCAAAGTGGATGTGAGGATTGTTGCGGCGACCAATCGGAATTTGATTCAAGCCGTCAAGGAGGGAACTTTTCGAGAGGACCTGTATTATCGAATTCGAGTTATTCCCATCGAATTACCGCCCCTTCGGGAAAGGATGGAGGATTTACCCCTTCTCATCAAGCATTTTATTGGAAAATTTAACAAGGTCATGGCCAAAGAAGTTCGGCAAGTAACGTCTGACTGTTTGGCGGCTTTGGAACGTTATGGCTTTCCGGGAAACATTCGTGAATTACAAAACATTATCGAACATGCCTTTGTGTGCTGCGAAAGCGCCGTCATTCAATTTGAACACCTTCCCCCGGATATTCAGCATCATGGCCGTTCAGGCTCTATGGATATTTCATTAGAGAGTTTGGAGGAAATTGAAGGTGAGGTAATACAACAAGTTCTTCAAAAAACCGGTTGGCGGTATAATGAAGCCTCAAAAAGGTTAGGCGTGAGTCGCTCGACTCTCTGGAGGAAAATTAAACATTTAGGGATCCCATCGAATGGTAGAACAAAGGGCCGTTCAAGGAAGGGGTAAATAACGTTCCAAAATAGAACCATTATTGTGTAGTATTGGTAACGCAAAAAATGCTTAAATTTCATATAATTATAAAAAATTTTATACTATATGTTTAAAAACGAAACAATCCATGAATATTACTATTAAATTTATCTTTAAATTTCAATAGCTTATGATATATTTTCTATGGCATAAGGTTTGCTCCCCTATGGTCTGTAGGAAATAACGTAATTGTTTATTGAAGTTTCTACTAAATAAGGAGTTATACATGGATTGTCCACGCTGTAAAGGCACTATGGTTAGGGATATGTTCGAAGATATAGCCGATGACACTGGAGCCATACACTTCTCCGGGTGGCGTTGTCTGATGTGCGGGGAAATCTTGGACCCTGTGATTTCGGCTAACCGGCAAGGCTACCAGAAACCTCTTTTGGGGCGTTCTCGAAAGAAATTTGCGACTCAACTTGGATAAGGGAAGCCCCATTCAGCCTATCTCCTTCTAGTCCATTCCACAAAATAAAATTTTTTGGTGGATTCTATCCGCCCAGAATAAGTATGATGACTTAATTGGGAATCAATGAGGAGATGGGTTTGACTTCCAGAATGTTGATGAGAGAATCTTAATAAGATTCTTTTTAGATTTTTTCGAATTCCCGAATTGACGTTAAAATAATAACGTCTTATTTCTTTAAACCCGAAACCCGAAACCGCCCCCTTGGGGCGCGTAGAGAGGATTACCGATATGGGAGAAGTTGAGGGCCAAAACCCCGAATCAGGTCAAGGTCAGCCGCAGCCACAACAAAAAGACAATCTCATTCCCGAGGTCCAACACGTCATTGCGATCAGCAGTGGGAAGGGTGGGGTGGGAAAGTCCACGGTGACGGCCAACCTGGCGGTAGCTCTCCGATTGACAGGCTTGGAAGTCGGACTCATGGATGCCGATATTTACGGGCCGAATATCCCCATGATGATGGGTGTGACCGAACCACCTGAAAAAGAAGGTGAAAAAATTCGTCCGGCGGAAGGTCATGGGGTCAAGGTGATGTCGATGGGGTTTTTCGTTCCCGAAGAAACCCCGGTCGTTTGGCGTGGTCCGATGGTCCATGGGGCCATCCAGCAGTTTTTCCGTGACGTGCAGTGGGGAAAGTTGGATTATCTCTTGATTGATTTACCTCCTGGAACTGGGGATGTGCAGTTGACCCTTTCCCAATTGGTTCCCCTTACTGGAGCTATAACGGTGACGACCCCGCAGGAAGTGGCGCTTCATGATGTTCGAAAAGGCATTATGATGTTCAAAAAGGTCAACGTGCCAATCCTGGGAGTTATTGAAAATATGAGCTATCACGTTTGTTCGCACTGTGGGGAACGAAGTGAGATTTTTTCTCATGGTGGTGGAGAGCGGGCCGCCGAAAAGTTCGAGGTGCCATTCTTGGGGAGCATCCCCCTTGATTCGGCCATCCGACAAGGAGGAGATATGGGGACGCCCATCGTCATTGCGGATCCTTCATCCCCTCAGGCCAAGGTCTTTCGTGAAATTGCCGCGACCCTGGTCGAAACGACCGCTCAATCGGGTTCAAATGATGAAACGGGAACACCCTCAATTGATAAACTCCTCAAAAAGATCAAAGAACCAATGGGA
>CP070743.1:1657048-1667295 GCA_020348185.1 Nitrospirota bacterium
ACCCAAGCATCAAGCCCGCACCAAAGGCGCCGTTCGCGCCACCACCGGACAAGGCCAAATACGAATGCTCTTTTCCGTAAATCCCGGCATACCGGGCCTGGAGCTCTTCATCTGACATGGACCACCATTTCTCGACCCACGGCGGGGGCTCATCTCCCCAGAACCTGGCTTTTGGAATTCCGGGAATCACCGCACGATCACTGAGCTCCTCAGGGAGCGCATTCCGTTTGGGCACCGTGCCGCAACCGGCCGTGTACCCCACAAGAATTACATGCACCAATATGATCCACACCTGAATCGCGCTCGAAGACACAACCGCCTTCATTGACGATTCACCAGCCGATTTGCTTCTTTTCATCGTCTACTCCTTTGACGGGTAAGAGTTCCCTTGGCGTTCGGTGGAATGATCCATCCGTAGGAAGAGTACAGCTTAATCGATCTCAGCTTCCCCATAGGCAAATCGCAAATCTAACCTTTGGGTTTCTGAATATCAATTGGGGTTGAAACCCGACCGGTAAATATTAGGTAGTGTCTTTGGCAACAGGCTTTTCAGACTCGCTATCCACTTGATTAAGCTCCGTTTCTTCATTGAGCCAGGCCAAAAACAGTTTATAACTGAGAGCGAGGACGACGGCCCCAACAAAGAGGCCGATGATCCCAGAAGAAATCACTCCACCAATGGCCCCAATGAGGATGACAGGCATGGGAATCTCAACCCCTCGACCCAGGAGGAGGGGTTTCAGGAAGGCATCTCCCACGCTCACGAAGATACCCCAAATCATAAATACGACGGCGGTCAATGTATCACTGGTCGCAAACACATAGACAATGATGGGGCCAATGATTAAGAGCGGGGGAAGCTGGATCACCGCGAGAAACAAGACGAGAACAGCCCAAATGCCTGCGCCTGGTACACCAACCAACAGAAACCCAATCCCTGCCAGAATCGATTGAATCAAGGCAATTCCCAGAACACCTTGAGCCACGCTCCGAATGGTGGCGGTGGCAAGATTCGCCAATTCTCCCCCGCGAGGTCCGGTGACCCGTACGGCAATCTTTCGAACCGTGTTATGGCCTCTGCTTGCGTGGGCCAGCAACACGCCTGCAATAATGATGGCGATCATTAATTGAAGGATTTCTAATCCAGCCCCAGCACCGGCCGATAGAAGCCACGAACCCAAATCAATCAATAAGGGCTCAATTTGGCTCAGCGCTTCTTCAAGATTGTGGGAAGCCAGGCTCCAGATGGTGTTCAAATGCGGGCCGACAACCGGCCAGGATTCGATGCTTTCTGGCGGAGGGGGAACATACAGGGTTCCTTTTTTCAATCCATCAGCCAGCAATTTGGTTCCATCGACTAGGGTATCTGAAAGGAGCACGATCGGAACGATGAGGAGAATAAGTCCCAATAAGACCACCAAGGTTCCAGCAATCCCGTGCCGGTCATTCAAAACTGCTAACAATTTTTCGTAAAGAGGATGGATGGCCACTGCAATTACAATTCCCCACACGACCGGAATAATGAATGGCTGAAAAATCTTGAATGACCAAAATGCGAAAAGAACAACGAGACCTATGCGAATGGCTGCCGCCAGTACCCTGCCTTGAAATACTTTTTCATCTGAGTCCAGGCTGGAATTGGTCATGGTGCCTCCTTACATCTTTGAGGGTACATCCCTAGGTCAAAAAGCCAAAAAGTCAAAAACCTATAATAGAAATATGAACTTGAGACTTTTTCTTGGGCCATGCCTACTATGCCTAAGTTGAAATGGAAAATATTACGGTAGTTCAGCCCTTCTTGTATACGAAAACGCTTATGTTATCGCAACCTCTGACGATTTGCGGACAGCAAAACTAAAATGTTTTTCATTAGCTACAATGAGGGAAACAGGCCACTCCGACGGGCCTTGCCAGAGAATGAAGATCGGAACCTACTATTGTATACTTATGATGGGATACCTATAATAGTGCCAGACGGATGGCAATTGAGAAAGTACGGGTTTTTTAGTATCCTAACCATACTTTGAACGATCAAAACCTGATTAATTAACTTTCCCCCAATGGGGAACAAGGAGGAATAGTAATGCATCCAAAACAACTTACCCCTGGGAAAAAGGGATCGAAATTGGCCGCCTTTCTGATTGCGGTGATGTGTTTGATGCTGTTAGCGGTTATTCCCGCTACAGCTCAAACCAAAGAAGTGATGGAACCCACCATGTCGGAAGAGGACGAAGTCGCACCTACCGAGGAAGGCCCGACCCCACAGGAGCAAACGGTCCAGGAGGCCGAAAAGCTTATCCTCAGTTTTGATGCCGATCCTGAGCTCGATTGGTTCCGCGCCAATATGAAAAATGCTGAAGGGGTCCTGATTATCCCAGAGTATTATGCCGCAGGCTTAATCGCGTCAGTTGGCGGGGGAAATGGAGTGTTACTTGTCCAGGATCGAAACACCGGAGAATGGAGCCAACCTGCCTTTTACTCGGCCGGTGCCCTCGGTGTGGGGGCTACCGTAGGGGCACAAACCTCCGAAATCGTCGTGATGCTCATGTCGGAAAAGGCCATTGAAGCCTTTCAACAAACAAAATTTGACCTGGGGGGCGCTGGAAATGTGACTCTTGGTCCCATGGGGGGTGTGGCAGCTGAAGACACCAGCGGAGAACTGGTGGTGTACGGTCGAAGTAAAGGATTGTATTTAAGTCTTAACCTCGCCGGCGTGACCATAGCTACTCACGATGACTACAACGAAGCCTATTACGGCAAAGCCGCGACGCCAAAGCAAATTATGGCTAATGAGGTCACCAATGCCTACTCCAGCGACCTCCAATGGGCGGTCCAAACAGTGGGCAAAAAAATTCGTCGTTGTACATTCTGTAGGCCCTAAATAAAGTAATACCTACCACTGTTGAGACGGACAGGTTGATCCATTTTTCGTGGACCAGCCTGTCCGTTTTTTTTTATTAATTTCCCCGATAAAAAAAGTCTACTGATCAGTTGAAATCCAAGAGCCTTAGACCTATGGCTTGGCCATCGCATCAGGCGACCCCACAGGTGGATAATCCAATGACCCCCGTAAGGAGGAGATTTTGTCCAAGGGGAAATTGGGGAGGTACAATTCCTGCTCTTCCTTCCATCTGGTGACCTGAGCCTCAGCTTCACGGACGCGCTCGTGATTCAAGCCCTTACTCCTTTCCATATACAAAGTTTGCGGAAGAGCAAACCCGGCGCCGGCATTAACGATGAGGCTCATAATCCGAAGATTCAGATCCTCGGCAACCTCGAGATACTGTCCCCAATCCGTCACATCGACGTAGGCAAAAATATCCAAATCCAAAGACGATTCCCCAAATTCCACAAAGCGGATACGGGCAAGGTCCGGGAGTACTTTGGGATGTCCGTAGAGGACTTTCCGGACTTCCACCAAAATGTAGCGCAACTGGTCGGGCGTGGTATCGTACCGGAGTCGGATGCGTGGGTGGTACCAAATCTTCCGCCGTCTTGTGTAGTTTTCCAGTTGAAGATTTGAAAATTCCCCATTCGGGACGCTCACAACCGAATCGTCAAGGGTACGAACCAGGGTCGATCGCAGCCCAATCTCTTCGATCGTTCCCACCCGGTCTCCAAAACGGCAAAAATCCCCAATCCGCACCGGCTTCGAAGTATATAACGTCAGGGCGCCGAAAACGTTTTCCAGACTCTTTTGTGCCGCCAAGGCCACGGCCAGACCACCAATTCCCAAACCCGCGAGAACGGCGGTAACCTTGAACCCCAAATTATCGAGCCAAAATAACACAGCAAAAACAATAATTATAGTTTTGATGGCAGTACCAAACACGGGAATAAGGACCTGAGACGGGGCTTTCCCTTTTCTATTGAGTTGTTGAACGACTAGTTCAAGGATGAAGTCTGCTACCCTCATCAGGAACCACGACAACGCAATCAGGCGTAACGTTCCTGCATGTGCCAAGGCCTGGACTGTGAAAGAGGGGTTAATGAGAATCAACCAGTAACCAATGAAGAGGGAAAAAAGAAGCAACCGCACGGGATTAGAAAAAATCCGGAGGAGCTGGCGACAAAGTCCAGTGTCCCATCGCCGCAGTAGAAATATAATTGGACTGGTGATAACAAAGACGAGGATCAAACTTCCTATAGCCCCGATCACTAAGGCAATCCATTCCCATATGTAGATTCCCCATATCTGAAAGTCAAAGACCCACAAAGGGAGCCTGTCTTCAAGTATCCCATGCCCGAATTGAGCATAGAGTTCCGGAATTAATGCGACGGTTCGGTTGGATATTTTCCAAACGGTTTTACCTTTATCACCGGGTACTTCTTGAAGATAGAGATCATACTTTTTTTCGTCGGTTTCAATTCCTCCCAGTCGATCGCGATAGGGAGGAAGACCATCTTCTTGATGGCCTTCGGATCTATCACTCAAATGGGCAACATCAATCCAGATTTTTCGCGTGAAAATAATATATAACTTTCGTGCCAGCTCCGGGCCCTTTGTGCTATCCAGCCCTCTCGGGAGATAACGAAGGTCCAGGTATTTGGCGGCACCCTCAAAGTCTCGCTCTTGGCAAGCCGCAATGAAACCTTTGTATGCGTTTCGCGGGATCCCGGGATCAAATTCATCGACCGGGGGAGGCGGGGGAGGCGCTGAAGGTTCCGGCGCAGCTTCTGTCTTCACGGCCCCTTCTAATACTCCCTTTGTGACAGCCTGAGGTGCAGATTCAACGGCTGGAGCGGCAGGTTTTGCCGCCTCTTTCGGCTCTTCCTCTATGAGATCCTTCACCGTCGGGGCTTTTTGTGAAGCAGAAAGTCCTTCTGGAATCCCAACAAAAGAAACCATGGCTGCAAACAAAAAGAAAATACAATACCGGACAATTCGGTTAAAAAAATGACTCTGTTGCACCATCTGCATCATGTCATCTCCTCCTTTGCAAGAAATATCTTTTAAGCATCGTTTTTCATATTTTTACCCGGTCACAGTGTTTCCTCACGTCCGAATCCATCGCAATTTTTCTCTAGCACCAATCAAAAGAGATATTGTTCGCTAATTGTAATGGAAGCAGCAGGGGAATTTCTCGCGCAGCTTCCTATTTATTTATATTGGAGAGAAGGGAGGGAGGAAAATGACTGCCTGGCAGATGGCAGATTATGTGAAAAAATTTCAATCACCCGGCTGGGAAACCTGAGTAGACTTCATAACCTATTGTCCTATCATATACAATGAGAGGCACATGAAATGGAGGAAGATCTATGAGAGAGATGGTTCCCGGTCTATACCATTGGAAAGTCTATAACCCCTATATAAAGGATAAGGTTGATTCCTATTTCGCATTATTGGATCCCCCGATTCTCATCGATCCGATGGAACCGGAAGAAGGTCTTGACCAATTTCGCCGATTTCCTCCACCAGCTCACATATTCCTGACTAACCGCCTACATGACCGCCACTGTCAACGCTATATCGATTCCTTTGGAACGACCGTCTGGTGCCACCGCGCCGGACTTCACGAGTTTCAGGACGGAAGTCTCGCGGTCACGGCTTTTGACCATGGCGACGAATTGCCAGGAGGGGTCAAGGCCATTGAGGTGGGAGTGTTGTGTCCCGAGGAGACAGCTCTCCTTCTGCCGATAGCCGAAGGGGTCTTGGCTATCGGAGATGCCCTGGTTCGATGGGAGGGAAAAATCGGGTTCGTCCCGGATTTCTTATTAGGAGATGATCCCCCAGCCATTAGGGTCGGTATCCGGGATAGATTTCTGGAAATTTGCTCCAGTTACGACTTCGACCACCTGCTCTTCGCCCATGGAGACCCACTGATTGGAGAAGGGAAAGCGGCCCTTCTAGGATATCTCAAAAGTTTGAAGGAATGATTGAGATCGTGGAGGTTTCTCAGCTCCCCGGCTAGCTCTTGAACTCCGACAAGCTTGCCGAGGGCCTGAAAAACCGTTTATCCATTTAGTTCAAGTCATCGTCTTTGTAGTACTTCGTGCCCTTGGCCGTCATCTCAGCGCTACGGCCCGTATCGGTTAATTGGTACAGGTAGACGCCCGGTGCGACGGCTACGGCCTGCTGATAAGCTTCACCTGTATCTTCGTGCTTGGCGGCAGCCGTGGCCTGCCCTCCAAAAGTCCAACCTTTTTCAACAAAATCATTGAATCCGCCCTCGGTGGAAAAAACGAAAATCTGACTGAAAGTCTTGGCTCCCATTCCCAGTCCGGCTTGCATTTCGAACATCTTCATATATGTTTCTTTCCCAGTTTTATTATTGACCGCCAACCCGGCCCCGCTACCACTGCCGGCAAACATAATTTTCAATCCAAAATTGCTGAACACGGCATACCCTGCCGCTTTCTCGACCCCTGCTTTTGCCTCGGGGTCCAACTCATACAATCGGCCAAGCGTATCCCTGACCATTTTCTGAATTTCCGCTTTTTCCTCTTTTATCTTCGCTTGTTTTTCCTCTTCGGAAAGTTCTTCCTCACCAATACCGAGAATAGCACTGGCGGTAGGAACGCCAGGAAGAAAGAGAAATGTGAGAGCGAGAAAAGCGGTAAGTATTATTGATTTCATTCCGACCTCCTTAAGGTTAAACGTTCATCAAATTCGGGTGTCATAGCCGGCCCAAAACCACCGACCTCCGATTGAAGATCAGCTAAGAAAATTGAATTCAGATGAGGATAACAAAATCCCGGCTTCTTCGTATACCTCACAACGATGAAACTCGGTGGCGTTTACAGAAGGACGTTATCGATCGGTTTAACCGGTTCGGGGAGGGAACTTTCATCAAGCATCTCACGGAGGTCAATTTCAATAGTACGACCAAGAGCTAACATGGGAACGTCGGTATCCAGAAAATCAAAAGGGTGTTCGGTGAGTTCCCCCACCGCCTCCATGGCCACGAAGGCTTCACCCGCGAGGACTCCAAAGGGAATAGTGAGCCAACCGAAATCTTCAACAAAACCAAACGGCATCAGCAACACAAAAATCCACACAAGGATCCGGCTGCTTTCCGCATACTGCCGCGGGAAGGGGGTTTCCTTAATCCTTTCGCACTTTCCCTGTGAATCATACAGCGTTCCAACGGTTCGAGCCATGGCGATGTGACGAAAGCTGTCAAAAAACCCCTTGCTCGACAGCTCTCCCAGACGTTCGGCCTGTACCCGAAGTAATTGAGTGGGTTTATTTTTCCGATCCTTGAGCCAAGTCAATTCTTTAGGGTTCAGAAATGGGGCAAGGGCATCCCATTTCTCCAACCGTCTGAGATGAAAACACAGGGCATGAACCCACGCAATTTGTCTGTAGATGAGTTCACGGTGCAGCTGGGAAATCCTCTGTCCATCAAGTTCTTTCTCATGGTTGGGGGTAACAAAGGATAAAACCTGTGTGGCCCATGTTCGACTGTCGTTGACAACAGCGCCCCAGACCTTCCGAGCTTCCCAATAGCGATCATAGGAAGCATTGTTTCGAAAGCCAACCATAAAGGCGGCCGCAATGCCGATAGTCCCCAGAGGGAGGTACGTGATATTGATGGGGAGTTGGAGGACAAGGTACAGATAGGCCACCGTACTCGACCACACCGTTAGAAAGACTACACTTTTCCAGCTGAATCGAACGATGACTTGTAACGGAATATTTTCGCGAAGATGCAAAATTCCTCCTCGGCGACCAAGTCCGGAGGTCCACGATTATTATGGAGAGGGCAGATTCATTAAAAAACTGTTAATAACTGTTTATAGGCACCGGTGTCAAAGACTTATCAATGAAAAACCTTGAAACAGGGAACATCCTCAAGCCAAGCAAAATAATGCTCGGAGAAGTTCCATCTTTAAAATTTCCACTTAGCCCCCACCCAGCCGTCGAGATTCCTAAATCCTTCCAGTTCGAAACTTTCTTTTCGATATTGCCCTTGGAAGCCAGCAGTAATAGTTACATCTTCCGAAACCTCGTGCAACAGTTCGATATCTCCTTGGATCACATCCTCATGTTGCCCCTTTCGATGGTCACCGGGAATCTGGGTTGTCCAATTATTGAGCTCATAGTGGAGGGCTAATTCCAGGTCCCAATGTTTTTTTAATTCGATCTCCAACTCACTAGTCAAAAAATGATTGATATAGGAGACATCGTCCTGTAAGGCGGGCTGATTTCTCCCATCAGCAAGCCCCCGCTCATAGTGGTAGCCCAAAGTTAATTGAACCCTTTCTGAAGCATGCCACAGGAAGTGTGGGCCAATGGTCCAAAAGTCGGTATTTCGTTGTTGGAATGGCTCCTTGTACCGTCTGGTGCCGTACCGACCGTACACTCGTAACACATAATCTTCGAGAAACCGCTGCACCAGACCAGCAGCGAAAAAATTGGTCGTCACAATCTCATCGGCAAACTCCTCCTCCTCATGTTCTTCCGGAGTCCGAACTTCATTTTCTCCAACAAGAAGATTCGGAGCGAAATAATAGCGGAACTGGAATTTGGTGTCCTGGGTGAATTCGTGCTGGCCGCGGACCCCAAGGGTCCCATGATTAAATCTCGAATTGTCCATGAAGATAAAGCCCTGCCCTCTCACTTTTAGGCTCGTGTCTCGTCCAAAAAGAGAAAAATATTTATTAATCTGGAGGACCGGCTCCAACACCGCATCTGCGCCCTGTTCGGCCACCTCAGCGTCAATAACCGGCTGAGTGGGATCTTGGTCTTTTGTCAATCGGCGGGTTGCTGAGAAGAGCGCCACATCTTCAGTACCATAAAGGTTGCCTTCCCCCTGAACCTCCCATTTGGCCCACGTGAGGTCCCCCGGAAGGGGCACAATAAATAGCTTCAGCACAATCAGTAATATTGAATACGCCTTGGCTTTGTTTCCAAAGCTTTTAACAATTTCTTTCATCTTTTGATAATGGAAAAGGATTGTTCTTCAACTGCTGAAACGAAAATAATCGAAGTGATAGACCAACATCAAATGCTGACTATTTGGTGGAATCCCGAGTTAAGGTCCTTATAATTGGGCCCCTGCCATAAGAGACACTTCAAATACCGTACCAGCCAAGTACAGGGGTCTCTGACCAGGGTCAGAATTACCCAACGACTACGGAATACCGCTTGCATGGAAAAACAGGACAAAAAGTAGGTTCCATTCTTGAACAAGATCTTCATTCCTCGTATCCTTCTTGTATCAAATAGGACGGGGCGGAAAATCATCAATGAAGTGGACTACGATAAAGATCATGTGGCGGGCAGGGTGGACATTATGCCTGACGCTTATGTGGCTCTGGGCGAGCTTGGCAATATACTATTCCAACCTGCCTGGGGAGAATCTACGAATGTTCCTGGCTTGGGGTTTTGCCATCACGGTGGCCGCGGCCTTCATGGTTCTCCCCAACCGTCGGACGACTATCATAGGCTTTCTCATTGGATTCGGTGTGATCTATGTTTGGTTTTTGTTGATTCCCGCTTCCAATAATCGCGATTGGAATCCCTTTGTGGCGGTTCTGCCTGAAGTGGCTTTCGAGGATGATCTTGTCACGATCTCTCATGTTCGAAACTTCGATCACACAAATTCAGAGGACTTCAAGGTCCGCTACTATGACAAGACATACGACCTGACGAAACTCAATACCCTCGATCTCTTTTTATCCTATTGGGATGGCAATACGATGATTGCGCACACGTTCTTGAGTTTCGGATTCGGAGGAGAGGACTACGTCGTCATCTCGATCGAGACGCGGCCGGAAAAGGGGGAGGAATATTCAGCAATCAGCGGATTCTTCAGGCGTTTCGAGCTATTCTACGTGGTCGGCGACGAGCGTGATATCGTGGGGGTACGCACCAACCACCGGAGCGAAGAGGTCTATCTCTATCCTCTAAAGCTGGACATCGATGTCATTCGAAAACTCTTCGTGGGCATGCTCCAACGCGCTGCCGCGCTTCATGACCATCCCAAATGGTACAACGCATACGACCGAAATTGTACCACCAGCATCTACACGGACGTTCGGGAAATTCTGAACTATGATCCCCCATTCAGCATCCTTATGTTGTTGAACGGATATATTGATGAACTCCTCTATCAACGGGGGACCATCGTGGCCGACGTGTCCGATGGCAAACCCTTTCCACAAATGAAGCGCTTACATTTCATCAGCGAAATCGCCAAGAGAAATGAGGACGCTCCGGACTTTTCCCAAAAGATCAGAGGTCATCTGCCTAAGCGAAATAGGTAAGCCTCAACATTTGGCACTTACCCAACTTCATACTC
>CP070743.1:1667395-1670340 GCA_020348185.1 Nitrospirota bacterium
TCGACGAGGGAGACAAGAAGGGATATACACGTCATGGGTCGACTGTAAGACCCAGGTCCACGGGTATCCCGGGGCCCAATATAAAGCCTTTTCGACCAAAGAGGGAGCCGAGGCATATCTTGCTGGCCCCGATCATTCCCAAGCCCAACCTTCCCCTCAAATTGGTACACCTGAATCGTTTTCAGATACGCATTCACCAGTTCAGGTTTGGGTCGATGGTGCCTGCGTACCTGAAGCCGACGGGACCCTCCATATCGGATGGGCGTTTCTGGTTTACGTGAACGGCCAGGAATTGCATCGTAACAGCGGTTCCGACGTTCCTCACGATGCGTATCGGCACCGTAATGTGGCTGGGGAAATTATGGCTATTCGCAAAGCGGTGGCCTGGTGCCAACGGAAAGACATTAAAGAAATTTCCATCCACTATGATTATCAGGGTCTGGAAAGTTGGGTGACTGGGGATTGGAAGGGAAAAACCTCATTCACCCAAGACTATGCCCAAATTGTTCGAAGTTCAGGCCTCACTATTCATTGGGTCAAAGTCAAAGCTCATAGCGGAGAATTAGGCAATGAAATTGTGGACAAATTAGCGCGCGAAGCGGCTATAAAACGAAAAGCCCGAAGAAAGAAGGGCAATGAGTGAAAAAACGAAATAAAATGCGGGGACCGGAGAAAGAGGAAAGGAACCTGCGAACGGGAAAGGCTATGGAACTGAACTATCTTCTTAAAGTTTACCTTCTCCTTTTAAGAATTTTCTAAATCGATTCATTAAATCTTCACCCAGCACACCGACCTCGGGTTTTTCCTTCATATATTCCCGAATTTCTTTTAACCGATGTTCCGCTTGATCATTGCCTTTTAGACGTTTCACCTTCACCAGGGCATCATCAAACGCATCAAATGTCAACTCCTGATAGCCAAAACTTCGAATTCGTTTGACCGCTTTCATCATCGCTTCATTACGAAAGACGGTCAGGTGCTCGGAATCAATTTCCTTCAGTCCCAGCTTTCTGGCTCTTCGTTCGGCGGCTTTCCGAATTCCACTACGGACAAAATCCGGCGAAGTCTGTAATCGCTTCCAGGCTTCATCCGTCCAAGCTACTTCGGAGGGGGGAGTTTCCCAAATTCGCATCAACGCGGGCGCATCAATTCGGTCTAACCCCTGCTCCCGAGCCAGTTCCTCCGCATCATGCTTCAACATATCTGTGACGAAATCCATAGCAATGGGAGGAGAATGTTGTATTTTTTGCTGAAGCAGGGCAAGGGCCTCATCATTCCATTCCAGGGGTAAAGCCGCAGGCTCCTGCTTATCTCCAAGGGCTTCCACCTTGTCCAATAGTTCAACATTGACCTCAAGGTGGCCTCTTTCTTTGGCCACATCCTCGGCTATTTGCTTAATCATGCTCCGCATAAATTCCGGAACCGTCTCCAAACGCTTTTGGGCCTCGGCAGTCCAAGGCAACCGACCTTGTTGAATATCTTCAGCTGCTTGAGTCATCGCTGCCCCACCACCCATTTTCCCCATCATTTGCTGCTTAAATTGATCGAGTATCTCTGCGGTGATTTCCGTGTACCCAAGTTCTTTGGCTTTTTTGGCTGCTAACCGCTTCACCATTCCGCGCAAGAATACCGGTGCACGTTGTAAACGCTCCAGCGCTTCAGGCGTCCAAGCCACTTCTTGTTCAAGGGCATGTTGGTCAGGTGTATTCATTTTGAAATATGAGATTTGAAATTTACTACGCTTGGGTGTCTCCCCCCTGAGATGGAGGCTCTTTATTCAAAAGTTCCTTAATATCTTTTCCAGCTTTAAAAAACGGCATTCGCTTTTCAGGAACAGCCACAGTGGCGCCAGTTTTGGGATTCCGACCTTCTTTCGTTTGCCGAATTCGCAAACGAAAACTCCCAAAGCCACGAATTTCTGTTTTTTCCCCCTTTTTCAACGAATCACGAATCGAATCAAAGAGTGTATTGACCACAAGCTCAGCCTGCCTCCGACTCAAGGTGGGAGTTCGTTCAGCCAACGTCTCGATGAGATGAGCCTTTGTCATTCTACCCTCCTCCTGGTGTAATTCAGATTTCAATTCTCAGATCTCAGATTCAATTCCCCGGATTTCATATTTGAGATTTGAAATCTGAAGTTTGAGATTCCGCGTCATCAGCTTTACCTTATTCTATAGAACCATGAGGTACATCAAGGGCATCCAGGTGGCTTGAACAGCTAATGAGGGCAATTCTCCAAACAGATAACTGGAGATCAAATCCCGGAAAGAGAATCGTCGGGTCGGCTCAATCACAGGGGGTTCGCCCTTGATCCCACCCAAATTCCCAGCCAAACGAATTGCGTCTCGAAGATCTCCGAGGTCATCGACCAAAAGGAAGTCTTTTGCCTGTTGACCGGTAAAGACACGCCCATCGGCAAGCGGCTCAACATCCCCCACCTCTAGTGAACGCCCGGTAGCCACGGCCTCGATAAACTGTTTATGAACGTCATCCATCACCGTTTGCATGAGGTGACGATCATCCTCAGTCATCGGACGGAACGGTGATCCAATGTCTTTATAGCGACCGCTTTTGATGACAAGACTCTTCACCCCGATTTTCTCGAGGAGTTCCTCAAAATTTGCCACTTGCATAATGACACCGATGCTTCCGGTGAGCGTACCAGGATTGGCTAAAATCCGATCACTGGCTACAGCAATATAATACCCCCCAGAAGCCGCAACGGTTCCCATCGATGCCACAATAATTTTGTTGTGTTCCTCACGAACACGTTTCACGGCGTTATAAATTTCCTGTGATGGGGCCACCCCTCCACCAGGACTATCTATCCGAACCACGATGGCTTTCACAAGAGGATCTTCGCTAAAGACTTCCAAATCAGTCACGGCTTGATGGGAATCAAGAATAGGGCCCTCTATCCGAACCAATGCCACCCGTTCCTTTCC
>CP070743.1:1670440-1673260 GCA_020348185.1 Nitrospirota bacterium
CAATGGACCTCGCTGCACCGAGCTCGCCCCGATGACGGCAAACACAAATTGCAATAACCGGGAAGTCGAAAACGTTTTATGAGAAAAATAGCGATGATAGAACCCCGTGATTGCGAACATCCGGAGCACGTAGAAGCTGGCGGCAGCCACCACCGCTATGGGACTCCACCCCACTAGGAAGACCGCCAGAACGGCGATGTGCATGGCGATAAACGGAATGGTGCGGAGCCAATCGATTCGACGATCGTCGCTCTCGAAATTGGTATCTTGATCAGCATAGGTATCAAACCAACGTTTGATACTTTCCCACCGGTGTTCCAATGTTTTCGTTGTCAATTCCATGATTCACGTTCCCTTCAACGTTACGTCAGCCTTTTCGTTCCATTGTTGCGGAACTTTTTGTATTTCGGTGATGTCATAGCCCTGCTCAGAGGCCTTCGTCAGTAGTAGTTGGTAATCCTCTTCTGAGATTTGAGGGGTGCGAGCCATGATCCAGATATAATCCCGCTTGTTCCGGCCGATAATGGTTTGGCTATAGTCTTCCGCAACAAACACGATGCGATAGTCAGCCTTAAACGGCCATAAAAACTGCATTCCCCAGATCGCATTGGACTGCTTGTCCAGGACATAGCCTGTTGGATGATATGTTTTTTCCTCCCCGGTGATGCTTCCCTCACGAAAACGAAAAGTAGTGGCCACCGTACCGTTTTCGTTTAATTTGTATGATTCCACGGCGTTAAATGCATCTTTCTCGATAAAGGTTGGGATATTGGCAATCACATACCAATCGCCCATAAAACGATCTAGATCGACCTTGCTGGCGGTGGAGATGGGGGGTGAACTACTGCAGCCCAACACCCCTAACAGAAAACCGAACAGTATGATTCGAGAATATTTGTTGGTCATGTCATGCTCACTTGATTAGATAGCGAAGTTTTTTCCCGTCTTTGGTTGTGGATTGTAGCGAAACCCACTCACCCTTCTTGGTGTACCAAAGGTCAATGATAAACTCGTCATTGACAATACGTCGGTGTTCAGCTTTTGTGGGCGTTCCACGAACAGGAATTGTGGCCTCTCCCACTTTTGAGACTTTTACTGGCTGTAGTTCCCCCGTTTGTGAATTCAATAAGCGTTTGCTTTGAAACGAATTCGGATTCCAGTACGCGTAGGTTTTGACGCACCCTTTGACGCTGGACTCACCGTTTTTGGTTTGCCAGGTAAACTGACCGTTTTGGGAATTGCCTTGAACGAAAAAGGACTCTCCGTTGTCGTCGGTCTGGGCTCGGATTTCCTTCAGACAATTACCTTCCCAGATTTCAGAATTGGTGTGCCGGTATTTGTAAAAGGGGATGTAGAGATAAATCACATCAAAAGAAGCTTCGATATCCACTTGCGTTCGTTTCCCATCAGATGAGACCTTGAAACTTTGATTGCCGATTTCGTCGTCATCTAGAAAAACAGTGAATTCATAGGTCTTGTTGGTATACCCTTCCGCCTGGGTGGCCAATCCCACGCACAACGCCAATAAGGTGAGGCATGCCATAAAGAGCGTTGAATTTGTCATGATAAAGCCGGAAGTCGTCATGATGCCCTCTCGTGTGTTTGAGTCGATTTATGTATTTTTTTGGGCGGACCAGGAATAAATGCGTTCGTCCCTTCAATGTATTCTTGGTAAGCGGGGCGGCGCGCCACGATGGTTTCTTCCAGGAGCGAGACCCCTGAAAATTTCAACAGCATGTAGGTGAGTAGGAGGGGGGCAATGATGGTCCACCATCCACCGACAGGAATGGCAAACATGTAGAAGCCCCACCAGATCACGCATTCTCCGAAATAGTTGGGATGACGGGTATAGCGCCACAGACCTGTGTTCAACACTTTTCCACAGTTGGCGGGATTGCCCTGAAACCGGACTAGCTGCCAATCGCCCACAGTCTCGAAGGCCATGCCCACTGTCCATAGTGCAATTGCAAGAATATCGAGGGCCCCTATTTCAACTGGAACAGTTAAGGCCGCCCACAAGGGCATGGAGATGATCCAAGCAAGCAGACCCTGGAAAACAAAGATGATCCCCAGACTTTTCAGGGCAAAGTTTGGTTCGTATTTTTCACGGATGTCTCGATAGCGACGGTCTTCGGACTCCCCCCAGTTACGAATGATAATATGCAGGGACAGACGAACGGCCCACACCAGCACAAGGGTTAAGATGAGGGAGGAGCGGGCGGTATACAGATCAACTTTGCTGGAGTAAACCAATGCCGCGACCAGGAGCATGATCGACCAGATTCCGTCCACGATGCTGACATCCCGCTTCATGACGCTAACGGCCCAAGTGCAGGTTGTCAGGATCAGAATGGCGAACAATCCCATTGAGTAGATGGAGAAACTCATGATGCCCTCTCAGTTAACACTTTCGCATAGCCGTCAAAACGGGACGCCACATACATCAGCACGGGAGTCAAGACGGCCCAACCGACGGCCAACGCGATAATGGCCATGCTTTCATTTCCAAATTCCAAAGCTCCGAGCCGGTATCCTCCGTAATAGGCAAGGGGGCCGCCGATGGCACCGAATAGAGCCGCCAGCACCCAACGTCCCCTGAGCCACCGAAGCGACACATTTAAAATGGTTGCGAACAGGCCCCACATGAGGATGATCCAGTACGGCGCCATATTCGGCAGGAGCAGGCCGGAGTCGTATTTCAGCCAATTCTGCGATACGAGAATGCTGTCCCATATGGCCCCGATCCCCAGTGCAATCATGATCAACTTGAGCTCAGGCTCCCGGTCGTGTGCCCGGAACAAATGAAAGCTCACAATGATT
>CP070743.1:1673360-1678964 GCA_020348185.1 Nitrospirota bacterium
TGTCCCAACGGGCCATCTTCCGGTCTGCCCCCATCTGAAATCCAAAATACTTTTCCGGAGATGTGATGTTCCCTTGTGCTACAGATTGGGTAATCATCAACTCCAAAATCAGGCCGGCTACGAGAACTGTGATGAAAAGCGAGCGCATCAATCCAGCTTTCGATGACATCCTATTCTCCTTGTAGGTTAAACTGACAGTACAATAATTGGCAATTTGATTTCGACACAAATGAGACGTTACCTCGGATGTCCCACATACACTTCCCTGAAATACTCCTGTACGCTTGAAGCCGCATAATGACGTGGTTTCGTCTCAATTTCAACAATATTTCGGCAGCTCCAATGGGCTCTGCCGCAAACGGCCACCAAAGACCCGAGCACTTGCGTCGAGGGCCGGTTTCTTCCCGCGATCTTGACACGTCATGATCTTCGTCCGAGACATAGATTGATTCACGATGTCGAATACAATGCGTCGTGAAGTCGAATGGCGGTTCATATAAGCTATGAAGCCTGGCTGATAGGTCGTGACATGGATGCCTCAAAAAGAATGTGGCAATAGGCATTGTAGTATTTGACTTAGAACTCTTCATAGGTGGACTATGCTAGTCGTTACCACGCTCGCTTTGCAACAACCGGCTCCTTCTTATCCTTGGACATATTCAGTGCTGCTTTCGGGGATCATTGTCCCCTAACTGTGCGTCCGAGGATACTTTGGGGCGAAACAGGCCTTTGCAGGAAGACCAAGGTTCTCTCCACTGACGATCAGAAGAGCAGCTTCAAGGAAGTATCCCTCATCGAGGTTAATGGGACCCAGATCAATATATTGTCACCCTCAATTCCTGCCCTGTAGTTGCTTACTTCCACGCCGTCTACCATGAGCTTGACAGGCATGCCGCTATCCATCCCCTTGATTGCGAAGACCGGACTAACGAGTGGTCGTTCAGAGCTGGCCCTAAAGCACACATGCAAATCCTTTTGTTTAGAAGTGCTGGTTAAGACGTAGGCTTTTTCCTTCAGCTCGTAGCCATCGTAGCGATACCCGCCACCTCTCAAGACCAGTTCAGGTGCATATTGCCAACTCTTCGCAAGATCGACGAGCTTATCAACGCGTTGCTGCTCAGTGGGTTCATCTGTCATTCCCAAGAGATAGACTTGAACCAAAGTGTTCTCCGTCTTCTCATGCCAGCGCCACTTTATCACGTGCGACAGGGCAGAGGTGTAGTCTCCGTCTTCGAAATGGCCACGGCGGGGCCAGGTAATGAAAACGGTCTTGTCGATATTTCGATGGTCATCCATTGGCATGTAATAAGGTTTGATCTCAACGTTGCCTTCAGTAACGATCGTAAAGGGATGGTATTTACTTTTGAGGTTAACCATCTGGATATTAGCCGGATCGAACAGGCTTCTGTCGGGAGGATAGCGTTTGTAAGAGATACGTTTGTATTGGCCGTCCATAGTTATCAGCGTAAGTGCCTCGGTTTCTATAATGTCCGGAGGTTGCAGGCCTGCTACGCCGTGAATGAAAGTTTCCTGTGTTTCGAAAACCGTTCCCCGAATGCCCCAGAAGGCGGCGTATCCGGGCAGGCCCCAAAAAGCGACTGCATCTTCGGTTTTTCCGGTGTAAATTTTGACAACGCGAACTGATACGCCGTCCGGGTAGATATAGAACCATTCATCCGACCAGTCCCCTTCACCATATGGTGAGCCGCTATCAACATAGGTGTGCAAAATTTCTCCTTCAGGGGTCTTTAAGGCCCCGCGGAAACGCACGACCTTACGAGCGGGACTCTGCCTTTCGACCCACATGACTGCATTACGGTCAAACAAGACTTCTCCCCACCCAGGGTGCTCTTCTTCAACGGAAGCGGTTTCCGCCCATTCGTTGGAAAAACCGATACCTTCCGGCGTGAAATAACCCGCTTTTCCCGGCGGATCGAAGATCATGTAAAAGTCATCGTGAGGAAAAGTGATCTTTACTGCAAAATCTCTATCTCCCTTGTCAACAGGTTCGGTTAAGCCTTCGGCTCTAAAACCATCTGTTCGGGCAGTAGATGAGTTGCCGAGAACATAAGAAAACATCATAAGTGTTATGATTATCGTCGTCAGAAATCTATTCATCTTCAGATCTCCAAATCTTTGTAGCCTGTTATTGCCAGATCGAGTGCAATTCGGATACTTCAAGCTTCTTGATTTTGATATCATTGATCGGTTGCCCACCATCCCCGGCGTCAAACCTCATGCCCTTGTTTTCAGGGTCTAATTTTCTGGGCAGGACCATTGTAAACCTTCCGCGGTCGACAAACACTTCCAGGCTGGTTCGGTCCACGATGAACTCGAAGAACATGGTGTTACTACCCAGTTCGGGCAGATATTTTATCTTGAATGACTCGGCTTCAGGAACGTCTTCATTGAAGTAGAAAACATTCGGCTTCAACGTATAGTACAGGACATCATCGTCAAAAATAATGCTGTAGGCAATGGCGTTTATGTTTTCGATTTCACATTTGACATGCAGCAAGCCGGCATTGATTCCATTGAGTTTTCTGTTGGCCTGCTCCCGCGTAAGGTTTTCCCATTTATGGGCTTTCTTGTGGAGCTTTTCAATTTCTTTCACCGGTTCGTTGAACATTCTGACGCCGTTTGCGGTGGTTCTCAGTGTCAGTTCGGTTGGAAAACTCATCAGCCCGTTAAAGGGCGGTCCGGGCTCGGGAATGTCAACCCAGCCGGGAATCTCTACATAGCCAACTTGGATCCGGCGTCCATCATGTTTTGGAACATTATTAAATGTCTGCGCTGCAAAGAATTTCCCCTGGAGATAGTTAAACATCCCTGATTCCGCCGCAAATTTCCTGCCGTCGAAATCACCTATGAGATAGTCCCCGGACACACCATACATCACCCATTTCGTGTTTCGAGGATTACCGTCTATCGGCAGCTCGAACAGTTCCGGACACTCCCAGAATGTCTGGATATGGCTCTGGTATTCCCATTTCTTCAGATCGTCAGATGTGAATATGGAATTGCCGATGCGCTCGTAAACAACCATTACCCACTTTCCCGAAGGTTCGTGCCAAATCACTTTCGGATCGCGGGCGTTGTCTGTGCCTAATTCATCGAACCGGTCTCCGATAACAGGATTATTCTCATAGTCCGTAAAGGTTCGGCCATTATCGTTCGAATAGGCAACATTCTGACAGGATGCTTCTCGGCCGTTAATTAATCTTGTCGTGGTGTAAAAAGCCACCATTACATCGCTTTTTCCTGTTTTGAATCCTGATGTGTTCTTGTAATCGATTACGGAACTGCCGGAATAGATTCCGGCAAGTTCATGCCTGTACAGAGCGTCCGGCAATTGTCTCCAGTGAACTAGATCAGTACTCACCGCGTGCCCCCAGTGAGGCTGCCCCCAGTAGTATCCATATGGATAGTGCTGGAAGAAAAGATGGTATTCGCCGTCGTAGTAGACAAGCCCGTTCGGGTCGTTTATCCAGCCCCGAATAGTGGAAAAATGGACTTGGGGACGGTGCTTTTCTTTATACAGGTTCTTAAGGTATTTTCTTTCGTCGGACTGGTAAACCAGACTAAGCCCTTTTTTCTTTTCTCCCTCCGTGGTTCTCAGCAGAGCGCGGTTGCCTTTGAAATCACTTATATCGAGAAACACCCAGAAATCAGGCTCGGAATCAGGAAGGAAAACATCCAACGTTCGCTCTACTTTACCGTCAACTACAAGTTCGAGTGTTACTCTGTCCTCTTCATCATATGATACAGGCAAATTGAGATATCGATTCCTAATTCGGAATTCCCGCTCATCTGTTTTCCTGTTTTCCGCTGCACTTGCGATATCTGTGAGAGCGCTTCGAACCAGGAATGATGAACCGGATAATGCTGCTGTGTTCGCGAGAAATGTCCTTCTGTCATGCTTCTTTGACATCATATACCTCCTGTTTAGTCCTCATTTCAGACTGCTCGCATCACTCTCTACTCTGAATCTTGATTCTTGCTGGTCTGAATGATTTTGCCCGCACCCAAACAATCAGCACGTCCTCCCACCTGCGGCCGTCATCGACATCTAATGAATCATAATGTCCGAAGCGAAAATCAGTACCTTGCTCCATTCCGGATTCGTTGAGTTCTAGTACTACGTCAGTTTTTCCCCAGTTGTTGATTAGAAAGGCGGGATTGACAATCGGTGAATTCTCAGTGGCCATTATTTCAAACTGTATGACCTGCTCACGCCTTCCTTGCATACAGTCAACAAGATAGGCGCGCTGTGCTGGATCATAACCGACCTTACTCGCGGTCACGGGATCGATCAGTCTGATCTCAGGGGGATACAGCCATGATTTGGCTAACGGCACAAGTTCTGCGCTCGGTTCAGCTGACTTGGTGAACCCAGACAGGTATATCTGAGTTAACGTGGTATCGGTTTTCTTATAGAAGGTCCTGAGGATGATATGCCCTAAGGCCGCACCATGGTAGCCGTCCTCTCGGTTGGGATTTTGGGGCCATGACTGGAAGATACCCCTTCGTCTTCGTCGCTCGGGCGCATAGGGTGAAATGGAAACTCCTTCCTCCCTGCCGATCGTAAACGGATGGTACTCCGACTTGGTGTTGACGACGAAGATGTTGGCTTTCGCATACGCGCCGAATGCCGCGTAGAGTTCATCTTCTTCCGGCTCAAAATGAACTGGATAAGGATCATAGGAAACCGTCGTATGGTCTCTATTCATCTTGATCAGTATCAGGGCCTTGGTCTGTATGTCGTCTTCTGGAATGCGGCCCCGCTGTCCCAGAAACAGCATCTCCTGAAACTCGAAGATGTAGTTGGGAGGATCCCTGTCCCAGCCAAAAGGTTTGCTGTGAGGGGCGAAATAGGTGTAGATCTTGGATTTGCGCACGTGCACACCATCCGGATAGATGATGTACCACTCATCCACCCAGTCCCCTGGGCCATAGGGTGAGACAACTGGCGCATCTTTGTGAGCAATGATCCCGGCAGAGCTGACTAAGGCCGCGCGCCAACGCACTATGATACGAGCATCGTTCTGACTCTCGATCCACATCCGGCTATAGACATTGTCTCTGTCCATAAGAGGTTCGCAGGATCCCCCCCCGGCTGCCTCATCGTAAGTCTCTGTCCAGCCGTTGTAGTAGGAGATGTCATTCTCGGTTACCAGACAGGGAAAGGATGGCAGATTGAAACTCATCTGGGTGGGCAGTAGATCAAAACTCACCACCACTTCACCTCTCTTCTGTGCAGGGGCCCGATGATCCGGATCGGTATTTCCCCTAGCTTCAAAACGACCCGCCTTGAACCGGGCCGGTCTCGCGGCTCGCCCCTCGACAGTCCTAACCGTTACGTTCTTGGGGGGACGCCGGTCACGAACCTTACCACCGGAAATGCCTGCCTCAGGTGAACCGACGGCGATTTCTATCTCGGACAAAGCATATCCAAATTCATCACCGTGGTTGCTGTGGATGGTCAGCAGCACATGGCGAGCACGTACGCCGCCGAAATCCGGTCCCTCGAAACCCACGTAGCCATTTGATCCGGACGCCTTTGGGAAGTTGAACGTCCCCAGCTCCTTCCAGGTGACACCGTTT
>CP070743.1:1679064-1681406 GCA_020348185.1 Nitrospirota bacterium
TAATTTGTAGACCAACTTCGTGAGGTCATACTCCAGAAACTCTTCTCGATCTGGCTGGAAAAATGGGAGAATTTCCAGCTCATCGGTTGAGCTGGTCCCGGCTAATCCAAAGTAAAACTGGGTGCTGCCACCATCCAACGGCACCCCCTGAAGCCCAAAAGCCACCGCACGGTCTTCCTCTTCAGAAAACGGCTCTGGATCGATGACTTGTAAAATAAGGTTTCCTTCGGCTACTTGTGCAAATTCTTTCAACATTTCTTCGACCCGGGTCGCATAACCTTTAATCCCCGGAAGACTGGTAGCTAATTTTTTCGAAATATACAGTCGGAGGGTCACCGGTTCCTCCAACCCTGAGAGAATGTTTCTCGCTCCATCAGAAAGGGTATACAGCTTGTTGGCAGTCAGATCGTACCGTGCGGAACTGAGTGCCACGTTGCTGATCATATTCGCCGCTCCAAACAGCGCTGCTGCGAGCAACAGCCCTGTCCCAGTAAGAAGTGTTTTGTTCATGTCTAGTCCCCTACTAGGTCTACCCTGCTATTCGGCTTTCTTCATATCAATGATGGTGGCCGTCGCAAAGAGCCAAAAGGTAATAAGGCTGAGGAAAAAGAAAATATCTCTCAGATCCAGCACACCCTTACTAATGGATTGGAAATGGGTCAAGAAGCTAAAGGAACTGATCGCGTCTAGGAGGAATTGTGGAGACCACCCGCTAAAAAACTCCAGGACAAGGGGAAAGCCGCTTAGGACAAACCCGAGACACACCACCACACTGATGATAAAGGCAATGACCTGATTCTTTGTGAGCGCCGACATGCAAGACCCAATGGACAAAAATCCCCCTGCCATGAGCAGGCTCCCGAAATAGCTCGCCACAATGACCCCGTTGTCCGGTTGACCCAACACATTCACCGTAATCCACATAGGAAAGGTTAAGGCGAGGGCAATTCCCGTAAAGCACCATGCCGCTAAAAATTTTCCTAACACGGCTTCCCCCATGGTCACCGGCAGGGTGAGCAGCAGCTCAATCGTCCCCCCTTTTCGTTCCTCAGCCCACAATCGCATCGCTAAAGCCGGAATCAAAACCAAATAGAGCCAAGGATGAAAATCAAAAAAGGGAATGAGATCGGCCTGCCCACGTGCGAAGAAGTTTCCCAAATAAAAGGTGAAAGCCCCACTCAGCATCAAAAAAATGACGATGAACACCGCTGCAATCGGCGTTGAAAAGTATCCCGCCAGCTCGCGCCTAAAAATCACCCCTATGCGTCCCACGAGTCAATCCTTTCTTGAGCTTTCACATTTGAGGTCACACGGATCATGAACTAAACCTGAAAGGGTGGCGGGTGACTTGAGGCCTGGAAATTCCCGCCTGCACTGTCTTTTAAGTCAATTCTTGCTTTGATATCGTTAACGATCTAAACACTTCATCCAATTGCCCTCGATCAACATACAACTCATCCACTTCCCACTGCTGTTCTTTGGCACAATGACCCACATCGGCAATAATCCATTTTCCCTGATCCGGAAAAATGCGGAAATGGTCTAGATCGCCGTCTTTTCCCAATTTCTGAACATTCTTCACCCCGCTGACGTTCATGAGCCGGGCCTGAATGTCCTGTACGTCCCTGCCTCGAATGGCGAGAATGACCGTATTGTGGTTGGGAGATCGCTCTTCGAGATCGGCAGGGGTCCCGTCCGTCACCACTTTCCCCTTCGCGATGATCATGGCTCGTGTACAGACTGCTTGAACTTCCTCCAAAATATGGGTTGAGAGAATGATCGCCTTCTCCTTGGCCATATTTTTAATGAGGGTTCGCACTTCATGTTTTTGATTGGGGTCCAGACCATCCGTCGGTTCATCTAACACGAGGACTTCCGGATCGTGAAGAATGGCTTGCGCCAGACCGACCCGACGCTTAAAGCCTTTCGACAAGGTATCAATCTGTTGCTTGAGCACGGATTGAAGATTCACTTTTTCAACGGTCTCGGACACACGGGTTCGAAGTTCTGCACCCCGGAACCCCCGCATTTCGGCAATAAAGGTCAGAAAGGTCGCAGGGGTCATATCCAGATACGCCGGTGCCCCCTCCGGCAAATACCCAATGCGTTTTTTGGCCTCCAAGGGATGCTCCTGGATATCAAATCCACTGATTCGCACGGTACCGCTGGTCGGGGTGAGAAAACCGGTAATCATTTTCATGGTTGTGGATTTCCCAGCCCCATTGGGCCCTAAAAATCCCAAGACCTCTCCCTGGCCAACCGTGAACGACACGCCATCAACGGCAAGAATGGGACCGAATTCTTTTCGCAACTTCTGGATTTCAACCATGGTTCCCATATCG
>CP070743.1:1681506-1685491 GCA_020348185.1 Nitrospirota bacterium
AAGGACCTGCGGCCTTGCTGGAGGGACCTTTTTGAACATCCTGGAAGGATCTTGGTATTCAGGATATTAATCGTGGAATTTTAAGAGTTCTTGAAATTTTATGTTCGTTCAGTCGCGTTCGAGGCCGGATGTCGATCAGAAAAGGCTAGGTCAGGTATTGGTTCTTACGAAAGTCACTTCGTACCGTTTGGGCCTTCATTCGTAATTCGTCAGCTCGTGACTGACCATTGGTTTTAATATTACGATACATCGCCAGGGCCCACAAGGGAAAATATTTGAAGTACCCATGATAGCGAAGATAAAACACTCGCGGGAACCCCGTTCCGGTATGAAACGGTTCATCCCACACGCCATCGTCCCGCTGATGACGAAGGAGAAAGTTGATCCCCCGCACCACACTAATCGAATCTGAGATCCCGGCGGCCATCAGCGCCATCAAGGCCCAGGCTGTCTGAGAAGCCGTACTTTCCCCTTTCCCAGCCAAATCCGAATCAGCATAGGATAGACAAGACTCACCCCACCCTCCATCATGATTTTGGATCGACTCGAGCCAGGTCACGGCTCGTTGAATCCAGGCGGAGGACATATCAACTCCAATGGCTTGCAGTCCAGAAAGCACACACCATGTTCCGTAGATATAATTGACTCCCCAACGTCCATACCAACTTCCATTAGATTCTTGCTCTCGTCGCAGAAATTCCAACGCCGGCCCAACCGCAGGGTGGGTTCGGTCATAGCCCAAGGTCCCTAACATCTCCAGACAACGGCCAGTGAGATCAGCGGTACTGGGATCGAGGAGGGCTTCATGATCGGCAAAGGGAATTTTATTGAAAATCAGGCGATTATTGTCTTTGTCATAGGCTCCCCATCCACCATCAGATCCTTGCATCGCCAATGCCCATTCAGATCCGCGACGAATGGCCTCATCCTGGTCGGCTGGCAGAGACTCTGTTTTCAATTTGGTAAGGGCAATGACCACAGCCGCCGTGTCATCCACGTCAGGATACCATTCATTTTCAAATTGAAAGTACCAACCACCCGGTTGCGCGCCCGGACAAGAAACCGCCCAATCCCCAACACGGCGAGTTTGTTTGGAACGCAACCACGTAGCCGCTCGCCCTAAGGCAGGATGATCAAGGGGCAACCCCCGCTCTAGGAGTGTATTCAGCACCAAGGCCGTATCCCACACCGAGGAAAAACATGGCTGGAGATGGAGAGTGACCGGATAGCGTCCCCCCTCCCGATTTGTCGAATAGACTTCCAATGCTTCGATTTCCTTTAGCGCCTTCACCATCATCGGATGATCAGGAGAATATCCTAGGGCATGCATGGCAAAAATTGAATTGGCCATGGCCGGATAAATAGCACCCAACCCTCCATCACCCTGCATATGATCAATCATCCAGGTTTCAGCTTTTTTCAGAGCTTGTTTTCGTAAAGCCCGGATGGGATAGGCCTCATACAATTTGAGTACTATGTCAACCCACACAAAGAAATTTCTCCAACTCACTAAAAATTTATCTTTCTTAAAAGGGGGCTCGTTTCGGTAATGAATCTGTTCCGGCGGTATGACATAGAGTTCTTCAATGCCTTGGTCCTTGTTGATGCGACACAGAGGCTGATAAGCAAATATGATGAGAAGGGGCGTAATCACCGCCCGAGACCAATACGACACAGCGTAGATGTTAAAATAAAACCATTTAGGAGCCAACATAATTTCTGGCGGCATGCTCGGAATGCCACGCCAATCATATTGACCAAATAGCGCCAACGCGATTTTCGTAAATACATTGGCACTTACCACCCCCCCATGATCAAGAATTCTTTGGCGGGCGAGCTGCATAAAGGGTTCATCGGGCGAAACGCCGGAAAGTTTTAAAGCAAAATACGCCTTGACCGAGGCACTTTGGTCGGCAGGGCCTCCGGAATAAATGGGCCAGCCTCCATCCTCTAATTGGGTTTGAATCAGATACCGCGCTGCTTTTCTTTCTCGTTCGGGATCGATGCGATTGAGATAGCGGCGAAGCATCACATATTCAGACGTGAGCGTCGTATCGGCCTCAAGCTCTGCGACCCAATAGCCAGCCTCAGGATCTTGTTGCTTCAAAAAATAGGATTCCCCCCTTTGAAGGGCTTCGTCAATAGCCTCCACGTGTCCCACGGTGGACGACCAGACCCGTCCACTGGCAACGGACTCAGCGGGAGGGACCGGGTTGGGATTGTGGGACACCAATTTCAGTGCTGGTCCACGGCGTCTGGCCGCCCGAGGTTTTAGCACCGGCGAAACATTCGCCAAGAAGCTATCAGACAGGCGTACAAATAGTTGTTTCAGTAACCTCATGGTTTATTCACTCTTAGGAGTCGCGCCTATATTCAGGGGAATAACTGGGGAGGATGCATGAACCTTGATAGGCAAAAGCAGGAATATCACTAGTTTAATAGGGTTTTTGGCTTATAGCAATACACTTGAGGAACTGTCAATGGGAGACGCCTGGCGACCTTTGAATCGTCTATGGATCTAGGGAAGATCATGGTGACATGTTAAACCTGGGAACCCAGAGTCCACAACTATTTTAGGAAAGGAGAACAATTCGTTCTCGGTGACGCTTCACATTTTTTGTTCCATTCCTGGTATCAAAGACCACCGGAGCGTGTTCCACAATCAAGTCATAATCAAATGCGGAATGGGCTGTTAAAATCAAAGAGCAGGCGCTTTCCTGTAACGCAGTTGGACTTAAGGGTTGGGATTTGTACTTTTGATCGCCCACCATCAGGTTGGGAGCAAAGGGATCACAATACGTTAAATGAGCTCCTTCTTGTTGCAAAAGTTCCATGACTTTGGTAGCCGGCGATTCACGAGGGTCTCCAATATTCTCCTTATAGGTGACTCCCAAAACTAAAATTTTCGAACCGTTAAGACATAGACATCGCTGGTTGAGGATCCGTTGTAGTTTGCTCACGACAAAATAAGGCATATTTTCATTAATTTCCCCCGCCAATTCGATGAATCGCGTATGGATATCGTATTCCTTGGACTTCCAGGCCAAATAATAGGGATCAAGCGGGATACAATGTCCGCCAACCCCTGGGCCGGGATAGAAAGGCATAAACCCAAAATTTTTTGTCGCCGCCGCGTCAATAACCTCATAGACATTAAGGTTCATTCTGTCACAGAGGAGGGTTAGTTCATTGACCAACGCAATATTGACCGATCGAAAGACGTTTTCAAATACCTTGGCCATTTCAGCAACCCTGGGGGAACTGAGGGGGAAAATTTTCATAATAGATTGTTCATAAAAGGTTTTTGCGACCTCCTGGCATGTTTGGGTCACCCCTCCGACTAATTTATACGTGTTATGGGTTTTAAATTGGGGATTCCCCGGATCGACACGTTCAGGGGAAAACGCGACAAAAAGGTTTTCCCCAACGGTTAAGCCCTCTTCGGTCAGTCTAGCTAAAACAATCTCTTCGGTCGTTCCAGGATACGTCGTGCTTTCCAAAATCACTAACATATTTGGATGGGCATGCTGGGCTAACTGTTGGGTTACCCTCACAATGGCGCTAATATCTGGCTCCTTATTGGGTGTCAGAGGAGTAGGAACGCAAATCAGGACAATGTCGCAACCTTTCAGGGCGGAAAATTCAGTGGTTGCCAATAACCTTTTACGTTCCACCACTTCTCGAAGGTCTGCACCACTCACATCAGAAATATAGCTATTCCCCTGATTCACCTGGTCGACTTTTTCTGGAACTTCCTCAATTCCCATAACCGAAAAACCGGTTTTGGCTTGAAGGACCGCAAGCGGAAGCCCAACGTAGCCCAGACCGACCACCCCAATTTGGGCCGAGCGATCTTTAATCTTTTCGATAAGTTTCATGATAAGCCGCAATCCGGCATCCCTGTCCCATAAGGGCTAACAGTTTTTATCCCTTTCTTCCTAAGATAGGAATATCGAATATCGAACAAGGAATGTCGAATCATGAA
>CP070743.1:1685591-1689810 GCA_020348185.1 Nitrospirota bacterium
AATCGGTTTCCCTTTTATAACTATTCGCCGAACACCTGCGAAATTTCCTTGGATTTTGACAAAAACGGTACACTCGACTCTTACGACTATTCTGATTGCTAAGAGGCAGGATGAACAAAAAAATTGAGCAGGTCCCTGATTTCGAGGGGCTGGTCCGGGTCGCGGCCCAACATATCGTCAATGTATCCCAGGAGACTATTGCCAATCACGGGCAAATGGCTTTCGCTCTTGCAGGGGGATCGACCCCTAAAAAATTGTATTCACTCCTCGCCGGCGACCCATTTCGATCACAAATACCTTGGGGAAGCATCCATTTTTTTTGGGGTGATGAACGGCATGTACCACCCGATCACCAGGACAGTAATTACCGCATGGCCCGTGAGGCCCTGCTAGCTCATGTTCCTGTTCCCGATGACCATGTTCATCGTATTCCAAGCGAAATGCAGAATGCCGAAGAGGCCGCGGACAGTTATGAACGGGAATTACGCGAGTATTTTCAACTAGCTCCAGGACAAAACCCTCGTTTTGACCTGATTCTTTTGGGATTGGGCCCTGACGGACACACCGCTTCGTTATTCCCCGGAACTCCGGCTGTTCACGATACCACTCGCTTAGTGGCTGCCCCTTGGGTCAAAAAATTTTCCACCTTTCGGATAACTCTCACCCCAGCTATCTTGAATAAGGCGGATCATGTGATGTTTCTGGTCTCTGGCCAAGATAAAGCCGAAGCCCTTCGATCGGTGTTGGAAGGTCCCTATCAGCCCGAAGTCTTTCCGGCTCAGGTCATCCATCCAGCGCAGGGACAACTTATATGGTTGGTAGACAAGGAGGCAGCGGGTTGTCTTCGTTCGCCTCTTACGGTATAAGCGAGGCCCCATGGCCAAAACCTCCCACGCTCCAAAAGCTTTTGTGAATGCCCTTCACAAAGACCCCGTGGATTGTCCAACTCAGGGATGTGCCGGCCCTGTCGAAGCCATTGAATCAAGCCAACTCCATGAGCGAATCAAGAGTTTTGACCTACACTGTAAGCGATGTGGTTGGAGAGATCATATCGCTGGGCAGGAACAGCTTGATCCCCCTTGGGATGACGCCTCTCTTTTCGAAATCATCGATGAACATCTCCTTCACCTCCAGCCGGTCTGTCCCTACGATAACGTCACGGTCCACTTTCAGTCTTTGCCCAACCCCCGACGCAAGGCCCGGTATCGGATCACCTGTCACTATTGCGGCCGACAGGTTGAATTGGATTGGCCCCCGCCTGAAACGAAGTGGTAGTCATTGCCTTTTGAGAACCCTTCTAAAGAATACGCAAGAGGGGTTCAAGGTTTCGGGTTTATAGTTCGTAGCTGCAGCATCTCATGCTGCCTCTGCCGATCTGTCCTATCATTTCGAACCCGGATTGCCAATCTGGCTCATATGGAATGAAAAAAATAAAGAAAAAGACAAGGCCGAATAAAACCCAAGCCCTCCCCGCTTTTGTCATCGGATACTCTCATTCTGATGCCCCGCCTCCTGGGTATTTAGCCGCATGGTTTAATCAGATGTATGGTGGGCCCTTGCATGTTCACTTTATAAAGGAATCGGGCCATTCTCAATTTGAAGCCGTCCATACAACTTGGCGGGTAGCCGTGAATACTGCGTTGCCAGCGGATGCGGCTAAAATATGGCAGCAGAGGTTGCAATGGTCTCATTCCCAACTTGCAGAAGTCACGTCTCTTAAAAATGTTGGGCAAGACAAAAGAGATGTCGCCCTCCATACGGCGCGAATCGCCAGAGGAATCAGTCTTCTGACTGAGGGGACTGCCTATGACGTTGTCACACACACGTTTTTGAATCCATCTGATTGGAATGATCGTCCGCTAGATCAGTTTGACCTTGAGGATCATGTGAGAGTTGAGCAGAAGGAAAATATTGATTCATATCAAATGTGGTTTTATACCTTGGGCCTGGCCAAGTTCGGGTTGGAAGAAATTGAGACATTTCGTCCGCTTGGATTAGGCGATCAACCTGTGATTGACCAGCTACTGGCTATTGGCAACGAGATTCTCTCAACCGGAAAGGTGGCCAAAGTCGGCGACCAATTAACCCTCCGGAAAAGTGGGCAATTAGTAATAATCGTCCGGCACCGGACCGATCAATCGACCGGTCGGGTCATCCAACTACGAGAAGTGAAATGGGAATAGGAGGGGGAGAGGAGATAAAAAAAAGCCGTCGATGTTCAACGACATCGACGGCCTTAAAGATTAACCACGGGGGGCTTGTTTAGCCGCCAGCTTTTTTCACGAAGGCTTTATAAACAGTAGTCGAATTGGAATCTTCTTCTTCCAAACCCACCCATTCATGGCCGGTGGTTTCGCACCAGGCCGGCATGTCTTTTTTGATACCCTCGTCATCGGACAGGACTTCAAGCACCTGCCCCGGGACGAGTTCTTTGATTTTCTTTGAAGTCATAATGATCGGCATGGGGCAGAAATACCCCAATGTATCGAGCTTGACATCTGATGTTATCATGACGAATCCCTTGTATTTTTCTTGACTATTTGCATTAAATAAACAAATTCACTGATCCATGCCTGGCTTCGGCGAGATAGGTTGTGACGCCAGCCAGCTGGTCTACACCATCAATCAGGGTATCCTTGGAAATGCCCATCATGCCCAACGTGGTCGTACATGCGATCATTTTCACGCCAAGGTCTTGTGCGGTTTCCAACAGCTCGGGAATCCCGGGCATTTTGTTATCCTTCATGACTTTTTTCATCATGGTCGTCCCGAGCCCGCCGAAATGGAACCGTGAAAGCGGCAAATCTGCAGCCCCGCCAGGATTCATCCATCCAAAGAGGCGGCGAAGCCAATCTTTCGCTGAACTCGTCGCGCCTTGTTTTCTGATGATATTGAGACCCCAAAACGTAAAAAACATGGTTACTTTCATTCCCATGGCTGCCGCACCGGTCGCAATGATAAAGGCGGCCATGGCCTTATCCATGTCTCCGCTGAGAACCACGATGGTCACCGAATCCGGCTTGGTCTCTTGGAGTTCTGCTAGGGCTACGGAGGGTTCAGTTTTGATGGCGTTCATAAGATCACCTATTGATATAGAGGGGTAATATTTCAAACACTTTCGATTCATTTAACTATAATATGGAGTTTTTTGGGGTGTCAAGAAAATCAAGCATTCCAAGCTCTTAGGGGCGTGCAGCCTATGGAACTCCAACGAACCACCATCTACCTTTTTTACTAACATATGCAACAAATCATTGAATGTGTCGCCAACGTCAGTGAAGGACGCGATGCCACCGTTCTTGATGCCCTGACCAACGCCATTAGGGGCGTCACAGATGTGAGGCTGCTCGATCGGCATACTGATTGGGATCATCACCGATCGGTGTTTACATTTGCAGGTCGGCCCGAAGCCGTGATTCAAGCCGTTTTCGAACTCGTACAAACAGCCCTACCGCTTATCGATCTCAACACCCATCGGGGAGAGCATCCGCGCGTGGGTGCAGTCGATGTGGTCCCCTTGATTCCTCTTAAAGGGGCCACGATGAAGGATTGTATTGAATGGGCCGGACAACTTGGAGAGCAAATCGGAACTGATCTTCACATTCCGGTTTTTTTATACGAAGCGGCATGTGTTGTCCCAACACGACAACGATTAGAGATGATTCGCCGGGGTGGGACCATAGGACTCGCCTCACGGATGGCCTCTCATCCCCAATGGATTCCGGATTTTGGTCCGGGTCAGCCCCACCCCACCGCCGGGGTCGTGATCGTGGGGGCTCGACATCCGCTCATTGCCTTTAATGTGGTTCTCAAAACACCTGATGTGTCAATTGCTCAGTCCATTGCCAAAACGATCCGGACATCCGGAGGGGGGCTTCCTTCGCTGAAAGCGATCGGGATAGGCTTGGCCAGCCGAGGGCTGGCTCAAGTTTCCATGAACCTCACCAACTTTCATGAAACTTTAATTCAGGATGCGTTCGATGCGGTTCAACAAGAAGCCGAAAAATTCCATGTGTGTATCGAAGAAAGTGAAATAGTCGGGTTAATTCCTCAAGACGCTTTACCTCCCCACCCTCAGGCACGACTCCAATTAAGATCCTGGAATCCCGACCAAGTCCTCGAAACCGGTTTATCCCACGCGGGAATTCTTTGAGGACCGAGAGTAAGTCGTTCCACCTTTCAGACTTTAGAAGGCAGCATGAGATGCTGCAGCTACAAA
>CP070743.1:1689910-1700769 GCA_020348185.1 Nitrospirota bacterium
AATGATGCCGGCTTCTTGACAACTTGGAACTAACCCTGGTTTGGGAGGGTTCTTGAATATGCAACGAAAGCAGGCCGACTGCCCGGGGATAATAGTGAAGAGCCGACCGTCAAATCGGAGGATGCCTCCGTGGACGAGTGGCTTGTTGGCAAAATAACAGGCGTCATTGATCAGAAATTTTCCAGGAAAATTATCGACTCCATCAATCACCACATCGTAGTCCCGAATAAGCTCAAGGGCATTCAATGAGGTGAAACGATCTTCGTACGTTTCCACCGTGACGTCCGGATTGATAGCCAAAATCTTCTCTTTAGCCGATAAGACTTTGGAACGGCTCACATCGGGTGTGTGGTGAAGGACCTGTCGTTGGAGATTAGACAGGTCAACCACATCGCTATCGATCAATCCAATGGTCCCGACTCCAGCCGCCGCCAGATAGAGGGCGACAGGAGAACCTAACCCGCCAGCTCCGACCACAAATATTCGAGCCTTGGCAATCTTTTTCTGGCCCTTTCCGCCAACTTCCGGAAGGAGGATATGGCGGCTATATCGTGAAATTTGATCTTCAGTGAATTGCATGTTCGTGACTCAGCCTACGTATAAAACGTTTTCATTATATATTGAAATATTTCTCGATACTCAGATACCGTTCACCCGTATCGCAAAGGACTGTGACAACATTCTGGTCCGGACCTCGTTCAGCCGCAATTTTCTGGGCCGTGAAGACATTGGCACCGGCAGAAATGCCGACGAGGAGCCCTTCTTTCTTGGCTAATTGCTTAGAAGTTTGATAAGCCTCCTCGTCCGAGACGGTCATCACCTTATCGATAATTGACCGATTCAATACCTCAGGAACAAACCCGGCGCCGATGCCTTGGATTTTATGAGGTCCGGGCTCTCCCCCCGATAAAACAGGGGATCCCTCCGGCTCCACCGCGATGATCTCTACAGAGGGATTGCGTTCCTTGAAAATTTCTCCGCATCCGGTAATTGTACCACCTGTCCCCACGGCTGCGACAAATGCGTCAATCTTTCCTTCGAGGTCCTCCCAAATCTCCAAAGCGGTTGTCTTACGATGCATGGCAGGATTGGCCGGATTGGAAAACTGATTGGGCATAAAATACTCGGGATTTTGGTCTAGAATGCTTTCGGCTTCTTTGATGGCCCCCCTCATCCCATCTCGCGCTGGGGTCAGGACTAATTGGGCTCCATAAGACGACAACAGGCTCGCTCGTTCTAAACTCATCCCCTCCGGCATGACGAGAATCAGTTTGTATCCCCGAACGGCAGATACTAACGCCAACCCGATGCCGGTGTTGCCACTAGTTGGTTCGACGATGGTACCCCCAGATTTGAGCTTGCCCTCGCGTTCCGCCTCATCAATCATATTGAGGCAGATACGGTCTTTGACGCTCCCGCCAGGGTTATAAAATTCAGCTTTCCCATAGATGGTGGCGCCACCTGGCGGGGAAAGCCGATTGAGTCGTACCAGTGGAGTTCGCCCGATGCCTTCAGTGATGTGGGCTAAACGTTGGGAGATCACTCCCCGCCACCCATATAGAAGAGAAACTCCAGTTTATCGCCGTCTTTTATCGAGGTTGTGGCAAGTTGCTCTTGTTCAATAATTTGTGTATTGAGTTCAACCGCTACCAGATGAGGGTCGATCTCCTTATCCTTCAGGACCTCTAAAATGGTGCTCGCGTCAGTAGTTTCGTTCTTACCGTTAATCATGATTTCCATTCAATTACTCCGTCGAGAATCGTATACAACCTAAACAAAAAAACGTAACAGACAACCGCCAAGGCAGTCAAGAAAATGGGATGAAAGGGCTACATCGGCAGGAGGAGAGGCACCAAATCTTTGGCCCGTCCTTGGATGGAGATGTCAACCAGATCAGAATGGGGCGTGGGGTCAAGATTCAACTCAACGACAAAGGCCCCATCTTGTTTGGCAATAGGGGCAAAGGACGCTGCCGGATATACGACTCCGGAAGTGCCGACAATCAACAGGACTTCACAGCTGCGTAGTGCCTGAAAGCTCTGATCGAGGTCTTGTTGATCGAGTGATTCGCCAAACCACACGATGTGGGGGCGTAACAGGCCTTTGCAATCGTTGCAGTGCGGAAGAATGGCAATCGGCACGTCATGGTTGGGTTGAATGTTGCCGCAATTGGTGCAACGGACTTTCCAAATATTGCCATGGATTTCGGATAATTTCGTTGATCCGGCCGCAGGGTGCAACCCATCGACATTCTGGGTAATCAACCAGAAATGCTTAATGTGATTCTCAAGTTCCGCTAAGGCCTTATGAGCCGCATTGGGTTCCTTGGTGGAAAGCAATTCTCGCCGCCAGTTGTACCACTCCCACACGATTGTCGGATCCCGTTCAAAGGCCTGTGGGGAGGCAAGTTGCTCAGGACGGAAGTTCTTCCAAAGACCCTCTTCTCCCCGAAACGTCGGGACGCCACTGTCCGCTGAAATGCCGGCTCCAGTCAGAACGGTCACCGACTCGGCCTGAGCGATACGATCTCGAATGTCTAGAATGGTCATGCCAAATACCTTATCCCTTTTGGTCAAATACTTCAGTCACTGGAGACAGTTGGCGACGATTGACTATATCATAATGTGGACCCGAAATCGGAAAAAGACACACTTATGTTATAGTGGGCCAAGGGAAAAGTGTTTAGTAACGGGGGTGTTGCGGAAATGATCCAAATCACCATTGTCGGGGCGGGTGCAGTCGGGGGATTTTTCGGCGCGCGGTTAGCCCAGGTTCATCCTCAGGTATCTTTTTTGGCAAGGCCCCGGACCGCTGAAGTGATCAAAAGGAATGGATTGACGATTCGAAGCAACTCTTTGGGAACGTTCACGGTCCATCCGCGAGTGACGTCCGATCCGAAAGAGCTGTCATCCTCTGATCTAATCATTCTGGGGGTGAAAGCGTACGACCTGGATGAAGCCTGTCGTCAAATTGAGTCGATCGTGCGAGATGAGACCGCGATTCTGACACTGCAAAATGGTGTGACGTGCGAAGATGAGCTCATTCAACGTTTTGGGAGGGAGCGGGTCCTTGGTGGGGTGGCATTTATTTATTCAAAAATCATTGAACCTGGAATCATTGAACATTATAAACGTGGAACCGTCATGGTTGGAGAAATCATGGGCCATGAAACTCCCCGGCTTCATCATCTCGTTGATCTATTTGAAAGGGCGGGCGTGCCCTGCCAGGTGAGTGAGGATATTCGAAAAGCCAAGTGGGACAAGATGTGTTGGAATTGCGTCTTTAATCCGTTGACGGTTTTGATTGATGATCGAGTGTCAGAAGCCTTAGATCATCCTGAAATGAAATCCGTGATATCCACAATTGTGAGCGAAGTCTCGGCTGTGGCAATGGCCCATAGGATACCCCTGGATGATGATATCGCAGATAAGGTTATTCAGTGGTCGCAAGAAATCCGGGATATTCATACTTCCATGTATGATGATTGGAAGGCAGGTCGACCAACTGAGATTGATTATTTAAACGGGTATATTGCAAAGAAAGGGAAAGAATTTGGCATCCCTACGCCTCTGAATGAGACCTTAACCGCGATTGTGAAGGTGATGACAGAACAAAGGACTTCAAGGCCCGATACCTTGCAGATCGATGGAGACGTGATTCAGTCGCTGACTCTTGATGTCACGGTATTGGCCACCTTGCCGTCTGAGTATCAAGTGCGGGACGTCGGTGAGGTGAGTCCCGGTCTGCGGGGAAGGGGAATTCGCCTAGAGGGATTGCTTGATATGGCCACGCTTCAGGTCGGGACCAAGTATGCAACGTTTCATTCGCGCGATGGGAAATACTCAGCTTGCCTGACGTTGGAGCAGGTACGGGATTATGGAATTTTGATTTATGAACTTGATGGGGACCCCCTACCAGTAAAAAATGGGGGACCGTTTCGGCTCATCACTCCGGGTTTGGGAGATCTCTGCGCCAATGTCAAGCAGGTGGCGCGAATGGAACTCACCAAGGAATTAGGCAAAGACACTCGTCCCTCAAAAGTATGCTCTTAACTGTATGCACACTCTTTTCAATATTGTAGTGGCAGCATTTCATGCTGCCTCCCTTCCGTCCTTCTGCAATTGGGGGCTCGAAGAGGCGCCATGAGATGGTGCAGTTACAATTCAAACAGAAATTTGTGATTTGAAATCTGAAAACTTCCTTAACACCCCGCTAATCTATAATCTTTTCCCTCCCTTAGCAGGCCCATTTGATCGATGGCTCCCTCATGCTGTTAGAGCGGCGTCACTCGGATTCAATTGGTTGTTTCTGAACCCCGTCAACTATCCCGGGCATTCGGGGAGTCTGTACTCCACAAAAGATTATTACAGATTGAATCCCGCGTTCAGTCCGGATGGTTCAACAGAACGTTCGCTTATGGATCTTGCTCCCGTCATTCGGACAATCCGGGAGAGTGGCGTCCACCCAATGATTGATTTAGTTATCAACCATACGGCTTTTGATTCCCCATTGGTCCACGAGCATCCTGAGTGGTATGTTCGGGATGCTCATGGGCGGATTCAACATCCGTTTGTCTTAGATCCTCAAAATACAAATAACAGGACGGTCTGGAAGGATCTGGCTGAAATCGATAATCGAGGTTCGTCTAATCGGAAGGAACTGTGGGATTATTGGGCAAGGCTCATCGAAACCTATATGGCGATCGGGTTCGAGGGATTTCGCTGTGATGCGGCCCATCAAGTCCCCGTAGAACTCTGGCAATTTTTAATCGAAAAGATTCGGCGAGCTCATCCGCACGTGGTGTTTTGGGCTGAGAATTTAGGAGGTACCGTCGACCAGACTCGGGCACTTCGAGAGGCTGGCTTTCAGTTTTTTTGCAATAGTTCTAAGTGGTGGAATTTTCAAGACTCATGGTGCCTTGATCAGCATGAGGAATTTGGAGATTTACCGTCAATTTCGTTTCCTGAAACACATGATACGGAGAGAGTAGCCAAGGAATCAGGCGGGAGCGAATCGATCCAACGACAACGCTATGCGTTCGCGGCGATGTTTTCGACAGGGCTTATGATGCCGGTCGGTTACGAATATGGATTTACCAAACGGTTGCATGTTGTCAAAACACGATGCTCGGATTGGGAGACGCCGCATTTTGACCTCAGTTCATTTATTCAGGCTGTGAACCGGTTCAAAATGCAAACAGGGCTATTTCAGGGGGAGGGGAGCCTGACAAGGATTCCTGTTCCTTCACCAGACATGTTGGTTCTCGAGCGTTCCTCTGACATGGACCAAGAGAAGCGGGGTTTCATCGTTGTCAACACTCATTCCTCCAAGGAGCAGGTTTTAGCAAAGGATATGCTACCCGGAAATATTAACAATTTAAGTGTGGTGTATTTAAGTTGGATTGATAATCGGGGTAAACGCGAGAATTTTTATCAAAATGTAACCTTGAGGCCGAGCGAAGTGATTGTCCTACTAGACAATCACTCATAGTGATGGTATTTGGAAACTGAAGAAACTCTTGCCTAGACAATTAGCGCAATTCGTTTTGTCCATCTGCTATTCTCCACTAAAATTTTAAAGAAAGGGATTCACTGTATGAAAGAGAAGACTCTTGCGATTATTAAACCGGATGCCGTTGAAAAACAGGTGATCGGAGATATCATACAGCGGTATGAGAAAGCCGGACTTCATCCATTGGCCATAAGAATGATGAGATTAAGTAAAAGCATGGCTGAAGGGTTTTATGCGGTCCATCGGGAGCGCCCCTTTTTTCACGATCTGACTTCATATATGTCGTCGGGGCCTGTCGTCGTATTGGTGCTAGAGGGGGATGACGCGATTAAACGGCATCGTGACCTCATGGGCGCCACTGACCCCAAAAAGGCGGACCCGGGAACGATTCGAGCCGCACATGGGGCCTCCATTGAAGCGAATGCTGTCCATGGCTCCGACTCTCCGGAGACGGCGCAATTTGAAATTGGTTATTTTTTCTCGACAACTGACCTGGTTGCACGGTAGTTCGTACGTCGAAAACGTCTTCCCTCTCTTGTGAAGACCAGAGGGGTTTCTTCTCAGAAATGCCACACATCTTTGCAGCGAAATACGTTCTGGTTATTCCGGTGCTGATTTACCTTCTGGTCTCTGCCGGCTGCGGGAAACCTTCTCATCGTCAAGATAAGTCCGAGGATCTTGACCGGCAGGCCCAAGAACAAATTCTCCGCAAAGCTCGTGTTGATTTTGATAAAGGTCGAGATGCGGAGGTTATCAAAGATCTTGAACGTTTTTTGTCCGATTATTCCCGGTCACCGAGAGAAAGGGAAGCACGGCGGCTTCTTGCACAATCCTATGAGAGGTCTGGGAAATTTCAGGCCGCTCTCAAACAGTACAAAATTCTTTCCCAGAAACTATCACCCGGCCAGGAAAAAAAAGAAGTTGCGAAGCGTATCGATGAACTCGAGCAGCGCCTTACGAAGGTCCGCACTGAGTCAGAGCCAACCAAAGTTGTTCGCACATCACTGAGTCAGGTGTATCCGGTGGCCAATGACCCGCCGACTCTTAAAAGATTGGTGCAAGAAGGGGTGACGGGTGTGCTGATTGATTTTGGGTGTCCTGCGAAGGCCGGTCAACAACCCATGACAGCTGTGAAAACCAGCGATGTTTCAACCCAAAGCCAATTGCCCTTATCTGTGGCTCAGATCCATCGACATGGGCTTTTGGTCTTTGTGGGCATCAATCTCCGCTGCTTGGGCTATCTCGATTCGAGATCGAAAAAGCAGTGGCTGGACGGATCCTATAATCCGGTGTCCCGAAAGGTCCAACTCTCTCCCTATTTCGATATCTTTCACCCTCAATATCAAAAATTGATGGCGTATGAAATCAAGAGATTGACCGACTTGGGAATAGACGGGGTGGTGTTCCTCGCCGAGGTTCCCCTAGGCAGGTATGACGGATTTACGCCTGGGTCGGTGAATACGTTTAACAAAACATTTCACACCAACATGAACCCTCACACGTTATTCGAGAATGGCGCCAATAAACGGAATTCCCAATTCTCACCAGATGGGAATCAATATGCCGAAGGGTCTATGTCAGAGATATCTGAGTTTTGGCGTTGGGCAGGATGGAAAGCCCGACAACGCCTGACCATAATGCAAGGTCTCATGGATCAAGTTCACGAACAGAAACCAGGGTTACCTTTCGGCCTTGAATTGCATCCCGAAAGTATCGTAGATCCTCTTGGGGCGTTAACTCAGTACAGCGAGGACTTTCTAGAAGCCAAACAAAAAAGCTTTATGTTTTTTCTTGTCACCCCTCAGGCCGGTCGAAACATTCAGTTGCAGCACAGTCCCGCTAACTCGATTGATCCGGAGGACTTTTTCAAACAATCACGCACAATGGTCGATCGGATGACCTTGGTCCTCCAAAATCCGGCCAGAATCTGGCTCTCAATCCCGTGGGGCAAAAAGACCACTCTCACCCTGGTGTCCGCTTCCCATAAAGCCAGGCACTTGGAGAAAGTTTCGCAAAGCTACGATCTGCAAACTTTTCTTGACAAATAAGACCCCCTAAATTAGAAACCCTGACGTAGGGAAGTTTAAAGCTTGAAATCTAAAGTCAAAGTGTCGAAAAGTCTAAAAATCCCAATGGTCTTAGAACCCCCCCAAATGCCCAATCTTTTGACTTCTTCGACTCTTGGACTTTTGGACACACCGACCTCTACCTTTGGAAACAAAAAACTAGATATATTGTGGCATCGTGAACTTATATTAATGGTTACCTAGGCTAGGAGGATCTCATGGAACCGACTGACTTACGGTTTCACAAAGAACATGAATGGGTTCGGGTCGATGGGCAGGAAGCCACGGTGGGAATCAGCGACTTTGCTCAGGATGCACTGGGCGATGTGGTGTTTATCGAAGCACCCAAGGTAGGCCTCACCGTCTCAGCGGATCAGGAGATCGGGGAGGTGGAATCAACCAAAGCGACTTCCACGATTTATACGCCCTTGTCCGGAAAAGTTCTCCGCGTCAATGAAGAATTGCAGGAGCATCCGGAATTGGTCAATCAGGACCCTTACGGCAAAGGGTGGGTGGCCGTCTTGGAAATGTCAAATCCTGCCGAAGTTGAACAGTTGATGACGGCCGCACAATACGAGGAATTTCTCAAGACTCAATCGTCATGAGCTCAAGCACCCGCATTGTCATTCTCGGATCTGGCCCAGGCGGATATGTGGCCGCTATTCGCGCAGCGCAGCTTGGAGGTCAGGTCACGGTCATTGAGAATCAGGCTCTTGGGGGGGTGTGTCTAAACTGGGGATGCATCCCAAGCAAAGCTCTTCTGTCAGTCGTGGAACTTGGGGAAAAGGTCAAGAAGGCAGGGGAGTTGGGAATCAAGGTTCAAGGCCCGCCTTCGTATGACCTCCCTCAAATGGTTAAACGGAAAAATGGTGTCGTTGCCCAACTGGTCAAAGGTATTGCCACCTTATTTAAAACCTGGGGCATCACTCATCTTCAGGGGTGGGGGGAGTTGATCGACGAGCGAACGGTCCGCGTCACAACACCTGACGAAACACAATCAACCGTAACCGCTGATGCCATTGTCTTAGCAACCGGATCTTCCTGGCCCAATCTGCCCTTATTCCCCATTGACGGAAAAACAATTATCAGCAGCAAAGAGGCGCTGGATCTCGAACATATTCCTTCCCGGCTCCTGATTATTGGTGGTGGAGTTGAAGGATGCGAATTCGCCTCGTTGTATAGTGGTTTGGGGTCGCATGTGGACCTTGTCGAAATGTTGCCCACGATTCTTCCCACAGAAGATGAAGAACTGATTCGGCTCATGACCCGTGAGCTCAAAAAGAACAAAGTCCAACTTCATACGGGAACCACCGCTGAAAAGGTTGAAAAAAGGGACAAGGAAATTGCCGTCACGTTGAAGTCGGGAGAGGTGATAGAGGCGGATACCGTTCTCGTTTCAGTTGGCCGGCCGTTTAACACCCAGGGGATCGGCTTGGAAAAAGTCGGAGTCCGGCTGGGACCGCGTGGAGAGATCGAAGTCAATGATAAAATGGAAACCAATGTGCCAGGGGTGTATGCCATTGGTGATGTGGTGGGTAAGGCGATGTTAGCGCATGTGGCCTCAGCCCAGGGAAAGGTAGCCGTAGAAAATATACTTGGTCGGTCACAGGCTATGAACTATGACGTCGTGCCTGCCGGAATCTTTACGCTGCCCGAAATTGGACGTGTGGGATTAACGGAGCAGCAAGCTCAGGCGCAGGGCTTCCAAACAAAAGTTGGACGGTTTCGATATGCCGGACTGGGGAAGGCGCAGGCCGTTGGAGAGACGACAGGCATATTTAAGGTGATTACGGATTCCGGGTCGAATAAAATCTTGGGTGTTCATATTATGGGATCCCATGCGGCCGATTTGGTTCATGAGGCCGCCCTGGCCATGCAAGTAGGAACCACGGCGAGTGATCTTGCCCACATGATTCATGCCCATCCGACATTAGCGGAAGGGATGATGGAAGCGGCTGAGGATGTCGAAGGATTGGCGATTCATCAGGCGCGAAAACGAACGTGAAAAGTAACATTTCCCTGATTCAATCCCTCCTCATCAAGTTGGCTGTCTTCAGTATCGGCGTGGCTTTGATTCTATGGTTCGGCTGGTCTGTACCACAGGCGAACCAAATGAAATCTTTTTCCTCTCAGGCTCATGAGGTATCCCAGGACCTGGGAAAACCGGTTTTCTCCTCCTCCTTGGATATTAACCAGGGGACCAAAGAAGAGTTTCAAGCCCTTCCCGGAATTGGTCCCGTGTTGGCAAGCCGTATCATGGATCACCGGGAGTCAAAGGGTCTTTTTCACGACATTGAAGATCTGAAAGGTGTCGAGGGAATCGGGGAAAGGAAATTCGCACAGTTAAGACCGTATATTAAAATCGATCAATCAGCCAAAATCGAATCGCAAAAAGATCTTCAGGTCTCTAGGGAATAGTGGGGTAGGGTGTTGGCAACTTCTGAACTCAACAAGCAACTGGACTTGATTCTTCGGGGAACCGTCGAGGTGATTCAGCTTGATGAGCTGAAGGAAAAGCTTTCGGCCTCTCTGAAGGAAAATCGTCCGTTAAAAGTCAAAGCCGGTTTTGATCCAACCGCCCCGGACCTTCATGTCGGTCATACTGTGCTCATTCAGAAATTGAAACACTTTCAGGAACTTGGCCATGAAGTCATGTTTCTCATTGGAGATTTTACAGGAATGATCGGTGACCCCTCGGGCGTTTCGGAAACGCGGGTGGCTTTGACTGAAGACCAGGTGTTGCAGAATGCAAAAACCTACGAAAAACAAATATTTAAAATTCTGGATCCTGCCAAAACCCGAATTGAGTTCAACAGTCGATGGATGAAAGGAATGCCTGCTGAAGAAATGGTCCATCTCTGTTCCCATTATAGTGTAGCCCGAATGCTGGAACGGGATGACTTCGCCAATCGGTATCGGGAGCAAAAACCCATCAGCGTTCATGAGTTACTCTATCCATTAGTTCAGGGGTACGATTCGGTGGCACTGGAGGCGGATGTGGAATTAGGGGGAACGGATCAGAAATTCAATCTGCTCGTCGGGCGCGACCTCCAACGAGCTTATGGTCAAAAACCGCAGACCGTGATAACCATGCCCTTGCTCGAAGGAACGGATGGCGTTCGAAAAATGAGCAAGAGCTTTGGGAATTACATCGCCCTTGAAGACCGACCGGAAGAGATGTTTGGGAAGTTGATGTCAATCAGCGATGATCTCATGTTTCGCTATTACGAACTCCTGACCAGTGAGGATCTGGCAACGATCAAGCAGCAGCATCCGATGGAA
>CP070743.1:1700869-1704850 GCA_020348185.1 Nitrospirota bacterium
GTGAAATCGATGAGACGGTAGATCCCCCCGAAGGGAACTGCCGGTTTCGTCCGATCCCGCGTAAGAGGCATGAGTCTCTCTCCCCTTCCACCTGCCATGACAAAAGCAAGGATATCTTTCATGTCACCCCTTTTCCCCTTGATGATCCCGAACCACGGACCTCAGGGGATCAATGGTTATTATCTTGTTTTTATCACTCAAGTTTTCCGCCCCCCGCTTTTTTCCGGATTCGGGCAAAGCCGGGAAGCTTGAATTTCGAACATGGCTTTTTCCATGTTGATGGCCCTTTTTAATATGCCTTTTGTTCAATAGAACGGGCGAAAGTTGATTCATTGTATAAGTGTGGAAAGATTTGTCAAGCGCTCGTGAGATGCCCTGATCCACGATTGAGACCTCTCAAAAAACGCTCCATCGACGGGGCAATAGGGTAAGTAGATAATCTTAATGGTCGTCCAATTCTGGCCGTTGCTAAGTATTGAGAATATCCTCCAAAACGAGAGGGGCAGGTTTATTAAGCATTATTCTGTCCCTACTACAACGAATGCCCTATGCCTAAGAGATTTGCCATAGATCACGATTTTTGATTTTTAAATAATATTATGTTATAGATTTCTACCTCAGAACCTTTTCCCAAGACTCGGAGGTGAAATCAACGCTACCTCGATAATGTATCGAAATTGTTTCGCCTAATGTGGAGCTTAAATCATGACTGATTTCCACCAGGAAGGCATCATCACGACATTACACGCCCTTCATGAAGTATTTGATCGAGATGAATACCTTGCTGACTTAGAACAAACTCTTGAGGAACATTCCCATCACGTCAGGATCAGTCTCCTGCTCCCCTCCCTCTACTCGGAGATCCGGAACCCGCAGGTTTTGGACCGTATAACGAATGATATCAGCCAGGTCCGATATCTCCACAGCCTGGTCATCGCCTTGGGAGGGGCCTCGGAAGAGAGCCAGTTCAGAGGGGCAAAGGAATATTTCAGTAAGCTTTATACCTCGGAAAGGGATCTCAAGGTCATCTGGGTGGATGGACCCCGGATTCAGAACATTTTTAAAAATCTTCAGGTAAAGGAGATTCCTATCGGTGTTCCGGGTAAAGGACAATCCGTCTGGATGGCCCTCGGGTACCTTTTGGCGAGAGAGGATGTGGACGTAATCGCCCTTCACGATTGCGATATTGTCACCTATGATCGCTTACTTCTCGGTCGGTTCATTGAACCTACGGCAAATCCTAACAATGACTTCGAATTCTGCAAAGGGTATTACCCCCGCATTTCACCCACGGAAAAAACTATGAAGGGACGAGTTAGTAGGCTGTTTGTAACGCCTTTTGTGGATGCTATGGCCCGTATCATGCGTGAGAGGGGATTCAGCGAATTGAGACGATTTTTCAACTACCATAGAACCTTCAACTATCCCTTGGCCGGTGAATTCAGCTTTTCGGCACAACTGGCCCGCGGAATCAATATAGCCTATGACTGGGGCTTGGAGGTGGCCACCCTCTCTGAAGTCTATCGGAGGGTCAGCCTGAGGAAAATCGCTCAGATCGATCTCATTCGTAATTACGAACACAAGCATCAGGAGGGGCCTGCATAATCACTTTTGAAGAGAGGAAATAACGAGATGTCAAACAATACTATCCAGAATGAAAGTCGGAATCTTCGGGGTGGCGAAATCGTGTATCTGGTGAAGGACCCTAGCACCAAATGGCGAATAAACTCTTACGAATGCCCCCAGGGTGTCGAAATCGAGGGAGTCCTTTTCCAGTGGCTCAAGTGCCTACCGGAGGACTGGAAAGACCTAGAATTTGAAAACTCTGACCAAGCAGTGGAATTTGCTCAACAACAGGTCCAAGGCGGTTGGGTTCCCGCCAATCGTCAACCTGACTTACAGAGGTCAGCAGTGTAAATGCTCTGGGTTGCGCTACTGATAATTTTGTTTCCCGTGTTTATGATTCCAATAGCTTAGAGCTTCTTTCGAAAGTCAATATAAATTTTCTTTACGTTGCTTCGTAGTTCTAATATCAAGGTCTGTGCCAGCTCAAGTGCGTATTCCGGCCCAAATCGTCCACTTCGGAGGGTCCTAACCGATTGGTAACGTTCAAAAGTATTACTTTCGTTTGCGTTTTGTAGGCCATAAAGGCCCTTTTTTTAGCCGATTTTCGGGCCCCTCTCTCCTGGTTTCAAGCACTTATATTCATACAAAGTTCAAAAATACGTAGGCACACGACTTATTATTTTTTTGTTGACAGATCTGTAAGTACGCGGTATTGTTGTAAGCAACCATGTACCTGCGAACCACTAAAAGAACCAATAAGGACGGATCCGTCGTCACCTACTACCAACTTGCCCATAACGAGCGCGATCCCGTTACCAAAAAACCTGTCGCCAAGATTATCCACAGCTTCGGAAGGGCCGATGAGCTCGAACGCGATCAACTCGTCCGCCTATGTCGTTCCATCGCCCGCGTCTGCAACCTCGAGGTCATCGACCCCTTTGACAACGATGCCCAGCTGCCCCTGACCAGCACGGTCGGTCTACCCCTTGATCTCAAGCTCCACCGAACCTATCCCTACGGAGTACCGCTGCTGGCCGAAACCCTTTGGGAGAGGCTCGGTATTGGAAACTTACTCCGGTCTATCTGCAAAAAGAATGCACTTCGCACTCCCTATGACCTCGCTCTTCTCGCCATGGTGACCAATCGTCTCTGCAAGCCGGAAAGCAAGCTCGGGGTTTGGGATCGGTGGCTTCCTACCGTGTATATGCCTTCGTGTCAGGATCTCAAACTCAAACAGATGTATGAGGCTATGGATCTCCTCTACGATCATGCTGAAGAGGTAGAGAAGCATGTATTCTTTCACACGGCCAATCTATTCAATCTCAAAGTGGATCTCATCTTCTATGATACCACCACAGCCAGTTTCTCAATCGACCAAGAAGACGACCTGCGCCGATTCGGTCACTCAAAAGAAGGCACCTGGACGCCCCAGGTCGTGGTTGCTCTTGCCGTGACTCCGGAAGGTCTCCCGGTCAAGAGCTGGGTGTTCCCGGGCAACACCGCCGATGTGAGCACGGTTGAGCGGGTCAGATCCGATCTTCGAGGCTGGAATCTAAATCGTGCCATCTTCGTGGCTGACTCGGCCATAAACTCAAAGAACAGCCGGGAGGAACTGGCCCGGGCATGCGGCAGGTACCATGTCATCCGGGACAACCTGCATGCCAAAGAAGTCATTATCGGTGATGGTGAGCGACGAAGGCGCTATATCCTCTGTTATAACCCCAAGGAGGCTGAACGGCAGAAGAGACGCCGAGCTGAGATCGTCCGATTCCTTGAAGAGGAGCTTGCCCGTCACCCCAAGCCCAAAGCCACAGCCCGGTGGGCCATCGACTTGCTTGCCTCCCTTCGCTTCAAGCGATACCTGAAAGTGACCAAGGGTGGTTTGATCCGGATCAACCGCGGGGCGATCCAGGAAGCATCCAAGTATGACGGCAGGTGGTTGATCGAAACCAACGATGATACTATCAGCCTGGAAGATGCCGCTTGTGGTTATAAAGGACTTATGGTTATCGAACGTTGCTTCCGCTCCCTAAAAAGAACCCGAATCAAAATGTCCCCTGTCCACCATTGGGTACCGCGGCGCATTGAGGCCCATGTAAAAATTTGCGTGCTTGCCCTGCTCATGGAACGGTTAGCTGAGCTGCGTTGTGAGAAGCCCTGGAGCCGTATTAAACTGGACCTTGAAGAACTACAAATTTCTTATTTTTCTACGTCCGAACACACCTTTTATCGCACTAACGAAATCAGCAGTAATGTGCGTAGGATGCTGAAATCGTTAAAGATATCTCCTCCAAAACTCATCCGGGGTATCGAAAAACACACCCAAAAGTTGTAGTAACACGCCTATTTTTCAAATCTCTCTTAACTGTCCGATTATTTTGGCCTTTCGTCGATTCATGAATTTACAAAATGCAA
>CP070743.1:1704950-1706953 GCA_020348185.1 Nitrospirota bacterium
GATATTCAAACAATCCGGTGTCTTTTTTATCATAATGGTAGATGCGAGAGGTTTGTTCTGGCAGGTAGCGTCGAACGAATTCTCTGACTTCCTCAAAAGCCGGTTTCCCATCAATTGAGAGACGATCAACTTTTTTGGTGAACAGGTCTCGGACGACTCGCAACGTTAAAGACAGGTCGGTATGAAGAAGGGAGGGGGTTCCCTCCTGGTCGTATTTCTTGAGAATGTCGTGCCAAAGGGCTCCCAAAAAATTGACGTCTGACACCAGGTCTTCTTCCGGAACGCCTTCGCATACCGTGCGGACGATGAATCCATATCCAGGTTTGCGAAGCCGTCGCATAATCGCCTTAAGACGGGTTCGTTCCTCATCGTTGGTAATTCGTCGAGAGACTCCGATGTGATCGACGTTGGGCATAAACACCAAAAATCGTCCCGGCAAAGAGACATACGTTGTCACACGGGGACCCTTGGTGCCGATGGGGCCTTTGGATATTTGGACTAAAAGCTCTTGCCCTTCTTCCAATAACTGTTCAATTGGGCGAATCGTTTGTCGTCTTGGTCGAGGCAGTTCAGGCCCTTTGTCATCTTCATCGCTGTCGATAAGGGTGTCGCCGGGCTCCGTTTCAACCGACAGGTCGGAAACATGCATAAAGGCGGCACGTTCGAGGCCAATATCCACAAAGGCAGCCTGCATCCCCGGCAGTACCTTCACCACTTTACCTTTATAGATATCTCCGACAAAATCTTTCTTTTTGGCACGATCCACAAATAGTTCAGTCACGACTTTGTTTTCCAGCACCGCCACGCGGGTTTCTTCCGTCGTGACATTTATGGCAATTTCTACTCCCATACCAACCTCCAATAAAAAAACTTAAAATTCAATCACTTATGATTTTTTAGCAATCTCTTCTTTTTCTTAACCTGAAACCCGAAACCTTCTTCATCAATTACGTTACTGTGTGTTGCTGCCCTATGTCCAATTCCCTTCTCCGTTCACGCCAACGAAAGTCGTCGTCTTTTGACATTGAGTAACAGGCCCAAGGCTGCAAGGGACATGATCATTGCGCTTCCCCCATAACTCATAAGGGGAAGGGGAATGCCCACAATCGGTGCCAACCCAACGGTCATGGACATATTCACTACGAAGCCAAAGCCAATCATCCCCACCACACCCAGGGCGAGGAGCGCACCGAGGGTATCCTTGGCTTTAGTAGCGATTTCCAATCCCATAAGAAATAAACTGATATACAGTGTTAACAACACACCCACTCCCAAAAAACCCCATTCTTCAGCAAAGACCGCAAAGATAAAATCCGTGTGGCCTTCCGGTAAGAATTTAAATTGAGTCTGAGTTCCGCCATAAAGGCCCTTGCCTAGGATATGCCCTGAGCCAATGGCGATGCGGGATTGTAACCCATGATAGCCTTTCCCCCCCGGATCATAGTCAGGATCCACAAAACTGATGATACGCTCCTGTTGATATTCCTGTAATGATCCCCACACCCCTCCCCAGGCGAATGGGAACAGCATCAGGGAGGTTAACAGGACAAGACCAAATGCTTTGCTTTTCACCCCAACGGCTAAGAGCACAAGGATATAAATTGATAAGAAACTTAGACTACTTCCCAAATCCGGTTGTTTCAGAATCAGAAGAAATCCCGGTAATACCATCAAGCCCGGGATTACCAATCGTTGAAGCCAACCCTCGCGTTGTTTTGTCCCATAGTACGTGGCCAGGACCAGGATGAGTGGAATTTTTATCAATTCCGATGGTTGAACCGCAAAGGCTCCAAGCGGGATCCAGCGTTGGGAGCCCCGGCTACTTTTTCCAGCCACCAGGACCACGACAAGGAGCACGAGTCCGAGACCATACAGGACATACGAAAAACGAGCGAGTTTGTGGTAATCAATCCCCGATGCCACAACCAGCGCCAACATGCCGACAAGCATCCATATGGCCTGTTTGAGATATATCGGCATGCCCCTGACAGGATTTGAGGAAG
>CP070743.1:1707053-1710986 GCA_020348185.1 Nitrospirota bacterium
CCTGATTTCATATATCATTGGGTCGCCTACCGGGGCATTGGGTGGGGCCTTTTTGGTTAGGTCAAGATCTGCAGCATCAAAGCGAACTGGAGTACTGGTTTCCGCCTCGTTGTTCTTGTCATCTGGATCGCTCACGTCGCTGGTCACGCTAGCCGTGTTGTCTACGGTGGTCACGGCATCCGGGGTTACAACGATAATGTCTACTGTTGCATTGGCCCCGTTGTTGATCGTACCCAGGTCGCACGTCACGGTGCGTGTGCCGCTGCACGAACCCTGGCTGGCTTTGGCTAAAACAAAGGTTACACCTGGCGGCAACGTATCTGTGACGACTACGCCGGTTGCGGCATCCGGGCCATTGTTTGTCACCGTGAGGATGTACGTCAACTCGCTGTTATTGAGAACAGGGTTCGGGTCGTCAGTTTTGGCAAGGGCGATGTCGGCAGCCGGGTTCACCGTCGTGCTTTGCATGACGGTGTTATTGTTGCTATTGGGATCGGTGACGCCGCTGGTCACTGAAGCAATGTTGGTAAGGGTGCCTTCTGTTGTGGTCTTGACAACGAGCTCAACTGTCGCCCGGTCCCCGACGTTCATCGTGCCCAGGTTGCACGTCACGAGGCTGGTGCCGCTGCACGTCCCCGCGCTGGGGGTGGCAGAGACAAAGGTGACCCCAGTCGGTAGGGAGTCGGTCGCCAGGACCTCGGTGGCGTTCTGAGGGCCCCCGTTCGAAATGAACAGAGTATAAGTCAGGTTTTCAAGGGCCGTGACGGGGTCGGGGCTGTTGTTTTGAGTGATCAGGAGATCGGAAAAGACATTGGGATTTAATTTCACCTTAGCGACGAACGCGTCGCCAAACCCACCGCCGTTAGTCATCTGGATGGGGTTCACCACAGGAAACTCCGATGAAGTATCTTCCCCTAGGCTTTGGGTCTCACCGGTTAAGTAGGCGTTCCCGGCGGCGTCCACCGCAATAGCGAGGCCGGAGTCGAGACCGTTACCTCCGAGGAATGAAGAGTAGATGAGCGAGGAACCTCCGGTTTCAATCTTGGCCACAAAAGCATCGGTGTTCACTATGGGGCCTCCCAAAAATCCACGGAGGACAGGCTGGAATGGACTTGCCGTGGGAAAGTCAGTGGACGACGTATTACCAGTCACGTAGGCGTTATTGGACGAATCCACTGCAATAGCTTGACCTGCGTCGTCCGCATTGCCCCCTAGATAGGTAGAGTTGTTGAGTGCGGACCCGGCCGCATTGAGTAGTGCCACGAAGGCGTCCGAGCTCCCGCCGATGGTTCCTTGAATGGGTGAGCCAGCTATGGGAAAGTTCGACGAAGCGGTTGAACCTGTCACGTAAGCATTTCCGGTACCATCCACCGCGATCCCGTGTCCAACCTCCTCCTCAAGGCCACCCAGGTAGGTGGAATAGACGAGAGCAGAGCCAATAGGATCCAACTTCGTCACGAAGGCGTCGGAACCCCCGCCGATAGCTCCTTGAAGGGGGGTGCCCGTAATTGGGAAGTTCGAGGAAGCGGTTGAACCTGTCACGTAAGCATTTCCGTCACCATCCACCGCGATGCCGTTGCCTTCCTCTCGATCGAGGCCGCCTAGATAAGTGGAGTAGTCGAGCGCCGAGCCAGTAGCGTTGAGCTTCGTGATGAAGGCGTCACTGTCACCGCCAGAGAGGGTCTGGGCCGCACCCCCCGTTGTGGGGAAGTCAGTAGAGTGGGTCTGTCCCGCCACGTAGGCGTTACCGGCAGCGTCCACGGCAATTCCATTACCTGTGTCAAAGAGGCTGCCTCCCAGATACGTGGAGTAATCAAGGGCGGACCCGGCGGCATTGAGTTTAGTAACAAAAGCGTCCCCCCCCAGAGCACCCCCACCGAGCGAAGCCTGAACCGGATTTACCGTGGGGAAGTTGTTTGAATCGGTATGCCCTGTGACGTAAGCGCTACCGGCGGCATCCACTGCGATGGCAAAGCCCTCGTCGGTACTGCTTCCACCCAAGTAGGTGGAGTAAATCAATGCGGAACCTGCAGCGTTCACCTTTGTGACAAAGACCTCCACTCCGCTACTGCTCGATTGATAGGCGTTGGCCGTGGGAAAGTTAACCGAAGTCGTCTGACCCGTGAGGTAGGCATTGCCAGTGGCATCCACTGCGATGCCGGCGCCTTTGTCGTCGCCGGAACCGCCAAGGTAGGTCGAGTAACTCAGCACGGGATCAATGATGAGAGGCTTGCTGACATCGTAGGAATCCAGCCGAAAACCGACTTCGCTCACGCCCTTGAAAATGTAGTCGCCCTGGACCGTCTGTTTGACCCCATCGAGCTCTTGATAGATGAGGGGCTTATGGTGGAAAACTGAGCCCGCCGGTGTGTGGAGGACAAGCTCGCCTTTGTCGAGGATCTCAAGTTTGTCCATCCCCTCAAAGGCAAGCGTGATAATTTTAGGGTCGGCACCGGGAGCGACGTGGAAATCATATTTCAGTTGCCGCTGATCACCGTAGTAGACTAAGTCAATGCCAGGATAGACCTGCTCAGCCACCACCTTCGCGTATTGCGGTATGTTAGTCCGCCACTGCGAAGGATCATTGCCAATAAAATAATGGCTTCTTCCAGGGAGCCGGTCTTGCCCCACCATCTTGGCTTGTCCCTTGGCGCCCACGAGCGCCATCCTGACAACCGCGAACGGGTTCTCAGTGAACGCCTTCTCCGGCTGGTATACATCGGCGCCTGTTTCAGCCCCCTCTCCCACTGAAGCTGGGCCGTATGTCGATTCGTCGAATGTTCGTGACTGTTGGAGCGACAGCACAGCCTCTCCAGGCGTGAGAAACAGCGCATAGCCCTTCCCTCGCGCCAGGAAATTGACGGTGGGGTTTGCCTGGCCCTGGTTTTTCTCGAAGTGCAGAGGGACCTGAGCGTACGTAGCCACTACAGGCGACATCTCATTTCTCCCCGTCTCTGCTAAGGAAACTCCCAAGGCGCTCGCAATAAACCCGAGAAGGCAGATCAACATTGACGATGTGACGTGCCTCCACTCTCTGCCTCGGAAGACCGATCGACCCGTCATCTGTTCCTCCATTCCAAAAAATGAGGGGAAAAAGCCCAGCCCCTGCAGACAACGCTGGAGCTTTGAAGCACCTCCAAGTTCCTCGATTTCATCTCGTTGACTTTAGACAAAGTCCTTCATCCGATTCCCCTGCGTCTTATGAAGTAAAAAAGGCCGAGCGGGCGCACTTCCCAAGCGAAAAACCTTATCATGTGATAATTCATCAGGAAAGTCTATTTGAAAGGTATTTTTTAAAAAATTACGAACCTTTTAATAAAGCCCTGTTCCCATCAAGCTCAATTCTTCTTTGTCTGGCTTTAAATAGTTTGTGGTCTTCCGGGGAGGCTTTAATAAATATTCCCATTTTGTAATTTTTTCTGGCATTTCGTAGGATTTTGTCCTATAATTTGATAGGGATCTTTAACTTAAAGTTGTAGGATATTTTCACCGATAACCCTAATATGACCTTAAAAAGAGCGATTTTCTGCCTAGGCCTTGAAGCCCGAGAATTCAGTGAATCAACATACTCCAATTGGAAGGGAATCCGAATATCGTTTCATAGAGAACGCAAATTACTAGGACACCCTCAGAATCGGAGCAGCGAAACATGAAATATCTATCGTTTCACGCAGTTAACTGGCTCCTCTTGATATTTGTCCTTGGAACGATCCTGCTCTGGGTACTATGGACTCCAGGTAGCTCCGGCCCACAAACAGAGCAGGAGAGGCCGGTTGTAAATTTGGGATCCAAGGAACTGGTCGACCCGCCTACAAAGACCGCCACCACCAGGATTCCCGGTCGCGAGTCCTCAGTCCAATAGCGCATTCAGTAAGGACTGACCCTCAAATAAGACATCCCCCAAGATATCGATTATGCCTTCTCCCGTGTGAA
>CP070743.1:1711086-1712429 GCA_020348185.1 Nitrospirota bacterium
GATCGCGGAAGAGAGCTCTGCGTGCTTCTCGTTTGCATTCAAAACGACTCCGTTCTGAATGGTGTGGAATTTGTTAGAGGCAAGGCCGCGAGCCTCCATGGTTGCCCTCACCTCGCTATTCACTGCCACTACAGCATCGCAGCTTCGGTAAGCCACCCGTTCAGCCGCCATCATGAGCCATACCGCCGGATTTACAAATGCGGTTCGCTTTGTCTCCAGGATCACATCAGGCCACAAATCTCGGCATTCAAAAATTAGGCGAGCACCCTTATCGCGCGCGAATTTTCTACAAAACCAAATCCAGTAAGGTGGCGGGGAAGAGCAAACAATGACGTCGACGGGTTCAGAAACCAGATCGTACAGCAGGGGCAACCGACGGGCAAAGCAGCAGTAGTTCCAGAAACGCTGCGGACTTGAATGATATGCAGGTGTCTTCAGCCAAATCATGCGCACCCCATCCACATCTTCCTCGGCGAAGGCACCTTTTACAACAGGAAACTTTTTCAGCTTGTGGCTGAAGCTCGAACAGACAATGGTCACCCGGACCCCCAGGGGGATCAGGGAGCGGGCCACATAGTATGAGCGAAAATTGGGACCGTGATGGACTGATCCAGCGTTATGGTTTACGATCAGAACGTGTTTCATGGCACTCTGGTTCACCTGGTCTATCAATGCCTCTGTTTCGGAGGATCTGAGCTTGCTAGGTATCTTTGTGGCCGATCAATACCGCGGCGATTCTTTCACTGGCCTTGCCGTCCCATAGGTCGGGGATGTTCCCGCCATTGGCTTTGCCCGCTACGATATCTGCCACCTCACTGCGCAACTGCTCCATGTCGCGGCCGATAAGCACGTTGCTTCCTACCTCAACTGTAATCGGCCGTTCCGTATTTTCCCGCAAGGTCATACATGGTATCTTGAGGGCGGTGGTTTCCTCTTGCAGCCCTCCACTGTCCGTAAGCACGAGTAAAGCGTCTTTCCACAGGTAGAGAAAGTCGTTGTACCCCATAGGTTCTAGGAGGAGCAGACCCCGTTCAAGAGAACCGGTAGTCTGTTCGGGCAGCAAAAAGGCATCCATCATCCCAAAATTTTCCAGGCAGGCCTTGGTCCTCGGATGACAGGGAAAAATCACGGGTATCCGTAGGGCAATGTCTTTCAAGGCTTGAATAATAGGTCTCAGATGCTCAATTCTGTCGACGTTGGATGGCCGGTGCAGGGTCAGGCAAAGGTACTGCCCGGGAATGGCCGCTTTGAGGTCCAATATCCTTCGGCTTGGCCCTTTCTGTGCAAGGTTTCCCAACTGAAAGAACAAGTTGTCGACCATTACGTTGCCCACAAAGTGGATG
>CP070743.1:1712529-1714779 GCA_020348185.1 Nitrospirota bacterium
CGTATTTTTCGTCACCTAGCCAGGATTATGGGAGCCATTCCTATTTCTTCCTCCGGGTCCCCGAGGGAGATACTCCGAGCCTTTCGGGAATCACGTCAATTTCTCAACGAGGGAGAACTCGTCTGTATTTTTCCGGAAGGACAGATCACCCGCACCGGCAGGATGCTGCCTTTTCATGAAGGCTTCGAGCGGATTATCAAAGGGCAGGATGTCCCCATCATCCCAATCCATCTGGACCGAGTCTGGGGTAGCATTTTTAGTTTTATTGGTGGACGATTTTTGGCCAAGCTTCCTGAACGGATTCCCTACCCAGTGACGGTTTCGTTCGGAGCCCCTTTACCGGCGGGGACTTCGGCGGACCAAGTCCGCCAAGCGGTACAGGACCTTGGTGAAGCTGCCTGGCAACTGCGGAAGCCAACCAGACGCCCTCTCCACCATTCATTTGTGTGGGCGATGCGAAAGCATCCGTTTCAGTTCGCTATGGGAGATCAGAGGAGACCAAAGGTTTCATGCCTGCAAGCCCTCATAGGAGCCATCGTACTGGCTCGAGCCCTTCGCCCCCACTGGAAGGATCAAAACACGGTCGGCATCTTGCTCCCGCCTAGCGTGGGTGGCGCCTTAGTGAACATCGCCGCGACCTTGTCAGGACGAACCACTGTCAATCTCAATTACACGGCCGGCCAAGGGGGAATGGACTTCGCTTCTAAACAGGCAAGCTTGGAAACCATCGTGACGAGCCGATTGTTCGTCACGAAAGCGAAGCTTGAACTTCCTGAGTCGGCCACTCCCGTATGGCTGGAAGATGTTCTCCCAACAATTAGGCTAAGCGAGAAAATTAAGGCTATGCTGCTGGCATTCTTCGCACCAGTTAGATTGATTGAACGAGGCTGTGGTGCATCTTTGCGTCCTACAATGGACGATCTTGCGACCATTATTTTTAGTAGCGGAAGCACGGGAGAACCGAAGGGGGTGATGTTGAGCCACTTCAACATCGACTCCAATGTGGAAGGCATTGCCCAGGTGCTGCATGTTGATCGCCGTGATCGAATTCTTGGCATTCTCCCCTTTTTCCATTCCTTCGGTTACTTAGCGACATTATGGTTTGCGACGATTCATGGCCTGGGGATTATCTACCATCCGTCGCCTTTGGATGCCGGCCCCATTGGAGAACTCATAGAAAAGAAACGCATGACGATCCTTCTCTGCACTCCAACTTTTCTGCAACTCTACTTACGTCGCTGTACACCGGACCAATTCAAGTCCCTCCGAGTGGTGATTACGGGGGCTGAAAAACTACCAGGACGGATGGCTCAGGCTTTCGAAGATAAATTCGGTCTTCCAGTCGATGAGGGGTATGGGGTGACCGAGTGTGCACCGGTCATTTCCGTGAATTGCCCCGATTTTCACGCGGCCGGTTTTTTTCAACCAGCCTCTCGCCGAGGAACGGTCGGGCAACCGCTCCCCGGCATATCAACTCGGGTTGTTGATCCGGAAACATGGGAGCCATTACCAGTGGGAACAGCCGGCATGCTGTTGGTGAAAGGCCCCAATATGATGATCGGCTATTTAGGGCGCGAGGACCTGACCGCCAAGGTCATGCAGGACGGGTGGTACATCACGGGGGATATTGCCAGGGTCGACGAAGAAGGCTTCATTACGATTACGGATCGCTTATCCCGGTTCTCAAAGATTGGCGGAGAAATGGTGCCACATGGAAGTATTGAAGAAGCCTTACAGCAAGCCGCCGGAGCAGAAACCCGGGTGTTAGCGGTCACGGCCGTTCCAGATGACATAAAAGGAGAGCAACTAGCAGTTCTCCATACACTCGACGAAGCCTCCATCCCCACCCTCCTCGAAAAAGTCATGGCCAGTGGGCTTCCCAAGCTCTTTCTTCCCCGAAAAGATTACTTTATTCACGTTGAACACATTCCAGTTCTTGGAACCGGTAAGCTGGATCTTCGGGCACTGAAACAAGTCGCCCTTGAGAAACTCGGGAAAAACCAACCAGCCCAGTAACCAATCTAAGCAGGACTGTTTGGCCCTGTACCCCCATTCACATGGTCCTAGCGTTTCATCAATCTTAAGTCTCTCCACAATGGTTTCCCGCCCTCCCCGAAAAATGATTGACTGCCATGTCCATTTGGCTGCCTTTTCCGAAAATAGCAACGGCTGCTATATCTCGCCGAGAATGTTGCAAAGCCCCGTATTTAAATTTCTACTCTGGAAGCATGGGCTGAACGGATTGCCCCC
>CP070743.1:1714879-1716810 GCA_020348185.1 Nitrospirota bacterium
GACAATTTGTTTATCGTCTTCCGATAATTCATCCATGCCCAGAATGGCGATGATGTCCTGGAGGTCTTTGTAGCGCTGAAGCGTTCCCTGGACCTTTTGAACAACGCCGTAGTGTTCTTCTCCTAAAACCTGGGGATCCAAAATTCGAGAGGTGGAGTCCAATGGATCCACGGCCGGATAAATACCCAATTCAGCTAAAGATCGAGACAACACGGTTGTGGCATCTAGATGAGCAAAAGCGGTGGCCGGCGCCGGGTCAGTCAAGTCGTCGGCCGGCACATAAATCGCCTGGACCGAAGTAATCGATCCTTTTTTGGTTGAGGTGATTCGCTCTTGTAAGGTTCCCATTTCCGTCCCCAGGGTGGGTTGGTACCCGACAGCAGAGGGCATGCGTCCTAATAAAGCCGAGACCTCTGAACCGGCTTGAGTAAACCGGAAAATATTATCGACAAAGAGCAGCACATCCTGGCCCTCTTCATCACGGAAATATTCAGCGATGGTGAGGCCGGTTAATCCCACACGGAGCCGTGCTCCCGGCGGCTCATTCATTTGGCCGTACACCAGGGCCGCTTTGGACTTTGAGTAATCCTTGGGATCGATGACTTTTGACTCCTGCATTTCATGCCAGAGGTCGTTCCCTTCACGAGTGCGTTCGCCCACGCCGGCAAATACGGAAAATCCACCGTGATGCAGGGCTATATTATTGATGAGTTCCATAATGATGACGGTCTTCCCTACACCGGCTCCCCCGAAGAGACCAACTTTTCCACCCTTGGCATAGGGCTCGAGGAGATCGACAACCTTGATGCCGGTTTCGAGCACCTCGGTTTTGGTCTCCTGGTCTTCGAGCGCCGGGGCAGGTCGGTGAATCGAATAGGTTTTCTTCGCCGGAATGGGACCAAACCCATCAACCGGGTCACCTAAGACGTTGACCACCCGTCCCAATGTTTCTTTTCCGACAGGAACCGAAATGGGAGCACCGGTATCTTTGACCTCCATGCCTCGCACTAACCCATCGGTCGAAGACATGGCGACCGCCCTTGCGCGGTTTTCGCCCAAATGCTGAGCCACTTCCATGGTCACATCAATGCTCGATTGCCCATCGGTCCCATCACCGGCTCGCTCAATTTTGATGGCGTTGAAAATGTTGGGTAATTGGCCTGGTGGGAACTCTACGTCCACGACCGGGCCGATGACTTGAATGACCTTTCCTGATTCCGTACTCACAGCCTGCTCCTTAGTTTTGTGTTAGCGCACCCATCCCCTTTATTTCAAAGCTTCCGCACCACCCACAATATCCATCAGTTCCTTTGTAATCGCAGCCTGGCGGGTTTTGTTGTAAAAGAGGGTAATTTTCTTAATCAACTCACCGGCATTCCTGGTTGCGCCATCCATGGCCGTCATTCGCGCAGCTTGTTCCGCGGCCGCCGACTCTAACAGCACTCGAAAGGTTTGGACCACGAAATGTCTTGGAAGAAGCTCTTCCAGTAATTCACTTTCGTCGGGCTCAAACAAGTAGGCTCCGAGAGAACTCGGAGATCCTTCGCTGCCTGCCCCTCCTTGTTCTTCCAGTGATTCAATCGGAAGCAGTTGTTCGACAATCACTTCCTGCTGCATGACCGATTTAAATTCATTGTAGACGACGTAGAGCCGGTCAAAACTTCCCTGATTGTATTGCTCGACAATATCCTGTCCAATGTCGAGGGCATGTTCATAACTGAGTCGGTCAAAAATCCCTGGCCATTCCTGTCGGATCGTCCATTGGCGGCGCCGGAAGAAGTCAATACTTTTTCGTCCGGCCAGACTCACGGTGAGTTGCTTCCCCCTCGCCTGCCGTTCATTCAGAAATTCACTAGCTTGCCGCAGAATGTTGGCATTGAACGCCCCGCAGAGCCCCCGATCACTTGTGACCACCAGCAATTCGGTTTTAT
>CP070743.1:1716910-1718187 GCA_020348185.1 Nitrospirota bacterium
ACCCTTGATGGTGTTTTGAGGAGAATAATTCCCGTCTGGGAAAGGGAAGGTGGAAACAGATACATGACATTTGAAATCGTTTGCCACGGCTCAGGAGTTTTCACACATTGATAATGAATTGACAAGCTCCAACAAGCTCCCCGTTTAAATTCCCACCGGGATCTTTTCGATAATCGATAATTAATTGTTCCTGTTGCACTGGGGGGATTCGAGGATTTCTCAGTATCCAATCCTTATTATTCAATTCTTGGATGAGATTATTGTTCGGCAGATCGTTTCCTTTAAAATAGGTCTGCGTGACAAATTCGGGATACCCTTTGGCACGAATGGAAAAATGCAAATGCGGGGGCCGGTACCAATCTTCATCTGCGGGGTAAAACCCCGGCACAATCGTTTTAAATGTGAACCGACCCTCCGCATCAGTGACGGCCCGTCCCCAATATTTAAAATTCTCATCGTGCACCCGATTAACTTTCTTCCCTGTGTGGGGGTGTGGAAATTCGGCCGGGGCCGAATCATCCATTTTATGGTTGTATTTTCCTGAAAAATTGGCCTGCCAGAGAAGGACCGTCACATCTTTCCAAGGTTCGCAAACGGTAGTGTTTTCAATCCCACCCTTGCGCATGGCCAAGAGTTGCCCGTGAAAATGCATGATCTGCCCCTGGGCCACTCCGTTTCGCCCTTTCACGATGGTGAGATCATGATTACTAGCCTCGATGAGAGGAAGATGTATATCTTTTCTTTCTCGAATCGGAAAAGAGACGACATTGTCATAGGGGAAAAAGGGGCCGCGTGTCTGACGGGGGGTAGCCAATTGTTGACAAAATTCGGCTAACCCCGTCGAGGTCATCGCGAGGCCGATCGTGCTAATCCCCACTTGTAGCAGGGATCGGCGTGTTAAATAATTGTGGGATTGAGATGCGTCAAACACGCTGACACCCCTTTGAAAACGCGATCAAATTGTCTTAGGCGTGATAGAAATCTTCCCTGATGACCTTTCCATCCTTCCAGGTCTGAACCGCTACCTGGTTCATCACCACACGATTCCCGCCCTTAAAAGTGACATCAAAGGTCCATTCGACTGCAGCATGGTCTCCTTCGACAATGACTCTCCCAACCTTGGCACCATGAAATTCCTGGACGTTATTCATAAATTTGACTTCGTATTCCCGATTGGCCGCCTTACCAACCCGCTCGTCTTTGAGATTTTCGCTCATGACCACATCATCGGCATAGTAGGCGTCAAAGGTTTCTAATATTTTGCCATTCATAATTCC
>CP070743.1:1718287-1722729 GCA_020348185.1 Nitrospirota bacterium
TTCCTCAGAATTTCCATCCCCAACTCTTTAATGGCCTCCGACCCCTTATTATCCTTCAGAACTCCCAGAAAGCGCCTTGCTCGTATTTACATGATGGTTATCGCCATAGGGGTGATAAGTCCAACGGTAAAATGAAGATTGGAACCCGGGCAACGACGGCAAAATGGGATGAAGGAACTACAGAGGAATTTTCACCAGCTGGGAAAATACTGGTGAGCCGCGAGCGGCTCGAACGCTCGACCCTCGCCTTAAAAGGGCGATGCTCTACCAACTGAGCTAGCGGCTCACCGGAAGGGGATGCTATCAACCACCCTGGTGGTTGTCAAACAAGGTACAAGTACGTGTTAGCACGAACTTCGGGACTTTCGTTTCTGGCGTTGTTTGGTGAGAGGATTTCGAAGGATGATCGTATCACCTCGCCCCGAACCTGTCGAGATCATATCGATCGCACAGCCTGATAACTCCTCAATCCGAGTTAAATAGCGTTTGGCTTGGGTTGGCAAGAACTTGTAAGAGGTGAGGCCCGTGGTATCGACGCTCCAGCCCGGTAACTTCTCATAGACTGGGGTACAATTCGAAAGTGTTTCAAGATCACTGGGCACCTCTTTGTACAATTTACCTTTATAGCGATACCCATGACAAATCTTTAGTTCGCGAAATCCATCCAACACATCCAACTTTGTGACGGCTAAGGACGTGAGACCGTTAACGCGTACGGCATGACGAAGCAAAACGGCATCTAACCATCCACACCGACGGGGTCGCCCGGTTGTCGCTCCAAATTCCTGCCCTCTTGTCTTGAAGCCTTTCCCAATTTCATCATGGAGCTCAGTTGGAAATGGCCCTCCACCCACTCGGGTGGTATAGGCTTTGGTGACGCCCAGCACCCCATGAATCTTGGTTGGGCCTACCCCGGTCCCAATACAGGCTCCACCAGCGCAAGCACTCGACGAAGTCACATACGGATACGTCCCATAATCAATGTCCAGGTGGGTGCCTTGGGCACCTTCAAAAAGAATATGCTGTTCCCGCTCAATGGCCTTCTGAAGGATAAGAGGCACATCACCAATATACCCTTTCAATCGTTTCGCATACGTCATGTATTCTTCATAGATTTTGTCAAAATGAAATCCATCGATATGGTACACATGACGGAGAAAGCTATTGACCTCAACGAGGTTCTCCTGCAATTTCTTTTTAAAGAGGTCGGGATTGAGAAGATCCCCAACCCTGATTCCAATTCGGGCCATTTTATCGACATACGCCGGACCGATCCCTCGACCGGTCGTCCCGATCCGTCTGGCGCCTTTGGCTTGCTCAGCCATCCGATCAATCGCCTTATGATAGGGCATAATGAGATGGGCCCGATGGCTCATGATCAGATTTCGTCCGAGCTTAATGCCCTTCAACACTAACCCATCCAATTCTTCAATTAATCCTGCAGGATCCACCACCACCCCATTCCCGAGGAGGCAGAGTTTGCCTCGATAGAGAATCCCTGAGGGCACGAGATGAAAAATAAACGTGCCTTTGTTCGTAATGACAGTATGGCCAGCGTTGGATCCCCCCTGAAAACGAACGATGACATTGGCATCCTTGGCCAGAAGATCAACGATCTTGCCTTTGCCTTCATCGCCCCATTGGGATCCAACCACAATGAGATTTGCCATAATCTGATCTAACCTTTCCGTCCTCGTGCACAAAAAAAAGCTCTGACACGCATCCGTCAGAGCTTACGCCTGCATGGTAGGTGGTGAGAAAAGAATTGTCAACAACATATGAACGAAGGGATAGGGACTTCTACAGACTCCAGCCTTTCTTGACCGAACCTAGACCGCATGGTAGCATCCCCTCCGAGTGGGGCTGTAGCGCAGTTGGGAGCGCGCGTGAATGGCATTCACGAGGTCGCCGGTTCAATCCCGGCCAGCTCCACCAATTTTTCCTCAGTGACACCTCAGTCGGTTTGATCTCCTTACCTCAGACTAGACTCATGAGCTGTTGACCCAAAAGGGGAAAGCTGTGTTCTCCTATGTTACACATTGAAAGCATCTCGAAACAGTACCCAACGAAAACGCTATTTAGCGAGGCGTCCGCCCATCTCCGCCCCAATACGCGGGTAGGATTAGTCGGCCCTAATGGAACGGGGAAAACCACCCTTCTTCGGATGATCATCGGGGAAGATGCTCCGGAAGACGGCATCATCCGCCAACGACCCCATCTGCGAATCGGCTATCTCCCTCAAGAACTTGAAACCCTCCCCGGCCGAACCATCTTGGAAGCCACCCATCGCCATGAATATCCTGAGCACGAGGCAAAACGGATCTTGGCAGGGCTAGGATTTGGGGAAGGAGACTGGGAGCGAAGTCTCCACACCTTATCGGGTGGGTATCGGATGCGCATTGCCCTCGCCCACTTGCTGTTATCGTCCCCTGATGTGCTCATGCTGGACGAGCCCACGAATCATCTGGACAAATCAACTCAGACCTGGTTGGAAGACTTTCTCATATCGACCAAGATGACCTTGCTCATGATTAGTCATGATACGGCGTTTTTGGATCGAATGGTGACACATATTTGGGAACTGCGGAATTGCACGATTCAAGAGTATCGGGGAAATTATTCCAGATTCCTAAAATTACGAGCGGAACGCGATGCCCAAGAGGCTGCGGCCGCCACACGCCAGGCTAAAGAAATCACGCGGGTCCAAACCTTCATTGATCGATTCCGGTACAAAGCCAACAAAGCGAAACAAGTACAATCCCGCCTTAAGCAGCTTGAAAAGGTCAAACGGATTGAACAGAAACGGGATGGGAAACGGCTTCGTTTTAAGTTTCCAGAACCCAGGCCCAGCGGGAAGCTGGTCTTAGAATTACAAGACATCCATAAACAATATGGGTCAAACATTGTTTATGCCGGCCTCAATTTTTCCGTTGAACGGGGCCAACGGGTGGCGCTGGTGGGGGAGAACGGAGCGGGCAAATCCACCTTACTCAAACTTTTAGCCGGAGTCTTAGAGTTCGAGAAAGGCACTCGTACCCCTGGGCATGAAGTCAGTGTCCATTATTTCGCGCAACATCAAGCTGACATCCTGAACCCAGAGCACTCCATTCTTGATTCCTTGGAAGATGCTGCCCCTCAGGCAGAAAGGAATTATCTCCGGGGCATTGCGGGGGTCTTCTTATTTTCCGGTGAAGACCAAAAAAAACCGATTAAAGCCCTGAGCGGCGGAGAGCGAAATCGGGTCGCTTTAGCCCGCATGTTGGTGGAACCCGCTAACACCTTGTGTTTGGATGAGCCCACGAATCATCTGGATCCTTCCTCTGTGGACATCCTGACGGACGCGCTGGTGGACTTTCCAGGGACCATGGTCTTTATTTCTCACGATCCCACTTTTTTATCCCGAGTAGCCACAAGGGTCGTGGAAATCGATGAGGGGCAAGCGCGGGATTACATCGGTGACTATGAATATTACCTATGGAAACGGGCCAAAGAGCTCGAATCTCAGCTTGAGAAGGAGGAATCAACTCCTTCGCTCAAACCCAAGAAAAAAAGGAAATCCCAAGACGAGGCTCCGACCAACGGGACTCCTGAAACTCAAAAATCCTCGCGACGAGAATTGACGAAAACCGTCACTCGACTGGAAAAGCAAGTATTAAAATTAGAGGAAGCCATCGCTCAACTGGAATCTCGAATAAAAAACCGGGACACGGAGCTCGCGGATCCGAACACCTACCAAGACTATGGTCGCTGGAATACCCTGCACCTCGAGAGAGAGGAATGGGGGAAAGAATTAGACGTCTTGACCCACCAATGGGAAACCCTCTGCAGTCAGCTCGAATCCCAAAGAGCGCAGCTCGCCTAACAACCCACACAGTTTGTAGTTGCACCATCTCATGGTGCCTCTTTAAGCAACAACATATGGATTTCCCACCTAAGGAGGGGGGTGGAAAAGAATCTATGGGGAAAAATTCACCCGCTGACTGCAAGATTGCGCCATTTTCCTATTTAAGAGAGGGCAGCATAAGATGCTGCAGCTACAGCTCATCTCTATTATCTTCCTTGGAATTCGTCTCCTGATCGACTTTCTGGTTCCTCCCCCTAGATCCTTCGCTGCTTGGGCGATAATATCTTCGATCCCGTAACTCTTTGGGTAAATGAGGTTGATCCTTTGCACCCTTATGATCATCATGGGCGTACCGATAACCTTTTCCGTAGCCGAGATCCTTCATGAGATTCGTGACCGCATTGCGAAGATGAAGCGGCACTGGCAGATTTCCATATTCCCGTGCATCGTGGATCGCCTCTTTTAACCCGACATAAGACGCATGGCTTTTCGGGGCAGACGCCAGATAGGTCGTCCCGTGAGCCAGGTTAATCTGAGCTTCCGGCAGTCCTACCTTTTCCACGGCTTGGAACACGGCTGCGGCAAGAACGATCCCCTG
>CP070743.1:1722829-1724555 GCA_020348185.1 Nitrospirota bacterium
AGAGGAGGTTTGCATGTGCTTCTCTTCAATGCCCAATTCCTGTAAACGATTGAGAATCTGACGCATCTTTTTCCGATTGAGTTCCTGTACGGTCTCCAAAGATTCTCCTGCCGTTTCGACCGCCAATCTGACAAGCGCTTTATCAGGGGGAACTCGAACTTTTCCTTCAGCTGAGACAGTCAGTGTCGGAGGGGAGGAATAATTTTCATCACTCCAGCAGGCCACAGGCCAGAGCGCACAGGTAACAAAGGCCATCACGAACCAGGGGAATCGTCGGCGTGAGAAATCAATCATTGACAACCCTCCAAATAGTAAAAGAAAATGCCCCCAAGGAATTTGACCCGTGAATCAGCATAACCAAAAGGCCAATGCTCCAACCCCCATCCCAGAGCGAGATTGCACCTGGTGCAAAATACCTATGACAAAACGAATAGTCGGTGAAGGGCGTTTTATTCACTATACGTGCCCATCCTGCATTTTCCAACATACATCGAAACAGCCCCCCTCCTCATCCTAGGAGCCTGTTTTCTGAGTCATCCTTGAGCTTCACGCCGTTACTCCTCAAGACCTCAAAAAAGGTTTGAGACAATTCTCGTTCCCCCCACCCAGGTTCCAATAATGCTCCCAATGGTTGTCAGTAAAAAAACTAAAAAAATACGTAACAGACGACTGGACCACCATCGACGGGGAATAGCAATATCTTCCGCCACCTTTTGGAATTCTCGGACGACGGGAGGCTGTACATAGGCCTGGACGAACGCTGTCACATAGCCCACCCCAATGACCGGCGTCAAACTCGTAAATGGCGCCGCACCGAACGCCGCGACAATCGTGAAGGGATGAGCCATCGCAAGAGCACCTCCCATCGCGCTGGGTATTCCATTGGCTAAAACCCAAAAAATGGCGTTTTCCCCTGCCGCGACAGCGCCCTTTTGAAACCCAATGATGAGAATGGATCCAACCACAATGGCAGGAATGCTCCAGCCAACGATTTTCCATAACGGAGACACCGGGGGAATAACATCCAACTTTTCGAGATCCACTGACTCCTGAGCCGCCAGGGTTCGTTTTACCCCTTGCATATGGCCTGCCCCAATAACCGCCACCACCTTTGTGCCTTGGGACTCACAAATTTTCGCCGCTAGATATTGATCTCGCTCATCGATCAGCACCGATTTTAAGGTTGGTACTTCTCTCCCCAATTCCTGCATCATATCCGAGAGCACATCCTGCTTTTTCAAATCTCGAATCTCTTCTTCTGATACCTGGGTCGTGTCAAACAAACTTAAAACAATAGAGGAGACCAGCATACTTTTCCGCCAAAAAGGTGTGGTCCGCCACGCTCGTCTCATCGTCACACGAACATCGCGATCACAAAGAGAGACCGGAATGCCAAACTTATCGGCCGCTCGAATCGCTTCCAGCATTTCGGTCCCTGGCAACACACCTAATTGATCGCCCAAACGCTTCTGATACGAGGCTAGCAAGAGGTTCACCATCAGCGTACTCAATTGTTTCTTCCGGATAATTTCTTTGAGATCCAAGGATTCCCACCGCCTGGGTTGGGAAAGAGCTTCGAATCGGCGTGGATCAAGTTCGACACAGACCCCATCAGGTTGTTCCTGGTCTATAACCGTTCGAACTAAATCGGCTGACTCTTGGGAAATATGCGCGGTCCCAACTAAAATAACGGACTTACCCCGAACCTGAACTACTTGGACGTCCG
>CP070743.1:1724655-1727506 GCA_020348185.1 Nitrospirota bacterium
AACCGAATCCATATAGGCATCCGCTAACGCGGTGATCACATTGGTCATACCTGGGCCGGAGGTAATAAGAGCGACCCCGGCTTTTCCTGTTGCTTTCGCGTACCCTTCAGCCATGTGGCCAGCGCCCTGCTCATGACGTGTCAGAATGACCTCGATGTCCTTTTGTTGGTGTAGTTCGTCAAATATTTTGAGAACCACACCGCCTGGTAAAGCGAAAATGGTTTTGACGCCTTCGCGTTTTAAGGACTCGATCAATATCTGTGCACCGTTCAATTGCATGACAACAAACCCTCTGGTTGTGGGTCCAATCAGGACCCGGTTGGCCCAATTGAAATGATTAACTGACTTGTCGGAAGCCTGCTTAGGAGGATATTCTCCAAAAAGAGTACCGTTACCTTTTAGGGTTCTCGGGGCAAAATACTCCCCTACTTCCCAAAGATTGGGTATCGCTTAATGTTAAATAAGTAATGATATTCCGAATGGTTTTTTCAAGTCAACAGTCATTGTAACATGACAACGCCATTCGACCAAACGGGTCACAAGACCCACCACCCCTTTGTTAAATGGGCCAAATGGGAGACCTAAACCGCAAGAACCAGGAAGGTTATGAAGAGTACCTCGCAGGGCTCGATGCTCAGCATCTTCGGCGGCACCTTCGGGTGTTCGATTCCCCTTCAGGACCTGTCATGACCCACCAGGGTCGGTCTTTCATTAATTTCGCCTCTAACAACTATCTTGGCTTGAATACTCATCCCGCCATTAAGGAGTCCGCGATCGAGGCGATAAACTCGTTTGGTGTCGGGTCGGGAGCCTCACGACTGATATCCGGAACCCTCCTTCCTCATCAGGAACTGGAAATGGCCCTCGCGCAGTTTAAACAAACAGAAGCCGCCCTGACCTTTAGCTCGGGATACGCTGCCAATTCCGGAATCATTCCGGCGATGGTGGGAACCCAAGGCCAAATTTTTGTCGACCGATTGTGTCACGCCAGTGTGATTGATGGCTGCCGTCTCAGTCGGGCAAGGCTCCGTGTTTTTCAACACAACGATCCGGATCACTTAAGAATTCAATTAGCGAAACGGCCTGCCAATCGACCAACACTCGTGGTGACGGAGGGGGTGTTCAGCATGGATGGCGATATTGCTCCGTTGTCGGAATTGATGGAGGTGGCTCAACACTATGAAGCCGCGTTATTGGTGGATGACGCCCATGGGACAGGGGTCATGGGAAAACACGGCAGGGGCACGGTCGAGCATTTTGGAATCGATCCTTCAGGGGTGTTTCAAATGGGCACCTTGAGCAAAGCACTCGGAACCGTAGGGGGGTATGTGGTCGGCTCCCGGCCCTTTATAGAGTATTTAATCAATATATGCCGTTCATTTATTTACACGACGGCTCCCCCCCCGGCCTTTGCCGCGGCCGCGCGAACCGCTCTTGAAATCGTCCAGTCCGACCCAGGAAGAAGATCGACATTGTGGCAAAACCGAAACCGTCTATTCCAAGGCCTTTCAGGTATGGGCTTTACTTTGACGAACACCCAAAGCCCCATTTTACCTGTCATTTTGAACAGGCCCGCACTCGCGTTGGAAATGAGCAAGAAACTGTTCAATCAAGGGATCTATGTTCCGGCCATTCGCCCCCCCACCGTTCCAAAAGGGACCAGCCGCCTGAGGGTCACCGTGACATCCGATCATACCCCTGAACACCTTGACACTGCTCTGGAGACCTTTAAGAAAGTTGGGCAGGAGTTAGGTATTATTTAACTTTCTGTTCCCTTTTATTCTCTAACGGGATACCCGCAACCATTGCATAACCCGCTCGCAAAAAAGTTACGGAAGCTAGGGGGAATGATTCTTGTTCTCGCCATGACTCTATTTGGAGTGGACATGATTTGGGTGGTGTTTTTTGGAGGGATCAGGTTAAAGGCGGGGGATTTCGTCTTACGATCCACAACTATTGAATTTCCTACTATTGCCCTATTGATTTCCGTCTTTTGTTTCTTGCTTCTGAAAGGAAAGTGGAAAGAATCTATTTTGTTGGTTGGTTCCTTGCTATTTGCATCTCTCATTGGTGAGGGAATTCTTCGTTTCGTTGATCATCCTTTGTCCAAACCCTTTATCGACCAAAACGCTTGGCAGCAGCCTTCAAAAGTTCTTGGGTTTACCATGGTCCCAAACTTTGAAGGCCGCGGACCGTTGGATGTTCCGATCAAGACCAATGCACAAGGATTTCGAGATGATGGAGAACATTCTTGGACGAAACCCCCAGGGGTCATTCGAATTTTGGGGCTTGGTGATTCTTTTACATTTGGTTGGGGGGTCTCACTGGAAGAAACATTCTTAAAGAAACTTGAGGGTCGAATGAGAAGGTTGACGGGGTTGAAGATTGAAACCATCAACGCCGGGGTTCCGATCTGGGATCTGAATCACTATTACGTGTATTACAAGGAGATAGGGGTTCGGTATGCACCCGATATCGTGTTGCTGTCCTACTTTTTCAATGATGCCCCCGATATCTATCGGGAAACCTTACCTCCGGATAATCGGTATCAGCAGGGTGTGCAGCATACCGGTGGAATTTTCCGCTTCTCGTATTTGTTCAACTTTTTCAAGTCATTGGCCCGCAACATTCGTCGGGAAAATAGATTCAAACGGTTCGACCATCTGTCTGAATTAGGGGCCCGAAGAAAAAAAATGACGAAGCCGAATAATGATATGGTCTTCGACCCTGGTCCGGACCAAACACAAGCCTCCACCGAAATCATTAAAACACTTCTTAACAAAATTCAATCTTTAGCGAGTGGGCACGGTGGACAATTGGTCATGATGTATATTCCCGACGTAGGACAGCT
>CP070743.1:1727606-1736701 GCA_020348185.1 Nitrospirota bacterium
ACCCGCAAACGGTTTTTGATCGGTGATTGCCGCTAAACTTCTTTTTCTCATTTAATCTTCCCCTTTGGTTCGGTGAATGGCGCTTTTTCGGCATAAGGGCACAATTTTTTAACCGGGCAGCCCGTACATTGAGGCTTTCTTGCCAGGCAAATCGATCGGCCATGCCTCTGCAGTAGATGACAAAAGCGGACCTTCCTGTCTTCGGGGACAAGTGGGTTCAAATCGAATTCGATTTTATCGGGATTCGTCTCTTTAGTGAGACCCATCAGCTGCGAGAGCCGGCCGACATGCCGATCGACTCCAATGGCAGCCTGACTGAAAGCGTTGCCCCTCAAAATGTTTGCCGTTTTCCTTCCGACGCCGGGTAGGGTGAGCAAGTCCTCCAGCGACTCAGGCACGTTACTGTCAAATCGATTAATAAGCTCAAGACAACAGGCTTGAATAGACTTAGTCTTGTTTCGAAAGAAGGTGATTGGGCGGATTTCTTGCTCCAAGGTGTCCCGATCGATACGAGCCCATTTTTGTGGGGTTCGATATTTTTTGAACAGTTTTGCGGTTACAGTGTTGACCAATTCATCGGTACATTGAGCGGCCAGGATGAGGGCAATCAAAAGTTCTAAGGGCGTTGAGAATTGAAGCGCCAGCGTTGTATCCGGATAGGCTTGATCCAAAATTTTGATAATATTTCGCACTCTGCGTTTTTTAGCCTCAAGTGTTTCTTTTCTGTCTTGAATCTTAGGTCGCGACCTCATGATTGTTACTCGTTTGGAGCTTTTCGGGCGGTTTTGGCGAGCGGATTTTCGTTTTGTGGAAGTAGCTGGTGCAGGAGACTCGACTCCCGTTTGTAAAACCCTTCGGTGTGAAAGGTTTCCTTGAGACCCAATAATGTGTAATCGAGGTGATGGCATAACTCATGAAGCAGCGTACGTAAAAACGTACGGAACGCCACAACCTGACGGCGTTTGGCTGTCCGCATCCAGAGCGTGACACGAGGACTTTTCTGTTCTTCCTGTGGATTGTAGAGCCCGTGAAGTTCCCCTCCCTCATTAGAGGGTCGTGTCTGTAATACTTTTACCCGCACTCGAGGCACGTGTAATCCATCTACGATCGTGTTGATGAGACTCTGGGCCTGTGTTTGTGTCTTTTCACGATCCTCTTGTTTCAGGGCCCTGGCAAGTTCTTCTACGATGGCCCTGACCGAGTGTCTTTGCGGGATATGAATGACAGTGATTTGGTCGCTTCGACGGTAAATTTTTTTCTCGTTGGCCGTGAGGCGATGGTAATACGCAAAGGGCATGGTCTGAATAAGATCATGCTAGGCAATTGTTTGCCTCATCATCAAGGTAATCATCTTATTTTTCAGGAGCTCTTAGCTGTGTGACGGACAAAAGCCGATTCCCTTAACCGAAACCCTTTGATTCTTAATTGTGACCTTGGCACCCAGGATCAACTCGGCCAGCCAGGCGCTTGTTTGAACATGCTCGGTGATTGATGGAATGATAAACTGAGATTCTCCTTTCGCTAAGGCGGTGAAGGGAATGAGTTGATCGGCGGCAAATCGATCTACGGTCGCTTCGGTGTCAAGGTCAGCCAGAAGTTGGCTGGCGACCGAACGTCCAATATGTTCGGATCGGCGTCGAGGCGCCCCTGCTTGATCTGAGCCAAGACGGACACCTTCTGCACAATCCGCAAATAGGGCCAGGGCTGCCCCAGGCTGTTTTGCGCTCGAATCATCTAATTGATCAATGTCCGCGTCAAATCCCGCTTTGAGTAACTGCTTTCTAGCCGTTTCGGCCATTCGATGGCTAACTTGGCGTTCCGCTAGATGTGAGGCCAGAGCGATTCCCCAAATCCGTTTGACGGAGCCCTGTTGATCCAACACCATTGGTTGCATACAACGTGACATTGGTTGGACCTTGACGGATAGAGCCCCATTCCCGGTGGGAACATAACCGGGACGTTCCATCCTCATGGTTGCCTTCAATCCCATTCCCAATAGAAGTGGTTGGATCACGTGCTGGAGGTGAAAGACGGAGGGGGCAAAATCCTGAAAGAGGCCTCCTCGAATTTCAACCGCCGTCTTGGTTGGCCGAAATCCCAGAACGGGGAGTATGCCCAAGGCCAACATGGTCGTTGAACCCGCCGATCCGATATCAAAAAGATACTCCTGCTGGCCCTTGCTGATTCCTGGACGAAAATGAAATTCTTGTGAGCCCTCATAGACCCCTTTTGCCGTACCATTGGTTAATTCGGTAATGGCTTCAATCACTCTCGTATGTTGGCGTCGAAGCCCGGGTTTATCGCGTTTGGCTCGTGCATTGAGGATATGAACGGGCTTGCCCGTCAAGGCAGAAAACGCCACGGCCTGCCTGACGATTGTCCCGCTGCCGGAATATTGGGACCCATCAATTTCAATCACTCGACCACTCCTTGATTAGGCCAATGCCACCCCCTTGATGGGGGTAAAACAGAGGATACCAAGCACGGAATAAGTGCTATAATACACCCGTTCCTTTCCTAAATCTTTAAAGAACTCCAAATGAGCAATTGTCACGGAGAACGTTCATGAATGCGGAGATGTTGAGTACAGGGTTTCCAACAAAATATTGGCATCAGCTTGAAGACGGCCGGATTCAATGTGACTTGTGCCCCAGATTCTGCCGGCTTCAAGAAGGGCAACGGGGGATGTGTTTTGTCAGAGCACGGAAGAATAATCAAGTCATTCTGACGACTTATGGACGATCCAGCGGTTTTTGTGTCGATCCCATAGAGAAAAAACCCCTCCATCATTTCCTGCCTGGAACGTCCGTGCTCTCTTTTGGAACTGCGGGGTGCAATCTCGCCTGCAAATTCTGTCAAAACTGGGATATGAGCAAATCCCGCGAAATGGATATCCTTGCCGATGCCGCTTCACCGGCGGTGATTGCGAAAGCTGCCAAGGAATTGGGGTGTCGCAGTGTAGCCTATACCTACAATGATCCGGTTATTTTCCACGAATATGCCATCGATGTGGCTCGAGCCTGTCGTGAACAGGGGATCAATTCCGTTGCGGTGACGGCCGGGTATGTGTGTGACGAACCCCGGGTAGAGTTTTACCGGCATATGGATGCGGCCAATGTCGATCTCAAGGCATTTAGTGAACGATTCTATCACTCCCTGACGGGTTCTCATTTGCAGCCGGTTCTGGACACATTAATCTACCTCAAGCATCACACCTCAGTATGGGTTGAAATCACCACCCTGCTAATTCCGGGAGAAAATGACTCTGAAGGGGAGCTGGAGGATTTAACACAATGGGTGGTAGAAAATTTGGGGCCGGACGTTCCGGTCCATTTCACGGCTTTTCATCCAGATTGGAAAATGATGGATAAACCGCGGACCCCGCCAGCCACCCTCTCAATAGCCCGCCGCATCGCCCTGAAGAATGGAATACGCTATGCTTTCACTGGCAATGTGGCTGACGACGAAGAGGGGGGCAGCACCTATTGTCACGAATGTGGCAACACGCTTATCGGGCGGAGCTGGTACCGGATTACAGACTGGAATGTCACTGAAGCGAGCCAGTGCCGTTTTTGTGGTGCCTCCTGTGCAGGAATATTTGACGCAAGGCCGGGAGATTGGGGGCCTCAATGTCAACCAGTGTACCTTGGGGATTTCTCGACGGACTGACGGAAGCCTATCGTATTGGCTTTGTCGCTTTCTTTCGGTCAGGCGCTGATGTTCTGAGTGTTGTGTCTTGGAAGACCACCGAGGGAAAACGACTCATTGGTTAGCGAGATTCTGATCTCTTTGGGTTAAGGTTGGTTGCATCCTCGAAACTAGGATGGATTTATCAAGAAGCTCGGGTTTTGCCTAGTTTCGACGGCGCCTCGAGTTCGTTATTCCTTTGCATAGATAGGCTTTTCCTCACGCCACGCCGTTGCCTTCGCCGAGCCTCCTCCACCGTAGTGACGACGAAGGTCGGGAACGCTTCGACCCGCAGGTGTGCAGGCAGATCTCTTGGCCTGACAAGGGGGAGTGAGGTGAATGAGGTCTAGTTCAGAAAATTTAGAATCGTCATATAAGGCATCAATGACCGCGAACATGCAAAAGGACTTGACGAATCACAATCAGGCCACCATCAGAATTGGTGAGGAGGAAACCATTTTCTATGAGGGAAATTGGACCATCCAGGAACTGTCTGACCTTGAACACAAACTGAGAACCTTTTCCTGGCCCAAGAGGGACACACTTGTGTGTGATGGCAGCCGAATAACGGCAATGGATACTGGAGGAGCCGTGTTCTTGCACCTCCATCTCGCTGCCATTCAACAGGAAGGCCAGCGAGTCGTCTGGCGTGGGTTGCGGCCTGAGTTTGAGGCACTGTTGAAATTAATATCTCTTAATTATGTCCAACTCAAATCGACGACCCCCTCCGTGGCACGGAATTGGTTAGATCAGATTGGAAGGGCCTCCTGGATACGCCTGCAAAACGCTATCAGGGCATTGGGATTCCTTGGAGAGAGTGCCTCCGGCTTATTCCGAGCCGTCTTTGCTCCGCGATCCCTTCGTTGGCGAATCCTGTTTAACAATTTGGAGGTGGACGGATTTAACGCACTGCCGATTATCGGACTGCTCAGCTTTCTCATGGGCATCGTCATTGCCTACCAGGGCGCGGAACAATTGAAAACCTTCGGGGCCAACATTTATATCGTCGACCTCGTCGGTATTTCTATGCTTAGAGAAATTGCCCCGCTTGTGACGGCCATTCTTGTCGCTGGTCGTTCCGGGTCAGCCTACACCGCGCAGATCGGGACCATGAAGGTGACCGAAGAGCTGGATGCCGTGCGCACGTTGGGGATTTCTCCCATGCAGTTGCTGGTGCTTCCCAAAGTTTTGGTCCTCACCATTGCGTTGCCGTTGCTGACGGTCTATGCGGATGTGGTTGGGGTCTTCGGCGGGATGTTGATCGCCTCGGCCCAACTTGATATTAGCTTCACGGAATTTATTGCGCGGTTTGAATACGCCATAGTCCTGAAACATTATATTATTGGCCTGATCAAAGCGCCTGTTTTCGCGATTATTATTGCCCTCGTTGGATGTTATCAGGGGTTCCAGATCCATGGCGGTGTTGACAGTGTTGGTCGGCACACGACCATCAGTGTGGTGCAAAGTATTTTTCTGGTCATTGTGTTTGATAGCTTATTCTCCATATTTTTAAATTGGTGGGGGATCTAATATGGTGTTGACCGCCGGACCGTCAACGGAACCATTAATTGAAGTCAGGCACGTTTGTACCCGCTTTGGCTCTGCTATTGTCCATGACGATGTCAGCCTAGACGTGTATCGGGGAGAGGTGTTTTCCATTGCAGGGGGCAACGGATGTGGCAAGTCCACCCTGTTGAGGGAAATTATTTTATTACAACAACCGAACTCCGGAACCATTAAAGTGTTTGGGAGGAATATTAAGGAAATGAGTGAAGGTGAGGCCCGATTATTGCATCGTCGTTGCGGAGTGATGTTCCAACATGGCGCATTATTCAGTTCACTGACAGTGGCGGAGAATGTCGCGGCACCTCTGCGTGAGCACACGTCTCTCAGCAGGGACCTCATTCGAGAGATCGCAGGCGTAAAGATTGCGCTCACCGGGTTTCCCATGGAAAGCGCCAACAAATATCCAGATGAACTCAGTGGGGGGATGCGCAAGCGTGCGGCCTTGGCGCGGGCGATTGCGTTGGATCCCGAGATATTGTTTCTTGATGAGCCCACTTCGGGATTAGACCCGATCAGCGCGGGAGGATTTGATGAATTGGTGCAAAAGTTGAAAGAATGGCTCGGCCTCACCATGGTGATTGTGACTCATGATCTCGATTCATTGTGGCGAGTGGCCGATCGGGTTGTCTTACTCGGACAAGGGCGGGTGCTGGGCACTGGCACAATGGAAGAACTATCTCGTTCAGAGGATCCGTTGCTTCGGGAATATTTCCATGGGCCACGAGGTCGCGCGGCGAGGGAACAAGCATGGAACCCAAAGTAAATTTTGTCGTTATCGGTTTGTTCGTTGTTCTGCTTAGTGTGGCCTTGATTGGTGTTGTGCTTTGGCTGGGCAAGGGATTAGAGCGGGGAACGTATGACCTGTACTATGCCTATATGGAAGAATCCGTCAGCGGGTTGAGTGTCGATTCGGCGGTGAAGTACCGGGGAGTCGACGTGGGCCGAGTGAATGAAATCACGTTAAGCCCCGACGATCCTGAACAAGTGAGGCTCACACTTGAAATTCTTCGCGGAACTCCCATGAAGGAGGACACCGTGGCGATTCTTGATGTCCAAGGACTCACCGGTATCGCCATTGTCGATCTACGGGGAGGGACGCGCGACTCACCTCACCTAGAAGCGAAGTCAGGCGAGGAGTATCCCGTTATTCAGACTGGTCCGTCCCTTCTGGTGCGCTTTGATCGGGCCGCCACCCGTCTTCTGACCAACATGAACAGTGTTGCCGAAAACATTGATTCCCTGTTGGAGGAGAAGAATCGTGCCACGATCGGGCAACTACTCACGGATATGGCGGCGGTGACCAATACCCTAGCTGGTCAAGGTAAACAATTTGATAGAGGGATGAGTCATGCGGTGCAAACGCTGGAAAATCTTGCCCGAGTGACCAGAAAAATGAATAAGCAGATCCCTGATCTGATTGAACGCATGAATCGCAGTGCTGAAGCGGTAGAGGGTATGTCGCAAGAAGTCACACGCACGAGCAAAGCCTTGACCACCGTCATAGGCGAGACGAAACCCAACATTGAACGATTCTCACGTCAAACGTTGACGGAAACGGGTTTCTTGATTGCTGAGCTCCGCGAATTGACGGCCACGTTGCAACGCTTGGCCCAGCAACTTGAGCAGGAGCCGAGTTCTTTGGTCTTCGGCCGATCTGGCCAACCGATTGGTCCTGGCGAATGAAACATTTTCTGAACACCAGAGTGTTTGGCTTCAGCCACCTTTTGGCACCCTTGTTGGCTCTGGCGTTGACCGGTTGCGGGTTAATGGGGAGTGCCCCTCCGCCAACGATGCACACGTTCATTTTAGATGGGGAAATGCCCTCTGAGACTTTACCAACTGTCACAGAACGGGCGGGAAAAGGAGTCTTGCTAGTTAATGTGCCAAGGGCAAATGCAGGATTTAGTACCCCCCGGATGGCCTATTCGGTTCGCGAGCATGAAGTGAATTATTTCACTCAAAATCAATGGGCTAACACTCCTGCGCAAATGTTGCACCCCTTATTGGTTCAAGCCTTGGAAAGGACAAAGATATGGGAAACGGTAGTCCGGATGCCGAGCACCGTCCGTGGTGATTTTCAGTTGGACACTGAAAACCTGGAACTTTTGCAAGAATTTATCCAACAGCCTAGTCGTGTACGCTTAAAATTACGGATGCAATTGATCGAACTCCGAGGACACCGCCCGATTGGTACCCGTGAATTCTCGGTTTTGGAAGAGGCCCCTGACGAAGATCCCTATGGAGGAGTCTTGGCCGCAAACCGTGCGGTGACCGAGCTGCTCAAACAACTCACTGACTGGCTGACAACCTGCATGAGCGAGCCCGAGTTAGGAAAGTGTTGAAGCTTTGAGGCAGGCCCTGAAAAGCATTCGATGGTAAGTCCGTGAAACACCTCTTGATCACGGGAAAGCCAGGAGTAGGGAAGACCACATTAATTCGTGAAATGGCCCTACGTCTGACGAATTATGATCCAGTAGGGTTTTACACGGGGGAAATACGGGTAAACGGTTACCGCGAAGGCTTTCGGCTTGTTTCCTTAGATGGCCAGTCTGGCATTTTGTCTCATGTAGACCAGCCAGGACCGTACCGCGTTGGGCGCTATGGAGTAGACCTTGCCGGATTCGAAAGGTTTCTGAATGAGCTGGATCTTGTTCATTCACCCTCTCAACTTGTGATCCTTGATGAGATCGGAAAAATGGAATGCCTTTCGACTCAGTTCACGACAGTATTGGAAACTCTTCTCAATTCTTCAAAATTGATCATTGCCACGATTGCCTTAAGAGGCGAGGGATTCATTCAACAAGTAAAGCAACGCCCTGATTGTCGTCTGTTCTCAGTCACTGTAGAAAATCGTGAGGGATTAGTCGATACCATGATGGCAGAATTGCTTCAACAGCTTGGTACGCAAGAAAAATAGAATAAGGATAGAGTAACGGGGGTAGGAGACAACTTCATTTGAAAACAAGGCGCAGTTCAAGAACCCATTGAAGGGGGGGGGTACGATGCAATTACTGTTAGAAGCCAAAGAACAGGAAATTCTGGTGGGCGTTCTGACCCATGCGGTTTCAGAGCTTGGACATGAAATTGCGGATACAGATAATTTTGATTTCAGGCAAGATCTCAAGGAACGAAAGAGAATACTCCAAGAGGTTCTCGGCCGTCTCACGTAGAGTGGCCATGATCAAAAGGAAAATGGGGAGTTAGGCAGAGGGAGGTCTCACGTCAAAAGGTCATTAGAATCAATGGCAAGCCCTGAAGAAATTCGAGATGAGCAGATCCGCATGACTCGGCTTCGTGTGCTGGTGGATGTGACGGTACAGTTGCTAACCCAGGCGCCGTTATCGCGCAAGGATACTTTACAGGTGATCGAGTATGTGCGTGATCGGGTTTTGGAGCTGTGTCCTGATAAGGGCGATGTGTTCGATTTGGTTCTACGACCCAGATTTCTTCGAATTCTGAACGAACGAGCTGTCAAGGAGTGGGGTCTGACGGACTCACTCAATTAGCTGCCGCCCCGCCTGTTCCCTCACATTTGATGTGTATGAATTGAAAACACGATAGTTTGGGGCAATACCCAATGCAGGCAAGCAAGACATTACCTGCCGGAAAGCTTCCGGTAACATTACTTCGTTGCCTCCTGGAACAGTATGCCAAGAATACCGGTGCGGCCTTACAAGATCGACGGGTTGTCGTGGGTCCAGCCATTGGCCTGGATGCCGCCGCCATTGACATGGGCCCTCAGTATCTCATTGCCAAGACTGATCCTATTACCTTTACTGCAGAGGAGAGTGGTTCCTATGCCCTTACAGTCAATGCCAATGATTTGGCCACCATGGGGGCTG
>CP070743.1:1736801-1738772 GCA_020348185.1 Nitrospirota bacterium
GGGAGTACGTGAGCACGACAAAGGACCGAGAACGCCGCTGGCGGCCTTTTTCAACATCCTGTTACAAGGCGAGTTTATTGGCCGCATCTAAAGCAGCAACTTTATAGCATTCTGCAAGGGTAGGATAATTAAACACGGTGTTGAGGAAGTAATCCAATCCGCCACCCAGGCCCAGCACGGCCTGCCCAATATGGACCAGCTCGGTAGCATTCGTCCCAATCACGTGCACTCCAAGCAGACGTCGGTCCTCTCGATGAAACAACATTTTGAAAAAGCCGGTGTCATCTCCCAAAATTTGCCCACGGGCGATTTCGCGGTATCGAGCCAGCCCCACTTCGTAAGGGATTTTTTCGGCGGTCAAGATATGCTCCGGCCTACCCACCATCGAAATTTCGGGGATGGCATAAATCCCAATGGGAAAATGTTCCGCCATCGGCTCGGCTGGGACGCCAAACGCATGGCAGGCCACCAGGCGGCCTTGGTCGGCTGAAGTAGCGGCGAGGCTCGGGTAGCCGATCACATCGCCGGCGGCAAAAATGTGAGGAATCTTCGTCCGGTATTGGGCATCCACAGAGAGTCGCCCACGGGCATCGGATTCTATGCCCAGGGTTTCGAGATTGAGTTCTTTCGTGGCTCCGATGCGCCCAATAGAGAAGAGTGCCAGATCGGAAACCAATCGCTTCCCTGACTCTAAATGAATGACGGCCCGACGAGCGGGGTTCTCTGAAATCTCAATGTGTTCCACTGCCTCACCGAGGCGGAATGTCACATCACGTTTGCGCATTTGGTGAATCAAATCATCAACGATTTCATGATCGAGAAATTCCAGAGGCCGATCCCGTTTATCGACCAGCGTAACCTCAACCCCCAAGGCCGAAAAGATTGATGCATACTCAATGCCGATGATTCCTCCACCAATAACCACCAGGGATCTCGGAAGGCGTTTCAATTGCAACAGGCCGTCACTCGTCGTGAGGGTCTGTCCGTCTTCTTTCGCCCCCGGAGGAGGAGTCGGGACGGATCCGACCGCAATAAGAATATTTTCGGCCGTCACCCGGCGCATGCCGGATTCGGAAGTCACGATCACCGTATGAGGATCGTGAAATCGGGCTTCGCCGCGAAACAGCCTGACCTCATTTCGACGCAGTTGCTGTTCGACGACTTTGGCTTCCGTATTTAAGACATGCTCGATACGACCGAGTACCTGTGCAGCGGAGACCTGGATGTCTTGATCGAAACTCGAGGAGGGTTGAAAGCCTTTCGTATAATCGGGCAGGGAAACGACCGCCTGACGAAACGTTTTGCTCGGAATGGTCCCGGTATCAACGCAAATTCCTCCGACAATGCGTCGCTTTTCCACCACCGCGGCCCGTTTACCGAGCTTGGCGGCTTGGACAGCAGCGCGTTGACCCGCAGGGCCACTGCCGATACAAAGAATGTCGTAATCGTAAGTTGTCTGATTCATCAGCGATTAAATGGCAATGACAGCCCGATAAGAACATGTGTGGCAGAGTGACGGTACGCCATGAAACGATATTTGTAAAGGACCATTGAAAGGAGTTGATTGTATGGAATGGTTGACTGATCCACAAGCTTGGGTGGCTCTTGGGACTCTCACGGCGCTCGAAATTGTCTTGGGCATTGACAATATTATTTTTATTTCCATCCTTGCGTCAAAGTTGCCTCAATCTCAACAATCGACGGCCCGGATGGTCGGACTCACGGTGGCCATGGTGACCCGGCTCCTATTGTTATTTTCTTTGTCGTGGCTCATGAGCCTGACGACCCCGTTTTTCGAGGTTTTCAGCCATGAAATATCAGGCAGAGATGTGATTTTGATTGTCGGGGGACTTTTTCTTCTGGTGAAAAGCACCCTTGAGATTCATGACAAACTTGAAGGGGAAGAAAACCATGGGCCAGTACGGGCGACGGCAACGTTTGCGGCCGTGATCGTTCAAATAGGGTTACTCG
>CP070743.1:1738872-1741075 GCA_020348185.1 Nitrospirota bacterium
ATGACGTCGAAAAAGTGCATTCTCTCCTGGAGCGCGAGCTTCGTCATATTGTTCCAACCTGGTCCGATGCAAAACCGTCATGTCCGGGTTGGTATTGGCTGAAACCACCAGGCGTGGCCGATCCCCGGCTCATCTATGTGGATAATGGCCGGATCGATACCAAGCTGATGGCTGATCTCGGGCCTCCCCATAACCTGGTTGATGTCCAGCGGGTGCAAGGCCAATGGGCCGGGCCACTGCTACCCCCTTCCTAATCCAACCTTCCGATTCTTAGGATAAAGATTCAAGGTCGATGACGAACCGAAAACGTACGTCCCCATTAATCACTCGTTCATACGCTTCATTAACCTGATGAATGGGGATAACTTCCACGTCGGACGTGATTCCGTGCTTTGAACAGAAATCTAGCATCTCCTGTGTTTCCTTTAATCCGCCAATTAATGAGCCGACCATTCGACGTCTCTTCGCGATAAGAGAAAACGCTCCAACAGTGGTCGGGACGTTGGGAGCGCCGACCAGGATGAGCGTGCCGTCTGTTTTAAGCATTCCCAAGTGGTCATCGGCCGTGTGAGGGGCGGAGACGGTGTCCAGAATAAAATCAAAACGGTTTGCGAGCTTGGAAAAGATTCCTTCTTCAGTGGACAGGACAAAATCACTCGCTCCCAACCGTTGGGCATCACTTTTCTTGTGTTCAGAGTGACTCAAGACGGTCACATCCGTCCCTAATGCCCGTCCGATTTTCACTCCCATATGTCCTAAGCCCCCGAGGCCGACCACCGCCAGTTTATGCCCTTTACCAACCTTCCAATGTCGAAACGGGGAATAGACCGTAATGCCCGCGCAAAGAAGAGGCGCAGCTCCTTCGGGCGGGAGATTTTTCGGGATTCGCAGCAGATATCGTTCATCCACCACCATTTGCTGGGAGTACCCCCCATATGTCGGTTCCCCGTTTTTATCACGGCCATTGTAGCTGAGGATCATGCCTTCTTCGCAGTATTGTTCCAAGTCCTGTTTGCACGCATCGCAGGTGCGACAGGAATCGACAAAGCACCCCACACCGACCGGATCGCCTTCTCGAACGGAGGTAACGTCCGATCCCACTTGAAGAGCCGTCCCCACAATCTCATGGCCGGGAACCATCGGAAAGATTGCTCCCCCCCATTCGTCCCGTGCTTGATGGATGTCTGAATGGCATATACCGCAATATTGAATTTGAAGAAGAACATCTTTCGGCCCTACCGACCGCCTTTCAAAGGAAAAGGGTTGAAGTTTCGCTCCTGCATCCATGGCGGCATAGCCTTTTGTCGGTAGCATGGTGTTTCTCCTCAAGGTATGTGGTGAGGTGTTCAAAAGACTTACGTCTTTGGGGGATCCTATGTGATAATGACATAACCCAAATCTTTTCTCCCGATCAAGGGGAAAACTGGGTTATATGAGTTGCGCAACTACAGGGGTTTACCGTTTTCAATAAATCGAAGAGGAGTTCTTGTATGAAATATGTGCATCTTGGTCGATCTGGGCTCAAAGTCAGCCATTTGTGTTTAGGGACGATGAATTTCGGGCCGGAAACAAGCGAAACCGATAGTTTCGCCATTATGGATCAGGCACTGGAACTGGGGATTAATTTTTTTGATACCGCAAATGTGTATGGACGAAAGATGGGGGAGGGGGTGACGGAACAAATCATCGGGCGTTGGTTCGCTCAAGGAGGCGGGCGGCGCGAGAAGGTTGTGTTGGCCTCAAAAGTGTTCGGTCGTATGGGAGACTGGCCCAATCATTCCCGATTATCGGCCCTGCATATTAAGCGTGCCTGCGAGGACAGTCTTCGCCGATTACAGACAGATCATATCGATCTCTACCAGATGCACCATATTGATCGCCAATCCCCTTGGGAGGAAATTTGGCAGGCTATGGAACAATTGTGTCGTGAAGGGAAGGTGTTGTACGTGGGAAGTAGCAACTTTGCCGGATGGCATCTGTCTCAGGCACAGGAGAGTGCAAAAAGTCGGAATTTTTTAGGGTTAGTGTCCGAACAGAGTGTTTATAATCTCAATGAGCGAACCATCGAACTCGAAGTCATCCCCGCCTGCGAAGCGTACGGTATTGGATTAATACCCTATAGTCCCCTTGCCGGAGGGTTATTGGCCGGTGCCCTTAAACAACCCAAGGAAGGGCGCCGGGCTGATGAAGAACTTCGTAAGGA
>CP070743.1:1741175-1749338 GCA_020348185.1 Nitrospirota bacterium
GAAACGGGTCGTGATGTGTTTGAACATGTCCTTTGCGGAGCCTCTGCTGTTCAGATCGGGACGGCCCTGGTGGAAGAGAATGTTTCCGTATTTGAAAGGCTAGAAGGTGAATTGAAACAATGGCTTCAACGAAAAGGCTATTCCTCCCTGATGGCCTGCCGCGGAAAGCTAAAGGAACTCTAGGCCCTACTACTCGCGCAAGAGGAAAGGTGTTTCTTAAAAATTTGAGATTTGAAAGGTGAGATTTGAGATTTTCCCCCTGCTGCAGGGGGAAACCTACTTGGCGACCAACCCTTTGGGAATGAGTCGAAGAGCCAAAGCCTGGCGAAGGAGCTGGGCGACATTTCTGACCCGAAGACGTCGCATCAAATTGAAACGGTGAACTTCTACCGTTCTGACACTAATATCAAGCCGTTCACCAATTTCTCTGTTGGTGTAACCCTGTGCCACAAGCCGAAGAATTTCTTTTTGACGGGCTGTGAGGGACTGAGCCTCATAATTTCTTACCGAAGAGCTCGCTTTAGATTCCCGTCCGGTGAATTTGGATTTGGCCATACCTGCCCTCTTTTACTCACGCATCTTTGTTTAGTTAATTTACCATAAGCTGATATCCTGATACAACTGCCATAAAGCTATGTTAAAGGCCATTTTCCTCCTTGTCACAGAACACATTCGTCAACGCCCTATTCGTTCGGTCTTGGCGATTGTGGGAGTAGCGATCGGCGTGTCTGCCTGGCTGGCCATTCGATTGGCCAATGTGGAAGTCTATCGGGCTTTTGAGGAGTCGGTGGATACCGTAGTTGGAAAGGCTTCCATTCAGGTGACAGGAGAAAACGGAAGACTAGATGAACAAATTCTGCCCACAATCCGAACAAATCCTGCCGTGACCGCTGCGAATCCTGTTCTTCGGATCCCGGGAACGGGTTATGACGAAAACTCTCAGAAAAAGCCCATTATGATTTTGGGCCTGGATCTTCTTGAGTATTGGTCAAACGAACCCATGGTGGTGTCTGGGCAGGAAAGAACCCGAATCAACTTGAATGACCTGATTGCGGAAAACTCTGTGTTTATCGGCAATACCTTCGCGGCTGATTGGAAGATTACAGTGGGTGATTCTCTTGAAGTTGAAGTCGATCATCGACGTTTTCACCTTGTGGTGCGAGGGATTCTGACTCCATCCCAATCGCGCAATCGGCAATTTGACCATCTTGTGGTCATGGATATTGCCGCCGCTCAGTCTCTCTTTGGTCTTGAGGGTCGACTCGATCAAATCAATCTGATACTGGGTCCAGACTACTCTGTTCAGGAGGTCATGCAGGAATTGCACGCTCTTCTGCCAGCGAATATCAACGTCGGTCGACCCATTCAGCGGAACCAGCAAGTGGAGTCAATGCTGAAAGTCTTTCAGTTTAATCTCACGGTGCTCAGTACGGTGGGTTTGTTGGTTGGATTATTTCTTGTCTACAACACCATCTCTTTTTCTGTCGTTCAACATCGTCGCGAAATCGGGATCTTGCGGACCGTTGGGATGTCTCGGACGCAAGTGAGCCTTCTCTTCATGACCGAAGCGGCAGTTGTGGGATTGATTGGAAGTGTTGTCGGATGTGGGCTTGGATTCATGATGGCGCGCTTGATGGTCTCGTTGGTCAGTCAAAGTGTGACGGATCTTTACGCCTCCGTCACCATTGGCTCCATGTCCCTGCCATTAGCCATGATCTTTGAAGGCAGTGTATTAGGTCTGGGGGTGGCGCTTGTGGGGGCCCTCAGACCTTGTTTGAATGCCAGTGGGACCCAACCTGTCCGCGCCCTTGCACCTGGAGATTACGAGACGGAGACAAGAACCAAGGAGGGATTTTGGGCATGGGGAGCTGGCGTTCTGTTTCTTCTTGCTGGGCTCATGAGCGTCCCAGGCCCTGTTCAAGGCATTCCGGTCTTTGGTTATGGTTCGGCTTTATTTCTTCTGTTGGGATGTACCCTTCTCGGTCCCATTGCTATTCGAGGTTTAACCAGAGTCAAAATGTGGGCTTTGGGCTCTCGCTTACCCATCATGGGAACTCTTGCGGTCGAACAGATTGCGCGGGCCCCTGGGCGGAATAGTGTGACGCTTTCGGCCCTGACAATCGGACTGGCCATTATGGTGGGAGTCGGGAGCATGATCGGGAGTTTTCGTCATACGGTTGAAGTGTGGATTGATCAAACCATCATTGCTGATCTGATTGTCGCTCCCAACTCATGGATGGATGGGTCGGATTCTGATGAGATAACGGGGGCTCTACCGTTAGAGTTCGTCCCATTGGTCCAAGCTGTTCCAGGAGTGATGGCAGTGGATCCTTATCGTCAGGTTCAGGTTGCTCATGAAGAAGGGACGATTGTCCTGGCCACACGAAACCTCAATCTCCATGCGACACACAGCCGATATCTATTTGAGGAAGGAGATTCGAGTGAGATTCTGAGGCGGGCTGTGGCTGAAAAAGGCGTCATTGTCTCAGAGGTTCTGGCAGGAAGACTTGGATTAACGGTTGGCGACCACCTTGAACTGGCGATGCGGGAAGGGACGATCAGTTTTCCCGTTTTAGGAAAATTTTACGATTACGCAACAGATGGAGGAAAGGTGGTGATGGATGAGACGGTCTATCATCAATTTTGGAATGACCGTCAGGCAAGCGTTTTGGCGGTGTACATAGAACCACAGGAGGACTCGGGAGAAGTGCGACGCCGAATTGAAGAAGTTCTCCTCAAAAGAAAGCCGGTCGTGACTATCAGTCAGGCTGAACTCAGAACAGACATATTGGATATTTTTGATCGGACCTTTCGGGTTACCTACGTCTTGGAATTTATTGCCTTAAGTGTTGCCTTGCTTGGAATTGTGAATACCCTCGTGACCGCGATACTTGAACGCCAACGAGAAATTGCCACGTTACGGGCTATTGGAGCCAGCGTGAGGCAAATTCAACGAATGGTATTTTGGGAATCTGGATTTCTCGCGTTCTTGGGAGCGCTTCTTGGCTTAGCAGGAGGATCCGCCCTTTCCGTTCTCCTGGTCAAAGTCATTAATCGACAATCCTTTGGTTGGACGATTCAGTTGATGATTCCTCCAATGACCGTTCTTGAGGCAGTGTGTGTGGCAGGAGTGGCCGGCATTCTTGCCAGCTATTTGCCGGCTCGATGGGCAAGCCAGCAATCGATCGTGAATGGATTGAGGTACGAGTAAGGGAAAAGAGTTTCGAGTTGCGGGTTCCGAGTTGAGGACCTCCGGTTCCCTCGCCCCAGGGGGGAGAGGGTTAGGGTGAGGGGGTATGAGAGTTTTAGGTAATTTGGGGGGAACAGGATGGTTCTGCAACGATCGTGGCTGGAGCTTGATAGTCCACCTCAACGGTAAACCCGAGGTCTTCGATCATCTTCCACACTTCTGGAGCTGCTTGGCCCGGCGTGGTTAAATACCCGTCGACAAAGAGAGAGTCCGCGACGTAGAGGGCCATTGGTTGCAAGGAACGAAGATTCCATTCACGTCCCCCTGCGGCCCGAATTTCTCGTCGGGGGTGAAGGAACCGGAAAAGGCAGAGGATTTTTAGGCACCGGTGCGGTGTCAGTTCGTGCTTCTCCTCGAATGGCGTACCGGCCACGGGATGGAGCATGTTCAACGGAATAGAGTCCGGATTGAGGTCTCGTAACGCAAAGGCCAAGTCAACGAGATCCTCATCGTTTTCACCCATCCCGACAATTCCTCCCGAACAGAGTTCAAGGCCGGCTGCTCTCGCATGTTTGAGTGTCATTAAGCGGTCTTGAAAGGTGTGGGTCGTGCAAATGGATCCGTGATAGGCTTCGCTCGTGTTGAGGTTATGATTAATGCGGTCGACTCCTGCCGCTTTCAGCTGTTCGGCCTGCTCTTGAGTCAAGAGTCCCAAAGAACAGCAGACTTGAATCGGCATCTCCTCCTTAATCTGTTGAACCGCAGTTGATATTTCCTGTACTTCCCGTTCCAGAGGCGATCGACCGCTTATGACGATACAATACCGTTGGGCTTTGGCGCGGGCTGCACGTCGAGCTCCCTCTATCATTTCGTTTGGGCTGATCATGGCATAACGATCGATCGGAGCGGTCGAGATGGAAGACTGCGAACAGTAGTGACAATCTTCCTGACAGGCCCCGCTCTTGGCATTCAACAGCATTTGAAGCCGAACTGTATTTCCAAAGTAGTGACGCCGAATACGATAAGCGGCCGCTAAGAGGTCGAGGAGGTGTTCGTTTGAAGTCTGCAGGACTTCAAGGCTCTCCTTTCTGGTCGGACAATGGCCCTCAAGGATGCGATTGGCTAGGTCGGTAAAGTTCATCATGGCGTTTCCTTATTTTATGTCGCGTCAGAGAGTCAGGTTATCCGAATCATGAGCCGTAGCGTGCTCCACGAGTCTGTGCTCCCTTGGCGTATTGAGGCTGGAGACTTGCCGCCGACTCCTGTTCCGGTATCGGGATCTGCGGGGCATCGGACCACATTTTTTCAAGGCCATAGTATTCACGGATGTCCGTTTTGAAGACATGAACAATGATGTCTCCATAGTCTAACAAAATCCACGTTGAGGTGCCGGCCCCTTCGATTTGAGGATTCCGGTTAAACTGAGAAGAGATGAGTTTTTCAATGTTCTGGGCAATGGCTTTTACCTGACGTTCGGACTCGCCAGAGGCAATCACAAAGTAATCCGCGACGGATGTCAATTCGGCCACTTCCAAAATAACCACATCCGAGGCTTTTTTCTCCAAAGCTGCTTGGGCAGCAGAAAGGGCTTTCTGTTTGGAATCTTGAAGGATTGATTTCACTGAAGAGGGCATTGATATAAGCGGTGTTTCATTATATAGGATTCTACAGGAGCCGGCAACCACCGAGAGACGGAATGGCCTGCTGAAATCTCATTTCGAATGGTGGAAGCCGACGCCTCGCATGGAGGAAGTGAGAGCAAGGTCAGATGCTTCCCTGTTGGCAATTCTACATCCAATCGATGGGATTGGCCGGTATCCAACCCTTCAAGTTTGGCATGGGAAATGGTTGGAAGGCCTGTGGTTAATGCGAGGGAACGAAAGTGGGTGCCTGGTCTCGAGCAGACGATGAAGTGACAGAGCGCGAGCAGCCGTGAGGCCTCTTTCCAGCTAGGAAAATCCAAAAAGGCATCAAGACCGACGATAAAGGACCATTCGGTATCTGCAGAGTATTGTTGTTTCAGTATCGTGATTGTATCGAACGAGTAGGAAATGCGTGATGATCGAACTTCCACATCAGATGTTGTGAATGTCGGGTAGCCTTCAAGGGCAATTTGGACCATCGCCAGACGATGAGAGGCTGGGGCTAAGGAAGTGGACGCTTTATGGGGGGGATCTCCAGTAGGAATAAATAAGACCTGATCCAATTTCAATTCAGCTTGAACCTGCTCGGCAATCAGCAAATGACAGGAATGGATGGGGTTAAACGTTCCTCCGAAAATTCCGATATGCATTGGGGCGTTCCGCCGTTTCGAGTTTCAGGTTTCGAGTTTCGAGTAAAGAGGAAAAGAGTCTGTGTTCTTGAAACCCGAAACCCGAAACCCAAAACCCGAAACTTCCACTTCCACTTGGTGCCCGATGTCATTAGGTAAATGGCTTCTCAATGGCTGTTCCTACGACAGAATAACCAAATTATCCCTGTGAATCACTTCTTCATATTCCTGTTGGCCAGTCATTTTTAGGACTTCGCTGGTTTTTTGTCCTTTAATGTATCGAAGCGTGTGCGAAGAATAATTGACGAGGCCTTTTCCGAATTCTTCCCCGTGTTGATCAGCGCAGATGACGGAATCGCCAGGTTGGAACTCGCCTTTCACCTCGAGGATTCCTGAGGGGAGAAGACTTTTTCCCCGATGTTGCAGGGCCTGAACGGCTCCGTCGTCCAGGATAAGGTGGCCTTTAGGCCGCAAGGTAAACGCAATCCACTGCTTCCGGCTTTGCAGACGTCGATAGTTGGGCATGAAATAGGTGCCGGAAGGTTCACCGTTCAACACACAAGGGAGCAGGCCTGGGGTTTCCCCATTGATAATTAAGGTTGACACGCCGAATTGAGCAGCCTGTTTCGCGGCTTGAACTTTTGTGATCATGCCGCCGGTGCTTTCTTCGGTCCTTGATGTTCCCGCCCGTTGCTCAATGTCTTTGGTGATTTCTTTCACGACCGGAATGAGTGTGGCGGAAGGGTCTTGTCGAGGATCAGCCGTGTAGAGGCCGGCAACATCCGAGAGGATGACCAGGAGATCAGCATCGACCACATGGGCAACCTGGGCCGCAAGGGTATCATTATCCCCGAATTGAATCTCATCGACGGAGACCGTGTCATTCTCGTTGATAATAGGAATCACCCCGAAGCGGATAAGAGAGGTGAGGGTATGGCGTGCATTCAAAAATCTTTTTCGGTCGGCCAGATCTTGATGGGTCAGGAGGATCTGGGCGACCTTGAATCCGAGTTCCTCAAAAGATTTTTCGTAAGCCCGCATCAGTCGGCTTTGCCCTACGGCCGCCGCGGCTTGTTTTAAGGGAAGCGCGTGAGGATAGGTTTTCAACTCCAATTGATCAATTCCGGAAACAATAGCTCCTGAAGTAACCACCACCACCTCTCGATTCTCGGCTTGGACGGCCGTCAAATCTTTGGTTAAGGAACTGATGTGGTCGAGTCGAAGTCCTTCTCCCCGAGAGGTGACCAGGCTACTCCCGATTTTCACGACCAGACGTTTGGTGCGAGTCAGCAATTGGTCTTGCATGTCTGTTTGGCCTTAATCACCTGCTGCCCTAGAAAAGATAGGAGATCTGAAAGTCCTTCTCTTGTGACCGCCGATATGGGAAAACACGGCCAGCGATGCTGCTCGCAATACTCTTGAAGTTTCATAAGATTCTCTCCCTGGCCTTGACTATCAACTTTCGTCGCCACCACAGCAAAGGGTCGTTGAAGCAGGGATGAATCATACGTTTCCAGTTCCTTCCTCAAAATCAAGAAACTGGACACGGGATCTTCCTGGATCCATTCCGAGATGTCGATCAGAAACAGCAGAAACGCCGTACGGTGAATGTGTCGAAGAAATTGAAACCCAAGCCCTTTCCCCTCGTTAGCTCCCTCGATAAGTCCTGGAATGTCAGCGACCACAAAACTGTCATCATCTTCCGACTTGACGACTCCCAGATTAGGCCGAAGGGTGGTAAACGGGTAACTGGCGATTTCCGGACGTGCAGAAGAAATCGATGAAATCAGGGTAGACTTTCCTGCATTGGGAAATCCTACTAATCCGACATCAGCTAGGAGCTTGAGTTCCAGGATGAGCCAGCGTTCCTCTCCGGGCTTGCCTGTTTCAAACTGCTGCGGTGTCCGGTTGGTCGGTGTGGCAAAGTGGGAATTTCCTCGACCTCCTCGGCCCCCAGCTGCAACCACAATCCTTTGTCCATCAGATGTCAAATCGCCGATAAGGGTCTGAGTAAATTCGTCCTTTATCAGAGTTCCTATGGGGACCGGAATGACAACATCTTCTCCTGTTCGGCCATGTTTATTCTGTCCATCCCCATGGTGTCCGGATTCCGCTTCATAATGTCGTTTATAGCGGAAATCCAGAAGGGTAGACACTCTGGTTGAAGCCGTGAAGACGACATCACCACCGTCCCCGCCATCGCCGCCATCGGGACCGCCTCGGGGAACGTATTTTTCCCGTCGAAATCTACATACTCCGTTCCCGCCGGAGCCAGCTTTGACAAAAATGCGAGCTTGATCAACAAACATGAATTCTCTCGTTTACTAACGATCCCGATATATTTTAAGAATTTATTGTTAGGTAATATATATTAAGTCCATACCATTGAGTCTCACGTCTCAAGTTAACAGGACAGAACCTCCGGACTCGAAACCCGAAACTATTCCTTTACCTTACTGGAACCGGAAGGAGTTGGCTAGTTCAAAGGAGGTGGAAGGGGAGAGAAAGGTTTTTCAGGAATTTGGGTGCACACTGACTCTACGACGTTTGGTGGGGCCTTCAAACTTCACGATGCCTGTCACTTTGGCAAACAGGGTATAATCCTTGCCAAGACCAACGTTCATTCCGGGATGAAATTTGGTCCCTCGTTGTCGAACGATTATGCTGCCGGAGTTGACCGATTGACCTGAAAAAGCCTTGA
>CP070743.1:1749438-1751765 GCA_020348185.1 Nitrospirota bacterium
GAAGTCGTTTAGTGAGTGACTTGGTTATCTTGTGTTGAGTTAAAGGAAATTGGGATTTTCTATTGGCTTGATATGTCACAGTCAAAATGGGCTTAACTGTTCTTTCTGATTGTTATATTGTTATCTGGATGATGTGTTCTTTGAAAGAAAATCCTAGGAGGATGAGCTTATCTATTATACAAAAAAGAAATAAGGAAGGTAAGAGAACCAAAAAGGAATGTGTGGGGGAACCGGCGAAGCTTTTGACAATTTCCTTTTTTTGAAATAAGCGGCAAGTCTTTTTGTGGAAAGTTTAGAGCAAGCAGGGCAAAAGGGGCGGGAGTCTTAAAATTGTCAGATAAATGAGACAAAGTCATATCCAAACAACAATTTTTTGACCCCATTCATTAAATAGTAGATGATGACTCATTGGTAGTGTTTGGAGGGTGTCGGTCCATTGCCCTATACTCTCATTGGGTAGGCGATTAAGGCATAAAGGAGTTGTCATGGAGAGCAGGAAGACGCTGGTCGTCAAGTGGCAGAGGCTGTTGTCTGATGGTCAAACATGTGGCCGATGCCAGGGTACGGAGGTTGAGGTTAATAAAGCGCTGGTTGCCCTTAAACCAGCTCTTAGCCCACTGGGGATTGATGTCATTCTGAAAAAAACTGAACTTTCTGTCGCGGAGTTTCAAAAAGATACTCTGCAATCGAACATGATTTGGCTCAATGGGAGGTTGCTGGAGGAGTGGCTTGAGGGGAAAACCGGGCAAAGCCAGTGCGGTGATGTGTGTGGCCTCCACGACTGTCGGACGGTCGGGTTGGAGGAAGAGGTGTATGAGACCATCCCTTCTGAACTGATTGTTAAAGCGGGGCTCCTTGCGGCTTCGCAATTGCTGGCCTCCCAAGGCACCACGCGCGAACCCAAAATAAACAGCTGACGCGCACCCCAAAACTGGCCAGAGTACGGGGAGCAGTCATGCGAGCTATTTGAAGCTCCGCGCTGCCCCCCCATGGCTGGCCCCGCGGGAGGTGTTGGAGGAGTATGGCCGGCCCCGAGAGTTTCGTGAGTTCGTCTTAGGGGGGAATGAGGAGGCCTAAGAATCCTTTCATCAGGCAAAGCTCCAGGTGCTCGTGTTCAGCGGGGAAGGGATTCGGAGAAGGATCAGTAAGAAGGTCCTTCGGCTTTCGTTGCAACGCCCTCATTAAGAGCGAGTTCACATTCGGCCGACGGTCAGACAGGTGGTAAAGGTGGTGGGGTGGGCCTGATGCTTTGGGTCTCTTTTTCTCAAGTCGTTCCAAACAATCAGGCATTTTCTGATATGCAGGCATCACTGTCTATGGTACATTTCTTCTTCTTTTATCCCCCAGTTCTATTGATTGTCTGCGTTAGGTACGGAAGATGTTGATATTTCTTTATCAATGATCGACGAAAAAGGCACTGGGAGGTATCAATGGAGGAGCTAACATGAAAAACCAACGACTCCGTTTGTTGGTAGGGACCGCTATCCTTTTCGCCCTGCCGGTGCCAGGTATGGGAACGCCGTGCTATGCCAACGAGAACACCAGTGAGACCCAACTGGACAACGGGAAGGGAAATTTCTCCCCTGCATTGGCCCGCTCCCCTTATGATCTCGACCAGGATCTTAAGAAATTAAAGAAAGTCAATTTATTCAAGAAATTTGAAAAATTCAAAAAATTCAAAAAATTTGGCCAATTAAAAATCTTCCCGCAGCCACGGACTCGTCGATCTCATAATGGTTTTCTCTACACCACGTTGGCAGTTGATCTCTCTAGGAACTTTATTCGGGATCCCAGTTCTGGCGTAAAGACACGAATCCGGAGTCCAACGTATGAAGGGAATCTAATAGGGCCGACACTCCGTGTAAAGCCGGGAGACACCATGGTCATTACCATGCCCAATAATCTTCCACCGAATCCCATCCAGGAAAGAAAGGGGCCTTTTCCCCACGACCCCCATACCACCAATTTGCACACCCATGGTTTGACTGTTTCCCCCAATGGCATTGCCGACAATGTATTTCGGAAGATGGAGCCCGGGTCCGTCAGCCAAGTCCGGATTGATATCCCATCGGACCATCCCTCCGGGACGTTTTGGTACCATCCTCATAAACACGGCTCGGTAAGCTTTCAGTTTTTCGGCGGGATGGGTGGTTTTCTCATTATCGAAGGTGGACCAGGTACTTTGGACCAGGTCCCGGCTGTGAAAGCTGCCAAGGAGGTCCTGATGGGGTTCCAGGTGATCCGAACAGATCAAAACGGCGATCTGCCCTTTGTGAATGAGGATTCTTCACAATTTAGTTCGGTTCCTGGCACCACAACCGGGCTTT
>CP070743.1:1751865-1754382 GCA_020348185.1 Nitrospirota bacterium
AATGATTGGTCCAGACTGACCAATGATTGATGCAACCACCATTGGCTTGCAGAACCCATCGGCCAAGCTTCAGACTCGTCAGTCTCCCAAATATACAGCGGTACGACCGGACCTCCATAGGCAGATGCGGCCTGAAGAGCCGGGTTATCTTCCAGGCGCAAATCATTTCGAAACCAGACAATGGAAGTGTGAGAATGTTTCACGATAGCTGAATCCCGAAATTAGTAGGTGAATTCTCGAAACTTCATCATTATTGATTGCGGCCGATGAGGAATACGGTCTCAATCGTTATGTCCGCTTCTTCCCCGTTAATGTTTCTTCCGATATCCGGGGTACGGTCACTTCCCGGTTTCCTCGTGCGCCATTGACCTGAAGCCTCACGGTCTCACCAATATCGCCGCGTATCAATCTGATAATCTGCTCGTAGGTCTTCCCATTCAATGAATTCCCGTTAACGGCAAGAATTTCATCGCCATGTTCCAGGCCGACCTTGGCGGCCGGTCCTTCCGGATGGATGGCACGAATGTATAACCGCGCAGGGTCTCCCACCCTGTGCGCGGAGAGATGAATAGCTACGCCAATGATGCCCCTCGGCAGTGAGCTGTCAGAAGGATAGACCTGATGTGGACTGGAGGGGGATGGCGTCATCTCCTCAGCGGAAACGGGCACGGCCCACACCAGAGACATCACAAAAACTAAAAAAGCGATGGATCGCAGCCGATCCCGTACCTTCAGGTGTTTGGGTATTTTGGGAATATTTTTAATAATTGGGGTCTTCATGGAATCCTCTTTTCTTTCTCCCCGCAGGGGCGTTGCTTAAATAAGGCCTATTAGACACAACCCCATCACGAGAACTGCGCTATTCAGTTGGACCGTTAACTTGTGAAGCGTGTCTCGACGTTTTTGGATCAGGGGCGTGTTGAGGCCGCGGGTTTGATTTTCTTTCAGCCGATCACTTAACGCATTAATTTGCGGAATCAGCGGTGTCCGGCAATAATTCTCAATAATCAGGATCCCCAGCCACAAAGCCGAAGAGACCAGGTCAAATGGAGTAAATCCTCGCAGAATCGCCAGAGCGGTAATGGTGGCCCACCCAACCACGGCACTGATCATCCCCAGGGCATAGTACCGAGGGAAGAGTAGACGGACGACGCGCGCAAAGGATACAGGATCCAGCGTGCGCGCCAGCACCGGAGCGGTGACAAAGGAAAGAAATACGATTTTGCCGACCAACACGGCAATCGCCAGCATATGAAGATAGGCCAATGTTTCTTGTATCATGGCTCACCTATTATGGTTGCGTCGAGTTGAGTACGTTCCTGGCCGCCTCATAGGCGCGTTCAAAATTCGGCAACTGGCTCATGGGCACGATTTCGATATACCGAATGACGTTATCCGAGTCCGCCACGAACACGGCTCGATGAAGAATGCCGTGGTTGGGCAAAAGCAGACCGGTCTTTTTGCCGAAATCGAAATCAGGTGAATCCGACAGGAACGTGATGTTGTGAATATTGGCTTTTTCAGCAAATTGAGCCTGATCCTGTGCGGAATTCGTGCTGATGGTGAAAATTTCCAGCAACTGATCGAGACCTTCGTTTTTTTCGCTAAATCGATGGGTCTGCTCATCACAAACGGGTGTGTTGAGTTGCGGCACCATGCTCAAGATTTTTACCCGCCCTTTGAAAGAATTAAGCTCGATTGGATTCCCATCCGCTTGGATGACCCTAGCGTTGGGGAGGGGATCACCTTTGGCGATGGAAGTCGTTGAAGCCTGGGAAATGAGGGGTAAGAGGAGAAATGTCAGGAAAACGCCAATCCCTAAGTGTAACCATACTTTCTTCCTGGTCCGCGTATATGATGAAACTCGCATATGTACCTCCTCAAAGGGCCAAGGGGCGAAACTAATTATTCTTAAACAGCGACTGAAGGGCTAAATCCAATTTAGGATAAGAAAATTTATATCCATGTTGTTCAGCAATTAAGGGCTTGACGTCCTGCCCCGTGGTCATGACGGAGGCCATTTCACCGAACGCCACTTTCAACACAAACTCGGGAACTGGAAACCATGACGGGCGATTCAGGGCCTTTCCAAGTGTTCTACAGAATTCTTTCATGGTGACCGTTTCAGGCGCAACAGCGTTTACCGGTCCCGAAATCTCTGGTTTACTAAGGAGCCAAACAATCAAATCCGACAAGTCTTTTTGGTGAATCCAGGAGACCTGTTGGGTGCCCGGTGAGATAGGCCCACCCAAAAACAAACGAAAGGGCAGGACCATCTTTGCCAAGGCCCCCCCGGTATTCCCAAGCACCATCCCGATTCGGGGAAGAACAACACGTACCCCAAAATCTTCCGCGCCTTTGGCCGCTTCTTCCCAGCCGACGCACAAATCTGATAAGAAGCCCTTCCCGCGTGGTGATTGTTCGGTCAAGGACGGTTCGACCCGCGGTCCATAAAATCCTCTCCCGGATGCATTGATTAAGGTCCCCGGCTTCGGGACCGTCCGTCGCAGGGCCCCA
>CP070743.1:1754482-1756069 GCA_020348185.1 Nitrospirota bacterium
AGGTGCTCAAGTTCGTGTAACACATATAAAAAATGAGAGCCGATCTCTACAACTTCAGTATGGGGTAGTTCTTCGGACCACGGCTCCTTATCAATGTTCCCCTTTACGGCATAAACCGGAGCAATGGTCCGAAGGGAATCGAGAACTTCAGGTTTACCGATATCCCCCGCATGAATGATGAGATCGGAGCCTTGTAAGACTTCGAGAGCTTCGGGGCGCACCAACCCGTGTGTATCTGAGATAACGCCTACGGTGGTGTTGTTTCCCATCTAGACCCCTTCGACCTTTTTAAATCTTTACAATAAGATACGTCATATGACCGGACATTGCCAATTTAGGATGACGAAATAATTAAATTTTGACCCGCTGTCTCTTTGATGACCTCTGGTTTCTTCTCGAATGCTAAGGTAATATCGCACTATCTATTTTTTTCTTCCTATTTTTCCTAAAAAAGGTTCATGATGTTCAAGCCCCCAGTAAGCCCGTATTTAGTGCCATTTGATGGATCTTTTCATGTGGGAAAGGGTGGGTCTCAAGTTCCAAAGATTATTCCACCCAAAAAAGAATGTAACGATCAGCTGCTCATCCTTGGCTATGAATTGGATGAGCTTCAACGGATGTTGTATGCCCATGATCGTTATGCGCTTCTCATAATTTTTCAGGCGATGGACGCCGGGGGGAAAGACAGCACGATTCGGGCTGTCATGAGCCGGGTCAATCCCGCGGGCTGTCAGGTTTTTACCTTCAAGCAACCATCTTCACTGTCTCTGGATCATGACTTTTTGTGGCGTACAACGCGTTGCTTACCCGAACGCGGACGAATTGGAATTTTTAATCGTAGTTATTACGAAGAAGTGTTGATTGTGCGAGTCCATCCGGAATTATTACAAAAGCAAAAACTCCCACAACCCCTCAATGTGCGAAAGCTTTGGCCTCAGCGATATGAATCGATTCGTAATCATGAAAAACATCTGGCCCACAATGGGACGGTGATTCTGAAATTCTGGTTGAATGTCTCAAAGCAGGAGCAGAAAAAGCGTTTTCTTTCTCGTCTTTCCGAACCAGAAAAAAATTGGAAGTTCTCCGCCGCGGATTTGGAAGAGCGGAAGTTATGGGGAAAATATATGAAAGCCTATGAAGCGGCCCTAAGGGCCACTTCACGGCCATGGGCACCATGGTATGCGATTCCGGCCGATGACAAACCCTACATGCGGATGTGCGTGGCCGAAATTATCGTCAAAACATTACGCAATCTCAGGCTTGGCTACCCAACAGTCACGAAAGGACAGAAAGCTCAATTTTCCAAGTTGCAGAAAAAACTGGAAAAAGCGAACTGATATCGGATGAAACGACGGACTTCCACTCTCAATGATTGAGATGGTAATTGCAAAGGCCGAATAGGCCAAATGACCAGGGAGAAAGAATTAAAGAGCATCGAGGGCCGGAGTTTCCGCTTTTCCTCCGCTTACAGCCGCAGCCCTCGAATCTTGGCCACACCCATCTGTCCATACTTTTTCCGCCAGAGATAGTAGGTTTGTTCACTGACCCCGAGTTTGCGCGTGATTTCGGCAATGGGCGCGCCGGCCT
>CP070743.1:1756169-1757958 GCA_020348185.1 Nitrospirota bacterium
CGCGGCTCTTTTTGAAGAATTTAAGGAGGCCATCGGCACATCGTATGAAAAGGCCGCGTTAAAACGGCTCTATCAACTGGTCAAAGTCCAAGCCTCATCCCTCAATGTCCTTTTTCAAGACTCCGAAGCCTTGGCGGTGATGGAGTTGAAAGGCGTGACCTGGAGTGAGTGGGAGACTCCTGACCAAATAATTGACAATCTGGCAAGAATTGGGAAACAACCACTTGTGTCACTGAAACCTACTCCGAGAAAATTTAAAGATGTCTCATAGCGTTTCCAAAGTTCACCATACTATCAACCACTTAGCCGTCAACCCCCTCAAACAGCAAGATGAGGTCAAGATACTGTATACTATGCTCAGGAGTACATACCGTCAGACTGTTTCACAAAAGGAGGTTCCATGGATAACGACACACGATTCATCATTTTCGGAGGTCTTGCCCTCATAACGGGCATTGTATTGGGAACCGGGTTGGGCATGCTTCTGGCTCCTCAATCCGGAGCCAGGACTCGCCGACAACTCCGGAACATGGTTGAGGATGCGACAGAACGGGTCGGCGAATTCGCCGACGATGCCAAGGATACCATGAACGATGTGGTAGAACGCGGGAGAAAGTTTGTGGTGACGGGGAAATGAATCAATTTCCCCCATAAAAAGGGGTCGGGAATCTTTTTAGAATTGGCTTTCCGCCTCCCTTAAACTCGGTTAATGACTGCCTAGGCTGTTTTTGCTACGTATTTTATATAGCCTGTCTTTCTCCATATCTTTTTAATTGATCCGGCTGTACAGACATGGTAAACAAGTATGTAGGAGGAATCGCATTCATACTCTCATTGACTCTAGTTGACTATTTTGTGCCCATGTCTTTTGGTCTCGTCGCAGCCTTAATCCTGGTTTTTCTCGCTGTCGCATTTGCCTTGCAAAATAATGAACCCATTACCATTCATTTTTTCGCGTGGACCTTTGAGGGGTCGCTTGTCCTGGTCCTCCTTACGACCCTCGCCCTGGGTATCATCATCAGTGTGCTGGCATCGCTGCCTTCTCAGATTAAGAAAAGTCGAACGATTGCCCAGCAACAAAAAACCATTACCAATTTAGAGAGTTCCGTTCCGGCTCACAAACGTTCATCCATGACCACAGGAACTTCCTAACCCACTCCCCCACCCATGCCCGATCAAAAACCACCGTTTGCCTCCGACCGGCTCTCCAAACGAGTCTTGGCCATGATCATGGCCGGGGGAAAAGGCGAGCGACTGATGCCATTGACCGAACTCCGAAGCAAGCCGGCCGTTCCTTTTGCCGGCACCTATCGCATCACCGATTTCGTGTTGAGTAATTTTCTTAATTCCAGCATGCTCGCTATGTACGTCCTGGTCCAATATCGCTCGCAATCTCTGATCGAGCATCTACGGCGAGCCTGGCGGATTGGGGGTGGGCCAAGCCGACAGACCTTTATCACGGTGGTGCCACCGCAAATGAAGGGCCGTGGGAAATGGTATGAAGGCACCGCCGATGCGGTCTACCAGAACATTAACCTGATACAGGATTTTGCCCCGAGTTTGGTCGCCGTGTTTGGAGCCGATCATATTTATCGTATGGACATTCGGCAGATGATCCAATTTCATTTGGATCATCAGGCGGAAGTGACGGTCGCCGCCATTCCAGTTCCCCTTCAAGCGGCCAAGGGGTTCGGCATCATTGAAGTAGATAAGGACTCGCGCATCATTGGGTTTGAAGAAAAACCCAAAGCGCCTAAACCGATGCCTGACAATGAGGAAATGGCTTACA
>CP070743.1:1758058-1773288 GCA_020348185.1 Nitrospirota bacterium
ATGTCGTTCTGTCGAGGCATTCGCAGAAAAGCAAAAAGAAAAACAAAAAGCATACCTATGTGGTCTTCACCATGAAGGTATCCTATGAGCCAATCCGCACGTAACAGCAGTACACGAGGGACTGGTGAAAAACCAAGGTCGTACGATGATCCCGTTGCCACTGGTTAAAAAGTCTCAAACGACGATGCAGATCGGGCAATATTTATTACCCCTCTCCATAACCACCGGAGTTGCCGTCCTTTTGGCTATTGGGAGTTATTTCACAATATTGGTTCCTGCTCAATCTCGATTGACTGAAACCGCACTGGCTTACGAGGGGGTTCAACATTCTTTTAAACAAAATAGAATGACGTGGAAGACCCAATTGACCCTCCAGAACGCCTGGGACCAATTGCCCGCCCGAAAGGGCTTTACCGGCCTCGGAGTGGCCATTTCAGACCTCGCCAAATCACACAAGGTCCGTATTCCTGAAATAGGCTATAATATTAAAAATTTCCGACATAAGCTGGCGACCAAGGGTACTATGTCTTTTAAAGCCGCTGGCCGATACGAGGCTATTCGAAAATTTATTTTCGAATTAGAATCAAAATGGCCTCAATTATTTATTGAAAAGCTCACGGCTGAACGGGCAAAAAAGGGTAATGAGGTCGCTTTTTCAATCGATGTCTCTACCTTTCTAAGGGAAAAGACGGGTGGAGATTCACCTTCCCTGGGCTCAGCTCTATGACGAAACAAAAAAAAGGGTTGCTTCTTGTGGGATTACTAGTCCTTTGGGGGATCCTCATGTTCACACAGTTTTCTGGGGAATCCCCACAACCCGGCATCTCGTTTAGTCCTGTGGGATTGTCTCCCCAACAGGCTCAGACCTCAGAAAAATCAATGGACCTGGCTCAAGTTCTTGAACCCGGACGTCAGAACGTATCTTTTTCTAACCCACGAAATATTTTTGCACCCCTGACTTTCAAAAAGCCCGCGCCGCCCACGCCAAAACGCAAACCAAAGCCCGTCGTTGCGAAAAAAACCAAACCCAAACCCAAACTCAAAAAGCCGCCACCACCTCCTGGCCCATCACCTGGAGAGTTAGCCGCCCAAAAGGCACGCCAGCAACTCAATGCATACCGGTTTCTGGGATACATCAAAAAAGGCGGAAAAAGCCAGGCATTCCTGACTAAGGGGAAGGACATTTATATTGTCCGACAAGGAGAAGTCATGGATGGACGAATTCATGTCAATCGAATCGACCCAACGAACATCGTCCTCTCCACGAAGGTCAAAGAAACGGGAGACCACATTGAAGCCACCATTCCTCTGACCAAAGAAAAAAAGGGATAATTGCATCTTCAGTAGGTCACCAATCACACCTCGTGATTCAATATGCGCACACTTGATTGCCCGAAACAGTTCTTGAGATTCAGCTTCTTTTTGAGCCTCATCGCTCTCATGAGTTTCCTTCCGGTTGATCCGACTTGGCCGAATACCTATCGATGTCAGGACTCTTCCGGCCATATGGTCCTCACTGATAGCCCTGCCCAACTCGAACATTGCGAACTGTTATCAAATGAACAAGCACCTGCTCAACGGCCTGCTTTCTCCCAACCACCGACTGCCCGTCCCTCAAACCCTCCATTACCGAATACAGAACCTGGGAGAGAAGAAATCGAGGGAAAAGAATATGAGGAAGAGTTCGCTTATGAGGAAAATGGACATTCGGAAAAAGACAAAACCGGAACCGTCACGGTTCCGGTCCAACGATATGGTGGGTCACTTGTTGTTCCGGTGAATCTCAATAATCAGAAAAGTGTCCATCTCATTCTTGACACCGGAGCCACCATGACAGTCCTTTCAACCAATGTGGCTATTGAATTGGGGCTGACTTCTGATTCCGAGAGTCAGGTGGCCACCGTCAATACGGCTGGTGGCCCAGTTCAAGTCAACCTGACCAGGGTGAAATCGATGGGGGTCAACGGCGCGAAAGCAAAAAATGTGGTCGTGGCCATTCATGATTTACCGGATGTTCAGCCAGGAATTGACGGTCTCCTCGGCTTGTCTTTTCTCAATAATTTTCTCGTGACCCTCGACTCAAACCAAGGTCAGTTGCAACTTCGCCACCGCCCTTAGCTCAGAAGCATTTCAGATCTCAGACTTCAAATCTCAAAATCGATTTTCGAATTAATTCGCCGTTACCGGCGGCAGGGCTCCGAGGTAAGCAAATCCGCCCAGATTGACAAGAGGCGTTTCGGATGGGAGGTGATAGTCATCATCCGCTGGGCTCACAAAAGCGGGCGGAAGATGCACGTCGGTCTTTCCGCCGCGTTTCGAGGCTGAAGAAGCGGAAGATCCATCAATTTGGTAATTGACTGAATTCGCATGTAGGACATTGAAAGACAACGTAGTTCGACTGTTTGGAGAAAAAAGAAAGGCGACTTTACTATGAGTCAGAATGTTCCCAGCGGCTTCTCCTTCTGAAGAATCATGAAAGGCCACCCCCCCGCTATTATTGACAAGGGTATTTTGAACCAAGGTAATCTGGCTTTTATCAGAAACGACAACCGCCTCGAATAAACTCCTCGTAATAACATTTTGCTCTAAGAGTACCTGTGAAGTCCCCCCAACCACAACGCCATGATCATTATCATGAATGAAATTATTAATAAGTTTTCCTGTTGATTCCGAGAAGGCAATGCCCGAGGTCTCACTTTCTCCGACGATACAGGCTTCGATCCGAACGTTCTCAACCTGTTGGGCAAAGACCATTCCTTTGACATGGACATTTTTAAGAACAATGCCACCCCCATTAAAAATGCCCAATCCCAAACCGCCGTGTTGAATAACAGTTAAACCATGGATCTCAACATTGCGTGCCCCATAGGGCCACTTCCCAATATGTAACGTTCCAACCCGTTTCAGACCTGACAACACCACCAGATCCATTCCCTCGCCGATAATTTTCAATTGATCTTTCCCATGGACCGTCACGTCTTCCGAATAGTGACCTGCCTTGATCCAAATGGTGTCACCAGGATCGGCCACATCAATAGCTTCTTGAATTGATGTATATAGCCCTGTTTCATCCTGCGCCACCGTCCATTGGGAGAGTTCCGCGGGAAGAGAATTCCTGACAGAATTGACAGGACCACTCCAACTGATATCAATGAGCATGGCCCACATGGCAAACCCAAATCCGAATGTGCCCCATTTTTTTAAGAAGTGCTTCAAGGTAAACTTTCCCCTCTTCTCGGATAATTTCGGCAACAGTAGCCAATACCCTACTGACCCTACGAGGGTCAAGTTTCTTTAATTCATTGGGATCTAACCGGTAATCTGAGATTTGAGAGTTGAGATTTGAAATCTGAGATCCCTATGGTAAGGTTCCTTATGCTATTGGTGGGGCTGACGGGAGGGTTAGGCTCTGGTAAAACGACCATCGCCAGGATGTTTGAACAGCTTGGTGCTCACATCATCGACGCCGACGCTTTAGCCCGAGAGGTCGTGAAAGCCGGGAATCCTGCCTTGAAAATGATCGTCAAGGGGTTCGGAGATTCGATTTTAACCGCTCAACAAACATTAAACCGGGAGGCGTTAGCAAAGATCGTCTTTCAACACCCAGGCAAGTTGAAACGGTTAACCGATATTCTGTATCCCCATATAGCGCGAGCCCAAGCTCGCCGAACACGAGGAATCCGCCTCAGGGATCCCAATGCGGTTATCGTCTATGATGCCGCCATGTTAATCGAAGCTCAGGCACATAAACGAATGGATAAAGTCATTGTAGTCCGGACGGACCGTGACACCCAAATTGCCCGTGCCAGCCAAAGGGACGGATTAACAAAAGCCGAAATCGTACGCCGCTTACGACACCAGATGCCCTTGCGTGAAAAACTGCGCTATGCCGATATTGTGATTGATGGGACCGTGTCCTTAAAACAATTACGAGCCGTCGTACGCGCCCTTTATGAAGATTTTCACAAACAGGCCTGCCAATCCCAAGGGGGCACTCATCGCAGGCTGCCTACCTAAGGGAAGGAAATGCCAAAAAGAAAGAAATTTATTCACGAAGTCTCTTGTCTTAAAGGAGTTTCCTATTTATGCACAACGTTGTCATCATTGGATCTGGACCTGCTGGACTCACAGCTGCTTTGTACACGGCCCGAGCGAATTTATCACCCATTCTGATTGACGGATCGGAGCCAGGTGGGCAACTGACCCTCACCACGGAGGTTGAAAATTATCCGGGCTTCCCCAAAGGAATTTTGGGACCCCAACTGATTCAAGATATGCGTGCCCAAGCCGAACGTTTTGGGACCACATTTCGTTCAGGCCATATCACTCAAGTCGATTTGGCAAAGCGTCCTTTTCAATTGATCCTGGATGGAGAGGATACCATTGAAGCTATGACGCTGATCATTTCCACCGGTGCCTCAGCAAATCTTCTAGGACTCCCATCGGAAACACGACTCATGGGTCATGGAGTGTCGACTTGCGCCACCTGCGATGGCTTTTTCTTTCGAGGGAAAGAGATTGCCGTTGTCGGCGGGGGGGATAGTGCCGTGGAAGAGGCCATGTTCTTAACCAAATTTGCCACCAATGTGACACTTGTCCATCGACGGGATGCCCTGAGGGCTTCAAAAATATTGCAAGATCGAGCATTCAAGAATGAAAAAGTCACGTTTCGATGGAATTCTGTCGTTGAGGAAATATTAGGAGATGATGTGGTAACGGGTATCCGGCTGCGGGATGTCAAGACCAATGAGACCCATGATCTCCCCCTTGCGGGCGTATTTGTCGCCATCGGGCATACTCCAAATACGGACTTGTTCAAGGGCCAGATTGATATGGATGGTAATGGGTATATTCTGACGAAACCGGGGAGTACTGCGACGAATATTGCAGGTGTGTTCGCTGCGGGCGACGTACAAGATTCTCATTATCGGCAGGCAGTCACCGCTGCAGGCACCGGCTGCATGGCAGCCCTGGACGCCGAACGATTCCTTGAATCAAATCCCTGATGCCTTTCGCTTTAGTTCATTATCATGAAGTAGCCCTAAAGGGCCGGAATCGCGGATTTTTTGAACAACGCCTTGTTCACCACCTCCGTTCCTCCCTCAAAGATTTAGGCCATATCCAAGTAGAGGCTTTACCTGGGCGAATCCGTGTCACATTCTCTGAAGCACACACCGTCGAGACGATTCGCGCCCAACTTTCTCGTACCTTCGGGATTGTCAATTTTTCCTTTGCCCAATCGGTTCCAATCGATCAATTTTCTACAGATTTGACGAGACTGAAAGAAGCGATAGGCCGGGAAATCTCCGCCTACCCTTTTCAGACATTTCGGGTGACCACTAAACGAGCTGAGAAACGATTTCCCAAAACCTCTGTCGACGTGGACCGGGAGGTTGGAGCCTACTTGTGTGAACAAACCGGAAAACGGGTGAATCTCTCTCACCCTGATCTTACCGTCTTTATCGAAGTACTGGAAAAAGAATTCTATTATTCATTTAAACGGGAACCCGGCCCTGGAGGACTTCCAACGGGGACCGGAGGGAAAGTCATTTGTTTGCTTTCTGGAGGCATTGATTCACCGGTTGCGGCTTATCGAATGATGAAACGAGGCTGCAAAGTCGTCTTTGTGCATTTTCATGGCCGCCCCTACCTTTCTCGGGCATCGGAAGAAAAAGTGCGGGACTTGGCCACCCTTCTCACCTCCTACCAACTGTATTCACGATTGTACCTGGTCTCATTTGGTGAAATTCAGCGTCAAATCGTCTTGAAGGCTCCAGCTCCCATGCGCGTGGTTCTGTACCGACGCATGATGATGAGAATTTCCGAAGCGTTTGCTGAGAGGGAAAACGCCTGGGCCTTGGTAACCGGTGATAGCCTTGGTCAGGTCGCTTCGCAAACACCTGAGAACTTAAGGGTTGTGACCGAAGTGACTTCTTGGCCCATCCTCCGCCCTTTAATTGGGATGGACAAAATCGAAATCACCAAAGATGCTCAAACGATCGGAACGTTTGAAACGTCGATTGAGCCGGACGAGGATTGCTGTACGCTTTTCGTCCCTCCCCATCCAAACACGCGGTGCCAGTTAGAGCAAGTACAACAGTGTGAGCGCATGCTCGACCTTCGGGGTATGGTCGAACAGGCTGTCGAGCAAGTTGAATTGGCAGAATGTACATATCCGGAATATAGCAGGATTCAAGTTTAACATTTCATATTCAAAGCTTTAACGTTGAACTATTGCCCAAGGACGTCCAATCATCACCCATGACCAGAATTCTCAAATTCCTGTGCATTATTTCCTTACTAGTTGGAATTCCAATGTTGGGAATGGTTTTGAGCGGCTCACCTCTTAGTCCCTATTTATCGTTCCCTCCAACAACCACCTACGCCGAACCCAATTCATTTTCCTGGGTAGTGTTTGCCATACTGTCTTTGTTGCTGACTGGGGCACTCCTTCCCTTCGTGTTACGATTCATCGACTTTTCAACCTCGAAGGGAAAGACCCTCTCCGGTATGAATTTTCCCTGGTGGGGCTGGGGCGGACTGGGAATCCTCCTTTTATCCTGGACGCTGGCATGGACGCGATTCCCTTGGTTTCACCCTTTTCAGGATCATACATTCACTCCGCTTTGGATCGGCTACATTCTGGTCATCAACGCTTTATCTGTTAAACAAACCCGGCAATGCCTCCTTACAGAGAAACCATTTTTTTACCTGAGCCTATTTCCCATCAGCGCAGTATTTTGGTGGATATTCGAATTCCTTAACAGATTTGTGCAAAATTGGTATTACCTCGGGAGTCAGGAACTCACCCCAACAACGTACTTTTTTTCTGCGACTATTCCTTTTTCGACAGTCTTGCCCGCGGTGGTAGGGACAAGCGAGTATCTCAGGTCCTTTCCTCGATTGCGCCAGCCATATCAAAATTGTTGGAAGTTTCCCATTCCGGAAGGAAGGGGATTTGGAGTGGCAAATCTTCTTGTTGCCTGCATTGGATTAATGGGAATCGGATTATGGCCGAATCTTTTATATCCCCTTTTGTGGGTATCGCCATTATTAATTTTGCTCGGACTCCAGCGGATTTTGGGCGAAAGAAGTCTTCTCGAGGATATCGGAAAGGGAAACTGGAGCCCGGTGGTCATCCCAGCGTTGGCGGGACTCATTTGCGGTTTTTTCTGGGAAATGTGGAATTACTATAGTTTAGCGCATTGGAAATATATTATCCCCTATGTCCAAGGGATTCATATATTTGAAATGCCGTTGCTAGGATATTTGGGATATCTTCCTTTCGGCATAACCTGTATCGTCTGTGTTCAATTTCTTTTGGGCCAATCTTCCTCTCCGAAACTTCCTGACCACCTCAGAAGTGGCATCAAATTCTGGGAATTTCAAAATTCAACGTCAAAAGTCCAAATTTAACAACACAAGCTTTACCTAGCTTGTGAACCTTCCATTTCGAATGTCCTTGCAATGAAAATAAAAAAAGAAAATGAGGTGTGCCAGAACTAAAATCTAAACTACTGCTTAAAGTTCTGAATTTTGTTGGCCGTTTTGTTGAAGAAGCTGCTCCAAGAGAATTCGATACGCTCGTATACGTTTCACATAGTGAACGGGTTCCCAACCACGGGCATATCGGTGAGGGAGGGTTCGGTAATACTTCTTTTTAGACAGGAGGGGCAAAACAGTCTTGAGATCGTCCCATTTATTGGGATCTTTTTTAAGCCGGGAGGCCAAAATACGAGCATCTTTTACATGCCCCAAACCCACATTGTAGGCGGCTAATGCTAGAAATGTACGGTCCGGTTCAGAAACCTGTTGGGGAATACGACGATATAAATGTGCAAAATATTGGGCCCCACCTGCAATACTTTTTTTCGGGTCAAGGCGATTTTTAACCCCAAGATCTGATGCGGTGGCGCGGGTCAGCATCATAAGCCCACGAACGCCTGTCGGACTCATGGCATTCCGATTCCATCGAGATTCTTGATAAGCCTGAGCGGCAAGAAGAGTCCATGGAATCCCTTGAGCCTCCGCAGAACGTTGGAATTCTTCCTTATACCGAGGAAACCGGGTTTTCACATGACGAAGGAAAATTTGAGTGTCAAACGTTGGCAAATCAACTGTCACTTGCTTGGGAATGACTTGACGCGCAACAGCCTTTTGCTCCCACTTTGGAAGTTCCCACAGAACCGTCAGCACACCCAAAAGTAATGCGACGAACACAAAGGTTTTCATTAAATCATTAGCAACGGACATCGAAAGACTTTCCTCATGAAAATCCTGCCATGAAAGGCCCAGAGAACCCTACCAATTAGGAATCGCCCTATGCCTCCCACTCAAAAAGAAGCGGTATGTTCTCATATCTTCTATAAGGAGGCAAGCAAAAATTTCCTCTTTCCCCGTTACCTAATCAATACAAACCATATGTCTGTTTTTTTGTCAGGATAGGGCCAAATCTTTTGTTCCATTAACCCAATGGTCTCATTCCTGTTTCTCCTTATATCCGGTGACAGGCTTTCGTTCAAAGTCTGTTTTACTCCCCCCTCCGCCAGCGGGTTGCTTTCTTGAAAATAGGACCATGAACCAATATTTCCTGAAGTATCAGGTATCCCTGAAGCAAAATCGAGTCCCCGGGAGTTCATTTCCCCTATCCCAAAACTCAGGTCACAGAAACCATCCAGAACATGAACTTTACATTATTTTTTGTTTTTTTGCCACAAATATGACATTATAGCCAATTTAGGGCAGGATACTGACAAAATTGGAAAATCTCAATCCAACCTCATCCAAAATTAATCTAATAAAGCTCCGTGTAAAGGCTTGGGAATGGGAATTCGAAGCCGAAGGAGAGGCGAAAATCGTTATCCAGCAATTCGAGAAATTTCAGGATCTAGTCAAAGGGTGGATCGCAACCTTTCCGGGGAAAGAAAGAGTCCCGGTTCATCCACAACAAAATCAGGTTCTTCATTCATCCGAAAAACAGGAGTTGGCCCTCCCCTCTTTGGAAAGAATATTAGAAACTGACCCCCATTCCTCAATTCTCCTCTGCCGGATCCCACCTCCCGGAAAAGGGTCGGAAGCCAAATTGGTTCTTTTATTACTTCTTGGATATCTTGAAATACGGGGGGTCACAGAGGTCTCTGTATTATCACTCAAGCAGGCCATCAAGCAATCGTTGCATCCTGTGTTACGACTCGATCGAGTGTTACACAACTACATCAGAGATCGTTTTGTTACAAAGATCGGGCGAGGAAAGGGAGGGAGATATCGATTGACACCCTTAGGCATCAAGAAAGCCGTTAGTATAGCAGAGGAGCTTAACACGGAGTGGAATCAGGCATGAGAGACCACCTTCAAGGTTCAAGTTTGATATCTAATAGACTGGCAATCAAATTGTTAAACAAGGAAGGTTAGGCCTAAGGCTTCTGCTGTTTGTGCTGTGTCAGTCCATTTCACTATACTGACTGCCAGATCAATGGCATCTCGATATAGTGATAATCCAAACATGAATTGAAAGGAGATCTTCTTATGGAGACCTATACCCGTCAAGAAACGGGATCAGATGTACAAAATGACCCGAAAGCGCAAGATTTACTCCGAGGGGCATTTGAGAAGACGGCTCGGTGGCAGTCAGATTTCCAGGGCTTTCAAGCGGATTTGCGGATTAATGTGAACGGAACCGAAACAAAAGGGACGGTGACGGTCAAAGGGCCAAAAGATGTATCAGTACAGATTCAGGATGAAGAACTTCAAAAATGGGCTCAAGATCAAATCGGCATGATTGCCGTTCATCGAGGCCCAAGGACTTTTGAGAATTCTGACGGAAAATATGCCCTGACTTTAGGCGGAGATGAAAATCATCCCCTTGGGCAACGGGTGAACATACACGGCGATGGCATGGAATCGTGGTACCGTACCAAGGATAATAGAATCACCCAGATTAATCGAAAAATGCCTCGCATCGCTTTTACCATTAATGTGGAAGAGAGTGCCCTCACTCAAGACAACAAGTACCTCACGACTCGTTATACTGTCTATTACTTTTCCCCCAAAGATGGAACGCTTCAGAATGTCGATAGTTTCACCGACACCCATACTCGCATTTCCTCTTCCGACCTACCGGCAACCCGACGAATCATTTCCTATGAAAATGGCGCGGTGGTCACCCGAACCCTCGTTTTTGAAAACCACAAGATGTTGTAATCACGATGCCCAAAAAAGGGGTGGTGAACCACGATAGGTTTCACCACCCCGCATCCCCTGCCCTCCACTTCTCTCTACCAACCCTTGCCCCATTTCGGCTTCTGAATTCTCCGAGTGGAGCCTTGGCCTCTTGTAACTTGAAACTTTTTCTCTCATTCAACTCGAAACCCGAAACCTCGACCATTTTTTTACTTGAAACCTGAAGCTTTTTTATCTTCATTCCTAGCCAAGCCCCTGCCCCCCCATGCCTCCACCAAATCCTCCGAAATTTCCTCCGAACCCTCCCTGACCGGTCCCCCAATATTCACCCCGTCGCCATCGTTGAAAGGGATGACGCCGCTCGGGGCGAGTGAAGCGCCAAAGGATGTAGAGCATCAGGATGACCACGCCGAGATTCATCCAGAACCCAGCAGATCGAGAGGTAGCCTTCTTATCAGATGGCAAGGGGGTTTGGCCCGCCGCGGTAGCCAAAAGGACCGAACTCCGATACAGATCCTCTCCATAGGCTGAGGTGCGGAACATTGGCACCAAATGTCGTTCAGAAATTTGATCAAGCTTTTGCGGTGAAACCACTGACAAGAGGGTTCTTCCCAACACGACGACGGCCTGCCGTTCTTTCATCGAGGTGAGCAAGAGAATGCCACGTTCTTGTTGTGCAGTCCCAATGCGCCACCCTTCATAGAGTTTCGAGGCATAGTCTTGGGCATTCGTTAAGGGTTCAACAGTAGGGAGTGTCACGACAATCATTTCCACACCAGTGCGAGTTTCCAAATCTTTACACACCGAACGGATTTGGGATTTCCACTGGGGCGACAGAATGTTGGCATAATCACTGACATACCCCAGCGGGGTAGGCAAATCCAACTTCGCCGTAGGCGTCGCCATTAACGATAACGGCGTGATGAAGACCACCAAGATAGCAAGACCGAGCCACTTCATAATCGGCCTTCAGCGATGAGTTCATTGACCCGTCTGATTAAGCCCTCCAGCCCCTGAACATACCGTTCGTAGAGCCGTGGGAATTCCTTCTTCCCCGGACTACTCAGGCCTCGCTTCAACTCTAAGACCTCTTGAAATACCCCGGGCTCGACCTGAAGAGTCTTGGGAAGTCGCTCGAGGATGGCCGCAGAGGTTCCACTCGGTGACTGATCCAATAACCGAAAAAGGCCACGAAGACAGGGCATTAACGCGTTTAGCGAAAGAGGGAGCAAAGCAAAAATAGCTTCGGCTTTTCCTTCGCCCTCGACAAATCGTTGCCTAAGTCGAATCAAGTTCCCGTTAAGTTCCTGCTGACAGGGGACTATCAGATTTTTGTTGGTCAAATGGAGTTCGGGAAATGGATCCCGTCCTTCGAGCAAGACATGAGAGTCTTTAATTTCAAGAAATTCTAACGGGAAGAGTAGAGAAGAGTTCACAAGCTCCTCCGGCTTCATCATGAGGGGGGCAACCACACCCTCTTTTCCCCAACGCCGATGAAGACTCCCGCATCGTTGCCCAATGTCGAGTGAGAACTGCCGAATCAGGAGTAAGAGATTGATATTGGATCGACCTTGAACATACTCTCCGCGCACCAGACTGCCATACAAGATCACCGCCTCTAGGTGTTCTCCGATTTGTTTTCGCAACTGTCCAAGATAGGGTTGGAGGGTGTGTCGAGCCTCTTCGGGCATATCTGGCAAATTGCGGGACGAAGTAGACATTACAAGATGTATCCTCTCTCAAGCTGTAAAACCAGGCATGTCATCATATGTCAATACCTATCAAATGGGCTGAGGGTTGGAAGGAATCTGATCAGCACGCGGATCAGGCCAGAACCCCCCGGCTTGGAGCCGATCGAACCATCCAAATGGCGGGCTTTCTCGCAACCCGGCCGTGGCCGTCAAAACTTGGTACTGCAAACGACGGTTTCGATCTAGCGTTTGAAATACCCGATTACGAAGGGTCGACAACACTGGATTTCCTGTATTCCAAAAAAACACTTCCTCGTCTGCCAGCCGTTGAAGCATCGTGACCTGGGGACGTCGACGGTCTTCAAACACCTGTAACGCCGAATACGACCAATTCTTTTCCACCTGGCAGGTTTCTACAATGTCCGCCAGCGTCACCGCATCAACCATGGCTTGCATTCGACCCTGTGAAGCATGCGGATTCATCCCATGTGCTGCATCACCAATCAGCACCGCTCCATTGGTGACCCATATTTTTGCCTTGACTCTTCCTGTCCCCATGTAGGCGGTTTGGTCCCAATCCCTTAAGGTATCAAACGTGGATTGGAACACCGGGTAGATGGCCGTCCACTTGTCTCGAAGCGACTGAAGCCCCTCTGATTTCATTTGTGCCAAGCCATCAGAAGGCACCATATAAAAAACGTAAGCCTTGTTCCTCGCAGCGGGGAACACACCTAAAATCGTCCGTTTCCCGACAAAATATTGGGACTCGGTAATATTATCCGGGCAATCAAGCATCGCGATCAGATAACTTTCTTTATAACGATGAAGTTTTGCAGGAATGGCCAGGGCTTCCCGAACTTTGGAAAAGGGACCGTCTGCACCGACAACAAGTTTGGCTTGAATCTTAATAATCTTTCCTTGACTTTCTACCTCAATCCCCTCGACCTGAGGCCCGTCTTTGATAAGGGACTTGAATCTCGCGCCATAGAAGAGTCCTTGAGGATTTTCAGCCTGCAACACTTCAAGAATAGTTTGGTGAACGACATTCGGCCACATGACCAATGCACGATTATAGGGTGGTGGCAGCATATCGTAATCAATGGTACAAAGCCGTTTTCCACCCACTAACCGAAAATGAAAAAACCGAACAGGAAGGATTCCTTCCGGAGGAAGTCGCTGCAAAAGTCCCAAACGATCAAGTACTTGCTGCCCGTTGGGTTGGAGAATTTCCCCTCGCACCCCGGACGGAGGACCTGAAGCCTGCTCAATGACAAGGGTATCAATACCCTTCCGATTCAAGGCAAGGCCAAGTATCGCTCCCCCTCCCCCAGCTCCAACAACAACCACATCTTTTTTAATATCCATTAGCCGAACTCAGCAGGGCAAAGCTTTTTTTCAAATCAACGAGTTTGTAACCTTGGCAAACGGACATGCAACCCTCTATTACCTTTACCAAGTCACCCTCCCCGTACTTGAAGAACGTGGACATATGGCAGGTTGAAAGAAATATCGATATTCTCCTCCCACACAACCCCAAGCTACGCTTCATTTTCTGATTACGCAGTAACAACAAGGGCCTTAATTTTGAAATTGCGAACGACCAATTCTATATACAACAAGAAGGTCGACACCAATAGGCAAGATTTCAGGAGAGTGACAGTGCAGGGGAACTTAGTCGTCTTCAAAAATATCATGAAAATGATCATCGGCATCTTCCCAAGCCGACGGATATGTCTTTGCCAACCAATCACGTAAAAAAGCCTTTTGGGCGGGAGTCAGCATCATCTTAATTTGGTGAGTGCGCCCTTGAAGAGGTTGCAGAAATCCAACACGTTTTTCGGGGTCCAGAGTGGCTGTCCGAACGTAGACATTGGTATAGACAGAAGGAGCCTGATCATCTCCTTCTCCTTGAAGCCATACCGAGAGGTATTTGTCCATATTCAAACCCGAACTATCCAAGGCCGGATCGGTCTCATGAAACAGTTCGTTTTCCGTTTGATCAAGCGGATCTTGACCATCCGCACGGAACACAAAGTTACGTTTCCACATGATTTTCGTAAGATCCAGAAAAAATTAAAACAGATCATAGTGTCAGGGGTTTCCCGAAAAAGTCAAGGCGTTTAATTAGGGAATACCTTGAAGGTTTGCCCGCGACTCTTAAATAAAAGTTATCCTTCTCTCTTTTGTCCAACTGAAAAAGATATTCCACTTCCAAGGTGATTGAACAACAAATCAAACCCATGAAGGTTTTCACACAATCCTCCTCCTCCTCTCCAAAGAACCGGGACCCAGAAGAATGTTCAAAGTGTAATAGTCAAAGTTCAACGTCAACGACCCTAAAAAGTAGAATTTAATATCTATACTCCAAAGACCCTGGGAACTCACCCCAAATTAAGTCCTAAAGTTTGAGGCTTGTCTGTTGAATGTTAAAGTGATTTAATTCGGGCTTTTTCACTATCCTGGCAGAAGGGCTAGCAAAAAATCCTCAAATGCTTTACCCTAGAGGAGAGGTTCGAAAAAGGACATTACGGGGAAAGGGCTCAATGGGATATTTGAAGAATCGATAATTTGAAGTTTTGAATGTTGTACATTCCCTTGGAAAGAAGAGAGCCGATTTATTAGAATCTTGAACCCTTCGAAACATAAACGTCAGCTTTACCCTTCAGGGCCATACAGGGTGTTTTTGACACCGACCAATAGGTTTTCCATTTTTCCAATTAACATCTTTTACATTCTTTAAGGGAGGAATGTCCCGTGTCACTTCGACTGTTATTCGCTTACGCTTTGATTGTTGGCTTACTCCTGCCTGGTTGCATGGGGACCGGAGAAGTCATTAATTTGGAAGTTCAACCACTTCGCACCCCGGCCGTTGAACACACCGACCCGATGAATGAGGCCCTCGTGATTGCCGTGGACACCTTCAAGGATGGGCGACCGGACACCAAGCGAGTTGGAGTTCGAACGCATTTTTGGGGTGGAATCACCAATTTCAACGCCTGGAACGGTGAGATTGGCGAGGGCATGGCCAACCTGTCGGTTGCCTACCTCAAACAACACAATTGGAATGCCTCTCGACTCGGCGGCTCCTCTGCTAGCAGTTCACCAGACGCCACACTTTCCGGCAAAGTCTTAACTTGGGACAGTCGGGCAAAGAGTGGGTTTGGATTCACGGAGATCGATGTCACCATGAAAGTTCTTTTTGAAGTCACGAACGAAAAGGATGGGAGCACTGTTCGAATGGTACTCGGCTCCAATGGATCCGACACCGTAGTGTTTTTCAATTCCGAGGACGTGCGTACACTCACCAACCAAGTCGCTAAGCAATTGTTTGAACAGTTGTTTCGAGACCTGAAGGTCAAG
>CP070743.1:1773388-1781248 GCA_020348185.1 Nitrospirota bacterium
TATGAAAATTCGCTCACCGTCTTTTATTCATATGGGAGCCTTTGATTACATGGCCCGGGGCTACTTGATTTCGGATATCATCACCATTTTTGGCACCTACGATATTGTCATGGGAGAATGTGACCGGTAGCGGAATAATGGTATTGTGATGATCTTCGCCAAGTACAAAGACCAGGTTGAGGAGCTCCTTTCCCGGTATCCGGTAAAGCGGTCCGCCCTGTTGCCATTATTATACATCGCCCAAAAGGAAGAGGGCTATGTCAGCGAATCCGCGATGAAAGAAATTGGGAAGATTTTGGGACTGACGCCACCCCAGGTGTATGAGACGGTGACCTTTTATACTATGTTCCACTTAAAACCGATCGGGAAATTTCACCTTCAGGTGTGTCGATCCTTGATGTGTGCCTTGGTGGGGTCAGACGATCTGGTCGGATGGATTCATCGACGTCTGGGTATCTCCCCCGGGCAAACAACGAATGACAAGATGTTTACCCTGAGTGCGGTCGAGTGCTTGGGCTCGTGTGGAACAGGTCCCATGATGCAGGTCAATGATGACTATTTTGAGCAGCTCAATGAAGAAAAAGTTGGGCGCATTCTCGATGACTTGAAAACCCATGGCACCTGCCCATTAAAGAGCGGTCCATTCATGTTCCCCGAACCCGTGAGGTAATTTGAGATTTGAGATTGTCTAAATGAAGATTCTTCTGAAAAATATGGAGCAGCCGGGCTACACAGGCTCTCTGAAAGAATATGAGCAAACGGGAGGGTATCAGGCTCTGCGGAGGGTGGTCGGGGGCATGGAACCGAACGATCTCATTGATATGGTGAAAGCCTCTGGGCTGCGGGGCCGAGGTGGCGCGGGGTTTCCCACCGGTGTGAAATGGGGATTTATTCCCAAAGATCATCCCGGTCCTAGGTATTTATGCTGCAATGCGGACGAAAGTGAGCCCGGGACGTTTAAGGATCGACAATTGATGGAACGGGACCCTCACCAAGTTTTGGAGGGGATCGGCATTTCCTGTTATGCCATCGGGGCTCAGATCGCGTACATTTATATACGGGGTGAATTTCGGTTGGGTTTCCAGATCCTGGAGAAAGCCATTCAGGAAGCCCGGCAAGCCGGCTATGTGGGAAAAAATGTCTTGGGAAGTGGAGTCACGATTGACATTTATGTTCATGCCGGAGCCGGAGCGTATATTTGTGGTGAAGAAACGGCCCTTCTTGAATCGTTGGAAGGGAAGCGGGGAAAACCCCGCACGAAACCGCCTTTCCCTGCTACGCATGGTCTCTACCAAAAGCCCACTGTGGTGAATAATGTCGAGACATTGGCCAATCTCCCCCATATTGTGAATCGTGGAGCTGAATGGTTTTCCTCCATTGGTTCTCCGCCCAAAAGTACCGGTACGCGGATTTTTTGCTTGAGTGGCCATATCAAGAAACCGGGAAATTATGAGGTGCCCATGGGCACCACCTTTCGTGAGCTGATTGATGAACATGGCGGCGGCATGCGTTCGGAGAAGCCCCTGAAAGCCTTTATTCCAGGCGGAGCGTCAGCGCCCTTCCTGACTCCCGACCATCTGGACGTCAAGATGGATTTTGAAGACGTGGCAAAGGCCGGATCCATGTTAGGTTCGGGGGGAGTGACGGTGATGGAAGAAGGAACCAGTATGGTGTGGGCGGCTCTTCGACTGATGGAGTTTTTCAATCATGAATCTTGCGGAAAATGTACGCCCTGTCGGGAAGGCAGTTCTTGGATCGTCCAAATCTTGCAGCGCATTCGTGCTGGACGAGGACGGATGCAAGATCTTGAAACCCTTTCGACGATTTGTGGGAATATCGGAGGCCGGACCGTCTGCGCCTTTGGCGATGCAGAAATTGCTCCGGTCCTGAGTACCCTCCAGCACTGGCGGCATGAGTATGAAGCTCTCATTCGGGAAGCCGAGGCGGCTCACCCTCCCAAAAGCGAAATTCCGGTGCTGAGTCTTTAGAAAGATCATCGTATGGCGGTGAACGAAGCCCAGGAAATGGTTGAGGTGACGATTGATGGCATCACCACTCAAGTGCCGAAGGGCACCCTGGTGATTGAGGCAGCCAGGCGAGTAGGGGTGATGATTCCACATTTTTGCTATCACCCCAAGTTGGCGCCTGACGCCAATTGTCGCATGTGTTTGGTTGAAATCGAAAAGATGCCTAAACTCCAGACTTCCTGCAGTATGCCTGTGGCTCCAGGTATGGTGGTGCGATCGTCAGTGCCGAATGTGAAACAAGCTAGGCAATCCGTCTTGGAACTCATTTTGGCCAATCATCCTCTTGACTGCCCGGTATGTGACCAGGGTGGCCGCTGCGACCTTCAGGATTTGTCCCATCAATACACCCCGACCACCAGTTCCTTTCATGAATTAAAGCGTGTGTTTCCCAAAAGATACTTTGGTCCCCTCATCGAAACACAGATGAATCGATGTGTGACCTGTATGCGATGCGTGCGGTATTGCGATGAAGTCATGGATGTGAAAGCCCTAGCGGCCTCACAGCGGGGGACCTTGACCGAGATCGTTGCATTCGGCGGTCACGAACTTGATTGTGAATACTGCGGTGGCTGTGTGCAGATTTGCCCGGTTGGCGCCCTGGTGAGCCGGCTATCGATGTACGAGTACCGTCCTTGGATGCTCAAACGCGCTGAAACGATTTGTGGGTATTGCGGAGATGGATGTCACATCACGATTCAAACGAAAAATAATGAATTGATCGAGGTCAATTCCACTTTCGGAGCCGGACGAAACAATGGGGATTTATGCGCTCGCGGATATTTTGGGTTACATGCCAGTGAACATCCTGATCGACTTCACACCCCCAAGCTTCGTCGTGATGGGGAATGGGTTGATGTTCCCTGGGAGGAAGCGCTGGAACGTGTGGCAAATGAATTCATTCGGATCAAAGCGGCGCATGGTCCTGATGCCATTGGAGGTCTGATCACGGCCCGCTGTACCAACGAAGATCTCTACGTATTTCAAAAGTTCATGCGACTCGTCGTAGGGACGAATCAACTGGATAGTAGTGCCCGGTATGGGCAGATCAACGCGGTTCAAGCCCTGCGGCGAGTTCAGGGAACGCACAGTTGGTCGGTGGCTTACGAAGACATTCTATCCGCCGATGCGATCCTTCTCGTTGGTACCAATATCACCGAAACCAACCCGATTACCGGCCTGAAAGTAAAGGAAGCTGTCAAAAAGAATGGCGCCCAGTTGATCACCCTGGAGGCGTTAACGTCTGCTGTAGGACCGATCAGCAATATTGCGCTTCTCGCATCGCATCACCTTCCGGTGACCCCTGATCAGTTTGGGGCTGCTGTCATTGGGTTGGTCAAAGCCGTTATGGAAGAAGGGATGGTTGATTCTGAACTTTCAAGCCGGTCACCTGAATATGTACAAGCTATCAGCGAGCAGATCGGTCGGGTCGCTTGGTCGGAAATCGAAGGTCGCACGGGGTTGCCACCTACCTCTTTCAAGGAATCCGCTCGGGCTTTTGAAAAAGCCGATCGTGGTGTCATCCTTGTCGGTCAGGGTGTGCTTCGCGCCCCTGGGGGTTATGGAATTACGGTCAATTTATTAGATTTACTCTTGCTGACCGGCAAACTCAGTCGGTTGGGATGCGGTTTGGCTCCCCTGTCAGAAGAAAATAATGATCAAGGTGCAATCGAAATGGGGGCGGTTTCTGAATTCTTGCCGGGTGCTCGGGATTTAAATGATACCCAGGGCCGTAAGGAGTTGGCCTCCGTCTGGGGGCAGGAGGTTCCCGCCGGGAATGGACGTTCTTTGACGCAAATGTTTGAAGATGCCAAATCAGGAAAGTTGAAAGCGATGCTAATCGTCGGGGAAAATCCGGTAGCGTCCTTACCTCCTGGCGAGGAAGTCGAGCAAGCCTTAGGAAATCTGGAATTTTTAGCCTGCCAGGAACTATTTTTGACTGAGACGGCTCTGTTGGCCCATGTCGTTCTGCCAGCATGTTCGTATGCGGAAAAGGATGGGACGTTTACTAATACAGAAGGACATGTACAGGCTGTTCGAAAGGCCATCGAGTCTCTTGGAGAAAGTCGGCCGGACTGGGAGATTTTCTCTGCGCTTTCTGTGGGCATGGGTCATCCCATCGAATATGAGAATGTGAAGGCGATTGGAAAAGAAATTCGAAGTGTCATTCCCGGAGCCCGAACACTGGGGCCTTCACCGGTCCCACCACTGCCGGACGTTGAACAAGTGAACCATTATGTGCAATCTGGCTTTCGGGAAGATTTAGTTTCTCGATACCAGCTTTCCGAGCGTGGAGGACATGGAGCTGATAGTCTCATTCTTGCCGTCACGCAATCCTTGTACCATTCGGGAAAGTTCTCGACTCGTGCCAAGGGCCTCCTTCGGGTTCAGGATAAGGGAGTGCTCAGTATGAATCCGGGCGATGCGGAACGGTTAGGTGTGGAAGAAGGGGGGGGCGTAAAACTTTCCAATGCACAGGAACAGATCGAAACTCCCGTGACCTTACGGGACCGTGTTCCAGAAGGGGTCATTTTCTTCCCCGAACATTTTGATGAAAAGATCCGGCGGTTGTTTCGGATGACCCTTGATCCTCAGACCGCGGTTCCCTATTACAAACTGACCAGAGTGAAAGTAGAAAAAGCCTAACAGGATGTTGAAAAAGTCCGCCAGCGGCGTTCTCGGTCCTTTGTCGTGCTCACGTACTCCCGTGTACGCTCCGCGCGCCCAAGGACCTGCGGCCTTGCTGGACCTGGCTCCGCCGAAGCGGCTTCGCGCAGGCGAGCGGGCCTTTTTGAACATCCTGCCGGGTAAGGGTATGGGTGAATAATCTAATGGGGGTTGCAGATTGCTGTTAATAACAATGGAGTGTTCCCGTGCTTGAAACCGGAATAAAACTTGCGCTGACGCTGACTCAAATTGGCGTGATCATGGGCATTGTGTTGCTCACGGTGGCCGTCTTAACGCTGCTGGAACGGAAGGTTTTGGGATGGATGCAGGACCGGATGGGACCGATGGAAGTTGGCCCGTACGGCATATTGCAGCCGGTTGCGGATGGCCTGAAGTTGTTTTTTAAGGAAGATATTATCCCGGCAGGGGCTAATAAACTGATGTTTAGTCTTGCCCCGATCCTTTCTCTCGTTCCCGCATTAATCGGGTTTGCTGTCATTCCCTTCGGGCCAAATTGGACCCTTGAGATTTTTGGCGTGGAATTCAAACCGTTTGTGATCAGCGATATTAATATTGGAATTTTGTATATCTTGGCTTTTGCCTCCATTGGCGCCTACGGCATTATCCTTGGAGGATGGTCGTCCAACAGCAAATATTCTCTCCTTGGGGGATTACGATCCGCCGCTCAATTAATCAGTTATGAATTGAATGTCGGGCTTTCGATTGTCGGGGTGTTGCTGTTAGCCGGCTCCTTGAGCATGGTGCAGATCACCGAGGCTCAAGCGGGTGGATTTTGGAATTGGTTCTTCTTTACTCTGCCATTTCCGCAGGCTATTGCCTTTGTAGTGTTCATTATTTCAGCAGTAGCGGAGACCAATAGAGTCCCGTTTGACTTGCCTGAAGCGGAAAGTGAATTAGTTGCGGGTTTCTTTACTGAATACAGTGGAATGCGGTTTGCGTTTTTCTTCTTGGCTGAGTACGCGAATATGATTTTAGTTTCTTGTGTGGCCACCGTTCTATTCTTCGGTGGGTGGCATGCCCCATTTTCCTTCCTCCAGGGTCCCGAATCTTTGACCTGGGTGACGGGAATCTTTTGGTTCACGGTCAAAGTGTACTTCTTTTTGTTTCTGTTTTTCTGGCTTCGTGCCACCCTGCCTCGGCTTCGCTATGACCAGTTGATGAGGTTCGGCTGGAAAGTGCTGCTGCCGATTGCTCTGGGCAATATTGTGGTGACCTCCACTTTAGCCTATTTGTTTCCGGGTCCGTAGAGAGAGGGCGTCGATGAATTGGCGTGAATGGATAAAAACTCTGACGTTTTATGAAATTCTTATGGGCATGAAAGCCACGCTTTCGCATTTGCTCAATTACAAACCGATTACCCTCCAGTATCCGCATGAAAAGAAGCCCCTTCCCGACAATTATCGGGGGATGCTGGCTCTTCTTCGATATGATGACGGAACTGAAAAGTGCGTTGGCTGTGATCTGTGCGAGGCGGCCTGTCCTTCCCGGGTGATTAGAGTCATCAGCGCAGAAGTCCCGGGTGAACCAACGAAAAGGTATTCAAAGGAATACTACATGGACATGACGCGGTGTTTGTTCTGTGGGCTCTGTGTGGAAGCGTGTCCCGTGGATGCCTTAGGCATGACCCGGGAATTTGAATGGTCCGTCTATGACAAGCGCAATTTACAGTTAAATAAAGAACAATTACTAGCCATTGGTGATCGATCCTATCCGGTTCGAGAAAAAAGAATTGAGTTTCAACATCCCAATGTGGCGTTTTTCAATGTGTCGTTTAAAGACTTGCCTCAGAAGGAAAATTGAACATGATCTCCACTCAGGATGATCTCTGGATTCTGACGGGTCCCCATCACCGCCATACTGCCGATGGTAGGCCAAGCGCGTGAACACTCTGGTTTTTTTCTACTTTGCGGGTGTGATCGTCTTGACTGCATCCCTCGTGGTCGCGCTTCGAAACCCCATTTATAGTGCTCTTTCCCTCCTCGTGATGTTTTTTCATGTGGCCGGCTTGTATGTCACGTTGCATGCTGAATTCTTGGCTGCTATCCAGATTATCGTATACGCGGGCGCGATTCTTGTCCTGTATCTCTTTGTGGTGATGTTATTGAATGTCAAGCGAGAAGAGCGATTTCATCAGCAACGGACGGTGGGGGTGTTTCTCGGTCTGACGTTGCTGGCGGAAGGCCTGTTGCTCTCATTTCGAGGCGAAGGACCGAAGTTCGGTAGGGAACAATCGGCCGAATCCGTGCCGGCGGTGGTCGGGAACACCGAAGGGATCGGAGAAGTCCTCTATTCCACCTACCTGTTCCCCTTTGAAATTGCCTCATTGATCCTCTTGGTGGCGATGATTGGAGCCGTCATCTTAACGAAAAAGGGAATTATGGAGTCCAAGTCTTAATGGTCGTCCCCATTACGTATTACCTGATGTTAAGCGGATTGGTGTTTCTGATAGGACTGGTCGGAGTCTTGATCAGACGTAATATAATTATCATTCTGCTATCCATTGAATTGATGCTGAATGCTACGAACATTAACTTTGTGGCGTTTTCTTCCTATCTGGGAAACTTATCCGGTCAGGTGTTTGTCTTTTTCGCCCTTACCGTGGCCGCAGCGGAAGTTGCCGTCGGGCTCGCCATTATTGTGGCCCTGTATCGGCATTCTGCCAGTATCAATGTGGATGACTTCCGATTGTTGAAATGGTAATGGTCAGGGGATGCTCTATACTTTAATCCCGCTTCTTCCACTTCTTGCGTTCATTATTATCGGGTTTTTCGGTCATTGGTTAAAAGACCGAAGCCACCTGATTGCCGTTCCAGCGGTCCTTCTTTCCTTCCTTCTCTCTCTCGTGGCTTTCGCGGAAGTGGCGGGCGGCCGGATTTTGCACATCCCGCTTTACACGTGGGCTTCGTCCGGCGATCTCCACATTGAATTGGGCTTATATGTAGATCAATTGACGGCTGCCATGTTGCTGCTGGTGACCATTGTCAGCTCCCTCGTTCATATTTACACGATCGGATACATGCATGGAGAACCAGGGTATGCGAGGTTTTTCTCAAACATTGCCTTGTTTACCTTCTCGATGTTGATGCTGGTGATGTCCGACAATTTCCTTCAGTTGTTCGTGTTTTGGGAAGCTGTCGGCCTGTGTTCT
>CP070743.1:1781348-1786169 GCA_020348185.1 Nitrospirota bacterium
TTGCCAAGGAAAATGCCTGAGCTTGTAAAGAAACAGCCGCCGCAGTCCTGCATTTCGTTCGGCATGAATGATCTCGCCAGGGAGACAGGTTGGATCAATTTCGGAACATTTAAAGTACTTGTACCAATCGGTTGCTTCACTCACTAACCCTCGTTTTACATACTCCTGCCATAAGGGAGTCCCGCGATACACACAAAGCCTGTTAAACCCAAAGGTATCCAAAGGCAATTTAGAAGCGAAATCAAACGTGGCCCGAATATCTTCGATTGTCTCATCAGGGTTGCCGACAACAAAAAATCCATGCACGATCTCGATGCCGGCCTTTTTCGCATTCAACACCGCGGTTTCTACTTCTTCCAGTGTCTGTTCTTTTTTTAATCGATCGAGTATGCGTTGGCTTCCACTCTCCGTTCCAAACATGATCGTACGGCAATGGGCTTGGGCCATGGCGGGGAAAAGGTGTTGGGCCACGGAATCCACGCGTCCTTCACAACCCCAATCGATCGTTACGCCGGCATCGGTGATCCCGTTGCAAATCGCCTCGATACGTTTGGGTTGCAGGAGGAAGTGATCATCAACAAAATACACCGACCCGTAGCCCTGTTCTTGCAGATACTTGAATTCATCGACCACGTGTTTTGGGCTTCGGGAACGCCACTTTCCTTCGTTAAATATTGGAATATCGCAAAACACGCAGGGCCACGGGCAGCCACGGGAGGTCTGCATGGTCGTAAACCGATCCATCGAAAGCACCGCGGGGACATCAAGGGGCATCGATTCGATAAAATCCAACGGAAGACTTTCTCGATCCGGAAAGGGCCATTGATCAAGGTGTCGTTCCATTGGGCGATTGGGATTGTGAACCACCTTTCCGTCTTTGGCCCAGGTCAGCCCGCCGATATCCGTGGGGTCGTCCAACCGGTCCACCAGGTCAAGGACCAACTGCTCCCCATCTCCCCGACAGACAAAATCCACTTCAGGACATTGATGTTTCACAAGTTGAGCATTCAAAGACGCAAACACTCCACCAAACGCAAGTTTAACCGTACGATGAGCCGCCCGAATCTGACGGGCCAATATCTTGGCGTAGGGATAGCTTGTCGTACTGAGGAAACTTAAGCCAACGAGATCCGGCTGCTGCCGACGAATTTCTGCAATGATGACATCGTCTGGAGTCTCCGGGTTTGCCTGGTCAAACATCACGCATTCGTGGCCTTCGCGTTTCAACACGGCCGAGAGCGACATGATTCCGATAGGCGGAAACCCCATCACCCGAAGGTGCCCATTTTTCGCACGTGTTTTAGCGGGCAAAGCGTAAAATTGCGGATCACGGATATGGATTAAAAACACTCGCATGCTAATCTCCTAAAGGACCAGGCGAAGAGTTCCAACCAGAGCTGCTTCACCCTTAAGGAAGTGTTTCTGTACTTCCAAAATGAAAGGATGGTAAATGAAAAGAATGAATGGTGAATAAAAAGAAAGGCACTGTCACTTTAGCACTATTGGGACAACATAGGGCCCGTCGGGGGCGTAGTTGTGTGAATCCTCACGCAGAGGCGACTGCATTCCAAACCAGAAACGGGCGAGCGCGCAACCCCCAATGGTAAACGGCCTGTCCAAGGTGACGACCAACACGAAAGAGATGCTGCGTCAGTCGGTGCATCGTAAACAATCCTTGCGCCTGAGTGGTGTCGTCGGCCATGGGGTTAAGGAAGGAAATTCACTAATCTGTTGCCCCTATTTCGTCAGATCCTAGTTTCGTCACGATTCCATCTTCTAGTTCAATGGTATACTCTTCCGCAAAAATGTCTCCGGCTTTTTCAACTTCATCTATAAATCCCTCAACAATTTCACCGCACGTGGCTTGATCAAGCGTACCATCCTCGAATCTTTTGCAAACTCTTTGGCCAAGCTTGAACCCGAATAGCTCTATCTTGGGATTGTTGGGATCACTTAACCTATAAACTGTCATTGTGTTTTCTCCTTCAAGGAGACTCGCACCACCCTTTGATCCAGATAGAACCGTCCCTTTCCCTTTGGCACCACACCTTTTTTGTATTTCGTTGATCTTCTTCCAAAAAGTGAGAAAGAACGTCAGGGTCTGTATGAATACGCAAACGTGATGACGCGTACCTGCCTCTCATGAAGCTATTCGGCCAATGCATCCGTCTGAGGGTTGATGGGAAGGTGAATGGTAAAGGTAGTGCCTTTCCCTTGTTCACTGTTGACCGTGATTACCCCGCCATGCGCATCCACCACATCTTTCACGATTTTGGTGCCAAGCCCGGTCCCCCCGGCTTTCCCACTAATTGCATCTTTCGTGAATAACCGGTCACGGATTTCTGGCGACATCCCGTTACCGGTATCAATGACCGATATCACCACAGTGGTTCCGTCAGACTCTACGGCCCCTGTCACAGTGACTGATCCACCGTCAGGAGTTTCCGGTATCGCATTATTGACCAGATTGTACAGTGCGTTGAATAAACGATTCTCGTCCGCTTGAATAGGTGGAAGGGCGTCAAGACCTCGTGTGTGCAGGGACACTCCCGTCTCGGTGGCATAGAACCGAAGGATGTCAAAGACCCCAGTCACAACCTCCGAAACCTGGCAGGGAGCAAACCGGAGAGGGCTGGAGAGTCCCTTCACCGTATCGGCAATCTCCCGCATACGACCCTGAATCCGCCTGGCGTTATTGACGATCATGTCGATCGCCTCCCTGGAAAATTTTCGGGTGACGACGACTTGCTCAGGGGTCACATCTGGCAATTTTCCATAATGGTCAAGCAACTCCTCGTCTAATAGTTTGGCTCCACTGAGAACGGGCATCAGCATATTCTTAATATCGTGGGCAATATCCCCCAGCATCATCGTGACGCCCGCGAGTTTTGTTTCTTCCAATAATTCTGCCGTCATTCGTATTCGCTCACTGATGTCCTGGAAAGTCACGACCGCCCCCGTACGCTGTCCATCCTCCACAATCGGGGAAACGGAACAGTCCACGGGGAAAGAAGTCCCATCCTTGCGCCAAAAAATTTCTGTCTCGTTATGATGGACAGCTCCCTCCGTGAGAGCGGCATTAAAGGGACAGTCGTCTCGGGGGTAAAAAGATCCATCGGGTTTGGTATGATGGATCAGCTCGTGCATGGGGCCCCCTAGGAGTTCCTCGATACGGTATCCCAGCATGTGGGCCCCGGCGGGATTGACAAAGGTCAATTTGCCCTCTACATCCAATCCATAGATCCCTTCCCCTGATGAGGTCAGAATTCGTTCGTTATGCTTCGCGAGACTCTGATACGCTTCAATGGCCCGGTGACGGGCCATAGCAGCTGCGATGCGGTCCGCGACGATACCAAGGCTGTGCCATGTGAAGTTGGTCACGGGTCGTCGGAAATACATGGCCATGACACCCACCACCTCGTGGTGGATGAGCAACGGGTACCCGACAAAGGCCATAAGCCCCTCTTGAGTGGCCCATACCTGTTCCGGCACGCCGGAATCCTCCATAACCGCATTGGTCAGATACGGTTTTTTCTCAAAGGCAATCTGCCCAATTTGTTGGTGACCAAATGGCGCCGGCCCATGCGGGCTAGTCACATGGGCATACAGCCCTGCACTGGCCTGCAGTTCCAGGCCCTTCTGCTGGGATTCAAGCGTCCAGATCCCGGCCAACCCCGCATCAAGATGTCGAACCATCGCATCCGCACAGGCTTGCCAGAGGTCACCCGGTCCTTGGCTGCGATTGAGCACATGACCTATTTCTGCCTCAAAGGCCAACAGATGGTTCCGTTCCTTCAACGCTCTCTCCGCTTGCTTTCGCTCAGAAATGTCGCGAATGATTCCACAATACAATATCTCATCCTCGATGGCTGATTTTGACGGAGACAATTCAATAGGGAATTCCTCCCCATTCTTTCGCAACCCATGCAGTTCGACGGTTTTCACAACAGTCCGCCCCTCCCCTTGGGTCTCCACTCGCTCCATCCCATAGTGATGCGCTTGGTGGTACCGCAGGGGCATGATAAGGGTGAGAGGCTTGCCGACGATTTCCGCCGCAGCATACCCAAACATCGTGCGGGCACCCTTATTCCACAAGACGATGGCTCCGTGCTGATCCCACATGATGATGGCATCGGTGGCGGTCTGCACGACGGCTTGAAAAAGTTTCTCATTGGCCCTCAATTGCTGAGCCATTTTCCCAGATGGGTTTTCGGAAAGCATCGCCTTGCCCGCGTCGGTGATCCTCATTCCCGCTCCTCTTCGGTGGTCGATTTGGGGAGAATAGCTACGAGCAATAGGTCAAAGATAATTGAATGACCCGCTAAGGGATGATTGGCATCCACGGTCACCGTAGAATCATCCATGTCCGTCACTCTGACCGGAAGCGATTCTCCATTGGTTTGCCGAACGCCGAATTCCAATCCTATTTCCGCCTTGAGGCCTCGCTTGTCAAACTTGGCCCGGTCTAACTTCACCGCTAATTCAGGTTTGTAGGCACCGTACGCTTCCTCCTCGGGAACCTGAACACTTTTGGATTCCCCCAGAGCCATGCCCAAGACGGCTTGTTGCACTCGTGGAACGACCGCTCCCTGGCCGTGAGTAAAAATGAAGGGTTCCTTATTTTCTGTCGAGAAAAACACCGTTCCATCCTCTAACCTTCCAGTATAGTGAATAGATACCGTATTTCCGGGTAGGACACGCACCATGGTGGATCGCTCGTCAGCGGATTGTATGGCTTCGATTGTTTCGCCATTCTTTCCATCAGGGATACTGGAAAAGAACTCGTCAGGATTCATAAACACACTTCCTTTTGTACAGTAA
>CP070743.1:1786269-1788841 GCA_020348185.1 Nitrospirota bacterium
TCACCCTCATAGGGGATTTGAGATCATCAGTTACGTCCTGGAAGGAGAAATCGGCCATCGCGATACGCTTGGAACAGTCAGTCGTGTAAAAACCGGCGGCGCTCAGGTCATGCAAACTGGCTCAGGGGTCTCTCATCAGGAGGAAACCCTCGGTGATCATACGGAATTTTTTCAAATTTGGTTTGAGCCGGATTTACAAGAGGCGGTGAAACGTTCGCCGACCTATCGGGAATTTCATCAAAGAGATTTTCCGGTAGATACGTATGAGGGCGTGACCACCAAATCGGTCATAGGTGATGGAGGACCCATTTCTCTCGTGGCTCCCGTAACCATGCAGGAGATCAGGGTTCTAGAAGAAAAACAATTGATTCGAAAGCTTCAAAAGGGCAACTGCCTCGCCGCACTGGTGATCGATGGGGAAGGGTCATGGACGTCCAATGAAGCAAATAAATCTCTTTCCGTCCGAACGGGTGACTTGGCGGTCATCGAGGCGGCCGTCAATTCAGAGTTGGTATTGCGATCTGAAGGAACCAATCCATTGCGAACGGCGATAGTCGAGGTTCCAGTATCGGTTCCGTATCGCTTGTATGCGTGATCATAAAATTATTAATCACAAACTAGAGGAATTGGAGAACCTGAAAATGACGAGCACAGATAGACATCCGGATCGATACCAGTCCGGTGTAAGTCCGGCTTTCAACACGAATCAGACTATCTCCGGGTATCCCTCCCCTGGGAACTCAGGTCACAAGGATTGGGGAGGGAACTTTCAACTTTTATTTGAGAGGGCTGTGGATGCATTTGAAACAGGTGTACGAAACCCTGACCAAATGTTCTCAGATGAGGAAATATCCTTTCTGGAATCTATCGGAGCCACTCCCCAAGAAGTTTTCGATTATGTCGAGGATTGGGCCGAAGATGGCGAACCCACGCCTGAGATCGTTCGTGAGGTCACGGGGCTTCGCCGAGAATACTTTTTAAAGGTTCAAGAAGGAAATCTCGAATCCGCAGCCACGGAAGCCGATGGCCTCCCTTCCCCTTGGGCTTCGTTGGGCGGACACCGTTGGCTTCCACGAATTATTGCCAAGGCCCGAGCAAAACTTCGGGGAGAGTTACCGTCCCATATCATGTATGGATGCGGAGGGGATCGACCCTTTCTTAAAAAGTTCAATTTAGGACTCCCCGAATTCCTAAAGGTTGTTTGGGAGGCTGGAGAAGATGAAGGAAAAATCCTTCATTATGTAAACCAAAAAGCCGCTGGTCAGGACAGGGCTTAACACTTCAACTATCCATAAAATGTCAACCTGGGACTACACCGTGTCCACAAGGTTCCGCGAAATATTGCGGAACCTTGATTTTTTGCCAACCTCCCCGTGAGGAATCCGCGCAACCACCTCGTAAATGGCATGCCTAACCCCTTGAAATGAATGAAAATCATGAAGACAAATATTGTGAAACCTTGTGGCATTACATTTGCTATTAAAACTAATAGGTACTAAGGAACATTAGAAAAGAGGATGAGGAGCAGGGAGGCAGCCATGAAACTCACAACTTTCGCAAATGAAAAATGGCATTGCATAGAGAAAGGCATGAAGATATTTGAAGAGGTGTTTTTGGGAGTATTTGTGATAGGTATGATTTTCCTTCTCTACGGGTGGATGAATCTTGACCAGATATCTTTCCCGGCACTCATCCAATTCCTCTTCGTCAGTTCATGGATTGGGGTTTTTGGTCTAGTGACCGCCATTGTCATCCCATTCCTGTTCGCACTCCTGGGGAAAAAGTTATGCCGTGACTGACCGGCCTGCCAAGAAGGTCCTCCACCTCCCTTGAAAAAGGAATGGGCCTTCTTGGTAGTTCCCCTGTTTTTCCAACCTCCCCTTCGTCCCGTACCAACCTCTTTCCTCTTCCGACTCAGGAATCTCTTCTGGAGTTACCCGAATAGGCACCATAAGATGGTCCAACGACAAACACACTGGGCAATTCGGATTATATATTGGATCCAAAAACTTTTGACAGGTTTCTTGTTGGCTCTTATAATTTGGCCGAAGTTTTTACTTACTCATTGATGAGTAAGAGAGTCGTCAATTTAACAAATTGGTCACCGCATCAGAGGCTGCATGAAAAACCAGTTTTTTAAAGGGCATGGATTAGGTAACGATTATATCGCTCTGGACCCCGCCAACTTAACTTTCAAATTGACACCCCGAATTATTCGCACAATTTGTGATCGAAACTGGGGAATCGGAAGTGATGGCATTCTTGCATTTCAAACGTCGAAAAAGGCGGATTTCGGCCTTCGGATCTATAATCCTGATGGTAGTGAGGCCGAAAAATCCGGAAACGGTCTACGAATTTTTGGTTGTTATTTGTACGCGACCCGAAAGACCAAAAAACGAAGTTTCAGCGTCCAAACGAAGGGTGGGCTTGTTCAAATCAAATTGGAACTCAATGGAAACGGCTATGTTGATGGAGCGACGGTCGACATGGGACGGGCGTCATTTCAACCCAATGACTTGCCGTGTTCTCTCCGGGTCCCTGAACTCATCCAACAACCGGTGAAAGCCGCCGA
>CP070743.1:1788941-1790494 GCA_020348185.1 Nitrospirota bacterium
CCTATTTCTGAAACAAAACCTGGACCTCCTTATTGTAAAATATGGAATTGATTCGGCCAAAGGGAGAACGATCACGGCGGGTCTGTTCCCTAATCCGACTCTCTCTATCAATACGCTCACAGCGTATACTCAAAAATGTACTTTGGAACGTTGTGGAGGCATTATGCCGGTTCTGACTCAACTATTTGAGGTGGCTGGCAAGCGTGGCTTCCGCGTTGAAAGTGCGGGATATGGCACAAAATCGTCCGAGGCGATGTTCGAAGACACCATACGGAAACTTCGGTTTGCCGTGAAGGATGCGTATTATCGGGTTCAGGTTGGACGTGCGCATCTCAAGGTTGATAAGAATACGTATGCTCGGATTTCACGTTTGTTAAAAGGCAATACCATTCCGCGAATCCATGACATGGATGAACGCGACAAAATTCGGTTTCGTATTCTATCTGTACAGGCTCAAGCGCAAGTGATCCATGATATTCAGGACGTCGATGCGGCCACTGCCGACCTTCGAGTTCTACTTGGCCTTCACCCCGTGACCGAATTAGAACTCACGACGGCACTGGACTACCAACGAGTGGACCCCCACCGACCACAATTGCTCAAATTTGCGGAGAACCGACCCGATATTGTCGCCAAGCGTTTGGTTTTCTCCAAACGAAAGGCGGAATTTCGATTGGCAAAATCCATTGCAGTTCCGGACGTGACGGTTGATCTGGGTTATTTGGTCCAGGGTCCAATGGGACCTGATAATCAGCAACAGTGGACATTTAATGTGGGAATCCCGCTGCCTATCTTTGACCAGAATCAGGGAGGGATCATGGTGGCCAATGCAGACCTCCTGGCGGCTCAAGCTGACTTGCAGAAAACCTTAAATGACTTGTATGTGGAAGTCGACACGGCGTACCGTCGAATGGTTCAGAGCCGCAATTTGGTGGAAGCTTATCGGATAGGAATTCTGGAGGAGTCTGAGTCACTTTACAGGTCTACGAGGGAGGCCTATGCGAAAGAAAAGGTGTCCTTTCTTGATATGCTGGATGTTGGCCGTACCAATGCAAATTTGAAAGAAGATTACCTCGAGGTCCTATTTGCCTATCAACGGGATGTTCTGCTTCTGGAAAATGCCGTTGGTCAAGATATCCAGTAAATATTATTTAACAACCCCGCCCCTTCTCTTGGTGGCCGGTTGACTCTTTCTTCCTCCTTCCAGTGGATCTCCCTCTTTTTGGGGGGTCACCATCGATTCCTCAGGTCTTTGATGTGAGGTTCCCTCAATCTCATGGTGCGAAGGGCGCTCGGAAGGATCCAAAGTTCTGCCGCTATCTCGTTTCGATTCAGGTATGCTTCCTGCTGGGCTTGAGCTAGCCCTCCCGGAGCGACCTTCACCCGGTGGCTTTGAAGATTCCCGCTGTACAAAATATCGGTGTGAGTGAAAGGAGTGTTCGCTCACCTGTTCTATAGCCAGTTTTGAATTAAGTTTCTCTATTGAACCAGGATGCTGTTCAATCCAGCAAAGAGTTGATACGGTCGCCATGGTTGGCCCAACCGAAAAAGAG
>CP070743.1:1790594-1804085 GCA_020348185.1 Nitrospirota bacterium
TGTTGAGATCTCAAGTCGGGACACTCTCCATTTCGTTGATTCTGACTGAGACCATCTTGGAAACACCCGGTTCCTCCATCGTTACGCCAAAGAGCGAATCAGCCACTTCCATGGTCCGTTTATTATGGGTGATGATGATAAATTGCGATCTTTCTGCCATTTGAGTCAGGAATTGGCTGAAGCGAGCCACATTGGCCTCATCCAACGGGGCATCAACCTCATCCAATACGCAGAAAGGAGAAGGTTTAATCAAAAAACTAGAAAACAGAAGGGCTAGGACAGTGAGAGTTTTCTCACCGCCGGAGAGCATGGCCAAATTTTTCAGGCGCTTGCCTGGTGGCTGGGCAACAATTTCCACACCAGGTTCTGATTTGAATTTCCCAGAATCTTCCTCACTCTCTTCCGGCTCCACCAAGATTAATTCCGCCCGCCCACCAGCAAATAACACCGTAAAGATTTCATTGAACTTTTCTTGTAGCGCCTGAAAAGTTTCCGAGAATAATTGGCTGGTCGTCTGATTGAGTCGTTGAATAATTTCCTGTAAGGATTGGATCGATGTCGTCAAGTCCTCTTCTTGGTTCACGAGAAATTGGTACCGCTCCTCGAGTTCATGATGTTCCTCAATGGCGGCCAAATTAATGGGCCCCATGCGCTCCAACTTTTTCCGCACGGTTTGTAACTGTTCCCGCCAATCTTCAGGAGTTCCTGAAGGCTGTTCTAGATCCTGAGCGTCTGGACCCTCAGTGCTTGGCCGCAGCGGCCCACCTTCCGTTAAAGAATCCAGGGAGACCTCATAGGTGCCAGTGAGAGTTGATTCGACATTATTAAGATTCGTTCGGACTTCTGCTAAGCGCACGTCAATGGCCCCTCGGGCCTTCAGGCTATCCGCAAGAGCTTCCCGAGCTTCCGATAATTGACGATCGAGGACTTTGGTTTTTTCCAATACTTCGTTGTATTGGTCTTCCCCGGTTCTCAGCTGAGTCTCCTCCGATTCTTTTCTTTTTTCTAATTCCTCGAATAGGGTTTCGTTTCGAATTCGTTCGTCTTGACTTTGTCGAGTCTGAAGGGAGAGCTCTTCAAGTTTTTGATCAAGCTCTTGGAGCCGAGTATTTCTGGAGGCTCCTTCCTCCTCCAATCGATTCAGATTATCCTCTTCATGGGTCTGCCGGGTCTGTAAAGTATTGAGGGTCATCCGAGCTTCTGTGATTTGGGCATTGAGCTCCTTAATGTCGAGATCGATTTGTCCAAGATTTTCAGTGGTGGTGTGCAAGAGGCAATTTTGTTCGACGAACTCAGCCTCCAAGGCAGTCAGGCGATTCCCTAACCCTGTAGTTTCCTCTAGGAGCCGAGCATCCTCACCCTCCTCAGACACCTGTTCCATTCGAATAGTTTCGACCCGCCGGGACAATTCTGGAAGAGCCTGTTCCCGCACGCCCTCTTCTTTTTGCAGGTCAACCAACCGAACCTCCGTCTCTTGGGCGGAGGTATTCAATTCCTGAATTTGAATTTGTAATTCTTTCAAGTTCGTGGAATGAGTATCCCGTTTGCGTTGATCTTCTTCAATGATGTGACTGAATTCCTCGGCTTGTTCTTTCAAACGAACAATTTCACGACGCCGACGCAATATTCCTACTGTATCACCGGTTGAACCTCCGGTGATGACTCCATTCGGATAGACGATCTCCCCTTCGAGCGTGACCAATGTCGGGCCTCGCCCCTGAAACCATTCATGACGTTCCATCGTCTTCAGCGCAGCATCAATATTTTCGACAATGAACACGTGATGCAAGAATGAGGTTGTCGCGGACTTGAGTTCTGCAGGTACCTCGACAAATCTCAAGGCAGGCCCATGCACACCCGGTTCTTCTTGCAAATCCGGCCATCCCGCCTGTTCCGATTCCGCCCGGAATCCAGGGAGCTGCAAAGGCAAAAAGGTCCCCCGCCCTAGGCCCTGTTCTTTAAAAGTCGAAATCGCTCGAATGGCGTCGCGAGGATTGTCCACGACCCAAGATTTGATCCGATCCCCCAATGCGGCTTCAATCGCTTTTTCAACTTCTTCGGAAACTTCCATTCGTTCAGCGAAGGCTTCTTTTATTTCCCGACAAGCTCCTCGAGCGGAGGTCTCTTCAATTTCCCCAGCCGGACCATAGCCCAATTCCTCATGAATGATCGCCTCAAGCGCACGAAGCTCCGATTCGGTTCCGGCTAACTTTTTCTGATTGTCTACCAACCGAGCATCAATCTCGCGCCATTGATGCTCCTCAATGGCTTGCGCCTCCTCCGCCATCCCACGTTTCTCTCGTATTTGCTCAAGGGTCTCTTGTAAAACCGCACCACGTAGCCGGAAATCCTCTGCTTCTGTGGACAGACGGTGGTGTTGGGCCTGAGCCTCCTCTTGCTCAAGACTCAATCGTTCCACTCGTTTGGCCAACGCTTGCCGTGTTTCGGCAATACTTTTGAGTCGGTTTTCGCAGTTGGTCTTTTCCAACGTGAGATCCAACAAGGTCTGACGCAGCCGATCAACTTCTTCAATTGTTGAGGACCGACGTGTCCCACAATCCGCAGCTTGCTGCTCAAAGCCGGCCAGAGACCGGGTCAGGTTCTCCATTTCCGATCGAATGCCGCCTAGACGCTCCTGAACGCCTTCCATCAAGTTCTTCGCCTGCTGAGCTTCCTCAATTAGACGGAGGCGTTCATGCATAGCCTGTTCATGTTGTTGTTCGAACTGTTCCAACCGATTTCGTTCGACTTCAATCGAGGTCAACGCTTGAGCCATCTGATGTTCAATTTCTCGGACTTGCTCCCGAAAATGAGTCACAGATTCTCCAACTGAAGCCAGGGAAAGCTTCGCTTCTTCCTGTTCAGCGATAAGCCTTGACTCCTCTCCCAAACGAGTTAATTCTTGCGCCTCTGACTGCTCAAGTTCTTTCTCGATTTGTTGTTTGCTCTCAAACAGGGTTCGGTAGTCCCATGAGAGAATTTGAATCTCAAGGGTTTTCGCTTCTGTCTGCAGAATCTGGTAATTTTGAGCCTGCTTGGCTTGCCGATCGAGGGAGCGAAGTTGGCGACGGACTTCATTCAGGATATCGCGGACTCGAAGAAGGTTTTGCTCAGTCGAATCCAATTTCCTCAGGGCTTCAGCCTTCTGTTTTTTGTAACGAATGATTCCCGCGGTTTCCTCAATAAATTCGCGACGTTCATGCGGGGAGGCACTCAACAATTGATCAATATTTCCTTGTTCAATCACCGAATGGCCTTTGGTTCCGGCCCGGGAGGCCCATACGAGACTTCGGATATCTTTCAATCGGCAGGGGACTTTATTGAGATAGTATTCACTTTCCCCATCCCGAAAGAGCCGACGGGTAATCATGATTTCAGAGGATTGCCCGAGTTCCTCCCCCAGGGCCGACACAGCCTCCAGTTCCTGGCTCGTGACTCCTTCAAGCACTAATGAGACTTCCACCATTCCAATGGGTTTGCGCATTTCCGTACCATTAAAAATGACATCTTCCATTCGTTCACTTCGCAGAGTTTTGGGACTTTGCTCCCCTAAAGACCACAGAATCGCGTCGACAATGTTACTTTTCCCTGTTCCATTGGGGCCGACGACCGCCGTGATGCCTCGCGGAAATTCGATTTTGGCTTCTGGAAAGGACTTAAACCCATTGACGATTAATTTTTGAAGATTCATAACGCTCTCCAGTGGAATAGTAAAAAAGGCAGGAATTCACAGAAAATCTAAAATTTCAAATCTCAGATCTCAAAATTGAAATCTGAGATATGAGGTCTGAGATCTATCTGAATAGTTAACACAATATTCAATAAAAATCAAAATAAACCTACTAAATAAGGTAGGGGATGAGAAAAAGCCCATCAAGATATTGTGGGCAAATGGGTGGTGGGCAGGTGGCTTCGTATCCAACCGAAATACGAAAAACCAAGGATGAAGGCAGGTATAAGATTTAACCGGACCGTTGGGCAGTCAACAATTCTTTTGGCAGAAGAAACTCAACATCTTCTTCTACCACGGTGAGCTCCTCTAATTCTTCAGCTCCCAGGCCTTTGAGATATGTGATCACTTCGGTCACAAGGACTTCTGGTGCTGAAGCGCCAGCGGCGATCCCAATCGCCCGGACACCGTCCAGCCATTCAGGTTGAATGTCTTTATACGAATCAATCAAGAATGAGGACTTTCCACATCGTTCCCCCAGTTCTTTGAGACGAGTAGAATTTGAACTATTCGGGGAACCAATCACCAATATGACATCGACGAACTTGGCTAATTCCTTCACGGCATTTTGGCGATTCTGGGTGGCATAACAAATATCTTCCTGGTGGGGTCCTTTAATTCCGGGAAACCGCCTGTGTAACGCCTCAACAATGTCGCGACATTCATCCACGCTTAACGTCGTCTGCGTGACGTAAGATAGGTGAGTGGGAGATTGAACTTGTAGACGATCAACATCTTCGACTGATGAGACAAGATGGAACTTATCAGGGACTTGTCCCAAAGTCCCGACGACTTCGGGATGGCCAGCATGTCCAATGAGAATCAATTCATAATTGTTGGTATAGTCGCGGTTGACCTCGTTGTGAACTTTAATCACTAACGGGCAGGTCGCATCAATAATTTTCAAATCCCGCCGTCGGGCTTCTTCCCAAACACTTTTTGAGACCCCATGGGCACTAAAAATGACGATGGAACCATCCGGCACCTCATTCAGTTCCTCCACGAACACAGCACCCTTCTCCCGAAGTCCGTTAACAACATGTCGACTATGGACGATTTCATGTCGAACATAGATAGGCGAGCCATACGTCTGGAGTGAAAGATCAACAATATCGATGGCTCGATCGACGCCAGCACAGAAACCGCGAGGATTTGCCAAGTAAATTTTCACCACAACCTCCGCTGATGATTTGGGTTATTTCCCAGCCGTTCCGCAAAGAACAGCTTTCCGTTCACGATAGGGGACAGACCCATCTTACGTCAACCTAGCTTGCCCTCAGAGGGCAAGGTTTCAAATCTCATATTTCAGATCTCAATTTTAGAGAAATATAGGCCCTTCTTTTTACCTGATACCCGAATCTTTTCTAATGTTCCCGAAACTTGAAACCTGAAACTCGAAACTTTTCTTGTCTTTTCAACCCCAGCGAATCAATCCCGTTCCCCACGTCAGCCCTCCACCGAAGGTTCCAAGTACAATCACATCGCCTGATTGGAGACAGCCCTGCCTATTGGCACAATCAAGGGCAATCGGCAAAGAGGCTGATGAGGTATTTCCGAACTGACCAATAATGGAAAACAAGCGTTCTTTCCTAATCCCTAATCGAACAGCCAATTGGTTCAGCAGCCGGCCATTGGCTTGATGAAAAATGAACTGGCTCACCTCATCAAGGGGCATGTTCTCTTCTTCGCAGACCTCTCGGATTGCCAAACTCAACCGCTTGACCGCCAGCCGAAAGATCGCTTTCCCACGTAATTGAAGAGTGTGAAGGTTCTGAGAAACCGTTTCTGATGAAGCCGGCAGTCGAGATCCCCCCGCAGGAATCTTGATTAAGTCAGCATATTTGCCGTCAGAAAATAAGCGAATCTTTAAAATCCCGCTCCCCCCCGCCTCTCCTCTCGCCACAACAGCCGCTCCAGCTCCGTCTCCAAACAGAATGGAAGTTCCCGGATCAGAATAGTTCAAATATCGAGACTTCACCTCCGCAGCCACCACCAGGCATCGATGGAATTGTCCTGATCGGATAAAACGGTCCGCCATCGACAATCCATACAAAAATCCTGTGCAGGATGCACTCACGTCCAATGCGCCTGCCCGGCGAAGCCCCAGCCGTTTTTGAAGTAGACACGCCGTTGAGGGGAAGACCATTTCAGGTGAGGTCGTTGATACCAGAATCATATCAATCTGCTCAGGTTTCACCTTGGCACTGTCCATGGCTCGCCGAGCGGCTTTCTCAGCCAACAGGGAACAATCCTCGTGTTCATTGGCCCAATATCGTGTCTGAATACCCGACATACGAGTGATATAACCCTCATCTATTTTGAGTCGGGACGCGACCTCGGCATTTCCGACCGGCCGGACAGGGGTCGACGACCCTGTCCCAACAATTTTTGTCAATGAAGAAATAGTGGATCCCATTTAATTTTCCCCTAAAATCGGCCGGTAAACCTGTTGTAAAAAATGCACAGTTAGAGGCAAATTTGAGCCAATTGCGTTCATTTCTGTTTGGATATCTTGCTTATTTATCAAACCTTTGGTAGGTTTGGCCTAATTTTTGAAGGTACATGGTCTCTAAGGGGGTGGTATGCTTTGAGAGTCCCACTGGTTAACCTGAAAAAAATCGTACAAAAAGGATTATTCCTTGTTCTGTGGTTGTTGGTTTTTGGGTGCACCACTACCACCGACAAACCCGCCGAAGTTCTCGAAGGACTTCTCAGCGACACTGACGAACAAATCTTCGTCGGTGATACCATGGAAGCCAATTACGACCCCAATGTCATTATGAAACGGGCCGAATCGTATTTCGAAAAAGAACGATACCCTGAAGCCATCGTGGAATATAAACATTTTCTTGACCTGCATCGCGGCCACGTTTTAGCTCCCTATGCTCAATATAAAATTGCTCTGACTCACTTTAAACGTTTTAAAACTGTCGATCGTGATCCCGAACCAGTAGCGGAATCATTGGCAGCTTTTGAAAAATTACTTTCCGAATATCCCAATAACCGATACGAAGCTGAAGCACGCAATAAGATCAAGGTCTGCCATGAACGCCTTGCCGCGCATCACTTACTTGTCGGCAAATTTTATTATCGAAAAGAATCGTACCTCGCCGCCGCTGGCCGTTATGAGAAAGTGATAACCAGCTTCCCCGAACTACCTGCTGCTGGTGATGCCAAGTACCGATTAGCCAAAACGTATCAAGACCTTGGGGCTCAACAATGGGCCGCGGATTGGTTGGTGGATTTCGTGCAACATCATCCCGAGCATGAAGACTATGACGATGGTATGAAAATGCTCGTGAAGATGCAAGAAGATTACCCCGATGTCATGATTGCCCTGAACCCAACCAATGCCGAGGAACCGCCCGGCCTTAAAGAAGGGCAAGCCGACCTCGGCGTTCTCAGTGCCGGCTATCAGAATGGCAATCTTCCTGACTTCTCAAGTACCGTTTCCAACCCTTCAAATCCAGTTCCCATCCAGGTCGCTCATACTGACTCTCCCTCCTCAGTTTCATCAGAGGTTGATAGTCATTCCTCGGCCGCCGTTCATACTGAAGATGCTCTTTGTTCCCTTGGTTCCTGGTGTGAATCGACTCCCGCACCCCACTCCCAGCAAACTTCCTCCGCCCCTGCCCCAGCCTCCACCTCTCCAACCGCCACCACAGTTTGCCGACTTGGCGAGTGGTGTTGAGCAGTAGAAAAGAAGTCTAAAAGTCTAAGTGTCAAAGAGTCTAAAAGGTCCGGCGCTCCCGGAAAGCGGAAAAGCGTGCTAACGATACTTTCTTCGACTCTTGGCCTGTTTGGCTCTTCGACCCCTTGGACCCTTTCAACTCTTCGACCTTTTCGACCCCAGAATTTCCGGTCTATTGCCCAATATACCAACCAATTCCATGCCGATCGAGAAAGCTCGTGATTACCGCCAGGGAATCGGCATACAGCATGGCTCCAACAAGAACGAGAACCCCTCCACTCACCATTGAAACTCCACCAAGATAGACTCTAAATTGTTTAAAATAGTTGAGAAATCGGTTCACCCCGAAGGCCGTGAGGAGGAAGGGAAGGCCAAGTCCGGCCGAGTACGTGGCAAGAAGGATCACACCGTCTTTCATCGAATCGGTCGTACTCGCGTAAGCAAGGATCGCTCCCAAAACGGGACCAACACAAGGTGTCCATCCCGCTGCAAAGGCAGTCCCGATCAGAAACGACCCAATATATCCCACCGGGCGAGATTCAAAATGAATAAGACGATGTTCTCTCATTAAGAACTGGGACTTGAAAAGCCCCAATAAGTACAAGCCGAATAGAATGATCAGCACACCCCCAACTTTTCGGATGATATCCTGATATTGGTATAACAATTGTCCAACAAGAGTGGCCGAAGCCCCAAAGGCTATAAAGACTGAAGAGAATCCCGCGACAAATAGTAAGGAATTGAGGATAATAACTTTCCGAAATTGTTCCCGCGCATCAACATCTCCAAGTTTATCCACCGACAGTCCTGTAATATAGGACAAGTAAGAGGGAACCAACGGCAAGACACAAGGTGAGACAAAAGATAAGAGCCCAGCACTGAATGCCGCAAACAATGAGATTTGATTCAGAGATTCCAACATGATGATCCACCTGTTGAACTGCTCAACATTAGGAATATATGTTTAAAGTTTAACGTTCAACGGCTGACGATTAACAGTCAAAAAGGTCGAAGAATAAAAGGGGTCGAAAGGGTCAAAGAATTGCATGGTATACAAGTCGATAAGTCCTAAGGAGTTGAACGATAATGAGTCCCCGCTTTGTAGGGCTAAAAAGGCCAAAAGGTCAACCGCTTCGAGATCTCAGAAAATGCAAAATCTTTAAGACCCCTTCGACCATTTCGACACTTCGACCCCTGCGACCTCTTCATTCTTCCAACATGAAACTCGAAACTTGAAACCGTTCAAACCCGGAATTTTTCAACATCCTGCTAAGTGTTTTGCAGGAGGCTGCGAATAAGTTGACGTGCATCCATCCCATTCCAATCTCTTGCCCCAAAAATCCGTTGTCGGATAATTCCTTTCCGGTCAATCAGATACGTCATGGGAAGCGTTCGGGCTCCGTAGGCCGCGCCCACCCGAAAATCCGAGTCGTGAAGAATAGTAAAAGTCAGGCCCATCGCTTCTTGAAAAGGACGCGTCACGACCATGCCTTGGGGATCAATAGAGATAGCCAGGACCTCAAACCCTTCCTTATGCAAATCCTGGTACAGTGATTCCATCGCCGGCATTTCTACTCGACATGGCGCGCACCAGGTGGCCCAAAAATTTAACAAAACAACTTTTCCATTATAATCGGATAATGAAATTTGGTTTCCCTTTAAATCAAGCAATTGAAAGGCGGGAGACACACTTCCCATTGACGGCAATCCCCTTTTGATACTAGCGGGTTGACTGTCGGCAGCGGGCTCATTTGAAGGATTCGAATAACCGGAATCACATCCTAACGTAAAAAGTGGCCCTAGGATGCTCAACAAAAGGACCAAGAGGCTTCGCCGCCCAAATTTAGAGGACAATGTAACCATAACGTCCATGACTCATGAGGGAGGGATGGGGAGCTCACATTATTTCAAAGGTGCCGAGGGTCAATAGTATCCATGATAAAATCCAATCATTTGTGTCGTCAATGATCAATCCAGCCCCCTATCACATGGGAATCAGAATCTAAATTTTTTGAAGAGAGACTTTTTCAACATCCTGCAGCTAGACAAGTCACGAATGGGTTCCCTACACTACCTTCGCATTTCTTCTCCTGATTCCCCATGATTACCATTCAATCGGTCCAACTTAGTAAATCCTACGGGTTTTATAAGATCTTTGAGGATCTTTCCTTCTCCATTCCGGCGGGAGAATGCTTTGCACTATTCGGACCTAATGGAGCGGGGAAAACGACATTACTTCAGGTTTTGGCAACCTTGACACGACCAACATCGGGCCGATTTGAGATTCTTGGATACGATGGAATCACTGAAAAACCAGCCATTCGGAACTCTGTGATGGTATTGGCCCATGGTTCGTATCTCTATGACGACCTTAATGCCGTGGAAAACATCCAATTCGCTTCGGCTTTGCGAGGAAAGTCTCCCACCTTTCAAGAAATTACCCGGGCCTTGGACTTTGTCAACATTGGAGCCTTTCGGGACCTCAAAATTCGATTCTTTTCAGCGGGAATGAAGAAACGGCTCGGACTCGCTAAGGTGTTCCTCATCCAACCCAAAGTTCTTTTTCTTGATGAACCCTATAACGCCCTTGATGACGCAGGTGTGGGCATTACCAATGACCTGATTCGGGACCTTCTGAAAAAGGGAGGGACCGCGTTTATGACGACCCACGATCGAATCAAGGCGACCCAGGTGGCTAGCCAGACCGGGATCCTTCGTCAAGGCACTCTCCATCCTTTCAACCTCGAAAGTCAGACGACCAATGACCTTTCTTAAGGTAATCCAATGGGTGGTCTGGAAAGACCTGATTACCGAGATCAGGAGCCGTGAGACTCTCTCCTCTATGTTGTTCTTTGCCATGATCGTCATCCTGGTGTTCAGCTTCAGCTTCTCGATGGATCAAGACGCTGTCAGGGAATTAATCGCTGGAATCATTTGGGTGGCCTTTGCGTTCACCGGCATTATCGGCTTAGGAAAATCCTTTACGGTTGAACTTCACAACGATTGTCTGGAATATCTCCAATTGAGCCCGGCCCCAAAAGGGGCCATCTATCTTGGGAAAATGACCGCCAATTTGTTATTTATGCTCACCGTTGAAATCCTGTTGTTTCCCTTGTTTGTGTTGTTCTTCAACTTGGACGTTGTTGAAGAAATCGGACTTCTTCTGTTAATATTTTTTTTAGCAACACTGGGGCTTTCTGCAGTAGGAACGCTCTTTTCAGCTTTAACCGTTCAGATTCGAGCACGGGAAGTGATGCTCCCGGTCTTGCTTCTTCCTCTCGCAGTCCCAGTCATGATTGCCGCTGTTGAGGCCACGAGAGGGGCGTTAAACGGTGCGCCCCTAAGTCTGTATTCCCAATGGTTGGAATTGCTCATCATTTTTAATGTGATCTTTACTGTCGCCTCCTTCTGGTTGTTTGAGCTGATTCTGGACTCATAGCCCCCAACACCACCCCCCCAGAAGCCGCGTATCCGGAACCAACTGAGGCAGTCGAACGCTGTTAGACGCTAATAATCTCAAGACTTTAAAATTTCCTGAAAATGATTTTCCCGAAACTCGAAACCCAAAACCTGAAACCGTTTTAACCCGACCTCTTTCAACATCCTGATAGTTCCCATCATGTCGTTGCTGCCATCAATCAACCGATTTATCCGCCACATCCAACGCTTCAAGGGCTGGTTCGGAGGTGCCGCCGCTCTGTGCTTAATCACGGGGATGTACCTTGGGTTGATCACTTCACCTCCAGACTATTATCAAGGAGAGATCGTACGAATCATGTACGTGCATGTCCCACTGGCTCATACTGCCCTTTTTGGGTACACCGTCCTGTTTGTCGGAAGTCTGTGGTACTTGTGGAAAAGAGATCCGTTGATTGACAACATGTGTCATGCCGCTGCTGGCATGAGCGCGGCATTTACCGCCGTCGCATTGGTGACAGGATCTATTTGGGCCAAACCCACATGGAATACATGGTGGACATGGGACCCCAAACTGGTGTCCTTTGCCGTATTACTCATGATCTTGGCCGGGTATCTCATGCTACGGACGATGGTCGAAGATCCGGAACAGGAAGGACGGTACGCTGCGGTTCTTGCCATTGTCGGAGGCCTGGACCTCCCCATTATTTATTTCGCAGCGGAATGGTGGCGGACATTACATCAACCTCTTTCGATTTCCCTCAGAGGCGTGAGTATCTCCGGGGATATTCTGCTGCCTTTATCGATCATGAGTATAGGGTTTACCCTTCTGTTCACCTATATGCTCATGATCCGAACACAAATGTTATACTTAGTTAACTTGTTTGATGCAAAAAAAGGTCGACTCTTAAGTCAGGTTCATTTATCGAAAGTTGGCCAATGACCTCTTTTTATGCTCGTTGGGCTGCCTTGATCGTGATCGCCTTGATTCTTTCAGGCCTCACGTATCAACACTATCAGCAAAACTTGGCCAGTGTGACTCCGGAATGGATCGTCAAGAACAACTCCTCTCCCACCCCTTCCATTCGTTTGGAAGGAATGGTCAAGAGTGGAAGCCTTTCAGGCAATCTCGACGAGGGTCAGGCCGAATTCCAGTTGGTTGGGGATTCTGCCAATGTGGCGGTTCATTATAATGGATCACCCCCAGAAAACCTTCGGGAGTTAAAGACCCTGATTGTGGTGGGGCAATGGGATCCGGCGCAACAGGTCTTTCGAGCGCGTGAGATCGTTCTGGTGACCAACTACGGATTTGTCGTTAGCGCCTATCTTGTCGCTATGATTCCGTTAATTCTCCTCGTATTTTCAATGAGTCGAAAAGTCACTTCTTTATTCCAAGTCATTAAAGAATCCAAGCTCTATGAACCCCAGGCAGAATTCCATGTGGACTCAAGGTAAAAAGACCGGTGTCATTATCAGTGTGTTGCTTGTCGCTGGATCACTTGGCTATTTGGCGTTGGGGAACTTTGGACAGAATCTGGTTTACTTTGTCACACCTTCAGAGGTTCGGGCTCTTCCTCCTGAGCGGACCCAACAAAAGGTGAGGGTTGCTGGCATGGTTGTTAAAGGGAGTGTCAAAACACAATCAGACCCAGTCGGCTTGACGTTTGAACTGACCGATGGGACAGCCACCATTCCGGTCGTGTTTCGAGGAATTCCTCCGGATTTATTCAAGGAAGGCCAAGGGGCTGTCGCCGAAGGTCATTGGCGTGACGGCCAGACCTTTTACTCCTCCATGATCATGGCTAAACATTCTGAAGACTACATGCCAATCGAATTAAAACGGGCCGGCGTGGAGCTTCCCAAAAAAGACTTCATGAAAACCCTTTCACCCTGACCGTCCCACCTTTTCAACATGATCATTGAAATAGGGCATTTTTCGGTCGTGGTCGCCTTGGTCCTTTCGGTCTTAGGTATTGGGGCTTCTATCGCAGCACTAAGGACGCGAAACCCAGACTGGGTGAGAGTGGGCCGAATATCAGTCACGTTGATCTTTGCCTTACTCTTTATTGGAATGGCCTCCCTTGTCTATTCTTTCATCGTCAGGGATTTTTCGGTCGCGTATGTCGCGAACAATTCCAATTCGAAATTGCCCTTTTTCTACACGATTTCTGCGGTGTGGGGAGGCCACGAAGGCTCATTGTTGCTTTGGGTATTCATACTTTCGGCCTTTAGCACTTTAGCCGTCTGGCTTCATTGGCGAACACAACCGACGATCATGCCCTATCTCATCGCGGTCGAATCAGCGGTGATGCTTGGCTTTCTTTCCCTCATTGTATTTTTATCGAGCCCGTTCGCCCGTCTCATTCCCATGCCCACCGATGGTAAAGATTTGAACCCTCTTCTTCAAGATCCCGCCATGGTCATGCATCCACCCATGCTCTACATGGGTTATGTCGGATTCTCAATTCCGTTCGCATTTGCCATGGCGGCCCTCTTTTCGGGTCGGCTGGGTGAAGAATGGATCAAAGTCACCCAGCGATGGACGGTTTTTGCCTGGCTCTGTCTCACGACGGGAATTTTACTTGGCGGATATTGGGCGTATTACGAACTGGGATGGGGTGGCTATTGGGGTTGGGATCCCGTTGAAAATGCC
>CP070743.1:1804185-1808764 GCA_020348185.1 Nitrospirota bacterium
TGAGTTCTGTGTGCGAGCGGAGCAGAGCGGAGGGGTGGTCGTCGAAAACAAAGCCAGGATTTTCAAGGTACTGAAAACGCCCGTAGACACGCAGGAGTCGTTGCCCCCTGTGGTGAAGGACGTCCTAGGGTATGAGTTTTTCACCTTTGAAGACGAGACGCCGTTGGAATTGGACCCAGCCTACGGGGAGAAGTACGCCCAGGATTACAACCGGAAGGTCGGGAAACTGGCATGGGAAATCGCACAACTGCTCAAAAAATTGAAGACCGACACCGGCAAACTAGAGGCCGGAACCGGCGCTGTCGAAGAAACTCATGACCAACAAACCACGGTCAAACCGACAATCTATCTGGCCGAATGCAGTTATGACCGGAAGGAGACCAGAGAAGTCCTGGAAGGCGCTTTACGACGTCATGGCTATACGGTCTTGCCGGAGGAGTATTTGCCGCAGGATGAGGCGGGCTATGTCGCGGCCGTGGAACGCTTGCTGGAACGCTGCCAGCTTTCCATCCATCTCGTTGGCAAGAACTTTGGCGCCGTTCCCGATGGTCCCAGCCAAAAATCGGTGACGGTGCTGCAAAACGAGCTTGCGGTGCAGAAGAGCAAGAGGGGCTCGTTGCCGCGGGTGATCTGGTTGCCCGAGGGAACACAATCCGAGCAGGCGTCGCAGAAGGCCTTTATCGAGGCGCTGCACCAAAATGCCGAGGTCCAATTCGGAGCGGACCTGATCACGGGGGACATCGAAGATCTGAAAACATCAATCTACGGCACGTTAAAGAAACTTGAAAACCCTGAACCGAAGCAACCAGAAGAGCAGGCCGCCGACGCGGAAAGGGCCAAGCTGATCTACTTGATCTGTAACGAAAAGGATCGTAAAGCCACGGTTCCCGTCCGCAAATTTTTCCGGGACCAGGGCTTCGAAGTCGCCATCCCTGCCTTTGAGGGCGAGGCCACCGTGGTGCGCGAGGCCCACCAACAGCTTATGACCGCCTGTGACGCCGTCATGCTGTTTTACGGAGCCGGGGACGAGGCCTGGAAACGTACCATCGACAATGAACTAAAAAAAATGCCGGGCTACCGAGCCGGCAAACCCTTGCTGGCTAGCTCTACCTTCCTGGCCGCTCCCAAAACGAGTGATAAAGAAGACCTCATCGATATGGCCGAGCCGAACTTGATTAATGGCTTAGGGGACTCTTCGGAGGCTGAGATGACGGCATTTATCCAGGCCATGAAACCCAACGGAGCGACACCATGAGTCCGGCCAACACCCCCGTTCAGACGAATCCCTTTCCGGGCCTACGACCATTCCGAGAAGATGAGGAATACCTTTTTTTCGGTCGGGAAAGCCAGGTCGATGCCATGGTCGACAAACTGGCAACCACCCGCTTTCTAGCGGTGGTCGGCTATTCCGGCAGCGGCAAATCCTCTCTGGTCAACTGCGGGCTGCGGCCGGCCTTGCACGGTGGTTTGATGACCCGTGCTGGCACAACCTGGCGGATAGCCCAGTTTCGGCCAGGCAGTGACCCAATCCGGGCGCTGGCCAGGGCGCTGGCCCAAGACAGGGTCTTGTTCCGCGACTATCAGGCCGGAGGCTTGACGCTGGCCGAGATTGTCGACACCACCTTGCGGATGAGCAAGTTGGGCCTGATGGACATCTACGAGCAAGCGAAGTTGGGCGAGGGGGTTAATCTGCTTCTGGTGGTGGACCAGTTTGAAGAGCTGTTTCGCTACCGGCAACTGGGAGCCGGCCAGCAAGAGAACGTATCTGGCGTCAGTGAAGCAGCCGCGGCTTTTGTGAAACTGCTCCTGGAGGCAAAGGCACAAACGACTTATCCGATCTACGTCGTCCTGACGATGCGCTCGGACTTCCTCGGCGACTGCCCCCAGTTTCCCGGTCTGGCCGAGGCCATCAACGCAGGGCAATATCTGGTTCCGCGGATGACGCGAGATGAACGGCGCGCGGCGATCAGTGGACCTGTTGGAGTGCGCGGGGCGGAGATGGCCCCAGTATTGCTGACACGGCTGGTCAACGACGTCGGCGACAACCCGGACCAACTGTCGATCCTTCAGCACGCCTTGAACCGAACCTGGGCTGCCTGGCAAAAGGAGGATGGTGTTAAGGGGCCGCTCGACCTGAGGCATTATGAAGCCATTGGAACTATGGCCCATGCGCTGGATCAGCATGCTGAGCAGGCGTACCTGGAGTTGGACACGGCGCGGAAGCGGCAGATCTGCGAGAAGGTCTTTAAGGCCCTGACCGACAAAGCGACAGACCCCCGTGGCGTACGGCGCCCGACTACCATGGGGACCCTGTGTGCCTTGACCGAAGCGACCACAGCAGAAGTCACGGAAGTGATCGACGTGTTCCGCCAACCTAGCCGCTCTTTTTTGATGCCGCCGGACGGGGAATTGCTGGAGGCAGAAACGGTAATAGACATCTCGCATGAGAGCCTGATGCGGGTGTGGGAACGGCTCAATAGGTGGGCGGACGAGGAAGCAAGGTCGGCGCGGATGTACCGACGATTGGCGGAAACCTCGATCTTGCATAGAGAAGGCAACGCGGCGCTTTGGCGAGATCCTGATCTGCGAATGGCCTTGCGGTGGCGAAAACAAGGTAAGCCAAATGAAACGTGGGGCAAAAGGTACAATCCTGAGTTTTCCAACGCCATGGCGTTCCTTCGTAAAAGCGAAAGATGGAAGTTCCTCAAGAGGACTGCCCTATCGATCGTTATAGCGAGTCTGGTCGGGACGGTAGGGTTAAAGGCAGGTTATAAAATGTATGCTGACTATGCCGATGCCCAAACAAAAGTTGACGAAGCTCTGCACGCCGCGGAAACGGAAAAACAGGCAGCCGAGGCGGCACAAGCAGCCCAAGAAGATGCAAAAGAAGATTTGAAAGCAACACTGGAAGAAATAAAAGTTAAGCTGGCACAGATCGGAGGGGAAGACAAGCAAGAGTTGCAAAAGAAAATTGAGTCAGTCAAGCAAGAGGTCCAAGCGGTAGAAAAGCGGATAGAAAAGGTGTCCTCAGCGCCACCGACAGAGGCCCTGCTCGCAAGCATTGACTCCCCCCCTGCCGTTGCCGCAGACCAGAAAGCCGGCAAGGCTCCTTCTCCAACAAAAATTTTATCCCCAGAAGGGGAAAATTTTCTTGCTTGTGCAAATGTAAGTAACCTTGAACCCAGTAGCTGCGAAATTTTGCACCCCGGCAAAGTGTACTTATTTGCCCGGGTGGTTACACTCGAAATGGAAGAGACGCTCGAATTACGGTGGTTTGACGGTACCGGCAAAAATTTCTCCAGCAGACCGCTTAAGGTGAAACGTTCTTCACGGGGATATAGGACTTATACCTGGAAGATGCTTGGGGCGGGTAAATATACAGCTTGCCTCTTTGACCAGAGCAACCGCCAAGTGAGCTCGTGTCTGAAGTTTAAGGTTACAACCCCTCCCAACCCATTAATGACTAGCTAAGCCAGGACGAATAAGGGCAAGTTGCCCTAGAGGGTGCCCCCCAAACTACCCTGGCTTAAAGCCGCAAGTATCATCATCGTCTTACATAGAAAAGATTGCAGGCTTGGGTGTATCCTTGTAACCATCCCTCATCGTAAATTTTTTCAAGTTCTCGCTTCAAGCCTTTGACTTCTTGCTCATTACCAGAGGATGCGACATTTTGGAGAATGAGCATCTGAAGGGCAACATCCAGCAGACGTTCTCTTTTGGCTTGAAACTCCTCGGTCAATAGATGAGGAAGTATTTCCTTCCCCCGCTGAACGACATATTTTTCGCGAAATGCATCATACCCTAACTTCTCCACAATACGTTCTCGAATGATTTCCAATTCCTTTTTAATCAGCGTGGGTTGTTTGATTAACACCGACAGCATTTCTTTTCGGGCTTCGTCTTGGAGTTTGGACTCCATTTCTTGAAACGCCGTAGCGGGGTCAATGATATCTTCGGCTCCGGGACCGGGCCCTTCTGTCTCGGGTTTATACCCCCCAAACCGCAAACGTTCATACGATCGGCGCGTATCAGGATTCCCAAGGATTTCGTAGGCGGCGTTTATTTGCCGAATCTTGATTTCGGCCTCTGGGCTTCCCTGATTTCGATCGGGGTGGTATTTGAGGGCAAGTTGACGATAAACCTTTTTTATTTCTTCATCTGAAGCTTGGGGGGAAACTCCCAATATCGCGTAATAGTCAAGGCGGGCCATGGGTGCGGGTTATCTCTTCGTCACAATTTTGAGGATCCTAGTAGACTGATAATGGGAAAATGCATGTTAAAGCGTATCCTTGTTGCCGAGGCATCATCGAAATCATCATAATTGGGGCAATGCCATCATTCAACTTTTTCGAGATCCTCGGATGAAACTTTTCGATCCCTCATCACATTTCGGTAAAGAAAAAGGGCAGAGTGAGGAACGTTTCCCTGTAATCATGGATGTGCCCCACTTGATTTGGCTCCTTTCCTTGTTTCTCCTAATGTCTCCCATAAAGGTTGAGTCATTTCCCCATCACAATCCCGTGGATTCTTTTTTCAGTTCCTTCCAACCAGGCAGTTGGGAAGATGTCAGTGCCATTAG
>CP070743.1:1808864-1817381 GCA_020348185.1 Nitrospirota bacterium
TGACGGGCCTCCTGAGCCATGATGTTGGTTGAGGAGCAGCATTAGATGCTGCAGCTACAAACCCAAAACCTGAAACCCGAAACTTTTTTTAAATCTTCTTTTCTGTCTACTTCCTTGTCCATGCGAACAATTTACTGAGCAGGTTCTTTTTGCCTTCAGTAAATGTGGTCTTTCTCCACGCATTGGCCACCTTTTTGATAACCTCAGCCTGGGTCGGGTAGGGGTGAATGGTTCCTGTAATCGTGCTGAGCCCAATCCCCGCTTTCATAGCCAATGTGAACTCGCTAATCATATCACCGGCATGTGCAGCGACAATGGTGGCACCCACGATGGTGTCCGTTCCTTTTTTGACATGTACTCTGGCAAATCCTTCATCTTCTCCATCCAGGATCGCCCGGTCGACTTCGTCTAGCTTGAAGGTAAAGGTGTCGACGTTGATGCCTTTAGAAGTTGCGTTTTGTTCATACAGGCCCACGTGGGCAATTTCCGGCTCGGTGTACGTGCACCAAGGGATGATGAGCGAATCGGTACTCGCGTAACCTAACCCAAAGGGATGAGGGAACAGGGCATTTTGAATAACGATTTGTGCCATCGCATCAGCGGTGTGGGTAAATTTAAATGGGAAACAGATATCGCCGGCTGCAAAAATTTTGGGATTCGTGGTTTGGAGCTTGTTGTTTACTTTCACTCCAGATCGGGTGTCAAAATCAACGTCTACCGCCTCCAGGCCAAGGTCTTCCACATTCGGTGCGCGACCGACGCCCACAAGAATGTCATCAACCACTAACTCCTGTTTTCCTCCATTCAGATCGTAATGGATAATCTTTTCCCTCCCTCGGGTTTCGACGCGAGTGATATGCGAATCAAAGACAAAACACACCCCGTCCTGTGCCATACGAGCCTGAACAATTTCCGCTGCATCAGCGTCTTCCCGCGGAAGAATATGGGCAGTTCGTTCAAAGAGACAAACTTGACTCCCAAAGCGTGAGAAAGATTGAGCCATCTCACATCCAATCGGTCCGGCACCGATGACAGCTAATCGTGGTGGGAGTTCTGTTAATGTAAAAATCGTTTCATTGGTCAGGTATCCTGCCTCTTCAAGACCTTGTATAGGGGGGGCAGCGGCTCTTGCCCCGGTACAAATGGCCGCTTTGGCGAATTGAAGCGTTTTTCCCCCTACCGCGACCGTATCCGCACCAGTAAAACGCCCTTCCCCAATAAACACGTCGACGCCTAATTGTTTAAATCGATGGGCCGAGTCGGTATGGCTGATTCTCGCACGCAACTTTCGCATTCGAGCCATGGCGGCGCCAAAATCCCGTTTGACTCCCTCAGGAATATGAAGGCCAAATTCGCTCGCATGGGAGACTTCCGCCCAAGCCCGGGAAGCTCGGATGACACCTTTCGAAGGCACACAACCCACAGTGAGACAGTCTCCCCCCATCAGGTGGCGTTCAATGAGGGCCACTTTAGCTCCGAGGGCCGCAGATACCGCTGCTGTGACAAGACCAGCCGTACCGGCACCAATGACGACAATGTTGTATCGACCGGTGGGTTCCGGATTTATCCATTGGGGTGGGTGAACGTTATTGACCAATTCTTGGTTGAATTGGTCCATTGGAAGCATTTCGACGGGGTGCTCCAAAGGGACGGGGTTATTCATGGGCTTCCTCCAGGACGTGGTAATCACCATTAGCGGCTGCCGGTTTTCTTGATGCGACTAAGTGTGGCATAAATGAAAGAACGTTGCTACGTTCTTTAACCCTTTTTCGCGAAAAATTTTTTATAAATGGTTGGCAGCAGAGCCAGGAGTCCCAAAAGGGTAAAGGCTAACAAGACGGGGGGGGAGGCAATTTCACCCAGGGAATTAATCGTACCAAGTTGACGCCCGGCGTAAGCAAACACGAAGCTTCCGGGGATGATCCCGACCGCCGTGGCGATCACATAAGTCCCCAGATTGACCCGGGTCAGTCCAGATACCAAATTGACCAAGAAAAAGGGAAAGGCGGGGATGAGTCGCAATGTCATGAGGTAACTAAATGCATTCCGGGCAAACCCCGCTTGAATGGGTTCCAGTCGATCTCCAAACTTATGTTCAACCCAATCGCGAAGCAAGTAACGAGCGGCTAAAAAGGCCAATGTGGCGCCACTGGTGGCCCCAAGATTGACGTAAAGGGTTCCCAATACGCTGCCAAACAGAAATCCACCTGCTAAAGTAAGGATGGCCCCACCAGGCAAGGAAAAGGCGGTTTGCACAATATAGATTAAAACAAACAGGGCGACGGCAAACCCATAATTAGATTCAGTATAGGCTAGAAGATCGTCCCGGTTTTGTTTGAGCGCGTCAAGAGAAAGAAATTGGCCAAGATCAAAGTAAAAAAATGCACCAATTCCGGCTGCCAGAAGAAGGGCAATGACAATCTTTCCGGAAGAGATTGATCCCTGGGTGGCCGTAGTGGCTGATGAGTCGGTCATCGTTGGCTCCCTTAATTGGTTGATGTGTGACAACCTCTCGATAATCGGTGGACGGATTTCTGAAAAAAGAAGATGATAGGCCCGGTAATTTTCACCATCCGGCTAAGCAGCCTGATGAATCGTGGGAGATTCCCAGATGATACCCTTAGCCTGTCGATTGCTAAGGATAACCTGATCCGTTATGTCTCCACAATTCGTGCAACGCCAGACATCAGTATGGATAGAGACATCCAATAAGTCGAATACCCGTTCCTGGACCATGAACCCCGGACATCGTGAGCAAGTCATGTTGAAGTCCTTTTCTAGTTGATAGGAAAGGCAAAGTTGCCCATCAGGGCTTGTAGTCTTGCCATTTCATGGATCATTACAGAGCCCAACGGCATTTATAATATGTAAAAACATGGGTATTTGTGCTCAAAAAAAATGGGAAATTGTATTGGCGACGGGTATTTCGAGATTCCTGAAAATTGCGGTATTAAGAAGGGTTCAAATTCCAAGTTTCACGTGAGAAAAGCCCTCATGTGTTGATATCTGAAATATGAAATTTGAGATTTTTTTCCCTCTAAGCCTCCGTTCGTTCCTAAAACTCACTATTGTTGCGGTAGTACTCTATGGGACTTATAGCTTTTTGAGCGAGTGGGATTTGGGAGAAACGGTCAATCCCCGGAGGATCGTCGAATACTTAGACGCCTGGGGACCGGTCGGGCCAATAGTGTTTATCGTCATGATGGCGACCGCCGTCGTTATCAGCCCGATTCCCAGCTTGCCCCTTGATCTTGCAGCCGGTGTCGCGTTTGGCCCTTTTCTTGGAACGGTCTATGCTGTCATAGGAGCAGAAATTGGAGCGATGATCAGTTTTTTGATTGGGAGGTTTCTTGGTCGGGATGTGATAGCAAAAATATTGAAAGTCGATGTCGTGTTTTGTGAAAAATGTACAGACCGGCATTTAATCGGGTTGGTCTTTCTCTCAAGGTTGTTTCCGGTCTTTTCCTTTGATCTGATTAGTTATGGAGCAGGATTAACGAATATGAGTCTCAAGGCATTTGCCCTGGCGACCCTCTTCGGGATGATTCCTCCAACCTATGCACTGACATATTTTGGCAGTAGCGTGGTGACGGTTGACTGGCCATTGATTCTATCCGGAGTGGGGCTGATCATCGTGTTTCTGTTTTTACCCAAATGGATAATGAAAAATCCCTCAACCCGATGGGTCCGAGTTCTTCAAGGAAACAGACCTAAAATTGAAGAACAAGTGAAAGAGGAAACTATTGTTATAGAACAAGCCCCCTCCCGTTGTTCTTGGTGTGCGGCGGGATTTAGGGGAGAGTGATGAATTTCTTTGCCTTTTCACGCGAAACTTAAAACCTGGAACTTGAAACTTTTTTTATGCCCGTTTTTTTACCTGAGCAGCCAATTCTTCAGCAGGATAGGTTAGGATCTCCGCAAGGGTGGGATGGTAGTGAGGCATGGCGAGGAGATCAAAAACTGTACCTCGATAATACATTATGGCGATCAGTTCATGAATGAGCTCACCCGCTTCCGGTCCGACTATGTGCCCTCCAAGAATTACTCCGGAGCTAGGATGACACAAGAGTTTGACGTGTCCATGCGTCTCACCGAGGACCATTGATTTACCATGGTCGTTGAAGGGGTAGGAGGCTACAAGATAGGCAATCCCTTGACGGCGACAGGCTTTTTCATTGAGGCCGAGAAAGGCCAATTGGGGATCTGTAAACACCACGAGAGTGTCCAGTCGATGGTCGTGTCGGCGAGGGGGTTGATGAGGGTGAACGGCGTTCCATCCGGCGATCTCACCTTCTTGAACAGCGATATGTACAATTTCATGCCGTCCGTTGACGTCCCCGACCGAAAAAATATGAGATTGAGAGGTGCGCATCGTGTCATCAACAACAATGCCTCTGTTTTGGACTTCGACTTTTGCCGCCTCGAGATTTAACCCCTCGATATTAGGACGGCGTCCAAGGGCTTGGAAGATCATTTCGACGGTCACGGTCTTCTCTTGCCCCTCATGAATGAAATGCACCGTTTTAAGGTTTCCGTCTTTTGAAAATCGAATCAACTGGGTGTTGGTATAGACGGCCATACCTTCTTCCCGGAATCGATGTTCAACCGGTCTCGCCAAATCCTCATCCTCTTGAGAGAGAATATGAGCACTCCGTTGGATCAAGGTTACCTGGATCCCGATACGTAAGAAGAATTGAGCAAACTCGACGGCCACTGGTCCTCCCCCAAGGATCAGCATGGACTTAGGGGGCTCACGTAATTCAAGGGCCTCGTCACTGGTGATATACCCGACCTCATCCAGACCGGGAAGAGGTAGGTGAGAGATGACTGAACCTGTCGAAATAATGATGGCTTGAGAGGTGAGGGTGTGGGGACCGGCTTGGACTTCGGTAGAAGACAGAAATCTCGCTTTTTCCTGATACAGGGTAAACCGAGGATCCTGTAGTGCTCTTATTCGATCATCAGCAAACTCTTTGACCAGCCGCGCTTTCCGGTCAATGATTGCAGATAAGTTGGCTTTGGCAGAGACAGAGGAGAGACCGAATTCCTCTGCCCGGCGGATTAGCGACATGACATCTGATGACCGTATAATAGTTTTGGATGGCATGCATCCGCGGAGGATACAGAGGCCGCCTAAGGGGCCCGGGTCAATAATTCCCACGTTGGCCCCTTCATCGTGAGCCGTCCTTGCCGCAGCATACCCCGCGGACCCTCCGCCGATAATGAGAACATCATGTGTCATCGCGCATCCTTAGAGTCTGAAGCGTTCGGAAAGACCATGGTAACGTGATAGGTCTACCTGCACAATAGCATCAATCCTCAAGAAAATTTTTAGATAGACAATTAGGCATCGGCCTGTGTTACATCATTTTAGCAATGTGTGGAGGCACTTAGAATTTTAGGCATGAGTAATGTAAGTCTGTTGACCTTTTGACTTTTTGATACCTCTATTTCCGAAAATTGAAACCCGAAACTCGAAACAATTTGACCTCCGACGTTTTCAACTTTCTGTTAGGTTTGGGGGTGTGTATTCTCATAGGAAGTTGTGCGACCTCCACAGGTCCCTTAGCCACGCTCCCAATATCCAGTCCTCAGGCTTCCCAACTTAATTTGGAAGGTATTGAAGAGTACAATCGAGGTCAATGGGAGCCCGCCAGGAAAAAATTTGAATTGGCTGTTCAGGCTGATCCCCAATTGCCAGAGGCTCACTTCAACCTGGCACTGACCCTTCACAAACTCGAATTACACGAACAAGCCACCACTCATTTTCGCCAAGCGGGGGAATTGGCCCCGGATAATAAAGAAATTGTTGACTCAACGATTTACCGAAATCACCTGGGTTTATCCTCGACCCTTGAGCGACATTTCAGTGGGGGATATCGATATTAGGGAAAAGGAAAATTGGGAAGTGAACACCATTGAGGGCGGAATCAACCTTTCCTCAAGGGACAGGTAATGTTCCGGGTCGCATTGTAAATCAGGCTAATCTTCCAGGGTCGCTTTTGGAGTCTGTAAGAGGAAATGAAGGGGGTGTAAGGAAACAGGAAGTCCCCAAATTTCATACTAAAAAAAGCGGGAAACTCAGTTATCATGGATTGTCTGATAGGTATATTATTAAACCTTTACTTTAATAATTTGAAAACAAATGCTGTTTTACTTTTTATTCAAAATATAGTAGACTACGTTTAAGTTGCGTCTTTTTCATAGATGTAAAAACTCTTAGCGCTAATTTAAAATCCCCCCTCTGAGGGAGGGTATGTTTTTTGTAATCTCAATTGCCTCGAGTGTTAAATTTTTTAAACCATTTCCTTCCTATCGAATCTTCTTTTTATTGTAGCCCCATGAAACTGTTTCTACTAAGCGACTGGATGTTATGACTCATAAGCAAAATCGCTTTTGTCATTACCAATCAGGGGCTGGACAAAACTGAGCAATACAATTGAATAAAGAAGGATGTAGAGAGTTCCCTTATTAACTTTAACAGTCGGTCATTTGTAAGGAGTGAGGAATGCCAAAAGAAAAACTGACAGATGAGGTACAGCGTCTCATCTCCCTTGGAAAGAAAAAGGGCCAGTTGACTTTGAAGGATTTGAATCAAGCCCTACCAGCGGAGGTCATGTCCTCAGATCAAATGCCTACCATCATGATGGCATTAAGTGAAATGAATATTGAGGTTCTCGATGCTCCGGAAATGGAAGCCGGTGAAGGGCAGCAGGGTAATGGAGTGAATGGTTCAGATTCTCAAGATGAAATAGATGACGACAGTGAGACTGCAGGGGGTGACATCGATCTCACTCCGGGGGAACCGACTCGCATTGATGATCCCGTTCGACTCTACTTGAAAGAAATGGGGCGTGTGCCCTTACTGACACGTGAGGGAGAGATAGAGCTGGCAAAGCATATTGAAGAGGGGAAACGGGAATTGGCTTGTTCCGTCTTTAGTATGCCTGTGACCATTCAACAAATCGAGACTCTGTATGACCAACTCAAAAATAATGAAGAGATTCGGGTTCGAGATCTTGTTCTGTTGCAGGAAAATTTAGATGACGATGATATTGAGGAAGATGTTCCAGCAACTGAACAGGAAGATGAGGAACTACGACTTCGAACCTTAGAAAGCCTGAATGCCATTCGGCGGTTAGGCCGGACCCTCTTGTCCTTATATTCGAACCAACGGAATGCTGTCGGGGGAAAAGGGAAGAAACCCCAGTATGGGAAACGCTTTACCTCCGTCTTGAATCAATTTGTCGATCGGATTGAAGCCTTGAACCTGCATCAGCGAATTCGGGATCAGATGTTGAACCGGATAAAAGGCATTGGGTTGGAAATGACCAATACCGATGCCGTTATACGGAAATGCTCTCGGCAACTGGGGTATGCCGGACAGGATGGTATGCAGGTGATTACCCCCAAGACCCGTCGATCGTCAAAAAGTGGAGGAAGCCGTCGAAAGCCGGTTACCAATTCGGTTGCCCTGACCAAATGGAAAGGGGAGTTGAATCTGGCCAAGCGGCAACTTCGTCAAATCCAGGACGAGGTGGTTTTCATGCCACTCGATGAATTTAGAGATGCCTATTCTAAATTGTTGCGGGCGGAAGAAAAAGTCAAGCGGGGCAAGGCTCAGTTAATTGAAGCCAACTTACGGTTAGTTGTCAGTATTGCTCGGAAATATACGAATCGGGGCTTACAATTTATTGATTTGATTCAAGAGGGTAATATTGGTCTAATGCGAGCTGTTGATAAATTTGAATATCAACGAGGGTATAAATTTAGCACCTACGCAACCTGGTGGATCCGACAAGGGGTGACAAGGGCTATTGCCGATCAGGCTCGAACGATTCGAATCCCCGTTCATATGATCGAAGCGAACACCAAGTTAGCGCGGACTGCCCGGCAATTGGTGCAACAATTAGGTCGGGAACCGACTCCTGAGGAGATTGCCAATCGTATGGGGCTTGGTGCCGAGAAAGTACGGATGATGTTGGATATTTCCAAAGGGACTATTTCTCTGGAAACACCAATCGGGGAAAAGGAGGATAGTCAGCTTGGAGACCTCATTGAGGATAAAAACGCGGTTTCACCAATGGATGCGGCGAACCGGTACGATCTTCAACGACAAATTGCCAATGCCTTGGGCGTGCTCACCCCTCGTGAGGAAACGGTAATCCGGAAACGGTTTGGGATAGGGGACAGTACAGATCACACATTGGAAGAAATTGGACAAGACTTTGATGTGACACGAGAGCGAATCCGACAAATTGAAGCCAAGGCCCTCAAAAAATTACGACACCCTAGTTGTAGTCACAAACTCAGAAGCCTGGTCGAGCACATTTAATGGTTTCTAGGTAGGCTAGGGAGGGGGTTTTTAAGCCGAGAGGCCTCATCACAAAGTGATGAGGCCTCTTTTTTTGAGTGACCGCATCCATACATGCCCTTCTAGCCATTCAAGCAGAATGGTACAATTTCCAATAAACATGTTGAAAAGGGGCGGATGGGGGAAAGGTCGAAAGGGTCAAA
>CP070743.1:1817481-1822211 GCA_020348185.1 Nitrospirota bacterium
AAGGGGATTTTGGTCATGCCACGTCTTCAAACAGTTTAAGGGTAATCCATGGGGGGCTCCGATATCTTCAGCACGGTGCCCTATTGAGAATGAGACAGTCTATTCGTGAACGAAGCGTATTCTTGCGTATCGCTCCTCATCTCATTCATCCGCTTCCCTTCCTCTTTCCGACTTATGGCCATGGTCTTCGGGGAAAGGAACTTTTTTCTCTCGCGTTATTCATACACGACCTTATTGGATTTGACCGTAATCAAGGCTTGAATCATAAAAATTTTTTGCGGTCTAGTCACCTCATCTCCAAAGAAGAATTTCGTCGGTTAGTCCCCGGGATTGATGACGAAGGATTGACCGGTGCGGCCCTCTGTTATGACGCTCAGATGCTCAATCCCGAACGCCTCCTCATGTCCCTTGCTCAATCGGCAGACCAGGCAGGTGCTCATTTGGCTAATTATGTTAAAATAACAGGATTTTTGGGTTCTGGAGACGAAGTTCAAGGAGTCATCGCCCGTGATGTTCTGTCGGATGAGAAGTTAGAGATTCAAGCGCATCTTGTCATCAATGCTAGTGGGCCTTGGGCCAACAGGGTATTAAACCTTAATCAAGACCCGAAGGTGGCTCCCGTGACGTCTTTTGGGAGAGCCTTTAATATCTTGATTAAACGACAACTCGTTCCGAATTATGCCTTGGGTGTCCATAGTAGGGGTAAGTATAAAGATTGCCAAGCGATCATTCAAAAAGGATCTCGTCTTTTTATCATTACCCCTTGCCATCAAGGCTCGTTAATTGGAACGGCCCACTTACCGTTGGGTCCCGAGCGCCCTCACAATGGAGTGACCGAGGCAGAGATCATGGGTTTTGTCGATGAATTAAATAAAGGGTTTCCCGCGGGAGCCATTAGACCGTCAGATATTGCCTGGGTGTATTGGGGGATCCAACCCACGCCGAATCTTGATGAGGAAATGGCTCAATTTAGCAAACGATATGAAATCAAGGACCATGAATACGAGCAGGGGATAAAGGGATTAATTTCAGTCATTGGAGTGAAGTTCACCGAAGCCCGGCATGTGGCGGAGAAGGTCGTGAATCTGGTTTTTAAGAAATTTAGGAAAACACCTACATCATCTTTGACGGCTTCGACTCCGGTCTATGGCGGAAAGATTGATGATGTTGAGGGTTTTATGAATGAGGAAGCCCGAAGGCAGTCAAATCGTTTAAGTGAGGAGATGATTCGATCTCTGATCACCAAGTATGGAGCGGCTTACCCGGGAGTCCTCTTTTGCCTGGATGAAGTAAGACGTGCTTGGCCCTCCCTGCCCCTAACTCAGGCCGTGAGATTGGCAGAGGTTATGTATGGTGTCCGCGAAGAAGGAGCCCAAAAATTGACCGATGCGGTATTTCGGAGAATGACTATTGACTTCACCCAATCACCCCCGGAAAAGGACTTTCTTGAACTCTGTGCAGTGTGTATGTCTAAGGAAATGGGTTGGGATGGGAATAAGGAACGAAATGAACTAAGAGAAGTTGAGGAGATCATACAGTCAAGGATCTCTCCCCTTACATAACTGGAACGGGATGACGGACCTGGCATTAGTCACGGGAGCTTCAGGATTTACCGGGACTCACCTTTGTCGGGCATTATTGGAGAAAGGGGTACCGGTTCGTGCCCTGATACGGCATTCGAGCAACGCTCAGACCCTAGAATCCCTCGGGGCGGAAATAGTTCATGGTGATGTCATGGATCCCCCTTCGGTGGAGAACGCCGTTAAGGGCGTTACAAGGGTCTTTCATCTTGCCGCGCTCTACCGTCAGGAAGCTGTAACCAAACAGCTCGTTTGGGATACACATGTGACCGGCACGCGGGTCGTACTTGAAGCGTCCTTAAAGGCGGGAGTGCATCGTGTTGTTCATTGTAGTACGGTCGGCGTGCAGGGAGCCATTGCCAATCCTCCCGCCAAAGAAACCGATCCCTATAATCCCGGTGATGAATACCAGCGGACAAAGATGGAGGGTGAACGTCTCGCCATTAGATTTTTTGACGAGACAGGGTTGCCAGGTGTCATCGTGAGACCCGCAGGGATTTACGGACCAGGGGACCTTAGATTTTTGAAGCTCTTTAAACATATTCAAAATCGACGATTTGTGATGTTCGGGAATGGAGAGGTTCTCTACCATTTCACCTATGTCGATGATCTCGTCAAGGGAATGATTTTGTCGTCTGAAAGGCAAGAGGCCATTGGCCAAATCTACACCTTAGCCGGGAATGAGTATGTGACGTTAAATGCCTTGGTCGCGTTGGTCGCGAATTGTCTGGGTGTCCCAATACCTCGGTGGAGGTTGCCGTTCTGGCCCCTCTGGGTGGCCAGCCTAGGGTGTGAAATCGTTTGTAAGCCATTGGGAATCGAACCGCCCCTTTATAGACGTCGCGCGGATTTCTTCAGGAAAAATAGGGCCTTTGACATTTCAAAGGCGAAATTTGAATTGGGTTATTTGCCCGAATATGACATGAAAACCGGTCTTCAGATAACAGCTGACTGGTACAAACAACACGGATTTCTTTCTTGAAAATGAATGGACCTAAGCCGGTCCCAACCGATTTCGCTTGTGAATGAATAGGCAGGAGGGAGGACAAAAGCATATCTCCATGAACCATGCGGATCTGATTTCGGTCGTTATCCCCATTTTTGACGAGGAAGAGAGCCTTGAGCTGCTCTACCAAAAATTACGTGTGGCTTGCGATCAGTTGGGAAGGCCATACGAGTTAATTTTTGTTGATGATGGAAGTCAGGACCGATCGTTTATCACATTGAAAAAGCTTTGGTCTCAGGATCCACGACTGAAAGTGATCCGATTTCGAAAAAACTATGGTCAAACAGCAGCCATGACGGCGGGGTTTGACTACGCCAAAGGCCAAATCATTGTTAGTATGGATGGCGATCTTCAGAATGATCCAGATGATATTCTCAAGCTTGTGACAAAAGTGGAAGAGGGGTTTGATGTTGTGAGCGGTTGGAGAATGAGCCGAAAAGATAAATACTGGACTCGGCGTTTCCCTTCCCAAATTGCGAATTGGATCATCAGTCGATTGACCAGAGTCAAACTTCATGACAGTGGATGTTCATTAAAGGCGTATCAAGGGGCTGTCATTAAGTCATTGTCACTGTATGGGGAAATGCATCGATTTATCCCTGCATTGACCAGAGTGGTCGGAACCAGGGTCGGGGAAGTTTCTGTTCAACATCACAGTCGGCAATTTGGAAAAAGTAAATATGGTATTGGACGAATATGGAGGGTGGCTTTAGATATTATTATCGTTAAAATGATTACAGACTTTTCTTCCCGACCCTTACGGTGGTTTGGACTTCTGAGTATTCCTGGTTTCGTTCTTGGTTTCGGGTTGCTGTTTCTGGCCTTCGGGATGCTTTCGGACTCACGATTGGAGTCCATACTCGTTCCTTCAATTGTGTCGTTCTTATCTCTGTTTGTGAGTGGACATTTCCTGACAATGGGAATCGTGGGTGAATTGTCGGTCAAGACGAGCGATTTCATTCGTAAAAAATTATTTCTCCCTCTTGGAAAATACCTGTAGTCTCCTCGTATGGTGATCACTGACCTTCCCGAACAAAGATCTTCCTCTGAGGTTGATACGTCTGAGCCAAAGGGTCAGGTAGACTTGAGTGTGGTGATCCCCATTTCTGAGCGTTGTGATGATTTAAGACAACTGTACGAGGACACCTGGAGAGAACTTTCCAGTTCTGGGTATACGACCGAATTTATTTATGTCCTGGATGGACCTTTTGATACCGTCGCCCGAGACTTACAGATATTAAAGCAAACCCATTCAGATGTTCGAATTATTTTACTGAACCACAGTGTTGGAGAAGCGACGGCTCTGTCTGTCGGATTCGAACATGCCAGGGGTCGGTATATCCTGACATTGGCTTCGTATTATCAAGTTGCCCCCTTGGAATTAAAAAAAATTCTTGGGCAATTTATTGAGGGAAAAGACGATTTGGTTATTTCCTGGCGATATCCTCGCATCGATGCGTACTTTAATAGAGTCCAATCTAAAGTCTTTCATTGGATTGTGAAATTGTTGACTGGCAGTCCCTTCCACGATATCAGCTGTGGGTTACGGATAATGAAGGCGGAAGTGGCTAAAGAAGTTTCTCTCTATGGCGACCTTCATCGCTTTTATCCCCTTCTTGCCCTGCGCCGAGGTTTTAAGGTTAGAGAAATACAAGTTCAACAAAGTGAGCATAACCGCAAAATTCGTTTGAACTCTCTTGGAGACTATGTGAGGCGGTTGCTCGACATTTTTGTCTTATTCTTTCTCTTCAGATTCACGAAGAAACCGCTGCGTTTTTTTGGCTTGATTGGTCTAGGGGTGTTTGGCATAGGCGCCATGGTGACAGGCTACCTTGGGTTCGAACGACTGTTTCTTGGCGTGCCCTTGCTGGAGCGTCCGCTATTAATTGCCAGTGCACTGATGATTGTATTGGGTATGCAGTTATTTTCAGTTGGTCTTCTCGGTGAAATTATTATTTTTAGCCACTCTCGTGAGAGCAAGGAATACCATATTCGAGAGATATTGGATTAAATGCTTTCCAGACTTTCCATTTTTTGGCGATCGGCCCTGGGATATCTCACGGTCATTGCTCTTGTCGTGGGTGTCAATCTGTACATTCTGGATCAGTTTCGTGTCCTGACCGAACTTGGGGCGGAATTGGTCA
>CP070743.1:1822311-1826785 GCA_020348185.1 Nitrospirota bacterium
ATTCCTTCAGCGCTAATGGGTCAATAGGTCACTCCCGGTTGCCATATCTGGACATGGGGGCACCCAAAATTTCATACAGGTTTGAAACGCTACCAAAGCCTCTTTTCAGCCGTCAATGAGTTTCTTTGTTGATCTTTTCCCGTTGAGCCTGAATGGCGTGAAGCACTTCTTCCGTTTGCAGGATAGTGCCTGGTACCGTCCGAATCAGGTGAGACCGAACCAATTGTTCTAGATCATCGAGAGTGGTGATCCTCAACCTGAAATAAAGATCGTGAACCAAAGGTTCGGAAAATCCAGGTAAATCTACCCATGCCTTAACCTCTACGGGTAGAGGGGATTTGAGTTCTTCATAGGTCCGAATGGTACCCGTAGATAAAAATTCCTCAACTTTTCCCGACAGGTCTTTGCCGATTCCGGGAATGGTCCGGAGCTCACCCCTTTGGGCGACCACACTGACATCCTCATGTAATTGGAGTACCGACTCGGCCGCACGGCGGTAGGCTCTGATTCGATATTGATTTTCCCCTTTCGTTGACAGAAGGTTCGCGATCGCGGTCAATAATGCTGCCAACTGTTGGTTCTGAACGCTCATGATTGAGTTGGAAATGCTGGCTTTCCTGTACGACATTCTACAAGTGATCGCATGGGCAATGACCTTCAATTTTATTGTATGCCAGAGAAGCGCTGTCGATCTACTACAGGGTGAATGTTTAAAGTTCAATTCCCTACCCCCTTCCCTCTTAATTGACAAGAATTTCAGATGTCCCTTAGGATGATTCCTTAGGACGGGCTTCATCTAGGTCATGTGATGGGGCACGTCGTTTGGACCAGGTAAGCGTAAAGACGAGATGCACATCCATGTTAATGGGGAAGATCGAGAAATCGCCGAAGGCTCGAGTGTGAGCAGCCTTCTCGGGGAACTGGAGCTTCCAGCTGATCGAGTGGCGGTAGAAATTAATTTGAAGATTATAGATCGGGGTGAGTTTGATGCCTATGTCTTGCATAAGGACGATCGGGTAGAGATACTGAGCTTTATCGGTGGAGGATCCGCAGGTCAAACGGTTTGTGCGCAGTCCGTTTCGCGGGCATAACAAACATCAATTCAGGATTGATTGGGGACTGTTATGGTGAACGATCGTTTAGTGATTGCCGAAAGAGAATTTAAATCACGCCTGTGGGTCGGCACGGGAAAATATAAAGACTTCGTTGAGACTCAAAAGGCTATTGAAGTATCGGGCGCGGATGTCGTCACCGTGGCCGTTCGGCGAGTCAACATTACCGATCCGAAAAAGGAAAATCTCCTTGATTATGTTGATCCCAAGAAATACACCATCCTTCCCAATACGGCCGGATGCTATACCGTGGAGGATGCGGTTCGTTATGCCCGATTAGCCCGGGCAGCTGGTGTATCGGATTTAGTGAAGCTTGAAGTGATCGGAGATGAACAGACGCTCTTCCCCGATACCCATGGCCTCATTGAAGCAGCCAAAATCCTCATTAAAGAAGGATTTATCGTGTTGCCCTATACCAACGATGATCCAATCGTGGCCAAAAAACTTGTGGATATTGGTTGCCCGGCGGTCATGCCATTGGCCGCTCCAATCGGGTCAGGCTTAGGCGTTCGCAACCCCTACAACCTGAAGATCATTTTGGAAAATATCAAAGTCCCTGTTATCGTTGACGCCGGGGTGGGAACAGCGTCGGACGCCACCTACGCCATGGAACTTGGAGCTGATGCGGTGCTCATGAATACCGCCATAGCAGGAGCCAAGGATCCGATTGCTATGGCCGAGGCCATGAAGTATGCCGTTGATGCGGGACGACTGGCGTACAAAGCGGGCCGGATCCCCAGGAAGCTTTACGCCACTGCCAGCAGCCCTATCGAGGGAATGCTGTAATCCCCCGTTGGGTAAGTTTCGGGTTTCGAATTTCTAGAAAGAAGCATCTTCGTTTTTTAACTTGAACCATGAAACCCGAAACTTTCTTTTTCCTACCCTTGGCATTGAATGACATTTAAATCACTGCCCCCCCTCTATCTAGTGACCAACCGTCACCAGACCAACAATCGCCCATTATTAACGGTCTTGCATGAAGCCCTTCAAGCCGGTGTGCGCCTTATTCAGCTAAGAGAAAAAGACCTCGATACCCGCAGCCTCTTGACATTGGCAACCGAGGTATTGACTATTGCTCGCTCCTTTAATGCGTCGTTGTTAATCAATGATCGGGTTGATGTCGCCCAAGCCATAGGGGCCGATGGGGTTCACCTTCGGGCTAACAGCCTTCCGATATCTGTGACAAGACGATTGCTGGGACCCAAGGCACTGATTGGCGCATCCGCGCATAGTCAACAGGAAGTCATGACCGCTGCGTCACAAGGGGCTGACTTTATTGTGTTTGGACCGATTTACGATACGGCTTCAAAGCGAGATTTTGGACCTCCTCTTGGAGTCCGGGGGCTGGAAGAAGTCAAAGGAATATGCCAAAAACCTCTGTATGCTATTGGCGGGTTGACTCCTGCACGGGTGGCGGAAGTTCGTAAAGCCGGTGCGTATGGTGTGGCGGTGATTTCTTCGATTCTGGAATCTCCCTCGGTTTCCCATTCAACCCGACATTTCCTGACTGCCCTCACATAAATGTAAGATCGATCAATATATTATCCCTTTTTACACAAGTGAGAAAAGGCGTTTTAGTTGACCCTTTTTAAAAACGAGTGATAGAATAAATTCGATTTTCTTTGCAGTAATTCGTTGAAATTGAATGTTCGCAATTGAATTTCCAACATGGCCGATTCCACGCAGAGCCTGGCTCGTAAGAGCTTTCTCTCCCATTCTTTTCAACAACTTATACAACGCATCAAAGGAAAACACACCATGGGGATGAGAAAACAGGATGAATATACACGGGAAATAGAGAAACTTCGTGTCGAAATTGAGTCAATGGAAAGCGAAATGCGCCAACTCCATGACTCACGTTCCAAATTGCACCAATCCCAAAAGCAGAATGAACGCTTGGCGGCAAGCTTACAGGAAGCGAAAACACAAATTGAGGCCTTACGGAAAGAAATTGAAAAACTCACCGCTCCCCCTTCTTCCTACGCCATTTTTGGCAGCATGAATGTCGATGAGACGGCCAATGTGTTCGTTTCTGGGCGAAAGATGCGGGTGAGTTTACACCCTTCGCTTTCCCAAAAAGACTTACGAAAAGGCCAGGAAGTGATTTTGAACGAAGCCCTCAATGTGATTGAGGCCCGCGAGTTTGACCTGCAAGGGGAGGTCGTCCAACTCAAACATCTCCTTGGGGAGAACCGAGCATTGGTAAGATTACGACACGACGAAGAACGAGTTGTGGAAATTGCTGACCCCTTACAGCAGGAACCGTTAAGTATCGGTGACCATCTGCTCTATGAATCCCGGTCCGGCTATGTCTTGGAAAAAATACCAAAATCTGAAATGGAAGAACTGGTCATTGAAGAAGTGCCGGACGCCAATTATGACCAGATTGGTGGGCTTGAGGAAGAAATCGAGCAAGTCAAGGATGCCGTGGAACTCCCCTTCCTGTATCCTGATTTATACGCTGAACACGAATTGTCGCCCCCAAAGGGTATTTTGCTCTATGGTCCGCCAGGATGCGGAAAAACTCTCATCGCCAAAGCTGTGGCGAATTCGATTGCCAAAAAGTTAGGGCATCTGACGGGAAGGGACGTTCGCAGTTATTTCCTTCACATCAAAGGGCCCGAATTGTTGAATAAATATGTGGGAGAGTCTGAGCGGCAAATCCGAGAAGTGTTTGCGAAGGCCAAGGAGAAGGCGTCCCATGGGTATCCCGTCATTGTCTTTTTTGACGAAATGGACGCGCTCTTCCGAACAAGGGGGACTGGCATCTCATCGGATGTGGAATCGACCATTGTCCCTCAATTTCTTTCGGAAATCGATGGTGTCGAAAGTTTGCAGGATGTGATTGTGATAGGAGCGAGCAATCGCCAGGATCTCATTGACCCGGCTGTATTGCGACCTGGCCGCCTGGACATCAAAATAAAAATTCCCCGGCCGGACAAACAATCCGCAAAGGAAATACTTGGGAAATATCTCACTCCTGAATTACCCTTCGCCCAATCAGAATTGGAGCCATTCGAGAACGACCGAACCAAACTGGTTGCCCATATGATTGAGAGCACCACGGATGCCATGTATGATGTTTCCGAAGAAAACCGGTTTCTCGAAGTGACCTATGCTAATGGAGAAAAAGAAATCTTCTACTTTAAAGATTTTGCGAGTGGCGCATTGATCGAAGGTGTCGTGTCCAGAGGGAAAAAGACGGCGATCAAACGGGCCATTGCCACCGGAGAAAAAGGGATCAAGACTGACGACATGGTCCGGGCGACCCGTGAGGAATTTAAAGAATTAGAGGACCTGCCGAATACCACTAATCCGGATGATTGGGCAAAAATTGCAGGGCAAAAGGGTGAAAAAATCAT
>CP070743.1:1826885-1828422 GCA_020348185.1 Nitrospirota bacterium
GCCCAGTAATTACTCAGACCTCTAACATGTAGAGTCTAAGAGTCGAAGGGGTCAAAGAGTCTAAAGGGTCAAAGAGTCTAAAGGGTCGGAGAAGTCGAGGAGGTCAAAGAGTCTAAAAGGTTGAAGGGGTTAAGAAGGCTAAGGGAAAGGAAATCGTGGGCACTCTGAAATTCGGGTGAGTTTAGGTGCTTCTTTTCTGGCTAAACCTATCCTTTAGGTACCTGTGGGAAACGCACCCTTGGACCTCCTCTTGGCCTGCGGGCTTTTTGCTGAGGGGCTCCGTGGCCTGATAATTGGGAGGGTTCAAGGGCAGAAGATCGATTCATGATGATCTGCCAATCTAACAGTGCCCCACAATTGACACAGCGCCAGGCGGTGGGAAAAGAGGGTACCGTTGCATCAAAAGGGCCCACCTGTAATAGGGTAGGGACAAGCCTTCCCTGGCAACGTGGACACTCAGGGTCTGAGTTGGAATGATTGTTTGTCTGGTGGCGACTCACCATATTTCCCGCTTCCATAAGTTACCTTCCTGACAAATGAAATGATATTGACGCTCAGATTTAAAAAAAATGTCTCTTTAGATTAACTATCGGACCTGGGTGGGGCTACTAGGAAGAACCCTAGTTAAGGTTCAAAAAGTTACCAGTGGAGGGTGGATTGAGATAGAACGAGGAAAGAAAGTTAGAGCTTAGCCAGGCCATGTGCCACGGCGTAACGTGTGAGCTGGGCAGTGGTATGAATAGCGAGAGTTTCCATGATGTTCGATTTATGAAATTCGACGGTCTTTACGGAAATAGATAGAAAGGCGGCGATATCCTTTGTGGATTTGCCTTCACCAATGAGCTGGAGGATCTCCCGTTGGCGGGGGGTCAGTTGTTTAAGCTTCGGGACCTGTTTCTCAGATCCGTTACCAAGAGGGGGCGAATCTTCAGGTCGAAGAAGAGGAGTAAGATACATTTGCCCACTGGTCACCGTCCGAATAGCCTTTGTCAGTTCGGATGCCGCACTTCGTTTAAGGAGATATGCTGACGCACCTGCTTCAAAAGCCTCATTCGCGTATGTCGCATCGGCATGCATGGTGAGAAAAATCAGTTTTGAATCGGGTATCAGTTTCCTAAGCTGCCGAGCGGCTTCAAAGCCATTTAATAAGGGCATGGAGATGTCCAGCACTACGACATCAGGTTTCAGCTCTTTGGCAGCATTAATCAGGGCTCGACCGTCTTCAACCTTTCCCACAATGTCGAAATGTTCTTCCAGTATTTTTGCTACCCCCTCAAGTACCATGGGATGGTCATCGGCTAAGAGAATTTTTTGACGTCGCATGTGGGATCCTTTGGCCAAGAGGTCAGCTCCGATTCCCTCGGCCGCACCCCCTATATAGGGCAATTTCAATCAGCCGGTACGAACTAAGCCACACGGTCTGCAAGCTTCCTGTAGCACAACTATGACAAGGATATTGTATGAATATATTTTGAAAGGGGAACTAGGAAAATTCCTAGTCAGAGAAGGAAAAAGTATGGGGGAAACCCCAGAACCT
>CP070743.1:1828522-1844337 GCA_020348185.1 Nitrospirota bacterium
TTTTAATACGGCAACCTATAACTTAATTTCGATAAAGGCTTTCTTTTTCAACTCCCTCAGCCATTGGTGGTAATTTTCCTCGGTTCGTTTCTTGTACAATATGGATTTGATTTGATTTTCAACTTCAGTTAAGTCTCTCGGCCTGGGTGGGATCACCTCGTCCAAAGCGATTATGTGAAAGCCCAGACTCGATTTTATCGGCCTACTGATATCTCCTGGTTTCATGGTCTTAATCGCTTCAGCCAGAGGAGGCAACAGTTCGTCCTCTCTTACCTCTCCCAAGTTCCCGCCTTCGGCCGCCTCGGGCCCGTCAGAATTCTTCTGCGCTAATTCGGCAAAATTCCCATTGGTTCGGAGGGCTAAATACACCATATCCGCCCGAGACCGTTTCGGCGCCTCATTCTCCCCAGGCCTCACGAAGAAAAAAATTTGTCGAAGGCGGTACGCCGGTGAAATTAAATACGCATCCTTATGTTCTTCGTAATATTGCGTGATCTCGGAATCCGTGACCATCACGGACTGACGGACTTGGAACGCCAGAAGCCTCTCTAGCAGTAGTTGTTCGCGAACTTGCTTTTTCAAGACGGAACCGGCAAGGGGGGTGCCTGTCTTTTGCATCGCAACTTGTTGAAGAGCCTCTTTCACTTCCTCATCGGTCACGGTAATGCCTTTGGCTTCGGCTTCCTGGAGTTGGAGTTTACGGTCGATGAGCCCGTTGAGGACATCGTAGACTTTTTGGGCGAGTCGTCGATTCAATTCTTCGCCGCTATACTTTGCCCTGAGCCGTTTTCGTTCATCCACAAGTTCAGGTTCAAGGTCGGACATCGTGATAATATCTTTGTTCACAATAGCGACGATCCGGTCCGAAAATTCTTCTGCCCAGGCTTGCCGGACATCCAACAGTCCTGAGGTCACCAAAGCTATGGGGGCGGTCGTGATCAGCCAACCGATAAACAAAAAGGTCGTTTGATAAATTTTGGCCCATTGAGGGAGGCCACCCACCAAATTGAATTTCCGATGTGACATAGAGGGAGAAGTATTGGACAAAAGTTTAAAAATTTTAGAATAGGCAGAGTGGGCATTGCCTACCTGATCTATTCATTCAGTGAGTGCTTAGGGAATGAGGAAAGAAAGACCACTATCGTGACTCCTTCAAGACTTCCTGGTCGTTCCTCCAGCCTGGCTGAGGCCCTGCAAAATCCTCTTGAGCTCCGTATACAGTACACTCCATTCTTCCTGGGGCATATCAATTTCAAACGATCGGGGCGAGAGAAACCGAAGGCGGTGGTGGCATCGGTCGAGAAGCCACTGAATTCCATCATCGGGAAATTTGGCTTGATCGTGAAATTTAAAAATAAACGTCTTCCCCTGGAGGTCAATCGACTCCAGCTTTAAGGCCTTGGCCAAGATCTTCACTTGCATGACTTCGTACAATCGTTCAACCGGATCGGGTAACGGACCATAGCGATCCTGGGTTTCGCTGTGGAGCAAGGCGAGGTCACCAATCCGGTCACTAGCCGAGAGCCGTTTATAAAGGCTCAAGCGTTGGCGCGTGTCATCGACATACTCTTCTGGGATAAACGCGGACACGTTGAGATGCAGTGATGGCTCACACTCTTCCTCGACGTCTTGCCCTTTAAGGTGCTGTACAGCCTGTTCCACCATTTGCAAATACAAATCCAACCCGACGGCGGCGATGTTGCCGGATTGTTGTTTCCCCAGGAGATTGCCCGCCCCTCGAATTTCCAGATCAGCCGCGGCAATCCTGAACCCTGAGCCGAGCTCCACAAACTCCTGAATGGCGTTCAGGCGTTTCTGGGCGTCCGTACTGAGGGTTTCTTCATTCGGGATAAACAGGTAAGCATAGGCTTGTTGGCCACCCCGTCCGACTCGCCCTCGAAGTTGGTAAAGTTGAGAAAGGCCGAACAGGTCTGCCCGGTCGACAAGGATGGTATTGGCGTTGGGAATGTCGAGCCCGGACTGGATAATCGCCGACGCGACGAGCACATCCACTTCCTGATGAAAAAATTTCAACATCACCTCTTCAAGCAAACGTTTATCCATTTGACCATGAGCCATCACTATGCGGGCTTCCGGAAGAAGATCTTGTAACCATGACCCGATGCGTTCCATCGTTTCAACCCGGTTGTGGACGTAAAACACTTGTCCCCCGCGGGCTAATTCTCTCATGATGGCTTCCCTGATCACGGTGGAATCAAAACGAAGTACCTGGGTCTGAATCGCGAGCCGGCCGGGAGGAGGCGTGTCGATGATGGAAAGGTCCCGCACGCCCGACAGGGACATTTGCAAAGTCCGAGGAATGGGTGTGGCGGAGAGGGTCAGGACGTCGACTTGGGTGCGTAATTGTTTGAGGCGCTCTTTATGTCTGACGCCGAACCACTGTTCCTCGTCCGTAATCACCAGGCCAAGGTTTTTAAATGACACGTCTTTTTGGAGGAGACGATGCGTTCCGATGAGGATATCAATGGCTCCTGAGGCGGCATCCTGACAGATGGCCTTGCTGTCTCCCGCATTCTGAAATCGGGACAGCATTCCGACCCGGACGGGGAACGGGGCGAACCGTACGGAAAAGTTTTCATAGTGCTGCTGGGCCAACAGTGTCGTAGGAACGAGGACGGCCACTTGTCGGTTATCCTGGACCGCCTTAAAGGCGGCTCTCATGGCCACCTCGGTTTTGCCATATCCCACATCTCCACAGACTAATCGATCCATCGGCTTCGGTGATTCCATATCTCGTTGAACGTCTTCAATGGCCTTCAGTTGATCGGGCGTTTCCTCATAATCAAAGGCGGCTTCAAACTCGTGAGTCAACATGCTGTCTTGGGAATACACGCTCCGGCGGGCCACCTCGCGGTTGGCGTAAAGCTCCACCAGTTCATGAGCCATATCTTCAATGCTTTTTTTCACTTTGGCTTTGGTGCGACCCCAACTGCTTCCTCCCAAGCGGTCCAATCTGGGTTGTTGTTGGTCTGCCCCGCGATACCGCTGGATATCATTCAGTCGATCGAGTGGCACGTAGAGCGTGTCAGTCCCAGCGAATTGAAGGAGCAGGTAGTCACTTTCGTACCCCTGAACGGAAAGATGTCGGAGCCCTTTATAACGGCTGATTCCGTGATGGACGTGGACCACAAAATCTCCTTCATGCAGGTCATCAAGTGAGGAGAAAAACTTGGCGCTATGAGTTTTCTGTTGCGGTCGATGCCTGATCCCCTTCCCGAAAAGCTCTTCTTCGGTAATGAAAGCAACATGTCCCTCGTGAGAGATTAATCCCGCGGAAAGGTCGCCTTGCACACAATAGAATGGACGCCGTTCTTCAGCCGCTGGGTGTCGCAAGATTGTAGGGTTCCATGCCGCGGCTGGGTGTTCGTGATCGGCCATCAAGGCCAACAAGCGTTCCACTTGTCCGTCGGTGCGGGCAATCAAGAAGACAGGCCCTTGAGTCCGCAATTGATTAATTTTTGCCAAAGTGTCACCAAGGGGGGTGCCTCGAAGGCCAATACCAAAACTGGAGGCTGATTGTACGGGTAGGGGAATGATAGGATGCCACCCATCGGTGGGAGGGGGGGGCACAGAATCGCCGCCAAGGATCGGCCAGTGTTGAACTTTGCCGAAGATGTCCTCCCACAGCAGATAGAGACGATCGGGTTCAGGGTAGGATTCTTTTTCCAAAGGCGATGAGGACGTATTGTGTTGTGTCCAGACTTCCAAAATGTCGTTCCACAACTTGCCCGCAGCTTTCCGTATTTCTATGGGGCGATGGAGGACCACTCGGGGAGTCGCACCATGAAAGTACTCAACCAATGACTCCATATCAGAGTACAGGTTTGGGCTATACCATTCTGCATCCTGCTGAAGAGGATGGAGGGATTCGTGGTCATCAGTCGGTGGGAGATATTCACGAGCCGGCAGAATCCATGCACTCTTGAGTTTTTGGATGGATTCTTGAGTCGCCGGATCAAACAGGCGGATTGAGTCAATCGTATCACCCAAGAACTCGACCCGAAGCGGGTCAGAATGAGCGGTTGAGAAAATGTCGAGGATCCCTCCCCGGATACTAAATTCACCAGGGATGTCGACAATGGAAACCCGATGGTACCCCAGGCGTAACAGGGCCTGGATGAGTGGTGTTCGTTCATGCGTTTCACCCGTATTCAGGGATACACAAGCCTCGGCGAACGTCTTTTGAGGAAGCACTTTCTGTATAAGAGCCGGGGCTGACGTGACCACGTGGGTCGGTTCTTCGTGGGTCAAACGATGAAGGGTCGTCACCCGTTTGGCGATGACATCAATAGGTGGAAGCGAGGATTGGTAGGGTAACGTCCCCCATTGAGGGAACCGCACCAATGGGTCGAGAGGTAAGCCCAAAAGGGAGCGGAAGAACCAGAGGTCCTGATAGAGTTGTTCGGCTTCTTGCTCCGAGGCGGTGATAATCAAACTGGAATCAAAATCTCGACTCCCTGATTGTGGTGCAGGCTCGCCATTCTTCGAAAGGTCGGAAAGAAGGGTCAGTATAAAGGGGAAGCTGGAAGGTTGAGTGCTGATAAGACAAGGGTGAGTGGCCGTTTCCCCCAGGCTGGACTGGATTGACTGAAGAACTGAATCAAAATGTGGAAAATGGGACCGGGAGGTCATAGGACTGTTTTGGAGGTCGCGGACGGACCCTTGTCGCTGGCTTGCTCTTCTTGACTACGTGGTTGAGGCAAAGTTGATTGAATGCGTTCAATGATCTTGGTCGTTGAAATGTCGGGCACGAGAGGAATGGAATATACCCTACCCCCATGGGCCTCCACGACACCGCGGCCGATGATCCGGTCGAGTGACCAATCGCCACCTTTGACGAGGACATTGGGAAGCAGACCCTCAATGAGACGTAACGGATCAGGATCATCAAAGGGTACCACAAAATCCACACATATCAGCGCTGCTAGGACTTCCGCCCGTTGTTCTCCTGGAATAACCGGGCGACCTTGCGCTTTTCCCAAGGAACGAACCGATGCGTCACTGTTCATGCCGACAATCAGGAGGTCGCCCAGCTTTTTGGCTTCCTGAAGGTACCGGATATGCCCAATATGGAGAAGATCGAAACAACCTTTAGTAAAAACGACGGTAGGCTTCCCCGCATCACGGCGTGCTGAAACAATTGGAATCAACTCTTCCAACGATTTAATCTTGGATTTCATGGTCATCCGGGTATTGTGATATCCCTATGATACCTGGTATTTGGGGTAAAATCATAGGAGGGAAGATTGTAAATAGTTTCGAGTCCCTGGTTTCGAATTTCAGGCAAATAGAGAAAGAATTCTCCTAAAATTATCTGAAACTTGTAATTTGAGATATGAAATCTGAGATCCAAAAACCTCCAGACCATAGAAAAGAGCGCATCGGCTTGGTTGTCGGCCCAGTCTTTGCTGGCCTCATTTATCTCTTACTCCCCGACACCCTGGCGCATGAAGCTCGTACGCTTGCCGCGATATTAACCTGGGTAGTGGTCTATTGGATTACGGAACCGATTCCCATTCCGATTACCGCATTGCTGGGAACGGGGTTATGCGTGTTGACGGGTCTGGGTTCGATGAAAACTGTGTTTTCAGCTTACGCCCACCCGATTATCTTTCTGTTTATCGGAAGTTTTTTTCTGGCGGAGGCCTTGACAGTCCATGGCTTGGACAAACGATTCGGCATTTGGCTTTTATCCCTTAAATGGGTCGGAATGCGCCCCGTGCGAATCTTTATCGCAATGGGATGCGCGGTCGCGGCGCTATCAATGTGGATTAGCAATACGGCGGCTGCGGCGTTGATGCTCCCCATTGCCTTGGGAGTCCTCACGACCATCCGGGGCCCTCACGAGGGTCCAACCCAGTTTGATACGGGGTTTTTGCTATTAGTCGCGTACGGAGCGGGAGTGGGCGGAGTGGTAACAATTATTGGAACACCACCAAATCTGATCGGCGTTGCCCTATTGTCTGAACAGGCGAACATCGACATTTCTTTTGGGACATGGATGGCTCTTGGTTTGCCCCTCGGAGTCTTTATGTTGGGGGTGGTCAGTCTTTACCTTCTTAAGTTATCCCCACCCCCAAGCACCATCGCTGGTTCCGGGGCCATGATTGAGGAACAACGTGTAAGACTCGGTCAATGGTCAAGGGGAGAACGGAATGCTTTCTTGGGGTTTAGTCTTGCCGTTGTCCTCTGGATTGTCCCGGGAATCCTGTCGGCTTCGTTAGGTACCGATCATGCCGTCGTGTCATGGCTCAAACTTCATCTCCCCAAGGAACTAGTTCCCATAATTGCCGCCGGGCTGCTGTTTCTCCTTCCCATTAACTTCCAGCAGCGAACCTTTACCCTTACCTGGAAACAGGCCGTGAACATCAACTGGGGGACCATTCTTTTATTCGGGGGCGGGATTGCCTTTGGTGGTCTCATGGTGAAAACCCAATTAGCCTATACCATTGGCGAAGGCCTGGTAGGCCTTTTCGGTGTCCAATCCGTCTGGGGCCTAACCGCCGTGGCCATCGGGGCCGCGATCATTCTCACCGAGCTGGCCTCCAACACCGCCGCCGCCAGCATGCTTGTGCCGGTAGTCATAGCAATTGCACACGCAGCAGGAGTATCACCCCTTCCTCCCACCCTCGGGGCCTGCATGGGCGCCAGCCTGGCCTTTGTGTTACCAGTGTCCACGCCACCGAACGCAATTGTGTATGGAACAGGCTATGTCCCCATTACCAGTATGATACGAGCTGGATTGATCTTAGACATACTCGGCGGAATCGTCATCTGGGTGACGCTTCGGTTGCTGTGTCCGCTGATTGGGTTGAGTTAGGTTATTGTAGCTGCAGCATCTCATGCTGCCTTACCTGTACACGCAATTTGGTGAACCCTTACTTACAGTGTCCTTGGTTTGCGTTGGGTTGTTAATTAGAAAGGTTTAGTCGCCGGGGAACAAGTCCATCAGGTTTCGAGCGGTTCGGTAGACCTTGGCCACATTTCGGGGTTCGAGTTCTTCGATTAATATTTCCATGGCCAACCGATTGATAAAGAAATCCTTCAGGCTCAATCCAAACCCCTGCCCCCAATCGACTGGGTCGATCTTCTGATTCGAATATTTTTCCAGGGTGAGTCGATGCCGTTCTATAAAAGGAAGGACCTCATCCGCAGAAGAATTTTCGGAAATGAAATAACAAAGAAACTCGCAAAGATCCCGCTGAGGTAAGTGGACGATAGCAGCATCCCAATCGAACACGCATACGCATTTTTTCACTTCTCCCTGACGAAAACCCACGTTTTTGGGAACGAGATCATTGTGGATCATCGTCTTCGGCAGGTGTTCAATCTTTTTCCACCAGTGAGACATTGTTCCAACAAGATCAAGATGAAATTCTAAATCCTCCATCGTCATGATTTTTCCCACCTGAGACCGAGCGGCATCAGCAAGTCCCCGCCACAAGGGCAAAAGTGATTCCATCCGGGTGGTAGTCATTTCAGGGCTCATCCATACCTGTTGTGCCAACGACTCGGTCTTCCGGTACCAGATTGCATGGAGTTCTGCGATGGCATCGATGGTTGCCTCGACGGCTTCCCGATCCCACAGAGATAGATCAGTATTGGTGGAGAGGTACGCTTCATCCAAACCTTCCATAACAATGATGTAATCCTGCTTCGCCTGGTCCACATACAGACCAAGCAGTTCGGGCTGATAGTTTTTGAGGGCCGAATGCCTGATCTGCAACCGGTAAATTTCTATTTCTTTGATGTCGGATTTTTCAAATCCCCCGGCCGGGGCAAGATACTCATGAGATGCGACCCGACTATCAAGTCCGTAATCCGAAATCAGTTTTGAGATCACCTTCATTAAATCCTGAACGGGTTGTTTGGACTTAATGAGGACTTTTCTTTCAAAATTCTGCCCCTCACGCTCATACACCAATTCGTATTGTTGGATTCCGATGATCCGGGAAGTTGAAAGAGTTTCATATTTCGCATCCACCACAAGTTTTCCTCCGGTCGCAAGAAAGCGGGAAGAATGGACTCGTGCGGAAGGATCGTCAAAGGTGTGCTGAAGACAATATTGAAAAAAGGCGGAGGTAAACTGCCACGATTGATTTTTGAAAGTTATGAATTCAGTGTTCAATGGAAAAGTGGTTATTGCTATTGCTAGAGTTTACATCAAAAGGGAAATATTAGGTGCTCATAGAATTTTCTCAAGATGAATGGCTCGTCATTCCTCAAATTGTGGTTCGTAAATAGGGAAGAAGGGCCGTTCGGTCCTTTTCGGGAAAAGAAAGCGTGATTTTGGGACGTGACTCGTCCTTGTTTCACGTAGTCGCCGCTACAACACCTGATCCAGAAAGGAGTCTAAGCTGTCAAGGCGTTGGCTCCGGAAGGCAACGTATCCGTCTGGCCTCAGGAGATACAGACTCGGCTCCTCGACCCCAAAGCGGTCGTGGAATGATCCGCTGGGGTCTTCAATGCGCGTGACCCAAGCGAGCGATTCAAGTTCTGGTTTCCTCTCCGTTGTGACAACACAAACGTCGATCCAATTGTTGTGACGTGCGGCTCCGCGGCAGGCTGCATCGAGCTCCTTTGAGGGGCAATCGCCTTTGCGACCGCTGAAAAGCAGCAAGCGAAAATTCAGACCTCCCAGAAATCGATAGAGGCTCGTCTTGGTACCATTTACAACAATTGGGGTTACGTTGGGTGCTTGAGCTCCAGGATGGGGGCCACCATTGAAAACCCCTTCGCCCTCTAAGGATAGCGGGCTTGTCCGGTAGTCGAGATCGACCTCCTGGAGATGGCGTGCGGCCTTCAGACGCTCGGACTCGGGAACGAACATGTGGGCAATGAGGCGCTCTCGTTCGGTCGCCGATAGCTTCACAAAAAGCTCCATCTCTTCCGTTGCCGTCTTTGTCATAGAAACGACCTCTTCACCGACCTTGCGTCGTTCGGACTCGTAGGTGTCGAGCCAGGATTCAGGAACGGTCCCCCCCGTCACGAGCGCGAGTTTCCACGCGAGATTGAAGGCATCCTGGATTCCGGTATTCATGCCTTGGCCTGCAACCAGACTGTGGATGTGTGCTGCGTCACCCGCCAGGAAGATTCGACCGTGTCGATAGTGAGGGGCGAGACGATAGTTGATTCGGAAGTTGATGAGCCAGCGGGGATCCGAGAGCTTCAACCCTGGCAGCCCACGCCTGTTGACCAGAGACTGCATGAATTCGAGGGTAGGCGGTTCTGCGGTCTTACGGTCGGGAGGCATGTTAGCGCAAACAAGTCGACGGCGCTCGGGTAGCGTACTGAAAATGAAGAGATCGCCTTCGTCGTGAAGAAAAAGATAGCTCTCGTGGTCTTCGAGTTCTCCCTGGACGATTACGTCAGCGAGAACATAGGGGTAGGGATCTCGATCACCGGGGAAGGCACATCCCGTGAGGTGTCGGGTGGTGCTATGGGCGCCGTCGCACCCGATCAACCACGGCGTTTCGAGGATCTCCTCTTTTCCATCTGCGTGTCGGACCGTCGCGCTTACACGATCCTGGCCCTGCCTAATCGCCGTGAGCTCGACGTTTCGCTCAACATGGACACCCTGCGCGTTCAGATGCCGTTCGAGGACGAATTCGGTATGCGCCTGGGATTGCGACATCCCGAATGGATAGGGCGAATCAATTGGCTCATGGCGTAGAGTGCCTTTAAGTTGCTTATTCGCGTAAATGCGGACGCCTTCCTCGGCGAAGGAACCTTCGGTGGCTTGTTCGTCAATGCCCAAGCCCAGGAAAATTTCGAGTGTCCGCGAGTGCAAGAGATTCGCGCGGACATGAGGATCAATGCCGGGTGACTTGTCGATAATGCGTACGGGCACTCCCCGGCGGGCAAGCTCAGAACTCATCATCAAGCCCGTCGTGCGCCCCCCCACGACCAGTAGGGGTGTGTCAGCCATCTCGGTGGCTCCTTTCTGACGAGATAAATTTCTGTGTAACAGCAGCCAGTCGGTCTCGCGGTTGGCTTGAGGGAAGATTGCCCGAATTCGCGATCTTGAAGGTGCCGATATTTTTGTATTCCACTGTTGTTAGACAAAGTTTCTGATATCTCGATCATAATCGAGATCGCTATGTATCGGGGTAACCTTCTCCTTTGATCAGCGTTTTGATTGGGATTTGGGTTTAACTGTCGCATCCTTCACCATGGTAGTCAATAATAGGAAGAATTCTTTTTCCAGCGATGTCATTGTTGTTTCATTATATTGTTCTTGAGAAAAAAATCTTTCTAACTGATTGAAAAAACGATGACAAAAAATTTTCATTGACATCGAAAAAACTCTGCGCGATAATCGCTTTCTTTTCTTCATTCACTTTATCTTTTTTACATCGCCCATAGAATGCCTCATCGCCAATCGCAGGTGCGTGTTGTTGTCTTGAGTCGGGATTCCACGTTGGCTGGTCGCCTGCATAAAGATGACAACCGAGGAAACATTACGGTCGTGAAAAATCTCCCGGAATTGCGGAAGGCTATGACTTCCCGGTCTTACGATGGCGTCATTATTGAAAGCAACGGATGTAAGTTGGAGGAATTTTGTGCGCTGAATGGTAGCATTGATCTCTCAAAAAAGTTTTTGTTGGCGGGCCCCTTACCAACCGTCGAAGCCCTCGATCATCTAATTAACCAAAACGGAGCGCGACCGGCCAAAAGCCCAGCCCCCCCAAATGGTGATCCCAATCTGGTGGATTATGTGGAAGCCAAGTTTTCAGGATTTGTTCGGGCGATGAAACGCGGCTCGGCTCGGGATCTCTATCCCACTCTCATGAGGACTGTGGAACGGCCACTGATTGAGTTGGCCTTAAGAGAAACCAAAGGCAATCAACTCCAGGCGTCCCAACTGTTGGGCATGAACCGCAACACCCTAAGAAAGAAAATCGGAGAGTTTAAAATTTCTGTGGATCGGTATAAATCCAACCATTCCGCCTAACCCCGTCAGGAGTAGGGCAACCTGGCTCAAATCCGTTGTCATTCACGGTCATACACCTTTTCCCCCGGTGGGGACTTCTTGACATCCCCTGTAGGCTCGACTAGCATTAATCAGAATAATACAGGAGGCGCGTAGCTCAGGGGGAGAGCGCTACCTTGACACGGTAGAGGTCGGCGGTTCAATACCGCCCGCGCCTACCATTTTTTCCATCGAGGCATCGACGCCGAAGAGGGTGTGGTGCCTTTTCTTGTGTTTATTTGAGAAACGGTTGTCATTGTGGAGAGTCCACCTCAAGCACAATTGGCCCAAAAAGCAGTGCATATCTCTTTTCCTGATGGAACTAGGCATGAGTTTCCTGAAGGAATGACCGCTCGTAAGGCTCTGACCCAGGTCATGGGGAGCCTTCCTTCAGAGGTGTTCGCCGTCAAACTGGATGGCACCCCACGGGATTTGGATACCCCATTACAAAACGATGGCTCCTTGGAACCCGTAACGTTCGACTCTGAGGAAGGGAAAGAGGTGTATCGGCACAGTAGTACCCATGTCATGGCCCAGGCGGTGAAGGATTGTTTTCCAACCGTCAACCTGACGATTGGACCGGCGATTGAAGAAGGGTTTTTTTACGATTTCGCTTTTGAACGGCCCTTTACCCCCGAAGATCTTGAACAAATCGAGAAGCGGGCGCACGAAATTATCCAATCTGATTTCCGAATCAAGCGAATAGAAATGTCGAAGGAAGAAGCCCTGCAACTCTTCAAGGAGAAGGGCGAGGCGTATAAGGTCGAATTGATTGAGGGATTCGAAGACCAAATCGTGTCGATGTATCAGCAAGGGGATTTCATTGATCTGTGTCGAGGGCCCCATGTGGGGTCGACGGGTCAGATCCATGCCTTGAAGCTGCTCTCCAGTGCCGGAGCCTATTGGCGGGGAGATGAACGGAACCCGATGCTCCAGCGAATTTATGGGACCTCCTTTCCTTCTCAAAAAGCGCTTGATCAGCATTTAACCAAATTGGAGGAGATCAAACGTCGGGACCACCGAAAATTGGGAAAAGAGCTTGATTTGTTTAGTATTCAAGATGAAACCGGTCCGGGTTTGATTCTCTGGCACCCCAAAGGGGCCTTGGTCCGGCTGCTCATTGAGAACTTTTGGCGGGAACAACATATTAAAAACGGCTATGAACTCGTCTATTCCCCACATGTGGCCCGTCTGGATTTATGGAAGACCAGCGGACATGTTGACTACTATCGCGAAAACATGTTTGCCCCCATGACTGTGGAATCCAGCGAATACCAACTCAAGCCGATGAATTGCCCCTTCCACATCATGGTGTATAAGTCACACCTGCGGAGCTATCGGGATTTACCCATTCGCTATGGAGAATTGGGAACGGTCTATCGATATGAACGGTCAGGCGTGCTGCACGGATTGATGAGGGTTCGTGGATTTACTCAGGATGACGCTCATTTGTTTTGCCGGCCCGATCAATTGGCCACGGAGGTGAGTCGGGTCTTGGAGTTTACCACCATGATGCTTCGCACCTTCGACTTCACCGATTTTGAAATGTTCCTATCGACCCGTCCTGAAAAAGCCGTGGGGTCGCTGGATCAATGGGATCAGGCGACATTGGCCTTGGAATCGGCTTTGAAGGCCGGGAAGTTCGATTATCGCCTGGATCCTGGCGAAGGCGTGTTTTATGGACCGAAGATCGACGTGAAAATCCGGGATGCCCTAGGGCGCTCGTGGCAATGCTCCACGGTTCAAATTGATTTTAATAATCCCGAGCGATTTGGGCTCACCTATATTGGTGAGGATGGGAAAACTCATCAACCCATCATGATACACCGAGCGTTGATGGGATCGATTGAACGGTTTTTTGGTATTCTCGTTGAACATTTTGCGGGGGCCTTCCCAACCTGGCTCGCTCCCGTTCAAGCCCGTGTTCTTCCCATTTCTGAAAAACAACGCGATTATGGGATTTCCATGGTTAATCAACTGGTTCAAGCCGGGTGCCGAGCCGAGTCAGACTTGCGAAATGAGAAAGTAGGGCTTAAAATCCGTGAGTCTGAGAAGGCCAAAGTGCCTTACATGCTGGTAGTTGGCGAGCGTGAAGCCCAGGCCAATACGGTTTCAGTTCGAAAGCGAAATGGGAAAAGTTTAGGAGAAATGTCTGTAACGGAGGTTGTGAAACTTATTCGACACGATGACCCACCCATGGTGCCCGAAGGTTCCTCACATTTGGAATGAGCCGACCGACTGTCACCAAACAACGTATTAATCAGCAGATCCGGGTTCCTGAAGTTCGAGTCATAGGCCCTGAGGGAGAGCAGATTGGAGTGCTCAAAACATCAGAGGCGATTCGTCAAGCCATGGAACAGGGATATGATGTGGTGGAAGTGGCTCCGAACGCAGAGCCGCCGGTCTGTCGGATCATGGATTATGGGAAGTTCAAGTATGAACAAAGTAAGAAGGAACACCGGAGCCGCCAACACCAGAAATCGACTCAGGTCAAAGAGATCAAATTTCGGCCTCGAACCGATAAGCATGACCTTGAAACGAAAATCCGGCAAATTCGAGGGTTCCTTGAAGAAGGGAACAAGACGAAGGTGACAGTCATGTTTCGGGGGCGTGAAATGGCCAACCAAGAATTGGGGTGGGCGGCAATAAAAAAGGTGATTGAAGAATTAAAAGGTCACGGAACTTTGGAAACTTCGCCTCGGATGGAAGGTCGGAATTTGAGTATGGTTGTTGCCCCGAAAACTTGAATGGCTATAGATATCAGATCTCAAACTTAACTCTCAGATTTCAAATACAATTAAACGGCGATAGTCGGAATAAGTGAGGAACGAATGGCAAGACAAAAATTAAAAAATCATTCAGGTGCCAGTAAACGATTCAAGCGAACGGGAAGCGGGAAATGGATGCGTCGCAAGGCCGGCATGCGTCATATCCTGACGAGCAAACACCCTGAACAGAAACGTCGGTTGTCGGGGTCGGAAATCGTGAGACCGGAGGATTCATACGCGCTCGATCGATTGTTACCTTATAAGTAATCCCATAATTGGATAGAAAGAGAGAAAAGTATGTCTCGCGTAAAAGGGGGTCCACAGACCCGACAAAGAAGAAAAAAACGACTGAAGTTGGCGAAAGGACAATATGGTGGGCGAAGCCGCTTGTTTCGAACCGCCACGGAGTCCGTCGATAAAGGGCAACAGTACGCCTACATTGGGCGGCGGCACAGGAAAAGAGATTTCCGACGTCTTTGGATTACACGAATCAGTGCGGCGCTACGGGCTCAGGGGCTCACTTATAGCCGGTTCATTAATGCTTTGAATAAGGCGAATGTCGGCCTGAATCGAAAGATGTTATCGGAGATGGCTATTCATGACCCGGAAGGGTTTACCAATCTCGTGAACACCGTCAAAGAACCAAAAGGGTCACCCGCCTAAGCCGGTCCTTCCCCTCCACTCACCTGAAACTCAAACGCGGCGATGGGCATCGTAATCTGCCAGGCTTCGAGAACTTCAGGATGCAGTTCGCCGATGAACCCTGCCGGTGTGTCTCCCCGGAGAATTCTCCCCACCCGTCCGTCTAAAAACGTCCGATGGTTGGTGGGTTCCAGACGATAGTCCCAAGTCAAGTAATACATTAGCAAGTCCAAATAGGAATGCATTTCTGAAAAGCTGGATCCGGGATAGGCGATGATCGCGGCAACGTTGGTGACGGTGCGAGACCCCAGCTCTACTCCCATGTCGGGAATCACGACTTCTCCAATTTCGAACAAATAATGAGGGTAAAAGGCCCGAGGGGATGTGGCCTCCACCCTGAGTAACGAAGGGAGAATTGACGCGCGAAGACTGGAATAGTTGAGCGACATGGCATTGTCGACTTCCACCACGTAGCCGTAATCGGTTCCCGCAAGGTTCATATGATCAATGAGTTCTTGGCGGGAGGCCAGGATATTGGAAAATATTTCTTGAAACCCGAATCCAATCAGTAAATCCCGGACCCGGTCGGAGACCTGGGCAATCGGAGCAACCGTTCCGACCGTAAAGGCCGCGGGCATGATGGGACTGAAGGCATCATATCCTCGACTGATCGCCACGTCCTCCGCAACGTCGACCACATGCATCAGGTCGTTTCGATAAGCTGGCAACTTCACGGATAGGGAATTCCAGGTGGATTTGACGGTATACCCATAGGCCGTCAAAGTGTGTTGAAGGGTTTTCGTGCCCAACGGAGTTCCCAAGGCCTGCTCGACGGCTTTGGGCGAAATACGCTGCGATTGGGAAAAGTCAATTGGTGTCTTCAAGGTTTTTCCCAACTCGGTGGCGTACGGGTAGGAAATCTCAATTGGTTCGATGGACGCCCCTCGATCAGCAAGATTCACCGCAAGAATATTCAGTGTCAGAAGGACCATATGAAGATCCGTCCCAGTGACTTCTACCAACAGCTCTTTGTCTCCCACCCGAACTTCGCCAATTTCCCGACTATTGATGATTGGAGGAAAAGACAACACTTGGCCTTCTTTGTCCCACAATAACGGCACGTGATCGGAGCCAGCCAGTATCGAACCGTATTCCAATCCCTTAGGATGAACAGTGAGGATTTCCCGAGGGGTCATTTTTTCGGTAAACCCAAGTGGGGTGAATCGCGTCTCCTCCGACTTCACCAACCCATAGGTAATGGGAAACGCAATGGAGGGCAACTGGTACACGCCGATGGAGACTGTTTGGCGTTTTCGGCCGAAGATATCCGATAATTTTTCTTGCGTCTGAATCAATTGGGTCAAGCCGTCCTCGGTCATTTCATATCCGATAGCTGCACACGCCGCCACAAA
>CP070743.1:1844437-1847025 GCA_020348185.1 Nitrospirota bacterium
CCATGATGGACTATGACTTTCCATTCGGAAACCCCTTTCGCTCTGGCTGTTCGAATAAAATCTTCATGTATCACTTCAAGTAATGAGCTGCGTATCATTCGTGAAAGGATCGCCGCCATCGCCGTCCCGAGCGTGATTGCAGGGAGCACTAAGGCGGCCCAACCTTCTCTGCCGCTGACAGGGAACCACCCCAGCCAGAGGGCCCCAACCATGATGAGTAAAGGCCCCAACCAGAAGTTTGGTATTGAAACGCCGAGTAGGGCGAACCCCATGGCACTAAAATCGATAAAGGTCTTGTGACGAATGGCCGCAAGAATTCCCAGAGGAAAGGCAATCATGATAGCGATCAACATGGCTGCTACACTGAGTTCGACTGTCGCCGGTACGCGTTCAAGAATGAGAGAGCTAACGGAACGGCCTGAAAAAATTGACGTTCCCCAATTGAGCGTGATCAAGCCCTTGAAATATTGAATTACTTGCTCATGAACCGGTAGATGAAGTCCTAGCGTCTGTCGAAGAGCCTCCTTGTCTGCAGGCCTCGCGGTTTCCCCCAGCATGACATCAATCGGGTCTCCCGGAATGAGGTGAATCAAAAGGAAGACCAAACACGCCACACCCACAACCACCACCAGGGCACTGAGAAACCGTGGAAGAATGAATTTCACCATCGGCCGTTGGAGGATATCACTCGATAGGGGGTTGGGAAGAGGAAATCAACGTCGCGTGACTCATGTTGTTCAACGTTCGCCGTTCAATATGCTGGAGCCCATCATAGTTTCCGTCCGGAGCAACATGGTATCCCTCGACTGTAGAAGAAGCAACAAACACATGATCTTCGTACCAAAGGGGGATATAGGGGAGAGTCTGAAGCAAAAGAACTTGTAGACGTCTGTAGGTTTGACGTTTTTCTCCTAGATCTTGAGTGGCTTCGGCCCGTTCAATTAAGTCATCAATGTGGGGATTGACGAAGCGGCCTCTGTTGGCGCCATGTGGGGGAATGGAATCACTATGAAAGATATAATGAAAAATGTCCGGAGTTTTGACTCCTACCCACGCCAGACTATACATTTGAAAGCGGCCTGCTTTGATATCTCCGTAAAAGGTGCCCCAATCATGACTCTCAATGGTCAGATGAATTCCTACCTGGCTTAGTTGATCTTGAATGATCGTCGCTAATCTGAGCCGAAACGGATCGCTGGAGGTCTTGTAAATCAACCGGGTCGGATTGTTTGTGTTGAACCCAGCCTCCTGGAGAAGAGAACGGGCTAACTCGGGATTATATTCAGATCCCGATAACGATGGGTGACCAACCCAATGTTGCGGAGGGAACAGTGCGTTTGCCGGAGCGGCGCCACCTCCCAGGACAAATCGGATAATGCTTTCCCGATCAATTGCGTGAAAAATCGCTTTTCTGACATTTTCTTGTCCGACGATGGGATCTTCCATGTTGAAACCCAGGTAGGCAAAATTTGACCCTCTTTCTCGCTGAACGCGGACTTTCGGGTTGCGGGCCAAATAGGAAACGAGTTCGGGTGGGAGGTCATTTTGCATCATGTCGATTTCACCGGCCAGGAGCTTCAAGGTTCGAACGGTAGGGTTGGGTATTCGAAGAAATTCAAATAATTGGCCATCGCGTTGTCTTCTGAGTTGAAGGCGAGTGTCATCGAGCCAATTTACAAACGAAAATGGACCGCTGCCAATCGGGTGCTCAGGAAATACATGGTTCTTTTGGATAAGGTTCCCCGGTAAAATGCCAATGACCAAATGGCTCGGGAATAAGGCATCAGGTTTATGAAGAAAGAAATCCACTGTATCGTCCGTCGGGGTTTCAATTCGTTTAATCAGAGAAAGGGTAGCCCGATGGGGGGAGGCATGTTTCGGATTCAAGATAAAGTCATACGTGGATTTCACATCCTGAGCCTTTAAAGTAGTGTTGTCGTGAAAAGTTCGGTAACGCTTTCGAAGAACAAAGCGGTAGTGGGTGGGGGAACGTTGTTCCCAATCGGCGAGTGAGGGAATTGGGTGAGCCGCGTCATCGAAATCAACGAGGCTGGCATAGAGCAACCGATTAATCCTTGAAGACGTGGCATCGGTGGCAAACCTGGGATCAAGATTATCGGGCGCCTGGGCTAAACCAAAACGAAGGACGGATGTGGGTGGAGGCTCGGTACAACCGAAAGCCAAAGACAATATTGCGAGCCAGCAAAATAAAATGGCACGAGTTTGAAAATGTGAAGGCTTAAATTGCGAAATTATGCTTTTTGTTAGGGGTTTCAAGTTTCAGGTTCCAAGTGTCATGTTACTGCCTGGATCTCAAATCTCAGAACCAAGAAGATCTCAAATTTCAAATCTCAGATATGGAAGCCCAAATCTTCTATTTGAGATTTGTAATTTGAGATCTGAAATCGCTGTTCCCTCTAGGAACAGAGTGTACCAGGCTGTAGAATTTTTCTACAGCCTGGTAGAATGAACCTGCAGCCTTTCCCGTGCGCTCTTCATGAAACCCATTACTGCCCAAGCGCTGTATAATCTCACCCGATGTCCGCATCGAGTATATCTCGATGCCAATGGCGATCCTCAGAAAAAAG
>CP070743.1:1847125-1859119 GCA_020348185.1 Nitrospirota bacterium
ATCCCACGCAAGCCATTGAACAACCGGTTCCGCCGTTGTCGGGCCCGAATGAGCAAGGCCCACTCCGGGGAGAGTTGGTATCAAAGAAACCACAATTAACCAAAAAAAGACCCTAATGGTTGGAAAATTCTTCATTTTTTAAACCTGAAACTCGAAACCCGAAACTGGCTTTTGCGCCCCCCCTATTATGAGCCACCTGCACCCAGGTAAATCAACACCCTTTTGTTCTAAGAAAAAAAGAATTAAGAATTTTCGATCAGGTTTTGGCAGGTGTCGAGAGGATTCGAGCGATCGCGCCTGCTGCCGTTGCCTGAACGGCTTGATCAGGATCACGGAGAGCCGCTTTCAGTTGCGGGAGGATTTTCCGCCCCCCCACCCGACCCAATGATCGAACAGCGGTAATGCGAGGTCTTGGGACTGGATCGTTTAATAGAAGGGTCAATGGTCCCATCACATCACGGATTTTCCCATTGGCCAACGCTTTGGCAGCACCCGAACGGAGTCCAGGATTTTTATGCGCAAGAAGACCCCTGATTGTCGGGTCTACCACATGATAGGGGGTCCCTAATCTTAATAGGGCATCGACCGCCGCGGCCTGAACACCGGGATCTCGATCGTGAAGGGATTTTTTTAGTAAGGGTATCGCTTCCCTTGCGCCAAGCTTTCCTAAGCTGACAGCAGCCGCGGTTCGAAGCGCCGGAATACCGTTGGTGAGGGCTTCAACAAGGTAAGGCACGGCTTGTGATAAACCCAGCTGGCCTAATCCACTTGCCGAAGCCACTCGAATGGTCGGCTGATGATCATTCATTCCATTGACCAATATCGGAATGGCCCGTGGGTCTGCCGATCTCCCTAGAATTCGCATGGCCGCCCCTCGCTCATATCCGTCTTGCGACAATGCCGCCTGTTCGATTCGACCCCAATTCTCCCTTCCGCCAAGCCTGTACAACGCCCCGGCTGCGGTCACTTGCACCATGGGTTGCTCATCCTTTAGGAGAGGTTCGATAAGTGGAATGACCTCTTTATCACCAGTACGCCCTAAGCCTTTTATGACGGAGGCACGAACCCATCCAGCTTGATCCTGTAATGCCTGACGAAATTTCTTGGAGGATCGGCCAGCTGGGAGGTTGCCTAACGCTTCAGCCACCAGCGCCCGGACCATTCCTGAACCATCAGCTAACCCTTCTTCAAGATAAGGAACCACCTCGTCGGAATTCACTTCTTTTAACGCCGTATACGCGGCTCCTCTCATTTGATCTCGCATATCGGAGCGAAGAGGAAGAATGCTCGTCATGGCAAATTTTCGAAGCAGTTCCTCATCTTCCCGGCCTGATTCCTTGACTAATTTTTCATACTCCTTGATGCCTTCTGGAGTTTTTCCCAAATGGGCGAGGCTCATCATTCTCAACCGTTGAACTTGGGGAAAAACAGTTTTAGGCTCCCCTAATGAATCCAGGAGTTGAAGCACGTTCTTATAATCTCGCTTTTCATAGGCATTCTGAGCTTCCTGTAGAACTAGATTCGGTGAAGAGTCAGCCGCATAAGCTGCGACGACCGATTCAAAAGACAGGCTCCACCCAAGGAGAACCATGAAGAGCAACGTGCGATTGTTGAGGAAATTCATTGAGTTGATCAGGAATTCCTACCCTGATTGAGATGGGATTTCTTCTGCTTCGATCTTTCGATACCCGAGTGGCGTTTCAAAAAAATAATCCGGCTGCTTGGAAATCACCACATGTTCATATTCCACAGACCAGTCTCGATCTTGGCTCAGAAGCTTGAGCAAGACGTCCCGCTCGGCATCGACCCACTCAAAATATGTTTCTTGTTGGCCGTCTTGGTTCACCACCGTGACTTCATACAGGAGAGCCGGCCGATCCCCGGCGAATGCATCTCCAATTAAGGTTCTCTTGATTTCCCCAGGTAAGGAAACAGAGAAAGGCAACAGATAGTCCTGGGTCATGGGAACACTGAGCACCAATCGGCGGTGCGAAAAGATATACCAGACCTTCTCCCTGTCAAGCCGAATAATCGTAACACTCGCATATCCCAAATCCGTCGGAATACCACCCTGGTGCTCAATTCGATACCGATCTCCTTGGACAAACAGTTGAGCTTTTGAAGTTTTTCCGTCCGTTCGCCAGATCAGTCGGGCAGAAAATTCGATGGCACTTGTCGATTCGCTACTTGGCGCTTGAGCCGAAGCCAGGAGGCCATGACCCAAAAGACATACGCCTACAGCTAACCTTGATACACAATGGGAGAAACCCAGGAATTTCACTTCACCGGCTCTGACACATCGGAGGAGAACGCCCTCCAAATCATGGCAGCTGTTGTTCAACAAGGGGTTGAATATCGACAGGACGTCCAAGAGCTGCTTGGGTAAATCGAGGGGGGGTTCGAATTTTGTGGGCCGTTTGGCGCTCGCCTGGTGAGGGCAACTGAAAATTCACTATGACATGACCTTGAGGCTCAATCGTGACCGTCTTGGATATTTGTTTTTTAATGCTGGGATGCCATGCCCGTATTCGGTAAGTACCGGGAGGAATCTCATCAATGGAAAACTGCCCCTGGGCATCAGAAAAAGCATAATACGGATTCTCGACGGCAATGGCCCAACTTTCCATATAGGCATGAAATCCGCATTGCATCACAAAGGTCTTCCGACCTTTACTTAAATGAAATTGCCGCACCATAGACTCGCTGGGGTGATGATCATGCGTGGCATGCATATCCCCCCGTTTATGACGATGATTAAAGGGTAAAGGAGAATTAAATAACACCCTGGACCCCTGTTGTAACGAGGTTTCATAGGCTTGAATATCATGCATCACCGGATCCATATTGATGACCTCTACCCCGTGCCCGCTACGGACAATGGTCGTAAACGGAAGAAATTGACAGTCCCGGGCCTCGACACGCGGGATGGACATCGCAAACGGCTTTCCTTCCTCTATGTCCTCAATAAATACTACGACATCTTTAACCTGCCGCTGATCATTGACGAGAAAATCCCGAAGAAGTCTCCATCCATTCCCGGTTGAAATTCGCCCACAATATTCAGGGTCAGGGAAAGTAATGAGATTATAGGCTTTCGGTTCTGGAGCAGGACCAAGGAGAGTGACGACCCCGCTTATGGTACCACCATCTTTGACTTCGTTGATTTCGTAAGCGAACGCTGAGGTACCCAGTCCTGTAAATAGGACAAAGAAACAGGTAGACACCAGAAATCGCCACATAGGATTTGACTCCTTTTAGGGTTTTTGAACACGGAGGGACGGGACAATTTCTACCCCTTCCCCCAACAGTTCTAACCCAAAGTGAGGGTTTTCCACCATTTCGTGAACACTTCGTCTGCCTTTTGGAGCCTTATAGACAAAATTTTCGGTCAAATTCCCTTTGGGTTTCACCGTAATTTCTTTTTCGAGGTATCTCTTCGTCCCTGCATGCCACACGGTCAGCGTATAATCCCCAGGCGGAACATCGGTGATTTCAAACCGACCATCTTCTTTTGTGATTGAAAAATAGGGATTGTTGACCACCACCCCCCACGAGAACATATAGGGATGAAAGCCACATTGCATCACAAAAATGTTCCGACCTTTACGCAAGTGAATTTTCTCAACCATGGGCTTCCCTTCCAAGTGAGTGTGCTCGTTCATAAAACCAAGAACTTTATGAAAGGGATTCATTGGGAGGGGCCGATTAAACAATATTCTTGCCCCCCGGACACGTGCGGTTTCATAGCCTTGAATGTCGTGTTCTACAGGATCCATATTGATCACAGTAATTTCATCCTGGTCCCGCAAGACATTAACAAATGGCAGAAAATCACAGTCAATGGCATCGACTCTTACTTTTTTGAGATTGAAGGGTTTCCCTTTTTTGACATTTTTGAGCATGACCACCGCATCTTTAAGACTCCCATCCGGACCGATGATAAAGTCCTCCACAATGCGCCACCCTGTTCCAGTCGAAATTCGCCCACAATAGACGGGATCGGGGATCGTCACTAAGTTGAACCCCATGGGCCTGGGTTTATCTCCAACTAAGGTGACCTTACCCTGAATCGTTCCCCCATTGGCCACTGTCATTTCTTGATAGGACCAAGCTGAGGACGTCCATAGGACCACAGTCATAAGACCAATTCCTACTACATTCAGCACGCTCATGAGGCTCTCCCTGACGAAAAGATCATTGTTGAATTAAATACCATATTCTCCCATTACAAATCTTCCCTATATCCTATTCATACTACACTTTCCTAATCATACTACACAAAAAAAAACGGGGAAACCGAACCCCGGCCTCCCCGTTTTATCAATCAAGAGAAAAATCCTCGCGTTATTTGAACGCGACGGGCTTTACCTGAGTTTCCTCTGGCTGGACAGCCTTCGCTTCTTGAACATCCGCTTTTGTTTCGCCCAAGGGCAGCACACGTTTATCCCCACGCGGCAGCACTCTGAGATACCCCCATTGTCCTGATTGCGAATAGGGCAGTCGAGCATTGCCGTAAACATAGTCACCTGCAAGAGCATACACGCCCCCTGCCGAAGGAACAAAGGCATCAAGGCTTTCCGAACCCGCAAATTCCACGGTGCTGATCATATCGGCACCTGGCAAGAAGGGCTCAATGGGCCATTCATGCTTTTCAAGTGTAAACATCCCGTTTTGTTCACTGCTGGCTCCGAACACGTGAATCCGAACAGGATCGCCCGCATGCGCCATGATGATCGGGGTGGCGGGATCCTTCGGATCATCGACTTCACAAGGCTGGAACATCCGACCCAATGAGCACCCCAGTTCTTCTCGATACAGATAGGGTTCGCTCCGATAATTGATACCAACTAATCCCGCCACATTTTGCACATAGGGCATAAAGCTGGTACCGATAATGTTGTCCTCATCCTGGAAGAATAAGGCCACGTCACGGTAACTGGATCGATTTTCATTTCCTGGAATCGTTTGATCGACAATCACATCCGCAGCCCAGGCATTTTTCAAGGAAACATCGGAACCGGTTTTGGGATCGCGATATTGGGATCCCTTCGGACCGACAATAATCGCACCGTATAGTCCATTTCGCGGATTTAAGGCCACATTTCCGAAATCCCAAACCAGGGTTTGGGTTTCACCAATGAACGGATCCGCATAATACGTGTAGGTCTTGCTCCCACCTGGTGCAACAGTTTGATCCCCCTGGTTATTTCCAATATTCATCCCTTGGGAATCTTTCGGGTCAAAGGCCAACCCAAAGGCAGAGAAGGAGGCACGACTTTCTTTCATTTTATTGGTGAGATTCACCTTTATACAATCGCCAACATTAGCCCGGATGGTCAGAGGCATAGGTTGATAGTCGCCCGACACCCGACTCACCTCTTCTTCAAGAACATAAATCTTGGCATCCGGATTTTGGACCTCGATCTTTCGCTCAAAGTCCACTTCAATGGCCTCTTCCACATTAGGGTTAAAGCTCATTGAAGGGAAATCAATGGCGACGACATTAAACTCTTTTGCAGGCGCACCCTCCGGGCAAACCGGAAGGGTAGGAGGCATTCCTTCTTTTCCATAGGCTTTATTGGGTAGCGGTTGGAGATCGGGAACTTCTTTGTCCAGAACCCGAATGATGCCCCAGGAGCCTTCGGAAAATTTGGAACTTCGGCCATTGAAGTACATATAGTCACCGGGCAAATGTCGAGGCCCTCCGGCTTCCGCCACCACTAAGTCATACCGTTCTGCAATCCCAATGTGGATCGAATTTTTTCGATTCGCTTCCGCGGCATAACGCTCAGTCCAGAAGGTGTGGCCCGATACCGAAAAGACATTACTTTCGTTCATCGTGACGTCAATCAGTCTGAAGACAATGGCATCACCAAGATACGCCCGTATCATGGGCGTACTTGGATCACCATGAACGCCACTGCTGAACAATTGTGAAGTGTCAGGATTATTGGAAAGCCGTTGAGCAAACGGCTCCGCCCGGAAATTGAAGGCTCCTCCTGTCGTGTGTGTACCTCCGTTCAGGAAGGGCATGGGCGTCATTTTGATCATTTCATTCGGTGGCATGATGAAGGACACCGTCCTCCCGGCTTCTAACGCCACATCGACCGGCTGGCCCGGAGGGTTCCCGGCTGTCACCACGTTGACCGTATGGGGAACCGTATCCATGATATGCACCATCAATTCCCGGAAACTCCCGGCAACATCATGACCAACTCGTTCGATCGTATGAATGTCGGCAACGGGGCCTGTCCGAATGGGTTCACCGGTCTTCGGATTATGCCATGTTGATCCAAAGGGCTCGATTAAGAAAGTACACACCGCCCCGTGTGGCCAGGTCGTTCCGCCAAACGCATGGTCATGACAGAATACTGAACCCACATCCGCGTCGGCCCAGAACCGCTGACGGACAAATTCGACCGTCACAATATCGTCCACCGGGTGGTCGTGCTCTAAGGGCTTTGCAAAAGTCAGGGTTTCCCCTCCACTTCCAGCATCACTACCCGTACTCGCCGCTTCAGCTCCCGGCAACGTGAGGGTTTGTCCAACATAAATAAGGTCTTTGTTTTCTATATTGTTAATTGCCGCCAACTCGCTCGATGTCATCCCCCTTGCATTGGCAATTCCTCCAAGCGTGTCACCTGGTTGGACGGTATACTCACCACCCCCGGCTCCGGAAGAAGCTGAACTCCCTCCTGAACCTCCAATGGCGACAATCCGGCGAATTTCATTTCCTCCCACGTTGTCAGCTCCAACCAGCACAAGCGTGCCGACGTGATATTGATGGGCATTGGTAAGATGAATTGTCTTTTCACCTTTTTTCGCGGATTTGGTGAATTTTGAGTTCATCGGAACCGGCAGCCCCTTATTCTTTTTCTTTTCAAACATCGTAAAGGGCCGCATCGATTGTTCATACGACATTCCTGAGATCACACCATCTGACGCTTGATTGTCGAACTGAACAAAATGGAAGTGGGTGTTGATTTTGGAGGACTGGAAATTCGTCACATCGTCGTCTTCCCACTCGCTGGTCAACATCCAATCCATGCAATCATACATATTTGCTCGAAACACTAAAGGATATTTCAGATCGTTATTTCCACGAATGGCGGCTTCCTCTTCATGAACGACGTACAACAAGCCATTGGGATCGACAATAGCCGGCTCACTTCCCTGCGCCGCCGACAATTCGATGGGTAACTTGATAAAGTGAACGTTATAATTTTGCGAGCCCGCCCGTTCAGGACAAAGACTCCACCGCCCATTTTCACCCGGTTTGGCCGGATCCACGGTCCGATTTCCCTCTTCGTCAACATGGATCATTTCCAACCAGGGTGCGGGATTATGGTCAGGCGCGAAGGGTACCCGCTTTCCAAAGTGAGGGGTCACCCACGGCCAAGCGACTTTCCCTGTTTTCGGTTCAAACCAAATGGCACGACGTTCCCCAGGCGTATAGCCTTGCCATTCTGGATGATACTTGGGATTGGGCCCGATGGTGGCCTCTTTTTCACTCATCGCCTTGTTTCCATCCCACACCCAGTCCATTACGGTGGCATCGTAGGATTTTAACTGGCCTTCCTCATCCTCTTTATGTCCCGGCTTCCCTTGGGTCACAAGCTGCATTTCAACCCAATCTTTGATATTGACGACCCGGGGATCGGACTTCCAATCACTTTTTCCGCTTTGAACGATCTTAAATTTTGTTCCGAACCAATTCACGGTGGTTCCCACCAGTTGATCCGACGTCACCGGTTTATGTATGCGATTCAGACGGTCAGGAAGCTCCCGTAACGAAGGCATGACATCATTCTGGACACCGGGAACTTGAAGCGTATTGTAGACACGCCAGTAACCCCACATACCAGCAACATAATGGTGAGCCACATGGCAATGGAACAAAAAGTCTCCTGCCAACCACTGGCAGAGACCGGATCCGCATTCGGTTTCTAAATCGAGGGCTTCCGATGGTCCAATGACCTCCACATCAACACGATCGGACTTCGTACGAATCACAGGATATTTGACTGGCCCGGTTTGACCGGTATTCCACACTGGCATTTGCGTTGCCCGAGGGCTACGTTGCCATCGAATGGCTCCACCATGTGGGTGATGGGAATGAAAGACTTCAGACCCCCCATGGACAATTCTAAACTTGGCAGGGTCCCCTAAATAACTCCGTGGAATCGTTGGACCTGCATCTCCGAAGGTATAACTGCTGTAAGCCATTGACTCATCTTCAAATCCAAAATACTCATGTTGCACGTGCATGTTATTAATGCCAAAGGGTTCACTTCGATAGTTCAAGGCCCTGGCACCTGGCCGATAGGCATCGGTCAGAGGATCCCGCTGCGGGAGAAAGTCTCCATGCTTGTTGACGGGACGAAACGCTTCATCTCCAACCTCGTGGTAAATCAGAACAAATTCTCGAAAGTCCGGGCCCCTTGGCGTATCAATCATGACCTGCCAGCCACTTTTGGCTTCTGTGGCCTCTCCGGTTCCCAGCGGCTCCCAATACTTTGAACCCGCGGGCTCGACGATAAACACGCCCATCATCCCCAACACCGTCAACTCACGATCATTGCTGTAGCTGTGGAATTGTTTTGCCCCTTCCTGAGCATTGGGATGAATGTACCATTCCATATCAATAACCGGGGAACCCTGGGGGGCACCCTCCTCATCATCGTCTTCGTCGCTTTCCCCTGCCGCAATCGCATCAGGATTCGTCGTCGTCGCTGGCTGACCTGTCTTACTCATCACCATATCGGAGCCGTTAATATGGAGGCTCACATCCTCCCCAAACTCTAATTTGTTTCGAAGGGTAATTTTGACGCAATCACCTTGGTTTCCACGAATAACGAGTGGCTGGATGTACTGATTTTGGATTCCGTTGATGACCCCACCTGGATCAAGGTGCCCTTCCGACTCTCGGGCAGCTGCATTTTTGGCTTCCTCTTCCCTAACCTTTTCCAGGTTTTCCGTGAGGACATACATATACCCGGGATAGTAGTCCAACCATTGATTGAGCGTGATCTCGGCGTTAATAGCGGAAATGTCATAGTGTTTCACTGGTGCGTTTGCTGGGCATAAGCCACCGGTTTTGGACACCGGCTCACCACCCGTATTCGTCATGAGGAGGCCATTCTCCCGACCTCCACCATATTGGTGCATCATCGACATGGAATTGAAGGCACCCGTATTGTCCCGTTGGTGCTGATTTTCCTTCTGCATCTGTTCCATCATCCGCTGATGCTGAAGTTCAACCATCGCAGCCCGTTCTGATCGACCCTCAACTGAGTTTTCGACAATCGTCTGTCCCTTCAATTTTTCAGCCCATCCAGGCGAATCCTGGTGGACCATACTGGTCTTATGGACGGTGGAATCTGATGGAGAAGTTTCAGCTGATGCAATGGAAAATACACCAGCCATCAGGGCAGCAACGAGCATGCCCAAGATAAGAAATGAGTTTGGCAACCTGAAATGAAAGTGAAACATGGACCGGCCTCCTTCAAGAATTGAACTGGCGAGATTTCAGTATCTTAACTATTTGGTTTTATCGAATTTATTCGACACTCTACTGTCGATAAATTGGGGAGAGAAATACTGGCTCAATTCTATGGTGTGTGTCAAGTCTACTTTAGACCAGACGACTGAGGAAATCTTGGTAGCTAGCGGAAAGTTGTTGGCTTGTGGGCCCAGGCTGGCCGGTTCCTACCGGCTTTTCATCGATGGCAACAACCGGCATGACTTCAATGGTGGTTCCTGCCAGGAATATTTCATCGACTTCAAACAGTTCCTTGGCTTTAATCGTTCGCTCACAAACCGACAATCCTTCTTTTTTCGCTAAATCTAAAAGGATTTTGCGGGTTACCCCCTCAAGAATATGATGATTGGATTCTGGGGTATGAATGACACCACTCCGAACGATCATCACATTACAGCTCGTCCCTTCCGTAACCACTCCTTCGCGGATAAAAATAGCCTCAAACGCTCCAGCTTCTTTGGCCTGTTGCTTGCCAAGCACATTGGGGAGTAAATTCAGGCTTTTAATATCGCACCGTCCCCATCGTATGTCCGGTACCGTTATCACCTTCACACCTCGTTGCCGCAAGTTCTCATCCAGAGGAGTCATCTCACGAAAGGACATAAATATGGTAGGGGAACATTGCCCCGGGAACAGATGATCCCGTGGCACAATACCTCTAGTGACCTGGATATACACTTTGCAGTGTTGATATCCACATCGTTTCACTCCCTCCAATATGCGTTGTTCCCATTCGGCGGGAGTATAGGGGAGGGTTAATCGTATCCCTTGAGCGCTGTGCTCCAAGCGAGCAAGGTGCTCCTGGAGCAGGCAAGGCTTGCCCTCATACACCATGACGACTTCATAGACCCCATCCCCAAATTGGAATCCCCGGTCATCAGGAGAAATCTTGACCTCTTCCAAGGACATAAAGCGATCATTGAGAAATCCAATATCGGTCATGGCTGAATGGCCTATTTCTTCACCGTGATCACAAACACTCTTCGATCCTCTGCGGTGAATTTCCAGGCCAACCGCTTGCTGAATTCCATTCGATATTCTCCCTCCTCAAGAGCTTGAAATTCAAACGTGCGTTTCCCGGAATCCACTGCATTATTGCTTGTGGTTCGGAGAAACTCATCTTCCATCAACACAAAAGATTTTTGATCATACGAGGGAACCCACTGCTCCCCCCGCGTACGATCTTCCCAAAGATTTACGGAAAAAGTCGCGCCTTTTTTCGCCTGAATAGACTTTACTTCACGCGCGCTATCAGCACCTGAAACGACATTCCCAACAGTTGTATCATTGCCGTCCATGGATCTCTACCTGATTGGTAAAGGTTCAACGCTTAACGTTCAATGTTTAATGTTTAAAGGAAACACTCAGGCATTTCAACTTTGAACTTCGACCTCGCTTTAGATTCCCCGTCGTCGAAGACTGATACAAATCTGGTCTCCATCAACACGAACCTCATAGCTCGCAACGCAATATCCCCCCCCCTCAGTTCCGAAACCGTTTCGAACGTCAAATTGGAGATCATGCCAGGGGCAGGAAACGACGTGACCTTTGACTCGCCCTTTGGCCAGCGGTCCCCCTTCATGGGGGCAAATGTTATTGATTGCATAAAAACACCCTGCCACGTTGAATAAGGCAACCGATTTCCCAAGAACTTTAAACACTCGTCCCTTGCCCGCTGGTACTTCATCAACCTGAGCAACACGGATAAAATCGGTTTCAGAGTTTTCACTTGTTGGTTCTTCTGTTTTCATCATCATTCCCTGATTCGGTCAGACAATCCTTCCTCTCATGATAGTCGGAGAGTGAATTTGAGTTTGGTCCCTGGTACCACGCCTTGACGTTTGGCAAATCCAGCATTGGCTTCAATGACATAACGGGCATTTCGGGATGGCGGACCATACCAGGGGCACGGATCCTGAGAACACGGTTCCGCAGCCTCCACGACATGCACCACCAATTTACTTTCATCTACCCATATCACATCGACCGGGATCCGGAATTCCTTGGTCCATACGCGATGTGGAGCCGATTCATCGAAAATATACAACATTCCCTTATTAGGCGGAAGATAATCTAGAAACGCAAGCCCAAACAACAACTTCTCAGGAGTATCCGCCACTTCAGCCTCCAATACCGTGCCATTGGGAAAGGACACGTGAATCACTTGCGATTGCTCAGGCCTATTAAAAAGAAGAGCTCCACTGATAAGGAGCAGAGACATGACAACCAGAAAAATGATTCGTTTCTTGTTTGGCTGGCCTTGGGAAAAAATAAAAAGAAACATCGCTTATTTGGAGAAAATCGGTTTTTTGTATCGCTGAGAGAATGAACAATCTCAATTAAAGGTGCTGGCCCCCTAACCAAGGTAGGTTGAGAGGATTGGTTATGTCCACAAACTATGATTGGGAGAACTGAGATTGTCAATAAACATACAAGGTCCAAAAGCTAGGTAA
>CP070743.1:1859219-1870728 GCA_020348185.1 Nitrospirota bacterium
GATCAACCGCATGAACCCAGCCAGCCGAAGGATTCACAATTATGGCATTCCGCAATGGCTGATTGCCTCCGTTGCCATGATGGAAAATCGACCTACGAGGGAAAAGTTCTCCGTAAACGCTGCGAGACCTGCCACCTTCCTGATAAAATCGGCGACTTTCTCTTCTAAAGGGTTCGCGAATTAGCATGGCACAACCTCTTGTTGAAGTCCGAAATCTGACCAAGCGGTTTGGCGACTTTGTCGCCGTCGACAATATCTCCTTTGACATTCAGGAAGGGGAAATCCTGGGGTTGCTTGGTCCCAACGGTGCTGGCAAGACCACCACCATTCACATGTTGTTAGGTCTTATTACACCAACTGCGGGCAGCATTCGAATATTTGGCTTGGACTTGGCCGAGCACCGGGAAACCATCCTGAAACAGGTCAATTTTTCCTCGACGTATATTTCCATGCCGTATTCCTTAACGGTAGAAGAAAACCTTCGAGTCATTGCGAGGCTGTATGGGCTGTCGAACATCACCCAACAAATTGATGATGTGGTCAAAAAGTTGGATATGCAGGAGATCCGTGGAAAATTGACCCGAAAATTGTCCTCAGGCCAAATGTCCCGACTTACGCTGGCGAAAGCGATCATGACGCGACCTAAAGTCTTGCTCCTTGATGAGCCGACTGCCAGCCTGGATCCGGACATTACCCAAAAAATCAAAGCCTTTCTTAAAGAATATCGCCGATCAGAAAATCTCAGTATTTTGTATACCTCTCATAACATGCGCGAAATGGAAGAAATGTCAGATCGAATCATTTTTCTCCAACGAGGAAGTATTGTGGCTGAAGGCACTGCCCAACAGATTGTGGAACGATTTGGCCAGCGTGACCTGGAAGAAGTGTTTTTGAAATTGGCCCGGGAAGAGCGAAGAATATGAACGTCGGTCGCATCGGGGCTCTACTGTCTCGCCATCTTTATCTATACAAACGAAGCTTTGCGCGGCTTCTTGAAATCTTTTACTGGCCTTTTTTGGATTTAATCGTCTGGGGTTTCATTACGATTTATTTGGCTCAACAGGGCAACCAACTTCATGGTGCTGTGACTTTTTTTCTTGGGGCCCTAATTTTATGGGACGTGTTGTTTCGAGCCCAGCAAGGGATTGCGCTCTCGTTCCTTGAAGAAATGTGGGCAAGAAACCTGATGAATCTCTTCGCCAGTCCGCTAACGGTGGGGGAATACCTCATGGCCACCATGACCATGAGTATCTTTAAAGTGACCGCTGTTGGATCACTCATGATTCTGTTTGCTCTTGTGTTTTATTCCTACGATATTTTTGTCATTGGGCTGTCGCTTGTGCCATTTATATTCAATTTACTGATCTCCGGGTGGATCATCGGCGTGCTGACTACTTCTATCATTATGAGATTTGGGCAACAAGCTGAAGTTCTAGCTTGGGGCATGGTCTTTCTGTTTCAACCCCTTTCTTGTGTGTTTTACCCCATGGAGGTTTTGCCGGCCTTTCTCCAAAAGATTTCCTGGATTATTCCGCCATCCCATATTTTTGAAGGTATGCGGAGCGTTCTCCTTCACGGAGAAATTCCTACCGTCCATGTGATTTGGGCCACTGGGCTGAATGCTGTGTACCTGGTGGGGATGATCCTATGGTTTTATCACACTTTCAGCATCTGCAAAGAACGAGGCATGCTTGTTCGAGTCGGAGAGTAATGACCTTGCCTTTTAACTTTACCCTCTCCCGCAGGGGTGAGAGGGCAGGGTAAGGGAGCACAACACCAAACTTTGCATACCTTATCTATCGAGCTGTCCACTTCAACCTATCCAACCGTTCCTCCTTGCACTCAATCCAAATACTCTTTTCCCGGCTTACCGTCACCGATCCGGCTTTCTGCCCTTTAGCCTTTTTCACAAACTTTCGGTGCGTATAAATCACTTCACCTTTTCCACTCTTTCGTAGATCACTAAACCACAAGGCCAAGGTTGCCGCATCCTTCAATGTTTCATGAGGGGTCTCAGCCCCTTTTTCGAGTCGAATAACAACGTGGGATCCTGGAGTCCCCCGCGCATGGAGCCACAAATCATCTGGTCCCGCAACTTTAAAGGTCAGGAAATCATTGTCCTTTGCGGTTTTTCCGACTAACAGCGGTAACCCATCAGCGGAAACAAATTGGCGGTATCCTATCGACCGAGCCGGTTGAGGTTTTGGTGGTTTTCCAGGTGACATCGCTTCTCTTTTTCCTTTTCCCTGAGATGGCTGGGTAATACCTTGAATTCGAAGGTTTTCACCGGATTCGATTGTTGCTAACTCTTCCTGTAATCGAACAAGATCCCGTTTTGCTGTTTCCAGGCGTGGCTGCAAGTGCTTCTCTGCTGACAAAAATTTGTGATGCTTTTTAAAATAATCCTCCATATTCCAAACAGGATCTTTTGATGTATCCAGCGGGAGCGTCAGTTGAGGGAGGGAAGGATCATAGTAATCGACCACAGTCACCGCCTCCTGTCCTTTAGCGATAGAGTGAAGCTGACCTTTGAGCAGCTCCCCATATCGACCATATTCCCTGTATCTCTCAGCTTTTTTCAAATCCTCCTGTAATTTTTTAATTTTCTTGTTGGTATGTTTGAGAGCTTTCTTTATCCTTGAAAGGTGGGCGTTCCGTAATTGTGAAAGGATGTGAACTTGCTCTTCTTTCCAATACCGGTCTTCAATTTCGGCAGAAACAGGATACCGAACTGCGAATTCTCCGCGCCTCCTTTCATCGAGCGCCCCCTCTCCCCTCAGGGGAGAGGGCTGGGGTGAGGGGGGAGGCGCCAGAGTACCGCTATGCCCAGAAAATTTCCCCTCAACATCATGCTGGAAAGGAGAAAGAGTTAGCCTGGCTAAGGGGCGAGGCACGCGTTTATCCTGAGTCGGCGGCGCATACAGATCCCCAATCTTCACCCATGAATCTTTCAACGTTTGCAGGACTTGTTTAGATTCGTTCAGTAAATACAAGTTGGACTGATTGCCAGTCAGTGCAACAACAAGAATATATTTTGTAGAGGCAGTGGTGATTGTCAGATACACCACGCGATCCTGTGGCTCTTGGGCCACCCCCTCAATCCTTCCGCCTTCCAGGTGCGCACGCAAGAATTGACAAAATGGTGGGGGAGTCTGAGGGTTCTCTGATTTTATTGAGGCGAAATGAATACGGGCATATCGTGGATCGGCACAAATAAGCAAATTCATGGTTTTACCAGGTACCCGAATGTCAAAGGTAAAGGTATTCGGCAACGGCTGATGAATCTTTTGAATCCAGCCACCGACACAATTGGGATGTAATTCCTCAAGGACAGCTTCGAGTTCAGTCAGATTCATAGGTACAGCTCGTCTTCATAGCAAGGCCCAAAGCCAAACCAAAGTACTGATAAATCTATAACATTAAAAGAATTGGATACGATCCAGTCCAATCCAAAATGAAGATTAGGAAACCGGATGAACGTTCATTGACAATATTGGAGAAGTGTACCATAGTCCTGGTCGGCGACCAGCCCAGCAGAAAATCACCCACAAACAACAACAATAGGGAGGTGAAGATGCCACGTGTCATATTCACAGCGCAGGTTGAAGACTCAGCCAAATGGGAAAAGGGTTACCGTTCCCACGGGGAATTGCTAAAAAGTATGACCATGCCGATGGCCTATTTTGCAGCGACAAAAGAGAATGAAGTGATCATCTATGCGGAGCCCGATGATTTGGACAAGTTTTTTGAGGTTTTTCAATCTCCAGCTACGGCAGAGGCTATGGCTGATGATGGTGTAAAGCGCGAGACGGTGAAAGTGTATGTGTTGGACAAAGAATTCCGCTTTTGACCTTAAACTTCTTGCCTAACCCTCATAATTATTAGTTCTTGAAACAGACCAACCAACCCACAATAGGGTCATCCTCCCCCTTTCGGGGGTTTTGGGAATAATGGCCAAAACCAACCAATTGGAGAAAAAATGAAACACTACGTTGTAGCAGAACTGAATGTTTCAGATGATAGCTGGGTACCATCCTACCTCGCAGAAGTCACAAGATTAGTTGAAGAAAATGGTGGCCGGTATTTGGTCAGGACACCAAAAATCCAAAAAATTGAGGGTGAGCGCCCGGTCCCACAAATTTTTATCATCATTGAGTTTCCCTCAAAGGAGGCAGCTGTGACATTTTACTCGAGTGCCGAATATCAACCTTACCTAAAGGCCCGGAAGGAAGGGGCTTCAACCGAAATGGTTTTGGTAGCTGGTGAGGATATTGCGCTCAACAAATAGGCAGTTCGTAAGTACTTAATGTGATATAAATGAAGGGGGCAACTACTCTAGGGCTAGGGCTTATAGCTGAGACGAGCGCCTCAAGGCAGGGTGATTATTTTCCGTTAAGGGTAGCGGTCTTCAAGCCTTGTGTGAACTGGCTGATGCGCTCGATCAGAGCGGAGTCCAGTTGGTGGTCACCAATTTGGCGAACGATCGCGCTGCCGACAATGACCCCATCAGCAAACTCTGCCACCTGTTTGACCTGGTCAGGGGTGGAGATGCCGAAACCGACAGCGACCGGTTTTTTTGCAGTCTTTTGAATCTTACTTACATTTTGCCTTACCTCGTCCATGTTACTTAGTGAAGCTCCGGTGATGCCGGTAAGCGAGACATAATAAATAAAACCTTTTGTTCGCTTGATGACTTCGGCTTGACGTGATTTGGTACTGGTGGGGGCCAAAAGGAAAATCACGACTGGTCCGCCGGCTTTGTCTGCGGCTTCACAAAGAAGATCGGCTTCTTCCGGCGGCAAATCAGGAACAATCACACCATCGACTCCTGCCTTAACGGCCTGCTCACAAAACTCATTCTCGCCCATTGCCATGATGGTGTTGTAATACGTCATGAGAATCAGAGGGATTTGGGATTTTGTGCGAAGGGTTTTGACAGTGGAAAGAATGCTTTTGAGCGAGGTGCCTGAACGCAACGCTCTTTCTGCGGCTTTTTGAATCACGGGACCGTCAGCAATGGGATCGGAGAATGGTACTCCCAACTCGATTAGGTCGGCACCGGCCTCTTCAAGTGCTAACACGAGAGATTCGGTTTCCGTGAGGGAAGGGTCCCCCGCCATGATGTAGGGGATCAAGGCTTTTTGACCTCGTGCTCGGAGTTTATCGAATGTTGCTTGAATGCGGTTTGGCATTGTTGAATATGGACTGAGGTGTATTCACAATTGGGAGCTCTACCTCACCTTACAAAAGAAAGGAAACTTGAAAACTCATCTACAGTGGGATGCCGCGCATGCGAGCTATTTGTTGAACGTCTTTGTCTCCGCGGCCGGAGAGGTTCACGATGATGACCTGGCTTTTTCTCATGGTCGGGGCCAGTTTTGTGATTTCCGCTATTGCATGCGCGCTTTCAAGCGCTGGGATAATGCCTTCTTCTTGAGATAACAGGTCAAAGGCTGCGAGGGCTTCTTCATCCGTGGCAGAGGTATAACGAATCCGCCCGGCATCATGATGAAGGCTGTGTTCAGGACCCACGGCGGGGTAATCCAATCCAGCTGACACGGAATGGGTAAGGCTGACTTGTCCATGGTGGTCTTGAAGCAGATAGGTCATTGTGCCGTGTAGGACACCTGGCTTGCCTCCTGAAAATCGTGCGGCGTGCTTGCCACTTGTGAGGCCAAGGCCTCCGGCTTCCACACCCACCATCTCTACTTTTGGATCTTTGATGAAAGGATAGAATAGACCAATTGAATTACTACCGCCGCCAACACATGCGACCAGGCAGCTCGGTAATTTGCCCTCAGCAGAAAGAATTTGTTTCCTGGCTTCTCGGCCGATAACGGCTTGAAAATCTCGAATCATCATGGGGTAGGGATGGGCCCCGAGCACCGAGCCTAGCAAATAATGCGTTGTTCTCACGTTGGTCGTCCAATCGCGCATCGCTTCACTGATGGCATCTTTCAGTGTTCGGCTACCTGCATCCACACCTGTGACTGTTGACCCAAGGAGGCGCATTCGAAAAACATTGAGTGCCTGGCGCTCCATGTCTTCGGTTCCCATATAAATCTCAGCGTTGAGTCCAAACATGGCGGCGACCGTCGCGACAGCGACGCCGTGTTGTCCTGCTCCGGTTTCTGCGATGACACGGTGTTTCTTCATCCGCCGAGTGAGCAAGGCTTGTCCGACCGTATTGTTGATCTTATGGGCGCCCGTATGGCACAAGTCCTCTCGTTTTAAATAGATTTTGGCTCCACCCAGGGTTTTGGTGAGGCGTTCGGCAAAATAAAGTGGGGTAGGGCGTCCTACGTATTGTTGTAGGCAATCTTGAACCTCTGCCTGAAATTTTTTGTCACGCTTGGCAGCCAAATAGGCCTGTTCCAGCTCGAGCATGGCAGGCATGAGGGTTTCGGGGACATACTGGCCACCGTATTTCCCGAATCGGCCTCTTTTGTCTGGAAGGGTTGGCATAGTTTCTTGAATCAGTTGAACATTTCCTGCTTTTTAAACTTCACGGACGTTTTTCCCCTCACCCTGTCCCTCTCCCCAAAGGAGCGAGGGAAATAAAAAGAAATTTCGAGTTAGAAGCAGGAACTTTTGGATAGGAGTCAGTATAGCTATCGGTCATTTAGGTGACAAGTTTGACTGCGTAGATAAAGGCTTTAACTTTGGCTGGGTCTTTTTCCCCTGGACTGGATTCAACGCCGCTGCTGACGTCAACGCCATAGGGTTTGACTCTTTGGATCGCTTCTTGGACGTTGTCTGGGGTTAGACCTCCTGCTAATAGTATTGGCGCGGCCTTGGCGGCTTCAGAAGCTAAATTCCAATCTGTTGTTTGCCCTGTTCCGCCATACGCGGATTCTGAAAAGGCATCAACGACAAATCCCCGCACTCCAGCTCTGCCTTTGTATTCGGCCATGGCCAAAAATGAACCACGATCTCTTAACCGGATACCGCGGAGCACGGGGCGTTCCAGAGATTCACAGTAGGCTGGCGTTTCATCTCCATGGAGTTGGGCTAGAGCCAGCCCGCATTCTTGCATTATATCTCGCACCACTTTGGGTTCCTCATTGACGAACACGCCTATTGGTAGAACAAACGGCGGAAGTTCTGAAATGATGTGTTTCGCGACCTTTGGGTCGACGTATCGGGGGCTTTGGGAATAAAAGATAAATCCGAGGGCATCAGTACCAGCCGAAACGGCTGCTTGGGCATCGGGGGTGTTGGTTATTCCGCAGATTTTGACTTTAATTGAGGGATTCATAGAAGTTTCAGCATCATTGCTAATGTGTAGCTGCGCCATCTCATGGCGCCTCTTCGTGAAATCAAAAACCCAATTTATCTACAGCAGTCAGGACACTGGTTATGCCAGTACGAAATGCATGCGCATTACCTTTCCCTATGACGTCCTCAGTAAAAAATGATTGGTTTGAAGGGCAGCATTAGATGCTGCAGCTACAACATGATTTTTACCCAGAGACAGTGACGATTAAACCCAACGAGTTTCTTTTTTTGATTCCTCTTGGTCGTTTTCTTCTGACTGACCGAGCAGCTCCTTTATTTTTGAGCTGATATCGTCGGCCTTAATGAGGGATTCTCCTATCAGCATGGCTTTTGCGCCGGATTCATGGATACGAAGGACATCATCACGTTTGTGTATGCCGCTTTCGCTGACAATGAATTTGTCTGATGGGATCCGTTTGGCCAGACGTTGGGTGACGGAGAGATCAGTGGAAAACGTTTTCAGATCACGATTGTTGATTCCTAAGAGCTGAACGTCCGGGATACGCTCGAGGACCGTATCCACCTCTTGTTCATCATGAGTTTCGATCAACACATTCAAATCTAAACCCTCAGCAATGGCATAGAGATCCTGGAGTTGGATTCGATCAAGAGCAGCTACAATCAGCAATACACAATCGGCACCATAGGCACGGGCCTCATAAAACTGGACTTCTTCGACCATGAATTCTTTATTCAAAGCGGGAAGGCCAACCTGATCTTTAATAGCAGCAAGATAGTCCAGGCTTCCTTGGAAAAACTCCTGATCGGTTAACACAGAGAGTGCGGAGGCCCCATGGTTTTCATATATTCGGGCAAGCTTAAGAGGATCGAACTTCTCCGCAAATTCGGACCGCATCAAGCCTTGACTCGGGGAGGCTTTTTTTACTTCTGCAATGAGAGCAGGGGAGTCAGCCCTCCTGCCTGATTCCAAGGCCTTGATAAATCCCATTGGGGGGCGGCCATCGGCAATGCGATTCTTCAATTCAGTCAGGTAACCACGGCTCTGCTTCCTCCGCAGCTCGGCTTTTTTGTGTTCTAGAATACGTTCGAGGATCATTGAGGAAACTGTTGGGTGTATTGAATCAATTTTTCCAGTTTGCCTTGAGCGGCTCCGCTGTCAACCGATTGTTGAGCGACTTCATACCCTTCTTTTAAGTTCTTTGCTCGTTTACACGCCACAAACGCCGGGGCGGCATTAATTAACGCTATTTCACGTTTCGTGTTCCGTTTCCCCCGTAAAATGTCCTGAATAATCGTCGCATTCTCCTTGGGGTCCCCACCTTTCAGTTCTTTGGGATGAACAGGTTCCAATTCAAAATCCTGTGGGCCAATCGTATAACTGGAGACAAGCCCCGTTTTACCTTCAGACACATAGGTGTTGGTCGTGAGAGTAATTTCATCGAGACCATCAAGGCCATGAATGACAAAGCAATGTTGGGTGCCGAGCCGAATGAGCACCTGTGCGAGTTTTTCGGTTAAAAGCTTGTCATAGACTCCAAGAACTTGAATGGTGGCGCCGGCCGGATTAGATAGTGGACCCATGATATTCATCATGGTACGGATACCCATATCGGTTCGCGGTTTCGCGCAATGCTTCATGGCTCCATGGAAAAGTGGAGCAAAGAGAAATCCGATGCCAACTTCGTTGATGCAGTCACTTACCCGGTCAGGAGAAAGGTTAATGTTGACGCCAAGGGCCGAGAGGACGTCGGCACTGCCGGAGCGGGAAGAGACTGAACGATTTCCATGCTTGGCCACGGTTATTCCCGCACCTGCGACGACGAAGGCGGCGGCCGTAGAAATATTAAAGGTATTGGCACGATCACCACCGGTTCCGCACGTATCGACCACCATCGGATCCGATACAGGCACACGTTGGGCCAGACTCCGCATGGTTTGCACTGAACCGGTGATTTCCTCAACGGTCTCACCCTTCATTCTGAGCCCCATCAAGTATGCCGCAATTTGTGCATCGGAAGCGTTGCCCTGCATGATTTCTAACATGACCGCGCCAGCTTCTTTCTCCGAAAGATCGACGCCTTCCGCAATTTTCGCAATGGCTTCTTTGATCATGTGGACGGAGCCTTCAGTGAGTAGGGGAAAAAAGCCTCTTTAGGCTGATAACCCAACGGGTTGCGGGAGGTTGAGAAAATTGTTCAGGAGATCCTTTCCGGACGTTGTCAGAATTGATTCGGGATGAAACTGAACTCCTTCTGCGCCGGTGGGTTTGTGCCGAATTCCCATGATTTCACCTTCGACCGTTTCCGCGGAGATCTCAAAGTCGGCCGGCAGGGAATTTCGGTTGACAATGAGTGAATGATATCGAGTGGCTTCAAAAGGATTGGGCAATCCCGCGAAAATTGTTTTGCCATCATGGTGGATCATGGAGGTTTTCCCGTGCATGAGTCGATCGGCCCGGATAATTTCACCCCCAAAAGCGTAGGCTAAGGATTGGTGTCCTAAACAGACACCCAAGACTGGTAATCGGCCCGCAAAATGATGAAGGGCTTCAACTGAAATTCCTGCTTCTTTTGGTGTACAGGGTCCGGGAGAGACGAGTAACCGTTGAGGGGCTAATCGATCAATCTCCTGTATTGAAATGAAATCGTTTCGGTACACACATATATCTGCACCGAGTTCACCCAGATATTGGACAAGGTTATACGTAAAGGAGTCGTAGTTGTCGATGAGCAGAATCATAGCCGGTATTAATCCAATCCTCGTTCGGCCATCTCAATGCCACGCATCATCGCTCCGGCTTTACTGCACGTTTCTTCATATTCCCGGGTGGGATCAGAGTCGGCAACGATGCCGGCACCGGCTTGGATGTAGGCGCACTCGTCTTTAATCACAATCGTTCGAATATTGATGCAGGTATCCATATTGCCGGAGAAACTGAAATATCCCACCGCCCCGGCATAGGGCCCTCGTCGGGTAGGCTCCAGCTCCTCAATGATTTGCATGGCCCGAATTTTTGGTGCTCCAGAAACGGTCCCAGCTGGGAAGCAGGCTTTCATCACATCATACATCGTGCAGTCCTCTTTTAATTCCCCGGTCACCTGGGACACAATATGCATGACATGTGAATAGCGTTCGATCGTCATAAATGGGTCCAGTGTGACCGTCCCCGCCTTGGCGACGCGACCGACATCGTTGCGTCCTAAATCGACCAGCATCACATGTTCTGCACGTTCTTTTTCATCTGCCAGCAATTCTTCTCCTAAGGCGCGATCAGCTTCTTCGGTTTCTCCCCGACGGCGTGTTCCGGCAATGGGCCTGACGACAATGGATCGGTCCTCGCATCGCACCAGAATTTCCGGGGAGGACCCGACCAACTCAACTCCGGCAATTCGTAAATAGTACAAATACGGCGAAGGATTAATCACCCGCAAAGCCCGATAAATTTCAAAAGATGGGGTCCGGATCGTCGTGTGCCACCGTTGTGAAACGACTCCCTGGACGATATCTCCGGCTTGGATATATTCTTTGGTCCTCATCACCATTTTCTCGTAATCGGCTTGACTCATGTTTGATGTAAATCTTATAGGTTGCCGTCGTGGTTGAATCTTGGAACGGACAGGAGATTTTCTGAGCCGTGCGATCATGCGATCGATTCGAGCAACCGCATCTCCATAGGCTTGTTTGAGATGACTTTTCTTTTGACTCTGAATATGAGCGTTTGCGACGACTTTAATGGTATGGGAAACATTGTCGAAAATGAGTAAGGTTTCGGTGATCAGGAAGGCCAGTTTGGGGAGACGGGCATCCTCTTTCGGGTGCTGGTGAATGGGTTCAAAATGTCGAACCACATCATATCCGAGGTATCCCACCGCTCCGCCGACAAATCGTGGTAATCCTGGGACAATCACAGGATGGTAGGGTTTCAGGGCATCGCGAATGTGATCCAGGGGATTCTCGGCTAAAGGTTGCCGGCTCGTCTTTCTCCCCTGTTGAATGACAAGGTGTTCTTGCTCCTCCCACATGAGAAGAGTCGCATCGCTTCCTAAAAAGGAATATCGTGCCCAGTTTTCTCCACCCTCAACACTCTCGAATAAGAATGCGGTTGGCCCGGTGTTAATTTTGGAAAAAGCAGAAACAGGAGTTTCAAAGTCAGCGAGGATTTCCTGGTAAATAGGGATGAGGTTCCCTTGGGTGGCCAGTCGGGAAAATTCTTCAAAACCCACTGAATAATAAGGCTTTTTCATTTATCGACCCTATCATACGGTTTTTT
>CP070743.1:1870828-1872540 GCA_020348185.1 Nitrospirota bacterium
CAAGCCCACAGTATAATCGGCTCCTGAATAAACTCCTGTCCAACGGCGGCAGGCTCTACGTAGATGGAGCCCACCCCGAATATTCGACTCCAGAATGCAGCAATCCGCGGGAACTCGTCGCCTATGAGCGAGCCGGAGAACGAGTGATTGCTCAATGTATGCAAGCGTTAAATCAATCAATCGGAGAAGAACGGTTTTATCTGTATAAAAACAATTCTGATGGAAAAGGAAACAGCTACGGTTATCACGAAAATTATCTCCTCTCCCGCGATATTCCTTTCGAAAAAATTGCTCAAGTCTTACTCCCATTTTTTGTGACACGCCAGATTTTCGCTGGCGCCGGAAAGGTCGGTGCCGAAAACAAGACGGATCCCGTCGAATTCCAAATATCACAACGGGCAGATTTCTTTGAATGCATTCAGGATCTCAACACGATGGTGAAACGTCCCATCATCAATACCCGGGATGAACCTCATGGAGATCCAAATCGATTTCGGCGACTTCACGTCATTGTGGGTGATGCGAATATGGCTGAAATTTCAACCTATCTGAAAGTAGGAACGACCGCCATCATGATGGAAATGATTGAGGCCGGCGTGGAGTTTCAGAAGATTGAACTCGCCGATCCGGTTTCGGCGATCAAAGCGGTCTCCCGAGATTTGACCATGAAGGCCCCCTTGAAACTTGCCGCAGGGGGGAGCATGCCTGCCCTCGAAATCCAGCGCGCTTATCTTCAATCCGCTCATGATTTTTATGCGTCCCGCAATCTTTCACCTGTGACCAAAGACGTGCTGGTTCGCTGGGAAACGGTGTTGGATAAACTGGAACAGGATCCGATGCAATTGGGACGGGAACTGGATTGGGTGGCCAAGCGACAGATGATCCTGGCATATAGGGATCGCAAAGGCTGTCAGTGGTCTGACCCGAGGATTGCCTTATTAGACCTTCAATACCATGATATGCGACCGGACAAAGGCTTATATTTTACATTGGAAAATAGTAACCGTATTGACCGGCTCCTGCGCGATGAAGAAATTCATTGGGCAGAACACGAAGCTCCCGCCGATACTCGGGCCTATTTTCGAGGAGCCTGTCTCAAACAGTTTCCTGAACACGTCTACGGAATGAGTTGGACGTCGGTTCTCTTTGATCAAGGAGCCGACTCCATCAAACGGATTCCCTTGATGGATCCTTCACGCGGGACGCAAGCCCTGACCCAGGAACTGTTGGAGGGCGTCTCCACCATCGAACAATTACTCAAGAAAATTCAATAGCCATTCAGTCGCTGTCCCTTGGTTTTTTTGATGTCGTGTAGAGGAATAAAATGAAAGATCGTCATGCAGGTTTTCCTCTGTTCCCCAATGATCCATGCTCGAGCTTTTTTCATTTTCTCACTACTCATCGCCCCGAGCTGACCCCTGCGACACGGTGGAACATTTCGGCCTCTCAGCCTGGTCCGACGGACCAGAATATGCAGGCCCTGCTCTCCCCTCTTGCGCATGGAACAACCGTTCTCGGGTTCAAATATGAACAGGGAGTCGTCATTGCTGGAGACCGTCGAGCCACTGAAGGATTTCAAATCGCACTCAATCGCATGGAAAAAGTCTTCAAAACAGATGATTATTCCGCGATTGCCATAGCCGGTGCTGCCGGCCCCTGTATTGAGATGGCCAAACTCTTCAGTATCGAATTAGAGCATTATGAGAAACTGG
>CP070743.1:1872640-1878861 GCA_020348185.1 Nitrospirota bacterium
TTGGGATACATGGACTGGGCTAACCAGCCGAATCCCTTTCGCCGTTTTGAGAGAGCTCCATTTACTCGCCTCCCGCTTCTTAAGCCATTCCAAGATCCGGTGTCTCCTCCCTATGAGGACTTGTACGTTTCGTCCCGAATTTTTTCACAACCCTTGACCGTGGAATCCCTTTCCAGGTTTTTTGAGTATGCTCTCTCCATTACGGCGTGGAAAGAATACGGCGATAATCGTTGGGCCTTACGGAGTAACCCATCAAGTGGGAACCTTCACCCGACAGAGGGGTATCTTTTTCTTGGGGAGGTACCAGGCCTATCCCTCACGCCCGGCCTCTATCACTACGCTCCCAAGGAACACGGGCTTGAACAACGTCTGGCCTGTTCCGGCAAAGAAGCGCAAACAGCCCTCAAGGACTTCCCTGCCGGCTCGTTTCTGGTAGGCCTCACATCGATTCATTGGCGGGAGGCCTGGAAATACGGTGAACGGGCATTCCGGTATTGCCAACATGATACCGGTCACGCAATCGGGACTCTTCGAATCGCTGCGGCGACTCTCGGATGGAGGCTAACGGTGCTTGCCGGCACCTCCGACGGTACTGTTTCTGATCTCTTGGGACTAAGTCGTCGAAATGATTTTCTCGATGCCGAACGTGAATACCCTGAACTCATCGCCGTGGTTTGGTTCCCTGGAAAAACAACCAGTGAAACACTCCCTCTTTTCCTGAACCCGGAAGTCGTATCGAAGCTGGCTCAAGGCAACTGGCAGGGAAGGGCCAATCGCTTAAGCCGTGCCAATCCAATCCTATGGGAAATCATCGACGATGTCACCGAGGCCTCATGGAAATCGTCACAGGAAGCGGAGGTAACTCCATTATTCCCCTTGTCGTATTCCCTCTCCCATCCGGGGGGAGAGGGTCAGGGTGAGGGGAGAAGTACAAAACTAACGCCAGACCATCCCCACCCCCTAGCCTCCCAAATCATTCACCAACGCCGAAGTGCAGTGGCCTTTGATGGCAAAACCAGTATTCAAGCAGACCGTTTCTTTCTCATGCTCGACCGGGTCATGCCTCAAGGGGATTTAGAGCTCATGCATAGGCCCATCCCATGGGATTCAATTCCTTGGCCTCCGACCATTCACCTCGCGCTATTTGTCCATCGGGTAGATGGAATTCCCCCGGGACTTTATTTGCTGATTCGGAATCCGGACTCAGAAAAACTGCAAGATTTCAAAAGTTCTATGCATGAGCAATTTCTTTGGACCACCCCTGATGGCTGTCCAAAGGATCTACCACTGTATTTGCTTGAAGATGGCAATGCACAAAAAATCGCCACCCAAGTGAGTTGCTGGCAAGAGATTGCAGGTGATAGCACCTTTTCAATGGGGATGATCGCAGAATTTGACGCCGCGATCGACAAATACGGTCCCTGGTTCTATCGACGACTCTTCTGGGAGACCGGATTAATCGGACAGGTGTTGTATCTCGAGGCCGAAGCCGCGGGAATCCGATCGACCGGCATCGGTTGTTTCTTTGACGATCCAGTCCATCGCGTATTGGGCTTTTTTCCCCATACAAAATTTCAATCGCTGTACCATTTCACCGTCGGCGGCCCGGTCGAAGATACGCGACTCACGACGCTACCGCCGTATGGGGAAGGGCTTGAATAGGAAGAACATACAAGCGGTTTCAAGTTCCAGGTTTCAAGTTTCACATAAAAGGATTTTAGATCTTGAACCATTAATCTTCTTAGTTGAAATCTGGAACCTGAAACTCGGTGCACATCACCCTGTGGCGCTAAAGATATAGGGTAAGACCAACATGTTAAGCTCCCCCAATTCGTGCCAACCTACTCCCCTTCCCCGCGACTTTTTCGATCGGCATACCCTGAAGGTTGCCAAGGATCTGCTTGGGAAATATCTGTTGAGGGAAACACAGGCCGGTGTCATCCACACGCGAATTGTCGATGTGGAGGCCTATGTCGGTCCTGATGACCGGGCATCCCATGCCTCACGGGGGCGGACCAAACGTACCGACATCATGTTTGGCCCGTCGGGGTTCATCTATGTGTACCTCATTTATGGCATGTATCATTGCCTGAATCTGGTGACCGAACAGATTGACTATCCCGCTGCCATTTTGATCCGAGGCATCGAGGTGGTAGAAAACGGAAATGGACCTTGGAAAGCTCCAACTCGAATTGACGGGCCAGGACGGGTTTGCAGATTCTTAGATATCGATAGAAACCTTAATGGTGTGGATGCCACCCAGGGAAAATTGGTTTGGCTGGAGGATCGTGGGGAGAACATCTCCCCAAAGCAAATTCAGAAACTCACTCGCATCGGCGTCGCTTATGCCGGGGATTGGGCCAAAAAACCCTGGCGGTACAGCCTACTAGCAGCCAAGAAATCTTCCGAGGCACCGAGAAGGAGACCTGTGAAAAAATAATTTTCTTTGACGTCCCGCTCTTGAAGAGCATACACCAAATGCGCTAGGGTATTTCCATTATCATAGAAACGTCAGCCGAAGTTCACCAAACCTACAATGGAGGCCAAAAATGGGTAACCCCCTCGATACCATTTCCGGAACCATTACCGCAGGTTTTGTCTTGACAGTCGTCTTGTATTTTTTCGTCAAAATGTTGGTGTAGCGGCCGCCTCACAAGCTCACACTTTACTCACGACTTACAACCTTTGACGAGAGGGATAAATCATGGAATCAATTATTGCCTGGGGACACTATCTCGCCGGCATTACCTGGATTGGGATTTTGTATTACTTCAACTTTATTCAAGTCCCATTTCTAAAAGTTGTTAAACCTGAAACCAAAGCCGAGGCCTTTCAGCACCTGGTGCCGAATGCCTTATGGTGGTTCCGATGGGGCGCCCTGTTCACCTGGATCTTTGGAGCCTCCCTGCTCATGCAACAGGGCCGTTTTGGCCAAGCGTTCATGTTACAAGGTGAACATGCGGTGATCGGCATGGGAGCCTGGCTGGGCACCATCATGCTCTTTAATGTGTGGGGAATTATCTGGCCCAACCAGCAAAAAGTGCTGGGGATGAAGGAAGCCTCAGCTGAGGAAAAAGCCCAATCGGCCCGGGTGGCCTTATTAGCATCGCGAACCAACACCATGTTGTCGATTCCGATGCTATTTTTTATGGCCAGCTCCGGGCACGCGTCCGGCTTATTCTGAGCGGCAGTTTAGCCCAGTCATTCCTTATTACCCATTTTCTTCTTTCTGTCCGAGGGCCGGCATCAATTTCGCCGGCCCTTCGTCTTTTTCGAACCACTGCCGAACCTCCGGCATGGCTAATCCATCCTCAAACCACAAAATTTTGATAAGGCTATCCCTTGCCTTGATGGCCCTTACATATTCAGGCTGCAGCCACTTTGCCTCATCTTCGGATGCCTTGTTCAATCGAATTTCCTTAGAGCCGCCTTACAATCTCGAAAACCCGGTGGCTCACCAATTTCACCAAAGTTTGTTTGTGGCTGATTTACATGCTGATACCTTGTTGTGGGAACGGGATTTGTTAGAACGCCATGAGCGCGGACACCTGGATGTCCCTCGAATGATTGAAGGCAATATCGCCCTTCAGGCGTTTACAGTCTTTACCAAGATTCCCATGCCCTTTCATCGTTGGATGTCCTCTCCCTGGCGTGAAACCTATTACTCCCAACACGCCCCCGATGTCGCAACTATCCTTGCGATGGCTCAATTAGGCGACGAGCGAAAACGAGGGAGCCTCAAAGAACGGGCCTTGTATTACGGGGAACGATTTCAGGAATGGGCGGACAAATCCGACGGCCAATTAACCTTCGTCAAATCTTCCCAAGATCTCCGCGACTATATGACACGTCGAAAAAATACCCCTTTTATAACTGCCGGGTTTCTTGGCCTGGAAGGAGCCCATGCGCTCGAAGGAGATGTCAACAACGTCCAGGAATTTTACGACACAGGCTTCCGGATGATCGCCCTCGTGCATTTTTTCGATAACGCGTTTGGCGGATCGTCAACCGGAGATTTTAAGGGAGGACTAAAGAACCCCAAAGGTGAAGAACTAATCAAAAGACTAGGGGAAAAGAAAGTTATTTTAGATTTAGCCCATGCCTCTCACCAAACCATCGACGATGTCATGGACCTCTATGATAGCAATCCTTCATACCCGCTCCCCGGCATCGTGGTCTCACACATCGGCATTCAAGAGACGTGCGAGCGCGGAGAACGGAATCTTCAAACCCGGCACATAAAAAGAATCGCCCAACATGGTGGCCTGATAGGCATAGGCCTTTGGAACGGTGCGACCTGCGGAGAAGATGTAGGAAAGACCGTCGATGCGATTGAGGCGGTGAAAAATCTTCTTAGCAACGTGAACTCAATCACTGTAGGATCAGACTTTGACGGCGCCGTCAAAACCCACTTCGACGCCAGCGGCATGCCCCTTTTAACGCAAGCACTTCAGTCCCGGGGCTTCACCGACCAAGAAATTCGCCAAATCATGGGCGAAAATATTCGCGACTTTCTTCTAGCTCATCTCCCTTAATAGCCAATTTTTTCTGACAATTACAAGATCATTCTTCCCAGTTAAAGGTGATTATTTCTTGTTTCCTCGCCCCTTGAGGGGAGAGGACTAAGGTGAGGAGTGAAGATTCAACCAGCAACCTGATGAAGCAATAGAGGAAACTAAGAGCCAATTAATGTCCCCTAACCCTCTCCCTTACTTGAAGAGAGGGTATTTTGGATTGGACAGGGAACTAAGGATGGGAAAGAAATTTAATCCTGAACGACAATGTGGGTGTCAGTTTCCTCCACGCCAGGAATTGTGTGGATTTTGGTCATGATTAGATCTGACAGCGCCCGGTCATCTGGAGCATTTATGAGGCCAAAGATGTCAGGTTGGCCGAAACACGCATGGGCTTGTTCGACTCCTGGCATCGCCTTTAGGGTGTTCAAGACATCTTGTGCTCTCCCGGTTTTTACTTTCATGAGAATGTAGGCTTTTGTGGCCATGGGTTCCTCCTTCGTTGGATCTTTTAGTTCATTGGCAAATACTTTAAGGGACCCCTCACCCTAGCCCTCTCACCACGAGTGGGGAGAGGGATAAAGAGAGAGGGGAGATATTATTACCATAGGACCCTCTAAGGGTTCTAGGATTTTCTGGAATTGATGGCATTTGGCTCCGAGGTTGCTCTACTCGATGGGGTATCATTAGGATGCAAATTGACAAATTTTAACTCAATTTAAACAATCCTCTGACTATCCCCATGCAACGAATCGTCAGCCTTATTCCTAGTGCAACTGAAATTGTGGGTGCGCTGGGTTGCGAGGATCGGGTTGTTGGGCGTTCTCATGAATGTGATTTTCCTGCCTCCATCGTTAATCGCCCCGTCTGCACTGAACCGAAATTCCCTGTTGATGGATCAAGTCGAGAAATCAATCAGCATGTAAAAGGATTGCTGAGGGACGCCCTTTCGGTTTACCGGGTCCACCCCGATATCCTTAAACGGTTGCAACCTGATCTTATTGTGACTCAAACGCAATGTGAGGTGTGTGCGGTGAGTTTTCAGGATGTCCAAAAGGCCATGGCCGAATGGACTGGATCAAAACCCACGATTGTTTCTCTTCAGACAACCGATTTGTCCGGGGTGTGGGAGGATATTTCGAAAGTGGCTGAGGCCACGGGTCAGGTTAAACAGGGAACCGAGCTTCTACATTCTCTTAAAAGTCGGATGGTAGCTATTGCCAATCAAGCCCGCTCAATTTCTCATCATCCCACTGTAGGCTGTATCGAATGGATGGATCCACTTATGGCCTCAGGCAATTGGATGCCCGAACTTGTGACAATGGCCGGGGGACAAGATGTATTCGGGATTAGGGGGGATCATGCCCCCTGGATCACTTGGGAAGCATTGAAAGACGCGGACCCTGAGATCATTGTTGTTTTGCCTTGTGGATTTTCCATTCAACGTACCCGGGAAGAACTTTCTTCTTTGACTGCTAATCCTCTCTGGACCACATTACGTGCCGTTCATGCTGGGCACGTTTACCTTACCGATGGGAATCAATTCTTTAATCGGCCCGGGCCACGATTGGTGGAATCGTTGGAAATTCTGGCAGAAATCTTTCATCCTTCTGAGTTTCGTTTCGGGCAGGAAGGAAAAGGGTGGGAACGGATGTAGACCTTGGTTTTCTGACGCCTCGACCCTCTCCCTTGAAGGGAGAGGGAAAA
>CP070743.1:1878961-1881745 GCA_020348185.1 Nitrospirota bacterium
ATCGCGTAGGCCCTGGTGGTGAAAGCTGAAACATTATAAAACAGGGCCCTTACCTGATGTTGTTTGGTCTGAGAATCTACTCGAAAGTCTGACCTCCTTCGCCTCAGTATTCGCGTCCGCGGCCTACTCTTTCCAGTCGCTTCACCGTTTTCGAGCCCAAGACAATATCACTATTCCAATGGAGGAACTCCATGAGTTCAAAACTTTATGTTGGAGGATTGCCCTATTCCTCTACTGCGTCAGAGCTGACTGATCTCTTTTCAGTGCATGGAACGGTGGAGTCGGTGAACGTGATTACAGACAAGTTTACTGGTCAGTCCCGAGGCTTCGGGTTTGTGGAAATGGCCACAAAGGAAGAGGCCCAGGCGGCCATTACCGCGCTGCATTCGAGCGAACTTGGTGGCCGAACGCTGACGGTCAATGAAGCAAAACCTCAAACTCCCCGGACTGGGGATAGAGATTTCGGTCCAGGCGGGTTCGGGTCGAAACGCCGTAGCCGATTCTAACATTCCTTTTCCTCTTCGCACCCTGTAGCAAACAGAGGAATTCCTTCTAAAAGGGGGGGCTCCGTCACGGTTTGGCTTTTTCCTCTCAATGGGTTGGAACCTGAACGAGATGGGCAAAGTGTGTTCGTAAGGGATGGCCCCGCCGACACACCAAATTGCAGAGTGATCTACGGCGCCTCCGCACTCAGCGGGAAGTCCTGAACCAGGAGAGCGGCCAGTTCCTCTCAGCTCTCTAATAATACTCACCATAAACCGTTTGGTAGAGGAGCACATATGGGCAGATTGAACATAGACCCTCTTTGGGTGTTTCCCGATGGTTCACAATTGCTGATCAGTACTCAGAATGACGGTGACGGTAGGTTTACCTGTGAATTGTATATGGCCAGACTCGGCTCCGAAGACCGATTGGATGTACGAGTCCTGACCGGATACTTTGAATCTTCAACCTGTCTTGAGGCGCAAGAAAGCGCCTACCGAGGGGCGCGCAGACTATACCCCGACACGGCGGAGGGGATGAAGAAACCCCCGTATCTGATTTGGGCGGGCCCACCATCCACCAAATACCCCTGAGTTGCCACCCCAAGGCTCATCATCACTGGAGTGATGATGAGGGATGATTAAGAGAGGGAGGACAGCGTGAAACTCAACAAGAATTGGCATAGTAACCAATCGACACACAAACCGAAACGTGTCGTGCCCAAGCCGAAGAAAATCCCGTTCCAGCTTTTGGGACTCGCAGGCCCCCCTGAAGAAAAAAAGTCAAATTTAATAGATGAGGTCCGGCGTCAAGCTGTGTTGATGTCATCCCGCGGCTTTAGAGAAGCCCTGCGGTCGACCCCAAGCACACCAAGCGCGAAAGGCAAAGGCAGGAATGAAAAGCAGAAACCACGTCGTGGAGCAACAGAGAAGAAGTCTGGCTAATTATCCATCCTTTGATACCTAATATTTTTCAAGTATCTTATCCTTTTCGGTGTATAGCAGAACAGTCCACACAAATGCGGAATGACTCCACGTGAGAGGCGAAACACAAAGAGGTGAACCGTTTACAGGATGGACCTGCTCGGCAAGCACGCCGGAAGGAAGCGCATTTTTTCCGCACCATTCAAGATAGGGAAGCGTCGCTTGAAGCTGCTGCTGATTCTCTGCTTGATCGATGAAATATTCTGCCAGCCACAGGGTTGAAATAAACCATGGATTTCCGGGGATGTCTTTTGGGCAATCCTCCGCACGCTGATAGACATCACCCTGGTATCTGGCGCAACCTTCAACAGAAGTTTTTAGCCACAGCTGCTCGCGTACAGCTTTGGCTGTTTCAAGCATTCGCGGATCTTTGGGATCCAGAATTCCAAAAGTTGCCAGGCTTAACAGACTGATATCAATGACTTCATCAAGTTCATAACCCCGGTCTATCCTTGAACCCGAACGGGCAAATCGCTGTAGTCCGTCATGGTAAAGGTGTTGTCCAATCCCTCCGGTCATTTCATCGGCCGCAGAGTCATACTTCTCGGCCAGCGAGGAATCCTGAAAGAGTTTCGCAAACTTCGCAGCGGCTCTGAGACCGGCGATCACAGATGCAACCGTATAGGTGTGTAGTGCGTAACGCTCTTCCCAAAGGTCATAGGAAGGTAAGGGCAACAGCGTTTGAGGGTCCCGGTAACTGACTAAAAAGTCCGCAGCTTTTTTAATGAGCGTACTGTAGAGGGGCCTAATAAATTCTACGTCCTTCAAGCTCTGGTAATGTATCCAAAGCGCCCAAAGAGTCAACGCGGTTGAATCTTCCTGGATGGGAAGGACCTCTTGGCCAGCGACTAACCAGGCATGCCAATTACTGGCAAGGGATCCGTCTGGATTATAATGCTGGAATAAATAGCCTTCGTCAGATAAGACGCGAGCGCAAAAGTCAAAATATTTCATGCACACATGGGAATACCCGGCCTTTGCTAAAGCAGCGGCAACAAAAGCGCCATCCCGCCCCCACATATACGAATACGTATCTTTTCCAAAACGAACAATGTCAGAGTCATTCGCGGCAATAATGGCTCCGCGGTTGTCAATCTGTGTTCTTAAGATAAGCAGGCTTCGGTGAAACACGTCGTGCACGGATTTGGGCAAGCCTTGGAGCTGCTGCGAATCTTTCTGTACCCATGTTTTCCAGTATTTTGACGAGCGCCTGAGGAGCTCTTCTGGTGTTATTTTGTGAACCTCCAAATTAAGCTTTGCAACTTCAGCATAGGTCACGCCCGCCGCCATCCAATAATACGCATTGGTTTTCCCCTTG
>CP070743.1:1881845-1891710 GCA_020348185.1 Nitrospirota bacterium
GGTGACTGTGACGAGAAGCGTGGGGCAGGAAATCCAATATCTGGAGAGGCAGGAATCCGAATTCGTTGCCATGGAACAGAAGGATGGGAATGTCCAAGTGCAACAAGGTCTCCTTGACCGTTATGAGCCGCAGAACCGTCGGGAACCATTCCTGCCGTTGGTTATTCCTCCATACGGAGAGCGACGCTCCTCCTCTATTGAGGAGTCGAGGGCACAGAAATCGACCTGGAAACTGCTGGGGATCCTATCAGGAATGCAAGGATATTTCGCGTCGATTCAAAATTCGGAGGGAAAACGTTTTATCGTCACACCAGGAAGTGTGATTCCTTCAGAAGGATTAGTAGTAAAACAGATCAGTAAAACGGAACTGGAATTTCACTATCTTAACGAGGGAAATGGCACGACGAATCAGGAACGATCTCAAAGACTCATCGTGTCATTTTAAAACCGGTCATTTGAGCTAGCAGTTTTCCTGGGGACCTATTAAGGTTTATAAAGAATTGCAGAAGAATTTGCCTTTTTTTTTCTCAAAAATCCTTGTTTTTTTGCCCATGGCCAAAATAATATTGAAAACATCAGCGGTATCCACCCCAACACTGAAATTGACCAGTGTCGCCGTGAAGCGCGAATCCGATGCCGTGACGGTCTTTATCCAGGGTAAAGGATTATTCAATTATCAAATTGTTCCGGTAGGTGTACTCAGATTGGTTTTGGATTTCCCGGGTGGCATCTCCTTACTGAGCTTTCGGACGCTTCGGGTTGGGCATGCCATTCTTCGTCAAATACGTATTGGGCAACATGAAAAAAAGCTTCGTCTGGTATTTGAATTGGCTCAACGCGCAGACCATGCCATCAAGACAGGGCGAGAAGTTTTAGCCGTTCAGTTTACATAATAATCAAAAGGACCTGTGACTTTCTAACAGAATAGGATTGAATGGGATGCTAAGATATTTAAATGCGGGTGAATCTCACGGACAGGCTTTATTGGCCGTATTGGAAGGGCTTCCTGCGGGGTTGTCGTTGACGGCTGATACGATCAATCTCGATCTGATGAGGCGTCAGGGCGGATACGGTCGTGGCGGGAGGATGCGTATTGAGAAGGATCAAATCGAATTTACCTGTGGGGTCCGAAAAGGCAAAACCTTGGGGAATCCACTGGGAATGATGATACGAAACAAGGATTGGGAAAATTGGAAAGAAATCATGGCGGTAGAGCCAGGGCCAATGCCGACTGAGAAGGTGGTAACCCGGCCACGCCCGGGTCATGCTGATTTGGTCGGAGCCATTAAATATGGGCACAAGGAAGATATACGTAATGTGCTTGAAAAAGCCAGTGCTCGGGAGACAGCCATTCGAGTGGCCATTGGGGCCGTAGCCAAGGCCTTGTTAGCTCAATTTGATATGTATGTGTACAGTTATACGATGGAAATCGGTACCGTGGCGGCTTCGAGGGCAGACGATCCCCGGAAGGCGTATGAACTTGCCGAAAAATCCCAAGTTCGATGTCATGATCCCGTTGCAGGGGAAAAGATGATTGAGCTGATCCGTTCAGCGAAACATCAAGGAGACTCTCTTGGAGGTGTTTTTGAAGTGGTCGTCACCAACCCCCCTATTGGCCTGGGAAGTTATGCCCAATGGGATCGTCGGCTGAGTGCTCGATTAGCCATGGCGGCCATGAGTATCCAGGCGATGAAGGGGGTTGAAATAGGAATGGGGTTTGAGTCCGCTCGCCGCTTTGGTTCGGAAGTGCACGACGATATCTATTTTGATGAGAAAACCAAGGCATTTGTGCGTCAGACCAATAACGCTGGGGGAATGGAAGGGGGCATTTCCAATGGGCAGCCTATTGTCGTTCGGGTGGGGATGAAACCCATTGCGACTCTTTATAGTCCCAAAAACAGTGTTGACATTAAAACAAAGGAGCCATTTGAAGCGACCGTGGAGCGATCGGATATTTGTACCGTTCCCGCAGCCGGTGTGGTGGGCGAAGCGGTCATTGCCTTTGAGATGGCCAATGCGATGGTTGAGAAATTCAGCGGAGACAGCCTTGATGAAATGAAACGCAACTATGATTCGTACCAAACCTATGTCAAATCATTTTGAGATGATTCTTTTCTCACTCCGCCTTCCATTGATCCAATTAGTGACCCTATGAAAATCCGTGCAGGATTTCGTCCACGTCTTCAAGTGCCTGTTTCACTTGGGGATCGAAGTTACGACATTATTATCCAGGAAGATTTGCTGCAGGAGGCAGGATCCTGTCTGCAACAAGCTGGATTATCCGGCAGAGTGGGGGTGGTCACCAATCCTCAAATAGGAAAACTCTATGGAAGGCAGCTTTCACAATCCCTCAAAAAGGCGGGGTTTCCCTCCACGGTGATCGTGATCCCGGAAGGGGAGCAAGCCAAAACATTAAAGTGGGCCTCAAAGATTCTCGATGAGTTGGTCACGGGTCGATTTGAACGCAATGATTTGTTGCTCGCTCTTGGCGGAGGGGTGATAGGAGATATTACCGGGTTCGCCGCATCCATCTATTTACGGGGCATGCCTTTCGTCCAAATGGCCACGACGCTGATTGCTCAAGTTGATTCGAGTGTCGGGGGAAAGACTGGCGTCAACCATCCCTTAGGGAAAAATCTTATCGGTTCATTTTATCAACCCCGGCTGGTCCTGATGGATACGGCCACGCTTCGAACGCTGCCTAAAAGAGAGTGGATAGCAGGATTAGCCGAAGTGATCAAATACGGCATGATCGCTGACCGCTCATTTTTCGAATACCTTGAACGTCATATGGATGCTATATTGCGAATGGAAACGGAACCCATCCAATTCCTCATAAAGCGATGTTGCGAAATTAAAGCCTCTGTGGTGGGGTCGGATGAAAGGGAATCCGGACTCAGAAGGATCCTGAACTATGGTCATACCATTGGGCATGCGCTGGAATCACTGGGAAAATATAAAAAACTCATTCACGGGGAAGCCGTTGGAATTGGGATGGTGCACGAAGCGGCCCTTTCTTATAACTTGGAGTATTGTTCTGAGGAAGTCGTTCACCGACAACGGGCCCTTGTCCGTCGAGCAGGATTACCAGATCAGCTTCCCTCTCTCAAAATTTCCGATCTCTGGGGAGCGATGCAGCATGATAAAAAAGTGGTCAAAGGGCAGGTTTATTGTGTATTCCCAAAAGATATAGGGCAGGTAGCAGTTCTGCCATTAGCCCGCACGTCGGTGACGGCCTGGTATCGCAGTAGTAAGAGAGGCAAGGGGAACGCTCCTCCGGGGCGAGGATTGCATGAATCGTCCTAGAGTGAGTCTAAGGCAGGATAAGAGTTTCATGAAGACACCACGGCCACAAAAAATAGAAGACCTCAAACAAGCTCTTCGGGAGCGGACCCGGGAGGTTGGGATCCTCCATAAAATCAGCGAATCGATCACTGGCACACTTGATTTAGAAGCGGTGCTGAAACACATCGTTGATGTGGTCGTCGAAGTGACGAAGGCTGATGCCTGTTTACTCTATCTCTTGTCTGATCGTCGTGATGAACTCGTGCTTCGGGCTTCAAAGAACCCTCATCCGAAACTAATCGGTCGAATTTCTATTGGCCTCGGAGAAGGCATTACCGGGTGGGTCGCAAGAGAAAAAGTTCGGGTGGTCATTCCTAAAAATGCCAGTGATGATCCACGATTTAAGTTTTTTCACAACCTTCCTGAAGACCGATACCAAGCCTTTGTCTCCCTTCCGATTGAAACGAAGGGAGAAGTGGTGGGGGTTATTAATGTTCAGCACAAACGGAGCAAACGGTACGGGGAAGAAACCCTCGCTCTTCTCTCGACCATTGCGAATCAGGTGGGAGGGGCCATTGGGAACGCACGATTATATGACGAGATGCGTCGTCGAGCCCTGCAATTGGATACCCTGTCGCAAGTGTCGGAAACGGTAGCCTCCAATCGATTACTTGAAGAGATTCTCCAATTGATTGTGACGATGACCGCACAAATGATGAACTCAAAAATTTGCTCGATCATGCTGGTTGATGAACCGACTGGCGAGCTCCGAATCGCAGCGACGCAAAGTTTAAGCGAGGCTTATCGACGCAAACCCCCATTAACGATTGGTCATAGTATCAGTGGCCGGGCCGTCAAAGAACAGGGACCCATATATGTTCCTAACGTGACTTCCGAGGGCGGATACTTTTATCGCGACTTGGCGAAACAAGAAGGTCTGTGCTCAATGTTGTCTGTGCCGATGATGATCAAGGATAAGGTGAAGGGGGTCATTAATAGTTACACTTCCACCTTTCATGTGTTTTCGCCCGAGGAGGTGAAGACTCTCCAGGCGATTGCGAACCAAGCCGCCGTGGCGATCGAGCACACTCGACTGATGGAAAAATCCTTTGAAATGCAGGAAGCCTTGGAGGTCAGAAAATTAGTTGAACGAGCCAAAGGATATTTGATGGAATCGAGAAAGTTAACTGAACCGGAGGCCTTTCGGCTTATTCAACGACAAAGCATGAATCTCAGAAAATCGATGCGGGAGGTGTCTGAAGCCATTATCCTTGCCGAAGAATTACAAACGTCGGTGAAAGATAAATAGTCAAAAAGTCAAAGGGGCCGAGAACTCAGAAAGTCCCAGGGTCGAAGGGGTCAAAGGAATCGAATAGTCAGAATGTCGCAAGGTCGAAGAGGCGAAGGAGTGGAAGAGTCGAAAAGTCAAAGAGAGAGGGTCTTCTGAATTTGTGACTTGCCCTCATTCGACCTCTTTGACTCTTAGACTTTTTGACCCTTTCGACCTTGTTTTCAATAGACCTTTTCGACCCTTTTGACTTAAGTCTTTAGGTTCCTTGACAGCCGGACCGAGACGTTGTTACACACTGAGAAAATAGGGGGAGGGGAGACAAGGAAGTCTCCGGCGTAACTCACATTGCTGAACGGGACAAGGGCGTCCTCAGTCTAGAACAGACAGAGGGCGTTTTTTTTTGATGCGAACGTTTCGAATTACTATGGTGCAGATGAACCCCACGTTGGGAGATTTGGAGGGAAACACTCGATCAATAATCCGCGGGATCAAGGAGGCTCGTCAAGCCAAAAGCGATGCGGTGGTGTTTCCTGAATTGGCTGTGACGGGATACCCACCCGAAGACCTGCTTCATAAGCCGAGGTTTCTCCGTGATGCAAGTCGGATGATTGAACGCATTCGTAGAGAAACGAGAAATGTGTTAACGGTGGTCGGCTGTACCGCTGTTGGCCATGGGCGAGCCATCAAGTGTTCCGGCTATACAGCAACAGATCCATACCATCTTTACAATGCCGCAGCGATCATGGCTGAGGGTCAAATAATAGGAACGTATGCCAAACAATATTTACCTAACTATGGCGTGTTCGACGAACGCCGGTATTTTCTCCCCGGGCGTGGGATACCTGTCTTTGTGGTGAATGGTATCACGGTGGGGGTCAACATCTGTGAAGACATTTGGTTCCCCGAGGGACCAACGCGTGCTCAAACACTAGTCGGGAAAGCCAGCGTCATCCTTAATCTTAATGCTTCACCTTATCAGGCTGGAAAAAGCCGGGAACGAGAAAAAATGTTAGCCTCCCGGGCACAAGAGAACCGGGTGATCGTGAGCTATACCAACATGGTCGGGGGGCAAGACGAACTCATTTTTGACGGGAACAGTGTTATCGTGAATCAGGATGGTGAAATTCTTCTTCGGGGCAAGGCCTTTGAGGAAGACGTGCTCATTGCCGACCTGGACATTGACGCGGTAAGGGAAGGACAAAAAGAGTGGAAGAGGACCCCCCAAACGTTCAATGGCCCCAAGAGAAACATTCGTCGTGTGATCGTGTCAAAATCCTACCGGCAACAATCTCGGGCTCCCGTTCGGTATAGACAGGCTCCGGTCCTTGACCCCTTAGAGGAAGTCTATCGAGCATTGGTATTGGGAGTTCGGGATTATGTGAGAAAGAATCGATTCAAAAAAGTCATCATTGGGATCAGTGGAGGAATCGATTCGGCGTTGACAGCAGTCATCGCACGGGATGCCATTGGCGCGAGCAATGTGATTGGGGTCGTGATGCCGTCGCCATATACCTCACGGGCGAGTCGCGTTGATGCGGCTGAATTAGGTCGAAACCTGGAATTGGAAATGCACACCGTCCCCATCGGGAGTCTCTTTCAATCCTATCTTCGCCTTCTCGAAAAGACATTCAAAGGGAGGCCTCCGGATACGACGGAGGAAAACATTCAGGCACGAATTCGTGGAAACATTCTCATGGCGTTATCCAATAAGTTTGGGTATTTAGTTCTGACGACCGGAAATAAAAGCGAAATGAGTGTCGGATATGCCACGCTCTACGGGGATATGGCAGGTGGATTTGCCGTTATCAAAGATGTGCCGAAAAGCCTGGTATTTGAACTCACCAGGTGGCGGAATCAGCAAAAAAGGCCGGATTTTGAGGAAGCCACCATACCTGCCCGCATTCAGGAACGGGCGCCTTCAGCCGAGTTAAAAGCCGATCAAACCGATCAGGATGTGTTACCCCCCTATTCAATATTAGACCCAATATTAAAAGCGTATATTGAGGATGACTGTTCGCCGGAAGAAATTGTTGAAATGGGGTTTGAGACAGGAGTGGTCAGGAAAGTGGTTACGATGGTGGATCGAAGTGAATACAAGCGCCGCCAGGCCCCGATTGGGATAAAAATTACCGCACGGGCATTAGGAAAGGACCGCCGCATGCCCATTACGAACCAGTATCCTCACTCATTCTAGGTGAGCCAGTGGAGCGGGGGAATTCGGGAGGAAAGACGGTTTTAAGAATATGAGTCAATTGATCCAAAGCCATGATGATACACGAGCCCAAATGATCCCCGGGTCGGAACAGGATCAAGTGGTGATCCAGCAACGCCGCGAATGGCTGCACCGTCGACTACTGGATGGGGCGTCAGGGGTTGAGGTGGTGGAAAGCTTTACTGATTTAATTGATGCGGTCTTGATCGGACGGTATCGGGCCGTCACACGAGAAGAAGGCCAAAAGGATGCATCGGCCTTGAGACACTGTTGTCTGGTAGCAGTCGGGGGATACGGTCGGAGGGAATTAGCGCCCTATTCCGATATAGATGTCATGGTCCTCTATCAATCAGGTGGGAGCAAAGTGGTCTCGACCCTCTCCCAAAATGTCTTTCATCATTTATGGAATCTTGGCTTTCAAGTCGGCCATAGTGTTCGGTCGATTCCTGATTGCCTGACAATCGCCGATGAGGATTTAGCTGTTCGAACATCCTTAATGGAGGCCCGCTTCCTTGGGGGGGATCCATCCGTATTTCAAGATTTCCGGACCAAGTTCGCCCGTCGGTTTTTAGGCAAGCGGGCGACGATGTTTGTTCAGCAAAAATTGGAAGAGCGGCGCCGGGACTATGGAAAATTTGGGGAAACCGTCTTTTTGTTGGAACCCAATATCAAAAAGAGTAAAGGCGGTCTTCGGGATCTTCACCTCCTCCAATGGGTGGGCATGGCAAAACATCAGGCGATGACCCTACAGGAACTCAGCAACCGTGGTCTTCTGTCGCATCAGGATTATCTCGCCTTGTTAGAAGCCAGGGAATTTCTCTGGCGGGTGCGATGTCTGATGCATTTCCAGGCTGGTCGAACCCAGGATATTTTATCTTTTGAGGAACAGGTCAGGTTGGCCGCTCAATATCAATTCGTTGACCAGCCGCATATACTCGCCGTCGAACAGTTTATGCAGCAGTATTTTCGGCATACCACTGGTATCTATGACCGCTGCATGCGTTTTGTGGATCGGACGACCGAAACATCGTTGTGGAGTCGTCTTGGTCAGTGGTGGCCCTCTCCCTTGATCGAAGGATCGTTTCAAATCTCAAAGAATCGCCTGACGGTACCGGCCGAGAAACTTGTCAGTGTCTTGGACAACCCCGAGTTGTTGGTTCGATTTTTTCAGGTCGCACAGGAGCGCGGTCTCGCTATCGAGACCCCAACGCTCGATGAGCTGCATCATCATCTAGAAACCATGCCGTACGAGCTTTTTCACACTCCGGCGGTCAGCAAAATATTTCGACAAATTTTGTCGACACCCCGCGGGTTGGCTGACACCCTAGAATCGATGCACCGAGCCAGACTCCTGCAAAAACTCATCCCGGCCTTCGCACGCGTCAGGGGCCTCATGCAGTTTAACCAATATCATAAATATACCGTGGATGAGCATAGTATTCTCGCGGTGAGAAAGGCAGAGCGTTTACTGGAAGACCAGGGATCCCTCGGGACCATTTATCAGGAAATTCAGCAAAAAGATCTCCTTCATCTCGCCTTGCTCCTCCATGACTTGGGAAAAGGCCGTCCGGAAGATCACAGTGAAGCCGGGAGAATCATTGCGGGCAAAACGGCCGGGCGCCTGGGACTCGACACCCAGGAGACCCCCATGCTCGAGTTCTTAGTGTTCAAGCACTTGTTGATGGCCAATATTGCCTTCCGTCGGGATCTTCATGACGAGAAAGTCATTCTGAATTTTGCCCGTGAAGTGAAAACGGTCGATGTGCTCAAAAAATTGCTGGTTCTCACCGCCGCCGATATTGCCGCCGTGGGTCCTGACGTCATGAGCAAATGGAAAGAAACCTTGTTGCTGGAACTGTACCGTCGGACTCTGGCAGAAATTTCAGGAGATCGCGGGGCAATGGAAAGCTTGGAGGAACGCGATAAACTTGCCCACGCGATTGCGAAAGCGCTGAAGAATGAGAGCGAGATGGACCCCGAAAGAATCAAAACAGAATGGGGAGAATCAACCTGGGTCATGAACCAGCTTGAGCAATTTCCAACCCGATATGTATCGTATACCGCCCCTGAACGAATTGCAGAACATCTCATTGCGATCCAACGAACGTCCCCTTCTGAACCCATTGTAAAGGCTCGCTTCGATCCAAATCTCAATATTTCCGAATATACCTTGATCGCCCACGAAGAATGTAAGCCGGGCCTGTTTATGAATGTCACGGGGGTATTAGCCGCCTTGGGCTTGGAAGTGCTCGATGCCCAAATCATGACCAGAAAAGATAGGTTTGTGGTGGATACCTTTTTTGTCAGCGATCCCGATTATCATGGCCAACCGCCTCCAAGGAGAATTGAGAGGGTGACACAAACCATTTTGGATGTGGTGAAAGGAAAGGAAGCGGTTGAGCAGATTGTTGAGCGTGGTCGGCGTATTACCTTCGGCAAACAATTTCCCACGGGGCGCCAACCCACGGAAGTGCAAATCGACAATGAAATCTCAGATCACTATACCGTGATTGATGTCTTTGCCCACGATAAGCAGGGTTTGTTATTCGTGATCGCTCGGGCCATCTTTGAACTCGGGCTATCCGTCCATTCGGCTCGTATCGGAACGCGGCTGGACCAAGTCGTGGATGTCTTTTATGTGACGAATGCCGAGGGTGAAAAGGTTTTGGACCCTGATATGGGTAATGGTATTCAGAATTCGTTACAAACTGCGGTAGATGGTTTTTTAGATCGAGCAGGTTAAAGACTCCAATCAGCCTTATCGGCCATGGCGGGCGAAGCCCGCTCCTCATCCTCAATCCTTTTCAATCAGTGCCTGAGATTCTGTCCTGGAAACTTACTTGGGCGGATCAATAGGCTCCACCTCGGGTGGCTTATCGGCGAGGTACCATCCTTTTTGCCCCATGCACTGGTCAACAGCGGATTGCGGAATCCCGTAAGCGGGATTAAGGGAGGAGGGAGAAAATCCTCCACCCTGGGAACCGGCAAGCGTACGTTTGCAATCGACCACATCACGGTCGAAATCTCCGGGTTGGGCCCCAGGCTTTGCCCAGTATTGTGGAGAACTGCATGCCGTC
>CP070743.1:1891810-1898048 GCA_020348185.1 Nitrospirota bacterium
ATGCTTCAAGGGTTCCTGTGGAGCCGGCTTGGTCAGTGGAGTCGGGCTATCAGCGCATGGCGTCAGGCCTTACAGACATTTCCAACCTCTTCCGAATCGGCCCTCCTTCATTTCAATTTAGGACTTGCACTTTCCTTATTGGGTGATGCACAAGGGGCGATCCCGGAATTCAAACAAACACTAGCCTATCGACCCCAGTGGGCCGAGGCTCATTATCATCTTGGCGTGGCACGCGAATCGATCAAGGATTGGACAGGGGCCATGATCGCGTTCGAAAGGACGATCGCTCTCAAACCATCCTGGGCTCATGCCTATTTTAATTTAGGGAAAGTTTACTCCCAGCTTGGAAACGTCGCGAACGCGATCGAAGCCTATGAGCAGGCGGTGCAACTCGAACCCGATTTTTCTGATGCCCACTATCAGTTAGGCGTCACGCTTCGAGCTCAAAATCGCCCTGCTGAAGCCATTGAACCTCTTAAGGCCGCCGCCGAAGCCGGGATGGTAGAGGCCCAGACCCTCTTGGGGTCGATGTATGCCAACGGAAGCGGGGTCACGCGTGATTTGCCTCAGGCCATGTCTTGGTGGTTTCGTGCCGCCTCTCATGTTTCCGCCCCTAAAGCCGCCGTGGAAGCACGGGGTCGGCTTTCGTACCTGCGGCGGCGCATGTTTCGTGCGGACGGATCATCCGCTGAAGTCAAAGAGATTGAAATGGGGTTTCGGCTGATTCGCCAAACCTTTGAGACATCTTTTGAGGCCGGGGCCAGCTTCAATGGACACGCCTCTGAGTTCAGGACCGGCCACCAATTCCTTCCAATCAACCAACGGAGGGATGTGGTCCCCGTTCTCATTCAAAAGGCCTTAGCCCTCGACCAATCTGCTCAAAAGGAGTTGGAAACCCTCTATCTTCAAGGAATTGAAGGGACTTTGAACCCTGAGGATCCGAACATCTTGGAGTATTTCATCCAGACGGCCAGAGAGAACAATCATAGATCCTGTCGATTTCTGGAAGACCTTGTCCGTCGACAGGTTGTCGAAAATGCCGGGTCCGTTCAAACGGCCCTTGAAACCTGCTATTAGGCAGAAGGTAGGGTGGGCGGTGCCCATCCTACATATTCGTAGCTGCAGCGTCTCATTCTGCCCCGCATTGCCCATTGGTATGCTAAAGAGGCGCCATGAGATGGCGCAACTACACAGACAAGATGATCGAAGGACCTAATATTTAGTGAAACAATCAAATCGTCGCGTTGGCTCCATGACTATGAGGTATGTTTTTCCCTAATGATATGAAAGTCTCCCCCAAAAGGACCATTCAATTTTGGCTCCCCGTTTTGCTATTCGGGATTTTAGGGACTTCGTTTGGATTCGGAGTTTCAACTCTTTTCCCTGCTGGAGATACCTGGATGTACGACTGGCAATTGGCTCAACTAGCTTCCCGGCAACAAGCCGATTCATCTATCATACTGCTGACCCTTGATGGAGATGGACCGGCCGGCTGCGGACCGGATCGGTGGAATACCGCAACACTGGCTCAAACGATTTCCGCTCTCAATCAAGCTCAAGCCAAGGTCATCGCGCCAGCCCTCCCAATAGGAATTCCGACATCTCCAGAGTGCGGAGATATCGCCGGGCTGGCCAAGCTTATTGAAGCGACCAAACAAGCTGGCAACGTCGTCTATCCTTCATCGGTACCCGATGCCTTAGCCAGCGAGGCCAGCAGGATTGGCGTTCTGGATCTTGAAGTCGACGAGGACGGCATCTTCCGCCGAATACCCGTAAACGTTTTGGAGGGTGATTCTGACTTACTCCCATTCGGCCTCGCCATTGTTCCCAGGTCCACAGCCGGACTCACAACGGATACGGTGAAAGACGGGCTGCTCCCATTAGTCGGACGATGGGCTGATCGACCGTTTCACACATATTCCTTCGGGCAGATCTGGGAACTGGTCACCACACGAGATTATTCGCAGCTTTCAACCATAGTCAAAAACAAATTTGTCGTCCTGGTGCCGGTTGGCGACCACACGGTCGCATTGCCGACAGCTGTTGAAACAGCGGCGCCAGTCGGATTTCTTCACGCCAACCTCCTACAGAGTGCCCTTTCCCATTCTTGGATCAAGAAACGTACCTGGGAGCAAGGGCTCGTCATCACTTTCCTCCTTGCAATGCTGGCGGCCTGGTTTCCATTACGGTTTCCAGGGGGCTGGGGGTTGTTGAGCGTGGGACTGCTTCTTATCGGCTATTGGGGTCTCACGCTATTATCCTTTCACACGCTAAAAGAGTACTGGCCTTTCGTGGCTCCGCTGGTGGCTTCTGCGGTGGCCGTCCTGGGGAACATTTCGTGGAGTTTGTATCGGGGACGGACCCGAACGGAACACCAAATCAGACGTGTGAGTGCTCAGCTGGTGAAGAATCAAGAGCAGCTGATTAAAAAAGAACGATTAGCGAAGCAGTTGAATGATGAGGTCACACGAGCAAGGGAACTTGCCGAGCAGTCCACCCAGAAGTATCAGGAGGTCGCCGCTTCGGCGGAACGGCATCAGAATCGCCTTCATCATGCCCAAGGGGAGGTGGAGACCACTCGCCAACGTCTCCAAGCCCTTCAATCTCAATTGGACCATCTCCAAAGGAGCATGGCTCCTCGATCAATTACCCCTACACCTCTTCCAGATGACAATTTGGAGCAACTCCGTCAAGAATGCGAATCGCTGGGTATTTTCACTCGTTCATCGAATGTATTGAAAGTCTTTCAGGATCTGAAGAAAGCAGCCCACACCAATAATCCAATATTGTTGCTCGGGGAAACCGGAACCGGAAAAGAATTGTTTGCCCAGGCGACTCATCATCTGAGCCAACGGTCTAGAGGACCCTTTATCTCAATCAACATTGCTGCCATTCGTCCGGAGTTATTTGAAAGTGAATTGTTCGGAAGTGTGAAAGGGGCCTATACCGGAGCCCTTGCCCGCCGAGGGTTTCTCGAAACCGCTGATGGCGGAACCTTGTTCTTGGATGAAATTGGCGAACTCCCTCTCAGCTTACAAGCCAAGTTGCTCCGGGTGCTGGAGGAAGGCTCTTTCTACCGAGTCGGACAGTCCAGTCCTACCCACGTTGATGTCAGGATTGTCACGGCCACCAATCTCGATCTCATTCAAGAAGTCAGTGAAGGGCGCTATCGGGAGGATTTGTATTATCGCTTGCGAAGCATTGTGCTAAGACTGCCTCCGCTTCGGGAACGAGGAGGGGAAGAGGTGGACTTACTCGCCCATCATTTTCTCAGGGAGCTGTCTCAGGGGCACCCCCAGCAACCTTTACATTTCACCCAGGCGGCCTTGCAGGCTATCCAATCCTATGACTGGCCGGGCAATATTCGAGAACTCCGCCAGACTCTCATCCAAGCCGTGGCCTTGACCGACGGACCCGTTCTAAATGAAGAAGACCTTCGTTTAAGCCAGCCCCAACCTACGGAGTCTTCAGGGACCGCCACAGAGGTCTCAGATTTCTCAACGGGCGGGAATGAGGAAATTGGGTCCCGTGAAGATTCCTATATTCTTTCCTGCCTCCGTCATCACAAATTTGACATGCAAGCCACAGCTAAGGCCCTGAATTGGGATCGAGGAACCGTGACGCAACGGTTGAAGGGAATGGGATTTCAGGCCTTAGTGGACCATCAAGAGAACATTGCAGCCGCGGCAGAAACTCTGGCCGGGAAGGCCTCATTGGTAAAAGTCGTCGAAGTACGACTACGAGAGTACTATAACAACCTCATGTCTTCGACCAAACAGTATCATTCCGTTGATGATGCAATCGCAGACTCCCGCAGGCGATTGCGAAATCTTCCCGACCGGCATTTTCCTGCCGTGGAATCGCTCATACGCCAGCACTTCCAACGTCAAGCACAGTAGGCAATAGTCGAAGAGGGAAAAAGGTCGAAAGGGTGGAAGGGGTTAAATAAGTCAGAAGATCTCGATTAGAAATCGCACGTAATCTTTTCTTTGACCTCTTCGACCTTTTTGACCCTTTCGACTGTTCTTATTACGCCGGGATAAATTTCAACGCCGCCGAATTGATGCAGTAGCGGAGACCGGTTGGTTCGGGACCGTCTTTGAAGATATGGCCAAGATGTCCCCCACACCGGGCACAATGAACTTCGGTTCTGGAGTAGACCAGCTTCCAATCGGTCTTCGTGCCAACGGCAGAATCCGAAATCGGCTGCCAAAAACTTGGCCAACCCGTTTGGCTGTCATACTTGGCTTCAGAAGAAAACAACGGGAGGTCGCATCCAGCGCAATGGTACCGCCCCTTGCCCTTGTAATTGTGGTAGATATTGTGGAAGGGGGGTTCAGTCGCTTCCTGACGCAACACCCGGTATTGTATAGGGGTCAGAATAGACCGCCATTCGTCCTCTGTCTTGATAATTTCAAATCGGCTTTGGGATTCCTTGGCCAAGGCCGGAAGCAGGCCAGAGGTTTTCGCAATCATTCCCAATCCGACGGCGAGGCCGACCTTCAATACATCTCTCCTATTGATTGACATACCGTGACTCCTTTTCATGCTGAAATCGTACTTTATTCATCTTAGCATTTTTCTTGGCCATGGCATTTGGTAAACTATTATTGACATATAGTCTTGGCGGCCGCTTGTTTATTACAATACAGGCAAATGACGTGTTTTGACGTAGGGAGGGTTTCAGAGACAAAGGGTCAAATAGTCGAGTGCTCTTTTGAATCAAGAAAACCTGCAATCTTCTGACCTCTTTGACTCTTTTGACTTTTTGACTCCTTCGACTCTTTGATATATCAGACCTTTTCGACTTTTTGACATTTAATTTTCAGCACTTCCTAGTAGGAGTTCGTCAACTAATAAGGAGGCAAAATGGATTTGAAAATCGAAAGTCGCAATGTGGGAATGACTCCCCGATGGAAAGAAGAGATTGAAAAACGAGTTTCCGCATTAGAAAACGATTCCCTTCACCTGACTCACGCTCGAGTGACCCTCACCAAGAACGCCCACCATAAAAAAGGAAGCGATATTGCAGAAGCCCTCGTGGTCATCACTGTTCCACGCCGGCATACCCTTACCGCTAGAAAGGGAGCAAAAACCTTTGAAGAAGCCATTCGGGCGGCATTTCACGCCGTTGAAACTGAGCTACGAAAAATGCAAGAAAAACGTGCTTCTAAGGAAATCCCAGTGGAGCCTGTGATGCCATCATCACCACAGGGATAGAATGACAGGGGAGATGGCAACGATATAGAGTCGCCTTGGAACTGATGCAGGAGAATAATTAATCGGTCTTTTGGAATAACTAAAGGGGGATTTTATCCTATTAAAAGCGCACGGCCGGCCTTCATAATCTCTGTCAGCCGCTCAGGCGTTTTGGCTTCACCATAACAGCGAACGATGGGTTCGGTACCGGAGGGTCTGAGCAAGAACCAGCTCCCATCATCCATCAGGATTTTGCATCCATCCAATTGGTTCACCTGAACGACTTGTGATCCACCGAATGAATCTGGGGGCTTGGCGAGAATGGCATCCAGACGTTCCCTCATCTTTTCATGGACCGTCACATCCTCTCGTTTTGTGTAAATCGGACCTACCTTCTGAAAAAGCTCTTCGAGTAATACGCGTACGGTTTTCCCAGTGCTCGCCACCATTTCGGTGACCAACGCACAGGCCAGAATCCCATCTTTTTCAGGGACATGACCGGTAATGGACATGCCCGCACTCTCTTCCCCACCGAGGACGGCTTCGCCTTTTGCCAACAATTCTCCAATATATTTAAATCCCACCGGGGTTTCATGCACGGTTAACCCATGGAAGTTCGCGACCGCATCAATAAGGTGCGTGGTCGCAACGGATCGGGCCACCCCACCAGTCCATTTCCTGCTCTGTACCAGATAATCCAACAAGAGTGCCAGGATATAGTTTGGGTCAATGATCGTGCCATCCTGATCGATGACCCCAAACCGGTCAGCGTCTCCGTCCGTGGCCAAGCCCAAGTGCGCTTCTTTACTTTTGACGGTCGCTTGAAGATCTGCAAGGGTTTCAGGGGTCGGTTCAGGTCGCAAGCCGCCAAAGTATGGATCTCTCCAATGGTGAAGGACCGCCAGTTTGGCTCCAGCCTCGCGAAGGAATTGATCGAGATAATCACGGGCCGTTCCATACAAGGGATCCATGACCACCCGAAGGCCGCTGTTTCGTATGGGGTCGCGATCGATATGAGCTTCCAATCCCGCCAAATATT
>CP070743.1:1898148-1907483 GCA_020348185.1 Nitrospirota bacterium
GGGAAAGGTTCAAAGTCCGAAATCTGGGATTCAATGTAAAAAGTCCATAATCATAATACTGATCCTGGAAGAGGTAACGTTCGAACGAAAACTTTGAACATTTTCTGGGGTCAACTGTCTTAAAAGGCTAAAAATACGGGGGAACACTGACTTTTATCATTTAGCATAACCTGCTTTGGGGTGCAATCACGATGGAGAGGCCTTTCAGAAACCCGTGACACTTGACCTAATTCAATTCATTGACTAAGCTACTTCTTAGTCATTTGGTCTTTTCGCAATAAAAACTATTGACAATGTACTTGTTATTAAGATATCTAAGTAGATAGACCTTCCGAAAAACATCGGATTTCAATTCTGCCTGCGTGGCTTCCCGGATCCACCCAAGCTAAATCAGATCTTTAAACCAAAAAACGAATCCTAATCAGTAACTCACACTGCGGTTCCTCAGTATCTCTGAATAATCTTCCGACACGACCCAAACCATACGTCATACAGGGCAACCACCTGGTTTTATGCCGTTTGATCCCTTTTCGACCTTCACAGCCGTGGCAAGCGCAACATGAGGTGAACCTAGTGGCCTCCGGCAACAGCGTTGGTTTTGAATTGAAAGGACATTTGATCATGAATGGAGAACATTATGCATCTTGCTGAATTAAAGCAGAAATCAATTGGTGAACTGAATGAAATCGCCCGGGATCTTAAAATTGATGGTGCCCCAAATTTACGAAAGCAAGAGTTAATCTTCTCTATTCTGCAGGGACAAACGGAAAAAAATGGTGTCATATTTGGCGAAGGCGTTTTGGAAACGTTGTCAGATGGGTTTGGGTTCCTTCGGGCGCCTGATTCCAACTATTTACCCGGGCCAGATGATATTTATATCTCGCCTTCTCAAATTCGGCGGTTTAACCTTCGAACCGGGGATATTATCTCAGGACAAATTCGGCCTCCCAAAGAAGGGGAGCGGTATTTTGCACTTCTGAAAGTTGAAAAGATTAATTATGATGATCCAGAAGTTCAACGCGACAAAATTCTGTTTGATAACCTCACGCCCCTCTACCCTGAAAAGCGAATTGAACTCGAATTTGATTCCGAGGAATATTGCACAAGGGTGATGGAACTGATTACCCCTATTGGAATGGGCCAAAGGGGATTGATTGTGGCCGCACCCAGAACAGGGAAAACCATGCTTCTTCAGGCGGTAGCGCGGGCCATTCTGAGCAATCATCCTGATATCGTCTTGATTGTTTTGTTAATTGACGAACGACCCGAAGAAGTCACAGATTGGCAACGGCAAGTGAAAGCGGCTGAAGTCATTAGTTCGACCTTTGATGAGCCTGCTCAAAGACATGCTCAAATTGCTGAAATCGTGATGGAAAAAGCCAAGCGACTGGTTGAACATAAACGGGACGTGGTAATCTTGTTAGATAGCGTTACCCGATTGGCCCGAGCCTATAACACCATAGCTCCCCCCAGTGGAAAAGTGCTTTCCGGCGGGTTGGATTCCAATGCGCTCCAACGGCCGAAACGATTTTTTGGGGCAGCCCGTAACATTGAGAATGGGGGAAGTCTGACGATTCTGGCCACGGCCCTTGTCGACACCGGAAGTCGAATGGATGACGTGATCTTTGAAGAGTTTAAAGGGACCGGAAACATGGAGGCCCATCTTGATCGTCGTTTGGCCGATAAACGGCTCTTCCCGGCTCTTGATATCAGTCAATCCGGAACCAGAAAAGAGGAGCTCTTAGTCGATCGTGATCGTTTGAACAAAATGTGGATCCTCAGGAAAGTGTTGAGTCCATTGGGCACCATGGAAGCGATGGAATTTCTGATGGATAAAATCGGTGGTACCAAGAATAACCAAGAATTTTTACAGTCGATGAATCGATAATAGGGAAGAGGTCAAAGAGTCAAAAAGGTCGAAAAGTCGAAGGGGTCATCGAATGAAACGTTTCCCTCTTTAGAAGTTTTGGATCTTTTTCCCACATTGACTTCTTGAAAAATTAGACTTATCTACCGTCCATTCTTTCAACTTGATAAAGCTTTGATCCTGGAGATGTGGAGGGAACTATGAAAGCAGGTATTCATCCTACTTATGAACCCGCGACCATTAGTTGCGCGTGTGGTATGAAATTTGAGACCCGGACGACAGTCGGTGATATGAAGGTCGATATTTGTTCGAGCTGTCATCCTTTCTTTACGGGTACCCAAAAGATTGTTGATGCCGAAGGTCGCGTAGAACGATTCAAGAAAAAATATGCAAAAACGGCACAGGCCAAAGCCAAAGTGTAACGGGTTTGGAGATTTGTCTTTCCTTGATGGACAGGTGCCGGCGCCTTTATGCAGGATGACAGGCGGCCATGATGGCAGAACAAGACAATACCGCAACGCAAGAATCAGGATTGCTGGCAAAATGGGAAGCGGTTGCCAATCGATTCGAGACCATCAGTCATCAATTGGCTGATCCTGCTGTTCTGAGTCAACCTTCTCGTCTTGTTTCGCTGAATAAAGAACGGGCAGAGATCGAAGAACCCGCTCGTCTGTTTTTTTCCTACCGCGAACTTCTTGAAGAAATCACCGGAACGGAACGAATGCTTCAAGATGTCAGTCTTGATCCCGAACTCCGCAGTTTAGCCGAAGAAGAACTCCAATCCCTTCGAGTTCGCCAAGAAGATCTCGAGAGAACCGCTCTCGACCTCATGCACCCGCAGGACACGGGTGATACGAAAAACACCTTCATCGAAATCCGTGCTGGGGCAGGCGGTCACGAAGCGGCCCTGTTTGCCGGGGACCTGTTTCGCATGTATGTCAAATTTGCTGAAGCCAAAGGCTTACAGGCGGAATTGGTCGATGCGCATGAAGCTGGCCTTGGCGGCTACAAAGAAGTCGTCTTTCTTGTAGAAGGAAAAGGTGCCTTTGGGTTCTTCAAGCATGAGAGTGGCGTGCACCGGGTTCAACGAGTCCCAACAACTGAAGCCAACGGGCGTATCCACACCTCGACCGTGACCGTCGCCGTTATGCCTGAGGTCGAGGAAGTGGATGTCCACATTGATCCAAAAGATCTTCGCATTGATACGTTTTGTTCCTCGGGAGCTGGGGGGCAAAGTGTCAATACAACCTATTCGGCCGTTCGAATTACCCATATCCCCACCGGCGTGGTGGTCACCTGCCAGGATGAACGATCTCAACTGAAGAATCGAAATAAAGCCATGAGAACCCTTCGCACGAGAATTGTCGAGGCCGAGCAAGAGAAACAGGATGCCTCTATTGCTCAGAGTCGGCGTTCGCAGGTTGGAACGGGTGATCGGGCTGAAAAGATCCGAACCTATAATTTTCCACAAAATCGTGTGACCGACCATCGAATTGGGCTCACCCTTCACAAATTAGACCGAGTATTAGAAGGGAATCTGGATGAGCTCATTGCCGCATTGAAAGTCCAATAATCCTTCAGGCCCTCTTCGGTCTTCCCCTGACACCAATAGTGTGTATGAGAGGTTAGTGGGCTTTTCTTCGAGAAAAGCCCACTGATGGTAATATTGAATAATAAGGCTGAAAAAGTTTCACGTTTCACGAAAAAAGGGTCTTCATATTTAAAACCCGAAACGGCAAGCCGGTACCGCCTTATTTTATGGCTTAGGGATAATCGAAGGGCTAACTAATTGAACATGTCTGCCCCCATTACTTGTGCTCAAATATTTCGGGAGGCTGTAACGCAGCTGAGGTCTGCGGGTGTGTCCAATGCTGTCAATGAGGCGATGTGGATTCTGGAGCATACCATCGGGCTTACTCGGAAAATGGTCCATGTATCCCCAGATCAGATTGTTTCGGAGGCCGACCAAAAGCAGGCTCGGAAGCTTCTTGAACGCCGAGCCGCGGGTGAACCGATTCAATACCTCCTGGGGACCCAGGAATTTTGGGGGTTGGAATTCATGGTTCCCCGCGGGGTTCTCATACCGAGGCCGGACTCGGAGCTCCTGATTCACACGGTGATCCCTTATGTTAACGAATTGTCAAATCCATGGCTCGTCGATGTCGGAACGGGAACCGGATGCCTGGCCGTGGCGTTAGGGAGAGAGCTCCCAGGGGCGAAAATTTTGGTGACTGATCGGTCTCTGTTTGCGGTTCAGACGGCCAAGTGTAATGCGATTCGTCACCAGGTAGTCCAACGGATGGAATTTTATGTTGGTGACTTATTATCCCCCTTGTTATCCCGGATGTTAGCAGGTAAAGTGGCGGGAATCGTCGCAAATCTTCCGTATATTGGGCAAGAAGAATGGAATCAACTTCCGAGGGAAGTTCGGCAGTTTGAACCTAGGCTGGCATTAGACGGGGGATCAGACGGACTGGTTCCTCATCGTCACTTACTTTCACAAGCAAAGTCTTTCTTAATGCCCCAAGGGGTCGTCGTCCTTGAAGTCGGGGTCGGGCAGGCGCCGAAGCTTTGTCAAGAAGTGAGGGCTCTGGGGACATATCATGTGCAGGAGATTCGACGTGATGCTTTAGGAATCGAACGGGCGATCTGCTTAAAGCTGAAAACATAAACACTGTTCGGTTGCAACATTGGATCGTATTGTCATTTCTGGAGGATTCCCATTGAAGGGAAAGGTGACCATCGCCGGGGCCAAAAACGCCGCGCTGCCAATTCTCGCGTCGACATTGTTAGGTGGAGGAGATTGCGTGCTCTCGAATCTTCCTCATGTTCGGGATGTCACGACCATGATCAAACTCCTCGGCCTACTCGGAGTGAGGAACCACGTAGAAAAGGAGTCGGTGCTCCTGAATGCCTCCGAGGCGACGTCCACGGAGGCCCCCTATGAGCTCGTCAAAACCATGCGGGCCTCGGTGCTGGTGTTAGGACCACTCTTGGCGAGGTTCGGGAAAGCTACGGTGTCACTGCCTGGTGGGTGTGCCATAGGAACCCGCTCCGTCAACCTGCATTTAAAAGGGTTAATGGCATTGGGTGCGGATATCCAACTTGAACATGGGTATATCAGGGCACAGGCCTCTCGTTTGAAAGGCAATCAAATTACCTTAGATCTCCCAACCGTCACGGGAACAGAAAACCTGATGATGGCAGGGTGTTTGGCAGAAGGGACCACGACCATTCACAATGCGGCCAAAGAGCCGGAAATTGTCGATTTAGCCATGTTTCTCATCAATCGTGGTGGGAAGATCACGGGAGCCGGAACGGATGTGATAGTCATTGAAGGGGTGAAAGAACTGCATGGGGCCGCCCATACGGTCATGCCCGATCGAGTCGAAGCGGGGACCTATTTGATGGCCGCCGCCATTACCGGGGGGGATGTGTGTGTTGATCGATGCATTCCGGGTCATTTGCGGACCGTGCTCAATAAACTGCAAGAAGCGGGATCGACGATAGAAGAAAAAGAGAAGGCGGTGAGGCTGTGCGGTCCCGATCGTCTGAAACCCCTGGAAGTCAGGACGATGGTCTACCCGGGATTCCCGACAGATTTGCAAGCCCAAATGATGGCCTTGATGTCGGTTGCGGATGGAATCAGTGTGATTTCAGAGACCATCTTTGAGAGCCGATTTCTGCATGTCCCAGAGTTACAGCGAATGGGGGCCTCTATTGAGGTTGATGGCCCACATGCGGTGATAAAGGGGGTGCCGAAGTTGACCGGCGCACCGGTAATGGCCTCTGATCTTCGTGCGAGCGCTGGGTTAGTGTTAGCGGGATTGGCTGCCGAAGGCCAAACCTCAGTTTCAAGAGTCTACCACCTGGATAGGGGGTATGAACGATTGGAAGAAAAACTGCAAGCCTTGGGAGGGGCGGTCCAACGGGTGGCGGGTTCGGTATGAGCGAGACGATCACGATGGCCTTGTCCAAAGGTACGTTGATGGGTCCGACGTTGGACTTGTTGCAACGAGCCGGGTATGGCACGCATACGATTGATAGTCAAAGCCGTCGTCTGGTTCTGGAGTGTCCCGAACACGGTCAAACTCTCCTTATCGTGCGGCCCAGCGATGTCCCGACCTATGTCGAGTATGGGGCCGCCGATGTTGGAGTGGTGGGGAAAGATTTGTTGTTAGAACAAAATCCGAATGTCTATGAACCGGTCGACTTACGAATCGGAATCTGTAAACTGGTCGTCGCGATGCCAAAAGGGAAACGCTTTCCTCGTCGGTTGTCGTCCAAAATTCGTGTCGCCACCAAGTATCCCAACATGACTGAGCGGTATTTCAATCAACAAGGCATCCCGGTGGAAATCATCAAATTGTATGGGTCCATTGAGTTAGCTCCGCTGGTTGGACTGGCTGAGCGTATCGTCGATCTTGTGTCAACGGGGCGCACGCTCAAGGCCCACAATCTGGTAGAAACGGAAATTATTGCATGGTCGTCTGCTCGACTGATCGTCAATCGGGCGAGTTTGAAAATGAAGCATCGAGTGATCACCGAATTGATTCAGCGTCTGAAATCTAACCGGCCTCAGGATACGGTGCGAGAGAGGGAACGATGAAAATTGTGTCATCACAGGATCGGAACTTTACCCAAGTGCTCCGAAAGGTGCGGAATCGATCCTCTCTTCAGAGTGCACAGGTTGAAAAAAGCGTGAAAGGCATCCTTCGAACTGTCGAAAAAGGTGGGGATGCTGCTGTGGCCCGGTATGCCTTGAAATTCGATCGCATTCGTCTCAAACCCCAGCAATTTCGGGTGACACCTGACGAGATCAAAACAGCGCATGCACACATTCGAAAGGAAGAAGGCGATGCCTTACGATTTGCCGGCGATCGAATCCGGTCATTTCATGATCGGCAACGAACCTCCACCTGGATGTATCAAGATCGCAATTCCCGATTGGGGCAAATGGTCACACCGCTCGATGCGGTGGGAGTCTATGTTCCTGGAGGGAAAGCGCTCTATCCCTCGTCGGTGTTGATGAATGCGATTCCTGCCAAGGTCGCCGGGGTGAAACGGGTAGTCATGTGTACTCCCACTTCAACAGGTCAAGTGAATCCGTATCTTTTGGTGGCTGCAGAAATTGCCGGTGTCGATGAAATCTATCGGATTGGTGGAGTGCATGGAGTGGCCGCGCTGGCCTTTGGAACAAAAGCCATCCCACGTGTTGATAAGATTGTGGGACCCGGGAATTTGTATGTCGCGACAGCTAAACGCCTGGTCTATGGGCAGGTGGATATTGATATGGTCGCAGGTCCCAGCGAGTTGCTGGTCATTGCCGATGAGACGAGTCCGCCGTCTCAGGTTGCTGCTGATTTGCTGTGTGAAGCTGAACATGATGAGGAGGCGAGGGTCTATCTTGTGACGACGTCCCATCAGCTGGCCCAAAACGTGGTCAATGAAATCAAGCGCCAGCTGCTGCAATTAGGCCGTCAACGAATTGCCACCAAATCCATCAAGCGGTATGCCGTGGCGTTTGTGGTCCCAAGTCTCGATGAGGCATTTGAGCTTTCAAACCAGATTGCCCCAGAGCATGTCGCCGTGAACCTCGAACGGGCCATCGAATTTGTTCATCGTTTGCGGCATGCCGGAGCCATATTTTTGGGTCGATATACCCCTCCCGCTGTGGCTGATTATGTCGCTGGTCCGAACCATGTGCTGCCAACGGGTGGAACGGCTCGGTTTTTCTCAACGTTATCATTGGATGATTATGTCAAAAAGAGCAACATTGTGTCGTATTCCAAAGAGGATCTTTGGTCGGTGAAAGATTACGTCATGCGTTTCTCTGAAATGGAGGGCTTGGATGCCCATGGTAAATCAATGGAGAGCCGGTGGAAATGAAAATTTCAAAAGAACATCGAGTAGCGACCGTTGAACGAGTGACCTCGGAAACTTCCATTCACGCGACGTGGAAGTTGGATGGAAATGGTCAGAGCGAGATACACACGACCATTCCCTTTGTCGATCACATGCTTATTCTTCTGGCCAAACATGGCTTTTTTGATTTAACCGTGGACGCCAAGGGTGATACCGATATCGATGATCACCATACGGTTGAGGATATTGGTATTGTGCTCGGAGTCGCACTGGCGAATGCGCTGGAAGGAAAACAAGGAGTGGCTCGGTTTGGCTGGGCGAGTGTTCCTTTAGATGAAACATTAACTCAGGTCACCGTGGATCTCAGTGGCCGGCCGTATTTGGTCTATCATGTAGATCTTCCTTCCCGAATGATCAAATCGTTTGATCTTGGGCTATTTGAAGATTTTTTCCAAGCCTTTGTGAACCATGCCGGGTTGAACCTCCACATTAATCTTTTGTACGGACGAAATCCTCACCATATCCTAGAGTCAATATTTAAAGGGTTAGCCAAAGCCTTGGAGCAAGCCACCCGTCTCGATCAACGAATTTCCGGAGTCTTATCAACGAAGGGATCCCTTTGAAGGATGGAAAGAATGAGTGGGCGAATGACCCAACAAGGGGAAAAGCGGTGATTGCGATTATCGATTATGGAATGGGCAACCTCCGCAGTGTCCAAAAAGCCTTTGAACGAGTGGGGCACCGGGCCGTGGTGACTCGGAATGCGGATGACATTGACAGGGCCACCCGTGTGGTTTTACCAGGAGTAGGCGCGTTCGGTGATTGCATGGACAATCTGACGCGGTATCATTTAGTCGAACCCATTCGACGGGCGGTTTCCGAGGGGAAGCCGTTTCTCGGTATTTGCTTAGGCTTGCAATTGCTATTCACAGAAAGTGAAGAGTTTGGGACCCATGAGGGCCTCAATATCCTTCAAGGGAAAATCCGACGATTTCCTTCGTTTCCGGAGTCCGAAACGAACTTGAAGGTTCCGCATATGGGATGGAACACGATTTCCATTCGTCAACAGGCTCCACTCCTTGACGGAATTGACTCAGGGAGCCATTGGTATTTTGTCCATTCTTTTTATGTGCAGCCTGACGATCCTGCCGTGACCTGTACCGTCACGGAATATGGGATGCCCTTTGTTTCTAGTATATGGAAAGACAATATCTTCGCTTCCCAGTTTCATCCTGAAAAAAGTCAACAAGTGGGATTACAGCTCTTTTACAACTTCGGAAACTGGCAGTGAGTCATTTTCGTAACTCTACTAATGCTCTCGCGGGCCAATGGGGTCGTTGTTGTTTTTCTGCAAGTCTGATGACGGTCAGTCTGCTGGTGATGGCCTGTGTGCCTCCCAAGGTGAACACCCAATCTGCACCTGGTTTTGACCCCTACACGATCAGGAAGCTGGTGATTCTTCCGTTTCAAGCCCTCCAGACACCTCAACGGACCGCTGGCGGGGGCTCCCAGTATCCAGAGGCCCCTAGTGAGGTCCGAACCCAATTTATTCTTCCGGGGGAAGGAAGATTGCGCGGAACCGAAGGAACAACAGAAGCCATGC
>CP070743.1:1907583-1909903 GCA_020348185.1 Nitrospirota bacterium
TATAAGAATAATCTCAAATTCCAAATCTCAAATGTCAGACTCTGAGGTCTGAGATTTGGAATTGATTAGTTTAAGCTACGATTTCGGTGACGACGCCGGCGCCCACCGTGCGGCCGCCCTCGCGCACCGCAAACCGTAACCCCTGCTCCATCGCGATCGGGGCGATCAGTTCCCCATTAAAGGTCACATTATCCCCGGGCATCACCATCTCCACCCCCGCATCCAACTGCACGATGCCCGTCACATCCGTCGTCCGAAAGTAAAACTGCGGCCGATACCCATTGAAAAACGGCGTGTGTCGACCCCCTTCCTCCTTCGTCAACACATACACCTCGGCCTTGAATTTCGTGTGCGGCGTAATCGACTTCGGCTTCGCCAGCACCATCCCCCGCTCCACCTCTTCCTTCTTGGTCCCGCGCAGGAGCGCCCCAATATTATCGCCCGCCTGCCCTTCATCCAACACCTTCCGGAACATTTCTACCCCTGTCACCACCGTGGTTTGGGTGTCTCGCAACCCCACAATCTCGATCTCATCCCCCACTTTCACCTGACCCCGCTCCACCCGGCCCGTCACCACCGTCCCCCGCCCACTGATCGTAAACACATCTTCAATCGGCATCAGAAACGGCTTGTCAATGGCCCGCTCCGGCGTCGGCACATAGTTGTCCACCTCTTCCAATAACTTCAGAATCGCCGGCACCCCGATCTCACTTTGATCCCCTTCGATCGCTTTCATCGCCGAACCCGTCACGATCGGAATCGTATCCCCCGGAAACCCATATTTACTCAACAACTCCCGCACTTCCAGCTCCACTAACTCCAACAGCTCCGTGTCCTCCACTTTGTCCGCTTTATTCAAGAAGACCACAATGTAGGGCACCCCCACCTGCCGGGCCAACAGAATATGCTCGCGCGTCTGCGGCATCGGGCCATCCGCCGCCGACACCACCAGAATCGCCCCATCCATCTGGGCCGCCCCCGTAATCATGTTCTTCACATAGTCCGCATGCCCCGGGCAGTCTACATGCGCATAATGGCGGTTGTCCGTCTCATATTCCACATGCGAGATGGCGATCGTCAAAATCTTCGTGGGATCCCGCCGCCCTTGGGATTCACTCGCCTTGGCCACTTCGTCATAGGGGACAAACTTCGCCATCCCCTTCTCCCCCATCACTTTTGTGAGCGCTGAGGTGAGCGTCGTTTTCCCATGGTCCACATGCCCGATCGTCCCCACGTTTAAATGCGGCTTCTTCCGCTCAAATTTCGCCTTCGCCATCCCCGCCTCCTTGTCAACTATCCTGATTACTTAACTAACTGCATGACCACTACTATCTTTTTGATTTCTTGGGTCTCCGGAAAGAATTCTTCAAAGCCCAAATCTACTCTCCCCGCTGCTTCTTAATTATTTGCTGTGCCAACTGTTTGGGCACAATTTCGTATTGCTCAAATTCCATACTATAGGTCGCTCGCCCTTGCGTCTTTGACCGCAAATCCGTCGCATACCCAAACATCTCACTAAGCGGCACTGCGGCATCAAGGGCTTGAGACTTAGCACGAGCCCTAATTCCATGGACTTTTCCTCGCCGCCCATTGAGATCACCGATCACATCTCCCATAAACTCTTGGGGAACAAGCACCTCAACCTTCATGATGGGCTCCAAAATCACTGGATCAGCTTTTTGGCAAGCGCTTTCAAATGCCATGGAGCCTGCAATTTTAAATGCCATTTCACTGGAATCAACTTCATGGTAGGAACCATCAAAAAGGGTAACCCGGATATCACGCATGGGATATCCAGCTAAGATCCCGGATTCAAGTCTTTCCTTTACACCCTTTTCTACTGGGGTGATAAACTCTTTAGGGACGACCCCCCCAACAATTTTATTGACGAAATCCAGACCCACACCAGGCTCTCCCGGCTCAACCCGTAAAAAGACATGACCATATTGACCTCGACCACCTGTTTGCTTGATATACTTTCCTTCTGCTTCAGCACGACCGCGTATGGTTTCTCGATACGCGACCTCAGGCTTTCCAACATTCGCTTGCACTTTAAACTCACGAAGAAGACGATCCACAATGATTTCCAGATGCAACTCCCCCATTCCAGAAATGAGAGTCTGCCCTGTTTCTTCATCAGTCTTCACATGAAAGGAAGGGTCTTCTTGAGCGAGCTTACCGAGAGAGTATCCGAGTTTTTCCAGGTCTTGCTTGGTCTTGGGTTCAACAGCCAAGGAAATAACAGGCTCAGGGAACTTAATCACTTCGAGCAAAACATGCTCCCTTTCGTCACACAAGGTATCGCCAGTCCTTGTCTCCT
>CP070743.1:1910003-1912580 GCA_020348185.1 Nitrospirota bacterium
GTCTGGAGAAAAAGGCGATTGAGAAAATTCTCGCGGCGACCCAAACGGATGGTCGGTCATATCATCAGGTCGCTCGTCGACCACCGTAATATGGACGACCGCTGGTCTGACTAACTTCGCGACAGCCGAAAATCCTCGATTTTGATTTCCGTCCAGGGTTGCCGCTGACGAGATGGAGTCACCCGTTGAAATTGCCGCATTGAGATCAGATGGTTGACTCACAACACCAGCGAGTAAAGTCCCACTCATCCACCCCACCAACAGGAGGCACCCAGCAACACCAACCGTTTTATAATTTTTTCGAACTGTGGCTTTTGCCCAGAATGAGCGGATTTGATGAATCACCTGTTCCATAAGATCCTCCTTTTGGGATTAGTGATTTTAATAGTTCTACACTTAACACTCAGACATGAGAGTCAAATTAAGAACAGATTAAAATTTACTAATAGAGGAAAAGTTCCACAGATTCAGGAACTTATGGAATGGATGGAGAGAGTGGTAATAAAACCGTGAAGGAGGATCCCTGGTTTGGCATACTTTGGACGCGAATCGCTCCCTTATGCGTTTCGACTATCCATTTGCAGATTGAGAGGCCCAATCCTGTCCCTTTGGTTGAATGACTTCGAGCTGAATCGGTTCGATAAAATCGATCGAAAATTCTCGGCTGGTCTTCTAACGAAATCCCTATCCCTTGATCTTTGACTATAAATTCTCCCTTTTCACCGTTAGGAACGAGAGACATTTCTACGGTATCGCCCGGATGAGAATACTTAATGGCATTGTCTATCAAATTTAAGAACAGTTCCCTCAAACGCAATTCGTCACCGCTGACCATCATGGGCGAAATCTCCTTCACGACGGTCTCGACTTGTCGATCTTTCCCCAGGACTAATGCCTGTTGCTGCACATCTCGCAACAGGTCATCAAGTTGAATCGGGACTTGCTTCAATTTAATTTCTCCGAGATCGGCTCTGGACAGGAACAGGAGTTCGTCCACAATACGACTCATCCGGTCAATTTCCTCCAAATTGCTTTCCAACACCTTTCGATAGTCTTCCGCACCACGAGGACGACGAAGAGCCAACTCGGTCTCTCCCTTCGTGATGGTGAGAGGAGTCCGTAACTCATGGGAGGCATCGGCACTAAATAGTCGAATCTGACGAAATGAGACTTCTAATCGCGCGATCATATCATTGAACGTTGACGCTAACCTTCCAATTTCATCGGTAGACCGGGGGGCTGTGATTCGTTGCGTTAAATCACCCGCGGCGATTCGCTGAGCTGCGTGCGTAATGGAATCAACAGGTCGAAGAGCCCGCCCAGCCAGAAACCATCCCCCAAGTAATGACACAATCACCGCAAGGGGAGAAGCGATTAACAGAGCAAGCAACAGTCGGTCCAACATATCAACGGTTGGTTGCAACGAAGTTCCCACCCGCAAAATATTCACAAGTCGCTCGCCATGTCTAATGGGAACGGACAACAGCCGGAAGGGAACACCTTGATCAAACCGTACCGATTCAAAGGTCGCTTGTCCGTTTAAAGAAGCTTGAAAGGCGGTTTGACTCAAGGGAATTTCTCGGCTTTGAATATTCGCCGACTGAATCGTGACTTGGCCGGCTGGCCCAAAGATTTGAAAAAATTTATCCAATAAAGCCAACTCAGGAAAGTCTTGCGACAAATCTTCGAAAATGAGAAACGGCCCAAAGCGATGTTCTCCCAATGTCCGGACCGCCACCGCCGCCGCTTCTTCCAGGGAGGCATCAACTTCATCTTGCATGGCCTTGGACATCACCACATAGATGACCCCCGCAAAAATGACCAGAATCAAACCTAAGGCCACCCCATACCAAAGAGTCAACCGTATCCGAATGCTGGCGTTCTTCACGAATCCGCTCTTATCATATACCCACTGCCCCGCACCGTCTGGATCAAGCTGTTCTCTCGTCCCCGATCAATTTTATTCCGCAAATAACTGATATACACATCAATCACATTGGTGAAGGTATCGAAATCAAGATCCCACACATGTTCGGTAATCATCGGACGTGTCAATACCCGACCAGCGTTCCGCATGAGATATTCCAATAAGGCGTATTCCTTTGCGGTTAATTCTATACGCTGACCAGCACGAGTCACTTCTCGTGTCACAGGATTCAACACCAAGTCATCCACCTGAAGCGTACCAGTGGGCGTTCCGCTGGCACGCCGGAAGAGGGCGCGCGCGCGGGCAATCAGTTCTTCAATGGCAAAGGGCTTGGTCAAATAATCATCTGCTCCGGCATCTAAACCCTTCACTCTTTGATCTACTTCCGAGCGAGCAGTGAGAATCAAGACTGGCGTTTTGACACCTGCAGCCCGTAATTGCCTTAAGAGTTGAAGTCCAGGCAATCCAGGGAGCATCAAATCCAAGATGATCAAATCGTAATTGACCCCTTGCGCCCAATCGAGTCCCGTAGTTCCATCGACACAAACATCAACAGCATAGCTTTCTTCTTCTAACGCCCGGCGAATAAAGGAAGCGACCTTTGGTTCATCTTCTACAAGTAGTAATCTCATACTGGGAACCCTATTGAA
>CP070743.1:1912680-1919145 GCA_020348185.1 Nitrospirota bacterium
TGACCTTGGCTGGTCGTTGGATGATATGGCGAAGCTTGGATCACAATTAGGTAGTGATGTGGCATTTTTCTTCTCTGCACCCTGTGCTCTCGTGTGTGAATGGGGGCAAGTGGTGTTCCCATTGTCGATTTCCGGGGATCGGTGGATGGTATTAGTCAATCCGGGATTCCCCATCGAAACGAAGGGGGCGTATGAACGCGTATCGGCCGCTCGGGGAACCGTTTCCCCAATCAGTCCGCCATTGGAGGCGATACAACGGCATCAGTCGGTGACGTGGAATGAGCTTGTTGGGCTGATGGAGAATGATTTCGAATCGGTTCTGTTTCCCGCTTTTCCCAAGTTGGCAAAGCTGAAAACGGATTTGTTGGCAGTTGGAGCCCAAGCGGCGCTTTTATCTGGGAGTGGGGCTACGATGATTGGAATATTTCCGGATGAGAAGACGGCGATTCAGGCAAAGATGGCGTTGCCCTGTGATTCAGGTAGTCGGGTTATTGTGGCCAAATCGGAGCCATCCTCCCATTGGATATCAACCCCTCGACCATTATCCCTTTCCTGACGGTTACCCAGGGCTTTGGACCGGTTGACATTTCTCCAAAGATCGAATTACTTTGGTAATCTTGGTGATCGGGCAAAACCTCACTGATCGGGTTTTTGAGGAGACCCGGTGTCTTTATGATTAATAGAGATATTAAGCTTTTCGCTGGTAACTCCAACCCCCCCTTGGCGAAAGAAATTGCCCAATATGTTGGTCGGGATCTGAGCCAGGCGACGGTGACCACTTTTAGCGATGGAGAAATCCGTGTCCGAATTGAGGAAAATGTTCGAGGGGCCGATGTGTTCCTCATTCAATCATGTTGCCACCCGGTCAATACCTCAATTATGGAATTATTGATTATGCTTGATGCGGTAAAACGTTCCTCAGCTTCTCGCATTACGGCAGTGATTCCCTATTATGCCTATGCACGACAAGATCGAAAGGACCAGCCGCGTGTTCCGATTACGGCGAAATTGATGGCGGATCTTATCACCACAGCCGGGGCTCAACGAGTATTGACTATGGACCTCCATGCCGGCCCTATACAGGGATTTTTTAATATACCGGTGGACCATCTGTATGCCACACCAATCTTACTGGATCATATCATGAAGGAGGAATTTTCCGATCTGGTGGTGGTTTCGCCCGATGCTGGTGGGGTCGAGCGCGCCCGGGCGTTTGCGAAGCGCTTAGATGCCAATTTGGCAATCATTGACAAACGCCGAGAAGGGCCTAACAATGCCCAGATTATGAATATTATTGGGGATGTCCAGGGTAGGCATGCGTTGATCCTGGATGATATGATCGATACGGCTGGAACCATTGTGCAAACAGCTCAGGCCTGTCTCGATAAAGGAGCCTTGAGCACATGGGCCGGATGTACCCATGCCGTGTTGTCCGGCTCGGCTCTTGAACGATTGCAAGGATCTTCTTTCAAGGAAGTTGTGGTCACGAATACCATTCCTCTCGATGGAAAAGAGCAGCAGTGTCCCAAACTTCGAGTCCTTTCCGTCGCGTCCCTGCTAGGGGAAGCGATTCTAAGGATTCACCGAGAGGAGTCCGTCACTTCACTTTTTGTCTAATTAAAATCTGAATTCTGATTTCTGAGATTTGAGATCTGAAATTTGGGATTGATTATCGGAGGAGGTACGAATGAAATTCGAAATTGAGGTTCAAAAAAGAGAGCAGGCAGGGAAAGGCGTGGCTCGCCAACTTCGACGAGATGGCAAAATTCCTGCTGTGCTCTATGGCAATGGTCAATCGCTCTTATTATCAATGGATCCCAAAGTTGCGAGGCATATTATCCTGTCCCAAGCGGGTCACACCGGTTTATTGACGGTACGCATTGCCGATGGCGCTCATCAAGAGGAGCGGGTGGCTGTTCTGCAAGCCCATCAAGTCGATCCCATTACCGGTGCTGTGCTTCACGTGGATCTGTTTGAAGTCTCAATGGATAAGTCCTTGAGGGTTAAGGTGCCCGTCACCATTATCGGCGCTACACCAATCGGCGTCAAAGAAGGGGGAAGTTTGCATCAACCGCTCCGAGAGCTGCATATTGAATGTCTTCCCGCTCAGATCCCGGATCATGTGGAAGTCGATGCGGAGTCACTACAAATTGGCCAGGGAATTCGTGTTCAAGATGTGACCATCCCATCAGGTGTGAAGGTCTTGGATGATGGAAATCTTATGGTGGCTCATGTGACGGCGAAGATCTCTGAAGCAAAACTTGAAGCCTTGCTGACCCGGACCACCGAGGAAGGGCAACCGGAGGGGGCGGCCGTCCCGGCCGAAAAGGCAAAAGCGGAAGAACCGACTCCAGCAGCGGCTACGGAGAGTAAGCCCAAAGAGGAAAAGAAGTAACTGTTGCAGCTCATCATTGGCCTTGGAAACCCTGGTGAGGACTATGCCGCCACCCGACATAATATTGGAAGAATGGTTGTCCTGCAGGCGGCCGTCCGATGGAGGATTCCCCTCCATCATTCCAGATTGGCCCACCAGGGGACGGGGCATCTCGCCTCCCACCCATTGCTTGTTGCTCTCCCGCATTCCTGGATGAACCAATCGGGGGTCTTCGTCCGAGATCTTCTCTCCGAGTCTGCAATTGGGGTTGAAAACCTGGTTGTGGTCCATGATGATTTGGATTTGGACTTTGGCACCCTTCGCATTCGATTAAAGGGTGGCGCTGGGGGACATAATGGTATTCATTCTTTGATTTTTTCTCTGGAGACCGAACAGTTTTGTCGCTTAAAAGTCGGGATTGGTCGTCCCCCTGCCGGTCAAGATCCTGCCGAATACGTTCTTTCCCCTTTTAGCGTTGAAGAATCCCACCAGATGGGTTCCCTTCTCGCCCGGGCCGTTGAGGCCCTTGAGTCTCTTATTGTGGAGGGTGCCCCAAAAGCAATGAATCGATTTAACATCCGACAAGCAGAAGCCTAAGAACGAAACGATTATGGGACTTAGTTGTGGTTTGATTGGTCTTCCCAATGTGGGGAAGACCTCCGTGTTTAATGCCCTTGTCGGGGCGGGTGGGGTCGTCGCCAACTACCCCTTCTCCACTGTCGAAACACAGGTGGGGGTTTCGGCCATTCCAGATGCTCGCCTGAGTAAATTGGCGGAAATTTTTGCTTCAAAAAAAGTGACGCCCAGTACCCTTGAAATTCGGGATATCGCCGGTTTGGTCCAGGGGGCCAGCCACGGCGAAGGATTGGGCAATCAATTTTTGGCAGAGATTCGGGAAGTCGATGCCCTTTTACACTTAGTTCGCTGTTTTCAGGATTCCAATATCATGCACGTGGCTGGTGATATTGACCCTCATCGGGATATTAGCCTGATTGAATCAGAACTGATGTTGGCCGATCTCACGACCTTAGAACGGCGTCGGGACCGGATCCAAAAACGGGTAAAAACGGGGGAGCGTGCCCTTCAAAAAGAACTCGATTTGTTAATGAAGGTGGAAGCCTATTTGAATGAAGGGCAATGGCTCTATGGGAACAAGTTTTCTCCTGAGGAGCAGCTCCTCCTGAATGACTTCCAACTGTTATCGGCGAAACCGGTATTTTTTGTGGCTAATGTTGCGGAAGGCATGGGTGTGGACGATCCCCTCGTGGTGCCTGTTATTGAAGCCGCTCAACAAAGAAAAACCAAAGCCATCGTCCTTGCCGGTCAATTGGAAGCCGAGTTGGCGACGCTTTCCGAACAGGAACGTGCCGAATTTTTCCAAGAATTGGGCCTCAAGGAGTCAGGTCTGCAACGCCTCATTGCCAACGCTCATGAAATGCTGGGGCTGATTACCTTCTTTACGGCCGGTGAAGAGGAATCAAGGGCTTGGACCATCAAAAAGGAGACGAAGGCTCATGAAGCTGCCGGGAAAATTCACTCAGATATGCAACGTGGTTTTATCCGTGCGGAAGTGTTTGCGTATTCCGATCTTATTGAGTGTGGGAGTCCCGTCGCTGTTCGTGAAAAAGGATTGTTCCGCCTCGAAGGGCGAGAATACGTGGTCAAAGAAGGGGATATCATGTACTTTCGTTTCAATGTTTGAAATGGGAGTTCCAAATCGAACGTTCAGGGGGCAAAGTGAACACCCCTCGGTTGGAACCCCGAACTTCAAAATTTGACTTTAAACACTGGTTTTCCTTGTTTGACACTCCCTTTTTCCCTGTGGTACCGTCGCTTGCCTGCCTAAGTGCGCATTATACATATTTCTGTCTTGACGAGGTTACCTTATGAGGTTGTACGAATCTGTGTGTATTCTTCATCCCTCTCAAACTGATGAAGAAACCGGAAAAGTCGTTGAGAAAATGAAGGAAATTCTCGAACGATCCGGAGCCACGATTGTGAAACTGGAAAATGAGGGGAAGAAAAAGCTGGCCTATGACATTCAGCATGAACGAAGGGGAACGTATATTACGATGCAGTTTCAAGGTGGCAATAAGGTGGTTGACGAACTCGAGCATTATCATCGCATGGAAGATGCCGTCATGAAATTTATGACGGTTCGAGTGCCGAAGGATCACCAAAAGCCTATTAGTGAAGCTGAACCGGAGTCACAGGATGGTGGGGTTCAATAAAGTTATCCTCATTGGAAATTTGACAAGAAATCCAGAACTTCGTTACACGCCAAGTGGAACGCCCGTTGTCAACTTTCCATTAGCCGTCAACCGTCGGTATAAACAGGCCGACGACCAAAAGGAAGAGGTTTGCTACGTCGATATTGTGGTGTTTGGCCGACAGGCTGAACATTGTGGACAATATTTAAGTAAAGGAGATGGGGCGATTGTCGACGGTCGGCTCCAACAACGACGTTGGGAAACAGAAGACGGCCAAAAAAGGAGTAAACACGAAGTTGTTGCCCAAACAGTGACCTTTATGCCGAAAAAACAGGGTCAAAGTTCTGGAGAAGCGGAAGCATTCGACGAACCGGCTTTTGATTCAGAATTTTCTTCTTCATAGTTATTCAACCGAGGAGTTGCCTGCGTGGAACGAGGACGATTATTTCAAAGACGGCGTGTATGTCGGTTTTGTCACGATAGCACCCCATTGGATTATAAAGACGTCAATCTATTGCGAAATTTTCTCACTGAACGGGGAAGGATTATTCCACGTCGGACATCAGGCAATTGCTTGCGACATCAACGGCGACTGACCGTGGCGATTAAACGTGCCCGACAGATCGCACTCCTTTCCTTTGCTGAAGAACGATGAGGACACTGCGCCTGTCCCCTTTTTCGGTTTCAGGAGAGGCTTGAGCCTGGAGGGACAAATCATCATGGTGCCCCGCTCGGACCATGCTCAGCAGACCCCGCTCAGCGTAAATCTGAACGATATCCCCCAGGAAGGGTTAAAGATGGACTGTGATGTGAACCCTGAGTGGCTAGAACTCCCGTCTGATGAAGGGAGGATCGGTCGGGACTTCCATTGGGAAGGGCATATGGTGAATACATCCAATGGAGCCTCTGTCAGAGGGATGCTCACGGGAGTGATTATTCGGGAGTGTGTCCGTTGCCTACAAGAATTTAACGATCAGGTGTCGATTCCCTGCATGGCCGTCTTTCAGCCAACCCCGAGTGACACGGGTCAAATATCCAGGGAAGATCAAAAATCGACTGTCAGTGATAACCCGGAGGTTGATGAGGAGATGTATCCGTGTGATGGCAACCAGGTCGAATTAGGGAAAATGCTACGGGAACAAGTTATTTTGACTTCGCCTATTCAACCCCTGTGCCGTGCGGATTGTTTGGGACTTTGTCAAATTTGTGGTCGCAATCTTAACCAAGGACCCTGTCGATGTGCCGATAAAGACTCCCTCTCTCAGCAGGGGACCATTCGCTTCCGAGTCGGGAAATCTAGAAACTATTGAGTAGCGAGGCATTGCTGCCTCCTGATTTATTCATAAGCCCGAAGACGATAAGCTTCTAAACAATAACAAGAGCCTTTTCACCAAACGGAAACAGAAGCATTTTGCTGAAGAATCCATGCGCGATTATTAGGCAGATTTCGTTACCTCCAAAAGGAAAAAGAGTCACATATGGCTAATCCAAAACATAAAATCTCTCGAGCACGACGAGATAAGAGACGAACCCACAAAAAAATCACGCCCCCCAATCTTTCAATCTGTCCTCAGTGCCACGAGCCGAAACTTCCTCACACGACTTGCCTCAATTGTGGGACCTATAAGGGAATGGCAGTCATTGCCGTTCAAGAAGGGTAACGTCTCTCCTCTCAGATCGTGATCGACTGGCACTCATTAGGCCGATGAAAATTGTGGTCGATGCGATGGGGGGGGATCATGGACTCGATCCCACGGTCGAGGGTGCGGTTCAAGCATCCAGAGAACCTGGGGTTCGTGTAATCTTGGTCGGCGACCAGGATCAAATTCGTGATCGTCTTGACCGGCTAAGCGGCAAAAAATCTACCCTCGAAGTTTGCCA
>CP070743.1:1919245-1923553 GCA_020348185.1 Nitrospirota bacterium
TCGAGTCGGCGGCAATCGCGAAGTGAATGTCGAAATTCGTGTGGTCGCCGCAACCAATAAGGATTTAAAGCAAGCGGTAAAATCCGGAAACTTTCGTGAAGATTTATTCTTTCGTCTAAATGTTGTCAGCTTGGCTCTCCCACCTTTACGGGAGCGGCCAGATGATGTTGTCCCTCTTGCGGAGTTTTTCTTGGAACAGTCCCTTCGCGAAATGAATAAGCCGAGTCGGAGGTTTACTCCCGAGGCAATCAAGGCGATGAAGATGTATGGGTGGCCAGGAAACATTCGTGAGCTGAGCAATGCCATTTCCCGGGCCGTGGTATTGGGAGAAGATGAAGACATCACCTCTGAGTACTTAGGGTTCTTGCATGCAGGGGCTGAGCCTTTGCTGGAGGGGGAGAATCTTCCTTACCATGAAGCCCTGGAGCGATTCAGCCGCCACATCCTAGAGCAAGCTCTTCGAAGGACCGGCTGGAGCCAAACCAAGGCGGCTGACCTCCTTCACCTCCAACGCACGTATCTTTCCCGCTTGCTCAAACAGAAAAATATTCAGCAACCCCCGCCGGAAAAATGATAACAGCGTCTTTCAGATAGCCCCTCAGGAAGACATTTCCTAGGCATATGTGGTCGATGGTATTGACGGGGCCGAGTACGACCAACAGGGAGGGTGACTTCATGTTTCGTGGATGGGGGTTAATGGAAAGGGAGACGCGAAAGGGGGCACCTTCGATGAATTCGTTTCCCATTCGAATCAGGAAAAGTTCTATGATGACGGTTGTGGCTGGATCGGTAACGTAAAATAGAAGCAACTGCCTTCCCCGGGATTACTATCAACCCAGATTTGCCCACCGTGTAACTCAACAAGGCTTTTAGAAATCGCTAAACCTAACCCGGCCCCTCGGGACTCCACGCCAACCGATTCTCCTCTATAAAACCGTTCAAAAATATGAGGCAGCTCTTTTGGCGGAATTCCACGACCGGTATCCTTGACGCTGATTTGGACCATCCCATCGTTTCTCAGGCGTCCATCAAGCGTGATCTCGCCACCCGGTTTCGTGAATTTAATGGCGTTATTGACTAAATTCGTCACCACCTGGTGAAGCTTATCCCGATCTCCAGATATCTCAGGAATTCCCGACTCCAACTGGACCGTCAGCGATAACGATTTCTCCCGGGCAACCGGTTGAAGGGTGTCAACGGCCTCCGTGGCAAGGTCTTTGACTGACAGCGGAAGTCGGGATAATTGCATGCCTCCCCCCTCAATTCTCGACAGATCCAGCAACTCGTTGCTCATTCGCGTTAATCGCTCAATGTTGTGTTTCACCCGGTCCAAATAAAACGTTTGTCGATCTGTGAGCTCTCCCGTTAATCCATCCAACATGTTTTCCACTAATCCCTTCATGGAGGTCATAGGGGTTCGAAGTTCGTGAGACACCGTCGAAACGAACATCGACCTGAGACGATCATGTTCTCGCAATCGCTCATTAGCCTCTTCGAGAGCCTGGGTACGATCTTGAACGCGTTGTTCCAGCGTCAAGTTGAGTTGCTCCAATTTTTTATATGAACTGGCATTGTCAATGGCGATGGACACATGGTTGGCAATTGTCATCAACAAGTCGAGGTCCTCTTGGGTGCAGGGATGAGCCCCCCGATCAGCTCCCAAATATCCGAGTATCCGGTTCTGGCTCTTCAAGGGGGCCGCGACAAACGAGACCACCCCAACCTCACGACATATCTGTAAGGTATGGGGGTTCATACGATCGGCGACTTTTTCTAGATTAGGCGCCAAGACAGATTTCCCATGGATCAACAATTGTGCATCAATTCCCCCGTTATCGAGAATCGGTATTTGAATTTGCTTGGCCTGCGCTTCCATTTCTTTAGAAATGCCTGTGACTTGAGAAATCGTTCCTGTTTGTTGTTGAGAATCAAAAAAGACTAAGACCATGCGAACAAAGCCTAAGTTTTCTACCAGGAGTTGAAGCACCGTCGAGAGAAGTTTCTCAACATTCAGGGTTGACGTTATCGCCACCCCTGTTTGGTTCAATGTCGCCAATTGCGAGACCTGTCGGGTGATTGTTTCCACATAGGTGGAAATGGCTTTCTCCCGTTGGCGAAGCGAGGTGGTCATTTGGTTGATACTGGTGGTGAGTTGTCCAACTTCGTCATGGGACTCCGGAATAACCGGGCTTGAAAGATCTCCCTCTGCGATTCGCCCCGCCACAGTTGCTAAACGGCGGACAGGCGTAATAATTTGATTAGCCAAGAGAGTCGTGGATGTAATGCCGATCAGGATGATAAAAAGTGTGATGACCGCAACATTCCAAATGGTGGTATTCAAGCTCTGCCTCATGAGCGAATTGGTAAAACCAATTTGAATGATCCCATAGATTTGAGAAATGGGGTTCCTGCCCTCTTGGTGTTGCGGGGCTTCCTGAAGCTCTAATGATAATGGCCCGAGCAATGAATATTCAGGAGGTCGACCGCGGATGGGCAAGGCAAAATCATAAATCGTTTCACCCGGTTGGGTGAGGTTTGAGGGCATCGATCCAGCTTTCCCTCGATTTGAGACAATTTCATAATTCTGCCCTACGGTCGTAAATACGGTCATCGTGGGACCCTCGCTAGAGGCACTCAAGATTTCCTGAGCCAGGGATGCGGGAGGGTAGAGCGGGAGTCCGCTGGAGCGGCTTGCGTGCCTCGGCTCAGTTAACTCCCCTTTCGTGAGCGCAACGATGGGATGACCTTGGGGATCCAGGGCGATCACATAAACGACTTCTTCGACGGATAAGGCGCCTTCAAGAATCCTCCGGAGGGAATCGGTATCTTGGGTAATAAGGCTATACCGGCTATTGTGAGCCAGATATCGTACAAGGTTTAATCCATGATCAACGAGTGAATTATTCAGGGAGTCGGCCTGTTGTCGGACCAAGAACCAACTTAACCCCGAACACACTCCCACGATAACCAAACTAATGAACACGACCAGTTTGGTTCGAAGACTGAACATTAACTTTGGGTTGGCATTCATGTTCTTAGCCTGAAGGGTTTACTGTGAAACCTTGAGTCTCAGTACCGCTCGTCAAATTCTTTCAAGACATTCGGGGAGATAGACAGTCCGAGAAAATGTGCGGTGTTGAGATTGATGGCCTTACGGAATCGTCCTGGTGCGATGATCCTTTTGCCATTTAACGAATTGCCATTGAGTAGGGCTTTGGCCAACATGGCTGCCTGCTCACCCACATCATCATAATTGATGTAGGTCCCAACAAGGGCACCCTTCTTGACTAAACCGGAGGAGAACCCCATGACTGGAACGTGTTTTTCCAAAGTCTCCTTGATGAGGAAATCGAAAGAATCTTCCGTCAGGACGGTGCTATCAGGAAAAAGGCATAGGGCATGAATCCGTGGGAGCAATTGCCGGAGTGCTGTTGGCAAATCTTTCTGGGACGACACCCTTTGTGCGATAAGCTCTATTCCTAACTCGTGAGCTTGACCTTCACCCTTTTTCACAAGGTGTCCTGATTTAGCGGGATCGTACAAGACTCCCACCCGGCTTAGCGTTGGGATAATCGATTGCAGGAGAAGGAGTTGCTCTTTAAAGGGAATGGCCAAGCTGATCCCCGTAAGGTTTGAAACTTCCAATTCAAACTTCTTTGGATTCAACACCATGCAGAAAATGACCGGAATTTCACGAATTTCAAGTTTTGCCACTAAGGTGGCCTTCAACCCAACTGCTAAGACAAGATCGACATTCGAGTCGAGGATGTTCTGAGCGATGTCGAGTCCGTTCTCTAGCTCCCCATCCAGATTGTATTCGTAAACAAATGATTGTTTAATGGGCAGGTTACTCTTGAAGGCTTCAATGGCCTGGTTGTAAGGGGCAATATTTGCTGATTTGAGAATCGCCACTCTTTCGGTCTTTGCCTGTGCGGTGGCGCCTTCGGCAAAAAATAAGCCAACGGCTAAAAGAATTGAAAGCGCAACCCATGACCCTCTCGGAGAGAGGCAGCAAAACTTAGCCATCACTTGGATATTTCCCTATTATCTAAGAAGATCCCCAGACCGTCATCATTAGGCGTCAGAAGTCCATCTTCCTTAAAATTCCTATCTGGGATCAGGTTTTTTCCTATAATAGTGTAGGATGAAAAGCAAGGTTTGTACCAAAATATTTTTTTTCGGACCATAAATATTAATGATGGTTGGAGCTAACCAAAACCAGAGATCGACGCCTGGGTTTTTCGTAACTCATTAATTTTAAATAGTATTATTATTATCCATGCAGACAGTCAAATTTCTTGAAAAGAG
>CP070743.1:1923653-1931738 GCA_020348185.1 Nitrospirota bacterium
TCCTCACCCTAGCCCTCTCCCTGAAAGGGAGAGGGAAGACTGAAAAGCTACAGCGCAACTTATAAAATGTTGGAGAGTGCGTCTTGAATTCTGGCGCCCTGCGCTTCTGTGATGAAGCCGGTGAGCACATCGACAAAGTGAGGGTGCTGTGCGCCCGAAATAATGTACTGCCATCGATATGCCTTTAGTATTCCTGCTTCCAAGGCTTGTTGTTGGGCACTCGGCACATAGCGGCCGCACGTCTCGGCAAAGTATTCGGCATCAGCGTTCGCTTGGATCTGAAGGATCCCATCCACCGCTCCCACGAGCTCAATGAATTCGTCAACCGCTTGATCCCTTGCTTCCCAGGACATGTTCCTGTCGAGCCGATTCCATTCGAGCTCATCCATAATGGCGTGTTGGCTTTCCTCCAGCCAGTGATACCGAAAGACATCTTTAAACAAAGGAGACAAATTGGTATCGGGATCAATGCTTTGGCGATAATGCAACTGCGTGAATAATTCGATGTGAAGGGTGAGGGCTAGCACCGCCCACGTGCTCTTACCCAAGACGACGTTCGCGACTTCATTGGGATCGGGTAAGAAGCGATATCCTGGGGCCATTTGCTCTCCGACTAGCCGCTCGATGCGACGAAACAGTTCCTGATGCTTCAGTTCTTCGTCGCTAAAGCGGATCAACGCCTCGAGTGCGGTTTGATTCCCCAACCAGTGCTCGCGACTGATCTCCAGGACCTTGGCGTTAATAAATCGTTCAACCAGACCAAAGATATTGGCATACGTCCGACCCTGGATTTGGCTCAGATAGCGCTTTTCCCCGGTTGTTAAGAATTCCAGATCCTGAACTTTCGACAAACCATCTGGAAGAAATTTTTGTTGGATATCGAATTCACGATCACGAATAACATCCTTGTCGATGTCCCATCTGACACGGCGAGATGTTGTAATGCAACGCGCGTAGGGAGCAGAATTGATTTCTTCTTTGGTAATTGTCCCTGATGCCCCTTTTCCTTCGTTTTCGACCAATGAGGCGGTGTGGGTTGTTGGTAAAGTAGAACTGGTCATGGTGTTACCTCCTTTTTGTTGTATTGTTAATGGTGTGGGCTCATTGCCCGGTCGATAATTTAACTAACTAACCACTTAGTTAAGTGAAAGACCAAAAAAATTTACTCTGGGATCAAACTCTTTATTTCCTGAATGGCCCGATCAACCGGCCACCGATCCTGACATTCCTGGCTACATGCAATGGCCCCGGCCATCAATAAATGATATACGTCGGTCACCTTTTCGACATCCAGGTCTTTGTACTTCTTATTTGAGGCTTTGAGTTCAACCACAACATCCCGAATGATTTCATTTAAATTTTCAACGTACCGTCTTGCTTCTTTCACCAAAGGGTTGTCCCTCTCTCGAAGTTCCACAATGACGTTCAAGAATCGGCATCCGCGGTAGTCGGTTTCCAAAAGGGTTTCCCCCACTTGTGAAATTGGGGCAAGGAATCGACCTTCAGGGGTTTTTCCCTTGCGGATGGCGTCCTTGAGGGCATTGAGATCCTGTTGTCGTCGGAGTTGGAGGTAGGCGATCCCCAAATCCTCCTTCGTAGAAAAGTGAGTATACAAGGTCGGTCGCGAGACCCCGGAACGGGCAACGACATCATCGATCGTGGTGCCTTGGTACCCCTGTTCGAAAAAGAGGCTAGTCGCGGCCTCCAAGATTTTTTCCCGGGCTGATGTCCGTTTTTCCTTAAGCATAAGCAAACAATAACATTAACTAACTAATTAGTCAAGTAAAATAAAAAAATAATTGGGATTCTCCGGAACAATCACGATTCTCTATAAGTCCTTGTTATGAAAGGGAACAATCCCTATTATTAGACGAAAGCCGGGAATGAGAAAAAAGATGATGAAAGGTTTTATCTTCGTTACCGTATTATCTTTGATCCTCTTTCCATTAAAGGGAAGAAGCGAGATTATTGCCCAAACAACCAGCTTGAGTGAGCAGGAAATCATGCTTGTCAATTGGGTCGAATCTCAACAAGTCGCCTTGCTTCATGATTTAGAAACCTATGTCAATATCAATACCGGGACCTTTAATCAGGATGGAATCAACAAATTCAGAGATATGCTTGAGGTCGAATTCAAATCACTAGGTTTTGAGACGAGTGTGCAACCCGGAGGCGAAGTTGATCTTCTCACATGCAAGTCAAGGAAAATGAAATTTGCTGATCATCTTCTTGCGCGACGTGCCGGGGTTGATTCCCTAAAAGTTTTTCTCAATGGCCATCTGGACACGGTATTCGCGAAAGGTGACGAATTTCAGACCATCACGATTGAACCTGACGGCAGGCTAAAAGGTCCGGGCGTCTTGGACATGAAGGGTGGGCTAGTCGTTCTGACCTATGCGTTGAAAGCGCTTCACCACAGCGGTCGTTTGGATGACGCCAATATCACTATCTTTCTCAATACTGATGAAGAAATCGGATCACTGGGCTCGCGACCATTTATTGAAGAACTTGCGTTGAAGCACGATGTGGGTCTCATCTTTGAGGGATCGCGTGACCATAAGCTGGCTCGCCATCGGAAAGGGCTGGGTCAAGCTCGCATCAAAGTGACAGGAAGAGAATCTCATGCCGGGGCAGCACATCAGAAGGGAGTGTCCGCCAATTTGGAGCTGGCTCATAAAGTGCTCGAACTCGAAGCGCTCACGGACTATAGCAAGAAGACGACGGTCAATGTGGGAACCATCCGCGGCGGCGAAAAGAGAAATACGCGGCCAGGTTGCGCCGAAGCTTTTGTGGATCTTCGTTTCGTTAACAATAATGAGGGCCTAGAACTCCAGTCCCGAGTAGAAAAAATTGCCTTAACCCGGTATACGCACTATCCCGATTTCCCAGATCTCCCCAAATCAGAAGTATGGGCGATTCTTCATCGGCCTGCCAAGACCATCCATCCCATCACAGATAGTCTTATTGCGGAAGCTATGGGGCTTTCGGCAGTTATTGGAGAACCAATTATCGGAACCTATTTTACCGGAGGAGGGACGGACGGCTCCTTAACTCAAGCCAAAGGGCTGCCCACAGTGGATAGCCTTGGGCCCAACGGCGACGGAGCTCATTCTTCGAGAGAATGGACGACAACGACGTCCTTGATGGCGAGAACCAAGTTAGCGGCAGTCTTGATAGATCGGTTAATCCATCAGTAGAAGGATGAATGGTCAAACAATTTCGGTCCTGTTTTTGTGTACGGGAAATTCGGCAAGAAGCATTATGGCCGAAGCCCTTCTCAATAAATTGGGTCATCCAAGATTCTCTGCCTATAGTGCCGGTAGTCATCCAACTGGGAAAGTCCATCCGCTGACCATTGAGCTGCTGGAATCGTTGAACTATTCGATCGGTGCCCTGCGGAGTAAAAGTTGGATGGAGTATACCAACTATCAATCTGCTAAATTCGATTTAGTGATTACGGTCTGTGATGGCGCCGCTTCCGAAGCTTGTCCGAATTGGCCAGGAGAGCCGATCAAGGCGCATTGGAGTTTGCCTGACCCTGCATCAGCAGAAGGAAGCCACGCCGATCGATTGAAGACGTTCAGCGAGGTTTACAAGGAATTGGAGCGGCGCATCCAACATCTTATTAAACTTCCTCCTGATCCTCTTGATCGAGAAGAATTTAAAAAATGCCTTGAGGAACGAGAATAAAGCCTTAAGAACCATTCTGTCTTTCACGTTTTTCATTTTTTTATGACCAAGGAGATCCCATGAATCGAAAACCATTCCGGTATTTGTTTGCCTTTAGTATAGCTTGCATAGGATTTATCGGTGTACCACAATTTACCTTGGCTAAAGAAACTCAACTGACCCAAGTACTCATTACCAACGTGAATATCTTTGACGGCAATGACGAGAAGCTGGCCACGGGCCTGAATCTCTTAGTGGAAGGGAACAAAATCAAAAAAATTTCCCAGACTGCAATCAAAACACATGCCGAAGCAACTGTGCTCGACGGCCAAGGGAAAACGCTCACTCCGGGTCTGATTGATATGCATCAGCACATCATGTTGACGGGGGGCACTCAGGCGGGAACATATGAGTATGATGCCTATACACAAGGTGCCCGTGGTTACAAGGCTATGATTGATAACTTGCTGATGCGCGGGGTTACCACCATCCGGGACATTGCAGGGAATACGCTGGGGCTGGCTCGCGCCATTCGAGCGGGCCTTCTGCCGGGGCCTCGAATCTATACCAGTGGCCCGGCGTTATCTACCACAGGGGGACATGGTGATTGGGGATCATACAATGACCAAATCGGTCAGAAGGATTATCAGGAGTTGGTCTTTAACACGGTTATTGCAGACGGTCGCGCCGAGGTGTTGAAAGCTGCACGTCAAAATTTCAGAAACGGAGCCAGCTTCATTAAGGTCATGGCAGGGGGTGGAGTCGCCAGTCAATACGATCCTTTAGAAATGAGCGGGTATACTTTCGAAGAATTGAAAGCGATTGTTCAGGTGGCTGAAGATTATGAGAGCTACGTGACTGTCCATGCATATCACGATCGATCTTACAATCGTGCTATGGATGCTGGGGTCAAGATGTTCGAACACGGTTTCCTTATATCTGAAGATACCGTGAAACGCATGAAGAAAGAAGGGGCCATATTCTCATTCCAGCCGTTTGGGGGTTATACCATGTTTGGGGGTTCTTTTCCTGATTGGTTTACCCCAAATATGATCAAGAAGGGAAAACGGGTTCATCAGGGAACAGCCCGGGTCGCCAAATGGATGAAACAACATGACGTCTTTATGGTTTTGGGTTCGGATATGTTTGGTGATGATTCAAAGTATGCCATTGATAATGTTATCGCTCCAGTCACAATTCCTGGAGCCGGGTATACGTCGTTCGATTGTATGAAAATGTCCACCGGCAATGCCGGCAAGGTTCTCGCCATGAGCGGTCCGGCGAGAGACTACTATAAGGAAGCCAAGTTAGGGGTGATTGAAGAAGGGGCTTGGGCTGATCTTTTGATTTACGAAGGCAATCCCGTGGAGAATATCAAGATTATCAGGGAAGATAACAATCTGAAGTTAATCATGAAAGATGGGGTGATCTATAAGAACACGCTTTAATAGATGATCAACGTGGGAGGTAGAGTGAAGCTGGATATTTAGCCTCGCATAAGCGAGGGCATCATATTCGAACGAAAGCTTGATTGGCCTCTAATCTTTCTCTGATTTCTTGGGCTCGGGCTCCAGGACCTTACCCGATAGGGCATCTATCTCAAGTTCTTGTTTATCCCCTAGATTATTGACCATTTCAATCTCATACACCGCCTTGCCGTCTTCTTCTTCCAATTCTACTTCGACCGCATGCCAGCGGAGAAATTCTTCCGCGGATTTGATCGCCTCTTCTACTGTGATATAGGCAACCTCTCCCTCCCTGGCTTGCTTGATGATTTGTCCGGAATTGGCATCCACCTGGACCTCAACAACCATCCCATCGCTGGATATAATTTCGATTTCGTAAAAGGATATATCGTCTTCATCCTCAAGTTCGGCTTCCACAACCCTTCCCGGGACAATGTCAGTGGCAGTTTTTAGAGCTTCCTGCATGGTAATTTTGGGTACCGGGACTTTAGCAGGCATCTCCCCCGATTGGTTGGCACTCATGCCAAGGCCGACATTCAAGGTTACGGCTGAAAGAGTAAGACAAACACACACAAGTATTCTTTTCGTCATCGCAATTTTTCCCTTCCTAGGGGCCTTAGGTTACCGAGAATCGAGCCTTAAGCATGAAGACTTCGCCCTGTGAAACTTCCTCCAAGAATGTCATTTTGACTTTGACTCTTCCACTTCAGCTTTTGCCTCAGCCACAAGATCGCCACATTGCTCGCTGGCTTCAGCCACCATTCCCGAAACGGCTTTAAAAGCGACCATCCCCCCTTTAATCGCTTCCTTAGCGACCGGGCGAGCGACAGATCCAATCCCAGATGCGAGGGAAGGGACCAAGTACGCCACTGCCGCACCGATGACCCCTCCGGTAATGATTAATTCCATGAGACCCTCCTTGAAAAAATAAATATAAATACCCACCCAAGTTGGGGGGGGTAATGTAGAGAATGAAGAAAAAATGAATAAAATTCCGTGTTTTTCGGAAAGGTAGAGGTATCAGTTTTCTTTAAAAAAGGCAATCCATTTTCAAAGAATTATTGAAATCTGACCTGAAGCTTTCCAAATACTTCAAAAATGGAACGGGATGGAAAGGCATCTTCTGGATATTTTGTACGCTTTCCAAGGAACTCGACTCAATTGCTAATTCATAGGTACCTGACTAGAATGATCACCGCCGCTGATTTGTGATTCACCGAAGTTCAGAGTAAGGGTATGGGGCTCAATCTTCTCCTGGTGTTTATTCCGATAGCGCTGGTCCTGGACTGGTTTGAAGCCAATCCTATTTTAGTGTTTCTCGCGTCGGCTATTTCCATTGTCCCTCTTGCAGGACTCATGGGGAGAGCCACTGAGAATTTGGCTGTCTATGTTGGGACCACGGTTGGCGGGTTAATGACGGCGTCCTTGGGAAATGCCCCGGAACTCATTATTGCCTTATCAGCTCTTTCCAAAGGACTGACCGATGTGGTGAAAGCCTCGATCACCGGGGGTATTTTAGCGAATCTTCTGCTTGCGCTAGGCCTCGCCATGCTCTTGGGTGGCCTCCGCTATAAGCGGCAACGATTTAATACCACCGCAGCGGGTATGAGCGCGGGACTCTTGCTCTTGGCAGCTATAGGCCTCGTTGTTCCCGCACTTCATAACTTTACCGTTGAAAAAGCCGAGGAATTGAGTTTCGAGATCGCTGTCGTTCTATTTTGTGTCTATATTCTCAGTTTGGTCTTTACCCTGGTGACTCACCGCCAACTCTTTCGGGAAGTTGAAACGGCTCCAGAGCCTTTGCCCAAATCCAGCAAGGGAACTACAGAAGAAATCAAGGAAGAGGAAGAGCTGGCCTGGGGAAAAAACAAAGCGTTGGGGATACTCGCCCTCGTCACGATCGCGATCGCCGTCATGAGCGAAGCCCTGACGGGAGCTATTGAACCTGCTGCTGATAGTCTGGGACTCACACCCATCTTTGCCGGGGTCATTCTACTTGCCGGGACGGGAGCTGCCGCAGAACTCCTGAATGCCGTGCGCTTCGCCAGAAAGGGAAATATGGACCTGGCCTTTGGAATCGTTACCGGCTCAAGCACACAAATTGCCCTGTTTGTGGCCCCGGTCCTTGTCTTTGCCAGTTATTTTATGGGGGAGCCGATGGATTTGCTCTTTACGGCTTTCGAAGTTGCGGCCATCATGCTCACGGTCCTTATTGTCGCACGACTGACCACGGATGGAGAATGTCACTGGATGGAAGGCATCATGTTACTCGGAGTCTATTTGATCTTAGGAATCGGATTCTTCTATGTGCCCGTATCCTAGCGGCTCAGGATTGTGGCTCTGTTGCTTCCTCCAGTTCCGGATGTAGCTCAAGTAGCCTCCGCCGCAGGGCGCCTCGAATCTCCTGGAAAGCGAGGAAACTCACTTTGTGATCGGGATCAAAGAAAAATCGACGTTTCCCAAAAGCATGAGACCATTCGCCTAGCACATGGTCGATATCCATATGGATATCATGCCCTGCCATTTCTTTATACTGAACATGGGCAAGTTTGATAAAGTCACTGTTCTCCTTCAGCTCTTCAAAATACGTTTCAATGAGTTCCTGGCTGGATTTCCCTAATGCTTCAAAAAGCTTTTGAAGATCATCGCCGGTATAGGATTTCTGGTGATCGAGGTCGTACAAGCATTTCAAATACGCCTCTACCGCTAACCCCTTCAGCGCCATTAAGGAATGCAGCACGGAAGGATCGTTCGCGCGACTGGCATATTTTGTGAGCAATAAGCCGGCCTTGGAATACCCTTCGGCTATTTGAAAACGGTTTTTTAAATCGTAGAGGAATTGAGCTTCGTCTTTCGGGGAATTCTTTTTCTTTTTCTCACTCATCCTACGTGAATCCTTCTTTTCTCCACTAAATTACGGCTATTAAAGCCATTTTTATAAAAGAAATCG
>CP070743.1:1931838-1933234 GCA_020348185.1 Nitrospirota bacterium
GTTACAACTCCAAACCGGCATCCCAGTTAACCGGTCAAATATTATTGCAAGTATATTGCAATTAGCAAAATACCAACTGGTTGTCAAGCGTTGGAGTTTCTTTTCTATAAAAGTTCCCCTTCGTCCCACGAACTTTCAGGTCAAGAGGACAAAGGTGAGGGGATTCTGGTCAGGAGAGGAAATCCATTTTACCACGGCATACTGTCGAGTTTATGAATGAAGGGTTCTACGAACAGGAAGACCTCAGGTGACTGGGGATCCATGGTGACTTTAATCCACCGCACGAGAGGGCTCCCGCCGGTTTGAATGCGGGTGAGTGTGGGCACCTGTTCCCGTTTTCCTTCCGCCGTGGTTCGATACAACGGTTTATCAATCAAAAGATAATGGATGTGTCCGTGAGCCAATAGCACGGGCTTCCCATACTCCACGGTAAGGTCTCGCAGGGCATTGATAAATCCATTGAACCCCGCCCTTTCCTCATCGCCTGGGTTCGAGTCGAAAAGCGGGTTTGCCTGAATCAAAATAACGATTCCGGGGCTCTCCTTTTCTTGCGCAAAGCGAAAGATCTCGTTCAGCCATTGGATGGCGGCGTACTCGCGGGCTTTAAACTCCTCGAGTCGGTCACGGCGAGGGGTGTCGAAGGCATCTTCAGGGTCAATACCAGACCAGGGAGCGAGACCGTTATTACTGCCTATCACGTGGAGGGTTCCAAATACGATTCGCTTGTGTAAAACCATCCTATGCTCGACATAGGCTTCAAACCCTGCAACGCTGCTCTGCGATCGCATAGGGATTGGGTTGCCACCCGAAGACTCTAAGGGGTTCGCAAAAAAGACGGTGCGCAAGAAATGAAGACGGTCCAGGGGATGGTATTGTCCGTTCTCCCAATCGTGACAATCGGTCCATTCGTTATCGCCGACCGTAAAGATAAAAGGCTTCTTGAATTGTTGAATCAGATCGAATCGATGCAGGTATACCTGGTCGTCGCAGTCCCCCCTCCCCTTAATATCGCCGGCATGCAGGACCAGATCCACGGTTGGATCCGCGTTGACTTCTTTGATCAGCTCGTTAAAAAGTCCGACTTGCCGTTCGGTATACGGAATGTCTCCCATGAGCGCGACCGAGAATGTTTCGGGTGAAAGACGGCGGCCTGGCTCTAAGGGAATAATACCATTGTGCAGCGGGCTGCATTGGATCATAACCAACGCGGAGGCAACGAGAAATCCAAAAGTGCCGACGTTCATCAGGATGTTCTACCATCGTCGAAGGGGACTGTAAACTGGGATACTGATCTACCAATTCTGAAGTGGTTAGTCATTGAGTGAGGTTAATTTCGGTCCTCCGGGGCATTTACCCTCACCCCGGCCCTCTCCCTAAAAGGGAGAAGGAGTTTGGT
>CP070743.1:1933334-1940991 GCA_020348185.1 Nitrospirota bacterium
CCCCTTTGACCTTTTCGACCCTATCGACTCTTCGACCTTTGGCTATTTGATCTTACAACCTGAAACCTGAAACTTGAAACCCGGATCCGTTTTTCCCGCTGGGTTGCGGGGACATCCCCGCACCGGCATGCGAGGATTATTCCAATTTGAAAACCTTCATTTCCTTCTGACGCAGGTAACCCATTGAAATAACTACAAAAACAATTTTCATTTTCCCTGGCACCTCCATTGCTATTGCTTCAAGTCACGGTAAAGCGGGCTTATCCAAAGAGAGGAGGTGAGCCAAGCACAATTGTATAGGGGATAGCCCGCTCATACGAAGCCACGGAGGAGGATTTAAAAAATCTGCTCCTCATGAATTGATCATCAAAAAGAACATGGAGGAAAGAATGTCACACGACACACAACACAGCAAGCCCTCAGAAAACGAGCCAATGCAGAGCACTTCAACCGATTCACAATCCAAAGAGACTCCCTCAAATGAAATGGGCTGGTTAGTCTCAGGCCTCCTCATCTTGGTGCTCGGATTTGGTGGAGTCCTGATGTTTTCTCAAGAGGAAGATCTTCGGGTGGAATCTTCGAAACCGGTCGCTTCCGATCAACTCTCACAAGCCTTTCCCTCCCCGGCCATAGCGTCCCCCTCGGACCCCACGGTCTTACCGGTTTCCATGGCGCAAGGCATCACTCCCCCGGATGAGGAGACAACACTTAATAAGATAGAAGAAAAGGTCATCTACTTTGAATTTGACCAAGCTGTCTTATCCGACGAGGCCAAAACACTCCTCGCCCCACAAGATCAACTTACTATGGATGAAAATAAGACTATTTTGGTCCGTGGTCATACGGACCAGAAAGGTTCCGAAGCGTATAACCAGAATTTAAGTATTCGACGAGCTAAAGCGGTCAAAGAGTATCTGGTCAGTCTGGGTCATGCAGCAGATTCGATTCATGTTGAAGGCTTTGGCAAAGCGCAGCCAGCTTGTACTGAGTCGACCGATACATGTGCGGCCCAAAACCGACGGGCAAATTTATTTTTCAGTAAGCCGGACTCGACCGTTGCCGACTCCGAACTTTTGGTAAGCCAAACTCTCTCCGAATCAGACAAGGCCCCTATCGCCTCCCCTGAAGCACCTAGGGAGGGCACCGAGTCGGATTCAGACACCAAGATTGAAACAGTTCAATTAACTGAATCAGCGGAAGAGATTCTACCAACCGACCCGGTTGCATCAATCACCCCGTCTCAATAAAACGAGGCAAATAGCTGCAGGCCGGACCATCTCACGATCTTGGCATCTGATGGCATCCGGCCCTGCAGCTCATCTTTATATCGATCCTCTCCCCGTCATCAGATATTTGACAATGAATTGAACTGAAAAGGACAGCCCATGTTTCATCACCGGAATCGGACACAGTTGATCTCCGCCTTCACGGCCATTCTGATTTGGAGTCCCATATTTTCCCTGACACATGCAGAAATAACCCGGTCAGTACACACTATCGAAATGCATAAGGTGACCCGAGGCTCGTTGCTGTTTCGCACGAACCAATCTGAGCAATTTCTGGCCGCTCCAACTTTGCATACCAACGTGAAAATTGACGTCACGGCCTTGATTGCACGAGGTGTAGTGGTTCAGCATTTTACCAATCCGAGTAGCGAATGGGTGGAGGGAGTATATGTCTTTCCCCTACCCGAAACAGCAGCCGTCGATCACCTCCGCATCAAGATTGGCGAACGCCGCATCGAGGGAATGATCCTAGAGCGGGTCCTGGCCAAGAAGACCTATACTGCAGCAAAGACACAAGGGCGCCGAGCCAGTCTTTTGGAACAAGAACGACCCAATATGTTCACCGCCTCTGTGGCGAATATTGGACCAGGAGAAACCGTTTCCATCGAAATCGAATATCAAGAAACCTTGCGGTTCAACCAAGGCCGGTTCTCTTTAAGGTTTCCGCTCGTTGTTGGTCCTCGATACATCCCTGGCACTCCCCTATCTGTATCTAAAATTAGCCCCTTGGAAAATGGCAAGGGTTGGGCACGCAATACCGATCAAGTGCCCGATGCCTCACGAATTACCCCTTGGGTCCGACACCCGGATCAAGAGCTGGTAAATCCTGTCAATATACACATAAATTTGTTGGTAGGGTTTCCCCTTACCCGATTGATGTCACCCTACCACCAGATCTTCACCACTCACAACCAGGAAGGGGGATACACCGTTACCCTCAAAAACGAAGAGATTCCCAGCGATCGGGATTTCGAATTAATCTGGGAACCGCAAATTGGACAGACGCCACAAGCAGCAGTTTTTACCGAACGAAAAAATGACCAGACATATTTCCTCATTATGGTACTTCCACCTAGGGAAAATCTAACTGACCACCTAAGCCAGAGCAGAGAAGTCATTCTGGTCATCGATACCTCAGGCTCTATGCACGGAACATCAATTGAACAGGCTAAAGCCGCGGTCACCCAAGCATTGAAACGACTGACGAAGCGGGATCACGTGAATATCATTCAATTCAATTCCAGGACTGAGGCGTTATTTTCGACTGCAAGAGTAGCATCTCCACGCACTGTTTTACAGGCGACACGTTATGTGGCCGGACTCACCGCCGACGGTGGAACCGAGATGTTGCCAGCCCTTAGGAAAGCCCTCCAGCAGGAAGAAGAGACCAATCGGTTGCGACAAGTGATCTTTATCACGGATGGGCAAATAGGAAACGAATCCGAACTGTTCCAAACAGTTCAGCAACAATTGCGAGGCAGTCGGCTATTCACTATAGGTATCGGGTCGGCTCCAAATAGCTATTTTATGCGAAAAGCTGCAGAGGTCGGGGGAGGGACATTTACCTATATCGGAAAGGTCACGGAGGTACAAGAACAGATGGACAAATTTTTCCAAAAACTCGAACATCCTGCGATGTCCAATATTCAGGTTCAACACTCCACTCCAAGCATTATTGACCTGGTACCGGGAAGGGTTCCGGACCTCTATAGAGGGGAACCCGTGATGATCGGGATGAAGACAGCCCGACTTCCCGATGAAGTCACCATAACCGGACAGTTAGGGCAGACGACATGGGAAACAACGCTTCCGCTAAAGGAAGCCAAAAAACGGGAAGGCATCGCGGTATATTGGGCCAGAAAAAAGATTGACTCACTCATGAATCAACACGTTGGAAATCAACACCCGGAAACAATTCGCAAAAAAATAATTGGTCTTGCTCTTCAGCATCATCTTGTCAGCCGTTATACGAGCCTCGTGGCCGTAGATGTGACACCTGTTCGATCCCCAGCCCAACTTTTACGGACTCATCCCATGAAAACCAATCTGCCCTACGGGCAAAATTACGCTGCAATTTTTGGTTTGGCGCGGGGTGCGACTCCCGGACCGGGGTATCTGTTAGTCGGATTGTTATTCCTAATTTCAGCGTTTGGTTTGTACAGAATAGTAAAAAAAACCGCATGATCCGACCATTCTTGCACACCCTCGCAGCCATGCTGGTGAGCCTCGGACTCTGGCAAACCGGCCAAGGCCTATGGATTTACCTCAAAGCCGATTTAGCCCAATATTTGTTGGAATTTGCGTGGTCTCAGACTTTAAAAGGAGAACGGGAGGTGAAACCTTGGCCCTGGGCCGATACCTGGCCTATTGGGAGATTGCTCGTTCCCAGACAGGGGATCGACTTGATTGTCCTGGCCAATGCCAACAGACGGACGTTGGCATTTGGCCCCGGCCATGAGTCAATTAGTACTCCCCCAGGGGAAAATGGAACAACCATCCTGAGTGGACACCGAGACACCCATTTCCGGTTTCTGGAATTCCTGCGTGAAGGGGACAGGATCGTTATTCAACACCCTAATAGCACCATCACCCTCTACACTATCCAGGCCATTGATATTGTTGACGCCCATCAAACCACTATTCATTTGAATCACCTTCAAAATCATCTTGTTCTTGTCACGTGTTATCCATTTGATGCCATCACTCCCGGCGGGTCACTGCGGTACGTTGTCACGGCCATGGCTAACAAACCTGCCTTTGATCATGACCATGTTCCAGTCCCACCCCATAGATTTTCTCAACTGTAATAGGTAATCTCTTCCTCAACAGGCTCGAAATGAAACTCACCGGTCCCCCCATAGACCTGGGGTCTTCAATCATTGCGAATGGACCCAATGTAGGCCTCGGAGCGGAGGAAGAGGAGATGATGATGTCATCAAGGAAGACGAACGGGATCGTTTTTTATTTCATTCTTCTATTCTGGACGTCGCTTGGGATTTCTTGTACGACTACCAAAACTTCCGAACCGGGCTTTACTATTCTTGGCATTAACGACGTTTACCGCATTGAAGGGGTAGATAAAGGGGCCAATGGCGGGCTGGCCCGGGTTCGAAGTTTGCGGATCGAACTTGAGAAGGACAACCAGAAGGTGTTGCTTCTCCATGGAGGAGACTTCCTTTTTCCTTCTTTATTGAGTCGGCAATATAACGGAGAGCAGATGATCGACGTGCTCAATCTTATGGATGGGAGAACTCAAGGTTTCGATGATCGAATGTTTGTCACCTTTGGAACACACGAATTCGATAAAGGTAAAGAAAACGAAGCCGTTATTTTGAATTCCAGAATACAAGAATCTCAATTTCCATGGGTTGGTTCAAACATCGTGTTCAAGGCAGGAAAATACAACCGCCCTCTAATTTCCGCTGAACATTTAGTTGACCGGGCATTCATGCGGACCGGTGGTGTGCAAGTTGGACTCTTCAGCCTCACAACCGATATCAACACTCCTGATTATGTTGCCAGATTCGACAACCCTGTGGATGTTGCTCAAAAGATAACCCGGAGACTCAGGAAAAATGGTGCAGAATTCGTGATCGCTCTGACACACCAACCCATTGATCAAGATACTGCTTTACTGAATGCGCTTGGCGATGATGGTCCTGACCTTGTTATTGGAGGGTACGATCACTATAAAAAAAGCCAACAGGTCAATGGCCGGTGGATTTTAAAAGCCGATGCAGATGCTCGAACTGCAGCCGTCGTCAGGGTTTACCGGGAAGGTCCCGATCGGTTTGATGTCCAATGGGAATTCAAAAACCTCAGTCAAAATACGGTCACACCAGATCCGTTCGTGCAGGAGCGAGTTGATATTTGGATTCGGCAACATAGTCGAGAATATTGTCAAAGGGTTCTGAATAGCGGCCCCCGATGTTTGAAGGCCATTCTGGGGAAAGCGGATATTGACCTCATTGCCGATGAATTGGAAATGCGAAGGTATGAAACCAACTTCGGCAATTGGATGGTGGATCAAGCCCTAAAAGTGTTTGAAGATCAAGGGGCTCAGGTGGCTTTTATTAATGCCGGAGCTTTGCGCCTTAACCAGGATATTCCTGATGAGAGCCTGATCACCAGACGGGATATTGAGCACATGTTTGCCTATCCCAATAAATTGAAACTTCTTCGCATCAAGGGCTCAACTCTCCAACAGATCATTTCTCATGCAGTTGAAGATTGGACAGGCAGGGGTTTTTGGCTACAGATCAGCGGGTTTGCTTTTCGACACAATCCAGAGATTCAGAAGGCCGATAGCCTGACCTTGCTCACTCCCGATGGACCTCGACCCATTCAAGCGGATGAAGAGTTGCTCGCCGTCACTAATTCATACCTTGCCGAGGGAGGTGACGGGTATCACTGGCTTTCTTCGGAGGAGGTGATGAATGTCGATGAATCGCCTGATTTAAAAGAGGTAGTGATCAAAAACCTTCTCGCGGAATTAGAGGAAGGGATTGCCCCGGAAGTCGAAGGCCGGATTTGCAATACGACGCGGCAGGGTCCTTGTAAGGCCATACTCCCAGATTAAGAGGATTTCAGTTTTCAAGTTGCAGCCTCAAGGCTTGTTTCCATTGAGGGTATTAACAAGAAATTTTATTTTTCTATCAAAAACTTTCTCAAATAAGTCGGCACGGTTCTGAGCTGCCCAGATTTCAAACTCTGGGTCTCCCACACATTCCAACGAAATATTCAATGGTGATCCTTTTTGAACCCGGAGGCCTTGCACAACCGAAAAATGACTCCGGTCCAACCCATCGGCCACTCTCAAGATCGCACTCAACTTTTCCACCGTTTTTCGTTTTCTTGGGGATAAGGTTTTAAAGGAAAGATGGCTGGTTCGGGGCATAGCACGACGGTGATATCGGGCAATATTGGCCATAATTTCGATCTCTTCAGCGGAAAAGGCAGAGAGGTCCCCCTGTGTAATCAAATAGTAACTGTGCTTGTGATGCTGTCGAACATTAATGAGGTAGCCCACATCATGGAGAAGCGCCGCATATTCCAACAACTCCCGCTCTGACTCGCCAAGGCCATGTAGGCCCTGTAATTGGTCAAATAGTGACAGGGCGAGCTTTGCCACATGGCAGGAGTGCCCTTCCGGAAACCCACACCGTCGTCCCAGTAAGATCACATGTCGCCGCCGAACATTTGGAATTTCGTGCTCAGCACGAATCCCTTCCTTATGTCGTGCGATAAAATCATAAATCACCCCTTCACGAATCGCTTTATCACTGATGGTCACCTCATCAAGTTTAGTGTGTTCTAACAGGCTTCTCAGAACGACCGACGCAGGGAGCAACGTATCCACCCGTTTGGGATCGAGTCCAGCAATCGTTAACCGCGAGCTGAGAGACCGTTTTTTGAGTTGTCCCTCAACAGCTCGAATCTCTTTCAGGTCAATCTTTGCCAAATTGATCTGAGAAAGGGGCCGTCCATTTCGTTCAAGGTGTATGATCTCAGCCAAATTGGCTGCCATTCCGGATGTCGCCACAATTTGATGAAATGACTGAACTCTCGAATTCTTAAAGCTGGAATGAAGATCCTTGCTAATCGCATCTTCCATATTCTTGATCATGGCTTTCGGCGGTGGATCGTTTCGCAAAAATTTGTCGGCCAGCCTTATGGCCCCAAGCTTCAAGCTTTTGCCGAACAGCATCTTCTCATTGTTACAGGCAATTAATTCGACAGAGCCACCTCCCACATCCACGATCAGAGATGGGTAATCTGACAGTTCCATACTGTGGCGCACCCCCAGATAAATGAGCCTTGCTTCTTCCTGTCCTGTGACGACCCGAACGCGAAGCCCAGTTTCTTTCAAAATCTTTTTGAGAAACTCGCCCCCGTTCTTGGCTTCGCGAACGGCACTCGTGGCCGTAGCAACAATTCGCTCGAATCCCTTATTTCGTGCGAGATTGGTAAACCCCCGAAGCACTTCGATTCCACGGACGATTGCGGTATTGGGAAGCCGTCCACGATTGAATGTTCCATCGCCCAACCTCGTCATATCTTTTAGACGATCCAAGATTTTGTAGGAATAATCGGGCTCAACCTCGGCCAGAACCATATGAATCGAATTGGTCCCAATATCAACAACGGCTAATTTACTCAACGTGCGCTCCTTGGTCTGAGAACAGATAGTGATTCATGAAAGGTGTGAAGAAATAGATTCTCCAAAATGGAAGGAAGTAATTGAGAATGGGTCTTGAATATTGCGTATCAAAAGTTATTCCATAAAGTGTAATTCCTCCGAGAGATACTTGACCAAATCCGGACTCCCGAATAAGGCATCGACTTTGCCTTTTGCTGCTGAGGGACGTATG
>CP070743.1:1941091-1943365 GCA_020348185.1 Nitrospirota bacterium
CACCACATTATGATTTTTTTGATTTCTTTTTTGTTCCTTTTTTAGGTTCGATGATGGTGGCTTGGTAGGGAAAGGGCACACACAACACTGGACAATTCACCGTTCGGACCACTTGCTCGGCGGTACTACCGAAAAAGATTCGCGTGACATCACCGGTTTGTCCGCCATAACTCCCCATCACAACCAAATCAACTTTTTCTGTCCGTGCCATGCGAGTGATTTCTGAAAAAGGTTTTCCCTCACTTAAGTGACGGGTCATTTTTACTCCCTTTGTTTCCTTCGTCAACAACATCCCCCTGGCCAGGAGCCGGGCTTGATGCCTGAGTCGCTTTTTTTGAATTTTCTCCTCAGAGGGTGATGCCAAGCCCAATGCGTTGAGTCCCTCGAGCGCTTTGGTATCGATCACGTGGAGAAATAGGATTTGGGCATCGAACAATTTGGCCAGCTTAAGCGCAATGAAAAACGCCTGGCGAGAGCATGGCGAAAAGTCAACGGGAACTAAAATTTTCTTAAACAGTGGTCCGTTCATTCTTCCTCCTTATCATAGTTAGTAGGTTCACCCTAGGATGAGCAATCCTAATGCCATATTCATGCGGTTCATGTTCTTGAAAGTCTAGCCACTCTGTCAAACTATTCGTGGCAAAACACCCCACCATTAAAAACAATCGCAGTCCCAAAAAGGAACAATGCTAGCACCAGACTATACCACTCCCTTCCGAATTGTCCCATATGGACAAAATGAGCGCCGGACAGGTGGCCTTGCTCTTGCTAAATATACATGTAGCCTTTTCAAATAGAGTGGGAGCAGGGAACCTCCAGAAAATTCTAGAGAATCAAAAGAATTGACAATAATCCCAAGAAATATTCACTTCATTTTCGGTTTGGTTCTGCTTGTCATGGCCCTTTCCGGAATGACCGACGATCCCAAGGTCCAACCAGAGAGGACCAAGGCCGATATCGAGGTGTTTGTGCGGAAGGGCTGCCCACATTGCGAAAGCGCGAAAGTATTACTTGAAAAACTCAAAAAAGAGAAACCGGAACTTCGGGTCCTTTACCATGATGTAGGTCAAGATTCTCAAGCTTTAACACTGCTGACCAACCTGGCCACAAAACATGGGGTGAAGCATCTCGGAGTTCCGACATTCTATCTAAGAGGTGAACTTATTGTGGGCTTCACCTCCGATGAAACAACAGGCAAACAGCTCAAGGACTTATTGGAAAGGCCGCCACTCCTTCCCCAATCTGACGATTCAAACGGTACCTGCCCTCCCCAATCAACGACTTCCTGTGGCAGCCCAAAGGTCTCACGTCAGGTTGACACCCGTACCATTCATATCCCATGGTTCGGGTCTTACTCCCTGCATGATATCGGGCTCCCACTCTTCACGATCCTGCTTGGCTTACTTGACGGATTTAATCCTTGTGCCATGTGGGTCTTGCTGTTTTTGCTTTCGCTGTTGGCAACCCTTCGAGACCGACGCAAAATGTTTCTGATTGCGGGGACTTTTGTGGTTGTCAGCGGGTTGGTGTACTTCATATTTATGGCTGCATGGCTCAATCTATTCCTGGTAATCGGATATTCCCGATTAACTCAAATTGTGCTGGGATCTGTGGCCATTATTATCGGAGGAATCAATATAAAAGATTTCGTCGCTTTTCGTCAGGGCATTTCTCTCACAATTCCAGAATCAGCCAAACCGGGCATTTATACCAAAGTTCGGCAAGTGATTCAGGCAGAACACTTAGCCGGGGCTTTATTAGGAATCGTTATTCTGGCTGTCATGGTGAATTTTATTGAGCTGGCATGTACGGCCGGCTTCCCTGCCTTGTATACGGAAATCCTCACCAGCCGGAATTTTGCATGGTGGCAATATTACGGGTATCTTGCAATTTATAATATGGCCTATATGGCAGATGATGCACTCATGGTCACCATTGCGGTCATCACGTTGAGCCACCGTAAACTTCAGGAACGGCAAGGGCGTTGGCTCAAGGGAATCAGTGGGCTGGTGATGGTCGGTCTCGGCCTCACACTTCTTGCGGTTCCGGAATGGTTATTGTAGAAAAGTCTAATAAGGGGTGAATGATTCAACAACTGTAGCTGCGCCATCCCATGGCGCCTCTTGAGGTCAGGGGGCAGCATAAGATGCTGCAGCTACAAACCCGGAATCGGAAACGCGGAACTCAAAACACGAAACTGTTTTTTTAACGACCATGGGACTCTCAATCGACAAAGAAGAATTTGATGCCACCGATCACTCTGAGTTTGCGGAA
>CP070743.1:1943465-1956539 GCA_020348185.1 Nitrospirota bacterium
CCGGCGTCGTCACCGAAATCGTAGCTTAAACTAATCAATTCCAAATCTCAGACCTCAGAGTCTGACATTTGAGATTTGGAATTTGAGATTATTCTTATAACGAGGTATGAGGAATGAGGGTCATCATTTCATTAGCCTGTGGGGAATGTAAACGGCGTAATTATTCCACGATGAAGAACAAAAAGAATGATCCAGATCGGCTGGAACGGAAAAAATACTGTCGGTTTTGTCGGAAACATGTCCCCCATAAAGAAGTGAAGTAAGGGGCGGGGTCAGGGAAAGGAAAGATGAGGGCCAGGGAGGGGCATAGTGTCAACGGCTAGCACGTCGGTCTCCAAAACCGAAAGTCCGGGTTCGAATCCTGGTGCCCCTGCCAAGAGGATCTCAAATTTCAAATTTCAGATTATGAGATGTGAAATATGAAATCTGAGATTGTTTAAGAAGAGGTCATATGTTTAAGCGCTTTTGGGAGACTATCGTTGATTTCCTTGCTGATGTTCGAAACGAACTGAAGAAGGTTTCTTATCCAACCAAAAATGAGACGATTGGGTCGACGACGGTTGTCCTTATTTTTTGTGTGATTATGTCCATGTATTTGTCGTTTGTTGATTCCCTCTTGGTATGGATTATTAGCAAAGTCCTGTAACAGGGTTAAGAGAAAATATGACTAAGAACTGGTATGTCATTCATACATACGCGGGGTATGAGGGGCGGGTGAGGACGAGTATTTTGGAACGGATGAATCAAATGGGTATGAGCGAAGTACTTGGGCAAGTTTTAGTACCCACAGAAGATGTGATTGAAATAAAAGATGGTAAGCGCCGGTCCTCTAAGAGGAAGTTTTTCCCCGGCTATGTCTTGTTGGAAGCCGAAGGGCCTCTAAGTGATGAAGCTGTGACGGTGATTAAGGACACCCCAAAGGTTACTGGTTTTGTTGGAGGTGGCGTACGTCCCGTTCCCCTCGAGCCCGAGGAGGCTGAAACTCTTCTGAAGCAATTGGAGTCTGGGGTCTCGACGACCAAAGAACGGGTCAGTTTTAATAAAGGTGATAGCGTTCGGATCATTGATGGGCCATTTTTGGGTTTTAATGGATTGGTCGATGAGGTTGATCCAGACCATAGCCGAGTCAAGGCTTTGGTTAGTATCTTTGGGCGATCGACGCCTGTGGAATTAGCGTTTTCTCAAGTCGAGCGAGCATAAAAGTGATTGCAGGCCTTCGCCCCTCAATGAGGGGCGAGCCACGTATGTTTGACTGCTGAATTCTTTCAAAGAGGGATCGAATGGCAAAAGAAGTCATGACTCAAATCAAATTGCAAATTCCTGCGGGGAAAGCGAATCCGGCTCCTCCTGTTGGACCCTCCTTGGGGCAGCATGGGGTGAATATTATGGAATTTTGTAAAGCATTTAATGCGAAAACCCAAAAAGAAGAGGGAAGCATTATTCCTGTCGTGATTACGGTTTTCAAAGATCGGAGTTTTACCTTTATTACTAAAACCCCGCCGGCCTCAGATCTCCTGAAAAAGGCTGCCGGCCTTATAAAAGGGTCCGGGGTGCCTCACAAGGATAAAGTTGGTCGGATTACGCAGGCTCAATTAGAGGAGATTGGCAAACAAAAGGCCGTAGATTTGAATGCCATGGATTTAGCCGGTGCGGTAAAAATTATTGAGGGGACAGCTCGCAGCATGGGAATCACAGTGGATGGGTGAGAGTTAATGTTCGAGAGTGGAAAGGAGTGTAAGGACCTTGGGTAAAAAATTAGAAGCAACGGTCGCGCAAGTCGGAACAAAGGTCTACGACCTTCATGGTGCGAGCGAACTCGTTAAACAATTGGCGTTTGCCAAGTTTGACGAGACCGTCGAGCTGGCTCTCAGATTGGGTGTGGATCCCAAGCGCGCTGATCAGATGGTTCGTGGAACCACCGTCTTGCCCCATGGGACTGGCAAAAAAGTTCGAATCGTGGTCTTTGCCAAGGGTGAAAAAGAACAAGAAGCCAAAGAAGCAGGTGCTGACTTTGTTGGGGCCGAGGACCTTCTGGAAAAAGTCAAGGGAGGCTGGCTCGAATTTGACTCGGCCATTGCCACTCCTGACCTCATGGGAGCGGTCGGAAAGCTGGGGAAAGTGCTGGGTCCTCGAGGATTAATGCCCAATCCTAAGACTGGCACCGTCACATTTGAAGTAGTCAAGGCCATTCAAGAGATTCGGAAGGGGCGGGTGGAATATAAAGTGGATAAAGCTGGGAATGTCCATGTGCCGATTGGGAAAGTCTCCTTTGGAAGTGAGAAGATTAAGGAGAATGCCCAGGCCGTCCTTGATTCCATTATGAAAGCGAAGCCAGCATCCAGTAAGGGGCGATATCTGAAGGGGGCCACCATGTCCAGTACGATGGGCCCAGGGATTTCCCTTGACAGTATTGGTATCTCGCGTCAATTTGGGTGAAGAACCCACAGAGGAAGTGAGAGAGGATTATGCAAAAAGAACATAAAGCGTCGGTTGTCACAACCATGCATGAAAAGTTTCTTCGCGCACGGGTTGCGATTGTGGCGGAGTGTTCGGGTATGCCGGTCAATCAAGTGACGCAATTGCGAAAGCAATTGCGTGGGGCTCAAGCGCAAATGCACGTCGTGAAAAATACTCTTGCGGCAAGAGCATTGGAAGAGACTCCACTTGTTTCGGTTGAACCCTTGTTAAAAGGTCAGTTGGCGATGATCATCGGATTTGATGATCCCGTTCTGCCAGCCAAAGTTTTGAGAGATTTTATTAAGAATGAGCGATGCGAAGAGAAAATGCGACTCAAGGGTGGCGTGTTGGATGGAGCCAGCCTCACTCCTGATCGTATTAAGGCCGTCGCAGATTTACCGTCGAAAGATGAATTATTATCAACGTTTCTGTCAGCCCTGCAAGGTCCCATTCGTGGATTTGTCGTTGGTCTTCATCAAGTCATCCGAGGAATTGTGGCAGTCCTTGCGGCGATTCAGGAAAGCAAAGGGAAGAAAGGAGAAGAAGAAATGGCTGCGACCGAATCAAAGTTGTCAAAAGAGGATATTATTAATGGTGTCGCGAGTATGAGTGTATTGGAGTTATCGGAGTTAGTGAAAGAGCTGGAAGAAAAATTTGGAGTGACTGCGGCCGCTCCGGTGGGGATGGTGGCTGCTCCTCAGGGCGGTGCTGCTGCAGCTCCCGCTGAGGAGGAGAAGGACTCATTTGATGTGGTGTTGGCCAGCGCGCCCGCCGACAAAAAGATTCAGGTTATCAAAGTGGTGCGAGAGATTACGGGTCTGGGCTTAAAGGAGGCCAAGGATTTGGTGGAAGGGGCCCCGAAGCCGGTGAAGGAAGGGGTCAACAAGGAAGAGTCTGAGACCTTGAAGAAGAAGCTTGCGGATGTTGGGGCAACGGTAGAAGTGAAATAGGATGCGTTCGAGCTCGCAGAGTCTCAATCTTTCTCGTTCCCGCTCGTTGGACACATTAAAGGGATTTTACTCTTAAGGAGCAGGTAATGGCACAAACGGCTCATCAGGGCCTTATACAACGGACAAGTTTTTCAAAAATTAGTCTGACCATTGAAATTCCAGATTTAGTGGAAGTTCAAAGGCGTTCATATGATGATTTCCTCCAGGCAGGAATTTCTCCGGATCGGCGGGAAGAAAAAGGTCTTCATGCGGCCCTAAAAAGTGTATTCCCCATTTCAGATTACAATAACTCGGCTCTCCTGGAATTTTCCAGTTATTCTTTGGGGACACCGAAATATGATGTCAGGGAATGTTTGGAACAGGGGATGACTTTTGCGGCTCCGCTTAAGCTCCGGGTACGATTGGTGAGGTTTGACAATCAGGATAAGAATGTCAAAAACCGAGTGCTGGATGTGCGAGAACAAGAAGTGTATGTGGGCGAATTACCCTTAATGACGGATCGAGGCACCTTTATTGTGAATGGCACGGAGCGAGTGGCAGTCAGTCAGCTTCACCGATCGCCAGGGGCTTCCTTTGGCCATGATAAGGGTCGCACCCATGCGAGTGGGAAAATTCTCTATTCGGGACGGATCATCCCGTACCGAGGATCGTGGTTGGATTTTGAGTTTGATGCTCGAGACATTTTGTATGTCCGTATCGATCGTCGCAGAAAAATGCCCGCGACTATTCTTCTCAAAGCTTTTGGGTACTCAGCTGATGATCTTCTCAAGATGTATTACCCCGTCGAGGAAGTTCGGGTGAGTAATGGGGAGTTATTGCGAAAGCTTGACCCCGAACTTCATGTAGGACTCAGGGCCCCCCATGATGTATTTGAGAAGGGTGGACGGGACCCCATTGTGCGTGAAGGGATGAAGCTGACTAAAGCTCTTATGGCTCGTGTTAAGGCCGCTGGAGTGAAGGAGATTCCTGTCAAACCGGATGATCTGGTGGGTCGGGCCATTTTGACGGAACTGGTAGATCAAGCCTCGAAGGAAGTGATCCTTGAAAAAAATCAGAGACTGACATTGCCGGTACTTGAGAAAATTGTCGGCAGTGGCATCGGAAATTTTAAGGTGATCTATTTAGACAATCCTGCGACCAGTCCGGTGATTTTGGATACGTTGGATTCGGAGCGCACCGGCTCACGGGAAGAAGCGTGGGTGGAGATTTACAAGCGATTGCGTCCTGGTGAAATGCCATCGGTTGAATCAGCCAAAGTCCTATTCGAAAATTTGTTTTTAAATCCGAAGCGGTATGACCTTTCTCCCGTCGGCCGCTTAAAAATGAATAAACGATTTGATCTTGATCTCCCCTTAGATCAGAGGACGTTGACCGCTCAGGATATCGTAGAAGTTATTCGATGCCTCGTTGACCTTAAAGGGGGAAAAGGTGAGGTCGATGATATTGATCACCTTGGGAACCGGCGGGTCCGTTCAGTGGGAGAACTGCTCGAAAACCAAATTCGGTTGGGCCTTGCACGGATGGAGCGAAGCATAAAAGAACGTATGAATTTGTTGGACATGGAAACGGTGCTTCCCCACGATTTGATCAATGCGAAACCAATTGTTGCCGCCATTAAGGAATTTTTTGCGGGAAGTCAACTGTCGCAATTCATGGACCAAACCAACCCCCTCGCCGAAATCACCCATAAGCGCCGTCTGTCTGCCCTTGGACCAGGCGGACTGACCCGGGAGCGGGCTGGATTTGAGGTTCGGGATGTGCATCCCTCGCATTATAGCCGCATATGTCCGATTGAAACCCCCGAAGGTCCCAATATCGGGTTAATTACCTCGTTAGCGACCTATTCCCGTATCAATGAATTTGGATTCATTGAGGCACCCTTTCGGAAGGTGCGCAAAGGACGCTTGTCCGATGAAGTCGAATTTTTATCCCCTCTTGAAGGAGAGCAATATATTATTGCCCAAGCCAATTCCGAGGTTGACGCTGCAGGAAGACTCGTTTCGGATACGGTCACAGCTCGGGAAGGCGGAGAATTTGTCACGACCAATCCTGAAAAAGTGGACTATTTGGATGTGTCTCCCAAGCAAGTCGTCAGTGTAGCGACCGCGCTAGTGCCTTTTCTGGAGCATGATGACGCCAACCGGGCTCTGATGGGGTCAAATATGCAACGCCAAGCTGTCCCATTGGTGCGGTGCGAAGCTCCATTGGTCGGAACAGGAATGGAAGCGGTCGTCGCTCGGGATTCGGGGTATCTCATGCAAGCGCAGCGTGATGGTGTTGTGGAAAGTGTTGACGCCCGGCGAGTGGTCGTTAGAAGTGAGCTGAAGAAAAAGGAAGATGGAAAACGCGGGGCGGGGCGAACCTTGGATACGTTTGACTTGGTCAAGTTTCAACGCACCAATCAAAATACTTGCATTACGCAGACTCCCATTGTCCGTGTTGGTCAGCCCGTCAAGCAGGGGCAGGTCCTGGCCGATGGTCCAGCGATGGATCAGGGGGAACTCGCTCTTGGTAAGAATGTGTTAGTCGCGTTTATGCCATGGGGAGGGTACAACTTTGAGGACGCGATCTTACTCAGTGAAAAGCTTGTCCGTGAAGATACCCTGACTTCCATTCACATAGAAGAGTTTGAAGTGGAAGCCCGAGATACCAAGCTGGGGAAAGAAGAAATTACCCGAGATATTCCCAATCTTGGCGAGGAAGCCCTCAAGAATCTGGATGAAAGTGGAATTGTTCGAATCGGAGCAGAGGTCAAGCCCGGAGATATTTTAGTCGGCAAGGTGACCCCAAAGGGGGAAACGCAACTCACTCCTGAAGAAAAATTGCTTCGGGCGATTTTTGGAGAAAAAGCTGGTGATGTGAAGGATACATCTCTTCAGGTGCCCCCGGGGATTGAGGGGATTGTTGTCGATGTGAAGATTTTCTCACGAAAAGGCGTCGATAAAGATGATCGGTCAAAGACGATTGAATCGGATGATCGAGTGAAAATCGAGCGAGATTATCAGGATGAGCTTCGGATTCTTGAAGAAGAGCGAAACAAAAAGATTCGGAAGCTTCTCTTGGGCCAATTTGTGGGAAGGGATTTAATGGATCCTGATAGTGGGGAAGTGATTCTGAAGAAAAAGGGTCGGATAACCGCCGAAGTTCTCAGGAAGCTTTCAGATGATGATGCTCGACGGGTCATCCTGGGGGATACGGAAGAACAAAAGAAATTGGAAGAGATTGAGCGCGCGGCCAAGGATCAAATTGAGATTCTCCAGACGGTCTATGATGAAAAAGTGGGCAGGTTGCGACGTGGAGATGAGCTGCCGCCGGGGGTAATTAAATTAGTGAAGGTGTATTTGGCCATCAAACGGAAGATTGCCGTGGGTGATAAAATGGCCGGCCGACATGGCAATAAAGGGGTGGTGTCACGCATTCTGCCGGAAGAAGATATGCCCTACCTTCCGGATGGCACGCCTATCGAGATCGTCTTAAATCCCCTGGGCGTACCGTCACGAATGAACGTGGGACAGATATTGGAAACGCACCTTGGGTGGGCGGCCAAAGCATTGGGTATTCATGTCGAGAGTCCTGTCTTTGACGGTGCTTCGGAGAAAGAAATTAAAGATCTCTTGAATAAGGCGGCCTTGCCGGATAGCGGACAGTCGTTGGTCTATGATGGCCGAAACGGGGAACCGTTTAAAAGCCCGGTCACGGTTGGTTACGTTTATATGTTGAAACTTCACCACTTGGTTGATGATAAGATCCACGCCCGTTCCATAGGACCATATTCCTTGGTGACCCAGCAACCCTTGGGTGGTAAAGCTCAATTTGGTGGACAGCGTCTGGGTGAGATGGAGGTCTGGGCTCTTCAAGCATATGGGGCGGCGTCCAGTCTCCAGGAGTTTCTCACGGTAAAGTCAGATGACGTGCCGGGCCGTTCACGTATGTATGAGGCGATTGTCAAGGGCGAGAATTTCTTGGAGCCTGGTCTCCCGGAATCGTTCAATGTGCTCGTCAAAGAATTGCAAAGTCTTGGATTGGATGTTGAATTAATTAAATCATCGGATTGAGAGAAAGCCCCGATATCTTCCGGTGTACAGAAGAATGCCACAGTCTGTACCCCTTTGATTCTCATCGTTCTACGTGCTTCTTGCTCATGGCAAGGGTGAGAGGGGCAACGACCTTTTTCCCTGTCCACTCTTTGGACAGTTAACGCGGAGGAAAAACCTTTGGACAGTATCTACTCACTATTTGAAAAGCCAAGAGATGCTATTTCGTTTGATGCGATGCGAATTCGGATTGCTTCACCAGAAAAAGTGCGGTCTTGGTCCTATGGTGAGGTGAAGAAGCCAGAGACGATTAATTATCGCTCGTTCAAGCCTGAGCGAGATGGGTTGTTTTGTGCAAAAATTTTCGGACCCACCAAGGATTGGGAATGTAATTGCGGAAAATACAAAAGGATGAAGCATCGAGGTATTGTCTGTGACAAGTGTGGGGTGGAAGTCATTCAATCAAAAGTCCGGCGGGAGCGAATGGGTCATATTGAGTTGGCAGCTCCCGTTGCCCATATTTGGTTTTTAAAAGGTGTGCCAAGTCGGATTGGAATTCTCCTTGATATGAGCCTGAAGCAACTTGAAAAAATCCTCTACTTTGAGGCTTATGTGGTTGTTGATCCCATGAACACGCCGATGAAGGAAAAAGAGTTGCTGACGGAGGAGAAGTATCGTGAATGTATCGACCAATATGGAGTTCAATCCTTTAGAGTGGGAATTGGCGCGGAGGCCATCCGAGAGCTTCTTAGGAAAGTGAATGTTGAGGAGTTGTGGAACGACCGCCAAGTCAAAATCAAGGGGTCTATTTCTTCGGCCGTGAATAAGAAATTGACCAAAAGATTAAAGGTGATCGAGGCATTTTATAAGTCGGGAAATAAGCCCGAATGGATGATCATGGATGCCATTCCGGTCCTTCCGCCGGAGCTTCGTCCTTTGGTTCCTTTGGATGGGGGGCGATTTGCGACTTCCGATCTCAACGATTTGTATCGGCGGGTGATTAACCGCAATAATCGACTGAAGCGATTGGTGGAGTTGAAAGCGCCCGGCGTCATCATTCGGAATGAAATGCGTATGCTTCAAGAGGCGGTGGATGCGCTCTTCGACAATGGTAGACGGGGGCGAGTGATCCGTGGCGCCAATAAACGACCGTTGAAGTCCTTGAGCGATATGCTGAAGGGGAAGCAAGGGCGATTCCGTCAAAATTTATTAGGAAAGCGAGTGGATTATTCGGGTCGCTCGGTCATTGTGGTCGGTCCGGAATTGCGGTTGAATCAATGTGGTCTCCCGAAAAAGATGGCGCTTGAGCTGTTTAAGCCCTTTATTTTTCATAAACTTGAAGAACGAGGAGCTGCGACCACAATCAAAAGTGCCAAACGTCTTGTGGAAAAAGAACGTCCGGAAGTCTGGGATGTTCTAGATGAAGTAATTCGCGAACATCCCGTTATGTTAAATCGAGCTCCGACCCTCCATCGTTTGGGAATTCAGGCTTTTGACCCTGTATTGGTTGAAGGAAAAGCGATTCGCCTGCATCCGTTGGTTTGTGCTGCTTTTAATGCAGACTTCGATGGCGACCAAATGGCCGTTCATGTCCCGCTTTCCATTGAAGCCCAGATTGAGGCTCGGGTGCTCATGATGTCCATAAATAATATTCTTTCCCCGGCCAATGGTCGGCCGTTGGCCATTCCATCCCAGGATATGGTCCTGGGGTGCTATTGGTTGACAAAAGAAGGGCAGGGCGCCAAGGGAGAAGGGAAGGTCTTTTATTCTCCTGAAGAGGTTCGAATTGCGTACGATGCCGGAGAAATGGAGGAGCAAGCACGTATTAAGGTTCGAGTTCAGGGCGAGCTTGTTGAAACCACGGTTGGAAGGGTCTTGCTGACAGAGGTGTTACCACAGAATATTCCTTTCGACTTTGTCAATCGGCTCATGACCAAAAAGGAAATGACCAAACTGATCGATGCGGTCTATCGTCAGGCGGGTTTGCATGAAGTGGTGGTTATGCTGGATCGCCTCAAAGACTTAGGGTTCTCCTATGCGACAAAGGCGGGAGTGTCCATTTGCATCGACAATATGCATATTCCGACGAGGAAAGAGGAATTGATTAATCGAGCCCAGAGTGAGGTTCTTGATGTCCAGCAACAATATAGTGAAGGCTTAATTACCAACGGCGAACGGTACAATAAGGTCATCGATATTTGGGCGCATGTCAGTGAGCAGGTCGCCAATGAGATGATGAAGGAAATCAGCTCATCCGATGGAGGAGAGGGAGCGGCAGGTTCTTTGAATCCAATTTATATGATGGCGGATTCTGGAGCCCGGGGCAGTTCCCAGCAAATCCGGCAGCTTGGAGGGATGCGCGGGTTGATGGCCAAACCATCAGGGGAAATTATTGAAACGCCGATTACCGCGAATTTCCGAGAAGGGTTAACCGTTTTGCAATATTTCATTTCAACCCATGGCGCGAGAAAAGGGTTGGCTGATACCGCGTTAAAAACCGCCAACTCCGGTTATTTAACCCGGCGTCTCGTCGACATTGCCCAGGATATGATTATCAGTGAACTTGATTGCTCGACTACCGATGGCATTGAAGTCACGGCGCTTGTCGAAGGCGGGGAGGTCATTCAAACTCTGGAAGAGCGACTGCTCGGACGCTTGGCGGCGGAAGATATTCATGATCCTGTGAACCAGGAGATTATTGTTAAGGGGCATGAAGAACTCGATGAAGTCCGTTCCAAAGCTGTTGTGGAAGCCGGTATTGATCGTGTGCGAATTCGTTCCGTGCTCACATGTCAATCTCGATGGGGGGTGTGCGCCAAATGTTACGGTCGGGATTTGGCGAGAGGGCGTTTAGTGGAAAAGGGCGAACCGGTTGGCGTTATCGCGGCTCAGTCCATTGGGGAGCCGGGTACGCAGCTCACGATGCGCACCTTCCACATCGGAGGGACGGCAAGTAAGGTGGTTGAGCAGACCGTCTTAGAGGCGCGACACAGTGGAAAGCTCAAATACTTGAGCTTTGATGCTAAAAAGAATGCCGATTTTCACCACGCGGGGATGGCGGTCAAGAACAAACAGGGCGAATGGGTGGTGATGCATCGAAATGCGAAGATTGCCGTGTATGATGAAAGTGGACGTGAACGGGAAAAATATCCTGTGGTGTATGGCGCGAAAATCCAGGTGAAGGATGGAGGGAAAGTAGAAGTTGGTCAGAAGATTGTCGAATGGGACCCTTATTCTCTCACGATTTTGACAGAAGTCGGCGGGAAGATTGCCTTTGGTGATATCACGGAAGGTGTCACCATGAAAGAGGAGGTGGATGAGGTCACCGGCCTATCCAGGAAGGTGGTCATCGAACAGGCGGGGACGAACCTCAGGCCGAGACTGTCTCTTAAGGATGATTCAGGAAAAACGGCTAAATTGACTTCAGGAGCTCCGGCTCGATATTTGTTGCCTGTGGGTGCCCATATTTTCGTTGAAAAAGGAACGGCAGTGCATCCTGGTGACGTTCTCGCCAAGATTCCTCGAGAGACCACAAAAACCAAGGACATCACCGGTGGCTTGCCTCGGGTTGCCGAACTCTTTGAGGCCAGAAAACCTAAAGAGCAAGCGGTGGTGAGCGAAATCGATGGTGAAGTAGCATTTGGCGGTTTTGTCAAGGGGATGCGAAAGGTGACTGTCGACAACAAAATCGGGGATTTGAAGGAGTATTTCATCCCGCGCGGACGCCATGTCAATGTCCATGAAGGTGATTGGGTTCGTGCCGGTGAGCCTTTGATGGACGGTTCCGCTAACCCCCACGATATTCTTAGTGTTTTGGGACCTCGGGAGCTCCAAAAATATTTGGTGAACGAGGTGCAAGAGGTCTATCGTCTTCAAGGTGTTGTCATTAATGATAAGCATATTGAAGTGATTACTCGACAAATGCTGAGAAAGATTCGCATTGAGGATGCCGGCGATACCTCATTTTTGCCGGGTACCCAAGTAAATAAATTCGCATTTGAGGATGAAAACGAGCGGGTATTAGCTGAGGGAGGAACCCCGGCAATTGGAAAACCGGTGTTGTTGGGTATTACCAAGGCGTCCTTAAGTACCGATAGCTTCATTTCTGGAGCTTCATTCCAAGAAACGACCCGTGTTTTGACTGAGGCCGCGATTAACGGTCGTGTTGATGACCTTCGTGGCCTGAAAGAAAATGTTATTGTCGGCAGATTGATTCCTGCGGGAACGGGGTTCTCAGAATATCGTGAAACGTTTGTTCCCAAACCTGCTCAGAAAGAAGAGTTGACGACTGAGGCAGAAAGTGCGCTAGAGGGTGTCGGAGTATCTTCTGTTCCAGCCGAAGAGTAAATGATTGGGATTTCAGAAGGGTTTTGAATTCTTGACACAGAATAAGTCCATCTATATAATCAGCCGGTTTGGCAGAGGAAAATGATTTTATTTTCCATCGCTTAGTAAATCGGTTAGGAAAGAGGTTGTAATGCCAACCGTCAATCAATTGGTACGACTTGGTAGAAAAAGTCTGCGAGCAAAAAGCAAAAGTCCTGCGTTGAATCGTTGTCCGCAAAGACGAGGGGTCTGCCTTCGAGTGTATACCACAACTCCTAAAAAGCCAAACTCGGCCCTTCGGAAAGTTGCCAGAGTTCGGTTGACAACAGGAGTGGAAGTGACCACCTACATTCCAGGAATGGGACATAATCTTCAGGAGCACTCCATTGTATTAATCCGTGGAGGGCGGGTGAAGGACTTGCCGGGCGTTCGTTACCATATGGTTCGCGGTGCATTAGATGCAGTGGGAGTTGCCAACCGAAAGCAGGGTCGATCAAAGTATGGTGCCAAGAGGCCCAAGTAATCCTACATTGGCCCTTTCTCTTCCCTTCTGACCAAATTGAAAGTTTAAGGAAATATGCCAAGAAGGCCTATTGTTCTCCATAAGAAAATTTCGTACGATCCTCGCTTCCACGATGTGGTGGTGGGGAGATTTCTCAATATTTTAATGAACGATGGGAAAAAGAGTACCGCCGAACGAGTGTGTTATGGTGCCTTTGACCTCATTCAGTCCAAAACGGGAAATGAACCGTTAAAAGTATTTCAGGCAGCTCTCGGTAATGTAAAGCCGGTGGTGGAAGTAAAGTCCCGCAGGGTTGGTGGGGCATCCTATCAGGTGCCGGTTGAGATTCGGCCGGTACGTCAAATTGCCTTGGCCCTTCGGTGGATTAAGCAAAGCGCCCAGGCAAGAGCAGGCAAGAGCATGCAGGAAAAACTTGCTGCCGAACTAATTGATGCTGCCAATAATGCTGGATCGGCTGTCAGGAAACGAGACGAAACGCATCGCATGGCCGAGGCCAACCGGGCTTTTGCCCATTATCGTTGGTAAGAAGTTAATCGTGTGCTGCAGGTGATCCACCGGAGTGAGGGTGTTCCCTCGCTCTTAGGCAGGATGACGGGTGGTGTTCCTGCAGCATTCTTTCGTGAGGACAAAGTGAGTACTGAATATCCCCTCAGTCAAACCAGAAATATCGGCATCATGGCTCATATTGATGCCGGCAAGACCACGACGACCGAGCGGGTTTTATATTATACGGGTGTATCTCATCGAATTGGAGAAGTCCATGAAGGGGCAGCCCAAATGGACT
>CP070743.1:1956639-1978183 GCA_020348185.1 Nitrospirota bacterium
ATGATGCCTCTTGAAGGGCGAGGTACGGAAAAGAATCTCCTGATGGATTCCTGGGTAAGGGCTGGGAAAGGGACGGGAGCAGCGGTCCTCATCCGAGGGGAGCCGGGCATAGGGAAATCCCGGTTGATTGAAGCGTTCAAAGACCAATTGGCTGGTCAGTCGTTTACCCTGCTTGAATGCTACTGTTTAGCTTACGACCAACACACAGCTTTTGCCCCTATCTCACACTTGCTCCGTCGGGTCCTCGGCTTCGAGTCAGCCGATTCTCCAAAAATGAGAGTGAGTAAACTCTCTTCGGCGATGGAGGGCCTCGGGTTGGCCCCTGATCAGACAGTTCCTTTCTTGGGGCCGCTTGTCTCGTTGCCAGCCGAGGCAGGATACACCCCTCTGGATGTGACTCCCATTCGAGCACGCCAAATCACTTTGGAAACTTTGACGAAATGTCTCCTAGGGACGGCGAAATCATCACCGGTTCTGTTTATTGTCGAAGATCTTCACTGGATGGACCCTTCTAGCTTGGAGTTGCTGGGCCTGATCATCAATCAGCTGGAATCTCACCCCATGCTCATCCTACTGACGGGCAGACCCGAATTCGAACCTCGGTGGCCGGGACACGAAACTCTGCCAATCCTGTCCCTACCCCGGTTGACTCAGGAGCAGACAGCCTCGCTTGCGACACACGTGGCTCACAACCGGACATTACCGGCTGAAGTGCTTAACGAGGTGGTTAAGCGTACTGATGGGGTTCCGTTATTTGTGGAGGAGCTCACCAAGACCATCTTAGAGTCAGGGTTCCTGGAATCCGTCAATGGATCATATGAACTCAAGGGCCCCTTGCCGCCAGGCGCGATACCAACCACGGTGCAAGATTCCCTGATGGCGCGGTTGGACCGGCTCGGCTCTTCCAAGGCACTGGCTCAACTGGGGGCAACGATCGGCCGCGATTTTCGCCATGACGTCCTGCTCGCCGTGGCAAGGAGGAGTGAGGTGGAAGTTGAGCGCGACCTAACCCGGCTCATCGAGTCGGACCTCCTATCACGAGAGGGGGAGCACCCAAAGGTGACGTACAGCTTCAGGCACGCTCTGATCCAGGAAGCGGCATACAGGTCGTTGCTGAAGAGCACCCGTGTCGTGTACCACGAGCGGATTGCTGGGGTCTTATTCGAACGCTTCCCGGAGGTTGCCGAAAACCAACCAGAGTTGCTCGCTCAGCACTACTCGTCCGCCGGTTCTGCCAGACAAGCTGTGACGTATTGGCAGAAAGCGGGCCTCCGGTCAATGGAACGTTCCGCTAACCAGGAAGCCACCGGAAACTTCACAGCCGGCCTCGATCTGCTGCCGCGGTTGCCCGAGGATGAGAGTCGCCGCTCCCTAGAGGTAGGGCTGCGTGTCCAACTCGGATTGAGTATCACGGCCTCTAGCGGGTACGCGGTTCCACAAGTGGGGGAGGCCTATCAGCGTGCCCGCGAGTTGTGCAATCTTCTTGGCAACACCGTGGAACAGTATCCTGCTCTCAGAAATTTGTGCACCTTTTACACGGTCCGTGACGATCTAAAGAATGCCAAGGAACTTGCCGAGCAATGCCTGCGCCTGGGGGAGGAAACGCAGCGATTCAACTATCTGATCGAGGGGTATCAGGCCCTCGGCTATGTCCTCAGCTACATGGGAGAGCTAAAGGAAGGATCGGACCTGCTTGATAGGGCTGTTCAGGAATATTTGACCCGGGATGGGAAGCGACTGACCTATGTGACCGCAATGGACCCGGCCGTGGCCAGTTTGTGCATTTTAGCACTTAACCGATGGATGCTGGGCGATCCCCCTGAGGCGAGTCGATGTAACCAGGAAGCCCTCGATCTGGCAGATGAACTCAAACGGCCCTTCGATCTTGCATATGCCCATTGCTTCGCTGCCATGTTCCACAACCTCCGGTGTGAGTTCGAAAGAGCAGCCCACCACGCTGAGGTTACTATCGAGATCTCGCAGAGGCATGGCTTCGTTGCATGGCTCAGCTGGGCCGCCATGCAACGAGCTATTGCGAAGGGGAGACTGGGCGATGGGGCGGAAGCTATCGGCCAACTGACATACACACTGGCGGCATGCCAGGCGGTCGGTGCAGAGATCTCGACGTCTTATTTCATGGGTGGGCTTGCTGAAGTCTATCGGAAGGCAGGAAGGGTCGAGGACGCTCTCGACACAGTCGAGAAGGCCATCGATCATGCCGAGCGGCACGGCGAGCACTGGTATGAGTCGGTACTCTACCGAATGAGGGGAGAACTGCTGGCGCTCGGCGGAACGGGTAAAGCCGGGACGGCAGAGGCTGACTTCATGCGCGCCGTTGAAATTGCAAGGGGTCAGGAAGCCAAGCTGCTTGAACTGCAGGGCGCTCTCAGACTCCATGCCCTGTGCCTGGAGATCGACAGGCCTGAACCGTCGCGAACTACCCTCAAGGCCGTGTATGAGTCCTTGACTCCGGATGCTCTTGATATCCCAGACCTTCAGGAGGCGAGGGCGTTGCTTACCCAGAGCTCTTCCACAACTTAGCCTTTTTCCCTTTCCGGTTCTACTCCTCTTCATGCCGGAATAGCGTATCCGGCCTTGACCCTTGAAAAACTTTTTACGGACGAGACCCTCCCATTCTTGAAGCGGTCTACCTGCTGCCCATGGGAAAACTCCTGAAACTTCCAAGCTTTAAAAGCTCACACAGCTGCCTGTACTGATTGACGGAAGTCAGTTCCCCGTGCCCTAGGCCAAGTTCGTCGGCGATACGAAGGCTGGCATAACTGTTAATATTGATCTTTGCAGGTTTCAGGAAATTGAAGTCCCCCCGCGTGACTTCGAGCTCTGCCTGAATGAGGGATTGATGGCACGCCATTTCAGGGGTCTCGGCATCGCGGCTTTGCTTGCACTGGATAGTCCGGAAATTCAAACCTCCCAAGATATCTAATAGCCCCGTAAACACCAGGTCGTCGAGTTGGTCAAGATTGAATACGTCGGCCACCCGTCCCCAAGGCCAAGCGAGTTCGGGGATATCTGTGGGAAGGTTAGGGTCGATGGGATCAGCAGGTAAAACAATCTCTACCACGGGCCTTTCAGTTAGTTCTGTATCGCGATCATACACATCATATACGTGGGTGCTCATGGTTATTCTATTGGATGTTGAATCTTTCGTGATTCCATCAAAGGATGCAAGTACCTTTGGGTATCCGATAACTTCTCGGCCTGTAATCACGGACCAGGCATTGTTCACGAAGATGTAGGGGATGAACATTTCGATCTCCCCCGTGGTATGTGGAATCCCGAAAGTCTTAATCCATTTAACCACCCATACCCGAAAATAAAGCTCATTCTGCCAAATATAGCCCCTACCTTTAAAAGGCGGGGAACCAAAGTCGTACTCCGAAAACATATTGGGATAAGTGAGTACTTCAAGGTCGACCATTGGGGCCAGCGGTGTGTAACCGAATCCGTTCTGATCAATAGCCCCGTTTAAACTCATTCCAAAGTTCAGGTGGGTATTGCAGAGCTCCAAGAGCGAGAATGGGTCTGCCCTTAAGGTGAAACTGAATACCTGGACCTTGGGAAAACTGTAGGGCGGTGGAATCTGGGGATCCCCGTGTTGCTCGATGAATTGTGGTAGTGCCATGGCTACCCCCCTCTTCGCTTTCTATTGCTGGACAGTCAAAAGGTCATGTCCACGAATTTTCCAACAAATCCTCACGATGGACACCTTCGATTAGAAGGGGGAAGTCAGGACCATATACGCTGGCAGGCGTCTGGAAGCCCGTCCTGTATTCCCCGTCGAGGACGCGCTGTGCAACCGCGAGGGCTGCTATGGCCGTGAAGTTATAGCCGTCTGGGGTGGAGAGCCGTGCGCGAAACTGTCGGCGCCAGCGGTCCTCCGCCTCAGCCACAATGACTCGCCTTTCAGCAGCGCGTTCTGCATGGGAAGGACCCTCGGGCCAAGCGTTGGCCTGCAGCTCCAGCAGCCACTGCCAAGGGGCCAGTCGCATTGGTTCAGCGAACCACGATCCGAGTTGGTAGAGGCTGCGTTCCAGGACTGCCGCTTCCGCATAGACTTCAATATTCGGGATGCCGGTTGTGTAGTATGCAGTGTAAACGTCCGCCCAGTTCACGGCTGTGCTCATGCGTGGGCCTTCCCCGTAATCAAATGTTCGTTCGAGCCGGCCGATGGGCACCAAAGTCAGACGTCCCCCACGCCGAATACTCACGCGCTCGCGTACCAGACTAATCATGGTCTTAAGAGTGCCGCGGGAAAAGTATTCTGGGTGGGAGAACCCTAGCCGGAGGTACTGGGCATCCGGCAGCTTGGCTGCAACATAGGCGGCAAGACAGTCCGAGGCCAGCATCACGAAGCCAACACCCGGCATGACCATGACCCCGCGCGAGCGTGCCTCGGAATCAGAACGATGCAAGTCCTGAAACACCATCAGCTCACCAGTGACATCTAGGTAGTGGGTGTCCGTACGCAGACATGCCTCCAACATCGGGCGGGCGGTCTCGGTAAACGGCCCGGCAACGTGGAGCACGGCCTCCACGTCTCGGAGGGCCTTTTCAAGGCCTGGCCGGTCATCGAGACCAACCGTTTGCCAGCGAAATCCTAGCGACCCCGCCAGCGACTCCAACCGGTCGACGCTGCGTCCCGCCAGCACCACGTCGTGTCCCTGGGCCTTGGCCCGGGAGGCAATGAGCCGGCCGGTAAAGCCACTGGCGCCGTAGATCATCAATCGGCCTTGCAAGATCACCCTACCTTCCCGGCGAGAAAGGTTAATCGTCCTGACTGGCTTCGACGGCTTCGCAACAGGTTAGGACATTCCGCTTCAGGGTGTGGATGGTTTTTGATTTGCGTCCACCTACGACCAATCGCTATCGCAATGTTTAAGCTCCATGTGGCTTTTCTGAACTTCCCCCCCCACCCGCACATTCAGAGCCGCCCGTGTTGCAGTGAAAGCAACAACCTGGCGTCAAGTCCGTTATTTGCAGTGTGGCGGTTCATTGTCATGTTCCTGGCCACCTGGGCATTCGTTCAGTAGGCTCTCTACGACCACCTGGACTTCCTTCAGGGTTTTGATGGATTGTTTTGCGTCCGAAAGTTCTAACTCCTTCTTCTTTGTCTTTACTTTCAAGCGGGAACATTCATAAGGAGGTTCCCCATCATAATATCGTCCAACAAGCTCCTTGCCCGAACCAAGAAAATAAGGTTTTTCTGACGAATCCGGCAAATCAGATTTGCTTGGGTCCGAAAACCAGGGGTGGTCGCAGATCCAGTCTTTAGGCTTGTTTCGCCAGCATAGGACTTCGCTGAGGTTTTCCTCTATGTCAACTTTCATCCAAAAAGGACGAATTGCTTCGAACACCTGTTTCGCAGTCCCTCCACCCAGGTTTAAATATTTTTTCTTGAGGCCAAGGGCCTCTTGGATGGGGTGGCCCTGGTATTGATGAATATTGACATGGATGAGCTGGCGGATCTCCTGAATTTCTTTAATACATTTTAGGTTGCGGGTCTTCTTCACCAGAGCCTGGTAACAGGCTTGTTCCGAATTCTCTGCATCTGGAAAGTTCTTGAGGAATATCCAGTTAAGGGAGGAATGATCGGATAGAATTTCCATGGCAAGAGCCTCAGCATTCTTCACGTCGTTTTTTTGTCCCTCTTCCGTCTGGAGCTGAGCCTTACGTTGCCGATCTTCTCGGAACTCCTCCCCCCAACTCGTGTCGATACTATCTCTATCGGCGGAGGAAAGATCGGCAACGATATCCCTGGCATCGATCTCGATCAGGGTATGCTCCTCAGCACGTTGCCCCAGGTACAGGGCTGGAAAGACCTGCGTATCAACCCTTATCATCCGGCGGCCCTCGCACCCTCCCGGATCTGTCAGCCATGTGTCCGGCGGGCTCTCAATGGTGGCCTTAATAGCTTGGCATCCCGTGACCTCCCGATCTGTGACGACCGCTCTGCCACTGCTGCGATAAACAAAAGGGGTGAACAAGGCGAGGCTGATCAAGTTGTCTCCGTGATAACATTTGACCGGAAGGGAAAACGCTACCTCTCGCCCTGCCCACAACCCAATGTTGTTTGCTTCCGAATACATTGTTCCGTTTTCCTCCACGTACCCCGTGACCATCAAATAGGCATACGCGCCGAAGCCCTTGAAATGCAGGCCTGTGGACTTGAGAGGCTCGTTCAATGAATTATGCAGAAGTTTACTGATTCGGCCCTCGTCAGCCAGTAGTGGATAGACTTGCACGTTGGCATTTTGGAACCTGAAAGGGCCCGAAACGGGTTGAGTGGCAGCAGCGCGTGCGGTGTTATAAAGGATGGTCGTTGCCACAGGAGTCCCTTTATTGGGCTGAATCGACTGTGGTGGTTTCACTTGCTCGTTCACCCACCAGATTCCACTCTTCTCTCGTTCGTCTTTGGGTGGGTACGTGCGTGAGCAGATGACATTGCCCTTTCCGTAGTAAAGATCGACATCTGTCCAGAATGGTAAAGTCGGTTTGAAAATTGCCACAGGAGCCCCATCCCCCTCTTCTTCCCTCTCCATCTTCAGGCCCAAAGATTCCACGATGGGCTGCGCGGTATAGCGGTGGATGCGGATTGTAAAGCCCCCGGACGGATCGCCACGTAATAGATTTTCGGCGCCGAGCAATCCACTTCGGTTCAAGCGTTCCATACCCAATGCTGATTTTACCAGGGCCTGATAACAGGCTTCATAGGGTTTGTCGGCTCGAGGGAATTGCTTGAGGGTGATCTGTTGGATGGAGAGATCAGGGGATCGATCCAATGAGGTGGTGGTGCTCTGGCAAAAAGGCATGGGTAGCAGGCCGGTGAGGTTCAGCCCCAGCTTCTGGTACATCTTAAGCAATCCGTCCAGGCTTCGATTTGAGCGATACCCTCGAATCGGTAAGGCAGTGGCCAGGTCCAGTGTGTCTCCAATAAGGCCAAGCCAGGCCTGAGCGGCATTCGACATCGCGGCAAGTGGGCTCCAGGGATTGTAAGGATCTATTGGAAATTGCGCCCAGCTGGGTGGCGGATCCCTAAGTATTTGTAACAGCACCCGGTACTCCGATCGACTTCCCGCGTAAGTCTTGGGGAAAAGGGAAGTTTGGAGGGAAAACATCCGAGAAGGGGATCGGGGGTCTTGGGTCCATAATGTGGGCTGCGCGTGGATTTTTGCGAGGACCTTGGGCCAGCCATATACCTCACGTCCGGTGGCTAAAGATAAGTCGTCGTCTACGAAAATGAACGGAGAGACGGTGGCCCATTCTTTAAAGATTAACTTCCCCTTTTCATCTTTGTACCACCATTCGAGTGGAACGGTAAAGGTGACCTCATGCTGTCCGACCCAACCGATGTTTTGAGCCTGGACCGTTGCCGGCACCATGCTACCATAGTTGAGTATCATCAGGTAGACGTATGGCATGGCAGGGCGAAAATGAGCAATCTGGGGAGGGATGTCATTATTAAGATATTGATCGATAAAATATTCCAGGTGGGCCATGTTCGCTTTGATCGGAAAGGCACGGGCAGTCACATTGCGGAAGATAAAGGGTGGTCCCAGCGACGGTCCGTCAGAGGTTAAACAGCGCATAGGGTTGATGTAGGTGGGGGGACTAATCTCTTGAGCCATAGGAACCTCCTTATTGCCGATGAATTGACATCCCAGGCTTTGGGCTGGTTATCAGAATCTTGAACACATCCAGTTCTTGGTTGAGTCCATCATGCCCGCACTCGGGTGCAAATTTTTTGATCTTGGGTATGAAATGTCCCATGGTATGACCTTTTCATGTCCCTCAATTTCGCTCGAACACCCACGTCGGCAGGCCTTGGATAAATTGCTTGTCTCGAGAGTCTGGTAATCCATCATAGATGGCTGAATACTCTTTCAATGCCGCGCCAGCCAGCCCGTGAGCGATTCGGCGTGCATGGTCTACTGCTCCGTACCTGTCCATCAATTGACGAACCCAGAAGACTTGTTTGGCGGTGCGTTGGTCCCTCGACAATGCCATCGTCTCAGCAAGGCGTTGTCGTTCGCCGGGGTTGGCCTGTTGGTAAGCGTGAATCAACATCAGCGTTCGTTTCCCTTCCCAAATGTCTCCGTTCAGCTCTTTTCCGTAGCGAGCGTCGGCAACCAGATTTAAGAGGTCATCCTGGATCTGAAATGCAGCTCCGACGAAGAATCCGAACCGGATAAAGGGGTCGAGGGCGATCTGTCCACGTGTTCCAATCAATGCGCCGACTCTGCAGGGATGGATGGTGGCAAGCCAGCATGTTTTCTTCAGTACCATCAAAAGATAGTCTGCATCTTTCAGGTCGTTGCAGTTGTCACGGCACCAGCCAAGCTCCATCGCCTGACCCTCTGCGGACTCCCACGCTACCCGTTCAGTCTCTTTGAAGATCCTCATGGCGAGCCCGGATCCGATCCGCTGTATGTTATCCATGAGCGGACGCAGGCTAAGGAGGCTCAATGTGTCTCCGGCATTGAGGGCCAGCGGAATTCCGTGCAGCTTGTGGAGGGTCGGACGCCCCCGCCGTTCTTCGCTCCCATCCTCAATATCGTCGTGAATGAGGAGGGCATTATGCAGTAGCTCAATGGCCACAGCCGATAAGAGAGCATCCTCAAGCCGGCTACCGAAAGCACGAGCCGTCGCAAGGCAGATTGTCGAACGCATCATTTTTCCGCCGCGCTCCGGATAATCGGAGACAAGGTCATACAAGTGCTGACGCGGCATCCCGGTCGGCAGATACTGTTTTATGGCCTCATAAGTCATCGCCCCGTATTCCTGGAGCATGTCGGAAATCAGTTCGGGAGTATGGATAGGAGCGTGAGAAGTTGCTAGTGACATGATTGTAATCTCAGGAAAGCAGGCGCACGCTAATGGTGCCTCTTGCCTCATTCGTTTTTTGATCAACCACGACGCCGGTATAGGTTGCCGCAGGCTGTTCCTCGGGAATCGTCAATGTCAGAACGGGGACGTTCAAGTCTCCGTCAATCCGGAATGAAACGTCAGTTAGAGGCGGAATATGGGGGTCCGGAGCATGTAAGGTATGCACCTGGAGGGCGGCTTGCATGAGATGCGGTCGCAGGTCCAGGGTCACTTGCGCCCGTTTTTGAGAAGCGATTTCAACAGCCACTTTCATGTTTTCGCCGTTAGCCCCCGGATTCGGTTCCTGATGGGCGCTTCCCGATTTCGCCTGGCCGTTACGACCGAGAACATTCGTGACAGTGGAAAGGAATTCCGGACTTCGCATGAGGGCCTCGACCGCATCAATCCAGAATCCGGACAGGTCTCGATACAGTCGCAACATATCGCCGACGAGTTTCTCCCAGTCGTCCTCCTTCGAGTTGTCAGGGTGAGAACCGTTGCTGAGTTCTTCCGCCACCCGTTGCCCCTGGCGGAGATATTTTTCGATGACCTCATACCCCAGTTTGACGCCATGTGTCACGACATCGTCCATTGATTCAGACGAGCTCGGCCCCTCGCTCTCAGTTTGCCCCGTATTTGATGCTGGTTCATTCCATGAATTTGATTGACGGAAGTACATGGTTGGGTTTCGGATCGGTCCTTTACGAACCGGATCCTTGCGGCGAAGCCGGTTGGGGTTACTCATAACAAGACCTTGTCAGTGACCCAGGGTAATAGACGTAACATCGCTTAAGGATGATCATAGCCAATGATATCCTCCAGTGAAGGCGACTGCCCGATCGCGTGAGCAGCGAGGCGGCCGGACATGACGGCGGCCTCCACACAACCCTCGTTGAATCCGCAGTCGGTCCAGTCTCCACAGATGGTCAGATTGTCGTAAGTATTATCCAGGGGTGAAATGCGGTACTTCAACGTCCCGGGTAATGCTAGGACGTAACGGTCCGTCGGGTTGATGTTTGCCCGCCAGTATTGGGAGTTAAACCGTTCCTGTGTCGGTTTCCTTGGTAATTTGGATGACGGTTTTTCCTTGGGATCCACCAGGAGGTCCCATCGAAATTCCCCCACGCCTTTGACGGCCTTGGCCCAGAGGTGATGGACTTGGTTGTTCAAAAAATCGATGGCGTTTTGCCGCACCTCTTTATCTCGCTCACTCGGGTAATTTTCTGCGGAGCGATCTGGAGGCAGGGGAGGGTCCTCTAGGACGTTGCAGAAGTAGGCGAGTGACCGCGGTGGGCTTTCCCAGCTCTCCTCAGGGATGCAGTGTCCCATGTCCGACCAGGTATCAAATGGTTTGACGAACGCCGATACGGTAACCGGCGGCTCGGTCCATCCCAGTTGCGACATATCCTCGCGCATCCAGATCTGGAATGCCTGCGTCGACACAGTTTTGACATTCTCGACCATGTCACGCCAGCGTTGGTCACGCGAAAGGATGTCTTTGCACACATAAGGAACAGCACCCACGCTCACTCCCAGAACAACAAAATCGAAATCCTGGCTTACCTTGAGAGTTCTGGACCCAATCTTGCGTCGATCCCAATGTGATTCAAAGTCCCATTCCTCACGGCGCATTCGCTGGCCGTTGATGAGTTGTCTGTAGTCCGGCTGAGAAGGCCATGATGGAATTCCCTTGACCTCGACGAGGGGCTGGTACTCCGTTCCACCACGGATCTTTGCCTGGACATCAAATTCCAAGGACTCGACGTATGGCGTTTCTCCAGGAGACAAGTTTTCCGGGTCGACGAGATGGACGTTCTCCAGACGGTGGAAGAATTTGAAGGTCACTCCCCGCTTCTTCAAGACCTCGTAAAATGGGGCGAAGACGACGTCTCCCATCCCTGCACGCATTTTCCAAAACATTGACCCGCGATAGGTGAAGAACATCCGGAGTGATCCGCGGAGCGCTTGCCCTGCGGCCAAACCTGGCCGGGTGGGGTCGCCTCCCTCGTAAGCCAGCGCAAGGTCGTAGAGACCACGCACAAAGGCTGAATTGAGGGAACGCTCCGAAGCGCCATTCTCCCGAAGCCACTCTCGGCAATCGTATTCATTGATCGCATCGAGCCCACGGGGGTCATACAGCAGTCCCGATCGTACAAATCCGACTAGAATGGCGACAACCAAGTCGATAATCTCCCACTTGTAGCGGAGTTCGTCATCATCGGTGACAACCTCTTCAAACCGACCTCGCACATTTGAAGCGATGTTCTCGATAAAGGTTAAGAGCATATTATCGGGGTAAGTGGGAAGCGACTTCATAGCGACTTCCAGAATAGCTAGGGCCTCAATGAGTCCCGCCATGGTTGAAAGGTACCCATACTTCACAAGCCGCATCATACTTTCCATCAAAGCCTCTGAAGACGATTCACCATTCACATTTCCCGATTCGGTCGTACCTGTAGCTTTCTGCGATTCCTGGCCTTCTCTCGAATCCGGCCCCAAACGAGTTTGAACCCCAAGCAGCAGAGAGCGCAGGAGGGCCACCGTATGGGCGAGGTAACTGCTCATGGTAAAGGGATTATGTGTGGTAAGCGGATCCCCGGGTAATCCTTCACCGGGCGGAAAGAAGGCTGTCCACGTCAGCCAGCCTCCTTTTCGAGATTCATCGGCCATGCCGACATGAGGGTCAGGAAAGAAGGCGTCACGCCAATCAGCAAATCGGCAGGTTCGAGGATCACGACCAAGTTCTTTATAGCATTCCCGCATCAGCCGGAACGCGTTCTCATAAAAACCTTGCCAAATATGAAGACCGTGCTCCTCGATCCGGTCAGCTGGCCCCCGACCAGAGGCTCCCTTTCCCCCAAGCCGCCATCCCATCTGATAGATGGTGACATGGTACTGACCCTTGAGTTCAGGTCGCGTGAGTTCGAATGCGGTCGCCATAGAAGCACACCCTCCGCCAATGATTGCGACTTCTATAGGTTTTCCCTTTGCCATATGTTTCAGTGCCTAGAAGGTCGAGGCTGCGGGAGGCATCTCCTTGTCTCAAACGGGTTCAACATGTGCGAGGAAATTCTGGAAACATTTTCTGAACCAGGGTGTATACACATTGGGATTCTTCTCAAGCTCCTCATCTACTTGGTTGAGAGGGACAAACGCCCATTCGTCCACTTCTAAGGCGTTGGGATGAACCGAGCCGTTGTAATAACCCACGAAGACATAATCCAGCTCGTGCTCGCCCCAGTTTTTGTCGTATTGGGCCATATACTGGAATTTAAATAGGAAATCAATCTTACAGGCAAAGCCTAACTCTTCTTCCAGTCTCCTTTGGGCAGCGACCGCTACCGGTTCTTGGGGTCTGGGGTGAGAGCAGCAGGAGTTAGACCAGAATCCGGGCCATGTCTTTTTTTCTAAGTTTCTCTTTTGTATTAGCAATTGCCCTTTGGCATTGAGGATGAAAACGGAAAATGCCCTGTGGAGCTGGGGTGGGGACATGTGCGCGGCAAACTTCTCTTCCAATCCAATCTCATTATCCTGTTCATCAACTAACACGACGTATTCCATAATATTTAGAAGGAAAGGCTCAAAATGTTAGTCGCGGTCATGAAATCCGATTTGCGTTTTGCAGCCATGATTGACTGGCTTAATATTGTTTGAGGTAATTTCTCGAGTTCGGGGGCATCTGAGTTGGGCCCGCATTAATTATTGTCCCCCCTTAGTTGGGCGCCGAATTATCTCACAATTCGCCCATATTTGAATAGGAGAAATGCGCAGATTATTTCAATTGGCCCCATGGATGTGCCAATAAAATTTTACATTGGTGTAAGACCTCATGCCCTGAGCCTTGATTTTGTTCCATAATTTTTTCTTCGAAAAATTGAGTAACGTCGTCCGGCTTCATTCAGATCGTCCGATGCCTGACTCAATGGTCAGCCGTTATTTAAAGAGGTTCATCGGCGTTTCTACCCAAAAAGGAGCAAACCTCGTACCATCTTGTAAGGGGGAGTTTTAGTTTCTATCCGGATTATTGAGAAGCCTTCTTGGATTGGCAAATACAAGGACAATGTTCTACATATCAATAACTCCCCCCTGCCGGAGTTTTCCTTTTGGCACCCCCTAGGTTCTTCAATGAGATACAGGTAGTATGTGAAAAGATAACGTCGCTTCCAAAAAACAATCGGTGCCAGAAAGAATTTGGTCTTCAGAACCTCCAGGGTAGGCAACCCCAATTTCAGAATGAGGGGCTGTGAAGCACAGGGAAATGCAAAAACTACAGTAGGGGAGGAAATCGGCAGGTCAAAAGAAAAATCCCAGACTTTACCAAGCAGAAAGGACTAGTTCACTATATCTGGGTGGATCGTGGCGGTATATTCGACAGAAGTTGGTACAGGTCACTTTGCTTCTCATTCACCTCGGAGGCCCAGGCCTGAAACCATTCGTAATCACTGACGAGATGACGGAAAACGTCTAACTCCCAGTTAAACCAGTCAACCCCGCACCTTAATGTATCCAAAACGGTATCGTGTTTTCCGATATTGAAGGCTTCCATCCAAAAGGATGGGCCATGTAGCAGAGACTTGAGGACAATGTCGGGTGAAAAGCCCTCACGGTTGGGGACGAGACCTGCCATAATGCCACCGATTTTTAATGCGTAATTTTCGTCACGCAGAGCGGTCATTCCCATTACCCGAAAGGACTGAATCCAAAACTTGAGGAGGTACCGATTCCGGATAAGTGAGACAACAAGGTCTGAGACTTTGAGGTCAGGATCCCAACGTTCTCTCCAGCGACGCTCATAGGTGGACAGGGTGTTCACACTAAAATCACCTCGATCGAAAGCCATTTGTAGGGTCTCGAATCCCAATTCCGCACTTTCTAGCGCCAGAGGAATACCCTCGCCGGATATGGGATCAACAAAGCATGCCGCTTCTCCAATCAGTAATCCCCGTTCAAAATAGTTCTGACGAGCCCCGCCGTAGGATTTGATCGCCCAACCTTTGGGGGCCTCGATCTCCACCGCTTTTCCAGTTCTTTTCGCTAGTGATTTGACGAAGATCTCAAACTTTTTGAAAAAGTCTTTCACACTGATGTGATGTTTGGACAGCGTCTCCTTGACCATGCCCACTCCGACGTTGCTCAGGTCCCCGCGAACTGGGAAGATCCAGCCGAATCCTGGGAAAAAATCTTCGTCCACGAAAAGAATGGCTTCTGTGGAAGCGAGTCCACGGCAATAGCCACGAATCGATGGAAAAATATAGCGGGCGTCATTCATCGCAAGATCAGCGAATCTGGCAACGACAGAATTAGCCCCGTCGGCGCCAACAATGACTCGTCCGACGAAGCGTCTCTTCCGGCGACCTTCTTGTGCCTCGACATTCACCATGCGTGGAGTAGTGTGAAAGCCAAGCACCTGACATCCTTCGATTGTGACAGCTCCGGCTTTCTGGGCTCTCCGAAAAAGGATTTCGTCAAGTTCATTTCTAGGAATGGCATGGGCAAAGGGGAGATAGCTGGGAAGGCGGGGAAGAGCACCTTCATAGAGTTGGCTGCCGTTGAGGTGAACCGACACTCGCTGGATCGGCGTATAGCCCCGTTGAGCGATCTCTTCGTAGCAGCCGAGCTTCTCAAGGTAGAAGAGACCCTTGGGGCTGACGAAATCCCCGCACACTTTGTCTCGGGGAAAGACCCCCTTTTCCAGCAAAAGGACGGAATACCCCTCCTGGGCGAGGTGGGTCGCCATCGCACTGCCGGCGGGACCTGCCCCAATGACGATCACGTCGTGAATTTTCATGGCAAGGTCTTTCCCATAGGGACTCACACAATTGCGACGGGCCTGCTATTGGCAGGTAAGGTATTTGAATCTTGGAGTATGATTTCTTTTGCGATCTGACCCCCGGAACCTTTCAAGCTGTTTCACTAGGGGACGCCTCTCCAGATGGTGTGGAGAAAAACTTGTTACTAGAATATTTAATTAAAAGCCAGAAACCGATCGCATCCGTTGATGATATTGGATAAGATCACAAGGCCGCAAAAATTCACTTCTTTTCCGTAACCGTCCGTAGAGATCTTGTGCTGCTGGCACCCATAGGCGCACACAAAAAATTTCACACCCGAAGAGGCTAAGTTCAGCATTCGAGTATTGTGTAAATTTTTCACACCTTCATCGATCAAATACAGATAGACCTCGACGCCAGCCGCCAGCGCTTCCTCGCTGAGTCTCGTAACGGTATGGGCATGGGGATGCTCCGGTGGCCGGGATAGTAAAAGGCCAAGTTTCTTCTTTTTCAAGGATTCGTTGGGAGTTGAGGTCTGGTTCATAGGATTTCTCAATATGACAGATAGTGTGTATCAATCTAGGAGGACGGTTAGAATTCTGTCAAGGCCCGGACCGCCTGATAAGGTGATCCATTGCTTGACGGGGTTTTTGGGCCACTTCTATAATTAATCCCTTGAAAAACCCAAAATATTCATTAGCCAGACTCCTGCTAATTGAATGGTTTACCAATGATACATGGGGAAGTATGAAAAAGCCGCCCCTTCCTTTATAATCAAAGGGTCAGCAGGGGGGGCTGGTCCAACAAGATCGCAAAGTCAAAGGGGTGTCCATGGCAGAACTGACGCATTTTAATGAATCCGGGCGGGCTCGGATGGTTGATGTAACTCATAAAGCTTCCAATGAGCGAGTGGCCAGTGCCAAAGGAAAGGTCTATGTCCTTCCTGAAACCCTTGAAAAAATTCAGAAGGGCCGGATTGCGAAAGGGGATGTCTTGGCTGTGGCTCAAGTTGCCGGCGTGATGGGAGCCAAGCAAACTCCTCATCTCATCCCTATGTGTCATCCGCTCTTTCTGTCAAGTGTCGATGTGGACTTTAAAGAGGATCCCCAACCGGATGGGGATGGTAGATCTGCCATCACGATAACTGCCACGGTGAAAACCAATAGCGCGACGGGGGTCGAGATGGAAGCGATGATGGCGGTGTCCGTCGCGGCCTTAACGATCTATGATATGTGTAAGGCGGTGGATAAAGGAATCAGTTTTGGTGACATGTACCTTCTGAGCAAAACAGGAGGCAAGTCGGGAACGTACACGAGGCCTGAATAGGATTATCAACAAGACACTTCGTCTCTCTTCCACCTTGGTTATGAGTACCTCTTCTGTTGCGACTATAAAGTTATTCGGTATGCTGAAGACCTTGGTGCCTGGAGGGGAACTTTCACTAGACTTTCCTCAAGGCTGTAAGGTGAGAGATTTTATTGAAATGTTGAGGCCGCGGTGGCCGGAGGTCGCCGAATTGGTTGTTCAGAAAAAGGTATTAGTCTCAGTGAATCAGGAGATCGCTCACTGGGACACGGAGATTTCCAATACCGACGAAATTGCTTTGCTCCCACCCTTTGCCGGAGGTTCTTTGGGGAAGGTTTAAATTAAAGTTATGGTTTAAGTATAGATTGCAGGTCACCTTTATTGAATATCCTATGTTGGCGTTGAGATAGGAGGAATAGAACCATGGCTGTTGAGACGGAAGAAGTCCTGCTTGTGCGTGTGCAGCAAGAGAACTTCTCGGTTGATGAGGAAATTGATCGTGTCCGAAGTCGATCTACCAGGATAGGTGGACTCAACATTTTTCTTGGTACCGCCCGTGACCGGTCGAAAGGGCGAGACGTCAGTTCCATGACATTTGAGCATTACGAGGGGATGGCTCAAAGGAAGTTACGAGAAATTCGTGAGCGTGCCCTCAAAGATTTTGATGTTATAGAGGTTCTCATTCTTCATCGCTATGGTCCTATCGAAATTGGTGAAAATATCGTCTTGATTGTTGTAGGAGCCGAACATCGGGCCGATGCCTTTAAGGCCTGCCGGTGGTGTATCGATGAGTTAAAGAAAATTACACCCATCTGGAAGTCGGAGCATACCCCGGATGGAGAAGTCTGGGTCGAAGAACACCCATGAGTGATCCGGTAAACAAAAAAAACACAGCAATGGCTGCGTCTGATACCTGGGGGCGTCCCTTAAAGGCGTTGCGTATTTCTGTGACCGATCGGTGTAATTTACGGTGTCAATATTGTATGCCGGAGGAAAATTATGTCTGGTTGCCACGTGAAACATTATTGACGTTTGAAGAAATCGTCACCTTAACGAGGGTGTTCTCCGATTTAGGGGTGGATAAAGTTAGGATTACGGGGGGCGAGCCTTTACTCCGGAAAGACCTGTCAACCTTGATCCGAATGCTTCGTCAGAATAATCGAATTTCAGATGTGGCCTTGACGACCAATGGGGTCTTACTCAATGAACAGGCTCAGGCGCTGTTTGATGCTGGATTACATCGGGTCACGGTCAGCTTAGACACGATGAAACCCGAACGATTCAAGGCTTTAACGAAACGAGACTCAGTGGAACAAGTCTTGGAAGGCATTCAATCGGTTGGGCGGGCGGGCTTTAAGGGTTTAAAAATCGATACCGTGGCGATTCATGGCTACAACGACGATGAACTGGTTGACCTGATCGAATATGGGAAACACGTTTCTGCTGAAGTTCGGTTTATCGAGTATATGGATGTTGGAGGTGCGACCGATTGGTCCGCGGATAAGGTCTTTTCCCGTGCCGCCATTTTACAGACCTTGAAGCAACGATATGGTGCGATTGAACCGATTGAGGAAGAGAGTTCCGCTCCCGCGCAGCGATTCCTATTGTCGGATGGCACCACCTTTGGAATTATTGCTTCCACGACCACCCCGTTCTGTGCAACCTGTGACCGCAGTCGATTGACGGCCGATGGGATGTGGTACCTCTGCCTCTACGCGAAAACTGGTATTGATCTGCGTCAACCACTTCGATCCTCTACCTCCGACCAAGACCTGCAATCGCGTATTCGTTCTGGGTGGGAGTCCAGGCAAGACCGTGGTGCTGAAGAACGAAAAGAGTTAGAACGAGTCAATTCCCGGGGCCGTTTTATCGAAATTGACCGGCTCCGGCAGGATCCGCATCTTGAAATGCATGCCCGAGGAGGGTGATAGGCCCTTATGGGATGCCATTGATTTCAGAAGCTGAAGCTTGTTACTTTTCTTTTGTTTCAATTGAGCCTTCGATTTTTTCCTTCCCTTTCATTCCCGAAATCGATCAGTAGGGAAAATTCATTGTCCACCGTCCACTTTCCCGAGATTGCCATCTCAACCCTCACCGTAACTGTGAAAATCATCCAAACGCGAAACCGTTGGCTATTTTGCTCTTCCCGACGCCGATAAAAGGGTTTAGATTTTTCATTTCATGAAAATACCAAAACTATGGGGATTTTCCCCTGAAACTTGAAACCTAGAACCTGAAACTATTTCGGAGCCCCCTATGTTAAGGTCGCTCCCATTGTAGTATGATGATGAGCAGTATTACCATTGATGGGGAAAAGCGACGGAGGAATATGTAATGGGATGGTTTTCACGTCACAAAAACAATGAGTCAAAAGAACAACCGTCCAAAATTGTTGAAGGGATGTGGCTCAAGTGTAATGTCTGTCGAGCCATCATTTATCGAAAGGAAGTTGATCGAAATGGGAAAGTTTGTCCTAAATGTCAATATCATTTTCCGTTAATGGTCAACGAACGAATTGAACTTATCATTGATCCGGGTTCCTTCCAAGAATGGGATGCCGATTTAGTACCGGCCGATCCGCTTAAATTTGTCGATACCCAATCCTATTCAGAGCGGCTATACGCCGCCCAGAAAAAAACAGAAAGAAATGAAGCCATCGTAACTGGCTACTGTCGGATTCATGATATTCCCTTGGCCTTGGGGATTTTTGATTTTCGATTTATGGGTGGGAGTATGGGATCAGTGGTGGGAGAAAAAATTTGTCGGGCTATTGATCGTGCCTTATCTCAACGTCTCCCGTTTCTTCTTATAACGACCTCTGGTGGGGCGCGCATGCATGAAGGCACGCTCTCGCTCATGCAAATGGCCAAAACGGCCTCTGCGCTGGCTCGACTAAATGAAGGGCGTCTTCCATTTGTTGTGGTCTTGACGGATCCAACCTTTGGAGGTGTCACCGCGAGTGTGGCGATGTTAGGGGATGTCATTTTGGCTGAACCGAAAGCCTTGATTGGGTTTGCGGGTCCTCGAGTCATTGAGCAGACCATCAAACAACGATTGCCGGATGGATTTCAACGAGCAGAATTCTTGTTGGAACATGGCATGGTTGATCAAATTGTTGAACGCAAGAATCTTCGAGAAACCGTGAGTCTACTGCTGACTCATCTTACCTCCCAGTAGTGGGCCTGGGAATGGTTGCCTTCTCGGGATAGCCCTGAAGAAGGCGCCCCACATTCGCGAGTCAATAAGTATGAAGCCCTATCAGTGTGTTCTCGAATATCTTTACGGACTGAATCGTCATGGGATTAAGCTAGGGCTTGATCCGACGATCACCTTGCTGAAAGGGTTGGGCAACCCCCAACTTCGATATGTCAGTTTGCATATTGGAGGGACCAATGGAAAGGGATCCACGGCCATCATGGTTGCCACTATCCTTCAGGCGGCTGGCTATCGAGTTGGGCTCTATACGTCACCGCATCTCGTAGAATTTCGGGAGCGCATTCGGGTGAATGGTGCCATGATTCCCCAGGAAAAAGTAGTGGAATTAACTCATCGGATCCAAACCGATGCTGGCTCTACTGGACCCTTGACATTTTTTGAATTTACCACGGGCATGGCCTTTCAATACTTTGCCGAGGAAGGGATAGATGTGGCAGTGATTGAAGTGGGCTTGGGTGGAAGGTTTGATGCCACTAACGTCTTGGAGCCACTCGGCGTATTGATCACCAACATCGCTTGTGATCATGAACAGTATCTTGGGCATACCCTTGCCTCGATTGCTTACGAGAAAGCAGGCATTATTAAAAAAGGAGGTTCTGTGGTCATCGGTCCCATGGGGGAGGGGCCGAGGCAGGTGATTGAATCCTTCGCTGATGAACAGAGAGCCGTTCCATACCGCTGGGATACAGACTTTCGTATCGCTCATGAGACTGATCAGGAATTTAGTTATCACGGTTCTCATTGGAACTTTTCCGGTCTGGGCTGTTCTCTTTTGGGTGATCATCAGCGGGTGAATGCCGCTTGCGCTTTAGCACTCCTGGAAATTGGAGCGCTCAAAGGTCTGAATGTTTCGGAATCGGCCATCAGGCAAGGGTTAACCGACGTCAGGTGGGAGGGTCGACTTGAAACCATCTCTCTACGCCCTTGGATTGTACTCGATGGCGCTCACAATGCGGCGGCCGCTCAGGTTTTGGTGTCCTTTCTTTCCAAAGTTCTCCAATCCGACCCCAGCACGAAGGTGATTTTGGTTGTGGGAATGATGAGTGACAAGAATCATTCGGCCTTTCTCGAGGCCCTGAATCCCTTGGCGGACCATCTCATATTAACGCAAGCTTCTCTTGCACGGGCGGCTTCTGTTCAGGAGCTCGGGGAGGCCTTGCCGAAAGATTCCTGCAGTATGCAGGCAGTCGCGAGCCCATCCGAGGCCATTAAGATTGCCAAAAGACTTGCTCACCCAACCGATTTGATCTGTATGACCGGATCGTTAATATTGGTGGGCGAGTTAAGGGATTGTCTTTTGACATCTGATTATTCATCTTCTTAGGTGAAATGTAGTGGGAGGTGTATCCCGAATCATCCAAGGGTGTCTCTTAATCGTATTTTGGATGAGTTGTTTGGTATTCCCGGCTCCTCTGCAGGCCCAACCGATTTCTTCTCCCGTTCCATCACCCTCTTCCGGTTCCTCTCCCCCTGTTGAAATTACTGCAGACAGTTTGGAATTTGACCAACTGCGGGAAGTGTATGTGGCGAAAGGCTCAGTGGAAGTTGTCCAAGGCCCCGTTCGACTGACCGCAGACCAGGTGACCCTGCACAAATTATCAGGCCAGTTAATCGCGACGGGACATGTCTATTTACGTGACGATATTTCTGATCTTTGGACAGAACAATTAGATATTAATATCAATACGGAAGCTGGGGTCATTACACGAGGCGAGATATTTCTTCGAGAGAGAAATTCTTTTGTCACAGGTCGAAAAATACAACGGTTTTCTGAAAGCCATTATCGAATTAAGGAGGGTTCATTTACCAATTGTGATGCCAAGGAAGGGGAAATCCCGGCTTGGCGATTTACATTTCGGGATTTGGATTTCGACTGGAATGAGAGTCTCTACGGGGAACGGGTGTGGTTTAACATAAACGATTTTCCAGTTTTTCCCTTTCCGACCTTTTCGTATCCTTTAGGCGGGAAACGGAAATCCGGGTTCCTGATTCCCACCGTTGGTATCGACAATGTGTTTGGATTTCGCTATCGACAGGAATACTTTTGGGCTATCGATCCTAGCCAGGATCTCACCATTGCCCCATTGGTTTTGACAAACCGTGGAGGGGGAGGGGAGCTTCAATATCGGTATGCCTGGAGCCGTCAAGCTCGTGGCGAATGGTTGATGAACGGCATCTATGATACGGAACCTGATCAGCGGCGGTTTCGGGCGGAGTTTAAGGGTGCGCATATTCATCAGGTGAATCGAGATCTTTCCCTTCGGATGCAACTGAATTATGCCTCGGATCGGTTCTTTCTTCGGGACTTTAGTAATTCCGGCGTGGTTCGAGCTTTGCCCAGCCAGGAGTCCAGTTTCATTCTGAATCAT
>CP070743.1:1978283-1983444 GCA_020348185.1 Nitrospirota bacterium
AGAAACGTGAAGGATTAACCAATCCCTCAGATAAAAATGTATTCAGGATTGGATAAAAGGAACTCTATCGGATAAATTTATAGACCAGGTGGGTGTCGGTTTGAGAAACTCCCTCTATGGCATGGATTTGTGTGAGAACCAGTTTGGTAAGGGATTCTTGATCTGCCCCCTCGGCGAGAGCAACAATGTCAGGTTTTCCCCAACAGGCATCAATGGTTTTTATTTCATTGATTTCCGAGAGCTGTTTAATGACCTGCGAAGTCAGGCCTGGGACGACATTGATCAGGACATACGCACGGTGAGGCATGGGATTCAATTTCCTACGATTTCTGAAAAAAACGAAAGAAGGGGAAAGCACTCTCGAGATAAAGACTAGTGAAAAAATGGTACCCTATGTTGTTCCTTAAATCAAGTAGCTAATACTTACGAATAATATCTGATGAAGTGTAGGTGAGGAAGACCAATTAAAAGCCGAGAGGAAATTGGAGCTGGCGAGAGGAATCGAACCTCCAACCGGTGGTTTACAAAACCACTGCTCTGCCGATTGAGCTACGCCAGCTCATGTCATGTTTCAATTTGTTAGAAGGTTATTTTTACACTACCACATAATGTTGGGTGATAGCATGACCAATCCGTTTGCGCAAGCAGGGGTTTTTAATCCTTTACACGATAATCAATAGAGGCAGGCATAAACTTTAGCATACACCAAGCTATTCCATCCGGTATGGCAACCCATTTTCTCTTTTCTTCGTCATCGTGTCATTGTAGATAATCAATTATTCTTGATACCTTGAAAGAAGCAATCGCAGAACGAGACAAGACTTTTCCCACTTCGCCCGGCCGTCTATTCGATCCCTTTCTTGCTTCCCATTCCGGGGGTGTTTTAGTTCAAGCGATACGGAGGATAACTTTAAGGGCTCCCTTTCTGGCAGCATGTTCAAAAGCCTGCAGTCCATCATCGAGGGAATATTGAGATTGAGCGAGGGGTCCCACCTGCACTAAGCCTTGCACCAACAACCTGATGGCTGGTGAAAATGGCCCACACCGGGAACCGATGAGGGAAATTTCGTCGACTACCAGTTTTGACATGTTGAGGTTGAGATTGCCGTGATAGGTCGATTTGAGCACGATAGTCCCCCGAGGTCGAACAAGCTGATGAGCCAGAGTAAATCCATCAGGTTGGCCGGTGGCTTCTACCACTAGATCGACGCCCGCAGGGATGTCGGAAACCGAGGTGGTGAAGGTAATCCCCCGTTCTTGAAGCCAATGACCTTTTTCAGGATGGCGGCCCAGTAAGGTCATGGAGCATCCCGTCAAAAACAATACCTGCGCACAAAGGAGGCCCAACTTTCCATCCCCTATAACCACGACTCGATCCGTTGGCTTGACGGTAATCTGTTGAGTGATTTCACAAGCTGCTGCCAAGGGCTCAATGAAGACGGCCTGCTCATCGGGCAGGGAATGTGGCAGAGGGTGTAAGTTTTGGTAGGGAAGGCAGAGATAGTCGGCAAAAGCTCCGTCGCGGCCGCTGATACCAAGGACAGAGCGAAAGGGACAATGGGTCGGCCGTCCAGCCTGACAGATTTCGCATTGCCGACAAGCTGCGTTGATTTCCCCAGCCACTCGACAACCAACGAGATCCGGCCGATCGATGGCCTGCTCTACAATTCCGACAAACTCGTGCCCAAGAACCCCGTGGAAGCCCATGTAACCTCGAACGATCTCCAGATCCGTCGCACAAATTCCTGCTTGGGTTACCTGGATGAGGGCCTCTCCCGCTCGTGGGTTCGGGGTCGGATACTCTCGGTTCAGTTTCAGTTCATTGTTCAGGACCAAGGCACGCATTCTAGGCTCTCATTTTACATAGTTGGTGATCCATAATGTTTGGTAATGTAGCAGAAATTGCCCCTGACATCATTCGTGCAATTTTGAAAGGAATTATGGTAGTCAAAGGTTATCTTCATCAACATGTATTGCGAGGCCCTTTGGCAAGGCCCCTGGGCCGTTGGGTGGTATTGAAATACGTCGGGGAAAGGTCATCAATTACTGGAAGGGGAGTGAGATCTGGGTGTTGTCAAAGGCTGTGGATAAAGCTTTGAAGGTGGAGAAAGGATTAGTGTAGAATCAAAAATTAACCCATTGAACCCATAGAGGTTCGGGACACTGAAGGGACGAAAACAAGCCTACCAAAATAAACCATTAAAAATCGTTGCTTAAGGATGGAGAGATCTACATGATGATTCGTAACATGAAATACCCTATGTCAGGAGTGTTCCTTGGCAAGCCATCGGGCCTCCACATGAACTTTTCTAACAAATGGAGAATTTTGGGATTCATACTTCTACTGAGTATGGTCTTCTCTTCACACAGTATGGCCAGCATCCCTGGTGCGTTTGTGGAAGGGTTTGCTGATATTGTTGAAAAAGTTAGGCCTGCGGTCGTGAATGTGGCCGTGACAGGGGGAGGTGGACCACAATTGCCCCCAGGTCCGTTTGGGCCTCCGGGCCCACCTCCGGGGCCTCCGGGCCGTCCCCCCGGTCCGCCTGGGATGAGTGCAGGCTCGGGGGTAATAATTGATTCGCGTGGGTTCATTTTGACCAATAATCACGTTGTGGAGGATGCTTCTCAAATTACGGTGACCTTCAGTGATGGGAATGAATTGCAAGCCACGATTGTGGGAACTGATCCCAAGACGGACTTGGCCGTGATAAAGCTGGAGGGAGAAGGGCACAATCTACCCACGGTCCCGTGGGGTACGTATGAGAAAATTCGAGTCGGAGACGTAGTGTTAGCGTTAGGAAGCCCTTTCGGTCTCAAGTCTTCGGTCTCTTTGGGAATTGTGAGTGCCTTAGGGCGGGGGAGTGTTGGAATTACCGAGTACGAAGATTTTATTCAAACGGATGCGGCGATTAATCCGGGAAATTCCGGTGGAGCCTTGGTTAACATGCATGGCGAATTAATCGGCATTAATACAGCTATTTTTTCTCGAACCGGGGGATCGGAGGGCGTAGGTTTTGCCATTGCCGTGAGTATCGCCAGAAGTATTGCTGATAGTTTAATCACGTCTGGAAAGGTGGTACGAGGATGGATGGGAGTGGCTATTCAGGAGCTCACCCCGGCCTTGGCGCAATCTTTTCAATTGCCTGCGGATCATAAAGGTGGAGTTCTGATCAGTGAAGTGCACGAGGGTGGCCCCGCGGCCAAGGCCGGTCTTCAACGAGGTGATGTGATTCTCCACTACGGGGGAACAGATGTTCGGGACGTCAATCATTTAAGAAATATTGTGGCACGGACCCCCGTGGGGAAACAAATGGATATTGTGGTCCTTCGCAATGGGGATGATACGAATTTGGTGATTGAACTAGGGGAACGACCTTCAGATGAGGTCTTGGCCAGAGGCGGCCAACGAGGGGCCCCACCTTCTATGGAACCACCGGACAATGTCCTGGCGGGAATCATGGTCGAACCGCTCTCTGCGGAAAAACGCCGTCAGCTGAATTTGTCTGAAGAGGTGAAGGGTGTCTTGGTGTCGAAGGTTGAGCCTGGCAGTGCTGCCGAGGCAGCAGGGCTTCAGGAAGGCGATCTCATTCAAGAAGTGAGTCGGGAAGTGATCAAGAGTCTGGATGATTATCAACGAATTGCTTCAAAAATTAGCAAAGAAGAAGTCGTTGTCTTGTTGTTGAACCGACGGGGAAATAATCTATTCGTCGCGGTGAACCCGTAATAAGCAGTATTTGAAACACCCTACGTTTAAATAAAACGAATTTTGTCTGGCGGGTTGATTTTTTTGATCACACAAAAAGGTTATCTCTGCCCTGATTATGGGAACTGATTTCGGTTTCTCCTGCCGTCTTTTCGGCTTTTCATGACTTTGTGGGATAAGTGGAGTAGGCACCTGCAGGAACATGCGAAAACTGACGAAAATGGGAGTGGTCTCAGTGGTGGGGTTTGCGGGGGTCGTGAGTAGGAAAATATTCGATCATGGCTGAACAGGCAAGAGTGACAAAATGGCTTGATGAGAAAATCTTCAAGCCGTTGGAAGATAAAAAAATGCCAATTATGGAGCATCTCCATGAGCTCCAAATTCGGCTGACCCGGACAGTCATTGTGATTGCATGTTTTTTTATCGGAACCTTTTTTTATGCGGACACCTTGGTGCATTGGCTGAAAGTCCCGCTTCAAAATTATTTTCTCCCTGATGCGTTTGAATGGATTCCTTCTGACCTGCCCAAAATTCCTTTTGTTTTTCTTTCTCCGGCTGAAGCGCTTTGGCAAAATTTAAAGGTGGCGGCCCTATCAGCCGTGGTGCTAACAACTCCGTATATCCTTTGGGAAACCTGGCAATTTGTCGTGCCTGGTTTGCATACACAGGAACGGCGATTCGTGGGACCGTTCAGTGCCATCACGATCGCGGCGTTCTACCTTGGATTGACTTTTTGTTATTTCATTGTGTTGCCGTTCGCCCTACATTTTTTGATTTCCTATGGATTGGATTCGGGGTTCATCCCCCAAATTTCTATTGCAAACTATGTTGGCTTTACCTTGTGGTTTATGTTGGTGTTTGGGCTAGTATTTGAAGTGCCCTTAGCCTTGACGCTTATGGCTAAACTCGGATGGGTCGATGCCCCGACCTTAAAGCGTTATCGAAAATGGGCCTTTCTCGGGTCCTTTTTGTTTGCCGCGATATTAACGCCCACCCCCGATCCCTTTAATCAGTGCATTATGGCGCTTCCCATGTATTTCTTTTATGAAGTCGGAATCATCAGCGCCAAAATTTTTGGAAGAAAAAGGGCACAAGAAGCCGCCGAGCCCTCTTCGACCGTGGCCCAGCCTTCGCGGATGAGACCCGCCGCTCAAACGGCCGGAAGTACAAGGGGAGGGGATGATGAGTACGTCAGTGTTTCTGACTCTGAGCCACGCTAAAAGAGGATTGGGAGAGTGAATGTCGCTGTGTTGGTGGTCAGTAACAAAATCCTCAAAGGTCTGGAGCCTGATAAAGGGAAATCCGGTTTCGAAGCGATTTGCCAAGAACACCAGATGAATCTAACCTCCTATCAAGTCATAGCGGACGAACGAGAAGCGATTCGGGAACAGTTAACGAATTTGTGTGATGCCGGAACGTCTCAGGTTGTTTTAACCGTGGGAGGCACAGGAGTTCGAC
>CP070743.1:1983544-1998815 GCA_020348185.1 Nitrospirota bacterium
TGGGATATTTCATTTATCACCAAGGCAATCCCTACCATCAAGAACGCTGATAAAAAGATAAGAGGTCGAAAGAGATTAAGAGGTCAAAAAGGTCTAAGGGGACGAAGGAGACTCATAGTGACAGACTCTAAGAGACAAAGAGCTTGGGGGGGACTAGGAAGACTATCAGAAACGCAGCCCTTAAGATCCTAAGGGATCCATTGGTTTCAGGAGACTGAATACACTCTCTTATTTTCCTCTTCGACCCTTTAGACTTCTTTGCCCTTTTCGACTCCTTCCTTATTTAGACCTGAAACTTTCTTAAATGATGTCAGATCGCTCCGCTCTCGACACCGTATTTCAATTATCCCCTCGGATCCGTGTACTGCCTATCCGTCACGGCAGTGGAGATATTGCGCAAGAAGTTCGTGATACCTTCCTTGCTCAGCGCTTTGATTGCCTCGCCGTTCCATTACCCCCTTCTGTCGAAGATACCGTAGAGCAGGCGATTGAGCAGCTTCCCCTCATTAGTTTGGTGGTGTTGCCGGAACCGGGCCAGGATGACACCCTCAGCCATTCCTTCATCCCGATCGATCCTTGTCAGGCCGTCATTATGGGCGTTCGGGTTGCGATAAGCGAAGGCATGGCGCGGGCCTACATCGACCGGGAGGTCACGGTCTTCGAGCCGGCTCCACATTTCACCCCTGATCCCTACGCATTGAAAAAGGTCTCACTGGCGGCCTATGCGTCAGCCATACTTCCCTTTCTTCCGGCCCCGCAACCCCATTCCCAGCAGTGGCGACGAATCGCTTGGATGGCCTTCCGTCTCCATGAACTCGAAATAGACTATGCGTCGATTTTGTGTCTGTGTGCGATAGAAGATTGGCCATGGCTCCGAATGGCCTATCAGGATCGGGCTTCCTACCATCCACCGGAGGTTCTCGAAGCCAGACCGGCTCTCTTCTCAGTTGCTCCGGACTCTCTCTATTTCATGCTTGGGGAATTGCCGTATCTCACAGCGTTGTACGAACGGCGACGCGAAGAGGCCCGGGCTGACACGCACTTATCGATTGACGGTATCAAGGAATTGCTATTGGACAGTCGAACGCGATGGTTAGCGAAGCGCTCGGCTGAGGTGGAGCAAGAACCCAATTGGGTCACCCCCCACTTGGTACAGAACTATTTGCAGTATGTCCGAAATCTTGCGTTAATAGAACGTCGCTTTACTCCAGACCTCTATACTTTGGTCTTGGCCGCCAAACAAATGGCTGGAGATGAATTTGCCCTGACTCTTTTAGAAACCGCGAAGACCTACTATTACCAAGATAGGGAAACGCCATCCTGGGGAACTCCCGAATTGACGATGGGATTGGGTGAGTTGGCTTTTCCGGATGGCGCCGTCTCAAAAGCAAAAAATCGTTTAGAAGGTCAACCTGTTGTCTGGCGTTCATTGTCCCTTCGCCCAACTCCACCTAAACGCAAGAAACGCAACTGGGCCTATGAGTGGAATCCGTATCAGCAATGCTCCTGGCCCCCCGAAGATACAAAAATCGAAGCATTCAGAGCACATGTCTGCCATCAAGCTCGGACCCTGCTTGGAGCGGACCTCGCAAGAATTGAAAAGTTTACGACTTCATTTCGGGATGGTATTGACGTGCGTGAGACACTGCGGCATTGGAAATCACAAGAGCAAGGAAACGTGCAGGATATTTATATCAAAGAGATTCCTCCGGCGCGCGGATCCCTGGAAGTCATAGTCTTTTTATTTCAGGTTCCCAGTGATCCAGAAAAATATGCGTGGCGGGCGACGTGGTATGCTGAGCATGAACAAGAGTCGACGTTGTGTTTCTATGCCACGCCGTTTTTAGAGAATATGATTGGTCCCGGCATTGGCCAATCCTCCTATGGGGGAGCCATGTTTTTGTTTCCTCCGAGGATGATTCCCGATATTTGGGAAGATCCCCGATTTCATTTTGCCCAAACCCTTGAGGAGCGATTGCTTGCGGGAGCCTGTGCTCACTCACAGGAGAGGCACGTGGCTCTTGTTTCACCAATTCCACCCAAAGGGGCGTGGCATCAAATTGCACGGCGATACAACCGGAAAATCGTTCCGATCCCCCTGAAACGGTTCTCCGGGCAAACCATTAATCGTCTTCGACATTTTCATGTGCTGAATGGTCATGATATCCGCAGTTACGCTGCCCAGTTTATTCGAGAATAGAGTACCCCTGACGGGGTAATCTCAAATCTCAAATTTCAAATTTAAAATAAAGTTCGGATAAGCATGACTGAAGATTCCAAATTAGGAATGAACAAGTTGCACACATAAAGTAGCAAAACAAGCAAGTTGTAACGTTTGGAATTGGGGGTTTTGGTTAGTAGGGTTTATTTAGTTGTGGGAATTTGGTAATCGGGATTTCCGAGTTGTGCGTTTGGTACTCATGATCTCATTGCTCCTAAGTACCTAGTAAAGGGACGATGACTGTGTCTCCGACTACTCCCCAGGAAGTTCAAAAAAAACTTGAAGAACTTCGCGCGACGATTCGGCGACATGACCATCTCTACTATGTAATAAATCGACCTGAGATTTCCGATTCAGAATACGACCGTCTTTTTCGTGCCCTGCAAGCGCTCGAAGCTCAATACCCTGAACGGATTACCCCCGATTCCCCGACCCAGCGGGTGGGAGCGCCACCCCTTGAGCAATTCAAGAAAGTTCCTCATGAGTATCCAATGTTGAGTTTGGATTCGCATCTTAACATTGAAGATGTGAAGGCATTTGACCAACGTGTCCGCCGAGAATTGGATGTGGAGGCCGTAGAATATGCGGTCGAACCAAAATTTGATGGGCTGTCTGTGGAACTGATTTACGAAAATGGTTCGTTCGTTCGTGGATCGACAAGGGGAGATGGGCTCATCGGAGAGGATATTACCCTCAATCTCAGAACCATCCGGCCTCTCCCCCTTAAGTTGCAAGAGAGGATGGCCCCTTCTCTCACATTGGTCGTACGAGGGGAAGTGTATATGAGGCTCGAGGATTTTCATGAGCTCAATCGTCGTTTAACTGAAAACAACGAAGAACCATTTGCCAATCCAAGAAACGGAGCAGCCGGCTCTTTACGACAATTAGACTCCCGTATTACCGCCGACCGACCTTTGACCTTAACCTGTTATGACCTCAGAGGTGCCATATTTCAAGGTGGCAAAACCCACTGGGACTCAATTTCCCTTCTAGAACAATTGGGGCTTCCTATTCCCCAATATCGGCGACGCTGTCAAACGATTGAGGAAGTCATCGCCTTTCATAAAGAAATGGCCGAACAACGAGATCAACTCCCGTTTGAAATTGACGGTATTGTGGTCAAAGTCAATCGGCAGAACTGGCAAGAAGCGTTAGGGGAAAAATCTCGCAGCCCGCGATGGGCCATTGCATTTAAATTTCCGGCACGTAAAGAAATTACCAAAGTTCACCAAATTATCGTTTCCGTTGGACGAACGGGCGCGCTCACACCCATTGCACTGCTCAATCCCGTGGAAATTGGTGGTGTGACGGTTAGCCGGGCCACCCTTCACAATGTAGAAGAAGTAGCGCGGAAGGATATTCGACCTGGGGATACGGTCAAAGTTGAACGGGCAGGGGATGTGATTCCCGATATTGTTGAGCGTGTTCCGGTTAAAGGGGAAGTTCGTAGCGATCCCTTTGTGTTTCCTACCGAATGTCCGGTCTGCCACTCGGCAACTTTGCAGGAAGGTCCTATTATCTATTGCACGGGCCAAACGGTCTGTCCGGCACAATTGAAAGGATCACTTGAGCATTTTGCCTCAAAAGGTGCAATGAATATTGACGGCCTTGGCAAAAAAACCGTTGCCCAATTCGTGGACCAGGGATTGGTTAAAGATTTATCTGACCTCTTTACGGTGAACAAGGAACAATTGTTGAAACTGGAGGGATTTGCAGAAAAGTCTGCAACGCAACTGGTTGAAGCCATCGAAAAAAGTAAACAGGCACCTTTGCCAAGGTTTCTCTTTGGGTTGGGTATTCGCCATGTGGGCGCCCATATTGCTCAGGTATTAGCCAGACATATTGGTTCACTTGAGGGTCTGATGATCTCGTACAAGGAGGATCTCCAAGCGTTACACGAAATCGGACCGGAGATCGCTTCGAGTGTCGAAAGCTTTTTTCAGGAGCCACGGAATCTTGATGTGTTGAAGCGAATGGAAGATTTGGGCGTTCGAGTCGGGACAGTTGAGCGCTTGTCTGACAGGACCAATCAACCACTCGCAGGAAAAATTTTTGTGTTGACCGGGACACTCGAGGGTTTTTCTCGCCAGGAAGCCAAACAAAAAATTGAATCTCAGGGAGGTCGAGTGACGTCTAGTGTCAGTAAACAGACCGATTACGTAGTGGCCGGAAAAGAGGCGGGGTCAAAACTCAACAAGGCGGAGCAGTTGAAGGTGACTGTGTTGGATGAAGAAGAATTTAAATCAATTTTGGATGGAGGCAGCCCGTCAGCATTGGAATAAGTCTTTTTGGTGGAAGAACCCTCCTTAGGTCTAACCGTTTCTTCTTGAAGACCCTGGTAAAATCGATTCTTTCTTTCCTGGACAGAGTTCTGCAATAAAACCGTGCCGCCTCAACGCCTAGATCGTTATTTCGAGCTGGTTGAGCCAAATCGTCTAAACTGGGATACCCAAGACACTGGGCAAGGGGGTAATGGCAAGCGGGTTGTCAGGTTGGAGGTCCAACCGGCGAGGGCTCTTCGGCTGGAGGTTCAGGAACAACTTCTTCCTTGATGATTTGGACGCTTTTAATACTTTTTTCATCGGCGTCACGCACGATAAGATGACAGTGGTTCACGTAGACCCGTTCACCGATTGAAGGAATGTGTCCGAGCTCTTCGAGGATCAACCCGCTGATGGTGTTTTGCTCTTCGTCGAGTTCCACCTTAAGAAATTCATTGATTCGTCGTACTTCGGTTCGTCCATCGACAAGGATCTGATTTTTCCCGGTTCGTTTGATCAGTTCTTCGGTAATATCACCTTCGTCCAGTATTTCTCCAACGACTTCCTCAAGCAAGTCTTCGGCTGTCACCAACCCCAGGACACCACCAAATTCATTGACGACAATGGCGATGTGCCGTTTCTCTTGTTGAAATTGTTTGAGAAGGTCATCAGCCGGTTTGCTGGCTGGGACGAAGAGTGCGGGCTTTGCAATTTCTCTTAGCAAGTGGCTGGTGTGATTCTGTGCCAATTCCATCAAGGCATGACTGCGGTAGAGGATTCCAGTGATATTATCGAGGTTGTTGTCATAGACGGGAATCCGTGAAAATTTCGATTTAAATAAATCCTCTCTTGCTTCTTCCAGCGAGACATTCCCATCAAGCCCGAACATGTAAATTCGCGGGGTCATCACATCTTCAGCGGTAAGATCGGTAAATTCAAAGACCGCTTTGATCATTTTGACTTCTTCGGTTTCGAGGACCCCGGCTTTATCCCCCGCGTCGAGCATGAACTTCAGTTCTTCCTCTGTCGCATAGTGAATAGCGATAGATCGCCCGCCGGTCATTTTCAGAATAAACGGCTCAAGAAGGAACAGGGCCGGTGAGAAAAGTTTTTCGAACCAATAGATGGGATACGCCATAATTTGGACCGCCATTTCCGCGTGTTTTTGGCAAAGGGTCTTTGGGACAATCTCCCCAAACATGAGGACCAAAAAGGTTAAAATTCCTGTCGCGATGGCCACGGCTTCTATGCCAAACATTCGGTTGGCAATAAGGGTCGTGAGGGTGGCGGCCAGAATATTGACCAGGTTGTTCCCGATAAGGATGGTAGAAAGAAGTCTATGGGGTTTTGATCGCAGATATAGTGCGAGTTTGGCGGATTTTCCCCCTTCCTCCGCCAGTGTGCGAAGCTTGCTATCGCCGATCGAGAAGAAGGCAATCTCCGAACCGGAGAAAAACGCAGAAAGAAGGAGACAAATGATAACGGCGGCTATATCCATATATTAATCTATTGACCAGTCAAAAAGTTGTTGCACCTATAATGTTTGCAATAGACTAAAAAAACAGGAGTTTTTGAGCAAAGAAGTGCAAATCGCCATGCACTCCTTGGTAGATGGAGAACAGAGCCGCAGGGAGGCCTGACCCAAAGCGAACCGACCGTGAGCGGTTTCGAACTGATATGGGAGGAAACGTATCCAGTGATATTACAGGGGGGTTATTAAGCAGAACAAGAACATACGTTGGGGAAAGCCGTCTAGGCCCATCGTCGTCCATGCAGGAAAAAGGCTACCATAGGGAGGCAGGTCATAGCAATAATAGTTTTTAGGGACTCCTGGCCAGGTTAGGGGCCAAGCACCAAGGGGGTGACTCCCCAATTGGCCTTAAGCTTTTTGGCAGCGGCCCGGGCTCGACTTTTTGTTTGAAATTCGCCGACTTGGACGCGGTACCACCTTCCTGTGGATAACTTGACTGATAACACACGAACGTGTGCAAAATCCCCCTGGAGCTCATTACGAAGGGCTCGAGCCTCTCGAAGGTCATCAAATGCGGAAACCTGAACCCAAAATGGACCTGAAGGTTGAGGTTTCTTGAGGACCTTCAGTCGAATCCGTTCGATCCCTTTCCCAATCATTCTCAATGAACGGGCAGCCGCATAAGATAAGTCAATGATGCGCCCCCGGATAAATGGTCCTCGATCGTTGATCTTGACGTTGACGGAACGGCCCGTGGCGAGACTACGAACATTCACGGTGGTTCCCAGGGGTAGCCTCTTGTGAGCTGCGGTCATTTGATACATATCATACCGTTCTCCGCTGGCCGTGAGTTTTCCATGAAACCCCGGGCCATACCATGAGGCGATGCCTTCTTCGGTATATCCGATTTTCGGGTCAATGGGTTTGGGTAAAGGGGTTGCGCAGTTGGTGAGGACCAAAACGGCTGCCAAAACGGCGAGGTTGACACAAACTTGTATCGGATTCACGTTCAAGGGTTTACTGCCTCGATTTGGCTCAAAGCGGATTTTTGTCACTTTGGACTCTGAACACTACTATTTTCGCCTATGAATCGTATTATGTAAACGATTTCTGTGGGAGGCTACTGGCTATCGAGGTCTGCGCGGTTCTCGAAGCGGTAACCTTGGCGGTTGAGGACGGGGAAAACGGTAAAAATCGGGGTGCTGTGAGGAATAAATCCAGTCTCGGTCCCGGGGGGGAGCTGTAAATGTAAGTTGACAAAATTGAAACTGAGGCCCTGTTGCCAGGGCTGGTTAAATGATTGTCCATACGTTGAAACTTTATCCGACGCGTAGCTTCTTGTCATGAGCCCAGCACCACCCTGGAGGCCATATTCATAAAGATCAGGCGCCCCTTGGATGAGTAAGGAGACAAGGGAGGCGTCAAACCAGACCTTAAAATTGCAACTGATCTGTATGTAGGGGCCTAGGCTTCCCGTATGTTCCAGCACCGCAAGCGGATAAGCAAATTCAGGGGGAATTGCTGGATCAGTCTGGGAAGATTGTGCATTGAATTCGGGATCTTTAATTCCGGAGACTGAGACAAAAACCAGATTGGGATCGTCTAAGGGGATATCCAAAACCTGCCCATCGTGGTAACTGCAGAGTTTTCCCATCTCATATCGAAGGGGAAACGAATATCCCATTTTTCCATAGAAGATTCTGACGCCGGCGTCCAAAGGATCGGCGGGATTTTTGCTGATTTTTACATCAAACGGGAGCATCATGTGAAAGCCATTCGTTCGTACACTCATAAACGGGGCACAGGCACCAGGAAACTCTTTGTGGACCGTACTGTTGTCCGGTTCGAATTTTTTTGGTGTTCCGCCGAAATGCTGGGCAGTTTTGGCTTCCTTCGAGAGCCGAAACTTGTTTTGATAATAGGCTGAGGCTCGTTTTTGGGCGATGTCGAGGAAATAGTCAGGTATGTCCGTCTCCACAATGAGGCGTTGGCGATCCAATCCCTGAGGACGCGGTGTTTTCATCGCCTCGTTATAAATACCCAGGTCAGCCTGAGTCTTTTGGATGGAAAGGTCTAATTCTTGAATAAGTTCCGGATCATGATATCGGGTCTGGGGAAGGAGGTGGCGGGCCTTTTGAAGCAGCTCGAGTTTGAGCGTATACCGTTTGGGTTCTTCCGCAAAGGCCTGGGCCGTGGCCATGATGATCGTGAATTGTTCGTCAGCCAAAAGCCCAAGCTGGGAGAGGTCCTGTTCCTTGATAAAGGCCATGGCCAACGGGCCGAAGGCCTCTTCTCTCCGAAGATTCAGAGTGAGAAGATAATTTAAATAGGAACGGGCTTCTTGTTCAGTCATCTTTCGCCTTCAAAAGGATGGCATTGTAAAAGTTCCAAAGTTTAAAGTCCAATATCCCACGTTAACGGTCTAAAAGATAGATGTTCAAGGTTCAAATCCTAGGTAAAAGACCCCTTCACTTTGACCATTGCACCTTAACCCTTGAACTTGATTTCGGTGGCGTTCTTCACCAACATTCTCTATCATGAAGGAATCCCTGCGTCTTACCTCTTTCCCCTTTCCATGTATCCAAACAACTTGGTGTCATGACAATCGAAAAAACTAGCCCCCTCTCCTCGGCCTTGCGACGTCAAAGTGAGAGCGTATTAGAGTGGCAGGACCTCCTCAGGATCCTCGCGACGCATGCGTGTTCTTCCCTTGGAGCGGAGAGTTGTCTGGCGTTGCCCCTGGAAGAATCTCTGGAAGTTGCTCAAGCCCGCCAGCAAGAAACCTCCGAAATGCGAGAAGTGTTGGAAGGCGCCACTCCTTTTCCCTTACTAACTTTTCAAGATATCCATGGCGTCCTGGCGCGATCGGTGAAGGGGGCTTTGCTGGAAGGACAGGAACTTCGAGATATCTCGACCGTCATTGGATTGGGTCAGGAGGCCAAGCGTTGCCTGCACACTACTCAACAACAATTACAGTCGGTGTGGGAAATCGTTTTATCTTTAGATGAGCAGGCGTGGGTGAAACACGCCATTGATCGATGTATTGATCAGGAAGGGCACATCCGAGAGTCCGCGACGCCTGAACTGCACGAACTCATTCAACAGACCCAGCACCTTCGACGCAAAATGCGGAATCGTCTTGAGGCGATCCTGGCTTCCACCCGGTATGAGGAAATTCTTCAGGGTCAGTATTTTGCTCAGCGAGAGGAACGTTATGTCATACCAGTTAAGGCAGAGCGGCAGCATGAAGTTCCTGGAATTGTGCATGATATTTCCAGCAGTGGCGCCACGGTCTTTTTAGAACCTCGAGAGTTGATTGATCTCAATAATGCCATCAAAGTCGGAGACTTGCACGTCGCTCAAGAGGTTCGTCGCATCCTTCAGGAGCTTTCGAGCATGATTGCTGAGCATGCCGAGATCTTGAGAAGAAATCTTGAGATTTTGGTGACCTTGGATTGTTTGTCTGCCAAAGCTCGGCTCAGCCAGCGAATGGACGGACATCCCATCACGTTGAATGACCAGAAACGGATCCACCTTCTCAAAGCCAGACACCCCCTTTTGATTTTAAACAAAGAGGAAGTTGTCCCTAATGATATCTTGATTGATGAACAGACACAGGTCCTTGTCATTTCCGGACCAAATACGGGTGGGAAAACGGTGACCCTCAAATTAATCGGTTTGGTGTCTCTGATGATCCGAACGGGCCTTCATCCACCTTGTGCTGAGGGCTCATCCATGGCGGTGTTTCCTAGAGTGTATGCGGATATTGGTGATGCCCAGGATTTAACGAAAGATCTGTCCAGTTTTTCTGCTCATATGTCCCATATGATTCAGTTTCTCAACGAAATGGCCGGAAAGGAGGATATGCCATTACCCGCCTCGTTAATCCTTTTAGATGAAATTGGAAGTTCGACTGATCCGACGGAAGGCGCTGCTCTCGCTGAGGCGTTACTGTCCCGATTGTTTGCTATGGGGTGCAAGGTGGTGGTGACGACTCATTATCATTCGCTCAAGGCCATGGCCTTGAAAAAGACAGGATTTTTGAATGCGAGTCATGAATTTGATCTCCAAACGTTATCCCCTACGTATCGGCTCTTGATTGGTCTTCCTGGAGGATCCTCTGCGCTTGATATTGCCGGGCGTTTAGGCCTGGATCCTGCAATCCTGAAGCAGGCGGTTTCTTTAATTGAACATCAAAACCGGGATCTCGACCAAGTCTTTCATCATCTTCAGGAAACCCAAGGCCGGTTACAGCGAGAATTGGAACAAGCCAAATGTCTCCGAGCTGAGGCCGATGAACTGTTTCAGAAGGCACAGGAGATTGAGGAAGGTCTGCGGACGAGGGAGCGGGAAGAACGACAGAAGGTACGAAGAACTCTGCAACAGGAATTGACTAAGGCCAAACAGGTTGTTCATGGGATTATGGAGGAATTCAAAAAAGACAAAACTCTTGTGAAAGCAAAAACAGTCCTTCGCCGTCTTTCAGAGGTTCAGACAGAAGCCACTCGATTAGTATCCTCTTTTGAAGCGCCACCGGTGTCATCCCTGGGAGAAGGGGATCTGGTTGAACTGAAAACACTTGGGAGCACTGGGGTTCTTTTAGAGGCGCCACATGGGAAAAAACGGGTGAAAATCAGGGTCGCCAAAAAGGTGATTTCAGTCGATGTTTCTTTACTTCAAGGCGCCCCTCAATCTCCGGCTCCTTCTACGGCGGTGAAAAGGCCTTCACCCTCATCCTCAAATCTTCAACCTCCCCAAGGAATATCAGAGCAAGCATTGACGGCCTCGAACACGGTTGACCTTCGGGGCACATCAACTGAGGAAGCTCAGGAGATGATTGTTGCGGCCTTTGACCGGTCCATGCTTGAGGGAGTGACGGTGATTCGGGTGATCCATGGGCATGGCTCCGGTAAGCTGAAGAATCTGGTTCGAAGCTATTGTTCGGACTCGCCTTACGTCTCTCAATTCCGGGCAGGGGAGCGGGAAGAAGGGGGAGATGGGGTTACGATCGTTGAATTGAAGTGAGAGGCGGTTTCCGTTTGGAATTATTTTGCGCGATGCTAATATTACGCCTAAAACCTTCATATTTGGCACGGCGGATCGGACTATGTTGAAAGTGTTCTCGAAAAGATTCTTCGGTTAGTGTCAAAAGGGTGTTGAGATGCGGATTCAAGGTCAAGGAGGACGACTGAAACGCCGGGTCCTTTGTGGATTGGGCATGGACGTTAAAGGGGCAAATATCCAGGCAATCGTCGCATCCAAAAATACGATTTCCTATCCTGTACTTTCGCTCTTCAGAAATCTCCTCTTCCCCTCCCCGAAATTCGATTGTCAAATACGAAATGCATTTTTCGGCATCGACCACGTAGGGTTCGGTAATCGCGCCAGTTGGACAAGCCTGAATACAAAGTGAACAGGATCCACAGAGATCCGTAGTCGGTTCATCAGGGTCCAATTCGAGGGTTGTCAAGATTTCGCCTAGCAAGAGCCAGGATCCAAACTCCGTAGAGACCAGATTCGAATGTTTCCCAATCCAACCGAGACCGGCTTGTTGCGCCCAGGCTTTTTCCATAACGGGTCCCGTATCGGCATAACGACGTGTTTGAGATTGAGGCCTCAGGTCGAGGATTGCACTCTCCAGACGTTTGAGCTTACGTTTGAAAAGGCGGTGGTAATCTTCGCCCCAGGCATATCGGGCAATCCGACCATATCCCACCGCTTCGTTTGGAAATTGTGGTGAATAGTAATTCATTCCAAGCGATATAAGAGATTTGCATCCGGGAAGGATCGCTTGAGGGTTGCTTCGCCGTTCGGGATTGTGGGCCATCCATTCCATCGTTCCATGAAATCCATGACTGAGCCATTCCAGAAGACGGGTATACAACCGTCTCTGCAAGTCATTTTCAGAATTGGTAGGGTTCGAATCCTGGGTAGAGCGAGGAGGTCCAGGGGGAACTCGTGTCACGCCTACCGCATCGAATCCTAACTCCAATGCCTTTTGTTTAATGGTTTCCGTAAGGGTAGGCATGTCCCGAGTGGAGGGGGGGAGATCTACCGAATAGGATTTATCGAGTCGCTGGTTCGGGATTGGCCGGTGGAATATTATGAGTACAATTCAACATGACGCTGAAGCGACCTGAGCATTGATCTGACGTACATTCATCACACGTTCCGACGATCTTGGTTTTCCAATCGGTTTGTTGCGTATCAATTTGACAGGAGGTTCGACCGGCTTTGGAGACATCCACCCAAGGCTCATCGTATCCGGGGAAATTGGCCACCGAACAATCGGCAGGAATAGGGACACGACAACTCTTTTGGGCCTCGCCTTTTATCATTCCCAGATTACAAATCGACTCTGTTCGTGCCACAGGGTCGGCTCCTGCCGTGCCCAAGGATATGAACAGCAGGAAAAAGACAATACTCACCAGACAAAATTCTTTTACATGAAGGGACATTTCGGGCTCCGGTAGCGGCAGCATCTAATGCTGCCCTCCCCTGTGTATCATCAGGTGAAGTTTACAATCCCTGGTGCTGATTTCAGGGGGTGAATCCAATTGGGTATGCTGTTTTCGTTCAACACAAATACCGCGGCTGGCACGTTCTTTTCAGAAGAGGCGCCATTAGATGGCGCAACTACCTGCCTATACCGTGGTGATTCGCTTATACCATAGAACCATTCCGTAAACCAGTCTGTACGGCTTCACACGAACCCTGCCTCAAAGGAATCAAAATCCACGGCCTTGTATAATTGACAGCTTAAGGAGTTGTTCTTGTATTTCTCGTTCCCAGTCCAATTGGGCTTCGGTGTTGAGCCCATGATTTGTGTCTTTATCATATTGAAGGTTGAGGCGTTTGGCAGCCGCTTTCACCAACTTAACCATTTCTAATGGGTCTCCACCATTTTGCAATGTTTGGTTAGCTTGCCGGGTCAAGAGACAGCTAATCATAAAATGAAGCTGTTCATGTAAAAGGATCCTCTTCGATTCACCGACCAGCTCGGGATTCCAGGGATCGACGATAGAGGCTTTGACCCAGGAGCGCTGATAATCGAAGCGCATTTGAATTTTTGGGGGAGAATGCTTTGGATAGAAGAGGACAGCGGTTATAGCCGATTCTTTACCATGCCGGTCTTGTCGCGAATAGTCCTCCCAGGTCGGCAATCGATCGGGGATGCAGGATGGAACCTCTTCCCCTTCATGGATCCAATGCAAGGACCGACTGCAGCCGCTGACGCTGAAGGCTAGACATAAAAGGAAAATCGAAAGGGGAAGGCCGGAAAAAGGCTTCAAGGGTTCAGAAATGCCAAGTTTTATATTCAAGAGACAAAGTCTAACGTGTAGAGGCAACATTCAGCAATCTGAATCATTTCGAATTGTAGACTTTACACTTGAAACGTTGGACGATGAAGTTCGCCAATTTCCGGTTTATAGTAAAAAAAAAAGGCCCGGGGCACGAGTCCCCAGGCCTTTCCCAAGCACGAAATTGGAACGAAATCCTTAGTACATTCCGCCCATGCCGCCCATGCCACCCATGCCGTGGTCATGGCCACCGGGCATCGGGGCTTCAGCTTTCGGTTCCGGAATATCCGTCACCATGACTTCCGTGGTCAGCATAAGGCCTGAAACGCTAGCGGCGTTTTGCAGTGCACAACGCGCCACCTTCGTGGGATCAATGACTCCGGCATCGACCATATCCACATATTCATCGGTTGCTGCATTAAATCCACGGTTGGTCTCTTCGCCCCTCACTTTTTCAACAATGATGGAGCCTTCAGCACCCGCATTCGAAGCAATTTGGCGCAAGGGTTCTTCCAAGGCCCGCTTCACAATATTCACTCCAACTTGTTGATCGTGAGATAATTTGAGTTTGTCCAATGCCGAGATGGCTCGGAGAAGTGCCACACCTCCCCCAGGGACGATCCCTTCTTCAACTGCGGCTTTTGTCGCATGCAGGGCGTCTTCCACCCGAGCCTTTTTCTCCTTCATTTCTGTCTCTGTGGCCGCGCCGACATTGATAACAGCCACACCACCAACCATCTTCGCTAATCGTTCCTGAAGTTTTTCCCGATCATAATCGGAGGTCGTTTCCTCGACCTGGGTCTTAATTTGTTTTACCCGACCTTCGATCCGCTTAGGGTCGCCGGCTCCTTCAACGATCGTGGTGTTCTCTTTGTCAATATTTACCCGCTTGGCACGTCCCAAGTCAGTCAGTTTGACATTCTCCAACTTTAAGCCCACTTCTTCGGAAATGACCTGACCACCGGTGAGTGTGGCAAGATCCTCAAGCATGGCTTTTCGACGATCACCAAAGCCCGGAGCTTTGACCGCGGCCACGTTGAGCGTGCCACGCAACTTATTGACGACCAAGGTTGCCAAGGCTTCCCCTTCTACATCTTCGGCAATGATGACCAACGGTTTTCCCATCTTGGCAACTTGTTCCAGCAAGGGGAGAAGATCCTTCATCGCACTGATTTTCTTTTCATTGATGAGCAAAAAGGCATCTTCAAGAGAGGCTTCCATTCGCTCGGCATTGGTGACGAAGTAGGGGGAAATATACCCGCGATCGAATTGCATACCTTCGACCACGTCCAGAGCGGTGGTCATGGATTTCGCTTCTTCCACCGTGATCACGCCGTCTTTCCCGACTTTGTCCATGGCCTCAGCAATCAGGTCCCCAATGGTTGGGTCGTTATTGGCGGAAATGGAGCCAATCTGGGATATTTCTTTTTTGGATTGACAGGGCTTACTGATCTTCTTGAGTTCTTCAATGGCTTTATCAACGGCCTTGTCGATCCCACGTTTGATTTCCATCGGATTACCACCAGCGGTGATATTTTTCACGCCCTCGCGATAGATTGCCTGGGCTAACACGGTTGCGGTGGTGGTTCCGTCACCGGCCACATCACTGGTTTTACTGGCCACTTCCCGAACCAATTGCGCTCCCATATTTTCATAGGGGTTCTTTAACTCAATTTCTTTGGCAACCGTCACACCGTCTTTGGTGATGGTTGGTGCCCCGAATTTCTTATCTAAGATTGCGTTCCGACCCTTGGGGCCGAGAGTCGCTTTTACGGCGTCGGCTAATTGATTGACGCCCTTTAAAATTGCACTGCGCGCTTGCTCACTGTATTGGAGCTGCTTTGCCATAGATTCCTCCTTCAGATCGATTGAATAACCGAATTATAGTCTAAGGTTTTTAGGATGGTTGGTCTGATTAATTTTCAAATACGCCCAAGATGTCTTCTTCTTTGAGAATCAAGCAGTCGTCATTTTCAATTCTGATTTTGGTCCCTGAATATTTATCAAACAACACTTG
>CP070743.1:1998915-2002940 GCA_020348185.1 Nitrospirota bacterium
TTTAACAAGGTCAGCCTCTCGCAGTAAGGAAAGAAGCACTCTGTCTGGCTCGTCGGCAATGGAGCGGGTAATCTCTTCTGTGGTGAATTCGGCTGCGGGAAAGCCCCTGATGGATTCCAAGTAATATTTGAGGATTTCGGTAAAACGAAAATAGAACTCCTTCACCTTTCCCTTCTCAAAAAGTTCCTGTGCTTCAAGCCGCTCAATCTCCCTTTGGGCACGGGTGTGGGGAGCCTCTTCGAACTCAATGGGGGCTCCTAGGGCGCGCTTTCTCCTGCGCCAGCTTGCAATAGCGACAGCAGCCAACAGAAAAGCCAGGATACCCGATCCCCAAGGAAGGTATTTCGGCCACAAAGCCTCCGTCGGTAGAATCCCCTGAATAGGCCGCAGGCGGGCTTCTTCCGGTTTGTCTCCCAGATTGGAGAGTACCTTGAGTGAGACGGGATCAGCTGTCAAGCTTTGAGTTTGATTCTCTTTGTCCACATAAGCCAAACTAAAAGGTTGCGACTCCCAAGAACCCAGGCGATCCACCAGAAGGCTGCTTCTGACTCGCCCTGGCTCTTCTGTCTTTTCGAGCACTGTGAGACCCTCGAGCCCCCCGATGTATGGTTTTTCCGGCAGTCGAGCTCCCTCCGGCAGTTGGTAGCTCAAGGTGAGCACAACTACGGCTCCCACCTCAGCCGAATCTCGATCGAGTAAGGCGGTTAGCCTCGGGCCGGAAGCCGCTAAGTCATCCTGAGGCCAAACAAGGCGAGACAAGGCTAAAAAAGAGAGTATGATGAAAGCGGGAATGAGGAAGGCTGAACACCGAAACAAGGTATGCTTTTTCGTCAAATCTCTAATACCGATCATGTGCAGTTCCGAAGCCTGAATTCCGAAGTCCAAATTTCTCAAAGCCTTTTTCTCCTGACATCGAAAAGCCGCGTCAAAGGCTCAACCACCGAACCATTGGTGGAAATCTCCACCAGATCAATTCCTGTTCTTTTGCTCAGATTAGAGAGAGACGCTCTCACTTCTCTCCTATAGGAGCGGTACCGTTCCCTTAAACTCTTGCTTCCGCTATTAATCACTGCCACCTGTCCGGTTTCCGGATCCCGTGTGGCAATCAAACCCAAATTGGGAATCTCTTCCTCCGCAGGATCAGATACACAGATAACGGTGAGATCATGTTTCTTGGCACTCAGCCGCAAGGACTGCTCGAAACCATTGTCAAGGCAGTCAGATATCAGAAAGACGACGGCATGTCGCTGTACGACCCGATTCAAGTAGCTGAGAGCCGAATCTATATTGGTAGACAAGTTATCGGGTTCGTAGGTGAAAATCTCTTTGATGAGCCGCCACACATGGGATGCACCTTTCCGGGGGGGAATGTATTTTTCCACCCGCGAGCTGAACAGGATGGCACCAACCTTGTCGTTGGTTCGGATGGCGAGAAAGGCAAGAATCCCAGCCACCTCAGCGAGCAGTTCTCTCTTGAACTTTTCACGGGTGCCGAATAGATGTGAGCCGGAAAGGTCAAGGAGAAGTATGACGGTGAGTTCCCTTTCTTCGTGATAGACTTTTACAAAGGGATGGCCAAAGCGAGCAGAAACGTTCCAATCGATGGTACGTATATCATCACCGACCTGGTATTCACGGACTTCAGAAAATTCAATGCCCCGCCCCTTGAAGGCGCTTTCATACTGACCTGCAAACAATTCATTGGCCTGGCGCTTGGTCTTGAAATGAAACTTTTGTATTTTTCTGAGCAGTTCCTCGGGAATCATTTCAGGGAACCTCGATCCGCTCCAGCAAAGACTTAATGATATCATCTGTGCTCGTACCTTCTGCCTCGGCCGCATAGCTCAGTATGATCCGGTGGCGAAGGACGTCCGCTGCCAAGGATTTCACGTCCTGGGGGGTCACGTAACCCCGCCCCGTCATAAACGCCTGGGCGCGGGCGGCCATCCCAAGCCAGATGGACGCCCTGGGAGAAGCCCCGTAGCTGATCATGCCATCCAATCCCAATCCGAACTCATTGGAGTTGCGAGTAGCTCTGGTGATGCGAACAATGTAGTCAACAATCTTCTCTTCCATGTGGATGGATCGCATGGTTTCTCTTGCTGCCACAATTTCGGCCGGATCTACCACTCCCGAGACATTATCGGCAGCTCCCTGATAAACTCGTGCCATGATCTCTTTTTCTTCCTCGGCGGAAGGATAATCGACCCTGATTTTCAACATAAAGCGGTCTATTTGAGCTTCGGGAAGTGGGTAGGTTCCCTCCTGTTCGATAGGGTTCTGGGTGGCAAGGACCAGAAAAGGATTGTCAAGTTGGAGGGTCTTATCCCGGATGGTCACCTGGCGTTCCTGCATCGCTTCCAAAAGAGCGCTTTGCACTTTAGCCGGGGCCCGGTTAATCTCGTCCGCAAGAATGATATTGTGGAAAATTGGACCCTTTTTGATTTCAAAGGAACTGCTGTCAGGGCGGTACACCTGGGTTCCGAGAATGTCGGCTGGGAGGAGATCAGGTGTGAATTGGATTCTCTGAAATGTGGTCTTTATGGTTGCTGCCAAAGTCTTGACAGCTGTGGTCTTGGCCAAACCTGGAACTCCTTCGAGAAGAAGGTGACCGTCACAAAGGAGGCCGATCAACATCCTTTCCACGAGGTGATGCTGACCCACAACAACCTTTTCCACCTCTGCCATGATTTGCCGAAGAATGACACTGTCTCTCTCTACCCGTGCGGTGATTTCCTGTATGTCCATCGGTACTCCTCTCCCAACTCAACCTGTTTCCAAAAGAGCCATGTTCTTTTAGGGCGCGGAGCGCCCTGTGGCGGCGTTCCCACGCAGAGCGGGGGAACGAGGCAGAAAGGTTTACACTCAATTAGAATTCTAGGAGTAAGAAGCATAGGCAATGTTGGTCATTTAAGGGCGTGCCGCATTAGTATTAGCTACTCATCAATAGGTTCTCAATGATGCCAGCGACGTCGGTCATGCAGAGTGCCTCAGGGATTGCCAAATCCATGGATTCCTTGCCGCTGATTAGGAAGGGCACATAATCTTTTTTTTCCATTGCCGGATACCCGTGCGAGCCTTTGATCAGGCTGGTGTCCTGGGAAATCTTGCGGGTTTCAAAGTCAACAAACAACTCCAACGGATCATAGCCGGGCTTGCGGTGAATATCCACATGCGTGGCAAAATCCGGTTCCCTGGACCTATCTTCCCACCAGTAATAGGAAAACCAGCGATTCTTTGAACTCACCGCAATGAAATTGCCGGAGCGTGGATGATTGACTTGAAATGAGTTTTTGCCCTCCCCGTCCAGTAACATGTCGATCCCGTCCACTTCTTCTAAAACTCTCCGCACTGCCTTTTCATATCCCGGTTTGGTGTAGATGTGGGCTATTTGATGATCTACCATGGCAAAGGCTGGACTGAGTTCGATGTCCAGGTATTCTCGCCCCTGGATGGTACGAACCTCGAGAAGCCCTTTATCTCTCAGCACCCGGTTCAGGGAGATATCTTTCTGCACCCCGTAAAACCTGTACTCCGAGAGAACGATAAAGATTGTTTCTTCCGCAAGTCCGAGGTCCTCAGCACCCTGAACGATCCGTCCCACCTCCTGATCCACCTGCCGCAGTTCATCCGGTACGATAGGATCTTCCGGGCCATATTTCTGCATGCAATAGTCCAGGTGGGGAAGGTAAACGAACATGAGGTTGGGACGAACCCGATCCATTGTCTCCACAGCGGCTTGAGCGATCCAACGGCTTGATTCGATTGAGGCCATTGGACCCCAGAAGTGAAACAGATTAAATTCGCCAATCTGCCTGCAGATCTCCTCATAGAATCCCACCGGCTTGGAATAACACCACTGGATGAGACCCTCCTCTGTGTGGAGAGGTCTGGGCGTGATGATCACATCACTGTTCGAGTAGAGTGAATTTTGGAAAAAAAGGATTGCCGTTTTGAGGGAAGGATCTTTGCTCTTGAGGCTATCCCAGATTCTCTCAGTCTGAACCAGACGTGCGGCCTGCTCC
>CP070743.1:2003040-2014302 GCA_020348185.1 Nitrospirota bacterium
TTTTGGACTCTTCGGCCTTTTCGACCCTTAAAACCTTAGACTTTGACCTTTAGACCTTGAACCTCCTCTAAGATTCCACCATGAAAAAAACCTCCCCCTATGGTTCATGGCAATCCCCAATCACCTCAGATTTGATTGTGTCAGAAAGTATCCGGTTAGGACAGATCCGGCTCGATGGGGAAGATCTTTTCTGGGTGGAAAGCCGCCCAAAAGAGGGCGGAAGATATGTCATCGTCATTCGCACGCCTGATGGTGATTGCTCCTCCTTAACGCCCCCACCCTTTAACGTCCGCACTCGGGCACATGAATATGGAGGCGGAGCCTATCTGGTCCATCATGGCGTCATGTACTTCTCCAATTTTTCTGATCAACGATTGTATCAACAAACTCTTGGAGGAACTCCCCGCCCCCTCACGTCGACACAACCTATGTTTTATGCCGATGCCATTCTGGATCAACGACGACATCGCCTCATTTGTATACGAGAGGACCACACCCATTCTGATCAACAGCCCGTAAACACCGTCGTCAGTCTCCCCTTGGGAAGAGAAACCGAAGATCAAGTCGGCCAGATCCTGGTCCAGGGACATGATTTTTATTCCAATCCTCGTATAAGTCCGGACGGTCAGTTTCTAACCTGGATGGCGTGGAACCATCCCAACATGCCCTGGGATGGAACCGAACTATGGATGGCTCCGGTCCAACTTGATGGCACCCTTGGCCCGGCCTCGCACATAGCCGGGGGACCAAACGAGTCGATTTTTCAGCCGGAATGGTCTCCGGATGGGATTGTATACTTTATCTCTGATCGAACGGGCTGGTGGAACTTATACCGATGGATTGGTGGTGAGATTGATGCCCTGTACCCAATGGACACCGAATTTGGAGGACCCCAATGGGTATTTGGTTTATCTACTTACGGCTTCGATGGCAAGAATCGCATAGTCTGCACCTATACCCAAAAGGGACGATGGCATCTGGGTTGCCTGGATGTGACAACAAAAGAACTCAACCCAATGGTTCAATCCTTTACAGAATTTGAAGGAATTCAGGTCTTTAATTCTACCGTGTATTGCCAAGCCAGCTCACCGACTGAACCCGCTTCAATTATTAAAATGAACATTGAATCCCATCAGGTTGAAGTCATTCGCCGCTCGGTCGATTTTTCCATTGATCCAACCTACCTTTCCCTTCCCGAGGCCATCGAATATCCCACTGAGCACGGAAAAACGGCCCATGCGTTTTTCTACAAACCATGCAATGGGGATTATCAGGCTCCCACCAATGAGCGGCCCCCTCTCATTGTCAAAAGTCACGGAGGGCCAACCGGTTCAGCTTCTATGGCCTTGAATGTCATGATCCAATACTGGACCAGCCGGGGTTTTGCTGTTCTGGACGTCAACTATGGCGGAAGCACCGGCTACGGACGGCATTACCGGCAACGCTTGAATGGGCAGTGGGGAATTGTTGATGTCGACGATTGTGTGAATGGGGTTAAGTATTTAATTGAGCGAGGAGCCGTTGATGAAAATCGACTGGCTATCACGGGTGGAAGCGCAGGCGGATACACGACTCTTTCGGCGTTAACGTTTCGAGCGTTTTTTACGGCGGGTTCCAGCTATTACGGTGTTTCTGACCTTGAGGCTCTGGTTCGAGACACGCATAAATTCGAATCTCGTTACCTCGACCGGCTGATCGGCCCGTATCCTGAACAGACGGCTCTCTATCGTCAACGATCTCCCATTCATTTTACTGACCGGCTTTCATGCCCGATCATCCTTTTTCAGGGCATGGAAGATAAAGTGGTCCCGCCGGAACAAGCGCAAATGATGTTCGAAGCGGTTAAAGGGAAGGGACTCCCCGTTGCCTATTTGCCTTTTGAGGGGGAGCAACACGGTTTTCGAAAAGCTGAAACCATCAAACGTGTCTTAGATGCCGAATTATACTTTTATTCCAGAATTTTCCGGTTTAACCCCATTGACCCTATCGAGTCGATCCCTATCGAAAACGACACCTCACTGAATGAACAACATCAACCTCTACCGAAAAGCTAGGCTATCGATCATGTTGTGGGGAACGACTGCGCTTCAGAAGCTGACATTGACTGCCCCGAATCCATTCAATCGAAACCAGAGACTTATCCCCAGAACCATCGTCAGGATGAATAAGACGAGGTAATCAAGCCATCCCAGGGCAAGAGTGCGGTTTGGCATGCCCCTTCGATCGGGTCCAAATCCCTTTGACTCCAGAGCCATGGCAAGAAGCGTGGTCTGTCGTAGAGTATGTCCAATGAGGGGAACCGCCAGAGCGGGATATCGCCGAATTCTTTCCCCTATTGTTCCAGCGGAAAGGTCAAGACCTCTTGAGCGTTGCGCTTGGACTACCGTGGCGCCGGCCCCCAGTAACGTTGGCACCCATCGAAAAGCCAGGGAAAACGCAAAGCCCATGGCATTAGGCAGCCCCAATCGTTGGAGGGCAAGTGCAAAATCCTCCACCGTCGTTGTTGAGAGAAGCACCAGTCCGCTGATCACCATGAGATCAAGTCGAAATCCCATACCAATACTGAATGCCAATCCCTCTCTCGTGACGACAAAAGATCCTAGTGTCAGGACCGGCGTCTGTCCCACCACAAAAAACGGCCACAGGATCGCGCTATAAGCAAAAAGAAGAGTAAGTAATATCCAGGCTTTCTTTACGTTGGCGAACGATTGGGACATCAGAACCGCAATCACGATCAGGGTCGCGACGAACATAAGATATCGAGGGTCAGAGAATATGACCGTGAGCGCGAATAGAATAAGAGTAGCCAGAAATTTTGTTCGTCCGTCGAGACGATGAACCCAGGTCTGACGATCAAGATAAAGGGAGGTGGTCATGACTTTTTCCTCAGTGACGCTTTGACTTCGGTTTTCGTGAGGAGGGTGTGTCCCCACCGCTGACCGAATCGGATCAGGGGCGGAACCTCCAAAGAGCATGATTCCAGTAATGTCGGCTGTGAAAAAATCTCACGAGTGGAACCATCGGCTACCAGTTGGCCATGACTCACGACAACGCAGCGTAAGGCATTTTCCGCAACAAGCCGCATCGCATGAGTGATCATGATCATTGTATGGCCCTGTCGATTGAGGAGGCGAAACATGTCCATCATCTTGTCTGTCTCTTCTGCATCCAGCCCGGTGGTCGGTTCATCAAAAATAAGTACCTCCGGCTTCGTCGCTAATGCAGACGCCACAGCCACGCGTTGACGTTCTCCTTTGGTTAAGGAAAACGGATCCTGACTTCGGCTCATCTCCTCATCAAGTCCCACGGCCGCTAATGATTCACGGACCCGGAGTTCGCATTCCTCTTGAGTACATCCAATATTTCGAGCCCCAAATGCAACTTCTTCCCAAACGGATTCAGCGAAAATCTGATGATCGGGGTTTTGAAACACGTACCCGACACCTTTCGCCAGATCACTGACTGCTGTAATCCGAGTATCATGCCCCGCGACGAGGACCTTTCCGGTCGAGGGGAGCAAGAGACCATTGAGCAGTTTGCCTAATGTACTTTTGCCAGACCCATTTTTCCCCACAATCGCCATAAACTCTCCCTTAGCAATTGAGAGGGAAAGATCTTCAACCGCATTCGCTCCACCTTCATAGCTAAATGAAACATTTTCAATTTCGAGAACCGGCTTGTTCGGCATCTTCCCTGAATTTTCTCGTACCGGACCAACACGTTCGTCCTGAAACACCGACGGTGGTGGATCAAGGGTCAATCCGAATTCATCAGCCGCCTTCCAAGCCTCCTCAACGGTTACGGGCAGCCTCCCCAAACTCAATCCCGAAAAACATTCCGCCAGGGAATTGGCCCGAATTCCATTTTTTGTCGACAATGTTGGCTCCCGAAAAAATGAAGCCGGCGGTCCTTCCCACACAATTTGTCCCTCGTGAAGCACACAGACCCTGTCAGCTGACATCACTTCCTCTGGTTCATGGGCCGAGAAAATGATACTCAGGCCTTCCCCTCGCAAGGTGTTAAACAGAGCTCGAAACTGGGTGCGTGCTTCCGGGTCGAGGTCGGTCATGGGTTGATCAAGGACAAATAACCCTGGCCGACCGACCAATAAGGAGGCTAATACCAGCCGTTGTCGCTGCCCTCCTGACAGGGTAAAGGGGTCCCGTCGCTCCAGACCCGCAAGCCCCACCTTTTCTAAGGCCCATCGAATCCGTTGTCCCATCTCATTGAATGAGAGAGGGGGATTCATATATTCGAGCGGATGGCGTAACTCCATTTCCACATTCGTCGAAACCAATTGCGTCTCGAAGTCCTGAAATACCAGCCCAACCTTTCCGGCCAGATCAGAGACCCGCAAGGGCCGGATATCCTGCCCATTGATTCTCACTTCTCCAGAAAAGGTGCCCGAGACGAATTGAGGAATTAACCCATTGAGTGTGAAACACAAGGTGGATTTTCCTGACCCCCCTCTTCCCATCAGTGCCACCGTTTCTCCCTGAGAAACCTTCAAAGAGACATTTCGAAGTGTGGGGGTCGGAACCGTGTCGTATTGAAAAGCAAGATCTCTGATATCAACAGCAAGCGCCTCATTGGGATTTTGATTGCCGACGGAATGATGGGAAAGAGCGGAGGCGCTCAAGTGCGAGTGATCAAATGGCTGATCATCATTTTTTCGAATGTCTCTGTAGAGCAATCCCCATCGTTTGACACGTGGATACAAAAACAGCAAAAGCGGAGGAGCCAGGAGAAAACCCATCACCAGGTTATTGAAAAAAATGGCAGGCGCGAGGATTGAAAATGGTAAAAGCCCCAAGAGTTCAACCCCCCAACCTATAATCCCCGCACACACGCCTGAAGCCAACACACAAATTATTCCAAACTCCAACCCCTGGCGCCATGATTTCACTACTGGCGGCTGTCCTGAAGAAAGCGGCCCCATATTGCCCCACAACACAAATGGCACGTAGCCCAAGAAAAAGTTGCCTAAGAATCCAAAAACACTGGCGGGACCGAGCGTGCCAAAACAATCACCAATGATATTGCCGAACCCGGCGCCCCATGCCGCAGCGGGACCAAAGAGGAGGGAAGTGACGATAGGGATGGCATTCGCTGGCCGAAGTTCGGCAAAGCCGGGAATGAGTGGAATGCCTATTTTAAATGGAATGAGTATTGCGGCATAGATCGCCGCGATCTGAGCGACCAACACAATCAGACGGGTGTCACGCCACACATGGGCCAACTCCGCTAATTGTTTGAAGGGAGGCCATGCCAATTCAATTCTCCACGCATCGAAAACCCGCGTGCATGTGAGGATAACCAGGACGAAACCAGTTCCTGAAGGAGCGACGAAGAAGACAGGCTGCCGTCAAGGGCCCCCCACCCTTCAACACATAATGATCCTGATCAAAAAATCGTGAGGAATACCCCGGGTAGGTGGGGATAGGTTCAAATCCTTCAAAGGGATGAAAGACGGTCGAGGTCCACTCCCATCCATTCCCCAACAGTTGGGATACCCCAAAATCACTATCACCCAATGGCAAGGCCGTGACCGGCAATGGATCCCATCGAACAAAATTAAAATTTCCATGTACGCCATTAGGCCGTTGATCCCCCCAAGGATAGATTCGTTCCTCGCCGTTTCTCACCCCGAATGCCGCTCGATGAAACTGTTCTTCTGTCGGGAGAGACATCCCGGCCCAGGCAGCATAAGCCCGAGCCTCTCGCTGAGAAACATACACGGGCCAATCCTTCGGTAGAGGAATTTCCTTAAACATGGTCTTCAGCACCCACTGGTTTTCAGATTTTCCCCAAAACGGCGGGGGAGCCGCCCCATCCTCAACAAATCGAAGATATTGCCCGTTGGTCACTTTATACTTGCTGATTGCAAATGAGGGAACGCCAATCTCATGCTTCCCGAATTCATTATCCCAACCAAAGCCCTCCTCTTGTCGTCTACCCAGAGTGGCCGTTCCAGACGGAATTTCAATCATCTCAGGTTGAGGGGACGGCCCTTGGATCACAGGAGGAAGGTCGGGAATAATTTTTTTTGATAGAGGTAAATGATGAAGAAGATACCCCGTCGTTTCCACATGCATCCACCTATGTTCGATCGCGACATGCAGAATAGGATCTGGAGCTTCTTCCAACGCGCGGTCAACCTCTTCCCGAACGCGGGTCTTGTACCGTTTAACCTCATCGATAGAAGGCCAGTCCGATGGTGTATCGTGCGGCAACTCCCCTTGTTTCGGATCAATTCCCGCCTCAAACAGATGATCAAATTCGGGATGGAAGGAAGGTTTCTCCAAGGTCCATCGACAGATTTGATTCCAATCGAACGCTTCGAGGTGTCCTAAATAAAAGATCAACCGGTGCCGTTCAGGAATGGGGCGTTCATACCAAGAATCGGGTTTAATCAGATTAAAAATGGCGTCCATGCGTCCACGAGCATCATGAAGTGCCGTGCGGAGCTGGTATAGGGACATCATGCCGGTCCTCCTTACAAGTGAATTTATGAAGAACGCCTGATCGAATTAACAAAAAACCCCGTTCGGGGTTGAGTGTTACTATACCCAAGGGAATGTTCAAAGTTCAAAACCCTGGTGATGAGCCTAAGATTTTAATTTTAAACATCACTTCTATTTTGATTTGGTCGTGTCCCTTGCTATTTTCAGCCCACACCGTACAATCCACGAGAACGTGAGGATTGAATGGGTCCAAGTCCAGCACTAGAAGCCATCAACGTCAGTAAACAATTCCCGGATGGCACCATTGGCCTTCAAGATATTGACTGGGCCGTCCACCCCGGGGAGACCATGGTCCTTATTGGTCAAAGTGGATCCGGCAAATCAACCCTTCTGCGATTATTTAATCGTCTCGATGAACCCACGACAGGGGAAATTCATATTCAGGGCGAGAGAGCCCTCGACCAGGATGTCATCACGCTCCGACGCCACATCGGATACGTCCAACAAGATGGGGGTCTCCTCCCACATTGGACTGTTGAAAGAAACGTCGGCCTTGTTCCAACTCTCCTTGGATGGTCTCCTGTTCGATGCAAGGAACAAGTTCAGAGTCTGCTCAATCTCGTCCAACTCGATCCGAATCAACATCGCCATCGATATCCCTCCGAGTTATCCGGAGGTCAGCGACAACGCGTCGCTGTCGCTCGCGCCCTGGCGGGAGATCCCCCCATCATCCTTCTTGATGAACCCTTTGGGGCCTTGGATGCCCTCACCAAAATTGAAATGCAAGAACAGTTCTTGAATCTCAAACATCGGCTAACCAAAACCATGGTCTTGGTTACTCACGATCTCCACGAAGCCTTCAATCTTGGCGATCGAGTCGGCGTGATGAAAGAAGGCCGGATTCTCCAAGTCGGCTCCCCCAGGGAATTGATGCAAAGACCAGCCCATGAGTATGTGCAGTCGCTCATCGATCTCTATCAGACAAACAGGACCCTGGAAGAATCATGATTCGATATAAATTTTTCTGCGTTCTCATAGTGATCTTGGGCTGCGCCCACTTACCGGTGACGATGTTATCGACCTTCGCTGCATCACGTGAACAATCCCTTGTCGTCGGGTCAAAAAATTTTATGGAAAACCGATTGTTGGCTGAAATTTTTGCCCAACTGATTGAGGCTCACACATCCGTCTCCGTCAAAAGGCGTTTGGGATTAGCAGGAACCCAAGTGTGTTTTGAAGCCCTAAGAACCGGAGCGATCGATCTCTATCCGGAATATACGGGAACCGGTCTCGTGACCATTCTGGGGAAGGAACCGACAGGAGATGCGAGAAAGACTTTGAACCATGTTCGGACCACCTTTCTCTCACGCTGGAATCTTTGGTGGTTGAGTCCCTTAGGATTCGAAAATTCTTATGCGTTGGCCGTCCCCCGAGCCCTTGCTCAAAAACGTCACCTACGCACCATTTCTGATTTAGCCAAGGTTTCTTCTTCACTGAAGGCTGGACTCGGCTATGAATTCGTCAATCGAGCGGATGGATTGCCTGGCTTGCAGCAACGGTATGGCCTTCAATTCAAAGACGTCGTGACGATGCAGCAAACCCTCAAGTATCAGGCTACTGAATCTGGAGGCGTTGACGTGCTGGACGTCTATACGACCGACGGACGGCTCGCCGTCTACGACTTTGTCGTCCTGGAAGACGACCGACGTTTTTTTCCGTCCTATGAAGCAGCCGCCTTGATTCGGGGACACACACTCGATCGCATTCCCGAACTCGGCCCTATCCTGACGCTGCTCACTAACGCATTCGATGCCGAAATGATGCGGAAATTGAACTTGCGGGTACAAGAGGGGGGAGAGACCATAGAGCAAGTTGCTCAGGATGCTCTTCTCACATTAGGACTTATTCGGTCTCCAAAAATCGCCACCCCAGTCTCGGGCCCCCATAACCTGGGAAGCTATCTTTGGCAGAATCGATCAGATTTACTTCTCCGAATCGGCGAACATATCGGCCTTGCGGGTGGGGCGTTGACCCTCGGAATTATCCTGGCTGTTCCTTTGGGACTACTTTTGGAACGAAAGCGAGCATTGGCGGAACCGGCCATCCGATTTGTCGGCATGTTTCAGACCATACCTTCGATTGCGTTATTGGCCTTTATGATTCCCCTTTTTGGTGTTGGTGCAATACCAGCCATCGTGGCTTTATGGATATACTCGCTCTTTCCCATGGCGCGAAATACATACACAGGCCTCCGAGATGCAGCCCCCTCTGCCGTCGAAGCGGCAAGGGCCTTGGGAATGACTGATTGGCAGATCCTCTCATGGGTTCGACTGCCTCTGGCAGCACCGGTGATTATGGCCGGAGTTCGAACATCTGCCGTCATAACGGTAGGAACCGCCACCTTAGCGGCCTTTATCGGTGCCGGAGGGCTTGGGGTGCCTATCGTGGCAGGACTGCAGATGGCGGATTCAACGATTATTTTGTCCGGAGCCTTACCCGCCGCAGCACTCGCATTAGTGGTCGACGGCGGGCTCGGTCGAATTGAACGATGGGTCTGCCCTAAGGGGGTCGAAACAAGGAGATAGCCATTGTGAGAGGAACCTGACTTTTCGCTTAAGTTGGCTAATCACCCCCGAGCTGCAAAAGTCAATAATTGGCTGAGTTAATTCAACGAACACTATTGGACCGATGCCATAGAATCTACGCAATTTTCCCTCTCCCTGTTAGGGAGAGGGCTGGGTGAGGGTGGGAGCACCAGAACTTTCGAAAGGGCTGCAAATACTAAAAACCTATGACATTCAGGTAAAATGAAGCAGGATTGCTGGGGACGATCTGTCGTTACCCAGGATCTTTCACCCTGAATTTTTCTTTATTCGGTTGCGCGTAATATCAAACCTCTCTATATTGAAGGCTTAGGATTGATCATTGGCTGATCAGGCATTTTCTTTCATGCAATTTTTCCCATATTGTTGATCGCCGCAAACAACAGAGAGAATAATCCTCTTGCCTCTGTGGCCGAGCACGACAACCGCTCAGCACCCAACATCAGTTAGGACGCTGTTTGATTCTTGAGAGGCCTGCGTGCGACAAGGGCTGGTCTCAGAAGACCACTAAGTAACCGGAGGAAAAATGAACCGGGTAAAAGAAGACAAGAATATCATCATTGATGTCCACCTGGATGGTCAGGAGCCCAACGACCTCCACGCCGAGCTGAGGACGGCGCTCACATCCACGCCTCGTTCACTACCGACTAAGTATCTCTATGATGACCGGGGCTCAGAGTTATTCGAACAAATTTGCGAGTTACCCGAATACTACCAAACGCGAACGGAAAGCAAACTACTTTCGGCCTGCGCGGATCAACTTGTGTCGATGAGCGGGGCAGAAGAGCTGGTGGAACTCGGGTCCGGGGCGGCTACCAAAACCCGGCTCCTCCTCGATGCGATGGCCCGTGCTCAACAACTTCGCTTTTATGTTCCGTTCGACGTCAGTGAAGGTATCGTGCGACGAGTGGCCCAGGAACTTGCCAAAGAATATGATGACCTTCAGATTCATGGAGTCGTGGGGGACTTTCTGGCACATTTGGAACATATTCCAGAAGGAGGCAGAAGACTCGTCATTTTCTTAGGTGGAACCATTGGGAATCTTGGCCAGGAGGCTGCGCGATCTTTTCTCTCTTCTATCCAAAAAGAAATGGCTTCTGGAGATTTCTTTTTGCTAGGGGTTCAGTTGGAAACAGATATTCACCGCTTGGAAAGGGCTTATAACGATGCCCAAGGTGTCACAGGTCAATTCAACAAAAACATTCTTCATGTCATGCAGAAATTGGTTGGCGCCACGATGAATCCCGATGCCTTTCAACATATCGCACTCTACAATCAGGCGAAGCATAGGATCGAAATGTGGCTCCGGTCGGTCAAAGAACAAAAAATCGACGTGCCCGGGATCAACCTCAGTTTCACTCTGAAAAAGGGTGAATACATCCTCACTGAAATCAGCACCAAATATGACCGCCCCCGAGCGGAAACCCTTCTGGAACAGAGTGGCTTTCAATTAGTCGAATGGTTCACCGACCCTGAACAATTAATGGGGTTGGCGCTCGCCCGCAAACCATAATCGTCCCACCTACAATATGAAGAGATGCTTCTAGGGTAAGCATGGTCTTTGGAAGTTGGGTTGGCCTCTGTGATTTAATCAATGTATCAACCCTCACCCCCAACCCTCTCCCTGCCAGGGAGAGGGAGTTTAGGATTTCAGGGTTATGCAGGATTTAATGATTTGAGAGACGCATTTATGAATTACCTGAATTACGCAGCACTTAGTCCTACCCGGCAGGAAGCTCAACGGGAAGTTGAGACAACGCGTGCTGAGTTTCAGTCCTTACTGTACTCCGAGGCGGGGCTTGACTGGTATCGAAAGAAAATCTCGGCTTGTCGGGAAGACGTGGCTGACTTGCTCGATGTTTCTGAACCCTCTTCGATCGCATTTGTGCCGAATGCTTCCATGGCGTGTCATCTGGTTTTTTCGTTTATTGATTGGCAGCCGGGGGACACTATTCTCACAACCACTCATGAAAATCCCTCTGTCACGAAAGAAATGGATTGGCTGGTTCATTGTGGTGTGCGGATCTTACCGATCAACCCGGCCTCACCCCATGATGTCCTCACCACCATTGAAAGGCAATTATCGACACAGCCAATCAAGGCCATTGTTGTGAGCCACGTCTCTCACGTGGACGGCCGCATTTTTCCCGTTTCAGAAATCGGAAGGATGGCACAAGAACGAGGGACTCTTTTTA
>CP070743.1:2014402-2035972 GCA_020348185.1 Nitrospirota bacterium
ATATATCTCTGTATGTCGTCAGCACATTGGACACAGGGCGTAAAAACTAAGGTGGTGTTGTGGTGTTCTGTGGGTTGATATTACGCGGTCTTCCTTTCAAAGTACAACTGTTTTCGGAGTTGTAAGGTTCTCTCCTTTATCCTGCTGTTCCCATCCCCAAAACTTGGACCAGTTTTGATGAGAAAAATCCGTTAGACTGACCTCTCCCCAGAAACTGGGCCAGCCGTGGTTAGAAATTCTGCACTTCTGAGATGGCCTTTTCAGCCCCTTTCTTCGCAAATTCTACCGGCGTCAGATTGCCCAAGGAACCATGCGGCCGCTGTTCATTATAATCGATTCGCCACCGCTCAATCTTCTTCCTCGCATCGTGTAACGAGACAAACACGTGCGCATTCAAACATTCATCCCGGAATCGACCGTTGAAACTCTCAATCACCGCATTCTCCACGGGTTTGCCGGGTCGAATAAAATCCAGTTTTACCCCATGCTCATAGGCCCACGCATCCAAGGCCTTCGAGGTGAATTCGCTCCCGTTATCGACGGTGATCATCGCCGGATAGCCCGTGCGTTGGGCCACCCGTGCTAAGGCGGTGACCACCTTCCGCCCCGTAAGGGTCACATCGACCTCTAGTATTTGACACTCACGAGTATAATTATCCACGACGGTCAAGGCTCGGAATCGGCGACCGTCCAACAAGGCATCCACGACAAAATCCATACTCCACCGGTCCTGCGGTTTCGTGGGGCGCGGCGGCAGAATCCGCAGATGGCTCGCTCGCTTCCGCCGGCGTTGCGTCCGCACCATCAGCCCTTCTTCGCGATAGATCCGGTGCACCCGTTTTTTGTTGACGACCCACCCCTCGCGTCGGAGCATCGTATGGAGGCGGACATAGCCAAAGCGCGGGCGGGCTTGCGCGAGGTCCCGCAGCCGCATCCGCAGGGCCGTATCATCCCGCCCGTGGGCGCGATAGAACCAGGTCGAGCGTTGCAAGAGGACCAGCCTGCACGCCAGGCGCTCGCTCACCGCAAATTTCCCTACCAATTGCCGCACGAGCGCCCGTTTCCGTCCAGGCTTCAGAGCGTTGTTGTGAGCACCTCTTGGAGCATCACCTTATCCAGGGTCAGATCCGCCACCAGCTGCTTGAGCTTCCGGTTTTCTTCCTCCAACAGGCGTAGCCGACGAATCTCGGCCACCCCCATCTGCCCATACTTCTTCCGCCAGAGATAGTAGGTTTGTTCACTGACCCCGAGTTTGCGCGTGATTTCGGCAATGGGCGCGCCGGCCTCCACCTGGCGCAACGCCGTCGCAATCTGGGCTTCCGAATACTTCGATTTCTTCATCCGCTCCCCCTTTCGTTCGCCTTCCAGCCTACCAGATTTTTCGCGTTTTGGCTGGTCCGGTTTTCAGGGAGAGGGTCAGTCTCGCAGACAGTTTGGACATTTCACTCAGGAAGTAGTAAAAACACGGTTTTGCCATCGGCATCTAGCCTAGCTCCAGCCTAGCACCGGATTCAAAACCTTATTAGAAGTTCTTATAAGTGATTGAAAAATTGGTGGGCCGTACAGGGATCGAACCTGTGGCCCGCTGATTAAGAGTCAGCTGCTCTACCAGCTGAGCTAACGGCCCACCGTGTAGGAATATTGGAAGGGTCTATATGTTGTCTATGTAGCTTGCTCAATTAACTTCTTACACGTTCCCCAAAAAACAAACAGAAATGGCGCGCCTGGCAGGATTTGAACCTGCGGCACCTGGCTCCGGAGGCCAGTGCTCTATCCACTGAGCTACAGGCGCGAATGATGCTATTTTTCAACTTGATCGTCTTTCCCCTCACCCGTGCCCTTTCCCCAAAGGGGCGAGGGAATATTCAAAAAATCAAAGGTCGAGAGAGGGGGACTTGAAGCTAGCATGGAATTGTTGGCGATGTCTAGCCGGTTTTGCCAAAGATCATTCGCAGGATGGTGGAGGTTCGGCTGAAGCGAGGCTTTGTTCAATAATGGGAGTCGAGGCATGTATTAATTCTGGTGGTTCTTCAAGAATATCCGCAAGCAACAGCTCGACCCCTTTTGGAGTCAGGCCGTTGGAAGGAGCGATGAATCGCTTTCGGGCAACCCGACGTTCTTCGGGATCATCCGGTTCGTAATATCCAAGGAGTTCCCCGGATTGGTTGGCTTGCTGTAACCGATTGCTCCATTCCTGGAGTAGGTTGGGGCTCCACTGAGCGGTGCCGAGTTTGTCGGGGAAGAGCTCGAGTTTGGTCCAGATGGCCCAACCCACAAAGACCGCCCAGGTTTCATTAAGGACTTCCCAGGCATCTTCATTTGAAAGAAATCGGAGTTCTGTCGCTGATTTGCGCTGACGAATGGGGTTGATGCGAACAAAGCGGAAGTGGCACGTGAGTTGTTCGTTTGCAAAGGCGAGGAGCCGTTGGGCTTCCGGTGGTAAGGCCTTTGGATCTGGTGCTGAAAAGATAAAGTCCAGATAGGCATGGAAGAGTTCGTGATAGAGGAGTCCCAAGTCGTGATGGGTCATGCGCCCTAAATCGGCTAATGAGCCACCGGCTTGGTTGAATGAATGACGCATATTAAGGATCATTCGATGTTCAGGAGGGTGATATTCGGCTGCGTAGGTGCGCAGGTCCTCAAAGATGACCGTGACAAAGTTTGGGTCAATGTGCTTGAGAAACGTAGTTGGAAGTCCCCGCTCGTCGGCCTGTTGGATGATTGCCGGCCAGGGATTGGGAACTTGTGCCTGTTTGGTTGAAGGATTCTCCGCATGCGCGCCTGGAGTAAGGCCGATCGTGATGATCAATCCCATCAACGCACCAAGAAGGCCGGAAACCTGGCGATGAATTGCATTTAATGCGGAATTCGCAGGAGGTCGTCCTGTGGCAAGGGCAAAAGACCAAAAATTTTTTCTATTCATAGGTGTTTCTAAATTATTTGCTAAATTGCAGTCCCACCGCTCTTTGCGGCCCTTCACCCTCACCCTGACCCTCTTCCCTGACAGGGAGAGGGAAATATTCACATACGCCAGTCGTACCTCTGATCTTCATCCACTAAACTCCAGGATTCCATGAGGGAGGAAGGAATTTCGTCAAGGAAGCGGGATGGTTTGGACAGCACCGATCCAGTCATTTTGTCATACACATTGATCGGGTAGGTCAAGAACAGTTCCTGTTTGGCTCGTGTCACCGCCACATAGAGGAGCCGTCGGTCCTCTTCGAGCTCCTCCGGCGTCAGGAAGGAATAGGCGGAGGGAAAACGGCCGTCCACCAGCCAGATGACGAACACGCACCGCCACTCGAGACCTTTGGCCGAGTGAATGGTCGACAGGATCAGCCGTTCATCGTCACGATCTGGAGCTTCCACATCCGTGACACTTTCATTTGGTGGTTCCAGCGTCAGATCGGCTAAGAATTCATTGAGATCGTGATACCGTTCGGCCATCACGGAGAGATGTTCTAAGTCCCGGATGCGCTTGGGATAATCGTCGTACTGGTCCTTCAAGATCGGTAAATAGTATTCCATGATGTCATTGATGAGGCCCGGTGGAGTCATGATGTCTTCACCTGTCACTCCTTCCAGCATAGCCGCCAAGCTGCGTAATCCTTGTCCAGCTCGTCCGGTACTCTCTTTGAGGATATCATATGGTTGGGTGGTGTTGAGCAAGGCGGCAATGAGGTCTTTGGCTTTTTTTTGTCCGACCCCTTCTACTAATAAGAGAAGACGATTCCAACTGACGGAATCGAGTGGATTATGGATGACCCGCATGTAAGCCAGCAGGTCTTTGACATGGGCCGTTTCGATGAATTTGAAGCCGCCCCGTTTGACAAATGGGAGGTTCCGCCGAGACAGCTCTAATTCGAGATCAAATGTATGAAAGCTGGAGCGAAACAGGACAGCGATCTCGTCTAAGGGTATCCCCTCTTCCCTGAGCTCCAGGATTTTTTGTGCAATAAAACGCGATTGGGCGTTTTCTCCAACAGCTTGGACGATGGAGGGTCGCGTCCCTTCCACTTTTCGCGTGAACAACGTTTTACTGTATTTTTCCGGTGCGCCTTCGAGGATGCTGTTCGCTAATTGTAAAATCGGTTGGGTGCTGCGATAGTTTTCTTCAAGCTTGTAAATTTGAGTTCCGGGGAACAGCTCAGGGAACTCCATAATATTCCGGAATGTGGCACCCCGAAAGGCGTAAATGGATTGGGAGTCATCTCCGACGACCATAACATTGTTATGCGTGGCGGACAGGTTGCGCACCAGATCGGCTTGCATGCGGTTGGTGTCTTGATATTCGTCAACCAGGATATACCGAAACATTTGAGAGATATTGTGACGCGCGGTTTCATCCGTTCTGAGTAGCTCCCGCAGTTTCATGAGAAGATCGTCATAGTCGACCAACTGACGTTGGCGCTTGGCTGTTTCATAGGCTTCCTGAAGTTTCATCAACTCGGTGAGGTATTCACTGAAATGTGAATATTCATTAAGCACCAGGTCTTCGAGCGATCCAAGGGTATTGACGGTTTTACCGAACATTTCGGCAATCGTGTGTTTGCGTGGGAATCGCTTGCCCATTTCATTGAATCCGAATTGGCTTCGAAGGAGATTGATGAGGTCCTCCGAATCGCCACGATCCAAAATGGTGAAGCTGGGCTCCAACCCGATGGCCCGTCCGTGACGGCGTAATAGCGCATTGGCGACCGAGTGAAACGTCCCCCCTGCGACCTGCTGACTTCTGCCTCCGATAAGCAATCCGACGCGGCCCAGCATTTCTTGTGCTGATTTTCGGGTAAAGGTCAATAAGAGAATGTTGCTGGGGGAAATGCCGAGATCGATGAGACGGGCCACTCGATACACGAGCGTCCGGGTTTTTCCGCTACCGGCGCCCGCGATGACCAGGGCGGGTCCCTCAACCACCTCGACCGCTTCGAGTTGTTGCGGATTGAGTTCTTGGGCGTAGTCGCGAGAGAGTCGGGCGGGAGCCAGCTCACTGTCAGACCGCTTCAGGATATAAAGTTTTGATCCGGAAGAGAGGGAATCCACAGTAACGTTTGAAGGGAGATAACAATGGTTTGGGCAGAAAGAAGCTTGCTAGATTGGCCCTTTTCCGTGTATACCACACGATAAGAAGGGTTGCAATGTTACATCTCTCTACAGGTGTAAATGGGGGAAATTATGGGAGAAGTCTCCGCGCAAATTCAGATGCAAGCGATCGACGATAATTTTGGTTGGACTTATTCGCAGTGGACCATTGATTATGGGAAAGGTCGCATCCCTGACACTGAGCATGTGAAGATTAAATGCTCGGAAACCAGCCAACGCTACATGAGTAAGGAGGAAGCGTTCGCTGAAGCGCAGGGGAGAATACGAGTGAAAATTAGAACGGAGTGCGGGGATTTTCCAGAAGACAAGATCAAGTGGGAGTGCACAGAATCAGCCTAAAATCTTTCATGCTGCACTATTACCCGAAAATCTCCTACTTGGACAGGGTGGAAAATGATCGGGTATAATCGTCTGACGAAAGGAAAGATTCTATATTTATGAAATCCGACGAAGCGTATTCATCGATATTGAATGATCTGGCCAATACGATGTTGGGAGTGGCCCGTGAATCAGTCGCGGTGATGAAGCGAAGCAATCAGGCTCAAACCTTGAGCCTGAAGCGAGACCAGGAATGGGAGATTTACCTGGAATTTTTGAAGATGCTCTTTAACGTCGTCGACCGTCTCGCTGGTTTTTATATTCCTATTCAGGATCAGCCCGAGTTCATGAATAGTTTGGAAGATTCGGTGTCCCAACAATTAAAGACCGCCTTAGCCCCTACGCTGAGCGCCTCAGAATTTGATGACATGGAGGTCACCTTGGCCGTTGGAAAGACGGTATCTGAAAGTCGGCAGATCTATGAGAAATATAAATTCGTCATTACGGATCAGAGCAAGCAACGGGACGAATATTTTCAATATTTCGGTGAACGGGTCGCAGGCAAAATAGGAACGGCCGGAAATCAGGAGCTCACCTCTGCCGCGCTATTGTGCGGAAGTGCGGTGATCCCGGCCTTTCAGAAGCTCTTTGATGATGCCTTCAAGAAAGAGACTCCAGAACACAAAACCGAAGAGCCCCAGCCCACGTCTCAGTCGGCAAGTCAGGCTCCCTCTCCTTTGACGGAGGAGGCTGAGGGGATGCAAACCATCAAGTTGATCAGTGTTCTGTCTCGGGTCTCAGGAGAAGAGGTGGAGACCCGATGGGGGGTCCACCCTCGGTTTCAGCGTGAATTACAATCTAATGAGGCTAATGATTTGGCCCAACACATGAACCGGGTAACGCGAATTTTGGGGGAACGGTTTGCGGTCATCGCATCCTTGGCCCAATCGAACCGTGATCAACAACGAGTTGGCAATGCCTGAGAGGAAATCCGCTCGGCTCACTATCCGATCTTTCCTGGACCTGGTATCCCCTCAACCCCTATAGATCGATCAACTTTCCCCTTTTCCATGTCAATATCTCTTCCCCGAGAAATTCAGCGCCTTCACGATCTCGCTCATAATGTGTGGTGGAGTTGGACGCCTCAAGCCCGTGAACTTTTTGAACAATTTGATCCGGCGCTCTGGAGACTCACTCATCATAATCCCATCAAACAACTTCAGGAAGCTTCTCCCGATCACCTAAAAGCGCTGAGTCGCAATGCCTTGTTTTTAAGGCAGTACGAGGCCACGGTAAAAGCCTACGACGACTATATGTCTGCGACCGACCATTGGTTTGGGAAAAATTTTCCTCAATTGCAGCAGCTCGTGATTGCGTATTTTTCTGCCGAGTTCGGGCTTCACATTTCGGTGCCAATCTATAGTGGCGGATTGGGGATTTTAGCCGGCGACCACCTGAAGGAAGCGAGTGACCTGGGTATTCCGATCGTTGGGATGGGCTTTATGTACAGCCACGCGTACTTTCGTCAAGTCGTGAATCCGGATGGGTGGCAGGAGGCGGTCTATGAGCCCTTTGACCGATCCGCCTCTCCAATTCGACCGGCTCTGAATCCAGCCGGGGCTCAAGCCAAAATTCAGATCACCATCGATTCGAGGACGGTGACGTGCTTGGTGTGGCAAGTCCAGGTAGGGCGTGTAAAATTGTACCTTCTGGATACCGATACGCCAGAAAATAATCCTGCTGACCGGGAACTGTCGGCCCGGCTTTACGGGGGCGACCACACGACACGGTTAGCTCAGGAATTCCTGTTAGGCGTTGGCGGGGTCCGTGCTCTCCGTGCCCTTGGAGTCTCACCGGGAGTGTGGCATGCCAATGAAGGACATCCTGCGTTCATGGTCTTGGAACGGCTTCGTGAATTGGTGAAAAAGGGGCAGTCTCTTTCTCAAGCCCAGGATCTGGTAAAAGCCTCCACGGTTTTCACGACGCACACCCCGGTTCCTGCCGGCCACGATAAGTTTCATGCTGATCTGATTCGTTCTCAGTTTTCCGGTTATTGGGAAGGGCTGGGACTCACTTTTGCAGAATTTATGGCACTGGGTAAGCATCCCGGTTATTCCGAAAATGAATTTCACATGACCGCCTTGGCTATTGGCTTATCTTCATCGGTCAATGGGGTCAGTCGGGAACATGCAAGAGTCTCACGAGCCATGTTTGCTGATCTTTGGCCGGATCTTCCTGAAAACCGGATCCCGATCAAGGCGGTCACCAACGGGATTCATATCCCAACCTGGATCGCACCGGAAATGAATCAGCTGTATTGTAAATACTTGGGCCCCGCTTGGCGTGATCATTGCGATGATTCGGCTTTGTGGCAACGTGTCCTGGAAATCCCTGACCAGGAATTGTGGGAAATTCGGCAATCGCTCAAGCACAAACTCTTAAACATTATTCGTTTACGAAGCCGATCAGGGTGGATGCGGGGAAGCCTGGAAGCGATTCAAGTGTTGGCGAATGGTGCGCTGTTCGAACCCTATCCCCTGACCATCGGTTTTTGTCGAAGGTTTGCGACCTATAAACGGGCGACGTTGATTTTCAGGGACGTGGATCGACTCCGGGCTTTGCTCTTGAATCGATGGAGACCGGTACAACTGGTGTTTGCCGGGAAAGCGCATCCGGCCGATCACCCCGGTCGACAATTGATACATGAGGTCTATCAGTTTGCCAAATCGCATGGGTTTGCGGGACATATCGCCTTTGTCGAAGATTATGACATGCATGTCGCGAAGTTTTTGGTTCGGGGAGTAGATGTCTGGCTGAATAACCCCCGACCACCTCTTGAGGCCAGTGGAACTAGCGGACAAAAGGCGGCGTTGAACGGTGTGCCGAACCTCAGTGGTTTAGATGGATGGTGGAAAGAAGGATACGATGGATCCAACGGGTGGTCCATTCCGCTGCCTTCTCACCCTTTAGAGGAAGAAGATTCCGATACCCAAGATGCTGAAGCGTTGTATACCTTATTGGAAAAAGAAGTGATCCCTCTCTATTATGAACGAGATACGGATGGCGTTCCCCATGGATGGATCAAAATCATAAAAAATTCGATTAAAACGATTGTTCCCTATTTCAATACCCAGCGAATGCTAAAAGATTACACCACAGAGGCCTACGTTCCCTCCTGTCCCGATGAGTATCAAATGCAGGATCAAGAAGACGTCGCTTGAACCATAATCCTCACCGCCGACGAAGATGGAGATTCTTCCCTCCTGGCCCGGTCTTCACTCTCAGCTTGTTGTACCAGGATTGCAATGTTAAGATAAAGTTCTGTGGAAGGGAGACGGTTCAGCGTTAACGGATTTGAGCCTCCTTTCTGCATCCGGAAAATTCCCCTTCTTCTTGCAGTCAATACACACACAGTTTCTTGGGTACCCGAGCATAACAATGCAGATTGATTTGCGACGAAGTCTTAGTGAGTCATTCGTCAACTTAAACCAAAGAGGTGGGAATTGAAGAAACTCTTGTTCCTTCTTATTATTGGAGGGGCCTTTGCATCGGGGTACTGGGTTGGGCAGAATCCAGATGAAGCGAAGCATTTATTCCGCGAATACTCTGGTGAGGTGGTTGAAAAAACGATCGGTCTCCAGGAGAGTATGGCCCTAAGGCGGGAATATCTGGGTGCCAAAGAGCGGTTAGTTGAAGCCAAGGGATATTTTCTGGATCGTGAGTATAAGAAAGCCGCTTATGAATTAGATGAAACCCTCGATTATCTCCAAGGAATGGTGGAAGCGAATTCGGACGTGATATCCGAGGACGCGGTTGAAGAGGTGATGGTTCAGGTTCGCGGAGTTCAGCGACAACTGGAAGAGGGAAGGGGAGTCTCCCGTCAGACCTGGGACTCCATGCAGCGAAACCTGGACGACTTACTACCTTAACCTGTCTCTTACGCATTCACCTCTTGTTTTTTCCACGAGCTGAGCATTCGCTCGATTCGCATCCTCACCACCAAATCTGGGTCCTTCAATAAGGGTTTCACGGCATCACGCCCTCGGGGATCTCGGATTTTCTCCAGTGAAGCAGCGGCTGTCAGTCGGGTAAACCAATCGGGATCTTTAAGTTTTTCGATTAAGGCATCCACGGCTGCCGCGTCCTTTATTTCTCCCAAGGCGAGAATAGATTGTTTGCGAACAAACTCATCCCTATCATTAAGAGATTCAACAAGTTTCCCCACGGCGGGTTTCCCAAGTTCGGCCAAGGCCCACGTGGCATCATCCTTAAATTCGTCGTTTTTCATCATGGAGATGAGCGGATCGAGGACTCGTTCGTCATTAATTTTTCCAAGAGTCCTAATCGTGTATTTTCGTGCCTCCCAATCTCGTAAAAAACGGATCAATAGCTCAACGGCGGGAGAGCCAATAATGGCTAACGCATCGACAGCCGCCTCACGAACCTGCCAGTCGCCATCCCGCAAACAACGCACAAGGGGTTCAATACACCGCTCGTCTCCCATTTCTCCCAAAGTGACCACGGCTTCTCGTCTGACCACCCAATCAGAATCTTTGAGGAGGTCGATTTGGATATCGATTTCATCTTTGACTTTTTCCTCTTCAAACTCCTCTTCCTCGGGGGAGGGTTCTTCTTCCCCACCTTCCTCAACCACAATGGCTTCAGGTGAAGGGACCTCGGCGTCTTCCATGAGGGTATCAGCGAATTCGTCCACGAATTCGTCACTGGTTTCCGCTGTTTCCTCTGCTCGCTGTTCCTGGGGTTCTTGTTCTTCCTTTGATTCTTTCAGCTCATCACTCATGGGAGATACCTCCTGGTGCTCGTATTTTCTAAGATTTCAATTCTCCATTTTGGCTGATCACCGAAAAATTCTATCCGGTTATGCCTCGGCTTTGGATTTTTTCGATGTGGTGTGCTGCTCTCTTTTCTTGAGAGTACTTAATTTTCGTTGTACCCGCTTCAAGCGCTTATGTAGTGCGCGAATGCCATCATCCCCTTCGGGGTTTTCACTGGCCGTCCGTCGTTCCTGAACCTTTTTTTGCAAAATTTGCTTATCTTCATCCAACGATCGAGATTTGGCCATAGATCCTGTACTCTCCCTTTGCCTAAAAGTGTGGTTAGTGATATGGGGTCGACCCTCCAGTCTAGTCAAGGGCCTAAAGAAGTGTCAACAAACAGAGGTTTCGAGTTTCGGGTTCCAGTTTTCAAGTTCTCGGAGTTCCGTTTTCAGATTGGGTTGTGTTGGACGAGAGTTAACATGGCGCCAGAGAAAGGGTCCCGATACCCCTCCGCAATTCGGGAATACAAAAAAACACCCCGTTGAGCTTGGAAATCAACGGGGTGTTTCATGGTTCTATTGTTTGAAGCTAGCTACTATTGCAGAAGCTACGCTTTTACTATTTACAGAAGCTTCGCTCGTACGCAATGATCTTCCAGGCTTCTTCTTCCGAAATGGCTGATCCCTTGGGTGGGGCCAGAGCCACCATTCCCGTTCCGGGGCTTCCATTCCCAATAATCCACATCATCTCGCCATCTTTCCGTTTCTTGTGAAATTTGCAATTGGTGAAATTCCGAGGACCCGGATTCAGCACCTTTCCAGCGGGGCCATTTCCGTCCCCCTTCTTCCCATGGCAATTCACGCAGGTCCCCTTCCCCTCATAAAGCTTTTTCCCTTCAGCGACGATTTCAGGGGAAGCCTTTTTGGCTTTCTTGTACATTTTTGTTTTCATTTTTTTGGCCTTAGATCGCTCTGCAGCTGGGACACGGGGTTTTAAAGGATCTTTTTCAGCACCGGCCAAGGCCAGGCCGGCCATCAGAAACATTGAGGCGGTTAATACGCCAGTCGTGCGCAAAAATAAATTCATGAATACCTCCTTACATTTTAAAAATGAAAACCAACCTTATTCCAAACGGAATTTCCCGCTAACACCTAAAACTCTATTCCTGTAAAGGGGGTAAAGACTGTCGGAGTGTCTGAAAACAGTCCAACCTTGTGAATATATCAACGAATTTTTATTGCTGTCAAGGCATGTAAGTCAATGAAAATATTGGAGAATTAGCATTTTCTAATTTTCGGTGGCGAGTAATTGGGGCCTAGCACCTTTTTCAACGGGAAAATAAAAAAAGGGAAACTTAGAGGGAGTTTTACGTTCAACGTTCAATATTTAAATATCGAACTGGGGTGCTTTGGGAGGAGGTGTGCTGGCAAAGGCCTAATCTATTTTACCTAATAACAAAATGTTCTGATATACGCGACCACTTCCCAGGCTTCCTCCTCCGTGATGAGTGGGATCATGGGAGGCATAGGCCAGCTCCCAAACTTAATGACATAAAATAACTCTCCCGCTGCTCGTTTTTTTTGAAATTGGCAATTGGTGAAGTCTCTTGGTTTGACGGGCAAAAACTCTCCGGTAGGACCGCCTCCATCTCCTGACTCTCCATGACAGTTTGAGCAAACCCGCCCATAAACTTTTTGACCAGCTTCGATGGTGGTTGGCGGTGCGAATTTTGAATCGTTGTAGAGTGGGGAAGAAAGGTTTCTGTATATGCCGCGCTTTTCCAAAGGCACACGGGGTCGTAGTGGGTCCTTTTCCGCTGGGAGGGCCAAGGCTGACGTTGCCACGAGGAGTACGAGGATCAGAGAAAAGCGACCTGCCGTTTCCACAGAATTCATGGTTCAGGCATCCAAAAGGGTCAGTGAACGAAGAAGTTGAGCGCTGATAGTGAAATGGGAGAATGAGGGGGTAAAGGGTATAGTCCGAGGTGAAAAGCGCGAATCCCAAACGGTGAATGTTGCATGGGAAACTCTATGATAAATTCCTAGTCCCGAATCACGACCTCCCGAACTATCTGGCCTTGCTTGCCGAAAGGGCCTCGTGATTTTCCATTCAGCCAGACGCGGACTCCTCCGGCGTTGCCAAGGGTAAGGGTAAATTGTTTGTTTGCCTTCCACGTCGTTCGTTGCTTCGGCTGTAGAAGCGCCTCTTCTGGTTCCTTTCCGTCTGATTTGACCACCACCCACGTGAGTTGGGTCGCCTCCAATTCCATAAGCAAGGGGCCGGTGGTAGTGGAAACGGAGGGAGTTTTTGGTTTTACGGGTTTTGATTGATCTGGCACGGTGGGTAAAGCGACCGGAGGAAGATCTGGCTCCGCCGAAATGGTCTTCGACCCGATATCCATTTCTTGTTCACGGGGATGTTCTCTCAGTGATGGCAAAGGAGGCGTTTCTGTTTCTTCTCCCATGGGCAATGGGGAAGAGACGGACGGGCTCTCTGTCGTTTCAGGTGTTGGGGCGGGAGTTGGCTGTTGCTGTCTGGATAGGTAAAGTCCTAACCCCAGCACAATCACCCCAATGAGGACTCCCATAGCGATCCGATTCGGCTTTCCCCGTTTTTCTTCTTCAGTGGTTGATTGAACGCGTTCGTGTTCCTGTTGTCCCGTCCCAAAATATTTATTCGAAGCTTCTGAAAAGCGCCTGAGGACGTCGTGCTCATCCATCCCAAGCGACCGGGCATACGTTCGCACAAATCCCTTCGTAAATACGGGTTCAGGTAAAGCAGAAAATTGTTCTTCTTCTAAAGCCTGAAGGTATTTAAGTTGAATGCGAGTGACAGAGGCGACTTGGTCCAAACTGAGGCCCTGGGTTTCTCGCGCATGTTTTAAAAGCGGGCCGACGGATTCAGTGGGCATTAGATCATATATCCTCAAAATGCGTCAGACGTCTGAATTCGCGGTATCGATCTTCTATTTGCCTTTTGTCCAAGTGCCGTAACCGATCCAGGCTGAATTCTTCAACCGTAAAGGACGCCATGACACTGCCGAAAATGATGGCTCTCCGAAGCCCTTCGTTGGAATAATCGCCTGTAGAAGCCAAATGTCCCATAAACCCGCCAGCAAAGGTATCTCCCGCTCCGGTGGGGTCCTTGACCTGCTCCAATGGGAGCGCGGGGGCCCCGAAGGTATGTTTTTCGTTAAACATTAAGACGCCATATTCGCCACGCTTGATAATCAGATTTTTGGGGCCTCTGGAGAGAATACGTTTGGCCACCTGAACCAGGTTGGAATCCTCGCCCAGGGCACGGGCTTCGCCGTCATTAATCACCAGAATGTCCACTTTTTCAAGGGTGCGCCACAGAGCCTCGCGTTTGCCCTCAATCCAGAAGTTCATGGTATCACAGGCCACGATCCTGGGACGTTCCACTTTTTCCAAAACGTCCAATTGTAGTTCGGGATCAATATTACCGAGAAAAAGCATCTGTGGTGTCCGATACTGATCTGGGATATGAGGACGAAAGGTTTCCAGGACGTTCAAATGCGTTTCAAGGGTCTGGGCCTCGTTCAGTTGGTAGGAATACTCGCCTTTCCAACGAAAGGTCTTGCCTTTTCGTCGCTCAAGACCCTCTAAGTCGATTCCCCGACTGCGCAAAAAATCCACATGTTGTTCGGGAAAGTCTTCTCCGACGACAGCGATGAGCTCGACGCCGGTGAAAAAACTCGCTGCCGTGGAAAAATAGGTGGCCGATCCACCCAACACATCTGAGGCTTCCCCAAAAGGGGTACGGACCGAATCAAATGCCATCGACCCGACGACTAACAATTTACCCATCATGATGACCCTTTCTTGGTTTTTTTCGGTGGAAGGTAATGTTGCAGGAGGACGCGGTATCGATTCCGCAATGTGGGCGTGATAGCCTCAGGCGCGGTGATCACGGCATTCTGCAGTGCAGAATGGCAGGAACAGGTTGGGAGCCCTTGAGCCAGGTCAAGGGCGTATCGCAATACCCGCTTGGCTACTTCGACATTCTGTTTCATGATGGTGATAATCGCCTCTACCGACACGGCCTCTTCGGTCTGATGCCAGCAGTCGAAGTCGGTCACCAAAGCCAGCGTCGCATAACAAATTTCGGCTTCACGGGCCAGGTTGGCTTCAGGGATGTTGGTCATTCCAATCACGTCCGCATTCCATTGCCGATATAGATGGGATTCTGCCCGGGTTGAAAATTGAGGACCTTCAATGCAGACATAGGTCCCGGGCCGATGGACAGTTGCTCCCACTTCCTGACTGGCTTGCCACAACACGTTGGAGACAATCGAACAGATGGGGTCCGAAAAGGGGATGTGGGCAACCACCCCTCGATCAAAAAACGTCCTCTTTCGTTGCATGGTGGTTCGGTCGATGAACTGGTCAGGAAGGGCCAGGTCCCCCGGTTTAATGGATTCTTTCATGCTCCCGACCGCACTCACCGAGAAAATTCTTTTTACCCCAAGAGCCTTGAGGGCATAAATGTTAGCTCGATAATTGATGGCCGTTGGCGGGATGCGATGGCCTCTGCCGTGCCTCGCCAGGAATGCCACCACGGATTCGCCCAGATTCCCTAGAATAATTTCATCCGATGGCTGTCCGAAGGGGGTCGTTCGTCGGACTCTTCGGATCCGCTCCAGCCCTTGAAGCTCGTAAAGGCCACTGCCTCCAATAATTGCGATGTCAGCGTACGGTTTTTTTTTCATAAAATTTTTTAGAACAGGTCGTTACGATGATGACTCACAGGGAGTCAAGACCGTGTTTGGTGGTTTAACAGAGTCTGATCTCTTTAGATTGGATAGGAACTCACGGAATAATACTAACACCCGATTTGCAACCTGGCCGGAGGGCTCGTCCTCGTCAATATGTTGCCAATGAATCGATGGCTCCTTACGAAACCAGGTCATCTGCCGTTTCGCGAAATGTCGGGTATCACGCTTTAGGAGGCAGACAGCCTCGTCATAAGAATATTCTCCGGCCAAATAGCCGGAAAATTGTCGATATCCCAAGCCGGTCATGGACCGTAGCGTTCGAGAAAAGCCGCGAGTGAGCAGCTCCTGAGTTTCTTGGAGCAGACCCTTTGCAATCTCCAGTTCCACTCTGGCTTCGATACGTTTGTATAGGCTTTCCCGTTCCATCGTCAACCCGACCATGAAGGACGGATACAAGATTTCTTGAAAGCCATGACGCTGATGAGATTGAGACAGGGGCGTGCCGAGAAGGTGAAAGACTTCCAGACCTCGCTGAATTTTCACATGGTCCCGAGGATGAAGCTGCTTTGCTAACTGGGGATCAACCTTCATGAGTTCTTGGTACAGAAACCCTTCCCCCTTTTCTTTGGCTTCTTGGGTCAACCGATGACGAAACGTCCAGTCTGCAGTGGGACCAGACCACAATCCTCGAAGCACGGCACGAATGTAGAGTCCCGTCCCGCCAGCGATCAGCGGAACCGTTCCCTGTTGGTGGAGACGGGCAATTTCTTGGACGGCGTGCCGCCGAAAATCTCCAACGTTAAAGTGCTGGTCAGGGTCAACCAGATCAATGAGTTGATGGGGAATCCCCTGACGTTCTGCGATCGTTGGTTTATCGGTCCCGATGTCCATGCCACGGTACACTTGGCGCGAATCGGCGGTGAGCACTTCAGTGCCCAACTCCTTGGCCATCTCTATGGCGACCCGGCTTTTCCCTATGGCCGTAGGACCGACCAGAACGATAACGGGTTTCAGGGCTTGAATGTCTTGGCAGGTCAGGGTCATCATCAAATCAGAAATTTCATCCTTTACGCTCGACCGAACATTTTATTCAATTCATCCAGAGTGAGTCGAAAAGCGATCCGGCGGCCATGCGGACAGGTCATGGGATACCCTTCGCGGGCCCAATCAGTCAAGAGTTCCTGAATTTCGGGGCCGGCCATGGGGCGCCCCGCTTGGACGGCGGTCTGACAGGCCATTGAGGCGAATAGAGGGCGGACTTTGGCCTCTAGAGAGTCAGTCGAGTGCCATTCTGTCAAATCCTCAGCCAATTCTTGGATCAGCTGACTGACACCGATCGTTCCAAGCATAGCCGGGACTGATCGGACCACAAACGCATTCTGTCCAAATTGCTCAATCTCTAGCCCAAGTTGGGCAAGATCATTCAGGTGTTCCACTAACAGTTGGCACTGATGCGGAGAGAGATCAACGGGTTCAGGAATGAGAAGAGGTTGAGTCTGAAGCGTATTCGCTTTCCAGGCCCGCAATAATCTTTCGAACAGCACCCGTTCATGAGCCGTGTGTTGATCAACGATTTGCAACTCTTCATTCACCTGACCAACCAGGAATGTTCGGTTCACTTGGCCCAGTGGGTGCACTTCCAGCTCTTGATTGATGAGTGAATAAGCCGGAGGCGTTTCCCGGCTAATTTGAGAAGCGGCGGTCTCCGCATGGTTTTCTGGTGAATACAGCAGGTTTTGAGTCTCACTCGAAAGGGGTGCGGTCTTCGGCTCGGGTGTCCACTGATCTGTCTGTCCTCTCCCTTGTTCCGGTCTTTCGGCTGATGGGGCGATGATTGGACTTGGGAGGGTCTTGTGGAGAGAAAGTTTCACAGCTTCTTTGACCGCCGAATGAATGAAATCTGGCTGAGAAAAGCGAACTTCCCGTTTTGCCGGGTGAACATTGACATCGACGACGGCGGGGTCCAAGTCAAGAAAGAGGGCGAATATCGGATGCCGCCCTTTCGGCAGAAAGGATCCATAGGCTTGATAGGTAGCATGGGCAATGGTCGTATTCTTTACTGGTCGGCGATTGACAAATATTTCCTGGGGCGTCCTCCCCGTGCCGGTGTGATAGGGGCTGACCGTGTACCCTTCCACCCGAAGTCCGGACTGTTTGTGATCAACCCGCAACATCTTATTCACAAACCGGTCTCCGTAAATTTGGAGAATCCGATCGCGGGGTATACTCACGGAAGGAAGGTCAAAGACGGAATGACCATTGTGGACCAGGCGGAAATGAACGGCCGGCCATGCCATGGCCTCTTGCTGCACCACCTGACAAATTTTGGAGAATTCCGTCGCAATGGATTTGAGGAACTTTTTCCGGGCCGGTGTGTTGAAAAACAAATCCTTGACTTCCACTTGCGTTCCTGGAGCTCCGGAATAATCGGAGAGTGACCAGGAATCCCCGCCATCTGAGGATGTCGCGGTACCAACGAGCTCTTCTCGTCGCATGGTGCGAAGAGAGAACCTCGAGATGGAGGCAATGCTGGGAAGGGCTTCTCCCCTAAATCCCAATGTTCGAATGTTGTGCAAATCCTGTTCGGATTGAAGTTTGCTGGTCGCAAAGCGATGACAGGCCAATTGCGCATTCTCACGGGTCATGCCTTCTCCATCGTCAGTGACGCGGATCAAACCCCGTCCTCCTTCTTCGACTTCCACCGTAACCATCTGACCCGCCGCATCCAAGCTATTATCGATCAATTCTTTGACGACCGCAGCGGGACGTTCAACCACTTCGCCGGCAGCAATCCGGGTCGAAAGGGATTCGGGCAAGATTTTGATTGTCGTCGAGGGTTGGTTGCTCATCGGTTCATGAGAGTGAATGGGCTGCTTCAGGCTCGGCAGAGCATCACTGAGATAGAAATCAGCGGGCAGCCTGGGCTTTGGCAATTTGAATTTTGGCCTGTTCGGCCTCGGGAGAGTCCGGAAACTTTTGGATCACTTCGTCCCAGAATTCCTGGGCTTTTGGCGCTTGATCCGTTTCCATCATGACCAACCCTAATTTGAGTAGGGCAGGAGGAACGTATTTATTATCGGGGAATGCGGTGAGAATATGCTGTAACGCCCTGGTGGCTCCCTTATATTGCTTTTGGATGTATTGAGCGTCTCCTAAATAGTAGTACGCTTGAGGCGTTAGGGCTCCTGCTGGATACTGTTTGACAAATTGCTGAAATTCCACTGTGGCTCGGGCATATCGACCATTCAAATAGGATTTATAGGCGGAACGAAATGCGGAGGCTTGATTATCCGAAGCCTCTACCAATTGACCGTTGGAATTATTCTCTTTTAGAGACGGGGTATCAGTCGGATTGGGATTAGGTTTTTTTGGTGTCTCTTTTTCCACTTCCTTTTTGGGATTTGGGGTGTTGACCTGTTTAGGTTCCTCTAAGGGACGTTCGTTGATGAGATTATCTAACCGCGATTCAATCGCTTTGACTCGAATTGACAGATCTTGATCCCGCTGTCGGGTTGATGAGCGAGTCTGGTCAATCTGGTCACGAAGGTGAGTACTGGTACGCTCAAGCTTATCCAAAAGATTCCGCGTATCCAGACTGGCTTCCTCTTCCGTCTTGATCAGCTCACCAACCAAAAAGTCATGTTCATCGAGCTGCGATTCTATGGTATCAAGCCGTTCCAGGATTTGTTGCTCTTGCTTGAGAAAGGCGCCTTGTTGTTCGTTCAGCGTTTGGACTTCTTTTTTTAAATCTGCCAGATTGGGTTCGGTGGCGCAGCCAAAGAGGCTCATCAGTAGAAAGACTGCGAAGGTATGATTGAAGACATGTAAGGATTTCACAACCGAGACCACCCTTGAAACAACGTGATATGAACGTTCAATGTGAAAGGAACATCATTGAAATGGGTAACGAGGAATGATGGACCATAAACGTTGAACTTTTGGACCTGTTCTATGAGGGAAATTGTATCAGGAAAGGTTCTTGTGAGGGAAGATGGGGAGTTTCAACCGTGTGAAGTGGTCAAAAAACCGTTTATTCAAAGTTCCGTAAGTTATTGAAAAAAAAGGGTTTCGACGATTGAAGAGGGAATCATACATGCCGAACCTTCCCACCCAAGACTCTAAAGAGTTCTATTGTTTGACTTTTTTGGCTTGAAGTTGGTTGATGCGTTTGGCCAATTCGGCAATCCGTTCTTCGTGTTGATCAACACGCTCCCCGAATTTTTTTCCAATGGTGGTAAGGACATCACGAAGTTTATTGACCGTTTCGGTCAATTGATTGAGGTGCGCTCGGTTATCCCGGGACGTTTTTTTGAGCCCATCCACAGATTGAAAACTGGTGAGAGCTTTATTGAGGTGCTGTTCTTGTTGGTCAATACGGTTGTTTATCTGCGTATTGACTTGCCCCAGGGCTTTATTCTCTGAGGCAATGGCCGAGTTGACTTCCTTCAAATGCTGGTTGATGGTTTGAACATCGGAATCAATTTTGGTGGTGACCGCGGACTGATGTTTCTCCAATTCCACCATGCGATTCGTAAGCTGACGGTTAGTGGTTTCCAGCTCCCCTTTTATAGCCTGAAGCATTTGGATCTGCTGAGTTAAGTTACTCAAGGCTTGTTCGTGTGTCGTCAGTTGCGTAGCGAGATCCCCGGTGGTTGTTTGAAGAGCCTGGTTCATCGAGGTCAGACTGGCAGTGAGCTCATCAAGATGGCGAGTCGTATTTTGTCGGTTGGTTTCCATCGTTTGGTCCATGGAGGTCTGGTGGGACTCCAGAAGTTTCATTCGCTCATCAAGACGTCCGGCTTGTTGAATGAGATCATCACCTCGTTGCCCTAACAGGCTTCCCATCACGTCTTGATGCTCCTTCAACTGAAGGGCGGTTTGTCTCAATTCTTGAAGTTCATTCGATTGAGTCACCAATTGGGCTTCAAGGCCTCCCAGCTCACCTTGAAGACTACTCATGCTTGTCTGGACATCCTGTTCCACATGGGTTTTCAAGGCCTGGGTGTCCATATTGAGTTTCTCCGTGGCCGTAAGCATGTCTTGTTCCAGTTGGGTGTGTTTGGATTCCAGAACTGCGACACGGGCAGCTTCTTCGTCCAAACGGCTGCCAAGGAGCGTCCCTGATTGTCCCATGGCTTCTTTGATGGTGGTGACCGATTGCGATACTTCATCAATATTCGCGGTGTTAGTGGCCAAATGGGTTTGAATCTCGGCCAACGTGGCCTGGGAGACCTGCACATTTTGACCCATTTGTTGACTCAGCTCTGATTCGACACGGCTGTCTCGTTCAGCTTCTTGGACGAATTTGTTGCCTAAGTCGGCCAGGGATTCCTTAAAGGCGGTCAAGGCCGTTTGAAACTCAGCCATTTTTTCGTTGTAGGAGGTTCCATCCTGGTCAACTTGTTGAATCAGCGCGGCTGTTTTGGCTTCCTGAGAGGTCAGCTCTTCTTTCTGAGCCTGCATTTGGGTTTCGACCCCTTGGATACGAACGCCAATTTGATTGTTCTCCGCTTGCATTCCAGCTTGTAGATCTTCTAACCGTTTGTTGATCTCTTCGATCCTACCATTGAAATCAGCGAAATCTTTTTCTCTAAATTCCCGAAAATCATTTTTCATCTCTGCACGAAACCGAAAAAGTTTTTTGTTTTCGGCTTGCAACTCAGCAGTTTGTTTTTTCCCTTCATCAATCGCTTCTCTTGCCTTGGTGATTTCGACCTGAAGTTCTTTTTTCTCCTTCTTAATTTGGATGATTTGATCATCCAATTCCCTTTTCATCCGGTTGAGATCAGCTTGCTGGGCAATACATCCTGATAGCATCAAACTGCAGCATCCTAGTACTGCCAGGAGCAGACGTGAGAAGCTTGGACATGATCGCCAACCAGGGAATGAAAAATAGAGGCGTATGTCAGTCATAACTCCACTTCGGTCTCGGAATGTTTAAGGTTACTGCACAATAAGATGTCCACGGCGGTTTTCTTGGTAACAAAATTCTGTCGAATCGGTACAAAATGGTTTCTCTTTTCCATAGGTGACCACTGAGAGTCTTGAAGGTTCCACCCCAAGGGCGACGAGATAGTCTCGAATCGCGATCGCCCGTTTCTTTCCTAAAACAATATTGTACGCTTGAGTTCCCCGTTGATCGCAGTGCCCCTCGATTAACAAGTTCATGTCGGCATCATCCTGTAACAAATTGGCGTTCTTTTCCAGCAGATCTTTTCCCTCTTGGGTGATCTTCCAGCTATCAAATTCAAAATAGATATCCTGAAGACCGGCAGCGGCCGTGGCCAATTCATCTTCATGGATTCGTGCCAGTTGCTCTTCGATCGCATCTGAGGATTCGACTTTCGCGACCACAATATTTTCCGGAACCCGCTCGACATGGGGAGAGTCCATCAGCTCCCGTTGATCTGGTGTCGGTTGAACTAAGGCTCCGAATTCTTCCTCTGTCGAGGACCCAAAGGGGGTCCCATCACCCGGTTCCAAGGCTGTTTGATAAGCTGAGGGAGCTGGGATTTCTTCTTGGCCTCCTGAATTGGAGTGGTGTTGAATCCCTTCACTCGTTCCTGCGGCAGTCGATATCCCACCAGTTTCCGAGGTGTCCAGAGATTCCTCTGCGCTTTCCCCCCGAATGGTAGGGAG
>CP070743.1:2036072-2043705 GCA_020348185.1 Nitrospirota bacterium
GCCTTGGCGGAAAAGTGGCGAGTGTTGAAAAACGTCTTAAACGGAAGTTGAAAACCTAAAATTGGTCGAAAGGGTCAAAAAGGTCGAAGAGTCAAAGGGGAGGGAAGTCGAAAAACAGAAGGGTCTTTTAGAAAAAGGAATCCACATTTTCTTATGACCTATTAGACCTTTTTTACTTTGAGACCATTTAAAACCTTTTGAATCTTAGGCCTCTGTGAATACTTGACCCTTTGGACCTCTTCGACTTTTCGACCCTTTTGACCTTAAGTTTTGAAATCTTCGAATTGAGGCTCATATACCCGATTAACTCGAAGACCGAAGTTGCAGAGAATTTCATACGGGATGGTTTCAGCCCATTGGGCAATTTCCACTGCTGATATTTCTTCGGTCCCTTGCTCTCCCAGTAATACCACTTCATCTCCAGGCTGGACCAACGGCAAGTCTGTCGTATCGACCAGCATCATATCCATACAAATTTTTCCGACAATCGGGACGCGGTGCCCATGAATGAGGACCATTCCTTTGTTGGAGAGCCGACGGGGATACCCATGCGCGTATCCTACCGGAAGGACCGCAATTCGTGAGGGCCTCTTCGTACGATAGCTCAAGTTATACCCTAGGGGATCTCCTGAGGCGACGGCTCGAACCTGCACAATTGACGTGGTGACTTTCATGACTGGCCGAAGTGGCATGCCGGAATTAGGATTGGGGCCGGGAGGATACCCATATAACACAATTCCCGGCCGAACAAGATTCAAGTGGGATTCCTGGTGATACAGAATTCCAGAACTGTTGGCGGTGTGCTGAAGGGGAATGACCTTCCCGCGGCTCTGAATTTGATTCAACAGAGTTTGAAAGCCTTTCAATTGCATGTCCGTGAACTTCGGATCAAAATTGTCCGCATCAGCCAAATGGGTCATGAGGCCTTCTATCTGTAAACGACTTTGAAAGGGGTGTGTTTCTAAAAAGCCCAGGACTGAATCCAACGGTATTCCAAGCCTTCTCATGCCGGTATCGACTTTAATATGTACAGGGTAGGGGGCGGAGTGGGCGTCAAGCCGTTCGGTAAGATGAACGGCCATCTCTTCACTTGAAATGACAGGAGTGAGGCGATGTTCGATCAGGTTGGAAAGCTGAGCGGGCAACAAGGCTCCCATGACGAGAATCGGATGATTGAGACCAAAGGTTCGAAGTTCCATGCCCTCTTGGACTGTGGCCACTCCAAACCGTCGGATTCCCAGATTGGCTAGGGTTTGTGAAACCCTGATGGCTCCATGTCCATACGCATCAGCTTTGACGACCGCCAACAGGTCACAGCCGGGAGAAATACACCGACGAACCTCGCCAACATTATGGGTGAGGTTGAGTAAATCGATTGTGGCGGTAATGGGGGAGAGTTGATTGCGAGTAAATTGGAGCGCGGGGGTGGTTGGAGTCACTAAGTAGAAACCTAAAGCGGATTGTTAAATGGCGCAGGGTTAATTCGGTTTCGAGTTTCGGGTTTCAGATTGGAAAAGGGAAGGATCGAAAAGTTACCAAATCTAAAAGGTCCAATACTCTTAGAACATGAAAAACGCATTATCTTCCTGACCCCTTAGACGCCTTCGACCCTTTTGACCTCTATTAATTTCCTTGACTTTTCGACCTTTTGGACTCTTAAACCATTTAGACCCTAAGCTCAAGGCATTGAACCTTGAACGTTAAACTTTGAACGTTTTTAAGCGTTAGATCTCGAGAATCTCTTCCTCTTTCTTTTTTAGAAGCTCGTCAACTTTCTGAACGTATTTATCGGTTAATTTCTGGTTGTCAATTTCGGCACGTCGAAGGTCATCTTCAGTTATTTCCCCTTCTTTTTGCCGCCGTTTTAATTCCTCGTTCCCGTCCCGACGGAACCCCCGAATGGAAACTTTTGTTTCTTCCCCGTATTTTTTGGTGAGTTTCACCAGCTCTTTTCGCCGTTCCTCACTGAGCGGGGGGATAGGCAATCGAATAATTTTACCATCATTCGAAGGGGTCAGCCCCAGATCGGAGCTCGTGATGGCTTTTTCAATATCTCTCATGATGGAAGGGTCCCACGGTTGAATGGTGATCAGGCGACTTTCGGGAGTTGAAAGGTTGGCCACCTGTTTGAGGGGGGTAGGAGTCCCATAATAGTCAACGGTGATGTGATCGAGTAAGGCCACTGAAGCACGCCCCGTCCTCACCGCCGCAAACTCTTTTCGTAAATGCTCAATGGAGCGGTCCATACGCTCGGTGACTTTTTGGAGTGATTTGTCAGGCATGGGATGTTCTTCCCCAAAAGGCTAACTAAACCAAAATAATCGATTCAGACAGAAATATATTGAATATCGAACAAGGAATGACGTATTTCGAAGGGAAAGATGAGTTTTGGTCTTATGAATAGCATGGGGAAACGGAACTCTGGGCGATGCCTGCCTTACACGTCATGATTCGACATTCGGTGTTCGATATTAGATATTGTGTTACTTCGATGCTGTGGAACATAAAAGAAGGTATATTGCTGTCATTATACTACTTTTATGATTCTGTGGCATCCTTTGATACAAGGGTACCAACCTCGTTGCCCTGAAGAACTCTTTTGATGTTTCCAGGGTCGGTCAGATTGAACACGATCAACGGTAAATTGTTATCCATACAGAGTGAAATGGCTGTCGCGTCCATGACCCTTAAATTTTTATTTAACACCGTTAAGAAAGACAATTTATTGAATCGTTTAGCGGTGGGATGGGTGACAGGGTCGGCATCATAGACTCCATCAACTTTCGTCCCCTTCATGATGACCTCCGCCCCGATTTCCATAGCACGAAGGGCCGCGGCCGTATCCGTGGTAAAATAGGGATTGCCCGTGCCGGCGGCGAAAATGACGACTCGCTTTTTCTCTAAATGCCGGATGGCCCGCCGACGAATATAGCCTTCAGCTAATTGTCGCATTTCAATGGCCGACAGCACACGCGTGGAGATGTTTTTGGCTTCTAAAGAATTTTGTAGTGCGAGGGCATTGAGCACCGTTGCCAGCATCCCCATATAGTCAGCTGAGGCTCGTTCCATTCCTGAGGCGGTAGCAGCCAGCCCACGAAAGATATTGCCTCCGCCAATCACAATAGCCACCTCCACGTTCATAGAGACGACCTCAGTGATTTCAGACGCTAAATTATCAAGGACAGCATTTTGAATTCCATATCCCTGATCACCAGCCAACATTTCCCCACTGATCTTGAGGAGAATGCGCCGGTATTGTGATGGCTTCATTCCTGTCCCAGCTGGTAACGGGTAAAGCGATTAACGGTGATGTTCTCTCCAATTTTGGCGATTTTTTGGCCTACGAGGTCTTTTATGGTCACACTGGGATCTTTAATAAACGATTGTTCAATTAAGCATTGTTCTTGATAAAACTTTTCAAGTTTCCCCTGGACAATTTTGTCCCAGGCGGCTTCCGGCTTTCCCATTTCTTTGACTTGCGCCAGGTAGATCGCCTTTTCACGTTCTACGGTTTCGGCCGGGACGTCTTCACGTTTCACATAGGAAGGCATGGCTGCCGCAACCTGCATGGCAAGGTCCTTGACGAAGGATTGAAACTCTTCATTGCGGGCCACAAAATCTGTTTCACAGTTGACTTCCAGAAGCACACCAATTTTGTTCCCCGCATGGATATACGCAGAGATAATTCCTTCTTTGGTTTCCCGACTGGCCTTTTGTTGGGCTGCGGCCAACCCCTTTTGCCGCAAATGGTCGATGGCTTTTTCTATATCGTTTTCATTCTCTTGGAGGGCTTTTTGGCAATCCAAAATGCCAGCACCGGTTTTCGATCGAAGCTCTTTCACCAAGGCACTCGTACTGGCCATGCGTGTTTTTCTCCCTTATTTTGCTGTCTGTGAATAATTGAAAGTAAACTCTTCCAAGGAAGGACGAGGGGTTACGGCGTGGGAACGATTTCCACCTTATCTGCCGATTCGCGGGCTGAAAGCATTTCCGCCATCACGCCTTCTTCAGTATCCACCGCTTGGTCTTGTTTTTTCCGTAGCTCTAACCCTTCAAGGCAGGCATCAGCCATTTGAGAGGTAAAAAGTTTCAACGATCGAATGGCATCATCGTTGCCGGGGATCGGATAATCAATGCCCTCCGGGTCGCAGTTGGTATCCAGAATGGCAATGACGGGAATGCCCAATCGGTTGGCTTCCTTGACGGCAATGTGCTGGATACGGGTATCGAGGATAAACACACAGCCAGGAAGACTCGTCATGCCTTTGATTCCGTTTAAATATTTTTCAAGTTTGGCCCGTTCCTTTTCCATTCGCACAATTTCTTTTTTCTTGAGTCGTTCATAGGTTCCATCGGTTTCAGCCGCTTCAAATTTATGGAGTTGCCCGATGCTTTTTCGAAGTGTTTGGAAATTGGTGAGCATTCCTCCCAGCCATCGTTGATTGACATAAAACATTTGACATCGATTGGCCTCTTCCTCCACGATATCCATGGCCTGACGTTTGGTCCCCACAAACAACAACGATTCGCCCGAAGCCACCGTTTCACGAACGAACGTGAAGGCCTCTTGGAAGCGATTTAGACTCAATTGCAGGTCGATAATATATATGCCGTTTCGTTCTCCAAAAATATAGGGTTTCATTTTTGGATTCCATCGGTTTGTTTGATGTCCAAAATGAACCCCTGCCTCCAGCAAAGATTTAATAGTTACCATAGCAAAGCTTTCCCACCCCCTTTCAAAATTGGTTCATTAAATAACTAAGCCACAACCTGTGGTTTAGGAAGTATCGTTATATAATCTACTAAGGAAGGCCGAATTTCTAGCCCTGCCCCCAAAATCGGTCCATGTGTGACTTTAGATGTGGTCCAACCCCAGAGGAGAATCGTAGGTTTTTTTCCTAAAACCTACCGACCATATCATAGGTATGGATTCAATTCAAGGGAAAAAGGCTTATCAGTGGCTGGTTTTTGGCAAATTCCATGAATGAGGGGATTCGTGAACTTACGGAACATGTCCCTAGGAAAACCTTAGGCATTTTGACTCAACACATCCTGGTCGGTATATTCATCAACCTAATACATCGTCCAAGGGACATGCTAGGAGGTGTATCCTTCATGTAGTGCTCATGGATAACCTAAAGTCTCAGCTTTAACAGAGAGGCCTTCCATTCTCTGGATAAAGAGTAAAACTCGGTGGACATTAAACTTTGAACTTTGCACTCAAGATTTAAAGGGGTAAACGACTATGGTTGAAGTTCCCGTAAAAATGTATGTCCAGACGTTGGCGAAAAACGCCAAGAAAACGGCTGGGCCGTTTTCCCAATTACCCAATAAGGTCAGATCTCAAGCCTTATTGGCCATGATTGATAAATTGAGCGATTGCAAACAGCTCATCATTGAAGCCAACCGTCAGGACTTGGAAGCGGTTTCAAAAGAGTTAGAACCGGGAGCCTATCGGCAAGCGTTGGATCGCATCCGAGTGACCGAGGAAAACATTGATTCTATGATGCAAGACCTTCAAGGGTTACATGATCAACCTGACCCCCTGGGAGAGATCACTCGACTTTGGTGTACTTCCGAAGGCATGCAGGTCAGTCGAGTTCGCGTTCCCTTGGGCGTTCTTGCCGTTATTTCTGATATGGGACCTAGCATCACCGTACAATCCTTCGCAATCTGTTTGAAAACCGGGAATGTGTGTATTTTTCGTGGAGGAACTGAATGGTTTCATACCAATGTGTTCGTCAGTCAGGCCCTTCGCGAGGCAGCGGAGGAGGTTGGCGTACCGAGTGGCGCCTTGACCTTTGTGGATCGATCGGAACCCGAGGCCGCTCTTGAGTTGGTACGTCTGACAAAATGGGTGGATGCCGTGATACCTCGTGGAAAAGGTGGCTTACGAAAGGGAATTATGGACCAGGCTCGGGTCCCTGTGATTGGCTATGATGGGGGAGTTTCCCATATGTATATCGATGAAGCTGCTGATATTCCTTTGGGCCAGACACTTGCCGTCAATGCCAAAATTCAAGATTCGACGGCCTCCAACTCGGTTGACACCGTTCTTATTCACAAAAATGTCGCTAGGCATCTTCTCCCAGGACTTCTCAGACGGTGTCTGGAAGAGTTTAAAGTCGAAATACGAGGATGTCCCAAGACCGTTTCAATGATGGGCATCATGGAGATGTCAGGGCACTTGGGCATCAAGGAGGCGAATGACCAGGATTGGGGACAGAAACATCAATCGATGGTCATGAGCATAAAAATTGTGAAGGATTTGGATGAAGCCTTAGAACATATCGCCCAAGCCGGTCCCGGTCATACGGCATCTATTGTGACAAGAGATTATGATGCGGCGATGCGCTTTACTAGAGAGGTCGCGGCCAGCGCCGTATTGGTTAACGCCTCGACTCGGGTCCACAGCGGAGAACAATTCGAATTAGGGGCGCAAATTGGAATGAATGTCACGCCGTTTCATGCAAGAGGGCCTTTGACGCTGAACACCTTAACCAGTGAGAAATATGTCGTGTTTGGAGCCGGGCATTTACAGCATCCGCATCCCGTTCCCCAAGCGTATGAAGATGCCATGATGATGTCTCCCCGCTTTTAATAAAACTAGATAGCTGCTCCATCTCATGGTGTCGTTTAGAGGCAGCATGAGATGCTGCAGCTACAATTTGCATATCAAACCTGAGCGCCCACCATCCTGGACACAGCCCACTACCTTCGGCATATTGTTTTTTACCAACCATACAGGCGACACCTATGAGTGCCCCAACCCTCTATCAAAAGTCCGATTCTCTAGCCAAAGAATTAACGAAACACCTGGAATCCTGGGGTTTACGCCGTTTTGTCGATGAGACAAGCTATTATCAATGGCAAAAGAACGTCTTAGCCGAACAGGAAATCGCTGAACTGAATCGGTTGGGTGCAGCCAGAAGCGGAGGGGAGCATCCGGAGGCCGATATCAGCTTTTATGACCTTGCCGCACAGGATAGAATCCTGCCCGTCTTGTATAGCCAACGGTACGATTATTATCTGGAGATCGGATGTGCCATGACCGATCGAATTGAACCCGCTCAACGGGTTCTTGATTTTGGTTGTGGTGTTGGGATTCTCACCACTTTTTATGCATCGTGCTTTCCCCATGTCACCTTTATGGGTATAGACCGGTCTCCCCGTTCCATTGCGAGGGCGTGCGAGGAAGCGGGTAGGAGAGGGCTTTCGAACGTTCAATTTGAAACCCGTCACATTCCCACTGATGATCTTTCTGTTTCTTTTGACCTGATTATTTCCACCCAAACATTGTTTCAGGCTGAAGGGGATCCGGGCTTGCCCAGTCTAAGCTGGAAGACCATGGAACGAGCTGGTGATCCGACCCTTCAGGTGCAGGCTGAGATTCGAACCGGACTCAAAGACCGATTGGATAGTCTCTCGACCATGCTCTCGCCAGGAGGGCGAATGCTTCTCTGTGAAAAGGCATGGCATTTGGGACGTCGCATCCTGTTGCAAAGAGCATTGGACTCTCGACGGTATCGATTGGTCGGCCAACCGGTTTTTTTTCGTTATCGGGCCATCGATGAAGTCGTTCAAGACGGGCCACTATTTGAAGTCTCACAAGAACCAAAACACAATCTCTGGC
>CP070743.1:2043805-2046632 GCA_020348185.1 Nitrospirota bacterium
ATTCTACACCATGATCCAAAAACGGCTTAACCTTTTGCAAAAGGTCCTCGATCAATTTACTGCACAAGGCCCCCAAGGGGTTCGAGAAGCCATTATCAAGGGAATCGGCATGAACGTGATGAACGAAATTCGAAATTTTATCCTGGAATTGAGTCAGGAAAATTCCGCTTCCCTTCAAAAATTGGACACGGTTGCCCATGAAATGGAATCCTTCACCGTCAAAACCATGATCTTAGGGATGGTTTTGACTCTGATGACAGGATTAGTCACCCTCTGGAAACTACGCCAGGATTTACTGGATCGTCAGCAACTACAGCGTCGGGTGATGGAAGAGGCTAAATTGGCCGAGCTGAGTCGTTTGATGGGGGACATTAGCCACGACATTAAGAACATGCTCACTCCCGTTCAAATGGGTCTGAGCTTGCTGGAGGATGAGCTTAATGAATTTTTCCGGCGCCCTCCTACAACCGATCGAGATAAGACGCAACAGATCCAAACCGTCTGTAGTGATGTAATTACCATGGCACGGCGGGGAAGCGGACGCATTCAGGAGCGAGTGAAGGAAATTGCAGAGGCCGTGAAGGGACGCAGCACGCCGCCGCACTTTTCCCCCTGTGAGTTATCGGAAATAATCGGCAATGTGTTTGAAGCTTTGCAATTCTATGCAGATGAGAAGGGGGTTGTCTTGCACCAAGAAAGTCTTGAGTCCTTACCGAGCATTCGCGCTGACCACAAGCGCCTGTTTAACGCATTTTACAATCTGGTGAGTAATGCCATCCCGGAGGTGCCCGCTGGCGGGTCTATTACCATCAGGGGGGAACTCGCGTCTGACCAACAGAATGTCCTTATAGAGGTGAAAGATACGGGGCGGGGAATGTCGCCCGAGATCCAGGAGAGCCTGTTCACCGAAAAGGTCCTCAGTCGTAAAGCTGGTGGAACCGGGTTGGGAACGAAGATTGTCAAGGATGTCGTGGATGCGCATAGGGGAGCGATTCAGGTAGAAAGCCGAGAAGGCGAGGGAACCACATTCACAATTTTCCTCCCAAAAGAGGGACCGGTGGCCTCTGCAGTGTAATTGGTGTGGTTAATAGAAATTGTGGCATGCCCCGTGCCTCCTTCATCTTGAGGCCGCTGACTGCGGTGATTGACCCTCTGGTACCGGTTTAATACCTTTCGGCTTGGCCAAAAAAGGCGTTTGATTTACCTGTTCTCAAGATGAGATGATTGAATTTCCATGAATATTCGACTGTTTCTTTATATATCTGTTCTGATCATGAATTTGTGCGGAGGAGCGTCCGCCCAGACTGACACGATTTTTCTCGACAGGTGGCACTTTTATAAGCAAGGGATTGTCGGTGTGTATGATGTCGAGGGAAATTTTAACCCGGGACGTTACACATGGTCGATACTGACCCCCTCCCAGAGTCATTTACCGGCCTTACCGGCATATGTCGATCCAAATCAAATTCAGCCCTTCCCAGAAGTGCCTGTTCGCTCACCGACAAGAAACCTTTCCACTCTTATCTATAAAAACTGTGACGACAGTGATCGGTGTGAATTTTTATTTCCGCAGGCGGGATCTGAAGTGCCGGCAGTGGCTAAACCCCTCGTTGTGAGGTTAAAGGGAATTCATGCTCCCCATGTCAAGGCCTCCTGTGAACAAGAAACTCTTTTAGGGAACCAAGCCAAAAACCTCATCGAGGGGCTTCTGTCTTCCGCGCACCACATCCAGCTCATGGAGTATTATCAAAATGGAAAGGAGATGAAAGGCCGCTTGGTCGCTGATGGGCAAGACCTCTCCGAACTCTTGGTGAACCAAGGGCTAGCAGTAAAAATTGAGGGAAATAAAAAAGACTGGTGCTCGTAGAAGTCGTGTGCATGTTTCCGTTACGCACTCATGCGTGAGAAATACACCCCACCCCTTCTTTGCCTTGCAGTTTCCATGGTCCTATACGTTGGCTGCCAGTCCGCCACGGAGGCACCTAACGAAGGGGCAGATGTGACCCCCCGAAGCGTCGTCGTCGCAGGCATTGCTTTCACCGAAGGACCAACGGAGTATCGGGATGGCACGGTCTTTTTTTCGGAAATGCGCTCCAGTCGCATCATGCGCTATTTCCCCGAAGACGGGCACTACGAAACGTTCGATGCAGACGCAAACGGATCGAATGGTTTGATCTTTGACTCCAAGTGGCGATTGATTGCGTGTGAAGGTACTCCGCCGCAGGTGACGCGCACCAACATTGAAACTGGTGAGGTCGAGATTCTTGCGGATTCCTTTGAAGGCAAAAAGCTGAATATGCCCAATGATGTGACGTTCGACTCCAAGGGCAGGCTGTACTTCTCCGACCGTCCAACCCCCAATCCGGCCCCAGACCAGACCGGCATACATGGCGTATACCGCATCGACACTGACGGTTCATTGCACCGCATCCTGACCGAGCCAGAGATCGAGAAGCCGAACGGCCTCGTGATATCACCGGACGACTCGACCCTTTACCTCATCGAGGCACACCCTGATATGGGCAAGGCGCGCATGATCCTGGCCTACGACCTCATGGAGGATGGCACGGTGACGAACCGCCGCATCTTCCACGGATTCTACCCTGGACGCTCGGGAGATGGCATGACGATCGACGCTTCGGGCAATCTATGGGTCGCCGCCGGCCTCAACCGAACACGCGGTACCAGCGAAACTCTCGACACCAAGGCCGGCGTCTACGTCTTTTCCCCAGAAGGTGAGCAACTGGATTTCTACCCCATCAACGAAGACACCGTGACCAACGTTGCCTTCGCTGGTGATGACCTGAAGACGCTCTACCTCACTTCG
>CP070743.1:2046732-2068369 GCA_020348185.1 Nitrospirota bacterium
CGAAATGAAGTCGCCGACATCACTCTTCGCACCAAATCCCCTATCGCATTTGACCTCTATGGGGATTTCGAAATCTCAGGGAGATTCGTGCTCGTCGATGAATACGATGTCTCCGGGGGCGGCATTGTAACGGAACTGGTCCAGGATGAGCAGGAAGGATTGAGACACGAAGCCCGTGAGCGAGATTCGGCGTGGGTGAAGGGCGACGTTGGGCCCGAAGAGCGATCACAACATTATGGACACCGAGCTGCCGTGGTCTTGTTCACAGGCCCTGATATGACCGCCAAGTCCTTCTTAGCCAGAAAGTTAGAGGCTATGTTGGTCGCTGAGGGTCGGCATGCTTATCTCTTGGATGCCGAAAACCTTCGCCGTGGATTAGATGCCGATTTGAGTGAAGCCAACCCCGGTGAGATTGTGCGCCGTTACGGAGAAGTGGCGAGACTTCTAACCGATACCGGGCTCTTGATTATTTCCACCACCAATTCTTTTTCCCTTCCCACCAGCCAAATTATCCAGGCCATTCAAACCCTGGTGAACCCCACCCCGGTGGTGACCATTCATATGGCTAAAGAGACCCAAAACCTCCAAGAAGAAATGGATCTCATCTTCGCAGGACCTGAAGATTTTGATGGTTGTTCCCACCAGATTCTTGACCTTCTGAAATCCAAAGGCATTTTGGCCGAAGCCCAAGGCTCTCTCCCGCAGTTTCAATATTCGATTTAACCTCCCTTGTGCGAGTGAAAGATTTACTATTACACATCTCAAATATCCAAACTACAATCTATTATCTGAGATGTGAAATCTGAAATCTTCCTGATAATTCGTCACTGAAATCTGATGCGTCGCCCTGGATATTCCGTTGGGTAGGATTCGTTGCTTTTCATGAACTCGAAGAATATTTCAACCCTGCGATCCCTCCAACAATAACCAGAATACACAACAGACGGAACGCATCTCGGGATTCCCCAAACAGGATCATCCCCAGAACCGCCACGCCCACGGCCCCAATTCCCGTCCAGACCGCATACGCCGTACCAATGGGAATAACCTTGAGGGCATAAGAAAGAAACAGAAAACTGACGCCCATCGCGACAATGGTCCCCACGCTCGGCCACAACCGCGTAAACCCATCGGTATATTTCAAGCCGATTGCCCAGGCAATTTCAAAACCTCCTGCAATGAATAAAAATACCCAAGACATGGACACCTCCTCCTTTGTGACCTAAGAATTCAATGTTCGATGTTCTCGGATTGCAGTTGGGCCATCTCATGGCGCCTTTTTCGGACATCAAAATCCGTGCTAGGAATCCATCGGCTCATCAATACCCACTGGTTACCTTTATGATGCATTTCCAGCACCATGACGTCTATCTGGGGCAGCATGAGAAGCTGCAGCTACAAAAATTAACCTTGAACATCCGTGGGGTCCCCCCAAAAAAAACGTCGGGTGGAGGACTCCCTCCACCCGACGCTATGACAGTCGACTAAAGAAGGACTACTTCTTTTTCTTGGCTGTAGTCTTCTTTTTCGCTGCAGGTTTCTTTTTAGCCGCCGGTTTTTTAGCCGCTGGCTTTTTCTTGGCTGCTGGCTTTTTCTTGGCTGCCGGTTTTTTAGCCGCTGGCTTTTTCTTGGCCGGAGCCTTTTTCTTTGTCGCCAATGTACTCACCCCCTTTCTAAATTTCCGCGACCCTGAGGCCGCTGGCTAGTGCCCGCACTCCTTGATCGGGCGGGTTAAACTCACGCATGTCATCCAATTCCGCACGCGTACCACGCGTACTTTTTTCAATTCGGTTCTTGTAAGGATGGAATAAAAACAAGATCGATTATGAATGGTGAGTTTAACTTGGCGTGTTAGAAAAAAGTTTTTGACAATGTTGTTTCTCACATACTACATGTTTCCAACACATATTACTAGAAAAATTTCCTTGTTTCCATCTCCAAATATTTTTTTTACTCGAGCTCCGATTCGACCTCCCGAAGGTTTCAAGTTTCACGTTCCACGTTTCAGGTTGTCAGAAATGATTTTTTCTTTGAGAATCTTTGAACACCGGACGTTAAACGTTGAAATTTTGACATAGAACACGGACGGCTTTTTCGAATTCAAACCTGCACTACGGGTCCAGTAGGTTTTTACAAATCAAAATCGTCTTCCTCTTGCCATTGTCTTTTTAGCGCCTTGGCACGTTGTCGCTGTTTCCTGAAGACATACAAGGCCAATCCTAGAATTCCCAACCACAAGGCAATGGTGCTGGTGACAGCCGGCGCCCATCTGGTCCAAACCGTTTGATTGGCCCAAAAATCCGCTTCGGCTTGATGAAGCGGTTTGAAAGTTGTCCGAAAGAATGCTTCCCGAAAAGAAACGCCCTTGGAGATGAAGGCAAACATTTTCCGAGGCCAGTCCCGACCGAATTCGTGAATAAAAAATCGAACGAGAGCATGGGACAAGACATAGGCCTTTCTGGCGGATCCCTGATCCTCACGAAAAAGGGTGTCGAGGGTTTCAATGGAGACGGGATCTCCCATGACGATGGCCCAGGTCAACCGAGCACCGTCTTCGAAATTCCAGGCCCGGGCGGAAATCATCGCCAAGCCCTCGTCAAACCATCTTGGAATGATTTGGCCTCTCGCAGCTCGCGCGTTGAAGATATGTGCAACTTCGTGGAATAACACATTTTCAAGCGAGTCATAAGGATAGGCAACGACCCGTTGAGGGAGAATGACGATCATTTCCCGGCGCGGAATGGCATACCCTGAGGCCCAGATCGGAGCATGGTGCGCCCATTCGGATTGTTCAGCAGCCACAACCACTCGAATCGGATCACCGGGACGGGATAGACCCACAAGGTCTAAAGATTCTCGAAATCGGGATTGATCAATTCTTTCCAGTCGGGTTACGGTCGCCTGAAGGGAATCAGAAGCTTCAAATTCGAGAGTGGGATTTCCCAACGAGTGAACAAACGAGACAGAAGAAAGGAAGAAAAGGCTGGCTAAACCATAAATACCTATTCTCATGAAACCAGGCCTGGGGTCATCTCTCCTTGAAACACTGAAATTAAACGGAATAGAAACCTTGCGGATTCATGATACATGAAATACTGATGAGATTGCCTATATCAACCAGACACTCATTCCGGTCTTATCTGCTTGTGCTGATCCAGCTCCTTTGCCTGGGAGGCATGGTGATCACCGGCCCGGTGTTCGCATCGCGTGCAATATACGTGGGGCTTGAATTGCTGGGCATCGCCTTGGGGATATGGGCACTCGTGACGATGACCGTTCGAAATCTCACTATCCTGCCGGACATTCGTGCAGGAAGTCCGTTGGTCACACATGGGCCGTATCGTTATATACGACACCCGATGTACACCGCCTTAGGGCTTTTGACCCTCGCCCTTCTCTTAGATGCTTTCTCTATGGAGCGGTTAATTATTTGGGGCATCCTCGTGGGGGATCTCTGGATCAAACTGAATTACGAGGAGCAATTATTAATACGACACTTCGGAGAATATAAAGACTATCAAAGACAAACAAAGCGTCTTATTCCATTTATTCTTTAAATTTTCCACAATGACAAACCAAAGTGACCTCATACAGAAAGTTAGCCGTTCTCTTGCTTGAAACCGGAAACCTGAAACTTGAACCCCTTCTTTAGTAGTTCTTCCTTTAAAGTGAGAGGATGAAACGTTTCGTCATTTCGAATGCAAACCACAAACGGTTGCTCTTCGGACCCAAACGGTTCCTGATGCCGGATTTGGTCTTCAAGGACGGTTACTGTGGCTTCAGAAGCATCCAATTGGCGCTCCTCCCGTTTCCGCACTCGTTCTTGCATCGTTGATGTCGAAGACACGACATCAACAATGAGAAAGGGAACCTGCTTTTTTTCTGCTAATCGTTGGAAGTGTTGACGCTGAGTGGCCTTGAGAAACGTGGCATCCACGATGACAACAAACCCCGCCTCCAAAATTTCCTCAGCCAAGTCCTCTAATAATTGATAAGTCCTCTCAGTCGCATCACTTCCATAAATTGAGAAATCGCTGACCTGCTCGCTTCGTGCATCAGGTGAAAGACCAAACAAGCGTTTTCTCTCAATATCCGATCGAATACGAATCGCGCCCAGGGTTTCTAGTATCAATTGAGCGATCGTGGTTTTCCCCGAGCCGGAAAGGCCATGCATGAGAATCAGGGAAGGGTGAGTTGGTTTAGAAAGCCGCTCGGCCAATTCCAAATACCCTTTCAGCTCATTCTCAGTGCTTCTGCTCTCTGTGCCTCCCTTCTCCTCCTGCTCCAGACGGATTCCTGCCACCTTTGCCCGAACCATGGCACGGTACGTGAGGTAATAGTGAAACACCGCGAGCCCTTCGTAATCCCCCGTATGTTCGAGATACGCGTTTAACAGTCGATAGGCATAATCAGGACGCCCACGATCGATCAGATCCATCACGATGAACGCCAGCTCGCTCATGACATCAATCCATCGAAACGTATCGTTAAACTCAATGCAATCGAAAATGACAACAAGGTCATTGATCAACGCCATATTGCCGAGATGAAGGTCTCCGTGACATTCACGAATGAATCCTTCTGATTTTCGTTTTACAAAACTTTCAGTATTGCGATCATGCTCCCGTTCGGTCCAGTGTCGAAGAGCCTCAATTCGATCTTCTCCGATTAAGGAAGAAGCCTCTGGGGGGAGGTATTGAAAATTGGCGAGGACAGGTTTCTCCAGGGCATCTGGAAACCCAAAAGGGATATCGGGACCAGCCACCTGGATGGCGGCATGAAAGTCCGAGATTTGCTTTGCTAATCCGTCAATATGGGCGGCAAGGAGTTGGCCACGGTGTAAGAGGTGAGTCAACAGATCCTGCTGTGGAAACTGTTTCATTTTCACAGCATATTCAATCGCCGTAGTCACCCCACCAATCTCAGGGGCTTCAACATTCCCTGTAATGGCCACCATATCCAAGTAGACATCCGGCGCAAGTCGACGATTCAGTCGAAGTTCTTCTCCACAGAAATATCGGCGTCGCTCCAGGGTCGAAAAATCCACAAAACCAAGGTTGACCGGCTTTTTAATCTTGTAGGCAATGGGCCCGGTCAATAAGACCCAAGAAATATGCGTTTCGAGTATTTGAAACTCTTGGACCGGATGGTCGTAAATGGATGGATTCTGGAGAGCCTGAAGAAGCTTGGTAGAGAATTCGAGTGGTTCTAAGTGGGTCACTGATGCGCGAATCGCATTTGACGGTTAGGAGATCGAGCGCTTTTGCTTTAATACGTCATGTGCCCGCTCACTCGTTTCCTTCACCAGAATGCCCATCTTGGAGTGAGACGGTTCGAGATCGACAGGAAACCCATGTCGCTGGAGCCGTTCGCTGGCAATTTGTCCAATGGAGGCGATGACCATTTTGGCAAGGGTCTGTTTAAATAGCTCGATGCTCTGATGTTGTTCCAGGAGATTCACGATATGATCTACCTGGACCGCATTGGTAATCAGGACCACGTCAACTTTTCCCGCCAGAATGCTATTGATGGTGTTTTCCATCGGACCCGTATCTTGGGGAAGTGCCCAACGATACACCGGCACTGGAGTCACCAGGCCTCCGCGTTTGTTTAGAGCCTCTAAGAGGTCTGGATTCGAGACGCCATATTCCTGTACTGCGACTCGCAGGCCGCGTATTCCTTCCGGCTTGAAATCGTCAATGGCCCTAATCAGATCTCGCCATGTATTGGGTTCGGGCACTTCTACATGGGCCCATAGTCCCAATTCTTTCAAAGCCCCAACGGGCTTCGGCCCGCGAGCAACCAGCACCGTGTCTCCGAGGGCCTTTTTTATGGAATCGTGTGGGAACCTCGTTTGCAGCACGTCAATAAGATTTCTTGTTCCAACTCCGGTGAGCAACACCACCATGTTGAAATGCCCCGCCAACAGTTGATCGCCAAATGTCAGCGCTTGAGGGTTTTCCTCAAGTGGAATTTCCCGCATAGCGGGCGCCACGCACGGCTTACCGCCGTAGCGCTCAATCAATCGTCCCATTTCCTGAGCCATCCGACTTTCAAACGCCGCAACAGTCAGTCCGGAGAAGTCTTTTCGTTCTGTCATAGAGAGTAAGCGTTCTCGCCCTATTCTTCACCATCCCAGGCACATCGAAATCCCGTCGAGTGGTTCCGACCCAGGGGATCCATTTTGATACGCGTGAAAACTCTGACTTGCGGGGTTTCAACCTGCCAGCCCGAGCTTCTGAGAACCTTATGAGTTCCTGTTTCAGGCCCTTTGGGGTTTTTGGCTGGGCTTTTAGAGTAATAATTGGGGTCGTACCAGTCCGCGACCCACTCCCATACATTCCCCGCCATATCATAGGCGCCGTAGGGGCTTTTTCCCGCTTCGTATATCCCAACGGGAACCAGCGTGGCCTCACCACGCCACACTTGGTTATAGTTGAGATGTCGATCGGTGGGTTCCACGTTACCCCACGGGAACCGCCAATCATTGGGACCTTTTGCAGCTTTTTCCCACTCGGCTTCGGTCGGTAGCCGTTTACCCGCCCACTTGCAATAGGATTCTGCATCGTACCAGTCGACATTGATCACCGGAAGGTCGACAATTGACTCTGGCATAATGTTCCCTTTCCACAACCCTTTCTTGGGGTCGCTCGGATGCTGTGGCGTTCGATGCCCGGTATCGGTGATGAATTGCAGGTACCGTCCATTGGTCACTTCGTATTTATCGATATAAAAAGTATCCACAAAGACGCCGTGATTGGGTCGCTCATCAACACCCCCATCCCGGGCCTCCTTTGGCACCCCCATTGGGAATTCCCCTTCGGGAACTCGCACCATGGGGGCCCCATCCTTTCCGATAATTTCCTTTGGTTCCGACTCAGCACCTATAGCAAAGGCTAGGAAGATGAGCTGCATGGAAAAGGGGAGTATCCAAACTAACCATTTCTTCCTACAATGTACCTCTTTGATCATGCCCATATCCTGCATCTGGCCCTCCTCAGGAGCTAAAAAGTTCAAGGGTTAAATGACAACTCAAGGGTGGAAATGTCACAAAGTCAAAAAGGTCCAGGCAAGCTAGAAAAAGGAAGACGCATTAATTTTTGACCCTTTCGCCTCTTAGACCCTTTAGACCACTTCGACCCTTTCGACGCCCTCATTTTTCAATGCACAGATTTAGATTCGAACCCCAAAATTGATGCGATTCTCTCGCAAGGGTCTGTTGATTTCTTTTCCAGCATACCATAAACGGCTCTGCAGAATTGAATGTCAATGGATCCTGGTCGGTGGGATTGATAGAGGAGGTAGCCAAGGGTTGCTCCATTTTATTCGTCTCGCTATGATGCGAAATTGACTGGACTTCTGTCTCTAAGGGATTTCATGAGTTTCGCCCCCCGAGACGCGTGCGACCCCCGTAATAGCAGCTAATCAACTTATTTAACTTGAACGGACAGTTTAATCTGGAATAAACACCTAGGCCATCCCTATGAGGCTGTTGAAAATCTCAACATTTTTCAATAATTCTCAAATGACAACGAACCATCCATCGCAACACCAGAAGCCAGGCAGGATGTTCAAAAAGTTCGTCCAGCAAGGCCGCAGGGCTTTTGGCGCGCGGAGCGTACGCGAGAGTACGTGAGCACGACAAAAACCCGAGAACGCCGCTGGCGGGCTTTTTCAACATCCTGCTAGAGTTGCCCATGATCTGTGGACTGAGACATTTAGCTCTTAAAGTCATTGATATCTCCAAATCCCATTCTTTTTATGAACGCTTCTTTGGGATGCGGGTCGTCTGGAAACCAGATCCCGAAAATATTTATTTGAGTTCAGGAACCGACAATTTGGCCCTTCATCAACTTCCTGTTGAGGAACTCTCCGCCTATCAGCCACGGCAGGGACAATTTATGGATCATTTTGGGTTCTTTATGGAATCTCCCGAAAGTGTCGATGACATGTTTCAGCAAGTTCAAAAAGAAGGGGTGACGATTGTCAAACCTCCTAAACAACACCGGGATGGAAGTTACTCCTTTTATTTAGCCGACCCGGATGAGAATGTCATTCAGGTGTTATACGAACCAAATGTGGCTGAGGCCAAGAGGTAAGGAATGGCTTTGGCACCATTCGATTCAATTGAATCATGAGTATTTGGGATTCCTTTACCGCCGATCAATTTATCGGATTGAACCCTTGGGTTTGGGTTCAGCTTGAGAGTTCCGAACCTCCAGGCCCCTTTCCCTTTTTGGGAGGGGTCGATCCAGCCGTTGTCGCCAGCCTTGATCAGGTCCACGGGACCCTACTCAGCTCCATCGAGACGGCGATCAGTGATATTGTCGCCCACCGAGCGCCGTTAGATGATCCTGCCCTTCCCAGGAAGCTGGAAGACGCCTATACGGAAGTTGTTGAGACGCGCCCAAACTTGAAAAACCACATTCAATGTGGGAGGCAGGCCGATGGGTCCTTTCAATGGAGTTTCCCTCTGGATCCACGAGCGACCGCAGCCATGAGTTATCAGGGATTGCGCGTGTTCAACGCCGTCACGCGCAATGCGATTCCCTTTGGATTCGAGCGACCGATGGCGCCCCTCGTGGGGAAATTTTTTGGATTCCTTGATGGCACCCATCGGATGGCCGAGATTCGAACTATTGCCACGGCCTCAGGACGGGATATGGAGCGGCACCTCAGCAAAATTTTTGAACTGTTAAAAACCAATGACTGCTTGGCCGTATCAACCCACTCTTCGGTGCGGGAACACTGGCTGAACAATACCCGGGATCAAGATATGATTCACCTTGGTCATGCGGCCCTGATGTATCGCCAGCAAGACGAATTTTTCTGGTTTGATCCCTGGCTGATGCCGTGGTTTGCCGAATCACCCGTGCCTTCCCTTTGGGCAAATTTGCTCCCTCGACCGGCTGCCGTTTTTCTGACCCACGATCATGACGACCATGTCGACCCTCGCACCCTGCTCCATTTACCGAAAGACGTGCCTATATTTGTCCCCAGCCGAAAAAATCGTCAGGGGCTCTATTATGATTATCTTTCCCTGATGCGTGAACTGGGATTTTCTCACGTCACGGAAATGGCCCATGGAGATACCTGGAAATTTGATGGTGGCCAGGTCGTTTCGGTGCCTTTCTATGGCGAAGACCCCTGTGATCTCTCCCTGCCCCGCAATTGCTACCTGGTGAACGATCGGTCTTACAACACGCTGGTGCATGCGGATAGCGGGCCCACGAATGATGGAGAATCCGCCATAAAAAGCGGAATCATTGCGGAGTTGGTAAAACGATATGGGCCCATTACCACCGTATTTGCCTCTCAACAACAGCTCAAAGAAGTTCGAAGCTATGCCGCCTATGCCTGCCTATCCCACCCCGGAAAATGGTTGGAAGTCGGTGAGAACGGATTCTTGACCAATCAATATCTAGTAGACGTGTGTGCAACGGCCCAAGCCAAACTTTTCGTCTCCTATGCCACCGGCGGTGCCGATTGGTATCCCGACCATCTTTCCTTTATGTTCAGCAATCGAAATCCTGCTCGAACGGCTCTCCTCACCGCTCATTGGGACCAGCCGGAATCCTTGAGGACCAGTCTCGACCCTATCGGATGTGTCTATCATTTTGCCCAGGCTTTGGATACGGTCCGACCAGATTCCAATCGCTCGGTGAGGGTTTCCTCGCTTTCAAAAGAGCTTGCCCCGGTAACCCTTTTTCAATTGGACCATCAACTCCCTGGCTTCTTAACCCGACCCCCTGCGTCATAAAGGAAAGTCCCAGAGTCAAAAAGTCGAAAGGGTCAAAAAGGTCGAAAATGATAAGAGTCTGAATATGTCTAATAGTTTTAGGAATACGCACTTTCTTTTGACCTCTTCGACCTTTTCGACTCTTCAAGAAGGAGTGCTTGGCCTCCTCGTTCAAGTCAGGTATGATAGGCGTCCGCTACGAAATGACCGATGATAGGTGCTTGATGCAAAGGAACCAGCCATGACCGACCTCGAAATAGAAGGCCCCTTTCCTGACCAAATTGCCGTGATCGGGATCAAAGTGAGAGATCGCGGTGAGGTCAAAAAATCACGGACAAAAGATCCCACGGTGCGTGTGGGGGACTTGGTGATGTTGGAATTGGAGAATGATTGCACATTTGGCAAAGTGTATGAGGCGCCTACGTTTTTCCCCTTTTCCCCCCCTATGAGGGTCATGAAACCTACCCTTCGAAAAGCCACGGACGAGGACAAGCTAGCCATTGAAAGGCATCAAAGGCTGGTCAACGAAGCCCATGAATTTTGTTTGGAACGAACCCAGGCCCTGGGATTACAAATGAAAATGGTTGAAATCTATGGGTCTTTCCAGCGCCGAGCGTTAACCTTTACCTATACCGCTGAAAGCCGGATTGATTTTCGGCAATTGGTCAAAGACTTAGCCCGGCGTTTCGGATGCCGTATCGAAATGCGTCAAATTTCAACGAGGGAAGAAGCCGCAAGACTTAGCGGAGTCGACACCTGTGGACTTATTTTGTGTTGTGCCAGTTTCCTGACCGACTTTAAACCCATCAATCCCAAGGGGTGGCGGGACGATGCCTCGTATTCTGGCATAGAAAGCCATCGCATTGGCGTCTGCGGACGCCTCAAATGCTGCTTACTGTTCGAAGAAGAGGGGTGGTCCATCACCCGACGCACCCAACCGCTGATTCACCTTTCCCGGAATAAAAGTCCCAGAACGTAAGATGCTCCCCTGACAATTTGATACCGCCAAGATAAGGTGGAAAAGTCGAAAAGGTCTAAAAGTTTAAGGGGTCGAAGAGGTCAAAAGAAAGTGCCTATTCCTTAAGGTCTAGACTATTGGACTTTGGTGGACTCTTGACATTCTCGACCTTTTTGACTCTTTTGACACTTCGACCCTTAGACCCTAAGAATGCGGTAGGAATTCCCAAATGGTGAATGTATGAATCAACCGTCTCGATTCGTTATTTTTTCTCACAACGCCACCTACGACAAACTTCATCAAGTCGCGACACTCGGGTTGACCGCCGCCGCGATGGGGAAGGACGTGACGGTCGTGCTGTTGTTTTGGACAATTAAGAAATTGTCAGAAGGGAGACTGAACGAACTGGATTTTCCACTTGAATATCAAAAGCAGGCTCTGGACGTCGCCCGGCTTATTAAAGAACGCAAGGTGCCTCTGATCACCGACATGTTTGAAGAGGCTCGGAAAGTAGGGCAATTTCGATTAATTGCTTGTAGTGCAGGGCTGGAGTACATGGGGGTCGACTCCGATACTGTCGCAAAAGGAGTCGATGAGGTGATGGGCTTGCCTGCCATCCTTTCACTCACAGCTGGGGCCGAAACGACATTGTTTATTTGAGAATAATTTTGAACCGGGCCATATACCCATGACCTCCATACAGGATGTAAATATCTCTTCAGAAGAACCATTATTCACCCTGTAGCTCCTGAAAGGGGATCACGTAGAGTTTGGCCTTCGTCTTGGCCATTTCTTGAGCCCTTTTGAGGGCAGGAGGATCAAGTTGTCCACCTACCAGGTTCCGATATTGAAGGGCATTCTCGACACCCCGGATGGCGGCACAGTTAAACCACGCAAAGGCCTCAACATAATCCTTCCTCACTCCGCTGCCTTCGTAATATAACATTCCGAGACTGAACAGGGCCTCAGGATTCCCATGGGAGGCGGCCTGAAGATACCACGCCCGTGCTCTCAACGGATCCTTTTCCCCACCTAGCCCCTGGTTATATAAATCTCCAAGATAATTTTGAACCCCCGCATCCCCTTGCGCGGCCGCTTTCAGATACCACTCCCGCGCTTTTGCATAATCTTGCGGTACCCCTAGGCCTTGGGCATACAAAAACGCGAGATTGCTTTGGCCTCTTGCATCCCCCTGGGAGGCGGCTTTCAAATACCACTCCCGCGCCTTTGCATAATCTTGCGGCACTCCCAAACCAAGTTCATAGAGAATCCCAAGATTGCTTTGGGCTGCGGCATTCCCTTGAATCGCGGCTTTTTCATACCACTCGCGGGCCTTCTTGTAATCTTTAAGAACCCCCAAGCCCTTGTTATAGAAAACTCCAATATAGTTCTGGACTGTGGCATCCCCTTGCGTAGCCGCTTTCCAATACAACTGACGGGCCTTTACATAATCTTGCGGCACTCCCTGACCATTCTCCCAAAGAATCCCGAGTTGGGTTTGGGCCTCAACATCCCCCTGAGCCGCTGCTTTCTCAAACCAGCGACGCGCCTGCGTAAAATCTTTTAGCCCGCCCAGCCCCTGGGTGAACAGCTTCCCCAAATTCCTTTGCGCAACGGCATTCCCTCTCTCAGCCGCGGCCAAATACCACTGACGCGCTTTCGAATAATCCGGGGGACTATCCATCCCCTGTTCATACAGCCTTCCGAGAAGAGCCTGTGCCTGGACGTTCCCTTGTTTGGCGGCTTTCAAATACCATGCGTGGGCCTGTTGATCATCTTCGGGCCCACCGAGCCCCTCATCATACAAAATCCCCAGATGAACTTGCGCCAGGATATATTCCTGATTGGCAGATTGAACATACCACTGCCGCGCCTCAGTATAATCCTGGGGAACTCCGAGGCCCTCCTCATATCTAAACCCAAGAAGATATTGGGCTTCAGGGTGACCCTTGGTTGCCCTCTGACGAACCGTATGCAGGACATCATAGGCATCGGTCCCTGTTGGAACAGGAAGCTCATAGAAGAGGTCAACCGTTCGTTGAGCCACCCGATCTGTCACCACGATACGGATCCCATACGCACCGGCGAAATCCTGGACGATGAGGCGCACTCCATTTTTTGAAACACCAAGAGAACCTTCGGGGGGAGGGAGGTCCTCCCAAAGGGAGAGAGGCTGTTGATCAATCACCACCGCTCCTTCAGTGGTTTTGACGGATGCCGTTCCCCATACATTACAGTTCCCAAAGCTATCAGGTTCGCACCGGCCTAAGATCACCACCGCCTCCAGCTGGGTCCCTGGAGAGGCTTCGTCCAGATGAGGAGCAGGAAGGTCGGCAGATTCGATGTCCCAGAATTTATCCAGACCCTCCGTGTTGTCCGTCACGATCATTTCTGCCAGAAATGGGCCATTGTGGCCCCGCCATGAGGTATCGGGAACGAGGACACCATTCAGGTACCAACCATAATCCGGAGGGTCAAGATTGCCACCGGCACAGCTGCTCAGGATAAGAGCGATGGCAAGAAGGTAGAGGAAAGTTTCTTTTAACCGCATGCCAACCCCAGCCATTCAGACCAACCTGAACGTGTTGGTCCCATCGCCTTTTGGTTGACCCTTGCCACAGAGTGCTTTTCTTCATAGGAGTGGTTCGACATAGGCTGCTATACTTTTGGGGACCCAACAAGGCGAAAAGACTGTGACAAATGTCACCCCCGGGACAATGGCCCAAAGTAAGAAATTTGGAGATTGAATGCGCAAAGCCTTGCAAGGTAACCGTGACATTCTTCCCAGGCACCCTCAACGAAATGATCCGCTGACCTGTCCGTGACGCTGCAAGAATTAGAGTGCTGAAACACTGGGGGACATTTACATGTACATTGGATTTTTTGGAGAACTCCGGACTTTAGAATGTAGCGGAACTGTAAAATCCTTGGGTGCTTGACGCAAAACCTTCCCTTGCGAGAAATCCCTTTTTTTCATATTGATTCTACCAAAATTGATGTAACCCGTTGAATATTCGGTAACATAATTTCCCTTCCGGAGCAACTAGAAAGATGGCGTCATGAATGCCCGGGAATGCCATTCGACTGGGTTCTGGAAGAATCCGCCGTCAGTCTGTTCACAGCCTCCCGGAAAAATATCCGAGGGTTAAAGGTACGGATTACAGTGAAGCAGATGGCGTCAGTGGTAATCGACTCCAATTCTCTCCTCCATTCACCGTTCGATACAGTCCGCCCCCATTTGTGCCGGCATAAAGAATGTTTTGATTGCTGGGACTCATCCGAATGCTGCGAATACTCGTGGCTTCGATGCCCGTATTCTTAAGTTCCCAAGTATTGCCGCCATCCATACTTTTTTGCACCCCATCGCTGGTGGCAAGGTACATGACTTGAGATTGGGTGGGGTCCAGTTGAATCTCGCTGATGTAGACGCCGTTCAATGCCTTCCCTACTTTTGTCCATTGATCGCCCTGGTTCGTACTTTTATATAATCCTTGCGTCGTCCCGGCATAAACGATGTCTGGATTGTTTCTATCAATCACAATACGGTTTACTCCTAGCGCCATGGAAGCCATCTTGGCATCAAAGGCCACCATGCCCTCCGTGATCTTTTCCCAACTTTCAGTTGCATTCTTGGTGCGATAGACACCCCCCGTTGTTCCGGCATACATGATGTTGGGATGGGCCGGATCGATGGCCAGGGTGACAACGAAATTTATTTCCGTCATACCCGCCATCCGCTCCGTCCAGTTTCGACCGCCATCACTACTTCGAAAGACCCCGACGGTGGTGGCGGCATATACGGTTTCACTTCCCAGGGGGTTAAAGACGACCTGATTCACAATCGCGGAAATCGTGCCTTTCTGTTGTCCGGCATTGAATTGATGCCAATTACGTCCCCCATCGGGACTTTTGTAAGTGCCAGCTCCATTCGTTCCTGCGAAGACATTAGCGGGCAATTGGGGGTCAATAGCCAAACTGATGACCCTGGTACGCGCCAATTCCCCGTTCAGGCGCTTCCAGGTTGCCCCCGTATCATTCGATTTATAGACCGCTTCGTCGGTGGCGATGTACAGTATGTTCGGCTTAGTGGGATGCAACGTAATTGCCACAACTGTATCGCTTCTTTGTCCACACGCCAAAAGGACACAGGCAATGAACAGGATGAAACCCAATCTGCCAGGCAATAGGCTCTTCATTCATCCCCCACTACTAAAAAGTTTTGTTTCGAGTTTCAGGTTTCGTGTTAATTGAAGAGAGGTTTTCCCGAAACCCGAAACATCTTTAACCATTACGACCCTGGCCGATACGGTTCCGCATAGCCCGTCAATTCGACATATCCCATTCCGGTAACCGGAGCATTCCCGGACCGGCCCTCCACCTCCACAGCCCCTTCCCAGTAGGTGATCTGTGTACTCTTGGTGGTTCGAAGCTCCTGATCAGGGAGCTGAGGAGTGATGTTTAAAAGTATATCAAAAGGTACGATCGTGAGAGTCCATCGACTTGGATATCGAGCCCCGCTCGCCTGGCTATGCCAGTGTTCGAGAATATCTAATTTCAGATCGTTCTGATTCAGATGATGCGTCCCTCCATCGGGAGCCACCAGTGTTCCGCTGGACACGGCGTCAAACGTTCCATCTTCCCGTCGAAGCCAGTAGGCCATGATTTCATATCCTGATTCAAGTTGAATGCTGAACCAGTCCCAACCGACCAACCCTTCGGCTAAACTTTCCGACCCGAATTCATGATCCATCCAACTCGTTCCACTGACTTCTTTTTTTTCCCCATCTAACCAGAGCACCCCCTTGGTGGCCAGACGCGTCAGAGAATAATAATGAGACGCCTGTCCTGTTTGGCTTCCTTTCTGACTGACACCCTCCAAGCCATGAATAATTGGAGGTTTTAGCAACGTCACATTGAGATCAACCCCAAATTCGGGAGTGGAGGCTTGCAGGTGAAACTCCTGATGATCGGGGGTGCCCGCTGCAGCAGACCAGTGATCAAGCCAGGAATGGAACATTCCTGTTTTTGCACCAGCTTTTCCTAAGCCCGCCCGGCTGATTTTCTCGGCAAAGCGAAATCGGGCGTTGTCCACCTCCGTCAGGGCCAAATGAGCAAAGTACAACTGACGAAAGGCCCAGCGTGAAGGGTTTTTCCACACTTGTGGATCTTCCAGGGCGCGCCGAAAGAATGTGAGCTCATAGCCAAAACGCTCACCGTCTTCGGACAACAAATGACCGGTGAAGTACCACCATTCGGTCAAAAAAAGGTTGTGTGATCCATGATCGCGAGGGAAGACGTATTCGTAGCCGGGAAGAGCTTGCTTGAAGATTGGCGGAGATGTCAGTTCCCGCTCAGCGGCCAATAGGGGAGCAGAGATGAGAGTGATTCCTGTTGCGCTTCCGATCAAACTCCAGGTCAAGGAACGTAACCAACGAGGACAATGTATCCAATTCACGGCTATCCTTGAGAGAAGGTGTGCTTATTGAGTCTGAATTGGTTGGGCTTATACCACGCGCTTGGAGCCAACGCAAACCCCTTGTCTCACGCGGGATTTCGAAATTTTTCTGAATACGTGGTGTAATAGAATGCCGTTGACATTTCCAAAAATCCTCGGCTATCGTACCCCATGTCCTCAGAAGCCACTTCCGCAGGTTCGAATATCGTCCCCATTCCAGAAGTCCTTCCCATTTTTCCTCTACCCGACGTCGTGTTTTTTCCCTACACCTACTTACCGTTGCATATTTTTGAACCTCGGTATCGGGAAATGGTGGAGGATGCGGCTTCAACGGAGGAATGTATTGGCATGGCGTTGCTGAAAGACGAATGGGAAGACCATGACCAAGACACACCTCCCATATTTGAGTTAGGGTGTGTGGGCCAATTGGTGAGCGTGAATCCATTGTCCGACGGTCGGTATAACATCGTATTGAAAGGGCTGCGGCGCTGCACCTACCTGGAACAGAGGGTTGACACCAGTTACCGGCAAGCCAAAGTGAATCTGTTATCGAGTCAGGAAGGAGAGGAGCTGGACATAACCCTTCGGGGTACGCTCATGGAATCAGCTGAACGGTATTTAGAGTCAAAAAAGGCTCATGACTTATGTCAGATCATCGCGTCCGGAAAACTCTGCGACCAGACCCTCGTGAATAGTTTGTCGGCAGGATTAGACTTTACATCGGTAGAAAAACAATTTTTGCTCGAATCTGAGAATCTTCTTCAACACGCCCGCCGATTAACCGACCTTATCCGGTTCAAACTCCCCAACCTCCAGTCTCCGGCTCAAGGATAATCATGTCGGATTCCTCTATTGCCATTGAAGTCACTGGCTTAGGGAAAATCTATGATGGAGTTGTGGCGGTTCAGGATCTCTCGCTGACCGTTCATGCTGGAGAAATTTTTGGGCTGTTGGGTCCAAACGGTGCCGGGAAAAGTACCACGCTTCGAATTCTGATCACGACCTTAAAACCGACGAGCGGTCATGCTACGATTTTGGGTCATGATGTGCTCACGGAGGCTGATACGGTTCGTCAACTTATCGGATATGTTCCCCAAGAACGGGCCATTGACCGATTCCTTACCGGGAGAGAACACTTGTTGCTTTTGGGTGACCTGTATCATCTTCCAAAAGATGAATCGATCCGTCGCATCGGAGAGCTGTTAAAGCTGGTCGATTTAGAAGGCCATGCTGACCGCGTGGCAAAAACCTATTCTGGGGGCATGAAACGAAAACTCGATATTGCCTGTGGTCTTCTTCCCAATCCCCGAATTTTATTCCTCGATGAACCCACCTTAGGGCTTGACGTTCAGAGCCGGCTAAATATTTGGGATTATGTGCGTCGGCTTCGGGATCAGGGCATTACGATAGTCATGACCACGAATTATCTCGATGAAGCAGACCAACTCTGTGACCGCATCGCCATTATCGATAGCGGGCTCATCCGGGCGACCGGCTCACCCAAAGAATTAAAGGCGGGCTTAGGGGGAGACGGCGTATCTTTAACCCTCCACGAACCCGACCCGACGACGCTCATCAAGCTTTCCGCTGAATTACAAAGCTTTCCGTTCATCCGTTCACTCCAATCAAAACCCAACGGACTTGATATTCGGGTGGATTCACCCGAGAAAGCCCTCCCCGCCATCATTGATGCCACCAGTCGAGTTGGTTGTCGTCTAGATGGGGTTGAATATCATCGCCCTCGACTTGACGATGTCTTTATCGCCTACACAGGACATTCCATTCAGGAGGAATCTCCCCCGACTCCATAAGATCATCTGATGGCCATCTGCTGGTTTTTCTGAACTCCAATCAATAGGTGACATGATGCAGGATCAAATACAAGAGGTATTAGCCCTCACCATGCGCTGGGTCCGGAGGCTCAGCCGTGAAAAATTCAGTATGTTGTTTACGCTGATTCAACCCATGTTGTTTTGGCTGATTTTTTTCGGGAGCTTGTTCCAACGTGCTGCGGACATTCAAGTCGTGCAAGCACCCAATTACATGAGTTTTCTGGCTGCGGGAGTCGTCGTCATGACCGTCTTGAATAATGGCCTCGCTGGGGGAGTAGACCTGTTATTCGACAAGGAGAACGGATTCCTCGAGCGTTTAATGGCTACCCCAATTCGCCGAACCTCCGTGATTCTAAGCCGATTCCTTTTTGTGATGGCCATTACCGGCATGCAAATCTTGGTAATCCTTGCAGTCGCATTTCTTTTTGATGTGCATCCGGAAACCGGACTCTTGGGTATCGCCGTTATTTTATTCATCGGCATGTTGTTTGGTATCGGTCTGACAGCAATTTCAATGGCTATGGCCTTCTCAGTGAAAAGTCACGGTGATTTCTTTTCTGTGCTTGGGTTTCTCTCACTTCCCATGATTTTCTTGAGCTCCGCATTAGTTCCCCTGGCCGCGATGCCCGCATGGATGAAAACTCTGGCCTGGCTCAACCCCATGACCTGGGTCATTGACGCGGTCCGGCCGCTTATTATTAACGGCTGGAGCGAGGCGATTCCCCAAGTCGCCATTGCCATCGGCGTATTGGTGGTCTTCGATGCAGTGTGTCTCTATGGAGGCGCTCGGGCTTTCCGGCGAGCCGTTGGTTAGAAGGCACACGATCGGATGACGGGCCAGAGTTGGCGCCAGGCGGTAAACCCTTAATTGACAAATATGCGTTGGCATGGATGACTTGATGGACAAGAAGGTCAAGGCCTTACTGCGGCTGTTGTCCGATACCGATGAACAGGTGGCGATGACGATTCAAGATCAATTGGTCCGATGTGGGAGATCAGTTTTACCCTATCTCACTGAGGCAGAACGAAAAGACCCTACCCTCAGCCCACGGGCCGCTGATATCCGAGAAGAGATACACTTTTTGGCGTTAAGAAAAGAATTTCAACAGTGTTGTCGGGGGAAGCGGGACAACATTGATTTAGAGATGGGAGCCTTTCTGATTGCCAAATCGGCCTACCCCACTCTTGAGATAGGCAATTATATTCAAATCATTGAGAAATTGGCTGAGGAAGTTCGCCCGCGGATGACACCAACGGATTCTCCTGTACAGAGGGTTCACATTTTCAATCAATACTTATTTAATGAAAAAGGATTTCGAGGGAATCGAACCGATTACTATGACCCCGAAAACAGTTTTTTGAACCGGGTCATCGACCGCCGAATGGGCATCCCCATCAGTTTGTCGGTGTTGTATCTTTTGCTCGGATTGCGGCTCGGCCTTCCGGTTAAGGGTGTGGGCATGCCAGGCCATTTTTTGGTCAAGGTGGACAGCTCCCCACCCTTTCTCTTTGTTGATTGTTTTAATGGCGGGATCCTCTTACAAGAATCAGACTGCAAAAAGTTTCTCACCGGATCAGGATTTGGCTTTGAGCCATGGTATCTCGAACCAAGTCCGAACTCATTGATTCTGGAAAGGATGCTCCAAAACCTGCTGGGAATCTATCAACAGCGACAAGAGCCCCATCGAGTGAAACGAGTGAATGCCCTGATGGCCATCCTCAAATCTGCTTCAGATCCCTCGCTCAACTAGAGAGATCAACCGTGGACGTTGGATTGAATGACAAGAAAAGGGAGGGCTGTAAGGGAATGGGAATTGGTTACACAGAGAGGGTCATACAATCTCTGGCACGAATAATTTTCCCTCGGAATACCTGAGCTGCATGTTTTTTTACATCGAAGCGGTCGGCAATCGGGTAAAAATGAGACAACACTAAGCGTTTCACGCCTGCCTCCTGCGCCACTCGTCCACATTCCCCTGCGTGCATATGCGCTTCTCCTGGGCGATTTTTAGGGAATGAACAATCTAAAATGGCGAGATCCACATCGCGGCAGAGTCGAATGAGATTGGGAGCATAGGTGGCATCACCGGAGTAGGCAAGCGTTCGCCCTTGAAACGTAATCCGATACCCTAAACAGGTCTGGCGATCGGTATGCGTGACCGGAACCGGAGTCACCCGAGTGCTTCCGATCGAGAAGGAACGCGTGCTGACTTCTTTAAGGGTCACCCTAAATTCAGAATCGTTAAAACTGGGGAAAGTCCGCAGAATGGTTCCAAAGAGCGCCTTGGTTCCTTTAGGACCGATGATCCTTAAATCAGCGCGGGGAGAAACGAATTTACTGTGGCAAACCGCATCAAAGAAAAAGGTAATAAAATCTGAAAAATGGTCTGCATGGTAATGGGTAAATAAAAGGTATTGAATTTGGTGCCGATCCGCACTGGTTTTCAACAGATTGCTCAACGTCCTGGGACCAAAGTCCATAAGGAACAGATTGTCGGTTTTAACAAGATACCCGGCGGCCGCACGGCGCGGATGAAGATTGGTGCCGGATCCTAGAATGGTGACGCGCATATTTTAGCCCTTCATTCTTAGGGTAGGTTGGACCTGGGTGGTTTAAGTAGTTTCGGGTTTCGGGTTTCGGGTTTCGGGTTTCGGGTAAGAATGATACTAAATTTCTGTCTTCAATCCTTGCCTCCGTGCTCGTAGGACCAAAACATCATTTAACGGTGTTTACATTAACAGAAAACAAATCTTGAATTCTCTTTTATTTGTTTGAAGAAGAATGAAGAACGATTTTCGACAATCGGGGCAAGTTAATATCCTCGCTGCCCTCGTGATCATTGCACTGGTGGTAGGAGGAATCTGGGTATGGAACCATCTTTCCTTTGATACGCAAGACTTGATTGTTGAGGACATTTTGCCGATTGTTCTGCTGGTGATGCTAGCCGGAGTGGGAATCTGGTTGATGGTCCGGAAATTCAAACTTCGTCGTCACATGCTGGAACAACGAGAGCGATTGATTAACCGATTTAAACAAGAGTCTTCGGCTCAGAAACGTGTAGATGTGGCTTTCACGCTGGTGGAGCTGAATCGATATGAACTGGAGGGACTGGAAGCGATCGCGGAGCCAATGGCGGAGTTATTTGTTTGGAAATTAAAAACGGCGCTGGGTGATAAACAACACCGCATACGGGGCATGGCCGCCAGTTACCTGGGAATTCTTCAGCATCAGCCGGCTATTCCTCTCCTCATCCAAGCTCTGGAGGATGATCACGCCCATGTCCGTGCCTCGGCGGCCTTGGCTCTCGGTCGAATGCGGATCGCCGAGGCCAAATCAAAGCTTGAGAGCTTAATGAAGGATGATTGGGATCAGACCGTGCGCAGCCGGGCTCGCGAAGCGTTGGAACGGATTAAGTAGGAGAGAAATCTCGTGTTTCGGAGTTCGAGTTTTGGTGTTCAAGAACCCCCCAGGCTGCAAAATTCCCTTCTCGGCCGTAAGAATTACCCCAATTCACGATTAAGGGCTTCCTGGTCCGCAGTGGTAAATCGATAGCCTTTTTCCAAAAGGGCTTCCATGCTTCTGACTAAAGGCTGAAGTTCCTTGTTGCCTCGAAGATTGTCAAACTTTCCTTTGAGGCTCACAAGGTATGTAT
>CP070743.1:2068469-2073292 GCA_020348185.1 Nitrospirota bacterium
CAGACAAGACGCACTCCTTCTGTTTGCTGAACGGTAGGGTCGAATTCATTCGACCACCGGCGTTTCATTGCGATCTGTCATCCAGATGCAGTCATGATTGGCCGAATGAATTCGGCCCTACAACGGTAATCTACCCACTCAATCAGGGGAAAAGCCATTTCTGTAAGTAATTTATTATTTGATTATTCTCAGCTGTGGCTTTTTCGGCCGAGGCGGCAGGAATTCCTCTTCATCTCCATTGATCATCCTGCGAACCAGCCTCTTTTGCAGCGTGATCAACTGTTTGAATTTTGTTGTTTTCTCAATATTACTACCGTACAGTGATTCCTCGCGCTCTTTTCTAATTATCAGGTCGCCAAGATCGGCTAGCTTTTCCACCAGGGTTTTGTCCTGGGTGTCGGGTATGTCTTTCTTCATGATGTATGCCTCATTATATTCTTCTTGTGATACCCAATAACCCTAGCAGACCGGAGCAAAATTGCCAGGGGACCACTTTGAGGTGACATCGAAGGGCCGGATAAGGGGCAGCTCAACTCGTCATTCAGTACACTTGCGTATTAGCCATAACCCATGGGAGCACCCGAGTATGCGAATACTTGCCGCAATCGTTTCCCTCGCCCTGGCAACACTTCTTATCTCTTGTGACCAACAGCAATCTGCCTCGGTTATTGATCCCAGGCTGGGACTTGAATGTTTTGAGAGCCACCGTGCCTCACTTCCACCGGGAACCCAGTATGAAGGAATTGAGAGGGCCGCTGAAAACCGTCTCTCGATAAGGATCATGGATGGAGTGGATGTAGTAACGCTGGATTGCGGACTAAACCCGGACGGGACATTATATAGCACCGGGAATTGATCACCGTTTGAAATTTCCATGAAAGCATGTCCAGAAATCAAACGTTTCGTCCAGGAAACACTTGGCTGTTCATGTCCAGAGGAAGTGTTTGATCATATCGACTACCAGGAAGAAGGCGATGGCATAACTGGAAGAAAAGTCATTGTTGGTGGCCGCTTGTTGATCTACATAATAACCGTGAATGGAAAATCCAACATCCAAGAGGTTATTGACTTGGCGTTGGAGCGGGGTGTCCTGGAGCGTGATGGTAAAGGACTCAATCGATTCCGCTTGGTGCTTGTGGCTTCGCAACCGGATGAACTGCGCAGCTCGGCCGGACACGCCTTCGAAAGTTCAGGATATACAGATGAAAAGACATACCTTCATATTGTGAATGAAGGTGATGTGGAGAGTATTTGAATCAATAGACTGAACCTTTTTCGTGCCCCCTGAAATGGCCAATTTCACCCACCGGTCATGAGGCTCGAAAATGGTCAAATTTGTGCCATATCCTTTGACGATGTACAGGTTCGACTCTATTCTGTTGTCAATATGTACAATTAAGACAGGAGCGGAAAATGAATTGGAACGTGTATCTTTCTGGTGAAATTCACACCGATTGGCGTCAGCAAATAATTGATGGTGCCAAGGAACACAATTTGCCCGTCACATTTACGTCAGCCGTGACGAACCATGAAGCCAGTGACGCGGCGGGCGATATACTGGGAGCTGAAACTAGTAGTTTTTGGCGTGATCATAAATCCTCGAAGGTCAACGGGATCCGTACGAAAACTTTCATGGATAAGTGTGATGTTGCAGTCGTGCGCTTTGGGGACAAATACAAGCAGTGGAACGCAGCATTTGACGCCGGATACTGCTCAGCTATTGGCAAGCCCTACATCACGTTGCACGACAAAGACATTATTCACCCGCTCAAAGAAGTAGATGCCTCAGCGGTGGCTTGGGCAAGAACTCCGGCGCAAGTAGTGGAGATACTGAATTATGTCATTCGTGCCAAGTGAGGGAATGTGACTAACAATTGCGTAGAGGCGTAAACTATGTGTGCTCGGCCGGCGGTACGTTAACTGCTAATACTGAACTTTCTAAATAACCGGAACTGGCAGCTCTCCGTAGTACGATCCATCTCACGGGAACTATGACGACCACCAAATCGGACGCCTGAGGAATGCATCTCCATGCAGTCTCCGTGGCAATGAGACCGCTTCTGGCCGAAAGTGTGAGTACCGATTGCCGGACGCGAATGTCGTGTTCTGCATTGCCGTCCTTCACAGGGGCCAGGGGAACGGTGAGTTTCGGGCCCATTCCTGCCTTTCGCCGGTAATACCTGAGTAATTTAATCGGATGACCGGTGTGTGGTCGGAACCGGACATTCAATGTAAGTGCTTGTTTGTCTTGAATGTACTGTAAACGGTCGTTCCCATGCTGTCCTCTGGTCGGCAATTTCCGACCCAAAAGGAGTTGCCGTTCGTCAAAGAAACTTTATGCGACGTTCTCCGCTTCTGGTCGAGGTTGCGGCTAGATCACCGCCAAAGCCGTATGGTTATGAAATCTTGACTACGATGTCATGCAATACCTCGCCGGTATGCGTGGAAACACCCGGTCAACCAGCCGGGAGACCACAGAACTCGACTCTCTGCCCATATATAACCTCACCAATAGCAATCCGCCCTGTTTGCAGGAAATGAATCATGACGGCGGCGCAAGCGAGGATCACCCAGGGCTGGCCCCGAAACCCCTGGATGAACCCCCTACAGCCGATCAAAGCCGGCCCAATGGATATAGAGCGTACCAGTATCTTCAGAGAAAGCAGCGAGCTTTTCTCTCGTCAGGCCCGCATCCGCTGTTACCACGACCTTCTCCGGCGGGGTTATAGCGAAGTAGGTCGGTAGTGAGCCAATGAGAACTCGTTGTATTTGATTGAATGTTTCACCTTTGATGTCAATGGCCGTGTACATTCCAGCGCTGAATTCGAAGTGGATGTCCGGATAGGCTTCCGGGTGATAATGATCTCGCTCTTCATGTGAGAGGAAATAAGAACAAGGGTATAAAACGTTCCTTTTTTCCTCTTGTTCATTCAGTCCGAGATTGCGGTAGCGATTAATATAGTTGTACAGTCGTAATATCCCACCCTCACTATATTTTTGCTCAGCAAGCAGCTGCAGGTATTCTCTCAATGCTGATTTGCATTCTTCGTCGCCGGTGATCGTCTCAATTTCACCCCGGGCTCGTTGGAGATCCCTTTCGGCCAGATTTTGCCATTTGAATAACATGATCTGTTGGCTAATGGCCCTCAGCTCGTTCGATTGGGATTCATGAACCTCGCAATGCATTAGCAGAGATAGAATCTCCACCTCGGTAAACCCGAGACCTTCTGCGTGATACAAGACCCACTGCAAACGCTGTTTCCCGCCGTGGATATTCCAGATTTTCCTGCCTTCTTTTTTCGCGGCTATGGCGAATTGCTGATGGGGTCCGGTAATGACGATCTCACCTATCGATTGCAAATAGCCGATCACCAACTCGAGATGGTCTGCCAAAGTTTTGAACTGCTTGGCGATTTTCGGTATCGAGTCATTGATGGTTTCGGCGGCTTGCCTCATCTCGGCCGGGGTGATTGGATGGCTGGATGCAGCCCCAGTGTCCACTGCCAGAGGGACTCGCTTACAAGAAAAAAGACCACCGTCACCCCGCTTGAAAAAATACTCTACAATCAAACCAACAGGCAACTCAGTCTCGGTGATAAGAGCTTCACCGTGTCCGGTACGTTCCATCAGATAATCAAGGAAAAGCAACCCGGGCAGTATTTTTTCCACCCTTGTCATAGACGATTTCAGATTATTGTACTGAGATGGTGAAAGTTCCCGGAGTTCGGATATCTTGCCATTCAGAGAGGTTCTAGTGAGTGTTCTACCCTGGTGTCCAGTCCTTTTCTCTCCGGTAACAAAAGAGGTGATGGTGTTCGCGGCCAGGGCGATGAATTGATCCGTGTTTTCCGGTAATTCCTTGAAGTTGCCGTCGAGAAATCTACCGAAGCTTTCTTTTGTTTCATCCAGCGTAGAAGCATGTTCCACAAAGCTCTCATAGATGAGTTCGTAACCAACCGGAATTGAACTAGATAGGATTTTACCATTGATCTCCCAGGCTATCTGAATGCTTTTGCTCCCGGAGTCACAAACGAGCTTATTGGGTGCGCCACCGGTGGCTGCAAGATAGCCCACCTCACCTTCTCTTACACCGTCGGCAACTTCCATGGTTAACCCTATTTCTCGGGCCAAGTCGATTACTTGCTGTTGGTTTCTGGCGTTCCTGATAGCGCTGGTAGCGATTGCGAGCACATTTGGCGCCCCCCTGTCATTGCAATATCGCATAAACTGGGAAAGTGCCTCCTCTATCTGCATGAATTTGTTTTGGCCGATCAGTCCATGATTTTCCGTAACCTCTTTGCCAATCTCCAGTCGTTCTTTCCCGATCAGTTCTGTGGTGATAATGCCGTTAATCTTCTGCCCAAAGACATATTTGAAGTTCCTGCTCCCCATATCAATTGCGCCAACCTTACTGGGCTCTTCATCAGAGTGGGGTGGTTGGGCAATGGTGCTTTCACCGGTCATGGATGTTTGGGGCTGAGAAGGTTAGGGATCCGTTGATATCGTGTAAGATTTCGCCATTTATCGGCAAAAGTCAAAAATGATAGGGCTGTGGGGCGGGTCCTATTGTACTAACAATATAGTGAATTAACCGAGAATTAACCGGTCAGAGTAACAAATGTCTTTACCCATAGCCTCGGTGCGAATGCCTCCTGTTGGCCGGTTCCAGCCCTCGCCGGTAATAGGATCAATCTGTGAGAGGTGCGCCAGGAACGGCAGGTTACCGCTCAAACCCGGACATTTAGCAGCGGCTTATATAATCAATCACTTAAGGGCAGGAGTCGACCCTAAGGCGACATTCACCGGTCATGTCATGATGGTAG
>CP070743.1:2073392-2083756 GCA_020348185.1 Nitrospirota bacterium
CCTTCAGAAAGTTGAAGCGCAGGAGCATTCTCCATCTGATTGACTAAATAGTTGACGCTGGCATCCATCACGTTAAACATGGGAGTGGGATAGAGGCCAATCAAAAATATCACCACCGCCAAGGGAATGACAGTCGCTAATTCGCGGGGATTGAGGTCCGGGAGGCTGGCAGCCATCCTTGATGTGGTTTGCCCCAACGCAACACGCTGCAACGTCCACAACATATAGGCGGCGGCCAAGACAATCCCTCCCATCGCCAACAGGACCATGACAAAGCTTTTGAACGACGTCCCAACGAGTACCAGAAATTCTCCAATAAAATTGCAGGTCCCGGGCAAACCAAACGAGGCGACCGAAAATATACAAAACAGGGTCACAAACCGAGGCATGGGTTTTTGCAGTCCGCCATAATCCCGGATCAGTCGGCTATGGGTTCGGTCGTAGAGTTGGCCTACCGCCAAAAAGAGGGCACTGGTGGTGATCCCATGATTAAACATCTGCATAATCGCCCCTTGAATGCCCTGGGTATTAAAGACAAAGATTCCCAATGTCACAAAACCCATATGGGAAATGGAGGAGTAGGCAACCAGTTTCTTAAGATCGGCTTGGGCTAACGCCATATAGCCGCCATAAATAATGGCGATAATCGACAGCCATAAGATGAATGGGGCAAACTGCGCAGAGGCTTCGGGAAAGAGGGGCAAACAGAAGCGCAAAAATCCATAGCCCCCCATTTTCAACAATACCCCGGCAAGGATGACACTGCCTGCGGTGGGCGCTTCGGAATGGGCGTCCGGCAACCAGGAATGGAATGGAAACATGGGCATTTTGATGGCAAAGGCTAAGAACAGGGCTAAGAAGATCCAGAACTGAGCCGTCGAGGAATAGGTCTGATTCATGAGCGTGAGTAAGTCAAATGTTCGCCCACCTTCCAGATATAACCCTAAGATACCAATGAGCAATAATAAACTTCCGGTTAAGCTATACAAGACGAACTTAATGGCCGCAGCGATCCGATTGGGTCCTCCCCACAAGGCAATCATGAAGTACATGGGAATCATGGTCACTTCCCAGAGCATAAAGAAGAGGAATAAATCGAGGGCGCAAAACACGACGATCATGGCCGACTCAACCAGCAGAATGAGCATCATGAAGGCTTTGACGCGAGTATGAATGGATTTCCATGAACACAAGACACAGAGCGGGGAGAGTAATGTTGTCAGGAGCACAAGCAGCAAGCTAATGCCGTCCACGCCCACCGCATACTGAATGTTGAAGGTCGGCATCCATTTTAAGCGTTCGACAAATTGAAGGTCCGTATTGGCAAAGTCAAAGCTGGCCCAGAGAAGAAGTCCAAACCCGAATTCCAACACCGTTGTCCCTAACGTGATTCGACGCAACCACTCCTCATCTCGACTGAAGCCAACGAGCGCAATGCCCAGCACTGGAATCAAAATCATGATGCTTAGAATGTGGTCTAAGAAAAATGAAATCATGAAGTCTCCAGATACTCTTTAATAAACCAGCCAGAATAATATAGTAATGGCGAGGACCAACCAGAATATGAGAACAAGGAGATGATGTTGGAGCATCCGGGGTTCCACATGTTGCAGGGCTTCCCCGGCCGCTTTTGCTTGTTCACCAACCTGATCAACCGATTTCTGAATGGTTCGCATATCAATGATTTGCCAGAACCATTTGGCCAGACTCTGTGATTGCCCGCCCAGGCCTGTGACCGTCCGGTCAATCCCTCGAATATCAATCACTTGCCATAGCCATCGGGCGACCACAATAGAGAACCGACCAAGGCTATTCACCCCCCGATCGATACCTCTGATATCAATGACGTGCCACAGCCATTGTGCGGCATTCACGGAAATGGTCGCAAGCCCATTCACTGCCCGGTCAATGCCGCCGATATCGACTACCTGCCAGAGCCAATGGGAGAACCGTAAATTCGGCCTCACGATATAGGTGTCATAAATTTCGTCAACGTATCCCCTATTGAGACACCAGACATACAGGGTTTTCAGTTTATCCTGGAAAACCAGTCCGGGCTTCGCATGGGAGAAATGAAGATAGTATGCCAAAGTCCAACCGAAAATTGCTGTCAATAATGGAAGAAGGATCCATGCGGAGAAAATGTGGGTTGCTTGGTCTGCCGCCAACGCCACCTGAGGGGAAGGAAAAGCCGGTGCAAGAAAACCCACAAACCAGTTCCATAGACTCAACAGGAAATAGGCCAGGACAAACACGATTCCAAAGATAGCGAGGAGAAGTGAGGGGGAAAAGAGCCGGGTGGGTCCCTCAGAGGATCCTGGTGACGTTCCGGTGTCCTGCCATTCCACGGGCATGGCCCGGCTGAATAACATCACAATCCCGTGGAATAAATAGATCGCCGTGAAAAAAACCGTGATGAGTCCGATAACCCAGAAGGCCAAAAAACCGGATGTTGGATACACAGCGGTCCATAACCGTTCATAGGGACCTGAAAAAATGACAAAAGGCGGAATCACCGCCAATACCAGAGCACCCAGGTACAGGGACCAACTCTGTGTGACCTCAGCGTGATGACTGGCTTTACCTCCCTCGGTGTGCGGAGAGCCCAAAACATTTTGAAGCGCATTGCCGGTCGATAAAAACAGGAACCCCTTTAAAGCTCCATGAGCTAATAGATGAAAAATGGCCGCCACGAACGCTCCCAGTCCGCAGGTCATGATCATAAACCCGATCTGGCTCATGGTGGAATAGGCAAGGATTTTTTTGATATCGGTTTGGGCAAGAGAGATGACCGCACCAAACAGGGCGGTGGTCCCACCCACCACGGCGATGACGGTCATCGCGACAGTTGATTGCATGATCAGGGGGCTCATCCGGGCTACAAGAAAGACTCCGGCATTGACCATCGTGGCCGCATGAATGAGAGCAGAGACCGGAGTTGGCGCTTCCATCGCAAAGGGGAGCCAGACATGCAGAGGAACTTGCGAAGACTTTCCAATGGCTCCCACAAAAAGAAACAAGGCTATCACCGTCAGGATATGGATGTTCCATTCCAAGCCTGCCCATTCCAAAACATTGATGGTTCGATCGGCCATTTGGGGAGCTTCTTGCAGGATGGTTTGAATATCCAGAGTATGAAAGGTGGCAAAGGTGAGAATCACGCCAAAGCTTAACCCCACGCCCGCTACCGCATTGACCAGAAAGGCCTTGGTGGCGGCGTTGCAGGCCGATTTTCTTTCAGACCAGTGGGAGATCAACAGGTAGGAGCAAATTCCCATGACTTCCCAAGAAATGAACAGCATCAACAGATTCGTGCTCATCACCAGCATCAGCATGGAAAAAGTGAAGAGTGCGATCACGGCAAAAAATCGCTCATACCGTGGATCGCCGTGCATATACCGGGAAGAGAATATGTGGACGAGACTGCTGACCCCCGTGACCAGGAGCAGGAGCAGGACGGTCAGTTGATCGAGGTACAGACCTAACTCGATTTGAAGTTGACCGACGTGAATGAGTTTATACAGGGGTAGGGAAAAAGGTCCATTTCGTAGAATTTCGATAAAGGCCAAGGCGGAAATGCCGAATGAAATGACAATCGCAGGGATGGCGATACGATGGGCTTCCCCTCTCAACCATCGCCCCCCTAACGCAATGATGACAAATGCGAGGAGAGGAAGAAGCGGTATGAGCGCAAATACAAACATCAGTTCACTCTTTACTATAAACCTGAAATCTGAGACGTCTTCTATTACGTTATTAACCCCCTCGGTAACGCATGCTCAAGAATCAATGTTACCACCTGATCGCTGACAAGCCCTAAAATAATGATGGCGGCCGATAGCGCTCCCATACTGAATTTCATAGGGCCAGGGATTTCGGACGCCGGGTGTTTGGCTACGGAGGTCGATTCAAAAAATACGTATTCAAAGATTTTGACAAAATACGCAAGGGTCAATAATGTTGCGGCAAGGACGGCGGCCACCGCGACATAATTGCCGGCATCCAAAGCTCCCAGAATGATATACCATTTACCGAAGAATCCTCCCGTCGGCGGAATCCCGATCATGGATAAGCCCACAATGACTAACGCGGCAGTTGTCCAGGGCATCTGGCCGCGAATGTGAACCAAATCGGTGACCGTACGAATTCCATGTCGGTAAAATACCGAGGCGGCAATGAAAAAGAGGACCGCCTGCATCACGGCGTCGTTAATCAAGTAAAATACCCCACCTGCAAATCCCGTCTGATTCCCCAAACAGATGCCGATCAGAATGAGCCCCACATGTGAGATGCCTCCATAGGCAAAGAGGCGTTTGATTTCGGTTTGGGATAGAGCTAAGAACGCTCCGACAATCGCCGCTATGGCCCCCAGCCAACTGACAATTAAGAGGATGGGAACGTCCTGGATGACGGTTTTCGCACCCAGGGCCCAAAAAAGGATGCGAATGAGAGCAAACACTGCCACTTTGGTCACGAGAGGTGCCAATATGGGCGTAATGGAATCCGGTGCATCCGTATACGCATCCGGGAGCCAACCGTGGAGAGGCACAAGGGCCATTTTGATCGCGAGGCCGAGGACCATAAATATTAGTCCTGCCATGACCGCCTTCGATTTCAGCAGCTCCGGCAGATGGGTGGCCACATCGGCCATATTTAATGTTCCGGTCACCGCATAAAAATATCCGACTCCCAAAAGGTACAACGCGGCACCCAGGGTTCCGAGGATGAGATACCGAAAGGCCGAAATGAGCGCGCGGCCACCGGAAAGGCCGACCAGGGCATAGCTCGCCAACGAGGCGACTTCCAAAAACACAAACACGTTGAATAGGTCACCGGCCATGACAATCCCGCTGAGGGCGGAAATTAACAAGAGAATCAAGGTGTAGTAATAGGGGATTCGTCCGCCAATTCCTGCTGGGGTCGCAGGGCCTGCGAAGGTCACTGTGACGAACGCCAACAGGCTGACCATCATAATGAGCAGGCCGCTGAGTCCGTCTGCGATCCATTCAATGCCAATGGGTGGTGCCCACCCGGAAAATGCATAACTGATAGGCCCGTGAGACACAATCCCGGCGTACATCGAGATGGACGTCACACTCATGACGGCCAGTGCCGTCAACGCGACAGGCCGGCACCAATCCTGATTCTTCATCCCGATCATGGGCATCATGACTGCCGCAAAAAACGGAACAAGAAAGATGATGGCAGGCAGTTGTTCGGTCATTCCAACCTCTGACTGAGGATCTCTTCTTCATCCAGACTCTGATATTGCCGATAAATGGCAATAACCAAGGCCAGAGAAACCCCTAATGTCGCCACTCCGACGACGATCGCGGTTAACATCAGAACGTGGGGGAGGGGATTGGCGTACTGAACCGGTTGCATCGCACCATCATCAAAGAGAATGGGAACGGTCGCCCCGGATTTGGCACTGATCGTGACGAAAAAGAAAATCACGCTTGTTTGCACCAGATACATTCCGATCAATTTCTTAATCAAATTATGATGCGCAATCATAATATAGAGACCCCATAAGAAAATCAGAATAAAGGTAATAAGATTCGGCCGGCTTAGCCAGATATCAATGATTTGGCCCATTCGGTTCCTCATTCTTTTCGGTTAAAGAAAGACTCATCACGATGGAAATGGCCGTGACGGCCACATCGGTGGCGACACCAATTTGTGTGAGCAGAATTCCAAAATATCGGCGTGTGGCCAACTCCATCCCTGGGATTTGAAGGTCCGCGTAATTCAAAAATTCTCCACCACCGATTAAACATAATCCTCCGACACCGGCAAAAATCAGTAACCCAAGGCCATCGCCATGCAAAACCCGATTCACCATGGCACTTCTCGAGGGATCAAGTCCAAAGACCAATACTCCGAAGATCAAACTGGTTCCGATAATGACCCCGCCAACAAATCCTCCACCCGGACCATACTGACCGAAAAACAACACATAGAATCCAAACAGTTGAATCAGCGGGATGATAAAGCGACTCAAGGTCTGCACAATAAGGCTATCATGAGCATAAATCATGACTTCTTTCTCCAAAGCAGTAATGCCGCGGCAATGCCTGAAGTAAAAATCACAACGGTTTCGATCAACGTATCAAATGACCGATAGTCCATTAAGACAGATGCCACGACGTTAGGAGTTTCTGTATCCTTAAGGCTATTCTCAAGATAAACAGGAGAAATATGGGTATTGGGCGGTGAGGCCGGATCCCCGAATTCGGGAAGGTCCGTGGCCACGAATAAGAGCAACGCTCCTAGCAAGGGAAGGCCAACGAAGACCGGCCATTGTACGCGAGGGAGCTGACCCTGTTTTTCTCGCGGAACGGTTAAAAAGAGTGTCAACAGAAAAAAGACTGTGGCCAGTCCCGCCCCGACGACGGCCTCCGTAAACGCCACATCCACGGCCCCGAGCCAGGCCCAGGTCAATGCCAAAAAGAAGCTGTACGATCCAAGGATCAACACGGCGCCAATTAAATCTTTAACCAGCACGGCGCCAGCCGCCGTCATAATCAACAACAGGAGTAAAGAGACGTTGGCCAGAAAATTCATGAGGGCCCCTTCATCCATGGTTTCACGCCCGCCCGTAAGGCTGCGCGAATCGTCGCATGCGTCACGACGGGATTGAGCAAATAGAGAAGAGAAAAGACCACCAAAATTTTCAACATATTTAATGAGAAACCTTCGTAGATGGCTAGGCCGAATAACATGAAAAACGCTCCCATGGTATCCGTCAGTCCAACCGCATGGGCTCGAGCAAACACATCGGGCAAACGCACCATTCCGATAGCCGCCACTAACAGAAAAAAGAGGCCGAGACTGAGAAAAATAATCGCAATCGTCGTCGCCATCCTCCTACGCGGCCCCCCCATGTTCAAGATATTTCGCAATAGCTATGGAGCCAACCAGGTTCAGGAGTGCGTAACCGGTTGAGATGTCCACAAACATGCCGACCCGGTCATAAATGGTGCCAATGACCACTAAAAGAATGATCGCCTTTGTCGAGAGGCCGTTTAACCCCAACACTCGATCATAGACCGTGGGTCCCTGAACAACCCGATATAAATACACCACGATTAAAATGACCAGCTGAATCAAGACAAAAATGAAAAACTCCCTCATGCCTTCATCCTAGGCTGGGATGGAAAAACCGTGGCCACTTTTTTCTCCAAGGTTCCTGACAAGAGGTCATTGGAGGATGCCGGGTCAATAGAGTGGACGGTGAGTTCGTTGGGTGATACCTCCACGGTGATGGTTCCCGGTGTTAACGTAATCGAGTTCCCTAATAAGACGACGGCGGCGTGATGAGGCAAGGAGGTTTGGTGTCCGAACAGTTGTGGATCGATCGGCAATTTGGGGTCCAGGATCAGACGGACCATGTGAATACTACTGGCAAGGATTCGTGAAAACAGCCAGGGAACATAGGTCAGAACCCCCACCCACGAAACTCTCATCTTGTCTCCCGTTAAGGGCCAGGTATTTAACCAGGCAATGCCCAGGGATAGGCCCAACCCGATCGTGAGATGCAAAAAATTAAATTTCCCTGAGAGTGCCATCCAGATCAGAAAAAACAGAGCCGTTTTCAGAAGAATTCGCCCAGTCATCCTTGAGCTCCCACCGGTTCATCGGCCGGTTCATCGGAATGAATCACCAATGCCTTCCAGTTACCTCCCGGAATATATTGATGGAACGCGCCCGACTGGGGTTCCAGGGCCACGAGATGAATCCATTGATTATTAACAAAATATTGGAGAATCGTGTGTCGTTGGATTATTTCACTGATTCGGCTTGTCGGGGCCTGGATAATCACGGTTAGCCGCAGGGGTTCATGGTAGAGCCTTTTCCCATCCCGGACGGCTTGAATGGGGAGTCCGCTTAGGAAGTCCGATTGGCTGCCAGCCATCACCCCTATCCCACTGACGACGTTATGCAAGACTTTGCTTCCGCTGCCGTATACCCAAGGGTCCACCGCGGAAAAATAGTATTGGAGGTTGATCCATTCCGCGACGACCATTGGAGCCGTCATAATGGTTTCGAGCACTTTTCCTGACTCGTCATCCTCGGCAATGTAATTATGGAGGAATGTCCTGCCTTCCAGGTTGGCCCCTTTGGTGACAGATCGTTTTCCGATAATAAAAGCCGCATTACCTGAAAGCCCCCATTCTGGCCGCACCTGTGACCAGTCCACACTTCGGGTCTGGTTATGGGCTTTTGACGAGGTGGGCGGTATCTCGGCAGGAGCGCCTGGCAAACGCTGGCATCGTTCCTGCGCCAGACCCAGTTCGGCTTTTTTAAAATCTTCTTTGAGCCGGGCTAAATCAGGTTTATGGGTTTCGGGGAGATCTTCTAAGTCAAAAAAGTGCACCTGGTCGGTGGTCGTGTTGTGTTCTCCCGGTAGAAACCACGTATCCTCGGGCATTTCGATTCCCCGGTTCTTCAACTCCTCACGGACTTCCGGTTTATTAGCCATGGCGGCTAGGACTCGGGCATTCGGTCCACCATGATTCCCCCCGCAGGCGCCGCAGTCGTACCCCGAACCGTAAGGGTTATTTTCCGTTGTGCTGCCGTGACCGCACACAAGGACCAACCTTGCAAAATTTTTTGTCAACCCCATCACCTTTAAACATCTTTCGATGTTGAAGGCTTGCTCGGTCGGGGTAAATCCTTGTGTGGTGAACCAATCGAATTGAACATCGCGGGCATCAACGTTTAACCCTAATTCCTCCCGAAGATTCTTCACCAATGCTTCAAATTGGTCAGCAGATAACCCGAGATCCTTGGCAAGTGGTTGAGGAAGGCCTTCGGTTCCGTTTGCTGGTTTATGCAAGGCCGGACTGAGGGCGGTCAGTCGTAGAGCCTCAACAGTGAGATGGGTTAATCGAGAAGCCAGATGACTCCAAGTCGGAGACTGTCGAAGAAATTTCTTCAGCTTCAAACGTTCTTCCCGTACCAGGCGATCGATGGCTTCTTGCTCAGACAATTTTTCAACGGGAATGCGAGATGGGACGGCCGGTCGTAAACGGTCAGCTAGCCATGTGGTGAACCGGCGATACCAGGAAGGAATAATGGTTTTTCCGAAAAGGGTGAGCGCGTACAAGCCGCCGAGGATGTCGATGAGCATCAAGGATGCGATCGGATGACTCTTGAGGTCATGAAACAGGTGATGGCCGAGGTGGGTCCATTTTAATCCCCGGTCATAGCTTCGTAATGTTTCATCATTTCCGCTTCTGGGACTTTCACGAACGACATTTTTCGGTTTGATCAGCACCGGGCAGAGTAATTGATCCACTTCGGTTCCCATGCCACGGTAGGTTATGGGGATTCCAAAAAATCCGGCAAAGCCGATGGTGTCATACGGCCCCTGGGCTTCGAGATGTCGCCGAAGAGGCTCGGACCGCACGTCGATGCAAAACACCGCCTGGGCCTGCGGTCGGGTTTCCGAAGATGGAAGCGATGAATCACGTGATGGGGCCTGGAGGGCTGATAATTTTGAAAGCAATTGTTGCCGGTAATGTTCTTCATAGGCCTCCTGCCAGACAAGACCATGCCGGTCGTCAGGAAATTGATTCAGCCAATCAAAGACCTTTTGGATGTCGGGCCCCGGGAGCTCCTGGATATCCTCGGGAAATAATTCGAGGAACTGGGCTAGTTCAAATAACCGCCAGGCGTCGTGACACACAATGGCCAGCGTTTCATTAGCATGAGCGTCCGATAGTCCCAGGGTATCCTGAAAGGTTCGCCAATGATGTTGAAAATAGCTTTCCAGGGTAGGAAGGGTGCCTTCGATTCCCCATTTACGCTGGCAAACCTCATGGACAAGCTCCGCTTCATAAAACAGGCGAACGGCCAAATATTTCACCGGATTGATCGGTTGCCGTTTTTGCCAGGGGTATTCCGGTTCGTTGCTTCGCCATCGAATGTACCCAACCCACCCAGGTAAATGGGCCAGATGTCTTGTCAGGTATTCCTCCCATTGATCTCTGGGAATTTTCATTCTATTTAGACTGAAGGCGATGGCATCTTCCGGATGATCCGGGAGTAATTTGATGTGTTTGGTCATATCGGGAATTCCGGTGAATACACCGGAATAATCACGAGATGCCAGTTCCCGCCAGGCTCGATAAAACCCCTGTTCCCGTTCGGGCATGGACCAGCTCGAAAGGCCCTCATCGACGAAAGCGCTACACCACTGGATCATGTATTCATTAATCTTGTCCACGACGTCTTCGCCGGACAGCCGGCTCACCCAGGAGGACATGGAATGGATAAATCCCAGTGAGAGCGGGCTAGGCGGTTCCTTGGACATTCGGACTTTCGGAGTCGCGGGTTTGGTTAGGAGGACCCTGAGT
>CP070743.1:2083856-2087842 GCA_020348185.1 Nitrospirota bacterium
CTGGTCCCGTGGCCTTGGACACGGCTACTCGCCATCGGTTCCCTACCTTTGCCGCAGTCATGCCAATCCCGATTCGAGGGAATCCCGGGTGAGACCCGTCAATGATAGCCCCCACGATCCTTTGCACCAAATGCCCGGGAACGGCAAAGGCAAATCGGCTACAACGGCGTTCACCCTGATTGGATTCGGTTTGGACAATCGCCTGCACCATCCCCACCACTTCACCTTTGGCATTAAACACACCTCCGCCGGAATTCCCGCTACAAACGGATAGGTCGATTTGCATTAGCCGCGTCTGGGCGGTTGGCAAAAACGTATGGAGATTCCCGAGACGTCCAAACCCAAGGGCCGGCCCTCGCCCAAGAGGATATCCCACTGTGAACACCTCATGACCCTGCGCAACCTTTTCTTCTGAAAAGGATACCTTGGATAACGATAACGTAGAATCTTGGGGATTGACTCGATACAGCGTCAAATCGAGAAAGGCATTGACCCCTATCAGGCTGGCTGGGACTTCTTCAAAATTTTCGGTGAGAACGGCGATTTCTTCAGGAATGACGCTCTTGCTCCCCTCTCTTCGCTCAACGGCATGACGGGCCGTCACTATATACCCGTCTCGAAGATGAAATCCTGACCCTCGAATAGAAAAATGACCTGAAGAAATCTCTTCCTCTTGCTCGTCAGGCGCTCGGAGGATCCCGACCGTGGCCCCCCTAGCCTGGTCAATGGAGTCGGATAAGTCATGACCTAGTGGCTCACTCCTGAGCAGGACCGGACTGAGCACAATCAACATAATTGCTGTTGCACAACTCCATTTCGATCTGCCAATCATAATTTTCTCCTTCTTAAGAGAACTTTGCTTTATTAGTTTTATCTTCACCCGTTCGAACGAACTTTGTCAGCTTCTTAAAATGGTTGAGCATGTCAGCGTAAGAATAATGAGCATTTCGGCCACTGGGATTAGGAACGAGAAATACTCTTGCACCGGCAAAGGTCTCAGGTTGAAACCCTAACTGAGGTTTTAAAGGCTTTTGCTCCGATTGTGCACCTCCCCTTGATGTGCGTGGAAATAGTATCGGGCAGAGAGTAATTCCCAATAAAGCAATGATCGAAATTCGATATTTTCGAATTTTGACAGCCAACTGTGCCCGGCCAATCTGATAATCCTTTGGCGTTAACGCATTCGAGCCCGAAGTTGGTCGGGAGACAATGTTAGTCAAACCAATACCCCATTCGGTAAGGCGCCAGTCATCATGATAGATCAATGGTTCGGGAACTAGTTTCGAATCACTGAGCAATTTCCAGAAACGATTTGAAAATCCGGCAAAGTGGTGCCCAACTGAGGCTGAGCGAATGCCTGGGTTGATTCCCACAAATAACACCTTCACTTCTGAGTTGATGTAATCGGGAAGTTTCGTCATTATGTTGAAGCCTTAGAGTGAGAAGTATTCAATACATCACCTTAGAATTACCTATCCACCCGAGTAATGTATGTTTAGACCAAATAAAACCATCATATTTGATCTTACCTTACCCATTTCCCCGACAACACTCACCTACCCTGGAGATCCACCACCAACCATCACTCGTACGATGGATTTATCCCAGGGAGACTCCCTCACGGCGTCTCATCTTTCTTTGAACTGTCATGTGGGTACGCATGTTGACGCACCAGCGCACTTTATTAACAACGGGGCGACTCTTGAAGAGTTGCCAATGGAGTGCTTTTATGGCCCAGCCGTGGTGATCAACTTAGAAGGAAAGGAAGTTATCGAAGTTTCCGACCTTGTCCCTTATGATCTTCCACTCTCACATCATATTCTCCTCAAAACCGATAATTCCCGGTTATTGCAACATGACCAATTTTCCGAGTCATTTTGCGTGGTGTCACCCGACACCGCGAGGTATCTCTTGAGCAAAAGGCCTCATTCCATTGGTTTTGACTATTACAGTCTGGATCCTCATCAACCCACTGGAACATTTCAGTCACACCGGATTTTGGCTCAATCCAATATTCCGGTGTTCGTCTGTCTTGATCTTTCTGAGGTACACCCTGATCAGTATTATTTTTGGGGATTTCCTCTACGCCTCGAAAAGATCGAGGCTTCGCCGGTTCGAGCTGTTCTCATGAAGGAGATGTAGAAGACGGCAAAAGCGACGGGGCAGCCCCCTAGGGCCAACGGGCCCAGATAGGTTTCGCTTATTCAATTTTTCGAGGATGTAAAAATTTAAAGCTTTACTTTTGTTTGTTTTTTTGGAAGGAATGGTATCCAATGAGGCTGGAACGTCTCTGAAGATCCTGATGGGCTAAGACGATTTCATTTGCAGGTCAGCCAGGGTGGCCATGGCTTCGGGAATAAGATCATCGCGCTGATTCTTTATGGCATATTCCAGGGCCTCTTCGGCCAATCTCACCGCCTCCTTGTGCTCGCCTCGTGATTCACAGCTTCTGGCAAGGACTAACCTGGCGTTCACGGCATCCGGGGCTTCTTTAATCACCCGACGAAGCATACGTTCCCCTTTCGTAGGATCACCACCTAAGACCCAGGGTAGTCGAACCAGGAAAGTTCCCTTTGCCGATAGCGCGTCAATATGGTTGGGATCGAGGGCGAGCGTTTGATCAAGCTCATCCATCACACTCTTGAACTCAAATACCGATGACATAATTTCACCGTCAAGGCGCAATTTTTCTCCATGATTACAAAAGATAGCAAAATGTCCATCAGCCAATTGATTGTCTAATTTCACGGCCTCTTCAGCCAGGGCCCGCCCTCGTTCAAAATGCGCAAGGCGAATTTTACGTTCTTTGGCTGATCGCCCATTATGACATTCGTGAAGAGCTTTTTTGCTGAGTGACTCGGCAGATTCCTTTCCCAAACTCGCCGATTCTTGTCTCAAACTGGCCCTTTCCTGTCCCAAACTCATCGAGGGCACCGCTCCGACCATCATTAAGACAATAATCACTCCACTCATCATTCTTGTCATACCCTTACACCTCGGTTAATTGATTTTGGAGTAATTCAGGACAAACGATTCTAAAGTCTACAAAATTCTGAACTAAAAAATAAAGATTTTTTTTGGATCATTGCAACATTTGTTCCCAGAAAAAATCTTGAAATTTTGCGCTTGGAATGTTGTACCGAAAAATACACTCTGCCCTGTGGAAACACACGTCCAACTTCCCAATTGCCCACAGAGAAACGGCCTGAAATAACCTTGGCTAACAAAATAGTGTTTAACGCGTAACGCAATAATATTAAAACTTGAATATTAACTTTAAACTATGAAGTTTTCAGGTTTTGGTTGAGATAGACGACAATTCGCTATAAACTTTGGACGGTAAGCAGAGAGTATCGCTGGCAGCCTTATCAAAGAATTCGATTGTTAAGAAAATTCCATGCGCCTATCCGGACGGATTATCGGGCTTCTGAAAGAATATATGCACGATCTGGTGGAGCAAGCCAAACAGGAGGAAGCTGCGAACAAAGCCTTTGGCTATGCCCCCCAACCCTACCGTTCAGATCAGGCTATTTCCGATCTATTGGCCATTCTGGATGATCGGATCGAATCGGAAGGTGTCCAAGTCGGACTTCCGGTGGAATTCCTTCATGTGATGTGGACCCTGTGTAACGAAGCTGGAACCCAGATTAATGACGAGGTGTGGCTGAAAAAGAACTTGGATAGTGGACCGACGACGAAAGTTCAAATACGTGAACTCACCTATCACGCCTTAATTGAGTTTTTGGAAGCTCAGCCGGATTAGCGGTTAGTTCGGAAAATCACTCTTGAATCCCATGGCCAACCAGCCATCCCGTTCTCGGACATCAAACAAGATCCAGTTCATTTTAACTAAAGTATTTGTTACGTCAATCTGATCCTCTGAAAGAATTCCGGACAGGAGAAGCCGCGTTTCTGGTGCTTTGACCCGTTGCAAATGCATGGCTTGATTCAGCAATGTCTGTCGGTCCAAATTGGCCATGATAAGG
>CP070743.1:2087942-2091324 GCA_020348185.1 Nitrospirota bacterium
GCAAACTGTGCCACCACTCCCAAATTATGAGTAATCAGTAAAATGGCCATACCTAATTCGGCCTGTAATTCCTTGAGAAGATCCAAAATTTGGGCTTGGATGGTTACATCCAGAGCCGTGGTTGGCTCATCCGCAATTAAGAGATCCGGACTGCAAGCCAGAGCCATGGCAATCATGACCCGCTGTTTCATTCCACCCGATAGCTCATGTGGGTATTGATGAATCCGCCGCTCCGGAGAGGAGATCCGCACCTTTTTCAGGAGTCCGACTACCTCTTTCCGAATTTCATTTTCTGAGAGATTCGTGTGTATTTGAAGGGCCTCACCGATTTGATCACCTATGGTGAACACCGGATTGAGGGAAGTCATGGGTTCTTGAAACACCATCCCAATGGCTTTCCCGCGAATTTGACGCATTTCCTTGTTCGGAAGTGTGAGGATATCTTGACCTTTAAAGAGGATCTTTCCGGCGATCACCCGTCCAGGGGGATCAACCAATTGCATAATCGAAAGTGCTGTTACGGATTTCCCACATCCGGACTCGCCGACCAGCGCCAATGTTTGTCCCCGCTGAAGAGTAAAACTGACATCCTCAACGGCTCGGACTTCACCTTTGTCCGTAAAAAATGACGTGGTCAGATGACTCACCTCCAAGAGAGGAGCAGATGCTGGACTCATTGGGAGACCCCAAATTTTGGAATCGACAGGCTCACGGAGTAGCTCTTTTTTTTTTACAATAATAAGAAGGTAACATATTAATGTGTATGCCCAAACCCTCTCCTGCTCCTGCTCCCTCAAAGGGAGAGGGCTGGGGCGAGGGAAAAGAGTAAAAATTATTACCTTAGTGGATACAAGAATATAGACCTTCAGCCATTTTAATTTGAATCCATCCGAATGCACCGCGCAGATTGGTCGGTATGCAACCTTACCCATTCAGGGTAAGACCTTCGACAATCATTAATGACTTTTGGGCAACGTGGGTGAAAATGACAGCCCTGCGGGGGATTGCTTGGGGACGGAATATCACCTTGAAGGCGAATGACCTCTCGATCAATTGTTGAGTCAATCTGAGGAACGGCTGACAGGAGGGCCTGCGTGTAAGGATGTCGAGGTTGATTCAGCACTCTTTCCACTGATCCATACTCGACGATACGCCCCAAATACATGATGGCGATCTCGTCGGCCAGATAGGCAACAACGGAGATGTTATGGGTAATGAAGAGATACGTGAGTCCCAGTTTCTGTTGAAGATCTTTCAAAAGGTTGAGGATTTGGGCTTGAACAGAAACATCTAAAGCGCTCGTCGGTTCATCGCAGACTATAAACTTGGGTTTGACGGCGATAGCGCGAGCAATGGCAATTCGCTGCCGTTGTCCTCCCGAGAATTCATGCGGATACCGATTCTTCATCTCCGGATTGAGCCCGACCAGCTGTAACAAATTTTCTACCTCTTGGTGGCGCTCTTCACGTCCCACGCCTTGCGTCACCAATCCCTCACCAATAATATCATTGACTAACATACGTGGATTCATAGAAGAAAAAGGATCTTGAAAAATAATTTGCATATCCTGTCGTGTGGCACGAAGACGCCCAGGGTCAAGTGAGAGCAAATCAATATCTTCCAAATTTACCTGTCCCGATGTTGGTCGAAGAAGTTGAAGAATCCCCATTCCAATGGTGGTTTTCCCACATCCCGACTCCCCGACCAATGCGAGAGTCTGCCCCTCCCGTATCTGTAGAGTGACACCATCCACCGCTCGGACGTATCCAACCGTTCTTTTAAACACACCTCGTTGAATCGGAAAGTGAACTTTCAAATCCTGAACGTCCAAAAATATTTTATTGGACACTGGGGAGACAACCGCTGAGGGGACTACACCCCCTGTTTCGCGGCTCTCGCCTTGCAGTTTCATGGCCGGTTCATCATAAAGAAAACATCGTACCCCTCCCTTGCCATTAAGCTCATTCCATCCGGGTACCGCATCCCAACAACGATCAAAGACATGCTCACATCGATCAGCAAACCGACAATGCGTAAATTTCTGTTGAAGTTTGGGAACGAACCCAGGGATCACACTCAGGGATTGATGGCGTTTTTCATAGGATGGCAAGGATTGAAAGAGTGCCTGGCTATAGGGATGCATTGGTCGCCCCAAAAACGTCTCTTTTTCTGCTTGCTCCACAATTTGGCCTGCATACATGACGCCGACACGGTCTGCCATATCGGCCACAATACCCAGATCATGCGTGATCAGCAGAATACTCATGCCCGTCCTTTGTTGTAACTCCTTAAGCAGTTCAAGAATCTGAGCCTGAATGGTCACGTCTAAAGCCGTTGTCGGTTCATCCGCGATCAAGAGTTCAGGCTGTCCAGCCAGAGCCATCGCGATCATCACACGTTGCTTCATCCCGCCAGAGAGTTGGTGCGGAAATTCGTCCACCCTGCGTGACGCATCAGGGATCCCCACCTGCTCGAGTAACTCAATCACCCGTGTGTGTTGCTGACGCCCACTGATGTTTAAATGAAGCGCGAGGGACTCTCCTATCTGGCTCCCGATAGTCATAACGGGATTCAATGACGTCATGGGTTCTTGAAAAATCATGGCCATGCGCCCCCCGCGTATCGAACGCATTTCCATCTCGGGCAGACTGAGGATATTCATGCCATCAAGTTCCACCGTTCCTCCAATAATGCGACCGGCGGGCTCCGGGACCAGACGCATAAGAGAAAGGGCGGTCACAGACTTCCCGCATCCTGATTCCCCAACCAAGGCAAAGGTTTCACCGCGGGCAATGGACAGCTGAACATCATCCACGGCCCGGACAGGAAAATCCCCACCCCCGAAATATGTTTTCAGATGTCTGACATTAAGCAAGGGGGCCATATGTAAGCTCAGTGATCTCGCAGCCTCGGGTCAAACGCATCACGAACCGCGTCAGCAAAGAGATTGGCGCTCAATACCAGGAGGAACATGAAGAAAAAGGCTGCAAATAGTGACCACCACACAATCGGCTCACGGGCCATTTCAAGGCGAGCGCTATTGATCATGTTGCCCCAACTATAGGTTGCCGGATCAACCCCAATATTCAGATAGGATAAAACCGCTTCGGCCAGGACGAGGGCGCTAAAATCCATCACAACAGCGATCAGAACGATGTGCATTACATTCGGGAGAATATGCCGTAGAATAATAGTGAAATGCCGTACTCCTAATGCGGTAGCCGCTTGCACATATTCTAATTCTCTTAACTTCAGGGTCTCGGCACGCAACAACCGGCACAACCCTGTCCAACTCGTCACCCCCAAAATAATGCATAAAAACAACAAACGAAAATCAGCCCGCTCGACACCGGTTCCAAACATCTCCGGATGAGTTTCCATA
>CP070743.1:2091424-2099772 GCA_020348185.1 Nitrospirota bacterium
GGATTATCGTCTCTACGTGGATGGAAAGCCTCGGTATGACGGCGTTCGGGATTTCCTCACCTCACGGAAGATTGATCTGCCGGAAGGAACTCACGAAGACTCATCCAGCGCCGAAACGATAGGAGGACTTGGGAACCGCAAGAATGAGTTGATCAACCAGGTGATCGAAAGCGATGGCGTTGAGGCCTACGAAGGGACCATCACCTTGGCCCGTCAGGTCCGGGACGCGGGAATCAAGATCGCGGTCGTGACATCAAGCCAGAACTGCGACGCAGTGCTTAAGGCTATCCATATCACCGATCTGTTTGATGCGAAAGTGGATGGCAATGTAATTCATCAGCAACACCTAGCTGGAAAACCCGCCCCTGATTCCTTTTTAGAAGGGGCCAAACGGTTGGGAGTCGATCCGGCGAGGGGGGTGGTGGTCGAAGATGCAATCTCTGGTGTCCAGGCTGGGCGTAACGGGAAGTTCGGTTTGGTCATCGGGGTGGCCCGCAAAGGTAATGTAGAAGAACTCAAGAAAAATGGGGCTGACATTGTGGTCAAGGATCTGAGCGAGTTTCTTTAGAAATGGAAAAGAAAGGCCAAATTAAATGATACACCATGTTCGTCTCAAACCTGATTATCACACATATCCACCCGACGAATGGAATATCATCGAGAAAAAGTTCAAGCCTGAATTTCTGGCTCAATTGGAAACCATGACGGCCACCGGAAACGGGTTTCTCGGCATGCGCGGGTCTTTTGAGGAATCAGGGCCGGTTGGTCAAGAAGGGACATTTGTTAACGGGTTTTATGAATCATGGCCCATTGTCTATGGGGAACAGGCCTACGGCTTTGCCAAGACCGGGCAAACCATTGTCAACGCGACAGATACCAAGATCATTAAATTGTATGTCGACGATGAACCATTCTGGCTGCCCAACGCCCATCTACTCAAATACGATCGCCGGCTGAGCATGAAGGCGGGGATGCTTGAACGGGAAATTCTTTGGGAGACACCATCCGGCAAGCATGTTCTGATCAAGTCACGACGGCTGGTGTCTTTTCAGCACCGCCATCTCGCGGCGATTTCCTATGAAGTCACAATTCAAAATGCTGAGGCTCCCGTTGTCATTTCCTCAGAAATGTGTGTCCATCAACCGACGAATAACAACAGTGAGAGTGAGGATCCTCGGCAAGCGAAAATATTCACAAACCGGGTTTTGCATCCTCAATCGCACTTTGTTCAAGATCGTCGGGTCATCCTGTGCCATTCCACAAAAAATAGCCGGATGGTCATCGCCTGCGGAATTGATCACGACATCGAGACAGATTGTCCCCACACGCACAAGAGCACATGCTCGGAAGACTTTGGCCAAGCCGTGTTTACCGTCGAAGCTCAACCAGGACGTCCCATCCATCTGACAAAATACATGTCTTACCATGTCACCCATACCGCCTCCAAAGAAGAGATGTCTCAACGATGTGAGCGAACGCTGGACCGGGCAATCAGCCATGGTTTCTCTTCTTTACAAGCCGGCCAACAGGAATATATGGATGATTTCTGGCGTAGGAGCGATGTCCAGGTCAGTGGGCTAAGCCCAAAGAGCACCAAACGGTCTAATACGGAAATTCAGCAAGCCATTCGCTTTAACCTCTTTCACATATTGCAAGCCTCGGCCCGCGCGGAAATTACCGGAGTCGCAGCTAAAGGTCTCACGGGGCAGGCTTATGAAGGCCAATATTTCTGGGATACTGAAATCTATGTGATGCCGTTCTTGATTTACACAAATCCACGAATTGCCAAAAGTTTATTGACCTTTCGCTACCGCATGTTGGACAAGGCAAAGGAACGGGCCAGGGAGCTCGGGAAACGTGGTGCCATGTATCCATGGAGGACCATTAATGGAGAAGAAGCCTCTGCGTATTATGCAGCAGGAACGGCTCAGTATCATATCAACGCCGACATCATGTATGCCCTCCAGAAATATATCAGTGCCACCGGCGATACAGAATTTCTCAAGGAGTATGGGTCGGAAATGCTCGTAGAAACTGCCCGCTTGTGGGCCGATCTTGGATTTTTTTCACAGAGGAGAGGCGGCAAGTTTTGTATTAACGGCGTGACGGGGCCTGATGAGTATAACACTGTGGTAGACAATAACCTCTTTACCAATATCATGGCACGGGGAAACCTTCGGTATGCAGCCCAAACGATCGAATGGCTTCAAAATAAAGAGCCGGAGGCCTTCGCTATTTTGCAAAAGAAAACCGAGTTGGATCTGGCTGAAGTAACTCATTGGAAGGAAGCGGCCGAGAAGATGTATGTTCCTTTTGATGAAAAGCTGGGAATTAATCCGCAGGATGAGAGTTTCTTGAATAAGGAACCGTGGGACTTTGAAAATACCCCCGCAGATAAATACCCGTTACTGTTGTCCTTCCACCCACTGACCATTTACCGCCACCAGGTGATCAAACAGGCTGACGTAATCCTAGCCATGTTTCTCTTGGGAAATGATTTTTCGTTAGAGCAAAAGAAAGCCAATTTTGAATTTTATGATCCGCTCACGACCGGAGATTCTTCTCTTTCCTCTTGTATTCAAAGCATCATCGCCGCCGAAATTGGGAATCCTGAGAAAGCGATTCAATATGCCCTCACAGCATTACTGATGGATCTGGCTGACGTGGGGGGCAACGTGAAGGATGGTTGCCACATTGCTTCCATGGGTGGCACCTGGATGATGATGGTCTATGGCGCGGCGGGAATGCGAGATTATAATGGGTTATTATCATTTCGGCCCCGGAGGCCCGCGAATGCAACGGGGAAATTACGGATTCCTTTGACCGTCAGAGGTCAATTTCTCCAGGTGGAAATTGATTCTGATGAGCGTGTCGCAAGGTATTCCCTAAAAGAAGGTGATGGGTTGACGATTGTTCATGATGATGAGGAAATTCGGCTCACACCTGAGGATCCTATTGCCACACGGCCCCTTGTTGTAGGTTCTTAAGCTTTCTGCTGAATGGGGATTTCAAGAATAACCTGTCGTCGCTTACCCACTTTGACATGCGCCTTCTGGTACTCAATTGTGGCAGTTCTTCTTTGAAGTTTCGTCTCCTAGATGTGGATCCGGAGAAACAAGACGTTGTGCAAATCCTGGTCAATGGTGCGGTCAAGGGAATCGGGGGAACTGGGACCCTTGAATTACAGACGAAAGGGGATACAAGACCTGTCACCGATGAATCCATTCCGGATCATGGCCATGCCATTCAATGGGCATTTGACGCCTTGGAAAAAGAGTTGAAGGAACGAAGTCAAACAACCGGACCGCTTAAGGTGGACGCTGTGGGCCATCGGGTTGTCCATGGAGGAGAGCGATTCTCTTCACCAGTTGTCATTAATGAGGCCATTGAGAAAGAAATCGACGGGTTGAGCGAACTTGCTCCTTTACACAACCCTGCATGTCTGGAAGGGATTCGAGGGGCCAGGAAAGTACTGGGCGAAAAGATTCCAATGGTCGCCGTGTTTGATACGGCTTTTCATCAAAACATGCCACCTGTTGCTAAAACCTACGCACTCCCTCATGAATTGATATCCCGGTATCGCATCCGTCGATATGGTTTTCACGGAATTGCTCATGCTTCACTATCTACCGGCTATTCGGCATTCACGGGAAAGCGTCTCGAGGACACAAGACTGATTACTCTGCAACTCGGCAATGGTTGCTCGATCACCGCTATAGCCGGAGGCAAATCCATTGAGACCTCAATGGGCTTTACCCCTTTGGAAGGCCTTGTGATGGGTACCCGCTCGGGAGATGTTGATCCGTCCCTGGTGAGCTTTCTCTCTGAAAGAGAAGGTGTTGATGCCGCCAAGGTCGAGCGGTGGCTGAACGAAGAATCAGGACTTCTGGGACTCTCTGGCCGAACCAACGACATGCGGGAACTTCTCTCTGCCGCCACGCAGGAGCACGACGAGCGCGCTCAGCTGGCCATTAATTTGTTCTGTTACAGAATTCGCAAATACATCGGGGCGTACCTGTCGGTGCTTGGAGGTTCAGATGCCGTTGTGTTTGGAGGTGGAATTGGCGAAGCCTCACCTGACATTCGAGCCCGTGTGTGTGAGGGAATGGAATGGTGCGGATTACGGTTGGATCCTGATCGTAATCGTGCATGCGTGGGACTGTCCGAGGGAACTGCCTCCGAGATCAGCCAAGATGGGGCCCTTGTGAAGGCCTACGTGGTCGCAGCAGATGAAGAAACCTGGATTGCGAAAGAGACTGTGAGATGCCTGACTTAAGAACAACGGGTCAAATGGGTCGAAGAGCTAAGATGTCTAAAGGGGCCACAAAGTCGAAGGGGTCAAAGAGGTCATAAGAGAGGTCTTTCTACACTTTTGACCGTTTAGACGCTTTAACCTTTTAGGCAATTCGACCCTCTTGATGACTGGACCTTTTTGACTTTGGGACCTTTTACACTTTTTCGACCTTTTTTATTAATAGGAGAACTGCATGGCTAATCCCTTATCAAAAAAGGAACTGGAGCTCATTGATTCGTACTGGCGAGCGGCGAATTACCTTTCCGTTGGTCAGATTTATCTCTATGACAACCCCTTATTGAAAAAGCCGTTGAAAAAGGAACATATTAAGCCACGGCTGCTGGGGCACTGGGGAACGACCCCGGGATTGAACTTTCTGTACGTTCATCTGAATCGCATTATTAAAAAGCATGACCTCGATATGATTTATATCACCGGTCCGGGGCACGGTGGACCAGGCTTGGTTGCCAATGCCTACCTTGAGGGAACTTACAGCGAGGTCTATCACAATATTCCGCAGGATGAGGAAGGGATGAAACGTCTCTTTACACAATTTTCATTTCCGGGTGGCATCCCAAGTCACGTGGCTCCGGAAACTCCTGGCTCAATTCATGAAGGAGGAGAATTAGGTTACGCCCTCTCACACGCGTATGGGGCGGCGTTCGACAATCCGAATTTAATTGTGGCTTGCGTGATCGGTGATGGGGAGGCGGAAACCGGCCCTTTGGCAACCAGTTGGCATTCCAACAAATTTCTCAATCCGGAGAAGGACGGAGTGGTGCTGCCTATTCTTCACCTCAATGGGTACAAGATTGCCAACCCCTGCGTGCTGGCCAGGATCAGCCACGAAGAGCTGGATCACCTCTTCCGCGGCTATGGCTATACCCCCTATTTCGTCGAAGGCGAGGAGCCCACGAAGATGCACCAACTCATGGCTGACACGCTTGATAAAATCACCAAAAAAATTCAGGCCATTAAAACGGAGGCACGAAAGAATAAAGGCAAGGTGCGGCCACAATGGCCCATGATCATTCTCCGCACTCCCAAGGGGTGGACTTGTCCAAAAGAAATTGACGGAAAGCGGACGGAAGGGTACTGGCGCTCCCATCAGGTCCCTATGGGCGAAATGCACGAAAAACCCGGCCATGTGCGAATCCTCGAGAAATGGATGAAGAGTTACCGGCCAACGGAGCTGTTTGACAAAACTGGCCAACTGAAATCCGAATTGGCAGACCTCCCTCCCAAGGGCGACCGGCGGATGAGTGCCAATCCGCATACCAACGGCGGCCTGTTGCTCAAGGATCTCCGCATGCCGGATTTCCGCGATTATGCGGTGAAGGTGGCTTCCCCTGGATCGGTCACGGCTGAATCCACCCGAGTTATGGGCAAGTTTCTTCGGGACGTCATGAAACTCAATATGGCAGAAAAAAATTTCCGCCTTTTTAGTCCGGATGAAAACAATTCCAACCGTTGGCAGGATGCCTTGGAAGTGACCAACCGTACGTGGGTTGCCGACACCTACCCCTACGACGACCACCTTTCCCCTGACGGTCGAGTCATGGAGATGTTGAGTGAGCACCAGTGCCAGGGCTGGCTGGAAGGCTACTTGCTCACCGGACGACATGGGTTTTTCTCCTGCTACGAGGCCTTCATTCATATTATCGATTCCATGTTCAACCAGCACGCGAAGTGGCTCAAAGTGTGTAACCATATTCCTTGGCGTTTTCCAATCGCCTCCCTCAATTATCTCCTCTCCTCCCATGTCTGGCGACAAGACCACAATGGGTTCAGCCATCAGGATCCTGGATTTATTGATCACGTGGTCAACAAAAAAGCGGAGGTCGTTCGGGTCTATTTACCGCCGGACGCGAACTGTCTGCTCACAGTCACAAACCACTGCCTTCGAAGTCGGAACTACGTCAACGTCGTCGTGGCAGGAAAACAACCATCTCCTCAATGGCTCACCATGGACCAGGCTATTAAACATTGCAGCGCTGGATTAGGGATTTGGGAATGGGCAAGCAACGACCGGGGGGGTGAACCGGACGTGGTCATGGTCTGTTGTGGTGATAGCCCCACGCTTGAAACACTTGCCGCCGTTGATCTTCTCCGCACCTATGTTCCAGAAGTCAAGGTCCGGGTGATCAATGTGGTCAACCTTATGAAACTCCAGCCTCCAAGCGAACATCCGCATGGTCTGAGCGATCATGATTTTGACGCCCTCTTTACCAAGGATAAACCCATTATATTTGCATTTCATGGTTATCCATGGCTGATTCACCGGCTGACCTACCGCCGGTCCAATCATAGGAATCTGCATGTCCGTGGGTACAAGGAAGAGGGCACAACCACAACACCGTTCGACATGTGCGTACTCAATGACATCGATCGATTTCATCTCGTTGACGATGTGATCGACCGCGTACCGAAACTGGAATCCCGGGCGGCGTACGCCAAACAAGCCATACGCGATAAACTCCTCGAGCACAAACAGTACATCGCCAAATATGGCGATGATATGCCCGAAATCAGTGGTTGGCAATGGGGAAAACGTGGAGGGAAAGGTCGTAGAGGAACTACAACTGAATCGGATAATGTTTAAGAACAAGTGAGGTCCAAGGGGTCGAAAAAGTCTAAAAGTCGAAGAGGTCGTCTTTAGGAGGCTTCTGGCCTCTTTGACCTTTTGGATCCTTACACCAATTGGCAGTTAAAACTTTCAGTTTCACCAAGAAAGGTTCCCGATATGCAAGACAGCCAGCAGGTGAACATAGACCAGCTCTGCATCAACACGATTCGCACATTGTCCATGGATGCAGTCCAGCAAGCGAATTCGGGACATCCGGGGACACCCATGGCGATGGCTCCCGTTGCGTATTGTCTCTGGAACCGTTTCTTACGTTACGATCCGGAAGATCCCATTTGGCCCAACCGGGATCGTTTCGTGTTGTCCATTGGACATGCGTCGATGTTGCTCTACTCCCTCTTGCACCTTTGTGGGGTGAAAAGTGTCAACACCAAATACGAGAAGCTGGGCGAACTCTCGGTGACGCTTGAGGATATCAAGTCATTCCGGCAGCTCGAGAGCAAATGTCCTGGCCATCCGGAATATCGGTGGACTTCCGGTGTAGAAATGACAACCGGGCCATTGGGCCAAGGGATCGGATCAAGCGTCGGAATGGCCATTGCCGAGCGATGGATGGCTTCCTATTTCAACCGCCCTGGCTTTGAATTATTCAATTACAATGTTTATGCGCTTTGTGGCGACGGAGACATGATGGAGGGAGTCTCTCATGAGGCGGCGTCGTTAGCCGGCCACCTCAAGCTTTCACACCTATGCTGGATCTACGATAACAACAAGATCACGATCGAGGGCTCCACCGAATTAGCTGCCAGCGATGACGTCGCAACGCGCTTCATCGGATACGGATGGAACGTCACTCGGGTGGGAGACGCCAATGATTTAGACATGCTCTCACGTGCCATTGAGACTTTCCAGGCCACGCAAGACCGCCCGACCCTGATTATCGTGGACAGCCATATTGCTTATGGAGCACCCCACAAACAAGATACGAGCGCCGCCCATGGTGAACCGTTGGGCGAAGAGGAAATCCGGCTGACCAAGCACAGGTATGGGTGGCCGGAAGATGCCAAATTTGTGGTACCCGATGAGGTGACACATCATTTCAAAGCCGGAATTGGAGAAAGAGGAATGACGTTGCGCAAGGCCTGGTTTGCCCAATTTGAAGAATACAGAACCAAGTACCCCGAGCTGGGTGACAATCTGTACAAGATGCAGCATCGCCAACTCCCAGTAGGGTGGGATAAAGAATTAATGAGTTTTCCAGCTGATGCAAAAGGTCTGGCTAGTCGCAATGCATCGGGTAAGGTCCTCAACATGGTGGCTCGCCATATTCCCTGGTTAATTGGTGGGTCGGCTGATTTGGGTCCGTCCGTTAAAACCCGTCTAACGTTTGACGGCGCCGGTTCATTTTTCTCGGACTCCTATTCAGGAAGAAACCTACATTTCGGAATTCGTGAACATGTGATGGGAGCT
>CP070743.1:2099872-2103814 GCA_020348185.1 Nitrospirota bacterium
CGAGTCCGGGGGGTTGATGGAGTCAGACGCACGGAGTGACTCGAGCCATTCAACTCTACAATCCGGACGAGGACGTCAGTAAACGTGGAGGACAAGCCGCTAATGGCAATTTCCCGTCCAGCCAATCCCTCACTGCACTGAACGGTCCAACGTCGGGTGGAAGCCACGCCATCTTCCAACTTGCTGATTGGCCCGGTAACCCGACAATCTTCTGGCAACAAGGGCTCGAGGCTGAGTCGCTTCATCCCGCGCATCGGAACCTTCCACAGCACAGAATACGTATGAGGAGTGGTTTCAGTCAGAGACAGAAACCCCGGACGGAATTCATGAGCGGAAACATTCCCCAACCACTGAGGGACAAGGGTAACGGTCAGTGTGAAGAATATTGGCAGTAGAAACGTTCTCATCCTTATTGGCCTTGAGATGAACGTAAAGAATCGTGAGACATTGGCCGTTCCACAACAATGTGATAACCCTCTCTCAGAGTTTCATACAAGGAGTTGACCGCATCATGGCGCCGTTTCTCCATCAACGCCTCTCTGACCTTGTTGCGAATGGCCTTGAATTCAGGCATGCGGGCTTCTGTTCGTTCCTGGACGTAGACAAGATGCAAGCCGTAGCCCGAGCGGACCGGCCCCTGCCATTCTCCCAAAGGAAGCTCCATGGCCGCTTGCGCAAATTCTTCACCGAAAAAGCCGGCAAGTGATGTGGGGGTGATATGGGCGAAATGCGAATTGAGTAATATTGGGTCACCAGCAGGGCTGACGTTTTTAGACTTATGGCTGTTCTTCATAGAAACCAATAACGCCCGGGCATCCCGTTCCAAATTCTTCCCACGACGTTCCGGATTCAGGTAGATATGCTCAAAACTGATTTTGGCGGGTTCTTGAAATCGTTCGGGATTGGCCTCCGCATACGCTCGCAAGTCAGCCTCGCTGGGTTCCCCAGGATCCATCAACCCTTCACTCAGGAACTCCATCTTCTGTGCGAGTCTCCGTCGTATCAGCGGATCACCTTGGGACATTCCCATAGCCAATGCCTCCCGAGAAAGGACTTCTTCTCTAATGCGATGGTCGATCAACCCTTCAAGCTCGGCATCCGTCGGCAAGCGGAAGTGAGTTTTCCCCCAAAACTTCTGCATCGCTTCGACTTCTCCGGTTGTCAATCGGATGACCCGAGAGTCCCCAGACTCGGGTTCTCCCAACCAGGAGAATAAAGCGAACACCATGCCCCCGATAGCCAGAAAATGAAACAGCGGATCGCGTAGGAGTTTCTTGAAGAGTATTGGCATTAGATTTAGGTATGCAGCGACAATATTTTTCGATTTCCTGTGTTCACCCAATAAACTTCGCACGGCCAGATGAAATCCTTTTCTTCAGGGCCATGGATTTGGATCCCGGTGAGCACGGCATAATCAGTCTGTTTCTGATTGACGGTTAAATTGATCATCCGCTCGAGTTCTTCAAGAATGACGATCTGCGCGATTTTTGTGAGAACAAGAAGGTCAGGCACGTCACCATATGGAATTTTGCGGAAAAGATGTTGTTTCAAAAGGCTCTGTTCGAGGTCATCAGGGTCGAGACAAAGATTCACGGTCCGACTCGCGAGTTCCTTTTGAAACCCATGCAACGCTCCACAGGCTTGGGAAGATAGGAGACGGCCGGGGCGTGTGGAGGAGCCGATTTGGCCTTGGAAATCGAGGGCGATGTGTGGGAAGGCAAAGTACACGTGACGTTCCCGCCCCTCTTCGTTCGGGGCATGATGCTGAGCTGCCAGAAATCCTGTCTTCCCGAGAAAGAGCATTCCAGCCAAGCTCGAAAAGATAAAGGCCTCACCCCAGGTCTTTTTGATATCTTCTACGAGCGGAAGAGTCAGCTCGTCCCGACAGACACTCACAAACGCAATAGTATTCTGTGCCCGAAATCCTTGAGCCTGCAAAGCCTCATACGAATGCCTAACAAATTCATCTTGAGGCATGGAATTGGGAAAGTATTTTGAAAGAGCGCTTTCAAAGTGCGACATTCAGATGGCCATCCTTTAAATGGTACAACGGATCGCGAATAGGTTTTGACAAGAGCACTGGATATGATTTGAAATCTGAGATTTGAGATCTGAAATCTTCCCTTAAGGTTTGTACCAAATCGGAGAAGTGTAGGCTCGTTCCTGAGTGACCATCGGGACTTCCGGTGGCATTGTCACCCCATAGCGTTTGGCTTCATACGCAGTCCAGCGGGGTGTGGGAATTTCAATCACACGGGCATAATAGAACGCCGGTTGTTTGGCATCGAAATCAGGATCGGTCCAGACGGTAATAAGTTCAGAATCTCCGATGGTGTTGGTCCAGGTAGCCTTTGCCACATCGACCGTATTGCCAACCGGAGGAATTTTGCCATCACTGTCGGGTTGACGCTGGTCTGAATCACCCCAAGCCACATTGTAAACTTTTTCGTGACGTTGGCCCTTGTTATCGAGCCAGCCCTTGATGATTTGGATGCGGTCCAGATTGCCGGAAAGTGGATCCTTCAATGCGGCAACGAGAAATGTTGGCGATTTACCGGCTGGTGCCGGGCGCAAGTCGCCTCCCATCGGAACCCCTTTGAAGTAGCCTAATGCGCCGGGCAGGCGATTTTGCGCATCAGCCGGGGTAAAGTCCCATCCTCCAAAAAATCGGACAAGCATGCGTGAACCGGTGGTCGCATAGGTCTCTTTTCGCTTCATCGCATCAAAGATGGCTTGTCTTGTATTCTCCGTTGCCCACACGGCGGCATAGCCCGAAGAGACCATGGACCAGCCTTCGTACTGCCTATCGCCGATTTTCGCCATTGGATGTGCCCACCGCTCGGGATTGGGTTCAGCCCCGGAGTGTTTCCCGAAAAAGTTCTCTTCTTCCGCGGTGGCCAACCCAGTATGACTATCGGTGGACCCGATCATGCCAAACTTGTATGGATTGACTCCGAGTTTCTGCTCAATTTGCAACCCGAGCTGCAAGGCCGTCCGGGCGTATTCGTACTGAAGCATGTCTTTCTCTTTAGGGACGCTCAGGTCAAGGTTGCCTTTGTCCCAGGTCTCGTAATCGGCGAACTCATCGTTGGGAGAGAGGAAAGGATGGGTTTCTCCATCACCCTTGATCTGGGTCGCTTCATAGAGCGGTTCCCACCTTGCCCGTGTTTGAGCGTACTCCAAGTCAATCGGCTTGTTGGTAAATGATTCGACAAGCGGGAACATGATGCCATTGCTGAGGTTGCCATTGTGGGCAATGGCAAGAATTTGACCACCGGTTTTGTCCTCATAGTTCTGCAGCCATTTCCAGAGATCGCGCGGATTGTCGCTCCCCAGCGGTTTCAGTGCGGTGTAGGGCTCGACACGCCCCGCTTTATCGGCGCCGTCACGGAAGATGACAACCCGGTGAAGATTGTTCCCCATAGTATTGGACGTCCACTCGTATCCGATGAACGCGGTAAACCGACCGGGGTTATTGTATTTTTCAGCTGCCTGGATCGTTTCCTCCCAGGCGGAGCGATAAGCCGGGCTCCCTGGAAGCGAGGCCAGGGCCGGCGGGAACTTGTTCGTGCTGAACGCCACAATGATCTCAACAGCAGCCTTCACGCCTTCCTGTCCTCCGGCTTGGATCATGTCATACCATCTTTTACCAGTTGGATCGGCAAGCAAAGAGGGTTCGCCTGCAAAGAGGCGGGGGAAAAAGCCCATGTTGTCGGAATGGTCGGCAACAACCAGAAAGTCTAGGGGCCTTGACAGTTTGACCTGTTGGCCGGTTGAAGAAGTGAGCTCCTCGCCTCGTGCGAAGCGGTAGGCATCCTCGGGACTAAGCCGTGCCCCAAACGCGCCTGCATCCATGGACATGCCAGTATGCAAGTGAGTGTCGCCCCAGAGCAGTTGAGTCGGAAAATTGCGCCCCGCATAAGGGGAATAGTGTTTCTGCCC
>CP070743.1:2103914-2108546 GCA_020348185.1 Nitrospirota bacterium
GCGGTAAATTCGCTCCGTCAAAGAATTATTCATTCAGGATGATGGTGCATGGACAAATTAAAGCCCACTAAAGTCATCCTTGTCTCCCGATGCGCCTGGACCCTGTTTAACTTTCGAGCTGGTTTAATACGGGCGCTGAAAAAAAGAGGCGATGTCGTTCTTGGGGGTGGGGCAGGTGGTGATGGGTTTGAAGGCAAGCTCAAACACTTAGGAATCGCATTCGTTCCTTTACCTGTCAGCCTAAGGCCAATTGACCCTTGGTCCGATTGGTTACTTCTGTGGACACTTTTTCGGTGGTATCGCCGCGAACGTCCAGATGTCGTACATCATTTTACGATCCGGCCGGTTGTGTATGGAAGTGTGGCTGCATGGCTGGCTGGTGTCCCTAAAATTGTGAATTCAATTGAAGGATTGGGAACGGTCTTTGGAGATGGCCAGAAACGGTGGCTTCGGGCAGTTGTTGAGCTACAATACCGACTGGCAATGAGCCTGTCTCACCTGACTTTTTTCCTAAATAGGGATGACTATGATCATTTTATTGCCAGAGGCCTTATCAAACCCGAAAAGGCCATTGTGGTGTCTGGCCCGGGGGTTAACTGCGAGGTGTTCAAACCACACTCTGCGGTGGAAACTTCTCCAAACGGATCAGTGACATTCTTATTGTCGGCTCGATTACTCTGGGAAAAGGGCGTTTACGATTTTGTTCAGGCGGCTCGTTTGGTAAAACAGACTTTTCCGACCACTCAATTTCAACTGTTGGGAATGCGAGATGAGCGGAACCCCAATGTAGTACCTCAGGAGGTTCTTGATCAGTGGGAAGCCGAGAACATTATTACATGGTTGGGGGAAGTTTCAGATGTTCGCCCTATTGTGGCGAAGGCCGATGTGGTAGTTCTGCCCACGTATTACCGAGAAGGAATGCCGCGTGCTCTTTTGGAAGCTTCAGCGATGGGAAAACCGATCATCGCCACTGATACCGTAGGTTGCCGAGATGTGGTCGAGCAAGAAAAAAGTGGAATTTTGGTTCCGGTCAAAAATCCTCAGGCTTTGGCCTCTGCCATGATTCGTATGATTGAGAGCCCAGGCCTGAGGTCGAGTATGGGAAAAGCTGGGCGAGAAAGAGTGGTCAAAAAGTTTAATGAACAATTGGTCATTGATGATATTCTTGAATGCTATGATTAAAGCTTAAAGTTGGGAGTCTTGTCCGGATTGGGTGAAACGGACGCTCAATCAAAGCCATTCGGTGACAGGGTCCCTGGGCCATACAATCGGATCATTTTTTTCCGCTCAAACCATCATAGGATAAGGAACGCTATGAAAATCTTAATCACCGGCGGTGCAGGATTTATCGGCTCTCATTTAGTGGATGTCCTCATCAATCGTGGCGATGAAGTGTTCATCATTGATGATCTCTCGACGGGAAGCGTAGAAAATATTGAGCATCATCAGTCCAATCCACGCTTCCATTATTTTTTCGATACCATTTTAAATCGTTTTTTATTGGCCGAGCTCATCGATCGAGCTGATATTGTTTTTCATCTCGCGGCCGCTGTTGGGGTCAAGCTGATCGTGGAAAGCCCTGTGCGAACCATTGAGACCAATGTGAAGGGCACCGAAACGGTGTTGGAGTTGGCCAATCGGAAAAAGAAAACCGTGGTCCTGGCCTCAACCAGTGAAGTATATGGGAAATCCACCTCTTTCCCTTTTCGCGAAGACGCCGACCTGGTTTTAGGGGCCACAGATAAGGGCCGATGGAGTTATGCCTGTTCCAAAGCTTTGGATGAGTACTTAGCATTGGCCTATTGGAAAGAAAAGAGGTGTCCGACCGTCATCGTACGCCTGTTCAATACCGTTGGCCCTAGGCAGACAGGACGGTATGGCATGGTTGTGCCTCGATTTGTGAGTCAGGCCTTAGGGGGTCAACCTCTCACTGTCTATGGCGAGGGGAACCAAAGTCGATGTTTTACCTGGGTTGGCGATGTGGTACATGCCTTGATCCAACTTGCTGTGACTTCGGAAGCGGTCGGTGAGATATTTAATATCGGTAGTACCAACGAGATTTCAATTCGAGACTTAGCGTTTTTGGTCAAAGAGATGACTGGATCAAACTCCGAAGTGGCTTTTATTCCTTATGAACAAGCCTATGAACAAGGTTTCGAAGATATGAATCGTCGCGTCCCGGCTCTTGAAAAGGTTCACGCGCTCATCGGGTATACATCTACCATAGATGTGCGGGGAATTATTGAAAAGGTCGTCGAAGATATTAAAGCAAGAGGATCGAGCGTCGAATGAGACCAGAAGTCATTACGTTCTGCTCATCATTACTTCTTGTCTTAGTTTTGACTCCGGGGGTGAGGTCTCTGGCTTTTCGTTTCGGGTATGTTGCTCAACCGAAAGAAGACCGTTGGCATAAATCGCCAACCGCTCTTCTCGGGGGTGTCGGGATTTTCCTGTCGTACTCCGTACCATTAGTCTTTTTCGTTCCGGATTATCCTCATCTTGGGGTCCTACTGTTAGGGGCAACGCTTATCTTTGGGGTTGGTCTGATAGATGATTTTATTCATTTAAAACCGTATTCGAAACTTCTGGGACAGATCGTGGCTGGCTGTGTGGTGATAGCGAATGGCGTGCTTCTGGGGCCTTCGGCATTTCCGATTCTCGGCATTTTCCTGACACTATTTTGGATAGTCGGTGTCACGAATGCGTTCAATCTGTTGGACAATATGGATGGGCTCTCAGCCGGTACAGCCTGCATTGCGGCCTTTTGCCTTTTTTTAGCTGGGACCATCACAGGAAATGTTTTGATGGCTTTGGCTGCAGCGGGCCTTTGCGGAGCGACTCTTGGTTTTCTGTGGTTTAATTTCTACCCTGCAAAAATTTTCATGGGTGATTCGGGAAGCTTGTTTCTCGGGTTCACCCTCTCGACATTAGCTATAACAGGAAATTGGGAGAACATGACCAATGTATTCTTTGCCATGCTCATTCCGGTATTAGTTTTGGCCGTTCCCATTTTCGATACCGTCTTTGTCTCTCTCATGAGATTGGTGAATCGCAGGGCCATTTCGCAGGGCGGAAAGGATCATTCCTCTCACCGACTTGTGACTTTTGGCCTTTCTGAGAGGACCACGGTGCTCCTCTTTTATATGATGAGTCTGGTCTGTGGCGGAATTGCCTTGATGGGCCTACAATTTGGTTGGTTCTATCCCTCAGTCCTCACTACTTTAATTGTCATTGTGTTCTGGTACTTCGGGGTTTTTCTCAGTGGAGTGGTCTCCTATGGGGAAAAGGCCGGCGGATTCATTCAAGGATCACGCAATTTTGTCCTCAACCTATTTTTGATGGAAAAGAAACGACTTGCCGAAGTCCTCATTGATTGCGTCCTGATTGCCCTTTCGTTCACCGTGGCCTTTGCGATTCGGTTTGATGGGCTCCCATCGGCGTATATAGGTCTTATTGCTCAGTCCTTGCCCATCCTGATTCCCATAAAGTTGGGGATATTTTTCTACTTTGGCCTTTATCGAGGAATTTGGCGATATGTAGGCCTTCAGGATCTCATCAATGTGGCTAAGGCCGTGACGGTGAGCACAGTCCTCAGTGTGGTTGTTATGACGATGATTTTTCGATTTGAGGGTTATTCTCGAGCGGTGTTCGTCATCGATTGGATGGTGTTGTTATTGAGCGTCAGTGGTGTTCGCCTGGCTATTCGAGTCATCAAAGAATCCTTGGAATCATTGGTTAAGGCTAGTGGTAAACGCTTACTCATTATGGGGGCTGGAGATGCTGGTGAGATTGCCCTAAGGGAAATCAAGAACAATTCTAATCTTGGGTATGTCCCAGTTGGTTTTATTGATGACAACATCCAGAAGATCGGTCGTCGAATTCATGGCCTTCCAATTCTTGGAACCAGGAAGCAACTGGATGGCGTTGTTCGAAAATACAACATTGAAGAAATTTTAGTCACCATTCCATCAGCGGAACAGGGGAGACTTAACGAAATTATTATCGATTGCCAGTCCACTGGAGTGGCGGTGCGAGTTATGCCCCATACCCTCGATGTAACAACCGGGCTCATTCAGGATCACCTGCCACAACCCTTACCTGATTACGAGCATGTGGCGCAGGGTCCTGCAGATTTAGAAAGCAAGAAGAGTTGAATTTTCAACAACAGAAACAACATGTTCCACAGGTTGCAAACGTTGTGTGGGGATATTGAGGGAAAACCCACTGTATACACATTGCGAAAACATCTAGATAAGGAAAGACCAAGGTTTGCAGTCCTTTTGACAGCATTGGCTAACGTCATCGGATCCCCTTGATCGAAGGCAATCTTTTTTTCCAGAACTTCTGAAAAGCAACTGGGTTGAAATAGATTTATTCGCCTTGGCAAGGTAAGGTTTATTGGTTAAACTAATGTCATTGGTGATTAAGATATAATGTATAGGGTTTCTTTTTTGTTCTTGCTTTTCCTGCCGACCGAATGTTTCAGAATTAAATCATTTTTAGATGTATCAGTTGCTGGATGAGGCATAGACGATTGCAAAAAAGTTGCCTAGAGCCTTTCCATACGCGAAGCACCGCTCCATACGCCACGCACCGTCTGACCAGGGGTTAAACTAATTCTTTTTCTGCCAT
>CP070743.1:2108646-2114541 GCA_020348185.1 Nitrospirota bacterium
ATTCAACCGTATGAACTTGGAGGGTATTTGATTCCCACAGGCTCCACTATTCTCATGAGCCAATGGGTAGTACATCGCGACCCCCGTTTTTTCACTAATCCGGAAGCCTTCGAACCGGAGCGCTGGACCGAAAGTTTTATAAAAAGCTTACCAGCCTATGCATACTTCCCCTTTGGCGGTGGAAGACGACTGTGTATAGGAAAGGCCTTTGCCATGACCGAAGCCATTTTACTTCTGGCCACCATTGCACAACGATTTCAATTGTCCCTCCTATCCAATCATCCCATTGCCCCCCTTACTTCCGTCACTTTGAGGCCAATGCATGGAGTGAGGATGATTGTTCGAAAACGTCAGCTGAATGCCCTATCATAGGGTGAGGGTTATCTGATGCCTTGAAATGGGTCGCTGCGTGACTTAAGACAATAATACGGCCTTTACAGCCCATGACGTGAGACCTTGCCCTGCAAGAAAAAAGGAGTATCCTTCCACATAGTCTCAAGGAACCCCGAGGAGATAGAATCTGACCAAATAAAACGTCTAATAATGAACTGTTCAACCTTTAGGGTGTCGCATCGCAAGGAGCTGGAACTTGACTTTTTGACTGGAGAACCGGGGGGAAATGGCCTCGAGGTATTTGTTGAAACATGGCAAAACCCACCCCTATAATCTTCAGGATGGAGATTACCCAGCAAGCCCTTTCCTTTCAGGATTCTGATGGCCACCTCGTGGCGGCTATCTTAACGGAACCGCCCGACAGGGCTGAGGGAATCGTGCTCCTCTGTCACGGCTTTCTTTCCACGAAACAGAGTAATACCAATCGACGTCTCACTGAACTCTTGGTGCCCCAAGGAATTAGCACGTTTGGGTTCGATTGGTTTGGAATGGGAGAATCAGGTGGAGCTTTTGCTGATATCACCCTCGGGCGATGCTGCGATCAACTTGAACGGGCTTTGGCCTTCATTACCTGTCAAGGCTATCAACGTATAGGTCTGATCGGTTCGAGTTTTGGCGGGTTAATCTCCCTATTGGTCGCCGGCCGACATCCCCATCTTTTGGCTCTTGGGCTCAAATGCCCCGTTCTTGATTTTCCAGAGCTGCTTCGGTTGGAATTCGGCGTTGCGGCCATGGGGCACTGGAAGGATACCGGTGAGATTCCTAATGTCACGGGTGGAGACAAACCCATTGCGTTGCGCTATGATTTCTATGAAGATTGCTTGAAGTATGATGCGTACCAGTCAGCCGAAACCATTATCTCGCCAACTCTGATCGTTCATGGTGATCAAGATGAACTCATTCCTCTCCATCAAATTCAGCGTTTGGTCGGCGCCCTAGCGACTGAAAAAAAACTCTGTATCCTCCAAGGAGCCAATCATTACTTTGGCAAGCCTGAAGACTTTAGAAAGATGACGACCCTTCTCGGAGAGTGGATGAAAACCCATCTTACCACGGAGACGCAATACCAAGCCGGGAACCAAAAGGGCTGATATGGAAAACGGAGTAGCGCTTCGCGAAGAACAATTGGAGGTTCTTCGGGTACTATATCCTTGGTACAAGGAAGAAGTGTTTCGCCGACGAGAGCAAATGATGCGGCTCACAGCGTTTGCTAGTGCGTTTCATGGATCAATTGACGGCTGCCATGTTGCTGCTGGTGACCATTATGGCCGTCCCGCCATCTCATGCTACCCACTTCACCACGAGGCTCTTCGCAATTACGGGGATTGCTCTGTTTTCGGCCATATTCGTCTATTTGATTTTGCAACAACGTGATCGTCATCGAATTGCCAAAAAAACGCTAATTGAAATGGAACGGGTGTTAGGGCTCTATGATGAGGGGCTGTTTCTGGTGGGCAAGGCTCTGTATCCCCAAGATTGGCAGACTGCCTGGCTCAGCGACCGAAGCGTGACCGTGTATGTGGCAGTGATCGCCGCACTGACGGCCTTGGTGGTCGCAGCCGTGTTGGTGAGGCCGTAACAAGATATGTTACGGAATTCTAGTTTCAAGTTGCAGGGATAAGAACCAAAAGAGGGAGCAATCTGGTCATTGGCCAGCCATGATTCCGTGTAAGGATTTCGGTGGGACCTTACGCCTAGGCATTGAACAATATGTTAAGAGCATTTCGGGGCATTATTCCGACCATAGCGACAAGCGCCTTTATCGAAGAAACGGCCGCGGTGATAGGCGATGTGGTAATTGGCTCTGAATCGAGCGTGTGGTTCAATGCCGTGCTCCGAGGTGATGTTAATTACATACATATAGGGCACCGAACTAACGTTCAGGATCTGTGCCTGCTGCATGTGACGAATGATACCTATCCTTTAACTCTTGGGGATGATATCACCGTCGGCCATCATGCTGTGTTGCATGGTTGCACGATTAAGGATCGTGTATTGATTGGCATGGGGGCGGTGATTATGGATGGTGCGGTCATTGAAGAGGATTGCATTGTCGGAGCCGGAGCCTTAGTCACAGAGCGGATGCATGTCCCACCCAAAAGCCTTATTCACGGGACTCCGGCTCGAGTCAGGCGATCACTGACGGATGATGAACTGGAATGGATTAAAGAGTCAGCACTCAACTACATTCGCTACGCGCAATACTACATCTCTGATCGGTCGGAGAGGATCGTATAGGGGTCGTTCTGGCACCTCGTTATCCTGTTCATCGAAAAAATGAAAATATCGAATAGCGAACAGGGAAATAATGAATAACGAAGAAAACCCGGAAAAATGTTTTACCGCTTCTCCCATATGGGGAAACAATCCCGACAGGCGTGAAGACGTTTCCCTAGCTTGACGTATTACTCCTTACACTTCGTCATTCGACATTCTTTGTTCGAGATCCGATATTTCTCTCAAGACAGATTCTTTCCCGCACTATGGCATTGACCGATCCCCGCTCACATCCACTTGTTATCCTGGGAGCCGGATATACCGGCCGTTTTCTTTATCCACTGGCCAGGGCACAGGGGTGGGATACCCTCGCGACCAGCCGGGCTCCGGCCGCTCATCTTCTTCCCATCCACTCATCGCACCGTATTGAATTCGATCTGCTTCGCAAGGAAACGTGGGGCAATATTCCTGATCCTGCACACTTGATCTGGTGTTTCCCCGCCATTCCCCAAGAGGCCGTAACTCATTTTCTTGAGAGTCGTCTCGAAGCCGGTGGACGGATTATCCTGTTGGGAAGCACCTCGGCGTACGGACCAGACCCCGACAGGGTGGTGCATGAAGGAACGCCACCACGCCTTACCATTCCAAGGGTGAAGAGTGAAGAATATCTCCGTGCAAGGCACGGAGCCATTATTTTACGACTGGCCGGCTTGTACGGACCAGGACGTCATGTCCTTGATTGGATGCGAAAAGGAAAAGTCAAATATACGGACCGGTACGTGAATTTGATCCATATTAAAGACGTGGCGGGCATTTGCCTCATAGCGTTGGAGAAGGCTAAGAAGGGAGAGGTGTATATTGTCAGCGATGGCAATCCTCGACGATGGTCAGAGATTTTTAGGACTGCCAGTAAGCGGTGGGGGGTAATCCTCCCACCTCTTTCCAAGGCCATGGATTCCGGCAAACAACTTTCTAACCACAAAATCCTGGTGGGGTTGAAGTATCGTTTTCGTTTTCCTGACCTCTATCAGGCATTGGATGATATTGAGGGGCAACGAAAGGATTCATGGCTTTTGGCTTCACCGAAATAATGTCACTAACGTCAGCGAAACGAGAAGGTTGTTCACCCCATGAGCAATCATCCCTGGCCAGAGGCTCCCCGTTTTTTCATAGGCCCATGCCCACAAGACGCCGCTCCAAAAAACCGTAAGTAGTCCAACGAGCCCATATCCATGCACTAACGAAAAAATGAGGGCACTGAATACGGCCGAAATCCCCCATCCGAACCGACGCCGAAATGTTGCGAACAAGACGCCTCGAAAAATAACTTCTTCAAACATGGGCGCAATGATCGAATACTCAACCAACGTCACCGCCACATCAGTCGGCGTTCCCCACACCAGACTCTGATCAAACCATTCGGTCCAATGATACGAACCATGGCTGCTCCCCACACCAACCGTGATCATCCAATCCCCAATTAGGCCAGCTGCGAATAAGACGAATATCACCGGCAAGATGCGGTGAATTCTGCCTGGAGCCACTCGCAACCCGAAAGCGTGGACGACGGTGACATCTTTTGGCAAAAGTAAATGAAAATACGTCAATATCAGAATGGGGCCATATAGGATAGTCAGGCTGACTAACACCATCGCATGACCGTCGAGTTCCAGAAATGAAAGGGAAAATAACAAGAAGGTTGTGATGGCTCCACCTCTCACGAAAACCGCGAAGCCATCCTTTCCTGACCAGGGGGGAGGGAGCATCCCTCGGTTTATCCTTACCCTTTCAGATTGTCGCCCAACGGTCTTCCTGATAAGCGCCAGGATTAAGAGTAAACCAATCAGACTCCCACTCACTTCGATAAGTATCAGTAACCGATTCGACCAGAGCATTTGATGACCACGATCCTCAAGATGCTGTTCCGTCAATAATTCAAAACTTGTATCCCCCCCTTTTTTTGCAATTTGAATAGCCAAGCGACCATAAAACCAATTGTCCGGCAACTCTTCCGCTAAGTGAGCTTGGAGCGTTTCCACTTCAGATGGAGAAATAGTGTCTCTGTAATATGCGGTATGAATGAATTCCCTAAACAGTGGAAGAGGGGCGAGCTGGTTCTTCCAAGCATTAATACGCTTGGCGACTTTTTCCCGATTGCCGGCCTCAACCTCCAATATTGCCAGATAAAGATCTACCAAGGGATCGTTCGAAAATTCTGCAAGTTCTTGATATTCCATGATTGCCCTCATCAACACATCCTCATTTCCGGTCAGAATGCGAAACAGGAGTTGCTCCCATTGGCCCACCTGGGTAAGGGCATGCTCCAACTCCATAGTCCTGCTGGTCAATCGCTCCAACGAACGCTCTGGAGCCACGACGCGATCCAGGGGCGACAATGAGGAATAGGTCCAAACGATCATCCCAATACCGGCCAATAAAAAAATAGCTGAAACGACAGTAAAAAAAATGGAAACGGTCGGAGGTTGATTGGGAGGGTCCGGAAGTGGGGTCGTATGTTCCTGAGAGGAGTTAGGAGTCATCATCAGAGGGTGTGGAACAGTACCATGGTTCCCCGCCGGGTTGCGAACATCAAACAATGAACATTAAAATTTGAATCTTGCATGTTGGACCTCCACATGGAACCTCTCACTGAACTTAAACCCTCTCGTCGCCTCTTATTAGGTCCAGGTCCGAGCATGATTCATCCTCGTGTCTTGAAGGCTATTGGTACCCCACTTCTTGGGCATTTGGACCCTGAATTTCTTCAAATCATGGACGAAGTCCAGGCCTCACTTCGATGGCTCTTTCACACCCAGAATAGCTTCACCATCGCGGTTTCCGGAACCGGCTCAGCCGCAATGGAAACAGCGATCGTCAATCTCGTTGAACCAGAGGATTCCGTCATCGTCGGCATCAATGGCATTTTTGGTACCAGACTGGCTTCCATGGTCGAACGTTGTGGCGGCAAGACCATTCGCCTCGAGGTTCCCTGGGGACAATGGATTGATTCCGGACAAATCGAGCATTCCCTGAAACACTCCGGTCCGGTTAAAGCCGTGGCACTCGTTCATGCGGAAACGTCAACCGGCGTTCATCAGCCTTTAGAGGAGATCGGAACTCTTTGTCGAAACCACAATGCCCTCTTAATTGTGGATACGGTCACCTCCCTTGGGGGAATGCCCGTGGATGTTGATGGCTGGAATATTGATGCCTGTTACAGTGCCACCCAAAAATGTTTAAGTTGTCCACCGGGCCTTGCACCGTTAACCATGAGCGACCGGGCCA
>CP070743.1:2114641-2138136 GCA_020348185.1 Nitrospirota bacterium
CCGGCGTCGTCACCGAAATCGTAGCTTAAACTAATCAATTCCAAATCTCAGACCTCAGAGTCTGACATTTGAGATTTGGAATTTGAGATTATTCTTATACTAAAGGGTGATAGTACCGTGGATGTGGATCGAAGAATAAGAGTACGTCTTAGAGGGTTTGATTATCGTGTCTTGGATCAATCCGTTAGGGAGATTGTCGATACGGTTAAACGGAGTGGGGCAAGGATCGCGGGTCCCGTTCCACTTCCTACTCGAATAGAAAAGTTTACGGTTCAGCGTTCCACGCATGCGGATAAAAAGTCACGTGAGCAATTTGAGGTGAGGACCCATAAGAGGCTGTTGGATATTATGGAGCCAACGCCTGAAACCATGGACGCTCTGATGAAATTAAATCTCTCGGCCGGGGTGGATGTTGAAATTAAATTGTAATAAACAAGAGCGGTTTGGAAGTTTGGGCCATTGGCAGTCTCAGGGAAATTGTGTGGATCTATGATTGGTGGAATAGTTGGTAGAAAATTGGGGATAACCCAGATTTATAATAATGAGCGGAAGCTCATCCCTGTGACAGTTATCCAGGCCGGTCCGTGTGGTGTGACTCAAATTAAAACATTAGAGCGAGACGGGTACGTGGCGGTTCAAGTTGGATTTGAGGAAGTGGCAGAGCGGAAGCTTAATAAGCCCCAATTGGGTCATCTTCGATCCAAGGAGTCCCGACTTTGGCGCTATCTTCGAGAATTTCCTCAGCTTGAAGAAGGTCAAATTGGAGACCTGATAAAAGTGGATATTTTTTCAAAAGGGGACAAGGTTTCTGTCCAGGGCGTTTCAAAGGGTAAGGGGTTTCAGGGGGTGATTAAGCGACATAATTTCGCGGGAGGCCCTGCTTCTCATGGTTCCATGTTTCATCGTGCTCCGGGTTCCATTGGGAACGCCTCCTATCCTTCTCGGGTTTGGAAAAACAAAGCGCTTCCTGGCCAAATGGGAAATGAGCGAGTCAATATTCAAGGTCTACGGGTTGTCGATGTCAGGCCCGAAGAAAATTTATTGTTGGTGTCGGGTTCCATCCCGGGTGAAATTGGATCACTGGTCAGGGTTCGAAAGGCTTAGTAGAGGATAATTCGTCATGCCAACACTTCAAGTCATTGGGATGGATAATCGTCCAATCGAGACCATAGAAATGGAGGGGAAGGTGTTCATGGCCCCCGCCAATCGTTCTTTGGTCCATAAGGCTGTTGTGATGCAGCGCGCGAGTGTTCGTCAGGGGACCGTTGCCACTCGTGGCCGCGGAGAGGTTCAGGGTTCAAATAAAAAGCCATGGAAGCAAAAGCACACTGGACGAGCAAGAGCGGGGTCGGCTCGTTCCCCAATCTGGCGGCATGGAGGAACGGTTTTTGGTCCCAAGCCAAGGGATTTTGGTTTTCAAATGCCCAGGAAGAGTTATCGTTCAGCTCTGCGAAGCGCATTGTCCTCGAAGGTCTCATCCAACGAGGTGGTTGTACTGTCGGAATTATCCTTGCCTGAACCGAAGGCTCGTTGCATGGCTCAAGCTCTATCGCAATTGGAGTTGAGTGGTCGTCTCTTGATAGTGGTGGGGGATGAATTTTCCATTTTAGAGAAAGTTGCGCGCAATCTGAAAAATGTGAAGTTGATTCGAGTCAATGAATTAAACGTGTATGATATCTTGCTCTGTGAAAAACTTGTCATTCTTCGCAATGAATTGATGAAAGTTCAGGAGTTCTGGTCGTGAACGTGGACCCTCATGATATCTTGATCCGTCCCTTGTTGACGGAAAAAGTCACCTCGTTGCGAGAGGTCAAGAATTGTGTGGCCTTTCTTGTTAAAAAGGAAGCGACACGTCTTGACGTGCAGCGGGCGGTAGAAAAAGTTCTGAAGGTCAAGGTCAAGCACGTTAATGTGATGAATGTGAAGGGGAAGAAAAAACGGCAGGGCCGATATGTCGGAAAGAGGCCGGATTGGCGCAAGGCGATTGTCACCTTGAAAGAAGGTGAAAAATTAGAGCTCTATGAAAGTGCCTGACGGGCTGACGGATGTCTTTCAAAGCGAATTTAACCGAAGAAGAATGTTTGAGGTAATCTGAGTTATGGGGATGCGAGAATACAATCCAACTTCACCTGGTCGTCGGGGCATGTCCGTCTTAACCGGGGAAGAACTGAATAAGCAGCGCCCTGAAAAGGGTCTAACGAAGAACCTTGCGCGTTCTGGTGGTCGCAATAACCACGGTCGGATCACTGTCCGTTTTCGGGGTGGAGGGCATAAGCGATTATACCGACAAATCGACTTTAAACGAAATAAGAATGGTGTACCGGCTAAAGTGGCAAGTATTGAATATGATCCGAATCGTTCGGCCCGAATCGCGCTTCTGCATTATGCTGATGGAGAAAAACGTTATATTTTGGCTCCTAACGGTTTGGTAGTCGGTGACATGCTCCATTCCGGCCCCAAAGCTGATGTGAGAGTTGGGAACGCCTTGCCCTTGGCCTCCATGCCCCTTGGGGCCGTCATTCACAATATTGAACTCCGGCCCGGTAAAGGTGGTCAGTTGGTTCGAAGTGCAGGTGCCTCGGCTCAAGTGATGGGGCGAGAAGGTGCTTACGTTCAAATCCGTTTGGTGTCCGGCGAGATGCGTCGGGTGCTGGGAAGTTGTATGGCAACCGTCGGTCAAGTTGGAAACGTCGACCATGGGAATATCAGTGTTGGAAAAGCTGGTCGTTCCCGTTGGTTGGGGCGGCGACCTCATGTGCGCGGGGTGGTGATGAATCCTGTGGATCATCCTCATGGGGGTGGTGAAGGTAAGGCGGGTCAAGGGAATCCCCATCCAGTTTCTCCCTGGGGCCTTCCCACAAAGGGATACAAGACTCGAAAACGAAAGAAGCCTTCATCAAAGTTTATTATTTCAAGGAAAAAATCCAAATAATATTTGGGGAGTTACGATGCCGAGGTCAGTTCATAAGGGTCCATTTGTTGATGAGCATCTTCTGAAAAAAGTTGAGAAGATGAATGAGACGAAAGAGCGCAAGCTGATAAAAACGTGGTCTCGTCGTTCTACCGTAACCCCGGAAATGATTGGCCATACCTTTGGGGTTCATAATGGAAAAAAATTCATTCCTGTTTTTATCACGGAGAACATGGTCGGGCATAAATTAGGGGAATTTGCGCCCACGAGATTTTTTAAAGGACATGGTGCTGCCAGGACCGAAAAGGCAGTAGCTCTCAAGTAAGGATTCGGAGTAAGGATCTAGCTCAATGCCGGAAGCGAAAGCCATATTACGATATGTAAGAATATCTCCCAGGAAGGCCAGGTTGGTTGTGGATATGGTGAGGGGGCGGCATGTTCCTGAGGCCATGAGCCTGTTGAGGTATACCCCTCGATCGGCTTCAAAAATTGTCGAACATGTTTTGCGTTCGGCTGTCGCCAACGCGGCCCAAAAAGAATTGGGGGAACCAGAGTCTCTCAAAATTGTGAAAGCTTTTGTCGATGGGGGTCCTACTCTTAAGCGATTCCAACCTCGATCCATGGGTCGAGCCAATCCCATTCATAAGCGAACGAGTCATATTACGGTTATTGTTGGTCCTAGTGGCCATTCGACTTGAGAGAAGAATGTGGAATTTTTCGGACAGAAGGAAGGGTAAGGGGTAAATATGGGGCAAAAAACTCACCCATTTGGGTTTAGGCTTGGCTATACCAGGACTTGGAATTCACGATGGTACGCAAAAAAGGAATATGCCAAGCTTCTCCATGAAGATTTGGCGATCCGGAATCTTGTCAAAAAGAGATTGTATCATGCAGGTATTTCCCGAGTGGAAATTGAGCGATCGGGAAATCAAGTCAAAGTGATTATTCATACTGCCAGGCCTGGAATCATTATAGGCCGTAAGGGTGCTGAAGTTGATAAATTGAAGGCCTCGCTTGAGAAAGAGTATGGAAACGAAGTGTATGTGACAGTCAAAGAAATAAAAAAACCTGAGTTAGACGCCCAACTGGTGGCTGAAAATATTGCCACGCAAATAGAAAAACGGGTGTCGTTCCGTCGTGCCCTCAAGCGAAGTGTCGCGGCCGCACTTCGCCTTGGAGCCTTAGGGGTCCGAGTCTATTGTGCTGGGCGATTGGGAGGGAATGAAATCGCAAGGACGGAATGGTATCGAGAGGGCCGTGTCCCGCTTCATACCCTGCGCGCGGATGTTGAATATGGATTTGCTGAAGCAAAAACTGCCATGGGTCAAATTGGAGTGAAGGCTTGGATTTTTAAGGGTGAGGCGTCAATTCCTTCTCTTGAAAAGTCAGAGCCCACCCTAGGCTTCCTCTAAGGGATTGATAGAATCAATTATCAAGTCAAGTGAGTAACCAAAAATGTTAGCGCCCAAAAGGGTTAAATTTAGAAAAGTTCAAAAAGGCAGAATGCGCGGCAAGGCCTATCGAGGCGGGGAAGTCGCTCATGGCCAATTTGGCCTCAAGACTTTAGAGCCGGGCCGGATAACCGCACGCCAGTTGGAAGCCGCCAGAATTGCGATGACTCGCCACGTCAAGCGAGGAGGTCGAATTTGGACAAGAATATTTCCTGATAAGCCCATCACGAAAAAGCCGGCGGAAGTGCGGATGGGAAAAGGAAAGGGAAATCCAGAATTTTGGGTAGCGGTGGTGAAGCCTGGACGTATTCTGTACGAAATGGATGATGTGACGCGTGAAGTTGCAGAAGAGGCATTTCGATTGGCAGGTCACAAGTTGCCGGTCGCGACCAAATTTGTGGTTCGTGGGGAGATCCCTCTGTGAGGAGAAAAGAGGTTTGAGGTGAAGACGACTGAGCTGAGAGGGCTAGAAAAATCTGAATTACTGGAAAAAATAAAGCAGCTCAAGCAGGAATTATTTCATTTTCGCTGCCAGCTAGCGATGGGACGAATTGAAAATCCTATGCGTATTCGTCAAACGAAGCGGGAAGTAGCCAGGGTCAAAACTGTTCTGCAACATAAAGAATTGAGTGGTGGGTAAGGCAGGAGCCCTAGGATTTCAAAAAAACCATGAATATACTGAATAATCGAAAAACCCCTCGGGGATTTTATGGAAATGTGGTTAGTGACAAAATGGACAAAACGGTTGTCGTTCAAATCATTCGGCTTGTCGCTCATCCACTGTATGGAAAAGTCGTCCGTCGGATCACCAAGGTCAAAGCTCATGATGAAAAAAATCAGTGTCGAATCGGAGACCGAGTGAAACTCATCCTCGGCCGACCCTTGAGTAAAGACAAATGTTGGAGAGTAACCGAAATTATCAGTTCAAAAGGTCGTGCCACGACTCATGCGTCCTGAGAGGCATTTAGTGGCCCTCTCATGGCCCTGCTCGTGGTAAGTGTTGATTTATAGAGCGCGGAAAGTCAAATGATTCAAAATTATACGTATCTGGATGTTGCCGACAATTCAGGCGCCAAAAGCGTGAGATGTTTTCATGTCCTTGGAGGAACCAGGCGGCGCTATGGATCCTTGGGAGATCTTATAGTGGTTTCCGTGCGAGAGGCCATCCCTAAGGCTTCGGTTAAAAAAGGCGATGTCATGAAAGCCGTGATTGTGAGAACCCGCAAAGGATCTCGAAGAGAAGATGGCTCACATATTAAGTTTGATCGAAATGCTTGTGTCCTGGTGAATGCCCAGGGAGATCCCGTGGGAACCAGGATTTTCGGGCCTGTGGCCAGAGAACTGAGAAAAAAGAAATATATGAAAATTATTTCGTTAGCCCCAGAAGTCATTTGAGTAACTGAGAGAAGGATACTTCGGTAATGCCCACAACAAAAATCCAAGGAAAATGTCGTATCAAAAAAGGGGATACGGTCATGGTTGTAGCTGGTCGTGAACGTGGAAAAATGGGCAAAGTCCTTCATATTAATTCACGGCAGGGCCGGGTGACCGTTGAAAAATTGAATGTCGTCAAAAGACATACGAAACCGTCTCAAAAAAACCGACAGGGAGGGATTTTAGAGCGGGAAGCCCCACTCGCGATTTCTAATGTGATGCCCTATTGCGATGCGGTTCAGAAGCCATCAAGGATTCGAATGAAAATTTTCGAGGGTGGGCGGAAGGTTCGAGTATTTCAAAAGGCCCCTGATGAAGTCTTGGATAAGGCGTAATGAAAAAAAAGGAACCAGCAACTAAATCAGAAAGCCAAAGGGTTGGGGGAAGTGCCCCTTCTCAAATGCCACGGCTTAAGGTGACCTACAGGGACCAAGTGGTGCCTGCGATGATGAAAGAGTTTTCCTACGGAAACTCGATGCAAGTGCCTCGGCTGGAGCGAATTGTTCTCAATGTTGGCATGGGAGAAGCCCTTCAAAATGTGAAATTGTTGGAAAGTGCGGTCACTGAATTAACCCAAGTGACCGGGCAAAAGCCGGTTATGACTCGTGCAAAAAAGGCCATTGCGGGTTTTAAGCTCAGAAAGGGTCTCCCCATTGGGGCGAAAGTCACTTTGAGGGGAAGGCGAATGCACGAGTTTTTTGATCGCTTAGTGAATGTGGCTCTTCCCAGGATTCGGGATTTTCGTGGTGTGTCGACCAAGGCTTTTGACGGTCGGGGAAATTATACTCTCGGGTTAAAGGAACAATTAACTTTCCCCGAAATTAAGTATGATGAGGTTGCGTCGATTCACGGAATGGATATTACCATTGTGACGACAGCAAAAAGAAATGATGAAGCCAAGTCTTTGTTACGCCATCTGGGGATGCCTTTTCGAACTTCATAAAGCCAGAAGGACTGAAGGAGTCAAGTGTGTCGCGATTAGCTTTAAAAAACAAAGTAAAGAAGACCCCGAAATTTAAGGTTCGTTCCTACAACCGTTGCCCCTTGTGTGGTAGGGTGAGGGCGTTTTTGCGGCGGTTTCAGATGTGTAGAATTTGTTTTCGAACCTTGAGCCTGAGGGGGGATATTCCCGGAGTGACCAAGTCCAGTTGGTAATTATTGGGTCTTAGGTGTAATGGAAAAATTTAAGCAAAATTGGTTTCTAAAGTCATGTCCTTATGTGTTATGTGAGGATCGGAAGATTCCATCTCAACGAATACGGCAGGTTTCCCCATGTCAATGACTGATCCATTAGCAGATTTGTTTACCAGGATTCTTAATGCTGGAAGGCGAGGCCATGAAAGGGTTCAAATTCCGGCATCAAAATTAAAGGCAGAGGTTTTAAGACTTTTTAAGGCCGAAGGGTATATCAAGGATTTTCAACCGGTGACGCTCGATGGGCACCCTGGGTTGGAAGTGGTGCTTCGATATTTCCCTTCCAGGCAAAAAAAATCGTTTATTACTGGGATTAAAAGAGTGAGCAAGCCTGGGTGTCGAGTCTATGTCGGGAAGGATGAAATTCCCAGGGTGATGCGAGGGCTCGGGGTTGCGGTCCTCACCACTCCCAAAGGCATATTGTCTGATGAAGAGTCGAGAAAAAATGGGGTGGGTGGGGAAGTGTTATGTCACATTTGGTAGGGAAAGGCAGCCCTACGGATTCATAAAGAGTTTATGCGGCGTTGAGCAGCGGACGTGGGTAGTTGAGCACTTCTGAATAGGACTAAAGGAACAGATAGAGCATGTCAAGGATAGGAAGAAAACCGATCACGATTCCCTCCGGTGTTGATGTTCAAGTCGGAGGGCAGGTCGTGGCTATAAAGGGTCCCAAGGGTCAGTTGGAGTGGAAACTGGCCAATGGTGTCAGTGTGGCAGTCGAAGATGGACGGGTTATCGTAGGCCGAAACGGAGATACTTCGAATCTTCGGGCGCTTCATGGACTGACGCGGGCGGAACTCTCTAATCAGATTGAAGGGGTGCTCAACGGATACCAACGAACCCTGGAATTAACCGGGGTGGGGTATCGAGCCCAAGTGCAAGGGCAGACGTTGACCTTTAGCGTGGGGTTTTCCCATCCTGTGTCGCTTGATTTGCCAGCCGGCGTTCAAGCCACGGTCGACAAACAAACGGTTGTCTCCCTTAGTGGAATTGACAAACGTCTTGTGACGCAAGTGGCGGCCAAAATACGAAAGGTGCGGTCGCCGGATGTCTATAAACAAAAAGGAATCAGGTATGTTGGAGAGGTTCTTCGCAAAAAGGCTGGAAAGGCCGGGAAGAAATAGGGCAGCCGATGAATGTTCTTGAAAAGCGACGCAACCTGCTGCGACGGAAGGCGCGAGTACGATTAGCCATCAGAGGAACGGCCTCGCGACCTCGGTTGAGTGTCTTTCGGAGTAACACCCATATTTACGCCCAAATAATCGATGATGCTGATGGCCGGACCATCGTCTCGGCTTCCTCATGTGATCCCGGACTTCGGGGGCAGTTAAAATCGGGAGGAAATATCGAAGCGGCGAAGAAAGTTGGCCTTCTTTTGGCAGAACGGGCCAAAGGGATTCCAGTGGAAAAAGTGGTGTTTGATCGGGGGGGAAGGCTCTACCATGGTCGAGTGAAGGCTCTAGCCGATGCCGTACGATCAGGTGGGGTCACATTCTAGGGGCCAATCGATTTGGGGAAGTATTGATTAAGCCAATTTGTTGAAAAAATTGAGGAAGGAATTCACCTCGGTGCGTGTTAATGTTGAAGAACTGAATTTAAAGGATAAACCGGTTGCGATCAATCGTGTGGCTAAGGTTGTCAAAGGAGGAAAGCGATTTTCCTTCTCGGCCTTAGTCGTCGTTGGAGATGGAGCAGGATGGGTTGGAGTCGGTAAAGGAAAAGCGACCGAAGTCCCGTCCGCCATTGCCAAAGCTGTCGAACGTGCCAAAAAGCAATTGATTCATATTCCATTAAAGAATGAAACAATTCCTCATGAAGTCCATGGGTGTTTTGGGTCCGAACGTGTTCTCCTCAAGCCTGCCAAAAAAGGAACCGGAATTATCGCCGGAGGAGCGGTGCGGATTTTACTTGAAGTGGCAGGGGCCCAAAACATCATTGCTAAAACATTGGGGAGGGGTAACCCCTTTAATGCTGTCAGGGCTACATTGCAAGGCCTGGGGCAGCTTCGCGACCCGCAGGAAACCAAGAGAATGCGGTATGAATCAGTCGCGCCCGCCGAATATCCCGAGCAGGTAGGATAGGTCATGGCAATCCCCAATCCTGTGAAGGAGGCACCGCAGCTGCGAATTACTCTCAAACGGAGCCCGATAGGTGTGCCCCAGAAAAGACGACTAATTCTTCGGGGTCTAGGATTACGGAAGATGCTTCAATCTGTTCATCGTCCTGATACGAACCAAGTCCGTGGTCTTATTGATAAGGTACGGCACCTGGTTGAAGTGACACAACTATGAATCTTAGCAATTTAGGCCCCAATCCAGGGGAAAAGAAAAAAAAGCGACGAATAGGCCGAGGTCCCGGTTCTGGTCGAGGAAAAACCGCAGGGAAGGGGCACAAAGGTCTTCTTGCCCGATCTGGAAGACCCAATCAAATTGGTTTTGAAGGGGGACAAATGCCCCTGGCTCGACGTCTTCCCAAGCGAGGATTTACCAATATTTTTAGGACTGAATATACGATTGTTAATCTGAAGTCGTTATCGGCCATGCAGGAGGGGGTGACCGTCAATCCCGCTCTTCTCAGAGAATCTGGTCTGGTGAAGGGGCGAGGGAATCCAATAAAAATCCTTGGTGATGGAGATTTACATCGTCCGTTGGTGATAGAGGCTCATAAATTCAGCAAAGTGGCCCAAAAAAAGATTGAGCAAGTTGGCGGGCAAGCGAAGGTGATTGGCCGTGCTTGAACGGCTCATCACGAGCCTTCAAAATATTTTTAAAATTCCGGAACTGCGGAGCCGTGTTTTTTTTACATTGGCGATGTTGGCAGTGTACCGGATTGGGGCCCATATCCCGACGCCGGGGATTAATAATGAGGAATTATTTAATTTTCTACAGCAACAAGGAGGAGCCCTTCTAGGGTTCCTCGATATCTTTTCGGGAGGTGCATTATCAAGGCTCACGATTTTCGCGTTGGGCATCATGCCCTATATCAGCGCCTCCATTATTTTGCAATTGTTAACGGTTGTTGTTCCGCATTTATCTAAGCTGGCAAAGGAGGGGGAACGAGGAAGAAAGACGATCATACAATATACCCGGTATGGGACGATAGGAATTGCTCTAATCCAGGGGTTTGGAATTTCGCTCGGATTAGAGGGTATGCAGCAAGGGGCTTTTGTTTTAGAACCCGGCTGGCCCTTCCGTTTCATGACGGTCATTACCCTGACCGCAGGTACGGCTTTCTTGATGTGGTTAGGGGAGCAGATTACGGAACGGGGTGTGGGCAATGGGATATCGTTAATCATTTTCGCCGGAATTGTGGCCAGGCTCCCGAGTGCCGTTGTCCAAACCTTTGATCTCTATCAAGTGGGCCAGATCAGTCTCCCATTTTTGATTATTCTGGTTGTGGTCATGTTGGGGGTGATGACCGCTATCGTATTCTTGGAAAGTGGAAGGCGAAAGGTGGCTGTTCAGTACGCCAAACGAGTAGTTGGGCGTCGGGTTTACGGTGGGCAAAGTACGCACATACCTCTCAAAATCAATACGGCGGGAGTGATTCCCCCTATTTTTGCTTCGTCCATTATTGCATTCCCTGCAACCATTACCGGCTTTATTCAAGTTCCCTGGGTTCAATCTATTGGGGCTCAATTGGCGCCTGGTTCCGTTTTGTATACCCTGATGTACGTGAGTATGATTGTTTTCTTTTGCTTTTTTTATACGGCGGTGGTGCTGAATCCGGTTGATATGGCTGATAACATGAAGAAGTATGGCGGGTTTATTCCAGGAATTCGGCCTGGGCAAAAAACAGCTGATTATATCTATAGAGTTTTAACCAGAATCACGTTTGCTGGGGCTATTTATCTCGCCATTGTCTGCGTCATTCCGGAATTGTTGATTTATAAACTGAACATGCCATTTTATTTTGGAGGCACATCCTTATTAATCGTCATTGGAGTGGGACTTGATACCGCTCAACAGATCGAGTCACATATGCTGATGAGAAATTATGAAGGTTTTTTATCCAAGGGCCGGTTAAAAGGAAGAAGTGGTTGATAGGGTATGAGGATGATTTTCCTTGGTGCGCCAGGCGTTGGGAAAGGAACTCAAGCAGAATTTGTCGCCTCACGATTTCATGTGCCAAAAATCTCAACGGGAGACCTCTTACGAGAAGGAGTTGCGAAACAGACGCCATTAGGACTGAAAGCAAAAGGCTACATGGACAGGGGAGATTTGGTCCCAGATGAGGTGGTGATCGGACTCGTTCAAGAGAAATTGAGTTCCTCAGAATGTTCCTTGGGTTTTCTGTTGGATGGATTTCCCCGAACTGTCGCTCAGGCGGACAAATTATCGGAGCTGCTGGCTGACCAAGGACTCGCACTTGACCACGTGGTGCATTTTGTCTTGCCTCGTGAGGAGATCGTTCGACGACTCAGCGGGAGACGAAGTTGTTCGAAATGTCCGGCCGTGTATCATATCGAGTCGATTCCTCCCAAGCAGAATGGAGTCTGCGACCAATGTGGAGCCGACTTAGTGCAAAGGAGCGATGATCGACCTGAGACCGTGCAATCTCGACTCACAGTCTATGAGCAGCAAACAGCGCCCTTGATTGATTATTACAAAAGGAAAGATCTCCTCTTTGAGCTTGATGGGTCTGGACCGGTTGAAGCGGTTCAAGATCGACTCCTTGCATTGTTGTCCAAGCCCAGAGTGGAATGATTATCTTAAAGACCTCGGAAGAAATTGAGTTAATCGCTTCGGCTGCCCGGATCGTTGCTGATGCGCAACAGGCTCTGGTGAAGGAGGTAAGGCCAGGAATCACGACAGCCCATCTTGATCTGCTTGCTGAGGAGTACATACGGAATCGGGGAGGGATTCCAGCGTTTAAGGGGTATCGAAATTTTCCAAAAACCCTTTGCGCCTCAGTCAATGATCAAGTTGTCCATGGAATTCCTTCCAACCGTGTCTTGAAGGATGGTGATATTATCGGTCTTGATTTGGGAGCCATTATTGAAGGATTTTATGGAGATGGAGCTGTGACGATCCCCGTGGGTACGGTAAAACCTGAGGTGGAGAAGTTGATGAAAGTGACAAAAGAGTCCTTGATGAAGGGAATTGAAAAGGCTGTCGTCGGAAACCGACTTTCTGATATATCCCACGCCATTCAAACTCACGTAGAAGAAGATGGGTTTTCGGTTGTTCGAGATTTTGTCGGGCACGGTATTGGTCGACAATTGCACGAGGAGCCACAGGTTCCGAATTACGGACGACCTGGTCAGGGCCCACGTTTGCGAGAGGGGATGGTCTTAGCCATTGAGCCGATGGTGAATATGGGTGATTCCGGGGTCCGTGTGCTGAACGATGGCTGGACGGCCGTGACCAGCGATGGATCACTCTCAGCCCATTTTGAACATACCGTGGCCATTCAGGCTAGTGGCCCCCCAAGAATTTTGACAACTGTGTAACGGAACTGAAAAACTTTTAAGATCTATTGAGGTAATGGCGAAAGAAGATGTGATAGAAGTCCAAGGGGTGGTGATGGAGACATTACCCAATGCCATGTTTCGAGTTCAATTGGATAATGGTCACAAAATCTTAGCTCATATTTCAGGGAAGATGCGCATGCATTTTATTAGGATTTTACCGGGCGATAAAGTCACGGTGGAATTGTCGCCATATGATTTGAGCAGGGGTCGAATCACCTACCGTTTTAAGTAAAGGGAGATTGGGAATGAAGGTCAAATCATCCGTTAAAACGATTTGCGCAAAATGTAAGGTGATTCGACGAAAGGGGATCGTCAGAGTCTTGTGCAGTAACCCTAGGCATAAGCAACGTCAAGGGTAGAAATTAGGGGTCAGACGCAGGCGCGAATCGGGAAAGACGGGAATTGAAGAGAATATCAAATATCGAACAAGGAATATCGAATGTGGGAGGGAAAGGGCTTTATCCCACAATTCATAATTCGACATTCATTATTGGATACTCAAAAGTGCTTTCATTAAATTACGAGGTTAACTCACAGGGGTAATGGGGTAAGGGAGTCGTTATGGCACGAATTGCTGGTGTTGATCTTCCGATGGCAAAGCGAATTGATGTGGGGCTCAGGTACATTTTTGGTATTGGTCCCGCTCGAGCTCGAAATATTTTGCAAAAGACCGGTGTGGCCGGAGAGACTCGCGTTAAAGATCTTCGAGAAGAAGACATTGTGAAACTTCGTGAAACCATTGATCGAGAGTACGATGTTGAGGGTGACCTTCGAAAAGAATTGACGATGGGCGTAAAACGGCTCATGGATATAGGAACCTATCGCGGGCTTCGACACCGAAAAAGTCTTCCGGTCCGAGGGCAACGAAGTAAGACCAATGCGAGAACACGAAAAGGGAAGCGGGCATCAATCGGCCGAGCCAAAAGTAAATAACATCTCATGAGTTGCTGGGGAAATCTCAAGGATTAATGTTATGAGTATAAAAAAAGGAAAGAAAAAAGAGCGCAAAGTTGTTCAGGTCGGTATTGTACACATTCAAGCATCTTTCAATAACACGATTGTGACGATTACCGATATGACCGGTGGAACTGTCGCATGGTCCAGTGCCGGCAGTCAGGGATTTAAGGGATCGAGAAAAAGTACTCCATTTGCAGCAACTCGAGCAGGTGAAGCAGCAGCTCGAAAGGCTATGGAAAATGGTATGCGGCAAGTCGATGTGTATGTAAACGGACCTGGTTCGGGCCGTGAGTCAGCTGTTCGGGCCCTTCAGTCTGCCGGGTTACGGGTCAACCTCATTAGGGATGTGACTCCGATTCCTCATAATGGGTGTCGCCCTCCAAAACGTAGAAGAGTTTAAGGGGTGACTGATAGAGGAATGAAGGCTGCATGCTTACATTTTTGAAGAGAGGGAGGTAACAGCGTGGCCAAGTATTCAGGACCCGTGTGCCGTTTGTGTAGACGGGAAGGAGTAAAGTTATTTTTGAAGGGGACTCGCTGTATGTCAGAAAAATGCGCCATTGAACGGCGGAGTTTCCCCCCGGGACAACATGGACAGTCACGCCGTGCCCGTGTGACCGAGTATGGAGTCCAACTGCGCGAAAAACAGAAACTGCGTCGAGTCTACGGCATGCATGAACGGCAGTTTCTTGGCACCTTTCAAACCGCCGATCGCCGAGCGGGGATCACTGGTGAGAACTTGCTCAGTTTACTTGAACGGCGACTCGATAATGTGGTGTATCGTTTAGGGTTTGCGTCTTCCCGAAAGCAAGCTCGACAACTTGTCAATCATGGTCATGTCATCGTGAATGGTCGTAAGACAGACATCTCCTCTTTCGTGACCAAGATTGGGGATGTCATTACGATCAAGGAAAAAAGCCGTCAAATTCCAGGGATTCTATCAGCTTTGGAAGCAGCCGAGGGAAGAGGGGTTCCCAATTGGTTGGAACTTGACGGAACTGCCTTTCAAGGCAGCGTCCGTGCACTCCCCACAAAAGACGATATCGAAGTGCTGGTGAATGAGCAAATTGTGGTTGAATTGTATTCACGGTAATGCTTGAACCTCTCATTTATGTATCCAAATTTGAGACGAGACTACATTATTTGGCCTGGATAAAAGGGAGGAAGGGGGAGGTATGATTAAAGGAATGAAGGATTTCCAGCTGCCGGCGCGGCTTGAAATGGATAAGGAAACGGCCTCTCCAACGTACGGCAAATTTATCGCCGAACCATTTGAGAGAGGATTTGGGACGACTGTTGGGAATTCGCTCCGTCGTGTGTTGCTGTCCTCCCTTCCGGGAGCAGCGGTCACTTCGGTCAAGATTGAAGGCGTCTTTCATGAATTTTCTACGATCCGGGGTGTGACCGAAGATGTGACCATCATCATTTTAAATATCAAGAGCCTAAGATTAAAATTGCATACCGATAAACCAAAAGTGATTCACTTGAAAAAGAAAGGGCCTGGTGAAGTCCGAGCTTCTGACATTACTGAAGATCCGGATGTGACTGTTCTGAATCCGGACCTCCACATTGCGACACTTGACAAAGATGGGGTGTTGGACGTGGAGATGGTGGTAAAGCCGGGGCGGGGATATGTTCCAGCTGAACGCAATAAAGAGGAAGGGCTTCCTATCGGAGTCATTCCCGTTGATTCAATTTTTTCACCAATAAAACGAGTAAATTTTCTCGTTGAAAGCGCCCGTGTGGGTCGTGTGACGGACTATGATAAACTGAATCTTGAGGTGTGGACCGACGGAAGTGTCTTGCCCCAGGAGAGTATTGCCACAGCGGCCTCGATTCTCAGAGATCACTTAGATATTTGTATTCCGAGTGAAGAACTTGGGGAAAAGAAGCGGGAAGTCAAGCCTGAAGACGTAGGTGCGGAAGTGAATCAGAACCTCTTCCGAAGCGTGAATGAGCTTGAGCTTTCGGTTCGTGCAGCCAATTGTCTCAAAAATGCGAATATTAAAACCATTGCGGATTTGGTACAAAAAACAGAGAATGAAATGTTAAAAACCAAAAACTTTGGTAAAAAGTCACTCAATGAAATTAAGGAAGTTTTGGCCGAAATGGGGCTGGAACTTGGCATTAAACTGAATGAACCCACAGGGGCTGAAGATAAAATCTAGAAGAGCTCCGTAGGGAAAAAGGATCGCATCGTGCGTCATCGAAAAAAGGGTAGACAGCTAGGGAGAAATACCAAACATCGCAAGGCCTTGTTCCGTAATCTTTTAACGGCATTATTCGAGCATGAACGTATAGAGACCACGGAAGCCAAGGCCAAGGAATTGCGGGGGTTGACCGACAAGGTCATTTCCCTCGGTAAGGAAGGGACCTTACATGCACGCCGTCGCGCTCTCAGCGTGTTGCAAAGCAAAGCGATGGTTGCCAAATTGTTCAGTGATGTGGCTGCCCGATTTAGTAATCGCTCGGGTGGATATACAAGGACAATCAAAACCCGGAGGCGGCCCGGGGATGCCGCCGAAATGGTTGCTATTGAACTCATTGAGCGAGGCGCAACGGCACCCACTCCTAAACCAGCTACACCTACTCCCGCAACCGAAGGCAATTAGTCACTTCGTTCTAATTTTCTTCATCCTCTCTCCTATTTACGCGTCATTGTCGTAGACAGAGATCCAAGCCGGGCTCCTTGCGGATGCCGGTCTGTGGATTTCTCCTTTATTTACTTGACAAAATGGCTGTGCTAAAATTTTTATAGGGGTTTTTTCTGATTTTTTCTTGCTTGGACGAATGAAAAAATCGTCCATCTTTCATCATTAAAAACACTTCGTTGAAAAAATTTAGGGTTCACGTTTCAATTTAAAACAGAAACATTGAGTCCCTTTCACGGGAAAGTGTGAAGCAGGCCCAATAAACAATCTTAACCGGCCCTTTTTAACCCTCTCATCAGTTATAATGTCGAAATGGGATCGCAAAAAGTCCGATGGGGATTAACTTTCCTTGTTCTTATTATGGCCATATTTATTGGCCACCGGGTCTATACCCATATGGAGAAGACCCCCACTCCGGCGGTTCATTCTTCCACAGAGATTCGTCCAGCAGATGCCTGGATACAAGGATTTACCTATCGACAAACCCAAGCCGGAGTTGCCAAATGGGAGGTCCTGGCCAAACGTGCCCGGGTCATTCAAGCTGAACATCGTGCTCAGCTCGAGGATGTGACGGTTCACCTCTTCGAAAAGGAAGCCAAACAAATGACAGTCGAAGCTGACCAGGGAACGATTAACACAAAGACTAAAAATATCGAGCTTAAAAATCAAAAGGATTTTCTGTCTGTCCGGCTCAATAATGGGTATACGATTTATTCCAAGCAATTGAAATGGAAGGAATCTTCACGCCAAGTACAAAGCCAAACTCCTGTTGTGATTAAAGGTAAAGGACTCACTGTGACAGGGATCGGTTTGATTGGCAACGTAGATGAACAAGAGTTTCAAATCTTGTCTAATGTTCGAGCAGAGGTCTCGTCATAACGTGATAGGGATATTGAGGAACATTTTGGCGATTGGCCTGTTAGTGATTGGGGTCATTCCTTCATCTGCCATTGCCGCCAAAAATCCCCCTACCACCATCACCTCGGAAACCATGATCGCCAATAACAAGGCGGGAACGGTCATATTTAAGGGGAAGGTCCATTTTATCCAGGCAGATTTAGTCGTCGATGCTGATGAAATGATCGTTCGATTTTCAACAGATCAGTCGGCTCAACCCACCGAGAGCCAATCCCCTGGTCAAGGCGGCAAAAGAAAAATTAGTGTCATCGAAGCGAAAGGCAATGTTGTCATTGTGAAAGGTGAAGGAAAAGCGACTTGTGGCCATGCGGTCTATTATAAGGATGAGGAAAGGATCATCCTTACCGAGTCACCTGTGGCCTGGCAGGGCGGAACGCGTGTCAGTGGACCAAAAATGACCATGTATCTTAAAGAAGATCGGAGCGTAGTTGAGGGTGGAACCAATGTGTTGATTGAGGAGCAAGAAGGTATTTAGGTCCGCGGGCAAACCCATCCTCACCTATGAATTCTCACAGTGATTCAAAACGCCAATACCAAATTCGGGCTGAAGGACTTAGAAAAAGTTTCAAAAGGCGGGAAGTGGTTCGGGGGGTTGACCTTGAACTCCAAGCCGGAGAAATTGTTGGCTTGTTGGGTCCCAATGGTGCTGGAAAGACGACCATTTTTGATATGGTGGTGGGATTGTGTCAACCGGATCAGGGGCGCATTGTTCTCAACGGCAAAGCCATTACGCATCTTCCCATGTACCAACGGGCACGTCGGGGGGTTGGGTATTTACCTCAGGAGCCTTCTGTGTTTCGTCGCCTGTCCGTCGAGCAGAATATTCTGGCTGTGCTGGAGACGCTTCATCTCTCGGTGGAACAATGCAGGAGCCGTTTGGAGGAATTGCTACGAGAATTGAGCCTCCAACCCCTCAGAAAAAACGGGGCATTTACCCTATCTGGGGGCGAACGGCGTCGTTTGGAAATTACGAGAGCCCTAGCCACTGGTCCGAGATTTCTCCTTTTGGATGAGCCGTTCGCTGGCATAGATCCTATTGCAGTAGGTGAAATCCAGGATATTATAATAAGGCTGACACAAAAACAGATTGGCATTTTGATTACCGACCATAATGTTCAAGAAACTCTTTCCATTACGAATCGAGCGTATATAATTAATGAGGGGACCATCCTAGAGGCTGGCTCCCCTGCCACTATCGTGAATAGCCAAAAAGCCAGGGCCGTGTACCTTGGCGATCGATTTAAGTTGTAAACATCCGATACCAAGACTCGTTCTTATGGAAATACGTCTAGAGCATCGACTCAGCCAAAAGCTGGTGATGACACCCCAGTTGCAACAGGCTATTAAGCTGTTGCAGCTCAACCGGTTGGAATTACAGCAAGTCCTGTCTCAACACCTCGATGAAAATGTGTTGTTGGAAGATTTAGCGAATGACGTGCAGGACGAGGAAACCATTCAAGAAGAAGAAAATCCAGAAAGAAAAGAGCTAGAAAGTGAGGAGGCCGTCATATCGGATGAAAGAGAGAACAAAGAGGATCCACCCGATTTCGAACCCTCCTCTCAAGAAGAGTGGGAGAATTTCGAGAACGATTGGCGTCCAGGTCTTCTGAATCAGGTTTCTGCCTCTGATGATGATCTCCCCTCATATGAGCAAACACTGACTAAACCAACTTCTCTTGAGGAGCACGTTGAATGGCAAATGCGTCTGTCTTCCCTGGAAGGACTGGATAGAGTCATTGGAAGATCGATCGTTGGCAACTTGGATGAGGATGGGTACCTCAGAGTTCCACTCCAGGAAATTGCTGAAGACGCGCAAGCCCCCCTCGAAGCTGTCGAAAAGGTCCTGGGTCATATCCAGACATTTGACCCTCCAGGAGTCGGAGCTCGCGACTTACGCGAATGCTTACTGATCCAGCTCAATCATCTCGAACGGGATCCTATCGGCATGGGGAATGGCCATCATGCTTCGACAAATGGGAGCCTCGCCAAAGCCATTGTGTCGGATCATTTACTTGATTTACAAAAGAAACGGTATGCCAACATTGCTAAGGCCTTTAATGTTTCGGTTGATGAGGTGTGTGAAGCCGTCAAAGTCATTGAAGGGTTGGAACCCAAACCAGGGCGCCCATATTTTTCTGATAGTAATACCATTATTATTCCAGATGTGTATGTCATGAAACATGAGGGAGAGTGGGTTATCTTGTTGAATGAAGACGGACTGCCAAGGTTACGAATTAGCCCTTACTACCGCCGCCTGATGACCAACCAAACCGAAGATCCTGATTCCACAAAAGCCTATCTCCAGGAGAAGCTACGTGGTGCCCAATGGATTATTCGAAGTATTGATCAGCGAAATAAAACCATTGTGAAAGTTGTAACGAGCCTCGTTAAATTTCAGGAAGAATTTTTGGAAAAAGGCATTCAACATCTTCGTCCATTAGTGCTGAAGCAAGTTGCCGAGGACGTTGAAATGCATGAGTCCACCATAAGTCGAGTCACCACCAATAAGTACATGCACTGTCCGCAAGGAATTTTTGAGCTGAAGTTTTTTTTCAACGCCGGTATTCCACGGGCTGATAACAGAAGCGAAGAGATTTCATCGGTGACCGTCATGGAAATGATTCGGGAAATGGTGGCTCAAGAAGATGCCTCTCACCCATTGAAAGACCAGGAAATTGTTGCCCGTCTTCGAGGGAAGGGTATTCTTATTGCTCGCCGGACCGTTGCTAAATATAGAGCAGAGTTGCATATTTCCTCCGCCAGCCAACGAAAACGAATCTCTTATTAATCCTGCCTGAGATCTCCATTTTTCCTATTTTCTCTTGAGCCTTCAAGGATCATGAACACTGGCCATTCCTCAAATCTTCGCTTTGTGGTTGTGACAGGCGCTTCCGGATCTGGGAAAACGCAGGCTCTTAAGTGCCTAGAAGATTTAGGATTTTTTTGTGTGGATAATCTTCCTCCAGCCTTGTTGCCCAAATTTACAGAACTTTGCGTTCAACGTGGAGAAGAGGTTCGCAATGTGGCTCTAGGAATTGATATACGAGAAAGGGGATTTTTTGAAGATTTTACGAGCAATCTCGCCCACCTGAAAGAGACCGGGTATCAGGTGGATTTGCTTTTTCTCGAAGCGCAGGATGAAGTTCTTGTCCGCCGTTTTTCTGAATCCCGTCGGCCTCACCCCCTTCTTCCTCAGCAACCGATCATCGACGGGATCCGTCTTGAACGATTGCGGCTTTTTGAGGTTCGCAGTCAGGCTGACCGTATTGTTGATACTTCTGAATTTACCGTTCATGACTTCAAAGAATGGGTCACACGTCATTATAGTGACCGAGATCAAGGCCAGAGGATGAAAGTGACCATTCTCACCTTTGGGTATAAATACGGTCTTCCGTATGATGTCGACATGGTTTTTGACGTACGATTTTTGCGGAATCCGCATTTTGTGCAGGCCCTCAATCCCCTGACGGGCGAACATGAGGAGGTTCAACAATATGTTCTCGAAACCGAGGAAGCCAAAACGTTTCTCTCGCATGTGAATGAATTGTTCGTGTTCCTCTTGCCCCTGTTTGAACGAGAAAATCGAAGTTATTTGACCATTGCTATTGGATGCACTGGAGGCCGTCACCGCTCGGTGACCATTGCCGTTCGTTTGCAGGACATGCTTGGTCAATTGGGGTATCAAGTCGAAATTCGACACCGGGAAATCCAGCACGCGACTATCCCCATCACCCCCTCGTAAATCCTCTCCAGTCCCCAAGTTGTAGCGGCAGCATCTCATGCTGCCATCTGTGGGGACACCAAAAGCTGGCTTTGCTACAGCCCGGGTAGAGAGTTTAAGCGGGAAAATCTGTTTCTTTTCTCTTCTGTCGCAGAAGTGGCTAATGGAATTCCTAGAAGAGGCACCATGAGATGGTGCAACTACCATCAGAGAACGGGTACAAGGGCGGAGAGGTCCGTAGAACCTTATGTTGGGGTGCGGGAATAGGGGTTTAAGTTTCTGCTTTTATTTTTCGAAAAGAAGAAAGAAGAGTGAACGACCCTGGTTTGTACCCCAGACCCAAATTGAATCGGGACGATAGAATTGTGCGGTTTTTCTCAACCCCTGAGGGGGATCATTCAAGTCCATTAGCCTTGCGATAGCAGCTTCCGACGAGAATACAGTAGAAAACAGTGGGCTTATTATCAAAGTTTTGGCCACCCTTCTCCCCACGTCAAATGCGCCTTTCGTTGTCTCAAGGTGACCCGCTGATTGGGTTAGATATCGGGTCTCACACTATTAAGTTAGTTCAGATCACTTCAACAAAGGGAAAAGGGCAACTCCAATATTGTGGGGTAAAGTCTCTACCATGGCCCACGAGGGAAGAAGACAGGGGGAATCCCGAAATGGCCATTGAGGACGCCATTAGAGAACTCGTTCGGGAAGCCCACCTTCTTCAGATCAACGTTGCGTGTTCAATTAGAGGGCCCTCAGTGATGGTCAAATCAATTCAAGTTCCCATCATGACGGCGTCGGAATTGGAAGAGCACTTAGGATGGGAAATGGATCAGTATATTCCGTCTGATGTAAGGGATATCTATTGGGATTATCATATCCCGAATCGCGGGCACCGAAAAACTCCCGAGGCGATGATGTAGGTGCTTCTGGTTGCGGTAAAGAAAGAATCGTTTCATAAGCGGGTAGAACTCATTCAACGTTCCGGATTGAATCCCATTGTCGTGGATGTCGATACCCTCGCCCTGAGCAATCTGTACGCTTTCAATTATGAAGACGATGACCCTCATAAAATTCTGTTGATCCATGTGAGTCCCAGTGGAGTGGGTATGAGTGTGATGAACGAAGGGGTTCCGATCTTTATGAGGGAAATTGAAGTAGGTGGAGATGGGTATCGAGATCTCATGGAGCATACCGTGAGACATCCTCTAAAAGAGAAGCTGGGTGGTCAGGCGACCTACGGTTCTGATTCATCCGAAATCCGCTTGAAGGAGGTGTATAGGGAAATTTCAAAAGAGGTAAACAACACAATCGAATACTGTTGCGATATGGACCCGCGGAACAAAATTCAGAAGCTTTTCCTCTGTGGAGGATATGCAGGGGTTCCCGATCTGGCCAAGACAATAGAAGCCGAGGTGAACCTGCCCCTAGAATTCATAGATCCCTTGAAGAAGCTGGACCTTCATTCAAATTTGAAGGGCCGAGAATCGATTCAGAATTTTGATCTCTTAAGCGGGGTGGCGATTGGTCTCGCTTTGCGTGGTATCAATGACGGATGATCAAAGTCAATTTATTAACTCATCAGCGTAGATCTGGAAGGCACCAAAGAAGAGGCCTTCCCCGTGAATCCACATTATTCATAGGATTGGCCCTAATGGTCTTGAGCATATTGGGGTTGTGGTCTATGGCCTTACATCATGAGTACAATGCCTTATTTGCCGAAAAGGAAATCAAGGTGGAGACATTGGCAGAGTTAAAAGAGAAGTTCCAGCAAACAGAGATGTTAGAAAAGACCCATACAGCTCTTTTGACTCGTGCCCGTCTCTTAGAGCACCAGTCTGGTCGAAAATTTTCGCCTGTGAGCCTTATGGATTCGATTAGTTGGAGTTTGAACCCGCTCAGTCTTTGGCTCCTGCGCGTTGGAGTTGACGAGAAGAATGTGGAGATTGAAGGGCGCGGATTGCAGAGTCAAGATGTTTTAAAGTTTGTGGATTCTCTTGAACAAGCCGCCATTTGGGACAATCTGTTAGCGATAGAAATGCAAAAAGAATCTTATCAAAGCATTCCGGTGTATCGCTTCAGCCTCAGATTTACCATCAATGGGTGAAATAGCCGGTATTCCGCCTATGGATCCTGTGCCAAAATCTCGAAATCTCGCGCTGGGTGTGGTGATGATCGGCCTGGTGGTCTGCGGGTTTTATGTGTGTGTCTGGGGACCGATCAAAAGTCGAACTGAAATAGTAAGAGGGGACGTCCAACAATTGGGGCAGGAGATTCAACATTATAAAACCCAAAACCTTCATCGCCATGATTGGCAGGCCAGAATAAAAGAGCTTGAAACACGTGTGTATGGGGAACGCCAGAATGTTCAGCAAGCAAGGGGTCAGGGAGGATTACGAAACCGTGTGATGGGAATTGCCCAAAATCATCAACTCGAGATCACCTATTGGCAACCAGAAGCCTTGGGGGAGGGAACTTCTGATGTAATGAAGGGAGCATCAATTCGAGTACAGATTGAAGGCGGGTATCATCAGGTTGCAAGTTTTTTTTCTCGCGTTCTTCACCTTCCGGACGTTTTTGGCATTTCTCATTTCACGATTGGTGTGACAAATGATCAACCTCAACCATTTCAATTACAGACCAATTTTGTGATGACAAGGCTTAACCCCATCTTGCCCCGGGAGGGGCCGAGGGTTGGGCCCCGTGTATCAAATAAGGTTGGTCAACGCTCTGGAATATGAAATACTCCAATCTGAACGTGTATAAGATCCGAGCCGGCACATCTATTGGG
>CP070743.1:2138236-2145297 GCA_020348185.1 Nitrospirota bacterium
CCTTGATCAGACGTCATGGATTACATCTTAGCGGGGAAGCCCTAATCATTGAAGATCCCGTTGTCCGCATACGAGAGCTGTTTCGACGGGGAGCAGATGTGGCGGTTGTGAGGCAGTTGGTCCTGTCCGATGACCCCGGATTACAAACGCTTCGTGATAGTTTGAAGTTTTTCCCTCGGTATGAAGCTGCGATTGTGGCCAGGAAAGAAACGCTCCAAGCACGACCTGAATTGACAACAATATTGGATTCATTCACCAAGCGGGTCCAATTACCGGAGGTGCGAAAGCTGATATCAGAGGTGCAATATAATGGATGGTCCCCGGCGGGAGTGGCGCGTCGATACTTGCAGGATCAAGGGCTCCTCCTTCATGCGAGTAAAAGATTGATCCGGCGACCGCTTATCGCCATAGCGGTAGACCCTCAACTAAAGGACCAATATCCCAACCTTACGGTCTTAGCTGTTCGAGCGACCAGAAATGCCTTCCCAAATTATGCGGTGAAACTGCTTCCAACTGAAGAGCCGGTGGCCGCGGTCGTTCAGGGAAACGCCCGGTTAGCGGTCATGGGTGCAGAAAGTTTTTTCTGGACGGACGAGAAGAACTCGTTCGCAAAACGGAATAACCAAATAGAAGCGGCCACCGTCTTGGGCAGTTCCTATTTACACCTTCTTCGTCGTAAGACTGACTCGAAGCAAGATCCTCTCGCCGGTCGAATCGGGGTATCCTCATATTTGCCCGACCGGCCCATTTCGAAAGCTATCCTGAAAGCGGCGGGGAAAGAACCAGCCTTGGTCGATACACCCGAAAAACTTCTTGAGGGAATAAAAGCGGAAGATCTTGATGGGATGATTGTATTTCGGCTGGCGGGCGACGCAGAAGTACGAAGCTGGATCACTCAACAGAACCTCGAGTTAATCGAATTGCCGGATATAACAGGAACCCTTCCCCCCTTTCTTCAACCTGCATACATTCCGGTTGGAATGTATGCCCAACAAACTCGGGCCATTGCTACCGATGCCGTTCAAATTCTCATTGCCGGTCCGGCCCCTTTTCAGCAAACGAGCCCACTGGCGGGAAGCCCCGCTGTCGCCATGATATCCCAGAGTCATCCGCTCACGCTCCGTGAAACGAGAGCAATGCAAGAAACCGTTGGGGCGGTGAAGCCCGTGGAAACCCCCCATCCTGTTCTACCTTCAGTATGGTTAAGGACGGTGGTTGAAGGAGGAATTCAGAAAGGCCCGACCACCGGTCAGACGCTCCTTGACACCGGTCTCAACATCCTGGTCATCCTATTTTTGGGATGGATAACGGCGCTCGTCATTCGCCGGCCGGCACGGTAACCTTCACACGAGATCCAGCCTCCTTTTCAAATTATTGAGCAGTACACATGTCGTTGAACAGAAGGTTTTGCCATCAGAAAATCTTCAGTTTCATTTCAATGATGAGCCACGCCAGCAACTTCTGAGTCTAAATCAGTTAGGACAGGGGGAGGCGAACCCCGCTGTAATGATAGGGCTTTCTATTACCGGAAGTCATGACTTTGGGAACGTGAACCTTCGGGAATGTTAGTTACCGAATTTCTTGGAAGAAGGTGGGGGTCAGGGTAGGGAGGCCATATTCCACGTGGAGGATAATAAGGACGACACGAGCTAAACTTCGCCAGATGCCCATTTGCACGAACTTTCGAGAATCGGTTACCACGGAAGAGGGCAGAAGCTGAGGGGTCGTGTGTGCCAGGAGTTTTTCGCAGAATGCGACATCTTCCAGAATCGGTTGAGATGGAAATCCGCCAACTGCCTCAAAGAGGCCCTGTCTGACAAATAAGGCCTGATCCCCATATATGATTCTGGACCGGACACATCGGAAGTTGTCGAGCCAGGAAATCAGTCGGAGCCGCCAATCGTGGCCAGAGAATTGATGCATGAACCCTCCGGCCCGACATGTTGAGTCTTTCTCCAGGTGGTTTAAGTGTTGCAGAGCTCCTTCCGGCAACATCGTGTCAGCATGAAGAAACAAAAGCCAATCGGCTGAAGATGTACAATACTTTCTGGCGTAGTCTGCTCCGGCATTCATTTGTAAGGCTCGCCCTTTTGATGTGCTCAGCATGGTGACTTTTGATTCCTGGCGAAGAAGGTTCCGGGTCTGATCGGTACTTTTCCCATCCACGACTATGACACGGAAATTTCCAGGTTGGGAAAACAGAGCCTTAAGCGTTCTAGGAAGGGCTCGCTCTTCGTTGAAAGCTGGAATAATGACCCAAATCATGAAGCTATTTTTTTAAGAATCAGACACTCCGGAGGTCAAAGTTTAAAACTTCAACAGGATCCTTCGAAGTGATGAGAGACGTTTTCTGTTCGGTATACACATTCCTTAATGTCAGTTCTCCGTTTGTTGGAAGGGAAAAAGCTGGTGATTTCCTGATTGTGAATTGGGATCCAACCAACTGGGAAGGTGACGGTGAAATTCCGCGAGATAGTCCTTCGGGTTCTCGTCAATGGCATCAAACAAATCAGTCACCGAGGAGATCATGGACTCTGCCAATAGGAGATACTCTTGGGCTTGATTGCATAATTGTTCCGTGGAGATTTCTTGACGATCTATGGCGCGCTGCAAATTTCGAACTCCAAACGCATGGTGCGCTTCCTCTTGATGAAGCAGCATGCGACGCAATTTTTTAAAGGGCGCCTTTCGTTTACTCAATCCTGCTTCGATTTTCTTCAATAATGCTTCGCCTAGTCCTTCAAGTATGATCTGCTCGGCTAAAAGGGATTCCGCGAAATCTTTCCGTTCAAGCGCAGTATGTAGAAGTTTGGCGTACTGATCAAATGGTTTCAAGAATGGGGCTTCCCCAACATGCCTCGGCGCCAGCCATCCAATTGCCCATTTAAACGCAACGGCATGAAGTCCTTCTTGGCGAGCCTGTCCCAGGAGAAATCTTCGCATGCCTGCCGCCGGTGCCAGTGCGGCCTGAGCCTGAGCACAATCATGAGCCAGGCGTTCTCCGCGCTCTATAAATTTTAATAAACGTGCCATTGGAATTTGTTCATTGGGTTTTACCAGCATGGATTGGTTCCTATAGAAAAGTGAGTAACAGTGTCAAGAAACACCAAGGATGAAATTTGAGACCTTAAAATTTTGGTTGGAAGATAATCGCAATCTTTTCATTCAACCTGAAACTTGGAACTAGCCGTTGTCGTCGGGGGGATGCCATTTAAGTTCCAGTCGTATTCGAGAAACTCGACCTGATAGGTATCCTGGGCGAGTTCCCGAGCTAACTTTGGATCCTCCACATATTGCGCGACATATTTTGTCAAGGACCCTGAATGAGAAACGAAATCATCTGTAAACCAATCGAAAATTTTCGAAAGATAGGCGATTTTCTGCCGACGGTCGAACGCATTTCGATCGGGATCGTTAATGAAGAGGCGGGCACTATCATCCAATTGTTGATCAAGTCTATCTGGCGTGAACGCCCACGAACGAAGGGTTGGACAAGAGCGGGACGCGCAGACGATCGCGAAATGGATACGGGGCTCGCGGAACTCAGGAATGAGGATCGCACGTTCCACTGCGTACAAATTGACTTTAGCCCCTCCAACCATATAGTCCCGACTCACAAAATATTTATATTTGCCCGCCCAGGTTTTAGGAGAATACCCATCCAATATGCCTTGGATGGCAAAGGCGTTATACGCATTGATCCAAAATGCCAAACGGTCATTCCGGGTGGGCAGGGTTGTCGGATCTAAGCGATTGAGTTGGTGAATGTATTGATTCAAACGCGGATCGGATGCATATCCGGGATAATTGACGACGCCATGATGAACATGCTCTCCCAGTGTCTGGTCGAATAGCTCGTGCGAAAATTGGCCGGCAACAATGGGATCACTGGGATGGTAACTGTTTGGCAGAGTAGTACAGCCGACTATTGCCAATAGCCAAAGCCATATCATAGCCATGGGCGGGTGGAATAAGACTAAGGGTTTCAGGTTTCGGGTTTCAGGTTTCAAGTCCATAGAAATTTTTTATGGCTGAGGGTGTATTACCTTGTATCCTTCCTCGCGATCAACACCACCGATGCTCCTTGGGCTTGGGCGGGCGGTTTAATATTATTCGGAATGAACCCGGCCAATAAATACGCTGCCATGTTGAGAAGCCGGCGACTTGGTGATTCTGTGAAGTGGGAGAAGGGGCGAGACGAGAACATACCTGAGATTCGTTGCATCCAATACAATCGGGTTTCCCATGATTCCACCGGAGCATATGCCAATTCCAGGATGGACAGTTTGAAATAATCTGCCAGATGGCAAAGGGCTGCCTTGTTCCACCAGGTCAAATGGTGAGGGGGAGCGTTTAAGACAAAATTGGGAATCCTTGTGATATAGGATTCTGCATTGGGGACGCCAATAATCAAAAGGCCGTCCGGTTTCAGGCAAGCGAGGGCAGCGGTAAGAAAAGACTGGGGATCGCCAATATGCTCCAGTACTTGAAACGCGCAGACCACATCATAGGTTTCTGAATTGGTCATGGCATGCTGGGTGACGTTCTCAGGAAGAATATGGGGTCCAGCATGCATGGCGTGGGCACCGGGAGGAAAATTAGGCTCCACACCGTGATAGGAGGCATCCGGAATGTAGGTAGCAAAATGAGCAGCTCCGCAACCGATCTCCAAAACCCGGTCACCCGGTTTTACCCAATCCGCTGCGCGTTGGTATTCATATTTATCTGCCGGATAATACCAGTCAAAGTTCTGAAGCTGTGCGTAAAAACTGGAAGATCCGGTCACGGTGGGATGAAAAAAGAGTACCTGTGAATTCAGACTTCGATATAACTGTAGCCTTTCAACTCCCAGAAATTCAGAGGCGACGTCGATGCCCAGATCTCGCTGATAGCAATCCACGAGCAATGAGGTAGGAATGTCCTCCAACACTTGAATGTGTTGGCCTCCGGTTAAAGGGCACGTTGGGCCTCCATCAAGCGAACCCTGGACTATTTCACATTCCTGTTTCCGTACTCGATTTTCCAAAAGAAAGGTGTCACTCATGGGCCGGGTCTTTCGCGCTACGTGGCTCGGACTTCAATCAAGAAACTGATTTATGGCATGTCGGGAGTTCAGGTTGGACATGGGACTGTTCCCTGTGACCCGTTCGTATGTTCTTGGGGGTGATGAGGGCCGATACAGGGTGCCGTAACGTAGATCCGACAATACGGCTGCACAGGAGGTTGCATGATGAATTTTCTGAACATTTTTTAATGGCTTCACGATTCATGCTGACAAGAATGTCTTCTAATGAGGATTCAAGCAAATTTCCCGATGGCTGGAGTGCGTAACATGGGGCGACATTTCCTGATGCATCGATGGAGACACTGTACCGTCCAGCGTCACACGGATCCAAGGCCTTTCCCTCCAGCCATTGAATATTATCTGACAGGTACCTGCGAAAATAGCCCTGAGGAACCAACTGGGAAGCCAGAATTTGCTGGAACACATTGACGGCAACCGCTCGTTCGTATTGGAGGGTCAGGTCAACTTTTCCATACCGTTCAATTCCCCAATGGTACGCACCCACGACCGGAACAAAACCGTTGTCCCGTGCGTACCGGACGACTTCCAAAACATCCTGCCGGTTCCGTTCACTCACAATACAGGTTACATATTTTGAATGAGGAAATGCTGTGAGAGCGGCAATGCCTTTAAGGACTTGTGGTAATTGATCCGCCCCACGAATCGATTGATAGCGTTCCCGATTGAGAGAGTCCAAACTGACGGAGATCGAGATTGGGAGTCGGGCCAATCGTTTGATGATGGATGGAGTGAGCAAGGTTCCGTTTGTCACGAGACCGAGCCAGTATCCCATTTCGGCCAGGTCCTGAAGAATCTCCACAAGGTCTTTCCGCAACAATGGCTCCCCGCCCTGGACAAAAAGGTACCGAATGCCATTATCCCGATAGAGGCGCGCAAACACCTGGCGAATTTCCTCACGAGTTAATTCATAATGCCCTTTGTTTAAAGGCAAATTGCAATATCCACAGTTTGAGTTACATCTGAGGCAGGCTTCAAAAATTGCCAAAATGGGTCGACCTCGAGCGAGGTTCCACAGTGGACGGGTTAGGCTGGACAAAAAAGACATGAACAGGGGCCTGGGTGTGTGTGACAGAAGAAGTTCACCTTTTAATATTGTAGTCCTTTTATGCGGGGAGATGTTACAAAATCGATGAGGAGAGAGAAAGCGTGGCTCAGATGTTTCAGGTTTCAAGTTTCAGGTAAAAAGTGGAGTCTATTTGCTGTGGTTTCCAGATTGACTAGGGATAGTCGAACTTGGAAGCGTGACAATTATGTATTGTTGTCTACATAGGTCATGAGGAATTTTGTCAATTGAGCCATGTCAAAGCTTTTTGTAATTTTTCGAAGCTCCTCTAAAAAGGGCTTATATTGATCATCCAGTTCCTCAATTTCCTTAAGATGTTTGCGAATGGCCCCGATTTTTCCTCCCTTGGCCAAGCTCAAAAGAGCTGTGATTTCTTCCTGAGGAAGAGGTATTAACGGAGTTTCTTCCTTGACTGTGGAGTCTGGGGAAACCGACGGCGAGGCATACACCCATTCTAGGGCCAAATGCACCCGCAGTTGTTCAAACAAGTTATCGGCTTGAATGGGTTTGGGCAAAAAATCCGTACATCCGGCTTTGATGGCATCCTGACGATTAAAGTCGAAAGCACTGGCTGATGAGGCGATGATGCGGGTGTCACACACTTCCGGCGATTCCCGAATTAATCGTGTGGCTTCGAGACCGTCTATTTCAGGCATGACGATATCCATCACAATGAGATCGGGCCTCTTGTCATGGGTTTTGGTCACACCCTCACGACCATCCCCGGCTTCAATCACTTCAAACCCTAATGGCGCCAGCAAATTGCGCATCACGGCCCGATTCTCCCATTTATCATCAACGACCAAAATTCGCTTCCCATCTCCGGTGAATCCGATAATCGTTTGTTCCGAATCCGGTTTAAATGGGGTCCAGTCCTTCACGGGGGTGAGGGGCAAGATCATTCCAAAAGTA
>CP070743.1:2145397-2148732 GCA_020348185.1 Nitrospirota bacterium
GGTCGTCTGAGTGTGGTTTGTCAGTCATCGATTTTTCCAAAACGGAAACTGTAGCAGGTCACGTATGCGCTGGCTACCTTTGAAGAGCAAAGTGCGTGAGCCACCACCAAATGAGTATAAGGGCGGTTAACCGAAGAAGAAAAGATAGGGAAGGTTAATGAGAAGGAAAACAGAAGAAGGTGGATGATGGATTAGCCTACTCTTCCAAGAGAGTCGCCGACCCACACGGCACCTAAGCCGGCAACGAGATGCATGAGAACACTGAGGACAGCCAAGGTAAATTCTGCGTCTCGTAAAAGAGCCAAGGTTTCATATCCGAATGTTGAAAAGGTCGTGAATCCACCAAAAACCCCAATAACCAGAAAGAGGCGAACCTCATCTCCAAAGAACTGTCGGGTATCGGCCAATCCATAAAGAAGACCAATCAAGAAGCATCCGAGGACGTTAACGGCTAAGGTCCCCAAGGGAAAACTGAGATGGGGAATGATTCGATGAACCACCCCCGAAAGATAAAATCGACTTATTGATCCAAGAAAGCCCCCCATTCCAATTAAGGCAATCTGTGACAGCGCGTTGGGAGGAAACAACTATTTCTTGCCTTTCTTGGAACCCATATTCTAATGGATACTTCTGTTGAAGGGGTTATGAATTCAAGCGACACCAGAGGGAGATGGCGTTACCTCTTGGGCTTTTTTCTTCTTTCCACTCCACCTTGGGTACTTTTGGGAAGGCTACTGCCTTTGGTTTGAGCTTGGACCCAACGGTTCATCGGATCATCTGCCTCGAATTTCCAAAATGCGATGCCTCCCAACAAACCGGCTGCATTAGAAACGAGTGCCACTTTCTCGGGAAGTGGGTTATGCACTTTTTTACTATTCCCGCCTCCGATATATAAATTATCGAAATTCAATACCCGATCAAGGGTCTCAATCGCCTTAAACAACCGTTTGTTCCACTTTTTATTTCCAATTTTTTTAAGGGCCTTATCGCCTAACAGTTCTTCATACGTTTTGCCATTTCGAAATGGGTGGTGGCCCATTTCGAGATTGGGGACCAGTTTCCCATCAACAAACAGGGCTGAACCAAACCCGGTTCCCAGCGTGATGACGAGCTCGATATCCTGTCCTTTAATGGCACCAAACCCTTGAACATCTGCATCATTGGCCGCTCTCACCGGTTTTTTTAAGAGCCGTGTAAGCCCGGCGACGAGGTTAAAACCGACCCAGGAGGGGTCAAGATTTGGAGCCGTGAAGACCACGCCATGGCGGATGACACCGGGAAATCCGACCGAGACGCGGTCGAATGGTCCCTGCCCTTTAGCCAATTGGCCTATCACCCCAAGAATGGCTTTTGGTGTGGCCGGCTGAGGGGTAGGCAGGCGGCCGCGTTCGGTCAAGGGAGTGCCTTCCTCATCGAGGATAATGGCTTTTGTGCCGGTTCCCCCAATGTCGATGGCCAAGGTCTTCATAGCCTTTAAATCTTTCGCTCGACTATTTACTTTGTTCGCCATGTCCATTCCCCACGCGGTTGGAATTTGACAGCCTGGTGTATTGGAAAAGAAGGTAGATCAAAACATCAGGAGACGATCAAGGGAAGGTAAATCCAAATGAACTGGAAAAACCGGTTTGAGCTGAAGGACGGATCAATCGAGTGCATATAAAAATCGGGCTCCCTTCTCCCGGAGGAAGGGTAGCCCGATTTTGGCTAATATAGAGCCGGTAATTGGCCCCCCTATCTGTTACCCCTCTGTGGATGACCGATGGATCTTCTGCAAATAGAACCGCTTCCCTCAAGAGCCTGAGCCGCTAACGGCTTCTTTACATCTCACCCCTTGTTTTGAGCTTCACGGGAATTTTTCCCTTGTGCCAAACGGCACCGTCTCATGTAAGGAGGGAGGGAAATGTTTCGGCACCAAACAAGAAGACCCGTCGTGACGTGGAGGCCGTGTTCGCCACAGACAGGGCTAAATGGCCAGGTGGAACTTTTTCGTCCATGGAAACCTCCTTTCTTCGTGTCGGAAGGTAGGTTTGAAATAACGGATCTCATTTCCTTCCCCTCCGCCACTTCAAAGACTTTACTATAAGAATATGCTACGCCTGTCTTCAGTAGGTGTCAATAGAAATTTTTCCCCTACGCCTCTTTTTGCCTGTGTGGAAAATCTTTTTGAATGACCTGAAAGTCTTTCTGGGTAATAAATTGCCCACCGGCGTACAGCCGGAATTCGTAACGTCCCGGCCCAGGGAAAACGAGGGACGTAATATTAAGGCCAAAATCATGGGTTTGGAGGCGATCCTGAATTTCAATCGGAGATAATGTTCCCTTTCCGACAAGCTGGTCCTTATCCAGGTAGATCAACTGAATTTCAAATTCATACGACCCTAGTGCATCGGTCAGACAAAAATAGACGCCCATTTGGGGATGCTGACAGGGGAAGGTTTTGGCCCAAAGATGCGTGAAGGCCCCGATGATACTTTTCTTGCCTGTCAGGCTGTCGATGATGATGGTGTCACAGACTAAAAAAGCCTGAACGCTTGGCTTAAGAACCTCACTCATCAAAACCTATCCTTACGCTGGTTGTATTATTTGGTGAGCCCGTTCAAGGTTGAGCACCTACCCTTATTTGCTCTCTAGTTTCTGTTTCGACAAATGCTGTTCGGGCTTCTTGACGGATCCTTTCCGCTAACCCTGTATAGCGCGGTGAAAAATGAAACACAACCAAGTCCCGAGCTTGAGCCTTTCTTGCGAGGATGCCGGCTTGCTTCGCTGTCAGATGGTACCGGCTTTGAGCCTTGTCTTGGTCCTGGTCTAAAAAAGGCGCTTCGCAATAGAAGACATCGGCGTCGTGGGCCAATTTCACAATCTTTTCTTCATTCTCCTGGTCGTAACGGCAATCCACCACATAAGCAATCTTTTGGCCACGCGTGATGGTGGTGAATTGCCTTCGAATGTCTCCCAAGCAGAACTCCCGTTCTTCTTTGCGGTGCTCAAAATACAGCGTGGCCCTGAATCGATAGGTGTCGGGTTGTCCTGCCCAGATGTGCTGTTTGACCTCTTTCAGCCATGACCCCACCGGAAGTCCTGCCTGGTGAAGTTGTTCTTTGTGAATGTTGATGTGAAAGGGTTCTTCAAGAACAAAGGCGAAAGAAGGTATGCGATGATTTAACGATATGGCCCGAACGGTCAGGTGCGACTCTTCCAACATGGGAAAGATCCCTCGATGATCAGCAGCACTGGGCTCTTGTACTCTGGGAACAAAGCCCTCTTTGGCATGGAAGAGAGCAGGACGGATATGGTCCGGGTGGAATTCTCGGACCTCTATCGTCAAAGGGTACCCG
>CP070743.1:2148832-2159622 GCA_020348185.1 Nitrospirota bacterium
GAGGAACTCGAAATATGTATTACCCTAAGGAATCGCCGAGAAATTCATTTCAAAATTGATCTCCCCGCCTTCACCGGGAAAAATCACGACCGCCGTCGCGGCCTTAGGATCAAAAGTATCATAGGGGAAGGCAGCCACAATCTTTTCCTGGTAGGCAGGAGACTCAGGCCAAGCGGAACTACGGGAAGCTCGAGCATCTGAGCGTACCCACCTGGGTTTAATTAATCGATTACTTTGCTTCATAACCATATAGCTGTCAACTGCAAATTGTGGTGATGAACCAAATACCGTGACAACGATTTGGAGTTCAGACGCCTTCAGAATCTGTTCTATATCTTGTTTGGATGGTTTTTCAGACCGGAGGGCAAAGTGAGTGGACATGACCGTTAACCCATTCATTTTGGTCATAAGAAACCCGTGTGATTTCAATTCTGCATCAGGACCAAATTGCCAATATAATTTATTGGAAGGGATTTTGCCTTTTGCAGCCGCGTCTCCTGCTTGAAGGGCTTCCTGAATTTGAATCTCAGAGGGATGAACCACAATACCTTCCGAATTCCCAGGCCATCCGAAGATCAGGGCAAGAAAAAATTGAAAAATGGTTAGGCCGCTTTGTATTAGATTTTGCATAGAGAATTAAAATCACAAACCGCCGATACCAAATCCCTTGAATCCTATCAATATCATCATTGTTAAACCTTTACTTTAACTAAATTACACCTTTTGAGCCAATGCCTTTTTGGAAGGGTACATAATTTCTTGGCTCTGTTTGGTTCATCATTGACAAAATTGATAAAGAGTTGATAAATAGGCAGATCTTTTCCCTAACTTATTCATATCTTTAAGGATTGTGAAGGGAGTACAAGAATGGCCGGAGCCGAAGAAAAAGCAAAACGCCAATTTGTGAATTTTAGTTTTCATAAGGTTGACCCTCAGTGGCGACGGCTTCCTAAGGAAGAACGTGATAGGGGAAAGCAGGAATTTATCCGCGCGGTTGAGGAATATGCCGGTAAGGTAATTGTCGTTCCCTATACGACCGTCGGCATTCGCGGTGATTGCGACTTCATGCTCTGGCGAATCGGGTATGAACTTGAATTGTTTCAAGAAATGATGTCCAAGATGCTTGCGACGGGCTTGGGGAACTACCTCACCACCCCTTATTCCTATCTTTCCATGACCAAACGATCGGTCTACGTGGATCATCATGTTCATGAAGGACAAGATAGTCGACGTCTAAAAATTACACCAGGCCGTTCAAAGTACATTTTTGTTTACCCGTTTGAGAAAACCCGCGAATGGTATCTTCTGACGAAAGCGGCTCGCCAAGGGATGATGGATGAGCACATTGAAATTGGTCATCGTTATCCTTCTGTTAAGCTCAATACCACCTACTCGTTCGGGTTAGACGACCAGGAATTTGTGGTGGCCTTTGAAACCGACGAACCACAAGACTTTCTGGATTTAGTCATGGCCCTTCGTGAGGCAGAGGGAAGCCGTTATACCAAACGCGACATACCAATTTTTACCTGCATCATGAAAAGTTTGAAAGAGATGGTCGACACCATTGGCGGGTAACGTTGGGTTAGCTAACCGTTTCTTCCTCTGACTTTCAGGCCCTACCTCCTACTTTCCTGTTGTTTCTCTCACGCGCCAATGCGACTTCCCGCCCTTATTATTGATGGAGGGAAGCATTGAATGGCGATCTTCGACGTGTGATTTGATCCCTATAAGGATTGAACCCAAAAAATGCGTTGAACCATTTATGGAAAGGATTCCTTTCTATCGTACCAGACATGGGGGCACATTCATTTCTGGGCTGATTCCCGGACTGGGCCTTTGGTTTAGAGGCTATCCGAATCAGGGTCTCGTCACGTTTTGTATTGGCAGTATTCTTGGAACAGCCATCTGGGGAGTCGGGTTATGGGGCGGACCTGGGGCATCAATCTTTTTCGCCATGCTGTTTGTGTTGCCATGGTGGGTCTTTCAAATATTCCAAACCTCCCTCCCCTCTCCCACTGGTATGAAAGACACCTGGAACATCGTCTGGGAAAAAGGGCATGATATCCAATACTTGGGGGGACTGTTCTTCCTGGCGGCCATCATGGACACATATATTATTCTGGCCAATCCTCAATACAGTCTTCACGTGTTTTGCACCAGACCAACGGGGGTGCTTGGAGCCATTGCCAAAATACAATCACCAACGTTTCATGTTGCCATTGGCTATGGATTCCTCGGCCGACGCCGCTGGGCATTGCTCGTGTACCTGGTGTACGCCGGATATGGATTAATGAATGCGACGGCAAATTTTGCTTGCGAAGGCTATGGGCGCATTCGAACCGTTTTCTTTTTCACGTTGCTCGCTTTCACGATTTACGTGCTCATTCGCCGACAATGTTTTAGCTCAAATTCCGCACGATCATAGCCATTGGTGATTTTGACAGCTTCAAAGGAGGTATGGTAACAGACCATATTGATCGAGGAGAAAATACCGGCCATGGACGAAGAAAAAAACATTCTTTATGCCTTTCGAGACCCGCAGGGAGATCTGAGGCTCTATGTTGATGAAGATTGGGCCTCTGAACGGGGAATTGATCCTTCACAGCTGATTCCTGTGGAAATCCCCCGGGAGGTTTTTGCGGAAGGAACCCGTCAACAACTACTGGAGTACGTGGCAACCTACCTGGAAACTCTTGAAAATTCAGAAGAGTCCTCTGTCTAACAATATCCCAAACCTGGAATGATCTATGACGAACACGCTTTCTTTCCAACAAATTGAAACCCTGGTCAATGGGCTTTCCATCCAAAATCGGACCATGATTCGATTATTACTGATTCAATACTTCGATATCCCTAAGGATGAAATTGAATACATGGCGACCGATCAACCGGATTCTCGCTTTATGGCCGGAAACCAGCCGGAAGAAAAGCTCTTTACAAGAGAGGCTGTTCAGGACATTTCAAGCCGGATTGATCAATATCAACTATTCTTACGACAAAAGAGGGAACGCCCTGCCCTTCAGCTTGATTGCCTCCAACAAATGAATAAGCTCACGGATCTCACCATTCGAATCGCAGAACAACTTCTGATGGAGCAATTTGGCGTTGAAGAAGCGACCCTTCAGGACCGAAAATCCCAAGCTCCAACAATTCTTGCCAAACAAATCCGTCGTAAACTGGATAAGAGTTTTGAGCAAGAGGAAATTTCAGAGGAAGACTATAAAACGCAACGTCTCCTTCTCGAGTACCAACTGCTGTTTCGAAAAAAGGAAAGGCTAAGACGTCGTTTAAGTTCCGCCAAACAAGAATTTCAATCAGCGGGCCAGACACCGCTGCAAGACCACGAAATTGCCCATATATGGGGAATCCCCCTCGGTAGTCTCGCAGGCAGAAAAGTTAAAGCTTTGCATAATTTTCTGTCTGATTCTGAAAAACTGGTCCAGGAGAATACCCAAGGAACGGTTCAATCATCACCAAACAGGCCTGACTATTGGAAGGAGGCCTTTGTGACTTTACGTCGCCAGCCAGTGAAACGTTCGGTGGTCCCCTACGACGGTCTTGAACGCACGGAAGATGCGTTAATGGAGAAACTCAGAGCGTTCGCCTCCGATGCAATGTCTGAGGAGGAAGAGGCCAAATTTTGGAACAATATTATTAGGATACATGACACTGAACATTCAGGAATGTGGAAATCCCAGTCACGCGCCATTTTTGCACTGCAACGACTTTCGGCAATCTTGAAAGAGTTTGATCTCTCTGACCCAGCCATCGAAGAGGATTTATTGACAAAAATTATTCCACCCACCGCACAAGAAAAGCTACAAGTCCCCGAGGATGAAAAACCATTAGAGCTTAATGAAGAAGCACTTGGGATTCTCCAAAAACTGGTCGGCGAGCAAGACGACAAACGAAGAACCTAGCAATCATTTTCAGTCCTCCCCTTTTATTCTCCTTTACCCAAAAACATTACCTCCCTATGTAGTTGCAGCATCTCATGCTGCGCCAAAATCACCATAAAATGACCCTCCAAGGCTCAGTAGAGAAGCTCCATCACCAATGGTAACCTCACACCCCTCAGATTGAGAGAACTGCCTTCCCTATGCTATAGAGTGTGGTCAGGATTTTTGACTTTTTTTCAATTTCTATTAGACCCTCCCTAAAGTGGCGGTGTAGCTCAGGTGGTAGAGCAGCGGACTCATAAGCCGCGGGCCGGGGGTTCGAAACCCTCCACCGCCACCAACTTTCCAAAAGACATTCAAAAGATTTGAATCCCCGGCCGGGGGATCTGAAGGGGGTGTGCTCCCTTCATGGGGTGACCGTAGTAGACTTCAGGCTGGTTGGCCACCCCCATCCAAAGGCTTGATGCCTTTTCGAATGAAATGATACGCTCTTCCTGCCCTTCTTGATATCCCTTCTTAAGTAAATCAATTATCCTTTTTCCACGAAAATTTTTGATATCATATCACTATTAGAAAATCCCTGTTTCAGGTTCTTATCAAGGTTTTTACTTTCTGCGACAGGAAGGGTGTTTATCTTACTCCCTTCGAAAATCAATTTGCGGTCTAAAGAATTCATGCTGGCAGCGGTATCATGAAGGGCTTTCAACTGTGAATCTTCTTAAGATAATAAGTCGGACTGGCACTCTTGGCGCGATATCGGTGACATTACTAAGCATGATGCTAGCCTGTGCTGGGGGTTCCAGTGGAAATGGCAATAATGCAGGTAGCACCGGGAGTACCGCCTTTCCTCCTTCTACACCCTCCAACCCCGAAGCGTTGCAAGCGGGTGGTTCCGGGAACTTCGATAAGGATGTAGCTGAATCTTTTTTATCCGACGAGGAATTTTTGGACATGAATAGCTCCAACCGGGGCGATGCCATATCCCCCAATGAACGCATCAAGGCGCATGTAGCCTACGGGTACGGGCTCAGCGGAGAGGGGACGCGAATCGCCATCATGGATGAAGGTGCTCTTCTGAAAAGCCATGTTGAATTTTCAGGCAAAAATATCCTAACGCTAGACAATGGGCAACTCTCCGACCATTCCAATGCTGTCACTGGATTGGCAGCCGCTTCACGAAACAACAGAGGGATGATGGGGATTGCCCATGGAGCCGATCTGCTGACGACCACCTTTGATGATCTGCCGAATGCTAAGTTTGAGGATAAAGTCAATTGGATTACGGAAAATAACGGCGATGTGTGGAGTAATTCCTGGGGAGTGGAGGTTCCAACTGAAAACGACCAGATTGGTGAAGTGGTGAACTTTCGAAATACCCAGGGCCTCACCTCCGGCCAAGCCCTGGCCGAATCACTCGATGCCCCCGGAACACAAGCTCGATGGGATGCTATTGCAGCAGCGATGGACAAATTTCAAGCGAATGGGGGAGTGGTCGTCTGGGCCAATGATAATACCCGCACGTTCTCCGATGCCGGCGTCATGCCAGGTTTGGCCGAGTTGTACCCGGAATTAAGGGAAGCGTGGATTGTGGTGGTGAATACGACAGCCGTATCCACGTTGCGAAATGCCGGGAAAAGCTCGTCCGGTTTAAAAACCGAAGGCGGGTATGCATTACTGTCAGCCCCCTGCGGGCGCACCGCTCCATATTGCCTGTCGATGGACGGATTCCAGGTCAGGTCGGCAGTCAGCACAGGAAATCAGGCCTATGGGATCTTTTCTGGAACCTCAATGGCCGCGCCGATGGTAGCGGGAGCCATGGCACTGTTGAGAGAAGCGTTTCCCAATCACACCCCCGAAGAATTGACTATTCGGGCCTTGGCGTCTGCGGACAATTCCTGGTTTACGGCGGACGGCTTCAAGAATTGGGGAAATGGGGTCCAACATGCGTACAGCAATGAATTTGGTCATGGGTTCATTGACCTTGAACGAGCGTTAAGACCCCTGGGTACCGTGACCGCCACCAGTGCGTCCAGCGAATCCTTTGTCCTAAGCGATGGGGCTTCCGAAATTCAGATGAGTCCCGCCTTTGGGGAAAGTGTCCAAAATTCGCTATCCGAAAAGCAGTTCATCATGCAGGACGGGTTGGATGGTCGTTTCATGATCAATCTGGGCAATTTCGTCAGCATGGTGAACCCGGAGGACGTTCAAGAAACACAAAACGGCTGGCAACGTCAAAGGAACCGTCAACTAGTCCAAGTGCCGTTGGTGTCTGGACTCGTGATGCAATTCGATCAACAATTCCAGCCCAATTCCCTCATCAATCAACGGGACGGTTCTTCCATCGAGCTGCAGACGGCCTTGAGTAACGGCAGCACTCTCCTGGCCAGCTACGGCGGATCAATTAATACTGCGCTGGGGTTCCAGACCAATTCGGGGATGAACACCGGACTCGACCAGACCGAACCCTTTGAAATCCCTTTTACCGGGTTTGCTTTCTCTTCCGTATGGGGAGCATGGCAAACCGGAAATCCTGGCAACTCCTGGACCCTCGGCTGGTTCGGCAATGAAGATGACGAATATGCCAGTACTGGGGCCTTAGCCGATAAGACCTGGGCATTTGGAAATATTGCTGCCTTGCAGTTTACCGGCGGGACGGTCACAGAAAAGGGGGGCCTGCTCGGCTCGCGAACGTCAGGTGCCTTTGCCAATGATCTTTCCACTACTGCCTTTGCCCGTGCAGCGGTGAACGTGCACCTCGTTCATAATTGGAAGATTAGGGGTAACTACATGATCGGCCATAGCTGGGCGGAAGCCGACAAGGATACGCTGTTCACGGATTTTTCCAACCTCGCCACCGACAGCTTCGCCGTCAGCTTGACCGGGCAGGACGTCCTGACGGGTAAGGATCAAATACAATTGACGCTGTTTCAGCCACTCCGGGCGTTATCGGGAACCACCACCGTCACCCTCCCCACCAGCCAGAATGCTTCGAACAACTACGCGTTACTCTACACCTCCGAATCGATCGACCTGACCCCCAAAGGCCGCGAGTTGCGCCTCATCGGCTCCTATTCCAAGGAGCCATGGGAAGGAGCCCTCATCGATCTCACCGCAACCCTCACCCATCAACGCCTTCATAACCCTGATGCCGGCATTGCAGCCGGTGTTTTTAGCGGACTAAAGTTTGCTTTTTAATCTGATCAGCCTTTCTGCCAGAAATTGTGTCACTTTCGTAGATGAGTTTGAACACTACTACCTACCATCCCAATTTCCCACATTAGTGCCATCGCAAGTTTCCGTAAAAAACAACCGGTCGCAGCGAGGAAGACATCAGGTCCGCCGCAAGAGGTAACAATGGAACAGCCTTGTTTTACACCCTAGTTGAGAAATTTCCCGGATTAGGTCTCTATCATTTGAACAAGGAGGTTAGACCTTGATACGCCTAAAAATAAAATCGTTTACAAGAATTTAAAAGGATCAAGACGACGGAGAATGAATTGGAAGGGAAGGCGCAGGCCCAGGCCTGGGCCCTGCGATGCCATTGATCGGAATGTATTCGGCATAGGTATTCGTAAGGTCAAGATTTTGATCAGAGTTCTCCGTGCTTGGCGTCAGGGCAAGATCAGTATATTCCAGTTTGCGAGGGTCATTTTCAACGCGCCGACGAATCCGATTGAGCTTCCACGCAAGAAAGCTCCACTGAATGGGTTTAGTGAGAAATTCCCATAATCGCCCGGGATAAAATATGAAGGGGCTTTCTTTTGGCAGGCCTGGCCGGCGCATGCCTCGTACCTTCCTTCGAAAGGCCCCACCTTCCAAGGGATGGATGCCCTCCAATGAAATGGATCCGTAAAAGCATAATAAAAAAAACATGACTTTCACCACACTTTGTCCTTTGGCTGCCGCGCGCCGCATTAGAGTCTCAAAATGATCGAACGTGTAGTATTGTTTCCAGGCCATACGGTATGTCTGTTGCCATTCAGCCCGGGACATCTTCGGGTGGGTGGTCGTGACATGTTCAAGGTCGTAATTATTCATATCAGAGTCCATCTCCACTCGACGCAAGTAAAGATTTTTATGATCCTCTGAGCCGGGCAGAGGGGTCCAACAAAAGAATTCCAGCATGTCAACCGGCAATTCGCGTTTAATAATGTCAATATCTTGGGCAATGCGCTCCGGAGTATCATTGGGAAACCCGATAATATATCCGGCCACGGTGGTGCAGCCATGATTTTTCCAGGCCTGAAGCATGGAACGATATTCCCAAATCTTGTTTTGTCGTTTTTTTGCCCCGGCAAGGGAGTCGGGATTAAGGGTTTCGAGGCCAATAAAAATATTGTAGCAACCCGCCCGAACGGCTTTTTCAATAAAGCGAGGAATTTTGTGACACAGCGTGTCTACTTGAATAGCGAGTGAAAGCGGGAGACCTTCTCCCTCACGAAGTTGAATAAGCCGATCCAATATATCTTCCCATCCTTTATTCCTGGCAAAATCGTCGTCGGTAATAAAAAACCGCCAGATGCCTTGTTTAAGATTTTCTCGAACCAATAATTCGATATCATCAGCTGAGCGCCATCGTGATTGCCGTCCTTGAACATTAATAATGGTGCAAAAGCTGCATTGAAACGGACACCCGCGTCCTGCGTCAAAACTGGCAAGTCTCCGAAAAGTCTTTTTGACAATATTTACCGGCAAAAAGGGCACGGGAGTGTTATGTAAGGGTGGGTTGTCCGTCAAAAAATTGTATACCGGCTTTACCGTGCCCATGTGCGCATCTCTCAGGACCTCTTCAAGATGACCTTCGGCCTCACCCGCAAAGAGTTTGAGCCCCTTATCCAGAGCCGCCTGAATTTCAGTCGGGATCTCGGGCAACATCGAGAAACACCCGCTGACATGAAACCCGCCAATCACGACGGAAATATCTGCTGAGAGAAACAACGTCCCCAGATCGACTGCCCGGGGGAATTGATTGGTTTGGACACCAACCAGAGCTACCAGCCCCCCTACCCCCTTCTTGATTTTTCGAATAATTTTTTTGACGGGAATGAGCGAATTCGTTTCGTCATACACGTCAACATGAATGTGTACATTCTCACCCAGGACTCTCCGTCGCGCACAATCCATGGCGATGCCATATAAGGCCGCGAGACTGTTGGAGGGAATAGCCGACCGCTCCCACTGAATCACATATCCATTGTCATCATAATGTGAGGGCTTGATGAGCACGACGTTAAAAGTCTTTACCGGTACCATAAGATGATGACTTTCCATTGCCCCCGAAAATATTGAAAGAAAGGAATAAGATTATCCAAACTTGGAGACCCTATCGTAGGGGAAGAAAAGTATCTCGTCAATTTTTCGTTTATCTGTAAAAGTGACATCAGCCCCTTGGTTGAAGGAAGCCTACCCCTCCAGGAGCATATACTTCCTTAATACCAATTGAAAGATTAGACCAATTTGATTCAATCCCCCCTTAATCAACCCTTCGCTCCGTTTCAAAAGAATTCGGACTGTGGCGTCGTGTAGCGTCATGGACCAATTCCCTTCATTTCACTTCAATAATTTCATTGAATCCTGTACCATAAGGGGAAATGAAGAATCGCCTCCCCCCTCACCCATGGCTACCTGAGTATTACCAAGGAAAGGATCAACGCCAAGGGATTATCAACTCACTATTTGATCGTATTGCGCCGGACTATGACTGGATTAGCCAATTTTTATCATTTGGCTCCGGGAAATGGCATCGACAGAGCACACTTCGTCGCCTTGGCCTTTCACAAGGCATGAAGGTGTTAGACGTCGCTTGCGGACCGGGGACGGTTGGGCGCTGTGCTAAGAACCTGGTGGGATCGAGTGGTTTCGTCGTAAGCTTGGATCCCAGCCTCGGAATGCTTCAGGAAGCCAAAAAAAACTCTTTACCTTATTTGACTCAGGGGCTGGCTGACCATTTACCGTTTCATGAATCGACGTTTGATTTTGTCACGATGGGGTACGCCCTCCGCCATGTTTCCGATTTACCGCACACCTTCAAAGAATATTTTCGAGTTCTGAAACCCGGTGGAACGGTACTGATCCTTGAAATCTCCCGTCCCCATTCAACGATTCATTTCCAGTTCACCAAATTCTTTTTAAAAACCGTGGTCCCCCGAATGGCTCAACTGCGAACGAGAAATCATCAGGCCCTTACGCTCATGCGGTATTTTTGGGACACCATTGAAAATTGCGTCTCCCCTCATCAAATACTTTCCGCAATGGAGGAAACCGGTTTTGTTCGTTCGAACGTATCGGAAATGGCTGGCGGGCTCATTCGAGATTATATAGCCTGGAAACCTCGGTCTCATTGATTGCCCCCCTCCCCCGATATTGACACAACCCTGCAAGACAAAGTAAATCACTATACCAACGCTTGCCATCAATTTTGTTCTATGGAGCCAAGACCTTTGTCGACCTCGTCTTCATTAGAAGGTGAAATTGCCAACCTGATCGTTCAGACCCTGAACCTAACGATTAATCCCTCAGAGATCGATCCTGTAGCCCCCTTATTTGGCGAAGGGCTGGGGTTAGACTCCATCGACGCCCTCGAGCTGGCTCTGGTCATCTATCAAAACTATGGATATAAATTGCGATCCGATGACCCGGAGAATGCCAAAATATTTTCTTCTCTTCGTATGCTCTGCGAAGCGATCGAAAAAAATCGTACGAAATAATTGGGTAAAAAAATCCCATCCACCACAGCAACGAGCTAATGGGTTGGGTCCCTGGGGACTCATTCGTGACTTAAGCCAACGACAGGTTCTCTCCATATAATGCCTGATAAGGATCAATCACAATGAATGCCCTCCCATTGTTGGGGCCCTACCAACCCGAGGATACGGTCGCCTGGCATAAGGG
>CP070743.1:2159722-2169210 GCA_020348185.1 Nitrospirota bacterium
CACAGCAAACGGTTACCGAGCGAAGCGGAATGGGAAAAAGCCGCACGGGGCGAAAATGGCAATATATTCCCATGGGGACCCACTGGACCAACTGAATCCATCGCCGTCTTCGGCCAGTATCACGTTCATGAAATTCCCCTGGTTGCTGCCGTCGATAGTTATCCTGAAGGCCAGAGCTCCTGGGGAGTACATCATCTCGCCGGCAATGTGGCAGAATGGGTGAACGATTGGTTTGGATCGGATTACTATCCCATCATGCCAGAACGCAATCCACCTGGACCAACAATGGGACGATATAAATCGGTACGTGGGGGGTCATGGAAAAGCACCCCACGGATGCTGCGAACGGCCACCCGTGGCGGCGCCTTTCCACAACAGCGGGAAGCCACCATCGGTTTTCGTTGTGCAAGATCGAGCAAATCTGCAGACTAAAGGGGGAAACGTCATAGGCTCTGTAAATAACGGCTTCATGTCTGTTCGGCATACTCCGGCAGTTGCTTTTTCAAAACCGCATTCTCCGCTTCGAGTGTTGCGATCCGATCCCGTAATGGCTTGATCATCGAGTCAATCTCTTCTTCGGTAAACCTCGGTTTGATATGCTGGGGGCAATTGACGTCCCAGGCTTCAACGCGGAATCGTATCACCCGCTCGGGACGGCCACGATAAGTCGGATCTGTCAGTTCCCTTAATAAATCCCCATCATCTTCGACCACTTCGGCTGTGCCCCAAACCTTAATGCGAGTTTGATTGGGATAATCCATCAGAAAGATATACGCTTTATTATTCTCTGCGAGATTCCCCATCGTGATGTATTGCCGGTTCCCACTGAAATCGGCAAAGGCAAGGGTGCGTTCATCCAAGACTTTGAGAAATCCTTTCGGGCCACCGCGATGCTGAATATAGGGCCTTCCATCGGCACTGGCCGTGCCCAAATAAAAGGAGTCCCGCTCCGCAATATACTCTGCCAGATCCTTAGTCACGATGTCCTTCCATCCACCTCGTTGCTCAATGCGTGCGTACTGTTTCCGCGAACCCAATCGCTCTTGGACTGCCTTGACCGATAGGGTAAAGGCGATTTCACTAATAGGTTGTTTCATGTTCCGTTCCTCCAATGATGGACAATGAAATTCATGTTTGAAGTGCGGTATTTTCCAGACCCTTCACCATCTCCTCTCGGTCTCCCGCAAAATACCGTTTCACATCTATGGTATCAATGATCAGCGAAATTCCATTGAGGACCATGAGGGCCCTGATCCAAAGACCGAACCAGTCATCCGTCGGAATGTCACCCAACCTAGTCCAGATCCAAATCAGCATCGGGATCCAGACAAAATGACCGGCTCCAATAATTCGGGTAAAACCCGTCAGAGCGGTCAGCCCGGTCATGAGCATCATGCTGACAAACATCATTACCAGAACCACTTGGGCCTCTAGACGCTGCAAGTAAAATAACGGACCAATGAAGTTCACGGCGATCAACGCCAGCAACCACAGTCTCACTGGTGTGGACATCTTAAATAGACCTTTGTTGAATTTAATAAAGGCATTCATGGCTTTCTCCTTTTATCTGTTGTGGAAATGGGAGCCAGAAGTTTTTGAACCTTCACTATCATGATTAGGCCATAAGCTTCGGCCACTCTATATCCGCTTTCTTGATGTATGACTGAACATTCTCTTTCCAAATTTTTTCAATATCCTGATTTAACTGGAGATAGAGTTTGCCCTCTTTGACAGTCCATAAGCTGGGATCGCCACTGAAAAATTTTCCAAGGCTTATTCCATAGGCACAGTATCCGCCATACTGTGGGCTATATTTTTCAGGGTCTGCGATGAACAACTCGCGATTTTTTTTACTTGAAAACCGCCAGATGGCGCCCATCCATTCTTGGCGAAGGTTAGGATAACCCTTGACCAACTTTCCTTCAGTGAAATAGGTCACAGGATCATAGCCCTTAATTGCCAATTTATCTGGTGATGAATTTATTGGATCCTGTCCACCACACATTCTTTTGAGCATCATTCTTAATTTTTTCCCCTTGAGTTTAATTTCAAAATTAAATCACGGGTAGTTTTTAACTTGTTGGTATTTTTATATATCAATTTGCGTGCCACGTAATTGTTTTCCGTAATTAACTGTCTTTAATAGAATTTCTATAAATATCGGATACAAGACATGACAACGAAATTTCGTTGTTAACGAAATATCGTTGATGAGCAACGAATATTCGGGTAAAATTTTCGTATGAAGGCCCAAACAACTTTAGATCTCGAATTGAAATCCTTCAAAAGCCTTCTGCTTGAAATCGGGCAGCAGCGCTCTCTGAAAGAATTGTTGTGGCTCATCGTTCGACGGCTGTCCGACCAACCAGCCGTGGCTTTGGCCCGGATTTGGCTCATGGAAAAAGGAGACATCTGCTCCACTTGTCTCATGAAAAACGAATGTCCTGACCAAACACAGTGCTTACATCTGGTTGCCAGCGCAGGCCGTCCAGCTGGTGACCTCCAAAAAGAATGGTCCAGGTTGGATGGGGACTTTCGGCGGATTCCTTTAGGGGTTCGAAAAGTCGGCCAGATCGGGAAAACGGGCCAGGCCATTGTCCTTAAAGAAATCGAGGAAGGATCTAAGTGGATTGCCCGCCCTGATTGGGTGAAACAAGAGGGTATTCGAGGTTTCCATGGCCAGCCGATCGTCTATCAGGATGAGATCCTGGGAGTCCTCGCACTTTTTTCCCGTACTCCAGTACCAAGTGATGCTCCCACTTGGCTTAGGATGGTGGCGGATCACGTTGCCGTGGCCATTGCCAACGCTCGAGCCTTCGAGGAAATCCAACGGCTCAAGGCCCAGCTTGAATTAGAAAACACGTTTCTTAAGGAAGAGGTTTTGGAAGCGCAGGCATTTGGCGAAATCGTCGGGCAGGGACCGGCCATGGCCAACCTCGTCAACCAGATTGAACTGGTCGCCCCCACGCAGGCCACGGTGCTGATTCACGGGGAATCAGGAACAGGGAAAGAACTCGTCGCTCGTGAAATCCATCGGCGCAGTCAACGAAAAGACCGTCCTCTTGTCCGCGTGAACTGTGCCTCCATTCCAAAGGAATTGTATGAAAGTGAATTTTTCGGGCATGTCAAAGGAGCCTTTACCGGTGCCCTCAAAGACCGGCCCGGCCGGTTTGAAGCCGCCGACGGAGGCACCCTTTTCATGGATGAAGTCGGCGAAATTCCTGTGGAGATGCAGAGCAAATTATTACGAGTCTTGCAGGAAGGAGAATACGAACGGGTGGGGGAGGAAAAAACGCGTAAGGTCGATGTTCGAATCATTGCCGCCACAAATCGGAATCTCTCTAAAGAAGTGGAGGCAGGAAGATTCCGACAGGACCTCTATTATCGGTTGAATGTCTTTCCGATTGAAGTGGCTCCCCTTCGGCATCGAAAGGAAGACATCCCCTTGCTAGCGACTACCTTTCTGGACCATGTGAGAAAGAAACTCAATTGCAAAGGACGGCAACTCACTCAGGCAGAAGTCTTGAAGTTGCAGAGCTATGATTGGCCTGGAAACGTTCGGGAATTACAGAATGTCATCGAACGGGCAGTTATTTCATCCCGTTGCGGCACGGTCAAGTTCGAACTGCCCGACCCTCAACATTCAGGGTCTTCCATCGCCAGACCCCCAAACCAGAAGTCTTCCAGAACTAAAGTCGAAGTCATCACCGAAGACGAAATGCGCGAAGGAAAAAAAGAAAACCTCAGGGCCGCACTGCAACAAACCAACTGGAAAATTTACGGATCGGGCGGTGCCGCCGAACTCCTTGGCCTCAAACCCACCACCCTCCTTTCCCGCATCAAAAAGATGGGGATTGAAAAGGCGGGGTAATTTCAGGAGGTTTGGGGGTTATGGCGTTCTGCTGGTGATCTCTAGAAGATGATAGCCGAATTGGGTCTGAACGGGGCCATGGACTTTTCCGACTTCACCACTAAATACCACCGTGTCAAACTCCTTGACCATTTGACCTGGGCCAAACTCTCCAAGGTCGCCTCCTTGTTTCCCGGAGGGGCAGGTTGAATGTTCCTTTGCCAAGGCTGCAAAATCTCCTCCAGCTTCGATTTGCGTCTTCAATTCTTCGCATTTTTCCTTTGTGGACACCAAGATATGACGGGCACGAGCTTTCGCCATGACAGTTCTCCTTTTGGTTTGAATGTTTCACTAAGGGCCTTTCCCACATTATTCTTTATCCCCTGCCCAATGTCCACCCCGATCCTATTTAAAAGAGGTCAAGGGCATTCGTTCCGCCCTTTAAAGTTCATTCTCAGAAATTTGCTATAATGAAGTGATTGCATTTTCACTCAGAACTTACGATAGTGTACTGATACCTTACCTTTTCTTTACTCATTTCATTAATGGAAGAGGAGAAACCCTCATGACGAACAAACAATCAATCTGGCGCGTTTTGGGATTCAGTGTTTTATTGATGGGGAGTGTGTCGTTCATCGGTCTGGCACTCGCCGATGATGAAGGTGGATCAAGCTCCGGAATGCCTCATCATTCGGGCATGATGGGAGGAGCCGGATCGAAGGGCCACGGGATGATGCCTGGCCATATGTCTTTATCTCCGTTGGCCATGAAAGACGAGCTCGGGTTGAAGGAGGATCAAATTAAGGCTATTGAACCTTTGGAGATGGATTATCGAAAACACGGGATAAAGAGCCGAGCCGACGTTCGCGTTGCCATGATCGATTTAGGTTCCCTTCTTGACCAAAAGAACCCCGACCGAAGCGCCATCTCGGCCAAAGTTGATGAAATTAGCGGCATCCGGAAACAGATGATGATGTACCGCGTCGATACGCTATTAAAGCTTAAGGAAATCCTCACCCCTGAGCAATATGCTCAATTCCGGTCCAAAATAAAGGCCCAAATGGAACGGGGCATGGGACGCCGCATGCACGGAATGGGAGGCACGATGGGTCACGGGAAGATGGGTGAGTATGACCGGGGAAAAAGTGGGAATTAATTCACGACTCGGCTTACGCGTTTCCCCATAATTCCTCTAAACGTTGGGCCCGGCCACAGTTCCATTTGTAAAATTTGTAGCGGACGGGATTCCTCTTGTAAAAATCTTGGTGGTAGTCTTCGGCAGGGTAGAATATGGTTGCCATGGCAATTTCGGTCACCACCGAATCTGCAAAGGTTTTGGTTTGCTCAACACGTTGTTTCGATTCTTCCGCCAATAGTTTTTGGGATTCATCAAGATAAAAGATGGCGGAACGGTATTGGTCCCCCTTGTCGCAAAATTGTTGGTCCGGAGTCGTCGGGTCGATATTTTTCCAGAACACATCTAGCAACTGCTGATACGTGACCTTGTCTGGATCGTAGACGATCTCCACTGCCTCTGCATAACCGGTTCCTCCGGCCGAGACCTGTTGGTATGTCGGATTGGGCGAATCCCCCCCAATATAGCCCGATGTGGCAGACACGACACCATCTACCTTTTCAAAGACCTCCTCTACACACCAGAAACACCCACCAGCAAATATGGCTTTGGCTTTTGGACCATTATCGTGCGTTTCTGTAGCATCATCCATCCCACCTAATGCCAACCCTCCTGCCATTACCATCAAACCAATGACAAAAAGGTATTTGGTATTTTTCAGCCACATGGTTTATTCCCTCCTCCCGTCAGGTAATGAATCTCAACTGGATTGAGTCTCTCAATTTTCAGCATTCACTGAATTGTCTTTCCAACTCCCACTATCATTACATAACGTTTACCCGGTTTTCGTCAAATTGGGATTTGATGACAATTATTGAGAGGGAAATTCAGGCTCACCTGTCTCCACATCCCGGTTCCAGACTTTCCACAATCCAAAACGTGTAATGGTCGCAGTCGTCCGAAGATGGAGGACGCGTAGGAGGAATGGATTTTTTAATGGGCGGGAGTGTCCGGAGGTACGCAATCAGGGCACGAAGGTCTTCTTCCGACCAATTGGAAGCATGGTCCCAGATCATCCCTTGCCAATGCAGCATCCGGCCGTCAGGTGTGACGCCACTTCGGATGGTCCGGCTGATCTCACGATCCGTCCAATTTCCTATTCCTGTTTCCTTATCCGAGGTAATGTTTCGAGTCCATAGGCTTCCCAACGGCTTCATGCTGATTTTTAGTCCACCGCTGCCATCCGGATGGTGGCACAGCCCGCAGGACGCAACGGAAAAAATCAGACGGCCACGTTTGACCATCGCGGCATGTTCAGGACTAGCTAACGCAGTCGGGTGGGGTTGCGGAACTTGCCCTAAGACCGATTTTGCCACCTGTTCATGAGGAAGCCCGCTCAGGGCCGGAAGCTGGTAGAGAACGTTTATCCCGGCAATCATGACACCAAGGGTCAACAGTTCGAGAAGAGTGAACCCTAAAGCACGAGGTTTTCTGTACCCGCCACGCCTGGTCAACCTGATCCAGAAGAAGGTGAAAACCGCAATGACCCCGACAAGGCCTTGGAGTAAGACTAAACTTTTCTGAACATAGACACGGGGATCACTATGCCCGGTTTCGCCAAAATTCCCTTCAACGAAAATCAAAACTTTTGGTGGGAAGGCCGGACCCGACCGGCTAAGTTTGACGGCTAATGTTTCCAGCAGCCCGTAATGCAATGGTGGGGGAATGGAGTTCCGAACTGGTGGAAGGGTTTTTAAAAAACTGGCTATGGCTATGGCATCGTCTTTGGGGTAAGCATGGAGCCAATGCCAGGGCATATCCAAGGGGTTTAAAGGACGTCCCCGAGCGTTGCCATTCTGAAACGCTTCGACAATTTCCTCGACTGACCAATTTCCGAGACCAGTTTCAGGATCAGAGGTCAAGTTTCGACTCACATACCTTCCATGGGGATACACATCGACCCGCATGCCCCCAGCCAGGTAATAGTCATCTCCTCGATAAATTCCTGTCTTATTGATTTGGGTATGACAAAGCCCACACATTTCCGCATGGACCAAATATCGCCCGCGAGCAACGGGATCGCTCTGTTGTCCAGGCCCATCAAGAGTTCCGCCAGATTCCCAGGGAGGGGTACGAGCCAAAGACAGGACATAATTCACAAGGTCCCACCGTTGTTCCGGTGTCAGAGTATGGCCAAAGGCCGGCATGGGACCCGGCGCTAATCCGGTACTAATCCTCAACCAAATTTGCTCAGGCTCACTGCCACCCCGAAAGGTCCATGGCGCAGTCAGGTCTCGTGAAACAACCGGGTATCCTTTGGCATCTTTGAGAGAAAGTCCCCCGCGGCCTTGTGGTCCATGGCAGGCGATACAGCCATGTCTGGTGTACAGGGAACGACCCCGCTCCACGCTCTCAGCATGGAATGGAACTCTTGGAGGGATTTGTAACCGTGTCGGAGTTAGACGATGGGATATGTTTGCCAGACCCTTGATGAATGCGGCCACTTCCTTGATTTCCTTTTCGGTTAACAGATCACCCCAATAAGGCATGGCACTGGATTTCAGCCCATTGGCGATCGTGTGTCTCAAGTCCGCATCGGTAGGGGGTTGTCCAGGAGGGGTTGATTTGTATTTGAATTGGCCCTGAGTAAAGTCGCGAGGACGGGGAATCAGCGAGGGAGCTGCAGGCCCATTGCCACGACCGTCGGGACCATGACATACCGCACATCTGTGCCGATATATCCGTTCTCCGGTTGGGGTATCAGGAGGAATATCAGCTCCCGGCGGCCATGTGAGATCGGCATAGAGGTTCGATTCTGGTTGCCATAATTCGGTGGGCTGTTCATACCCGATGCGGGCATAAAGTGACCGCGCAATATCCAGAACAACAAAGAGAACCAGACAAATCCAAAGGATTCGGCGAAGAACTGTTCGGGTCATCATCATGTGATCCCTTTTACATAGACTGCGAGGAGCATCCACCCGGCGGCTTTGTGCGTCAGGTTTTCCGGGTCTTTCAGGAAGCGCCTGGCAAGATTCAACGTATCGGTGAAGTCACCGTGTTTGATGAAACGAAAGGTGGCAATCATGGCGACCCACCGATCCCAAAGTCTGGCTGAACGCACCAGGCGGTATAAGATTGTTCGATGTTTTGTGTTTTTTTTAGGTGGGCCACGAGAAGGTGCTGGACGTTCGAATCAACGAAATCCCAGTTATTCACGAATTCGAGATTAGCAAGGTAGGCCTTAACGATTTCCTCCTGATTGGCAGCAGCACCACAATGGTATTGCCTTACCAGTATCAGTAAGGCAAGTAATCGATCTTCAAGAACGGGTGAGGAGAGGCGGGTGAGAATTTTTAAAAAATCTTTGAAGTAGATTGGCCTTTTCCGGGTTCGCATAGGAACGAAGGGATTGTTGGGAGGCACGGATCATTGGAGGATGTCGGGTTACTGATTTCCCAATCCTCGCTTTCGCATTTCCTCCTGCATTTTTTGAATTTGCTCCATCATTTTCTGCATATCGGGCATGTCCGGGGCTTGCGGTTGGGTTCCCGCATTACTCTCAAAGTCTTTCAATCCTTTCCCTCTTGGATCACCTGATTTCGATTGAAACTCGCGCAGCTGTTTAAACGGGTCTTCCCCTTGGACAATTTTGACATTTGGCGGAAGGGAGAATCGGCTATCGGGGATTTTCATAAGTTGAATGTTCACGGCCGTGTGGGTGATCTGCATTCCCTGCGGTCCCGCAATGGTCTTCAGGCCTATGCCCTTCCAGATACAGGACTTTCTCATTAGCTGCTGGATTTCCCACCAATCGCAGGCTTTCCCAAGCATGGTGTCCTCTCCCACTTTTTTCCCTCCCATGGCTTTCATCATCTCGGCTCCAGTCTCTGGTAAACTTTGGCCGGTGCTTTCGGAAGCAGCGGAGTAAAATGGATTTTTGATTTTGGTGGCTGTGTTTTTAGACAAATCCACATTATAGACCCATTCCCCGTCGATAATGGTGAGTTGACGGGTCTCTTGGGTCATTCCCATTATACTGACGGTGTTTATGGATCGCGTTGCGGCTCTCCTTCCCCAATCCTTAAACTCCAGGACTTCGGACCCTTTGGTCATTCCCGAAAGCTCAAATTCAATTCGTCCTTCTTCGATTTCATAGGGTTTCATAGTCTGAGGACTAGCGGCATCCGTCGAAGTGGACGGGCCTAAGAGAACGGTGCCTGCTACGAACATAAGGACAAGCGTTTTTTCTGATCGATTCATCGTGAGATTCCTTTTTAAAGGTAAAAGAATTCACCCCTTCATCATTCAAGGCTAACAGATTTGCAATGCTTGTGAAATGGCCAAAGTCCCAATACCCATGTGAGGGATTCCATCTCGAAGATGGCTGACCACTTACGTGGAACCTTGAAATTTAATGTTGGGAACTCAACCGTGCCTGCGAGGAAAGAGTTGCAAGCTTAATGGTGAGGTGGTCCAAATTCAAATTGGGTTGATGGTAGAGAATCTGGTGATTCGGACTTGTCGGGTTTGGCGGGTTTCGTTTTTCGAACCGGAAATTTT
>CP070743.1:2169310-2171748 GCA_020348185.1 Nitrospirota bacterium
CACAGAAATTGGGGATCATTGCGTCGGGGCCAAGATTAATGGAAAGCTCGTCCCATTACGCTATCGTCTCACCAGTGGGGATATGATAGATATTTTGACCTCGTCTTCTCAGGTCCCGCACAAAGGCTGGCTGAAATTCGTCCGAACTTCCCGAGCCAGAACCAAAATCAAGCATTGGTTTAAAGTAGAAGAAAACAAACGAGCATTGGAAATCGGTCACCGCCTTTTAGAGCGGGAATGTCGTCGACATGGTTTACCAGTTTCCCAAACCCTGAAATCAGATGCATTGCTGGCAAAGGTGAAAGAAAACGGATATGAGACCATCGACGAGATGACAAGGATGGTTGGGTATGGTCGTCTATCCGCAGCTCGAATCATAAACTTGTTGGCCCCTCCCTCTCCGACTACTCCGAAAGAGAGTGTGGCAGAGAGTTCGGTCACTCCTAAAAAAACCCCCAAAACCAAAGAAGAACGGTCTGTCAAAGTCAAAGGGGGCAACGACGTGCTTATGCAATTATCAAAATGTTGTAACCCGGTGCCTGGCGATCAGATTATGGGGTACATCACTCGCGGACGGGGATTAACGATTCATTCTGTGGGATGCCCGAATCTTCAAGCCCTAGATTGGGATCAAAATCGACTCGTGGAGGCGGAGTGGGATTCCGGTATTTACGGAACACATTCTGTAAAGGTTTCGGTGTTGACAGTGGACAGGACTGGGGTCTTGGCAGATATATCCGCAGCCATATCTGAATGTCAGGCTAATATTACGCGTGCGGAGATCTCAACACGTGAAGACCGGAAAGCGGTTCTCGACTTTGTCATTGAGATCACGAATACCCTTCATCTGGAACGAATGCTCAACGGAATCGAGCGAGTGGACGGCGTCATCACCGCGAAACGCGTTCGAGGTTGGTAAAAACACAAGTCCTAATACAAAGGAAACAAGTCTTAATTATTCATTTGAGATCTGAGATCTAAAATCTGAGATTGCCCTTTCAGGGCAAAGCAATCTCAAGCACTGTCCCTTTTGGAATCCCCAGACGTTTGGCCATCCCGGCCCTTAGCTCCAAAGCATAGAGGGCTTTCTTGGAGGGGTGATAGCGAGGACATCCCTCGTCAGTTCTGGTACAGATTGGAACATTGGACTCAAGATGAACCACTTTCCCGTCTGTATCCAACCAGAGAATATCCAGAGAGATCTTGGTATTCTTCATCCAAAAAGTCCATTGGCCTGGCTCGGAAAAAATAAATAACATTCCATGGTCTGGGGGCAGGCTGGTTCGGCTCATAAGGCCTTCGGCACGTTTAGCCGGGGTATCAGCAATTTCAGCGAAAACTTTGTCCCCGTTTGGCGTTGATATGACGGCCAGCCCTTTGGTTGCCCGGGAACCATGTTGCACCGTCAAGCCGGCGGCAGAGGCGTCAATCGCCCCTGCTAAGGTAACCACTAACGATAAAACAATGCTCAAATAGCCACCCAAAGAAAATGGTATCCCAAATATCACGGTTTCAATTGCCCCTTTGAATATTGATTTGAAAGAAGAATTTTCTGAAAATGCCAATCAGGTAGAAAGGGCTTTCCCTTCAAAATTTTCTAATATCAGGATAGAAAAAGGGGTCAGAATGACTGAAAAATCTATCCTTGACGGAGAAATGAATGATCCTTATAATGGTTCGTTTACAGACGGCACTATATCCTTGCCTTTGTGGGATTGAGAAACGATTTTTTGCCTAAAGCATTAATTTCCTGTCGAAATTTACAAGGGCAACAGAATACCGGCGGGAACATTACCTTCGACAATGTGTCTCCAATCCCATCTTCAACTCAGCATTTTCCCCTAACTGGTGGTTTTAGAAGCAAAAACCTTGCGGAATTAAAACGGGCAGGTACCCAAGTGGACAACGGGGGCAGACTGTAAATCTGCTGCCATCGGCTTCCAAGGTTCGAATCCTTGCCTGCCCACCACATAATCAAATAGTGACATGAAAATTTTACTGAAAAGAAAACTGGATATCAAACGCAATCGAGAAAGGTCTTCTGTTAATACAATTTTAGCGGGCGTAGCTCAGTGGTAGAGTTCCAGCCTTCCAAGCTGGCTGTCGTGGGTTCAAATCCCATCGCCCGCTCCAATTTTAACTTGAGCACTAAGGAAAGATTTGAAGCCACGACAGGGTACTTCGAAGAGGATATGCCCCCTTTGAGGGGAACATGCTTGGGGGCAGGCCCCTTCGCAGGAGTGGGTGAGGCGAGGTTCAGGGCCAAATCCTACGAGGGAGCGGGTGTAAATCCCATTGCTCCATCTAATCTCTGAGCTAGAGTCTCCAATGCCAGTGGTAATGAAAAATGGAAATTGAAAGACCGGCATTTGTTTCCTTTTTCACTTTGCCTTTTCAGTTGGGTTGGAATTGGGCCCACGTAGCTCAGTTGGTAGAGC
>CP070743.1:2171848-2190841 GCA_020348185.1 Nitrospirota bacterium
GAGGACTTGGTTTTAGCCACCCTTCATGCGGTTCGGTCAAAATATCATATTGATCCCGATCGTGTTTTTCTCACCGGCATGTCCAATGGCGGAATTGGAGCCTGGCTTATCGGTATGCATCACGCGCCGCTGTTTGCGGGGGTTGCCCCCATGGCAAGCGGAATTGATAAAGTCCTGTATCCGTTCTTGGATAATTTGAAGCAGACTTCGGTCTATGTCATCCATGGACTTCATGATCAAGTGATGCCTGTGTGGTTAAGTCGGGAGCTCGTTAAGGAAATGAAGAAAAGAAAAATTAAATATGTCTATCGAGAGCATCATATGAGTCATCCACATGCGGGGGGACATTTCTTTCCCCGAGAAGAATTGCCTGGCCTAGTGGAATGGTTTGATCAACAGCGTCGGAATCCTTTGCCCCAAGAATTGACCGTCGTGAGGGATGCCACCCATTTGGAAAGCTTCCTTTGGGTTCGCATTGATGCAACGGATCGCATCGCGGCATTTACAGAGGATTTAATTGACAGCCAGGATGAGTACATAAAGAAAGGTCGATATGCGTATTTGCATGCTGAGATCATCGGTCCGAATCATATTGTCGTACGAACGGATCTTGTCAGACGATATAGTGTGTTTTTAAATACCAACTTGGTCGATTTGGCTACCCCCATCACGATTGAAACCAATGGAAAGATTTCCTATCGTCAAAAAGTTCAACCTGATCTCACCACGCTCCTTCAGCAAGCTCGGCTTCGCCAGGACCCTAAGCAACTATTCCCTGTTCAGATCGTGATTCCGGTCATGCCGTAAATTCCTTCTTTGGACGCAGGGGGAATTCCCATGTCCACATTCCGACACGTTCAGTACTCAACCAAGAGAGGTGAACTAAATCATTGGGCGGAAAGGTGATGTGAGCTTATGACTTGGGGTCAATGGGATTGTCCACCTGTCCCAACATGCTTTCGATCCGGTCAGCTATTATTTGATGGCCTTCATCATTGGGATGAAGGGGGTCAGTCATTAAACCAGGTTCATCTAGAATGTCTTCTAGAATGTTGGGAATACATGGGATCCCTTTTTCTTCAGCAAGAGAGTGAAACTTTCCTTCAAAGGCATCGACGAGGATCCCTCCGCGGATTCCAAGCAACAGGACACCGATTTCCTGGATTTGGATTCTATCGATCATATAACTGAGATTGAGGAACGTCTCCTTCTTGGGTATTCTAAACAGAATGTCATTCCCTCCGAGCAACAGAATCGTTAAGCGGGGGTGATAATGAATGACGTCCTTCTCAAGTCGGCTCAAAGCAGAACGAGTGGTGTCGTGCTTTCGGCCTTTGTTGAGTATGGGACTGTGATAGCGAGCAGAAAGAAGCGAAACCCAATCGCGGTTTTTCGAGGCGCCGAGACCCTCAACCAGACTATCCCCAAATGCGATGATTGGACGATGTTGGCGGGAAAGGGGCATCGGGGGTATATAAGAAATTGTTAACTCTTCGAAGGGAGGCCGTTGTTTTTTAATACTAATTCATAATCTTCGTGTGGGCAAAAAGGAGGGTAGGATGAGAAAACAACATCGTAGTCCTTTTATTATCATTGTGTTGAACATCAGTTTGGGACTGAGTCCCTTCGCGATTTCCGCTCAAGATGTCAGTCTGGTCGACCTGTTAATGCAACAACTTGGGGTCACCAAACCGCAAGCTCAGGGTGGAGCTGGGGCCCTTTTCAATTCAGCTAAGCAAACCCTCAGTCCCCAGGAGTTTGACCAGGTCGCCGCGACAGTTCCCGAAATGGATTCTCTGATGGAGGCGGCACCTAAACCCAGTGGGACCTTAAACGATATGATGGGGCAGGGATCCTCTCTGTTTGGTGGGGAGGCCAACAAACAACTGGGAGGCGTCATGGATTTGGCTAGTTCCTTTTCTGAACTGGGGTTATCACCAGAAATGGTGAATAAATTTGTCCCCGTGGTACTCGACTATGTTGAAGCCCAGGGAGGGGAGACCGTCAGAAATCTCCTGGCGAGCGCATTGCTTTAAAAAAGCTTCGAGATGCCTACCAACGAAATCGTAAGAAGGCCCCGCTGTGGTCGGGAGCGGTACGAGGATTTCCGAAATACTGAGAGTCGTCTTGAGGAGTCCAGTTCGGGTAAGGCCCCTCTCTGGGAAGTATTCGATTAAGGGAGTGCAGATTATGGGACTCGAAACCGAGATCAACGCCGGGGATTTTTCCTCCTGGCTCATATTTTAATCCAAGTCCTTGCCGATTCTTATCCAGGAAAAACCCCAATGCATTCTGATTCCCGGGAGAGAGATTGGGTGTTTTATGCGAAAGGGATGGTGATTGGCGAAGGTCATATTCTAGTGGTTCTACTTGCGAAAATTCTTGTAAGGGAGCTGGCCTTGGCAAATCATGTTGAACCAGGATGGCATCGGCCCAAGTTTGAGTTGGCACAAAAATTAATGGCAGCAGAAACATGGCTAGCGTGTATAGGCTAGCTACCTTGCGATCCTGCTTCTGATCCCTCCTGGAAATTGGAGGATGTTTCATAAACCACATAGACATGATTCCGGTATACGTTATTTAGAATTGTTGATAACCTTGGCAGACTCGGCACAGGGGGAAAACCCCCGTGCCGAGCCTTTGCACTAAGACCTAGAATTTACGATACCATAGAAGTTCTTCGTTTGGAATGGTGATTCAGCCAACCTGGGCTCAAACGAAAATTGGCCATCACTCGTTTCCCGGGCTGAATGCGGCAAGAGGATGAAATCCTATTGAAAAGGCGTGTGACTGAACGTGTAGCCTCGGTCCTTTTCTCATCAAGATGTTCACCAGCGTCTTCGACGAAATCTTTTATTTTTCGGCGAGTTCGCTCGCCAGAGCGGGGGGCAAACAACACACCCGTCCCCAGTCCAATCACGGCTCCAGCACAAAGGGAAATCCCTGCCAGCATCGTAGTTGAGGATTGAGATTTCATAAAGCCTCCTTCTTTTGGTGGGTTATTATAGTGACCTACCATGATTATATTGTCAGAGAACTTTTTATGAACCTTTCGACCTTCCGGAGCCGGATCAAATTGAAGTTTTTCTGACCAGGCAATCAGTTACTGGGTAAAACGTAATAATTTGTTCTCTTCAAACTAATTATTATCATAGCAGGTTATTAGAAAAATGAACTCATAAAAAATTTAAAGTTTAATAATATTAAATTGTCAATGTTTGACTAATGGTTTATAGATTTATTCAAATTATTTAGAAAAATGTTAAAATTATAAGAATTAATGAATAACATAGGTTATAACATAAAAATTAATATTTTAATAAATTATACCTTTAGTCAAAAATTGTCAATTAGAAATTTTTTATTAGTATCTTATCTTTTAAAACCAACAATATAGCCCAGTAAAAACGGTAAGTTCTATCCACGATAATTCGTGGCTAGAGGGAAACAGGGTTTCTAAAAAAACCACCTAAAAATGACCAAAGACCGGATGAGTCGCGCTCTTGCAATATTCGGTACGGGGTCTGACGTTGGAAAGAGCCTGATCACGGCAGGATTTGGTCGATTATTATTCCGTGCGGGTATTCGCGTTGCCCCGTTTAAAGCCCAAAATATGTCATTGAACTCTTATGTGACCTTTCACGGTGGAGAGATGGGGCGTGCCCAGGTTCTTCAAGCGCAAGCCTGTGGTTTAGCTCCCCATGTGGATATGAATCCGGTCCTTTTGAAACCTGAAGCCGATAACAAATCCCAAATCATTGTCCAAGGAAAAGTCTGGGCCAGTCAGCAGGCTCGTGAGTATTTTGACTACAGGGATGAGCTTTTCGAACATGTGAAAAACAGTTACGAACGTTTGTCGAAGCAATATGAGGTGATTCTGATTGAAGGGGCTGGCAGTGCCGCTGAATTGAATTTGCGAGATCGCGATATCGTAAATTGGTCAGTGGCACACATGGCTGAAGCTGCAGTTATCCTAGTGGCTGATATTGATCGAGGCGGCATATTTGCCCAGGTTATTGGGACGTTGCAGTTGCTGGAGCCAGAAGAGCGCGAGCGAGTGGTTGGAGTTGTCATTAATAAATTCCGTGGGGATATCAATCTGTTTCAAGATGGTATTGGGATTATTGAGGCGCGGACGGGTGTGCCCGTGCTTGGAGTCATTCCTTACCTCCGAAATCTCGATCTAGATCAGGAAGATAGTGTTGAGGTTGAAAGGTTTCGATGTACTCCGTTTGCCGCCGATAAGATTAATATCGCCATTATCCTGTTGCCACACATGAGCAATTTCACAGATTTCAATCAAATACAGGCAGAATCAGATGTCGCTTTGAGATATGTGACCAATCCGCATGAACTCCATGGTGCCGACGTTGTGGTTCTTCCAGGAAGTAAAACCACGATTGAGGATTTAGAGTATTTGAAAAGAGAGGGATTTAGAGAGGGTATTGTCAATCACGTCAGGCGCGGTGGTGAATTGGTCGGTATTTGTGGGGGATTTCAAATGTTGGGGCGAGAAGTCACTGATCCATATGGAGTAGAAACCGGCGGAAAGGGAAAGGGTTTGGAATTATTGAATGTCACCACCACGCTTGTGGCGGATAAAAAAACCGTCCAAGTGTATGCTCACCCCTTGCAACCGGGAATTCCCTCTGACTGTGTGGTGGAGGGGTATGAGATTCATATGGGTGTAACACAGGGAGAAGATACCCGACCGTGTTTTCGAGCCATTCCCCATATGGAAAACCTTACGTTTAACCTCCCTTCCCAAAAACAAACTGAGGGAGATGGACAATTCGATGGTGCAATGAGCGAAGATGGACTAGTCTGGGGAACATATATTCACGGGGTATTTGATCAACCTCTATTTCGCCGGCAATGGTTGAATCGGATCCGTCAACGGAAAGGCCTATCTCTGGTTGAAATGGAGGTATCCAAGGCTGTCTCCGCCAAAGTAGCTGGAGCGCTCGACCGTTGGGCAGATCATGTAAAGGAACATGTTAATGTGGATAAGCTTTTTTCTGTATTAGGAAGTCAGAATTGCTGACCCACCTACTTGACCGAACACGTCACAAAATAGTCAATTTTTGAGAAACCCTACGCATGTGGTCGTCTTTTTTCCCTTTTTTAGGGCCCACAAAAGTGCCACCCTGCTAATTTGTTCAAAAATCTATTGATTTATCCCTCCCAAAGGCCTCAAAATAGGGGATAATAGATGAGAAAGATCCTGTCTTCCTCCTGATTTATTCGGGTTGGGGGGTAGGTCGTGGTGGAGGGTGACCGGGAATCGATTTTGAAAAGAGGGAAGGAGTGGAGGTAATGAAGGGGCAAGTTCCCGTCAGGCGAATTTTTCTGGCGGGTGTATTCTTTATAATAGGGAATTCTTTTGCCTTCGCCTCTGCTTCGGCACCAATCAATGTGGCGGTACATGAGGACCGCGTAAGTGCAACATTGCACAATGCCTCTCTGGAGCGGGTACTCGCCGCCTTAGGCCAACCTCTTGGTTTCACGGCCCACCTCGATCCCACCCTTTCATCCAACATCGTGACAGAGACTTTTAATGATGTTCCAGCCGATAGGGTGCTTGACCGGTTGCTCAGGGGTATGAATTACGCCTTAGCGGGCTCCTCGCTCTATGTGTGGCCACGGGATGCGAATTCGGCCTCCCCTGCGACTAACCCCGAGGAATGGACTGTCGTGGAGTCCAAAGAAACACCCCAAGAAGAGGACTCTGAAAACTATCCAACTATAGAGACATGGCAGGCTGATTTTGAAAATTCCTCCGATCCCGAGGCCCGATTAGAGGCCTTAGAGGATATCCTGGCACATAGTTGGGAAGAGGGGGAAGAAGATATCATTCCCACTTTGGTGACCGCCCTCCAGGATGATGAGCCGGACGTGCGCACGCTCGCATTGGAAGGATTATATGGGATCGAACATCCAGAAGCCGAGGACTCCATCCGCGATGCCGTTGTGAAAATGGCCGAATCCGATCCTCTGCCCGAGCACCGGGTTCAAGCTCTGGTGTGGCTCACCGAACGAAATCCGCAAGACGCCAAAGTTTTGCTCGAGTACACGTTGACCGATTCAGATCCCGACATTCGTGCCTTTGCGGCCGGCTTACTGGAAGAATTTCAAGCGTTTATCCCCGAAAAGGAAGATTAAAAATTTTAAAGGTAGGAAAAATGGAGGCGGAAGTCTTTATTTGACGGTTCCACTCATGTGATGATGTTTTACCTCTCTGGCCTAATTTGTTTCATGAGCTTCACCTTTCGAATTTTTTAGGTTTTATGCGCCTCCAACCACCATGTTGCTTGCCCAAGAAATTATCCCTGGCCTGCACTCCGATATTGGGATGATCGGTAAAAAACCCATCAACGCCTGCCTGTAAAAAGATTTCCATTTCGTTTTCGGAATTTCCTAATGCCAGTGGGTCGTGTCCTTTTTTGAAATTGGCCGGGAGGAAATAATTTTCTGCACGGAATGTATATGGGTGGACTTTCAACCCTACAGCATGAGCCTGCTGAACAAATTTGGTAGCGTGGGAAAGTGAGAGGTTGTCCGCATGATCTTTTGGAATGAGAAAGTGATATTTCTCTGGCGCAACCCCGTCAGCGTAAACAGCGATGTCCGCCAACCCGGTCCGTGTGGACATTTGAGCATAGGTTAAGGACCCGCCCGCCTGTTGGACGTCATAAGGTTGTCCTCCCGTTCCAAGCAATTGGATCAAGGGGATGGTTGTCATAGTGCGTAAATCCTTTAAGTTGCTGACCTCGAAAGACTGGATATACACCCTGGCTTGTTGAGTCTCATACCCATTTGCTCTGAGGAGTTGAACGAGTGGTTCCTCTATTGAAAGGTGGAGATGATCAAAATAGGTTGGATGTTTAATTTCGGGATATATGCCTATAGGGTGCCCCGTAAATTTTTCCATGTTCTTCGCCAACTCGATCACTTCTTGAAGAGTGGGAATTTCGAATTGCCCATTAAATTTTGCGTTCTCGGGGCGGACCTGCGGAATCCGCTCGATAGCCCGCAGGGTTTTGATTTCGGCCAATGTGAAATCTTCAGAAAACCACCCCGTGATGGCTTCTCCATCCACTGTTTTCGTTCTCTTTCGTGACGAAAATTCTGCGCGATCCGCAACGTCAGTGGTGAGATTCAACACATTATCGTGACGTACAATCAGATGGCGATCTTTGGTTATCACCACATCCGGTTCGATAAAATCGGCCCCGTGCAAGATGGCGATGCTATATGCCGCCAGAGTGTGCTCAGGAAGATATCCACTGGCTCCTCGATGGGCAATGACGATGGGATGAGAAGTCTCCGGAGCCGGGTTTTTCGATTGGACATCTGTACTCGGAAATGAGCTGGTTAGGAAAAGAAAGGTCAGTACTATGGCGATGAGGTGTTTGTTAGGTCGATCCACGGTGTTTTCCGGTTTCTTAAGTCGGGCAGATAAAAGAAAAACGGGGGTGGTCCCCAATTATGTATGTAGGCACCCGGTAACCACCTTTTTCCTGTTCCTTTAACCCTTAAATGAATGTGCGTCTAAACTGGCAGGCTATCCTTGGGATGTCAAGACACATGCGCTGGTTTGATGTTCATGATAAGAGTTTTTCATAATCCTTGCATCCCTTTCCTCAAGGGATGCCGGTGTCGCTTGAGTTGACAATCGCTTGATTCCTCACCTACATTCGTTACGAAAAGCAAGGAATTGGATGAAGGGAAGCGGGTGTAATTCCCGCGTGGTCCCGCCGCTGTGACTGGTGACGAACCCTGCATGAGCCACTGTCCGATAAATCCTTTTCAGTTCGGATGGGAAGGCGTGGGAAGTAGGCGGCTCTTTTCTATGAGCTAAGATCCAGGAGCCAGAATACCTCTCCGATTCAAGACCTTTTTTCCCTCGTGGGCTGGGGAAGGGGTGAGGATGAAGAAACGGGTGCAATCCTCAAGGTCTCTAAGGCCTTGGGGATTTTTTATTTTGAGAATGAAATCAAATTGGATCGGTGGGCATTTCTCTCAGGGCTTGAGTGCGCATCCTCACCCTTGCCCTTTCCCTGGAAGGGAGAGGGATTATTTTCAGCTTAAGGTACGGTTGCTAACGGCTTTTGCTATAGTAATTCTGGTAACCCTGGCCAATTGGTCATTCGCTCAAGTTCAGTCTTCAGGCTCTGAACCCATGAAACGACGTCAGCAAGGTATACTCACCGGAATGCCCTTTATGGCCAATTTGGCCCCCCGCACGTTTGTCGATGACCTCGGCCGAAAGCTCTATCTGGCTAAATTCCCCAAACGAATCATTTCATTGGCCCCCAGCATAACGGAAATTCTTTTCGCTCTCGGATTGAACGAGGAAATTGTCGGTGTGACCGAGTTTTGTGATTTTCCTCCTCAGGCCATAGAAAAACCTAAAGTCGGGTACTCTCAACCGAATCTCGAATCTATTGTCGCCCTTCAACCTGATCTTTTATTAGTTCCCAAGTCATTTATGCGGGTTGATCTCCTGCAGAAATTAGAACAGTTAAAAATTCCCACGTTTGTTCTTGAACCGCATACCGTGGAAGACATTATGGCCCATATCCAGATGTTAGGGCGGATGGTTGGTCGGTCGCAAGAAGGGAATGAAGAAACGGCAGCGTTGCGGAAGCAGGTCTCTTCCCTTTCCCAGGAACTTGAAGGGCTCCCCCGGCCCACGATGTTATATGTGTTGAACTCCGAACCCCTGATAACAGTTGGACCGGGAAGTTTTATTCATCATCTGATTGAACTCGCCGGAGGCCGGAATGCCGCTGAAGAGGCCAGGACCTCCTATCCTCGGCTCACCATGGAGGAAGTGTTAAGACAGAATCCTGAATATTTGGTTTTTCCTGTGGGACGATTCGAAGGGATCCCCCAATCGGAGCAGGAGTCCTGGAAGCGGTGGGACACTCTCAATGCGGTAAAACACAATCGGTTGTTTCAGGTGCAAAGCGATTTGTTGAATCGTCCGGGACCGCGAATTATTGAAGGCTTGAAGCAATTGGTGAACATTCTTCATCCTGAAGTTTTACAGCAAGTCCCCGTCAATTGAGAAATGAAAAATATAATATTTGAGTATCAAGAGACAAAAGTAGGGTAGGCATTGCGCACCGGTTGGTGATGGATGGGAACGGCGATATCCGGCATTGCTATGAAGGGTGATTTGTGAAGGAGACTATAGGGACGTCCCCAGTCACCCCAATTCCTTCTTCTGAGAAGGTTGCTCAGCAAGGTAATGAAGGACTCACGCTCAAGCCCACGATGTCTTCCTTCCCTTCTCTCACGTTTGGCCGCTGGTTGTTCTGGATCGGTCTTTTCCTCTTCATGAGTGTCGTGGCTCTGATTGGATGTCTTCGATTTGGTACCCAAGTTCTTGAGTTTTCGCGAATTCTGGATATCCTTTTTCAAGAAATGGGAAGAACGCCTGCTGGGGGCACGGAATCGGATCCCACGAGGGTGATTCTTCTTCATGTGCGATTGCCCCGGGTGTTGTTGGCCTTTTTTGTGGGGGGAAGCTTGGCCGCCGTTGGGGTGGCACTTCAGGCGCTTTTACGAAATCCCTTGGCAGATCCTTTTGTGATTGGGATTTCCAGCGGGGCGGCATTGGGGGCGGCGATGGCTCTGCTCTTTGGTATCGGTCTCTCGGTGTGGAGTCTGGCCACTTTGCCCGTGTGTGCCTTTGGAGGGGCCTTGGTCTCGTTATTGATTGTGTATCGCATTTCTGCCACCCATTTTGGATTTTCTATCTATACCTTGTTGTTGGCCGGGGTTGTCTTAAATGCAATTTTCTCGGCATTCATTATGTTCTTGACAAGTGTTGCCGATCCCAATCGTGCATTTGGCATGTATGCCTGGTTGATGGGGTCTCGCACCGGGCCGGACTATCCTACCTTGGGCATCCTGGGAATCTATCTGGGGGTAGGGTTAGTGCTCCTCGCCACCCAGGCCCACTCGCTAAATCTTCTGACGCTAGGAGAAGAAGCGGCCCGGTCCTTAGGGGTAGAAGTGGAGCGGGTGAAAAAGCTGATCTTTCTGGCGTCGGCTCTGTTGACGGGTGCTGTGGTCGCTTTTAGCGGGCTGATTGGGTTTGTGGGATTGATTGTGCCCCATGCGGTCCGGTTAGCACTCAGCGCAGATCATCGGTTGTTGCTTCCCATTGCCGGTTTGGCTGGTGGTGTGTTTCTCATGGTCGCCGACACCGTGGCCCGAACCCTCTTAAGTCCCGCGGAAATTCCTGTTGGGGTGGTGACAGCCTTGGTGGGAGGACCCGTATTTTTGTATCTGTTAATGAACCATCGGGTACGGTTTGGCACATGAACAGTCCTTCCAGCAATACTGAGACTATGGCCTATTCCATCAGCCATTTGAACTTTGGGTATGGAACGTCTTGGGCACAAACTCGGGATGCCGTACTGTCCGATCTCACCTGTACCATTGAGTCGGGAAAAATTGTCGGGGTACTCGGACCAAATGGATCAGGAAAAAGTACCTTGCTCAAACTCTTAACACGGATCTTGCGCCTTCAGGTAGGCACGATTGAGTTGTTTGGGCGCGATCTGCAAGCAATGAGTCAGGCCGATATTGCGCGAACGGTGGCCTTTGTTCCTCAGGAAACTCAACAGAGTTTCCCCTTCACTCTTGCACAAATGGTGTTGATGGGGCGATATCCTCATCATTCAGGATGGGGAGGATGGCATTGGGAGAATTCCGCCGATCTGGCTGTGGCGCATTCTGCCATGATTGACCTGGATGTGGCCCATTTGGGGACGAGGTTAATCACTGATGTCTCTGGTGGCGAACGTCAACGAGCTATTATCGCCCGTGCCATCGCGCAGATGCCGAGGGTCCTATTGCTTGACGAGCCAACGGCTTTTTTAGATCTGCATCATCAATTGGAAATTGCCAGAATTTTGCGGAAACTCAACCGGGAACGGCGGCTCACGGTAATCATGGTCTCACACGATTTGAACTTAGCGAGTCAATATTGTGATCATTTGATATTGCTAGATCGGGGACGAATAGTGAAAGAGGGATCACCGGAAGAAGTCATTGAGCCTGAAATCTTAGAGGCTGTTTACCGTTGTCGAGTTCTGGTTGACCGGCATCCTCAATCTGGTATGCCACGGGTTTCATTACCGGTGTAAAGGATGTTTCTCGTTTCGGGTTTCGAGTTGGGCTGAAGGCTGTATTTAACTGAGGTCCTGAAACCCGCCTTGGGGAACATATCTGATATGCAATTATCTGAATCCGTCGAATTTCATGAATCATCCTAGAATTTTCATTGCCGGCACGCATAGTGGGGTCGGGAAGACGACGGTGACCCTTGCTCTTCTGGCTGCCTTTCGGGCCCGTGGGCGAGAAGTACAGCCATTTAAGGTAGGACCGGACTATATTGATCCTGGTCACCACCGACTGGCGAGTGGGAGAGTGTCCCGAAACCTGGATGGGTGGATGTTTTCACCAGAATTGAATCAAGAGAGTTTTCGCCTCGCTTCAAAGGATGCAGAACTATCCATCATTGAAGGCATGATGGGGTTATTTGATAGCTGCTCCCCTTCCACTGAAATAGGAAGTGCCGCACAGATGGCCAAACAATTGAAAGCGCCGGTACTCTTGGTCATTGATGGAAGCGCAATGGCCCGTTCGGCGGCAGCCATGGTCAGCGGATATACCCAATTTGATCGTGACCTTTGGGTGGCCGGTGTGATTTTTAACCGGGTGAAGTCTGAGGGTCATTATCAATTGCTAAAGGAGGCTGTTGAGAAAGAAACGAATGTGACGGTCGTTGGATATTTTCGTCCAGATTCCGAACTGACCATTCAGGATCGTCATTTGGGTTTGAAAACGGCACTTGAACAGGGATTAACAGATCTCTATGACAACTTAGGCCAAGCGGCCTCGGAAACTTTGGATCTTGATGCTATTGAGCAAATCGCCCGCTCTAGCCCCCAACTGTCTGGGGTACGGGTAGGGTTTTCAGGCCATGCACCCGAGAGGTCAGGGAAAAAAATCAAGATCGGAATCGCTTACGATCCAGCATTTTGTTTTTATTATCCCGACAATCTCGAACTTCTTCAAAAGGGTGGAGGAGAATTAATTTTATTTTCCCCCATGAGCAACCCATCTCTTCCCGAGGTGGACCTCCTGTACCTGGGAGGGGGGTATCCGGAATTGTATGCTGAGGCCTTGGAACGAAATGTTCAGATGCGCGAAATGATCCGGGCGTTTGCCGAAAGGGGAGGACCCATTTACGCTGAGTGTGGTGGCCTGATGTATCTCACCAAAAGGTTAGAAGACTTTGGAGGACGAGAATATGATATGGCTGGTGTGTTTCCAGCCAAAACGGTGTGTCGACCTAACACCATGACATTGGGGTATCGAGAAATCACGGTGACAGAGGCTTGCCTGTTAGGTGAAGTAGGAACGAGGGTGAGAGGACATGAGTTTCACCATTCTACCCTTGTCCCACAGGGGGAACTGAGGTATGTCGGGAGCGCCAAGGACGCGCAAGGTCGCGAGTGTGGTCAGGATGGGTTGACCCATGCCAATGTCTTGGCCCTCTATACTCACCTTCATTTTCTCCCTCACCCGGGTATTGCCTGGAATCTCGTTCAAACTGCCCGGGAATATTCGAGTCCGGCACCCAATGAAAAGTTTGGATAACTATTGATCAATGACCGTTCGAATCGTTGGTCAGGAAATGAGGAGAAACACGCATGCGAATATCCAAAGTTTATACACGGACGGGAGATGCCGGGAAAACTCGCCTGGCTGGCGGTCAGGAGGTCTGGAAAGACTCTTTACGTGTCAACGTCTATGGGACCGTCGATGAGTTAAACTCCATGATTGGATTGGTTCGGGTGTTTTACAGTGACACGGTGGGCAGGCCAACGACATCCACTCGACTGGAAGAGTCCCTGCGTTGGGTCCAAAATAAACTCTTTGATCTTGGAAGCATTTTGGCGACCGCACCTGGCGATACATTTAAGAATATGCCTTCTGTCACGCCAGACCATGTCTTACGTCTGGAGCAATGGATCGATGAATGCCAGCAAGAGTTGGAACCCCTACGGGAATTTATTTTACCCGGTGGGGGAAAAGTGTCAGGATTTTTGCATCAGAGCCGGACAATTTGCAGACGGGCCGAGCGGTTATGTGTCACTCTTTCACGAGACGAATCCGTCGATGAAAACCTGGTGAAATTTCTCAACCGTTTAAGTGATGCCCTGTTTGTATGGGCCCGTTGGGTCGCCAAAACTCAAGGGGAACCTGAATTCTTATGGGAAAGAGAGACCGTGCAGAGCTAAAGGTACTCTCCAGCATGCCGATGAAACTATCCCGCATGTCCTCAATGTTTCAAATCTCCATTCACGCAGTTCCGGGTTCGGATTAACAGGTCAAGATTCAAAATTTGAAGTGCAAAATGCCCGTATCTTACGCTCAACACACACTTTTGAACATAATCTTTAAATTGATACTTGTCCTGCCCAATGGAAAAATCCAGGATCAGTAAAAAGAAGTCTAAATTCATTTTTATATTGGGGGGTGCGAGCTCAGGAAAAAGCGAGTTTGCCTTAAAAACGTGCGGAACAACGAACCCTCGAGTGTTCCTTGCGACCGGGCAACCCTTAGATTCGGAGATGACGAAACGTATTCGGGCACACCGGAGATCTCGGGGGCCTGGGTGGAAAACCTTGGAGATTCCGGTGAACGTAGCTGAATGGCTACGGCGTGAGGGGCCCCGCTATCCTGTCGTGGTTGTGGATTGCCTGACCCTGTGGCTCAGTAATCTCCAACGCGAGGGGTTACGGAATCATCAAATTCTTTCCCGCATCAAAGAATTTTCTCTGGCTGTCCGCCACGTCCCAGGTCTTGTTGTTGCCGTCAGTAATGAATTGGGATTAGGTCTTGTTCCCCTTGATTCGACCAGCCGGCGTTTTCGGGATCTCTCGGGCCAGGTGAACCAACGTATTGCTGCAGCGGCTGATGAAGTGTATTGGGTGGTCAGTGGGATTCCCCTGCGATTGAAATGAGAGCTATTCAAGGCCTCGCTTCAACTCTTCCCTTTGTAAGAGGATGAGGAAAGTTGGGAAATAAAAGAAATACCTTCAGATGATGCTTGAAGAAACTATTAAAACTATTCAACGGCTGAATCCTGAGTATCGTGCGTTAGCGCGAGCGAAATTGGATCGATTAACGAAACCGATTGGGAGTCTTGGTCGACTGGAAGAACTGGCGACTCACTATGCCGCAATTTCCGGAGAAATCTGCCCCACGCTACCGAAGACCATGGTCTTTACTCTTGCCGCCGATCATGGGATAGCAGCAGATGGGGTCAGTGCCTATCCAAGCTCTGTGACAGCCCAAATGGTTCATAATTTTTTATCTGGTGGGGCTGCAATCAACGTGCTGGCACGGCAGGTGGGGTCTGAAGTGCGTATTGTTGATATCGGTGTCGCTTCAGATTTTGACCACTCTCCGGACTTGCTGATGAGAAAAGTTGGATGGGGGACAAAAAATTTTGTCAATGGACCTGCGATGTCTCGAGATGAAGCCCTTCAATCCGTTGAAACCGGCATTGAACTCGTTCACGATGCCTATGGGGAGGGAGTCCGAATGGTGGCCACAGGCGAAATGGGCATTGGCAATACCACCTCCAGCGCAGCCATCACAGCTGTCATGACTCGTCAACCGGTTTCCCAGGTAACGGGTAAAGGGACGGGTATCGATGATGCCGCCTTGGCTCGAAAAGTCTCACTCATTGAACGGGCGCTTCACCTGAACGAACCACTTCCGCATGACTCTTTGGATGTTCTAGCGAAAGTCGGTGGGTTTGAGATTGGTGGTCTTGTTGGAGTCATCCTCGGGGGAGCGGCGTGTCACATGCCGGTGGTCCTTGATGGGTTTATTTCTGGGGCAGCGGCTTTATTAGCGGTCGGGATGGTCCCTGCTTGCCGAGAGTATCTCATTGCCTCTCATGCATCTGGGGAACCAGGCCATCGAGTCGCCCTTGATGAATTAGGGCTTCATCCCCTCTTGGACCTTGAGCTTCGCCTGGGAGAAGGCACTGGTGCCTGTCTGGCTATTGGACTCATTCAGTCCAGCCTTCGACTGTTGACCGAAATGGCGACATTTGACGAAGCGGGAGTTGATGATGCTGGGCATAGCCAGCAGGAGGATGCATGAATGCGATTTGGACATCCTTTTCTTTAGCATGGAAATTTTTGACTATTATTCCGTTACCATCGAGCTCTCACACAGGGGTCCGTCCTCACACCTTGGCCTCCTCGTTAGGCTGGTATCCTTTCGTTGGGTTTTTATTGGGAACGATTCTTGTGTTGAGCGATCGACTGTTTTCCACCATATTTCCTGATCCCATTGTCAATCTTTTGTTATTGACCTTGCTGATCATTCTCACGGGGGCTCTTCATCAGGATGGGTTGGCGGATACCATTGATGCCCTGGCTGGGGGAAAAGACAGGAAGCATCGGCTTGCAATCCTCAAAGATGGTCGAATTGGGGCCATTGGAGCGACTGGGTTAATTCTAGGCTTGGGGCTTCGCTATGCCGGATTCGCGAGTCTCCCCTCAGGGAGCCGTGAAACACTTCTTTTATGCATGCCTGCCATAGGGCGTTGGTCCATGGTATTAGGTGCCTGGTGGGGGGCATATGCCCGTCCCGAAGGTGGTCTAGCGGCACCATTTATTCAATACGTTTCTCTGCGGGAGGTGCTTCTCGCGACGATGATCATAGGGATGGGGCTCCTTTACGCCATGAGCCCCTTCAACACGGTTGCTCTTTTAGTTTTGGTTCTAGTAGGAATGAGAATCCTGGTCTGGTGTGCGACACGCCTATTCGGTGGAATCACGGGTGATATTCTTGGCACGACGAACGAGATGACGGAGATTCTATTTCTTTTCTCAGCTCCCTTGTTGATAGCCATGACTTAAAGGGGGGCATTGTCTTCATGAAACGAAGAATTCTGAAACGTTGTGAGCGATGTCAGCGAGAGTTTGTGTGTGGGTTATTTGGGTGTTGGTGCAGCAGGATGGATGTGACCGATACACACTATTCGAATATTGTTGCCCATTATCATGATTGTCTCTGCCCTTCATGTCTTTCCCAGATTACCGGAAAACCCCAAAATGAAATAGACACGCATTTCTCACAACCGGATCCCTCCAATCGCCAATGACCGGTCTAAAGGTATTAGCGGCCTGTGGCCTTGACGCTGTATTCGGTGATCCGCGCTATTTGCCGCATCCAGTTCGGGTTATGGGTTTGGCTATTGGTTGGTACGAACGTATGGTCTTGAAGTACTTGAGTGGTACGGTGTCCCACCTCGTCGCAGGCGTCATCTTGGCTATGGGTCTTCCGGTTTTGTGTTTTTTCGGCACCCAGTGGATCATCGGTCAGGCCCAGGACATCAATGTCTACGTTGGCCACGCCGTTTGGATTCTCCTTGGTTACACCGCTCTTGCGGCCAGGGATTTGGCTGATCATGCCATGCGTGTGTATCGTGCTTTAGAGAGCGGATCATTGGTAGAGGCTCGGCAAGCCGTTTCCTTAATCGTTGGGCGGGACACCGCCACCCTGTCTGAACCGGAGGTGGTTCGGGCTACGATTGAAACAGTGGCGGAAAGCAGTTCAGATGGCGTGATCGCGCCTCTGCTGTACCTGGCCTTGGGAGGACCACCGCTGGCTCTGGCCTATAAGGCTGTCAATACCCTGGATTCCATGATCGGACATCGCACGGCACCATATCGACATTTTGGTTGGGCTTCCGCTCGCCTTGATGATCTGATGAATTGGGTCCCGGCTCGCCTCAGTGGTCTGTGTATAGTCCTGGCGGCAGGGATTCGACTAGGGACATTGAATTCGGCTTGGAAGGCGTTTCTCCGTGACGGCAGGAAGCATCTCAGTCCCAATAGTGGCTGGCCAGAAGCGGCGATGGCGGGGGCTCTTCAAGTACAGGTGGGAGGCCTGAACATATATACCGGAACTCCTGTGGAACGTCCAAAACTTGGTGACCCGATTAAGGCTCTACATCCTTCCCTAATTCCAATGGCTGTACAGGTAATGGCTGTCGCTTCTGGGGTCATGCTTGTCATTCTCCTGCTTATGATGTGGGAATGGTGAAGCGGTTTCAGGTTTCAGGTTATAAAATGTAGCTGCAGCATCTAATGCTGCCCCCCAACCAACACCATGGTTCAGAAAGGGTGTCAAGGGATTAAAAAGCGGACTCCGACAAATAATTCGGTTCTTGTTTTGGGTTTTGGTGTCACGAAGAGGCGCCATTAGATGGCGCAGCTACACATTGAAACCCGAAACCCTTCCGATTTTTTTGCCTATGAAAAATTCTAATAGCCCGGGAAAAGGACTGGTTCCGCCAGCGATGCATGGGGGGAATGTTTACGCGGCCGCGCTGGCGAATGGTCGCCCAATGCCAAAATTTATCGACTTTAGTGCCAGTATCAATCCATTGGGGCTTCCACCCTCGGTCCGGCGTGCGCTGGGCAATGCGATTCCTTTTTCCGTTCACTACCCCGATCCTTATGGAGACGATTTGCGAAAGCAGATCGGTCAATCCTTTCGAATTGATCCCGAATCAATCGTGCTGGGCAATGGATCCGCCGAATTGATTTCTTTTCTTCCTCGTGCCCTTTCGATTCGGCATGGCCTCGTCATCGGGCCGACTTTCATGGAATTTGAACGTGCCTTAGCACTGAGTGGTGCTCAAAGTACCTATCTGCATGCCAGGGCGGAAGATCGATATGCTCCCCCTCTTGAACAAGTTCAATCGATGCTGAAAAAAAAGAAGAGAATTGGAAGGGCCGGAACGAATGAGCGACCGTCCTCAAGACCACCTATTGATGCGGTGTTCCTTTGCAATCCGAATAGTCCAACTGGCCGAGCGGTGAGCCGAACCGGTATTCGTCAATTATTACAAACGGTTCAACAGGTGAAAGCCTACTTAATCGTCGATGAAGCATTTGTGGACTTTTGTCAATCCTGCTCGGTTCTTAAGGATGTTGCGAAATCTCTAAACCTCATCGTGATTCGGAGTTTTACCAAATTTTTTGCCATGCCAGGACTTCGAATTGGTTACGTAGTGGGTCCACGTGACCTCGTCACGCGAATTCGTTGTTTGCTACCGCCATGGTCCGTGAACAGCTTAGCCCAAGCCGCAGCATTGGCGGCTCTTCAGGATTTGGGCTATCGGCGCCGCAGTGTAGCCTTGATACGCCGAGAACGGGTTCGGTTCATGAGCCGTTTAAAGGGACTTCCCGGCGTACGACTTTTTCCCTCTCATGCGAATTTTCTTCTTTTGGAATTACCTCCGAACCACTCGGCAGCCCGAATTGCAGAATGGTGTCGGGAGCAGGGTGTTCTTGTCAGGGATTGTCAAGATTTTTCCGGAATGAATCGCCGGTCCTTGCGATTGGCCGTCCATCGCGGTAAAGAAAATGATCAATTGGTGAAACTATTAATGCATGCTCTTACCGTATGCGAGTGAGAACCCCAAAGTCCTGGGTCACTCCGTTTGAAGTGATTGGTCAAAGTCTGGTTGTCAGGTTCTCTCAACCCCGAAGGGTCATTTCTTCAGCTGTTCGGGGGGGAGGGATTGGCTGGGCCCACGCTATCATCAATCAGCAGGTTTCGGAATCTTTTAACCATATAAATAAGGAAAGACCACGGACCCAACAGTGGGAAGATCCCGCCCGAACGCTGGGCAAGATTGCGAATCGATTGGGAATTTCAGGCCGGTGTGTCGGGTTAATGACTATAGTAGATCTCGGGCATCTGGTCGTCGTGAGAGAACAGGCTGCTGGATTATGGGTTGAAGGGCTTTTCACCATTGGGGTGACCAATGCCGTCCGGGCTGGAGAACCGGCTGCTGATCCATCCCAGCTGGCCCCGCTGGGAACGATTAATATTATTCTGGTCACCAATGCCAAATTATCCATGGCA
>CP070743.1:2190941-2205800 GCA_020348185.1 Nitrospirota bacterium
AATCTCCCTAATCCTTCCATAGCATAATATTCACACTGGACGGGAATTAGCACCGATGACGCGGCAACTAAGGCATTAACGGTCAAGAGACCAAGGGCGGGAGGGCAATCTAATACCACCAACTCATAGTTTTCAGAAATACCACCCAAGACCTGCTTCAATACGGATTCTCGATCTTCAACATTGGCGAGTTCCACTTCAGCCCCGACGAGATCGGAACTTGATGGAATCATGGAAAGGCCTGAAATTCCAGTTTCTACCATGGATCCGTCTAGGGCCTTTCGAGCGACCAAGCAATCGTATATTGTAGGATTTGGAGACTGAATTCCCATCCCGCTTGTGGCATTAGCTTGTGGGTCCAGGTCAACCAGAAGGACTCGATGTTGTGCGAGGGCAAAAGCAGCGGAGAGATTGACAGAAGTTGTTGTTTTTCCAACACCTCCCTTTTGATTAGCTACCGCGATTATCTTTCCCAAATCATAAACTCCAGCCGTATTGTTCCACGTGGAACAAATCGTATTTCCAGGATTTTATTTATACTAATCTTATTAATAATTACAACCTTTTTATTTGATTAGGACACCAGAAAATGAAAATTTTCCTGGTTGAAGGAAAAATCTTGAAAATCCTTTGCTTTCCACTTGAAACGTGAAACCCGAAACTTGAAAACTTATTCTTAAAGTGGTCTCAATATCGATAGAACTCGTTTTCCATATTCATTTGGAAGTTCATAATCAATTTCTCTCTCGACTTTCATGCCCCAGGCTTCCTCGCAAGAGCCCAACCTCTTCGATCGACAGAGTACAGCTCTTCCTGAATCCCTTAATAGGGAACGGGCCTCGGGAAAGATAGAATCCGGCCTTACGGCTCTGGCAATGGCTTTATCGTACATAATATTGAATGAGCCATCTTGATAAAGGTCTTGGACTGAGCGGGAGATGACATGAATATTCTTGAGATTGAGGGTGCCTATTATATGATGCATGAATGCCGTTTTTTTTAATCTGGGTTCAAGTAAAGTGATTTCCAGTTCAGGATAGGCAATTTTCAGGGGAATTCCCGGGAACCCGGCACCGCTTCCAATATCAATTATTGATCCTTTTTTTTCAGGACTTAGGGCCAACCCGCATGCCAATGAATCAACGAATAATTCGACTACCATATCGAATTCGTTTTTTAGGCCTGTGAGGTTTACTCTTTCATTCCATTCGGTCAATTCTCTCAAGAAAACCAAGAATGTATTTATTGATTCACTGGATAAGGGACAAGATACCGCCTTCCCACCCTCAAAAATTAATGCTTCTAGACTTACTCCATGTTCCACGTGGAACATCCATAAACCATTAACGAAATATTTACAAACAAATGGGTTAAGACATTAACCTTTTTAACTAATTTGTGCAAACTCATTAGATCTTCGATTTCGGTCCAATGCCACAAGCAGTAGTGATATGGCAGCTGGTGTGATACCAGATATACGCGAGGCCTGTCCAATTGAGGATGGCTTCACTTTCTTAAGTTTCTCTGCGACTTCATTCGAGAAACCCTTTATCACGTCATAGTCAAATCCAATTGGTATTCGTCGATTCTCTAATTTTTTAAATTTTGAGACTTCCTGTTCCTGACGACGAATGTATCCCTCGTATTTCACGGAGACCTCAATGGCCTCAATGATCTCTTCTTCTTCTTTGCTAATTTCTCCAATCATTTCAATGACTTGCTTATAGGTAAGTTCAGGTCTTCGCAAAAGCTGGCCAAGAGAAATATTGTTCTGCCCTGGATCAATCCCCGTTGAACCTCTATTTTCAACAGAATCATTGGTACGTTTCGGATAGGTCCGTTTTAAGCGATGAATTTCACCATCAACCCGTTCACGCTTTACCTGAAACTTCTTATAGGTATGGTCTGGAACCAGGCCTAACTCATACCCGATGTCCATTAAACGAAAATCCGCATTGTCTTGTCGCAACAAAAGGCGATGCTCAGCTCTTGAAGTGAACATACGATACGGCTCTTGAGCATCTTTCGTAATGAGGTCGTCAACCAAAACACCGATATAGGCCTGTGATCGATCTAAAATCAGGGGAGGTTTATTTTGAACCCGAAGGGCAGCGTTAATTCCTGCAATAATCCCTTGAGCGGCGGCTTCCTCATATCCGGAGGTCCCGTTTATTTGTCCAGCATGATAAAGGCCAGAAACTAATTTGGTTTCTAAGGTTTCATGGAGTTGCCTGGGCGGAAAATAATCATATTCAATGGCATAACCAGGACGAAGAAAAGTAGCGGCCTCAAGCCCGTGAATGGTTTTCACGAGAGCCTGCTGAACATCGACGGGGAGACTTGTAGAAATTCCATTTGGGTAGAAGGAATCCGATCCCAGTTCTTCAGGTTCCAAGAAAATTTGATGTCGGTCCTTATCGGCGAATCGGACGACTTTATCTTCGATGGAGGGACAATATCGAGGACCAATGGAGTCTATCACGCCGGAATACATTGGTGAACGATCAAGATTATTTCGAATGATTTCATGAGTTTTTTCATTGGTGTAGGTAATATGACACTGAATTTGTGGATTGGTGATTTCCGTCGTTCGACAAGAAAATGGTCTTGGGTTCTTATCACCGGGTTGGGGAGTCATCTTATCAAAATGAATGGTCTTTCGATCCAATCGTGGGGGAGTTCCAGTCTTTAACCGACCAACTTCAAACCCAAAATCCCTCATACAATCAGACAGATGTTCTGCTGATGGCTCCCCGGCTCTCCCGGCCGGAAGATGGTTCAAGCCCACGTGAATCAGACCTTTCAAAAACGTTCCTGAAGTAAGAATAACGGCCCCGGCAGCAATTGATTCCCCAGTACATAATAGGACCCCGCTCACTTGCCCACCTTGGGTCACGATTGTATTCACCGTTCCCGGAATAATGGCTATCCCTGACTGATGACGCACAGTCTCTTGCATTTTCGCGCTATACAGACCTTTGTCACATTGCACTCGTAGCGCCCTAACCGCGGGCCCTTTTTTGGTATTGAGCATACGGAACTGGATACCCGATAAATCGGTATTTCTACCAATTTCTCCCCCAAGTGCGTCGATTTCCTTCACCAGGTGACCTTTAGCGATACCTCCCACTGCCGGATTGCAGGGCATTTGAGCAATCTTGGTGATATCAATGGTTAATAAGGCCACCTGGCATCCCATACGAGCTCCAGCCAAAGCCGCCTCACACCCGGCATGCCCTCCTCCAACAACCACGATATCGAATTTCAGACTCATAATAATACAGTGAAAAGGGTCAAAAAGTCGAAAGGTTCCGTCGGACTTATAACCCGGAAGAATCAATATCTTCATAAACTCCTCGACCTTTTTCACTCTTTGACCTCTTCGACCTTGCGACCCTCCCATTTTTCCAACCCGAAACTATTCTATTAGAGATCATTTCCCTATACAAAATTCTTTAAAGATATGATCCAAAATGTCCTCAGTGCTGACTACGCCAATAATTTCCCCCAGGGCATCTAAGGCCACCCGTAAATCGACAGCCAGACATTCTCCCGAGAAGTTCTGATCGAGGGCGCACAGAGTGTTCGTGACGGCCTCCTTGGCCCGTTCTAAGGCCAACTTATGGCGAAGTCGGGTGATGAATACAGGCTCGCCAGATTCAAAAAATGGCCCGTAAGCTAGAGAGCGAATCTCTTGACGAAGCTTTTCCAATCCCATGCCTGTTTTGGCGGACATCGTTACGATTCTGAGGGATGCAGAATGCTCCTTGTCCTCCTGAGATGCTTCAGGTGATAGAAGAGACCTGAGGGTTGATTCCTCAATTTTCATCGGTAAGTCTGCTTTATTGAGCACCACAATTTTCTTTTTATCGCAGTTTTCATTAATTATTTCTACGTCACCATCCGATAATTCTTGGGACCCATCCACAACGATCAATAGCAACCCGGCCTGTTCCAAGGCGTGTGTGGTCCTTCGGATTCCCTCTATCTCTATTTCGTTCTGAGTGTGTCGCAGGCCTGCCGTATCAATAAGGCGAATGCAAACGCCCAGGATTTTCACTTCCTCCTCTAACACATCACGCGTTGTTCCCGGAACAGACGACACAATCGCCCGATCCGTCTCCAATAGGGCATTTAAGAGGCTGGATTTGCCTACATTCGGTTTTCCGATAATCGAGGCCACCAAACCTTCTCGCACAAGTCTTCCGTCACCAGCCGTGTTCAGAATAGTAGAAATTTCGTCCAAAAGAAATTTTAAGGAACGTTCCAAATCCTCGGGACTGATAAATGAAATATCTTCCTCAACAAAATCCATCCCAGCTTCAATATTGGCAAGCAGGCGAATGAGCTCATCCCTGATGTGTTCAATCTTTTTGGATAATTTTCCTCTTAACTGTTCTTGGGCCACCTTCAAACCGGCTGAGGTTGTCGCTCGGATGGTATCCAGAACAGCTTCTGCTTGTGTCAAATCCATCCGTCCATTAAGAAAGGCACGTCGTGTAAATTCACCGGGTTCCGCCAATCGGGCCCCTTGCTGTATCACAGCCTCACAGGCCATGGAGAGAATGAGTTGACCGCCATGGCAGTGAATTTCTACCGTATTTTCACCGGTAAAGGACTTTGGGGCCCGCATAATAGCGACCAGCACTTGGTCTAAGGGGGTGGGGTGGTTTCCGTTTTTTGGGGAAACGGATTGGGTGGTGGAAAGCAAGATATCACCCAGGCAGAGGGTGTGACTCGGAATGTCCCCCAACGAAAGACCCGACTTGAGGGCGACGACGTTTGAAGCGATTTCCAGTGAACGGGGACCGCTCACTCGTATAATGCCAACCCCCCCTTCACCAATCGGAGTGGCAATGGCACAAATGGTGTCATTGAGGTGACCCATGTTCTCTTCCCTAACAGGATGTTGAAAAAGTCCGCCAGCTGCGTTCTCGGTCCCTTGTCGTGCTCATGTACTGCCGTGTACGCTCCGCGCGCCACAAGGGATCACGCCCTACGGGACCCAATTGTTCTGCAACCTGCGGCCTTGCTGGACCTGGCTCCGCCGAGCCTACTCTGCAGAAGTTGCCCTCCGGCTAGCAACGTCGGGAGCGGCATCGCACAGGCGGGCGGGCCTTTTTGAACATTCTGCCTTGCTTTTGGTGTTTAACCTAGCTTTTCCAGAATATTCAAATCTTTTTATATGCCAAGTTTTTCTTAAGCCGTTCGGTTCTACTTTCCTCCCCCAATGGCCTCCTCAGTCAATGTTAAAGCTTCATGAATGGAGGCGACCCGCTGTTCGATATCTCCGCGATGAGAGGACAGGCCGGTCGTGAATAGGTCTTGAGTTTCTTTAATCTTTTGCCTGGCATCTTGGAATTGGTTGGGTAGGATTTCTTCGATCTGTTGCTGGGGAATGTGATGAATCTTGTCGAGCGTCTTTTGAACCTTCCGCGAAAGCGTCTTCCTCGAAGCTTTTTGTCGTGTATGAGACTCCTGAATATCCCGTTTTAATTCCTTGAAGGCCTGGTGCGACTTTTTTATGAGATTCTCGACATCCTCAGGCGTAGCCTCCTGACGAAGTTTTTCAATCTCAGCATAGAGTGTATTGGCTTGGTTGAGCAAACCCTCACTAACATCCTTTTGCTGATTGAGCTCGACCTCGAATTCTCCATGAAGCTGTTCCAATTCTCGCACAACAGCTTCGACCAGGGGCCGTTGTTGTTCGACCGCTTTCTGACGTTTGGCCTCCTTGCTTTCCAGCAAGCGTGGTGATTCCTCCAACCCTTCTCCCTTATCCATCGGCACCTGGGGTTTTCCCGAAGCAGGACCCTTAGGTTCCTTAAGAGCCTCTTCAACGGATTTTGATGAGGCTGCCCCCCGCTTAAATACGTACCGATCGGTGATAAATTGTTGGGCGATCGTGAGAACATTGTTCGTCAGCCAATACAACACCAGCCCTGCCGGAAACGTCAGGAATAAAAAAGTCAAAAAGACCGGCAGCATGAGCATCATTTTCGCTTGGGTTGGATCCATGGTCGTCGGCATGATCTTTTGCTGCACCACCATGGACGCTCCCATGAGGACCGGGAGAACATAAAAGGGGTCAGGAATCGACATATCTGAAATCCAGAGAATGAAGGGCGCCTGCCGAAGGTCCACGGTCATATACAATATATTAAACAAGGCAACGAACACTGGCATTTGGAGCACCATGGGGAGGCATCCACCCACGGGATTGACCTTATGCTCCCTGTACAATTTCATCAGTTCTTTGTTTAGCCGCTCGCGGTCGTCTTTGTAGATTTTTTGAATCTCCTGAACTTTGGGCTGAATCTTTTGCATGCCCTGCATGGATTTATAGCTTTTATACTGCAGGGGAACGAAGAGGAGTTTAATGCCGAACGTCAACAGGATAATGGCCACGCCATAATTGTGGGTAAAGTCGTACAGATACCGAAGAACATAAAACAACGGTTTGGCGACCGCTTTGACAATTCCCCAGCTCCCATAGATAAACCATCCAAAGTCAATCGTATCTTCAAGACCGATTTGAAACGACTTCAGCGTATCAAATTGCTTTGGTCCTGCATAAAGACGAAACGATCGGGTTTGCGGCCCCGATGCCCCTGGAAACTGGATGCCCGCGGTCACGACCCGTTCGGTTTCCGTCTTAGCAAACACCCCGCTAGGCCTGTCATCGGGAATAAACACACTAATAAAATACTTGTCTTGAAGAGCCGCCCAGCGAATATCGCCCAAGCGCCGGACCTCATCGTCCGGCACCTCTTTTTCCACCTCGTCTCCAATCATCCAAGCGGGGCCCAATAGGCCGATAAACCCCTCTCCCCATTCAACCACGCCAAAATTTGTACCCAAAAGGACGTCCAGGTCTTCGGCCACCCCTCGGCTTTTCACCACAATATCGACAAGGTAGGAGTCGTGATGAAACGTCAATTCTTTCTGAACCCAAACCGCATCATCTGCTGACTGAAAAGTGAGGGTCAGGCGCCCAGTGGGATGGCTGTCATCCAATTTCGAAAAATCTTTTTCAACGGAAAAAATTCCTTCTTGAAGCTGCCGGGTGAGATCTTCATCGGAAACTCTCAGGGACAAGGGACCCGCGAACTGCCCTTCGGAATAGACCAAATCTACGGGAGCCGGATCTTCGGATTGCGTCAAATAGTTCTTCAAGGTCCAGCTTTTGATTTGCGCGCCCTTATTCGTCACTTTCACCTGATAGAGGGGGGTGTCAATGATCTCCAATTGCTCAATACTCGATTGTGGTTCGGAAATGGGTGGGGTCTCTTGTTCTATCTTTTCTCCAGGGTCTTCGGGACTCGAAATAGACGAAGGGCTTGTCGCGTCAGACTCTATTGATGGAGGGGGTTCAGATTGATCGAGGATCGGTGACTCGGACAGAGGGGTAAATCCGAATTGTTTCAGTAAAAGGTCGTAGCCGAAAATGATCGTGAGCGCAAGGACGAGGAATAGAACGACTCGCTTCTCCATTGTTCAGATTTTCCTTCTCATAAGGGAATGTTCACCGTTCACTGGTTCAAGTACAAAGTAAAAAAATCTCAAAGCCTGAAATCCCCTAATCTGAACTTCAAAAACCCGTTTTGCACGCGACCTTTTTCCACGTTCTACTTTTTAGAGGATTCCCACCATGTTTTAAATTGGCAGAAGTGGGATGTTGCAACCGAGGTTGATGCGAAAATCTCTTCTAGGGAACCGGATCGGCTCCACCCGGATGGAAGGGATGACATCTCAGTAGCCGCATAATCGTTAATTTTATTCCCTGAAACATTCCATACCGCTCAATGGCCTGATAGGCATACTGAGAGCAGGAGAGGTCAAACCGACAATGAGGTCCAAAGAATGGAGAAATCCAACTCTGATAAATTGTAATGGCCCTCAGGAAGATGCGTACCATGATTAACTAGGGCAGGGGTCCAGGAGACCGGCTTCTCTCAGGGCAACACGCCAGGCCTCTCGAACGGTGCAATGGCGACTCTGTAACACTTTTCTTTTAGGGAATATAAGAAATTCTTTTCCACCCACCAATTCTATCCGGGTGGTACGCGCCAGCTCCCGAAAAACACGTTTGGCGCGATTCCGGAGGACAGCCTTTCCGAATCGACGTCCCACAATGATTCCCATTCGAGGCCTGGCGTCAGGCCTATCCACAAAGACTAAATTAAAATGTGGAGTTTGCAGACGTTGGCCACTGCGCTTCACCCGATCAAAATCAACCCCCTTTTTAATAAAGAGGTCTGAAGGTGAATGAGAAGTTTTACTCATCGGAAACCGTGAGCCGGTGCCGCCCTTTCTTTCTTCGCCTGGCGAGAACCCTTCGACCATTTTTTGTGCTCATCCGCTTACGGAATCCATGATCCCGTTTTCTTTTCAAGTTAGACGGCTTGCGAAATGTCATTGACACGATAGTGACTCCTTTTTCTCTATCTGTTATCCACTTTACCTGTTGACATCATAACAGGGTGCTCCAAAACCGGAAGAAAGGGGCAAGAGAACGGACTCCCCTCTTTTGTTTAGCCCGAAATTGTGATCACGTTATATGCCAAGCTCGATTATTTTAAAACCATCCATTATGAGAAACTCATGGGGACATGTCAATTCCACAGGGATCTATTGACATCCTTTTTCTCCGGGTTTAGGGCACGACAGAGTTAATCTTTTCAGTTCGTTGACTGGCCCGAGGGTGAAAGATATAGTCGTGGATGACCAATTCTCCGTATCTCACCCGGTGAAATTGATAACTTGGAAAAAGAAGTTTATCAGTTTCAAACTTCACCTTTGAGATTCTTCGTTTTTTAACCTGAAACTCGAAACTCAAAACCTGAAACGTTTTCCCAAAAAACGCTTATGATTCGCAGTATTAAGGGAATTAAGGATATTCTCCCAAGCCATTCACCGAAATGGCAGACATTAGAATCCAGAGCCCATGAGCTTGCGCGCCGGTTTGGGTTTATGGAAATTCGAATTCCCATTTTCGAACAAACCGAGCTGTTTTCTCGAAGTATTGGAGGGGCTACCGATATCGTCGAAAAAGAAATGTACACATTTCCAGATCGGGACGGTACCTCCCTTACCCTTCGACCGGAGGGAACGGCTGGTGTCGTGAGAGCCTTTCTCGAACACTCGCTTGCGAACCAATTCGCATCAAGAAAACTCTATTACATTGGTCCCATGTTTCGTCACGAGCGTCCCCAGGCCGGACGATTTCGTCAGTTTCAACAGTTTGGAGTCGAAGCTTTCGGAACTGAGGATCCTTTAATGGATGTGGAGATTATTACTCTTCTCTGGCAATACTTTTCTCTCTTAGGTCTTCAAGATCTTACGCTGCACATCAATTCGATTGGAACCCTGAACGATAGACATGAATACCTGGGTCATCTTCGAGACTTTCTCCTTCCCCACCTTGACAAGCTTTGTGGTAACTGTCGACGCCGTATTGATACCAATCCGCTACGGATTCTCGACTGTAAGGTTCCCCATTGCCGATCGCTGACAGACAAGGCTCCTGCCCTTATTGACCATTTGTCGCCTCCTTCGGCATCCCACTTTCGCGAGGTTCTTCAGAATCTTGCTCTCCTAAAGATTCCCTATACCATTGATCATCGACTGGTACGGGGTTTGGATTATTATTCCATGACAACCTTCGAAGTCACTTCTCCTGCTTTGGGTGCCCAGAACACCATTGGCGCTGGAGGTCGTTATGACGGCCTTGTCGAAATGCTGGGCGGCCCACCGACCCCAGCCGTCGGTTTCGCTATTGGTCTCGACCGGGTTTCACTTGTTCTTCCAGAAAACGCTATTTCTCCACCTTCTCCTCTGGTGTTTGTTGCAGGATTCGGGGAAGCCGGACAAGAAGCTGGAGTCAAGTTACTCCAAGAAATTAGAAACGCTGGTATTACAGCCGATACGGATTATCGTGCTTCCACCCTCAAAAACCTTCTTCGCTCGGCAGACCGTCTCTCAGCTTCCATAACCATCATTTTGGGTGACACGGAAACAAAAAAAGGTACAGCGATCCTTCGTGATATGGTGACCAAAAAACAAGAGGAAATCCCCATCTCCAAAGTCATCCAAACCCTCACTTATTGGATCAATCCCCCGTCTCCATCGCAGCAAAATTCTTGACTTCTATCACTCCTGAATGATAGAATTTCCCTTATATTTCAATAAGAAACGCCATTAGGTAGACCCACCGTTATTACAAAAAAATTTTCTGGTGTTTCCCGTAAGCTCCCAACTATTCTACACCTAAGAAATTACCCTGCTATGCCCCTTCAAATCGTCATACTTATATGTGAAGATCCAACAAAGAGTCACCGCCCGGTTGAAGGGCTCCGTATCGCTTTGGGCCTTTCCACCGGCCCCAATCCCCTAACCGTTGTCGTTATGGGAAAGGCTCGTGTTCTATTAACAGATGAAATAAGCGATGTCATTGATTCGGAAATCTTGGAAAAACATCTTCCGGTTATTCAAGAGCTCAACATCAAAATCCTACTCCCCACCGGAAGTCAAACAGAGTTTTCGTTAGATCCGGATTTTTCCATTGCAGAAACATCTACCTCAGAGATCGCCTCGCTAATCTCTCAGGCTAATCGCGTACTTGTCTTTTAAAGAGTTTATATGAAGTCTGTTCTTTATCTTGTTTCCAAGTCAGCCCAATCCTGGCCCGATTACCAATTTATCCTCAATTTCGGGCAGGATAAGGTGCACAAGACGGTTGTTCTTCTTGAAAACAGGGGAATTTTTGAGGAAGAACTCTATGCTGACCACGTTTACGAACTTGAGGAAGGGCATTCCGATAATATGAACCGGGGGAAGGCCGATGTTCACCCCCCTTCTGATTCCATCTCATATCGTAAGCTATTGGACTTAATCTTTTCCTCAGATCATTCTGTTGTTGTTTAGTTTCTCTAAAATCATTTGTTCTTCTCTTCTTATGATTCCCTTAAAAGAAAAGGAGTAATAGGAGGAAGAATAGGGGGTGGGGAAACTGTGAACAAGAAAGAGGAATTTAAAAAAACTAAGAGAAAATGAGGAGTTAGGAGTCATAGATTTTGGGGGTTTTTTCGGAAAAGGTGGGAGAATATTGTTAGTCTTTCCTTGATGAAATGTTGGTATTACATGTCAAGGTGTGGGAAAATAAGTAAATAATCATCTGCCAGAAAATTATCAACAACTGTTTATAAGACTGTGAATAAATTAAACTTTTCCCCTCTCGATACCAGGAAAATTTGGGATCGTGTGTTGGACTATGTGAAACCTCGCGTAGGCACTGAGGTTATGGAGACATGGTTTAACCCGGTTATTTTAGAAAGTGTTGATGGGGTCCAGGCAAAAATTATGGTGCCAAATAAGTTCTTTGGTGAATGGCTAGGGAGGAATTATCGGGATTTGATTTCGGAAGCTTTCACGACAGTTGAATCTTTGGGTCCTTTGCAAATTGACTTTGTGGTCAGACAAAAACATCAGGGGAGTGTAAGCGAAACAGATCAGAAAACCCTAACTTCCTCAGATTCAGGGACTGTTTCGATTCGGGGTCGCCGAACCTCTCTTCCCAATCCCAAATATACGTTCAAGAATTTTGTCGTCGGGGCCAGTAATCAGTTTGCTCACGCCGCGTGCCTCGCCGTCGCTGAAGCGCCTGCCAGAGCCTACAATCCGCTTTTCATTTACGGGGGGGTTGGATTAGGAAAGACACACCTCCTTAATTCTATTGGAAACTACGTAGCAGAAAGAGGCGATCTGCGTATTGCGTATGTGACCACAGAGCAGTTTACTAATGAAGTCATTAATTCTATCCGATATGACAAAATGGTGGAATTAAGAAGAAAGTACCGGAATGTGGATATGCTGTTAATTGATGATATTCAGTTTCTCGCCGGGAAAGAACGAACTCAAGAAGAGTTTTTTCACACCTTTAATACCCTTTATGAAGCTCGAAAACAGATTGTGCTCTCGAGTGATCGATTTCCCAAGGAAATGCCGTCAATGGAGGAACGCCTTCGGTCTCGATTTGAGTGGGGTTTAATTGCAGACCTTCAACAACCGGATGTGGAAACTCGCATCGCCATTTTACGAAAAAAGTCAGAAGAGGAAGGAATTGCCATCGGAGAAGATGTCGTGCAACTCCTGGCTGCCAACCTCAAGAGTAATATCCGGGAAATTGAGGGAGCCCTTATTCGTTTAGGAGCCTATGCGTCCCTGACAGGACATTCTATCAATGTCGAGATGGCGAAAAATGTGTTACGCGATCTTTTGGGGGGAAAGCGAAAAGTGATTACCACCGAGGACATCCAAGAGGCTGTGGCAAATCGCTATCATATTAAAGTTGCCGATTTAAAATCCAAGCGTCGAACAAAAACCCTTGTCCATCCTCGCCAAGTGGCGATGTATTTATGTCGGGAGCTCACCGATGCCTCATTTCCTGAAATCGGGCGAGACTTTGGCGGTAAGGACCACACGACCATCATCCATGCCTGCAAACAAGTTCAAAAATCACTAGAAAAAGATTCCTCTTTACAGGCAACGATCAATAGTATTTCCGAGGAAGTCGGTAGGGAGTAATAAGGGAGACCAAGCATGAAAGTCCGTATTGCAAGGGAAGATCTCCTGACAGCGCTTCAAAGAGTCCAGGGAGTCGTCGAAAAGCGAAATACGATGCCCATCCTGGCCAACATTCTCCTCGAAGCCAAACCCGAAGGGCTCGATGTGATCGCCACGGATCTGGAAATTGGTATGCGCGGATTGTACAAAGCCGTTGTCGAGGATTCAGGTTCCGTCACGTTTTCTGCACGAAAACTTTTTGAAATTCTTAAAGAGGTCCGGGACCCTGAAGTCGAGATGACCGTCTCCGATACGAGTTGGGTCACGATACGTTCAGGGCGCAGTGAGTTCCGCGTGGTCGGTCTTCCGAGTCAGGATTACCCTGCACTTCCTGCCATCGAACGAGATGGGCTCATCCCGCTTCCGGCCTCAGGGCTTCTGGAACTCATTCGAAAAACCTTGTTCGCCGTCAGTGACCATGACACGCGCTATGTATTGAATGGGCTCTTTATTGCTGTGATGCCGAAAGGTTCGGGTCGAGCGATGATTCGCCTTGTCGGAACGGATGGGCATCGATTAGCCCTGGCTGAAGATGAAATTTCCGCCGACAAGGGAAAACTACCTTTGGAAGAGACTCAGGTCATCATTCCCAAAAAGGCCGGAAACGAAATTCGACGACTCCTGGAGGAGGATGACTCCGAACCGCTCATTGGATTTACCAAAAATATGGTCATTTTTAGAAAAAGCGGTCTTGTTCTCACCTCCCGGGTCATGGAAGGGAACTTTCCCGACTACCAAAAAGTGGTTCCCAAGGAAAGCTCAAAGAAACTGATTGTGGCGAGAGAAGACTTGGAGGGCGCCTTACGGCGTGTCTCGCTCCTCTCGAAAGATAAATCCTATGCGGTAAAAATCACCATTGAACCAGATCGAATGTTCTTATTTTCCAGCAACCCCGATATGGGAGAGGCCAATGAAGAGATCCCCGCAAAATTTAAGGGCGAAGGGTTTTCAACGGGCTTTAACGCAAAATATCTCCTTGACGTGCTAAGTGTTATCGGAGCTGAATCCCTTTCCCTACAAATGGAGAACCCTCTCAGTCCATGCCTAATCCAGGAACAGGGCAATCCGAAATTCAAAGCTGTTGTGATGCCGGTTAAGGTTTAGCCGTATTGGCAGACAGAGAAGCAAATCCCAAGCAGAATATTAAAAATGGCCGCGTGTAAACCGTTTCAGGTTTCAAAGTGGAAGAATAGAGGGTCCAAAAGTCTAAAAAGTCTAAAAGGTCTAAGAGTCACAGAAGCCAAAAGTCGAGACTATTTAATATTAGAAACCACAAATACGCAGTTTACTGTGACCTCTTTGACACTTCGACCTTTTCCACTCTTAAACCCTAGTCTTTTTCCCTTGAACGTTAAACTTTGAACTCCTTAGCCTACTAACCTCGTTTTCAAATTTGGAGCTTATGACACTCGCCGATACTTCGGGGCAAGACCCCGTACAATCACAGACTGTGGAAGAAAGAAGTCCTGAATACGACGCGGATCAGATACGAGTCCTAGAAGGCCTCGATGCGGTGCGGAAGCGACCGGCCATGTACATCGGGAGCACTGGACCTGATGGCCTGCATCATCTTGTCTATGAAGTGGTCGACAACAGTGTCGACGAGCACATGGCCGGTTTTGGTGATGAAATCGACATTACCCTCCAAATCGATGGAAGCGTGGTGGTTTCAGACAGTGGGAGAGGGATTCCCACTGGTATGCACTCCACCCAGAAAAAATCCGCGGCCGAGGTAGCGCTAACCGTACTTCATGCAGGTGGAAAGTTTGAAAAAGGAGCCTACACCGTCTCGGGCGGGCTGCATGGGGTCGGCATCTCAGTGGTGAATGCCCTTTCTGAATGGCTGGAGATGGAAATTTGGCAAAATGACCAAGTGTTTGAACAACGATACGAACGCGGAAAACCGCTCGCATCGCTGGGCGTGACCGGCAAGACCAAAAAACGTGGCACCAAGATTACTTTTAAGCCTGATGATCAAATTTTCGAAGCGACGGAGTTCAGCTTTGATGTTCTGGCTCAACGCCTTCGCGAGCTCGCCTTTCTCAACAAGGGTCTTGGCATTACCCTCACGGACCAACGTAAGGAAAAAGAAAAACAACAGGTCTTCTGTTATAAGGGCGGAATCGTCTCCTTTGTGGAACATTTGAACGAGGCGAAAACCCCCCTCCATAAGCCGATCGTCGTGGAAGTTGAAAAGTCGGATATGTTCCTCGATGTGGCTTTGCAATATAACGA
>CP070743.1:2205900-2212287 GCA_020348185.1 Nitrospirota bacterium
TCGTATCCCACCCTCTTTCATTTTGCAGACTAGAGGATTTCTGAGTTCCACACTTCGATAGGATGTTTCTGTGTCCTTCCTTAGACATAGGTAACACAATATTCCGGAGACATGGGTAACACTTTATCAACTAACATGGAGTGACGGAGGTGCCGTCATGCCATGGAAAGCGAGTGTACTCATGAACGAAAGAATTAGGTTTATATCCAGATTGTTGGAAGGAGAAAAGATGGCCGAATTATGCCGAGAATTCGGCATTTCCCGAAAAACAGGGTATAAGTTCTGGAATCGGTACCAGGAAAATGAGCTGTATGCGTTAAACGACCGGATTCGAAGGCCTTATCGCTTCGCCAATCAACTCCCCGAACAAATCACACAACACATTCTTAAGATTAAGCGGCAACGGCCATCCTGGGGAGCTCCTAAGATTCAAGAATTACTCAAACGGAAATATCCTGAGATTCATAGCCCTGCCAGGAGCACAATCCATTGTATTCTGGATCGCCATGGATTGGTGAAACGGCATAAGAAAAGACGGGGTAAGGCTCAAGGCACTCCGTTGCTTGCAACCCAAACCCCCAATGATCTGTGGTGCGCCGATTACAAAGGAGAGTTCACTTTAACCGATCGCCGTTATTGTTATCCGCTCACCATTACAGACTATGCCAGTCGCTTCATTCTCGCTTGTGAAGCATTAGAGAGCACGTCGACCTCGGGATCGTTCGATGTGTTCGAACGCGCCTTCAAGGAATATGGCTTGCCCAAAGCGATTCGTTCTGACAATGGCCACCCCTTTGCCTCCCCTATGGCGTTGTTTGGGCTGAGCCGGCTTTCAGTATGGTGGTTACGACTGGGAATTTTTGTCGAACGAATCAAGCCAGGCCATCCTCAGCAAAACGGGCGTCACGAACGCATGCATCTTACGCTTAAGCAAGAGGCCACCAGACCCGCCGGGGATAATCTCTTACAGCAACAAGAAAAGTTCGACATCTTTGTCGATGAGTTCAATAACGAGAGACCTCATCAAGCATTAGGGATGAAGTTTCCCGCTGAAGTTTACAAGGCCTCTCCTCGAATCTATACGGGAGTTCAAGATATTACTTATCCCTTTCACGATAGAACCGTGACGGTCACTCATTGTGGACGCATTTGTATCTCTAAATTAAAAATCAATTTAAGCCAGGTATTTGCGGGACAAGATGTCGGATTGAAAGAAGTTCAAGATGGGATCTGGCTGGTAAGCTTTATGGAGTATGATCTGGGGTATTTCGATGAAACAAGCAAGAGGTTTGAGCCTTTGCCCTACCCCTTTGCTCCAAAGATTGTGTAACCTATGTGTCCGGTATAAAGTGTCACCTATGTCTCCGGAACGGACCAAGAAAGGATGGAGCGGGAAAGGGGATGTGAACCCCCGACCTTCGCCGTGGCAAGATTCGTAAGCTCATTATAAATCAACACCTTCTGGGTTTTCTCGCCACCAAGTAGGCCACACAATTTCAATCACTTATGAAGCCCGTGGCGATATCGCCACCGCTTGTAGGGACAAGAGAGGGGGCCGTGCTTGCTTCTCAGCTCCATCGGGAGAGCCTGTCCTCAATAGCCCTGGTGGCCCTTTCCCAGCGACCAACTGCTTCTTGGGCCTACCCGATAAATCCAACCCTGGCGGGCGAGATGGTAAAAGACTCTCTTCCTCCCGCCTCCCTTACTGCCTTCGTTGCCCAAAAAACCAGTAATTTTTACCGTAAGGGCTGAAAATTTTACAAGGAATTCGGACGGCTCACCGGTAAAACTTTCAAGTTCGACTGGGTCTCCGGAAAAATGGTCTGACGGACCACCCCCAAAAAGTCATAAATCATCAGCGCTTAGACAAACATTGGAAGGTTTTTTCAGGCTGGCATGATATTCGCTCTGTGGTTTGTTTTAGAAAAACTTCACCGCGGCGTCTCGTGGATTCATTGGGGCGCTCTTTCCGAATCATTTCGCATTCAAACGAAGGAAAAGCCAAGGAAAGGAAAGAGCGTCCTTTTTTTTTGTGCGGTCCCCGTCCCGACACGCGCCCCCATGGAGGAAGCGAGGTGTTGGCGGTGACTGGCCCGTTGGTGGTGCGACCACCAGGCGGGTCGCGGGGTTCCCGCATTGTTCAATCACGCATCCTAAAGGAGGGTTGATATGTTTCGTTCACACAAATCCTCGCTGCCATCCCTGTGGTCGTGTCTAGTGGGCTTGGCCCTGGTAGGAGCACTGGCGAGGGCCATGAATAATATATTGAGCCGAAATCACAGAATTTCACAAAGTCGGAGGTGCCCCTTGAGTCAAACAAATAGATCCGCGGGTCGTCTGGGCTGGTTGACGGGCGTGCTGGGGCTCGTGCTTTGGCCCACCGTCGCGCTGGGATTCAATAACAATGAGTTGCCCGATGCAGTGTTTGCGAATAAATCTGGGCCGAACCGCGTGTGTATTCAAGAGAGGGAGTTTTTAAAGGAGTGGCAAATCTCCTGTAGCAATGTCAGTGGGGAAAGCGAATCTCTCGGCGTGGCGGTGGGCGATGTGAACCAGGACGGACACCTTGATGCGGTGTTCGCCAATGGCAGGACACCGAACCGGGTATGCCTGGGCGACGGCACGGGGAGCCTGAACAACTGCCATGACGTCAGTTTAGATTCGAACTTTAGCATCCGCGTGGGCTTGGGCGATGTGAACGAGGATGGTTACCTGGATGCGGTGTTCGCCAATGACGGGACACCGAACCGGGTATGTCTGGGCGACGGCACGGGAAAGGAGTTTAACTGCCGCGACGTCAGTACGGATATGAACAATAGTTCGGGCGTGGCCTTGGGCGATGTGAACCAGGACGGACACCTCGATGCGGTGTTTGCGAATTTGCGTATGAACAGGGTGTGTCTGGGCGACGGCACCGGGAGCCTGAACCACTGCCACGACGTCAGTGCGGACATGAATGCGAGCCTGGGGCTGGCGTTGGGAGACGTGAACAAGGACGGGAACCTTGATGTGGTGTTCGCCAATGTCGAGAAGGCAGTGAACCGAGTGTGTCTCGGAGATGGTAAGGGGAACCTGGACAACTGCCGCAATGTCAGTGCGGATTCGAACGACAGCGTCAATGTGGCGTTGGGGGACGTCAACGTGGATGGGAATTTCGATGCGGTGTTCGCCAATGCCGGGACACCGAACCGGGTATGTCTGGGCGACGGCACCGGGAACCTGGACAATTGCCGCAATGTCAGTGCGGACATGAATGTGAGCCGCGGCGTGGCGTTGGGGGACGTGAACGCGGACGGAAACCTTGATGCGGTTTTTGGGAATGAAGGCCAGAACCGGGTGTGTCTGGGAGATGGCACGGGGAACCTGAATACCTGCCGCGATGTCAGTGGGGACACGAACGCAGGTGCGGACGTGGCGTTGAGTCGAACGGGTCTGTACTGCGCCTCCCTGGTAGAGACCGTTGACGACCTGATGAGGGAAGTCAATGCCCTCAATGCAGACGAGAAAGACAAGACAACCCTGAACGGGATTCTGGGGCGCGCCCAGAGCCGACTAAACAGGGGAGCCTTGCAGCAGTTTCGGAATACAATGAAAATCTTTATCTCCCGAGTCATCAGTTTCTCGAATCCCGAGTCCGGCGCGCCTCGTGTCTCGCCCTTTGAAGTGGAAGAGTTGATCTGCGGTGCGGGCAATCTCTTGCGAGAGGTCCTCTAAGTGCCACCACCAGCATCGCTTTGGTCGACTGGCCCCCGAGGGGGATTCCGGACGTCATGGCGATTGCTCCTCATGTCCGACACGGGGGAGCCGGCTGGCGTCACCAAAAAAATGTTGCTTTTTTGAAAGGGAACGGGCGGCTTTATTGCCTGGACCGAATCTCGTAACCATTGTGCCCCCAGAAGGCGGAACAACCGACGGCCCTTACGGCTACCGCAGGTCTGGGAATTGCTTAGCCTGGTGGACTATAGTTGTAGGTCCGCCCCAGCAGTAGCCCGCTCCGAAACCTTTACGGATTTGCAACGGTACATCTATTGGACGGCGACAGAAGTGAGTATTAGAGCTTGGTAGATAAACGTATGCCCGCAAGGAGGGGATGATGCATAAAGTGAAGCCTGTGCTGATTGGACTGATGAGCGTGGTGGTGATGTGTGGGGTGGTGGGCGGGGGGCTATTCCCCCCGACCGAAGCGGGGGGCGAGGAGCGAAGAACCCAACTGCGAGAGCAGCGCGAAGCCCGTAAGCTGGAAAGGCATCAACGCCGTCGAGGGTTTTTGTTGAACCGGTTAAGTCAGCTTCCCGCTTGCGGGCCGGGCACGCCAGGCCCCCGGTGGGTCCCGGATCGGCCGGAGACGACCGAGTTTTGCGACAACACCACCGGGTTGTGGTGGGAAAAAACGCCAGATGGAACACCCCGGGACTGGGTCGATTCAGGGACCCATTGTGCCAACAGGGATCTGGACAACGGTCAGACCTATCGGCTTCCGACCGTCAGGGAATTGTTCAGCCTGGTGGACTATAGTCAAAGAAACCCAGCACTACCGGTAGACCAACCCTTTGGGAATGTGCAATCGGCCGACTATTGGTCGGCGACGGAGACCGTTGCAGCTAACGGCTCGAATAGCGCGTGGTACGTGGGCTTCCAAGGTGGCCACGTGCGCAACAACACTAAGAGCACCCCCAACTACGTCTGGTGTGTGCGCGGTTTGCAGGGTGGGGCTTGATGATTTCGATGATTGGAATGAGTTGATCATTTGGGAGGTGCAGGGGGCGTCCGCCCCCTGCTTCGCCCCTCATGGGTCATGCCAGCCCCGCGAGGGCCCACCTGACCCACCGCTGCCCCTACTGGCGGGTACCTGACCCTAACCGGTCGCTAGAAGGACATCCTGATTACCATCGGTGGGAAGAATTGGTCCTTGGCTTCAAGTGCCGACACTTTTTGGGAAGCGTAACCTCTCCCGGATCATCTTTTTTAATTTCGTCAATGACTATCCACTCATCCAACTGTGGGTCAAAGAGATTTTGAAGACCAAAATGTGGCAGTTTCCACCAATGCTGTGGATCGTCTCGATCAACATAAAAATCCCCTAGCATGAGCGGGAACCGAACTGGCGGAATAAGTTTGTTATTCGGAATGATCTGCAACACGACACCTGCCCTAAAATGATGCACATGCCGATCACCTTCTTTTTCCTCTAAAATCTCCGCCCCTACATAACGCGACATGTGTTTCAGACCCTTGTTCAGCATGTCTCGGGTGAATTCCCCGACCAGAGTGCAACTCCCTGGGTTCGGTATTGGTAAGGGCCATTTATAGGTAAGAGTGTAAAGGTTGCCGTTATAGATAATGTTTGTAAAATGAACAGCATCCCCCTTTTCCCCAGCTATCATCTGCGTATTCCCATCTTTTCCATTCCATTTGAACATTACTTCCTGGTGCAGATCCCGAACAATATATCGACCTTTCCAACTAAAATTTTCAGGGAGTTGGGGGGGAGGTGGAGCGTCTATCGAATGTTCTATGTCTAAATGGGTACTGGCCGTCCCGAGGCGGATTCGGGCAAGTTCGGCTTTTATGGCCTCCAACACCGTCCTTGCGCTGGGTTCGGGATTTCCAGTGATCTTGAAACTCTGCCCCCACACGGGAGCTGCCATCAACAAAAGTAGAGCACAAATCAATATTTTCATGTCGCAACCTTCCTTTCGGGGGTTTGTCACCTCACGGCTCCTCAAATCTGCTGGAGCGCCACTCTATCAGCAGTTAGCCCTTAACAGCAATGGAGAAAAACTGCCTCACCCGTCCATGGGTTTCTCTAATAAGATGGTTAGTTGAAAAGTCATGAAAAAATGATCGTTGCTTGACTTGGCATATGTTATCAAGGAGCCGTGGTGGCAGGTCCTTCCTAAAGAAAAGCCCTGCAGCTCGGCGGCCCCCGCATGAACTCGCTAGGTCTCACTCTCGTTGATGTGTTTCAGTTTCAGGTTCAATGGAAGGTGCCGTGAGGATAGTAAGCCCTGAAAAGATGGGCGGCAGTCAATGTCGAAGGGCTGGAGAAGTCAATTCAGAAAAAGCAAAGAAAAGATGGAGCGGCAACGGGAATGTGACCCCCCGACCTTCGCCGTGACCAGGCTTCCTTCACCCAAACTGCAACCGAACCCTACCCGGGACCAGTACGAGACCTTAACCGAATATCGGTTTGTGTGGGGGACCACGACCTATTGGATCCCGGCATCCTTTCACTATGACGGAGCCAGCGTTCCGCGGGTGGCCTGGATGTTCATGACCACTCCCTCTGCGCCCCGGGTCATGGCCGCGGCCTTGGTGCATGACTGGTTGTATCTCACCCATCACGTAGACCGCGAGACGGCCGACACCATCTTTCTGTGGATGCTC
>CP070743.1:2212387-2223508 GCA_020348185.1 Nitrospirota bacterium
CTTCAAAGAATGGTTGGACAGTGGCACCTGCGGGGTTCGTCCCCAGTTACAGCGGCGGGACCGCGCGGGATTTCCACCCGCTTCCCTTCCTCCGATCCGCTTAATGTTTCAGAGAGAGTAGGGGAGGAGATAGGAGATTGTCAACCCAATAAGGAAAGTGGAACGGTTTCGGGTTTCAGGTTAAAAGGACACTATTCAAACTTTATGAATAGTTTGACAAAGGCACCTGCGAGGCGGTACGGGATTTCCAGATTCGTTAAGAACAGACAACTATTGCATCGATTGTGTGAATCGAAGAATTACAAACTCAGCAGGGCGCACCACCGCCAAACCCAATTCCACGATCATGCGGCCCTCTCGAACGTCCTGAGCGGACATGGTTTGGTTCAAACCTACTTTCACGAAGAATGCCTCTTCAGATTTTGTGCCCTGCACTGCCCCATCTCGCCACTGTGTCATTAAAAAATTTTCAATCATTGCGGAAGTTGTGCCCCACGTATTTGCGTCATTGGGCTCGAAGGCCAAGGCTTTTATACCTCTTTTGATCGACTCTTCCACAAAGATGAGAAACCGACGGGCGGAAACATAACGATGTTGGTGATGATTCCCAGCCAAGGTTCGGGCTCCCCAGACCAGCGTTCCTTTAGATTGATTCACCACACTTTGCCGACTTTTCATTTCCCTGCATCCTGCCTCCTCCTCATGTTGAGCCCGCTGACAGGGGTAATTGATCCTCCGTTTTCTTTTTGCTATTTTTCTGGTGACCCTAAAATGGATCGGTCGGGCAACCGATGTAAGCTCATCCCCACATGGGGTTTGCTTGCGTCCGGACTCTCCACTCACCGATAGCTTCGCTCCCATGAAAAGATCACATCTCACCAGGAGCATCACCCTTCGATTTATCGCGCCTCTCCTCGTGTTCATGGCCTTGCTGGGTGCAGCGGACCCTGCATTGGCTTATTCCTCATCCACGGGTGGCACCGATGTTCGGAATCTTCGGCCCGTAATCGGGGTCTTCAGTCAAGAGACCAAAACCGTCACCGGGTCGAGCACGATCGATCCTGAAGTGAAAAAAGAGCTCTCCGCCTATCGCTATTTGATTCCCGCGAGTTATGTGACGTGGATCGGACAGGCGGGTGCGCGGGTGCTGCCGATTCTGTTGAACCAGCCAGATGAGTACTACGCCCAAATCTTCGAGCGGACGAACGGGATTCTGTTTCCCGGCGGCAATCAGAGAATTGATCCCTCGGACATCTACACGGAGGAGGGGGAAATCCTCTGGAATCTAGCTAAAGAAGCAAACGATCGCGGCGACTACTTCCCGATATGGGGGACGTGTCTGGGGTTCGAAGAGCTCGCGGTGCTGGAGGCTGGTGATGGCCAGGTTATCAGCCTCGATGTGGTGGCGGAGAATCTGGCACTGCCCCTGCGGTTCACTCGCGATTTAGGGCGAAGCAGGCTCTTTAGGTCGTTTCCCGCAAGGCTCGTGAGGGCACTTCGAACTCAGGGACTGGCCTTCAACTCACATGAACATGGCCTGCTGGTTAGCGAATACCAATCTAATAGTTCTCTGAACTCGTTTTTTCGGATGACTTCATACAACGAAACGTCCAAAGGCCAGCTTTTTGTAAGCACCATTGAGGCCCGAGACTATCCGTTCTACGGCACGCAATGGCACCCAGAGAAGAACAACTTCGAATGGAGTCAGAACGAGGATTATTCGAACATCCCCCACACACCGAACGCGATCTTGGTATCCGAAGCCACAGCCCGGTTCTTCATCAGTGAGGCGAGAAAGTCCTGGCACACCTTCCCCGAAGTCCAACGCGACGAACTGATTTACTCCGCCCCGATCCTCTACACGGGGAAGGGCGACTGGTTCTATCAACAGGTCTACGTCTTTTGCCGGACTGACAAGACGAACTGTTCACCAGACCAATCGACGGAATAGTCGCTAGCGCGGTTAGCCCCAAAAATCTGGGCGACACAGGCACTTTCTCAAAATTGCCATTTCCCGGCCTCTTCGGTATTTGTCTGATTTCCCCAAAATAGGCTTTAATTTTCCTATTCTTTTTTTTAAGGAAATGGTACCTTTACGGGAGCTTTTACCTCTGTACCTGCGGAAGGTTTAATTCTCCGCAGAGAGCTTTAATCAGCCAGGGCAAGTCCAATTTCCAATAGGCGGGCGGAGGAATGGAAAAAGACTTTTCACTTGAGGATGTGGTCAAGTTTGCTAACGATATCGTCATTGTGACGGAAGCCGAACCCCTGGATAACCCGGGTCCAAAGATTGTTTATGTCAATAAGGCATTTACCGATTTAACCGGGTATGCACCAGAGGAGGTCATTGGGAAGACTCCCAGAATTTTACAAGGACCGGATTCTCACTCCGAAACCCGGGCTCATATTCGAGCGGCCCTGGAAAAAAAAGAACCGATCAGAACCGCCATTGTCAATTATTCAAAGTCTGGAAGAAAGTATTGGTTGGATATCAATATTATTCCCTTAAAAGACGGTAGCGGGAAGGTGACGCATTTTGCGGCGATTGAAAGGGATTTGACCGATATTAAAGAAGCGGAGGCAGTCATCAAGAAAAAAAATACAGAGCTGGCGGAGTTGAACGAGACCAAAAACAAGTTCCTGGGTATTGCCTCGCACGATTTGAGGAATCCCCTGTTCACGATTCGATCGTTCAGCGAACTACTCGAAGATGGGACGGTGGGGGAGGTCAACGTCAAACAAAAAGAGATGCTGGGAAAAATTTTTCATGCCAGCACGTTCATGAAAGCGTTGTTGGAAAACCTGCTGGACATCTCAAAAATTGAAAGTGGCAAGATCGACATCAAAAAACAAACCCAGGATTTAAACCAGACAGTCAGACAACAGGTCGAATTTAATCAACTGTTGGCTCAGAAAAAGAATATTACCCTGCACATGAACTTAAGCAATATCCCTCCATTATCCTTCGACCAAAGCGCCATCATACAGGTGATGGGGAATTTTATCGGCAATGCCATCAAGTTCTCCCCTCCCGACACAGCCATTGTGGTCGCCACGGACAAAGTAGAGGATGGAGTCCGATTCTCGGTTCGTGATGAGGGGCCCGGCCTTTCCAAAGAGGACCAGGAACTTTTGTTTAAAGAATTTCAGACCTTAACTGCCAAGCCCACGGCAGGGGAAAAGTCTACGGGCCTGGGGTTGGCCATCGTGAAGAAACTCATCCACCTTCATAATGGAGAAGTTGGAGTGGAAAGCACCCTTGGCATGGGAAGCACCTTCTATTTCACGTTGCCAATAGAATAGTACCTTCTTTTTTAAATATAAAAGCGTCGGGAATGTTTTAGGGGGTAGGGTAGATAAATGGGGACAGAGGTTTTGCTGGTGATCTAAATGATTTTTATGGCTCGTTTTCTAGAACAACTGGCGAGTCAGAATGTCTATTCACAATAGGTCGCCCATCATGCAGATAGGGCCTCAGCAAGGGCACGCAACAGTTTGGCTCCGTCCCCGCGCCACGCGCTTCCGTGCATGCAAGCAAGTGTTTTGGGTTTGGTCGAGGCCAGTCTCTCAAGCATGGCACTGGCGTTTTTTGTGTGTGAGAAGTAATCCATCTGTTTCCTGAACCCTTCGCTTGGCCCGAGATTGTCATCCTCGGTGATCGGCGGAAGGTCCGCGCCTCCCTGTGTGAAGAGGTCCCCACAGAATAAAGTGGACGTTCGTTCTTCATTCAAGAAGCCGCATTCCCAGGCGTGTGGGAGATGCGGGGTGTCGAACCATTGCACGGTATGTTGGCCAAGGTGGAGCTTTTCTCCATCCGCGAGTGCGCGAGGGGCTCGATCTGCAATGTCACCGATGGACACGAGGGCCGCTACAGTCCCACAGAGGGGGACAGACTGCGGAGCGGCGGCCAGCCATTCGTTGAGGGAGCCGCACTCGTCCGCTTCCACATGGGAAAATCCAATGTAGCGAAGCCTCTCCACCGGAATGAGGCTGGCCACCGCTTCCTTTACCAATGGAAACATCTTCCGAGGCCCCGTGTGAAAAAGTAAGGGTTCATCATCTAGGATGAGGTATTGATTGAAGGAGAACCCGCCTGCTCCCTCGATCATCACCGGGGTGTTGATGCGATAGATCCCATCTGCGACTTCATGCACGTTGGTTCCAGCCTGTTTGTTCGTCACGGTCATTTGATACTACTCCTTTCTAACTTGTCACCGCCCCTTCAGCGGCGGACGACACGTGTCTGGCATATTTCGCCATGACGCCACTAGCATAGCGAGGCTTGGGCGGTTGCCATTCCTGGAGGCGTTTCTTGATTTCATCTTCGGAAACCTCCATGTCCAATCGACGGGCCGTTATATCAAACGTAATCATGTCGCCGTTTTGAACGGCGGCGATCGGCCCACCTCGAGCGGCCTCGGGGGCCACATGGCCGGCCATCATGCCATGAGTCGCTCCTGAAAATCTCCCGTCGGTTAACAGAGCAACCGTTTCTCCAAGCCCAGCCCCGACAATGGCGCTGGTTACCCCCAGCATTTCCCGCATGCCCGGCCCGCCTTGTGGTCCTTCATATCGAATGACGACGACATCGCCATCTACGATCTCCCCGCGCTGCACGGCGGCAAAAGCCTCTTCTTCACAGTCGAAGACCTTGGCCGGGCCTCGGTGGGTGAGTTTTTTATGCCCGGCTACCTTCACCACGCATCCATCGGGGGCCAAATTCCCTCTTAAAATGACAAGTCCTCCCGAAGGTTTAATCGGGTTGGAGGTGGGATAGAGGACCTTCTGTCCGGGTGTTTCCGTGGCGCTAGCGGCTTCCTCAGCCAACGTGCGACGGGTCACGGTGAGTTGATCACCCTGTAAAAATCCTGCATCTAATAAACGTTTGGCCACCAGTCTGGTACCACCCGCTTGGTACAAATCTGCGGCCATATATTTGCCTCCGGGTTTGAGGTCGGCTAACAATGGAACCCGCTGGTTGATGGTGTCAAAGTCATCCAGACTTAAGGGGACTCCCACTTCCTGCGCAATCGCCATGATATGCAACACGGCATTGGTGGACCCACCGGTTGAGGCCACCGCGGCAATCGCATTTTCTAAAGCTGGGCGGGTGATAATTTGTTTTGGGCGCACATCGTGTTTCAGTAAATCCATGACGAGCTGTCCACATTGGGTGGACACCGTTTCCTTTCGAGGATCGAGAGCAGGGACGCCGTTGAATCCCATCGGGGACATCCCCATAAACTCAAAGGCGATAGACATGGTGTTGGCCGTGAACTGGCCACCGCAGGCCCCGGCGCCAGGGCAGGCATGGTCTTCGAGATCATGGAGTTCCACCTCAGTCATCTTTCCCTTTGCAAATGATCCGACGGCCTCAAAGACATCCTGAATGCTGACATCATGACCATGAAACTGCCCTGGCATGATCGACCCGCCGTATAACATTAACGAAGGGAGATTGAGTCGTGCGAGGGCCATGACCGTTCCGGGAATCGTTTTGTCACAGCCGGATAAGGCGACCACGCCATCGAAAAGATGGCCTCTCACGACCAGTTCGATGGAATCCGCGACCACTTCTCGGCTAATCAGAGAGGCTTTCATGCCTTCGGTTCCCATGCTGATACCATCGGACACCACAATGGTATTGAATTCGATGGGTGTTCCTCCTGCCGCTCGAATCCCGGCCTTCACCTTCTCGGCAAGCTGACGCAAATGGTAGTTGCACGGGGTGATCTCTGACCAGGTATTGGCCACCGCAATTAATGGCCGGGAGAGGTCTTCATCCGTTAGTCCGACCGCTTTCAACATGGCTCTGGCGGGTGCCCGGCGCGGGCCTTCAGTCAGGTCTCGGCTTTGGTGCTTTAAATTCGATGACATCGCGATTCCTCCTCAATTATTTCTCATCAATCTAATGCCTATTGCTCTTACCCTCACCCTTGCCTTCTCTCTGGAATGGAGGGGGAAGTTTAGCGTTTCAATACAGTATAAGATACAAGCGGTGAGTATGGTAGAAATGGTTGTGCACTGTGGCACAACCTGAGGGAAGAGGTCAATCAAATGAGTTGGTTAATGCCTACCTATATGATCGACTTCTTGAATGAGATTTTGTAACCGGTCACTCCCATGTTGGCGTTGGACTGGGGTCACCATTAAGTCAATGGCTAGGATTGTCTCTTTCAGGTTTCGGTTTCGATAACTGACGTACTCAATATAGGAGGGAGGGGCGTCTTTCTCCGGTGTCACCAACCAATCATGAACCTGCTTTTCAAGAGCTTGAGAGTCTGCATTTGATCTCAAAAGCGTTGCAAACTGCTGTTGACGGTACCGACGAAATTCCATCCATTGATCAATGGTATCAGGATACTGTTCAATCACCTCCGTGAAACCCTGTTCCTGATCGGGGGGGATTTCCCCAAACCAGGTTCTCAGCCAACCCAGCACTCTTTCTACCCGGTTGGCTTTTCGAGTTTGTAAGTCTTCCCCGAGTTCGGCGAGCCATTCCTCATTCTCCGCTTGCATGACCTCTTCCAAATGGAGGATCTGCTCCGAGTTGACGGTGTTGAGAAACTCAACGCTTTCCGACGCGACCTGAGACCCTAACCGTCCACGAAGAACCGCGTATTGATCAAAGATTTCGTCGAGTTCCTGCTGGGTCAGACCATCCTGCCAGTGGCGATGGATCGTTTCCAGGAAAGCCACATAACGAGGGATTTCCTGTTCACGATGCCATGAGTGCAGGTGGGTGAGATGCGTTTGCAAAACCGGTTTCTGGTAGGAAGATAGATCAAAATAGTGGTCCACTCTCCAAAACAGCAGCCAATCGGCATAGTGGTAAGTGAGGGAAAGGGCGCTACAGCTTGTGAGCAGGCCGACAAGGATTAAGAAAAGGAGAGAATGAAGACCTTTTCTGGTTTGTCTGGAAGGTGTCAGTTGCTGAACCCTCATAGGCTCCTCATGGGAGACGACTATGATTCACAAGATCTGTAGGGGGCGATGGAGGACCGAAAGACGTTTCGCCGCCAAACGATGTAAAACCCAAATAGGAGGCTGATGACGACCATGGTGGTTCGCGTGGGATGATATCCTTGAACCATTTGGGTCGTGATTTCGCTCAAACAGGCCAGGGTTAAATAGACGAGATACGTATAAAACGCCCATTTCCGTTTGTACCAAAAACCATAGCCGATGGCCAGATGAATCAACGGATGTTGATATTTTACCAACTCTCCACTCCATCCGCTAAAGGTGGTCCCAAAAACTTTCAGTGCGTAATCCGGGTACGACACGATCCATATAAAATCCACGACTCCAGAGATCACAAATAATATTCCGAGAACTCGGATATCCATTCCCGAAGCCAATCTCCTGCTTCTCGCTCTCCGAAAAAAAGACCCTCTTTTAAGTTCTGAGCTGAAAGTGATCCCCATATATTAGAATATTCTAACACCCGGGATTCCTTCAATTCCTCTCATACAAATTGCCCTTCTGCAAGAACTGCCCTAGTGAGTAAGGGTGTCTAAGGTTCAAAAAGTTTAATTTGCTCGTGGGCCTGAGCGTTGGGTGGAATATGAAAGACAGGAGGGCACCCAATGACATGAGCTCACATCCATCGGATCGGTCAGGCGATCCCCTGCCTTATTTCTTAAATGAAATGAGGGCAGTGGACTTGCTTGATGCGAAATCCGAAATCAAGTTGGCCAAGACCATTGCCCGAGGAAACAAATATCTCATATCAGTCCTCTTCAAGGTTCCGTTTTGTCTGGCTACCCTTAACAAAATCGGAGAAAAACTCAAGAGCGGAGAATACAGAATCTCTGAACTTGTGCAGGTGAATGAATCCGAAGACGCTGGTGATGAGGAGGAAAATCCAAATCAACGAGAGAGCGATAATCTCCCATTTCAAAAGTGCCTTGATCAGTTCAGGGCATTGGCGGATCTCTCGGAGGAATATACCGCACTTTATCAAAGTGGTCTTAACCTCAGACAAACCAAATCCTCGACCCTTCCTACGGAGGAAACCCTTCATCGCTTACACAAATCCCTTGTGAAGCAGATTCATGCTTTGAAGCTCCAACAGTGGGTGATTGAACGTGTGATACACGAATATCGAGAATTCGTAAATCAAGGGGCAAGAAACACGGCAGATTCATCCCCGGAAACATTAGAGAAAATCGACCGTGTGTTGGAGGGAATCGGGGTCGCGAAGAAAGAGCTCATCCAGGCGAATCTCCGATTGGTTGTCAGTATTGCCAGTCAATACCTCAATAAAGGGTTACCGTTCCTGGATTTAATTCAGGAAGGCTGTTTCGGGTTGATGCGAGCGGTGGAAAAGTTTGAACCGTCTCGGGGCCTCAAATTCAGTACCTACGCGACCTGGTGGATCCGGCAGTCAGTGGGGAGGGGAGTGGCTGACCATGCACGAAATATTCGTCTTCCGGTCTATGTGACGCGTTTGCTGAGTCGCATTAACCGTTCCTCCGAACGATTTATTCAGGAACAGGGGAGATTTCCCACGAATAAGGAATTGGCCTTGGAGCTAGGGGTCACTGAAGAAAAGATTGCGTTATTATTGTCCATACCCAGGAGTACGTCTTCATTGGATGCCCCGATAGGCGAAGAGGAGGGAGTCGATCTTGGATATTTCATCGCCGATGAAAGTATTGGCTCACCTCTGGAATGGGCCCTGCGCTGTAACCAACGGCGACTGATTGTTGAGGCGTTAGAGGTGCTGACTCCTAAAGAGCAGCGCATTCTCCGTAAGCGATTCGGGATCGGATATAGTTTAGACGCCACGCTGGCGGAAATCGGAAGGGAATATGGCTTAAGCCGGGAGCGGGTGCGACAGATTGAAGCGAAAGCCTTACAAAAGCTGAGAGCAGCGCATTATCATCTTCTGCGGGGCTTGGTGGAAGATTTCTGATGAGGCCGAGGGGACTCAATTTTGTCCAGCCGCATCGGCTGATGCTTCGTCTCCCGGAGACTGGTATCGAACCCCTTTCAGGATCCATGTTCGCATTGGGCCCTTTCCCTTAATCTCGACGGTCCCGACTTCTTCAAACTCATAGAGGTCCCGCAGTTGGACGTAGGTGGGTTCGGAAACCTGAATCTCGCCGGGACGACTCGTGGTCTCCATGCGGCTCGCCACGTTTACCACGTCACCCCAGATGTCATATACGAAGCGTTGCGTCCCAACGATCCCCGCGATGGCGGTTCCCGAGTGCATGCCAATGCGGATCCGGAGGTCCAGACCGTTTTTCTGTGACCACTTCAGAAAGTCGTCCCGGATCCCGAGGGCGAAATCGGCAGTGCGGCGGGCGTGGTCGGCGGTAGCCTGAGGCGCGCCCCCGACCGCCATGTAACAGTCGCCGATCGTTTTAATTTTCTCAATGCCATGCCGTGCGAGTTGTGCATCGAAGAGGCCGAACACCTCCCCAAGAACACGTACGATCTCGTGCGGGCCGAGGCGTTCGGTCAGCGAGGTGAACCCCACGAGGTCGGCGAATAAGACCGTCACTGAGGGGAATTCGTCCGCGATGTTCGTCTCGCCCGACTGCATGCGATTGGCGATCGCCGCAGGAAGAATGTTCAGCAGGAGGTGATCGGACCGCTCCTTTTCGGCCTTCAACTCATCGTTGGACTGCTGCAGCGCCCCCATACTCTCGCGCGTGCTCTTCAGCATCTCGTTGAACGTTCCGACGAGTTGCCCCATCTCATCTTTGGATTGATGTTCGATTGGGCAGTCGAAGTCGCCCCTTGAGACGGCCACGGCTGATTCCTGAACCCGCGCGAGCGGAACCAGGACCCGCCGGCGCTGGACCATGAGCATCCAGGCTGCGACTAGAACCGCTGCCGCGCTCGTGCCAAGGGCGAGCCCACCCAACAGACGGTTCCGAGCACGAAGCGCCGAAACCTCGGTGCTGGTACGATTTTCGAGCAAGAGCAGGAATTGGTTGATGGGCTCCATGATTTTGGCCTTGGCCTCCATGTACTGCGATCCGAACATCAGGCTTCTGGCGAGTTCGGGATCGGGGGCCGCCTCTCGAGTGAACCCCCCAGCCTCATCGTGAAAGCGCCCCTCGATGGCCTGCATGGCCGTCTCTTCGAGCCTCACGAGATCGTCCGACAGATCCTTTGCATCGTTCAGCTTGCGAAACTCCTCCAGCGTGAAGCCCTCTTCGACCATAAGGGCTTCGAGGGCTGCGACCTTGCCGGCCGACCGGGGGCGGTTGCCACCGGGAAGCACAAGATCCCAATATACGAGGTCGTAACGTTCCGGGCGGGGTCCCGTCCCATCCCGGATGGCCAGGATTTCATAAAACCAGTCTTTGTATTGCTCGTCGCCTGTGACCACATACAGGCGGGCCATTCGCGTGAGATCGTCGCTGCTCTGACGGAGCTCGTCGGCAAGCCGGACGGATCGAAAACGCCGCTCCTCCGCCTCGGTGATCGTATCCTGAGTCCAAACGATGGCCCACAAGCTTCCAAAGAGGACGAATAGCAGGGCCAGGAGGAGCAGGAACAGGAAAAGGTTGAGGCGGCGGAGGGACATCGGCTTTAGAGATTCTAGAGGCTTTGGCCTGTGGCCCACACAGGACAGTCGGACGGCTTCAGGTCGTAAGGAAAGATCAAATGTAGCCCCTTTCCTTTCCGCTCAAAGGTGGGGGGGAATGGTTAGAAGAAGGGTGGTCAAATTTTATGTCTGAACCAAAGCGTGTTCAATATCCTCAACGATCTGTGGAGTGAGGGGCTTCATCCCCGGCTTATATCGGGCAATGACCTGACCTGAACGGTCAATTAGGAACTTTTGAAAGTTCCACTTGATTTCCCCTTTAAAAGGGGTGTCTTCAGTCAGGTAACGATACAGGGGATGTTTGTTTTCACCCAGAACCGTGATCTTGCTGAAGAGGGGGAATTCCAGAGCATATTTGGTATAGCAGAATTCGGCAATTTCTTTGTCAGTGCCAGGTTCTTGTTCACCGAAATCATTAGCTGGAAAAGCTAAAATGGTAAATCCTTGCTCGCGATATTCCTCATACAACCTTTGTAGGCCGCTGTATTGAGGAGTATTTCCGCAGAAGCTGGCGGTGTTCACAACCATTATGACCTTCCCTTTATATATAC
>CP070743.1:2223608-2231701 GCA_020348185.1 Nitrospirota bacterium
CGCATCCTGATCCTGGAGAAAGGGAAATTGCATCCAAAACCGTTTCTGGATATTTCTTCTCTTTTGTCCACGGGAGGGGAACGTGGACTACTGGGCTTAGCTTTTCATCCTGATTACAAAGAAAATGGACGGTATTTCCTGAATTACACGCGAGAGCAAGACGGCGCAACCGTCATTGCCGAATACCAAGTTTCATCCAATCCCACTCGATCGGAAAAGCGGGAGACCGTCTTACTTGTCATCCCTCAGCCTTATAGCAACCACAATGGAGGAATGGTGGCATTCGGACCGGAAGGGTATTTATTCATTGCAACTGGTGACGGTGGGTCAGGAGGGGACCCTGGCGATCGGGGTCAAAACCCTTCGGAACTTCTTGGAAAAATTCTTAGAATTGATGTGGATCATGGTTCTCCCTATGGAATTCCTTCAACCAATCCTTACGCCGACGAAGGCGGGCAACCCGAAATCTTTGCTATTGGATTCCGCAACCCTTGGAGGTTTTCTTTTGATCGCAAAACTGGTGAACTCTGGGCGGGAGATGTCGGCCAGAATGACTGGGAAGAAATCAACGTCGTGAATTTGGGAGAAAATCACGGGTGGCGTCTCATGGAAGGGAACCATTGCTATGAACCCAGCGAAGGCTGTCAACAATCGGCCAAAGTGACGATGCCCGTCACGGAATATGCCAATGCGGGGCCTCGGTGTTCAGTGATTGGCGGATACGTTTACCGGGGCCGAAAGGTGTCATCACTTTATGGAACCTATATTTTCGGCGACTTCTGCAGTGGAGAAATTTTTGGGTTCCGGGAGGGAAAACAGACCGTGCTGTTGGATACTGATCTACAAATTACTTCTTTCGGGGAAGATGAGAAAGGCGAGCTGTACGTCATTAATCACAACGGATCCATTCATCGAATCATCAACGCTCCAGATTCAAAACAGTAGGGTCTCTTCATGAGGCTCTTCTCACTTGGGAGAAATCAGTACAGCAGTGCAAAGTTCATTTAGGGGATGACAGGAGGGAGACTTTCCGAAATAGTTCGATTTCATCAAGCACCTTTCCCACGCCGAGAACTACCGATGTTAAGGGGTCTTCAACCGAAATGATGGGCAAATTCGTTTCTTCCTGAAACCGCGTGGCCAATCCAGGCAACAGTGACCCCCCACCCGTAATCACCACCCCACGATCGATAATATCTCCCGCCAGCTCAGGGGGCGTGTTTTCCAAAGACCGACGTAGGGCATTGACAATGGCGTGAATTGGTTCCTCCAAGGCTTCGCGGATTTCTGTGTCATTGACCACAACGGTCCGTGGAATTCCAGAAATCAAATCTCGTCCCTTGACCATCATGGTTTTTTGTTGTTTCAGAGGATAGGCGGATCCAATCTCTATCTTGACCTTCTCCGCCATATGATCGCCGATCAACAGATTATAACGCCGTTTGATATACCCCATGATGCAATCATCCATTTGATCCCCCGCCACCTTCACCGATTCACTACAGACGATGCCCCCCAAGGAAATGACGGCGATGTCGGTCGTCCCCCCCCCGATGTCGACAACCATATTCCCTGACGGTTCCGTGATCGGAAGACCGGCCCCAATCGCTGCCGCCACCGGTTCCTCGATTAGATAGACTTCACGACCACCCGCGTGTGTAGCTGACTCTCGGACTGCCCGTTGTTCGACTTCCGTAATTCGGGAAGGGACGCCGATGATACACCGTGGGCGCACAAAGGACCCTCGATTGTGAGCCTTGGTAATAAAGTAATGCAGCATCCTCTCCGTCATGGCAAAGTCAGCAATCACTCCCTCTTTGATCGGCCGAATGGCAACGATGTTCCCGGGAGTGCGACCAACCATTTTTTTTGCTTCCGCTCCGACGGCGAGAACGGCGTTGGATTGCTTCTCCAACGCCACGACAGACGGCTCACTTAGCATAATTCCACGGCCCCGCACATAGACCAAGGTCGTCGCCGTGCCCAGATCAATGGCCAAATCGCTGGAAAACCAGCCGAGGATGTCACCGACAATGCTCACGGTATATCCTTCTTATTTCTTTCTTTCTTCATCTGCGATTTGAATTAAATTTGAAATAACCCCTTAATTATTGATAGAAACCAGAAAAGGGAATGACGAGTGAGAGGAACATGTTCGGTTTTGCTCTACAAAGGAAGCGCAAAGGCTAGGACATCAGTGAACTTGTGTCAAGAGTGTCAAGTTTTCAAAAAGGGAATGCGGAATACTTCACAGCGAGTTCAAGCCTTACGTTTAATGCCAAAAGTTCAAAGTAGAAAGATTTTCCATTTTTTAACTTGAGACTTGAAACCCTAAACTCGAAACAATTGCCTCACGAGGTTCTTTTTCATTTTTCATATCTTGGGTTACGAAAAGTAGAGAGAATGCCCTTGCTCTCATGCCCTTGTATGGTATAAGTAGAGGGTAAAAAGGAGGAATAGTCCACACCGCGTGTCCAAAAAATCTTTCGTTATTCTCATTGGCATAGGGTTTATAGCAACCTATCTTCTTTTTGTTGGGATTGCCCGATGGGGCGATTCCACTCCACCTGAAATTGTTCTAACCCAACCTTTTACTGAAGCCGGCCCGACGACACCGCTCGTCATCCATGTTTCTGATACCGATACGGGGCTTAAGGACATTTCTGTTCGCATTGTTCACAACCTCGAAACCTACACCCTCGCGGAGGAGTCGTTTCCATCTCACGGTTTCCTTTCGCTCGACGGAGGAATAGAACGTGAATACGATCTTGAAATGGTCCCCTATGCCGATACGACTCTGCCACGGAAAAAGGGAGAAACCAAACTCCTCGTGACGGCGCGAGATTATTCCTGGCGTAATTTTTTTGAAGGCAATGGAGAACGCCTGACGCAGGAGGTGACTCTGAAATTTTCAGCTCCTCGACTTGAACTCCTTTCCCCTCCTGGATCAATCGCGCAGGGAGGATCGGGAATTGTCCGATATCGAGTTTCACGGGAAGCCAAGGAACATGGCATTCAAATTCTTTCCACCATTTACCCGGGATTTCCGGCCCCTGATGGAAACGGAATGTTCGCCCTCATGGCTTTTCCTCATAATGCCAAACCGCATACTCCCATCCAACTTTTCGCCGATGATGGATTTGGCAACCGAGGTATTCTTGATTTGGATTATCGTATTGAAGAAAAACCCTGGCGAACCCGTCGCATTGGTATCTCCGATCGCTTCATTCAAAAAACCGTCATGCCAATTATTGCGCAGTCTCCGGATGCTCAAGATCAAGGGGACACATTGAAAAACTTTTTGGAAGTCAATAATAAACTCCGTCGCCTCAACAACGCGACCATCACTGAATTAGGGAAACAAAGCAGACCAGAGTTCCTCTGGCAAGAGGCCTTTCGCCAACTCCCTGGGTCACAAGTCGAAGCCGCCTTTGCCGATCATCGAAATTACGTCTATAAAAATAAAATTGTGGACACACAGGATCATCTCGGATTTGATTTAGCTGTGACAAAACATTATCCCGTTCAGGCGTCCAATAGCGGTATTGTGGTCTTTGCGGAATACCTGGGAATCTACGGAAATATGATCGTCATCGATCATGGATATGGCCTCCAGTCCATGTATGCCCATTTATCTTCATATGAAGTGAAGGTTGGAGAATCGGTGACCGTTGGCCAAGTCATTGCTCGCTCCGGCACTACTGGATTGGCCGCTGGAGATCATCTCCACTTTGGTCTAGTCCTCCAAGGGACACAGGTGAACCCGACGGAATGGTGGGACCGGTTCTGGGTCAAAACGCGAATCCTAGGGCCGTTAGGACTGAAGCCGCAGCGCAAGGGTTCTCCTAAAAAACCTCAACCAACCAAAAAGTCATTTGGGCCAGGGCTTCCACCCGATTCATCCACAAATCCGCCCCAGTGATTTCCAAAACTTTTTGGAAATCCAAGGGGCACCGTCATCATCGTCGTTTCATCATCCTGACTGATGCCTAAAACCAAAACGCGCAAAATCGACAGTGCTCAGGGAGATGGGCAAGGTATCACTCCAGTAGCACTGGATGAAACTACCCGACAACGGTATCTCAATTACGCGTTATCGGTCATTACCTCACGGGCCTTGCCAGACGTCCGGGACGGACTGAAACCCGTCCAGAGGCGCATTTTATTTTCGATGTATCACAACCATCGACTGACTCCCGATCGGTCACCCATCAAGAGCGCCAAAGTCGTCGGATCCGTGATTGGAGAATGGCACCCTCACGGAGATTCTGCCGTCTATGACGCCATGGCTCGCATGGCCCAACCCTGGTCGCTGCGCGTCCCTCTTGTCGATGGGCATGGCAACTTTGGGAGCCTGGATGGTGATCCCCCGGCCGCTTACCGGTACACGGAGGCTCGCCTGGCTCCCCCTGCCTTAGAACTGCTTTCTGAGCTACAGAAGGATACGGTCGATCTCCAGCCCAATTACGACGGCAAAGGCAAAGAACCTCTAGTCTTGCCTGCACGGTTTCCTAATATACTGGTTAATGGATCCACGGGAATCGCAGTCGGCATGGCGACGAATATTCCCCCTCATCATCTTGGGGAAGTAATTGACGCCAGCATTGCCTTTATCAATGACCGGGACTGTTCAACTTCGGACTTGATGAAACATATCAAAGGCCCCGACTTTCCAACTGGTGGGGAAATCCTCAATAACCGGACCGAACTTCGAGAAATCTATGAAACCGGTCAAGGGTCTGTCCGGCTTCGGGGTGAGTATGAAGTCGAACCTCGTTCTCCCGGAAAATCCGAAATCCTGATTACCTCTATTCCATTTGCCGTTGATAAGGCGACCATTGTCGAACGCATCGGTGATCTCATTGCAGCTCGAAAAGTTCCCCAACTTCTTGACGTGCGGGATGAATCCACAACCGATGTGAGGATCGTCCTGGAGCTCCAAAAAGATGCTGACCCCCATGTTGCCATGGCGTATCTCTTCAAGAATACCCCATTACAAAACAACTTCTCGGTGAATCTGACCTGCCTTGTTCCAGTTCCTGATTCCGGGGTTTCTCGACCGGACTGTCTGAATCTGAAACACATCTTGCAATTATTCGTGGACTTCCGTTTCGAAACCGTGAAACGACGGTTGACCTATGACCTCCAAGTCCTAGAACGACGTATTCATATTCTGAATGGTTTTAAAACGATATTTGACGCGCTCGATCAAGTGTTGAAAATCATTCGCCAAAGCGACGGCAAAGCCGATTCGGCAGAGAAACTCCAACGACGGTTCGACCTGGATGCAACCCAAACCGAAGCCATTCTGGAAACTCCCATTTACAAGCTGTCCCGGACTGAAATCAAAAAGATGCTCGACGAGTTGGTTGACAAGCGCCGTCAAGCCAAAGACCTCAAAGCCCTCTTAGCTTCCAAGCCAAAACTTTGGGATGTGGTGAAACGAGAGCTCCAGGAAGTCACAAAGACTTTCGCCGACAAGCGGCGGACCAAAGTCGGTCGACGACAAACCGAGGAGGTGGAGTTCGATCCGGAAGCCTATATGGTGAAAGAAGACGCGGTCATCACGGTATCCATGGACGGATGGATTCGGCGCGTGGGCGTCATCAAGGATTTGTCCAAGGCCAGGGTTCGTGAAGGCGATCGTATTATGACCGTCTTAGGTGGGAGTACCGTCGAGAATATTGTATTTTTCTCGAACTATGGCAGCGCCTATACCATTCGCATCGGCGACATTCCCGCCGCCCGAAGCGGGTACGGCGATCCCGCACAAAAGCTTTTTAAATTCAAAGACGGTGAGCGCATCGTCGCCGCCCTCAGTTTAGATCCACGGATGTTGAAACCTGCACCTACTTCCACCACTTCCCCTGCCGCTTCACTCCTTCCCTTGTTCGACCAACCAGCAGATTCGACCCCAGCGGCCATAGGCCAAGGGGTCGGGGTGAGCTCAGCGGGCATGGGAGTTCGTTTTGAATTGGCGGCATTTCAGGAACCGTCAACCCGATTGGGACGCAAATTCATGAAAGTCAAAGAAGGAGAAGAAGTCGTCGGGGTAGGATTTGTGGATCAACAATTGGACAAGTCTCTCATCGCCGTGGCCTCTTCACGTGGCAAGGCGCTGCTCTGCCAGACCGAGGAGATCGTCCTTCTTTCCGGTGCCGGTCGTGGCGTCATCGTCATCAAACTGGACAAACAGGATCGCGTCTTGGGGTTCCGGCTTCTCGCGGGAAAAACGGATCAGTTGGTTCTACTCAAGGAAGACGGAGCCAAACTTGTTGTTTCTCCAAAAAAATATCAAGTGGTCAGTCGTGGTGGTAAAGGTCACACCTTGTTCAAGCGGGGAACTCTCAGCGAGGTGGAGCCCCCGGAAATCCAGTTGCCTGATTTTGTCACGGACTCAGGTAGTGGATCATAGGTCTTTCAGTCTGAACACTTACAGTTTTCTCTCAAGTTTTTCCTTTTTTTCCATTTCAACCTTTTTTAGACCTTCCGTCTAAGGGGACATGGCATGGCCAAGAAATATGATGCGAGCGATATTGTTGTACTAGAAGGGATCGAGCCGGTTCGGCGAAGGCCGGCCATGTACATTGGCGGGACCGATAAGACTGGCTTGCATCATCTGGTATGGGAAATTCTGGACAATGCCATTGATGAAGTGATGAACGGCTATGCCACGAATATTGTCGTGGAGTTAGACAAATCCCGTGATGGCATTTGCATTACTGACAATGGACGCGGCATTCCAGTCGAAAAACATCCTCAACACAAAAAATCTGCGTTGGAAATTATCATGACCACCCTCCATGCAGGAGGAAAATTCCAAACCGGCAGTTACATTCATTCGGGTGGTCTCCATGGCGTCGGCGCATCCGTCGTCAATGCGCTCTCCCGCCACCTGGAGGTCCGGGTGAAACGGGACGGAAAGGAATGGAGCCAAACCTATCAAGCGGGCAATCCCAAGACTCCAGTCAAACAAGAGGGCGCAGCCCGGGGGACGGGAACCTCCGTCTATTTTCGTCCTGACCCCCTTATCTTCGGCAAGAATGTCGTATTCGATTCAACATTGCTGGAAGAAACTCTTGAAGCCAAGGCTTACCTCCACAAAGGGCTCAAGCTCACATTCCGGGATGGTTCTTCCGGAAAAACCCATCAGTTTGTGCATGAGCAAGGGATTGAAGAATATCTGGTAAAACTAGTGTCTGACCGAAATCGTAAGGCCACGGCCGATTTTGTGTTCTACCTCGAACGCAACTTGAAAAACGGCCACGAAAAGGGATCCAACGGAAACGGGTTTGGTATGGAAGCGGCCCTTCAATGGACCGACGAACCGGCAGAATTCATCCGTAGTTACGTGAACGGGGTCGCCACTCCCAACGGGGGCACTCATGAAAACGGGTTACGGAGCGGTATTGTGAAAGCCGTCCGCAATTATATTGAGACCCATAACCTGACTCCCAAAGGAGTGACCATCCAAGCTGAGGATATACGAGAGGGGTTGGCCGTCGTACTGAGCGTATTGATCCTGAATCCCCAATTCCAGGGGCAAACCAAAGAACGGCTGAATAATCCCGAGACTCAGGGCATGGTGGATAGCACCATCCGGCCGGCACTAGAAACGTATTTAAACGAAAATCAAAGCATTGCGGAAACCCTGGTGGGTCGAATGATCCTCGCCGCTCGTGCCCGGGAAGCTTCACGGGAAGCCTCGAAAGCGGTCATACGAAAATCAGCCGTCAGTCATCGTCTCAACCTGCCCGGCAAATTGGCTGATTGTCAAAGCACCGACCCCACAGTCAGTGAACTCTTCATCGTCGAGGGTGATTCAGCCGGTGGTACCGCCAAGCAAGGTCGAGATTTGAAAACGCAAGCCATTCTGCCCATCAGGGGAAAAGTCCTGAATACCGAGGAATTGACCCTTGCCAAAGTGGTTGAAAACAAAGAACTGACAGACTTGGTCAAAGCACTCGGTTGCGGGATCGGGAAAGATTTTGATCTTAAGAAACTCCGATACCATAAAATCATTTTGCTCATGGACGCCGACATCGATGGCTATCACATCAGCACCCTGCTTCTGACGTTTTTTTTCCGCCACC
>CP070743.1:2231801-2241282 GCA_020348185.1 Nitrospirota bacterium
AAACTTGAAACCTGAAACTTGAAACCAGAAAATTTCTTACTTGGAGGTCCTTGCCGCTTCAAGCGGACCAAGAAGTTTTTCTGAGATTTTTAAGTTTCCCCGTCCTACTCCGATTTCGACTCCTGGTTTCGCCTGTCCATGAAAGTCGCTGCCACCGGTCACAAGAAGGTCAAGTCTTTTTGCCAGAAAGAGGTATTCTGAGATTTGTTTGGAAGTGTGGGTACTGTAAAACACCTCTAAGCCTTGGAGTCCACATTCCTTTAAGGCTTCACAAAATGGTGAGAGCCCATTCTGTTTTTCTTCCACCCAACCGGGATGGGCCAGGACGGCCACACCGCCAACCTCCTGAATCCAGGAGATGACTTCGGCTGCATCAGGGAGATCTCTGGGAACAAAAGCGGCCGCTCCATGACCCAAGTAACGTTCAAAGGCTTCTTTCACACTTTTGACATATCCTTTGGCGAGGATGACCTGAGCGATGTGGGGTCTCCCGATTGACCCTATCCCTGCCACGTCCTTTACTTCTTCCTCAGTGATAACTACTCCTAGTTGTTTAAGTTTATTAATAATTTTGGGAATGCGAGTGCATCGGGTTTCTCGCATGAAGGAAAGGCGACGCTGAAAGGTAGGGTCCTGCCAGGTAACAAAGTATCCAAGAATGTGAGTTTCTTTTCCTCGAAACTGTGAGCTTATTTCGATGCCTGGAATGATGTGAAGATTGAACGTAGACGCTCGGGTAAAGGCTTCTGGCAGACCATCGGTTGTGTCATGATCGGTGATCGCAATGGTGGACACCCCAGCGTGATGGGCCATGGTGACGACCTCATGTGGGGAAAAACTGCCATCGGAATACGTAGTGTGAAGATGGAGATCAATACGTGCCATGGAAACCTGAGAAGTCCTATTCTTTTCTCGCTATCATTCTCGCCGTGAAGATCTGATCTTGAACATTGGGCCCTTGCTGCGCCCCTTCTTCGTAATGCACAATTCTTAATCCCTGAGTGAGTTGAAAAAGTTCGTTGTGTTGAAGGCAAAACTCTTTTCGACGAGGATGATTGTGGATCCGATGATTATCGATGAGAAATGTTTCATACATCAGCACTCCCCCACTTCTAAGAGCTTTGATCAGTGAAGGAAAGAGCGGACGGTATAAGTAGAAAAACACGATGATGCCCTCATAGAGTTCAGTCCCTAGATTGAAAGAGTTGGGAGAGCCGTCCTCTAAGTCCTGAGCTTGAATCAACACATTAGATATATTTAAGTTTTGTATTTCGAGTTGTATCGCTTTTAGGGCTTCCCTATCCCGATCGATTGCAGTAACTGAATAACCCTGGCTGGCAAGATACAGGGCATTTCTACCCTGCCCAGTGGCAAGGTCCAGAATTTTTCCTTTCGGTAATTGGTGTTGGTGTTCGGTAAGAAATGGTGATGGGGGTTTGAAGGCTGAGGTGCTGGCCTTGGTTTCCAGACTACCTCGATCGCGAGAGAGACGAACACCCACCGAGTTGACTGTTGCTTTCAATGGCGGGTCGGTTTTTCTTACCCATATGCTAAGACCGAGGATGGGAAACTCATCGAAAAGGGTCCGGATTATATATTCCGCGAGCGACTCGACCAGATAGAATTGATTGCCGGTGCCGATTTCCAAAAGTCGATTGATGATTTGGGCATAATCGATGGTGTGTTGAATATTGTCAGTTTCTCCTGCTTGACTATTTGCACAATCAATTTCAAGGTCTATGCGAATAGGTTGAAGGTGGCTCCTTTCGTCTTGGGTGAGTCCGCAATGGCCAGATATTTCAATGCCTTCAAGAATGAGTGTTGAATTCATGGAGGTATTCTCGGGATGGAGAGGTGCGTTGTCAATAAAGAGATGTGGAGATGGAAGGTGAAAGTCAGAGCAAACCTTGTTTGAAATCTCGAATTTCGAATAATACGAATTGAATGATAATGAGATCTCAAGACCCTCCTGGCAAGAAAAGGAACACCCATAAGGAGGTCAGTGGTCTCCTGATTTTGGCGCTCTGGATTTGCGGAATACCCCTTTCATCCTGCGATACTGCATTTTCATCTGCCACTATTACGGCCGAAGAATTTCGATTTTCTCCCAACCTGGTGAAACTTCCTGCTCTTCAAAAGGTTCGACTCATTGTCAGGAATCAAGGACGGGAGCGACATGTTTTCCAAAGTCCAATCCTCGCACTCAAAGATGTTCGTTTTGATAAAAATTCCTTGGTAGGGCCATGGAAGAGTGCCGATGGCATTCCTTTGCAACCAGGAAAACGGATAGAGCTATCTTTGGTGTTGCCTGAAGGGTTGTATCCCTTCCGATGTCTGATACGGGGTCATAAAGGGATGGAAGGAACCCTTATGGTGGTGAAGTGAATGGGGGGAAGGGTAGTCGGGTCGTACAAGAGCCTAACCGGGGGACTACCCAATAGCCTTGGGGGGCTGGTTCAGCCTAACGATTGAGGCAAAACCAACCGGAATCGGTGTATCTAAATCTGGGAGCCCTACTGAAGATCAATCAGCCAAAGGGCCCTCGGGATCTCGTTTATCTTTCCTTAGCCCGTCAAAGTCTTTTCGACCTTCGGCTGCGAAAGTGGCTTTGCAGGTTTCCGTCGCCAGCATTCTTTGGTTTTCGCTCGACTCGCAAGGAATACGGTCAATACACTCCTGTACCGAATCATACTGTGCGCCCTGCGCCATTCGCTCCCGGTCTGTTAAACTCGGTGAATCTACACAGCCTTCCGCCTTCATGGGCTCCGGCGGTGTTTCACAGGCACTGAGCATGATCACCAAGCCCAAAGCCGAAAAAAGGAAACAGATCGATTTCTTTGTCATTATGCCCCCTCCTTAATGGTTAACCAGGGGTCAATATAATGAACCGCTCGAAAAAAAACAAGGGATACCCCCGGCAGCCAGCAAGTCTGGCCTGGGGGAACCCAATGTCCCGCAATTACCTTGACTCCACATAGCTTTGTTGTTACTTTTGGCCTACAGGATTTCTCGTAAATTTACTGTTCGATTCTGAACCGATTTCTAGCCCAAAATGCGGGTGGCTCGAGACGGTGAGAATACGTTGTGACCCTCCAGGAATTAATCCTTTCTCTTCATCACTTCTGGGCCTCTCATCACTGTATCCTCACTCAACCCTATGATACCGAAAAAGGGGCGGGAACATTTAATCCTGACACCTTTTTACGGGCCTTGGGGCCAGAGCCCTGGCGTGCGGCCTATGTTGAACCCTGCCGCAGGCCTACCGATGGACGATATGGAGAGAACCCCAACCGCCTTCAGCATTATTTCCAATATCAGGTGGTCCTCAAGCCAGCTCCGGCCGATTCCCAAGACCTCTATTTAGAAAGTCTTGCCAACCTAGGGATTGACCCTAAAAAACACGATATTCAATTCGTTCAGGACGATTGGGAGTCTCCAACGTTAGGGGCATGGGGTTTGGGATGGGAGGTCAGACTTGATGGGATGGAAATTACACAATTCACCTATTTTCAAGAGGTTGGGAGCATTGAGCTGGATCCCATTACCGTTGAATTGACCTATGGATTAGAGCGAATTGCCATGTATATTCAGGGTGTGGACAGCATTTATGATTTGATGTGGTCAAAAGACGTTCGCTACCACGAACTCTATCATGATATCGAAGTTCAGTTTTCTACATATAACTTTGAAGTTGCGGATGTTGCGATGATTGCCAAAACTTTTGAAGACTTTGAATTAGAATGTCAGCGACTCATAGAAAAGGATTTGGTCTGGCCCGCCTACGATTATTGTATGAAAACCTCACATCTGTTCAATCTATTGGATGCCCGTGGAGCCATAAGCGTGGCGGAACGGACGGGATATATTGCCAGAGTACGCGGTCTCGCACGCCAGTGCGCGGAAGCCTTCGTTAATCGAAGATCGGCTATGGGATTTCCCCTCTTGTCTGATGAGGATCAAGGCAGGCCTAAAAAAGTCGTAAGACGAAAAAGTCAAGTAGAATTGAAGGGTTAGAGGCAAAGTTCGCTATGGCAGATAATAAACGAAAGGTGTCTGCCCAATCGGTGAAGGGGGGAGCCCCCAAATCCCGCTCTGACAAGGCGGCGTTTCTCCTTGAAATTGGAACGGAGGAATTACCTGCTTCATTTGTGGGCCCCGCCTTGGAAAACTTGAGCCGGTTAGCCGGAATTTTTTTGGAAGACCACCGCCTTTCCCACGGGATGATTCAAACAATGGGAACTCCCCGGCGGTTAGTGGTATTCGTTGATGAACTGGCATCTCGCCAGACTTCCATTCTCCAGGAGGTCCTTGGCCCCCCTAAATCTGTTGCCTATGATGATCGCGGACAACCGAGCCAAGCCGGTAAAGGATTTGCCAAATCTCAAGAGATTTCAGTCGACCAGCTTCAGATTCGAGAAACTCCCAAAGGGGTTTATGTGTGCGCCATTAAACGTGAAGAAGGACAGCAGACTCCAGTAGTCCTTCAGCAGAATCTGTCCGGTCTTATACAGCAGTTGTCTTTTCCGAAATCCATGCGGTGGAATTCGTCGAAGATGCGGTTCGCTCGACCAATTCGATGGATTGTGGCCCTTTACGGGAGTCGTCCTATTAAGTTTGAGATTGCAGGAATCTCCTCTGGGGCTCGAACCTGGGGACACCGGTTTCTTCAGACCTCACGAGTAAGACGTAACAAAGGCGAAGCGGTGAAACAGGCTGCCTCCTACTTTGCCACGATAAAACGACTTAGGATTGTGGGAGACCCAGGCGAACGTCGGAAGATCATTCAGACTCAAATCGAAGCATTGGCTGTATCTGTGAATGGGCAGATTTATGCAGGGAATAAGGAGGAATTGTTAGAACAGGCCGTGTATAGTGTCGAATGTCCACAAGCGATTCTTGGGGAGTTTGATCCGGAATATCTTGCACTTCCCCCTGAGGTTCTCATTACTTCCATGCAAGAGCATCAAGGCTATTTCTCGTTAGTTGGAAGGGACGGAGGACTTCACCCAAGATTTGTGTCCGTGACCAACATGAAAATTCCAAAGATGGACTTGATCAGGGTAGGAAATGAACGGGTGTTAGCGGCAAGATTAAAGGATGCCCAATACTTTTTTCAGGAAGACCGTCGACAGACGTTGGCTGACCGAGTCAATAAATTAAAGGAAGTCGTTTTTCACAAGAAACTCGGGACAGTCTATCAAAAGACCGATCGGGTTCGAGAGCTTGTTGCCTCTATCGCGCAGATGAATGCCCGTGATGATCTGAAAGAGGCCTGCGAGAGGGCAGCAACCTTGGCCAAAGCCGACCTTCTCACCGGTATGGTTGGTGAATTCCCGTCGTTACAAGGGATCATGGGAAGGGAATATGCCAAACATGATGGAGAATCCCAGGAGGTTTCCGTGGCTATTGAGGAGCACTATCTCCCACGTTCCCCAGAGGATGGCATCCCCCATACACACACCGGAACGTTTCTGGCACTGGCCGATCGAATCGATACCCTTACTGCGTTTTTTAAAGCCGGAATGGTCCCTTCTGGATCAGAAGATCCATTTGGGCTTCGGCGCATGGCTTTCGGGATTGTGAGGATCCTTTTGGAGAGAAAAATCATGATGAACCTCATTCCCCTGACAATTCGCTCCGAACGCTTATTGGAGGCCCAGGGGATAGAAGGGGGTTCATCGGTTTCCGTTCAAAAGGCATTGATAGATTTCTTGATGGAACGGCTGAAATTCTATGGGAGGACCGTTCATGGTTTGCGAGAAGATGTCATGGATGCGGTTTTAGCTGTCAGACCATCTGACACGTGTGATCTGGATGATCTGTTCTCCCGGATGAAAGCCCTTGAGCATATCACCGCCAAACCTGAATTCGATCCGCTGATCATTGGATTTAAACGTGCGCATCGAATTGTTCAAAAAGAACAATGGACAGATAATCGAATCCAATCCGAAATGTTTGAACATGAAACGGAACACATTCTCCATACCGCTGTTGGAGAAGTTCAACGAGTGATATCGGAGTGCCTGGAAAAAAAGGAATATGGGGAGGCGCTGAGGGCCCTCATTGGGTTAAAATCTCCCATTGATGAATATTTTGTTGGGGTCATGGTGAATGCTCCTGATCAGGCAGTGCGAGCCAATCGCCTTTCCCTGTTGAACACCATCGATCAGTTATTCTTGAAATTAGCGGATTTTTCTTTGATTCAGTCCCAGGGGAGTTAACAGAACCTGAATGCCGACTATGCTTTCATATTTTTTTTGAGCAATGGTTTCCGAGCCTCTCAAATGGAGTGATCTAAGTGACGGCGGAATCGAAGAGTACCAGGCTCAGATGGTTCGCGAGAGGCGTGACGATCCTTTTAATCATTGTATGCAATGCACTGTTGCTCGGTGGATTGTGGATGAGCGGGGTGGATTTGGATATCGCGCTATCTAAACCTGAACTCTATGATCCCGAGAATGGCCATTGCTTGCGGGTGGGATTTGCCAAGGTGGAAGGTGCTCAGAGACCCATTCAGTTATGCACCGAATGGCTTGAACTTTCCGATCCATCTGGTAATACCCATCATATTCGCGAAGGCATAGGGCTTGTGATGGGGGCCGATGGCCAATTGTATTATCAGGCTCGCCAAGGGGAAAATTTTCGATTAATTGCGCTGTTGATGTTTGTCATTGTGGTCATTGGGTCCGGAATGTGGGCCAAGCGTTTCCTAATCTCGTGGTACCAGTTACAATTGCAAAGCCTTGGTAAAAATTCCTAATGCGGGTGTGGACCTCGAGGTGGGCAAGCGGCACCCCATTTAACTAACAGGCTTTTTCAGCTCTTTGCTAAAGGAGAGTGAAGTCATGGGTCAGAAAAAGTACGCCTACTTTTTTGGAAATGGGAAAGCAGAAGGAAAAGGAGGGATGAAAGAACTCCTGGGTGGCAAGGGGTCTGGCCTGGCCGAAATGACCAACCTCAACATTTCGGTTCCCCCAGGATTCACCATTACCACCGAAGCCTGTGTTGAATTTTTCCATTCAAAGAAGCGCTTTCCTGCGGGAATGTGGGATCAGGCACTTAAGGCCTTAAAAAAAGTCGAACAGTCTCTGAAGGCTCGGTTCGGTGATCCAAACAATCCCCTTTTAGTATCGGTACGCTCAGGAGCTCGAGCTTCCATGCCGGGCATGATGGATACGGTGCTCAATTTGGGGCTGAATGAACAGACCGCAAAGGGACTCGCTCAAAAGACGTCCAATCGACGGTTTGCGGCTGATGGCTATCGGCGCTTTATCACCATGTTTGGGACCGTGGTCATGGGAATTGGCCGCGAACGGTTTGAAGACCATCTGAATGAGGTTAAAAGACAATATGGGGCTAAACATGATACGGACCTGTCCGAGGCCGCGCTGGATGAGCTTATTGGGACATTCAAGAGTCTGGTAAGAACGGAAACCGGTCGTGAATTCCCACAGGATCCGTTTGAGCAACTTCAGATGGCCGTCAATGCCGTGTTTGAATCATGGTATGGGGACCGCGCTGTCACCTATCGAAGGTTGTACGAAATTCCGGATGCCTGGGGGACGGCGGTGAATGTCCAGGCGATGGTGTTTGGCAACATGGGAGAGACGAGTGGAACAGGAGTGGCGTTCACGAGAAACCCTGCCACGGGAACCCCAACCTTTTTTGGTGAATGTCTGTTGAATGCTCAAGGTGAGGATGTGGTGGCCGGTATTCGAACCCCGTTGCCGGTTCAAGCATTAAAAGACAAGCTCCCTGCTGCCTACCGAGAATTAACCAAGACTCAAAAAACGTTGGAGAAGCATTATCGAGATATGCTGGATCTGGAATTTACGATCCAGGAAGGCAAACTCTTTATGCTTCAAACGCGAGTGGGAAAACGCACAGGGATTGCGGCAGTCCGCATTGCGGTGGAAATGGTGAAGGAGGGCTTGATTGATCGCAAGGAAGCCGTTCAACGGGTCGCCCCAGAACAGTTATCCCAGTACCTGTACCCGATCTTTGAGACTTCCGAAGAGGCCAAATTTCAGACTGTTGGGAAGGGTCTCCCAGCCGGCCCGGGAGCTGCAGCTGGAAAGATTGCCTTAACTCCGGATCGGGCCGTCGAGCTTAAAGAACAGGGTGAGCGGGCGGTCCTTGTTCGTCATGAAACTAGTCCTGATGATATTCATGGGATGCACGCGGCCGAAGGATTCCTCACGGCGAAGGGTGGCATGACCTCCCATGCCGCGGTAGTGGCCCGGCAAATGGGCAAAGTCTGTGTGGCCGGCTGTGATGCCGTGGAGATTTTGGATGACGGAAAAGTGCGAATGGGGACCATGGTGTTGTCTGAAGGGGAGTACATATCTCTCAATGGCTTCACCGGGAAGGTGTACGCAGGCGATATTCCTGTGGTGGACTCCGAAGTCATACAAGTTATCCAAGGAAAGGTCGATTTTGGAAAGTCCGAAAAATACAAATATTTTTCGACGCTATTGAAATGGGCTGATAGCTTCAGAACGTTAAAAGTTCGTGCGAATGCCGATATTCCCGAGCAGGCGAAAGTGGCCAGAGGTTTTGGCGCGGAAGGCATAGGACTCTGCCGAACCGAACATATGTTTTTCGCGGAAGATCGAGTCCAGATTATGCAACAAATGATATTGGCCTCATCCCGGGAAAAGCGGGAACAATTCCTGAACCAACTCCTCCCTCTACAAAAACAGGATTTTATTGGTTTATACCGGGAGATGAAAGGATTTCCCGTCACCATCCGATTGCTGGATCCCCCCCTCCATGAATTTCTGCCCAAGCGGGAGCACTTAATGGTTGACCTCGCCCGCCTGGAGGTGACGGGAGGCGATCCGCAAGAAATAGAACAAAAGAAACGTCTGTTGGCCCGAGTTGAGGAACTGCATGAATTTAATCCCATGCTTGGTCTTCGAGGATGCCGGCTGGGGATCACCATGCCTGAAATTACCCGAATGCAGATTCAAGCGATTTTTGAAGCTGCGTGTGAGGTGGCAGCGGAAGGAAAAAAGATTGTGCCTGAAATTATGATTCCATTAGTCGGGATGGCTTCAGAAATGAAGGCTCAAAAGGAACTCATTCGTGAGGTCGCCAGTGAAACCATGGCCCGGTATGGTGTCAGACTGACCTATTTGGTCGGCACTATGATTGAAGTCCCGCGCGCGGCTGTCACCGCAAGTCAAATTGCCAGGGATGCAGAGTTTTTCTCATTCGGAACGAATGATCTGACACAGACGACCTATGGGTTTTCGCGGGATGATGCCGCAAAATTTACCGGCTTTTACATGGACCGACAGGATCGCTGTCCCGTCTGTCAACGGACTAATGTCGATTGGAAAAAAATGGTGTGTCGGATGTGCAAGGCCACAATAGTCAAAAAAGCCGATAATATTCTCGACTTTGATCCCTTTGCCGTTCTGGATCGGGAAGGCGTTGGCGCCATGATGAAGTTAGCCATACAGGAAGGACGTCAGAC
>CP070743.1:2241382-2246943 GCA_020348185.1 Nitrospirota bacterium
AATGCTGTCACACGATATGATATGGCAAGATACCTGAGAAAACGTTGTTAGATAGGAATCAGTTTTAAATACCAGTTATGGAGGCAATCATGAACTTGCCGTTCACAGACTTTTGGAAAAATTTAAGGTCTCGTTGGTTTCATTTTGCTGCAATCCCTTTGTTTCTTATATCTTTGCCGTGTCTTTCCTCTGCCAGTGTTCTTGAGGGAAAGATAAGAGAAACTATGGATGAAGTCACACATAATCCATCGGTCACCCTGCACATACTCCAGCGAGAGTCAAAGGCAGAAAGGGAACATCAAGCTGTCGCACTTAAATGTGGCCTTTACGGATTTGTTAGTGAAGTTCATCTTGGCCCTTTACATAATGTGGACCCTAGTGTGAACATAAAGTTACGGTTTGATGAAGAACTCGCGGCAATTGAAACTTGGCGTTGGGACCAGGAAACTGCCGTCGCCTATAACACTTCTGAGAATGTTTTTAACCGATTTTTCGGAAAAAAAACGCTTTACCTGGAATTATCCGCAGCTCCCGACTTCCTGAACTCGATCGAGGGAAATTTCCAACTCTCCACGCTTGCTGAGCTATTAAGGGAATTTCAAGAAAAATGCGATGCGATAGGTTGGAAGGCTACAAGGAGTTAGTTCTGAGGCCTGTTTGGTTCGCAAGATTTCGAAATGATGAGAGGGAAAGTTTATAAGTAGGATTGGTGACAAGCTTTCCAGCCATAAATATTTTTACCAAGCAAGTCAGATTCTTTATGGATTTAGTAAAACCATTGTGATTGTAATTATCAATTAAAAAATCCCCTATTTTAGCATACAATTCTGTCTCCAAATTTCCATTCTTCTGGATAGCTAACACTCGCTTCACAAACCTCCCCGCATTCAAGTCTCTAGGAATGCTAGAATCTAGTAAATCCTGTAACTTGGAAAGATTAATAGGCCCCGCGGTATTTGCACATTGAGCAAGGGCCAATTGATGTGGGCAGCCACATCGAATCCTAACTTCACTGCGGGTTTGCAACCAACCACAAGAGAAATAATCGTTATCCCACCAATGGTCAAGATACGTGGTTTCGGCCGAACAATAGTCCTGGTATTCAAAGGTCGGCCCCCCCCCGCACCAACTGTCCCCTTTCGTCTCTCCCTTCTCATCCTGAGCATCACCAATGGTGACGCAATGAGGTGCACAAGTTTCGTCCAGCTGCTTTACGCTATAATCAAGAACTCCGCAACTCCTGGCACGTTCCCTGGGGAAAAGGAGATAAAGAGGAGACGCATACGCACTCTTTATACTGTCATAATCAAGAGCGGTAATCGCGGTACCACCGACTTCCTCTAAATGGCAGGATGCGGGAACAATGGGGTGATAAGCCTTGTTGGTAAGGGTGCAGCTGGAGTGTTTTGAAAAGGTACAATTTCTATAATGCATGACGGACCGAAAGTCATAATCGGTCGAAAATGAGCTTGATTGAACTCCAAATTGACCCCCTTGCCCAGATTGAATGTTCCCCTCAATGATGTGCACAAACGAATCTCTGTCCTTCCTACCATGCTCGTGTATAAGCCCTAAGGCATGGCCTATTTCGTGTTGCAGGACATGAGGGACAGCCCAATGATCTTGGTAAACTTCCAAATCTTGGCTTCCTCCGACCATTCCGAGGGCGGAACAACTGACGTTATTCGCACCCCCACCGCAACCACTCCCGTCGTGCTCGACGATTAATACAAAATTGGCTTCGGTCGTTCTTTCCTGACAGATTATGGAGGATGAACTCAAGGTCCATGCCTGGCAAGCATCTCGAAACGCCTGTTTTTCCGAATCCTCCAGATCTGGTGAAAATTGATAAATTAACGTTCCGTTTGGCCACAATTGGCCTCCGGTCGCAAACGTGTCGACATTTTTGGGGTAAAGGATTATATCCCCAAGATACATCAAATTATCGACCAATTTGGCACCCAACGTCCTTGCTTCATCGGCAGTGATTTCCGGACTCGCGGGGTCGAAAATCGCCGCAGCCTGCAAAGAATTGGCGAGCAAAAGGATTAGGACAATCTGGGTAAAGATGGCCTTTATATGGCTCATGCACGTTCTGATTGAAATATACGGGGAAAAAAGAACCGAAGATTTCCTGAGAGGCATTTTCCTCTATTCTAAATGAATAGTTTCAAAAGAAATATTCAGGCTATTGTGTTTTATTCGATTAACACTGCAGCATGGCATTCACAACATACACGCGCTCTTGCTTTTCGATAACTTTTTCTTGCTGCCCTTTCATGTCATCACAGTCTTTGCAATCATCAGGAATCACAAAGCCAATACCCACTCCCGCCGCCAGTCCGACACCAACACCGCTTGAAATTGTAATTGTATCGCAATCGTCGTTCTCGGCTTTGCGAATTTTTGCCTGGAGATCCGCGAGGGCTTCGGCGTTACTGACCGTTGATTGACTGGAGAGGAGTAACGTATGCGTTGTGCAAGCTGAAGATGCAAATCCTAGAATGAGAAAGGCGGCAATCCAGAATGCATGAAACTGATTAATATTCATGTTTGCCTCCAGTTAATGTTTGCTGTCTCAAATTCCCCGTTGGTTACTTCTTAGGTCCAACTGCGGTTCCACTGACTTCTGTTGTAAACCCACCTAATATAAGGGCCCAAAACCACTGTTCCGTTATTGTTGGATTGACTAATCGAGTGGTACCTGGATGAACTTGAATGGCTTCGTCATAGGCATCATGAAATCGGTCGTTTTGGCCAATTGGGATGAACCACAATAACATAACCCCTGTACTAGAACCCGAAGCTTCGCCAAGGGCTTTTTCATTGGACCCCATCGGAGCCGTTTGAATTTGGGCGGGTGTCGATGTACAACCCACCACTAACAAACACATCATCAACCCAACTAGTGCCGTTCTTAAAGGCATTGTCAACCTCCCAATATGAAAACCCTGCTCGGTAATTTGTTAATGAGACCAAAGCATTTACAGTTTAAGGCGACCGTGCGTAAATAGGTATTCATGTTCTTATTTTGGCCCCACTGCAGTTCCTTCCAATCTATACCGATACCCATTAAGGACCAAAGCCCAAAACCATTTCTCCTCAATCGTGACATTGGTCAATCTGGTAGCACCAGGAACCCTTGCAACGGCTTTTTCATAGGCTCTTTCAAACCGAGTATTTTGGCGGATAGGAATGAACCCGAACAATAAGATACCCGTGCCTTGCGCGAATGTGGAGTCTAAATATTTCTCATCTGGACCAACGGGACCCGTATCAATTGGCAAAGGCACAGAATTACAACCAACTGAACCCAAGAAAACCACACACAAAAACAGAACGGTTCCTTTTTTCATAACGTTCCTCCCATTATGAAGCTCGACGAGTATTTTCTTAGAAATAATTCCCACGTGAATCAAAATTCCCATACTGACAAAAATTTGAAGGCTTCACATTCTTACCCCATGCCTAATCCTTTTCAGTTAGGTTTTCTTCCTTGAATCTCAAAGTCTAATAGGTTCTATTCATATAAATCAAATAATTTTTGTCTAAGGGGAGAGGCTGCGACAAGGGCATGGTCCGGCCTGGGGCACTCGTAGGGCCCAGGTAGGAAGGATTTGCGAACAACCAGGCAAGCGCCAACACGTATCGGGTAGCCGTTTCCAGAACGTTCAATTGGATCGTTTCAGCCGTGTCTGAGGGTTGATGAAAAGAGGGGTGAGTGCCGCTACTCACAACCGCCACTGTCGGTATATTCACCTTCGCAAACGGAACATGATCCCCGCCTGGGAAATATCCATACAGCTTCACTTTATTGATAAGACCTGCCAACTCCGTCGCCTCTTTGGCCAGACTTTTGGGCATGTGAGTAACCCCGACTGTCAAATTTCCGTTGCCGACTCCTACATGATCAACGTTGATCATGGCGACAGTCTTTTCTAAAGGGCGTGCCGGATTACGAACGTAGAGCTTGGATCCTAACAAATCTCGTTCCTCCCCACCGAAGGAAACAAGAAGAATTGAACGTTTTGGTCTTTCGTGGGTGGTGATGAGTCTTGCCACTTCCAAGAAGAGAGCCGTCCCCGACGCATTGTCATCGGCACCCGGGAATAACAATCCTGCTTGCCGGCCAAAATGATCGCGATGAGCACCAATGATCACGGTCTCATCCCTTAAAATAGGATCACTCCCGGGAACGAATCCGAGTACATTTATCAGTTTCCCTGGTTGAACCGTACTTTTCCACTCAAGATGTGCCAGAATTCCCAAATCCTTCGACCTATTATCCTTCCCCTCATTAAGATGATTTTGAACTTCTCGTAACGAACGTGTTTGTGATGCGAACAGTCGCTCCCCTAGGTGGCCACTGATCCAACAGCCTGGAAGTGGACGTTCGTCAGGATCACTGGAATACATGGCTAACGGGGCATGGCCCATCCCTCGTCTGGCATCGTAGCGATTCAGAATCGGCCCTGTAAGGGTGATAAACCCAACGGCTCCCTTTTCCCGAGCCGTCTTCTCTTTATCCGCATGGGTGACGAACTTGGGATACTTTGGGGGCTTTCCCCTGAGAAACATCACGATTCGATTTTGTACATTAATCCCATCATAATCATTCATCCCCCGAGCAGGATCATCAATTCCATAGCCGGCAAAGACAACAGGGGCGGTGATATTCACAGCCGGCGAGTCTAGAACGGGCAAGAAATCTTTTCCGAATTCAGGGATAATGTCCTGTCTTCCCTGTTCTCCTTGAAGAATTGAAAATTCTAAAAGAGCTGGGTTGAACAACAGCGGTGCCCGAACCGGTTCCTCTTGGAACCAGGATGGGGTTGCAACTCCTCTTTTCCCTTCTCCAGCAGGCGACAGCCCCAGATCTTTCATTCGCCCCGCCACGAAATCTGCAGATAGCCGTCCCCCTAACGTCCCTGCTTGCCGTCCTTCATAACGAGGACTACTTAATTCAGTCACATCCGCCAACATTCGATTTGGATCGATTTGTAGGAGGGCTTGGGTTATTGGATCGGTCTCAGTTGCAAAGACACTAAAGACTGGAACAAGTAAAAAGGGAATTATTGCAGAGATCTGAAACAAGGGTTTCATAGCCTCACTATCTCATGTTCAACTTCCATTTGTAAGGGTCATTTTTCGGGGGGCTTAACCCGTGGGGGGATTGTCAAGTGGACAGGGTTCGGCAATCAGAGTGGAGGAATACTAATTGCGCTTAATTGACAAGGCCAGCACAGGATATACCGTCTCAGCGAAAACTTCAAAGAAAGGTCCTAAGGATTAGGCCTTCTTCTACGATCCGCGGTCCTTAAGGAGGTAGGTAGTCATCCGGCCCTTTCCCTTGACCGAAATTTCGCCACGCGGTTCAATCTTAAACTCCCCTTCTTGGCGAATGAGATCGTAAGTCGATTGTGAAATTTGAATTTCACCGGGGATGCCATGAGATTCCATTCGACTAGCGATGTTGACGGTATCTCCCCATAGGTCGTAGATAAATTTTTTCTTTCCGATCACTCCCGCTACTACAGGACCGGAATTAATTCCAATTCGAA
>CP070743.1:2247043-2261055 GCA_020348185.1 Nitrospirota bacterium
GTCGCTTCTACTCTGTTAGGGAAGTCGGTCATTCGGGAAGACCACCCTTTGTATATTGGAGTGTATGGCGGCCTCGTTGGACGGGATGAAATCCTCGATTTTGTGGACCAGGCCGATTGCCTGCTTATGCTTGGCACGGTGTTGACCGATGTGGAAGATGTCCGCGCGCACCCGACTCTTCTTGCTGTGGGTGGGACTATTCATGCCACGGCCGATGCGATCACGATCCAGCACCATCGTTATGACAGTGTTCGATTTGAAGATTTTGTCAAAGCCCTCGCCGCTTCACCCCTTCCGTCTTTTCCGAATCTCCCGCTTCCGGCCGATGACAGAGTTTCATTTGAAGCCCCGGAACCGAACACCCCCGTGACGCTAAAAAGCCTGTTTGGTTATTTGGACGGTCTCCTCAGCGAAAAGACGATTGTCATTGCCGATGTCGGGGAATGCTTATTGGCTGCCGTCGACTTGCATGTTCGAAAAAGCGCTGAATTCCTTTCCCCGGCCTATTACACGTCCATGGGCTTCAGCGTGCCGGCCGCCCTTGGGGCTGCCTGCGCCGATCCATCGCTGCGGCCGATTGTGCTGGTTGGGGATGGGGCGTTTCAAATGACCGGCACTGAACTCTCAACCTGCCTTCGAAACCGACAGGCCCCGATCGTGGTGATACTCAACAATCGGGGTTACTCCACCGAGCGTGAAATTCTGGACGGTCCTTTTAATGATCTTCACGAGTGGCAGTATGAGAAGATCTGCGACCTCATTGGCGGTGGGGTGGGCCATCAGGTGAGATCGTATGGCGAACTGGTACAAGCCCTGAACGCCTCCATCAGCGATGTACATAATATCCATGTGCTGAATGTCTTGCTCGACCCCGAGGACCGTTCCACCGCCATGGTTCGACTAGCCCACCGGCTCGCCAAACAGGTATCGCGTAAGGAATCCTAGTTTTCTTAAGAGTTTGCTCCCCGGTATCTCCTATTCACTTATTCTTGATTCAGCGCTTGGAAGACCGCCCAATTTCAACTCAAAATGTGAAACTTGATCCCACGAACTTGGCGAAGGAGAATTGAACGCAGTTCATTTTTAGATGGCTATTCGATAGACTAAGAAAGTCGTCGAGCCTTGGGAAAGACCGCCAACCATGAAAACACGATTTTCTGACTTTGATCCGACAAAATTTTCATTTAAAGACAATCCTATATTAGTGCTTGAACAGTTTTGGTCTCCCTCAGAAATGGCTTCATTTCGTGGAGCGATGGAAGCATCCAAATGGACGGCATTGGCGGAAATGCCGCTCGTCGCCAAAGTATTTTCGAATTGCGGGAATTGGCTGAAAGCCGAGATAGGAGCGATGGAAGCTCGTGGGTTCCTGCAACGTGTGGGCCTCCCCTGTGTGGCCGAATACATGGAATCGTTCCCCGATATCAAAGGCAGGCATGTCAATTTTAATTATTATTCCTACAAGGCCGGTGACTGTCTCCCGACCCATGATGATACGGACGATGCCTACACCTACTCTCAAGGTCATCGACCACCGACGCGCCGGTTAGCGCTTGTCACCTATTTTCATCAAGAATGGCAACCGGATTGGGGTGGCGAACTCATGCTTTATCAAGAGGAAAAAGATAAACAGGGGAATCGGACATTGGAAGTGTCCGACTGTGTCGCACCGACACCCGGCTCCTTGGCGATCTTCACGGTTCCACGATTCCATCGGGTGGCCCGAGTGGACCCGTTAGCCGGCGAACACAAGCGCCTCTCCATCGCAGGATGGTTTATGACTGAACACTGAATTATCTCGTCAAGATTTTTCCAACCTTTAACGCCTATCCCTTCTTTAGTTATTGCATGGCGGACTCTCATCGTATCTCCACCATCGACGTCCATGTCGCGGGTGAACCACTTCGGATCATCACCCACGGATTCCCTGAGCCTGAGGGCGCCACCATTCTGGAAAAGCGCAGATATTGTCAGACTCATCTCGATCACTTTCGCCGTGCCCTCATGTGGGAACCCAGGGGACATCCCGATATGTACGGCTGCCTGTTGGTTCCCCCATCCAACCCCGAAGCCGATTTCGGTGTTCTGTTCATGCATAACGAGGGATACAGCACGATGTGCGGTCATGGGGTCATTGGTTTGGTGACCGTCCTCATCGAACAGGGTTTATTTCAGCACGCCGACTCCGAGCCCATCATCCGGCTGGAAACGCCCAGCGGGCTTGTCACCGCCATAGCATCGGTCGACAAAGGTCGCGTTCGCTCGGTGGCGTTTCAAAACGTGCCGTCATTTGTGGTTGGTCTAGATGAGGCCGTTGAGGTCACGGGAAAGGGACCGGTCCGATATGATCTCGCCTTTGGAGGAGCGTTCTACGGCTTTTGTCTGGCAAAAGAATTAGGGATCGAACTCGTCTCTGATCAGGCCAAGAAAATTACAGAACTTGGAATAACAATTAAACAAGCCATCATGGCCAGTCGGAGAATTGAGCACCCCCTCGAGCCAGATCTTGGATTCCTCTACGGCATCATCTTTGTCGACTCTCCTGTCAATGCCCAGTCTCTCTGCCGCCAGGTCTGCATTTTCGCAGATGGGGCGTTGGACCGCTCACCAACCGGTACCGGTGTGAGCGCCCATCTCGCCATTCTGGCCGCTCGAGACTCCATCACCGAACAAACTCCTTACATCATGGAAAGCATCCTCGGCACCACGTTTACGGGTAAAATATTCGAACGGATAAACTATCACGGAGTTCCAGCTATCGTGCCGGAAGTGAGTGGACAGGCCTTTTTGACGGGAAAACACGAATTTGTGATCGATGGAGAAGATCCACTCCAGGATGGTTTCAAGCTTGGATTGTAAAAAAGCCAAATTCAAAAGGAGCATAAAATGAGCAAAATCAATGTCTGTTCCGAGTGGGGTGAGTTAAAAGAGGTCGTCATTGGCCGACCACTCGACGAAGATGATTGCATTTTCGAATGGACGACGGGCATGGACCAGGAGTTCAGCTGGCTCAAGCCTGACACATTTCGATTCCTAAAGGAAAACTCGGGCAAGCCCTGGAAGAACGCCAACCCTGAGTTGTTCGCTAAGATAAACGACCAAGTCGGTTATTATGTGGACACCCTCGGGAAGCACGGCGTGACTGTCCACCGACCCGATAGGCTTGTCAACGAGGACCGGAACTATATCAATCGGGGGATTGAACAGATCTGGCCTCGGGACTGCTTTTGCACTGTTGGTTCGACGGTCATCGTTGCCTCCCTACGTATGCCCTGGAAACGCAAGCAGCAATTTTCCCTGGCGCGGCTGTACACCCAGAAGCTGCTCGCAGGCGAATGCACCTACGTGTCGGCCCCGCAGCCATCTACGGAAATCCTCAGCACTAACACACACGAGGCCGAAAAGACCGCGATTCTTCTCGACGGTGGCGATTTCCTAGTTCATGGCCGGGATATTTACCTGGGCCAGGGACATGGGTCAAACGCACTTGGCGCGCGTTTCGCCCAAGCCGCACTCGGCGAGGAGTATCAGGTATACCCCCTAAAATTGGCTGACGCCGCCCTCCATTTGGATTGCACTATCGCCCTCGTACGCCCCGGACTTGGCATCATCTGCAGGGATTGGCTTGTCAGTGAACTGCCCCCTGCCCTTCAGAGATTCACTTGGATCGAGGCGACAGCTGAGGAGGCTGCCTGGCTTGGGGTCAACGGTCTACCGCTTAACCCCGAGACATACCTGGTCGACGCGGCTCACACTCGTATTATCAGGGAATTGCGCTCTCACGGCGTCGAAGTCGTGGAAGTGCCTTTCGATGGTCCATCGTATCTCGGCGGGAGCCTACGTTGCGCGAGTCAGCCCCTCATACGACAGGAAATCTAGGATGACATTTCTTGTGTTTTTATCTAATCGCAAAATTGTCTCTTTGACGATTATTCTGCATGCACTCATTACGGCCCCCGCTTTCGGCGGTGACATGCAGCAGGAAATTAATCATCTACTCCAATTTGTTAAACATACCGTATGCCAATATGAAAGGAATGGACAATTGCATTCGGGCAAAGAAGCCGTAGAGCATATTAAGAAAAAATATTACTATTTTAAGGATGACATCGATAGCACGGAAAAGTTTATTGAGCTCAGTGCCACAAAAAGCACATTGTCAGGAAAATTTTACTTCGTACATTGTCCAAATCGCCCGCCCCTTAAAAGCCAAGATTGGTTGCTTGAGGAATTGAATCACTATCGAAAAGAAGTCGGCAGTTAGACATGGACGGACCTTTTTCCATTGCCGTTGACGTCGAAAATTTCACTATAATTCAAAGGCATAAAGGGCAAGCGCCTGGATTAGAACCAGAAAATTAATTCCTTGACATGCACCTTATTCCCCTTTGTGGACAAATAAGGTCGCGAGCAAGCAGGAATCTATCAACACGGTTGATTAACCCGTTAACAACCGTCTATTGCCAGAGACTTTATGACAGCGCCCGCTGCCTAAGGTTGGGAGGGTGGTTGGGAAAAGCGGTCAACCTTCATTGCCAAATACACCGCTTGCAGCCCGATAATTGTCTTGGCATCCCGAATGGTGTGGTCCCGAATGCGATCCATGGCCATGACCAGAGGCCATTCTATGACTTCCAGGACTTCATCACGATCTAATTGTTGTTGGCCGGGCATCAAGTCTGTGGCCTTGTAGATGTGAATGACTTCATCCGCAAATCCCGGAGCGGTGAAGATATTCGTCACAAATTCCAGACTATTCGCGCGATAGCCGATTTCTTCCTCAAGTTCTCTCGCGGCACAATCCTGAGGATCTTCCCCGGGATGAAGCTTGCCTGCTGGAATTTCATAGATATATCCTCCTGCCGCATGTCGAAACTGCCGAATAAGCACCACGGTGCCATCTTCTTTTAATGGAACGATCGCCGCGGCTCCCGGATGGCGAATAATTTCGAGGTCGGCAGTCTCTCCATTCGGCAAGGAGACATGTTCAATGTTTAGGATAAGGACTTTACCAGAATAGATATTTTTATTGGCAGTCATGATATGGAAGAGTCCAAAAGGTCGAAAAGGTCTAAGAGTCTAAAAGGAAAAGACAACGAAGTGACAGAAATTTCCATATCTTATGACCCCTTCGACTCGTAGACCTTTTCGACCCCTTTCACTTTCCCCCAATTAGACCCCTTAGACCTTTTTGACACTTCGACCCCTTAGATTTCTCAATTAGTCATCCCCCCCTTTTATAGAAGGGAGGTTTGACCACCACAGCAGGCACCAGCCTTCCACGAACTTGAATCTGGAGGCTCGTGCCGACTTGCGAATGTTCAGTGGAGACATACCCCATTCCGATTCCCTTCTGAAGGACTGGCGACAGATTTCCACTCGTTACTTCGCCGATGTTCCGGCCTTCCCGATAAATCGTCATTCCATGACGTGGAACAGCCTTTTCCAGGAGCTCAAAACCAATCAACCGCCGGGTAACCCCTTCTTGTTGTTGCCGTTGCAGGGAAGAAGCCCCGATAAACTTTCCTTTTGGAAAGGCCACAACCCATTCAGCTCCGGCTTCAAGGGGGGTGATATCCTCCGTTAATTCATTTCCATACAAGAAATATCCCATATCCAAACGCAAGAGATCACGGGCTCCGAGCCCGGCAGGCTTCAACCCATAGGGTTTCCCAATCTCAATGAGATAATCCCAAAGGGGAAGGGCCTGATCCGCAGGCACATACAACTCATATCCGATTTCTCCGGTATATCCTGTTCTGGCCACAAGTGTGGCGGTTCCCAGAATCCGAACTTCAAGACTTCGGCGTGGCTTCAGACGATCATAACTGTTCCCCACTGCCTCTCGGAGAATAGTTTCGCCCTGAGGCCCTTGAAGAGCAAGTTGGCCCATAGGAGTCGATTGATCCTGGACTTCGACCGATTCCTGAAATTCCTGATGCTGTTGAATCACCCATTCCAGAATCTTCGTTCGGTTTGAGGCATTCGCGCAAAGAAGATAGTTGTCCTTTTCCAACCGATACACAAAGACGTCGTCTTTAACTCCACCATCAGGATTACAGACCATCGAGTACTGCGCCTGATGTTCCTCTAATTTGGCCACATCATTGGTGGTGACCAATTGAAGGAATTCCAGCGCTCCTTTCCCAGAAATAGCAATTCGGCCCATATGGCTAACATCAAAGAGACCGGCTTGATGGCGGACCGCCTGATATTCATCAAGGACGCCGGAGTACTGCAACGGCATGGTCCACCCAGCAAAATCTACAAGCTTGGCCCCATGGGCAACATGAGCGTCATACAGAGGAGTGTGAGTGGACACAGATGGCACCGTTCAAAAAAAATGGATGAGGGAGGATTCAATGAACCCGCAAGCTTGACCGGAAATTTAGCGAAGGTCTAATAACTCAACCTCAAACGTGAGTGTCGCATTTGGAGGAATCGCTCGACCAGCACCGCGGGCGCCATAGCCCAATTCGGGAGGAATGATCAGTTTGCGTTTCCCGCCAATCTTCATTCCCACAACTCCTTCATCCCAACCCTTAATGACCCGTCCAGCTCCGAGACTGAATTGAAAAGGCTTGTTCCGATCCTTAGAACTGTCGAACTTCGTCCCATCTTTTAACCAGCCTGTATAGTGAACAACAGCCATGTCACCAGTTTTGGCCATCTTACCGTTACCGGTCAAAAGATCGACATACTGTAACCCTGAGGGAGTGGACACAACCTGTTCTTTCCCTGCCTGCACACCAGCTTGGAGGAGCAACAGAAGGAGGCCCACGCCTACAACCATCATTCCAGACTTAACCTGCCATGACTGTTTCATCTTTGTTTCGCCCCCAAAGTCATCATCATCGTGCATTCCTTTCCGGCTGAAATGATTAAAAGTTGGTTGCTTCGCAAAAAAGGGCCACGCTAGCCGTGTACCCATGGAGATAGTTTTTCCCCGCCACGGGTCCGATTTCGCCACCAGCAAAAAATCCGGCAATAGGAATGTCCCCGGTCCTTTCTCGCACGGTAGAAACATCATGATGAGGCTGCATAAAAAATTGACGACCTCGACCATTGCAACTAAACAACAAAGCACCTTTTGGTTGCTCATGAGGATGTGCAACTCGATCCTGAGCCAATAACAAATTTAAATCCTCGCTGGCCGCATTCATGTCCCGAACATGGAATTGAATCGTTTGCCCTTCTTGGACCACGTCGGACACGGCTACGCCTCCTGACCTGCGATCGGCTCCCATCAATCCTCGAATCAGAAAGTCGCCTCGCTCAAAATGAATCCGATGCTCATCGACGGCAATGCCGACTTGCAGTGCCATCGCGGCCTGCTGGCCCCGTTGTTCCACCAAAGATTGAATAGTCTGTTGTAAACATTCCAAAGTCCGGCTTCCACCTAACTCATATATGATATTTCGCTCGGCTCTGGTTACCACATACCGTTCCCCTATTGGCTGACACCCCTGGGAGACAACGGTTCGAATAGAAACCGGGCCCCATAAGGCAACCCCTACCATCCCACTCTCATAAATATCCTGGTTCAGAACCAGACGGTTTTCCCCCAGATCCATTCCGCCACTCGCAATTCCTCCAATGGCTTGAGAACCTGGACAATAATGCTCAATCGTGGAAAACACTTCCTCAATGGGCGTTGAGAAGGGATCCGCAAAAAGGATAAAAAAGGGATTGTCAGATCGGTATTCCAATTCTTTTGGCCATCCCAGTACCGACAGCCTTTCCCCATCCTCATTGGACATTAACCGGATCGGGACGAGTGCCACCCCTGGGAGCTGGGCTGCCCAGGCAATAACCGCGGGGCTCCCTTCAATTTCTTGATCTTCCCCGATGACGCCTTCGGCCATGCATCCAACTAATAACCTTGGGGACAATTCTTCATGAATTCTCGTGACTAGGAATCGTGCTTCATCTGCAAAATTGTTTGAAAAAAACAGAAAAACAAGATCGATTTGTTCATTTCCAAATTTCGACTTGAGCGATTGAACGACCGCCTGACTGGCCAATTCAGCGTTCGTTTCTTTAGAAGTGGCGACGAAACATTCCATTAGCAAATCCCCGACTTGAGAAACTCTGCAGTCTAACAGTCGTTTGTAGGCTTGTCCATGTAAAAAAATAGTTTCGGGTTCCGGGTTCCGAGTTTCAAGAAAAACTTCGTTTTTTGTTTTCTCCGCGAAACCCGAAACCGGTGCTCCCCTCCCTGCTTTAATAATCGTTCAAGTTCTGAGTGTCGGGAGCACCCCGATAGGATTGAAAAATTGTTTTCAAGCGTGAAATGGAAATGGCTTCCACTCGGCGGTTGTCCCGACCCACAACGGTGGTCGCTTGAAGTAAGGCATTGAGGATGGCTTCTTCGGTGGCTTCCACGGTAGCCGCCAGAATGGGATTGAGATGCGTATCTGCCAGATGTGTCATGCTAAACGTTGGTTGGTCAGGATAATGGGGAATGGTATTCCCTGTCGAAAAGGCCAGAATGAAATCTCCACTACCGTGGTGGGAAATAGAGCCTGTGCGAGCCAACCCTAAGGCCGCTCGACGTGAGAGTCGATTGAGTTGGCGTGAATCAAGCGGGGCATCGGTGGCAATGATGATAATGATCGACCCATAGTCCCCGGGCCTCTCTCTTGACTTTCCCTGCTCTGATAATGTTGCGAGTTGATCATTCGAATCACCAGGCGATGCTTCTGTTGTCGAATCATAGAGCCGCCCAACTGGAACTCCATCGATCATTAATTCATATCGGCGGCCATGATTGGCATTGACCAGCACCCCGACGTGATAACCTCCCTTTTCCGAAGGCAACCGACGGGAAGCCGTGCCAATTCCCCCTTTGAATTGATAGGAAATCATTCCGGTTCCTGCCCCAACGGTCCCCTCTTTGACAGGTCCCGACTTGGCTTCCTCTAACGCGGTAACCACATCCTCCTCCGACACATGCCGCCCCTGGCTATCATTTAAACGACTGTCATCACATTCAGCAACCACCGGGGTTAGGGTATCATCGGAGATGCCAATGCCTGGATAGTGTTTGATCATCCACGACATAACTCCATTGGCTACCCTCGGGACATTCAGGGTATTGGTCAGCGCAATGGGATATTCCAAAAACCCCGCTTCGGCTACCCAGGCCAACCCTGTCATTTCACCAGTCCCATTGAGGACAAAAGCGCCAGCAGGTACCTTTTTATTCCAGACATCCTGTCTTGGTATCACCACCGTCACACCAGTCCGAACAGGTCCTTCCCCAGGCCGGAGAGGCCCGTCGCCCTGAGAAAGAGTGACCTGGCCAACGGTGACACCCGATACATCCGTAATCGCGTTCCACTTCCCGGGTTCATACTTACCGACAATAATGCCTAAATCTCTGGCCCGGGGCCGATCTATATTTTCCCTTTGTTGGGCAGAGGCTAGATCCAAACTCAGCCCCAACAGGAAAACTGCCGTTACAAGCACTCCTAATTTTCGCATTTTTGACCTTTTCGACCCCTTTGACCTCTTCGACTCTTCGACCCCAATGTTAGAGACCTTTTCCTCCTCTACTACACTGCCGTAGGGAAAACAAAGTCGACCTCAATGACTCGATAGGGGGTCGGTCGCAAACCCAATTTATCATATACAGCGATCGCCTGAGCATTGTCCTGTTCAACATAGAGTCGAATTCCGCAAACATCTGCCCGAGTTTCCGCTTGTTGCAACACAAACTCATACATGGCCCGAAACACCCCTCGATTTCGCCAATCTGGATGAACGTAGACGCTTTGGATCCACCAAAAATTGGCATTGCGCCAATCGCTCCATTCATACGTAATGAGCAGTTGTCCAATGACCTGACGTTCCTGGGGACCCTCCCCGTACTCCCCAACAACATACACACCCCGTGAAGGGGAGGATAAGACCGCTTCGGCCCCAGATCGAAGACGATCCTTATCGAGAAGCTTTCCCTCAGTTTCCAACGCCATCGCCGCATTAAATTCCACCAGATGTTCCAAGTCGGACCATGACGCTTCTCGGACTGAGAAGTTCTCAAGCATTGCAGGACTCATAAAGAGAGGTTCAAAGGGTCTAATTGTAAGAAAGTCCAAAAGGTCGAAAGGGTCAAGGCAGCAGAGCCAACGAAATCACCATTTCTTATGACGCCTTCGACTCTTGGACTTTTCGACTCTTCGACCGCCCCCACTATTAGACTTTTTGACCTTTTAGACTCTTTAACCCTCAGACATTCTAGACTTTTCGACACTTAAACAAAGGAATTTTAACCTTGAACATTTTTGGCGGCTTTTTACTGAGCGGGAAAAACAGGAGTCAACCATCCACGTTTGGGGCGATAGAGACCAGCTGAAAATTCCAACTTCATGGCCTCTTCAGGTCTGAGGCTGAGGGGGCAAAGGCTCTGCTTGGGAACAAAAGCCAAGTAGCCGGTAAAGGGATGGATCGCTGTCGGAACAAAGACCATGACGAGGTGATCCACGGGTGAAACTTGTAGCCAGGATGGCGGTGCTCCCATGACAAAACCCAAGGCCCAAAGACCGTCTCGAGGAAATGGGAAGGCCACCACTTTGCTATGATCAAACCGCTCACGAAAGTTAAAAAGATCTGACATGCCTTTCAGGGTGTTGTAGATGCTCCTGACAAGGGGAATTTTCCCAAACGATTCATCCACAATCCGGTGGATTTGATGTCCAATCAAATGGGTCATCCCCATCCCTACCAAGAACACCAGAATACAAAATGAGGCAATTCCGGACCCAGGAACCTTGACATCAAACAACGTCTGAAAAAAATCGACCGTCATGTGATCCAACGTATCAAATAGAGTGTACAGAATAAGGAAGGTCCCCCAGGCCGGTACAATCACCAACAAGCCCGTCCAAAAATATCGTTTTATTCCTAACGTATGGGTCATAATCAGCCAATTAAAGGTTGAGGAACGAGTTTATCAAAACCATTATTGCCTTTCACTATGATTTTCTCTCTATGATCATGCTCCAAGTGGACTTGTTGTTTCTCTGAAGATCGGATGCTACAGTTAGGCAACGGGCGTCAAGAAGGATTGCATAATGTTCAATATGTAAGTTCCAAACTTCAAGGCTCTCCCCCTGAGATATAGAAATTTTGAACTTTTACCAACGGAGACACCCATGGTAGAGGATAAAGAAATACCCAATAAAGGGACCATAGACAAGGAATTATTGGCGATCCTGTGCTGTCCAGAGACAAAGCAGGAGGTGAGTTTGTTAGACAGCCAATCGTTGAATCAATTAAATGCCGAGATCGAGAAGGGAGAACTTCAAAATAAGGCGGGGCATGCTGTCAAAGAAAAACTCGACGGAGGCCTCATCCGAAACGACGGGAAGGTTGTCTATCCGATTCGAAACCAAATCCCCATCATGCTCATTGAAGAAGGAATTGTCATCAACGAACCTCTTACCTCCCCCACCTGAAACCCGAAGCTAGAAACTCGAAACTAAAAAAAATCCCCCAAACCGGCCGCACGGCCAATTTACACCTTACTCCATCATTTATTCTGCTGATCGTTCCACTCTCAACCACCACCACACCGATCGACCCAATTGTACCAATACGTAAAGGGATACACTGATCAGAATTCCATAAAGAGCGAAAGTCGCTCCAGACCACCCCTCTTGTCCATGTAGGACCATGCCAAGCGTGACGTGGGCTCCGAGGCCTACACATAACGCCAAGATAATCCACTCCCGTATCACTTTCTTCTTGGTTTTTTCTTCCATTTCAAGGTGGAGAAACTTCTCGCCCCACAAGGAGTTGGAATCCATACTTCCAGGGTTAAAGAGGGATATGGAGGTACTGATTCAATCGCGGGAAATAATCAGACTGGACTTTTAGTCGATTCAATTTCGGTAGCCGTCATGAGACTGGCTAAATAATCACTCACAAAGAGTAAGGCTTCTTCTCTGCCATCTGCCCGACGCCCTTTTTCCCTCCGTTGAATGGAAAGTTCGTGTTCTAGGTCGGACTTCACATCCCCAAGAAGTTTTTGAAGTGACGCTGTGGTTAAGTTGACATCAACATCTTCCAATTCCTGGCATCGGTCCAGTACCCAATTGAGTCCCTCGACTCGACCGAAATACCGATCTTGATCAGCAGTATCAATTCGGCCCATGCTGGTCGCAAACGCTTGACCCTCATAAATCATATTATAAAAACTTGCCACGGCCTTATGTAAGGTGGAATTCATTCTTCATCTCCCATTTTAAGATCATTAGTATTCTGTAACTATTATAGCTGGCTTTTTGGAGTTCTTCCACAAATTGCCGCCTAATTCATTTTTTTTACGTTCGATTTACATCTTTCTATCAATGCCTTCGCTGGGCTACGGATTCATCATGTTAAAAGGTTCGTGTTTCAGGTTAGAAGAAAGGAAAATCTCTCCCTTTAGGCTCTGATGGTCGGACATTTTCCGATGACCGACTCGGAATTAATGAATTAGGTGAATAGGAGAGCGTGAAACTCAGCCATGAAGCCATAATAGAGTTGTTTAAAGTGTTTGAGGCTATCGGGGCTGGTTTCTTTGAGTCTTTTAAAGAAAAAAATCTGGTGGCGTGGATCAAGCTGTTCCAACAGGGCTGACAGTTGGGGCATGGTAAAACTCCCGGCTGGAACACTTAAGACATAGTGGACAAGTCGTTCAACGAACTGCTGGGCAATGTAGTCGCTAGCCGTATATTCCTGAGGTATTTTCCCACACTCTAGGAACTCACTAAATGGCACGGCTCGCGAGGCAAAAGGTAATTCTTCTTGCACTTGATCGTGTTTCACTACTTTACACTACGTAATGTTTCCGGAAAGCGTTAACCGATGTTGTCAAATTACCATTGATTCAGAAAAATTTCCATAAATAAATTGACATCATATGGTCGCATTCCCCATTCTCCCCTCTTACAGGTTGTTGAAAAACTCAACATTGCTAAAGTTTTTATTGACTAAGAACCAACCGCCTTAATACCAGAAGCCTAGCAGGATGTTCAAAAAGGCCCGTCCAGCAAGGCCGCAGGCGCTTTGACGCGCGGAACGTACACGGGAGTACGTAAGCACGACAAAGGGCCGAGAACGCAGCTGGCGGACTTTTTCAACACCCTGCTAGGAAAGAAAAAGGCCGGGAGCTGATACCCAGCTCCCGGCCTTTTCAACACCTTCAGGCTACTGGCTTGATTACAGCCAGTTCACCCGCTCGGCGGGCCGAATGTAAATCGGCTCTTCCACTTGCTGCCGGACTGCTTCCTTGCCCGACTTGTTGAAGCCCAACACGGTATCATTGTACATCTCAAACTTCTTACCGTGGATTTGGGTCTCGAACACTTTCGGACCAGGAATCACGTCATACCGGAAGATGATCTGCTGGCTGGCACGCCACAACTGCAGCACGGCCAACAACTCCCGGCTCGGCACCAAATACTTCTCGATGGCATTGTCTACGCCCGGCCCAAACATCTGCCGGATGTAGCCCCGAGGGGCCTGCCGCGGTGGGATGTAAAATCCATTGGGCTCGGTTCCCCACTGCGGATACAGGGGCAACGCCACTTGCTCCACCCGAATGGCATAATACAACGGATTCCACCGATCTTCCGCCCACAGTCCATCCTCGCCAATCTTGACGAGATTCTGCAGCCGGATCTTGCCCACACAGGCCGCCATACATCGGGTTTCCATGGGCTCACCACCTGTTAAGGGGTCTTTGCCCTCCACCCGTGGATAGCAGGCAATGCACTTCTCCGTTACCCGGGTTGTGCCCCGATACATCGGCTTCTTGAACGGGCACTGCTCCACACACTTCTTGTAGCCCCGGCACCGGTTCTGGTCAATCAAGACAATCCCATCCTCTGGCCGTTTGTAAATGGCCTTACGAGGACAGGCTGCCAGACAGCCCGGATACGTGCAGTGGTTACAGATCCGCTGCAGGTAGAAGAAGTACGTCTCATGCTCCGGCAAGCTGCTGCCGGTCATCCGCCATGGTTCTT
>CP070743.1:2261155-2277711 GCA_020348185.1 Nitrospirota bacterium
CTCTCAATCAGGCTATCGGCCGAGCTAAGGTGGTGATACTTACAGGTGGTTTAGGCTCTACCGTGGATGATTGTACAAGAGAGGTGGTTGCTACCGTTACCGGTCGACCGCTTCGACGGAGAAAAACAGCTGTTGCCCTTTTAAGGTCGCGATATGCTTCTTATGGTAGGGAGCTCACATCGAGTCTGATGAGACAAGCGAACATCCCGTTAGGGGCGAAAATGTTAGAAAATCCTGTTGGTTCCGCTTTAGGGTTTTTAGTTCAATATCAGCGCGGTCTCATCATTGCCTTACCAGGGGTCTCTCATGAAGCTAAGGCCATGTTTGACCAACAAGTAGCCCCAAAGGTTGATAAATACTTTACGCCATCCCATGTGTTGAATCGGCAAGTCTTTCAAACGTTTGGTCTGACAGAATCTCAAATTGATGATCGGCTCAAAGCCGCTATGAAAGCTTTCCCAACCATGACATTCGGTCTTTTGACTTCACCGCTTGGTGTAACCGTGACGGTGAGTACATGGTCTCCCTTACCGTTAGGACGACAGCGAAAAACAGGAAACCAGGTCTCCTCTCAATTTGAAAACGCCGTGGTTCATGTCCGCAGTTGCCTGGGGGAATGGGTGTATGGGGAAGGATATCGAAGCATGGAAGAAGTCGTTGGACAGCATTTACTCGCGAAGGATTTGACGTTGGCAGTCGCGGAATCCTGCACAGGTGGGTTAATAGGACATCGATTGACCCAAGTCTCCGGAAGCTCGAGTTATTTAGACCGAGTCTTGGTGTGTTATAGCAACCAGGCCAAACAGGAATTATTGAGTGTTCCCAAACACTTATTCCGTCGTTTTGGGGCTGTGAGTTCCTTAGTGGCCAGAGCCATGGCTCGCGGAGTCAGAAGAATCAGCAAGACAAGTTTGGGCCTTAGCATCACCGGCATTGCTGGTCCGGGTGGAGGTTCAAAACAAAAGCCTGTTGGTTTGGTTTTTATCGGCATTGACGGACCAAGTGGGACGAGGGTTCGACAATTTCATTTTCAGGGTGATCGCCAATCCATTAAAATGCGAGCCTCTCAAGCGGCCTTGGATATTCTTCGACAATACCTTCTTCACCAGAAGTGGAAATAATTTCATGATCCGGGTGTTTTGGGCTATCGAACTCAACCAGGAAGTCCGATCCGCGTTACGGGAATTTCAAGATTGCGTTCGAAATCATTTACCTTCCATTGGTTGGATCAGACCTGAATCATTGCATTTGACAGTCAAGTTTTTGGGGGAGGTTGACGAAGAGCAACTAGCTTTCATTCAGCAGGCTGTTGAACATGGCATAAAAGACTGCTCCCCGTTTTCCCTCCAAGTTGAAAGCGTCGGAGGCTTTCCCAATATGAATCAGCCACGAGTGTTATGGGCAGGTGTTTCCGGGCAGGTAGCTGACTTGCAGAGACTGGTTTCCCATGTAGAAGAAGCTCTCATTCCCCTGGGATTTCCCTCCGAATCTAAGGGTTTTCGCGGCCATCTGACATTGGCTCGCATTAAACAGGGGTCCCGGGAAGTTGGAAGGGCCCTTGCGAGATCACAAACCCTAGATCCACACACGTACTTTGGGATGCTCCAGGTTCATCAACTTTGTCTGTTTCGCAGCGAACTGAAGCCGACCGGAGCCGTCTATCACCGGCTGGCAGAAATCCAATTAATGGAAAATTGAAGAAAGGGGCAGAAAGTAGCCGCGCCATCTCATGGCGCCTCTTCGGGACACCAAATGACGCCCCTCCAAAACCTTTCATCGTTCGAGGGCAGCATGAGATGCTGCAGCTACAACCCGAAACCCGAAACTATCTTCATATATTTACCTCCCAACAGCGGTTCGGTATGATAGGATTTGTGGCAAAAATGTTTTAAAAAATTCAACCAAGGAATAATGATGAGTGATCGTACAACAGAAAAAGATGGAAGAAAGCAAGCGCTGGATCTGGCCTTGACCCAAATTGAAAAACAGTTTGGGAAAGGGGCCATTATGAAGCTCGGCGGAGTGGAGGTTCCTACGGATATTCCCGTGATTCCTACGGGATCCCTGGGGTTAGATTTGGCTTTGGGTATCGGGGGCATGCCCCGCGGAAGAGTTGTGGAGGTCTATGGGCCGGAATCTTCGGGCAAAACCACTCTTTGTCTTCATATGATTGCAGAGGCCCAGAAGGGAGGAGGGGCGGCCGGCTTTATTGATGCCGAACATGCCCTGGACACGGGATATGCCAAGAAGTTGGGCGTTCAAACCGACGACTTGCTCGTTGCACAACCTGATACCGGCGAGCAGGCGTTGGAAATTGCCGAAACCTTGGTACGAAGTGGCGCGCTTGATATCATTGTCATTGATTCCGTTGCAGCGCTGGTTCCCCGGGCCGAAATCGAGGGAGAAATGGGGGATTCGCATATGGGTCTTCAGGCCCGGCTCATGTCTCAGGCCCTTCGGAAGCTCACCGGGGCTATTTCCAAGTCACATGCAACGGTCATTTTCATCAACCAAATTCGAATGAAAATTGGCGTCATGTTTGGGAATCCTGAAACGACTACTGGAGGAAATGCCTTAAAGTTTTACTCCTCGGTGCGGTTGGAGATTAGGCGCACCGAATCGATTAAGGAAGGGCAGGATGTCATAGGTAGCCGGGTCCGGGTGAAGGTGGTCAAAAACAAGACCGCTCCTCCCTTTAAGCAGGCTGAGTTCGATATCATGTTTGCTGAAGGTATATCCAAAGTTGGCGAATTGGTTGATTTAGGTGTGGATCGAAAAATTGTTGAGAAGGCTGGCGCTTGGTACTCCTATAAAAATGAACGGCTAGGGCAGGGGCGGGAAGCTGTGAAAGGTTTTCTGAAATCTAATCCGGACATTGCCGATGAGATTGAAAACCGGATCCGTGAAGCGGCCGGCCTGCATCGTCCAGGGAAAGAAAAGGCTAACGAACCGCAGGCAGGGCCAAAAAATCCTGTAGGGCGAAGGAGTTAAAAACGGTTCCGAGTTTCAAGTTTCGGGTTTCGAAATTTTTAAGGTCGAAGCGGTGGAAAAGGAGAAAAAGTCTAATAAGTACAATTGTCTAAAAAAAGAAATCGTTTCAATTTATGACCTCTTCGACTCTTCGACCATTTTGACCCTTTTAACTCTTAAACTCTAGACCCCAGATCGCTATCACGATGCAATCCAAAGAACTTCGGCAATCCTTTTTAGATTATTTCACCAACAACGGGCATACCTCCGTTCCTAGTGCGCCTCTCATTCCTCAAGCAGACCCGACTCTCCTTTTTACTAACGCCGGGATGAATCAGTTTAAGCGAGTGTTTCTGGGAGAGGAAACTCGTCCCTATACCCGGGCGGTCACGATTCAAAAATGTATGCGTGCCGGCGGGAAGCATAATGATTTGGAAAATGTTGGCTACACCAGCCGGCATCACACATTTTTTGAAATGCTGGGCAATTTTTCATTTGGAGACTACTTCAAGGAAGAGGCCATTGTTTTTGGCTGGGAATATTTGACTCAAGTCGTGAATCTCCCGGCTGATCGTTTATGGGTCACGGTCTATCGAGAGGATGATGAAGCGTATGACTTGTGGCAACGGCGAGTCGGTGTGCCAATCGCGAGGATCGTTCGTCTTGGTGAAAAGGATAATTTTTGGCAGATGGGCGATACGGGTCCCTGTGGACCCTGTTCGGAAATTCATCTGGATCAAGGTGAAGCCCTGAGCTGTGGGAAACCCACGTGCGGGGTGGGATGCGACTGTGATCGGTACCTTGAAATTTGGAACCTGGTGTTTATGCAGTATGATCGTGATAGGTCCGGCATGTTGCATGACCTTCCCAGGCCCAGCATTGATACGGGGATGGGTCTCGAGCGCTTAGCCGCGGTGGCTCAAGGAGTCACCTCAAATTATGACAGCGATTTATTTCAACCTATTTTGCAGGCCATTGGAGAAAGGACGGGGCATCATTATGGGAGTGCCCAGGGGGAGGATCGTTCGATGCGGGTCATCTCCGATCATCTCCGGGCCGTTGCTTTTTTAATTGCAGATGGAATTTTGCCTTCAAATGAAGGTCGTGGGTATGTTCTTCGTCGCATCTTGCGACGTGCCTCCCGTTACGGACGGTTATTGGGGGTCTCAAAGCCCTTCTTGCACGATCTGGTTGATATTGTGGTTCAACAGATGGGACCGGTATATCCTGAGTTACCACAGGCTGCCTCCGTGATTTCCGAAATTGTGCAAGGAGAGGAGGAGCGGTTTATTGGGACCTTAGATCAGGGCCTTCCCCTGCTTGACTCTTTGATCAGTGAGGCTAAGGCGCAAGGGAAATTCCTTCTTTCAGGGGAATCGGTTTTTAAACTATACGACACGTATGGATTTCCCTTGGACCTTGTGGAAGAAGCCGCTCTAGAAGAAGGGCTCAGTTTGGACCATGAAGGTTACCAGGAGGCCCTGGAAGATCAGCGGGAGCGAGCCCGGAAGTCGGCAACCTTTTCTGTTGCCACAACCAAACCCTATATTTCCGAGCTCAACAAGGTGGTTCAACCGACTCAGTTTGTCGGATACGACCGATGTACGGCAGAAGGCGTAGTCCAAGCCATTTTGAAGGATGAACGAACCGTGAAAGAAGCTGTGCAAGGTGACGAAATCGAGTTGGTCTTAGACAAGACTCCATTTTACCCTGAAGGCGGAGGACAAGTCGGTGATCAGGGAATCATCATCGGACCGGCATGTCGAGTTCAGATTCGCGATACTACTAAAGTTGGAGTCGAGGTGTATTTGCATAAGGGTGTCGTCCTCGAGGGTCAATTACAAGTTGGTGATCCTGTGAATTCGAATGTCAATCGGTCCACACGGCAAGATGCTGCCCGGAATCATACGGCCACTCACCTTGTCCATGCCGCTTTGCGGGATTTGTTAGGTCCCCATGTCAAACAATATGGGTCACTGGTGGCGCCGAATCGTTTGCGATTTGATTTCGCGCATTTTAAACCGCTGTCCTCCCGCGATGTCGATTCTATCGAGTCCCTGGTCAATGAGCAGATTCAAATCAACACGGCCGTGCAAACCCAAGTCATGAACCAGGATGAGGCGATTAGAAACGGGGCGTTGGCCTTTTTTGGCGATAAATATGGAGACCAGGTCCGGGTGGTGGGAATCGGGTCCTTTAGTAAGGAATTATGTGGTGGGACTCATTGTGCCCATACCGGGGAAGTCGGTGAGTTTCGCATCGTGTCTGAAGGGGGGGTTGCGGCCGGCGTCCGACGGATTGAGGCGCTTACAGGAATGCGCTCCTTGAGCCATGCTCAACATGCTGATGCGAATATCCGGGAACTGGCGGCTTTGTTAAAAACCAGTCCAGGCGAGGTGGTCAGTAAGACGAAAAAGATGCTTTCACTCATGAAAGAAAACGAACGGGAACTCGAACGCCTCAAGCTCAAGGTCCTGGAACAGGAGAAAGGCGAAGCCTTGGTGGACACCCGAGAGATCCAGGGGGTGCACGTTCAGGTACACCGAACGGATGGACTCTCCATGCAGGAATTGCGGGCCTTATCGGATAAGGTTCGAAACACCCTGTCGAGTGGGGTGCTCGTTTTGGCCTCGGTGAAGGAAGAGAAAGTTTCACTCCTGGTCATCGTGACGAAAGACCTCATTTCTCGAATTAAGGCAGGAGATCTTGCCAAATACATGGCAGAGGAAGTTGGGGGTTCAGGAGGAGGGCGGCCTGAGATGGCTCAGGCCGGAGGTAGCCAACCAGAAAAGTTAGAGAGCGCCGTTCGAAAGGCCTTTGAATTCGTCGAACAAAAGTTGGGTCGTGGGAGAGACCCGAGCCAATAAAATTCATTCAATTAGTCCATCTTGCAACCCTTCTAAATTACCGTCCAAGGGAGTTCACATCCTGCAGGTGCCAGGCCGGATCTCCGTACAATCAAATAAGGTAGTCCAACGGCTATGCGTCCAGAAATAAAGGTTTTTGCGAGTCTTCTTCTGGTAGCTGGTCTTGGTGGAATGACTTTTCAGCTTCTGAATCAACCCATTGGAGAATCTTCCCAAGCCCGAATCATTGAGATTCCTAAGGGGTTGTCGTTTCATCAGATTGCCGATCGCCTTCGGAGGGAAAACCTGATCGCTCATGAATGGTTCTTTAGTGGAATGGCTCGGTTGAAAGGTGAGGATAGAAAAATCATCCCGGGCGAATACGAGTTGCATGCTGGGATGCGGCCTACGGAAATTTTGTCCAAGCTGGTTAAGGGTCGGATCTATTATCATACGGTCACGATTCCAGAAGGCTACACGATTGAGCAAATCGCCAATTTACTGGCAGCCAAAGAATTGACGGATCGGGCAGCCTTTCTTCGACTCACTCGAGATCCCAACCTGATCAAGAGCTTGAAGTTACAAGTTCCCTCGTTAGAGGGGTACTTATTTCCGGACACGTATTTTTTCTCACGCCCGACTTCTCCAGATGCGATTATCAACACCCTCGTTCGTCGTTTCTGGGAAGTGTTTTCCCCAGCACTTTTGGCTCGGACGAGGGACTTAGACATGACGGTCCAGGAAGTGTTGACCCTGGCCTCCGTCATCGAAAAAGAAACAGGTCTTTCCCAGGAACGACCTTTGGTTTCCGGAGTGTTTCATAATCGGTTGCGAAAAAACATTCCGCTTCAAAGTGATCCGACCGTGATTTATGCCTTGAAAGATTTTGATGGCAATATCCGAAAAGAGGATTTGTTGGTGGAAAGTCCCTATAATACCTATTTGGTGGTGGGTCTTCCTCCCGGACCCATTGCCAATCCGGGTGAGGAAGCAATTCGTGCTGCCTTATTCCCCACTCCCACCGACTTCGTGTATTTTGTTTCCCGTAATGATGGCAGCCATGAATTTTCCTCCACACTTGCGGAACATAATCATGCGGTTGAAAAATATCAGCGGAGCCGAAAGAAACAAGCGTCCTAACGCCTCTTTCTATGTCTGTCCTTGACACACTCGCCCGATTGAGGCTGACACTTCCCCCTCCCCCTACGCCCCTTGCCACGTATATACCGGCATGCCTGGCGGGTGACTTGTTATTTGTCAGTGGCGTGCTGCCTTTTCGTGATGGAAAGCTGAGCTTGACCGGGAAGCTTGGCCATAACCTCTCTGTTGAACAAGGATACGAAGCGGCACGTCAGGCACTACTGAATGGCTTGGCCATCATTCAGCAGGAATTAGGTTCCTTTGAACGCGTGAGAAAAATTGTTCGATTGACAGGGCATGTCGCGTCCACACCTGGATTTGTGGAGCAACCGGCCGTGATCAACGGAGCCTCGGATTTATTGGTTGAGCTGTTTGAAGAACGAGGACGACATGCTCGTTTAGCCCTTGGTGCTGCCGAACTTCCTCTTCATGCTCCAATTGAGCTTGAATTGATTGTACAAGTCTACGAGTTGCCAGCGTCCTGATGAGATGGTCAGGTATAATGCCTTTGCGTTGTTAAATTCGTCGTCCCTGCGGAGGCAGGGACCCAGCCAATGTTGCTTTGGTAGGGGCTTCCCTCTTCTCTTGATGACCGATGGTCTGGATTCCTGCTTTCGCAGGAATGACGGAGGCACTGGGAACAGATAACGGTACGAAAAAGACAAAATCAGACTTGGCTGAGAAACTGGCTATGTAATGGATAGAGATTATTGATCATGCGTTCACTCATTCTGACTCTCACGATTATTCTACTGATTGGTGGTTTCCCTGGATTTGGTCTCTCCAAAGAGGCGAATCCCGAAAATATCTGGCCCCAGGCTCCGACTATTCATATTCAGGTTGAGGCCAAAACCTGGAAAACCAGAGGGCGTTTGTACTGGGATGTGGAAGGCTCCATGATCAAAAAATTGGCCGCCACGGGATTTAAAGTCATTCGAAATCAGGAAAGCCCGCATCAATTAACTCTCAAAGTTCTCTATAAGGAGGAGAGGGGAGAACAATATGATATTAATTCCTTCGGGACCGTCATTCTTGGGACATTTCTGTTGGAAAATCCTCCAAGTGGTGAATCATGGGAACTGAATATCTCGGAATCTTCCATCAATTCAATTTCAGGGACGCCTCCCTATCTTGATGCGCTCGATAAGTTTCAAACCAATCCGTATTATTTTTTTGTTGGAGAGATTCTTCGCGGAAATGTAGAGAAGGGGTTGGATCCAAGGGGTGGGTTGATTTATGCTCTTGAACTCGTTCTCTCGAAGGGAAATGCGGATGGCTGGAGATCAGGTACGATTGGTCGAGATGCTGGGTCGCATCTGCATACCATGGACTCGGATAGGGTGTTCTATAAAAACCGGGCTATCCGTCGGGCCATAGATGATTGTGTGGAAGCCAGTGATCGTCGCATTGTCCCGGTTCTCTCCCAACTTCTTGCTCATCCAGATTCGGCAGTGCGGATTCGGACCATAGAAGCCATGGGCAGCTTTGGAGTGGAAGAATCTCGTTCCCGCCTCTTACAAATGGCTCAAAGTGATCCGGATACTCAAGTTCGTGAAACGGCTAAAACCGTTGAACAAAGGATAGGCTCGGTCACCCAGTCTCAACGTCCAAAGCCTTGAAACCTTAATTTGACTCCCTGAAAGATGGCTTGATATATTTCTTTTAGTCAAATTTGTGAGTGAAATTGGCCCACCACAAGGTTTAAATCTCCAGAAATAGGTTGTACTTCCCGTTGTTTTCTTATTCGAAGTTGTAGGAGTCAAATTACGAACATTTTTTAGGAATGTGTCATGATGAAGATCAAATTGTTCCCTAGTCTTTTTGCCATAGCTCTAATGACTTACATCACTTCTTCCGTGTATGCCGAGCTTCTTCCCGAGGCTGGGCCTCCCGGCACGACCGTGACCATTAGTGGTCAGGACTTTGGCCCATTCCAATCAACACAGGTGAATGGGGTTGAGTTCAATGGTGTTCCAGCGCTTATACAACTATGGGAGCCCGATTTCATCATGGTGAAAGTCCCGCTAAAAGCCACATCGGGTCCGGTCCGGGTGACCAATGGACAAACGCCGATGTCGGCTGGTGAGTTTACGATACAACAAGTTCAGATCACCCGACTCGACCCACCTGAAGCTGAGGCAGGCTCTCCTCTTGTTATTCATGGGAAACATTTTGGCAGTACAGCGGGGTCACGTGATCCCAACACGATGTTTGGAGTCAATCAAGTTTTGATCAATGGCATTCGGGCGGAGATCCGAAAATGGCGTCCTGAAAAATTAGAGGTCTTCGTTCCAGCCAATGCCACGACTGGTAACGTGGAAGTTCGATTAGCGTCATCGGATCCTCTTCCCGATGGCTCCTGTTGCGCACCGGTAAGTTATGTCGTGAGCAATGCCATGCCCTTAACGGTCATTCCACCAGTAGCTGTTCAGCCAACTAAAGGACCGAAAGGCAGTAAAATTGTGCTTTCGGGACAGGATTTTGGGGAACAGAAACCGACTGACGCTGCTGTGACCATTGGCGGCAGCTTGGCTACCATGGCTCAATGGTCCAATCGGACTATCGTGGTGCATGTTCCGTTTAATGCAAAAACGGGTGATGTGGTTCTTCATCGAAACGGAGAAAAACGCACAGTTGCTCATTTTGAGGTTCTAAGCAGTCAAATTGAGCATATCGCTCCATTACGCGGACCTATTGGAACCCTGGTGACTATAAAGGGCAAAAATTTTGGAGTATTTTCAGAAGGTGGAAGCTCTGCATACGCCTTTGATTTTAATGTCGGGTCCAATGGTGTGGAAATTGGCGGTGTGCCGGCCGTCATTCATCGGTGGCTTGATAATCAAATCGATTTTTGGATTCCCTTTAGTGCCAAAAACGGACCTATTGTCGTAAAACGTGGAGCAACGGTTCCTAATTCCGATGGAACCTGTTGCGCAAAACGAGAAGTGTTAAAAATTCAAGCTGACACATTTAGGGTTGAAGTGCCACGGGTAGAGTCGTACTCTCCGCATGAAGCTGGCTTGGACGAAATCGTCACGATCAAAGGATCCGGATTTGGAGAATTTTTGAAAATATCCGAGGCAACGAGATTAAGTTTACACCGGGAGGGCCATGATTGGAAAAACTATGAGCTTGGCTCTGATGTCTCAAGAACTGAGGTTCTCCTGAATGGGATTGCTTCGCTTGTTGTTTCTTGGACAGATACGGAAATACGAGTCAGAGTTCCGAGGCGGCCGGTCTTTGGAATTGGAAATCCGGAAGGTTTTGACCCGGATCTCACCAAGGGCCAACTTGTGGTCAAGCGGGGGTCATGGGATATGTTGGAAAATGGGGAGTGTTGTACTCCCAAAAAATATGTGACGGCCGTTGGTGGACCTTTTACCATTCTTAAACGAGGTCTGCCGGATCCAGATTACTACAACATACCGAACCCACGCCGGGATTAAGGAAAGTCATGCCTTCTTTTTTCCAACATTGTAAATCAACGACACTCGGCATTGGGGTTGTTCTTTTATCTTCAATAATGGGGGTAGTCACGGCACCAGCCGCTGATTTAACCATTCCTACCCATGTCCAGGATAGTGGAACCAAAGTGACCCTATTAGACATTCACTTTCAAGATGGAAATAATGGATGGGCCGTTGGTGCGGCTGGAACAATGCTACAAACCATGGATGGCGGGAAACAATGGTCTTCTCTTCCGCGTCGCACCAATGTCTTGCTCACGGCCTTAACCTTTGTTGATGACCGACATGGCTGGGTCGTTGGTCAAAATGGAATGATCCTCCATTCGTTGGACGGCGGAAAGAAATGGAAACCGCAGATTAGCGGGACCAATTCGACTCTTTATGGGGTATTCTTTTTGACCCCTTCTGTAGGTTGGATCGTTGGTTCTCGTGGGATGATTCTTCAGACCCAGGATGGGGGCCAAAATTGGGATGATCAGACAAGTTTGGTGACAGCCGATCTTTTTGGTATTCAATTTTTGAATGAGAAGGTTGGTTGGGTGGTTGGAGCTCTGGGAGTCATTCTCGCAACGACGGATGGAGGAAAAAATTGGGCAAAACAGGAGACGAACAGTCCGGCGACGTTTTTTGACCTTTCATTTTCCGATTCATCTGTTGGCTGGGTTGTGGGAACCCAAGGGTCAATATTTCAAACCCTCAACGGGGGGAAAACCTGGGCAGATCGAACCCTTCCTTGTGGCGCCCCCTGTATCAAACCCCCGGACTTAGTTAAAATCCATTTCCCCGATAACCTAAGGGGTTGGATCGCCGGAGAGCGAGGGGTCATTCTCGTAACGCAAGATGCGGGATTTACCTGGGTTGAATCCGATCCCATTACCGATGTCTCCCTGTATGGACTTTCCTTCCCCGACCCCACGAATGGCTGGGTGGTCGGCGAGCACGGCACGATTGTTAAGCTGACCTCGCCCAGCCCGTAAGGGCTCGGATCTCAGATCTCAAACTTCAAATCTCAGAGTGAAGTGCATCTCAGAACTCAAATTTCATATTCGAGGAATAGAGAGTTATTCCTTTTTTAACCCGAAACCCGAAACGTTATTATTCTGCTATCCTAAATGCCCCAATCGGGCTTGTAGTATTGTCAGGGCCGCTATTGTTGCTGTCTCGGCACGCAATATTCTCGCCCCCAGTGAAACCTTCTGACATCCTTTTTTTTCTGCTTCGGTTAATTCGGGTCCGGTCCATCCTCCTTCCGGACCAACAAGAAGCGTAAGGCAACCTTCCCATTGAGTGGGGAGTGGGATTGAATGGAGTGATGTCTGCGGGTCGCGCTCAACAAGGATGAGAGAATATTCCTTGGGGCACATTGCGCCACAAAATTCCCCAAATGATTGAACTGCACCAACCGTTGGAACCTCCCACCGTTCTGACTGTTGTGCGGCCTCCAAAGCTATTCTTTGCCATCGTTCCTGATGGCGTTTGGCTGGTGCCGAACTAAGACGTGGTATCACTCGTTCGGACAATAAGGGGACGATGCAGGTCACTCCCAATTCTGTGCCTTTTTGAACGACGGAGGTCATTTTCTCGCCTTTCAATATCGATTGACCCAGAATAATTGGTGGCACCTCCGGACCCGGTCCGCACTGAGTGTCTTGAATTTCCGCGACCAGCTCCCCTTTCTCGATCTGTCGCACAGTAGCCCTGTGTCGACGCCGTTGCTCATCTCCCAGGACTATGGTTTGACCTGGCTGAACACGCAAACTTTTAGAAAGATGGAGAGAAAGCGGAGGTGACAGGGAAACGACGGATCCCTGAATGTCAGTCGAACTTATAAAAAAAATAGGCATGGGGTCGATTTCAAATTTCAGATCTCAAATCTCAGTTTTGAGATATTTGGATTTTTGAGATATGAGATTTGAAATCTGAGATGCGCTTCGCTCAGTCGAAGAGATTTTTGACTTTATCAAATATCCCCTCGCCCTGGCCGTCTGGTGACATGCCACCTTCGTTGGCGAAAGCGGTGAGGAGTTCTTTTTGGCGAGGGGTGAGTTTGGTCGGTAGTTGAATATTGATGCGAACGAGCTGATCGCCAGGCTGTTTGCGTTTAATATCAGGCGCTCCCAACCCCTTTAACCGAAGAATCTTGTCATGTTGGGTTCCTTCAGGAATTTTTACCACTGTGGTTCCCTTGAGAGTGGGAACTTCAACTTTTCCGCCCAGAATTGCCGCCACAAAGGGTAGCTTGAGATCGTAAAGAATATCATTGCCTTTTCGAATAAAATGCGAATGCGGCTTTACCGTAATGGCGACATACAAATCCCCGGGAGGACCACCATTACTGCCATGCTCTCCTTCATGGGATAAACGCAACCGCATTCCGGTTTCGACTCCTCCGGGTATGGTGACGGAAAGTGTGCGCTCTTTATAGACTCTTCGTTGTCCACGACAGGTTGTGCAGGGTTCAGAGATGATTTGACCTGCCCCCTGACATTGGCCGCAGGGACGGTTGATGGTAAAAAACCCTTGCTGAAGGCGAACATTCCCGATCCCACGACAGGATGGACAGGTTTTGACCCCTTTCTCTGAGCGGGCACCGCTGCCCTGGCAGGGTTCACAAATTTCCCACCTGGGAACCTTCAGTTTCGCTTCTTTGCCAGTGATGGCTTCTTCGAACGCGAGTTCTAAGTTATATTGTAAATCAGAGCCGGCTTCTGCCCGAGATCGGCCTCGTCCACCACCGAAGAAGTCTTCAAAAATATCCCCGAAGATATCCCCAAACCCTCGACCAAAATCAAATCCCTCCTGTCCGCCAAAACCTTGCCCGGCTCCCGCATGGCCGAACATATCGTATTTTTTTCTCCTATCGGGATCGCTGAGGACTTCGTAAGCTTCGCCGGCTTCCTTGAATTTTTCTTCAGCAGATTTCTTCTTGCCTGAATCAGCATGCAGATCAGGATGATGCTGGCGGGCCAGTTTCCGGAAGGCTTTTTTGATGTCATCGTCTGAGGCGTTTCGATCTACCCCAAGGACCTCATAGTAATCACGTTTTTCAGTGTGCGCCATCATTTATGCCAAAAAATATTGAGCACATTAATAAAATCCTCTGTAACGCTGCGAGCCATGGTCTCTCTCCTCTGTGTGACGGAACTTATTTTTTCTCTTTATCAACTTCTTCAAACTCGGCATCGACCACCTTTTCTTCAGAAGTCGATGATTCTCCATTGCCGGAAGGAGCCTGTTGTTCCCCGCTTCCCGATGCTGCCGCCTCAGCGGAGGCTTTCTTATACATTTCTTCAGCCAATTTATGTGAAGCGGTCGTTAAACCTTGCATGGCGGTGTTAATGGGTTCGGGGTCCGCTCCCTCTAAGGCCTTTCGTAAATCTGCGATGGCTTGATTGATTTTGGTTTTATCCTCTTCTTCAACCTTATCGCCGTGCTCAGATAGATTCTTTTCCGTACTATAGATAAGCGTATCAGCTTGATTTTTTAGCTCAACGATTTCCCGTCTCTTTTTGTCTTCTTCGGTATGCGCCTGGGCCTCCTTCACCAGATTATCAACTTCTTCTTTACTGAGCCCGCTAGATGCCGTAATTTTGATTGATTGCTCTTTTTGTGTGGCCATATCCTTGGCTGCGACATGGACGATTCCATTCGCGTCGATATCAAAGACCACATCGATTTGGGGCATCCCACGAGGGGCGGGGGGAAGGCCCACCAGGTCGAATTGCCCCAGGAGCTTGTTATCATTGGCCATTTCTCGTTCGCCTTGAAATACCCGAATCGTCACTGCGGTTTGATTATCCGCGGCGGTGGAGAAAATTTGACTTTTTTTCGTGGGGATGGTGGTATTGCGGTCTATGAGACGGGTGAAGATACCCCCAAGAGTCTCGATTCCCAAGGAAAGGGGTGTCACATCCAAGAGTAAGACATCCTTGACGTCTCCTTTGAGGACCCCTCCCTGGATGGCAGCACCGATAGAGACGACTTCATCAGGATTTACCCCACGATGGGGTTCCTTCCCAAAAAACTCTTTGACCCGTTCGATGACCTTCGGCATTCTGGTCATCCCACCCACTAAAACCATCTCATCGATATCACCAGCCGAAATGCCTGCATCCGATAAGGCTTTTTTACAGGGTTCAATCGTTCGTTGAATGAGATCATCGACCAATTGTTCTAACTTCGCCCTGGTCAATTTGATGACCAAATGTTTAGGCCCACTGGCGTCAGCTGTGATAAACGGCAGGTTGATTTCTGATTCCTGCGAAGCGGATAGCTCGATCTTCGCCCGTTCAGCCGCTTCTTTGAGCCGTTGAAGGGCCATGCGGTCGTTTCGGAGATCAATGCCCTGGTCTTTCTTGAACTCATCAACCAGCCAGTCGATAATCCGAAGATCAAAGTCGTCGCCACCAAGGTACGTATCTCCATTGGTGGATTTCACCTCAAATACCCCTTCACCGATTTCCAAAACGGAAATATCAAAGGTGCCACCCCCGAGGTCATACACCGCAATCCGTTCATCTTTTTTCTTATCAAGTCCATAGGCCAATGAAGCCGCTGTTGGTTCGTTAATAATTCGAAGCACATTCAGCCCGGCAATTTGCCCGGCATCCTTCGTGGCTTGTCGCTGACTGTCATCAAAGTAGGCAGGAACGGTAATGACGGCATCAGTCACTTTTTCCCCGAGGTAATCCTCAGCGGTTTGTCTCATTTTTTGAAGGATCATTGCGGAAACTTCCGGGGGACTGTATTGCTTTCCCCGGATTTCGACATTGACGTCCCCATTTGAAGCCTCGTGAATTTTATACGGGAGGCGTTGGAGCGCATCTTTTACTTGCGGAGACGAAAATTTACGGCCCATTAATCGTTTAACTGAAAATATTGTATTTTCAGGGTTGGTGATGGCTTGCCGCTTGGCGATTTGACCCACCAAGCGTTCCCCTTTATCGTTCACCGCGACCACAGAAGGAGTAGTCCGTCCTCCCTCAGAATTTGCGATCACATTGGGATCCCCACCACTGATGACAGCTACACACGAGTTTGTGGTTCCCAAATCAATACCAATAATCTTACTCATCCTTTAGCTCCTTCCTCATGACAAGCCTAATCAAGTGAAGGCGAGGTGCCTTCAGCAGGTTTATCTTTCGCAACCGTGACCATAGCTGGGCGAAGGATACGTTCATGGAGAAAGTATCCTTTCTGAAACTCTTCAACAATCGTATTGGGTTTTGCCGTTTCTGATTCAACCTGGGCCACAGCCTGATGCATGGCTGGATCAAATAATTCTCCCACACTCGAAATCTGACGAACTCCGAATTTTGTTAAGGTTTCCAAAAATTGTTTGTAGGTTAATTCTACCCCTTCGAGTAACCCTCCGTTCCCCGTTTGATCTGAACCACATTGGATTGCACGCTCAAGGTTATCGATGATCGGCAGAAGATCCTTGAAAATTTTTTCATTGGCGAATCGGATGCCATCGCTTTGATCCCGCTGGGCCCTTCGTTTGTAATTATCAAATTCTGCTGCCAATCGAAGGTACTTGTCGTTTAAGGTCTTGACTTCATCTATTTTGGTATCAAGCTCACGCCTAACGCTATCCAGTTCGTCCCCTCCATCCTCCTCACCTTGGGGAGGTGCCTCGCTACTTGGCTCACTAGAACTCACGGATTCCACACCAGAGGACAGTGAATTTTCATTTTCTAAGTTTTCTTCCATTAAATCCAAACCTATGAAAAATTAAGAATGTCTGGGTCCGAACAAACCACCATGGGCAATTGGCTAATAGTTCACGATTTGTGCCTTAGATAGTCATAGTAAGGATGAAGTCAACCCATCAGGCAAAAATTCATGTACTTTTAAGTTGTTGGGTTGCCTAAAATTGGGAGGAGTTATCCACAATGCGAATTCAGTCGTCGATAGAGTAATTCTAACCCTTCCAGAGTAAGATTTGGTCTAACTTCTTGAATGGTGCGAGATATGGGAGCGATCACTGAAGCCCAACCACCCGTGGCAACGGCAAAGGCCTCCTCTCCCATTTCACCACGAATTCTGGTGACGAGTTCGTCCACCAGCCCGGCATGTCCGAAAATAAGGCCGGATTGCATTCCAGCCACCGTATTTGTTGCTATGACCAATT
>CP070743.1:2277811-2289523 GCA_020348185.1 Nitrospirota bacterium
AGGCCCCATCGCCCGAGACCTGACCTACCTTCCCGTGAATCTGCTTCAACAACGATGGAAGCATCTGGCTATCATGCACGTGGCTTGAGGTAATCTCCACGGCCACAATCTCTTTCGTGTGTTCATCGACTCCCAGGTGGAGTTTTCGCCAGAGACGGCGTTGACCGCCTCGATGCTTTTGAACGTGCCACTCCCCGGCTCCGTAGACCCGAAGACCGGTGGCATCAATAACGATGTGACGAGGCCAGCTTATTGAGGATAGAGAGAGTGGGACTGTGAGTGCGGCTTGTCGCCGACACACTGTGCTATAGTTCGGCTCCGGCAGGTCGAGGCTCATGAGACTCAGCACTGAAGACACAAACCCTTGAGCAGCTCGCAGGCTCAGGCGATACACGCTTTTGACGACGACCGCGCAGTGAATCGCCGTATCTGAGTAGATCCTAGGGGCACCAGACCCAAGGCGAGTCTCGGTGTTTCGCCACGTCGTCAGGGCAGCTTCGTCGATCCAGAAGGTAATTCCGCTCCGAGCAATGAGGGCCTGATTATAATGGGGCTAGTTACGAACACGGTATCGGAAGGTGTATGCGTTGTGTGCCATGAGCCATTGTAACGACACCCACTATCACTGGCCAATTGTGCAACAACGCCGGACGAAGAAAAAGTCTAAAGTTTAGGAGTCCAAAAACCGAAAAGTCCTTTAAAAGAGACTTGTAATCCCGAACCCATCTCCCGAGTCGTTTGCCACCATTTCTCTATGGTGTTCGGGTGTGCAACAGCATTTAGCCGCTCCTGAGGTCATTTTCCGAATGTGATTGCCTTTCCTGCCTTAGGCTTTCTGATTGGACTCTGGATCGGTTCCTACCTTCCGTTCTTCCCATTTTCCATCTTTCTCCTCATCGGTGCAGCGGGGATCATGTTCAGCTGGTTGGAGTGGTCTAACCGGCTGAGTGCCAAACAGGGTGTTCTTGTCTTTTGCAGCATGATTTGTGGAATGGTGTATTGGACGGGTGCGACCTGGATGCACAACCAGGCTGACCTGGAACGATGGATAGGCCCCCGGCCAATGAACGTGACGGGATCGGTTATTCAGCCGGTTCGACGGACATCCGATCGAGTGGTGATGGTGGCTGACGTTTCTCATGTGACGCACAACCATACACCCACCTCAGCGGCTGGAAATCTTTTAGTCACATGGCGAAATCCAGATCGCGCCGTTTATCAAGGAGACCAAATTCAATTTTCCGCTCGAGTACGTCGACCGTTTGGCACCATCAACCCTGGGGGATTTCACTATGGAGCCTACCTGGAGCGAAAAGGTATCCAGGCAGTCGCCACGGTCTCCGGATCAGATCAAGTGAAGATAATGAATCCTGCCTCCTCATCGGTTTGGATGAAGTTTTGGAATAGCATTGATCAATGGCGTGGTCAGGTCCAGCAAGCTGCCGTCGACACTTTAGATGATCCCTCGCTCGGCCTGTTTTTAGGAATGGTGCTTGGAGAGCAGGGATTCATTTCGCAAGAAATCAGGGAAGCCTTTATGGACACGGGGACGGTCCATATCATATCCATCTCAGGGTCTCACCTCGGACTGATCGCGTTTCTGACATTTGTTTTGGTCAAGGGGCTGGTGTTGCGTTTGCCGGGACACTGGCTGGCTTGGTTGTCCATTCGAATCACCGCCACCCGTCTTGCCGTCTTGGCCACCCTCCCACTGGTCTCATTTTATACATTGTTGGCGGGTGCAGAAATCGCGACAGTGCGATCCTGGATCATGATCCTGTTATTCTTGCTGGCGGTCTGGCTGGGACGGGAACAGAATGTCTTGATGTTTCTGCTTCTGGCAGCGGTGATAGTGCTGGTCTATCACCCACAGGCTCTTTATGAGATTTCCTTTCAACTTTCCTATATCTCAGTACTGGCGATTGCCTTAGTCATCAAAGCGTTTCAACAATTCTCTCAAGAGAATGAGGACACGAATCCAGTCAAGAATTCAATTTCCCGGACGATGGGCCGATGGATCAACAATACCTGGTGGGTTTCCCTTGCCGTCACCCTGGCGACTGTGCCGATCGTCGCCTATCACTTTAACCAGATTGCGTGGATGGGTCTGCTCGCCAACTTTTTTGTGGTCCCCTATGTTGGATTTGTCGTCGTGCCCCTGGGGTTGGTTTCAGCGGTGATCGTCTTGCTGACAGGAGCGGATTCCCTTCCTCTTGGAGTCCTCAATCAAACAGTTTTGGAAGGGTTGACCAGGATCGTCCAGCTGTTTGCCAAACTTCCATGGACCGAATGGCACGTCGCCTCACCTGCCATCGTCACCATGCTGGTGTTTTATGGGCTCCTTGTCACAGGATTGATGAATGTCAATCGATTGAGACTTCGATGGAGTTGTGTCATGGGTGTGGTGATGATTCTCATTTTGTGGTTTTGGTCTCCAAGGCTTGAATGGGATCACGACACGGTGCGAGTTACCTTTTTAGATGTGGGTCAGGGTGATGCCACCGTCATCGAACTGCCTGATGGCCAGGTCGTGTTGATTGATGCCGGGGCCTCGTATTCGAAATTGGACATGGGCCAGGCCGTGGTTGGTCCGTTTTTGTGGGATCAAGGTATTCGGAGAATCGACCATGTTATTGCGACTCATCCTCAGTGGGACCACATGGGAGGGCTGTCGTGGGTGATTAAGAAATTTCAAGTTGGTCGCTATTGGAGCAACGGGGTCACTCGAGAAAATGTATTTTTTCAACGAGTGCAGGAGGCCATTCAAGAGGTCGGGCTTAAAGAACAGGTCGCATGGAAAGGGAAGGAAATCACGAGGGCAGGGCCCTGTCGGTTGACGGTATTGAATCCTCCTTTTGCGGGCAATTCAAATCCCGGTTTTCGCAACTCCTCTCAAGGTGGGAGTGATCTTAACAATCAGTCGGTAGTCACGGAACTCGACTGTGGCGTCCATTCATTTCTGTTTACGGCTGATGCTGAACGGGAGGCTCTTGGGCGTCTAAATCAATTGCCGCATCATCGTACAGCCCAGGTCGTCAAGGTGCCCCATCGTACAGCCCAGGTCATCAAGGTGCCCCATCATGGTGCGAAAAGTTCATTGAATCGTGAGTGGATCAATCAATTGAATGCAGAGGCCGTGGTGATTTCGGCTGGCCGGCATAATCGGTATGGTCATCCAATTCCCGCTGTGTTGGACGCCTATCGGGAAAAGGGTATTCCCATTTATCGAACCGATCAAGATGGGGCGGTGTGGGTCACGGCCTCGCTACATTCACCCGATCTGTCCATCCAAACCGCTCAAGCGCAATTATTGAAACCTGTGACAATTGATGGTTTGACAATTGAAACTGAATTGAAAAATTTTAAAAGAATATTGGGTGACTGGATTTAAAGAAGCAGGGTGTTGATTGGCGTCTGATCAGAACAATGGGGCGAGAAATCCCCGTCTGTATTCTGAAGCTTATTCTTGGCGGAAGGCTTCTAAAATTGAATGGGTCTTCAGGGTTGGTTCCCACTGCAGAACAGTGAGGGAGTCCTCGACATACGCCGGTTTGCGGATCCCATTCAAGACACTGGTTACACCGGGGGTGCTGGTGAGGACCCAGAGAGCTTTACGCGAAAAGGGTTCGTCTCGTTTGGATTCAGGAAGGAGCGGATCAATGACGTCTCGGAGCCCCTGAATCTTTTGGGCACTCTTTTCAGCGGCTTCCCTGCGCAGGATTCTCAGGAGAGAGAGAAACTCGGGAACGTACTGTTCCCGCCACTTTTCCCACGCCGTTTCTTTTTCTTTGGAGTTGGAGAAATGTCTGGTTAACACTTGAAAGACTTGGTTGGCGTGGGGGGCAATCATTTGGGATTCAATTTGATCCCAATGTTCCACATTTTGTACAGCGGGTCGTAGCCGTTTGAATTCCTCCGCCCAGGTGAAGTATTCCATTGGTGGAATGCCTTTGCCGGAGTGGGGGACATGGGGCGCCAGATTGTTTTTATACTCCTCCTCCAAGGTTTGGACTTTGGATTGCTGAATTTCAAATGTCGTATCCGGCGGCTCAGCTTGAGGATCAGCAAGACGGATGATTCCGCTACCTTTACTGGGGATGGCATTGAGGGGGCGATTGACGAGAATGGCCACATTTTCTTGCTCGGCCAATTCTAAGACAGTCTGGCGTTGGTCAGGGCCCGTATTGGGAGTGAGGAGTGCACCGGATTCAAAAAGGTTCATGGGCAGTTGCAGAACCCGAAAATGATGAGTGTCCTTGCCGGCCTCTTGGGCCGCCCTTTGAGCGGCCTCCAACATTCGAGAAAGGGAAGTGGATTCGGGGTCGTCGGGTTTGGCGGTGCAGGTGTTTGAAGAGACGCCGAAAAATTGGATTCTTCCCGCATCAATTTGCGATTCGAAATAGAGAAACGCTTGTTGCAGTCGCCGGTAAAATTCCGTTCGTTGTTCATTTAGGGTCTCGGAGTCAATGGATAATTGTCGATTCTTGGCGTCTGAAAGAAAATATTCCGGATTGTGCAATAAACAGACATCTAAGGTGGCGAGTCCAAGACGATCAAGTGAGAGGGTGAGCTGCTCATCAAGAAACTCCGGGTGCATGCCGTGCCAGATGCCGTCTCCGTATTTCACGATTTCCGGGAAAGGGTGACCTGCCTTCTCTCGGGCTTCCGCTTTTTTAAGGTTCTGGCCCTGGATATAGCCGATTTTCGACACAACAATAACTTCTTCTCTGGTGACGTGCTGATGTTTGAAGAGATCCGCCAAAACCCGTCCGACCAGCCGTTCGCTTCCCCCGTCAGCATAGTTCGTTGATGTATCGATAAGATTGCAGCCTTCCCGAAGGGCCTTGCTCAGTGCCTCACGGTGTTCCTCCACATCAGAGTCTATCCGATACCCCCCAAAGCCGATTCGTGATGTGGTTAGCCCCGTGGAGCCGAATGAGGTATAACCCTCAGCGGAAGGTCGCGAATTGAGAGAGCTGGCGAGGATTCTGGCGACATACCCTCCTGTTCCCCCCGGAGTGGCCTTCCCACGTGATCCGCTACCCGTCAATGTGGCAGTGGGCTTGGAAGTGGATTGCGGTGGTGAGGATGGTTGATCGGCAAGGGCGGCTCCGACGGATGCGGGATCGGTGATCGGCGCATCACAGGTAAAGTGACGACAGATGTAGAGGGCAGCCTTTCCGTTGACCAAATCTTTTCCGTTTAACAGTGGATGGGTCGATTCTGTGGCCTGGTCGTTCCGATAAGCAATGATGCGGTTAGGAATAAAACGTTGATTGACCTCGAACTGCAATTGCTCGTATCGTTCATCACCCGTTTGGCCGACCAGGGCAAGTTCAATGGGGCCGTTCAAGAGCAGATCGACAACCATGAGTCCTTTGGGAAACCCGCGGGGGATCTGAGTAATCTGTTGTCCATAGGCTCGAATCGCTTTTGTGGCAGCTTCCCGGAAATCCTCGCGTCCAAAATGAAAGGACAGGCGGGCCATCGCAGAAGCGGCGACGGAATTGCTGCTCGGGGTGGCCCCATCCGGCCCTTCACGACTTCGAAGTATCAACGATTCATGGTCCTTGCCGGTGGTGAAAAACCCGCCATGGTCGTGATCGACAAAATCTTCAAGGATACGTTCCGCGAGGCAGACGGCTTCATGGAGGTAGCGTTCTTCCCCACTGGATTCATAGAGATCAATGAGGGCCTCGGAAAGATAGGCGTAGTCTTCTAGGCACCCTTCAAGATGAGCCTTTCCGCCTCGATAGGTACGGTACAAGCGGCTTTCCGGGCGAGCCAGCGTGTCAAGGAGGAAATCTGCGGCTCGAATGGCTCCGTCTACATATCGTTGGATGCCTAACACCCGGCCAGCTTCAGCCATGGCCCCAATCATCATGCCGTTCCAAGCGGTGATGACCTTATCATCCAACCCGGGATGAACGCGCTGGAGCCGAGACTGGTAGACCAAAGGTCGCACGCGATCGAGTGTCTGTTGAAGTTCATCCGGGGTGCATCCAACCTCTTGCGCCACTTGTTCGATTGACCTGGGGGTCTGAGGGATACTCTGGTGTTCCCAATTCCCCTCCGGGGTGATGTCGTAAAAGGCACAAAACCGTCTTGCGTCTTCTTCGGATTCCACCACTTCCCGAATTTGGTCCGGCGTCCACACAAAAAATTTGCCTTCGACCCCTTCGGAATCTGCATCAGTGGCGGAATAAAAGCTCCCTTCCGGCGAGGTCATTTCGCGAAGGATATAATCGAGGGTCTCTGTGGCTATTCGGCGATACGTGGAATTGCCGGTGACCTGAAAGGCCTCAACATAAGTCCGGGCTAGTAGCGCATTGTCATAAAGCATTTTCTCAAAGTGCGGAACGAGCCATCGTTCGTCAGTCGAGTAGCGAGCAAACCCTCCACCGATTTGATCGTACAGACCTCCGGCAGCCATACCGTCCAGTGTTTTGCACACCATAGCGAGGGTCTGCTGATCCTGAGTCATGGAATACTGCCGTAAGAGAAAGGAGAGCCCCGTGGCCGGAGGGAATTTCGGGGCACGGCCAAATCCCCCATAACGGGCATCGAAATCGTTGGCGAAATCTTGAACCGCCGATTGTATCTCAGCTTTTCCAACCGCCAAAGGAGAAGTGGTCTGGACGGAATTTCGGAGCCGAGAGGTAAATCGGGCGGCTTGCTGGATGATATTCGACTGGTCTTTGGACCATGCCTCACCAATGTTTTCAAGAATGGTGGAAAACCCTGGCCTTCCCCAGCGATCTGTCGGGGGAAAGTAGGTCCCCGCGAAGATCGGCTCTTGGTTAGGGGTCAAGAAGACCGTCATGGGCCATCCCCCATGTCCTTGGTTCATGGCAACCGTCGCTTGCATGTAAATCTCGTCCAGATCAGGTCGTTCCTCACGGTCTACCTTGACGTTAATGAAATACCGATTCATAAGATCAGCAATCTTCTCATTTTCAAACGATTCATGTTCCATGACATGACACCAATGGCAAGCGGAATACCCAATTGAGAGAAGAATGGGTTTATCTTCCTCCTTCGCCCGTTGCAGGGCTTCCTGGCCCCAGGGATACCAGTCCACAGGATTATAGGCGTGTTGGAGGAGGTAGGGACTAGTTTCGTGAATCAACCGGTTAGGCTGAGACGTAGGGTGGGCCGTGTCCACCCTACTGCCCCAAGCTCAGTTCATATAACAGCACTTTCCAGCCATCCTCTTCAGAAATAAATCCTTTAGGTTGGACGACAGGAAGCATTCCCGTTCCCGGGACCTTTCCGGATTGTCCCATGCTACCGTTCTTCAGAACCCACATGAGCTCACCAGGCGTACGGTATTTCTTAAATTTCGGATTCGTGAAATTCCGTGGTTGAATGGGGAGATTGCTGGCGGCTGCCCCATCTCCTTTACCTTCAGCCCCATGACAACTGATGCATCCGCCCCGTCCAAGAAAAATTTCTTTTCCCTCAGCCAGGACTTCAGGCGTGGCCTGAATAGGTGATTTAACCGCCTTGGCTTTGGCGAGTTCGGAAGTTGGAACCCGTTTCACCTTAATGTCAAATTCGCCTCCGGCTTGACCGTATCCCGTTGGATTGACGGCCCATGAAAAATCAGGATTCAGTGATGTCGTCATCATGAATAGTGCGGTTAGCAGGAAAATAACTCGCATGAAAACCTCCTTAAAGAAATGACCATGATCAACATCGAGGTCTGTCCTCGAATTACGTAAACGCGCAGAATACCATGGGAACCCGTAACGGGCAATGAAACCTTTGACGGACCTTTAGCCAAGGGGGCATTGGCAGCATGACCTCCTCGAATTATGGTATGATTTTTGACGCGGTGGGACGAGGGGATTAAAGAATTAAAGTAACCGACCATTATGGCCCTGAATGAAAAGAGCCGCCGACGATTCGTGGTAGGGATGAACAAACGCATCACGGAACTGCGCGTGAAAACCGAGGAAAGCCTGGATTTCGCCATTGACACCATGTTTCATGATCGGGTGGATTCCTATTTGCGAGTGGAGCAGGGACTTGGAGAAGTGGACCGTATGCTCCATCTCATCGAAGCAGATTTGGAAGAAGTGCACGAATTCAGCGCCGCTCAACGGTTGGAATCTCGATTAGAGTTTATTGAGGACCGCTTTGATGAATTTGATAGCGAGATTCGACAACGTCCCCGGAGACGACGACGAAAAATTAATCTCTTTAACTTCTTTAAGACGGCCGGCGGCGGAGGAAACGATTCCACCGAACGGAAGGGAGAAATTAACTCAGCAGTAGAAGCCTACAAGGCTTTGGGCGTGGAATTCGGGAGCCCAATGCCATCGGTGACGCGAGCCTTCCGTCAGCGAGTCAAAAAGATCCATCCGGATATCCGGAATGGAGATCGAAGCTCTGAGCCGGAACTGCGTCGCATCATCGAGGCCTACCAATTTCTAAAACAGGATTACGAAGCTTTTCCATCTGAACCGCCTTTTTCAGGGAGCGGGTGATGGTGGAGATAGTGTACCTTGAGGAACAAGAATAGCTTCCTCAGCTTTGGCGATTTCCATGATGCCTAATGACAAATCGACTTGCTCCAATAACTCTCTTCGCCCTACACAGTAATGGTTGGCCTTTGGACTGGTCTCACATAAATTGGAAATGGACGCCAAAGCATCATACCAAAGCCCCTCTTCTGAATAGATAGCGGTCACTTGTTCAGGCCTGGCGTTTTTTAATTTTTGCCTTAACTCCTCGCTGGGCACAATCCGTTTGATCATACCCCCAGCGACAATATCTTTAGATTGACTGTTCGGGTCCATAGTCAGACTCACAAACCATTGATATTCGGTGTCCATTTCAAGAGTGATATCAAAAGCTTTGAGTGGAACAGAGTAAATCCCCGCTTTGGGAGGAGCCCCGAGTATGGTTTCCAAAATAGGTTTCGCCCGGGTGTCCTCATTCACGGTGAGGATGAGCGGATACGGTGCCGGTTCGGAAAGATACCAGTAGAGGGTCGGCTGAGGGTTGATCGTCAAGCCCAAATGATCCGGGACCAAGGCAAAGAGGGTCACCGATTCATCTCCGCGGGTGCCTCCTCCGACTCTTCCCCCAGGTTTGCCAATTCCTTTTGGAGGTTTATACACGGGTACCTGGTAGGAAAAGGGTTTTCCTGTACCCGTTGATTTGGCTTTGGCCGGGAGCTGGGCTACGTTTGAGGGGGCGGAGCCTGTTGGTCCTCCCACATCCTTCATCGGAAATTCCCCCCATCCTCCCACTAACAGAGTGATTGCCGCGAAACTCACAGCGATTATGTATATGTTGGTATTCATTTTGATCACCCCTAAATAGGATAAATGTGGTGCCTAAAATATATGAAGCAAAGGGGGTGCCAAAAAAAACTTTTAAGGGGACGAAGATTCAAACCCTCGAATCTTATTGATTTAGAAGATAATTTTTCATGCCAGTCATCGGCCTCTTTGCATACACCCAATCTCTCCTGATTGGAATATCCATGGTATTGTTAACGGTGTAGACAATCTTTGGCGGTAGTTTGAGCAAAAACTCCTCTATTTTCAGGTTTTGGTGAAATAATGACTAATCTTATACCGTGTCCACAAAATTGACACTTCTAGCCAATGCATAGTTTCTGATAATTGGTGCTGGGAAGCATTGCCGCGAAAATTAAATTATTGACAAAATTTGACGAATAGTTAAAATGCGTGCAATGTCTACACTGGCAAGAAAAAAAAGGGAATTTGCCCAACGAGAAGAACTTATTTTGGAAACAGCTCAAAGGTTGATGTTGAAAGTTGGTTATTTGGGCGTGACGATGGACTTAATCGCTAAGGAAATAGAATATTCTAAGGGGACCATTTATCAGCACTTTTCCAGTAAAGAAGAAATTTTATTGGCCTTAGCTCTTCAATTTAATCGGAAACAGGCAGAGTTTTTTCAGAGAGCTGCCATGTTTTCCGGTAAATCGCGGGAAAGGGTTATTGCGTTGGCGGAAGCTTACGAATTATTTGTGCGACTTTACCCGGATCACTTTAAAACAGAATTACTCATCTTAAATGAATCCATTCGGGCAAAGGGATCAATTGAGTTGCGAAGGCAACTCGAGGCATGTGAACAACAATCGATGAGTATCGTGAGTGGGGTGGTAAGAGATGGTTTGGCGCAAGGCGATTTCGAAGGTGTTCCCGGAATATCGCCCGAGGAAATTGTATTTGGAATATGGACCGGGGCGTTTGGGGCGTATGTTCTCATGAGTTCCGATGCTCCATTAACAGCCTTGGGAATTCAAGATCCAATGAAAGCTCTCAGGGTGAGTATCCATGCTGTATTGGATGGTTTTGGATGGCGCCCCTTTTCTTCAGAGTGGGATTACCAAAAGACCAGGGAAAGGGTAAAAAAAGAAATATTTCCCAAGGAAACCATCCTGTAGGGAGAAGTCGTTTCTCAATGAAATGACTATTGACACATGAAGATAACAAGAGATTCTCAGTCTTTAACTTTTTTCAGAACCACTAAGCTAGGTAGGTCATCATGTCAAATACCGATAAATGTTGGATGAGACTTAGGCAATATCAGTTCTGGTTCCTCATTTCGATGGTCAGTATCCTGATCACCATACCCTCTATATCTGCGTGGGCGGCTGATGAGCAACAATTGGTGGATAAGGCGGAAATGACGATCATCAATTTGGCCGCAGAGAATGAATGGTTTCGTGATCATGTAAAGGATGCCAGAGCCATTTTTATTGTGCCTGAATACCTCAAGGGAGCGTTTATTTTTGGCGCTGCGGGTGGGAGGGGGGTGTTACTCGTTCGGGACGGTCACAACTGGTCCCAACCGGCCTTTTACGATATGGTAGAGGGAAGTTTTGGTTTTCAATTGGGGGGAAGTTCCTCTGAAATCATTGTCGTCGTTCGCACCCAGAGAGGTTTGGAATCTTTTTTTACCCATGACTTCCGGCTCGGGGGTGATCTGAGTATTGCAGCCGGTCCAGTTGGGGCTGGCGCTGGTGGGGGAGGGCTCACGGCAGACGTGGTTTCCTTTGCGAAAACCAAGGGCGCCTATGCGGGAGTCTCTGTCGAAGGGGCGGTCGTCAGGATCGATTCGGAATCCAATAGGTTATATTACGGAAAGTCCGTCAGGCCTACCGATATCGTGCTGACAGATTCCGTTTTTAATCCCGGTTCAATGGGGTTACGATTAGCGGCCAAGAAAGTGGGGAGGTAGGATTGGCCTGAAGCTGCCCGCCGGCTTGAACGCATCTGTTCATATGAAAAGAGCCTGGTTCGAATGGAGCATGATGAAAAAATGCTAAATTCCTGGTAAGATGGCGGGGATTCAAGTCTCCAAAAAGAGATTCTGAGGAGGCCCATATCCTCTTCAATGTTTTTCTATTACGAATTGGTCAAAAGGAGAAACCCAATGATTCGAATCATGTTGGTCTTGGTGTGTATTGGATTCCTAGGCCTTACAGGATGTAAGAGTGCCCAGGAGCGGGAAGCTGACGCAAAGGCGGAAATTGCCGAGGAAAGAGCGAAAATCATGAAAAAGTACACACAATGCCTGGAAAAGCATGAAGAATCCGGTGATGCGCAAAAAAAGTGCGCCCAATATAAAGACGCCGCCGGAACGGTCGTCCCCTCCCAATAAATTCCCCTAAAAAGACGGCGAAAAGGTTCTTTTCAAGGTTTTCTATAAAGGGGTCGGGAGTCT
>CP070743.1:2289623-2294562 GCA_020348185.1 Nitrospirota bacterium
GTAGAACCATAACGTGAGTTAAAGAGGTCATGAGTTGAATAGGAAATTTGTCATTGCAATCTTGTTAATGGTGGTTCTGTTTGTAGCTGGCTCTACCTATATATGGAACACATATATCAACCCACCGTGGGAAGAGGAATATGCTTATACCAAGGGAACACAGGCGGCGGTCTATACGTTTCCCTATTTCTTTAATAGCTACTTGCGTTGGGCGTGGGGCCAACCGGCTGAAGTTGTTGGCAATGACCGTCTGCCTTCGGATGCCATAAATACTTTTTTTCATGCCAAACAACTCATGGATGCCACTTACAGAGATGGTGGCTCACCGAATAACGATACCATGTATTCCATTACTTGGGCTTATGTGAAAGAGGAACCATTGATTATTTCCGTGCCAAATGTGGGCACCATACCCGGCACAGATGAACCCCGCTATTTCAATTTTCAACTGTCCGGTTTTGACTCGGACAATTTTGCCTATATCGGCACCCGTACAACTGGCAATCAGGGGGGGCACTACGCGATTACCCCCCCGAGGTGGCAGGGTCGCTTGCCGGAGAACGTCGAGCGTTTAACAGACGCACCCACACCGTGGATCTTCATTGTTGGTCGAACGATGGTCACAGGTCCGGAAGATATTCCGGTAGTGAGACAAATTCAAGCACGATACAAGCTCACAACTCTCGGCGAGTGGGGGAAAGAACATTCGAAGCGGCCTTTTTCACCAGAGATTAGAGCGGTTGCAGATCTGAGGGAAGAGCCCCGGAAAGCCATCGATAGCTACTGGAGTGTCGTAAACGAAGCCCTTTCAGAAAATCCTCCCGACGAGATCGACGGTCCAATCATCACCTTGTTCCAGGATATCGAAGTGGGCCCGGGGCGTGACGTCTCACGGTTGAGCCCCGCCATGGGCGACGGCATGCAAAGAGCGGCCATGCGTGGATTGCAAATCCTCAGAGCGGCCAATGAGTCCAATTATGGCGCCAAGTTGGTCAACGGTTGGACTTATCTGCCACATTCGATGGGTCGTGCGGGGAAGGAGGGGGACTTCTTGCTTCGGGCGGCGGTGCAATCATTGGGTGGCATTGTCGCTAACGATCCGGAAGAAGCTGTTTATCTGGTGGTGATGGTGGATGGCAACGGTGACAGACTGAATGGCAAAAACCGTTACCGACTAAGATTCGCCAAAGAGAATCTACCTGTTGCCAAAGCCTTTTGGTCCGTCACAATGTACGATATGACGAGGAACCTGACCTCGAACGACCTCGACCGCTATTCACTGGGCGATCGTTCTAGGGGGCTTAAGTACGATCAAGATGGTGGCTTAACGCTTTATTTCAGCCACCGGTCACCGGCTAAGGAGAATATGGGCAATTGGCTTCCGGCCCCCGACGATCAGTTTTATTGCATCCTTCGCGCATATTTGCCTTCTCAAGCCATTGTTGATCAGACGTGGGAGCCCAGTCCATTGCAAAAATACTGAAGGTTCAAATACGTTTGCATTCCTCTGTAACTGTCAAAGAAGAAGGAGAAGCTATGATGCAATCCTCCAGATTTGTTCTCATCGCCATCCTGGCGTTGGTAGTCGGAATCTCCCACATTGCACAAACTGAAGCTGCTGATAAGAGACCGAACATCCTGCTCGTGATGGCCGACGATATGGGGTGGACAGACCTGGGCAGCTTTGGCAGTGAGATCGACACTCCAAATCTGGATGCCCTGGCCCAGCGCGGCGTGAAGTTCACGGAATTCTATGTGTCGGTGAGCTGCTCTCCAACCCGCTCGATGTTGTTGTCGGGCACTGACAACCACCTCGCGGGTCTCGGGAATATGGGAGAGATGATTGCGCCCGAGCAGCGAGGAAAACCCGGGTACGAAGGGTATCTGAACGATCGGGTGGTCTCCCTCGCGGAAGTGCTTCGAGACGGCGGGTACCACACCTACATGGCTGGCAAATGGCACCTGGGGAAAAAGCCAAACCGGTATCCCCATGCCCGAGGATTTGATCGGTCGTTTAGCTTGCTCTTAGGGGGGGCCAGCTATTGGAGCGATATGTTCGGCATGATGGCAGAGCTGGAGCCGATGGCGGAATATGTCATGGACGATACGTCTCTCGAGAGGCTCCCCGGCGATTTTTTTGCCACCCGCAGTTACACGGACTTCCTTATCGACGCCATCCGCCAAAACCGGAGCGATGGCAAACCGTTTCTTGCCTATCTGGCGTTCACCGCCCCCCATGATCCGATGCATGTTCCGGAACCCTGGCGGAGCCGATACCGTGGCCATTACGACGAGGGGTACGAGGTGCTCAAGGCACAACGGGCCAGGGCTGCCAAACGCATGGGCTTGGTTTCACAGAATGCCCAACTCCCAGAGCGGTTCCACATGGTGAAGGCATGGGACTCGCTGAGCGAGGAACAGCGGGCCCTTGAGTCGAGGGGAATGGAAGTCTATGCTGGGATGGTCAACAACATGGATTATCATTTTGGACGGATGGTGAGTTTTCTTAAGGATATTGGGGAGTACGAAAACACCATCATCATTTTTCTGTCGGATAACGGCCCGAATCCCTGGGTCAGCGAAGACTATCCTAGTAACCGGGGCAGCCAATGGTTCGCCCAGTTCGACAACAGCATCAAGAATATTGGGCACCCCATGTCCCACTATGCCTATGGGATGGGTTGGAGTTCCGCCAGTTCAGGTCCCCTGGACCTGTTTAAAATGACCGTCGGCGAAGGTGGAATCCGCAGCCCCCTGCTCATCGGAGGACCCGGTGTCAAAGGCGGCCGGCAGTTTGACGGCCTGGCCTATGTGTGGGACGTTATGCCCACCATCCTAGAGTTCGCCGGAATTCCCTACCCCGAAAAGCATCAGGGTCGGCAAGTAGAACCCATGCGAGGCCGGTCACTAAAAGGCCTGCTGAGCGGATCCTCAGTTATGGTCTATGACGAACATGACTTCATCGGGGGTGAGATGCAGAACGGCAAGTGGATGCGGCAGGGGGCTTTTAAAGCCGTGTCGGTGGCCCCGCCCTACGGAAAGGGGAACTGGCAGCTCTATAACCTGGCGGATGATCCAGGAGAGACGCGTGATCTTGCCACAGAGCAGGCAGACAAACTGAAGCAATTGCAGGCGGCGTGGGATCAATACGCCAAGGAAGTAGGCGTGATACTCACGAATTAGGTCATCTTATCAGCCAAACACGTTGAACAACATTAAAAATGAGGTGGGGAACCGAATTGATCCGGCTTGTGCGGACAATAGCTGCTTTAATCGTGGTTTGGCTGCTCTTTATCCCCCAGGTGCTGGCACAAACAGAGATGGAAACAGAAACGGAGACGGAAATAGAGAAAAAAACCGAAGCGGAGACAGAAAAGGAGCCACAAACAGAATCAGAAACCCAAGCTGAGGAGGCTGGCTATGAAAGTGAGATGAGGGAGCTGGATATTAATCCGACGGATGTGGAAGAAACGTTGGAAGAAAGCTTTCCGCAGGCAGGCTCCGTATTTCCGCAACTCAAACCTCAGGCCTGGCCTAACTTCAAGAAGAAACTCTACAAAGAGCAGGGCTTAGCCTTGGGGGTCAGCTACCAGGGAATCTTTCAGCATGCCTCTGAGTCCTTGACGGATAACCTGGACGCTGCCGGAGGCTGGTTCCTGCTGCAGGGGAAATGGGACATGTATAATCGCGGGAAGGACTTCCAGGGCAGCTTTCTCGCAGCACTCGATTGGCGGCACACGTTGGGCAATGCTCAGGTGCCAGGGCTCTTCCGTTTTCAGACCGGTTCGCAGTGGACCACCGATCCTGCCTACTTTAATTGGGATCCGTACTTCACGCTCTTCTTTTTGGAACAGTGGCTTGGAAAGGAGCGATTTGTCTTTCGTTTGGGCCAAGTGACGGCCGCCTCTGTTTTCGATCGCTTTCGGTTCAAAGACTTCAGAACGCAGTTCAGCAACAGCCAGCTTTCATTTCCGGCCGCAACCATCCCTTTAGGGCCTCCTGCATTCGGTCTGAATTGGAAATGGTGGCCGAAACCGGATTCGGAGACGTATGTTGTGGGAACCATCACCGACATCAATGCCCCGGTCCCTACTGAGGGGCGCTATGATTGGAGTGGAATCTTTGAGACCGGCGAAGTCCTCGCAGGACTTGAGATTGGCCACAACTGGAAACGAGGTAAAGACGACTACGACCACGCACACCTTGACGTGTGGTACGCCAGCCGCGCAAGTCGGAAGGATTTCTTATCCGACGATGGGTGGGGGTTCAAAGTAAGTGGCTCTAAGCAACTAACCAAGTGGGTTGGCTTTGCCAACTACAGCTACAACACGGTCCAGGGAGGGGGATTCGGCTTTACGAACGCCGCGCAGGCTGTCAATGTTGGTCTCGCTTATCTGGAACCGTTGCTAATCAGTGGCGAGGTAGCGCTAGCCTTCTCCTGGGGCCAACCGCTTGATGTCCCGGATCCTATCACTGGAGTCGTGTCCAATCGTGATCAGTGGGGTATGGAGGGGTATTGGAGGATCTTGTTGACCCCGGATTTCTGGCTGACCCCCGGCCTTCAGCTTATTGGGAACCCTTCTTTCAACCCCCAGACCGACCTGATCACAATGCCACAAGTCAAATTCCGCATTTTCCTGTAAAGCGGTCTTCTTTGTAAAAAAATCACTTGTTCTAATATCGTGAATTTCCCATTTTAGGAAACCATAGAAAACCGGAAATGATCTTTATTCATCTCTATCCAACGAGGAAATTCTTACAACTTAATGTTCATTACAGTTTCTTTTTTCATAATCCTTTCTTGGGCGCAACCAATACTGAAAAGGAGAAGGACAAATTAGACTCCTCACAGGGTCTTGACTTTTATTCATCAGAATATTTATTCCCAATCGTTCGATTTAGTAGCGGTGTGGAGTTTTCTCATAAGCTGGTAAAATGA
>CP070743.1:2294662-2300978 GCA_020348185.1 Nitrospirota bacterium
TGGATTTCCTCACTGGATTTGGAGAATTTGATGAGCCAGCATGAGGCTGTGCTGGAGTCAGCGGCAATTGGCATCCCGGATGAAAAGTGGGGGGAACGGCCCCTGCTTATCGTGGCCCTTAAACCTGAATTTCGGGGTAAAGTCACCGAAGATGATTTGGGGGAGTTTATGAGAAACCTTGCCGAAGAAGGAAAATTGCCAAAATATGGCGTTCCGGATCGTTATGAGTTCGTTGACGAAATTCCCAAAACAAGCGTGGGTAAATTAGATAAGAAGTTACTCAGAAAATTGTTCGGCAAATAGTCCTATAGTTATGAAGTTTTGCGAACGTAAGTTACCAATAAACTGAGGAGTTTGAGCTGTTATGTATATTGACGGAAAATGGATCAAAGCGAAGAACGATGTTATGTTTTCTGTTTTCAACCCGGCAAACGGCGAGAGAATCGGAGAAGTCCCTGATGGTGATCGCAGAGATGCGACCATAGCAATCGAAGCGGCGCAGAAGGCCTTTCAACCATGGTCGGCTCTGACCGCTTACCAACGCTCAGGATACCTGTATGCTGCCTACCGTATTATGATGGAGCAGAAGGAACACTTGGCACGTGTGATGACCGAGGAGCAGGGCAAACCCCTAAAGGCTGCGCGGAACGAAGTACAGTACGGCGCTGACTTCCTACTTTGGTATGCTGAGGAGGCCAAGCGTATTTACGGGGAGACTATTCCGGCGCCCCGTCCAGATCAGCGCTTTATCGTCATGCACCAACCGATTGGGGTAGTCGGGGCGATAACTCCCTGGAATTACCCCGTATCAATGATAACCCGGAAGGTCGCCCCGGCACTGGCAGCAGGGTGCACCATAGTCCTGAAGCCGGCCGAAGCAACACCGCTGTGCGCTATTGAAGTCTTCAAAATACTAGAGGAAGCCGGTATCCCAAGAGGTGTGGCCAATCTTGTTACAGCACTGAATCCCAAGCCCATCGGAGAAGAGTTTCTTGCCAATCCAAAGGTGCGAAAGCTGACATTCACAGGATCTACAGAAGTGGGCAAGCTTCTTGCTCAGGGCGCCGCCGCGCAGATGAAACGTATCTCCCTGGAACTGGGTGGTCATGCACCGTTTATTGTTTTTCACGACGCCGACCCTATCCACGCTGCCAAGGGTGCCATATTGGTCAAGTTTCTGAACACCGGCCAGGCTTGTATCAGCCCAAATAGAATCTTTGTTCATAACCGTGTCATTGCCGACTTTGTCCAAGAAGCCAAAGCCAGGGTTTCCATAATGCGAGCTGGAAACGGTATGGAAGAAGGTGTTCGAATAGGACCGCTCGTTGGGCCGAAGGCATTGAAAAAAGTTGAACACCATGTTGCAGATGCGCTGGATCTGGGTGCAACACTGGTCAGCGGAGGCCACCGACTTACGGAAAACAATCTGGACAAGGGATATTTCTATGCCCCCACTGTCTTGAATGACGTCACCCAAAAGATGCAGATTTACCGAGAAGAGACTTTCGGTCCGGTCGCCCCGATTATTCCCTTTGAATCGGAAGAGGAAGTACTGGAAATGGCCAATGACACCCAATACGGCCTGGCATCATATGTATACACGCGTGACATCTCACGCGCTATGCGGGTATTTGAGGCACTGCGCTTTGGGATCGTAGGCATTAACGATATTAATCCGACAGCGGCAGCCGCGCCTTTCGGCGGTATGAAGGAGAGCGGTATTGGCAGGGAAGGGGGTCGTGAGGGAATTGCCGATTACCTTGAAACAAAACTGGGTGGTTTCTCCGTCTAACCAGTGCTCATCCAAAAACGGTATTTTCGCAGGAGCGCTATGAGTCCCGGCCCGGGCGGGACACGCCCAGCTTTCAGTGAAAAACATGCAAATACAATCCCACCTTCAGGGCGGGACTGATTGCTGAGGCCTTTAAAGCGTAGGCTACCCAAATCCCGCCGGGCAGGCCAGTTCACATTCGCGACAATACTTCACCCGTTTCCCCGGTTTCTTTTGTCCCTCAATCTCTATCGCCTCGAAGTCGGCGTTATTGATTCCCATCTGCTGATTGCAGCGCACTCTGCTGTAAACACCACTTCTTTCCGGCAGTTCAGCAAAGCCGTATTCTTCTTTGGAATGAATTTTTTCGGCAAAAGCATCCTGGGGACAGGCCTCCCGACATGGCATGGGGTAGTAGGTGCAGAGATCAAAATCTGGTACCCCTGTGGTCGGCAGATCGGCGTCCGTCAACATGACCCGCAACCGTTGACGCGGCCCGTATTGGGGCGTGAGCAGAAGATTATTTTCCCCGATGCAACCCAGCCCGGCCAGTGCAGCGGTATCTTTCATGTAAACCGTGCCATGCTCGATATGATAGGGGAGTTTAAAAAATCGAATCTTCCGCTCCTTTTCAAGCCACTCTGCCAGCTTGGACACAACCGACATGAGCATCAGATTGCCGGCCGTATTCCCGGCGGAAGATCCTGTGACCCACCAGTCCAGTTCCGGCTTTTCAGATGGATGTGCCACCGCAATAACAATGGCTGATCGGGCTCCGCCGGGCCATTCCACAACACCGCATTTGCGGCCTTCGACGGGCTTGGTGCCCGCAACTTCAAACTTGGGCATTTCTATGATCACATGGGATGGTGAACGCTTCAAATCGTCCACGCTGACCACCCCAGCCAAATCAGCTCCATATTCTTTCGCTTTGGCAGTGATCAGCCGGACAAGTTCCTGAACGTTCTTTTCAGGCAAGACCTGCTCCTCGATATTTTTCGGTCGATGATGGCCTGAGGGTTCTAACTCACTCCGAAACTTAAGCCACCTGTCGGCATTTCGCCTATGATTCCAGGCTCTGCAGTGAGTGTAACCATATCGAGAATACCTTCCTCGTTGGCCACATTGGCAATGCCCTCAGGTATGCCAATTCCAAGGTTGACAGTGTCACTGGATGCAATTCGAACGCAGCACGCTGGGCGATTAGATTCCGTGCGCTCATTTCCAGTGGCAAGACTGAGGTCATTGGTACCTTTGCTTCACCGCTGAATGGGTTGTTGTAGGTCTCTGAAGAGATTTGCCAATGTTTCTCTTTCCTCTCGAAGAAGAATCAAACGAGGCATTGGACGTACATTCCACCGTTACAATCAATCACCTGTCCAGTGATATAGGCCAATTCCTTGATCACTAGAAAACACACGACATTGGCTACATCCTCTTCACTAAGTGGTCCTATCGAGGACATCCTCATTATGAACTGCCGCCATACCGTTTTGGGGTATCCGGTCTGAAGTCCACGAAGCGATCGCAGATCACTATAAGGTTTCGATCGAACACGCCATGGCAACACCGCCCCCTCCGCAGAGCGTTGCTAAACCGAGGTTTTTACCTCTATTTCGCATGGCGTAGAGCAAGGACACGATGATCCTTGCCCCGGTGGCACCCACCGGATGGCCTAACCCAATACCCGACCCGTTGACATTAGTGATCTCCCGGTTCAGCCCCAGGTCTCTCTCGCAGGCAATGTACTGAGCAGCAAACGCTTCGTTGATCTCGACTAGTTCAAAATCGCTTATCTTCAACTCGCTGCGTTCAATCAATTGGTTGGCAGCCGGTACCGGCGAAAGCCCCATGATCGAGGGATGACATCCTCCTCGTCCCACGGCTTTAATTCGGGCCAGTGGCGTGAGACCCAATTCCTGCGCCTTTTCACCGGACATGATTATCATTCCGGCCGCGCCATCGTTGATACCGCTTGAGTTGCCCACCGTAACCTTGCCGATCTTGGGCACAAATGCGGGCGGCAGTTTCTGGAGCTGTTCCATCGTCAAACCCGAACGAAAGTGTTCGTCTTTTTCGAAAATCAGCGGGTCTTTCTTTCTCCGCGGTACCGATATCGGGACGATCTCATCCCTAAAGGCTCCATCGTTGGTGGCACGCTCCGCTGCATGGTTGCTTCGCAAGGCAACTTCATCCATTTCTTCCCGACTGATATTAAGGTGCTGAGCCACGAATTTCGCCGTATGGCCCATGATATAGGGCTTGCCGCAGAAATAACTCAGCGGTGCCTGTGCCTCGTCCACCGGCCGCTTTCAGGATGAGGAATGAGATGGGAACCGCAATGCAGCGCGTGAATCAAGCCGTCGATAAAGCCCTGATCCTGAAGTCGGCAACCCCAACGAGCGGTCGGAACGACGTAGGGGACGCCGGACATGTGCTCGGCACCACCTGCCAGAATGATGTCGGCCATGCCGGCCTGAATCATGGCCATCTTCGATATGACGGCTTCCATGCCGGAAATGCACACCCGCTTAATGTTGACAGCGGTAGTGCTGTCGGGAATACCCGCCATCAAGGCGGCAACGCGCGACACGTTGCAGGCATCCACCGGCTCCATGCAATTACCGTAGCGCACATCATCAATCAAGACCGGATCGATTCCTGTTCGCGCAACCGCCTCCGCCATGGTAACTTTGGCGATCTCAGCCGCGTTGAGATCCTTTAATTCGCCGCCGAATGTCCCAATGGCAGTTCGACAGGCCGATACAATAACGACATCTTTCATTTACTTATCTCCTTCTTCAGGATTCCAATTCGAGATCAACAGATCGAAAGATTTTCACTGACACTAATTGGAGACATATAAACTCCCCTTGCGAAAGGTCGGTCTAACCCACTGAGTTTGCTGCCTCCACCATGTTTTTCAGTTTTTGTAAAACAATGTCGCGCTCTAACATCCCCAAGCCGCAATCTGGAGCAACCATCAGGCGAGATTTATCTATGTGACTCAAAGCCTTTTGGAGTGTTGTCGCAATTTCTTCAACCGTTTCCACTCTTGAACGAGCAATAGCGATCACTCCGAGGATTACCCTGGTAAGGTTGAAACGTTCCAACAAAGACAGGTCATTGGGTCGATGTGCATCTTCGATGGATACTGTATCAATTTCAGCCTCATCCAGCGGAGCGGCTAATCGGAAATAAGAGTCTGGAGAGGCTTTCGGGTAATTCTCATTGTCTACTTTATCCGGGTAGCCACAGCACACGTGAGTCGCCCGAGTAACCTCTTTGGGAACTCCAAAGAAACACCGCTCCAAATTTTCAACTCCATAGGCCAACGCCTTTTCCGGCTCCCGAGCCATCAGTGGCTCATCCACCTGTATCCATCGACACCCGGCCTCAACCAGAGCCAAAATTTCTGTATTTAGGGCCTCAGCAAAAGCTTGACCCAATTGCTTATCATCTCCATAAAAGCCATCCACCAGAGAGTCTGTGATGGTCATTGGTCCAGGTAAGGTCATCTTAACCGGGCGATTAGTTACAGACTGGGCGGTCTGCCAATCTCTGGGCAGAAAAACATTCTTTGCCCGAATCGGGCCCACAATGGTTGGCACCGCACCCACCCAGGAGCCTGTGCGCATGGTCTTTGTGCTCAAGTGCGAAAAATCAATTCCATCCAGGTGCCGACAATGATAGTGAATATAATTTTCCCGCCGGATCTCACCGTCAGTTGGGATGCTAATTCCCATGCGGACCTGCTCCTCCACCACCTCCCGAGTTGCACGATCCAGCAGCTCCTCCACCTCACTGTGATGAGTTCTCAAGTAGGCCTCATATGCTTCCGTCGGGTTGTTTGCGATCGTACTTTCCCCCTTAAACCAATCGGGTACAGGAACATAATCGGGCTTCGGGTAGGAGCCAATTGTGGTCGTCAATAGAGCCATTCTATCAGCCTCCACAATAGCATTCTCTAGATTCTGTTTCAATTCACCACATGTTGTTGAGTTATTCCAACTATGCCAACTATTCCAGAAGCACATCAAAATCTTAGGAGAAAGTCACTAATCCTGTCAAGCGGGGTGGGCGGAATTTCTCTGAAGTAATTAATGACAAGTCATTGTAAATCCTAGTCTTCCAGTAGACTGCTTTAAATAACATCCTTTTCCCACTCTACGATGCCCATGTAAGAAGGGGGCGGTGGTGTTTTCTTGCGTTACTTCTCATTCTTGATATGCGTCTAAAGAGGTCGGATCTCCGTTTGTCTTTTGCATGATGAAGCTTGGAGCACAGAGTCGACCTGCCCCTTTCTCATTCAACCATATATGGTGCTAGAGCTGTCAGACCGGCTACTTACGAGTCGAGTAGCGCGGGGGAGTCTCACCCCCAGGCCCTCACAGGTAGGGTCGAGGACTGGCGCGCGCACCTTAGGGTCCGGTGGCTCGTCCAAGACTTTCGTCCTGGGCCTCAGTCCGGCTCCCATAGTCACGTTTCCAGCCCCCGCCTCGTCAAACCCAGCGTGTGGATTTCCCACACTAGGCTTTCACTGTT
>CP070743.1:2301078-2304878 GCA_020348185.1 Nitrospirota bacterium
TGTACGAGGCTGATCCTTCACCATCTAATTGGACACAACGGTGCATCCGTCAAGCCGATCGAATACTGCTAATTGGGGAGAGCCACCTTCCACCTCAACCTTCCCACTTGGAATCGGAACTCCTTGAACCCCAGGCACGACGGACGATGGCGTCCGTTGAACTTGTTCTGGTCCATCCCCAATTAGAAACAGCATTTCGGGATACGATCAAATGGCTTGAGAAGCGTCAGGTCGCGGCTCACCATCATGTGCGCGAGGGATCAACCAGGGAATTCGACCGACTCGCCCGATTGTTAACTGGCCAGGCCATCGGTCTCGCTCTTGGGGGCGGGGGTTTGCGAGGCCTCGCGCATCTTGGCGTCATCCGGGCCCTGCAGGAATCAGGATTTTTCATCGATTCCATTGGCGGGACCAGTTTGGGGGCCATCATGGCGGCCCAGTTCGCCTTGGGGTTGGATTACAAAACCATGGTGAAAACCAATGAGAAAATGTGGCGGGATTCCTGGCCCATGAACGACTATACCATCCCCTTCATGGCCTGCCTCGAAGGGCAAAAGTTAGACCAGACGTTAAAAACCATGTGCGGTGATGTCAGAATTGAAGATTTGCCATTGAATTTCTTCTGTGTTTCGACAAACCTGACAACAGCCAATATTGCCGTACACCGGGAAGGTGTGCTCTGGAAACGGCTCAGAGCGAGTTGCGCCCTACCCGGAATCGTCCCACCCGAATTCGACAAAGACTTCATGCTGGTGGACGGGGCGGTTCTCAACAACGTCCCGGGTGATATCATGAAAAAACTTTGCGGGGGAAAGGTGATTGCGGTCGATGTCAGCCCGCGCGAAGATCATATTTTCAAACCCGAAAATCCTGAACGCCCTGCCACGAGGCAAATCCTGTGGGAACGGATGAATCCCTTCGCTGAAACGCACAGGGTACCCAGTCTCTTTGATATTGTGTCTAGGTCTGCCATGATTAGTAATGTTTCAAAAACGACCATAGTTAAAGACCAGGTTGATTTGTACCTGGACATTCCTCTAGAGCAATACGGGATGAGCGATTCCAAATCGTTTTATCAGATTATCGAGACGGGCTACGAGGCTGCCTCCCGGCAAATCGAAGCCTGGAAACAGAATGGGAAGAATTAAAGGGAGAATAAAAAAGTCAAAAGGGTCAAAGAGGTCATAAGATAAGGCCTTCTATGCTAAGGACCTCTTCGACTCTTTGACCTTCCTACCGAATTCGACCTTCTTCTAGACCGAGCGAAATCGGCGATAGCGTTGGATCAGGGCATTGGTCGAACTATCGTGGTGGAGTGATGGTTCGGCTTCACTAACCAGCTCAGAAGTGATGCGTTTAGCCATCACCTTCCCTAACTCCACTCCCCATTGATCAAACGAATTAATATTCCAGATTGTTCCTTGTACGAAAACCTTGTGTTCGTACATTGCAATGATCTTGCCCAGCATTTCCGGGGAAAGCTTCATGGCCAATAAAGTGTTAGTGGGATGGTTGCCCTCAAAAGTCCTGTGTGGAATTAATGTCGGATTGACCCCCTCAGCTTCCACCTCTGCTGCTGTCTTGCCGAAAGCCAGGGCTTCTGTCTGCGCAAAAAAGTTCGCCATAAGCTGATCGTGATGTTGACCCATTGGATTGAGTGACTGACAAAATCCAATAAAGTCACACGGGATCAACCTCGTTCCCTGATGGATAAGCTGGTAAAAAGCATGCTGTCCGTTCGTGCCTGGTTGGCCCCAGATGATAGGCCCTGTTTGGTAATCCACGCTCTGACCTTCCAAATCCACGCGTTTCCCGTTGCTCTCCATATCAAGCTGCTGTAAATACGCGCTGAGCCTCCACAAATACTGATCATAGGGTAAGATCGCATGGCTTTCAGCGCCAAAAAAATTCCCATACCATACACCTAACAGACCCAAGAGCACCGGCAAGTTTTTCTCGAATGGAGCTGTCCGGAAGTGCTGATCCATCGCATGGAAGCCTTCCAGCATTTCTCGAAAGCGATCTGGGCCTATTGCGACCATGAGGGAAACCCCTATGGCCGAATCATAGGAGTATCGTCCACCGACCCAGTCCCAGAACTCAAACATGTTTGCGGTATCGATACCGAATCTCGCGACCTCATCAGCATTGGTGGAAACAGCCACAAAATGTTTCGCCACAGCTTGTTTGTCTTGAAGAGCTTTCAGGCACCAGGCCCGGGCCGATTGGGCATTGGTGAGGGTTTCAATGGTTGTGAATGTTTTGGAACAGACGATAAACACCGTTTCGGCTGGATCAAGATCCCTGGTGGCCTCGGCCAGATCGGTCCCATCAATGTTTGAAACAAACCGCAGAGTGAGTGCCCGATCAGCATAATGCTTCAGGGCTTCATAGGCCATCATCGGCCCCAGGTCAGACCCTCCTATTCCAATATTGACCACATGTCGAATCCGCTTTCCCGTGTGACCTTTCCATTCCCCGCTTCGGACCTTGGTGGCGAAGGCGGCCATTCTGTCTAACACCTGGTGAACCTTCGGCACCACGTTCTCACCATCGACGAGGATGCCTTGGCTTTCTGGTGTACGTAGGGCAACATGAAGCACCGGGCGGTTCTCTGTAATGTTGATTTTCTTCCCCGCAAACATGGCATCAATGCGCTCACGAAGATTGAAAGATTTTGCGAGGTCCAGCAAAAGCCGAATGGTTTCTTCCGTGATCCGGTTTTTTGAAAAATCCAAATAAATCCCCAAGGCTTCCACTGAAAACCGCTCCCCTCGTCGGGGATCAGCGGCAAAAAGATCCCTCATGTTAAGCTGGCGTACTTTTTCAAAATGACCTTCAAGGGCCTTCCAGGAAGGTCGATCCGTGAGTTGATTGCCATCTGACATTATGTTGTCTCCTCGAAATGAAAACTATATTTGCCGTTCAAAGCCTAATGCTAAGGAGTCGAAGAGTCAAAAGGGTCAAAAAGTCTAAAAACAAAAAAGGTCTAAGTGTCGAAAAAGTCGAAAAGTCCAAAAGGTCTAGGGCTTGGACACAGGAAATTTGAAAAATTCTTTGACCTTTTCGACCTCCTACGCTTACGGCCTGAGCGGAGCGTTCCAGGTCTGTATCGCTGGATACCCTCTGTAGTAACTCAATATGTTTAATGTGCCTGTACCCAGAAGAAAGTTTCGGCCGGCGGTAGCCGGAAGATCCAACCACCGGGCGACCAACGCCCGAAGAATATGACCGTGGGCGAAGAGTGCGACATCCCCCCTTGCCGAACAAACCCTGGCAATGACAAGGTCGGCTCTGGCAGCAACTTGCTCCGGAGTCTCACCCCCGGGGGCGCCATCGTTAAACACGATCCAGCCTGGGGCGGTTTCATGAATTTGTGCTGAGGTCAAGCCTTCATAAGTTCCATAATTCCACTCCATTAAATTTAATTCCACCTCTGCCTGATCTCCCAACCCGGACAACGTGCAGGTTTCTTTCGCTCGCTGAAGTGGACTCGTTAGCACAAGCACAAAAGACTGTTTCATCAAAAACGGTTGTAGTAATTTGGCTCTATTCCGTCCATTCTCGGTTAATGGGATATCGGTGATTCCCGTATGCTGCCCGCTCAAGCTCCACTCCGTCTCACCATGCCGGATAATATAAATTTTCTTCTCAAGATCTTCCATATATGATCCCTTTTTATTTGGAAGAAGGATAAATTAGCTTAACCAATTCCTCTCGGGAATTGCCAATTCTAATATCACATTACACTTAATTTTTTACACTTATAATGAATAATTCCAAGGAACTCAGTGTAAGTT
>CP070743.1:2304978-2320381 GCA_020348185.1 Nitrospirota bacterium
ATCATCGTCACGCTCTGGGTTTGGTTGCTGGGAATCGATTTCCCCTTGATCTGGGGGTTGTTGGCATTTCTCCTTAACTATATTCCCAACCTTGGCTCGATCATAGCCGCCATCCCAGCCGTATTACTGGGGTATATTCAATTTGATCCGGGAAGGGCGCTTCTCGTGGCATTGGGATATGTGATCATCAACATCGTCTTTGGCAATTTCGTTGAACCCCGGCTGATGGGCCGGAAATTGGGATTATCCACGTTGGTGGTGTTTCTTTCCTTAGTATTCTGGGGATGGCTTTGGGGCCCTGTGGGGATGTTGTTATCGGTACCGATGACGATGATTGTAAAAATTAGCCTGGAAAGCAACCCATCAACCCAATGGGTCGGAATTTTGATGGATTCTGAAAGGGGGGTCTCGAAAAACTACCCTTCATTGCCGGCCAGTCAAAAGACCAAGCCTCATCACACAAAATCAAGCTTATCCTCATCCGAGACGTCGGGGTAAGCGGGTCGAATATTTCCGCTCGGATTTCCGGCTTCAAGGTTTTCACCTCACACCGTTGAATTTCCTTCCTCCACATCTTTCTTCGCCCAATTATCCAAACGTGTACACGATGTATCCGAATGGATACATTATCAAGAGGCCTTCTTCAATGATTGTATTGGGGGAATTTTCCCCAATTTCACCGTGTATCTCAAATAATAACAACCTCTTAAAGGGCATTTTCCACAAATCTCGGGCAAAGAGAAGACCTTGGCACTTTCTTTGCTCCTCATAATGACGTGATATGGACTCGATGCTGCGATGGGGGTAAAGACTTAGGAATAATACACCTCTTAATTGTCGTAAAAGGGGTGGTGTCCGTCGAAGATCCGACTAACGGGTCTTATTGCAACCTGGAGGGAGGCATAAGTGGATTGCCCAGAGGAAGTCATCATGCGTGACCCATCAAAAATTCTTATCGTCGACGATGAATTCGATATTCGCTTGTCCCTTTCCACTATCTTGGAAGCCCACGGGTACACGACAACCACAGTGAGTTGTGCGAAGGAAGCCCTTGATGCCGTCAACCTTGAGACTCCTGATTTAGTACTTCTGGATATTCGACTGCCTGATCAGAATGGCTTCGACGTCTGCCACCAATTGCGTGAAGAGCCTCAGACCGCCTTGCTTCCGGTCATTTTGGTCACCGCGATGAATCCCTATCAGGAAAAAGTGAAAGGGATTGAGGCCGGCGCTGATGATTTCTTATCTAAGCCCATCAATAAGGCAGAACTATTGGCGAGAGTTCGTTCGCTCCTCCGAATCAAGGAACTTCATGATATGGCCCAGAGCCAAGCTGCCCATTTGGCTGAATGGAATCGGGAATTGGAGATGCGGTTAACCCAAGAATCCAAATTAGCCGAGGTCGCCAGAATGCTGGGAGATATCGCGCATGAGATGAAGAACTTACTTATGCCAGTCGTCACGGGGACAGAATTGCTTGAGAGTGAGCTCCGAGACTTACACCATGATCTATCTCAACTCAATTCGCCTTCCACGCAGGCCAGTCACGGCCGGTGCAATGAAATTGTCGAGATGGTCAATTCCAGCGGGAAACGCCTTCGAGATCATGTCAAGGACCTCGCCGATTGCGTAAAAATACTTAGCTCAGAGCCTCAGTTTAGTGCGTGCCGAATCTCTAAAGTCGTGGACCAAGTGTTCGAACCCCTTCGTTTCTCGGCACGCGAAAAAGGAATTGGTCTTCGTACCGAGGGTCTTGAAGACCTTCCGGACATCGAGGCCGATGGGCGTCGGCTGTTTCATGCTTTCTTTAACCTTGTCAACAATGCCCTCTCCGAAACGCCACCCGGCGGATTCGTCAATGTCAAAGGAATCCTGGAACCTGAAGGAGCAACCGTGTTGTTGTCCTTCACTGACACGGGACGAGGCATGCCTCCTGAGGTTCGAGAAAATTTATTCACCCGACAGGGGCTTAGTACCAAACAAGCTGGCACGGGCCTGGGCATCAAGATCATCAAAGCTGTGGTGGATGCCCACAGCGGCCACATTTCTGTGGAAAGCCAAGGAGGTAGGGGAACGACTTTTTATTTACGACTTCCCATACACCAAACACAAGAGACAGAAGAGACCCCTGCCTAGATAGCTTCCGATTTGAGCTATTGCTCGCCCCTGATTCAATTCCCCACCCCCGTCACCTCTCATCCACGCGCAATTCGCCCTTTCCCCGTATTCTTTTCCTTATTTCTTCCCTTACGGAAACTCTTTCTCTCTACAAATAGATACAAGAAGTATTCGTTTGTTTACACTGAAGTTCCAACCCGAAATGATAATTTTGATGAGCCGGTTGAGAGGGATCCTTAAAAGATCTTTAAAAACAACTAGTTTTATTCATTATTTTTTCATATAATTTCTGTCCCCCCTTTGGAATCTTCTTTGCAATATCAGCAGGAAAGTGGATGAAAGATCTCTCTTTAATTGTAACCCCAGGTCATGATGAGCGCTTCATCTAAAGAGGAAACCTCACATTCCATTCTGCTCGTCGACAACGATCCGGACTTTATTAGAACGACGACGTATTTTTTCAGCGAAGCCGGGTATGTGATAGACGTGGCCGAGTCGGGGTATGAAGCTATCAGCAAGGTCAAAAATCAACCGTATGGAGTCGTCTTGCTGAATATCGATCACATCGACCGAGACGGATTGAGCTTATTCCATTCCTTAATCCATTTCGTTCCGGGGCTACCGATCGTGATCCTGGGTGCCCATCCCTCTCAAGAAGAGAAAATGGCCTTTCTCAAGGGCGGAGCTTTTGACTTTCTGAGCAAGCCGTATACGATCTATGAGCTTAAAGCCACCCTCAGAAGGGCATTAATGGTTAAATTCCTTGGGGAACTCGCTCAAAAATGGCCTCCCAGCTTAGTTGCCAGCGAAGATCGGTTCAGAGCCATCGTTGACGCTGCCACGGATGCGATCATCTTGAGTGATAAGAAGGGAAATATTTTATCGTGGAACACGGCAGCCCAATCAATGTTTGGATATTCCCCTGAGGAAATAGTCGGCAAACCTCTGACCCTCCTTATGCCCGAGCGGTACCGCGAAGCCCATCAGCAAGGCCTTGATCGTGTCCAGCTGACCGGGGAGATGAGGATCGTCGGAAAAGTTGTTGAATTACATGGGCTCAGAAAAAACGAAGAGGAGTTTCCGGTAGAACTGTCTCTTTCTCGATCAGTCTTCACCGGGGAAATCTTTTACTGCGGTATTATTCGTGACATTAGCGAGCGAAAGCATACAGAGGAGCTGATTCGGGAAGGGGAGCGCAGGTTTCGAGCCATTTATGATCAGGCCCCGACAGGTATTGCCATCATTGATTCCCTGAGCGGCCAATTCAAAAACATCAACAAGCGATATTGTGAAATTGTCGGGTTCTCTCAAGAGGAAATACTCGATCGTACATTTCAGGACATTACCCATCCGGAGGATCTTCAAGCTGACTTGGACAATATGAAGGAACTCTTGGAGGGGAGAGTCGATACCTTCCAAATGGAAAAACGGTACATTCGAAAAAATGGAGACATTATCTGGGTCAACCTGACGTGCGTGCCCCTGTGGTTAGAAAAGACAGATCCTCGCTTGCATATTGCCATGGTTGAGGACATTACTCAGCGCATCAAAACCCAAGAGGCCCTTCGAGAGCAGGAGCAACGTCTTAAGCTCACCATTGATCACATTAACGACGCCGTCGTGTATGGAGATTTATCGGGTAAGGTCCTTTGGGCGAATCAACAGTGGGGGAATTTCGTTGGTCGCTCCCTTGATGAAATCGTCGGTGAGTCCTTCATGAAATACCTCACCCCGGATGCGGCCGCTTTGGCCGAATCTCGCCTGTCACTCGTTCGCCAGGGCGCAGACGTTCCTCCCTTGGTTGAGTTTGAAATTGTCCGAGAAGACAGCTCCTCCCGATGGGTTGAAGCCAATGTCAAGAGTGTAAGGCGTGACGACGTGGTCATTGGACGGCTTCTGGTCGTACGAGATATTACTGAACGCAAAGAGGCCGAGCTGAAATTGGAGGAAAGGACCCGCCTGCTGGAATTGGAAGCTGAAGTGGTGCGACACCTAAATCAAAATCTCGAGCTTCGAACGCTTCTCCAAAATTGTACTGAAGCGCTCGTCAGCCATCTGAAGGCCGCCTTTGCCCGCATCTGGATTCTCAAGGCAGAGGAGCAGGTGCTTGTCCTCCAGGCCAGTGCTGGAATGTATACCAATTTGGAAGGTTCACATAGCCGGGTCCCCGTGGGTCAGTTCAAAATCGGCCAAATCGCTCAGGAGAAGATGCCGATTCTGACAAATGCCGTCATCGGAGACCCTCGCGTCCCGGAACAGGAGTGGGCCCAACGAGAGGGACTCGTCTCATTCGCTGGGTATCCCTTGCTGCGGAATGATGAAGTTTTAGGAGTGATGGGATTATTTTCCCGGCAACCTCTGACCGAATTTACTCTCAAAAGCCTAGAGATGGTCGCCGATCGCATTACCACGGCCATCGGGGCTCAGATGGCCGCCGAGGCCCACGCGAAAGTTGTTCAACTGACTGAACATATTCTCGCTTCCACCGAAGAGGGAATTTACGGATTGGATCTCGAGGGGAGGACCACCTTTGTGAATCCTGCTGCAGCCAAGATGATTGGATGGAAACCCGTGGAGCTGATCGGAAAGCCTCTGCACGACATTTTGCATCATACGAAACCGGATGGAACCCCCTACACCCGCGAAGAATGCCCCATTTATGCGGCCTTTGTGGATGGAGAAGTCCATCAAATTCGAAATGAGGTGTTTTGGCATAAGGATGGTACGAGTTTTCCCGTCGAATATACTTCCACGCCGATTTGGGACGAGAAGCAACTGACAGGGGCCGTGGTCATCTTCAGACATATAACGGATCGCCAACAGGCCTGACAGAACGTTAATAGGGCCACAATGTGCAATAACACTTCATTCACTATCCTGCTGGCGATCATCATGACCCCCCGATTCCCGACTTGGCAAGAAGTTTAACCATTTCTTCCCCCACATAAGACCTAACTATTTTATTTCCCAGGTCTGATAAATGGGTATCACCGGAACGACTCCGCAATTCAGTAGCGACATCTAAGACGGGAGAACCGGGAGCGGCCTGGTAAACGCGTGTGTATAAACTCCGAATAGGGCCAAGCTCATCCTCCCCAATTAGGAGGCGGTCGCCGCGTTCCCCGTCCCCCTATTCACAAATGCCGAATTCGGAAACCGAAAAGTGGCAAGTGAAAGTGAAAGGGGTCGCTGCTTGATTTTATATAAATCTCAAGATAGGATCCTCCATTATGGCTCGCCCGCTACGATTGGAATACGAAGGCGCGGTTTATCATGTGACCGCTCGGGGCAATGCCCTTCAACCCATTTACCGCGATGAGGTCGACCGTAAACGATTCCTTCACTTGCTGGGGGAAGAAATCGAGCAACAGCGCTGGCGTTGTTATGCCTATTGTTTAATGAACAACCATTACCATCTCTTGCTGGAAACCCCGGAAGGTCGACTGAGCGCCGGAATGCGTCGTCTCAATGGGACCTATACGCAATGGTTTAACCGTCGCCATAAACGGGTGGGGCATGTTCTACAAGGCCGGTTTAAAAGCATCCTGGTCGATAAGGACAACTACCTTTTGGAACTTTGTCGCTATATCGTGCTAAACCCTGTCAGAGCACGGACCGTGACCAAGCCACAGGATTGGCCCTGGAGTAGTTTTCGTGCGACCGCTGGAAACATGTCGGCCCCAAGCTGGCTGGATGTCGCGGGGGTCCTCAGACTCTTCCATCGGACGCGTTTGGTCGCCCAGCATACCTACAAACAATTTGTTCGTGAGGGAATTATTCTGGACTCTCCCTGGGAACAGGTACGTGGCCAAATTTTTTTGGGGGACGAGGCGTTTTTGTCACAGATGGCTCGGTTGGTGAAGGGGAAGCGGATAACCAACGTGCCCCGTGCGCAAACGGAACCTAACCGCCCAAGCGGAACGGAAGTACTGGAAAGGGTGGCAAGCGTCTATGGCCTTAGTCAGAAGGCGCTGTTGGGGCGCACGCATGCGGAAGGCTATCAAACAGCCGCCTGGCTTCTGCGGCGTATTGCGAACGAACCATTAGCCGTAGTCGCCAAACGGTTTGGTGTGTCACCCTCCCGGATTTCCCATATTCAACGGGACCTCAATTCCCAGCCACTCAGCCGCCTTCAAGTCAAAGCCCAACATTTGTGTAAAGTCTAGCAATGACCCCATCTTATAACCCTCCTATCTCCTGTTAGGTGGGGGCGGCCAAGGGGAATTCTAAAAACCGCTTTAAACCGTTTCACGGGCCAGCTCTCACGGTTCACGTTCAAAGGCTGAAAAATTCTACTTTTTGGTCCCCAAGCTTCTTCAGCTTGCTGTCAGAGCCGGAAGAAACCTCCATATTGTTTTTCATCTCAAAATTTATATAATACGTAGGTACACCGTGCCCACTGGATTATGAGGAGGGAGAATTAGAGGGGAACGATTCTCATGAAATTGAAAGTCGGCGATTTCATCATAGTCCGGAAATGGAAGGCCTCCACCCATCCCAGCCCTCGCGCCAAGGAAGTGTTTCCTACCCAGTATGGCGATACATATCATTATGGAATCGACAAGTATTGGAAGGTCGTAGAAATTGTTGATGACCAAACAGTGGTCATTGAGACCCGTCGGGGGAAAAGACATCGCATCGAAACAAAAGACACACGTCTCCGCAAGGCCGGCTTTTTAGACAAGTTGTTCCATGGCAAGCGTTTCTTTTAAATACGGCCCCCGCCAGAGCAACAGGACATTGGAAGAGACCGAAACTCGTTAGCCCTTCCGATTAATCCCTTCTCTAAAAATCAAACCCCGGCATATTCTGCTGATTCAATTAAAAAGGGCGGTTAAGAGATTTTTCTCCACGCCTCAAAGAAGGGGTGGCGTTTCCACTCTGGATGCTGGTTGCGTATCTCTTTCCAGACTCTCAATGATTTGAGGATGTCCCACGGCATGGGAATCCAAGGCAAATAGGCCACAAAGGAGTGCAATAGTGCTTGCATTTGCATTCTCAACAATCATTGTCTCTTTCCCTCATGGCAAAAATATTTTTCCCCACAACTTATTTGGTGTTGAATGATTTTGAACGAATTCCGGAAAGATCAAGAAAGAGGACGGCATAGTACCCCGGAGCATAGTGAGGGTAGGCTTCAGGTGGGTCGGTCACGGCCACTTGTTCCTTTATTAAAAACTCATGATAAAATTGATCCACTTCCCGTTTGCTTTTTGCGTACAAGGCGATGTGGTGGATGCCCGTCGGGCGGTCTTCATATTTTATGGGTTGGTCAGATTTTGCTGGCTGGATTCCTATATAACTGTGGGGAAAGGGGGGACGGGTCATGTAGTAGGTCGAGCGATATTCGATATCGAGCGTCCAGAAACTCGAATAGCCTAACCAACCGAACATCTTATCGTAAAACTGAACGGACTCCTCATAGTTGATGACCGATACTTCAACATGATGGACACCTCGGGATCGCATGATTCCACCGTCCTTTCCACCTTTGTTGGCTCTAATCTATCTGTTGCTCTTTACGGTTAATTGGGGCAGATAGGCTCGACCCAAGAATACCAGAAGAATACCACCAAGGATCATTAAAGATGAAAGTGATAGACGAAGGGTGATGGGCTCAGCCATAAAAATCACTCCCCCTAAGGCCGCGATGATGGGAACAAAGAGTTGCACGACGGCCGCTTGGATGGCGGAAAGCCCACTAAGGGCCATGTACCAAATGGTGTAACCAATCCCCGAGGCCACCCCACCTGACAAAACGGCTAAAACGATTCCCTTGAAGGAGTAGTGCGAGCTGTGAACAGCCATGATGATCAACACGAGAACAAATGGTGTCGTTCGCAGAAAATTAAATGTCGTATCACTCAGCGGGTTGGTAGAACTTCTGCCTTTCAAGGTATACATTCCCCAGGCAATTCCAGCTACAGCCATGAGTGCAAAACCGACAACTGATGGTGTCGCGACTCCAGGCAAAACCAGATAGACGAATCCCCCGAACGCAATGAATACCCCTATCCATTCAGTTACAAGCAATCGATTCCCCGAAATAAGGGACATCAGGATAATTGTTATTTGTACCGAACCGAATAAAATGAGCGCGCCGGTTCCGGTCTCTACCGTCAAATAGGCAAAAGAGAAGGTCACCGCATACAGAAATAACATGAAGCTGGCCGACCAGTCGCCTTTTGTGTTCAAACCATTGGGGCGGCCCTTGAATTGAAGTATCCCCAGCAGAACAACCGCCCCGGATAATAGACGTATGAACGTAAAAGTCGACGCATCAATGGTTGATTCCCCCAAGGCGACACGACAGAGAACGGAATTCCCCGCGAAGGCCAAGAGCGCCAACCCGGTCAAAAAGAAACATTTTAGGAGTTGGGAGATCGACGTCTGAGAAGATGTATTGGTCACTCTTATTTGGGTACAACGGTAGATTTCTATACTACCGCGCTACCAGTTCTGGTCCTTTGCCTTATGATGGGCGAGCCTCTTGCCCGCCTATCATCCGTTTTTACGCTCCTTCAGTCTCAATATGGAGGACTCTCCCGCAATGCTTACAATGGACGGCATCCTGATCATGCCGTTTCAATCCACAGTCGGGACATTCAAATGGAACCTTGGCCGGACGAAAGACTGATTGGACCAGCTTGAGAAAGAGGGCCACCCCCAACACCATAATCGTGATGGATAACAGGCGTCCAATACTACCGTGAAGGGTGATATCGCCAAAGCCCGTCGTGGTCAGTGTCGAAACCGTGAAATACAGCGCGTCGGCATAGTTGGCAATCTTGGGGTTTTCTTCGTGCTGAAAGACATAGACCAGCGCCGAGACCACAAAAATGAACACAAAGAGATTGAGTACGCTTTGAATCAGTTCTTCGTTACGGGCAAAAAACTTAAATTGGTGCCGAAGTTCTCTGAGCAGATGGTACGAACGTAACAAACGAAGGGCGCGAAACACTCGCAGGAATGCGAGGTTTTCGATGACGGTCGGAGCCAGAAGGGCAAGGATTACAATAAAATCCAATATGGTAATCGGTTGAAGCATGTAGGTGAGGCGATTTCTGGCAATCAAGAATCTTGCGAGAAAATCCAGGCTCAGAAAAAAAGCAATGACAAAATCCGTTGCAATAATCCACGGGGATATCTCGACCATTGAGGTCACGATGAAGAAGCTAATCGTTATGACATCAAAGGCAACCAAGGCTAATCGAAAATAGACGGATTTCTTCGTTTTCCCGTGGTAGAGCTCGTTTAAATTGTTCATAGCAGCTCCTCGCAAATCGGCCATGTTGGTGTGATTCACACCGCGTTCGCAACCAAGATCTCATTCACCTTATGGAGACAAAGGGGTGGAAGCGGGGTCATTGTTCCTCTAGACTCGGGCGAAGAAGCATGGGTCCGTAAACCACCACGAATAGCATATACGCGCCACTCCAACAAACTGCGGCCAAACTCAGCACGGGTAACGTTGCAAACGCAGTGCTTGGCCCCAATAACCGTAGTATCGCACCCAGATTCACCATAAGGTAAATCAGAATGGTCATGATACCTGCATGTTTTGGTCGGCCCGTGTGTCCTAAACTGGCCCGGGTCATGACCGCGAGGGTCATCACGCCAACTGCCCCCGTCGTAAGCGCATGAACAGCATCCACCTCAGGCAGGCCGAGCCCAAGAATGGCTCCGCCAATGATGAGTAACGATATCACCAGCCATCCATATCCCAGATGAAGGATCAGCACTAATGGCTCACGCCAGGTGAGCCAGCCATGCCACCGCAGTAACCGAACCAAGTTGGTCAACCCTGCCGCCACCAGCATCCAGCCGGTAGCCGACACCCGGGGATAAACAATCCAGGCAACCGACGCCACAACCACCAGGATAATTGACAGTCCATCCATTCGGGAAAAGGTAGCGGTTTGTTCGGTCATTCCTTGATCGGCCAAAAAGTCTTGGGTAAAGCTGGGGGTGATGCGTCCCCCGATGAGCGCAAGCAACACCATGACAAGAGCAAGGGCCATTCGTCCCGGAAAATCCGCTGCCTCTCCTCTGAGAAAAGAAACATGGAACAAAATATTGGCGAAGGCGTACAGGCTGATGAGGAATCCTATCGGTAAACGATCCCAAGCTTGTCCGACAGCAATCTCTCGCCAGAGAATCCCCGTCACTACCACGAGAAATGCTCCATCAACGAAGGCAGAAAGAAGAGGATTGACCCAGGCAGTTGCGATCGCGATTCGTCCTGCCAGCCACAATGTCAACAACAGCATCAACGGTATTCCCCTGACGGGCGGACGATCGGTCCAGTTGGGAATAGCCGTCAGGAGGAAACCGGTCATGACGGCCGGTAAAAAGCCGAACACCATTTCATGCACATGCCATTCCCGTGCGGGATACTGCCACGTCATGTCAGTTTCTCCGGCAAGAATCAAAATCCAAACAGGGACGGCAAAGCCTGCAAAAAGCGAGGCCGTAAGAAAAAATGGACGAAACCCATATGAAAATATCGCTGAACCCTGATAGTGGGGTGTCTCTCCTACCGTCTCGGCCATAGGCTCCTCTGTCATATTGCTCTCATAGGACTGGAGTTATTTATCGATGACTTTCGCGATTGTGTTGAGGTTAGTTTACAATATCCATCACGTGAGTCTATTTAAATATTCGCGGGAAGTCATTCCTTAATTTTTTCCAGATCCACCTGCCTTTTCGTCATCTGTAGAGGTGCAAAAAACATGAATACATCTGTTCAGGCCATTTCACTGTCAGGATTAATTTTGGCTTTCGTTCCGACGATTATCGTCATCGCCATTATGTATCGCTGGGCCCTGGAAGCTGGAACAGCTTTGTATGCCGTGGCACGAATGCTGATACAACTCCTGCTCATCGGATATGTGTTGACCTATATCTTTGAAGCCGACCATCCAGGAATAATCGTTCTCGTCCTGGGTGTGATGCTGGTGGCAGCCAGTTGGATCGCACTGCGCCCGTTAAAGGAGAAGCAGCCCCATCTTTACGGGAAAGCTCTAGGCGCCATCATGGTCGGAAGCACTCTCACCCTCGCGGTGGTGACTCAGGTCGTGCTCGGGGTTCAACCCTGGTTTCTGCCTCGCTATGTGGTCCCTCTTGCCGGAATGATCTTTGCCAGTTCCATGAATACCGTCAGCTTGGCGGCCGAAAGGTTTGAGGCCGAGCGCGAAAGGGCCCGTCCTTACACCGATGCGAGAAATACCGCCTTACAGTCGTCGTTGATTCCTGTCACCAATTCCTTATTTGCCGTCGGCCTAGTGTCCTTGCCCGGAATGATGACGGGGCAGATTCTCTCTGGGGTGTCCCCACTCGTTGCTGCCAAATATCAGATTGTGATCATGTGTTCGGTATTCGGTGCCTCTGGCCTGTCCGCCGCGCTGTATCTTCTTTGGGCAAGGGATAAGAGAGAGAAACCAATTGTTGATTAGGGACTTGTATTGCAGAATATTTTTGCCGTGAGCATGTTATGAAATGCTCACGGTCACAAAGGAGAAGAGAATCTCATGAAGGTATGAGTCATCGGTATGACCGGCACAATCGGTAAAGCGGTCGTTGCCCTCATTCACAATAACCTCGTTCAACTTTAATCTATTTGCGAAACCCTTCTTTGAGAACCCATTCTTTTGCGGACTCCAGTGTCTCAAACCGCCCATCAAGTTGAGCTTCAAATGCTGACTTGAGAATTTCCCCCATTTGAGGCCCAGGGTGAAACCCCATGTCCAACAAATGGCGGCCAAGGAGAACAGGTTGAGGCGCGGCCCCTTCTACCTTCAACTCCTTAGCCATTAGTTCCATGTGTTTCATCCGATCCGGGAGCCCCTTCGGAAGAGGTGGCCGTCCACTGTTGTCGGCTTCAACAAGACGGCACAACATTTCAATGGTTTCCCCTGAAGATGAAAGGCTTAAGGCAAGTCTTCTGACATGGCGGTGTGAGCCGGCAAAGTCGATATGGGTCAGATGGTAGAGACATAACGCCACCACCCGCTCAACCAATTTTGGTGGAGTTCCTATCCGTTCAAGAAATTGAACGTAAATGTCTTTAGTCTTGGGATGCCCTCTGGAGCTCACACCGTCAGGGCTCACCCTGGTGGTTGTGGGTTTGCCAAGATCATGACACAAGGCAGCTAAGACCAAAACCCCACGGTCCTCCATCGAGAGGCTATCCCGCGCCGCGATCCGAGCCGCTTCATCCGTGACGAGCAGGGTATGCGTCCATACATCACCTTCTGGATGCCAGCGTGTGTCTTGAGGACAGCCCTCAAGCGCCACCAATTCTGGATACCCCTGAATCCATTGGGTTTGCTTTAACCACATGAGACCTAGAGACGGGTGGGTTGATTGCGCCGCCCACTTATGCCATTCCGCCCAAATCCTCTCGATAGGAAGCGTTTCATATTCTTTGAACAGGTTGTATGCTAAATCGACCGTCTCGGCGTCCGGGGTCAATTCAAATCGTCCAACCAATTGGAGGCCACGGAGGACCCGAAGTGGATCTTCGCCAAACTTTAATGACGTATGTCGAAGCATTCGTTGTTCCAGATCCTGGAGACCCCCAAAAGGATCCAATAATTCTCGGGTCAGAGGATCAATGGCCATCGCATTAATCGTAAAGTCGCGACGAGAAGCGGCTTCCTGCGGAGTCATCTCCGCATCAGAGAACACTTCAAAGCCACGATGTCCCTCTCCCCTTTTTGACTCACGGCGAGGCAGCGACACGTCGATTGGAAATCCTTGTATTTTGATGACCCCGAACGCTTCTCCCACCAGGCTTACAGAAAAGCACCGGGACAGAATTTCCACTAGCTTTGCAGGTGGAATCCCATAAACTTCGACATCATAATCCCTGGGGAAGGATCTCAAGAGAGTATCCCGGACACAGCCGCCAACGAGCAGGGCTTTTCCGCCTTCGGTTGCCACCACCTTGGAAATGGTCACCAAAGCTTCTTGAATCGCGGGATCTTGTATCTGGACCTTCACATGTCCCATGGCATGCTTCTCTCGGCTAGGCCAGGATAACGGCCGTTCGCTATTGTATCATTCCTTAACTATGAAAAGGACAACCTGGGGAGGAGGAGTAGACAAGAATGATCTCATAGGGGAACACCGGCTTTATGATTGAATTCTTTTAGTGGACTCGCGTCAGTAGCCAATCCAACACGTTTTTAAACCAAGCGTGCAGTAAGGATTGGGGAAATGAAATGTCATAAAGACTCCCGACCCCTTTAGTATCATGAAAGGTTTACTCGTTCATTGTGGTTATGCCCTCCCGAATTGCATACTTAATGATAGCGGCGAGACTTTCGAGTTTCAGTTTTTCCATAATGTGTTCCCGATGAGTATTGACGGTTTTTACGCTCACATGGAGTTGATTGGCAATTTCTTTGGTAGAGTACCCTTCGGCAAGAAGTTGGACGATTTCCCTTTCACGGGGCGACAGCCGGCCATGAGAGGGAAGGTCCGGTTTAACCTGCCGAGCACGAAAACCCTCCAGGGCTACTCCTGCAATTCGCGGACATAAGTAGGTCTGGCCATCATGAACGGCCTGGATTGCCTGAGCGACCTCTTCCCAAGAGCAATCCTTTAGGACATACCCTTTTGCCCCTGCTTCAAGTGCGGCCGTGATAAACCTTTGCTCAGCGAACATGGAGAGACAGACGATACGCACATCAGGGCACGCCGCGATAATTTGACGTGTGGCCTCCGGACCACTCAACCGGGGCATCGAAACGTCCATGATTACGATATCCGGTCTCTTTTCCTTAGCCAGTTCAACTGCCTCACGCCCATCTTGGGCTTCCCCAACAACAACAAAATTAGGTTCCTTCTCCAGCAAAGCTCGAATGCCTTCCCGAAAGATTTTATGATCATCGACAAGGAGAATATGGATACTCATGACAATAAAGACCAAATCTTGCTCGTTGGCAGCTAAGGTCCAGGTGATGCCACGCGAATTTGTCTTTACTTCTCCTTTCAACAAACAATAAATAAGGAATTCTTAGGGCGCAGGACACATGAATGAGCTACCAGCAAAACAATTATAATTTCTGAGGGAGCCTAGCAGGAACTCCGAGGAAAAGCCATTATATGGAGTTATGCTTACTAGAGGAAAGAGGCACCCGTAACCCTATATGGGTGCCTTTGCCAGGAGAGGAGTCAATTGTCAGATCGCCACCAATTCCTTTTAATTGCTCTTCAATGCTGAAGAGACCAAACCCCCCAGTTGCAGTAAATCCTTTCTCTGTTTCAGCGGTTTTGAAGCCCACTCCGTCGTCAATCAAATTGAGGTGCAATTGATTATCTGCTACTTGGATCTTGATAATCACGTTCCGGGCCTGAGCATGCTTTTCAATATTAAATAACAATTCTCGAAAGATACGAAAAAGGATAATACTGACTTCATCTGTCAAGGTTGGGAGCTCTTGGCGCATCTCCACTCTAATACTCATTTCAGGATGCCGACCTTCCATTTGCTCAACCAGGTTTCGAATTGCCTCCGATAGCCCGAGTTCATACAGGAGGGGTGAAACCAATCCGAAGGTCAGGGTGCGAGTCGTCGAAAAAATATGAGCTAAAAGGTCATTAATTTCTACCGCCGCGGCTGTCTTTTTTACGGCAGGGTGCAATTTCATTAAGGACCCCAGTTTGAGTTTGAGAATTGCCAAACTTTGACCAATGTCATCATGAAGAACCATGGCAATACGACGTCTTTCTCGTTCCTCGGCCACTGAGACTTCAACCGCCAGGGTCCGAAGAAGAGTTCGTTGCTCTCGCATTTGTTCCTCAATTTTCTTCCGCTCGGTAATGTCCTCAACAATGGCAATATGCATACGAGGATCTGTCCGTTCTAACCACAGGGGAACGCAGGTAAGGTTAACCCAGATGATTTTTCCGTCTTTCCGAAAATACCGTTTTTCCATTTGGAAGGTTTCGGCCTTCCCCTCCAGAAGTCGCTTCATATTGTCAAGGTCAGCTTTTAAATCCTCCGGGCATGTAATGTCCTGAAAGGTCTGGCCAAGCATTTCTTCCTGGGAGTATCCGACAATGTCACAATATCGCTGGTTGATGTTTTTGAATTGCCCGCTGAGCGAATCAATGACAGCAATACCCGTTGGAGCCTGATCATAAATGGCTTGAAATCTCCGCTCTCCTTCCCGAATTACCTCCTCTGCACGTTTTCGATCAGTGATATCACGGATCACAGCGACAAGCTTACAGACCTTACCCTCCCCGTCAAAGATAGGAGATTTAAACGTTTGAC
>CP070743.1:2320481-2331841 GCA_020348185.1 Nitrospirota bacterium
GAGGCTAATCCGCTTAGGGCCGGGAGGTCATGGCGCCTCACCAGTTGCTCGCGGATTTCCTGCCCCGATCTTGCACCTTTGCGGATAGTCTCCAATATTACCAAGGCGGCATCATAGGCTTGCACGGAAAAAATTGAAGGTTCAGAACCAAAACGGGTCCTGTACCGCCGTGCAAAATCTTGGACGCTTGGATCAGGGCTTTCTAAAAACAACCCATCGGTAAAGATCCCGCCTTCAATACCATTTCTTGCCCAACGAAAAAGTTCCAAATTGTGCCAACTGTTTGGACCGAGGAGCGTCACATTGATGTCATGGAAGGCCAATTGAGCAGAAATCGAAGCGACGTGTACTGGCTTACCAGGAAGAAATACGGCATCAAATCCAGGAACATAGACGGGCTGATCCTCATCGATGCTTGACTCTTCGGTTTCCGTGGATTCTAACGGTTCCACGGGTTCCAATGGGACCAAAGGTTCTATGGTCTCCACCGATTCCGCCTCTTCCAGTAATTTCATTGCCCTCAGCGATCCAATCGTTTCCATCTTGCCATATTTGGCTAAATCTATTTGCTTGAGGCGAAGAATTTGTGGGGAGATGTCGGCTTCATCTTCTGTATAGTTTTCTACTGCGATAATTTCCCCACCTGCTTCTTCCACGGCCTGGGAAAATAAATAACTGAACTCTCGCCCATAAGTGGTTTGAGGGTGAATGATGCAGAAACGTTTGAATTGAAGTTGCCGCATGGCATACTGGACAAGCTGGTAGGCTTGTAAAGAAGATGTCAGAGCGGTACTGAACCAATAGGACCCAAACTGTCGGACATTCAACAACGTGGCTGAGGGCGTGACAATAGGGATTTGATGTTCATCGGCAAAATTAGCCACCGTTTGAATTTCACGCGACAATAAAGGGCCAATAATGGCGATAGGGTGATATTCTTGGATGGTTTGAGCGAACTCATATCGTAAGGGAGAAAGGCTCGAGGCCGTATCCTTGACGACCAGTCCAACGGAATTCAGACCGTATCGGATTTTACTATCCTCTAAGGCCATGCGAATGCCGTTGAGAGAGTCAATTCCAAACGTTTTCATGGCTCCGGAAAACGGTAAAAAGGCTGCCATGACATGTGGAAAAACTTTCGTTTTGCTGATAAATGACTGGAGCAGGGCCATAGCCGTTTGGGCATAGGGATGTTGAGGAAATTGCTTCACAAATGAACGAATGTCGCGTTCCGCCAATACTTCATCGCCACGTGCGGTGTGGAGTTCTATGAGTCGGATTGTGGCCAAATCGCCGGGATATTGGTTGGGATAAGTTTCAATAAGATCTTCAAGGGATGGTTCGTCGAGGTGTTGAAGGATGAGTTCCTGGATCACTGATTTAAGCTCCAATCGGTCGGCATGCCCCACCAGGGCCATCTCTTCGAGTGCCGCATGAACGGCCCTCAACGCGTCTCCTTGAGCAAATTGAACTTCTCGCATTTGTCGAAGCGCGTCCCGTCGCACAGTAGGCTCTGAAGAAAAATTCAGGACGTGGGCCAACACGCGAGTGGCTCGTTCGGGTTCCTTGAGCGTCACGTATATTTCAGCTAAGAGAAGACGGGCCTCATTGGCAAGAGGCGAATTTGGAAACTCGTCGAGTAATTGTTCCAGGGAGGAAGCAGCTTCTCGTTCCCGACTGTTCATATGTAAAGCCGCAGCTCTGAGAAAATAGGCTTCCTGGAGCTGGGTCGGAGGCGGTCCCTGATCAATAAATTCCTCGAGAGCAGCCAGGGCTTCATCTAATTGTTGTGATTCGAACAGTCTTTTGGCTTTGTCTAAAAGTAGCCGGTCTGATGTTGCCGGTGGGACATCAGTGGCGGGAAGGGCAGGGGACGGAACCATGCTCTGCGAAAAAACAGGATCCGTCCCAAAAAACAATACGGCAATGACCAACCAAAAAAAAAGGATCATGCAGGGGAACTCAATACGAGATGTGGGTTGAGATTTGGCACGCAGTCAGGAAAATCGAACAAGTGTCCTTGTCCGTCGTAAAAAAGAGAGATGGTGCCTCTTAAGCCAGAGGCTAAGAATTTGATCCGGAAAAAGCAAATGAACGGTACCCGTTGGTTGGAGAATAACTGTATCAAGTATAGCACAATGTATTTCATGATGTTATGTGAAGAAGTGTGATCCATAGAGGAAAAATGTATGATTCAGGATGCAACTTGCCTTGATGTCAATAACCAAACATGACCAAAGGGAAATACCTTATGAATTCACTTAGGAGAATATCGAATTTCGTATAACCAATAATGAATATTGATTTCAAAGCACCCCAGCGATGGAGAGTCGTTATTAAGAAATTGGGGTTGAAACCCTTTCCCGTTGGACTATGAACATTAAACATTAAACATGGAATTGAAGACGAACTCTCTCATTGAACAGTATCTCACGTCACTTCGGGTAGAGGGGGGGCTTGCCCAAAACACCTTAGCGGCATATCGCCGAGATCTACAAAAACTCGAGCACTTCCTAAAATATAAAGGAAACGCCAATCCAACCAACATATCTAAAGAGCTTCTTCAAGGATTTCTTGCGTACCTCAAAACTACCGGTCTTTCCCCATCATCGGTATCGCGATGTCTGGCTGCTGTTCGCGGATTTTATCGGTTTTACGGGATCGAACAAGAAAAGCCGGGAATTTTTTCTCCCCTGACCAGTTCTCCCAAACGGTGGATGCGCCTTCCCAAAATCTTGTCCGAAGCGGAGGTCACCAATCTTCTGGAACTTCCGATTAGTCAAGGACACGAAGATCTTCGGGATTCGGCGATGGTTGAATTGCTCTATGCAACGGGGCTGAGGGTATCGGAGTTGATCAGTCTGGAGCTTTCTCATCTCAACCTCGAAATTGGGTATGTACTCGCAACCGGCAAACGCGACAAGCAGCGAGTCGTTCCGATAGGAGACAAGTCCAGAAAGGTGCTGACACGATATCTATCGGAGGCCCGTCCTGGCCTTCTCAAGAAAAAAATGTCCCAATCCTTATTTGTGACCAGATTAGGTAGGCCTTTTACCAGGCAAGGGTTCTGGAAGGTTTTGCGAGGGAGGGCGCAACGCGCTGGCATTACCAAGTCGATTTCTCCACACATGCTCAGACATTCCTTTGCGACACACCTCTTAGAACACGGAGCTGACCTTCGATCCGTACAAATGATGCTGGGACATTCCAGCATTACCACCACCCAAATCTACACCCATGTTGAACAAGCTCGCCTCAAACGGATTCATTCAGAATTATTTCCTCGAAAACGTCTCCAAGGGCAGGCCAAAAAGCCCTGAACTCCGAGAGTTATGAGTCGATTCTTACCAAAAAATCGCCGGCCACCATTAGCAGGTGTTGAACGTGTATTTTGGTAGTCTTTATCTGGTTGCAATTGAAAAAAGGGTATGGCAGGCTTAAGCCTTGTGACTGTTAATACTTCTGGAGGTTTTTAGCGATGAAACACAAAAAAAATGTTCATTATGTGAAGGGGGTCTTTGTTTGCCCAAAATGCAGCCAGACCTTTGTGCAGGAGCGTTGGATTGAGGAGTGGAGGGTACGGTGTCACAGGTGTGATTACCGAGGAACCTTAACGCATGTCTCGGTAGAAGAGCATATGGAAGAGGAAGTCGAGCGTCACTGAGGCTCAAAATTTCAAGGTCACAGTCCAAAGTGTCAAAGCTCCTACAAAGCTGTGCAAAGGTACTTGAATGGTGTTTTCCTTAATCCTTGCTTTGTGAGCTAAGGCCAAACATTGTGGTGCAACAAATTTCTTACTGCTCATTTCCGTTAAACGAATGAAGTAAATATTTCCCTTTCTCGCGATCGATTTTCATTCAGTTTACATCCTCCGAAAACATTTCTCCATGATTGTCCCGTTGAGACTCTCCGTTCTTGCTTGTTGCATTACCGTGAGCATGGTTTGCGTGGGATATGCTCAAACGGAGCAAGAAGGTGATAAGGAACTGTCGGTCAGAGTCTTGGTTGCCTATCATTCTTTGACCGGAAATACGCAAAAAATGGCCAAAGGGGTTGTTGAAGGCGCCAAATCCGTCTCCGGGACGGTGGTTGAGTTACATCGGGTGGGAGATGTCACGGCTGAGCAATTGTTTGATAGCGATGCCATCGTGGTGGGGTCTCCCGTTTATTGGGCTAATATGGCGGGTGAAGTGAAAACATTTTTTGATAATTGGCAATTCAAATTCGGGGTGTATCCCGAATTTAAAATGCGCGATAAGGTAGGGGCGGCTTTCACGACGGGTGGGCAGATATCCAGTGGCAAGGAAGTGACCATGTTGACGATTCTGGCCGCCATGTTGGGAAATCAAATGATTGTGGTCAGTGAGGGTGGAGCGTTTGGCGCTTCCGCCACCACAGAGGGCGATAGTCCGGGCATTGACGAAAAGGAGCTGGCCGGTGCGCGGGCATTGGGGAAACGCGTAGCGGAAGTCGCCTGGATGGTAAAGCGGGGAATCCTTAGCCAATCAACGTCCGCTCCTCACCCTAGCCCTTTCCCCGAGGGAGGGAGGGAATGACATTCAAGATATTGTTTTTTCATGCCCTAGTTCTTGGCTGATTTGATCACTTTCTACATCGGACATTTTTTCTTCTCCCAAAGAATGTCACCTTGAAGAATTAAACCTGTCTGCACAGAGAGCGAATTCCTCACCTTCTTAGACAACACTAGTCGGGCGAAAATTCCTAAAGCTGGATAAGCCCTAACGTATTGAGACAAGGGGATGTATGGCTGTTGCCACCTATTCCGATGTCCTTCAGGCTCAAAATATTCTGAAGGGGGTTGTGCATTGCACGCCGGTATTGACCTCTCATTATTTAAATTCCCAATCAAACGCGAAAATCTTTCTTAAGTGTGAGAATTTTCAACGGGTCGGCGCCTTCAAGTTTCGAGGGGCGTACCATGCGATTACCCGATTGGAACTGTCCGATACAAAGATTCCCATTATTACCCTTTCCTCTGGCAATCATGCCCAGGGTGTGGCCCTTTCGTGCCGATTGCACGGACTCCAAGCCATCATTGTGATGCCGGAGCCCATCAATCCTTTCAAACTCGCGGCCGTTCAAGGCTATGGGGCAACGGTTCATCAAGTGGCGACACGGGGGGAAGGGGATCGAATGGTTCATAATCTTATGGTGCAAACAAACGGCCGATTCGTCCATGCCTTTAATGATCCACATGTGATTGCCGGGCAAGGTACGGCCACCTTGGAATTTTTAGAGTCTCATCCTGATTTGGATGTGCTCTTAGCACCGGTCGGTGGAGGAGGCCTCCTGTCTGGAGCATGTCTGGCCGCTCACGGCGTGAATCCGGCCATAAAGGTCTATGCCTGTGAACCGGCATTGGCGCTAGATGCGATATATTCAATTCAAAAAAATCGTATCGGTCCACCGTCGAGGACCGATACGATTGCCGAAGGATTGCGCACCACCTTAGGCGATTTGACCCTAACCATCCTAGGAAAACATCTCGAAGGATTTTTTATCGTGGAGGAACACGAAATTGTTCAGGCCATGAAGATCGCCTTTGAACGTTTGAAAATTGTCATCGAACCATCGAGCGCGGTGGCGCTGGCTCCTGTCCTCCGTGGTGAATCCGCTTTGCAGGGGAAACGGGTGGGGGTAATCGTGACTGGCGGGAACATTGATCTGCTACACTTTTGTGATGTCTGTCGCAAAGAGACATATTAAAGTTTAACTTTAACTTTCTAAAAGTGGCCGACCTCAATGAAAAGTGGTTTACCAAAGATGTCTGCTCCGAATGCGCAACCGCATAAAGAAACGACGCTCCAGCAAGCCAGGAGAAAAAAATTAAAAAAACGTATTCAGGAATTTGACGCTCAATGGCATCAATTGTACGACCTTTGCAATGATCAAGAGAGTCGTACCCGGTTGGCCGAGTTACGGGAACAATTTGAACGTCAAAAACGAGGGGTGTCGGAGCCTGCCCAAGCGGAGGTAGAGGTGGCGTTTTCCTTAAGGAAAGCAGGATTCTCTATTGCCTTTCTTCAGGAATCTGATGCGAGGACCGCCGATCTGGAGTGTTGGCTGGACACCGATCGTCTTTTTGTCGAAATCACAGCCATTATTCCGAATCCTTCTGCGCGGCGTTTGGGGAGACCAGGTCCCGGGTTGGACTCGGCAGATGCATTTCCGGAGGGGGATATCCGTCAGGAGGCATTTGTCCGTCGATTGCTGGCGAGAATGGCAGAAAAGTCCAGACAATTGAGTCGGTATTGCGCACCGGTCTTGTTGGCTGTCACGATTCCAAAGGATGAATTATTAGAAGGAGGGCCTGTCATAGAGGAAAAACTCGATCTTCAACGGGTGGCGGGTATGCTGACAACGACTCTTGCCGGCATTCCCCAATTGAGTGGGGTTCTCTTAACGTGCTGGAATGTTCCCGCCGAGGTATCTCGATCCAATGTTCGACTGAGTCAGACTCATTGGGTGACCCGGTCAGGAGCGGATGTAGCTTTGCCGCGTATCCGATTATTGGTGGTCAATGACTTTGCCACGTATGCACTGAATAATCGGGAAGTTCAAGCCTTGAAATCCACGCTGTAAAGAGATCTGAAATTCCCAAATAATTGGGATGTGAGATCTTAAATTTGAGATCTGAGATCTTCCTATAGGGAGGCCTTCAATTCCTCCAGGTTCTTAATTACCAGGAGGTCGCCATTTGTTTTGGCAATCTCAACGCCTTTCGCGCACACTTCTCGACATTTTTCGATTTCGTGATTGTTCTGAAGTGACTGTGCCAGTGCATAAAAGGCTGCTGAGTAGGTTGGTTTGACTTGAACGCAATTCTCCAAGGCTGAAATGGCTTCCGGCCAATTTTCCTCTCCCATGTAAGCCTTTCCCAGCCCAAACCAGAGGGTTTCATCGTTAGGGTCAATCTTTAGCACTTTTTTAAATTGTTCTATTTTAGGGTCTGCCATTGGATGTCCTTATAAATCGATAACCATCGAGTGGGTCAACAATTGAGCAGGCTATCATGTTGTCATTCCCGTTGTCTAACCATTTAGCCTATGCTAGCATCGAATCGCTAAATGCAATATCAAGGATAAAAGATTCTAAGAGTCAAAAAATTCTTTACTTGAAACCTGAAACCCGAAACCAGAAACCTGAACCCCAGATTTATATTGGGTTCCTAGTCCCTGAACCATGGGACGTGTAGGGTTTCTTTTCCATCCTGCTTTTCTAGACCATGAGATGGGGGCCGGCCATCCGGAATCACCCGATCGGCTCAGGGCGATTCAATCTCACCTCCAATCCACAAAAACGTTAGATCAACTGGTTCTTCTTGAGCCTCAAATGGCTTCAAAGGATTGGATTGCCGAAGTGCATACGAGATCGTATATTGATAGCCTCGAAAGCCGTGCTCCCCTTTCCGGCTATACCTCCCTGGATCCTGATACCACCATGTCCCCCGGGACATTACGTGCCGCCTATTTGGCCGCCGGGGGGGCAATCAAGGCGGTGGATGCTATCATGAATCAGCAGGTCGACCAGGCTTTCTGTGCCCTTCGCCCTCCGGGACACCATGCGGAAACCAACCGAGCCATGGGTTTTTGCTTTTTCAATAATATTGCGATTGCGGCTCGGTATGCCCAGAAACATCATGGACTGAGGCGAGTGCTAATTGTAGATTGGGATGTGCACCATGGAAATGGCACCCAACATACATTTGATGAGGATCCAACCGTGTTATTTTTCAGTACCCATCAATATCCTCACTATCCTGGAACAGGCCATTCCTCGGAAATTGGACGAGGGGATGGTAAAGGGCTGACCATTAATATTCCGATGTCGGGTGGTGAGGGGGATGAGGAGTATTGCGAAGTGTTTCAGAATGAGTTGGTTCCGGCTGCAGAGGCATTTAAGCCGGAGTTGGTTCTTATCTCGGCCGGCTTCGATGCGCATCGGGATGATCCCTTGGCGAGCATGAATTTAACAGAAGAGGGCTATGGGTCACTTACCAGGATGGTCACAGAAATTGCCAAACGTCACGCATCAGGGAGAGTGATATCCTGCCTTGAAGGGGGGTACCACCTGCAAGGGCTTGCCGCCTCAGTCAACCGCCATATTGTAGGCCTGTTGGAAGCGTAAATTATGGATCAAAAGAGGAGACGACGGGGAGGAGTTTTGATTTTCCTCATATTCCTTGGCGTGGTCTCGGCATACCTATTTTACACCGAACTTCGACCCACAGTCATTTTTGGATTGCGGGACGACTATGCTCGAGCGATTCCTTACCAAAAAGTTCCGGCCGGTCTGAATAGTTTGAAAGCCAAGGAATGTGGTCGGTGCCATAAAGCGATTTATGAAGAGTGGAAGTCGAGTATTCATGCTCATGCCTACCAGGATCCTTTCTTTCAAGCCTATTGGAAAAAAGATGACAATATTTGGGTGTGTTTAAACTGTCATACCCCCCTGGAAAATCAACAGCCGACTCTGATTCAGGAAATTCCCCGCGGTCGGGTTGAACGGGCCGTTCAAATTCCCAATATGAATTATGATCCTGAATACCAAAACGAAGGGGTGACGTGTGCGGTGTGTCATGTGAAAGATGGAGTCATTCATGGTCCCTATGATGATTCTGCTGCTCCTCATCCGGTCCAGTTTGATCCAAAGTTCCGGACCAAACAGATCTGTTATCGGTGTCACAATGTTGTGTCAGGGCCGTTCCAGTTTTATAACGTCGGGCCCTGTGGCACCTATGCCGAATATGAGGGGGAATTCTTTATGAAAGAAAAGGGGATGATCTGTCAGAGTTGTCATATGCCCGAGGTGACACGGCCTGTGGCCCAGGGTGGCCCCATTCGATCGGGGCGCCGTCATCTTTGGAGAGGAGGGCACGATCCGGATATGATTAAGCGAGCGGTGGCCGTTCAGGTCATGGCCGATCCGCCGCAGCCTCAACCTGGCGAACGGGTGACGTTTACCCTCACGCTCATCAATGCCGGGGCTGGGCATAAGATTCCAACCGGCGATCCTGATCGGCATTTTACCGTCGAATTCTTGGTTAGGGATGCGGAAAAGAAAGTGGTTCGGCATCAGGCTGATACGATGGGGCGTTGGATCCTCTGGCAGCCGGTGATTTGGGAAGTGTATGATAATCGGCTCTTGCCGCTGGCCAGTCGGGATTACGAATTCACCTATGACGTTCCCGAAGACGCCAGGAATTGGATAGTTCAAACCCGGATTCGTTATCATATTTTGACTGATGACCAGCATGAAATGCTTCGAGAGAAGTATGAATTAACAGCCAAGGATCCCTATGTGTTCACGATTTATGAACGAGACTTTCCACTGGATGAATCCCTTTCTGTGGCCTTACAGGATCAACCCCTTGATCCGCGCGTGGGATGTGCCAAGGAGATGGAGCCCGGTTCAGTGGGATAACAAGGATTTTTGCATGAGGAGACATCAATGGTTCAGGATTATTTGATCGATACCGAAACTTTAGCACAAAATTTGGGCCGCGAAGATTTGGTGATTATTGATGTGCGAGGGGCTGCGGCCTATTCCTCGCATATCCCCCGCGCCGTCCACTCCACCTGGCATGAATTCAGTGATCCTTCCGCGGTTGCGAAGGGACTGCTAGAGCCCGATGTCTCACGTATCGAGCAACGCCTGCAGTCTCTGGGAATCAATAACACGAGCGATATCGTGATCTATTCGAATCCGTTTGATAACTGGGGAGATGAGGGGAGAATGTTTTGGATGCTCCAGTATTTGGGGCATCCCAGCGTCCGAATTTTGGATGGGGGGTGGGTGAAATGGGTGCAGGAGCATCGGCCTTATGATCATGAGCCCAATAGGCCCAAACCCGGGAATTTTCGTGCTTCTGTTCGCCCGGAAATTATGGTGATGAAGGACGAGTTGAAAAAAATTGTCAAACGGGCTCATCCCGATACCGTCATTGTCGATGCCCGAAGTGTCGAGGAATATGCCGGTAAAGAGATCGAGGGCCTTCCCCGGGCCGGCCATATTCCCTCCGCCATTAATATTCCATGGAATGGGTTTCTCAATCCCGACGCCACGGTGAAGGATCCTGAGGGCATTAGAAAGATGTTTGACGACTATGGACTCCACGAGAAACAAGAAATTATTACTTATTGCTTAGGGGGAATCCGGTCAGCGTGGGTTTATTTTCTGTTGCGACTTATCGGATACGACAAGGTCAGGACCTATCCCGGGTCGTGGTGGGAATGGAGCCGGGATTTTGCCGCTCCGGCTGAAAAAGATGTGAAGCTGTTGTATAAAGTGACGAACCCGACCGAGGCCAAACCATCTTGATCTTCAGGCGTAGCCATGCGAGGATAGAAAAAGTTCTTTTGGGCATTCATGTCGGTGTTACTCATTTAATAACCAAGGAGGTTGCGAATGCATCGAATGAGAATTCATACGGCTTTATTGGCTAGTATATTTCTTTCAGTATTATTTATGGTCTTGTGTACATCTCCGGTCCTGGCAGGCAATCCGCATGTTGATGAGGCCATTGCCCACGCCCAAGGGGCGGCCAAGCATGGAGGGATGGGACATGCCGATGCTCTTGTTGAACATGCTGAAGAAGCGCTGATGCATGCCCAAGCGGCCCAGAAGGAAGTGAATAATCCTCATTTGGATGAAGGCGTGAGGGAACTCCAGGAAGCTATTAAGCATGGAAAGAAGGGTCATGCAGAAGAGGGGACAAAACACGCGAAGAGTGCCGTTATGCATTTGAAAGAGGTCAATTAATAATCGCCTTCGAAATTAGGGCTAAAAAAGCGGGTAGGGGAGACCTATCCGCTTTTTTTATCTCAGGACTTTGATTTTGAAAGTTGGATTGTATCAATTTGCACCGGTATTTGGGGAAGTCAAAACCAACCTCGATAGGGTAGCGAGTCAAATAGAGTCCATCGAGTGTGATCTTCTTGTCTTGCCCGAATTTGCCATGACCGGCTACCAATTTATTTCGAGAGATGAGGTCATGAGCCTAGCCGAGCCAGTGCCGGATGGTCCGACGACAAGTCGATTGGCCGAGTTGGCGCGATCACGCAACATGTACGTCGTGGCCGGACTCCCCGAGAGGCAGGAAAACCAATTGTTTAATTCGGCGGTATTAGTCGGCCCTCAAGGATTTCTGGGAGTGTATCGGAAGACTCATCTTTTTTTTGAAGAGACGCTATTTTTTTCACCAGGCGATACTGGCTTCCCCGTATGGGATATTGGTATGGCCCGAATTGGTATTCTCATCTGCTTTGATTGGTATTATCCGGAATCAGCTCGAACCTTGGCCCTCAAGGGAGCCGATATTCTTTGTCATCCGTCAAATT
>CP070743.1:2331941-2338069 GCA_020348185.1 Nitrospirota bacterium
CTTCATGTCAGGTTCGGTGACAATATCTAATAATGGTGTCCCGGCCCGGTTGAGATCGACACGGCTGTCGGATCCACCGCCCTCATGAACATTTTTCCCCGCATCCTCTTCGAGATGAGCCCGACGAATACGAACCCGTTTGGTTGATCCATTGGGTTGAATATCCATCCAGCCGTTTTCACAAATCGGCGCTTCATATTGGGAAATCTGGTAGCCTTTGGGTAGGTCGGGATAGAAATAATTTTTTCGAGCAAATCGATTATCATTCCGAATGTTGCAGTGAAGCGCGAGTCCCGTCCGAATAGCCATTTCGACTGCTATACGGTTAATGACGGGCAGACTTCCCGGCATCCCCAGACACACGGGGCACGTTTGCATATTGGGAGGAAGGCCAAATTCCGTCCCACACCGGCAAAACAACTTTGTTCTGGTTTGGAGTTGGGCATGAACTTCCAACCCAATCACCACTTCATACGACATAGACTAGGTACCCATTTCGCCGGTGCAATGCGGAGATCTGGTGATAACGGCGTGCCACTGAAATGCTTTAGGGGGTATAATCCTGCGTGCTCTGCTCACGCTCCCGACGCATCGCATCCCGACCGGCGTCAAGTGCTTCCTTCACAGCCGAAGAGGCCTCGTCAATAAACTCCCGGCCTTTCAAGGATACCTCTTCCCAGGCATCTGTCGCTTTGTCCCGCATCTCTCGCAAGTCCTCTCCCGTTCGCCGTGCATAGCCCATCAAGCGTTCACGTGACTCTCGTCCTGGTTGAGGCGCTAACAAGAATGCCGTTACAGCCCCGAGCAGTGCTCCGCTGAGAAAAGCTAAAGCTACTGATCCCGCAGAGGCTCCGGATTGGTTATTTCCCATCAGTGTGTCCTCCTTCTCGATGTACATGTTGTTTGACCGTATGCGAAGCCGCTTTTATGCCGGCTAACAAACTTGTAATACCAATTAAAATAGAACCACCTCTTCCCCGTACCACGCCATGGACTTGCTTGACGGTTTGGCCGACCTCGCCAACCGCATTAAGAAAAATCGCGGCACGATCGACACCAACCCTGGCTTGATCGGTCATGGTTCGAATATTCTCTCCTGTGCCTTTGATATCATTCAGCATCGTAGGGAGCTCATCATTTAGTTGGGCCAGAAGGCGCTCCGATTGGCCAATGGTGCGTTTGACCTGCAGGATGGTTGGGATGAGATAGCCAACCAACACGACAAAAGCGACAGCGACAATGATTGCGGCAAATTCCACCATAGGATCTATTCCTTTCGATTAACGTATCACAGGACGTTTTTTTCGCCAATCCGTTGCCTGCTCATAGGCAGACGCCGCCCTGAGAACTTTATCCTCTTCAAACGGACGACCCATGATTTGTAACCCGATGGGAAGCCCAAGTTGACTATAACCACAAGGAAGTGAAATAGCCGGAATACCCGCTAGGCTTGCAGAAATCGTGTAGATGTCTGATAAATACATTTGCAGGGGGTCTTGCAATTTTTCACCTAAATGAAAGGCCGGGGTCGGCATCGTCGGGGTCACAAGGAGATCGACATCCTGAAAGACGGATTCAAACTCCCGCCGTATGAGCGTTCGCACGGCCTGGGCTTTTCCATAATACGCATCATAATACCCTGCACTCAAGACATAAGTTCCCAGCATGATTCGACGCTTGACTTCTGAACCGAACCCTTCCGCACGGGTGCGTTGGTACATTTCCAAAAGATTTTGCTTTTCCTTTGACCGGAATCCATACTTGACCCCATCATAACGGGCTAAATTGGAGCTTGCCTCGGCTGTGGCAATCACATAGTACGTGGCGATGGCCCATTCCGTGGAAGGCAAGGACACCTCACGTACCTCCCCACCTAGGTTTTTGAACTCATCGATAGCGGACCGAACGGCTTGTTCCACTTCCGAATCAAGGCCTTCCGTGAAATACTCTTTCGGTACTCCCAGCTTAAGTTTTTTGACGTCTTTCTTTTTTACGGCCTTGGTAAAATCCGGAACCGGCTGATCAGCTGATGTAGAGTCCAAGGGATCAGGGCCGGCTAAGGCATTGAGAAGAATAGCCGAATCTTGCACTGTTTTCGTGATTGGGCCTATTTGGTCCAATGAAGAAGCAAACGCCACCAATCCGTACCGTGACACGCGTCCATAGGTAGGTTTTAAACCCACCACACCGCAACAGGCTGCCGGTTGACGGATGGACCCCCCGGTATCTGAACCTAGGGCAGCCACACATTCATCAGCTGCCACAGCGGCAGCAGATCCTCCGCTTGAGCCTCCGGGAATACATTTGAGATTCCAAGGATTTCGTGTTGGGCCAAAAGCCGAATGTTCAGTAGACGAACCCATGGCAAATTCATCAAGGTTGGTTTTTCCCAAAAGAAGGTAACGATGTGTGCGTAATGTCGCGATCACAGTGGAATCGTACGGAGGCGCAAAATGTTCCAACATGACAGATCCGCAAGTCGTCCGTACCCCATCGGTACAAATGTTATCCTTGATGGCCAAGGGCATCGCCATAAAGGGCATAGTTTTTCTCCAGGAAGCCAAGTCCTTGTCGATGGCTTCAGCCTGAGCTAAAAGTGTTTCTCTATCGGTTTGGGTAATAAAGGCCTTAACCTTGAATTCAACCTGACTCATTCTTAATAAAAAAGCCCGAGCAATTTCGAGCGCGGTCACCTCGCCTCGAGTAAAAAGGTCCTGGAGTTCCTTCAAGCTCAGTTTGAATAAAGTCATCTGTCAACACACGATGTCATGAAACAGAAGAAAACGAGGGGAAGAGTGCCCAGAATCAGACGTCGAACAATGGAGCAATGGGGGTTAGGTAGGCCCAATCATTTTGTTTTGGTCATCAACTTGAATGATTTTGGGTTCGTGAAATTTCGCTTCCTCTTCATTGTAATACTCATAACAGAAGATGATAATTTTGTCCCCGATCACCCCTTTTCGAGCAGTCGGGCCGTTCAAAACCATTTCGCCCTCTCCACGTTTGCCTGGAAGGGCATAGGTTGTGAACCGTTCCCCATTGTTCAAGTTCGAAACCATAACCAACTCATATGGCAAAATGCCAGCGAAATCCATGAGTTCTGAATCGATGGTCAAGCTGCCTTCATACTCTAAACAAGAATCGGTCACCTTGGCACGATGTATTTTGGCTCGCAGCAGTTGGCGAAGCATTGTGTATTCCCTCTCTTCAGTTAAACCATCTCAACGGTCATTCAATATTCTTGGAACTAAGAAAAACCCCTCCTCCGTCTGTGGTGCATTAGCGGTGGCTTGTTCCGTAGAGAGACAGGGATGAGGGACATCCTCCTGAAACACATTGGTTTGTTCTCTCACCGTAGCAGTTTGAGGGACTCCTTCTGTATTCAGGGCGCCTAATTGGTCCATGTATTTCAGGATCTGACTCAATTGTTCACTGAACGGATCCTTTTCACTTTCGCCAATCTCTAGACGGGCTAATCGAGCCACATGCTCCACTTCTGATTTATCGATCTTCATTATCGTTTACCAGATCTTCCGGGGGCAACAGACTTACTTGATTTCACTGGGGAAACCCCCGTTTTTCTCACTAATTCTTTGTACCATGAACCCCCCAAGAAAAGCTACTGAAATCAACCACAATCCAGGCTTCCATGCCGGCTTCCATAAATGACTATACCATTCATTTCATTGGGAAGTTTAAGAAATCATCCATCCTTGATCAGCAAAACTGACATATTTCCCATCGCCAATAATAAGATGATCCAAGACTCGAATTCCCAAGAGGTTCCCGGCTTCCACTAACCTCTTGGTCAAGGTCCGATCTTCATCACTTGGAAAGGGATCCCCACTCGGGTGATTATGTAAAAAAATGACGGCCGCGGCTGACGCTCTGACCGCTAAATTGAACACTTCCCGAGGATGAACAATACTGAGCGTCAAGCTCCCCTTGGAAACCGTAGAATCTCGTATGATGCAGTGTTTGGTATCGAGTAATATGACCTTAAACACCTCATGCCGAAGATCCCGGAGAAGAGGATAATAATGGTGAAAGAGGTCGTGACTAGTACCAATGCGAATTCCACTAGTTAGTGGGGTCGACAAAACGCGTTTTCCAAGTTCCATCGCGGCTTGAATCTGTGCCGCCTTTGCGGGGCCAATGCCAGGAATAGTACAGAGTTCCTCAAACCCTCTGTTCGAAAGTCCTGAGAGGCCATTGATACGCAGTAGTAATTCCATTGATACTTGGACGGCCGTTGAGTCAGCTCGGCCAGTTCGCAAGATAATGGCTAACAATTGAGAATCCGAAAGAGATTTTGCACCGTCCCGAATCAATCGTTCCCGGGGGCGTTCCATTTCTGGCCACCCCCGAATCCCCTTCTTTGGAGCGTTCCTAGCCATACTTCAGAGTCATAGGATGGGAAGATTTGATAGCACCCGATCGTGATACATTCATTGCCGGGGCATATAATTTGCTTAAAATTACGTTAGAGGTTTATTCTGTTGCTCATTTGGGATTAAAATAAATTAGCCCTTTGCGATATTCTCAACAAACCAGCCACTCACCCCATATGTAGAATTTCTTCGGTGATTGGCAGGATGGACTTTAGAGGGTCCTACTCGTCAAACTTCCTTATATTTTCAAAGAGTATGAGGAAATAGGTCTTGACGCTTCTTCCTGAGTTTTCCTATCGTTTATCCCATTGACAAACCCAAATCTTCTACTCCCGATGTGTCATGTTTAATTTCCAAGTCCCGCATGTCGAGGTGGTCGTAAGCATCTTCTTTTCGTGAAGGGTTTTCCCTTCATATCAGAGGCCCTGTGAAAAAATGGGCCTGATTTTTCCGAGGGCACATCCTCTTGGACCTTGTACCTCCTGGATGATGTCGAGGGTTACAAAGGCAAGGAGAGGGTGAAATGAAAGTGGCTCTTGTCCATGACTGGCTCACCGGCATGCGCGGTGGGGAACGTTGTCTTGAAGTTTTTTGTGAAATATTTCCCGCAGCCGATATCTTTACGCTACTCCATGTGAAGGGAGCAGTCTCTTCGACGATTGAGAAGCATCATATTCAAACCAGTTTCATTCAACACCTACCTCTGTCATCCCAATGGTACCGTAACTATCTTCCCTTGTTCCCCTTGGCAATTAAATCCTTTGACCTTGAAGGCTATGATCTGGTGATCAGTTCCAGTCATTGTGTGGCGAAGGGAATCCATGTGCCGTCGGGGACCTGTCATGTCGCCTATATCTTTACTCCGATGCGATATATCTGGGATCAATTTGACGTATATTTTTCGACTGGTGGGGTGACGTCATTCTTGCGCCGAAACGCCATGCGTGTGATCCGACCTTGGCTTCAAGAATGGGATCGATCTTCAAATAACCAAGTTGATTCCTTTCTCACCATTTCGGAACATGTGGCCGGAAGGATTAGATCGTATTGGGATCAAGAGTCCAGAGTGGTTCATCCTCCCGTCAATTGGCAGGCGTATGCCACATCCTACGAGAATGAAGGCTTTTATTTGATGGTCACATCCCTGGTCCCCTACAAACGTGTTGATCTGGCCATAAGAGCAGCTAATACGCTAGGCATTCCGCTCAAAATAATCGGACAAGGCCCTGAGATGAAACGGTTAGTGGCCATTGCGGGTTCATCCGTCGAACTATTAGGGTGGCAATCCGATCTTGTGGTGTCCGAACATCTTGCGCGCTGCAAGGCCTTAATCTTTCCGGGCGAGGAAGATTTTGGCATTGTTCCTCTCGAAGCCATGTCTTGCGGGAAGCCGGTGATCGCCTTTGGGAAAGGAGGGGTGCTGGAAACAGTAGTCCCGCTGAATCCACAAAAGGAAACGATAAGGGAGCAAGGGGCGACCGGGAAGGGGATAAATTCCGAAACGCCCACGGGGGCCTTCTTTTATGAACCGAATACGGCTTCCCTCATAGAGGCATTACACCTGTTTGAACGTCAGCAGGATTCTTTTGATCCTGCATTGATACGACAGCATGTCGCGCCTTTCGATCGAGTCCACTTTAAACAACAGATCCAAGAAATTTTCACCCAATGCGTTCATGAATTCCGTTTCGCTTCTCAATGTTAAAACGCCACTCAGAATTTTTCCTCACTCTTTTT
>CP070743.1:2338169-2347899 GCA_020348185.1 Nitrospirota bacterium
GGCATGATGACCCCCTCGTCTTCTGTTGTGGCTCAGATGGGAGGGTTAGTCTTTTTGTTAGCGTTATCGTATTTTGGTTTAGTGATTGGTATTCGTGTTGGAAAAGAGGGCTGGCCAACATCGTCTCCTTCGCCAAAAGCTCCGAAGGAGTCGGACACCTCATTAAAGCTCTTAGACACCAGCGTGATTATCGATGGCCGAATTGCCGATCTCTGTGAAACCGGCTTTATTGAAGGAACGCTCATCGTTCCACAATTCATTCTTCTGGAGCTCCAACATATCTCGGATTCATCTGATGGGCTCAAACGTGCTCGTGGAAGACGTGGGCTGGACGTCCTGAACGCCATTCAAAAAATGTCGAATGTCACCGTGACGATTACGGAAGAGGATTTCCCCAATGTCAAAGAAGTCGATTCGAAACTTGTGGAGTTAGCCAAGAAAATCGACGCGAAGATTTTCACCAACGATTTAAACCTGAATAAAGTGGCAGGGATACAAGGGGTGAAGATTCTGAATATCAATGAATTGTGCAACGCGTTGAAGCCGGTCGTCTTGCCGGGTGAAACGATGCGTGTCTTTGTCCTCAAGGAAGGAAAGGAAGCGGGTCAAGGTGTGGCATATCTTGATGATGGCACCATGATTGTTATCGATCATGCCAAGCGGTGGATTGGGAAAAATGTGGATGTGATGGTTACCAGTGTGCTCCAAACCAGTGCCGGACGGATGATTTTTACTCGCCTCAAAGAAGAAACCGAACGCGAGGAGTTGAGTTTCGCGCGTGTCTAACCGTGTTGCCGCTGTGATTCCGGCCGCTGGCCTGGGGACCAGAATGGGTGGTAACTTCCCCAAACAGTACCTCAAGATCGGTGGTGTTCCTCTTCTTGTGTATCCACTCCGGATTCTTGATGCTATTGAGGCGATAACAGAAATTATATTAGCGGTGCCGGAGGCAGATCTGGGCTATTGCCAGGATGAAATTGTTCAAGGATTCGGTGTCAAAAAGGTTTCTCAGGTGGTTGCCGGTGGTCGACGACGCCAAGACAGCGTGCGGAATGCCCTCTCTGCGGTTACCCCTTCACCTGAGTTTGTCCTTGTTCATGATGCGGCTAGGCCGTTTGTGACGGTCTCAATTGTGAAACATGCGCTGGAAACGGCCTATCAAATCGGAGGGGCTGTCGTCGCGATACCAATGCCGGATACGGTCAAACGGGTGGATGCCACAGGTCGCATTCAAGAGACGCTCAGACGTGACCCCTTGTGGTTAATTCAAACCCCGCAGGTGTTTCGGTTTTCCTGGCTTGTTGAAGCTCATCAATTTGCGGAAACGAAAGGACTAGAGGTGACCGATGACGCCGCGCTCATTGAACAGCTTGGGTATCCCGTCTCCGTCGTTCAAGGCAGTTCCACGAATATCAAAATTACCAGGCCGGAAGATTTACAACTCGGGGAAGCGATCCTCGCCAGCCAACACACCTAATTTCCCACTCATCATGCGGAAACATTTTTCCCTCTCCTTATAAGGGAGAGGGTTAGGGTGAGGGTGGAAGGTAACCAAAACATGCAAAACCCCTAATTTCCTGATAGGCTTATTGGTAGGACGTATGAGAATTGGTCAAGGATATGACATTCACCCCCTTCGCGAGGGGCGGCGGTTAATTTTAGGTGGAATTCACATTCCCCATTCCCATGGGTTAGACGGCCATTCCGATGCCGATGCATTGGTTCATGCCGTCTGTGATGCTCTACTCGGGGCGATGGGGGAGGGGGACATTGGTGGAAAATATCCCAGTTCAGACCCTCGGTTTAAAGACTTTTCCAGCTTGTCTATGCTGAAAGAAATTGCGGAAACACTTGCAAATAAGGGGTTTCGACTTGTTAATCTAGATACCGTCATCCTGGCCCAGGCCCCGCGACTAGGACCTTACCTCGAGGAAATGGAAAATTCCATGGCCGATGTGTTGAAAGTGGATCGGGATCAAATAAATGTCAAAGTCAAAAGTGGTGAAGGACTTGGTATGATCGGCCGAGGCGAGGGTATGGCCGCCCAAGCGGTATGTTTAATTGAGAAGATATCGTGATCCAGGGGAAGGTCCAATGTCTTATGTTCAAAGTTGAAGAACCTCCTCCCGCCTATCAAATGACCTCATATGTTTAACTCCATTTCACGAGATTTTAAGGCGGCATTAGAACGTGACCCGGCAGCCACCAGTCGGTTAGAGGTGTTCTTTACCTATTCGGGTTTTCACGCTCTGTTGGCGTATCGGGTGGCTCATTGGCTTTTGTCTCATAAGATCCCATTTTTGCCGAGGTTCCTTTCGCAAACTGCTCGATGGCTCACAGGAGTTGAAATTCATCCCGGGGCAAAGATCGGCACGGGGTTTTTTATTGATCACGGCATGGGGGTCGTGATTGGGGAAACCACGGAGATCGGAGATTTTGTCACGTTGTTTCAAGGGGTCACGTTAGGTGGAACCGGCAAAGAACGGGGAAAGCGGCATCCTACCTTAGGCAATCATGTGGTCGTGGGTGCAGGTGCCAAAGTGCTGGGGGGGATTCGCATCGGGGACAATGTGAAAGTGGGCGCGAATGCGGTCGTCCTCCGGTCCGTCCCGCCCAATTCGACTGTCGTGGGCAATCCCGGTCGTATCGTCAAATATGATGGTGCGCGTCTTCCTGAGGCGACGATGGATCACACCAATATCCCGGACCCGATTGCCGAACGGTTTGAGGCCATGGAACGGGAATTGATTGATTTGCGAAAGCAGGTCGAGAATCCGAACAATCCGAACCCGCAATAATATTCTGAATCATGGACGACTTTAGGTCATTTGGTTTTTGACATTGACTGTAAATGAACACGAATGGAGGGACAACTCGTGACCGAAACTATGGGTATCACTAAACGGGTGAAAGAGATTTTGAGTTGGTATGAAGGTGCCAGTCCGGGGATTCTGACCAATCTTGCTCGACTGTTGATGAGCGGACAATTGAAGGGAACGGGTCGATTAGTGATTCTACCCGTCGATCAGGGTTTTGAGCATGGTCCGGCTCGTAGTTTTGCCACCAATCCGGGAGGATATAATCCTCATTATCATTTCGAGTTGGGAATTGAGGCCGGGTGTAACGCTTATGCCGCTCCGCTTGGGTTTTTGGAGGGTGGAGCTGCTGAATTTGCTGGACAGATTCCGCTTATTCTCAAACTGAACAATAACGATTCTCTTTTTTCAACCAAGGACCCGAATTCCGCCATTACGGGAAGTGTCAAAGATGCGTTAAGACTGGGTTGCTGTGCAGTGGGGTACACCATATACCCTGGCTCTGCGAATGCTCAACATATGTATCAGCACCTGAGAGAGATTGCGGAGGAAGCCAAGTCCTATGGATTGGCGGTCGTGGTGTGGTCGTACCCTCGAGGGGCAGGCCTAAGCAAAGAGGGAGAAACGGCCATTGATGTCGCGGCCTATGCCGCGCAAATTGCGGCCCAACTCGGAGCGCATATTATAAAAGTGAAAATGCCATCGGAGCATATCGAACAGGCTGCGGCGAAAAAAGTGTATGAGGCTGAGAAAATTCCCATTGCTTCCCCAGTTGATCGAGTCCGCCATGTGGTTCAAAGTGCCTTCAACGGTCGAAGAATTGTGATCTTCAGTGGAGGGGCAAAGGGAGAAGATCAAAAGTTGTTTGATGAGGCTCGAGCGATTCGAGATGGAGGAGGCTTTGGCTCAATTATCGGAAGGAATTCTTTCCAGCGCTCCAAACCTCAAGCCCTGGAATTCCTCGGCACGATTATGAAGATTTATGCCGGAGAGTTAAAGTAATTCTTGTAAAAATAAAGTATTAGTTTAATCGTTGACGGAAAAGCAAATGAAAAGTAAGTTTCGTTAACCCGAAACTTCTTTTAAACCTACGGATACAACCCCCTAGCCAGATGGGCCTGGGCGACTCGATCAATCCCGTTGATCAGTGCGGCCATTCGCATGTTGGTCTTTTGAGTCTGAGAGAAGGAGAGGGTCCGCTGAAAGGCGGAAGCCAAAATGTCTTTGAGACGATCCCGAATATCCATATCCTTCCAAAAGAATCGTTGGACATCTTGAACCCATTCGAAGTAGGACACGATAACCCCGCCTGAATTCGCCAAAATATCAGGGATCGTAAAAATCCCTTTCTCTTCCAATATTTGATCGGCCTCGAGAGTCGTCGGCCCATTGGCCCCTTCAGTTAAAATGCGACACAACAGTCGATCCGCATTTTTAATCGTGATTTGTTCAGCCACGGCAGCAGGTATGAGAACGGTACAATTGACGGTGAGTAACTCTTCGTTGGTCACCTTGTCTCCGAATTTCATCGTGTGAATACGCTGGCCTTCTTCTTTGTGAATTCGAATGATTTCCGGTATGTCTAAACCCTTAGGATTATAGATTCCTCCAATATGGTCGCTGATTGCCACGACTTTGGCTCCGATTTGGCTCATGATGTGAGCGGTGTGTGCTCCGACATTTCCAAACCCTTGAATCGCAACCGAGGTGTCAGCGAGATTGATCTTCAGATGTTTCAGCGCCTCGAGGGTGACATCGACCACACCCCGCCCCGTGGCCTCCTCTCGTCCTAAACTTCCCCCGATAGAAAGGGGTTTTCCTGTAACCACCCCAGGTACCGCATAGCCAACCTGTTGACTATAGGTATCCATAAGCCAGGCCATGACTTGAGCGTTTGTACCAATGTCCGGAGCGGGAATATCCTTATCCGGCCCGATGATGGGGAAAATTTCTGCGGCGTAGCGCCTCGTCAAACGTTCGAGTTCACCCAGGGATAAATCAGCGGCGTGAACCGTGATGCCACCCTTTGCGCCCCCAAAAGGCAGGCCGGCCAGGGCTGTTTTCCATGTCATCCACATGGCTAAAGCGGCGACCTCTCCAAGATTGACATCCTGATGATACCGAATACCACCCTTTGAAGGGCCTCGGGCGGAATCATGTTGTACCCGATACCCCATAAATACCTTTACATTTCCATCGTCCATCCGAACCGGAAGGCTCACAGAGAGGGACCTTTGTGGGGACTTTAGTCGTTCGTGCAGATTGGGATCCAAATGCATGGCTTTCGCGGCCTGATCGAATTGTGCCACGGCTAAGCGAAACTCGGGTTGGTCAAGCTCGGGGATTACGGAAAGACTCATCGGAATCATCCTTTTCAGGTAAGAGCCCAATCAGGTTGTCAATATTATTCTATCATGAAATTGGCCACTGCAGGGATTTTTGAATTGTTGCCAAGCGAGGGAAGGGGAAACCAGGGGGAGAGGGTAGGGTGAGGGGGGAAATCCGGCCTCAAGGCATTTTAACCCGAAACTTGAAACCCGAAACCTGAAACTGTTTTGACACGGGCTTTTTCAACATCTTGGAACGTGTCAAAAAAGGACCTTAACAAGATATAACCCATGTGGTGGGGCAGTTTTCCCGGCGGATCGTCGGTCTGCACGTTGCAAAATTCCTTTAATGTCTGAAGGCATGCGGTGGCCTTGGCCCACTTCCACGAGAGTGCCCACCATCGTGCGAACCATTTGTTTTAAAAAACGGTCAGCCTGAATGGTAATAACAAGAAGTGGCGATTTGTGAGTCACGGCACATCGCTCAATGAGGCAGAGCGGGTTCTCATTATCCGTCGGTGAACATTGAAAAGAGGAAAAGTCATGCTTCCCCAGGAAAAAATTTGAAGCCAGGTCCATAGCGGCCACATCCAGGGGTTTAGGAATATGCCATACTCTGTGATGGTTAAGAGCCGATCGATAGGGTGAATTGAGGATCTGATATTCATAGATCTTTCCAATGGCATTATAGCGGGGATGAAAATTCTCCGGCGCGACTTCAATGGCTTGTACGGCTATGTCACGCGGAAGCAGGCCATTCAGAGCCCGGCGCCATTCACTCACGGTCATAGCCTTCTCTGAACGAAAACTGACGACTTGTCCAAGTGCATGAACGCCGGCGTCGGTTCGTCCAGCGGCCATAGTGGAAAGGGAGGTTTGAGTGATTTGGGCGAGAACTTTTTCAAGGACGGACTGGACCGTAGGTTGATCAGGTTGGCGTTGCCATCCGGCGTAGGCCGTCCCATCGTATTCCAAGGTAAGTTTGATCGTATCCATCGGGCTCTAAATTATCCTTCCCTGTACTCAATCATGACATAAACACATCAGCCAAGACTATTATAATGCCACCTGAATTAGCTGTTCTCTTTGTCGCTGCGCCATCTCATGGCGCCTCTTTAAAAAACGATGCGCAAGCACAGAAATCCAGAAGTGTTGAGGGGGGACTTTCATTAGGGACAGCCTGTAGGAAAAGTGTGTATTCCGGAGGGGAGGGCAGCATAAGATGCTGCCACTACAATTTTTCAATGAAAATTGGATTACCGTGCGGCGGTTCGGAGGGGTTGGACATAGGCGTTGATGCCCTTAAAAATCCCTTCCGCAACCCGTGTTTGGTAGGTCTTACTTCTCAATAATTTTTCTTCGGTCGGGTTCGAGACAAAGGCAATCTCGGCAAGGATGCTCGGCATGGTGGTCATGCGGAGAACAAAAAATGGAGCCGTTTTCACCCCATGATCTTTAACTTTATAATGGGTTTTGAGATATTTCACGAGGGCGTTTTGAGTCGTCCAGGCCAGTTCCTGAGAGTCTTCGATTTTCTTGTCGTTCAGTTTGTCAGCCAAAATAAATTGCCAAGCCGGTCCATTTTCTTTCAGGGGTGTTCCGTTCTCCCGGGCCGCCACCTCGAGTGAACGGGGATCACTCGCCTCTCCAAAGTGATAGAGTTCTAATCCTTTCACCTTCCGGGAACGATGTGAATTGACGTGGATGGACACGAAAAGGTCGGCCTTCTTGCTATTGGCAAACTCTGCCCGGTCTTCCAGTTTTACGAATACATCTTTATCCCTGGTTAACAACACCTTCGCGCCCATTCGTTTCTGAATCTTTTCCTTGACCTGCTTAGCAATCTTTAACACGATATCTTTTTCTCGAGTCCCTTTTCGTCCAAGGGCCCCGGGATCTTTCCCTCCATGTCCGGGGTCCAGAACGATCAGCAATTTTTTGCCGGAACGTAGATTTGCTGGAGGGAGGATGGGCTGAACGATCACCGGGGGGGGCTTGGGTTTGGCCGTTGGAATCTTCACCTTGTGAGGTTTGGCAGGGGCGGGAAAAAGATCCAGGACCAATCGGTATGGTTTCTTTAAGGCCATGATCTTATATTTTGAGAGCGATCGCATATCGAGGGTGATCGTTATCCCGTATGGCTTGGATTCCCTGACTTTCAGGCTTGTGGGAAAGCCTTTGGCCTGGAATCCGTTACGGCTTTTATTTCCTAAAATTGTTTTCTTGAGGTTAATGGTGACTTGGGGGGGATTCTTCGTTTGATTCGTGGTGTAGTCGGCCGCTTTTTTCAGGTCTAAGACAACACGGGTATATCTCGAGTGTTCATGGTATCGAACGTTGTGAATGAGGGAGTAGGAGGCTTTTCGGGACCCCTTGGACTTCTTTCTTGCGACGAATTGGACAAAGGAATCCTGGGAGGGCTGAAAAGAAGGCCCCGGATGGTAGTCCACACTTCTTCCCAACAGGGAAGAGGGAGCCACCAATAGAACCAGAAGGGCAAACGAAGCGAGTCGTGAATATGTGGTCATGACTTAATGAGGGATATCTAGATATTTCTCAGATGTTTGGCCTTTTGTCAAGGACCATTTTTAATTTTTGACGCTATCTTGACGGAAAATCCTCTCTTCGATAGCCTCTGGGAACTTATGCCAAATCATCTTATCATCGATGGGTACAATCTTTTGGGGGTCTCTGGCGGCATGGGACCAATGGGTTCCCAGGACGGCGAAGCCGTTCGGGAATCGTTATTACAGGATCTGAACCGCTATCATCAGCGTATGGGCCATCGGGTCACGGTCGTCTTCGATGCCTGGCGCCAAGTAGGGGGAGTCCAACGGCAGGAGCATCGGGCTGGGGTCACGGTGATATATTCTCGTCAAGGGGAACAAGCCGATCAGGTGATCCAGAAAATGGTCCGTGATGCCAAAGGAGAGTGTGTCGTGGTATCTTCGGATCACGAAGTGATGAACACCGCTCGAGCGCATGGGGCCATGGTCATCACCTCGCAGGAATTTTGGCCGAAAATTAAACGGCCCACCCCGCCATCCATTTCCCGCTCTAGGGGCAAATCACAAGATGAAGAAATAGAAAGTATGAGGAGTCCCTCGAAGAAGAAAGGGAATCCTCATAAACTTCCAAAAGCGAAACGGAAGCGCATCAGGAATCTTGGGAAATTTTGAAGAGCCGTTTGGTATTCTCAGTGGTCAATCGTGCAATGCGTCCATAGGCTGAAGGTGATGTGCCTTCTTTGATTTCCGCAATCTTTTCAGCAACATATTTGACATAAGCCGATTCATTCCGTTTTCCACGAAATGGAACCGGGGTGAGGTACGGGGCATCGGTTTCGATCATGAGGCGATCGTCCGGAACCGTTTGGACGATTTCTCTCAGCATGGTGGCATTTTGAAAGGTAATAATACCCGAAAAGGAAATGTGAAACCCTAAATCCAACGCGTCCTTTGCCAACCAGGCATCCCCGGAAAAACAATGGAAGACTCCACCGACTTCGGGAGCCTGTTCTTCTCGTAAAATGGAGATGGTGTCCTCTTGGGCTTCTCGGGTATGAATCACCAGGGGAAGATGAAGCTCTCGTGCGATAGAAATTTGCTCACGGAATCGTTGTCGTTGAACGTCTCGAGGGGAATGATCGTAATGATAATCCAATCCGATTTCTCCGTACCCCACGACTTTCGGGTGATGTGAAAGACTTTTGAGTTCCTCATACCATCCATTCTCAATATGTTTGACCTCATGTGGATGGACACCGACGGTCGCATATATATTGGAATGACTGTTGGCTAATGCAACGGCAGCCCGGCTTGTGGCAAGGTCGCATCCAATGGTGACAAAGGCCTCGACGCCTGCCTCATGGCCTCGAGCCAACATTTGGGTTCGATCATCATCGTATCTGGGGTCATCGAGGTGGACATGGCTGTCAATAAGCATTCGGATCTCCTATTCGCTGACAAACGGCAGAAATCTTAGCATAATGGAGTAATGAGATTGTAGTTTCGAGTTTTGGGTTTCGAGTAATTAAAAGGAGGTTCGGGTTTCGGGATTAAGAAGTTTCGGGTTCCGAGTTTCGGGTATCAGGTATAGAACTATTAAGAGTTGGCTGTTCAGAAAGTAGGTTCTGCTGTGGGTCTGGATGAACGTCTTTTTTATTTAATCAATGGCATGGCCAAGCAATCGGAGAATCTCGATTGGGTCATGAGCCAGTTATCCCAAGAGGGGAACCTGTTACTCCCAATTGTATTGCTGATCGGCTATTGGGCTTGGACCAATTGGCGGGAAGCGAGAATTGCCGCTCCCACGCTAGGAATAGTAATTATATTGAGTGATTTTTTTGGCGCGCAACTGAAGCACATGATTGGGAGGACCCGTCCTTGTCAGGTGTTAACCCAAATCAATGAATTGCACGGGTGCGGGGGTTCATTTAGTATGCCCTCCAACCATGCCGTGAACTCGGCTACGGCAGCGGCCTTTCTCTCCATGTTATATCCAAGTACCGGTTGGGTCACCTGGCCCCTGGTTGGTTTAATTGGATTATCACGAGTGTACTTAGGAGATCACTATGTCAGCGATGTG
>CP070743.1:2347999-2353785 GCA_020348185.1 Nitrospirota bacterium
ACCGAGCGTTTGGTTCTTGCGGTAGAGCATCACCTGAACGAGGAAGGGTTCAAGAAGGAATTTCCCGAAACCGGGGAAGACGTCAAAGTGATGGCGGTGAGACAAGGGCATGAGCTTTTGCTCACGGTGGCGATGCCCTTTTTATCTCACAGGATACGGTCCGAAAAGGCTTATTTTCAGCTCAAAGCCAAGGTTCTCAAGGCCCTCAAATCCTTCATCGGGCATCAGCCCCATGGGTGCAAGGAGTTTACGGTGGCACTTAATACGTTGGACCGACCCAAGCAAGGATTAAGGGGAATGTACTTGACCCTTCTGGGAACCTCAGCAGAGCAAGGGGATTCCGGACAGGTCGGCCGAGGAAACCGGGCCTGTGGGGTCATTTCGCTGAACCGGCCCATGAGTGGAGAGGCGGCGGCGGGAAAAAATCCGGTAAGCCATGTTGGAAAAATTTACAATGTTCTGGCGCACGAAATGGCCAACCGGGTTTATCATCAGGTGCAGGGTATTGAAGAGGTCACCATCTGGCTGGTGAGTACCATCGGGCAAAAGGTGAATCAGCCGATGGTGGCCGCAGCCCAAGTCGCCTTAAAGAAAGGCAAGTCACTTCACCGGATCAGCTCGGACATTGAAACCATTATCCAAGAGCACCTGGATGACATCGGAACATTCTGTTCTGACTTGGCCAAAGGTGAGTATCCCGTGTGCTAAGAAATCGTAGTTCTTCCCCTGCTGCGAACCAAAAGAATTTCCGGCAGGTGAGTGGCTTCACCGCTACGTGTCTGCTCATCAGCAATGTTGTCGGCAGTGGAATATTCACAACAACCGGCTTTATGGTCAGAGATGTAGGGGATCCGTGGTTGATTCTGCTGTTATGGGTTGTTGGAGCATTGCTCGCGTTGGCGGGGGCCGTCTGCTACAGCGAATTGGGGACCGCCTTGCCCATGGTTGGGGGGGAATATATTTATCTTCGTCATGCCTACAGCCCTTTCTTAGGGTTCCTCAGTGGGTGGGCTTCTTTTACTGTTGGATTCGGAGCGGCCATTGCAGCAGGGGCGGTCAGTTTCTCATCCTATTTGTTGCAACTCATCTCCCCGAATATTGAACCTTTGATGGTGTCCAAAGTCCTGGCTCTTGGACTCGTATGGACCTTCACGGCTGTTCACGTTGCAGGAGTTGGCCCCGGAGGACTTGTCCAGCAGATTTTGACCGTGCTGAAAGTCGGCTTAATCTTAGGACTCATCACAGCAGCTTTCGCCTTAGGAAACGGAAATTGGACCAATATGACGCCACCAAAACCAGTGACGGACCCGAGTTTCGGCGTAATGTTCGTGTCATTGATCTTTGTCATCTACGCCTACTCAGGCTGGAATACGGCAGGCTACATCGCAGGAGAAATGACCAATCCTGAGCGAAACATTCCGCGAACCATGATAGGCGGCACACTCCTCGTCGGGCTCCTCTACCTGGCTCTGAACCTGGTTTACTTCTATGCCCTTCCCGTCAGCGCCATAGCCACCCCGCCGCTTCTGCCCGTAGCAGAAAAAGCCAGCGTCGCCTTGTTTGGACCCATGGCCGGTTATTTTGTGACTGTCATGCTTTGTATTTCGATCGCAGGATCGGTGAGTGCCATGATCTGGGCTGGACCCCGCGTCTATTATGCCATGGCCAAGGATGGCCTCTTTCCTGCCTTCTTCTCCAAAACGCGAGGAGTTGGTGGAGCCCCACAGAGATCAATTATTCTGCAAAGCCTTTGGGCCACGATATTGATTCTTTCCGGAACCTTTGAGCAGCTAGTGATTTATAGTGGTGTGATTCTGGCCTTTTTCACGGCCTTAGCCGTAGGCGCGGTGATCGTGTTGAGGTATAGGAATCCACAACTCGTTCGTCCTTACAAGGTTCCGCTCTATCCTTTTGTGCCCGCTCTGTATATCATGGTCTCAGTCATGATTGTCATCTACACCGGCATGGAAAGACCCACAGAATCCGCATGGGCGATGGCCACCGTTCTGACGGGCATTCCGCTGTATTTTCTTATGAGACCAGCCATTGGGGACAATCGCTCGGCATGATGTGCATAACGGCATCCTTATTTGAATTCATGAGCATAGAGGAAACTCTGAATTGAAAACATGGAAATTACCGACTATTATCGAACAAGCGTTACGTTATTGTTTGGAGCCCTGTGTGTCACTCTGGCCTGTAATCAGGGTTCCGGTGCAGATCCGCAAATGACTGACCCCACTCGTCAATCCGAACGTCATGCCATGGTTGAAGAGCAGATCATGGTTCGAGGGGTCAAAGACCCCTCGGTCATTCAAGCCATGCGCCAAGTCCCTCGGCACCAATTCGTCACCGAATCTGAGCAAGAATACTCCTATGAAGACCGTCCTCTCCCTATCGGATATGGACAGACCATCTCCCAACCCTATATTGTGGCCTTTATGACCGAGGCACTACGGATCCAGACTACCGACAAGGTCCTAGAAATCGGCACTGGCTCGGGCTACCAGGCTGCGGTTCTGGCCAAAATTGCATCCGAGGTATTCACGATCGAAATCGTCGAGCCACTAGCGAAGCGGGCCGAGGAGACCTTGAGTCAGTTAGGGTATACCAATGTTCACGTGCGATCCGGGGACGGCTATCAAGGTTGGCCAACAGAATCCCCCTTCGATGCGATCATCCTTACCGCTGCCCCCGATCACATTCCTCAACCTCTTCTTGACCAACTCGCTGTCGGAGGACGACTGATTCTGCCAGTGGGGAAATTTCTTCAGGAACTCGTCCTTGTTAATCGAACCAAGGAAGGGTACCAACAGACGGTCCTCCTACCAGTCGCCTTCGTCCCCATGACAGGCGAGGCAGAGAAAAACTAACCCTCTACTGGAACTCCCACCGAATTTGTGCAAGGGTATTCTGATAAAGACGGTATGGGATGACTTTACGTTCCACCGAATGTTTACTGCGGATGAGATAATTGGATAGACTGTGGGCTTCACCCTCAGAAAATAAAGAATTACGAGGTCTCTCATGAAATTCGATAAACGAAAGCCCATACATTTTCTTGTAGAAGTCGGTGCTTTACTCTTCCTTTTTACCTTAGGGAGTATGAGCCTATCCTGCTCCATGAATCCAGAATATCACCCTGTCGAGGAATTTCCGGAGGGCATGAATACGGATGAGCTGGCCAGTGCCAGCCATACGAGATTACACACGACCCAGGTGAGTCATCGCTATCAGGCCAGCTTTGAGGAGGTATGGGAGGCGGCCAATCAAGTGGCTCTCGGTTTTGAAATACGTTACGGGAAACCCATTCTCCATATTAATAAAAAAAAGGGTACCATTCGCTTTAGCGACACCAATCTTTTTGACCGAAAAAAAATGCCCAATAATATAGAAACCGAACGGCTTCGAGGGTGGAAAGAACAGGTCGAGATTAAAGTTCGAGCCCTCAAAAATAATCTCATTAAGGTCACCGTTTTTCGAACCGTTGAAGGCATGGTGTATTTTAGCCCTGGCCGTAGTGCTACCGGCATTGGGGTACGCACTTACCGAAAGTATTTAGAACCTGAAATTTCAAACGGGGAATTGGAAGATTGGTTTCTCACGAAAATTGGAGATGAAGTGGCATCATCAGCCCAACAGGCGAAATCAAATTAGGGAAAGCACTGGCTCTTGTTTGGGGAAATCGGACACAGTATATTGCCGAAATAGACGGACTTCCTAAGCGATAGGATCGAGCACTGCTCTCTCTTCACCTTTCCTAAATATTTTCAATTCCTCCCGCCACGCTTCAACGCCAAGAGTTCCTTCCGGTAACGACTCTGTCTTGCCAATCACCAGCGCCCCTCCAGGAAGTAGCCTATTCATAATGGCGTTCAGGGTCTTCAATTGCATTTCTTCATCGAAATAGGTGAACACCAGGTACCGGCATAATATGAGATGGAACCGACCCTCCGGCCCTGTTGAACGGACATCCTCCTCCTGAAAGGTTACGGGCACACGAAATTCTTCTTTAAGACAAAATCCCTCCTGCGACTGAGAAAAGGCTTTGTCTCGCCAACCATCGGGAAGATCTTTCAAACTGCTCGCCGGATAGCAAGCCCTTTGGGCTCGTTCAATGGCATGAGGATCAGCGTCGGTCGCAAAAATTCTTAGACCAAGGGTCGGATACTGGGAGGACAGGACGAGATTCCACAGAATGGCGAGCGTAAACGGTTCTTCTCCGGCGGCACATCCGATGCACAAGCATCGGATCGTATGTTCCTGTTCCTCTAAGGTCCTTCGCGCAAGGTGAGGCAAAACATTTCGCTCCAAACATTCAAATACTCTTTTGTCCCGATAAAAGCGGGAAATGGAAATCCAACAGAGTTTCTCTAACTCCAACCATTCTGCAGAATGAGTAGCCAGGTAGGATTGGTATTCCGGGACGGTTTTGATCCCAAGTTCCTTCATCCGACGATCGATTCGCCTATAGACCTGTCGCCGAACCTTTCGGAAGCCGGGCCATCGCAGGTGCAGCCTGGGCAAACACCACTGTAAAAACGGAATTCCTTCCGAATCTTTCATGGGGGAGAAATCTATTCAGTTCGATCTGTACAATTCGGATTGCCCACGCATCGTGCATCTTCCAGTACGAGAACTCAAATGAGAAACGCCATAGGAACATCAGCGAGAAGACACTGTAATCGCATCGAAATTTTCTCTAGTCTTTGAATTTTTTCTTTCGTTGTGGCCAAAGGACTTATCTCATTTAACCATTCCGCGTCTCGCTGCAATTTCAATCGAGTAATGGGTGAAGTTCCGGGAATTTCTGTGGCTCTATTGGCAGCGAGCGTGACAAGAGAACGAACCGTCTCGAACTCATCTGCAAATTCCAGCCGATCAGCCTCGAAACCATAGGGTTCGCAATCCTGATCCATGGCATAAATCAATTGTTGAAGCCAGAGAACAGTTTGAGCCATTCGCTCATAATTGAGGGTATCGGGCCGATCCGTGGGTTTATGGTAATGCGGTGTTCGCCCGGAGGAAAGAAACACATACGGAACTCCCGCGTTTCGGAATGCATGATAGTCACTGAAAGGCAGCTGGCCAACGAAGGGAACTTCTTCGATGAGATGAATGCCGACTTGAAGGATCGAAAGGGAATGGTCGCTCAGGGTGGTCTGTTTCAGTCGGCGGTACAACTTCTCACTCTTTTCAGCTCCAAGGGCAAAGACCACATCACGCAATGGAGGCCAAAAGACTCCTCCCATTAAATCCATAACCATCACGGCTTGGATGGCGGAGGGAGAACCGATCTCTTGGGGAAGGTGTTGGACAAAAAAGTTGGACCCCATAAGAAAATATGGCGGTTCTTCAGCATTGAAGGCCAGAGATCCAAAGGAAAAATGATTGAGCGGACGAAGGGTACGGGCGGTTTCTAGGAGGATGGCCACCGCAGAGGCATTATCATCAGCTCCAAAGTAAATGTCCCCCCCGGACTCACCAAGATGATCGAAATGGGCCCCAAGGAGAAGCCACCGCGCTAAACGTTCGGAACTGGCAGGAGGATGATGCACCCCAATCAGATTGTCACCAACGGGGGCTGAAATATGCTGAAAATAGGAACCGACGGAAGGAAGAAGATCTAGGCCAATATCTCGAAATTGTGCGGCAATATAGTCGGCTGCAGCCAAATTGCCTGGAGTCCCAGGTTTCCGTCCCTTCAGCTGAGGACTTGCCAGGAACTCGACATGGGCCCGGAGTTTTGCAGTAAGCTCCATATCAGGCCCAGTTGCCCAAGAACC
>CP070743.1:2353885-2366755 GCA_020348185.1 Nitrospirota bacterium
AATCGCTGCTCGTTCCGCAAAATTCCGGCGCGCCGGATTTTTGTCATGTATCCCTGGCACATGACAACGGCGACCAAACAGGGTTTGGACGTAGCCATGTTCGCGACAAAACTGCTTGGTCCGTTCCATATAGTCCTGGATCCAGGGATATCGTTCGAAATACGCCTTCATGTAGGCGGCCGCTTCACTCTGTTCCACTCCGAGTTGGCGTGCGAGGCCAAACGCGCTGATCCCGTATATGATACCGAAATTAATGGCTTTGGCTTTGCGACGTATAGAGGGATCAAGTTGTTCGGGAGGAATCCCGAACACTTGACTGGCTGTTAGGGTGTGGATGTCTTGTCCTTCTTTAAATGCCTGTTTTAAGACACCAATATTCGCGGTATGAGCCAATAAACGCAACTCAATTTGGGAATAGTCCAGGGAAAGGAGTGTTCGCCCGGATTCCGCCACAAAGGCTTGCCGGATTTTTCGTCCTTCCTCCGTGCGAATTGGGATATTTTGTAGATTCGGATCGGTCGATGACAGTCTCCCCGTCGAAGCGGACGCCATAGCATACGATGTATGGACACGTTTGGTCTGGGGATGAATCTGTTCAATCAAGGCCTGGGTATAGGTGCTGTTGAGTTTGTCCAAGTGACGCCATTCCAACACTTTTGCCGGTAGGGGATGACCTTGGACTGCCAGAGACTCCAACACGCTCGCGCTCGTGGTATAGGAGCCTGCCTTTCCTTTTTGTCCTCCTTCCAGCCCCATTTCTTCGAAAAGAATTTCGCCGAGTTGTTTGGGTGATCCGACATTGAACGGGTGGCCGGCGAGTTGGTGAATGGTGTGTTCTAATTCTCCCAAGCGTTGAGAAAATTCGGCATTGAGTCGTTTCAGTTGAGCCAAATCAACCTTGATCCCTTCAGCCTCCATCGCAGCCAAAACGGAAATGAGCGGTCGTTCGATGGTCTCGTAAACCGTGGTCATCCGTTCCGTGACGAGGCGAGGTTTGAGCAACTGGTGTAGTTTTCGCGTGACATCCGCATCTTCCGCCGCATACGTCAGGGCTTGATCCAGGGGAACTTTGTCAAAGGTGACCTGCGCTTTTCCAGTTCCGGTGACTTCCTTGTACTTGATCGTCGTATGGCCAAGGTACAGTTCCGCCAACTCATCCATCCCGTGTCCGTGGCTTCCACCTTCAAGCACATAAGAGAGGAGCATGGTATCGTCGACAGGCGTCACGGGGATCCCATACCGGGAGAGGACAACCATGTCGTATTTAATATTGTGACCGATTTTTAATATCGACGGATCTTCAAGCATAGGTCGGAGCATTTCTAGGACTCTGTCGAGAGGGATTTGTAAAGGATCCGGGCCTCTCGTGGAGTCATCGGTGGAGGCCAGAAGGGTCCCCTTCTCTGGGTCTGTCGGATTTGTATGCCCGACAGGGATATAGCATGCCCGCCCGGATTCGATACTGAGAGAAATTCCTACTAATTCGGCCCGGCTTTGATCCAATGAGGTGGTTTCGGTATCAACAGCAACAGAACCATTTCGGTACACCTCATCCACCCAACTCTGAAGAGCCGATTCTGTTTGCACGAGTTCGTAGGTTGGAGTCTTTGAGGAAGTTTGGGTGAATGACGAACTTGTTTGACCTTCCGTCTCGGAGGAACCGCCTGTCGAATACCGGCTCTGCACTCTGGCCATAATGGATTTGAATCCTTGTTCTGTCAGAAAACTCAAAAGATTGTCTGGATCAACCGGACGTCGGACCAGATCCTCTAATTGAATAGCCACAGGCACGTCGTCTCTCAAGTGAACCAGTTGGCGTGATAATCGAGCCTTGTCGGCATTCTCGAGGAGGCTTTCCCGCCGCTTTGTTTGCGTGATCTCCGAGGCTCTTTCAAGAAGGGTGTCAAGATCGCCATAGTCATTGATGAGTTGAGCGGCTGTTTTGACTCCGATCCCCGGGACGCCGGGGACGTTATCAATTGAGTCTCCGGCCAGTGCTTGCACATCGACAACTTTGGCAGGGGGAACTCCGAATTTTTCTTTGACTTGATCGGGACCGATTCTCCGATTTTTTAACGTGTCTAGCATTGTCACGCGATCAGACACTAACTGCATCAAATCTTTGTCTGAGGAAATGATCGTCACCTCCGCTCCGGCTTCAACGGCCATTCGGGTGTAGGTGGCAATTAAATCATCGGCCTCAAATCCCCGCATTTCAATACAATCCAGATTGAAAGCTTCCGTGGCTTGACGAACCAGAGGAAATTGCACCACCAAATCCTCAGGAGGCTCGGGCCGGTTGGCTTTGTAGTCCGGGGCAATTTCATTGCGGAACGTTTCCCGCGCCGAATCAAAAATCACGGCTAGGTGGTCAGGATTCAAATCATCAATTTGCTTGAGGAGCATTTGGGTAAAGCCGTAGACGGCCGCGACCGGAGTGCCCTCGGGGTTCGTGAGAGGTTGTTGGATTGCGTGATAGGCTCGAAAGATAAAACCGGACGCGTCGATAAGGACGACGTGGCGAATCGGCGATTCCTTGGTTTCGCGTGTATTGGACACAGGTAGAGGTCCTCTTGAGGATGATTGTCAAGACTGAACATACCTGATGTGCTAGACAGTGTCGATATTAAATTCTGAAGAAAAACAAGGGGGAAGGAGGTAAGGAGGCCCGGTAGGACATCTCCCATTGTTTCAGGGTTGAGTTCAACAGGGTGACGTTGATCCTCCAGCCTGAAGTCAGCATTGGTGCTTCCAGAGCGTGCTACCGGGCCATATCTCAAGTCAGCAGAATCGGATCAAAAATTTAATCAGCCGGTCGGGAGAACTATGAGCCTTCCTGGAAACGACGGATTGTAGGATTTCATGAACGTGGGGTTCCGCCAACATTTCAATTCGTACTTTGGTCTCAAAACCGAAGTCTAATTTTGATCTCCGATGAGAATTTCCTCTTGGGAAGGGCTCGAACTCCCCTCAGTTGAAGTTTGGGCCGTGACATCTCCTTTCCCCTGATGTCGGTGTCCACGGTAGTCTCTCCATATGACGAGCATACCGCCAATTAACCCCAGACCAGTTGCTAACACGGCAATGACAATTTCGATTTCCATGATCTTGGCCCACTCCATAAGGCGAACGTTAGATGTATTTTCTTTTCTCATAGCAAACCCTGTACCAGAGGGTCTCAGGCTAGGTTTCAAGGTCATGAAATTCCTGCAACACTTTGATTTTGTTAAATTATGAACCTTGGGAAGGATATAAAGATTCTTTATGGCCAATATCGAATTCAATTCACATGTTATCTGAACGTTTACAAAGTGTATCCAAACGGATAACCATGGGCTTGTGCCCCCGGTAGGGGGCAATCTCAAATTACAAATCTCAAATCACAAATTGGGATTAACGACAAGATTCAGAAATTGAGGTCATTCTTGTCGTAGCACGGCGAGAGGGGGAAAACTCAATAAACGATAAGTGCTGAGAAACCCGATGGCCAGAGTAAGAAGGATGGTGAAGAGAAAAGAGGTCCCTAGCAATAGAGGTTGTACGGACCATTCAAGATCCAAGAAAAAATGAAGGACAAACCAGGACAGCGTGCTCGCCAGAGTGATGCCGATCAAACCCGCAAATCCACCCAACACCCCAAATTCCAAAGCGAGGGATTGGGCAATGACTCTGCGGGTCCCCCCAAGCGATTTGAGAATAGCGGCTTCGTACACTCGTCGATACCGGGATGTTGAGAGGGCGGCGATCATCACGATGGCTCCATTTCCAATGCACAGTAAAGCGATGCCCTGTATCGCCCATGCGAGTTGCTGAAGCAGGTTCGAGATATTGCGAAGCACGTCTCCGACATTGATGGCAGTGACATTGGGGAGACTGGCTACCAGGGCCCGCTGTAAGGGGACCTCCTCATTTTTGGAGACCCGCGCTGTTGCAACATAGGTCATGGGGACTCCCTTCAGGGCATTCGGTGAAAGAATCATGAAGAAATTGGTAGAAAAGCTGCTCCAGTCGACTTTTCGCGTACTCTCAACTTTTGCATGAAGCGGCGCCCCCTGAATGTTGAATTCCACCGTCGAGCCTATATCGAGGCCGAGATTTTTTGCAGCCTCATCTTCCACAGAAACCCCGATTCCACCGCGCCCGGTCCACCACTCTCCATCGACGACCGTATTGTCGTCCGGAAGGTCATTCAATGCCGTCAGTACATAGGTTCTTGTGAAATACCATCCATTGCGCTGACCCCGATAGTCTTCGGGATCCAGAGTCTGCCCATCAATAGCTGAAAGACGGGATCGCACAACAGGGGTCAGCTCATAGTCGGATCCTTCGACCCATTGAGTGAGTACATTTTCAAAACTTGCCCGTTGGTCCGGTTGAATATCGATAAAGAAAAATGAAGGCGCATCAGAGGGAAGGCGCTCTCCCAGTGAGGCTAATAAAGAGTTTTTGATCACCGCAATTGAGACGATCACCATGACCCCAATGCCAATAGCGACGGTCATGCTAACGGTATAGTTTCCGGGACGTCCTAAGTTACTCAGGGCGTTCCGGATGGTGAAAGATCTGGAGCGGGGGAGGGAACTCAGGAGTCGAAGCAAGACCCTTGAGGCAATGAATAATAAAATCAAGGCAAGGACGAAGGCGGCCATAAAAAAGAGACCGAGGGAAAGCGAACGTGCCTGCCAAATCGCAAGGCCCGACAGACTGGTTCCGATGAGCAATCCGACGGCCACACGGGGCCGATCCTGAAAGAACGTGATAAAAACTCGTTGGATTCGTCGGAAAAGCGTTTCTGGTTTGGCTAAGTTGCTGGACTCATCAATATCTCTTCGAAAGACCAGGGCGGGAGGAATATGCCGGATACTCATCAGGGGCCACAACGTGAAGACCGCTGATGAGAGGAGGCCCAATGTCATCCCTTTGAGGATGGGGGTAAATGAAAGGTGAATCGACATTTCGGAGGGCAGCAGGCCCTTCAGCAGCAAGGGCAACACCATTTGGAGACTGATTCCCAATCCGGCTCCTACTACACTGCCGATACCTCCCATAATCAGGCTTTGAAACAGATAGGTGCGCATGATTTGTCTGGCATCCGCACCAACCGTTTTTAATATGGCAATGATCGTCATTTTCTGAGAGAGAAACCCCTGGACGGTTGTGGCCACCCCGATCCCACCGACAAACAGCACCGTCAATCCGATCAGGCCCAAGTACGTTGAGAGATGATCGAGGAATCGGCGAATACGAGGCTGCGCATCGCGATAGGTCAGCACACGGGCGCCTTCCTGAGAGAAGCGGCCGCGAAGTTCTCCAAGCAATGGTTGGAGAACTTGAGATTCCGGGACCTTCAACAGGAACCGCTCGCGGATTCGGCTTCCCGGTTTGACTAATTCGGTACCTTTCAACCCGTCACGAGAAATGATGATGCGAGGGCCAAGGCTGAATGCGCTGGCCACGCGATCCGGTTCCTTGATCAGAGTTCCCGTGATCGTAAATACAGCCTGCCCGATCTTCACTTTACTGCCTAGGTCAAGATTCAGACTGATGAGTAAGGATTCCTGTACGATCGCGCCATAACAGGGTAGTTCATCACATTGACGTTCTGAGAGGGTCAAAAGGTTCGCGAGCCGTTCGGGTGGGTCCACTTCCACCGTTCCATAAAATGGGTAGGACCGGTCCACCGCTTTGAGTTCCACCAGTTGTGTCGGGGGGGATTGGGGTTGGGATGCGACTGAGGATTCTTGAGCGGCCGCCATGGCCGCGAGTTCGCTGACATGAGAGATCTCGATATCGCGTTGGCGCAGGGATGCGATGATGTCATGGCCGGCCTCACTCAGTTGGCGTCTTGTTGATACCTCAAGGTCGCCTCCCAGCAGACTCCTGGCATCCCGGAGAATATATTGTTCCACGTTCGACGCAAATAGTCCCACTCCGACAATGGCGCCGACTCCAATGGCGATGCAGATGAAAAAGAAAACAAAACGAGGCCAACTCGCTCGAGTTTCTCTCCAGGCCATAGTCATGGGGAACGGAATCATCACTATTCGAGGTATATTATTTGGGAGGGAGACTGTCCGCTTCGAGCCGTCCGTCATGGAGCGAAAGGACGCGTTGGGCTTGGTTGGCTAAGAAGGAGTCATGAGTGACTAGCACCATGGTACTGCCGTGATCCTGATTCAGACGGAACAATAATTGGATGACAAGTTCTCCGGTCGCACTATCCAAATTCCCTGTCGGTTCGTCAGCTAAAAGAAGGGGAGGGCGAGAGGCAAAGGCCCTGGCGACTGCCACGCGTTGTTGTTCACCCCCTGAGAGTTGGACGGGATAATGGTGGTGACGGTCTTCGAGTCCGACGGACGCCAACAGCTCGATGGCACGATCAGTGGCTCGGGGATCGCCGTTGAGTTCAAGGGGTAATGCCACATTTTCTATGGCGGTGAGTGTCGGAATCAGGTGAAAGGATTGGAAGACGTATCCGATATGTTGACGCCGATAATGCACCATCTGGGTTTCTGACAGGGAGGTGATTTCTGTCCCGTTAAGATGAATACGACCTTCTGTCGGTTTATCAAGGCCGGCAATAAGACCGAGAAGAGTGGATTTCCCGCTTCCAGATGGGCCGACGATCGCCACAATTTGTTTTTTGGGGATCCGGAATGTGATGTCATTGAGGATGGAAACCGTGTGGTCGCCTGCCTCGAGTTGCATGCTAAGATGTTCGACGGAAATCATATGGCCTTGAGGATATTTGACTCCTTGAGAGCCCAATGGCTCTCGATGGAAGGCAATTGATACAATACCATTACCATGATACCAAGTGTGGCCAAATATTGTGTGGAATCCGTGAAAAAATTAATATTCAATTTACATGACGGAGCCTTGAGGTTGTTTAACCGGGCTATTTTTTCCTCCTCGCGATCTCAGTCCTTCACTCGACCCACATGGAGGCCCTCAGCCGGACTTTCCCTTCGCATCCCCTGGGCGATTGGCCGGCATGCGGCTTACGGTATTTTGACAACGCTGTCCGTGTGCGGTCTGGCTCTTGAAGGATGCGAGAGTAAGGAGAATCCCGATGAAATCTCGGGTCAATTCGCCTTCGGCGTTGAAAAACAATCTGGCGATCGTCCTCAGTTTTCTAACCAAACCGTCAAGCCCCGACCGACCGCGATCCAAAGGCCTCAGGAACACTGGCCGCGTATCGTGGCGTTTGGCGACAGCCTGACGGCAGGGTATGGCTTATTGTCTGATGAATCGTATCCGGCTCAATTGCAAGAACGATTAATTAAAGCGAATTATCGTTATCAGGTGATTAATGCCGGGGTCAGTGGGGATACGACGGCTGGCGGACTTCGCCGGCTGGATTGGGTGCTCAAAAGCCGTCCAACGATCGTCATTCTTGTCTTGGGGGGAAATGATGGACTACGAGGGCTCCCACTCGACGATACCTATGCGAATCTTGAAAAGATCATTCAACGTCTCAAAGCGGAAGGGGTAACCATTCTCCTTGCCGGCATGAAGATTCCGCCCAATTATGGGGAAGCCTATACCTCAGAATTTTCAATGATGTATGAGAAACTAGCAGGAGAATATGATCTCAAACTCATGCCCTTTTTTCTTGAGGATGTTGCCATGCGTCCGCATTTGATTCAAGCCGATGGGATTCATCCAACGGCTGAGGGATATCAAATTATTGTGGATAATCTCTTGGAGAGTTTGGTCCCTCTTTTAGAGGCCGGTGCTGAGGTGAAATCCTAGGAAGTTACGGGTTTCAGGTTTCAAGTTTCAGGTTTTACTTGAATTCCCGCATCCTCTTGGGAGTTGCTTGAGTTTGAGTCTGCAAAGTTCTTACACAAAAAAACCTCTTTGCCTGAGAGATCAGAGGCAAAGAGGTTTTTGAGGTGTCCTGTTCCCTGAAAGGGAAACAAAAATTAATTGTGAGGTTCTAAAAAATTAGGATTTCTTAAAGAAGATGTCATAGGCTCCATAAGCCAAGATTATGCCGATGAAGAAATAATACATGGCAGTAATCCCCTCATATCCCCCACCCGGCTCATTAGCGAAAGCAGGACTCACACTGAGGGAGAAGGCAAGGATAGAACCTAACGAACCTTTGAGCATGTTTTTCATAACTGAATCCTCCCAAATCTTTATTTAAATCCCACCCGTTACTGACTAGCTACCTTCATTAGAATCCTAATTTTATAATATCTGGCTTAATTGATGCAATATCCCTTTGGGGGAGCCTTCCCCTCCCCCAGGGAACGGTCTCAAGGTCGCCCAGGCGCAAATTACTCCTCCACACGAGAGTGCGTCCCGTCACAGAACGGTTGTTTACGGGTATGCTTACATCCGCACCAAGCCACTCGTTTCTTTTCTTTGAGCTCGATTTCAACCGGTGAATGCTCTGTTCCAGTATGAGACCCATCGCAAAAGGGTTGTGATTTCGATCGACCGCATCGACACCAGTAGTACGTTCCGGGTTCCATTTCCATCACGTAGGGAATTCGTTGGGGGCTCACAATTGGGTCTCCCATTCAATTTCTCCTTTCCTTTCTTACAACAATTCTATTCTTGCAATAATTCAAAACAATAATGAATGCGAGAAAAACGGTACAAGATTCAGCTTAAGGCCTTGAAACGGGTCATCTTTGCTTACAACCAGAGACCTGCAACCCGAAACTTCTTATTCTCACCCGCATCGCGGTTGAGGCCCTCGGGGTCCCAATTCTGTCAACCACACGTAATCTGCAATGCCTTCATCGATGGCTTGGTCGATGTCCTCCGTTCGGGTGGGATCCAAGGCGATTAAGTAAATCGAAATGTCTTTGAACCCTGGTGGTTGGGTTTTTTGCACCCTGTTGGGTACAGGGAGTCGATACTGAATATGCCCGCCGCCGGTATAACTGACCAGGGGACCGACATCTCCCGACTGTTTTTGTAAGTACTCTTTGATGACCTTGGCCATCCCTTCATCCCGAAAGATGGAAGCCTCATAGAAGGGTTGATAGACCTTGTCCGGATATCCAGGGTGACAAGCGGTAATTTGGGGAAAAATAACCCGTCGGTATTCCGGATCTTCCAGGGAAATGTGCTCTGGGATATTCCATTGCCTCATTGATGGATCACGGAGGGCCTCGGTTAACCCTTTGGACCGCACTAAACGAACAAGATCCTTAGGTGGGTTGAGGGCATAGAGGGGAATATGATGGTCTTTGGAGAATTCGACAAGGGGCTTGTAGTCCTTGAAGTCCCCACCCCAGTTTTTCTCCCAAGCTGCCTCTTTAAGAAACTGTTCTTCAGACTGAATTTGACCCTTTCTGTAGAGATCCAAGGCGGATTGTCCGTCCCACCCAAACATTTCCAATGCCAGAACAGGTTTTCGGCCTTTCTCCAACAACATTCTCAAAATTTTCAAAGCTGCTTCAATATGCGAGGGAGTGTAGTGCTCCTCCCCCAGATAGATGACATCCGCTTCCATCAATTTGGGTGTCAGCTCGTCCAGCGGAATGATTTGTTTGGTTTTTACCTCAAACAATTGGCCGATTTTGTAGTTCGTATGATCTTGGCCCCAGGCACACGAAAGCTCCGTGAGAAGAAGAAATACACTCACCAGGGTCAACCATAACGATTGAGGCCCGCGGGGGCGTATGGAGTCAAACATTCCGATCATATCCGGGGCTCAACGTGTACCATAGGGAGCCTTTGGCCGCAACTTAAGTAGTGCATGCATTAAGTAAAAAATAGGGGGTCGTTTCTTGACCTTGCTCTTTTATAAAAAGGTCCAATGAGATGTATTGATACCATCGTGTGGATAGTATATCAGCGTCTTCCAAGGATTTGGGTAGAGGAGAATTGCAGGTTTTTGGGAATTGAAGAATTATTATGGGGGAAAAATATCAGGACGGACTTAGGCCGTTCTGTGATGACTTGAAATTCAGCAATAGTGAATTCTGCTGATTAATACCGACTCTTTTTTAACCAGAGGCCAATGCCCATACCCAATAAAAGGACCCCCAGCCATTTCCGTGTATCCTGGCAAGGGATGAAGCGTGTATTTTCCGGAGTGACTTCCAGCACGCCTACGGGTTGAGCCACAACACCCCCTCCCATTCCCATACCCATTTCCCCGGATTGGGAAGTCTGTACATTGGGATTGGTTCCCTGTCCGAGGCCGAGTCCAAATGCGATCCGAGAGACAGGGATTATGGTTTTCCCTTCAGCTTGAACCGGTTCACCATAGACCGTGTTGTTCCCAACCTGACTTTTTAAGCGGTGGCTAAACACTTCAAGGACTTGTTGTAAGTTCATATCTTCACTCCTCTAAGATTAGTATTTCCTGCGAAAAAGCCTAATTCGCTTAGGCTATATTCACCATAACCGATTATTGACCGAATGTCAGTCTAACCTTATTCGGTTTGGGATCAGGTCGCCGTAGGATTTGGAATTGACTCAAGGTGAAAACCCATCCCATATGCCCTCCACATACATCTCAACAATACTGTTTCTGTCCCTCACAAGGAACAATGGTACATAAATATGGAGATAGAACTGAAAATGGAAAAATCTCCCATCGAGTGCCTTCAGCACCCCCCCAATTAAATCTAAAACAACTAAAGACTAGCCCTCTCTCTGCTAGGGAGAGGGTGGGGTGAGGGTTGAGGCCTTGGAATATCAGCGACCCCCTTTTTTTTCTTTCCCCGTTCGATCACTGCCGCGGCATCGCGTACTTGAGAATGGCATTGCCGAGACCCGTGAAATAGACCGTCTCATAATTAGGAGAGAAGAATAGGCCGGTTAAATAGTTCGGCAGGGGATTCCATGAACCCCGGGTCAAGAGGTCGCCGCGAGGCTGACCGAGGTGGGAGCGCTTCAACCATTCATCCAAAACCTCAGTATGGGTATTCGAGCCGGCATGAAAGACGGTATGCATCGATTGGCAATTTTTATCGACCACTGTAACCTTGTTGCCCATGTTTGAAACAATCCACAGGTTGTTGTCCGCGTCAATGGCAAGATTGTCGGGCATGAGGATATTTTGGTAGGACTCACGATCCAAAATGGTCCCCGACTTCACATCGATCTGAAATCGAAGTACGCGATCCATCGTCATCTCTGCGACATACATATACTCTTCTGTTCGGTCCAAGGTAATACCATTCGCAAAATACAATTGACTCACCACTTCTTCGGCCTCCATTGAAATTCCGACTCCGGATGCTTCCAGTTTAAAGACCGCGCCAGTTGGTTTGGGTAAGTCCACGCTCGCCCATAGGGATTCTTTGCCGCCCTGCGCTGTATTATGGGCCGACTGAGTAAACCAGATAGTTCCCTCGCGGTCTCGATACACGCTATTGACGCCAAAGGGATGATCATAGATGAGTCGGGTCTCCTCGGTTTGGGCGTTCACCCGAAAGATTTTCCCGCTGTAGACGTCGCTCAAGAGAAGGTAACGTCCATCGTGTTCGAGAAAAACGCCGTGGGCGCCGCCTTCAATTTTCGGTGGATCATGAATATACCCGGCTTTGTTGAATTGGCCAAAGGGACGATGAGAGGCGTCCTTTTCCAGAAGGAGAAGGCCGTGCGTTTCATCGGCTACGACCAGACGCCCATCAGGTAACGCCTTACCGTCCTCAGGTCGGGCTAAGGGTCGATCGTGCGGGTATAGATGGGATTCATCAAACGTCCAACGGGGAAAACTAGGAGATTGGCATACCGGACGCGAACCGGCCTCGCTGCCCTGTGATTCGTGTAAATGAGCAAGAACCCAAGAACCCGTTATAATCACTATTAGAACCGATCGATAAATCAAGTTAGGACTTCTCATACGAACGATGTTCTCCAAATCCTTTGCCAGGCACGTTCCCCAATTTAATTCCTTAAAACAAGGGGAGTGAGGATTCTTATTTTTTATGAAATATGATCAAGGATATATGGAATAGAAAATGGAAAGGCTGAACCCATTAAGATATATTAAAATAATCTTTCCGGAGTGTTTTTCACAACAACGGAAATGTGACAGGATTTAGCCATGAAATTTGATTTCTCATCTCCTCTTTTCATTGATGCGTGACATTCCAATCGATTAGACCTATTATCACCCCATGAAATCGTGTTGTAAAGAAATAGACGCTGGCCTTTTGAAGGCCAACCAACGCCGGGTATTGATCGTCGTGCTCGGAATAAATGTGTTGATGTTTTTTGTCGAAATAGTTGGAGGGATCGTTGGACATTCCACATCACTGCTGGCCGACTCCCTAGACATGTTGGGGGACGCGTTGAGTTACGGAATAAGCCTTTTTGCCCTTGACCAGGGAATGAGATGGAAGGCCCGTGCCGCCCTCGTGAAAGGGATCATTATGATGGTGTTTGGCATGGGAGTCCTGATAGAAGCCATAGCCAAGAGTTTCCTGGTCGTTCTTCCATCGGCTCAAGTGATGGGGGTCATTGGCTTTTTGGCCCTTGCGGCCAACCTTGGTTGCCTCCTGTTGTTGACTCCCCACAAAAACGACGATGTCAATCTGCGTTCCACCTGGGTGTGTTCCCGAAACGATATCATCGCGAATATGGGGGTTCTTGTCGCAGCAGCCGGAGTGATCCTCCTGACCTCCAAGTGGCCCGACATTCTGGTCGGATTAGGTGTGGCTCTGGTCTTTCTCACTTCAGCGTACAGTGTGCTGAAGGAATCGCTTTCCGAACTCCAGGTCACCACATCCGCGTTGGAGGACAAAGCGAGAAAAGGGCCCTAACTTCCGCCGGCGAGGCACCGCTCCTTTTCATCAGGTGGAAACGGGCCAGGGACCCTGAGGTGTTATTTGTTCAACCAATGGCATAGGTGTCTGTTATGAAGATTTCTTTTTATGGTGCAGCGCG
>CP070743.1:2366855-2372882 GCA_020348185.1 Nitrospirota bacterium
ATCGGCGATTTCGGTGATATGTTGTTCGAGAATCATGCGTAAATGGCTCCCTGCTCTGTAGTCTGCGGGCGCCATGAAATGTACCCGATCGGCATGTCGAGCCAATTGGTAGCATTTTTCAAACGAACGGCGGCTTTGATCTGCGGGATTATACACGGCGACCGCAAAGCCGCCGTTTTTCTTCATGAGGGTAAAGCATGGGACATCGGTCGGCCCATCGCCCACATACACCATGTGAGTAAAAGGAACTCGACGCACTTCTTCTGGCATGTGGTCATTGACATCCTGCTCCAAATCGAGCAATCCCTTATTGACTCGAAAAAGGAACTGGGTTTTTTGGGTGTGGCTGATGGTTCGCCTTGGGAAACTGATATGGCCATCTTCCTCATCAAATTCGCATCCGAAAATGGCTTTGACATGTTTGGCGATCCGGCTCCCCTCGAGAATCGCTTTGAGCCCGGAACTGACCACATAGTGCTCTAAACGGATTCCCACTTCTTCATACTTGCGGACCTTGACCAAATCTTGTAATTCATCGAAACATTCCGGCACTCCAGGGAAGAAAGTCAGATCGGGCCCCATCTCCTGCAAATCCTGATTCGAAAAAGCCTTTATTGGCTCATGTTCAAGCATGCGTTTCATATAGGCGAGTTCCTGGTCGTACCCTTTATCTTTGATGAGAGCCGTACAGCTTGACCAAAACTCTTTCGGGTCAATCCGCGCTCGCCGGAGAATGGTATGATCCTGCATATAGTATGGGCTCAACGTATGATCAAAATCATAGACGATGGCGAGGATGTTTTGGGGGGGATGCATGGGTGGATCGACCCTCAAGGTTCCATCAAAAGCCATTCACGTTAAAAAATGGCTTTGACGAGTTCTTGAATGCTTCGTTGCATATCAGGGTCATCGGTGATGGGCCGGGTCACGGCCGCGTCACACGCCTGATGCGGCGCCACACCTTTTTGGATGAGGGAGCCTGCGTAAATCAGGAGCCGAGTGCTGACTCCCTCCTCTAATCCATGACTTCTTAAATTCCGAACTTTTTCACCGAGTTTGACGAGGCGGGTGGCGATGTCTTTATTTACTTTCGCCTCATGCTCAATGATCCGGCCCTCGATGTCTTTGGGAGGATAGGTGAATTCAAGGGCTAAAAAACGTTGTTTGGTGCTCTGCTTTAAATCCTTCAGGACGCTTTGATACCCAGGATTATAGGAAATGACAAGCATGAACTCGTCCACCGCCTCGATGACCTGCCCTTTCTTCTCGAGGGGGAGAATGCGCCGGTCATCGCTCAAGGGATGAATGATCACCGTGGTATCTTTCCTGGCTTCCACAATTTCATCCAAATACACAATGGCGCCGTGCTTGATTCCTAAGGTCAGCGGACCATCCACCCACACGGTTTCTTCACCTTTTAATAAGTATCGTCCAACGAGATCCGACGCGGTCAAATCCTCGTGGCAGGCCACCGTAATCAGGGGACGACCCAAACGATAGGCCATATATTGCACAAATCGGGTTTTCCCGCATCCGGTCGGACCCTTGAGCATCACGGGCATTTGGTTTTTGGCTGCAATGGTCAGCAGCCCGATCTCACCATTCACTTCCTCGTAGAACGGTTCCTCGGTTAGCCGGTACTGTTCAATTCCAAGTTCTTGGCCCTTCATCTGATACGAATCCTTATGATGGAATGATGGCACAATTGAGATTCGGCATTATACTGGGGGGCTTTCAGTGAGGACAAGCACCGGTTCATGGGCTGGCGATATAGCTGGCTATCATTCGACAGGGATGATAGGCGCGTTTTGATTTAGCCAGACTTGGGAGCCCGGAGTCATCCATCGTGTTGATATAGGGGTATTTCCTCAATTCCCGACAAAATTCTCTAAAAAGGAACTGGGCCAGTCCGTAAACCGTTCGATCGGTCACTTCCAACAGCACACAAAACACATCCGGCGACCGTTCGAATCCGAAGGTGTATCCTCGAATCATCCCATTCACCCAGGCTACCCGTCCCACGAGACCGAGCCCTTCGTAATGGTATAAGGCCGTCCGGTGTGCCGAGGCCGCATCTGCCATCATATAGCGAGCCAGAGTACTGGTCTGCCGGTCATAGGGGAGCGGCGTTTCCTCCTTTTGAGCCATCCACCGCTGGAGTAAGGCCAGGCAGGCGTCCCGGTCAGGCACTCGGTACTGGGTATACCGAACCCGGTGCGCTCTCAGAAACCTGTTATAGGCGGCCCGCGGAGATTTATACCGATCCCCCTTCAGATTCACCAAATCTTGAGTCTGATACAGATAATCGGCGTCTTTTGACAGCAGTCTGTATCCCAATTGCTGAAACTCATCCTTTTGCTCTTCAGGAATATTCTCAATCCGAGTGACGCCAGAGCCCCCATTTCGTGTCTTCATGAATTCCATCACTTGGGTCAGGACATTCTTGAGGGGACCGGGGGTTGAAGATCCAACCCAGGAGCATGGTCCCAGGGGAGGCAACGGCATGTAGATGCCGTCGGCATACTCGGCAAATAGACACCACCATCCATCTAATTCCGCCCAGGAATAAGAAAAGAGCTCTCGCCAAATATAATGAGGGGGAAAAGCCCATGAGGCCAAAGGGGTTCGAGCACCGTGCTGTGTTAAGGCGACCACACGTTCTAAGTGGGGACGATCATTCAAGGTCAAGGGGGTTAAACTGAGAGTCATTTCCTATTAGATAGGAGTATTTGTGTCAATCGCGGCAGTTTTTGAAGGACGACGACATCCTCTTGGAATTCCATCACCAACTGATGATTGGCAGATAAGATTTTGATCATTTCGGGAGATTCTACCCTTTTCGCCATGGTTTGAGTAAAGGGATACAGGTTTTCCGGAAGAGCATAGGATCGTCTGGCAGTCGTCGGGTTGTTTGTTTTGATTTCTGCTAATGAAGATTGGTCACACAAGAACGGACACTTTGTGTCCCATCCCAGATGTACCGCAGACCCCCTTTTATCCCACATCATGACGAACGGATAAATCTGACAGTCCAGCGGCCTGACATCGTATATACGACAATGAGAGGTTTCAGGATCAAAGGCCGGACACAGATAGCCCTCACCGAATGGATTGGGTACCGCCTCGACCTGACTTCCCTGAGAATCAGAAAAATATCTCGCGTCAATTCCCTTCTCGATGGCCTGTTGAATTTCGGATGCGGTAAAAAATGGGCGAAAAGAGCTATCCCGTTCCGGAAATCGACAACAAACGTCACAGCTCAAACACACCTGCGAGGGTACAATCTGGGAGGCGCGAACCATGGGGATGGTTCTGCCAGGCCTATTTGAGTTTTTCATGATGATTTATCTCAAGCAGTGGATAAACCCCATATTATCGTTGGTTTTATTGGAAGGGCAAGAAATCGTGAAGGCCTCAGTTCCCTTGTCTCGCTCATTTGGGGCATGATACGATCAACACGATTTAAGCCTTACCCAACCAATCTGTAAGGTAAGGGGCCACCACTGTTTGCACGCCGCTTAACCCATACCGATAAGCCCAATGTCTCAAACGCTAAAGGATTCTTTATATCCCGCTCTACAGACAGAAGAACCGACCCAGAAAGACCCGTCTGATCCCTATCATGCTATCCGAAACGTCCTTGTGGAGGATGGCCTGTTTGACGCGGAACACCCCAGTCTTTGGCGCATAGCCCGAAATCCCTTCCCTTTATCCAGAGACGAGCTTTCTTTCTTCCAGGACTTAGGCCACCACCTCTTAGCTTTTTACCGGGCCCTGAACCGCCTCTACTTCGAAAGTGTACGGGGCCATCAGCCACCCTGGGTCCATTCCTATTTGGATCAGGGCAAACCCGAAGCCTTGCTTTCTTTTGCAAGGATGAAACGATTCCGGGACCTTGTTCCGGGGGTTATTCGTCCTGATGTGATCCCCACGGAACATGGAATGACGATCACCGAATTGGATTCTGTCCCTGGGGGCATCGGTCTGACTGGGAGCCTCGGGGGAGCGTATGAACAGCAGGGGTATCGGATAGTCGGCGGAAAGGAAGGAATGGTGAGGGGGTTTGCCTCAATGATTGGGGAGTTTGTCGGTAGTTCTCCCTTTCCTCTGGCGATTGTCGTTTCCGATGAATCGGAATCCTACCGCTCGGAGATGCAGTGGCTGGCCAACCGATTGTCACGAGAGGGGATTCAAGCTACCTGCGTTCATCCCAAGGATCTTGAATTTACTGAAGGAGGGTTATTCCTCCCGGAACAGTATCCGGACAGGGCTGTCTCCGGCCTGTATCGTTTTTATGAACTCTTCGATCTCAAAAATATTCCAAAATCCGAGTTGGTGATGTACAGCGTTAAAAAAGGGAAGACTGTTGTCACTCCACCTTACAAACCCTGGCTCGAAGAAAAGTTGGCCTTTGCGTTAGTCCACCACCCAATGCTAGAACCATATTGGAAAAAAGTCCTTTCTCATGAAACAATTGACCTCCTGAGAAGACTCATGCCTCAGACGTGGGTGCTGGATCCCAGTCCCATTCCGGCGACAGCTATTATTCCGGGGCTCGAAGTGAATGGTCGGACTGTTTCCAGTTGGCGGGATCTTGAAGTGACGACTCAGAAGGAGAGGCAGTACGTGATTAAACCATCAGGGTTTTCGGAGTTAGCTTGGGGGAGTCGAGGTGTCTTAGTCGGTCATGATCTCCCTCAAACTGAATGGTCTGCAGGGTTGCAATCCGCCCTCGATTCTTTCTCGACAACACCATCTGTTCTACAAGTTTTCCATAAGGGAAGGCAATTCACACTGGAATACTATGACGAGCAGAGTGAGAATTGGAAATCGATGACTGGTCGAGCCCGTTTGTCTCCCTATTACTTCGTCCACGGCGATCAAGCTGAACTCGGGGGCATCTTGGCCACCGTGTGCCCAAAGGATAAAAAGATCATTCACGGGATGCGGGATGCCATCATGGCTCCATGCATGCCCTCCCAACAATGAACCAAGTCACAATGAGACTGTTCCATACCGAATGGTGTCCTGAATGCATGCTGGTCCGGGAAAAACTGGGAGAGCTGGCTCTTCCCTATGAAAGTGTCGTCGTTCCGGACCTTCGCCCCTTCCGCAAACAAGTGTACGAAGTCTCAGGCCAGTACTACGTGCCCGTGTTAGTAGATGGAGAGACGGTGTTAACCGAAACCGAGGATATTTTGGCATACCTTGATGAGTATCCCTTAGATCCGAAGACTGAAACCCTGCAGGAGTCTCAAAACCAGCAGTTGGGAAGATGATACATACCAATATACCAATAGTGAGGGCCCCTCAATGGAAGAATGGAAACGAGTCCTAGCCGAGAGCATTACTAAACCAAAAGATTTAGCTAAGCATCTCGGTGTGGATCCCAAAGATATTGAAGACGTCATTGGTCCCTACCCCATGCGGATCACTCCGACCGTTCTTTCCACGATCAAGGGAAAAGGCGATGCGATTTGGAAACAGGTGGTCCCCGAGAGCATTGAGATGGACGATATCGATGCGCCGGACGATCCTCTTGAAGAAGATACGGACAGCCCAGTCCCGCACCTCGTTCATCGATACCCTGACCGTGTGCTGTTGATGGTCACCAACCAATGTCCGATTTACTGCCGGTTTTGCACCAGGAAACGATTGGTGGGAAAACCTGGATTCCTTAAAAAAGGGGAGTTGGATCAGGCGATCGCCTATCTTCATGAACATACGGAGGTTCGTGATGTGATTCTCTCTGGTGGAGATCCGCTGCTCCTTCCGGACAACCTGATCGAACGGATTTTGAAGGCGCTCCGGACTATTCCTCACTTGGAACTCATCCGCTTCGGGTCACGGGTTCCGGGAACCCTGCCTCAACGGATCACGCCCGAACTCTGCGAAATCATTAAAAAGTACCATCCCATTTACATGAATTTGCATTTCAATCATCCTGACGAGCTGACCCCGGAAGTGAAGGAAGCCTGCGGCCGATTGGCCGATGCGGGAGTGCCCTTAGGCGCCCAGACCGTTCTG
>CP070743.1:2372982-2382715 GCA_020348185.1 Nitrospirota bacterium
AGCCTGAAGCCGGGGATTCGCGTCGTTCGTCTCCATCTGCCAGATGAAGTGGTCAAGAAGTGGCCTGGCCCCAGGTTGGGGAGGGAAGGGCTTCGTCAACGAATTGGCGTCCCGCATCGTCCGCTAATCTGTGGGGTCTTGAAGCCAGTCGGTCTTTCTCCGGGGGCCTTGGCTGATCTAGCCTATCAGTTTGCCATTGGAGGCCTTGATCTTATTAAGGACGATCAGGGTCTTGTTGATCAGACGTTCTGCCCGTTTGACACACGCATGAGTCAGTGTGCAGCGGCGGTAGTTAAGGCCAATCGGGAAACCGGTCGTCATTGTCTCTATTTCCCGAATGTGACCGGCTCAGGAAAGGGAATTTATAAGAGGGCTCTTCTTGCCCAAGAAGCTGGAGCGGGTGGCGTGTTGATCTGTCCCGGACTCGCCGGGTTTGATGCCATTCGCGTCTTAGCCCATGATGAACGCCTCGACTTACCTGTGATAAGTCATCCAACTTTATTGGGCAGTTTCATTGTCAATCCAGATAGCGGAATTGCCCCCGCCGTCTTATTCGGGCAACTTCCCCGTCTGGCCGGCGCTGACATCAGCATCTATCCAACCTTCGGGGGGAGTTTTCCGATTACGGCAGAAGACTGTCGTCAGATTGCCACTGAGACGGCTGTCCCCTGGGGTGATCTGAAACAGAATTTTCCCACTGCCGCTGGGCGGATTCATCTTGATTCGGTCGGAGAGTTGTTCGGTGTGTATCTAAACGAGATGGTTATTGTGGTTGGGGGCGAGATCCTTCAGCCAGGAAAAAAGGTCGTAGACACCTGCAGGGAATTTGTGGACCACGTCACGCGCTTGGCGAAAAAAGGGTGAAAGGAATCCGGTATGGCGTGACTAGTCTGTCGCGATGGGTTGTGAAAATTGCATGTGTTCGATCTCTATGTAAGCCTGATCAATCCTTGCCGATCCGTGTTGCTGACCCGGTAGAGCTTGCCGTTTTCAGTGGTGATATACAGGCTTTGCAGGTCGGGGTCACCAAATCCGCAACTGGTCGGTTGGTCCCCCGGCACCGGGTAACGTTCTTGAACCACTCCATCCGGCGATAAAACGAAAACTGCGGATCCCTCGTCACCAGTGTTCATAGTGCCGCAGGCGACGATCTTTCCCTCACTGTCCAGGCACATGCCGGCCACGCTGCAGGAGTGGTCTTGGGGGTCACAAGGGAATGTTTGCAAAATCTTTGGCCTCCCGAGTGATCCATCCTCTTTGAGCGGGTATGCTCGTAATTCACTCTCTTCGCTGGAGCGTTGATCTCGTTCCATGACGTAGAGGTCGCGTTCATCCTTAGAAAGAAGAATTGCCCCAGGATTGATCGTGTCAATGGTCATTCTTCGGATAACCCAATCTCGGCTTTTCAGGTTCGAAGGTTCTTGCCGAAGGATTGCACAAAAATCCAGAGTTGGAAAGATTTGCGGTCCCGGGGTTGGAATCGGGCTATAGGGATCGCTAAACCAGATTCTTCCGTGACGGTCCACATCTAAATCGAATGGGTGGTTGTGGTAACGGCCGTCAATTCGGTCCGCCAATTGATTCGTTGAGCCATCAGGATTAAATGTCACAATGCGCCGGCTGCCGCTTTGGGCCCCATAGAGAATCCCATCCGATGATAAAGCCAGCCTGGTTGTGCGACTGGTATAACGACGAAATTCGGTTGTTTCTCCGCTTACCGGATCATATTGCCAGATCTTCGACTCCTCGACCTGGGTAAACAACACCCTCTGTCCGTCCCAGGTTGGACTATCGATACGACTGCTGAAGGGACCGGCAACCAGTTCAAAGTTCCAGCTCATCCTCCTCCTTTCTAAACCGGGATTCCTTGTATGTTGAGGCGAATACGATAGACCGACGACCGTGCGGAAATGAATATGGTTCGCCAGTCGTCCTCGCCCCACGCTAAATTGGAAGCATGCCCAGGAATTCGAATACGTCCCAGGCAGATCCCGTCAGGGTCGAGGACCCAAATCCCTCCGGGACCGGTGCAATAGACATGGCCTTCCACATCGACTTTCATTCCATCGAGAACTCCCTCCTCTTTACCTTTGAGCTCCGCAAAGATGCGGCCCTTTCTGAGGGTCCCGTGAGGGTCCACGTCAAAAACTTTAATGTGATACTGCCCGGTATCACTGATGTACAACAATGATTCGTCCGGGGAAAATGCCAATCCGTTGCAACGGGGCACTTCATCTGTGAGGAGTGTGATGGAGCCGTCTTCAGGTTCCAGTCGGTAGACTCCGCTAAAATCAAGGTACTGCTGCAGGTCATCGACCCCCATTCCGACATAGGACAGGCCTCCGGCAGGATCGGTGAAGAAGATGGTCCCGTCGGACCTCGCCACGATATCGTTGGGGCAGTTAAGTTTCTTCCCCTCGAATTGGGAAGCCAGAACCGTGATTGTACCTTCGGGGTTTAGACGGGTTATGTTTCTAGAATTCCATCCGGCGATGAGGAGCCGGCCTTGTTTATCGAACGTGAGGCCGTTTACCTTTCCGGAGGGTTGACGCAAAACCCGTTTCCCGATTCCTTCCTGCCAATTCCAAATGGTGTCACCGATGATATCGACGTAGGTTAAGGATTTGTCCCGGGAATTCCATACGGGTCCCTCCGTAAAGATGTGCCCGTCGGTGATCTTTTCCAGGGTTGCATCGCTTGAAATTATGCGATCGAAACGAGAAGAAACTGCTTCGACGACCATCAAAATACCCTTTCATTTAACGGAACAGGCTTCAGCAAGGAAGGCCCTGAACAGGCTTGTTGTCGGGGCCGGGCCTGTGTAGGGCCGGATTTTAACAAGGGGCTAAGTTCAAGGCGAATGTGGGCAGAAGTTGGGAAGGAAGAATGGGATGTGGAGACCCCCGTGCAGTATAAGGGGTTGGGGTGGGGGAACGGTTGGACACTTGCCCGCCTCCGTTATCCGTGAGGCCTAGAATGTCAGCATCCCGCATGTCTCAAGATCGGCATTAAATGCATTCCAGGGAGTCACCGAATTTTAAGAACGATAAAAATTTCCCAATCCCTATGTAAATTTTTTCATATTATTATATAATACCATTAAAAACATTAAAATATTATAAAAATGCTTTATATTATGTTTTAGAATTTTTCTTGTCATTTTAGGGGAATGCCAATCATAGGTAAATCCGATGGACCTGTGTGCGGGGTGACGTGTATCCATTTGATTTTCATGGAATTGATCGTAGAGAGGAATGGTAGGCAATCAATAATTTTTAAGTTAGCGTGTTCTATCATGTCATTTAAAATGAGGACTTCTTGATTACAACAACGAAAAATTTAAACCACAATCAGTGAAGTTGGAAGGGTATTGGACTTGCATTTATTTCTGGCTCACCGGAGTTAATTAAGTAACCTGGACCAATCATGGAAATCGTCACATCCAGACAGCGCGAAATTCTTTTTATTTTACAAGACCACCCTCAAGGCCTTTCCATTCCTAAGTTAGAAGAAAGTTTGGGGATAAGCCGAACGGCTGTGAACCAACATTTGGTCAATTTAGAACGGGATGGGCTGATCGCCAAAGGGAACTTTGAAAAGACCGGAGGTCGTCCCGGTTATGTGTATTTAATCACGGCAAAGGGAATCGACCATTTACCGAAACAGTACTCCTGGTTCTCGGAACTCATGCTCGATTCCCTCAAAGAAAAATTAGGTGCGGATGGGTTAACAAATTTATTGAGGGAACTGGCAACCGGGGTCGGCCAACAGATACGATCACGACTTTGGGGGAAACCTCTTGAGGAAAAAATCGCGGAGATTAATGTCATCATGAATGACCTCGGTTATGAAGCGCGAGTGCTGCCTTCTACCAATGGGGAACTTCCCATGATTTCAGCCCATAATTGTGTGTATCATAAATTGGCAGAAAAACACCCGGAAGTTTGCCAATTTGACTTAGCCCTTTTGGAAGGCCTTCTGGAAAACCAGGATGCGACCCAAGAAGAATGCATTGTCAGGGGTGGAAGCAGCTGTCGCTTCAGTTTCCATTCTTCACCATCACAAAAACCGTCGTAGGCTTTATCCCTCCACCCACAGTAAACTCACCATGCTGCTTTCCTTCAGGGTAAGCATGTGCTATGACGTGTTGACCCAGGTCAACGTTCGGCATTTTAAAAAAAGGAATAATATTTTCCTCAAGTAAGTAAGGCTGGTCGGTTGAGATATGAAAATTATCCGATTTCTGGATAGCGCGGGCTCCATTCACTATGGAGAACGCCTTGACGATCATTCAGCCCGCCTCATCACCGGGGATGTTTTCGGGGACTACCAAACGATTGATGAAACCGTGAGGGTGGAAAAGCTGTTAGCGCCGGTGGTCCCGACCACCATACTCTGTATCGGACTTAATTACCGGTTTCATGCCCAAGAAGTTGGTATCAAGATTCCAGACCATCCTGTACTCTTCATGAAGGCTTTGAATGCCCTTCAGAATCCAGGGGATCCGATTCTTCTCCCAGAGGTGGCTCCTGGGGAGGTGGATTATGAAGCTGAGTTGGCTGTGATTCTAAGGAAACCCGCCAAAAGGGTCTCTCGAAGCGACGCACTCGATTATGTGCTCGGCTACACCTGCGCCAATGATGTCACCGCACGACGGTGGCAGAAGGATGGGGGAGGAGGGCAATGGTGTCGAGCAAAATCTTTTGATACCTTTTGTCCGTTAGGCCCCTGTTTGGTCACACCTGATGAGATTCCCAATCCCAACAATCTTCAAATCAAGACGACCCTCAATGGCAAGACGATGCAGGATTGGACGACCTCGGACATGATCTTTGACATCCCGGCCCTGATCAGTTTTCTGAGTGAGGGGACGACCTTGTTACCTGGAACCGTCATTCTCACGGGCACACCCCAGGGCGTGGGATTTACACGAACGCCCCCAGTTTTTCTGAAGAGTGGGGACGAAGTCACCATCGAAATTCAGAACATCGGGGCGTTGACCAATTCGGTCCAGGATGAAAAGTAAGCCCTATCGGGCAAGTCCTGGGATTTTGGTCGTCATGAACCTGAGACTTAGGACAAGAATTGAAGAATTCCAGCATGACCACTAAAGCCCAATTCCCAATGGAGCAAACTGACGAGGGGGCATTCAAGCGTCAAGAAGATGCGTTTCGAGATTGGGTGAAAGCCGATGGGAGTTCCAGCTTTCCGCCGGTCTCCGGCCGTTATCATTTATATGTGTCATGGGCCTGTCCTTGGGCTCATCGAACCATTATCGTGCGGAAACTAAAAAAATTGAAGGAAGTAATTGGGATGACGGTGGTTGATCCTATTCGAGACGATCGAGGGTGGGCCTTTCGAGATGGGTCGGGACATACATCTGATCCTGTTAATGGGTTCGCATTTCTTCGTCAAGCCTATATTGCCACGGATTCGGAATACCAAGGTCGAGTGACAGTCCCAGTCCTCTGGGACAAAGAAACCCGTCGTATTGTCAGCAATTCTGATGACGATATCATGCGCATGTTCAACGTTGAATTTAATCGGTTAACCGAGAGCACCGTTGACCTCTATCCCGAAGGCCTTCGAGACGAAATTGATCAACTCAATATGGTAATTTATGAAAATATTAATGATGGAGTATATCGGGCAGGATTTGCGACCTCCCAGAAAGTCTATGAGGGAGCGGTCCGAAGACTGTTTGAGGTACTCGATCAGATGGAGTTACGCCTTACCCACCGACGCTATCTGTTCGGCACCCACCCGGTTGAAACGGATTGGCGTTTGTTCGTCACGCTGATCCGGTTTGATGCGGTGTACCATGGGCACTTCAAGTGCAATCTCAGACGGATCATGGACTATCCCAACCTCTTTGGGTATCTCAAAGATCTGTATCAATTCGATGGCATTTCCGATACGGTACATTTTGATCACATCAAGCGACACTATTACATCACCCATGATGATATCAATCCGACCCGTATTGTGCCCATCGGTCCTGATCAGGACCTGTATGCCCCTCATGAACGCGCCCACTTGAAATGAGTACCTGGCCGGATGTTGAAAAAAAGGCCGTCAGTCCCTCTTTTTGTTTCTAGCTCTCCATGAATAATATTCAGTCCTTTCTGAATACATTGAGTGGAATTATTTGGGGACCCATGTTGTTGATATTGCTGGTGGGGGTGGGAGTGTATTTGACTGTCGGTCTCCATGCCATTCCATGGCGACGGCTGGGCTATAGTATCGGATTGCTTTGGCGAAGTCGTGTTCCGGAACCGGGAGTCGCAGGAGAGATTCCACCTTTTCATGCTCTGATGACCGCTCTTTCTGCCACAGTGGGAAGTGGCAATGTGGCCGGTGTGGCCACCGCCATTTATTTAGGTGGTCCTGGAGCGGTGTTCTGGATGTGGATGACGGCGCTATTTGGCATGGCCACCAAATACAGTGAAGCGGTCCTCGCGGTCCGATATCGAGAAGTCGATGAGCTGGGACGACATGTCGGGGGACCCATGTATTATATTCGTAACGGTCTCGGGCCTTCATGGCATTGGTTGTCCATCCTTTTCAGCCTGTTCGGAACATTGGCGGCTTTTGGGATTGGCAATACGGTCCAGGCAAACACGGTGGCCACTGCAGTGGAATCTTCCTTTCATGTGCCACCATGGGGGTCGGGGTTGATCATGGCTCTTCTCACCGGAGCCGTCATCATTGGGGGAATTCGTCGGCTGGGTTCTGTTGCGGCTGCGCTGGTACCATTTATGGCTCTGGCCTATATGAGTGGGGCGTTGATCGTCATCCTGGCGAATATCGAGGAAGTGCCCGCTGCCTTTGGGACGATCATTCGTGATGCCTTTACTGGGACAGCCGCGACGGGCGGCTTTGCCGGAGCCTCGGTCCTCATGGCCATCCGCTTTGGAGTGGCCCGTGGGGTGTTCTCGAATGAAGCGGGGTTAGGGAGTGCGCCTATTGCGCATGCGGCGGCGAAAACGAATGATCCGGTTCGGCAAGGGCTGATCGCGATGCTCGGGACATTCATCGACACCATTCTCGTATGCACGATGACCGCCCTCGTGATTGTCCTGACCGGATCATGGACGACAGGAAAAACCGGAGCCGCACTGGCCACCCAGGCATTTGATTCTGGCCTGCTTCAAGCGGGAGGGGTCGTGGTAACCTTGGGCCTCATGGTATTTGCGTTTACCACTCTCTTGGGGTGGAGTTATTATGGTGAACGGTGCGCAGAGTATTTGCTTGGTGTCAGGGCTATTCAGCCGTTTCGCATTGTATGGGTGGTCTTGATTCCTATTGGCGCCATGGGGGATTTGGGATGGGTTTGGTTAGTGGCCGATATTTTGAATGGACTGATGGCGGTGCCGAATTTAATTGCGCTCTTGGCGCTGAGCCCCATCATTTTTCAGGTGACCCGGGATCACGAGGTCTTTCGTCGGGCATCACTCTTCACAAAAAAAATGGGATAATACGTCATGTCCAACTCTATGAATATTTGTTGTCGGTTTCTTCGGGGTCGTTGACGTCCGGAGATATCTATCGATAAGGAGAAGAGGAGGGTATTTGTCGAATGGGAACCTTTGGGATGTTTCAGAATTCAGAAGAGTACGAAACCTATTCTCCCGGTCATATTATTTTCCAAAAAGGGGAGCCGGGGACGATTATGTATGTCGTCAAAAAAGGAGAGGTGGAATTACAGGTTGAGAATAAACCTTTTACAACCGTGGGTTCAGGAGGAATAGTCGGAGAGATGGCCTTAATCGATCATGCACCCCGGAGTTTAACCGCGATTGCCAAGACCGAATGCCAGCTTGTCCCCATCGATCAAAAGCGATTTAGTTTTCTCGTGCAACAATCCCCATTCTTTGCGCTCGAGGTCATGAAAATCATGGCTGAACGATTACGAGCTTTTTATCAATGAGGGGTGAATTCGGCTTCCCTGGGATGCCTCACAATGCCTGCATGCCAAAAGAATGGTCCTGGCCGGGGCTGTGGGTAGCCAAGAGGGAGAGTCAGCGGCAGGAACCAATGGACCCAGGCGGAATTCCAATGGACTCGGTCATCCCGCCGGGGTATGATAATGGAGGTCAATGTATTCACCAGCCCTTCACGATGGAATCTTTTTTAACACCCCCATCATTTCATTTTCATCAAAGGCGCAAAGGGTCTCCGATCGAACATTTCCCTGTGCACATCCTCCCATCATCACGGCTGCAGCGGTGGCATCATCTGGGGCTTCAAAAATGATGATGCCGTCATACCGCCCCATCGTCCAGTAAATATTCTTGACCGATCCGCCGGCCGCTTGGATGGATTGTTTGAACTTGGCGGCGCGGTCGGCCGTGTCTTTTACATTGTGCACTCCTTGTTCCGTCCACACAAAAAGAGAGATAAATGTTGCCATAATCCACCCCCTTGTTTAATAAAAGAAGACCTGAAGAAAAGAGTTGCGAAGGACACATCAACCCAGATATTACATTATGCTCATCACGTCTACGAAGCAAGAAAAAATGTGTGATAGAATTCCAGTTTCGACCCTTCTGTTTGGTGCGTCCTCAATTCTTGGATTTCATCTTGCCACGTTGTTTCCGAAGACGATCGCTCCGTTTATCTCACCGGGCAATACTTCACGAGCGGTTCGTCATTGGCCATCGCTTCAATTGAGCGATTCCCAATGGCTTGAAAAACTCTTTCATCGCACTCAACCGAATATCTTAGTCTATTGTCATGCGGTGTGTGATGTCCCGAAGTGTGAGGCGTATCCGGATTGGGCCTATGAAGTGAATGTTCAGCAGGTTGAGCGGGTCATAGCCGCGTTGCCCGGACACACCAGGCTCGTCTATGTGTCGTCTGATCATGTCTTTGGTGGCGATGGGGTCTATTCCGAAGAATCTTCTTTGTGTCCTATTAGTGTCTATGGATGGACTCGTGTCGAAGCCGAACGTCTGGTCTTGAGGCGAGCCGGTTCATTGGTGATTCGGACAAGCCTCGGAATTGGGCCATCACCGAATGGTCGAACGGGCCATTTGGATTGGCTTCGGTACCGAATCCTTCACAACCTGCCAATCACCATCATTGAAGATGAATATCGGTCTGTCGTTTGGATGTGGGAGTTAGCGACGCGTGTTCTGACTTTAGCTCGAAGCGAAGAGGCCGGCCTTCGCCACATCTCCGCGACCAGAGCGGTCTCCAGAGTGGATTTGGCGAATTATCTCCTGAACCTTTTGGGAAAGCCGGCTACATTTAAAATTGAATGCCGACATCAACAGCGTACGCCACATTTGGGGCGAGTCGAATTAGATAGTGTCTATGAGGGCGAATTGTTTCGCCCATTAACGAGTGTGCTTGACGGATGAGGAGTCAAAATAGCTGGTATGGGATTGCCAAGCCTAGTTAATTGTATTTCTTAGAGTGTGAAGGGGGCAGCCATTTTGTTGAATGAGCTATCGATCCGGTTAGGGTTTTTTTTCGGTATTTTTGCCCTTATGGTAATTTGGGAGGGACTGGCCCCACGCCGGGCGGAGCCAAATTTGCGAGCGGCTCGATGGCCCAGCAACATCGGAATCGTGGTTCTCAATACCCTCATCATCCGATTGGTATTTCCTACGACGGCTGTTGGACTCGCACTTGTGGAAGGACAACAGGGTTGGGGGCTTTTCAACATAGTGTCTCTTCCTTATTGGGCTACCATCATAACGTCAGTCATACTGTTGGACCTCACCCT
>CP070743.1:2382815-2385533 GCA_020348185.1 Nitrospirota bacterium
ACCCTTTGTGTCAGTTCTTCCTGGGAGATTCTCTCGCTCAAAGTTCTGCGAACTTTTTCAAATCGATGGTGATCCGGGGATTTCTTTCCGGTCGGCGAAATTATGAGACCTGGCTTCCTTCTCAAGACGAGACATCCCTTCTCCTCAGGCCCCTACGCCATCTGTTAAAACAAAAGGGCGTCGCATTGTACCCCAGGAAGGAAGTAACCCATTTTCAATGTAATGCGCATTGCATCACCGGCGTGACCCTGCAGGATGGAACGAGGATGACCGCCGATGGGTACGTTGCCGCTATGCCTCCTCACTCCCTGATGCCCTGTCTTCCCGAACGCCTTTTAGCCAAATATTCCTACTTTTGTGGTCTATCCAACCTCAGAGATAATCCAGCGCTCATCGTCCATATTGAGGTACCGGCAATCAGTTCTAGACCAAGACTGTTCCTTTCCCACCATCCCTTTCACTGGATCTCAAACAGAACTGAACGTCGTCACAATGGAACAACCACAGTATTTTCATGCGTCGTGACCGGCAATCATTATCTTCTTAACGAATCCGATCACCGTATCCTCGATCAAGCTTTGGCGGATATCCAAGCCAGCTTTTACCCTCGTGTCCCCCAAGAACTTCAGAGACCTTTCGGAACTCAAATTCTTCGCGTTCCCCATTGCTTCTTGTCTCCTCACCCAAGTCAATCCGCCCAACGCCCCCTTCAGCAAAGCCCCTTTTCTAATTTTTTCCTTGCCGGACCCTGGACCGATACTGGCCTTCCCGCCTCACGGGAAAGCAGTATTCTCAGCGCACAGATGTGTGCACAATCCATTGTTAGCTCAACCATCTCTCCAAATATTGACAACCTCATTCTCCAATCCTAAGATGGCGGCTTCCATGACATTAACCGAACTCCAGACCTCCCTCCTTGAATGCCAGCGATGTCGCCTAGCGTCTGGCCGGACTCAGGTGGTCTTTGGAACTGGCAATCCTCATGCGACGATCATGTTCGTGGGAGAAGCCCCTGGATTTTATGAAGATAAACAGGGGGAGCCGTTTGTTGGTGCAGCAGGAAAACTGCTGAATGAACTATTAGGGTCGATTGGGCTCTCGAGATCCGATATCTATATTGCCAACGTCATTAAATGTCGTCCCCCAAACAACAGGGATCCTCAACCTGACGAAGTCTCCACCTGTAAGCCGTTCCTGCTTAATCAAATTCAATTCATCAGGCCTCACTTAGTCTGCACACTTGGAAATTTTGCCACCCAAACCTTGCTCAACACAAAGGTAGGCATTAGTAAAGTCCGGGGGCGGGCCATCCCTCTGCCCGATTTTGTTGTTTTCCCACTCTTCCATCCAGCTGCAGCTCTCCATCAAGGCAATCTCAAAGCGTTGTTGGTAGAAGATTTTCAAAAACTGAAAGATGTCCTTGAAACAATGAAACAACAACTTACCGATTCACCCCTGCCTGAACCCTCCTCTCAAACTCAGGAGCAATCAGAACCTGAGGCGATTCAACCAATCCAAATGAATCTTTTTTAGGCCCAGACTCAGCTTCTAAAAGAAGTTTCGGGTTTCGAGTTTCAGGTTTAAGAGGGAAGAATCTCCTTACCTGAACGGTTAAATACCCTTCAAGAAGACTTTGCTGAAACTAATATTCGGGAAAACCGTGAGATTCTGACGGGAGGAGGGACCATGTATTGGAAAACGAAACGGGAGAATAATTTTAAGACGAAGGGTGGGAGGATTAAAGTCACCCGAACATCATTCTTGAGAAATCGGATGAGTCTTCTTCCTGCTATCCGGAGATTCCTTCTTTTGATCCTCTTCTTCGGGCACTTCTGATTCCTGGGCTTGGGCTTCTTCCTCAGTTTGCTCCTCCTCTGGCTCTTCAAACCATTTGACGAGCATCTCTTCCCACCACACCTCGTCTATCTCTTCCCCAGGATCAACTCCTAAAAAATCAACTTCATCCGTTGTTAAGGATGAATCAATCACTTTGGGATTAAACCGGACCCGGTCAATGACCTCCTGTGTGCCAAAGCCACCTACAATCCAGGATGGAGGATCTGCTCGGCGAGATTTATAGGATTGCAGATTCAGTTTCAAATGTAAAAACATTTTTCGTTGAAGCTCATCTTCCATGCCGCTGGGAGGAAGACTGAGGGTCTTTTCAATTTTTTTTCGCCATTCACGTTGATTAAATCGCGAGGTCATCAACTGAAGGACTTTGACACCGTCATGTGCGTCAAGAGGCATCGATTCCTCTCCGGTTAAAAGGGATGTTCAACGTATAAGGTTCAAATTTGGGATTTTTAAAATTAAACATTGGACTTTGGACATCTTTAGCGTCCTAATTTCCCGCCACCATCATATTTCCAATCTTGAGAGTCGGGCTAGCCATCCGACCCCGAAATTGCAAGTCATTGCCAATCATTTCGATATCCGCAAACATCTGCTTGACATTCCCTGCAATGGTGACTTCCTCAACAGGGTAAGCCAATTCTCCATTCTCTATCCAAAATCCAACCACCCCCCGAGAATAGTCACCCGTCACCATATTCACTCCGAATCCTATCAACTCCGTCACATACAATCCTTGCCGGACTGAGCCAATAATTTCGGCGGGTGTAGCAACTCCAGGGACTAAATAAAAATTTGTTACGCCAACAGAGGGGTTATCCCCGACACTCCGGGAAGCATTGCCCGTTGATGCCATCCCGAGTT
>CP070743.1:2385633-2396902 GCA_020348185.1 Nitrospirota bacterium
AATTCCACCCATGACCCCAACCGCGACGACGGCCCAAACCATCCAGAGAATATGTTTCCCTTCTTGCAGGAGCTTCATGGATTACTCAATCGGAAGGTTGGGCATTCCGCCAAATGATCTTCAATGTTGAGGTGCTCAAGCTCTTCACGAGGGCCACTAATAAGAAGTTTTGGGTTTCACATGAAGAGTTTCAAGTTTCAGATTTCAGGTTTCAAGTTTCGCGTGAAAATCCTGAGAGTCTTCCTTCTTGCTTGAAACTAGGAATTAGAAACCTGAAACTTTCCCCCGTTCTTTTATTCTCGTTTGGAAGAGGACACTTCTACGTATTTGCTTAGAAATTCGGTGAGTTGCTTTAATTGGTACCCTTTTGTCAAGCGGCGGAGTTCAGCAGCGAAATGGACATATGTGGGCCCAAGTTGTTCAATTCGGTCGATATGCTCACGAATGGCCATAATCCGACCTTTTTTTACAGCTTCAAGGAGGGGGACAAGGTCTTCGGAGGGTGGAGAGATGAATGTTTTATCTCGATCTTCTTTTTGGAAATCCATTGTTCTTTCGGTTTCGTATTCCCATTCAAGAGCCAAATAGTCTTGCATTTTTTCAAGGAGGCTTTCTGCATGGAGGGGTTTGGGAAGAAAGTCGTTACACCCAGCCTGCCGACTTTTCTGACGGTTTTCCTCAAAAACACTGGCTGAAAGCGCAATAATGATGACATCGTTCAGATCCGAGTTCTTTCGAATTCTTCTTGCGGATTCAAACCCATCCATTATCGGCATGACCAAATCCATCAGAATCATATCAGGACGATCTTCCATCGCCTTCGCTAACCCTTCACGCCCATTCGTGGCCTCGCTCACTCGAAATCCCAAAGGAGCCAAAATGTTGGCAACAACGGCCCGATTTTCCCATTTATCATCGACGACCAGCACATGCCTGGCCTCACCCTTTATGGCAATAATCCGTCGAGGATCCCGTTTGGAGGGGAGGGAATCTGGTTCTTTTTCTGGAAGAGGTAAGGAGAAGGAAAAGCTGCTGCCTTGGGCCGGAGTACTTCTGACGCTCAAGCTTCCTCCCATTAAAGCCACTAATCTCTTCGTGATCGCCAATCCCAACCCCGTTCCTTCTACCTGCCGGCTCCGATTGCTGACCTGACGGAAAGGCATGAAGATTTCCTCAAGATGTTCAGATGGAATACCAATACCGGTATCTTCCACCTGGACGTTCAACATCTGGTTAGTGGCGGTTGAACGATCGTACTCGACCTTCAAGGTCACCCGACCATGCTCCGTGAACTTGACGGCATTTCCCAGGAGGTTGAGGAGGATCTGCCGTAGGCGTTTTTCGTCTCCAAATACGGCGTTGGGAAGTTCGCCGGCTGGTTCATAGTGAAAAGTGAGATTTGCCTGCTCAGCACGAATGTATATGATGTCGGAGATCGTGTTCAAAAAATCTCGAAGGAAAAAGGTGGTCGGTTGGATTTCGAGTTTTTGCGCTTCGATTTTTGACAGATCTAAAATGTCGTTAATCAACATTAGTAAATGTTCGCCGCTGCGCTGCATAATATCGACACCGGACAGCTGTGCATCGGTGAGCGTTTTGTCTCGCTTCAAAATTTGGGCATATCCTAATATTCCATTGAGAGGAGTCCGGAGCTCATGACTCATATTGGCCAAAAATTCAGTCTTCGCTCTGCTAGCAGCTTCCGCGGCCTCCTTCGCTCGTTGCAAGGCCTCTTCAGCTTGTTTTCTTGAACTAATATCTTGAATAGTCCCTTCGTAATACTGCAAATGCCCCTGTTCATCCTTCACTTCCCGGGCATATTCCGATATCCAAAATACGCCACCGTCTTTATGGTAGATTTGACAATCGAATCCCTCTACCCTCCCCCGCTCACTTAAGAGCTTGATAAATTCTTTCCGTTGGTTTGGGTCCACATAGACCTGCTGCTCAATATCCGAAACAGCGGACATTAATTCTTCTGGAGTGTTGTACCCATACATTCTTGCCAATGACGGGTTGACGCTAATGAACCGGCCATCAGGAGTGCTCTGATAAATCCCCTCGACGGCATTTTCCACAATACTATGGTACTTTTCCTCGGCTTGCCTCAGGGCTTCTTCCCCACGCTGACGCTCGGCGATTTCTTGGGTCAGCAGGGTATTGGCTTTGGACAGTTGGAGGGTTCGGTCATATACCCTCTGTTCCAATTCATCATTTATTTTTCGAAGAGCTTCCTCCGCGCGTTTCCGTTCCATGGTTTCAAATGTCAAGGAGACAAAATCTGCGACGGACCTGGCGAAATTCTGCTCATCCAGGGTCCATTCTCTGCTGGGGCCAACATGTTCGTGACAGACCACCCCAATCGTTTGTCCCCGATGACGAATGGGAGCATCCAACATGGCAGAAATCCCGAGGACATCCAAATACCCCTCTGCTAATTCTTTGGTCCGCGAGTCAACACGAGCATCATGCGCGGCAAGGGTGAGACTCGTGTCCAGAGCCTTAAAATACTCAGGATATTGAGATGCGGAGAGAAAGGCATCCTGTTCGTGAGTCTGCATCCCAAGTTGGAACAAATCCAAGCATCGAATTCCGGTACGATCTTCATCATAGATCCAGATACTCACCCGTTCGACCTCAAGCGTCTTGGCCACGGCTTCCGTCACACGCTGTAAGGTGCTCTCCAAGATCTCAACTGGCTCTCGCCCCAATGACAGAAGGGCTTCTTTTTGACGAATCACACGATCCCGCATACGTTGCTGTTTTTCATCCGTTTGTTTTCGGTCAAGAGCGTTCGTAAAAATTTCACCGACAATCCGGAGGAGGGCGACATGATCCTCTTCCCAATACTTCTCATGACGAAGCGAACTAAACCCCATGAGTCCGATTAAGGACTCGCCTCGAATCATCGGAACAAAAATCAGTGACTTGATCTCGCCAACTCGACCAACCTCCTTCTCGCCGATCGCCTCTGGAGGCAACTCAGAAATTCGCGGGATATGAACTGGTCTTCCCTTACTGAGCTGCTGGATACTCCAAGGAAATTGATCGGTCGGAAGGACTCCGAACTGTTCTCCGGCCGGCGGGACACCGTCCGCATCCCATTCATGAGTGAGATACGCCCACACGGCATCCTCTGAAAACTGATAAATATAACTTCTATCGACGTTGGAAAACGTCCCAATAGCCCCAAGGGCTTCAATAATCCCCGTTTCAAACTCAGCGGCCGGAAGATTGATGAATTTTGTCGAAATTGAGGTGAGGAGATTTTCAAACTGAAAACGTACCTCAAGGTCCCGCGTCACTCGCTTCGCTTCAAAATAGGTCCTCAACATTTCGGTCAGCGAATTGAGAAGGTTGCGTTCTTCAATAAGGAATGGACCCTCGTCCAACTTTGGTTTCTCGGACAAATAACAAACTTCTAATACCCCCCGCTTTCCATCGCCGGTCTTAAATTCTGCGCTTTGAATCCAAGGAGTGGAAGCAAAATTTGGTGTGGCTACTTCTATCGAATCGTACAGAACATGAGCGCCGGTAATTTCAGGATATCGCCACGCTGCTGGGATCAATTCAACAAAACGCTCCACAATTTCATGGGGAGTGGCGTTGGGATCTTGAACCAGTCGAGCGGTTTGATGAAGCGCCGTCAGCTCTTTCACCCGCTCCCCCAAGTTGTTCATCAGAGCATGACTCTCTTCCTCAGCCAGTCTCCTCTCCGTAATGTCAAAGGCATACACATTGATGTAATCGGACTCCCGAATCGGGGCAAAGGTCACGGAAAACACTCGGTCTCCACACTCTACTTCAATTTGAACCGGTTGATGACTGTCTAAGGCTTTCTGGGCCGCCTCATACGCCCAACCCCTTATCTTTTGATCTTCCCAACATTTTCCCTGATTCAATAACGAAAGGCTGGCTTTGTTCTTATAGAGAATTCGACCATCCGGCGTCATTCGAAAAATGGGATGGGGATTTTCATCGGGGAATTTAGCCAGGCTCGCAATTTCATCTTGAGCTTTCTCTCTCGCCGACATTTCCTTTTTCAGTTGCACATTGGCCTCTGAGAGTTCAGCCGTCCGTTCAATGACCCGCTTCTCCAGTTCTCCACGGACTGCTCGCAATTCATTTTCAATCCGATCCCGTTCCTTGATCTCCAATTGCAATCGCTCATTGGTCTGAAAAAGCTCAGCCGCCTGTCCCGAAAACCTTCTATCGACCATGGAAGTCCACAGGGTAAAACCCAAAACAAAAAATGTTCCGAGAAAAATGGCAGCGCCACCCAAGGATGATATATCAACCGCATGGGGGAACCCTCCAACCACTGAAGGGATTGCCGAAAAGGAGGCAGCCGCCATTCCGGTGTAATGCATAGCCGGAATCGCACTCCCTAGGACGATGGCCCCCATCACTTTCTTCCCCATCCCTTTCTTGCTCATATCGGAACGTAAGTGGAAGGCAATCCACAAACCGACTAAGGATGCGCCAATCGCGATTATGATGGAAAGACCCACTAACCGCAGATCGTAGTGGACTCTCACGGAGAGTCGCATCGCGGCCATACCGATATAATGCATCGCGGTGATGCCCAATCCCATCAGCACCCCACCGGAAAAGAACGGTACCGCTTCAAGCGCATGGCGACTCACGACATACAACGCGACTCCAGAGGCCAGAACTGCTGCGATATGTGAAACAAGAACGGTGGGAATGTCGTAACGAATGGCCACAGGCAAGGAAAAGGCTAACATACCGATAAAATGCATGGACCAAATGCCAGTCCCCATGGCCAGGGCTCCCCCCACCAACCACCAACGGCGACCTTGGCCTTGAGCAGCCGCCATTCGGCCGGCCAAATCTAGGGCGACATAGGACGCAAGAATGGCAATGAGAACTGACAAGATCACCAAACTCGGATTATAGTGGCTAGCTAACAAATTGGGGTCCAGAAGGGGTGCCATCCGCCATCTTTCTGTTTTTCTAACGATTTAAAACAATCTAGACAATCCTATTCGCATTTATCTTTGATTTCATAGATTTGCCGTTTAGAAAATTGATCATGAATGGCTGTAGGCGGAAAAGACTCTCGGGTCCGATGAGGAACCTCTTCGAAGCTTTCCCGTTTTAGAAAGATGTACTAGGAGGATACGACACTATGAGCCGAGGACGGGTGGACTTATCCATCAATTCCTCCCAGAGCGTTGTCGGATCATGCTCAAAGATGACCCCAGCACTTGCCGGAACTGTTCTCCAAAATCCTCCATTGATTTCGTGCTCAAGCTGGCCACGGCCCCAGCCTGCATATCCAAAAAAAACTCGAAACTGTCTTTCCGGATGGGGGTTCTCAACCATAGAAGCGATCATTTTTGGATCACCTCCCCAAAAGACCCCATCTAACAGCAATTGGGTTTTCTCAGAGCCAGTTTCTGTCCGAAAGAGCATGAGGAGACCCTGGCGCTGAACGGGACCGCCTTCAAACAAGGTATGCGAAAACCCTTTTAACCCAGGAATGTCTGGAAAAACGTCGGAGAGGGGATAATTGGTTGGTCTATTCATAATGAGCCCAAGCGTGCCTTCTTCCCCATGATCGCAAATCAAAACCACCGTTTCACGAAAACTTGGATCCAGGAGAGAGGGGGAGGCAACTAAGAACACCCCCTTTCGAATGTCAAACTTCGTCAATTGAAGCTTGGGCGATACTCCTGCCGTTGAAGGGGAGACAGTCGAAATTAGCAGATTTCCCGTGAGGATGAACAGCCCAATGGCCAAAGCCCCTGTCACCCATGGATGCTTCATGGGATCAGTAAGTCTGTACATGGATACAAAATTGGCTGTATGGGCTTACCCCGACCGACAATCAACGTGGCAGACCCCTTGATTTTACAGGATTGTCCCCCAATCCACCTCTGTGCCTTAAAATTTGCCATGAAAAATGACACATATTCTGCATATTCATTGCAATATTAATTCATGAGGGAGTAGAATATAGGGCCTGCCCCTCATCTCCGGTATTGGAGTGTCTTTACGAATAGCTTTCTCTAAAACCTTTTAATATTCAACAGGAACGGCTAGTTGTTCATTTTACCATGGCCGATTCAAAAATAATCATTAAATAATCTAACCTCTCCTACCGATCTTCATAAGAGAAAGGAAGAGCCATTATGAGACCAAAAGGAAATGCTGCCAAGTTAGAAGCCAGGCGCCGGAAGGCTGCCAAAATGCTTTCGAAAGGCCAAGGAATTCGAGAAGTCGCTCGTCGTGTGGGAGCCGCCCCTTCATCGGTCAAGCGATGGAAAGACGCAGTTGAGGAGGGTGGAACAGAGGCCCTGAAGTCGAAGCCACACACCGGTCGGCCAGCTCGCCTCTCCATCGCCCAGCGTCAACATCTCATCCGAGTCTTAAAACAAGGGCCCAAAGCCTCCAAAATCAATTCTGACCGGTGGACATGTCGACATGTGGGCACGGTCATTCGCCGTCTTTTTCGTGTACGCTACCATCCTGATCATGTTAGCCGGATTCTACGGACATTAGACTGGCAGGATCGAAGAGCCCGTAAACCTTCTGCTAAGGCAAAACGGTCAAGAAAGAATCGTCGAAGATAGATGAATATCGACAGTCGAGCCATCCCGTCCCCGTTTCAGATTTCGAGATCCAGGGTTACGGTTGATGGCTGACGTCCCCGTATCTTCAATACGGAACGACAAGAGTATCCCCTATCATCGATACTGGGCGAGTTTCCGTCTCTTTTTTGGGGTAACCATCGATAAAGGTTTCCCCCTATTCAAGGGCCTACGCCTTTGGAACAGAGAGAATTACCGAATACCGTCCCACACAAGTGCCAAGTCTACAAACGGAATGGATGCGCTGGACTCAATCCGAAGGGTTGGATAGGTCTATGAGTAATTGGGAGCCAGGATCCATTGAAGAATTATTGGATGAGCAAGCCACCGTACTGCACGAAAAAAGGGACAAATACGAGTGACAGAATGGCGGAAAGTTTGATCAGGATATTCAGCGAAGGGCCTGAGGTATCTTTTAACGGGTCTCCGACCGTATCACCCACGACGGCGGCTTTGTGAATGTCCGTCCCCTTGCCACCGAGGTTTCCGGCTTCAATAAATTTCTTTGCATTATCCCACGCACCACCACTGTTGGATGAGGCAATAGCGATGACCCCTCCCGCGACGAGAGAGCCAGCCAAAACTCCAGCCACGGCTTGAATGCCAAAGAGAAACCCGACCAGCAAAGGCGTTCCCATTATCAGAATGCCTGGCGCGATCATTTCCTTCAGGGCTGCCTGAGTCGAAATGGCTACACATTGCTCATAATCCGCGTCGGCTTTCCCTTCCATAAGACCGGGAATAGACCGAAACTGCCGTCTGACTTCTTCGATCATCTTATAGGCCGCAGATCCGACCGATTTCATCGTCATGGCGGAGAAATACGCCGGTAAGACTGCCCCGATAAATAAACCTGTATACACTAAGGGGTCAAGCAAATTTATGCTCCCTAAAAGATCAAAGTCCTGTCCATGTTGTTCTTTCAGCAACAAATCAGCCCGCGTCAGAAACGCAGCGAACAAAGCCAAGGAGGTGAGGATTGCGGCTCCAATGGCGAAGCCTTTTCCTATAGCGGCGGTGGTGTTCCCAGCCGCATCGAGCACATCGGTCCGTTTACGCACATGTTCTTCCATCCCGGCCATTTCTGCGATGCCACCGGCATTATCAGAGACGGGACCGTAGGCATCGATGGTGAGGGCAATCACGAGGGTTCCCAACATTCCTAAGGAAGCGATCGCCACACCATACATTCCAGCTAACATCCAGGGAAAATAGATGGCCAGACCAATCGCAAGATAGGGACCGACGGCACTTTTATACCCCAGGGCCAGCCCAAATATGATATTCGTCGCCGAACCGGTTTCACACGATTTAGCCACCTCCCGCACTGGGCTGTAGTCATGGGAGGTGTAATACTCGGTCATCAAGCCAACCACCAGCCCCGCTACCAAGCCGGCAAGAAAACAAAAGTACACTCCTAGATCCGTGTAATCTACCCCACCGATTTGAAAGCTCTCTGGAATCATCCACTTCGTCACGCCGAACATGACAATGGCCATGAGCACACTGGAAACGATCAGCATCTTTTTCAACGCCGGACCAACCTGGTCTTCGGAGTTGACCTTGACCATCATCATTGTGAGGAAGCTCACAGGGATCCCGATCGCGGAGATGAGAATCGGATACAACAAGGCATCGACCATACCGGAAAAGGCCACTGCACTAATCACCATGGCCGCGCATGTACTTTCCGCACAAGAACCAAATAAGTCTGCCCCCATGCCAGCCACATCACCGACATTATCGCCCACATTATCCGCAATCACCGCAGGGTTCCGCGGATCGTCTTCTGGGATGCCCGCTTCGACTTTTCCGACCAGGTCAGCTCCGACATCAGCGGCTTTTGTGAAAATACCTCCACCCACACGAGCGAATAACGCAATGGACGAACCGCCCAAACCGAAGCCGGCAATCACTTCCATCAAAATGTGCGTCGGGAGTTGCTCCGGCATGAGGAAAACCAGACCAAGATAGATCACGAGGAGTCCTAATGAGGCCAGGCTCACCAAACCAAAGCCCATGACCGAGCCTGAATGCAACGCCACATTAAAGGCCTGGGAGAGAGATTTATTCGCAGAGACCGTGGTACGGACATTTCCCTCGGTCGCAATCTTCATGCCGATGAACCCGGATGCGATCGATATAATGGCGCCAAAGAGGAACGCTATAGCCGTATAGAACCCTTCATTTACATAATCGGTGTGATGGTCATCAATTAACACCGCAATGATCACGGCAAAAACCACCATGAAGATCGCCATGAACTTATATTCCTGCTTCAGAAAGGCCATGGCGCCACCTGCGATGGCGGAATGGATCTTCCGCAGGCGTTGCTTGATATCCTTATCTTCGACTCCCATATCAATGGGAATTTTTTTGACCGATGACGCATAATAAAACGCGACCAGCAGTCCGAAAAGTGAAAGGGCCAGAATAAGAGTTACCGCCATGTTGGATTGTTCTCCATTGTATTGTGGAAGGCCCGATGGACGGCCCTTCCCTCATTAATCCGCCTGGCACTGTTCATGGCCTTTTTATGCGGATGGGGTCAGGTGCCCGAAACAGAGGGCATTAATGTGAAATGATTAAAAAAACCGCTTATTTTACCCATCGGCTTGCCAATGATCAAGGTAAGGGTGAAAAGTCCCCTCTCTTAAAAATCTGAGATCTGAAATCTGAGATCTTTATTCTTAGAACCTGAGATTTGAAATCTGAGATCTGAGATCCTTATTGCTCCCCTTAGCAGAATTTTGTTACTGTGAAACTCGTACCTTTTAAACTCGAATCCACATACACTGTTAAGGAGTCATACATGGCGTGGGAACCGAAAGATCCATGGGGACGGTCCGGGGAAGACCCTCTCGATGAGGCGTTAAAAAAGGCTCAGGAACAATTAGGCCGTCTTGTCCCTGGCCGAGGATTCAAATCGGTCATTTGGATTGTGGTGGCCATTCTGGTGCTTTGGCAATCCGTATTTATTGTGGCTCCTGACGAACAGGGGTTGGTGAAACGATTTGGGGATATTGTCAGAACCGTTGAGCCAGGCCCCCACTTCAAAGTTCCTCTCTTGGAAACCGTCGAGACTCCAAAGGTTGAGAAACTCCATCGTGTTGAAATTGGCTTTCGTACGGATCCGCGTGGACGGACTCGCTCTGTTCCACGAGAAGCGAATATGCTCACAGGAGATATGAATATTTTAGCGGTCGAATTCATCGTACAATACAAAATCAAGGACGCTCGGGACTACCTCTATAAGGTGTCCAACGTGGCAGGAACCATTCACAACGCGGCCGAAGCCGCCATTCGTGAGGTGATCGGGAAAAGCAAAATAGACGAGGCGTTAACGGTTGGAAAGGCCGAAATCCAACAAAACACGCAGGTCCTGCTTCAGGGAATTCTTGATCAGTACCAGGCTGGCGTTCAGATCCAAACGGTACAATTACAAGACGTCAATCCTCCAGATGAGGTCGCTGCCGCCTTTAAGGATGTGGCTAGCGCCAAAGAAGACCGGGAAAAACTCATTAACCAGGCCCATGGATATCGGAATGATCTTATTCCGAAAGCCAAGGGCGAAGCCGCTCAGGAAATCAACAAAGCCACGGGCTTTGCCCAGGCGCGAATCACACGAGCCGAAGGCGAAGCCAATCACTTTCTCAAAACATTGAAGGAATATAAGCAGGCCAAAGATGTTATCAGTAAGCGAGTGTATATTGAGACGATGGAAGAAGTGCTCTCGAACACTGACAAAATCATTTTGGATTCCCAAGCCGCCGGCAATGTCTTGCCGTATCTCCCACTGGACCGTCTCCCACGCTCAGGGCCTACCAGCGGTGGGGCAACAGAAAGGAGGGCGGGACAATGAGTAAACAAAACCTTCTGATCGGGCTAATTGTTGTTGTGGTTCTCCTGCTGATAATGGGTATCTCCCCCTTCTACACTGTCGATTTAAGAGAAACGGCGATTGTGGTGCAATTGGGGAAGCCCGTCCGGACGGTGACGGAGCCGGGGCTGAAGTTTAAAGTTCCTTTCATTCAAGATGTCACCTATTTCGACAAACGCCTGCTCGATTATGACGTCCCCGCCAGGGATGTCATCACCTCTGATAAAAAGACGATTTTGATCGACAATTTTGCCAAATGGCGGATTGTGGATCCATTGCGAGTGTACCAATCCTTTCAGACACAGCGAGGGGCACTTCAACGATTGGACGATATTATCTATTCTGAGCTTCGCGTAGAACTCGGACGCCACGAACTCTCCGAGATCGTCTCCGCCAATCGAATACAGATTATGAAAGTGGTATCAGATCGAGCGAATGAGAAGGCCTCGGCCTATGGGTTGGAAGTTCTCGATGTCAGGATTAAACGCGCCGATCTGCCAGAGCAAAACGAAAAAGCGATTTTTGCGCGGATGCAGGCCGAGCGGCAACGTCAAGCCAAACAATACAGGGCGGAAGGAGATGAAGAAGCCAGAAAAATCCGTTCAGAGGCTGACAGGGATAAGGAAATCATTCTGGCCGATGCCTATAAAACATCACAAGAACTTCGAGGTGATGGCGATGCGCAAGCCTTTAAGATTTATGCGGAGGCTTATGAACAGGGGCCAAAATTCTTCGAATTTCTACGGTCCATGGAGGCTTACAAAAAAATCTT
>CP070743.1:2397002-2401944 GCA_020348185.1 Nitrospirota bacterium
TTCGGAACCCCAATTCGCGGAGCATCGAGCTGTTGTATCGATTCCCATTGACTAAACTCATCCCGCCAGTGATCCTTGACGATAAACGCCAGCGTCGTATCCATATACGATTGGGAGAGAGCCATCGTGCGCACCCGTTCCGAAGTGGTAACCAGCCCAGACATGACGATGTCAGCTTGTCCGCTGTTCAACGATTCCGCCATCTTTTTTTTGTCCAAAAGAACAAACTCTAAGGTGACTCCAAGCTCTTTGGCTAACCGGTGAGCCATCTCAATATCAAAGCCCACCAATTTGGAATGAGCATTGGTAAACGCAAAGGGAAGATGATCTTTAAAGTAGCCTACCCGTAATGTTCCCCGTTCAAGAATCGTTTCCAACCGAGGTTGTGGTGTACTGGAAGGAAGCGGCACATCAGATAATGTGGTCAGAACCGTAGCGGGGACGGGAGTGCCCAAGAGCTCCATTTCAATAAAAGACCGGTACTTGGTATAGACAGGTTCAAATCCAACGGTAAACAACAGGCGCACCGCTCCTAGACTTCCGACAACCAGTATAATGCTCAAGAGACCATATAAGGCCAATTTTCGCCATTGAAAATTGAGTCGTCCACTCATCGCAAACGTTCCAAGAATCGCAATGACTAAGGTGTGCATGGCTGCAAGGAGAACACCAAAACGGCCAATCAACACATCGCTGAGGACAAACAGTTCAAAGAGATCTGCCGGAATGCGCAACAGGTCCAACAAAAAAGGAATGGCGACTTGCGGTGCACCAAAGAAACTAAAAAACCCTGAAAAGACAAAAGTGGGGTATTGGGTCAATGAGACCATCGCGCCTGAAAACCAGCCTGCGAATAACACAAAACTTAAACTCAATAACTTGCCCGTACTAGGGAAAGTAAATGAAATCGGGATAAGGACATCCACCGCTGACTCATCTTCTTTGGTATTCAGCCCGTACCGTCCAATGAGGGCTTTACTTTTTTCTGCAATGACCGGCAGCACGACTAACAGGTTCCCGGTGGCAAGAGCGGTGATAAGTGCGTCTTTCGTAAACCACACAACCTCTTTATACGTCAGAGGCGTCAAACAGGTGACTAAACCGGGAAGGATCCAGAATGACAGAAGACCCCATGCGGCCAGATACGTCACAAGGTACACCTGCCAACGGCCAAAATCTGCAACATTCATGGTTCCGGCGGCATCCGCGGCAATCGCGAAGACACCGAGAGGAGCCAAAAGCACAACGAAATTTGTCACTCGCATCAGGGCCTCAACCACAATATTTAACTGTTGGTTGAGCAGGTCTTTGTTCCGGACTCCAATCAGCGCTACACCCACGGCCATACTGAATAGGACGACCGCCGGGACGGTGTTGTTGGCTAATGCATTGAAGGGATTAGCGGGGATATAGAGACTCAAGAAGTCGAACTCTTCAACTTCCCGGACTAAGGCGGTGCTGAAAAATGAGGCGGAGACCCAATTGGGGAACGCCAGTGGCATCAGCAAGACGGCGCTTAAGGCAACTGCCCATAAAAATATCATCACGAGCCCACCCTTTTTGGCCAGTGAGAGCGCCTCGGAATAGGTCAGACTTGCCAAGCCTGCGACGAGTGACACGGTCAAATACGGAAGCACCGTCATTTGCAATAACTTGATGAAAGCATCTCCGACTACTTTCAAGGGAGCCACTAATTCTCCAAAAAACAGACCTGTGGCAATACCCAACACTAAGGCCAGGAGCACCTTGGTTGAGAGGCTCATCCGAGGTTTTGATTGTTTATCCATAATTAGGTGTTCGATTGGAAACAAGGCACATAAAATCGAAAATTAATCGCGAGGCATCGGAGGCCCATCGTCACTTGTTGAATATCATTGGGACAGACCAGGTCACCTTGATGAAACGAAAGGGTAACGTTATCGCCAAAAGACCGAGAGGGCAAGCACTTGTGGATTTATTTTAGTAATTATGAGCCAGGGGAAGGAAAACCTCACTCTATCTCAATTTAATCTTTGTGATCTTTTTCACTCCTAAGCCGTTCCTTTTCTTTACGGATCATTTCATCGGCTTGAGCTTTCGTGATTTCCCCGTTATTTAAAAACTCCATCACGCGAGCTTCGAAGGCCTTCAATTGTTGTTCTCGTTCATATTCTTGATTGGCTTCATGAATCTTCACTTCGCTGTAGCCCAACGTCAGGACAGCAAAGACGGTTCGATACGCGACTTTTCCAATGATTGCGGATCCATCATCATTTTCTTTTATGACCAATTCTGAGCATCCGCTGCACAAAAGTCCCACCAGGACAGCAACCCAGCCCAATCTCAAGCATTGGCAAAGGAATGATTGCACAAAAGGATTCTGCTAACTCCTTAAGATTTTTAATTGGAAATGCAAGGTGACTGAGAAGGTAAATCTGATTCTTGAGATTTATTTTGTCTGGAGTCTCATTTGGCATTCAGAGCAAAATCGGTGCCTTCCCGTTGGAATTTCCTTTTGGAACAGGCTCAACGCTGCCCTGTGATATCCTCTGCAATTCCTGCTATCCGGTAAACAGTCCCCTCTTTATCACTCACGGGAAAAGCCCGATCCCGAATCCAACGAATCGAGCCGTCCGGTCGAACAATTCGATATGTTTCATCGTAATCCCCACTGAGTTGTTTAGTGAGAGCGGCTTCAAGGACGCGGCCCCGATCTTCCGAATGAATCGCGTCCAGCCAAGTCCGTGGAGACGCATACAAGCTTTCGCAGGAACGGCCCCAGATGGTCTCATACCCTGGACTAACATAGAGAATTTGTGTTTTCTCGGGATTTGACAACCAGAAGACTTCTTTGATGATTTCCACAACTTGGCGGAAGCGTTCTTCACTTTCTTGCAGGGCTTTTTCCGCTCGTTTCCGCTCCGTGATATCGGTGGAAATTCCACATACAGCATAGATCTTCCCTTCCGCATTCCGGAGGGGAAATTTGTTTGATACATAGAAATGGTGGCCATCTTCGTGGGGAGCAATCTCTTCGGATTGCAAGGGCCTCCCTGCCTTTAAAACCATTTGATCGTTCTTTCGAAATGCATCGGCAATCTCCTTCGGAAAGATGTCGTAATCGGTTTGCCCCTTAACCTCCTCACGGTCTAATTCGAACAAGGATTCGTATTCCCGATTGATTAAAAGATAGCGGCCTTGGAGATCTTTGACGTAGATGACGGCCGAGGACCCGTCGAGGATGGCCTGCAGCCGGCCTTCGCTTTCCCGCACCGCATGCTCGGCGAACTTCCGTTCACTCCGCAGGCGACTTTCTGTCTTAGTTAACTTTTGTTCAACTCGTTCCGCTTTCACCGTCAAATCCTTGACGGCAATGGCGCGAACGAGTGTGGTTTTAAGTTCCTCCTTATTATAGGGTTTTTTTAAATAGGCGAACGCGCCAAGCTCGAGAGCCCCCACTGTTTTCGCCAGTTCGCCATATGCTGTGAGGGCAATCACCGGAAGCCTCGCATCCAACTCGATCAGGGTTTGAAGAACCGTTAATCCATCAACATCCGGGAGCTCCATGTCCAGAAGAACGGTTGAAAACTCCTTTTGTTCCTTGACCGCGGTGATGGCTTCACTTCCCCTATCGACAACAAGGACGTCATAGCCTTGGTTAGTGAGAAGGTCCTTTAAGGCAACACCGATGTCGGGATCGCTATCCACCACAAGAACTGATGGCGGTGTGTCCTCGGGAGAAGAAACACTCATGGTCACCTCACCTGTGCAGGCCCCTATTATCTAACCCCTTGATCGTTTTTACAATCGAAAAAGCTCCCCACCGGGCTAGGAATACTTTAAAGAGCAGAACACAAAAGATTTCATAGACTTATTAACAAGAGGACCACCATATTTCGCAGTTCAACGATTTTTCAGAAATAGATCCTTGGGTAAAAGAAGCATGGTTGATCAGAATTCGATTTATTTCCGAGGGCTTACGTCATCCAGCCTCACCCTCTAGCAGCCCAGATTTTGGAACGGAAGTTGCCAATCAATATAGATATGAGAAGTCGATTTCAGGACCCACTAAGAACCAACGCGGTAAAATGAATCACCTAACAGAAATGGAGGCCAGGGATGATTAGCTTAGAAACCCTACAACCCACTTCTTTTCTTGATCAACAAAGTGAATTGTCAGACCATGATCACTTTGTTCGCCCGTCTTACTTCCAGAATGCAGGCAAGGATGACATGATTTCATCCCAAGAAGTCGTAAAACAAATTCGAGTTGAGCTCCGCCATCTGGATGATGAAATTCGAGATCACCGTTACCTGCATTTGCTTAGAAAGAGTAAAGTAGACTTCCCTTCGCTTCGCGCCTTTCCCGCACATCAATATCACATCATAAGTAGTGATCTCCGGTCCGTGGCGATGATGATTCACCGTTTTAACGAGCCAACTGTTCACTCCTATTTTATGAAGGTATTTCAAGGAGAAGCTGAAGCCCTAACGAACCTTCTACCTCTCGCTCAAAAGCTTGGAATGTCTGGGGAAGAATTAAAACACTATCCTATTACGCCTGAAGGATTTGCCTATGCCACCTATATGGGTTGGCTGTCCATGTACGGTTCCGCTGCAGAAATTGTGGCTGGTTTCCTGGCGAACTTTCCAACCTGGGGATATAACTGTGGCCAGATGAGCCAGTCTCTCAGAAAGCATTATGGGTTTGCTCCGGAGGAAACAATATTTTTAGAAGCGTTCGCCAACCTGCCTTCGTTTGAATCTGTCGCTTTGCCAATTATTCAAAAGGGACTCGACGAAGGCGTGGAGCCCTGGCAAATACAACGGGCCGCTTACCTGTTCCAAGGGTATGAAAAAATGTTTTGGGATAGTATGGCTAAATTGGGATCCATGTGAGGCAAGGCAGATGAGAATGCCGTTCTGCGATATCCACAGTAGATATTCCGGAGGTTAGAAAATT
>CP070743.1:2402044-2425479 GCA_020348185.1 Nitrospirota bacterium
GATTGGGAACATTTGAGTCCTTCAGCACCACTCAGTCTGGTAATCCGTTACAAAGGGAAAATCTATGACCCCCCTCGTCCGTCCAAAGACCTTCGATTTGTCAGACCTGATAAAACCTTGGGGCATATTGGTCCGGATGGCATTTACCTGACCTCGGAAACCGCGTGGTACCCGGACCTCCCTCGGACGCTTTCTACCTTCACGATTGACGTGACGCTTCCTCAAGACTGGATGGCCGTCACCCAAGGGCACCAGGTTTCACAAGTGTCCGATACCCATACCTCGACGGCGACATGGAAGGTTGATATAGCCAGTGAAGCGCTGACACTCGCAGCCAACCATTTTGTCAAACATCATCGCGATTGGCAGGGAATTGAAATGGCCACCTATCTGTTCCCGGAAGATTCCCACCTGTCAGAACAATATCTCGCTGCCACCGCCCAATATTTGGATGTGTATACGAAGCTACTGGGACCTTACCCGTTTCGAAAATTCGCCGTCGTGGAAAATTTCTTTCCGAGCGGCCTGGGGCTACCTTCTTTCACCCTTCTCGGGAGCCGTGTAATCAAACGAGGGTACACTCAACCATATTCCCTGGGACACGAAATTGTGCATTCCTGGATTGGCAATTCTGTGCTAAACGATTTTTCCAAAGGAAATTGGGTTGAGGGAATGACCACGTACCTCGCCAATTATTATTACGAGGAATCGCAAGGTCAGACTGAAGCTCCTCTTAAGAACAGAAGGAGAATGTTGTACGAATATAATCTCTACGCCCCACCATCAGAAGAATATTCCTTGATTCAGTTTCACCATAAAGAAACGCGAGTGGATAATGCGATCGGGTATCAAAAGGCCGCTTTCGTCTTCCATATGCTTCGTCATGAAATTGGGGACGAGGCTTTTTTTTCCGGCATTCGCAGGCTGGTCAAAGAGAGAACCGGAGCCTATGCAGATTGGGGAACACTGGAACAGGTGTTTAAAGAAACCGCAGGGCGGGAGCTTGCATGGTTTTTCACCCAATGGGTTGAACAACCCGGCGCGCCCTCCATTCAAATTCTTAGGGCTGATGTGCGCAATGACCAACATTCAGGAGGCGGGGCCAATATTGAATTATCCTTACAACAGACACCCCCCCTTTATCAGCTCAACCTCCCCATGGCTATTAAATTGGCCAATGGACAGATTCATGACACCTCGATCATGATAAAGGATGAAACACCGACCGTAATCATACCGGTCCCGAGTAAACCGACTCATTTGGAAGTCGATCCAAATTACAATATGTTTCGTCGGCTTCAACGAGACCACATTCCTCCCATGTTAAACGTGTGGGTGACGGATCAACACCCACTGATCATCCTTCCAAAAGAGCGTTTTGGGAAGGATGGCTCCATCTATCAGCCAATCCTTCATCGTCTGCAATCTCGGGACCTCACGGTGCTTATTCAACCAACGGATGAACAAATGTTTGCAGAACCACATTCCCAATTGATCTTGGACGACCCGAAAACCAATCACTTGACCGCAAAGATCATCGAAAGCTGCCCGGAGGGCATTTCCCTGGGCCCCGAGGGATTAACCATTCGTCATAACACTTTTGAGGGACCTAACATCGCATGGTTGATTTCCTGTTCGCATCCCACTCAGTCCGGCCACACATTCACTGTATTTTCCGGTTTCTCCGACTCAGCCGTGGCTCGGGTCGCGAGGCTTCTCTTTTTCTACGGATGGGACAGCTATCTCGTGTTCAACGAAGGGAAGGTTGTTTCGCGAGGCCTTTTTGAGATAATGAATAAGGACTTAGAAGTTTCATTACCAACCGCTTAAGGAAGAATCTATGAACGAGATTGGGGTGATGATGAAGATCCTGATGATGTTAGCCAGATCTGCCACTATCGTTCTTTTTATGTGTATCTCCCCTCTATTCATTGTCCAGGCCCAAGAACAGCCTCACCCCCAATCCAATCAAGAGCCTCATCTGGCCAATATTCGCCAATTGACCTTCGGAGGGAAAAACGCTGAGGCGTATTTTTCCTTTGACGGACAGAAGTTAGTCTTTCAATCCACGAAGGATCCTAAGGAAAAGTCCCTTCTCCCCTGTTATCAAATGTTCACAATGGATCTGGACGGGACCAACATTCGTCGAGTCAGTACCGGGACGGGAGCCACCACCTGTGGATATTATTTCCCGGGTGAGCGGCGCGTGCTGTATTCCTCGACACATCTATCGAGTCCCTTTTGCCCCTCTCCGCTTCCAAAAACCAAGCAATATCGCTGGGCTCTCGATAATTACGACATCTTTTCCATTCACGTCAGTGGTCGTGACTTACAGCGATTGACGTCCGCTCCAGGATACGATGCCGAAGCCACCATCTCCCCGGATGGGAAGACCATTGTCTTTACCTCACTTCGTGATGGAGATCTTGAAATTTACACCATGAAAATTGACGGAACGAATATTCGAAGATTGACTCATACCATTGGATATGATGGCGGTCCATTTTTTTCACCCGACAGCAAGCGTATCGTCTATCGAGCCAACCATCCCCAAACAAAAGAAGCGATCCAAGCTTATCAGGATCTCCTTGCTCAGAACATTGTGGAACCATCAAATCTGGAGATCTTCATCATGAATGTTGACGGCTCGGATCAGCGCCAAGTCACGGCCAATGGGGCATCAAACTTTGCCCCCTATTTTCATCCCGATGGTCGGCGAATCATTTTTTCTACCAGTCTTTCTACCACTCCTCGAGGAGAAGGTCGTCCGGCCTTTCATCTGTATCTCATCAGGGATGACGGAACTGGATTGGAACAAATTACTTTCAGCGGTCACTTTAACAGTTTTCCGATGTTTTCCCCTGACGGAAAACAATTGGTCTGGGTGTCGGACCGCAATGCCACAACACCTCGAGAATTCAACATCTTTCTCGCAGAATGGGTTCCTTAATCAAGGCTCCTTTGCACTTATCAAATGCCGCCTCGATTCTTTTCCCATCTGGCTCAATCGTTTGACCAATCCACCCCTACCCGTCCTCTCTATTCCCCGCCCATCATCACCCTGTTACTGACCCTCTCCGTTCTAACCTTATTAGGAGCGCTGGTTCCTCTCTTCAAGATAGATTACGAGGTTGTGTTATTTCTGCGATCCATTGATATAAAGATACTGAAAGAAATTGGAGAGATAGGGCACAGGCTCGGCAAAGGAACCACCCTCCTACTCTTTTCAGTAGGAATCGGCATTGTAGGGTATGTGTGGAACCGTGACAGGCTCAAACGTGCGGGGTGGCAAAGTCTCATTGCTCATGGAATAGCTGGACTCATCGTTCAGATCATTAAAATTCTTCTTGGTCGTCCTCGCCCTTACTTCATGCATCAAGATCACTGGCCGATTGGGCCTTCTTTGCAGGGGGGGCTGAACACCTTTCCTTCCGGCCATTCAGCAGCTTCCTTTGCCGTCGCCGCTGTGCTGGCCCGTCATTTTCCCAAAGCAGCCTGGATATGGTATGCGGTTGCGGGGTTCGTGGCTATCAGTCGAATAATGGAAGGGGATCATTTTCCATCCGATGTCTTAGCTGGATCTCTTATTGGTTTCTTGATTGGTTATATTATTTCCCGTCCCCTAAAAGACTGGTTAAAGTCCCTTCTTGAAGCCTTAGTACAAGGCCTTCCCTATTGGGTAGGGGGATTTGCGGTGATCTGGATCATCTTCCACTACCCCGAAACGAGCCCGGTTCAGGTCGGCATGATGTGGGTGGGTCTCACTATGATTGTGGTGAGTTTGGGAGTTCGACTGTTACTAATTCTGAAACCAACGCAATTCCCTCTTGGCAGTCACATCGGGGCACCAACGACCCATCTCATGTTGGGGCTGGGCATAGCCCTTTACACGGGGTCACTCTTAGTGGCCCTCTTTGGCCTTCTTACCGGAATAGCCTGGTGGATTCGTCATTCCCATAATGATCTGCCGGGAAATCCTGGCCATTACATGGTCCGGGAGAAAGACAGTAATGTAGCTCAGGAAGCGGTGATTGGATTGGCCGTCATTGCCCTCTTGATTGCCATACAACAAATAAAAGGTATCATCCCCCTCCTATAACCATCCCCTCTAGCAAAAAAAGACCCAAAACCTGAATGCCGGTTCCTTTAGCTTCAGCATTTCATGCTGCCTCCTCGCCAATAGCATGAGATCATGACGCATCAAACAAGAAGAAGCGGCAAGTCGAAAATGGCGGTCCCTTTCCTCATTCATTGCAGCAGTCGCTTCTGGAGTTTCTCGAAGAGGCACCATGAGATGGTGCAACTATAAGTAGATTGCCGTTATTTCAGAAGCGACTCGCTCGATAGGAGCGAGAATCCATGTCGCTCGAGTACGACCGGATATTCGCGTACGGATGGGGGGAGTCGCGATCGAAGGTGTGTTTGAAGGACGATCATCTTCCGTCCCGGACCTGCGGTCGCAGCTTCAAGTTTTGTGTCTTCTCCAGGATTGACCTGAAAAACCTTTCGCTTGGCGTAAAACGCCAGCGAGGGCCGTTTACGCCCAAATTGAATAAGTCGATCCTCTGGTCCAAGGTTATAGCCTGCGATTCTGGCTAGTTCCTGCGGAGGAGCAATAAAATAACGACTGAATTGGGGGAGCCCAAAGAGAATAACGAGAAGGGCCAATCCCCCAATCATGGCACCGGCCGCCCAAAAAGCCTGATCCCGGTGTTGTTCGGAAGAAGTGAGGTGTCTCACCATCATGGTTCCTACAATCACGACACCCCCCATCACAACAGGAATGAAACCTAAATTGAGCTGGCTGGCCGCTGGAAATTCACTGGTAATTTTCTCCAACAACTCTTCAAAGACAGCCGGAGCGGCGGCCAACGCTAAGCCCAACAGGTAGCCAATGAGGACCAGAATCCGTATGGAAACCCTGAGGCCGGGGGGCGAAGATTCGTTTAGGCATCGTGACCAGTACAACACCACAAGGATTGCCGCTGGAGGGAACAGTGGGAAAATATAATGTGGAAGCCGGGTGGCAGAAAGTGTAAAGAAGAGGAACAAGCTTATGACCCAGAAGGCCGCGAATAGGGCTAGCCCTTCCTCCTGTGTGGGAACATGCTCTCCGTTTCGATACTGTTTCCAATCCTTGAGGGTCTGGTGCAGAGAGGCAGGAAGGAACCCACTCCAGGGGAAAAATCCTAGAAACAAAATGGGTATATAAAAAATGAGCGTACCGCCATGCCCCTCCATGGGATTGGCCAATCGACCCGTTGTATTCGCCTGAGCTGCCGCCAGGTAAGCATCTCCATGCATGGCAAACATAGCCAGATACCAGGGGGCAGATATCGCGAAGACAAGAAGAAACCCGAGAACCGGAAATCCCACTTTTCCAAAACGTCTCCACTGCCGGGCGAAAGTCAAATAGGTAAAAACACCTAATAAAGGAATAAGGATCCCTACTGGACCCTTGGCTAACATGGCCATGGCCATGGCCATATAAAATCCAAAAAAATAGAGTCGATTTTTCCCTTCCTGGCTTATCCCGAGCCAAAAACAATATCCTGAAAGGGTTGTGAAAAAGACCAGTGCAGGATCGGTTAACACCATTCGATTAATGGCAATGACCTCCATATTGAGCAGTAAAATCAGGGAACCAAGGAGGGCGATGGTGGAACCCACGACTCGGGTCAGAAATCGATATTGAAGGAGAATGAGACCTATCCCAAAAAGCGCGGAAGGAAGCCTGGCAGCAAATTCATTTACACCAAACAGCAGATACGACCCGCTAATGATCCAATAGACAAATGCCGGTTTGGCAAAACGAGGTTCATAATTAAGTGTTGGAGAAACCCAGTTGCCAGTTTCCAACATTTCCCGGGCGGCTTCGGCATTGGAGCCCTCATCACGGTCCGTGAGGCCCAGCCCCCCAAGATCCAAAAGCAGAAGCAGCCCCGCCAGTGCCAACAGGGCAATGACGTGGGAAATTGAAGGAGATCTTTCTGGGGAAGAATCGGGAGAGGAGGGATTAACCACTCGCCACTCGTTTTTGGCCGCGGTAAATGAGCATGAGATTTCTCAGGTAGACCACCGCTCCAACACTTTGGCCGGCAATAAAGACGGGATCCTGACGATAGAGCGCATAGGTCAGAACAATGAGACTCCCCCCAAGACTCATATACCAGAAAGGCAGGGGAATACTACTTTCCGCCTTGCGTTCAGAGACAAACCATTGGAGCAACCACCTTGAAAAGAAAAGGCTTTGCCCGAAAAAACCAATACTTACCCAAATCACTTCAGTAGATGGCATAATGAACTCTTCTGTTTACTCGGCCTTTTCTTCTGGCTTACTCCCTTTATAATTGAGACATCGGCTTTGCATCCAACGGACCGCAAAAAGATCATAAAGACTCGCGAAAACCCTATTCCCGATGCCATACTTTGATCGACCGTGGGCCCGATGGAAATGTTGTACCGGAACTTCTGTGACTGAGAATCCATACATTTGTGCCAACGCGGGGAAAAAACGATGCATACCACTAAACAAGGGCATGCGTTCAACGACCGCACGGCGAAACACCTTCAACGAACACCCTGTATCATGGATTCCATCATGAATGACCGCATTACGAACCCCGTTGGCCAAGCGCGACGACCAACGCCGTATGAGGTTATCATGACGTTTTTGACGTTGACCGCAAACCAGGTCGTATTGACCCACAAGGGGTAAGAGTTTAGCCATATCTGTAGGATCATATTGGAGATCCCCATCCAGGGTGGCGACCAGCTCGCCCCGGACCTGACGAAATCCAGCATCAAAAGCGGCCGTTTGGCCATAATTTTTTTCCATATGAAAGACATGGACTTCCTCATGTTGTTGGGCCAAGCTGTCGAGAAGAGCGCTACTCCCATCGGTACTTCCATCATCCACAAAAAGGATTTCAAATGTTGCCTGCTGCGTCTCCTGCCGGCTTTCAAGAAACTTTATGAGTTGGCTTGTCAGCAAAGGAATGTTGTCGCGTTCGTCTTTGATCGGCACGACCACAGAAATCCAAACTAGTGAGGGAGCTTTCATTAAAAGGATGGTCTGACCAGCAGCTAACTGGGCTACAAAGCGGGAAATATGAGGGAGTAACTGGCCAATATTCAGCAGGAAAGGTTATCGCCACGTCCTGGTTCACTGATTCCTGCCAATTTCATATTTTACTGAATTCTGGCAGAAAGGGTCAAACGGAAGAAAAAGATATCAACTATCAGGTTTAAGTATGAGGGGAATCAGTCTTCTCTCTTAAATCTCGAAACCCGAAACCTTCTTCGGCGGTGTTGACCCTTCAAGAAGTGCTCGTGTATGGTTTTAACTATGTAAAAACAAGGAGGAAGCTCAACGATGACCGATCGTATTATGCAAGCCTATCTCGATGTCGAACGTGCGATGCAGCATTACAATACCGTCCTTGATGAATACGTCACCTCACTTCAAACGCATGAGGCTTCTGACACTACTAAACTCGAACGGATGAAAGCCGGGAGCAAGGCGATGCTCGATAGCAGCGGAATTTACTTGTCCTACGCTAAGTTTGTGGCCTATGGGATGCCGGAAAGTGAGGAGCTCGTCGAAGAAGATCTTCAGGCGTAACGAATCGCACGTTTTACCTCCCCTAGCGTGAATGGAAAAAGCCGCCCTCATCCACTCTTTCTATCTCTGAAACTAGGTGAAGGGGGAAAATTTCCAATGTCCAACAAGGGATGTCGAATCATGAAGGATCGAAAATGTATGGGGGGCATCCCCCACCGTTCCAACTCATTTCCTTCGAGATTCAGGATTCCGTTTTCGATATTGGATAATTCTTTCAATTGGGTAGGATCTAAAAAAAAAGCGCTTAGGGCAGCATTGCGCTTTACACACTACCCAACGGACCGATCTTTCCATTAAAAACTGGTCGGGGCGAGCCGATTTGAACGGCCGACCTCTCGCACCCCAAGCGAGTGCGCTACCAGGCTGCGCCACGCCCCGACGACTTGAATCCTTTTGGAATATCCCCAACCGAAAAGCCCCTTTATCCTGACACCTAGGAACGTTTGAATAGTTTTCACGGAGGCGCTTTTAGCATTTTTAGAATAGTCCGAAGCTCTGATTTAGCTTTTTTCACCCGTTCACGGGTGGCAGAGGATACCCCCCCCTCTCTTCTTCGGCGATTCCAATAACGTTTTAACCCCGCAATCGTATATCCCTCAACATAGAGCATTCGCTTGATTTCCATAACCGTTTCCACATCAGCCGCGGTATACACACGGTGCTGGCCTTGACTTTTTTTCGGATGAAGAAAGTTAAATTCGGATTCCCAAAACCTGAGGACATAGGCTGGGAGCTTGGTCAACTCGGCAACCTCACCGATCTTGTAAAAAACCTTTCCTTCCCGTTTGACCTCACTCCCCATGAGAACAACCGTTTCGTAGAAATGATGCGTCTCTATTGGCCAAGGTGTTTAATTGTTTCTGTTTTACCATTACCTAAAAGCACCAGGTACCCCTGAGGAGGTACTGTCATATTTCAAATCTCAAATTCATTTCTGACAAGCAAGAATGAAATTTCCCAAAGGAAAAATCTCAAACCGGACAGCAACGAAAAAAGATCGGTCAATTCCTCTTATTCGTGATTGAAATTGTTGTCATGGGATTTTATTTGGAATTTGGTCTTTAGAATTTTCGTTTGCTGATTTCCTGCGAGGCCGGCTTAGGAATTGACATACTTCTTAAAAAGTTGGCTTGGGCGGAAGGTGACCACTCTCCTTGGGGTAATCGCAATTTCTTCCCCTGTACGAGGATTTCTCCCTTTTCTTTCCCTTTTGCTTCGCACGACAAAGTTGCCAAATCCGGCGATTTTGATGGCCTCTCCCCTTTGAAGTCCAGCTTTGAGAATGTCCAGGATGTACTCCACCATGTCCATGGCCTCGGTTTTGGAAACTCCAACCTTTTCACAAATCGTATTGGCAATATCTGCCTTTCTCATAGCCCGACCCCCGTTCCGGAAATCACGATCATGTTGCCAATGGTCTTCACCGAACTTCTAGACCCCATCTTTTGGGAAACCGTACCGGTCGGAATCGAAAATGTCAAGGATTTCAATGAGTTGCTATTGTCAAATAAAAAGAAGGCTAGCTGAGGTTTGCTCCGCTCATGGCAGAAATTACACGGGCAGGACTCCTCCTATTTACTCCTCAACAGCTTATACTCAATGCTGTCGGCCAAAGCCTGCCAACTCGCCTCAATAATATTTTCAGAGACCCCAACGGTTGACCACTTTTCTTTGTGATCCCCGGACTCAATCAACACACGGACTTTTGAACCCGTTCCGAGACTCCCGGACAACACTCGAACCTTATAATCCAACAGCTTGACCTCTTTTAACTGGGGATAAAATTTTTCTAAAGCTTTTCGAAGGGCATGGTCCAAGGCATTGACCGGCCCAGCCCCAATCGCGGCGGTATGTTCAACGACATCGCCCACCTTTACCATAATCGTCACTTCGGAAATAGGCGTCTCATGAGCTTGTCGCTTCTCAACGATAATTCTGCACCCCAGCAGCTCAAATGATGGGGTATGACTTCCCACAGCCTTCCTGAGCAACAGTTCAAACGAACCTTCGGCCCCTTCAAATTGGTATCCCTCGAATTCAAGGTCTTTCAGTGAGGAAAGTAACGCCTGCACCTGAGGATTGTCTTTTTCTAGCGTGAGGCCCAACGATTCAATCTTTTTGAGCACCGCACTTCGTCCGCTATGGTCTGAAATGAGAACGCGCCGGTGATTCCCAACCGACTCCGGTTGAACGTGCTCATACGTGATGGGATTCTTCTGAACGGCAGCAATGTGCACTCCTCCCTTATGAGCAAAGGCGGTATCACCGATATAGGGCTGCCGCTTATTGGGGAGAAGATTGGCCACCTCAGAGACATAATTCGAGACATTCCTCAGGTGTGCGAGTCGTCCCGTTCCTAATACGGGTCGGTTCATCTTCAATTCCAAATTGGCCAGAACCGAACAAAGGTTCGCATTGCCACATCGTTCGCCAATGCCATTAATCGTCCCCTGCACCTGTATCGCTCCTGCTTCGACCGCGACCAGAGAATTCGCCACGGCCATTTCTGCGTCATTATGAGCATGGATCCCTAAAGGAACGGCACAATCCCGTTTGACCGATTCGAAAATATCACGGACCTCCCATGGCATGGATCCCCCATTCGTATCACACAGGATGATCCGGTCTGCTCCGGATTCTGCAGCTTTTCTCACCGTCTCCATGGCATAGTTGGGGTCGGTTTTATACCCGTCAAAAAAATGTTCGGCATCAAAGAATACCCGACGCCCATGAGAACGGAGAAATTCAATTGAATCACCAATCAATTCTACATTCTTTGATAATGTCGTCCCCAAGGCCTCAGTGACATGGAGCGTCCAGCATTTACCGAATAACGTGACGGTATTGGTCTCGGCCAAGAGAAGCGCTTGCAAATTTGAATCTGAGTGTACCGGGTTGCTAGCTTTCCTGGTTGACCCAAAGGCGACAACCGTGGCCTGCGCTAACGGGGTGGCTTTCACAACACGAAAAAACTCTATGTCTTTGGGATTAGCTCCTGGCCATCCACCCTCGATAAACTGCACGCCTAATTCATCCAGTTTCAACGCAATGCGAAGTTTATCCTCAACAGAGAAACTGACATCCTCCGCCTGGGCTCCGTCGCGAAGGGTGGTGTCGTAAAGTTCCAACACCGGGACTTTCGACTCTTGATCGCGTTCTTTTAGATTCTCATCCAACATCATTTCTCCGTTTTGGGAATATGTTCTAACTGAAATTCGTCATGTAATGATCGAAGGGCCAGCTCAAAAAATTTTTCTTCTATCACACAGGAAATTTTAATCTCCGATGTGCTAATCATCATGATATTGATGCCCTCCCGCGAAAGGGCTTGAAACATGCGAGACGCCACACCTGAATGTGACCGCATGCCGACCCCCACAAGCGACACTTTGGCGATATCATCCTTTACTTCAACAGAACGGGCACCGATTTCCTTGGCGATATCACGGACCAGGCTCAAGGCTTGAGGCAAATCCCCTTTGGGGACCGTAAAGGAAATATCCGTCAGGGAATCCTGGCTGACATTTTGAATAATCATGTCGACAATGATGGCCGCATCGGCAACGGCTCCGAACAGTTTGGCTGCAATCCCCGGACTATCAGGCACCCCCACGACCGTGATTTTGGCTTGATTTCGATCGCCCGTCACCCCGGAGACCGAAACACGTTCCATCTCAGCATCTTCATGTGTCACAAGAGATCCTTCCCCTTCTGTAAAACTTGATTTGACTTCAAGCGGCACTCCATATTTCGCAGCAAATTCCACCGACCGGGCTTGAAGCACCTTCGCCCCCATACTGGCTAATTCTAACATTTCTTCATAGGAAAGTTTTTCGAGTCGACGGGCATGGGGAACAATTCGAGGATCAGCCGTATACACACCTTCGACATCGGTATAAATCACACACCGGTCGGCCTTTAACGCCGACGCTAATGCCACCGCCGTTAAATCTGATCCTCCACGACCCAACGTCGTCACATCTGAGGATTCATTGATTCCCTGAAAACCGGCCACGATAGGAATGACACCATCCGCCAAGGTCCCCTTAACTCGATCAGCGGTCACCCTGGTGATCCGGGCTTTGGTGTGAGAACTGTTCGTGACAATCCCAACCTGGCGGCCGGTAAAGGACCTCGCCCGTATCCCTCGCTCTTGCAAGGTCATCGTCATCAGGGCAATGGTCACCCGCTCTCCCGAAGAGAGAAGCATATCAAGTTCTCGCTCATTGGGATTTTGTGATACTCGCTGGGCCATTTGACATAATCGATCGGTTTCTCCACTCATAGCGGACAGAACGACAACCAATTGATGGCCGGCACGAGCCGTCTTTTCGATGACGTCGGCCACAACTTGAATGCGATCCAAACTTCCTACCGAGGTCCCCCCGAACTTTTGAATGAGAAGAGCCATGGGTATTATGGACTCGCCAGCAACCGTTCTATAATTCGTGTGGCATCCCGATTGCCCCTTTCTCCGGCTTCAACTTCACTAAACGTTCCCCGAGAATTTCCCGATTTGGCTCCCGTTGATTTATATAGAACATACGGAGTGGAACCCGCTGCCGAGGCAGACACATCCTCTTGATCATGGTTGCAGGCTACCAACAGACAATACTCTCCAAAATCTCTAAGAGACCTGAGGAGAGGACCAATTAATCCATCATCCAGGGCCTCTACATCCTTGACTAATTCTTGGCCATTCTTCATTTCACCCTCATGGGAGCTTGGCACATGAATATATACAAACTCCTTGGTTTGAAGGGCCTTGTGACAGACTTTAGCGTAAAAACTAAAATCCGAATGATGGAATTCTTTATAATCCTGAGGGTTCATAGCCTCTAAACCGGCGCAAATTCCAACGCCAAGGTGAAGATCAACCGTGGAAACCGTCACCCCTGTCATCGACCATCGATCCGCCCAACTTGGTAACTCCATGGCCTTCCCTGCCCCCCAAAGCCAGAGACAATTTGCGGGATGCAGGCCAGTTTCCTCTCGTTCAATATTGAGAGGATGATTCCGAAGAACAATCCAGGATGCCTCGATGAGTTCCCTTAAAATGTCGGATCCCTCGCCGGTTGGAAGATAGGGTTCAATGCTTTTCCCGAGAGCTGCATGGGGATTCCCGCATCCTCGGCGGGCCGCCCCGCCCGCCCAAACCATGAGATGCCGATGGCCCTTCCCGGTATAAAACTGAATGGTCTCTGAACCCATTTGATCGTTGACCGCATCGATTAAATCCCTGGCATCCTCTGTTTCAATTCCCCCTGCTCGATCATCGAGCATGAACAAATGCGAACCCATCTTTTTACTTTCACTCTTTCCCTCCATCAAACCAAGAGTGACGAGATGACACAAAAAGGCCATATCCTGTTTTTCAAGCCCTACCTCCAAACTTGCAGCCTCGAATGGCCCTGGACCCGAGTAGTATTTGTAAGGGTCATATCCCAGAAGCGCCAAATGGATTCGTTCGCCTGACCGGGGCACATTTTCGCCAGGCAGAATTAATTGGCCATATTCGCCCTCCCCTGCCAAAAAATCCAAATTGGGAGTCGATGCAACTTGAAGGGGTGTCCGTCCACCTAACTCTTTGAGTGGAGCCGATGCCATTCCATCAGCTTGCACAAAGACGATCTTCATCACGAAGCAGTCTTCTTGAATTGTTCAAGGAGATGTGGAATGATCCCTTCTCGATTCACTTTAAATCGACAAGGCGGCCACAACTTCCTCCCGAGTCGCTTGGACCGTTTGGGGTTCAGGTGACACGTTCTTGGCGGTCTCGGGATCTTTTAAGCCATGCCCCGTTAACGTACAGACGACCGTACTTCCTTCGGGCAATCGCCCAGCCGCATTCATTTTCCTGACACCCGCAACTGAGGCGGCTGAGGCTGGCTCACAAAACACCCCTTCTTCTCCGGCAATCATTCGGTAGGCTTGAAGAATTTGTTCATCGGTCACCATATCAATGTTCCCATCAGATTCTCTGATGGCTCGAAGCGCTAACGACCAACTGGCCGGATTACCGATCCGAATCGCCGTCGCGACCGTTTGAGGATCTTCGACGATGGCGCCTCTGACAATCGGAGCGGCACCTTCGGCTTGAAACCCAACCATCTGTGGCAGGTCTCGAATCTGTCCGGCGGCTTGATACTCTTGATACCCTTTCCAATAGGCCGTGATATTGCCTGCATTGCCTACCGGGAGCACATGAATGACGGGCGCACGGCCGAGTTGATCACAGACCTCCATGGCCGCGGTTTTCTGCCCTTCTAACCGAAAAGGATTGATGGAATTCACCAATTCGAACTCGTCTTCTTGACAGAGCTCTTTTACGATATTCAAAGCCTGATCAAAGTTCCCCTTAATTTGAATCACACGGGCGCCATGGATCATGGCCTGGGACAATTTCCCCAGGGCAATATAATTCGCTGGTACGAGAACATAGACCGGCAATCCAGCTTTGGCCCCATACGCCGCGGCAGCCGCAGAGGTATTTCCGGTGGAGGCACACATGACGGCACGGACCTTTTTCTCCAAGGCTTTGGAAACCGCCAGCGTCATCCCTCGATCTTTAAATGACCCGGTCGGATTCGCCCCTTCGACTTTTAAGTACAGATCGACCCCTGGGCAAACGATTTGGGCGAGTTGCTTCGCTTGGACAAGGGGCGTGTGGCCTTCGTTCAAGGACACAACCGGAGTCGCCTCGGTCACCGGGAGAAATTTCCGGTATTCTTCGATGACGCCACGCCACTGGATCATAGGTTCACCTGAGAGTTCCAATACCTCATAAGAACAAGAACACTCACTGCTCAACTCCTTCAATCCTCAACAGGGTCGTGGGTTCAGAGACGAACGAAAGACGATTGATCGTTTGAAGGGCCGTCTGTACCGCTTGTTCTAATGAGCGATGTGTCATAATAACCAATGGGACCGTTTGTCCTTCCTCACGTCCTTTTTGAAGAACCGAGGAAATACTAATGCCGTGATCCCCTAACACCCCAGAAATTTTGGATAGGACTCCCGGCTGGTCAAGAACCATAAAGCGTAAGTAATACATACTGGTGACTTCTTCTATGGGGCGTATTCGGAGAGGAATTCGTCGATTCCATTGAAATGACGTCGTCGGGACCCGCCCCGATATGTTTTTCAATCGATTACGGGAGACATCGATAATATCGCTGACGACGGCACTCGCCGTGGGAAGCGATCCCGCCCCTTTTCCATATAGCACAATGTCGCCTACGGCATCTCCAATGAAGTGGATGGCATTGTACACTCCGCTTACCCGCGCAATAGGTGACTCCGAAGGAACAAGCGTAGGATGTACCCGGGCTTCAATTTCCCCATCCTGAAGTTTGGCAATCACCAATAATTTGACCGTTAACCCAAATTCACGAGCGAATTCGATGTCGAGGGTCGAAAGCTGAGAGATCCCCTCCGTATAGATCTCTTTAATATTTACCGGCGTTCCATAAGATAAGTTGACCAGAATAGCTAATTTGTGTGCCGCGTCAAGGCCCTCCACATCCAGGGTTGGATCGGCTTCGGCATAGCCATATCTCCTCGCTTCCTCGAGCACTTCAGGAAAGCTTTTCCCCTCTTCCGTCATACGAGTCAAAATATAATTCGAGGTGCCATTCATGATGCCAAACATTGAGGAGAGGTGATTCGCCGCAAGCCCTTCAGTTAAAGACCGAATGATCGGAATTCCTCCCCCGACACTTGCCTCAAACCCTAGATCGCAATCGGCTGTTGCTGCCGCATGAAAAATCTCTTCTCCATGAATCGCTAACAAAGCTTTATTGGCCGTGACCACGTGTTTCCCCTGGTCCAACGCAGTCAGAATAAAACGCTTCGCTACATCGTACCCACCAATGAGTTCGACCACCACGTCAATCTGGGGATCGTGAAGGACGGACTCGGCATCCGTCGTCAGGACTCCTTCTGGCAACACCACACCTCTATCGGTCTTGACATCGAGGTCTGCAACTCGAACAAGCTCAATGGGAACTCCCACTCGTTTGGCAATAAGCTCAGCATTGTTTAAAAGGATTTTTGCCACTCCCGTCCCGACCGTCCCAAATCCAATCATCCCTACGGCCATTCGCGATGTCATGGTGTTCCACCTTCCAGTTTCAACACTTGTTTCATACCCCGAATCGCTTGCTGAATGCGGTGCTCATTTTCTACCAGCGCAAAGCGCACATATTCATCTCCGCCTTCTCCAAACCCAATGCCCGGGGACACAGCCACTTTCGCTTCGCGTAACAGCAGTTTGGAAAATTCCAGAGAGCCCATGCCTACAAACTTCCGTGGAATGCGAGCCCAAAGGAACATGGTGGCTCGTGGATAGTCCACGGACCACCCGATCCGATTCAGACCTTCCACCAAGGCATTGCGTCGACGTTCATATCGACTAACAACCGTTTTCACGCAATCTTGGGGCCCGTTCAATGCAATAATGCTGGCGATCTGGATTGGTTGGAACATGCCATAATCCAAGTAACTTTTTATTTTGGTTAAGGCGGAAATCATCTCGCGATTCCCGACACAAAAACCCACCCGCCAACCAGGCATGTTATAGCTCTTCGACAGGGAGTAAAATTCCACACCGATTTTTTTGGCCTCAGGAACTTGAAGCAGGCTAGGGGCTCGATACCCATCGAACACCAGGTCGGCATAGGCCAGATCGTGGATGACATAGACTTCATGTTCTAATGCAAATTCGACAAGTTTTTTAAAAAACTCCAAGTCAACCACACTCGTGGTGGGATTATGGGGAAAACTCATAATGATGGCCCGGGGGCGAGGCTGGGTCTGGCGATACACCCGCGTCAAATTCTCAAAGAAGTCTTCCGCTGGTTGAAGCTCGACACCTCGAACTTCTCCTCCGGCAATGATCACACTGTACATGTGGATGGGATACGTCGGTGTCGGCGTTAAGACCACATCACCCGGCCCCAGCATCGCCAGAGCTAAATGAGACAGCCCTTCTTTCACCCCGAGCGTAACAATGGCTTCCGATTCGGGATCGATCTCGACATCATATTGCCGGCGGTACCATCCAGAAATCGCATGTCGTAATTTCGTAATTCCACGTGAAGCCGAATAACGATGATTTCTCCCGTTCCTTGCCGCCTCCGTCAACTTATCTACGATGTGGGAGGGCGTGGGTTGGTCAGGGTTCCCCATGCCGAGGTCGATGATATCCTCTCCACGCTGACGTGCCTCCAACTTGAGGGTTTGCACCTGGGCAAATACGTAATGGGGCAACCGCTCGATTCTAAAAAAAGGCTTCATAGATCGTAAATCCGTTTTATATGGTCATGAAGAATTTTAGCCAAAACCCTTTTAAATTTGGGGATTTTTTTATTCTAGATGAGCGGAGCGGACCAGTCAATTTTTGAAGGCGGATAAAGTTTTCAAGGTTTCAAGTTTCAGGTCGAAAACGGAAATCTTTCCCCTTCCCCCATTTTCTTGCAGGCTCATTTTCGGTTCTGACATAATGGGATTCCCTTCCCTGTTAACCCGTTAACTGTACGGAAAGGACTTCAATGCCCAGATTAGGCGTCAATATTGATCATGTGGCCACCCTTCGACAAGCCAGGGGGGGACGTGAGCCCGATCCGCTTGGGGCTGCCATGCTGGTTGAGCTTGCCGGAGCCGATGGGGTGGTGGTTCATCTTCGCGAAGATCGACGTCATATCCAGGACCGGGATTTGATCCTTCTGAAAGAGACCGTGCAAACTAAACTGAATTTAGAAATGGCTGCCGAGGAATCAGTGGCCAAAATCGCCCTGAACGTCCGACCTGATCTCGTCACCCTTGTACCGGAACGCCGCCAAGAACTTACCACGGAAGGGGGACTCGCCGTTGCCGAACACCCTGAACGACTTCAGGTGATCATCACACTGTTCCATGACAGTGGCATTCCGTTTAGCCTCTTTATTGACCCCGATGTAAATCAGGTTCAGGCCGCCCACAGCATTCATGCGGATTCTATCGAACTCCACACAGGACCGTATGCCAATTCCAGCCGATTGAAAGAAGAACAAGCTGAATTCGAAAACCTCTTGCAAGCCGCCACATTAGCTTCTAAGCTCGGACTCGGCATTCATGCTGGACATGGATTGAATTACCAGAATGTGAAACGGCTGACACAAATCCCTGAGATTACGGAATTGAATATCGGGCATAGTATTATCGCTCGTTCAGTATTCGTCGGGCTTGATCGGGCAGTTCGGGAAATGAAAGCATTAATCTCTACACCGTTCCAATCTCAAGGTTGAACCTCAATCATTTATTACTCATCAAAAGGAAGAATCGCTTCGTGATGGGAACGATCCGACCCGTCCAGGCTGCCCATGACGCCCCACCCCTGAATCATGACTTGAGGGATCTCAGGGCCTGAGAGACCATCCATGTTTCTTGTCACCGCAGCTCAGATGCAATCTCTGGATCAACGCACAATTAAAGAGGCCAAGGTGCCCGGAACCACCCTCATGGAACATGCCGGTCGCGGGGTTGTAGAGGCTCTTGAGCATACCTTTGGCTCCCCAGCGGGAAAACGCGTGACGATCTTCTGCGGTAAGGGCAACAACGGGGGGGACGGATTCGTCGTGGCTCGTTTACTTCGCCGGAAACGAGCCAGAGTCAGTGTCCTGCTCTTTGCCGACCCTAAAGAACTTAGAGGAGATGCACAAACCATGTATCGCCGACTTGTCAGGTCGGCTGGAGCTTCCGTCATCACCGCTCAGCCTGCAAAAGGCCCTATTGGCGATCAAGCCGATCACGCAGATTTTCTGATCGATGCATTGCTAGGAACAGGGCTTTCATCCCCCGTGAAAGGCCGATATCAGGAAGCCATCGAGGCGATGAACGGCTCCTTGGCCCCAACCATCGCCGTTGATCTCCCATCAGGAATTCACAGCGACAACGGAGAAATCCTTGGAACGGCCGTTGAGGCTTCCCTAACGGTCACCTTTGGTTGTCCAAAAATTGGGCTGTACTTGGGAGCGGCGATCAATCAAGCCGGGAGAATTGTCATCTCAGACATTGGGATACCACAAAAATACGTGAGGGCGTTATCGCTGAATGTTCACCTTCTGACCCCACAGATAATCAAGCCATTACTTCCTCAACGGTCGATGGCTTCCCACAAAGGTACCTATGGACATGCCGGCATCATTGCAGGTTCCCCTGGAAAAACAGGGGCTGCGGCGCTAGCCGGAAGATCCGCCCTCAGGATTGGTGCGGGGCTGGTGACGGTCGCAACCCCAAAGACCGTGAACCCTACCCTGGAAGCCCAACTGCTCGAGGCGATGACAGCCCCGATGCCAGAGACGGAGGAATGCACTCTTGGACTTTCGGCTCTTTCCTCCTTGAGTGATTTTGCGAAAACCCGAAGTGCAATTGCGATTGGCCCTGGTATTGGCACCCACCAGGAAACAGGGGAGTTAGTTCGTAGCATTCTTTCAAACCTGAATCAGCCGTGTGTCGTCGATGCGGATGCACTGAATCTCCTCGCTGGGCACACTTCGATTCTCTCATCGAACAAATTTCCTTATATCCTGACACCACACCCCGGGGAAATGGCACGACTCCTTGGCAACATTTCTCCCGGATCCGTTAATCATGACCGCTTAGGGATTGCGCGTCGTTTCGCAGAGACGAATCACATCATAGTGGTATTAAAGGGAGCTCGAACCATTATTGCGTCTCCGGACGGTCAAGCCGCAATCTGCCCCACGGGAAACCCGGGTATGGCGAGTGCAGGAATGGGCGATGCGCTGACTGGAATGATTGTCGGATTGCTTGCCCAAGGTCTTTCCCCCTGGGATGCTGCGAGAGCTGGAGTGTACCTGCATGGACTCGCCGGGGACATGGGTGCTGAAAAATTGGGACAAGCCGGATTAATCGCCAGCGACCTTATTGAGTGTATTCCTCATGCCCTTAGACAAACCCTCTCCTCCACCCAATCATGACCTCCCCCTCCATGGTCAGTCGCCCCGTAATTCTGAAGATACTTGGGTAACAACGCTTCGGTCGCTCAAAGCCACAGAAGCATTGGGGCAAGCCATAGGGTATCGGCTCCATGGTGGAGAAATTATCGCCCTAACAGGACAGTTGGGAGCGGGAAAGACCGTACTGACGAAAGGGATTGCCTCCGGATTGGGAATTTCTCCTGATCAGGTGACCAGCCCAACCTTTACAATTATCCACGAGTATTCCGGCCAGCTTCGGCTCATCCATGCAGACCTTTATAGGATCAACAGCCATGATGAGTTGAGGTCAATCGGATTGGAGGACTATTATGGCGCCTCCACCGCAGTCGTCATTGAATGGGCTGATCGGATGGGACCCGAATTCTCACAAGATTACCTGCAAATACACCTGGCCCACACTCAGCGATATATTCGACTTGCCACCCTCACAGCCCATGGACCTCTAAGCCATGCTTTGCTACAAAGGCTGAGAACGGAAACGCAAACTTGATTCATGTTTGGAATCTCATATGAAGAAATCCAAAAGGTCGAATAGTCAAAGGGGTCGAAGGGGTCATAAGAGGCGCGCAATAGAACAGTCCAAAGGGTCGAAAAAGTCGAAGGCGTCAAAGAGTTCATAAGACTAGATATATTCACTCGCTCTCAGAGCTGGGGATCCTTTATAAATTTCGAATCGGTGACTCCCTTTAATCTCAAGATCCGTCCATTTAATTTGTTTTAGATCTACGACTTTTCGACCGTTAGACCCTTTAGATTTTTAGACCTTATTGAGAATTAGACCTTTTCGACTCTTTGACTCTTAGACTCTTGAACTCCATGAGACCTCCCTCTGACAACAAGGAATGGGCAGAATATGACTGAACCCGACCTCACCCCCTTGATGCGTCAATATCAAGACATCAAACAACAATACGATGACGCCATTGTGTTTTTTCGGGTTGGAGATTTTTATGAAATGTTTTTCAAAGACGCTGAGGAGGCCTCCAGGATTTTGGAAATTGTACTCACCTCTAGGGGTAAAGCGAAAGGATCATCCATTCCCCTCTGTGGAGTGCCCTACCACGCCGCCACTGGATATATTGCCAAACTTCTGAAAGCTGGACGAACGGTCGCTCTCTGCGAACAGGTGGAAGATCCTAAATTGGCCAAAGGCCTCGTCCGTCGTGAAGTCGTTCGTTTATATACCCCGGGAACCCTGTTTGATGCCGAGCTGTTACCGCAAAAGGAATCGAATTTCTTAGCCTCCCTGTACTGTACGAGCCTCCATTCTTCCGTTCCAGATAGCCAAGAGTGTCGTTTCGGTCTTTCCACGCTCGATTTGTCAACCGGTGAGTTCTGGGTCACCGAATCGACCTCGCATACCACCTACGCGGACCTCCTTGACGAACTGACTCGAATCGAGCCCAAAGAATTAATTTTTCCCCAAGAGCTCCCAGCAGGATTTCGGGATTCTCTCGGTTCTCTCAATATTCCACGCCTGACCTCCCAAGATCCCTCTTGGTTTGATGAAGGTATGGGCGCACAAATTCTGAAAGATCACTACTCGGCGCTATCCATGGAGGACCTGGGGCTTTCACATGTCACTACAGGGGTACAAGCCGCCGGAGCCTTATTGCAGTACCTGAAATCCACACAACCCATTGCAGATCATCAGCACATCCAACGGCCTCGATTTCGTTCTCTGGAAGAGGAAATGCACTTGGACGGTGTCACGATTCGGAACCTTGAGCTCATTAAACCCCTATTCGAGGATCGCCATTCCCCAACATTGCTTTCAATCCTTGATAAAACTGTCACTTCCTTCGGCGGTCGACTTTTTCGTCAATGGATCACCCGACCTTTGTTACGGCTGCCCATTATTCAGGAACGCCTTCAGGCAGTGGACGAATTTGTCAATAATTTAGGAGTTCGTTCCGGGTTGAGAACGGCTTTTAAATCTATTCAGGATCTTGAACGTCTCAATAGTCGCATTTCGTTAGGAGTCGCCAATCCCCGGGAGCTCGTTGGCCTCCAGCAATCCTTGGAGGTCCTACCAAACATTCGCTTATTACTGGAACCGATGAAATCCTCCTTGATTCGTGACTTCCTTTCTTATTGGGACGACCTTCAGGATGTATATCACCTTATAGACGAAAGGATCCTCACCAATGCTCCCCTCTCATCTCGGGAAGGAGACATTATCGAAGAGGGGTACAACAAGGAACTTGATGAATTAAGAAAGGTGACCCGGGAAGGAACCCAATGGATTGCGGAATTAGAGGTCCGAGAAAGGAATCGAACCGGTATCGAATCGCTCAAAATCAAGTTTAATCAGGTCTTTGGTTATTACATTGAGGTCACCAAGGCCAACTTGTCAAAAGTTCCCAATGAGTACCTACGAAAGCAAACTCTGGTCAACGCCGAGCGTTATATGACAGAAGAGTTGAGGCAATTGGAAGACCGAATTACCGGAGCAAGCCAAAAAGTTAAAAATCTCGAACTTTCCTTGTTCAGCGAATTACGATTGCAGGTGGCCCAGGCGACCCCTCGTATTCAATCAATGGCGCAACATCTTGCCGTGTTGGATGTTCTTGCCAGCTTAGCGGAAGCTGCGACGGTGAACCGATACGTTCGACCCCATGTGGACGAAGGAGGAATTATTTCTATTGGTGAAGGCCGGCATCCCATCATCGAACGATTGTCACCGTCTGGAGGGTTTGTTCCCAATAACACCCACCTGAATTTGGAAACCGATAGGCTCTTATTGATTACGGGGCCTAACATGGCCGGGAAAAGCACCTACCTCCGGCAGGCTGCACTCATTGTGTTGATGGCCCAAATTGGGAGCTTTGTGCCAGCCCAATCGGCTCACATTGGGCTAGTCGACCGTATCTTCACCCGAGTGGGAGCTTCAGACGATCTTGCTTCAGGGCAAAGTACATTTATGGTTGAAATGGTGGAAACGGCGAGAATTTTAGAGTTTGCGACTAGACGAAGTCTCATCCTCTTAGACGAAGTGGGGCGTGGAACCAGCACCTACGACGGACTCAGTATTGCTTGGGCCGTTGCGGAATACCTTCTGGATCGTTGCCATATTGGAGCACGCACGTTGTTCGCCACCCATTACCATGAAATGACCCAATTGGAGGATTTGCGGGAGGGTGTGAAGAATTTTACAGTGTTAGTCAAGGAAAAAGACCAACATATCCTCTTTCTTCGGAAAATCATTGAAGGTAAGGCAGATAGAAGTTATGGCATCCACGTCGCCCAATTAGCTGGACTTCCTTCAGAAGTTATCGAACGTGCTCAAAATATCTTGAGGCAGTTGGAGGGTGGAGAAACCACTACGGAAATGAATGACCTTAAAAATTCCGAGAAGCCTCAGGAAGTGGTATCTACCACCTCACTCCCTCAGCCCCATGTCATTTTAGAAGAAGTGAAACAAATGGATCTTTTTGGAATGACACCCTTGGAAGCTTTAAACCGATTGGCGGATATGAAACGCCGGCTTGAAACGGAAGACACCTAAAAAAAAGGTCGAGCCCCAGGAAGAGCTCGACCTTTTTATTGACATCGATTCTTAATTTACTTATCTACTTCCCAGACTCCAACGCCCTGGTCAGAATTTGGAATGACTCCGGAAATAGCTTTTCCCCCAGGGAGCAACACGTCATATTGCATCTTTCTATTATTTTGCCAGCTCTCATCCGCGATCGCTTGAGCTTGAGAACTGCTGCGAAGACTATGGATGCTCCGGGGTTTGGCCGGGGTCCCTGCTACGTCACTGATCGTCTTGATCGAAGAGACCACCCGATGATTCTGCTCAGTTT
>CP070743.1:2425579-2429512 GCA_020348185.1 Nitrospirota bacterium
ATCCTTAAAATTCAAAGTCACGGATTCCATAGAGATCTTTTCAGGAACTGTCGCTTCCAAATCGTTGAGAAATTGCGTCCAGGAAAAATTTTGGTGTGTTCGAATTGTATTGACAAAAATCACTTCTTTCGGGAGTTCCTGCCGGCGATTGTCAGATAAATCAAATCCCAGTGCATTGGCCTTGACCATCAATTGCTGGTTGGTCTGGTTCAGTATCCCCATCTGGGTTTGAATGCTAGAAGTTTGGTGGTCAAGATTCTGTCCATACCACCAAAGCCACCCAGTTAGGATCAAACAGCATATGGTCAGGTACGTTAAAATCCGCTGAGTGAGGGCAAGAATTTTTACTCCTGGTGCGTTAATGGAGATGTGCAAGCGAGGAGTCATGAGGACACCATGACGCTGGCATACGCCGGCAGCGCTTTCTGGTATGTGTAAGGTGTAAGTTTATCCCCTGCCGGGAAGGTAGCCTTCAAATGTTCGGAAAAGGTGAGGAGGTTTATGGGGGGTGAGTCCAACATGCTGGTTTTCAGAATGGATTCGATGTCCTGAATGGCAGGAAGCAACGTACCACCTTGTTCCATGCCCTCAGCCATGTACAGGGGAAGGGCCTGACCTTCCCACGAAGTTGTTTGAAAAGATTCCAGATAGTACTGCAACGTGGCCACTAATTCATTCGTGAGCATGCGAGTGTTTCCTGATGCAGAAGACACGTTCGCGGACTTAGGCTCCAGGTTGCCAGAGGATCCCTTTGGATCGGCGAATGGTTGAGAGCCTAAAGTGCTAGTTGGATTTTGAAGCATTAAAGAGGCATCGACTGTTGGAGGGGGCATTTCTTGAGGGCGAACAAGTCGGAGAGATTTGACCCTGACAAACGCGGGAATTCCTTCCCTGAGAGCAATAAACGAAAAGCCCCAACCGGCAAGATACAGGAAAAGCGACTCACGTCCTGGCTTTTGACTACGACGGGTAGCCGTTTGAGAGGTTTCTTGAATCATGGCTCTGAAGAGGTCCAACACATCGAGGCTTGAGAGCCCGACTCCCAGTGGTAGCAGCCCAGCCTTGAGGCAGGCCATTTCATATTGTTCAATAATTGTGTTGGGAACAGCTGTCGCCAACACCCTGCGCAGACTTGGCGACTGGGCCGGTTTCCTCTTTCTCTGTTTTTGAGGTTCGTAAAGGCGAAACCCTATTCGGGCATTCTTGGTAGAGAGATTGATGTCTTGTTGGAAACGCCAATTTAATATGGCTTCTCGATCAGGGAGATTTTTGGGAAAATCCTTGAATTCAAATAAGGCGGTGCGGCCAGCCACGTCCGGTAGACTCAACACAATAGGTTGTGGTTTCCTGTATCCTTTCGTCAAAACCCTTAGCACCTCACTTAAGGCATCCGGATCAGAAATATTCGGTTTCGTTGATGAAAGTTGAACCAAGCCTTCTGGGAGTGCTTGGTGCGCGAGTTGGCGAAATACCCTTCCTCGCAATGTCGGTTTAATTTCAACAAGACAAACAGAATCTGTTGTGATGGAAAGTCCGAGGCGGGGATGGGCAATAGGAAACAGGGTCATTCGTCTTCTTCAACGGGTGTAACCCGGTTGATCTCCTTTAAAGTCGTTTCCCCTTGAAAAACCTTCTGTATGGCCGCTTGCCTGAGGGTTGTCATTCCTTGAGCTAATGCGGCCGCACGCATTTCAGCCGAGGTTTTACCACCTAACACCATTTCTTTCATCGAATCAGTCATATCCAGAAATTCTGTGATGGCTTTTCGGCCTCGAAATCCGAGACCATGACACTCGTGGCATCCTTTGCTCTCATAAAAGACATGATGTTTGACTTTTTCGTATTCCAGCCCCGATTCATCGCAGAGTTGGGGACTCACCTCCACTGGTATTTTGCAAATTGGGCAGAGGGTGCGAACTAATCGTTGAGCCAGGATGCAACTGAGGGAGGCAACAAAGTTATACGGTTCGATCCCCATATTGACAAAACGGCTAATGACATCAAACGCATTGTTGGCATGGACCGTCGTAAAGACCAAATGACCCGTGAGGGCTGATTGAATGGCGATTTGGGCTGTTTCAACATCCCGGATCTCTCCAACCATGATCTTGTCAGGATCATGCCGAAGGATGGAGCGTAACCCCCGGGCAAAAGTCAGCCCTTTTTTTTCGTTCACGGGGATTTGGACTATGCCTTTTAATTGGTATTCGACGGGATCTTCAATCGTAATAATCTTATCTTCGACCGTGTGAACCTCATTGAGGGCGCCGTAGAGTGTGGTAGTCTTTCCACTTCCGGTGGGTCCCGTCACCAACACCATGCCATAGGGCCGGGTAATGGCACGTCGAAACCGACGAAGGTCCTCAGAATCATACCCCAGGACGTCAAGTCGAAGCCCTTGCACACCGGACGCAATATTCTGTTTGTCGAGAATACGTATGACGACGGCCTCCCCAAACACACTTGGGAGAATGGAAACACGAAAATCGACCGTACGTTTGTCGACACGGAGTTTAAATCGCCCATCCTGAGGGACGCGCCGTTCCGCAATATCCAATTCGGACATAATCTTGAGTCGTGAAATAAAGGAGGAATGCAAGGAGTGGGATAAGGGTTCCATGGCCGGATACAGCACGCCGTCAATTCGATACTTGACCTCCATGCTTTGTTCCGTGGCTTCAATATGAATGTCACTGGCCTGTTTTTGAAGAGCGCTCAAAATAATGGTATTGACCAGTTTGACAACCGGGCTTTGGTCCTTCGTGATCTGCTCGACGGAGAGCACCTCCTCGCCTTTGTCATCTTCTTTGACGAGGACAGGATCCAGTTCTGCCTGAATCCGCGAGAGAACTTGTTTATTCCCTTCACTATCGGCCAGCGCTTCGTTAATGGCGGTCGTGGTAGACACCACTAGGTTTAACTCACAGCCCAAGAGAAGTTCTAATTCGTCAATGGCTCGCACATCCTGGGGATTGGCAATCGCGATTGTCAGTGACCCGTTGTCCTGAGACATCGGAACAAAGGGATAGCGGTGCATCCATTCGACGGGAATCGTTTCATAAAACGAAGAATCCACTCGATAATCCTCCAGGGGGTTCCAAGGCAGGTCGTATTGATCGGCTAAGGCTTGTGCCATCAGGGGTTCAGCCACCGCCCCTTTCTCCAACAGAAGGGCGTGGAGAGATTTTTGGGCAGATTGAGCCTCTTGAAGCAATTGATCCTTCTCGGACTCCAAAATCAGGCCATGTTTGACCAACACATCTTCAAGGGCAATTCGTTTGAGTGGTGTCGTCATGGATTAGCTCGAATGAAGTGATGGAAATAGAAAAATTGACCCAATTATACGGCACCAGCCAATTGGAATATTGGCAGATACATAATAATCACTATACCGCCGACGAACGCTCCCATGCCAATAAGAAGCACGGGTTCTATCCAGGTGGTCAGCCGTGACAACTGTATGTCTAATTCTCCCTCATGAAATTCCGAAACTTCCAAGAGCATGGATTCTAATGCCCCGGTTGTTTCGCCGACTTCAATCATTTCAATGGTCATACGAGGAAGAAATCCTTCCTGTTTGAGCGATTGCGAAAGACTCATTCCTTCCCTGACATGATTCATGGCGGAGTTGAGGGAATGGGCAAATACTTTATTGGTCATAGCCTTGGCGGTGACCTGGAGAGCCGAAAGTACGGGAATCCCGCCCGCCAAGACGGTGGCTAGGGTTCGAGTGAGCCGAATAACCTGATTTTTCAATATCACATCTCCCAGAAGGGGAAGACGTAATAAGGTTTTGTGGATAGTCCATTTTCCCTGTGGTGTGCGAGACCACCAATAGAACCCGCCAGCCATCAGCGCTAAGCCAGACAGGAGCCAGGGAATCCACAAGCCGATTCCATTGACGAAATTGAGCATGAGTTGAGTGGCAAACGG
>CP070743.1:2429612-2436698 GCA_020348185.1 Nitrospirota bacterium
TTCAACATCAAACGCCTTTTGATGATCGGGACCAGATTCCTGAATAGTCCGATACGTCGGAATGGTCTCATAATGTTTATGAGACCATTCCTGCAGGCGACTTTTATAATCCCAATCCAGGGTCCCGGCTTGTGACCCTTAGATGCCCTGTAACTCCGGTTGAAGAATTCGGAGAATAAAAGAACGGGCAACCTCAATACCACCATCCAGATACATTGCGGCGATGACGGCTTCAAGCGCATTCGCCAACAAGGACGTTTTCTCCCGTCCCTTGGTCTTCTCTTCTCCCCGCCCAAGCCGCAACCACTCCCCCAGCTTGAGCCGTTGGGCCACCTGACCCAGGGAATGCCCACTCACTAACCGAGCTTTGACTTTGGAAAGCTCGCCTTCACGTGAAGCTGGACACGCCGACGTGACATACTCACTGATCACGAAAGCCAATACGGCATCCCCAAGAAATTCTAACCGTTCATTATCACGCTGGCCTACCTCCTGTTTTCCTTGAAGGTAGGATTTATGGGTGAGAGCCTCCTGAAGCAATTCCGGCTGTCGAAACGTATAGTCAAGGGCCAATTGAGCTTCATCGATCACAGATGCCAATATTCCACATGATTTTTTAAAGCAAACCGCGTCCAGTTATGGCTAGAGAGAGTAGAGCCTCTTTCCCTTTTAACCCGAAACAAGAAACCAGAAACTTCTTTCGTAAAGGTATTGTATTGTATCATGAATTTCCATTCTGCCGGGTTGGGATCCTCTACGGCTATGAAGCGTCATCCACACGCTTCAAGACCAGACACGCATTGACTCCGCCAAACCCAAAGGCATTAGAAATTGCAGCCTTGACCGATTTTTCCCTCGGCTTTGCTGGAATGTAGTCCAGATCACATTCAGGATCGGCATGGTCCAGGTTAATCGTTGGAGGCAATAGACCCTTATACAGGGCCAAGGTGGTAAAGACCGCTTCAATTCCTCCAGCTGCTCCTAGCAAATGGCCGGTCATGGATTTGGTCGAGCTAATCGGGATGGAATAGGCTTGCTCCCCAAATACCTGTTTGATGACTGCTGTCTCAATTTTATCAGCAAACGTGGAAGTCGCATGGGCGTTGATATAGCCAATATCACTTTTCGCTACCTGCGCATCTTTGATCGCCTGTTCCATGCAGGTGATGGCCCCGCTTCCATCGTCGGGAGGTGCGGTGATGTGGTACGCATCACTGTTCATCGCATACCCAGCGACTTCGGCATAGATTCTTGCTCCGCGTCGACGCGCATGTTCAAGTTCTTCTATAATTAATACCCCTGCACCTTCTCCAATGACAAACCCGTCACGATCTTTATCAAATGGACGACTGGCCCGTTCCGGTTCGTCATTGCGACGAGACAAGGCTTTCGCGGCCGCGAAACCTGCGATAGACGTGGAACAGATCGCCGCTTCTGCACCTCCAACGATCATGGCATCCGCTTCATTTCGCTGAATGATTCTGAGTCCGTCCCCTAGACAGTGATTCCCTGTCGCACAGGCCGTGACCGCGCACGAATTCGGGCCCTTCGCTCCAAACCGAATGGCGATTTGCCCGGAAGCCAAATTGATGATGACCATGGGAATAAAAAAGGGGCTGACCCGCTCAGGGCCACGCTCCATTAACACCTTGTGATAGTGTTCAATGGCCGGAAGTCCCCCAATACCCGCCCCCACATACACACCGATTCGGTCGGCATTCTCCGGCGTAATCTTCAGCTTGGCATCATCCATCGCCTCTTGGCTGGCTGCCACGGCCAAATGGATGAACGTATCCATTTTTTTTATGTCTTTTTTGGGGATGAAATCCCCGGGATTAAAGTCTTTGACTTCTCCTGCGATACGGACGGGATAGTTGCTTGCATCAAACCGCGTAATTGGACCAATCCCCGATCGACCTTGGCATAATCCCTCCCACGTCTTCGTGACCCCAAGGCCAAGGGGAGTCATCGTCCCTAATCCCGTGATCACAATTCGTCGTTTGGCTACCTGATCCATCACATCCAACTAAGATACATCAAACAGGATGAAAATCATCGTTAATAAAATTTTACCATCTGGTCGATCCAAATGATCAACCATTTGATGGGAACGATCAATCCGGGAGAGGAGGATTCAGGCCCTCTCTTTGATAAAATCGATTGCCGCCCCAACGGTTTGAATTTTTTCCGCGTCTTCATCTGGAATTTCAATGTCAAACTCCTCTTCCAAGGCCATCACGAGTTCGACCGTATCCAGGGAGTCAGCGCCTAAGTCATCAACAAATTTTGCTTCCGGCACAACATCATCTTCTTCGACACCAAGTTGTTCAGAAATAATTTTTTTTATCTTCTCTTCAACCTCCATCAGTTCAGCCTCCTGTCTCAGGGTTGTCTTTAATAATGGTCATTCGTGGATGGAAACGATTGAATGGGGGGCCTTTCCTATGCCATGTGCATTCCACCATTCACATGAAGCACTTGCCCGGTAATGTACCCCGCACCCTCAGAAGCCAAAAAACACACCGCTTCTGCCACATCCGAGGGCAGGCCAAGTCGCCGGGACGGAATTTGATTCAACAGGGCTTCTTTCACCTCCTCTGAGAGTTTTCTCGTCATCTCGGTATCAATGAACCCAGGCGCAACCGCATTCACCGTCACCATGCGACCGGCATATTCCCGCGCGACGGTCTTGGTCAACCCAATCACCGCAGCTTTCGAGGCCGCGTAGTTCGCTTGTCCAATATTGCCAATCGCGCCAACGATCGAGGCAATATTGATGATCCGGCCATAGCGCTGCTTGCTCATGGAGGGGACCAGGGCTTTGATACAATGAAAAGTTCCAGTGAGATTCACCTTAAGAACCAAATCCCAATCTTCCGCCTTCATTCGCATCAACAGGCCATCCCGGGTAATTCCGGCATTATTCACTAATATATCAACATGTCCCCATTCTTTGAGAACAACATCGGTCATCGCCTTGACCTCATCCCAACTCGCCACATTGACTTTGTAAGGTCTGGCTTCTCGGCCGGTCTGTTGGACCAGCTCAACGGTCTCCTTGCATCGATCCACATCGAGATCAGCGACAACCAGATTCGCACCATTTCGTGCCAAACGAGCGGCAATCTCCTGACCGATGCCCTGAGCCGCTCCCGTCACCACCGCCACTTTTCCCTCAAGTGTCATCCTCAACCTTTCTTATGAATTCGAAAGAGAGCCCTTCATGGCTTCGAAGGACTCCATATCAAACACGTTGAACGTCGTCGCCTCCGGAAGAATCCGTTTCACGAGGCCAGTCAGGACTTTTCCCGGACCAATCTCGATAAACACTGAGATCCCCATCTCTCTCATCTTTCGAATGCTGTGTTCCCACAATACCGACGACGGCAATTGTCGTACAAGAGACACACGCACATCACTGGACTGAAGAAGTGCGTGCGCTTGAGCATTGTTTATTAATGGTACCTTTAAATCAGACCAGGTGGCAGAATCAATATCTTTTTTTAACCGATCCGCTGCCGGTTGCATTAGGGGTGTATGAACGGGGACACTGACCGCAAGGGGAAGAATCTTCCTCACTCCCCGTTGTTTGAGAAGATCCGTCGCTTTTTCAACTGCTGCCTTTTCCCCGGCCACTACGACTTGTCCCGGACAGTTGAAGTTCGCAGGCGCAACAATTCCAGAGGATCCGGCCTCTTCACAAGCCTGGCGAACATCTTGTTCCGTCGATCCTATAACGGCAACAACCAGTCCACTGCCCGGGACCACGGCGTCGGCCATATAGCGGCCTCGTTTTTGAACTAGCTGAATCGCCTCATCCACGTTGAGACCTTGCGCTGCCACAACGGCCGTATATTCTCCAAGACTATGGCCCGCGACAGCTTGAGGTTGAAGGTTGGAGTGCTGAAACAATTGCAGCGCGCCCAGGCTCGTCACCAACAAGGCAGGTTGGGTATATTCCGTCAGATTGAGTTGGTCGGCTGGCCCATCAAAGCACAGAGTTGTCAGATCATACCCAAGAATTCTATTGGCTTTTTCATATAAAGCTCGCACTTTCGAATCGGCCTCATAAAGCGCTCGGCCCATTCCGACACTTTGCGACCCTTGTCCTGGGAAAAGGTAACCTACGGAGTGATTCATGTCGTTAAGATATGAGAGAAATTGACAGGCTTGTCAAGAAAAAAAATGGCATTACCCATTATATTTTTAAATCTCGGGTGCTTGAACCGATAATGTTAGGCAAGCCCACTCTAAATCTTGATTCTACTCTTCGCTTTTTAACTTGAAACCTGAAACTCGTAACTGTTTTCACAATCTACTTAATCAACAATGAATTCTCCTCCATCTACACAGATCACATTTCCGGTCACCCATTGGGCTTTTGGATGGCTCAAAAGCCCAATCGCGTCCGCGACATCTTTGGGAGTGGTCAGACGGCCTGAAGGGTTTTTCCGTTGTGCCAAGTTTATCATTTCGTCGGAGCCCGGAATTTTCCGAAGCGCAGGAGTATCGGTGACCCCGGCCATAATGGCATTCACAGTGATCTCTAAGGGAGCCAGCTCCAAGGCTAATTGGCGGGTATGTGATTCCAACGCCGCCTTAGCCGCCGATACCGCACCATAAGTCCGCCATACCCGTGCTCCGCCCGCACTGGTCATGGAAAAAATTCGACTTCCCCGTCCGAGAAGTTGACGAGCGACCAGATCCTGGCTCCAATACACCAGCGAATTCGCCATAACATCCAATGTCATGTCAACTTGAGACTTGGAAACAGCTTCGGCCTGGGAGTCGGCAATAAAGGGTTTGAGAGTCCCAAAGGCTAAGGAATGCAGAAAAACCCTAATAAAGACGGGCTTACCCGATTCCTTTCCTTTGGATTGAATCGTTTCTAGGATTTCCTGCCGCTTGTCATGATCAGCCGCATTGGCGTTAAAGAACATGGCTTGACGACCTAGACCTCGAATGTCGGTCACAATCCGTTCAACATTCGGCAGGGTCGTCTTCCGATCTAAATGCACCCCCAAAATATTCAGTCCGAGAGAGGCCAACTCCAAAGCCACCGCCTCTCCAAATCCACTCGAGGCTCCAAGGATAAGCGCCCATTCATTCTCAAACGTGGTTTTTACGTCTCCCATAATCCCCTCGTAATACTTAATTAATTTAACGCCATTTCAACGATTAAACTTCAACCCTTGAAGAGAAATATCCTGCTACCTCCCAACTTAAAAGTCGAAACCCGAAACTTGAAACTTTTCTATACCACCTACCACCGCATCACACCTGATGCCCACGTTAAACCTGCTCCGAACGCCGCGAACAAGACAATAGAACCACGTTGAATTCGCCCGTCTTTGACGGCTTCATCCAAAGCGAGCGGTATTGAGGCTGCAGAGGTGTTGCCGAACCGGTCGAGATTGATGACGGTTTTTGAGAAAGGCAGCCCTAGCCGTTGGCTCACGGCCTTGAGGATCCGAATATTGGCCTGATGAGGAACAAATACGTCGACATCCTCAACAGTCAAATTATTGGCTGAGAGTGCCTCTCGAATCGCTCCTTCCATAGTTTTGACCGCAATTTTAAACGTTTCGTTGCCCTTCATTTTGATAAATTGGAGTCTTTCGGCAAGAGATTTCTCTGAGGGTGGACAACTGGACCCTCCACAGGGAACAGCAATAAGGTCTGAGTAGTGACCATCCGCATGCAAATGGAGAGACAGGACACCATCCTCATTTTCACTAGGACCAATGACGGCTGCCCCAGCGCCATCTCCGAATAAGACACACGTACTTCGGTCGGTCCAATCGGTGATGACCGACATCACTTCCGACCCGACGACCAGAATGTGTCGAAAGCCCGTTTTTATATACGCATCGGCAATGGCTAAGGCATAGAGAAAACCACAACACGCCGCATTGATATCACAGGCGGCAGCCTGAGTGGCTCCTAAGCGTTCTTGCACCTCGCAGGCCGTTGAGGGAAGGGGAGTATCGCCGGTACAGGTAGCAATAAGAATCAAACCCAAATCAGTGGCGGAGACTCCAGCATGTTTCAAGGCTTGTTGCGCAGCCTCCGTGGCGAGATCCGAACAGGCCTGGCCCGTGGCCACGACCCGTCTTTCCCGAATACCCGTCCGCTCGATGATCCACGTATCCGAGGTCGCGACCATCCGTTCCAGGTCGCCATTGGTCAGCACCCGCTCTGGCACATAGGACCCTGTTCCAAGAATTTGGCTTTTCATTCCTGCGCCTTCATTGGAGGCTCACCGGCTGCGGTCTTCAGACCATGAGCAATATCATCTCGAATCTGTTCAATCAAGCCAGCTTCCGCGAGCTTATGCGCACGGAGTGTGGCATTTTTTATGGCCTTCGCAGATGACCGACCGTGACAAATGACACTGACCCCGTTCACGCCAAGCAACGGGGCCCCACCAAACTCCGCATAGTCCATTTTCCGGCGAAGACGCAACAGGGGAGCAGCCATAAAGAGGTACGCCACTCGTCCTAATCGGGATTGCGCAATTTCTTTCATGAGAATTTTTTTGAGCGCATCGGCAAGGCCTTCAGAGATTTTCAATGCGACATTCCCAATAAATCCGTCGCAGACAATGACATCGGCATTCCCACTATACACATCCCGGCCTTCGACGTTTCCTATAAAATTGATTGGGCTTTCTTTCAACATCCGGAACGCTTCTTTGGTGACTTCATTGCCTTTCATGTCCTCTTCGCCGATGCTTAGCAAGCCAACTCGGGGACCGGAGAGCCCTAAGATGTGCTTCCCATATTCATAGCCCATAATTCCAAACTGATAGAGCTGCTGAGCCGTGCAGTCCACCGTCGCTCCGACGTCCAACATCACAGCCATGCCTTTTCGAGTTGGCAAGCTCGCCGCGATGGCTGGTCGTTCAATGCCTTGAATTGAACCAAGTAAAAAAAACGCTGCGACCATGGTCGCCCCAGTGTTGCCAGCACTCACGACCGCCTGAGCCACCCCAGTTTTGACGAGATTGGTCCCTACCCAAATTGAAGAATCACGTTTTTTCCGTGCAACCAAGGCTGGGGATTCATGCATCCCGACGGTTTGGGA
>CP070743.1:2436798-2439612 GCA_020348185.1 Nitrospirota bacterium
AACAAATTAGCGGGCTTAGTGACTTACCAGGAGTAAAACATGTCCTTTTTAACGATAGACCACGTAAGTAAATATTTTCCCAGCCATTCCGGAGACGGTGAGGTGTGCATTTTTAAAGACATCACCGTGAAAATCGACAAAGGTGAATTTGTCACGGTGATCGGTCACTCCGGTTGTGGAAAAAGCACTCTGCTGAACATTATTGCAGGTTTGGAAACTCCCTCCGAAGGTGGGGCGATTTTGAATGGACACGAGGTGACCGGTCCGGGGTTAGACCGAATGGTCGTGTTTCAAAATTTCGCCTTGATGCCCTGGATGACCGTGTTCGAGAACATCGCCTTGGCGGTTCGATCAGCCTATCCCGATTGGACGGTCGCTGACGTGAATGCTCATGTGCAGAAGTATATTAAACTCGTTGGTCTCGAAGGGGCAGAAAAAAAACGGCCGTCCGCCCTATCCGGTGGAATGAAACAGCGAGTTGGTCTCGCAAGAGCATTCTCCATTGAACCCAAAGTCCTGTTATTGGACGAGCCCTTTGCGCAAATTGATGCCTTGACGCGGGGGGTCATTCAAGAAGAATTGGTCCAGATGTGGAATGCCACTCGCAATACCGTGTTCATGGTGACGCATGATGTGGATGAAGCCATATTGCTCTCCGACCGCATTATGTTGATGACCAACGGACCGTCTTCTCGTATCGGGGAAATCGTAGATGTGACCATCCCTCGGCCGAGATCGCGAGCCACGATTATTGAGCACGAGAATTATTACAAAATTAGAAATCATGTCATTCAATTTCTTGTCCGTCATGCTTCACACGGTTCTGATCCTGGCCCAGCGGACCAGTCAGCACCGCCTAATTCTGACCCAGTGGCCATCCGGTTTCAGAGTAACGGCAATGGAAAGGGAAACCTTCAAACAAAACAACCCATTGGAAAGGAGATACCATCATGGAACCAACCACACTAAAAGAGACGATCAAGGCCAAACGAATTGCGAATAAGGTCACAATTGCCGATATGGCAAAGGCAGTGAACAAAAGTCCCACCTTTGTTGCCGCCGCGCTCAATGGGAATCACCGGCTTACCCCGGAGGAAGCTGAAACGGTGGGAAAAATGCTGGATCTGGACAAAGATTCTGCCATGAGCCTCTCCAAATTTCCGATTCGAACGGACTTTCCCAATACCACTGATCCGTTTAAATACCGACTCTATGAAGTCATTGGCGTGTATGGTGATGCGTTACGGGAGATGGCCAATGAGATGTTCGGTGATGGAATCATGAGCGCGATTGATTTCAGCATCGATATGGAAAAGGTCAAAGGCAGTCAGGGAGAAGACCGCTGCAAAATTACCCTCAACGGCAAGTGGCTCGAATATAAGACGTTTTAGAATTTCGGAGGCCGGTTCCCCTCCATGGTTCAAAATCATGGAGGGGCAAGGTTTTAACCCACCAGCCCTTCAATCCTACTACTAGAACACATTAGGGTCCGTCCAATTCCTTTCGCCTAAACCGCTAGGCTGACCACACCTCATTGCCCCCTATCTGTGGCACTGGCCTTGGCCCGAGCTTGCGCAGCGCATCCCACCCGGTATCTCTTCCTACCTTTGAGAGTCCCATCTCCTACGGTAGAGCCTCCAAATACAAGGCGATGCGGTCCAGCGCCTTCGCATTGAGTTTTTTGCCATACCAGCGTGGCATGACCCGATCGGGATAGCCTGGCACGACGTAGGCTCCCGGATTTAAAATTGATTCCGTGATATATTCCCGAACCGTGGTGGCCGTTCCTTGATAATTGGGATCGGCCAGTCGCTTGGGCCCGTTAATTCCTAAGACCAATATGGGCCCTTCCCGCCCCTTAGCTGGGTCTATCCCAGGAATGGTATGGCACACGGCACAGCCCGACTGAATAAAAAGTTGATCTATCGGTTCATCTCCCGTTGAAAGAGGCACGGTCTGAGATAAAACGACTTTCTGAGCAGGTGGGTTCATCGTCGTGCCCTGAGAGATGCTTTTGGTGATAGCCTGAGGAGCCGATGAGGGATCGGGGGTATCGAAGATGACGAAAGACAAGGTCGCAATGATTCCACAACATACCACCATCAATATGATAAACGTCTCCGGGGCCAAGGAAATTCGTGTCGAAGGCTTCTTATCCATCGATACTCCCACCTTAATAACGACTCATGAATACTCGAATGGTTCGTTGATGTCCATCCCGGTTGGTAGCTGGCTGAATTCCACTTTTGATAACGGGACGAGGTAAAATGTATTCTGGTTGTTGATGGGTAAGGTAATATTATATGGAACCATCTTTTTTCTAGCGGCCTGGAAGATTTTCTTCCTTGGGGGTTAATGGACTCTTTGGGAATATCTGTACTCTACTATGCAACGCCTTGTCAGGAACTATTGAAAAGTGGGCCGGGAAGTTCGATTTTTATGGTTTAGTATGAGAAATGGAGTTAATACTTCGAACCTTCATTTTTGAACCTAGGACAATCTCTCCGGTCAAGGACCGTCGACATACTGAATTTCACAAATACAAGCCCATGTATTGTGGAATTGTGGTCTGGATTTATTCACCACCAGAATCTGGGGATAACCTTGTGGATGACGGCAAGGCCCCATGCTGAAAAGGCTGTCCAATTTTGTTTATTCTACAAAATGCCTATTCTTTAGGCATAGTGGCGACAAATTTTTGGGTACTATATTTAGTGGCTTATTATTTACCCTTAGAACAATTACCCAGTATATAGCTCTATTGAGAGAAGAAACGCTTTTTCTTTCGCGCACTTATTTAACAATTCTGAAACA
>CP070743.1:2439712-2443735 GCA_020348185.1 Nitrospirota bacterium
TTGCCTGGAAGGCGGGCAAGCATCTCCTGGATATACTCCACCCTTCTCCCAATTACCAACCAATGTATCAAGTATAAAAATGCCCCCAAAGATTCTCCCTAAATTAGCCAACCATTACTCAACGGTTCCCAATCAGTTCCTCACTGTAGCAGTTCGCCTCATATCCTGATCGCCCGATACCTCCTGGTGCCAGCTAAAAACATGACCACGGCAAAGTTTCGAAAAACATCTTCTCAATAAATCATCGCCTCAGAAGGAGGTAAAGCCAAAGATGGCACAGAGGATGATTTTTGGGAACAACCAAACTTTTTTCTCGGAACTTTCGTAGGAATGGGATTGGAAAGTGTAGCCCTAGGCCTTCAGTTCGGCTTTATTTCCTTTTAAGAACAAGCCTTTTAAGCCATTGTTAATTAATGGGTTTTTGTTGATCTTTGGCGTAAAAAAATCTTGGCATATGCCTTGCTCAGCTTACTAAGCAAAAAAAGGGGAAATGGCATGGAACTTCTCAATGGATATGAATTCTCTAAAACGCGGTCAGTAGACAATCCTTCTTCCCGTCAATCAGCACTTGACCGCTCTCACCTTCCTCAAAAGGACCACCTGGACCTTTTCGCCTTTGATCACCTGATTGGTCGGAGCCGAGTCTTCAAAGACCTTCTTGACCAGGTCGCCCGGGTTGCTGGGACCGACTGCAGGGTCCTAATCATCGGCGAACCAGGAACCGGCAAAGAGCTGATCGCGCAACTGATTCATGCGAGAAGCCCTCGTAAGCACCAACCTTTTTGGAAGATCGAGTGTATACGCAATTCCTTACATTTCCTCAATGAAGAACCAGGCCTCCCATTACTCAATCCCCTTCTCGAATACCCCGGAAGACAACCGGTGAGTTTCGGGATGCAAGAAAATGGCACCTTATTTTTTGAAAAGATCGGGGCGTTGTCTAATGACAATCAGGCTAAGATGCTGCGATTCCTACTCAACAGCGAATTAAAGGAGCCAGCGGCGCCGACATCAGTAAACGAAGGTTTTCGAATCATCGCTTCCACCTCGCGTGACCTGCCATGGGACGCAACAACAAAACGGTTTCGGGCTGACCTTCTGTATCGACTTAATGTGATACCGTTACGTATACCTCCGCTCCGAGATCGCCGTGAGGACATTCCCCTTTTTCTCCATCATTTTGCTAAGAAACATGGCATGAAACACGGAAAGGCTATTGGGAAGTTTGGTAAAAATACTCTTCCTCGTTTCCTCGGGTATTCCTGGCCGGGGAATATCCGTGAATTAGAAATGGTCGTTGAACAGGCTGTGATTGCTTTACGAGGATCGACCTTGGACATTCCCCAATCCGCATTAGGCGAGATGACCCCGATGAGCACATTGCGATAAGGCTTTTCTCCTTTTTAACGACTAGGTCATTCCCGCCCATCCCTCAATTCCCAACAAAAACACCCTGACTTGACTTTTGTCGTCTCTGCAAACTGAGAGGCATTATGTGTGGGTTGTGAAATCAGATGAGTACGTCTTTGCAGGAACGAGAAGCCGTCTGCTCCTCACCTTCCAAGACAGACATGTGGTAAAAAATTCACTGAATCAATGGGTTTGGCAAATTTTTCCCCTATGTGCCCTACTTGACTAATGACCCTTTAGGGGTTATCTGTGTAAATATGATGATAGATCGTCCTCTCACCCATGACGAACAGAAGGCCTCCGAAGCGGCATTCCGCGGGCTTCCGTTTAACCCTGACTGGTCACAATCAGCCAAGTCGGTGTATGACGGGATTATTCAGGCTATGAAGAACTCCTCGGTTCCTCCTTTGGTATCGGACGAGCACCTTCCGGATGTGGCCGACCTCGGCATCACACCAATCCCCTTGGAGTCAAATCAAACGCCCCATCCGGAAGACTCTGATTCCGATGTTGAACTGGGGGATCAACTTGGCGATTCAACGACCATGCCTCTTCGCTCACGGCGAGAGGCCATCGAATCCGGGCTGCTCATGGATATCACCCCAACGGCCCAAAGCCTCGGGATCGAAATGGCTGTGGGAGTGACCAAACCATTGTGGGAACATGGGATCATGGCAATACCCGATCTCTCAGAAAGTGAAGTACAAGAACGGGTTCGAGATGTGTTATTGGCTGTTCGCTTGCGATTAGCTAATGTGAAAACTCCAACGCCTATTGTGGAAGTCCCAGTTCTTCTTTCTCTTGCTTCTGAGCCAACCCCTCAGGTCTTTTCGATTTATGCGTTGTTTCACAAAGACCCTATTGAATCAGACTGTTTGCTGTTGATCCATCCCGGTGAAGTCGCTTTCGCCGATCGGTCATACCTCCAAAACTAATCGCCAAATATTCTTTTCAACGTAGCTGCGCCATCTCATGGCGCCTCTTGGGGACACCAATAGCCAGCCCCCCTAAAGAATTATAGAAATTAAGGAGAGCTAGCCTTCTCTTCATAGGATAGGTAAGAACCATCCGTTTCTTTCGGAAGCAGCATGAGATGCTGCGGCTACTTTCTCACCCGAAACCTGAAACGGGGTTATAGCCCCTACCCAGATGCCCGAGTTCCCATTTGTGTGGTATTCTCCCAACCCATTAAATATTTGGGTCCTTTCTTTTTTTCAAGCATGGATAAAAATATCTGGTTTCTCACCAATGCGGTCCTCGGCAGTTTGACGGTGAACATTGGTTTATGGCTGCTTCTTGGAGACCTCCCCATTCCGGGATCCCTTGCTTTAATAGTGGGGTTAGCGGGACTGTTGGCATGGCAGACCCCGACCATCGCCCATATTTGGGCGGTGTCCACACTCCTCTTAGGATTGGAAAGCTTGGCGTGGCCCGTCCTGCAAATGGCAGAAATTCAAAAACTTGGGCCAGAACCTCCCCTGGAAGATTTGCAACGGATTTTTACGGCCGTGCTTTTTGGTCTGTTTTCGGGGGTGTTTTGGATGACCTTCTCGTATGGAATTTACAAACGTATTCGTTCTCAACAAAAACCGCCCGAACCGTCGAAAAGCGCTCCGTCACTGGGGGGAAAGAAAAAGAAAAAAGGGAAAGGCAACCGATGAAGCGAACCGTCGCATTCGATCGCCCTCACAGAATCTCTAGTGGATCCACATTGACCTCCAACGTCATTCGCTCGCGTCTCAGGGCGAGGCCTAACTCCTCCCGCACAGCCTGGACAAGCTGACGACTCCGGTCCAACTGTCGGCATTTGATGACCATCACATAGCGTGAAATCCCAGGGGATCGAGGTCGAAGGGAGGAGATAGGACCTAAAATATTTTCACCTTCAATTTGGCCTTCGTGTGAGAGGGGCGGCGCCCCCCCCGCCTTTTTGACCCCACCCACCAGAAGATCACGACATCGCTTCGCGGCCAGCTCCACCCGATCATGATGTTTCCCTGAAATAGCCATTTGAATCAGATGGGTGAATGGCGGATACCCCAATGCCTCCCGAAACCCAAGCTCCTGTTCATAAAAAATCCGGGCATCGCGCTGAACCGCGGCTTGAATGACATGATGCATTGGCAGATAGGTTTGGAGTACCACTTCTGCCGTTAACGAATGTTGATCGCTAGATGCCGCCAGGCCTATGGTCTGCTCCAATAGTCGGTAGCTCCGTTCCGACGACCGAAAGTCCGGTATATGCAGCCCCCCATCGGCATAAGGAATACCGACAAAGTCGGCGCGGGGCATGGTCGGACCGTGAAACAACAATTCTGTCCCAATCAAAATGTTAACGTTGCCGTGTTTAAACCGTTCCAACAAAACGGTCTCCTCCTTTGTGGTTTTGACCACTTCTCTATCGAACCGCGCGACTTTCGACCGTGGAAACTGCTCTTGCACCATTTCTTCTAAGCGTTCCGTTCCGAATCCGGACGGTTCGAGTCGGGTCGACTGGCACGAGGAACACTTCACTGGGGGAATATGAGTTTGTCCGCAATAGGAACAGACCAAGCGAGCCGGCTTCTTGTGGAGGATTAAGGTGACACCACATGCAGAACATTGAGGCACATG
>CP070743.1:2443835-2451040 GCA_020348185.1 Nitrospirota bacterium
GTTCTCTCGGCTTCTTCAGCACCTACAAAACCCGGGGGAAATAACGCAAGGGTTGTGACCAAGCCCAAAACTAACCAGAGTTTTCGAATGGACTCCCTTTGTTTGTGAGTGTCCGGAATTTTCGGAACTGGGCGAGGGGCAAATAATGCTGAGAACATTTGTTCCATCACCATGATAAAAACCTCCTTGCCTTATTTTTTGCGGATCTATTTATGTTGAAAGGCGAATCTTAAATATTTGGGTGGGATGGTGAAATTTATCCGAGGACTTTTACAATTGCAAACACAAAAATTACCGTAAAAGCTCACTTCCTTCGAATTCTTCCTTCATGGCATAAACATCAAATTACGAGCTTAATTTTTCCCTTAATCGGTGGCCTCTCCTATGGCTGGCTCAGGCTCTTCCGGTTCTTTCCAAAAGCCCGTTATGCGATCCCAAAAGCTGCGTTCACGGGATTTCACCGGTTTAATAGGCTGTCCGGCCAGGGCTTCTTCACAGGGATTTTCCCCACTACCTAGACTCGTCCCCGCAACTTGTGGAACGGCCAGAGGCAAAAGGACCGGCACGGCGATACCGAGGGTAAGCCACCCAGCACTTTTTAAGAGATCCTCTCTTTCAGCGGATACGTTTGGCTCGGCCACTGGGCCTGAAATCCGCACAGGATGCCCGAGACTTAAGAGAGTGGGATCCTTTGGTTGAGGTGTCAACAGCACGTCAATCTGTTCAGTTCCAAGATCCAAGGTTCCCACGCCGGCAATGGTGACTCGTTTTGTATCAAAGAGTATCTCATCGCTACTGGCTATTCCATTCTCGACATCAAATTTCGATACCGCGCAGTTAAACTGCGAGACCTCTTCCGTTTCCCAGGCAGAGGTCAACAATGTGGTAATGAGATCACCCGCCCACAAGTCAATATACTTTTTCTCGAACTCCATCTCTCCCTCAACGAAATCCACCTTACCATTGGCCTGACTCAGGACCTCTCTTAATGTGCTGCCTTGACCCTCAAGATCCACCTCAATCTTATCGGCGCTCCCCTTCACCTCCTCGATGACACCAAGAGTCTGGAACAGGCGGCCGTAGTCAAGGCCTACTATTTTAGTTTGTAAATGAATCCGCGGAATCTCTCCTCGCGCATCAATTTTGAAGCTACCTTCAACCGCCCCACCCCAGATAGTGCCCTGAAGGGGCTCCAAGGCAAAATCACCATCCTCGAGTTTAATCCGAAAGTCAACATCACCAATTTCGTGGGGAGGAACTTCCACATCCTTTATGTTGAATCCGAGGTCCAGATCTACCATTTTAAGCGCCTCGATAGGAAACTCATACTTGGGAACAACTCGCATCTTTTCTTTTGTTATTGACGCCCCTCGGCTTTCATCCTGCTCTCCGCCTTCAGCGAATTCCGCTCCCTCCACATCTTCGATCTGCCCCCCCCTCGCAAGCCTGGTTTCTTCAGCAATAAAGTCAATTCCTGATTCCACCTTTTGAAGGACGGGATACTCTTGCGTTGATTCGGGCGCACCTTCGTTCTCCTGGCTATCTGATTTCGCATCATTGAACTCAGGGACGACGATCCGGTCGGAGGTAAAATCTCCTTCAACTCGGGGCCGTGGGCCTTTTAGCGTCAGGATAAGCCTTCCCTTCAATTCACTTTCTTGAAGCCGCCCATTAATTTGAGTCATATCAAAACCTGTTTTGGAGTCTGCCACCGTAGCCGATATTTCAAAGGGACCAAGATTCGGTAAAGACGTTGGCAATATCAAATCAAGATCTTTTAAGGCCTTGCCCTTCAGGAGGGCTCTTCCGGAAAAGTTTTCTCCATCAAGCGGCAAATTAAGCTTCCCATTAACTTTAAAATACAGGTTTCCAAAATCAGCAATCCCAGCGATAGGCCACTGGCCGCTCTTCGCAAACAGAGTGCTGGTCGCCCCACTGCGGAGGTCGATGGAAACCGGAATATTTTCAATGGTTCCTTTTCCCTTCAGTTGCAACCATTTGCCCTTTTCCGACAGCAAGGTTAATCGAACATTCTCTATTTTCTCCTCTTCCTCATCTCCCATCAAAACCGTCAAATTCTTCGTTTGAGATTGGACTTTGACTGAGGAGTCTTTCAGTAAGGTTCCGATGGTGGTCCCCTTCCCTTTCAGAACAAGCTGCAGATCTCCCGTACCCCGAATGAGATTAGTGTACTCGAGTTTTTGGAGAAGCTGTCCATAGTGCCAACTTCGCCCCCCCACCTGAACGGTTAGGGTTGAAGCCGGATGTGCGAATTTGAGTTCAAAAAGACCCTGAAGGTTTGATGATTTGCCTTCGGAAAACACGAGTCTGCCGCGTATCGGCGAAACGGTGAGCAAACCATTCTTGAGCGTGATATCTGCGGAAAAATCTGACAAATCTAGTTTCCCGATGAATGCCTGGGTGGCACGAACACCGATGTTCAAATCAAATCCCTGAAAGACTTCAACGGGAAGCGGGCCTGGTGTCGGCTTGAGGACATCCTCAAATCGAAGACCTTCCGAAGTCAAGGTTCCACGAATGGCTGGCCGCGGCTCCGACGTATTGATCAACAACCCTCCTTTAAGATGCGTGTCTGCGAATTGTGCTCTCACATCGGAGACGACGATTTTGTATTCCTCTCTATTGATCTTTGCTGTCACCCGGTAGGGACCAAGGGGCGGAAGCTCTGGATCAAAGAAAGAGATCCGATCTCCCTTGATGCCTGCCGTGAGAGAAACCTTGAATCCCTCGGGTGCTCGCGTGAGATCCCCTTTTGCCAAGAGTGACGTATCGGCGGCACTGACCGATATCATGATCGGCCAGGGTTTCTCCCTATCGATGAAATCTCTGACTGGACCTCCAGTCATCTTTACCACAAGGGGTTTCTGACGGAACCGACCATTTAGTCCAAATTTGATGGATTTACCAGGGTATATCGATCCTGTCAGGACGCTGACATCAATCCGCCTTTTGGAGCCAGTGTCTGGATCCATGTAGGTTAATACGGAGGGACCGGCTTTAATAGAAAAGATAGAACTTTTTAATACTTGATTTAACGTCTTCCCTCGTCCGGTAAATAGTAATGTTGCGTCCGTTTTTCCCTGAATGACATCGGTTACCCTCAAAGCCTTAAGCCCCCGCCCATAATCAAGTGCAACACCTTTCCCTTCAATTCGAACAGTCGGCTCTTTCTCACGCACGTCAAGTTTTAGATCCAAACGAGCTTTTCCGCGGAATCTGCCCGTTCTTCGTAATCCAATCTCGAGAAGACCGTCCCGGACTTTGGCATCCAGAGAGACCGAACCGAGCATCTGATCGTTCAGTCGAAGCTCCTCAATCTTGATACCAGCACGGGCAATCAAGTCTCTCAAATAACCTACTGGAATCTGAACATCACCGAGGGCACCTGCAGGAGCCTTCGTTGGAGGGCCTTTCTTTTTCACAAAGAAATCATCAAGAAAGAATGTTTTCGATGTAAGATCGATTTCGAAATTTTTGCTTGGGTCGGGTCTGGAAGCTTGGGCATTCCCGGTGATCTCCGTTTGGTTCACTCGTAAATTCAGATCCGCCAAATGCCATTCAGATTCTGAATTGGCAATCCGGCCCCTCAAAAAATAAGGACCTAATGGAGGCAAATCCTCTTTTAATAAGGGCGTCAAGGTATCAAGACGATCCCCAGAAAGATCGAAGGCCAGATCAACCATATCTAACTGATTTGATACCGTCCCATCGGCCAGGAGGGATGCACCGGGGTGAGTGAGTGTAGCCTTGAGGGGCCAGGCTCCGACCGGAGCTACAAATTCCTGCAGTGTGGCTGTGATGATCTCAAGTGAGAGGGGTTCGCCGCGTATCCTCCCATCAATTAAAAGCCGAACCGGCTCGTCAGGAATTAAAGATGTGCTGGCTTCAGAAATGTCAACGTTGAATGGTGAATCTGATTCGTAAGATCGGTACCCAATCTTTGAGTTTTGAATGGTGAGCAACTCAATTCTTGGAACGGTAGACGACGGGGAGGTTTTTGGATTATGGGTATCCATGGGTTGAGAAGAATTTCCAAAGACCCAGTTTCTGGAACCGTTTGAACCTTCCTCCAACAGGAGATCGAGGTTAGTGAGCCGGACATTGGGCAATTCCACCTTCCCCTTCAAGAGAGGGAGTAGCGAGATTTCAATCTCCACTCGCTCAGCAAGGAGCAAATGCGATCGGGAAGCCCATTCAGGGTTGGCAATATGGATTCGTTCAGCAACGAATCGGGGTTGGAAGGAGAGATCTACATTTATGGGACCGTCAAAGGTAATCGCAGCGCCAATGGCGCGACTTGCACTCGCTGCCAGTGGCTCCCGGTAGTCGTTAAGGTCAAAAGTCCATATGAATACCGTCAGGATGGCAATCAGGATCAGCAGTCCGATGCCAAGCCACTTCATCACGATGCGAAGAGGCATCGTTTTTCCATCATGGGGAAGCTCACGATCATCCTCCATAGGCCAAAACTAAACTATCACTTACGAGCTTGGCTCTCAAGGGGGATTGACTTGACTTAGAATGGTATCGAGGAAATATTGTGGCTCGAACGAACGATGGCTTGGATCAATTACCGGGAGCAAGTCAACAGCTATCGTGTCACTTCAGATCCGCTTGTAGCAGAAGGATACGGCGGACCTCCTCGATGGTATGGGGATTGCCCTGGGTGGAATGGCTTGAGCGCACGACCAATTCGGACTCGACTCCATCAATGTGGGCGCTCTTATATTCGACCACGCCGTCATCGCCCCCCTCGAGGGGATCATCTCCTTCATTAACGGAGATAATCGAATGAGCCTTAATCGAGGGAGCGACGGGGATCTTTTGCAGGCCTTGAATAAATGGGTTTCTCGGCGACATGTTGTCGACGGCGGTCGGGACAACCTCAAAACCCACAAAGGCGTCCCTGTTCTTGAAAATTTCACTAGACACCTTCGTAGAGACCGGGGCAGGGGTTAGAAGCCGCTGGACAAGGTTCCCGATGAATTTATAGCCTGCGACGAAGCTGCCCCGATGCGGGGTGGAAATGAACACGACGCGAGAGACCTCCGGAAACGGCTCGAGAAAAAAGGCCTTTTTCAATAATTCGCGGGTGCTGTCCGACAGCTCGAGCTCGTCCAGTGGTTTCCGACTCACAGCATTCCAGAGACGATCCCCCGTGTTGATAGCCTGCATTTTGACCAATAGCCCTCCCTGGCTGTGCCCGATCAGCACCATTCGGCGCAGGGCCGCGTCCTTGCCCTCAGGGTCGACCTGCGCTACCGCCGCAGTCAGCGCTTCGCGCAATCGTAGTGAGGACAACGCAACGGGATCCCCGGATTTGTAATTAAAGAACCAGAATTGAAAGCGGCGCCGAATTTGAGGATCACCGATGAGCCGGTTGTACATTTCCCCCCATCGGAGGGGGCTGGACGCCGTACCGTGCACAAAAACTACGGGGATGAGGCCGGGATGATACGGGGTGGAGGAGACCAGTGGAGGCGGCTTCTCGGCTCCCCCAAGCCGACCCAGGAATTCCAAGAGCTCGAGTTCCATAATCGGGATCCCGGTGAACGTAAGCGCCAACGCCGCCGATGGCTCGTTCTCGAGAGGGACCTCTTCCCCGGCGATTGAGACGGACTCCTTGTCCCAGGCCAGATGAACTTCAAGCGTTCCTGTCAGAGGGCGCCCCAGAACAAGATGCTCTCTGGCTTTAGGGATCCGCAATAGAGCAGTCAGCGGAATCTTGAGTCGAGGCGCCACCGCGAACTTGCCCGTATCTGAATCATCCAGGGGTCTCGTCGAGGCCGCAAGCGGAGAGCCCAGTCCGGCCATGCGATACCGCATCGCGAAGCCCTCCACCTCCAACTCTGAAGTGGGCATTAACTGAAATAGTTCGCGGTCATGAGTGCGCAATGAGGCAGGATCGAATGCCACGTCAATCGACCCAAAGGGCAAGGTGAACCTCCCGCCCCGAAGGATGACCTCCGATCCGTCTTCGGATTCGAATGCACTCGTCAGTCCCCAATTGTACAGGGACGCGGCAATGCGCAGGCGAGGATCGAAACGCCCGGGAGCCTGTCCAACTCCCTCAGGAAATAGGAAGGCATAGGCATATACCGCTGTGGCCAGATCGTACTCGGGATTCCTGGCATCTTGCCCGTGCAAAAAAGAAAGCTCGGCTAAGGCAAAGAGAAGGTCGGGATTCCCATGTTCCTCAACCATGGTCCGGTGCAATTCTGTGATGACGGCTTCGGGGTGCGCATTGTACTCGTCGAAGAGGCCTTGCTCGAAGAGGACGTTACGGGTTGGCCAACTCGCATCTCCAGTGGTGACGGCGCTCCGGCCGACATCCGCTTGGACCTGGGAGGCAGGAACTCGGATGGCTTGATACGGGCTCGCGCACGCGGCTAGGACCAGAAACAGGAGGACGAGCAGGACTAAACGAAAAAGTTCCCTCCGTTCCCATTGAAGGCTCGCGCGCAGTGAAATAGTCGGAAAAGCTCGGCTAAATAATTTGACCTCAGGAGGAGGGATGCCGACAGAGTCAAGAGCATGACTTGCGTTTCGTTCCACTATACCACCTTACTATCATGGAATTAATTGTAGACCCGGGCCTGAGACGACTAACCTTGGCTGAACCAATCTATCAAAGGGACTACAATAGTGCATCAATCAAATTGAGCAGTCAACGGCTTCCTCGTACACTCTTAACCTCTGTAAAAAGCTTGGCTTTCAAGAGTGATTAGGGGGTCTATCCTCACCCAACCCCCTTCTATTATCATAAGGGGAAAATCGATGAGTTCTTCAGCTTTTAGGTAGTCTCATAATGATCACTCATTTACGAATTTTTAGGGAGGTGATTTTATAATGGATGACCTAAGGTCAAGCAGAATCGTTCTTATTCTGGTTTTGGGGTCAGTACTTTTTGGTGGTTGTGGGATCATCTACACCGATATTGAGGTCCCGCGAGCCTATCGCTCCGCAACTCCAATTGATGTCGACTCAAAACCCACCGACAAGGTTGTGATCGGGGAGAGCTGTAATCAATCGGTGTTGTTTTTAGTAGCTTGGGGCGATGGTGGTTTTGTCGCCGCCACCAAGGACGCTTTGAAAGATGAACCGCCCGGCTCCATCCTCTATGACGTGCAAACAGATATGAAAGGCAAGGTGTATGCCTTTGGAGTCTATACCCGTATCTGCAC
>CP070743.1:2451140-2456083 GCA_020348185.1 Nitrospirota bacterium
GTGTGACCATCTTTGTGCCAGAGAACTCCACAACGGCATAAGCGGCGGCCCTCGAAATGGCCAAACGCATGGGGCTTGTTGAACCTGAGGTGATGAGCCGAAGGATGATGCATCCTGCCGAAGGTAGTGTGTTCGAAATTAAAGGAATACTTGAAGTTGTAATTGACAGAAATGAGCTTCCGGTGATTGTGCGCGAAAAACCCTTGCCGGATGATGAGATTGAAGCGTGGGTGCGTCCACGTCAGATTCAGGTGGTGGCGGCAACGGTGGGGGAGGATGAACACTCGGTGGGGCTTCATGAAATCCTTGATATCAAACACGGCGGAATTGAGAAATATGGTTTTCTGTGTCACGACCTTGGGACGTCGGTCTCTATTGAGCGGATTTTGGATGCAGCCGTTGAAACTGGGGCTTGCGTGTTGCTGATCTCGACAATTGTGACCCATGCTCATGTCCATGAACAAAACATGAGGGGCTTGCACAGGCTGGCAACGGAAAGAGGCCTAAGAGACAACTTGGTGTTGCTTGCGGGAGGAACGCAAGTGACGGATGAGTTAGCTCGGGAATGCGGAATGGATGCCGGTTTTGGTCGGGGTACAACCGGCCGGGACGTTGCCAGCTTTTTGGTACGCGCACTGCGCAAACCCCAAGCCGAATAGGAATGCGTTGGCTTATCCCTACCTGACGATAGATCTCTCCAAGATCCAACACAACGCTCGAACAATTGTCAATCTCTGCCGGTCGCATGACATAGAGGTGACAGGTGTGACGAAAGCGACTTGCGGGAATCCGGACGTTGCCATGGCCATGCTGCGGGGTGGTGTCTCCTCAATCGGAGAGTCCCGGATGGAAAATATCCACCGGCTCAAAGCCGCAGGAATTCAAACTTCATTTATGCTCTTGCGGGTTCCCCCCTTATCAGGGGTGGAGGAAGTCGTGAAGACTGTTGATCTGAGTTTGAACTCTGAGCTTTCAGTGCTGCGGGCGCTTTCGCAGGCGGCGCAGGGCTCCGGTCACAAACATGATGTGATTCTCATGGTTGAACTGGGTGACTTACGGGAAGGGATCCCGCCAGAGGATTTATTGGAATTTATGCGGGAGGCATCGGAATTGCCCAACATTCGAATCAAGGGTTTGGGAACGAATCTCGCGTGCTTTGGAGGGGTGGTTCCCAATGAAGGGCATATGAATCGTTTGGCTGGGCTTGCTAAGGAGGTCGAGGAGAAACTGGGACTTCAGCTTCCCTTGATCTCCGGCTTGAACTCCAGCGGGCTTGAGCTTATCGGTTCCAAAGAGATGTCCGGCAAAATAAACCACGCTCGAATCGGAGAGGCAATCTTGTTAGGGCGCGAGACGATCCACCGAAGGCCGTGGCCTGGCACCTATCAAGATGCCTTCCTGTTACATGCCGAAATTCTCGAACTCAAGAAAAAACCATCAATGCCCATAGTGGAACGAGGAGAGGATGCGTTCGGTGGTTTGCCTACCTTTAAAGATGATGGGGATATTGAGCGAGCGCTCTTGAATGTTGGGCGTGAGGATGTGACGGTGGAGGGGCTTACTCCGCTTGATTCGGGGGTCACAATTCTGGGTGGCTCGAGCGGCTATCTGGTTGTCGATGTGTCTCGAGCGAAAGGTTCGTATCGGGTGGGGGAGGAACTCAGCTTTTTGCTGAACTATAGCGCGCTGCTTCGGGCTTCGACCTCGGAGTATGTGAAGAAACGTCCCGTGAATGAAATGTTGCCGAAGGAGTCATGAAGCGAACACAATGAGTGTCAATTCGATTCGTCTGACCAAGACCTACATTCATCTAGACCGATTGACGCAGAACATGCGGCTTCTCCAGGAACATGTTGGAACGCGACCACTGTGGCCTTGCATTAAGGCGAATGCCTATGGCCATGGAGCAGAGATTGTCTCACGTCATTTAATGAGTCTGGGTTACCACACATTCGGTGTCGCCGATGTGGAGGAAGGTATGGCTCTTGTTCAGGCAGGCGTTCAAGCGACATATATCGTATTATCGGAAACGCTCCCCGATCATAGTGAGGCGCTGGTGACCCATGGTTTCGAACCGACAATCTCTACTCCCACAATGGCCGAATCGCTTTCGCGTGAAACTGCTAAAGCCGGGAAACAGATTTCGGTTCACATTAAAGTGGACACGGGGATGGGACGGGTCGGCATTCATCCAAATGAGGTGAAGCCTTTTCTTGAGCACTGTCAATCTCTTGGTGGATTGCGAGTCCGCGGGTTGATGAGTCACTTCCCCAGAGCCGATGAAGCGGATAAGAGCTTTTCCCTTGAACAGATCGAGCGCTTTAAAAAAGTTGTCAAAGAGACAAAGGGCTACGGAATTGAAATGTACCACTTGGCAAACAGCGCGGCGATTTTTGATTTGCCTGATTCGTATTTTAACGCCGTTCGTCCTGGGATTTCGATTTATGGCCTCCGTCCGTCGTGGGAAATGACCAATCCGCGGGTCGGCGAACTCGAACCAATTCTGGAATGGAAAACCCGCATCGTTTTTCTGAAGGAAGTTCCGGCTGGACGGGGATTGAGTTACGGGCACGCGTTTCACACAAAGCGGCCTTCACTCATTGCCACGATTCCGGTTGGCTACGGGGATGGCCTTAATCGCAACCTTTCCAATAATTTCGATCTTTTGGTCCAGGGCGTCCGATGTCCTCAGGTTGGGCGAATCACCATGGACATGACGCTCATCGATGTGACGGCATTGCGGGGAATAGTTGAATTAGGCGATGAAGTGGAGATCATCGGTCGACAAGGGGCTGAGGAAGTGACCGCGGATGAGCTCGCAGGCAAGCTTGGCACAATCAATTATGAAATTGTGACCTGCATTTCCCATCGGGTGCCGCGGGTACCCTGTGCAGCAGACGACACGGGAAGATGATCGCCTCTATGGCTGTTTTTAGGGGGATTACCGCCTCGCTTCTTGTGAGTAGAAAAAAATCGCTTTCAACAGTGAGTCGGAGAAGAAGATTCCAGAAAGCTTGTTCTCACCCCTCAATTCTTGGTTCTGTAACTGAATTTCCTCACTTCTTCCATGCCAGCATGCCGCCCATCATGACATGGACTTGGGAGAATCCGGCTTGCATGAGAATCTGGGCTGCCGTGTGAGCGCGTCCCCCGCTTTTGCAGACGGTGATAATCTCTTTATCTTTCGCAGACTCCAATTCGCCCAACCGGTGAGACAGGTCAGTCACAGGAATGTTGATGGCCTGAGAAATATGTCCAAGTTCCCCCGTGAATTCTCCGGGGGTCCGTACATCCAACATAACCGGTGGTGTTTGACTTTTCAGCCTTTCCTTCACCACATCAACAGGGATCGCAGCCACCTGTTGATCGTTCACGCCTTGTTCTAAGGTCCCTTTAACTTCACAGGCTGGAACGTCTACGGGAATCCATGCAGCCTGGGGATCGCGTGCGCAGGCATAGTTGGCCTTGAGAACTTCCTTCATCCAATCGGCCGGGCCAAGTTGGAGGCTGTCGAGGTAATCAACATACGCTTGTTTAGTCGGGAGCTTGAGAAGCGGATTGCTCTCCTTCTGATCCTTCAGACTAGAAGGGAGCCGATCCCGATACTCATGGGCCGGGTAGACAATCAGGTGTTCTGGCAAGGTGAGAATGCGCTGCAGGCTTTCCCAATGGGCTCCGGCATCCCCGCCGGGAAGGTCGTCTCGACCCGCTCCTGCATCATCTAAAAACAGGACGTCTCCGGTCAAAAGTCGGTCATGAAACACTAAGGTAATACTATCTTGGGTATGACCCGGAGTCGCGAGGACCTTGACGAGATGATTTCCCAGATGACATTCAAAGCCGTCAGTCAGATGAAATGTGACACAGCGGGCCGGGGCCTTCGCGTGCATCACATATTCACAACCTACCTGGTCCTTCAGGGCGGCCGCCCCAGAAATATGGTCGGCGTGTGTGTGGGTATCGATGGCATGAGTGAGTCTCAGCTTCTTCTGATCTAACATCTTCAGATACTGTGGAACTTGTTCTAACACCGGATCTACCACGATGGCTTCGTGGCTCTGCTCGTCTCCAATCAGGTAGGTCCGACATGCTCCAGGATTCAATTGTTCAAAAATCATGGGTTAGCTCCATTTCCGTCGTTTTCGGTGGTTCATTAAACCCGCTTCCACGGCTACGATGATGTATTTCTACAGCTGGTACTGCCCAAACACAAATAACGACAGGCATTTATTTAGTCACATTCTTGTTGTCTCCCTTGGGTAAGTGGCGCTTTTTTTGTTGTTCCATGTGAACGATGAGGGTATCCGTCGTTTTCTTCAGTAAATGGAGTTCCTCGATAGAGAGGTCGTCCATTTGTTCAAGGTTATATTCGATCGTATCGATGATTCTTTTAGCGGGGCGCTGCAATGGGCGCATGAAATATGTTGTGACGGTCGCAACGATTGTTCCAAAAAAAAGAACGGATCCGAGAATGCTCCAAATACCGCCGATGATCTGAGAAATGCCTGAGCGGGGTGAGTCGGCAATCCCGGCAGTCGAGAACGCCGCGATTCCCCAATACAAAGCCTCTCCATATGAAGTTATTCTCGCACCTTGTACCCCTCGTTCAGCTATGTACAAAGCCGCTGAAAAACTCATCCATAGAACAATTGATAACACGATCATTTTGATAATGGGGGTATGCTCAAGAATATCACCCACAAATCTTTTGAACCTGGATTTTCTTTTCAATCCTCAACGCTCCCTGCCGGAAGTAAACGAGTCGAAGAAGGACAAGGGACTATTCAACCCGCTCTTTCCTTTAAAACTCCAGTTCTCGATAGCGGTTTAGCTTATCGAATGCTTCGGCCACCGCACGACACGTAATTGCTCCACTGTGAATGTTGACCCCTTTGGCAAAGCCGGCGTCCTTGCGCAATGCGCCGATGCCATGATCGGCCAAC